>CAXXVV010000001.1:0-59750 GCA_963678305.2 Victivallales bacterium
GCGGTGACGGCGGGCTTGATTTTGTGACCGGAACCGCTGATTTGGCGTTAAATTCCATTTCGACCAAAAGGCAACTGGCAAATTTGAATATGCAGTATAAATGGCCTCTGGTCAATTCAAAAAAGACCGGTTTTCTGAATGTGGATTCGTCGCTGATCGATATGCCGGGACTGCGTAATGTGATCGCGGCTGATCGCAAAGCGAAGAAGGTCGATCAAAAGAGATCAGCCTACAAAAAAACAAAATCGAAAAAACCGGTTGAGATCAAATTTGATTTTGGAGAGCGCGGCATCAAAAGTCAACTGAATTTGAAGAAAATCCTGCTGGCCGGCAATAACAAGTGTTCTGTGTCTGCCAAACTTTTTCTCAGGAAAAAGACTTTCACCGCCGACCCGCTTAAACTGGTGGTCAACAACGCTCCGCTCGACGCAAAAATCACCATGGTCAGCGAACCCGCCGGGGTGGCGTATAAAATTAAAGCCGATTCCAGGGGATTTGATCTAGTGCCGTTTTTCAAACTCCTGCCGGTAACCGAAGCGCAGAGTTCGACCGGAAAATTGCGCGACCTGGCGCTTGACGTTCACGGTGTTGGCCTGCATGCTCCCAAACTGTGGGATAATATGAACGGAAATTTGAAAATAGACCTGGAGGATATTTCAATTCCTTACAGTTTTTCAAATACCTGGGTCGGGAACGTGTTTTTTATCCCGCTGAATATGATGACACAAATCTCGAAATACCTTCCGGTGCTGGCGAAAAGTCCCCGCGCTATGTTCTCGGTTAATTATTTTAAGGATATCGTTTCATCAAAATATAATATTGAACTGGAAAAAAGCCGGATCAGACTTCAGTCCGGCAATGGGCAAATAAAAGTTAATAAATGTGAATTTTCAGGTCGTAAGATTGGGAATTTTTCATTTACCGGAACTATGCGACTCGGCACCGGTGACAGGTTGGATCTTAACTCATTGTACTCATTCTACGGGATTGATCTGCCGGTACGAATATATGGTACGCTTGAACACCCGAAAACAGATTCGGTTGCCAGGATATCCACGGAGTTTTTACGGCGCAACACACTGGGGATTTTGAAAGGTGAGGGGGTTGGCAAGATCATTAAGAATTCCGGAAATGACCTGAAGCAGATCTTTAACAATATCCGCAACGGCGTTAAGCAGGAGGAATCGGACGACAGTCAAAATGCGACGAAAAAAAATGACAATCCATCCAAACGGGACAGGCGCAAAAAACTTGAAGAAAATATCAAAAAGTCGGTGAATGAACTGATAAAACTATTTTAAATTTAATTCGGAATATTTATGAAAATATGGTATGATAGACCGGGAGGAGATTTTAACAATAACTTACCGGCGGGAAACGGCCGCCTTGGCGTGATGGTTCCTGATGCCCCGAAAGGTTCCTGTTTTCACGATGAACGCATTTTAATCAACGAGGAAACGGTATGGTATCGCAATGAAGCTGAGAAACGTTACAATCCCGATTCGGCAAAATCCATCGATGAAATTCGACAATTGTTGCAGGCCGGTCGAATCAGGGAAGCGGAAAACCTCGCTCAGTTGGCATTGCGTTCTACCCCGAAAGAACAATCGGTGTATCAGCCGCTGGGCTACCTGAATATTACCTGGACCGACCGGCCTTTCCCCCTGAACTTGTCAGACTATCGCCGGGAACTGGATTTGGAAACAGGAGTTATTTCCTGTCGCTACAAGATTGATGATGTGACATTTTACCGGGAAGTTTTTGTCAGCCGGGATTCCGAGGTTATCGCGGTGCGTTTTACCGCCGATCGGCCTGAAATGATCTCGCTTTACGCATATTTTACCCGACGCCCTTTCAATGGCAAAACTGCGGTTTCCAACCACGATTCATGTTCGATAGAAGGCTCTTGCGGTCCGAATGGTGTAAGATTCGCCGCGGTGGTCAAAGCCGTGGCCGAAGGCGGCGAACTAAAGACAATTGGCGACCATGTTGTGTGTGAAAAGGCTGACGCCTTAACTTTATACGTCGCGGCAAATACGGACTATGGCTGTGATGACCCGATGCATGAGTCTTTGCTCCAGCTTGATGCGGCGGTTGTTGCCGGCTATGATATTATCAAAACTCAGCATGAAACTGAAATGCGCAGACTGACCGGGCGCTGTAATTTGCTGATGTCGTCACCGCCGGAACTTGAAGAACTGCCGACCGATAAACGGCTGGAATTAATGGGGCTGGGCGGTAGTGATCCCGGTTTGCTGGCTGCTTATTTTGCGTTCGGGCGGCTGATGCTTGTTTCGTGCAGTCAGCCGGGATGTCGCCTGCCGTCAAATCTGCAGGGGATTTGGAATGATTCTTATACTCCGTCCTGGGAAAGCAAGTTCACGATCAATATCAACATCCAGATGTGTTACTGGCCGGCGGAAATATGCAACCTGAGCGAGTGTCACGACGCGCTGTTTACATTTTTGCAAAAATTACTGCCGAACGCACGGGAGGCGGCGCGGGAAATATTCAATTGCCGTGGGGCGGTCTGCCAGCATAATTCCGATGCGTTTTTCGATTGCGGGGTTTGCGGCGAGGGCGTAAACAACAACCACTGGCCGATGAGTATGCCGTGGTTTGCTTTGCACATGTGGGAGCGTTACTGCATGACTCGTGACCGGGAATTCCTGTGCGATATCGCCTGGCCCCTGATGCGGGAATACGCGTTGTTTTATTTTGATTATTTGACCGAATTGCCGGATGGTACATTGGGTACGGGACCCAGCGTGTCGCCGGAGAATACTTATATTCTTCCTGATGGCGAACGCGGCGCTTTATGTATGGCCCCGACAATGGACTCGCAGATCCTGCGTGAATTTTTTCTGGCGGTGCAGGATACGATAACTATTCTGGATGAAAATGAAGAATTTTCCGGCAAAGTCGCGGAAATTCTGGAGCTACTGCCGAAAACGAAAACCGGTTCTGATGGCCGGATTCTGGAATGGCGTGAGGAGCTCGAGGAGATTGAACCTGGACACCGCCATGTTTCTCATCTTTTCGGACTTTTCCCCGGCAGTGAAATATCGCCGCATTATTCGCCGGAACTGGTTGACGGCGCGATCAAAACACTGGAATACCGCCTTGCCCACGGCGGCGCGGGGACCGGCTGGTCGCGCGCCTGGATGATTTTGTTTTACGCGCGTCTGCTGCACGGAAAAGAGGTCGGCGAAAACCTGAACGCGCTGCTTGGTAAATCAACTTACCCGAATATGTTTGATTGTCATCCGCCATTCCAGATCGACGGCAATTTCGGCGGAACCGCCGGGATGGCCGAAGCGCTGTTGCAGAGCTATGAGAAAGTTGAATTCTCCGGGGATGTGCCGTTGTTTGCGTTGCATCTGCTGCCGGCTCTGCCGCCGGACTGGCCTGATGGAAAGGTGACAGGTTTGCGCGCTCGTGGTGGTTTTACCGTTGATATCGCCTGGCAAAACAGTGTTCTGGCTGAGGCAGTGATTATTCCTGACTTTGACGGTCCATGTGTTCTGCGTTCAGCGGACAAACCGCGAATTGATGTTGCGGTTAATGAGTATGCTCCCGGCCTCTGGTCTTTTGAGGCCCGTGCCGGTGAAAAATACCTGATTAAATAAAAAATGTAAATCAGGCTGATTGCTGGCAAGCTGTAGTCAGTTCTGGAGTTTTCGGAAGCAGTAGATCACGGTTCCGGCGGGGCCGAGGCCGCGGCTTAATTGTTTTTTACTCACTCGAGCGGGATTGTCGAATTTTGCGCCCATTTCACGGATGAATAATTTTGAACCGAGAATCGCTCCGTCGCTGAAGTGGCGGGTGCGTCGCAGAAAACGGATCGGCATCGATTCTTTGCGTCTGGCTTGTTCTTGCACCTCGAATATCTCTTCACTCGTGGCTCCGCTTTCCGCCGCGACGATTCGCGCCAGTTCACTGCGGAAATAGTTAAATAGATCGTTGTCGGTCCATTCCGAGGTGTCGCGATGCCAGATGTTTTGTTTGAGATGTTTGACGAAATTCGTATGAAAAAGGTGTTTGCCGGTGCCGTTGTAGCGGCCCCAGGTCGTGAAATGGTAGTCGGACGGATCGGTGGTCAGGCCGGCGCGGACGGGGTTTAACTCTACATATAAGACGCACGCTTCCAGGGAGTTGCGACTGTCGAGGATGACGCTTTTGAATTTGTTGGCCCAGAGTTTGCCGATGCGGTCGCGGGATTGGTTGTAGACGACGGTGAAACGTTGTTGAAAGGCGCGCATAAAGTAGCTGATGTCGATCATTTTCAGGCCGGTTTCGCGGCATATTTCCAAGTCGGCCGGGTTGATTTTCGGCATCTGTTTCGGTGCATACGTAAATTTATCCAACATATTGCTATAGTAAGAGTTGTGTCGTTTGGCGATGTCCTTGATCGACGGCAATCCGTCCGGCCCGGGAGCGTAAACGACCAGATGAAAGTGGTTGCCCATCCAGGCGGCTGAGATGACCTCGATCAGAAAATATTCGCAAAGGTTTTGGAGCAATCGGAAGCCGTATTCCATATCGACCTGGTTGAACGGGTGTTCGCCTTTGCAGCCTGAGGCCCGGTTCATCAGGTGGTAGTAGCAGCCTTCGCCTGTAACTTTCATGCGCGTTCCGCGGCCTGACATGATTTTTCCTCCTTGGTTGACGAGTTTGCGGTTAATATAGTGGGTGGAAACGGGTTTGTCAAATTTAAGTATTATGTAGTTTAATAAATATTTATAAAGATTTAATTATTAAAAAGATATCCTGAGTTTAATGGCTGTTGTTACTTGGTTGTTTGTTAGAAAATTTGATGATAATTTTATCCGCGCGTTGCTGGATGCGCGTCTTTTCTTTGCGGTTTCGCCGATGTATAGCTTTTGTCACTTTAAATGTCATTCCGGCCATTATCAACAGCAGGGCCGCGATCACCATCAGCATAATGCTCATAAAACCTTTTTCGTTTTGATGCAATTTGTTCATGGTTTTGGCCTCTTCAGGGCCGCGACGATACGCATTTTATATTCAGGGTTGGTCGCGGTGCGTTTTGATTTTTTTAGATTGAACAAGGTTAATACGGCGCAATCAGCCCCGGTTTTATGCGGTTCAAATTTAATTTCCGCGCGCCAGGTGCCGGGAATTGATAACCGGTCATCGGCAATTGCGAGCAATTTACGTTTATTTTTTTCAATGATTTTCGCATTGCGTATAATTTGTTTAGCTTCTGAGGAGCTTTTGTCTTTGAAGATATGTCGCCAGCGGCTTTTCAAATCGGCGGCACGGGTCTGGGCGTACAGCGCTCGTGAGTCGCGGATGAAAATGTCCTGCAATACTTGAAATGACTTCATTACAGAAGCTGACAGCAAAGCCATTATGGCGATGACCAACAGGCATTCAACCAGCATTATGCGATGGACCAGAAAGTCTTTGCGGCTCATTTTGCGCATGGTAAAACGACCTCCGCGAGTTTCCTTTTCCGGTTGTCTCCGGCATCCCGGTAAATGGCCAGGCGGCATTTGCCATTTTTCAATTCAATGCTATGAGTGATTTTTTTGTCGGAAGTCAGACCGCCTCCGGTTAATTCTTCTTTGAGGATTGTCTCAAGCCGTTTCGTATCCGGGGAGTCTTCTGCATCTAATCGCTCTAAAGTGTTGTCCAGAGCCAGGACCGCTCTGGCTTCGGCCCGGTAGACTTTGTTGGTCCGGTTCAGAGAATCCATAATGTTAAAAAAAGCGCTGAAAACGATGACGGCAAAAGCCATTGCCATCACCATTTCAATCATCATAAAATTATTTCTGAGCCAATTCATTAAAGCAGTTTTACTTGTTCTTTTGTGATGAATCCCTGTTCCGCCGCGAGCATGGACTGATACTCCAGGTCGGCGGTCTTAACCCCTTTTATATGTTTGCGTAATTGATCCAGCCCCGGTCGGGTCATAATGAAATCGCGCCAGGCGTCATCAGGCTGCAGGCACGCCGCAATCGGGACAATGCCGTGGTCGCGGGTATGAAACAAACGCTGAGAGACGATTCCTTTGATTGCCGCTGCGACCAGGAACGGTTCGAATCCCTGATGCATGACCCGGGCATAGACCGAGGCGATATCCCCGGCATGATAGGTAGAGATGACCCGGTGTCCGGTCAATGCCGCTTCCAGCGCGATCCTGACTACCGCCTTGTCACGCATTTCTCCGATGACCAGGGTTTTTACGTCCTGACGCAACGCTGATTTAAGTGCGGTTTCCCAGAACGCGAAATCATCTTCACTTTCATCTGAACGCTTCAGTTCGCATTGCGATATACCCGGCAGTTCGCATTCCACCGGGTCCTCCACGGTGATGATCGACGAGGGGTCCTGATCGTCATTCAGCAGTTCCCGCAGCATGGCATAAACGGTGGTTGTCTTGCCGCAGCCGGTCGGTCCGGTCAGGATGATCAATCCGGTCGGCAGCAGCAGCGATCTCAGAATTCCGGTGACTTCCTCTGAAAATCCGAGTTCACCGATCATTCTCGGGGCCGCGCCGCCATTCATGACCCGGATCGTGATGCGTTCTCCGTGAATGGTCGGCATTACCGCAACCCGGAACTCGGAACCGGCAAATTGAAACGATCCGTCCTGTGGTATACGGGTACGGTAGGTCAGCAGTTTTGCCAGTACCTTGACCCGGGAGGTACACTGCGATCCGAAAGCCGCGTCTACCGTATCAATATCTTTTTGAATGCCGTTGATCCTCATCCGCAGTTTCAGGCATTCCCGCTGCGGCAGCAGATAAATATCGCTCGCGTCGTTCGCCACCGCCTGGTTCAGCAGTTTATCGACAAAATCCGGCACTTTATTATCTATTTGGTTTTTAGCCATGACGATTCCTTGTTTTCATTTCCACTGTTCTGCGGCATAAAGAGTAAATCCAAACAAAATATTACCTGACATGAGCACGACAGCCCCGATTAATAAAGACGTAAATAAAATGACACCGATTTTTATCAATAAGCCAAGTCGCTGAAACCGGCGTCCGACAACCACAGACAGTCGTTGCGCGATAAGTTTGAACCCTTCCTCTACTTTCTCTCTTCTGCCGTAATTCTTGATTATGAACAGTTCCAACGGACCACTTAAGTTCATACGTTCCCATGCGTCCATCCAGGTTATGCCGCTTTTGACATCGTCAATAAATTGCTGTAATTTTTTTCTTTGCCATTTCAAATGACATGTTTGGATAGAATTCTCCGCAGCCTGGATTATATCATCACCGGCACCCAGCATGACGCTCATACATAAGGCCATCTCAAGCTGACATGTATCTTTGGAAATTCTGTTAAGCCAGGGGAACCACATAAAAAGGGGCTGTCGGAGAAAATTGAAATGAAAACCTGGTAAAACAGGTAGATTGATTGCATAGCGAGTGATAATTAATATTAGCAATAAAGCAAAAATAAATAACGTAAACAGCATAACTACAGGGGCATATTCTTCGACTTGTTTTGCAAAATCCATAAACATAAGAGAGTATGGGGTCATACTCAAAGCATAGTCTTCACTGCTGAGTTCATTAAATATTTTGTAGAGATTAGGTAAAATAACCATTATCATCGCCGTAACGGAAAAACATTCTATCAATGGCATAAAAAGTGTAATCCACAGATGACCGAATGAAATTGACATTATTGCCGCATTGCGGCCCATTGACGGCAATACTTCCGGTAAGCGGTTGTTTTGTTCTGCTATTTCAACCGCTTTTAAGTAATGTTTCGGTAAACTCTGCTTTGCATGCTTCAATGCTTCACTGAGCGTGCTGCCGTTTTTAAGCGCTGCGATCGCCTGGTCAAATTTATTTCCGAATTTGCTTGAATTTTGCAGTGCTTCATGAAAAGGTACGTTATTCGCGGCAGCCCATCCCAGCATGATTATTATGTTTTTAACTCTATCATTATATACCCCGGAAAAGGATTCATAATGTTTATTGATGGTTGATGAAAGATTTACTGCCATATTGAATCAAGCCAATTTCTCAATGAGTTTAACAAGCGGAATAAACATAGCTGAAACTAGTGTTCCTGCTATAAACGCGCAAGCAATTGTGATAAGCACTTCCATTATAATTCCTACTTTTACGGCTGAATCAGCAGCGCGACTTTCAAAATGTTCCCCCATTTTCTCGAATTCATCCGGTTGTTTTTCATCGGGAATATGGCGCATGGCAGAGACAATCATACCGGAGACGGATGGTATTTTTTCCAGAGCTTCTGCCGGGTTGGAACCGCTTTCGCAAGTCTTTGCCGCATGATATAAAGCCCGTGATAAATGGCCTTCAGACATTCCGGCTACTATTCTGAATGCTTCAGGCGCCGGAGTTTTTTGCCGCATCATGATTGACCATAATCCGCAGAATTTAGCCATGTCAAGATTTTGGAAAACAATAAAATAAGGAGGTGTCATTTTAAGCAGTTTCATCAGGATGGGAATTGCCGCCTGGCTGGTGAACAGGTATGCGACCAATAAAACAATTACAAAAAATAAACTAACGACCAAATAGATATGCGCACAAATGATTTTAGATTGGAAAACCACTGCTTTGGTAATGGAAGGAAGCTCATATCCGAAAAGCAATTCCTTATAGAGTTCCGCAAAACCCGGGGTAACGGAATATAAAATGAAGCCATACAACAAAAAACCGATCAAAAGGATGAGCAGTGGATATAGAGACGCGGTTTTCAGAGCCTCCAGCATGCGTTCACTGAACCTTGCTTGTCGTGCTACTTCGTGCAGTGCTTCTGCCAGTAAATTATCTTTTTCCCCGGCCTCAATAATTGCCTGATAATGTACCGGAAATGTTTCCCGCTGATCATGCATTGCCTGAGATAAAGAATATCCCATGTCAACACTCCTGCTCAATTCTCCAACAACTTGCCGGCCTCGTCGTCTGCGTATACTTTTTTCCAGTGACCTCAGGCTTTCAGGCAACGGCATTTTTGATTGGACCAGTAATGCCAGTTCGTTGTAAAATTCACTTGGAAAATGGTATTTATTGTACATTCAGCCAGACTCCCCGCTTTAAGTATATATAAACCATACACGAAACGCTGGTTAAAGTCAAATTGGAAAATAGAATATCCCGGTAAAATACAATACATTTGTAATCCATCAGTATTTTCTCAAGGCAAATCAAATATCATTTCAAGACGAATGTCCATGGAGGGCGAGTGTCCCACGAGCCGCCCGTCTGCGCTGCATGTCCGGCTCAACGGCAGGGATATGCATCCCCGTTTGTAAGTTTCGCCCTTCTGGAATGAATGACCAGCCCAAAAGTCTTCAAATAAATTCATTTTCCAGGGATTCAAATGTATATTTATCCTCGAAAAAAAAACTGAATTACAGACATTTTGTTATAAAAAACAAATCCCCGGCAAAAAACCGGGGATTCTCAAAGAAAGGACGGAATATATTATTTTTTACAAGTTCCGCAGCATTTTTTATCAGCTTTCGGTGCTTTGCATTCGCCGCCTTTGCATTTACCGCATTTGCAGCCGTCTTTGCATTTCATGGCTTTGTTGCATTGTCCCTGGCCGGCTTTACAAGCCTTGACCATTTGTCCCTTAGGGCAAGCCTTTGCTTTCCCGCATTTGGATTTATCTCCGGTACACGAACATCCGGCGATGAACGATACCGCGACAAGCATGATGAACATTCTTTTCATGATTATTCTCCTTGGATATTTTCTGTCACCTTTATATAATAGTGACTTTCTATTATTATATATGCTAAGTGTGGAAAAATCAATTATCAAAAAAAATTTTAATATGTTGAAACCGGTTTTCAGGTATGGTATATTGATATTTCAAGCAATCTTCAAACAGGAAAATAAGGAGCGAACATGTCAGATGTATTGAAAATCGGGGTAATCGGCTGGGGATGCCGTGGCCGGAGACTTGGACAGGAAATGGCTGAGGCAACCGCCGGAAAAATGCAGGCGGTCGCTTGTGTTGAACCGGATGACGCGGCCTGGAAGCTGGCCCTGACGGAATGTCCGGTGCGTCCGGAACGTTATACGACTGTGACACAGATGATGAACTCTGAAAAACTTGACGGTCTGTTGATCGCCAGCAGCAATTACGTCCATCTGCAAAATCTGCTGGAGCTGGGAGACGTTGCTTTACCGATGCTGCTTGAAAAACCTCTGGACAGCACCCTCGAAAGTATTTTTGAAGTGGTTCGTTTTTGTGAGAAGTATTCCGCGCCTGTCATGGTTGGTCACTGCATGCGTTACGCCCCGGTCATTACGGCGGCGGAAAATATGCTGCGTCGCGGTGATATCGGAAATATTTGTTCGGTTCGATTTGTCCAGAATTGTCACTATGGCAACAATATGTTTCACAATTGGCGGCAACTGCGTAAATACAGCGGAACTATGCTGCTGGAAAAAGCTACCCATGATTTCGACGTCATGCTGGCGCTGGTCGGAGACGTGCCGGACGCAGTGGCGGCGATCCAGAAATTGCAGGCTTACGGCGGCGACAAGTCTCCTGAATTGAGATGTTCAAAATGTCCGGAAATGTTGACGTGTCAGGAAAGCCAGTTCAACCGCGGCGACCGCCTCGGTCGACCGGAGTTGGGTTTGGAGAACATGCAGCGGGTCGATAATGATTTGTGCGTTTATAATTTGGCGGTCGACTCCCCTGACAATGATCACTGTTTGATCAACTTTAAAGGCGGAGCGTTCGGCACTTACGTTCAGTGGTTCTTTTCGCCTCCGAATTATCACCACCGGGTTTATGAGATTCACGGCACAGAAGGTGCGATGGAGATCGATCTGGGAACCGGGATGGGAAAAATTAAGGTCAGCCCGCGTTTTGGATGCGGGTATGACGATACTAATCACCAATTTGATTACATTGGCCGGAACCATTACAACGGAGACGGTGTTATGCTGCGTCACTTTATGCAGATAATCAAGGGCGAAGCCGAACCTAAAACTACTGTAGCTCAGGCTTTTGCTTCGGAAATGCTGGGCTATGCCGCGATCCAATCGGCTGAATCCAGACGGTTTATCGATCCGGCGTCAATTGTTCCCGACGATCTCAAACAGGCATATAACAGCAATCCGTATCGATTGGAATAAGTGTGGGAGTGGTGAGTTGTGAGTTGTGAGTGGTGAGTGGTGAGTGGTGAGTGGTGAGTGGTGAGTGGTGAGTTGTGAGTTGAATTCTGACAACTGGCAACGTTGTACGACTTTCGGGAATAATATATAATGAGGGAGGGTTATTTTGGATAATCTCGTTGTTATGTTGTTGCTGTCCAGCTTAATAACCGTTGCTATGATATGTGGGATAGTATATTACTGGCGGCATCTCACCAGGGTGCAATATCGCTGGTTTCTGGTTGGAGCCGGATTGTCGGTGTTGATAGTTACCATCGGGTACCGGGGGGCAGGGATTTTTTGCTGGATTCTCCTGCCGTTGTTCTGGCTTTTAGGGCGTTGCGGTGTTGGATTGTTTATGCCATATCTGGTTATGTCGTCATATTATTGTTTGAGTAAAGTCGGCATCACTGCCTTGGCCGGGGTAATATGGAAACGTTTGGGAAAAGATGCCGATACCGCGATTGCCGTAGGCATTGGTACGGCTGCAACAGATGTAATCCTTCGCAGTTTTTTTTCGGTTTTCATTTCCATCAAACAGGTCACTTCCAGCGACAGAGTTATTCGCTCTTCAGGCTTTTCGGTTTGGAATAATTTATTGAACTATCCACTGTTACATATTTGCAGCCTGATAATTTATATTGCGGCTTATGCCATTGTCTTTCTGGGGATAGCTGGAAAACAATATGCCAAGGCGGCATTGGGATTCGGATTAATTATTCTATATGAATCTTTAAGCATTATCTGCAAACAGGCTTTGCCGGGCAAACCGGAACTAATCTTCTGGCTACTTGGGATTTCCGGTATTTTTGCCGGTATAAGTATTAAGATAATCATCAATATCTATAAAAAATGGAACTCGAAAAAACTTGAGGCGGATTCTGTCAAGGAAGAAGTGGCGGAAGATATTTCAATCCGGTAATATTCGGAGTCGACTCGCTTTTAAGAAGCTTGAATAACCGGGAAAAGTGTATATATTTCCTGACAGGTATGCCGAAAATTATTAATTAATATATGCAGGAGGTATTATATATGACCCGAAACGATTTTATGAGGACAGTTTCCGAAAAAGTCTTTGTCCTGAACGGCGCGGAGGACTTTGAAGCACTGAAGTCAAACGCCCCGAACGCTAAAGTGTCTTTCGACGAATCATACAAGAATTATTTTGAACAGGTAAGTAATCTGGATGCTGACAGAGAGAGCGTGCTGACTGGCGACTTTAATCATATTTAGGATGCCCGCGCCGCATTGGTGGCGGTCAGGGAAGTATCGCAAATCCCGTTCCTGTGCTACATGGAGAAGTGTGACGATCCGCTGGCGGCATTGTTGACTTTGCAGGCGCTTGGCGCCGATGCGTTCGGCTGTGGGGACAATTCGCTCGCGACCATCAGAAAATTAAAGGAATATGCGGCGATTCCGTTGATTGCCAAAGTCGAACCTGATGATGATATTGCCGCATTGGTTGACGCCGGAGCGAATATCCTGATCGGTGATATTGAGAGCGAACAGGAACTTGAAATCAAACCTCCGGTCGATCCGGAAATCAGCGTGTTGACTTCCGCCTGTAAAACCGTGTTTATCGGTCCCGGCAGGGATTTTGCGGTTATCGGTGAACGAATCAATCCGACCGGTAAGATTGCCTTGCAGGAAGAATTGAAAAAAGGTTGTCTGGATATGGTCAAGGAAATGGCCCTTGACCAGATTGCCAAAGGCGCGGTAATTCTGGACGTCAATATCGGAATGCCCGGCATTGACGAGAAGGAGACCATGGCGAATGTCGTTGCCATGCTGGCGGAAACCGTGGAGCAGCCGTTGTGTATTGATTCGGCCAGCCCTGAAGTGGTGGAAGCGGCTCTGCGGGTCTATCCGGGCCGGGCTTTGGTTAACTCGATTTCAGCCGAATCGCCGAGACTGGAAAATCTGCTGCCTGTTGCCGCCAGGTACGGAGCAATGATTATTGCGCTGCCGATGACTGACGACGGTATTCCGGATACAGTGACTGGACGCTGGGATGCGTTGCAAAAGATTGCTGATATGGCTGCGGCTTACGGTTATGAGCCGAAGGATATCTGTGTCGACGGTTTGTTGCTGGCGGTTTGTACCAGCCCGACTTCCGGCAAGGTTTCCCTTGAAACCATCAGTTTGGCCAATCAGGCCGGTTATCCCACGGTCTGCGGTCTGTCCAATATCAGTTTCGGTATGCCGGAGCGCCCGTTGTTGAACAGCACCTTTCTGGCAATGGCGATCGGCAAAGGCCTGACAACCGCGATTGGTAATCCGTCGTCGGAAGCCATAATGAAAACTATCGCGGCGGCGGAAGCGCTTAACGGCCAGGATGCCGATACCCTCAGATATATTATGAAAGTCACGGCGGGATAATGTATACTTTAAAGTTTCCGGGAAAAATATTTTTTGGCGACGGCTCAATCGGCCAGTTGCCGGAACTGGTCAATTTCGACTCCCGCGTTTTACTGGTGACCGGCAATCATGCCGCGGCCGGTGGTCTGCTTGAACGCCTGCAGGCGTTGCTTGCTGATCGTGCTTTACGTTGTGAAGTTGGGATTCCGGCCGAACCGGAACTTGGTGATGTTGATCGCCTGATCGCTGCCGGACGGGAGTTCATGGCCGATATCGTTATCGCGGTTGGCGGCGGTAGTGTGATTGATACGGCAAAAGCGGCCGCGGCGATAATTCCCGCTGCCGGCTTGTGTCGCGATTATTTCTATGCGGAAAAAGCGATTACGCAAAAAGGTTTGACCTTTATTGCTGCTCCCACAACCAGCGGGACGGGGGCGGAGATAACTCCGAATTCAGTTTTAATCGACCCCGCCAACGGAATAAAAAAATCGATCCGGCATGATACAATGTTCCCGGATTTCGCCATCGTTGACCCCGAACTTACCTGGAGCTGCCCGGCCGAACTTTCCGCCGCCAGTGGGTTGGACGCCTTTACCCAGGCGGTGGAGTCGTATATCTCGCGCGGTGCGAGCAATCCCTCGCGGGCTTTGGCCAGACGTGCGGTCGAACTGATTTTTCCGGCGTTGCCGAAAGTGTGTGCCAATCCCGGAAACCGGGGCGCCAGAAGCGATATGGCCGAGGGCAGCATGATCGCGGCGATGGCGTTTACCCAGAGCAGTCTTGGCGCGGTGCATGGAATCGGTCATCCGCTTGGCAGTGTTTTGCATGTGCCGCACGGCAAGTGCTGTGCGATCCTGCTGCCGAAAATATTGAAATGGAACTATCCGGTTTGCAAAAAAGCGTTGGCGCAGCTTGCTTATACGCTGTGTGTTAATGATTTTATAGAGAACGTTGAAGAACTATGCTGCGAACTCAATATGCCGGCTGATTTCCGGGGTTACGGTTTGAAAGAGGAGCATTTTGATTTTATCGTTAAAAACTGCCGCAGCGGCAGTATGCGCAGCAATCCCCGTGAAATGAGCGATGACGACATAATAAACTTGCTTCGGAGCTTACAGTAATACCGTTGCGACGTCATCCCAGAATAACAGACCTTCAGTCGTGAGTTTGATCTGTTGGGAACTTATTTCGGCAAATTCTTGTAAAACCGGTAATTCCAGCAAATCTTTCCACTGTATCTTTTCCGGTAAAGCACAATTTTCCCATTGCTCACGTGTCCAGCCGTCAACTGTGCGCAAGCCCATGACGAAGACTTCAAAGTTGCGTTTGCCAATTGGCAGTTCATCGGTTTCAGCCGGTACGCCGTCCAGCCAGTCCCGTATTGAGGCTGCCTCCGTCTTCCTGGTCGCACCGTCAAATGAACAGGCGGCGGGGCCGAAGCCGGAATAGGTCCGGCCGTGCCAGACATTCATATTGTGTCTGCATTCACAGCCTGGAACGGCATAGTTGGATACTTCGTAACGTCTGATGCCGTGCGAGGCCAGAAATTCCCCGGCCAGTTGCCACATCCGGGTCTCGAGCTCGTCATCTTCGCGATGTTCGGCAAAAAGAGCGGATACTTCCTCCGCGGTCAGGGCATAACATGAGATATGTTTTATGCCGTAATCGACGGCGGTTTCCAGATCGTTCAAAAAGTCTGCTTCAGTTTGACCTGGAATACCGTAAATCAGGTCGATGTTGGAAGGCTGGAGCAGTTCAATCGCATTCTCGATCGCGGCGTCTCCGGCGCGGCGGCCAAGACGCTGTCGCAACCCGGCATTGAAAGACTGAACTCCAAGGCTGATTCGGTTGGTAAAGGTTTTGATCAGTTCCGCTTTCTCAGGGGTAATGGTTTCCGGATTGCACTCGATAGAGGTTTCATTTTCGGCGACGGGAATCATCCTGAACAGCCGTTCCAACTGAATCGGCGGAAGCAGGGAAGGGGTCCCGCCGCCAAGAAATACGGTATCGGCGGTTTTTACGGTCAGTTGAGATTCCAGTTTGTCGAGATATGGTTCGATCAGGGAATGGTCTGTCTCTGAATAAAATGCGCAGTACCCGCACTTGGACGCACAGAACGGGACATGAATGTAAATATTATCATTCACCAGCTTGACTCAATGCTGCCGCCGTTTCTTTCAATTGCTTGATTATCGGGATTCTCTGGGGGCATTTTTCTTCACAGACGCCGCATTCGACACATTCGCCGTCTTGCGCGGTGATATTGGCGTATTGCCGTTTGGCATGTTCGGTCAAACCGTATACCTTGTGAGAGTTCATCGCGGAGAACCTTGCCGGTATATTCACTTCATGCGGGCACGGCATACAATAACCGCAGCCGGTACAGTACAAATCGGCCAGGCCGGCGGTATGTTCCAGCAGGGCATTGAGTTTCTGCTGTTCCTCCTCCGTCAGAGGGCCTTTTGCTGCCGCCGCCAGGTTTTCATCCACCATTTGCGGGGTGGTCATGCCCGAAAGAGCCACGTCGACGTCAGGATTCGACAAAACAAAACGTAACGCGAGGTCAACCGCGCTTTCGGCGGTTATATTTGTCGCGTCACGGACAAAAGGCGGGATCTGTGTCAATCTGCCGCCGCCCAAGGGTCCCATGACAACCGTTGCCAAACCCTTTTCACGGGCATAGGCCAGGCCTTCGGCGTTTTTGCGGTCGAGGTAGTTATATTGACAGGTTACCATTTCGAAGAATCCCAGGTCAATGATCTTTTTCATATTCTCCGGTTTGTCATGGAACGAAAAACCGATATGACGAATCAGTTTTTCCTCTTTGGCCCGCAGCATGTCGCTGAGCCAGCCGGTTTTTTCATCTACCTCGTGAAAATTATCGAAGCCGATGCCGTGGAAACAATAAAAATCCAGGTAATCGGTATCCAACTTGATTAATTGGTGCTCCAGCATACGCCGCAAATCACCGGGGTTTTTTGTCCGCATTTTAGTCGCTTTGGTGTTCAAAATGACTTTATCGCGAATTCCTTTCAGCGCTTTACCGACCGCGGTTTCGCTTTCCTTGGCGCAATACATGAAGCCGGTATCGAAATAGTTGACCCCTTTGTCATAGGCATGACGAATGGTTTCAACCGCTTTGTCCAGATCGACAAAATCTTCATCGCCTATATTGACCATCGGCAACCGCATGGCGCCGAAACCCAAAGGCATGACCTTGCCGCCGGTTTTTCCAAAATCCTTAATCATCTTCTTTCCAATATGGTGACATTTTTCTCAGAGTCTTGATAATCGGCGGCATTTTTTCCAAGACAAAATCCACTTCATCCTGCGTGTTGAAACGTGACAGGCTGAACCGGATCGTGCCGTGAGCCGAGCTGTACGGCAGGCCCATGGAACGCAAAACGTGTGACGGTTCCAGACTACCGGTCGTACACGCGCTGCCGCTTGACCCGCAGATTCCGAACTGGTCCATCAGCATCAGGATAGCTTCGCCTTCAATCTGGGTGAAGCTGATCGAACTGGTGTTAGGCAAACGATGTTCGAGGTCGCCGTTGGTATGGGTCTTGGGGATTCGCTCAAGCAAACCCTGTTCCAACCGGTCGCGCAGATTGCGAACATAAGTATTTTCGATCTCCATGTTTTTCATGGCCAGTTCACATGCTTTGCCGAGAGCGACGATCGAAGCGGTATTTTCCGTCCCGCCGCGCCTGCCGCGTTCCTGGTGTCCGCCGACCATCATCGGCCGGAACCGGATGCCGCGTCTGACGTAAAGCGCGCCGATGCCCTTGGGCGCATGCAGCTTATGTCCTGAAAGACTGAGCATGTCGATATTCGAGTTCGCCATATTGATCGGAATTTTGCCGACAGCCTGGACCGCGTCGGTATGAAACAACGCGCCGTAACGGTGGGCTATTTCCGCGATCTCTTCGACCGGGTATACATTGCCAATCTCGTTATTTGCCCACATGACTGAAACCACGGCGGTTTCTTCGTCCACCATGTCCTCAAGCGCATCCATGTCGATCCGGCCTTTTTTGTCGACCGGAACATACGCGACCGTATGGCCGTGGCGCTCGAGTTCTTTGCCGACATTAAGTACGGCGGGGTGTTCAACCCGGGAAATGACTGCTTTGCGCTTCTTAGGACATGTGAGCAAGGCGCTGTTGATGGCCGCGTTATCGCTTTCAGTGCCGCAACTGGTAAAAATAATTTCCGTATTTTCGCCATGTTTTTCATCAATGTAATCGGCCCCGAGCAACGCCGCAACCTGGGCGCGGGCTTTCTTTATATGGGCCGCGACTTCGCCGCCGAAACGGTAGATGCTTGAGGGATTACCGTATTGTTCGGTCAGGAACGGCCGCATCGCCTCAAATACTTCAGGGTCTACCGCGGTGGTGGCGTTATTATCAAAATATATTACTTTTCGCTCATTCATGATTCGCCCCTTATACGCTTTCGACAGTCAATTCTTTGGCGACGAATTCGCGCAGTTTATCCTGAACCACATGTTTCAGGGTTACCGATGCGGTCGGACAGGTCGCGCAACGGCCTTTAAGTTTTACCAGTACATTGGCCCCGTCGACATTTATCAGTTCGATACTGCCGCCGTCCTGTTCCAGCATGGGTTTTATCTCGTTATCGATGACCTGTTGGACTTTGATCACCTTCTGGACCAGCGGGAGCGCGGCAAAACCGGTCACTTCCTCTTCCTCTTCGGCATGAGGTTTATTCCAGATCCCGTCGAGGATTTCCTGAATATCGTCCAGGCATGATCCACAGGCCCCGCCGGCCTTACAGTAATTGGTTACATCTTCGGCTTCAGTCAGTTTGTTTTCCTTGGCGATGTGACGGATTTTCGCGTCAGTTATCCCGAAACAGCGACAGACAATTCGCCCTTCGTGGTCTTCATCCGCCTCGATAGTTTCGCCGCGATAGTTGGCGATAGCCGCCTGCAACGCTTCCATTCCCATAACCGAGCAGTGCATTTTTTCTTCCGGCAGTTCGCCGAGAAGATCAACGATATCGCGATTGGTGACCTTCGCCGCTTCGTCCAGCGTCATGCCTATGACCAGATCGGTCAAGGCCGATGATGAGGCAATTGCGCTGGCGCAGCCATAGGTTTGAAACTTAACGTCGCATATCTTGCCGTCGTCATCAAGTTTCAAGTAGAGTTTCAAGGCATCGCCGCAAGATATGTTGCCTACTTCGCCCACTGCGTCAGCATCTTCTATCTGCCCCACGTTGTGAGGATTGAGAAAATGCTCCATTACTTTATCATTATAATCCCACATGATTTTATCCTTTTTTTGATAATGGTTATTATATTTATAAGATACAAGCAGAAAACGATAAAACAAGTAGCTCTGAGGTATTTTTTACCATTAAAGCCGGAATTGAGTATTGCATTAATTATTACTTCAAAGGTAATATATTGCAGGAAGGATAGTTGACAGTAGTCTTACTTTCTTTGTCCGAGGATCAGGCGAAAGCCGTGACTGCCGATGCGCCCGGAGGAGTCTTTTGCGGTTAGACTGAAAAATTCACATGGAGCTTTCATGCTGCCGGTGCCGCCGAAACGCCATGAAGCCCCCCGCCAGGCTTCGAATGAACCGTCTGAAGAAGACTTTATAGTTGCTTCCCATAGGTTGCCGCCGACACCGTAAAGGCCCCAATCGTTTTTTCCACTTTCCTTAACAGGGCA
Organism: Victivallales bacterium; assembly: GCA_963678305.2. Classification (GTDB taxonomy): domain Bacteria; phylum Verrucomicrobiota; class Lentisphaeria; order Victivallales; family Victivallaceae. The sequence goes on from CAXXVV010000001.1 coordinate 19,200, forward strand.
GGTAACCGGATATTTGTCGTTATAATATTCGATTTTGTGCCAGGGGCCGGCACCGCTCCGGTCATGATAGTTGCCGTATTTTGGCGGCCAGGAATTGCCCCAGGGATATTTACGGTTATCCCCGCACTGGACAAACGTCTGCCATTCCTGACGGGTCGGCAGTGAATAGCGGTATCCCAACGGCAAACGGCCCTGATCTTTTTCCATTTTTGTCAACCAGTCGGCGTAGGTCTTGGCATCTTTAAAACTGATGAAAGCCGCAGGCTGTTCATCGCCGTTCAATGAGTAATTTTTGTAGGCGCTGCTGTCATGTCCGGATTCAAGTTTGCGGTATTGAGCGTTTGTCACCTCGTATTTGCCGACCCAGCACTCGAGCTGCTTTATCCAGACAAATTCCATTCCGATCCGGGGAACGGTCCAGTCATATCCCGGTCGCGGCATTTTGACTGTTACAACCTGATCTTTTTTTGTTTTCACGTTTTTCGGAATCTTGCTGCCCCAGTATTTAAGAATCCGAAATGCGGTTTTGTTATCAATGGCATTCAACGCCTTATTGAGAATCCCGACCAGTTCCGGCCAGTCTTTGCGGATGCCAATTGCATTGACGGAGCCTCGCGATGCCAATTTGCACTGGGCATGTACGCCAGGTATTCTCTTCATGGTAATTTCATAAAGGGCAACTGCCTGATTGCCGGCATAAGCGTCAGCTTTACCGTTGGATACAGCATACAGGGCGTCGGAGGTGGTTGGATATTCTTTTACTTTTACTTTTCCCCAGCGCCCTTTACGAAAATCATTGGCCAGGAAAAAACCTTTTTCAACGGCAATCGTGGAACCGGGAATGTCGTTGGTGGACGCATAAAATTTACCTCGCTTCCCTTTTGAAAAAATGGTCTGCGGAACAATAACATAAGGACGAGTAAAATTAAACCATTGCTGACGCTCAACGCGCGGAGTTATATCCATAAGGGCATCAAGCCCTTTTTGTTTTTTCACCCTGTCAAAAATATCTTTCCAGGTTCCCGGGACGATCACCAACCTGTTTCCCAGGTTCTTATTGAGTTCGGCAATGAAATCCACCCCGATTCCCTGAGGTTTTCCGTCGTAGTCAAGAAAATCCATTGGCGGCCAGTTTTTATTGATGCCGATTCTTATTTTTTTATGTGTCTTTAACCAGGCCAGCTCTTTGGGCGTCAGGTTTAGCGGATTATCGGTTTCAGCGCAGATGCCTTTAGTCAAGCCCGGCCCGATAAGGACAGTCAAAAACAGTATACAAGCTAAAAGTGCTTTTCTATTTATAAACAGTATTTTCATCAAGATACCCTCGTGCCTCATAAATAAATCATGTAAATGATTTCAGTATAAAATACATTTCGGAAACGAAAAAATCAACAAATGATTTTATTTAGATTCGGCAATTTACTTGCAGTGTGTTGTAAGGTGTTTTTATTTAATCGCTTGTGTTTTAATTTAAACCTGGCCGATGATTAAGGCCGGCTGATGATATTTTAAAAAATCTCAACATGAACTGATTAATTAGAATTATGAAAAATCGTTTGAGGACTTTTCTTGTTGGTCTTTTAACGGGTTGTAAACTCATACGCCAGGTACTATATTAAGCTATGAATAAAATTACTTTAAAGTCATAAATCTTATGAATAACATATCAGATTACCAGTATGTTGAACTGGAAGGTGTGAAAATTGCCTATCGTCGACATGGTGCCGGACGCCCGGTGCTGATGGTTCACGGTTTTGCTTCTTATTCATACACCTGGCAGCCGATGATTGATTGCCTGCCTGAAGAATTTTGTTTCTATACAATGGACATGAAGGGGTTCGGTTATTCCGAGAAGGTCTGTGACGATCACCTTTCGCCGTTTGACCAGTCCCGGATAATTACCGCTTTCATTAATCACTTTGCCCTGTCTGACCTTATCCTCTGCGGGCATTCAATGGGGGGCGCGGCCTGTGCCATTGCCATGTTTGACGAGGAATTGCGTAAGCGGGTGTCGCACCTTGTTCTGGTCGACAGTGCCGGTTTTTTCAAACAGATGCCAAGCATAATAGACCTTGCCTACCAGATGAGTAATAAGGACCAGCTGCTGCGGCATTTCAAAGAGGATGTGTTTGTCAATCTGGTACTGGAAGAAGTATACTACGATAATGCCAAAATCACCAAAGAAACCATTGCGCATTATGCTGAACTTATGAAACTCGAGGGCGCCAAAGAGTGCTTGATGACTGCCGCCAGACAGGTGGCTATCGCCAATGTGAAGTCCTTTCACCGCAAGCTGGCGACGATTGATACGCCAACTTTGATTATATGGGGCGAGGACGACCGTATTATCAACGTAGAAGATGCTCTTTATTTTAAAGCCGATATTCCCAACTCGGAGCTTCGGATTATTTCGCATTGCGGACACTCGCCGCAGGAGGAATGCCCGAAGAGAATGGCCCGAAGGTTTTTAAACTTTGTTCAAAGGAAACCGGAAGTACAGCATCAGGATAGATTAACGTCAGTTGAAAGTGAAACTATAATCACACCGTCACCGACGGCCGGAATCGGACCGAATGATTATTTTCAAAAATTGCGAATGCGCAGGCTTTTCGACTATTGGAGCTTTGGTACGGTTTTGTTTATCATAGTTATAAAATCTTTGCAGTTCTTTAAAAAACTTGGCTTCAAGGCTGAGGAAAACGGCTGGCGAAAAGCTTCCGCAATCTATTTCAGGAATGAACACGCAAAATTTTGCCTTGCCTGTTTGCGGTTGAATTACTTGTCTCACCGTTCCGACGTGTCTCAGTTGGATGAGAAAAATGCCCGCCGGATTCTGATTCAGCGCCTGGCTGAATTTATTCGCAGTGAGCCGGGGTATCATTGGCATCTGCGCTGGCGCAGATTTATGACCAAGCGTGAAAAACTCGACTATACCGACATTATCGAGGCCGAATTTGACCGTAAAGGCACATTGATACAGTTAATTCCGCATTTTGACCGGACAAGAGATGAATTTCCTTTGTTGAGCAGTCAATTTCGCCAGGAGATTTTGCAGGAAGTTATTAATATTTTCAATCGCTACAAAACCCTGGACGATAATAAACGGGTTCGTTTGATCGTCAAAAGTCTCAAAAAGAAGTTGCATCGTTCCATCCTTCGTTCTCTTAAAATCGGCTTTGAGATTGAACTGTTCGTAACGAGGGTTTTTAACGGGACTTTTATTCATTTTGAGACGATGCCTGATTTTCCGGACCGGCTTTCCGAAATTCGTATTAAGACTCCGAAATTCAATCGCCGCAGGCATATCGGCGGCGGTTTACTGAATATTCTTTGCCGGTTCACCCCGGATTATAAGGAAGCTGATTTGTGGATGCAATATCATCATGCTCCAGTTGACGGGACACCGATGCAGGAGGGGTTGGATAAGCTTAGTCGGGAGTGGGGTAAATGCGGCGAGATTACTTTTCCGGACCTTGATTCTCCAGCTTCAAAGCCGGAATTTTCCTATTTCGGCAACGACATTTTCCGGGTCAGATCTTTTATCGATTTTTCACGGTTGTTCAAGATGCGCAAGGAAATCAACGAGAAATATTATGTTGATATGGGAGGTAACGCATCAATTACCAGCCTGATAACCTGGGGGCTGTCCCGTTATGATGCGTTCCGGGATATAAAATTTGTTTTTCCGGTCGATACCACGGACCTCACCGATCTTGATGCGGAAAAATCATTAAGTCTGGTGTTCCTGCGTCCGGGACTGTTTCGCTCTGGCCATCCTTTGGAGGATTTTCTGCGCTTTCAGCGCGAGTTCAATCAGCGGCTTTTCGCGACCCGGATGGGGCGGAGTGAAAGTCATGAGTTCCTGGAATTAATGGCGATGACTCATCCTTTTGTTTATTCTTTTGCTATTAATATGATGCCGAAAGCGCTATGCGAGATTGTCGGCACCTTATGTTTTTCGATCATCAAAGATGCGGAGATATTTATCGCACCGATCAGTGAATTGCAGAAACACGGCTTCATCGCGATCGGATCATGCCGGATGAAAACCGAATCCGGCCAGCCGGTCGGTTCCGTCAGCTTTTGTGGCGAGAAAAAACAGGTTCACAACTTCCTCAAGTCCATCAATGAAGTAATCGAAGATTTTGATAAGTTTATTTGATGACATATTTTTTGATTAGCATCCATATCAAGAGAATTGCGATTATGGTAATTAAGATTGTCCAGCCCGTATTCACGGCATAATCAGCCAGGTCTTGCTTTTCTTCATCAGCCCGATAACCGAAATAAAGCAGGGCTGCTCCCAAAATAACCGGAGCGGAAAAAACTAAACAACCCAGCACTTTATATTCACTTGAAGTTGGTTTGTTTATGCCCCAATATCTCCAAATCATAACCAATCCTTATGTGAATTATTATAGGACTTCAAAAGTCTATTTATTGTTTTTTGAAGATTGAAGGCCGTTTGGTTCTCTGGAACCCTCGATGATTTTTTTGATGGCTTCCGGAGTTTTAAAACGAAAATCGCCGTATTCAGCGTATTGGCCGATGTTTTTCAGCGCCAGTTTGCAATAATCCTTCTCGCCGAAATGTTTGATTGCTTCAATCAGACCGATTGTCAAACCGCGCCAGGCCGGCTCAATATCTTTAATATGCCGGCACGGGAAATATGCACATTCCCAGCAACCGGCAATCTTTTTCATTTGCGTACAGAATCGGATATGACAGTTCACTTCGCCATCTCCAGAGGCGCAGCCGCCGCAGCCCTCAAGCAGATTCTGACAGGTCCTGCAGATGATTCCGCAAGGTGCTGGCTTACTGTTTTCTTCCATCTATTCCTCCTCCTTGTTAGAACTTTCTGCTGTCGTAGGCCCAATTTAGAAGTGCCTGCCGCTGTTTGGGGCGACAAGTAACATCTCCCGGGCGACAATGTTTCCTGATTTGCGCGATGTGTCTGGTCATTGTCCGCCAGCGTTTGATTTGGCGTTCGTCATCTTCGCTCCTTCTGCCCAGATAATAACGGCAGTACCACTGGAACCAGCCCCGGGGATCGTCCGGGTGAATCCAGCCTTTCTCCTGCCATACCGCTAAAGGTTGCGAAGCGTTAACACCGAAAAAATTCAATTCAGGGACGTGTCGCTCATGACATAGTTTCGCATCTGCGAACCATTCTGTGGGGAATTCTTTCCGGCAATCGGTCATGTATCTGCCGCCGAAAACCCCCAGCTCAAGCATTTGACGCGGGGAGAGTTCCGGTTTGAAATCGGGATGGAAATTTTTACCCTCCGGTTCGGTCAAACAGTAAACATAATCTCGCTGCATCAGGTCGTTGACAATGATTTTTCTTTCATTCCCCATCAACGATCCATGATCTGGCTTGTTCCAGTTGGCCGTAATCGAAATGTTTGATCTCGGCATTGACGAAATGGCTCCCGACATGTTCTGCGAGCGAACCGATCGGGGAATCGGTGACGAATGCCAGTTTAGATATTTTTTTGTGGTGTCCTTTGATAAACTCGAAATGCGAGATCATGGCGCTGAACGAATCCCACCACGGAAATGATTCGACGTGAATGATAATGCCGTTGAGCTTATCATGCTGCATGATATAAGGATCGATGATTGCCGCCGCCTTTTGAAAATCATTGCTGGTAAGTTCGCCGTCCGGTTCCAGAACAGCGATGCCGTCAGTTTCATTTAAAATTACATCCAACATGAACTCCACCTCTTTTTACTATTTGTGCAAGTTTAACAAGCCATGAATATTGCACGATTTTTAATATTTGCAATCAGATAAATTCTGTTGCTATATAAAAAAACGCCATATTTTATATAGTATAAACGCTCAAATATGGAAAATCAACGGTTGCATTGAAAAACAGCAGTTATACGAGGTGCAACGGGATTTGTCCGTACCGGATCTTAATGCGTGTTTATAAGTTTATCGATCTCGATAACTAATTGCACCGGTGATGATATAATATCGAGCACGAAAGCCGGAACGAACAGGATTTTACACGGATAAGCCCAGTCGGCCATATGTATATTGTCTTTGTCGCTGAATTGGGTATTTATATTAAGATAATATGTCGTGTCGTCAATTTTGTATGGCAGTTTGAAGTCTGAATAATTATAGAGTAATTTTGGGGCCTTTGATGACTTGATATATGCCGGCGGCCGGGCATTGTCAATTTTGTTGATTATATCCGGGGGATACAGGTACCAGACATCAAGAGAACGAAGTTTGTCCTCGGATAATCCCGGGAAAATATTTATTGGGGCATACAGTTGGATTTCGCGGTCATTATCCTTGCGTGAAATTGTGCGGGTTATGATTTTATCTCTTATTGCAGGTTCGTTTAGAATAAGATATCTCCGTCCGACAGGTTCCCGTGAATGAAAATCGTTTAACGATCTGCGGTAAAGCATTCCCTCAAAAACAATATTTCCGGCCGGGTCGCTCCAGGTTTGCCTGATATCAAATACCGGAGTGGTCTTGCCCATGTTGTCCACGTATTTTGTACATACACAACCGGTCAGCAAAAAAAGTATCGCCGGGAACGGCAGCCAACGGCGTAGTTTTGATAATAAAAAGTTCATTTTCAGCCGGATTACAGATCATACAACCCGATATACCAGTCCAGAATTCCTTTCAAAGATGTATTGTCGTGCAACCAGGAAAGGGGGGCGTAGATGATGTGAAAACTTCCGAAATCCCAGTTACAAGCTTTATACAGCCAGAAAGCCGGACCGATACTGAGAATGTAGAAACAGATCAGGCAAGGCAGCCCATAGATCAGCAAACGAAGCATCATTACCTGATTTTTATTTGGCGGCTGCGCCTGATTCCGCTCCTGCGCCTGATAATCATCTTGAGCTTGCATTGCTTCGTTTGACATAACTACACTCCTTCACTATTACTCATGCAAAACAGCTATTTCGGATGAGCGTTTAAAGTTGAAAATAGTGGAACAAAGTTCACCTCAATTTTATTACTATGAAATAAATACATTAATTTTGTAATCCAGGGTTGTTTATTTTCTGCTTTTAACTTGTGGCCTTTAGTTTGCGTATGACGTTACGGTATTTCACTCCACTGTTAATCTACATGCCGTGATTATGCAATCAAGTCTATTGTGCATAATATCTTATAAATATTTTGCCGCGACTGCGGCCAGAGAACTTCTTTCACTTTTTTCCAGGGTTATATGACCGTGAAGCTCACTTGCCTTGAGGCGCTCCACCGTGTAGGTCAGACCGTTGCTCGAGGCGTCCAGATACGGGTTGTCGATTTGATAAGGATCGCCGGTCAGTACCATTTTGGTTCCTTCACCAGCGCGACTGATGATGGTTTTAACTTCATGCGGCGTCAAGTTTTGTGCTTCGTCAACGATAACGAACTGTTTAGGGATGCTTCGGCCGCGGATGTAGGTCAGGGCTTCGAGGTCGATTTTGTGAGAATTGATCAGGTCGTCGGTTTTTTTACTGGAAACCCGCTTGTCGCCGTCACTGGACTGCATCAGATAGTCCAGGTTGTCGAAGATCGGCTGCATCCAGTGGGTCAGCTTCTGCTCTTTGTCGCCAGGCAGGAATCCGATGTCATTGCCCAACGGGACGATTGGACGGGATACCAGAATTTTTTCATATTTGTTACGCCTGATGGTTGATTCCAGCGCGGCCGCCAGGGCAAGCAGGGTTTTTCCGGTTCCGGCCTGCCCGACCAGGGTAACAACCTGAACATCCGGGTCCATCAGCAGTTCGAGCGCCATCGTTTGTTCTTTGTTGCGGGGCTGGATGTTCCAGATAGGATGATCCTGCTGTTTTGAACTGACCGGGTAGAGTCTACCGTCGTTACAAAGCCGGGCCATAGCGGTATGTTTGGGATTGCTGATATCCTGAATAATAACAAATTCATTCGGATAAAGGTCGAAACTGGGATTTTCAATGCTTTTTTCCTGATAAAGCCGGTTGATGATGTCGCCTTCGGCTTCAACTGTTTTACAGCCGGTGAATAGAGTTTCAAAGTCGACTTTTTCACGTTCAAAATCCATCACCTTGATACCGAGAGCGTCTGCTTTCAGACGCAGATTGATATCTTTACTGATGAAGATAACGTTGGGCAGTTGTTTGTTCAGAACATAAGCAACCCGGATTATCCGGTTGTCCGGAATATCCATATCGAGGATTGAGTCAAAAACCTTGTCCGGGGTATTGTCACTGAAATTATTCAGTTGGGCCGCGGAGGTTATTCTTACTTTGCCGGTGGCCAGGCTGCCTATACTGGACAACGGTACGCCTTCTGAGAGGGAGCCCTGTTCGCGAAGAGCATCCAAACGCCTTATTACTTGTCGGGCATTGCGCCCCAGTTCATCCTGAAATTTTTTAAACTTATCGAGTTCTTCAATTACCGCCATTGGTAAAACAACGTCATTGTCCTGTAGGGATTCCATGCTCTGAGCGGAGTGCAAAAGCACATTAGTATCCAGAACGAAAGTTTTCGGCATCAGTTGCGGGCCCTTCTGATTTAAATGGTTGATTGGTTTGTTGCCTGACTCGACTTCCTGAAGTTATTCTAAACCACTTTTAAATCAAAATCCAGTCCTGAAACAAAAATTAAACAAAAATTTAGGGAATTATGGTTTAGACGGCCACGACAAAAGTAAAAAAGAAAGAAAAATTTTTAAATTATTACGCCCCGGCACGTTGCCGGACTGGATCCAACGCAGGAGCATTGGTCGCCGCAAGCGGCGAAAGTAAGTTACGCAATTTATTGCGTATTAAGTAGTTCGATTCGCTCGGAGTGATGGTTTTGAAAAACGATTCAGAGTTTTTCAAAAGCGTTGAACGCAGGGCGTAATTCGCAGCAATTCGGCATTGCCGACTTTTGTCGGTCTCGTCGGTTTAATTTATGCCGGAAATTTTTTAAATCAGTGTTTCGTTTTGCCGGATTCGTTCCAGTTTTCCATAAAGTCGCATTGGGTTGATATATAAGTGTCAATTTCGTCAAAGACATCATCGACCTCAATGCTGCTGATGCAAGGATATGAGGAGCGGGGATTATCCAGATATGAACATTGCCAGTTGCAGCCGTAACAAGTCCTCGGTTGATCTATTACTACCGGCATCTCATATATATGAGAGACAAATTTAGGGTATGGCAGGAACCTTCCGTAATGGCCGCCGCCGGTTGGGCAGAATGCTTTGACTCCGGCGGCGGCGGCGATGTGAATACCGCCGGTATCATTGGCGAAAACGAATTGGGCATGAGTGATGAGATCAATGAATTCGAGCAGTGATGTTTGCCCGTTTAAATTCAGGACCTTTTCAGAATCTAAGCTGCGTTTTATGTAATCAGCCCGTTCATTCGTGTCCGGGGTTCCGCATATCACAGCTTTAATGTGATATTTTTTGACGATTCGTCTGATTGTTTCGGCGGTCTTGTCAATATCCCAGCATTTGTTGATCCAGCTGCTGCCGGAAATAACGACAAAATAATTCCGGTCGGCCGGATTGAGTAAACGCTTTCTGGCGTCGTTCAATTGAATCCGAGTGTTCTGAGAGTTTGATTTGACGTTTAATGCGGCCAGAAATTGTTCATTGGCGGCGAACTCCGAGTCCAGCAGCGGTGTCCCGATAACCGTATTGCCGGAAGATTTTCTCCGGAAAGGAATCAGGTCTGTATACCATTTGTCGCTCCATTGCATCAGTACAGGATTTATACTGCCGGGAGTGGTCATGAACGCAATGCTGAATTGAGCGTGGCTGAACAATGTTAACATATCCTCAACCAGAAACTCCCTGGATAATCTGGGTTGCAGAACCACATCATAGGCATTGAAGTAAACCTCTTTCAGCACCTTGTGATGATATTTGAAGTTATTCAGAAAAAGTTTGGAGTCAAACGGAATAAAGTGGTCGAAGTCAACCAGTTTCTTAGCCGCGTCGATCCAGACATGATTGCCGAGAAGCGATATTTCATATTCGTCAGGCGGATAAGCATCCCTTAATGCCCGGGCGTAAGGAAGCCACATAAAAAAGTCTCCGATCGCATCACAGCGGGGAATCAGTATTTTTTTACGAGGATGCAAAGGGCGTTTGCCGGAGGTCATCTTGACCATAGAAAGATAAAGAAAATCCAGCAACAGAAAGTTGCCGAGTTTTATTTTATGCATGATCCTCATATTTGATATTTTTTTCATATATTCAGGTGTCTGTTTGAAGCCGGCTTAAATCTCATGATTCGCATATTATAGATTACATTCTTGATTTTTCTCATGATGCTGATAAGAACGTTTTCATCGAAAAAATTCTTGAATGTCAAAGAATCTGCCTCGATATCTGCGACTATTGCCCGCGGATGTGTGATTTTTTTATCCATATTTTCTAATTTTTGGAACATGTACTGCACAGTGTTGTAATGGGTACCGTTTTCCCCGATATTTGAGATCAAGTTGCAGTTTGGAATAATTGCCAGGCCATGACTGAACCATAACGCGAAATTCCATTGAAAATCCCACGTGTTGAAATGTTTGTTACGGGTGTATACATAATTCAACAGTTCAAGCCAGCGCTTCTGCTCTTTTTTCCCTGGAAATATTGAAGCTATCGCATTGCTTTTGACAAAGCCGGGATATTTATTCATTTTGACGTCGTAAAGCTCCCAGGCACGACGCCAGGTGGCCCAGCCCCAAACATGGGCGTAATGCGAAAAATAATAACTTCCGGCTCCGCGTTTACAACCCAGCTGAAAATTGCTTCCGCAAATGTGCATTATCGCTGGATTGTCACGATAAAAATCAAGCATTTTACCACAAAAACGGAAAAAATCAGGGTGCGGCAGACAGTCATCTTCTAGAATGATTCCTTCTTCAACTTCTGAAAAGAACCAGTCAATGGCGGAGCTGACGGCCGACCGGCAACCCAGGTTTTCCGTCCTTAACATGGTTTTCAACTCGCAGGGCCAGTCGATGTTATCCAACACCTCAGCCCGGGTTTGTTCACATAAATCAACTTCGCCGGAGACCTCTGGCCGGGGCCCGTCCGCCGCTATATATAAAACCGGGACTTGAGCTTTCCGAATCTCCGCAAAAACTAGAGCTGTTTTGTCCGGCCGGTTAAAGATCAGCAGCAAAACCGGGGTAATCATAGATATAATGATCCTTATATTTCTCTGGTAAAGTTAATCGTGAAAAGATAATAAATTCTCATTGCCAATATACACATGTAATATGACAAATATTACTCAAAATTCAAGGAAAAATTATTATTTTATTTGCAGAATTGCTTTTTGGATATTATTATTTATTTAATTAACCTGTATCGCATACATGTGTTATACTTGAAATAAGGAGATCTGACCATGGCTGAGACTGCACCGTTTACTGTTGAATCCGAACAGGCTGAGAAATTATCTGTAGATGATGTTCTGGCCAAAGTACAAAGTACCAAACAAGGATTGAGCTCGGCAGAGGCGGCAACGCGCCTTGAGCAATGCGGCCCTAACGCACTTGAAGAGAAAAAAGAAAGTGCCCTTCTCAAACTGTTCAAATTCTTCTGGGGGCCCATCCCCTGGATGATCGAGATTGCCGCGGTCCTTTCACTGATCGCTCAGGATTGGAAGGATTTCTGCATTATCATGTTCATGCTGATCTTCAATGCCATGATCGGGTTCTGGGAAGAGCACAAGGCCAGTAATGCCCTTGATGCCTTGAAAGCTTCATTGGCTTTGAAAGCCCGGGCCTTGCGAGACGGCTCCTGGCAGGAAATTGATGCTACCACCCTCGTTCCTGGAGACGTTATCCGGATTCGACTAGGTGATGTTATTCCCGCAGATGGCAAACTGCTTGACGGTGAATATTTAAGCGTCGATCAGGCTGCGCTGACGGGAGAATCTTTGCCGGTTAATAAAATGTCCGGTGATCCGGTTTACTCCGGCTCGATTGCCAAACAGGGGGAAATGACCTCGGTGGTTACCGCGACCGGGTCGAACACATTTTTCGGCCGGACCGCTAAACTGGTTGCCAGCGCCGGTAATGTCTCACATTTCCAGCAGGCGGTCATGCGGGTCGGAAATTTTCTGATCCTGCTGTCGGTTAGTCTCTGTCTGTTGCTGACTATTGTGGTGCTTTATCGTGACCATATGCAGGGAGCGATTAATCTGCATGATATTTTGCGTCTGGCTAAGTTTGTTCTGATTCTGGCGATTGCCTCGATCCCGGTCGCAATGCCGGCTGTTTTGTCGGTAACGATGGCGCTGGGTGCGTTGGCTATGTCGAAAAGTAAAGCGATTGTCGCCCGGCTGCAGGCGATTGAGGAAATGGCGGGAGTGGATATTCTTTGTTCCGATAAGACCGGGACTTTGACCAAGAACGAACTTACGCTTGGCGATCCGGTACTCTATGCGGCAAAAGATGCCCAGGAGTGTATTCTCGGTGGTGCTTTGGCCAGTAAAGAGGAAGATAACGATACGATCGATTTGACGATCATTGCCGCTCTGGATGATAAAAGTATTCTTGATAATTACAAGCAGACCTCATTTGTTCCGTTCGATCCGGTCAAAAAGCGGACTGAAGGCGTTGTTACCGGGCCTGACGGCAAAGAAATGCATTATACCAAAGGCGCTCCACAGGTCATTATCGCGATGAGTGACTTGTCAGAAGACGATAAAGCCAAAGCCGACAAGCAAGTCGCTGATTTTGCCGCTCACGGTTATCGGGCGCTGGGTGTCGCTTCAAGCGCGGATAATAAGACCTGGTCTTTCCTCGGTATCATCCCGATGTTTGATCCTCCCCGTGACGATTCGGCTGAAACCATTAAACAGGCTAAGGAGCACGGCTTGATGGTTAAAATGGTCACCGGAGACGATGTCGCAATCGGTTCCGAGATTTCCGGTCAGCTTGGCATGGGAACCCATATCCAGGCTGCCGCCGACATGTTTAATGATGTCGATCTGGATAATATTCCTGATAAACTGTGTCAGTGCATTGAGAAAGCCGACGGCTTTGGCCGGGTCTTTCCTGAACATAAATACGCGATTGTAAAAGCCCTGCAGAAACGCAATCATATTGTGGCGATGACCGGCGACGGCGTCAACGACGCCCCCGCCTTGAAACAGGCGGATGCCGGAGTTGCCGTGTCCGGCGCCACCGATGCCGCCCGTGCCGCCGCCGCGCTCATTTTGACGGCTCCCGGTCTTAGCGTAATCATTCGCGCTATCGAAACAGCCCGGCAGATCTTCGAGCGCATGATGAGTTACACTATCTACCGTATTGCCATGACAATTGACGTTATGTTCTTTGTGGTTCTGGCCATGCTGGTCTTTCCGGTTGTGCCGGGAACGGATCATGCTTTCAAGCCGTTGACCGCGGTTATGATTATCATTCTGGCGCTGCTCGATGATATTCCGATTATGACGATTGCCTATGACAATACGGTGATCTCCCCGAAGCCGGTCCGCTGGCAGATGGGGCGGGTTCTCGCCGTTTCATGTGTCCTTGGCGCGCTGGCGGTGGTCCAGACTTTCGGCTTGCTTTTTATCGGTATGCACAACCTGAACACTGTGGTCTGGGGGGTAAGGATCGATGAAAGTCACTTGCAGACCATGATGTTCCTGCAACTGGTGGTCGGCGGTCATCTGATGCTGTTCCTGACCCGGATGAAAACCTGGTTCTTCCTCAAACCATGGCCGAGCTGGAAACTTGCCGGCGCGATTGTCGGAACCCAGCTGTTCGCCGCGGCAATGTGTGGGTTCGGCTGGCTGGTCAATCAACTGCCGTGGACATTGATCGGCCTGGTTTGGGTTTACAACCTGATTTGGATGCTCGGTCAGGACGTTGTGAAAATCGTTGTGTACCGGGTTATTGAAGGTAAAGTTAAACATCATGCGAATTTCCTGAAACGTGTTGGAGGTTCTCTCCTGCATCATTCGCAAAACGTCTGATTATTTTTAAATTCAATACCGGGCCGCGGCGATTTGTCGCGGCCCGTTTTTTTAATTTTTTTTCTGTAATCAATTTTAAAAAGAAATTTCTGCAAAGCAGTATAATCGTTCCGCGTCGTACGCGGGCGTGGTCCAGCGGCGAATCGCTGGTCGCCGCAGGCGAACGTAAGCGTAGCGCATTTGTCATGCTAAGCATGACGCAGTGACTTCCATTCAACTGGAGCGATCTCTTTATTATTAAGCGCGAAGCTGCTTTAATAAATAGGTTGAGCATAAGTTGCCGGATGTCAAATACTCGACTGACCAATTTTACTCCTCGCTGCTAAGAAAAGAGCGCGGATTGACTTGCGTTTTTAACTGATTGGAGTTATCTTTTCAGGATGTTTATAAAAACCTGAATTCGTGAAAAGTTCAGAATGTTACAGAGACAAGACATCAAGACGCCGCTGTATTGACATACAGCAAGTTGCCGGTAACGAAGTAGATGTGACATTATGGACTTTCCCGAAGGGTAAATTCGTACGGATTTTTTACGTTCACCCGACTGGTGAAAGTGAAAAACCACGTTAATTATTAAAAACAATATATTATAACGAATAATAATAAATTTATCACGAATTCAGGAATAAGTTTTTGATCATAATTATCTATAACAAGTTAACCGCAGTATTAGAACAAAATCGATGTCTGCGATGTTATAGAAAAATAAGCTTGACCGCTTATTAAGTTGGATAATACAGGAGAAATGCGAATGACGAAAGAGAATGTCCGGATTGAATATGACAGTATGGGGCAGATCGAGGTGCCGGCTGATAAATTATGGGGGGCTCAGACCCAGAGATCCCTGATTCATTTTAATATCGGCGGCGACCGCATGCCGGTTGAAGTTGTCCGGGCCATGGGGATTTTGAAGAAAGCCGCTGCCTTGACCAACCGCGATCTTGGCAAACTTGACGCGGACAAAGCGCAACTCATTGTTCGCGCCGCTGACGAAGTTATTGCCGGAGCGCTTGACGAACATTTTCCGCTCTATGTCTGGCAGACCGGCAGCGGAACCCAGAGCAATATGAACGCGAACGAAGTTATCGCCAACCGGGCGACGCAGCTTGCATGCGGTCAGATCGGTGCAAAGGACATGATCCATCCGAACAACCATGTTAACATGTCGCAGTCTTCCAACGATACTTTTCCGACCGCCATGTATATCGCTGCTGTAACCTCCATGAACAAGGTGCTGCTGCCGGAAGTCAGGAAATTCCGTGACGCCCTGGCGAAGAAGTCGGAAGAGTTTTCTGATATCGTCAAAATAGGCCGTACCCATTTGCAGGACGCGGTGCCGTTGACGCTGGGACAGGAGTTCAGCGGTTACGTGGCGCAACTTGATACCGCTATCGGGAATATCGAATACACCCGTAATGGTTTGTACAATCTGGCGATCGGCGGGACTGCGGTTGGCACCGGCTTGAATACCCATCCGGAATTTGCGGATCGTGCCGCCGCGCATATCGCGGAGCTTTCCTGTGAACCGTTCAAATCGGCTCCGAATAAATTTGCCGCGCTGGCCGCGCATGACGAACTGGCCGCGGTCAGCGGCGCGTTACGCGGCCTGGCTTCGGTTCTGTTTAAAATAGCCAGCGATCTGCGGCTGTTAGCTTCCGGTCCGCGTTGCGGGATCGGGGAACTTGTATTGCCGGAAAATGAACCCGGTTCTTCGATCATGCCGGGCAAAGTCAATCCGACCCAGTGCGAAGCGATGACCATGGCGGCTGTTCAGGTAATGGGGCTTGACGCCGCGGTTGGAATGGCTGCCTCTCAGGGCCATTTCGAACTCAACGTCTTCAAGCCGTTGATGATTTTCAATGTTTTGAAATCAATGCGCCTCTTAGGTGATTGTTGTCACTCCGCCACCAAATATATGGTTGAAGGCATCAAAGTCAATAATGACAAGGTGCAGGAATACTTGAACTCCTCGCTGATGCTGGTAACCGCATTGAATCAGGTGATAGGTTATGACAAGGCCGCTGAAATCGCGAAGTTTGCCCATAAAGAAGGTCTGACATTGAAAGAAGCGACTCTCAAACTGGGTCATCTGGATGAAGCCGCTTTCGACAAAGCCGTCGATCCGGCCGCAATGACCAAACCTCAGTGAGTTGGTAATAAAACTTTTGTCGGGACTGTGAAGTTAGTTTTTTGCTTGACCGGTTTTATTGTCTTTGTTGAGTTTGTCTTGAGCGGGATAAATATTCATCCAATTCTTCCAGCCCGAACTCGACCTTTAAATCCTGCGCTGAAAAGCGGTCTGATTCGCTGCTGACAATCACGGAACCAAGTTGTCCCGGATCGTCTATTGTCACTTCCGCGCCATACTTGTTTTTAAGTTGCGTGAACTTGTCGCGATTATAATCTAAATGACAAATTATCCGGTCAAGGTTTATCCGGGCTGTGACCGTTTCCGTGTAGTTGGTCGTTGTGGCGATCATTTTCCCGGCAGGAGAGATTATCGAGCTGGGATTCCGCCAGATTGAACCGGCAAAAAATGCCCGGCATGCATAAGCCCAATATGCCTGCATCAGGCCGCCATGATACATTGATGCAAATAAAATTATATCCGGTTTCTGGCGGATATACAGGTTTCTCAGTTCGGCAAAATTAAGATCGAAACAAATCGCGCACGCTACAGTTCCGAAATCAAGCTGCATAACTTTCGCTCTATCGCCGCATTTTATCTTTCTATGTTTGATCTCATGGATCGTAGGATGATTCTTATCATAGACGTCGACGACTTCTCCGTTGCGCCCGATCATCTGGAGCGAGTTACGCCAATGCCCATTGCCATCCTGACGTAAAGCTGAATAGCCGATATAGCATCTGTTTTTTGCCGCTGTTTCACTGCAGAAATCGCGTATTTTATTTCCACGCTTCAAATAATATCCGAAGCGCTCCGCTTCATCGAGATCGAAGTAGTTGTCGCAGCACTCCGGCGTTAAAACCAAATCAGGCCGGTCCGGCATAATCTGACTTAATTTTTCATTCAGGAGCCTGATTGCATTATCGATCATGTTGTCGAAGGAACTAGTTGCGCCCATGGTCAAGGCAGGAGCCATTGTCGCGATTTTTACTATATTAGCCATGAAGGTTTGTCCGGGGAACGCCGTTATTCTTTATTCCGGTAGATGATCGCGAAATCGCCGTCGTCAAATTTCATGTCGGCAAATGTCTTGCCGTCAATTTTGATCACAGGAGTTTTCTTTGTCGTCAAATGTCCCGTCCGGTCATAAATTTTCATGGTAATCGGCGACGCGTCGTTCCAGCCGAATTTTCCATCGCGCATTGTGAGTATTTTTTCTTTGCCGATAACATAACCGCTATGCAGTTCAATCGGGGTGAAAGGATATAGATCCTGCATAAAATTATTATCGCTGGTAAACTTGGTTGAATAGTACATATACAGTCCGCCGTTAGCCAGTTTGTTCTTCATTGAATCAGTGATGTCGGTTTCTGATACTTCGGTATGCGGAGTCCCCCATGAAACCGGGGTATAGAAATGAGTACGGACGGCAGAGAGCGGACTGTGTCCTTCGACAAAACGGTAAACTTTACGTTGCGACATGGTGGTGGTTGCGGGCATAAAGTTGCACCATACCGGCATTTTGTTTTTTTCGCAGAAATCCAGCAAATTCAGCCGGAACGGCAAGGAATCGAGCGCGACATTACGAATCTTCCTGGTTAACTTAAAGGTCTTTGGATCGATTACTCCTGAATATCCATCCCAGCCGTTGTAGGCAAAAAATGGTTCCGCCGTGGATTCGTCCCAGAATATTCCCAGACCATTGTCGCGGTAAAACTCATAGACCTTTTGCAGATCTTTGCCCCAGGCGTTGTTAACGCGCGGAGTCATGCGGGCTCCTTTTAATTTAGTGTATTTGACCAGTTTGCCGCGTGAATCGTACCAGAGACTGCTGTCCGGATGAGTTTTTTCCGGTTCCGGCAACGCGCCGATAAAGCAGTTATGATAGACCACAAACTTTAGATCAGGATCAACTTTCAGGAATCTCTTTTTGGCGTCAAGCAGCATTTGTCTGGTATATTTATTTTTATCGTCAAGCAGAGTCAAACTGCCCCAGACCATGGATGAAAGGTCTTTCATCGGGGCAATTTTGCCGTTTGGCAGAATGCGCCCCATGCTGTTTAGGCCAACGTATTTGGGTTTGTTAAAGCGAATAAGACCGGCAAAATCTTTTTGTGGTCGTTTGGTGGTTTCCTTTTCAAAACTGTGGGCGAATGTCAGATTGCCGTCAATCGTAAAATTAACCTGCAAATTATGTCGCGCGGCATTTACGAACTGAAAGTAATCAGCTTTCGCGGTCGGATAGATATCAAAGACGGCGGTATAAGATTTTTTCGGAGCCAGAACAAGGTGGCAATTTTCCAGCGCGTATTCTTTATTTTTCTTCGCCGTCATTGAGGCGTTTGCCCGGAATACATCATCCATGGCGAACAACCCGAGGCCGCTATTTTTCCGCTGGACATAAAGAGTAGGATTTTCGCTGGTTCGAACCTGAGCTGAAAATTTTCCGGTCATTGATGGAATCACAAACCCGGCAAGGCGTACTCCGGTACAATTACCATTATCTGTAATGACCCGGCGGGCAATTATTCCCAAATCATTAGCGGTCAGGTTGGTTATTGTATCGCGGACGCTGATCCGGTCGGGAAGCAGGTTGATTGTCCGATATACGCTGTAATATTTGCCGGTTCCTTTGAGAACTATCTTGTTCTTTGATCTATTCAATATTTTGACCTGCCATTCAGAATTTGCCCGATGCAGTGCCAAACTGTTCCATTTGCCTTCCGGGTAGCTGAAAAAGCTGTTTATGTTATAGGTATCGCCATTGACCGTCAGGCGCATGCCGCCGTTTTCCAGAACTTTCAGGTTGTAATCGACGATATATTTATCGACGGGTGTAATTGGTTCTTTTAATGTGCCGCCGCCGTCAGCCGCGTAATCTTTCATTTTTATATAGTCGGAAATAATCTCGATATTCTGGCAAAATACCGGAAAATCATAATGGCGCAGTTTATTTTTCAAAGTAACGGTGTTGATGCCGTTCTTTTTTACCAGGTCGGTAACATCAAAGACGTAGGTATAAGGATATTCCGGGGCAAAGTCCGGATTATAGTCCTGATAGCGTTTCGGGTATTTTTCGAAATCAGGACTGTAAAATGTCCGATACATCTCATGCGGTTTTGAATAAATGTATAAACCGCGTCCGCTGTTTGATCGGAAGTAGAGCGGATTTGGATAATTGGCCAGGCGATGACTGTCAAGGTTATTCCCGTTGAATTCGGCATGGAAGGCGTAATGGGAACCGATGCGCTGTTTTGACGAATATTCCATTCTGGCATCCACTTTGAGAAAACACTTTTTCCAGTTGCCGGGAACCTCGACTTTAAATGTTTTGCTTTGCGGCGGCAGAAGTTTGACCGGTTGTTTTTGGATCATGATGTCGGCCCCCTGCATGCTGATACCGGTCAGGATGCCGGCGCAAGCATAGATAATTCTTTGATTGAACATTTCATATCCTTAAATTTGTCATTAATAAGTAATTAGAGGAAATCCCAGTGATTATCCACAGCGCCCCAGGAGCCGCCATTGGAAAACGGAGGATAAAGATACGGATTGTTGACGGACGAATACACTTCACAAGGCCCTGTAACATTGGTTTTCTCGGTTGTCGCGTGTCCGTCGACCCATAGAACATTTGCTGCGTTGGAATGACGGGCGTCAATTTCCCCGTTGGACCCTTCCAGATAAATGTACCATGCCATGTAAAACCCTTTTGCCCGGTCATTGCCGCGATAAGCGTCCACCATCGCGATCATTCCGGCAGGTTTTTTGATCTCTGAACGCTTGGCGGAGCGGTTGACGGTTTCGCCCGGCGGTCTGACGTATGCAAGGTTGTAACTTATTGCATAATCAACGTAGCAGAATGAACTGCTGTTAGGTACCGTTTTAGTTGCAAATTTAAAATCATAACCTTTGGTTTTCTCCGGGCAGTTCAAGAGCGTGCCGGTTGTTATATATTTCTGATCGATCATATATCCGGCCCAGTAAGTCATTCCACTCAAGCCATTATATCCGCTCTGAGCGTATTTCGGGAAAAACTCCTTATTGTCATCCGTATAGAATGCGGTGATGGTTCCCAGTTGTTTGAGGTTGTTGACGCACGTGATACTTTTTGCCGTTGAACGAGCCCGGTTTAACGCCGGGAGAAGCATGCTGGCGAGAATGGCGATTATCGCGATCACGACCAGGAGTTCAATGAGAGTGAAGCTTTTGTTTGATCTGTTAGACATTTGCGGTCTCCTTGATTTTCGGGTTGATAATATGTTTTTCAAGTTTATGACGAAATTTTACCGGACGCTTCTTTTTTAATGATTCGAGCAGGCACATTGCCATCAGGGTTGCCGCCGCTCCGGCTGTTCCATCCGCATTGTCCGGCTTGACCCCTTCCAGATAACACTCCGCCAGGTGTTCCAGTGACTCAAACCAGCCTTTGTTCGGGACGAAGCCGCGCAGTTGCTTGTCTTCCGGATGGTAATGCGAGATGTCAAAAGGCAGATCAACCGGACGCTTCACCGGCACGTCGGCGACGCCAAGTTTTTTCCAGTCCACCTTGTATTCCTCCGGGATATATTCGCAGCCGCGCGCCGTACGGTAGAGATCGTAAAAATCAAAACCGTATTTCATTATTTCTTCATCGTGTTCGCCCCGGTATGCGCCGTATAAACGGTCGTATTCATTTTCAAAGCCGCGAACCCGCATATCAACGAAATCATTGATTGAGATGCTTTTGTCCTGTCCGAAGATTTCCATATTCTCTTTCCAGAATGATATCGCCCCGATGGAGCCGCACATGAATTGAAATTGTGAACCATCGGCAAATGACAATATACAGCAGTTATTCAGCAATGCATCTCCGGTCATGTAAACTTCTTCCGGGTAACTGTCAAAAAACCAGCAGGCCAGATCCAGAATATGGCAGCCTTCGTACAGGATACGCGGTTCCCGGGCGTAAAATGAATCATGAACATGAGTGCTCTGGTTCATCATCCGGTAATTAATCATCCACGGTCGTTCAGCCAGGCCCATCAACTGTTTTGCCTTACGACAGGCAGGCGCAAAACGCCGGTTGAAGCCGATTGCCAGGCGTCCGGGATTATGCTTTTCCGCCGCCATCACCGCTTTTACTTCGGCCGAGTTGTTGGCCATTGGTTTCTCACAGAGAACCCATTTGCCGGCATCAAGGCTTTCAACGATCATCGACGCATGCATATCCTGCTTGGTCCCGATTACGATTATATCAATTTCCGCATCGTTGAGCAGATCACGGTAATCGCTTGTCGTATAGCCAATCGGCATCCGGCTGGAATGATATTCCAATATTTGCTTATTGATATCCGCAATTGCCCTGACTTCCGTCAATTCGCAATCCCGGGCCGTTGCCAAATGGTGTGCGCTGATAAATCCACCAGCACCTATAAATCCGATTTTTACTTGTTTTTTCATGTTTTCCTATAAATGCTTATTATCACTTTAGATGTGATTGTTATCACTTTGACGTGAGTATACATTATCTCAGGGTTTTTGTCAATATGATTTCTGCAAAAAAAATCAAAAAAACTTGACAAAAGGCGAATTGCGAGCTATGCTTATAAGCACTTTTAATTGATGTCGTGAAATTTTTTATGAGTGGAAAAGACATGAAAGTTCCTAAATACTTCCAGCTGAAAGAAACTTTGCTGGAGAAAATAAAAAACGGCGAGTATCAGCCCGGTGACAGAATGCCTTCGGAGCGGGAGCTGATAAGAACGACCGGATTGAGTATGCCGACAGTACGCCGGGCCTATGATGAGCTGGCGCGCGAGAAATTTGTCGCGCGAATTCAAGGCAGCGGGACGGTTGTGCTGGAGAGGGAGGCGCAAAAAACGCATTTACGCGTCGGGGTATTTGCGTCGCGAAATATTTATCAGAGCATAAAAAATGCGGTTGAAACCATTGACGACGAAGAACATGGAGCATTCGGGGTGGAGACTGTTCTGCTTGAAAGCGATATGCTGCTTGAAGAAGGGTACCGGCTATGTGATGTGGTTATTCCGGGTGAGATTCGCTTGACTGAATTGCGTGATCAGAAACTGGCGATACCTTTGCGCGGTCATATTTCACTGGACTGCTTTGACAGTATTGACTACTTGAACCAGTATTTGACAGATGACCAATTGCACGCTTTGCCGTTGACCTGGAGTCCTATGGCGTTATGCTGCAATATGAATTTACTGAAGCAGATAAATTTTGACATGCCGGAGCACATATCACGGGATGATTTACTGTGTTTGACTGATGCGGTGACCGAATACCGGCGGAGTACCGGCAAGAATGTTTTTGCGTTTCCCTGCACTTTATCATATCAGCGCTGGCTGCCGTTTCTGTGGCAGGACGGCTGTGATATTTTTCATTCGGAGAGTTACGACCGTGCCGCTATGTGGGAGGCGGTGGACTTTTTGCGTCAATTATATCAGTCCGAAAGCTGTTATATGTGTCCTAAAATGATTCCCATGCTCAATGAGGAATTGTTCGCAATGGGCAATTTTGCTTTTGCGTTTGTTTCCAGCTATCATATCGCCGCAATGGCTGGACGTTTCAAGGAATTGGATATTGACTGGCGGCTTTTTGATTATCCTGTCGGCCGACGGCGTATTACCTGTATTACTTCTTTACCGTTCACCGTTTCAAGGTTTTCCGGGAAAAAATCCGGTGCGATTGAGTTATGCAAAAAACTTTTGAGTGAAAAGGTTCAGTTAAAATTATTTGAAGAATCTTTATTCCTGCCGGTGGTTCCTGTCAGTAAGGATAAACTTAGAGATGTTGTTGACCCCAAATGTTTTGAGGCAGTGGAGAAGTTTATGGATTCAGCCGTGTACGCCCGCAGTCCGAAAGTAAAAAATTATCATCGCATCAATAAGTTTTCGCAATATCTCGGCATGTATCTGTCAAATCTTATTTCGCTGGATGAATTTAAACACACCATCAACAATATCTGCCCGTAAAGAGGCGGAAAATAAGGATATTTTATTATGAGTATTGAAGTTAAGAAGTTCGGGACTTTGCCCAATGGGGCTGAAGCCAAATTATATATTTTGCAAAACGCGAATGGAGTTACCGCTTCGATAACCGATTACGGCGCGACGCTGACGTCGCTGGTGCTTGCCGATGGTACCGACGTAGTTCTGGGGTTCGATGACCTTGCCGGTTATCTGGAAAACTCTTCGTATCACGGCGCAACCGTCGGGCGTTACGGCAACCGCATCGGCGGCGGTAAATTTGAACTCAACGGAAAGATGTATGAGTTATCGCGGAACGAAGGGAATAATACGCTTCACGGCGGAGCTGAAGGTTTTAACAAGCGGCTCTGGCAGGGGGAGACTTTTGAACGCAACGGCGCGTCGTCGGTCCGGTTGCGCCTGACCAGTCCGGATGGGGACCAGGGTTTCCCCGGCTTGCTTGAGATTGCGGTCGTTTATACCCTGACGCCTGAAAGCGGGTTGAAGATTGAGTATATTGCCGATTGCGAAGCCACGACCGTTGTCAGTATGACCCATCATTCCTACTTTAACCTGGCCGGCGCCGCTTGCGGTAAAGATGTTCTTACGCATCAGCTTTATATTGATTCAGCCGCGATTACTCCGGTTGACGCGGCGCTGATCCCGACCGGGGAATTGCTCCCTGTCGCCGGTACCCCGTTTGATTTCAACGTCATGAAAGAAATCGGACAGGACATCGGCAGCGAACATGAACAAATGATTCTCGGCGGCGGTTATGACCATAATTTTGTTTTGACTTCCCGTGATCATATCTCATCCCCGGCGGTGATTGTCATTGATCCGGTTTCCGGACACAAAATGGAAATATACACCACCCAGCCTGCTTTGCAGTTTTATACCGGGAATTTTCTCGACGGTTCACAAAACGGTAAAAAAGGAGCGGTTTATCAGGCCCGTCACGGTTTCTGCATCGAACCGCAGGCTTTCCCTGACGCCCCCAACAAACCGCAATTTCCGACAACCGTTCTGCGCCCTGAAGAAAAGTATTACGAAATAATCGAATACCGCTTTGCCTGACGTTTGATAAAGCGTCAGTGGACGGTAGCCTTTTCGCTTATTTCTTGTCATACTCCAGTTCAAGTTCGTTGATGCAGGGGAGGGCGCCTCCGGTTATGTTGCGTCCGGTTCGGATTTTTTCAAAGACGATGCGTAACTTGACCGTGTCCTGTGTCTTGCCCTGCCAGGTGGTTTTGAACGACTGAATATCTTTCCACTGTTTCAAAAGACGCCATTTGCCGTAATCCCATACTTCAAGTCTGGCCTGTTGCAGGTTTGGCGAATAGAAGACAAGTTTATTGAATTTGACACCGTCTGGAAAGATCAAGCTGAGTTCGGTCTTGTTGCCGTACCACGGAAGCCAGCCGGGGCTGTCCAGGTTGCCGTCAGCCAGGGAATCGCCGAAGATCCGGTTGTCGCGGCCGTTGACGGTGGTTTCCCAATGGACTGTTCCGTTGCGGAGCAGGTTTTTGCCGTTTTTCGGATATGCTTTGATCGCGGCGATCTGTGCCTTTATCTCTTTGATGCTTTTGAGAATCGGGAGTTGATCGCAAGTAGTGTAAATATGAACGCCGTTTTTGGCGAACGTGTCCTCGAAGCAACCGTTTTTCAAGCGGACCGAGCGATTTTCCCGCAGCACATAGACTCTCTTGTATTTGCTTGCGTCGGGGATAGTGAATTTGGCTGTCGTTCCGGTTTCCGAGCGATTGGCGGCGACAGTATACAGATCGGTCTTGCGCCGGGACGTGTATTTTTTTGTAATTGCATCTACCGCGGCATCGTTTGAACAACTGGTTATTGTTTTTACTTCATCGCCTTCAGTCCATGCCGGTTCCAGCCAGGCCAGGGTATCCATGACATGGCTGACTCCGATGCGGCATTCGATATCATTCCAGTAGCCGGAGAAAATAAATGGCACGACCCCGGTGGCGTGATTGGCCACTCCGGTGTAAATCGACCAGCGGGCCTGTTCGAAGTCCGGACTGACAGAGACATTCATTGCGCCGAAATTATAATATGAAAACACCTGCGGCATGATCCAGAGTCCTTTTGCCTGTCCTTTGACGGCTTTGAAGCCTTCCGCCATTTTGCGGTGGGAGTCGGTGTTGTCGCGGGAGAATTGCCGAACTCCGTTTTTGATTATCGGGTTGTTATACGGGTGCGGGCAAATGACATCGCACGCTTGAAAATAGGTGGCAGGCGCCCGGCTGACGATCAGGCATAACCGGTAAGGGTCGGCTTTTTTGACCAGTTCGTAAAGTTCCCTGAGCGTTTCTGCCGAGAGGCCGCGACATTCCGGTTCGTCAGAAAGATAATAGCCGATGGCGTCCCGGCTGTATTTTGTCTCAGCTACTTTTTTCAGCACGGCGGCTTTAACGCTTTCCGGCAGCTTGATTCCGGCTTTCGCGGCATGTTCCAGTCCGGGAACCCGGGTCAGGCCGATAAGGTATTTATAGCCGAGCCGGGTTGATTCAATATCGTTTCCGCCCATCATGAAGTTGATGCTGCGCGGCATTTTGATTCCGGCCATTGAAGCGGGAGAAAGACAGTAAACGTAACTTCCGTAAAATCCCCTGATGAATAACGGCACTCCGTTGATCACTGTGTTGCCTTTGAGATCTATTCTGACTTCCGAACCGGGCGCGTTGCCCAGTCTGGAGATGTCAGTCGAGGTCGCCGCCAGTTCTTTTCCGGCGCGGGACAATACTTTTACTTTCAACCGGTAGGTTCCAATATTCAATTTTTCCGCCGGGATACCGATGGTCTGTTTAGCTGAATGTTCCGGAATGGGATAAACCTTGCTCCAGATTTGTTCGTTGCCGGAAGTTGTAAATGAGGCGGCTATTTTTCCGTTACGCAGTTTTGCTTGCGGCAAATTGAGTTTGATCTCCGCGGCAATCTCATTAATTGTCTGGGTGAAATAGATATTATTGCGGTATGCTGGTTGGGTGACGGTCAATTTTATCGGCTGGTACTTAAACTTGAGTACTGCAATATTACTGAATAAGGTTTTTTTGCTGTCGGCGTCCGTCACTGAAAAGATGACCTGTTTTATTCCTTCTGAGGAAATTTTAACAGCCGGAAGTTCCGCCGTAAAGACTTTTCCCGCCGCCAGGGTTATTTCTCTGGTTGTCGTCTGTCCATCGATCTTAGCATTGACGTTGACTTTTCTTGCTGCTTTGCCGCGATTAAGCAGGTCAATCGTCGGTACTGCAAGATAGTTGTCGGTTTGTTTGCTCGTCGCCACAGTTGGATTGTCGCCATATATATCATATCCGGCCGGAACCGTGATGTTTTGAAGTTTTCCCCAGGCGGATATATTATGAAAACCGGATTTTCCGCCGCGGTTGAAAATGTAATATCCGCGTTTTTTATTCCCGGCAATCCGCTGCCTGGAGACGCTGACAATCCAGTCTTGTTTGCCGGGTTTTAATGTTCTAACGTTAAGGGCGGAGAACGGGATGAACATTTCGGTAGAGTAATAGTCCGGTCCGACAAAACTTTTGGTTTGCCAAAGCGGATTGAACCCGGATTTTCCGGTGTTGCCGCCCTCGATAAAATAAAGTTCACACTGCGCCCCGCCGGATGATGCGGCAAACTGGTAATATTCAACCCGGTCACCGATCGGATCAAGGAATACTTCCACATCGTCGTTTGTCCAGACCGCCGAGTCAAGCACTTTCGGGGCATCGAGTTTGAGCTTTTTCGGGGTTGGTTCATTGGACTTGATACCAAAATATATTCCCCGGTCATCATATAATACTCTAAACGAGGTTGCAACATTATCAGCGGCTTTGCCGCCTTTCACCATCTCGACCAGCGGAGCGCTCGCCGGAGCTTTTTTCCAGGATTGTTCATCCAGTTTACCGTCAACGGTGATCTTTCCTTCGGCTTTGACCGCACTGATATTTCGGGGCGTTTCTGCCTGAATTGCGATTGCACTTGAAATAAGCATACACGACAGCAAGGTGGATTTCTTCATGTTACTTTCCCGTTTTGAATTATTTGTTTGATGTTTTTTTCACTTTCACAGTCCAGGGATTGGAGGTATACAGCTTACGCATTTTACCGCCGAGGATGTTGGCCTGAAAAATCAGTTCTCCAGCAGCCAGATCCTTTTTGTTTGTTATTTCAGGAACCGTCATCTCTCCGGTCCAGGTCTTGCCTTTATCTTCGGAGGTTAACTGGACATAATCATCTTTACCGAGATGAACTTTGGCTAAGATGTAACTTTTCATTACGCTCACGGTGACGTCTTTGCCGCCTTCTTTGAGTCGAACTTCAAGTCGAATCTTGTCGCCGGCCTCTATTTCTTGCTTATTTTTGTCCACGCTCAGTAATAAAGCATTTTCCGGGCGGGCAACCATTTTCAGTGATTTGTAAGATAAAATACCACCATAGTCATAGGTTATCAAATAGCCTCTTCCCGTTTTTTTGTATGCGTCGGCCGGGAGATAATCCAGCAGGTTGAAGACCCAGAGTCCGGACCGCCAGCCGCCGGCGGAATTAATCATTTTTTTAGCGTTTTTCCGGGAAATAAAAACCGTCATTCCCCGGTAGCCTTTGTCAAATGGTTCGATTTTGTTGAAATCAATCACCAGATACGGACAGCCCGGGTTGATTGTGATGTAACGCCCGAAAGAGTTGCATTTCTTCTCCGGAGTGAATGTCAGCGCCCCATCAACGACTTTTAAACCGCCTCCGGCCCTCCAGCCTTTCAGGTCGGACTGGTCATTGAACGTTTCAACCCAGGCGGTGTTCTTGTCCGGATTATTGACAATCCCGCCTGAAAGCTGACATGCTAAAATAATAGTTGCCGGGAGAAGGAATGCTTTACTCATAGATCAAACTTCATTATTTCAAATGAATCAGGACAAAACTTTTGGCCCGGACTTCAGCGGTTACTTCACCGGATTTTGAAACCGGGTAAGCAACGTCGGTCAAAGCGTTTGCCGCCGTCAGTTTTTTACCGTTCAAGCCCATCGCGTCAAGCATCAGCGGCACCTTGATGTCCTTATCCTGTTTTGACAGGTTGGCGACGATCAGCAAAGCGTCTTTTCCCTTGTGCAGATACATGCTGACTTTGGTCTTTTCGCCAAGGTTCTTGTAAAAGACATTTTCACCTTTGAAATACGGAATCCATTCCGCGGTATTGAATCCGAATTTTTCGTAGGCGGCGCGGATATTCATCAGCTTGCGGCACATATCGTCGCGTCCGGTAACTCCGTAGCCCCAGATATAGGTGCCGTGGAGCAGGGCGATCGCGGTATGCAGCGGTGACCAGGCGTGAGAACTGGCGCCAAGCAGTTTGCATTCAATGCCCCAGGGTTCGCGCCGGAACCGGATTTTACCGGTATTGAGATTTTCGTAATCTTCATGTTCCCCGGTGTAGTAAATATCGGTGAACGACATTACCGGGATTTCGATATTGTATGAAACATGATTGACGATCAAACCCTTAGGATTATTTCGTTTTACGATCTTATAGAGGCGTTTCATGCATTCGCGCACGCCGAAAAACGGCCAGGTCGGATGCAGCTTGCCGGAGGCGTCGGTCCAACCGCAGCCGTAGGCGTCGTTGGCGGTCCGGTAGACGTGGCCGTTGCCGTCGGTGTAAAGACTGTCGAAACCGAGTTTTTCCAGACACCATTTTGCCCCGGCCGCCAGATAATCGGCATGCCCCGGAGCGGCCATTGAGACATACAGCATGTAATGTCCCTGCGGCGGCGGATACGGTAGTTTGTTGATCGGAATATTGGCCCATTCGGCTCCGAACTGTTTCTCGACGTCAGATGGTCCGCCGATGGCGGGGAACGCGAAATAAGGCATGGAATACCAGCCCTGTTCTTTCGCCAGTTTTATTCCGGCCAGAGTCGGCTTGGATACCTTGTCCATCAGGATTGGAGGCCAGGCTACTTCGCCACGGTCGGCGGTATGCCAGTTCCATGACATGTAAACTTTGTTGCCGATGGCTTTTTGCGCCTCGAGTCCGGTTCTTTGTTTTTCGTTGACCATAGCCAGGGCATTGCCGAATTTACCCGGGACGAATTTACAACCTATGCTTGGAACGCCGCCGCCGGCGGTCCATGCTTCTGATCCGTCCGGTCTGAATTGATCATCCAGATGGTCCAGGACAATTGTTTCCGCGTCGGTTTTAAAAGGCGCGGCCGGAGCAGTAAACGTTTTGTCATATCGCGGCGTCTTTGATATTCGCAATTCATCAACGATTATATCACTTTGTGACGGACTGGGAACCAGTCCGCCCATCGCGAGCACTCCTTTACCGGCTGCAATATCCTTGATGATTCCGGCAAAATCTTTCGGTTCAGGAGTTTCCTTGATCAGTTTGCCGTCGATAAACAATCTGATATTTTTACCATTCCACGTAAAGGCGACATGATGGAAACGGTTGAACAAATCAACCGGGGTTGCGGTAATCAGGCGTTTTTTACGGTTCAAATCAAGATATATCTGGTTGTTGCGGGATACTCGCGCCTGGATATAGTTTTTCAATCCTTTCAGGAAAAACAATTCCGAATAAGACTTATTGGCTGATTTGTCTCGTTTCAGGTAAAATTCCAGACAGCCGGAGCCCGGAGCAAGTTTTTGCAGTTCTTTATACGGCATCGTCTCGTGCCTGCTTACCACATTTGGCGCTCCCCATTTGATATAACGGAACGGATTGTGCGGTCCCAGCGGTTTTACCGGAGTCGGCATGATCCCGACCGTAAATTTGGCCGGAGCGGTAATTGCCAACGGAGCGACAATGTAATTCAAGCGAACTTTGACTTTATCGCCTTCCGGGGTTACGGTAACCGCGTTTTTGCGGCCGACCGGGGTCCAGTACTGGTCGCTTTCGAAAAACAGACACAAGCCCTGATCGTAGTTGCCTAACCAGATTTTCGGGGTAAACGGCATTGATGTCGCGGCATTAAGCGGCGAAACATTGCCACTGGCTCCGTTTGACGTGAAAATGTAGGAGGCCAGCTTGCGATCCAGCGTCATTTCCATTGTCAGATTTTTGATAATACCGGTTTTTTTGTCGGGAGCGACGGTGAAATCATACCGGAAGCAGCCGTCGAACTCAAGTTTTCCGCTTACTTCGACTTTCAGGTCATTGAAGCTTTTTGTTCCGGTTGTTATTACTTCGTCCGGATATTTTTTCACGTTCCCGGCTTTGATATCCAATATCTCGGTGCCGTTCACTTTCAGACTGGGAGTCGCGGTAAACTGTGATTTCCGCTGATTGATTATCTGTTGCGGAAAGACTTTGCCGTCATAAACGAATTCGCGTCCCCAGACGGATAAGCCGTTGGCTGTGTTTTTGACCGGGCTCCATGGAACCGGAACCGTGTGGTCGATGCCGTATTTATTCTTCCACCATGCGGGTTTAGGATAGATAGTAAGGGCCATCCGGGCCGTATCGAGTTTTTTCCCGGCTGCGTCAAGAATTGTTCCGGTGATCGTGTATTTTCCCGGCGTCAGGTCCGCGGTTTTCAGTTTACCGGAGCCAACGCCTTTTTTCAGGTCAATTTTTTGTGCTTGCAGAACTTTTTGGGTCGAGGACAGCAGGGACATTTCAGCTGTTTTCGCTTTAGCGGCATATTTGCCGGCGCGTAATTCAAATTTGGCATACCCGTTGTAGGGGTAATTGTCGGCACTCAGGGTTACGCTGAGGTCGGGAGTAAAGAAAAACAACTGACGGAAATATTCCTCTTTTGCGTCTGCGGCCTGGATTTTGATGCAGCTGGTGCCGGGTTTAAGAAAGCCGGTTTTGAAAGTGCCGGTGGTCGTGTCGCGTAACGGATAATTAAGATCAGCCACCTGCATGGCGTTCTGGTCGTAGCAGAAGCCTTTCAGATTGATTACCGGCGGGAACGGTCCGCAGAGTTTGAACAGTAGTTGCGGATTGCCGGGAATGAAGTCGGTTATTTTTTCAAACCGGAGGGTCCGGGGACCGCCGCTGAACATCATTTCCCCGAAGTAAGTGGGGTCGCAGAAATTAACATTGGTAAATGCCCAGCTTCCGGCGTAGAAGTAACCGTTGGCGCTGTCGATGACAAAATTGCCGCGCCAGGTGGTTCCGGCTTGCGGTTTTCCGCTTTTACCCAGCGCTTTCCAGGGGATCAGGACTTCTGCGGTCCAGTAGCCGCTTGCGGTTACTGTCTTGACTTTCCAGTCGGGATTGAAGGTAACATTTGCGCGACCGCCGAATTGGGTCAATGAATCATATTGAGTGCCGATCGAATTGAAAAGGAACGCGTATATTTTTCGCGGTTCAGGAACAAAGCGGATTTCAAAAGCGTCTTCGGAGTAAACACCCGAATCACGTTTTTTCAGCGATGCTTTAGGTTCGGTGCCGCCCGGGACTATTGCCTTTAGCCCCATGTAAATCCCGTCGTCATTGTAGGCAATATAAAACCTGGGCTGTTGTTTAATCAATACAGGCTGCCGGTTGAGGACAAAAGCATTGAGTTCCGTCGCATTGGTCCAGAATGCGTCATCGAGTTTGCCGTCGATGACCGGCTTGCCGGGAACCAGGGGGAGGGTGGTTTTGGGTGCGGTTCCGGCGATGACCTCTTCCGGTACGGTATATTTAAGTGAGTCGATCGAGAATTTATTCAGGATGCCGCGTCCGCGTCCTGAACCAAGGAACAAAATAAAACTCTTCACCAGTTGCGGTCCGAAAATTCCTTCGTTCGGCTTGGCGCAAACTTTTCTGCCGTCAACATAGATTGCAACTTCTTTGCCCCAGCGGACCTTTACTTCATACCATTTATTGCCTTTAAACGCGAATCTTGCTCCGGTATAAAAGATCATTTTATTGCGCTGATTAGTGATCCTGAAACAGATATTGCTGAGACATGAATAGAGCTCGGCTCTGATCGCCGATTTTTTATCACGGAAATACCAGAATGCCTGATTGCGCAATGTTGTCTTGTTTTCTTTGGTTCTGGCTGTGGGATCGAAGTCGAAACGGATTTTACAGGAAAGTTCTCCAGCCCACTGGCTGATAACCGATGATGGCGGAAAAACCACCTGGTCCGATTTTATCAGCTGCAGTGCGTTACCGTCTGATCCCGGAACTGTCTTGAGATCCGGACTGGCATAGGTGGATTTTACCTTGTTGCTTCCGTCGGTAATCGTAATCTCTTTGTGCGGCCCTTTTCCTTTAAGTCCCACTGTCTCAAAGTCGGCGGTCATGACCTTTTCCGGTCCGGCGATCACGCTCAGGCCGGAAATAGACGCTGCGGCCAGGACAAAAAATCTCATTTTCATGTGTTTACCCCTTCAATTTTTCAAAAAAATAAAAGCGGACAGGCTTTTCTGCCCGCTTTCCTTTATGTTTATATATTCAAATCAGCTTGTTACTGATTACAATTCCAGAAAAAGTTTGTTGCGTTGTTCGGATCGGCGAACGGAGCATACATATATGGATTCTCTCCGGGTGAATACTGCAAACGATCAATAGTGCATCCGGTCCTGACGCTTTTGGCATGCCCGTCAACGTAAGTGACATTTACCGCGCCGGAGTGCCTGGCGTCAAGCATTCCCCATGAACCGGAGGTAGGGAAAAATTCCGGTATAATATAGTAGCCGCGATAGCCTGAACCGGCATCAAGCGTCATGCTTGAAGTATCCATATAAAGTCCGGTTGCCGACTGGGATTTTATTTTTCCGACTTTGGGGTGGGCTGTTAGAATAACGTTAGGTACTGAAATGGCGTTGACCGCGAAACGCCGCTGCATTGCGTAAGAAATGTATTTCTGGTAACCGCTGGTCGGGTATTTGTTTATATACTCATTCGTAATCGTTTTGTTGAATACTGGCTGGTGCAATTTATGTTTGTGCGATGGACACCAAAGTTGTTTTCCGGACAGTCCCGAGTGAATAGCCAGCAGCCACGGCCAGTAAATCGAGTCTGTGCTGCCGCCATAATCATAATAGTACGGTGCCAGGAAACCATCGTAATCCTGGGTATACATACCGGAGGCTAATCCCAACTGTTTCATGTTGTTCAGACAGCTGATTGCCCTGGCCTTTTCCCGAGCGGCATTCAATGCCGGCAGCAGCATGCTGGCTAGAATGGCGATGATGGCGATTACTACCAGGAGTTCGATCAGTGTAAAACAAGCTGAGTCCCGCATTTCGTTTGTTTTTTTCGGATTCATTTTTCTGTTTCCTTTATGTTAATGGTTTGACAGAATCTCGAATAACTAATTCCGGTTCAATATAAACCCGCTGTTTTTTGAGATGGGGGTTTGCTATGTATTTTTCCAGCATTTCCATGGCGGATTCCGCCATTAAACGAACTGGCTTCCGGACTGTGGTTAATGGCGGGTTCAGCATTTTTGCAACGTCAAAATCATCGAACCCTACTACCCCGATATCATCGGGAATGGTTAATCCGGCCATTTTCAGTTCTTCATAGAAGCAGACTGCGTACCAGTCGCCGGGAGTGACAATCACGGTAGGTCGATCTTTTAAAGAGAGAAATTGTTCGGTAGCCTTTTTTATCGCCGGCGGATGGGAGTTGATGGTTATTTTCTCTGAATATACTAAATCCGGGTCATATTCAAGTCCTGCCATTTCATAGAAAAACGGGACCTGATACTTGCCGCGGCGCAACGAATAATGTTCAACTGATTCGGCATAGTCATCGAAGAAGGCGATGCGCTTGTGCCCGAGAGATTTTAAATATTCGAACATTTTCAGCATTCCGCAAAAATCATCACAATTAACCAGAGGGTATTTACTGATGGAGCAATCCCTGTTCAACTGAACGATCGGAATTTTGACTTGAATCTCAGGGACTGCCGATATGCATATGATCCCGATTATCTCATGCTGTTGCAACTCCTGTTCAAGATGGGAGTAATCACAATGCAAGACCCGGATATTTCTCTCAACCCCGATCAGCTGCATTTCCCGGTATAAATAAAACATGTGACCATGCTGAGGATCGATATTCGATGAAGTCACACACAAATAGCATCCACGGCTGCATGAGTCTATATAGCCAGCCTTTCGCAGCATTGACAAAATGTTGCGCTGCCGCGGTGTTTTAGCTTTGCTGTCTCCCCGCATTTGACGGTATACCGTGGAAACGGACACGCCGTTTTTTTCGGCTATGTCTTCAATTGAGTAATGCATGACGGGAGAATTATTCAACATTCAGTGCCGGACCTTTCTTTTATCTTATCTGCATTAATTATACTTGATAAATAATAAATTGTCAATGCTTTTTCATTTTATTTTCATTTATTTTCATTTTATTTTCATTTATTGCCGGTTTTGCTGCTAATCTTTTATTCTTTCAGTCACTGTTTTTGAATGACTGCTTTATACATAAAAAAAGAACCGGCGGAAAGTACTTTTCTTTCCGCCGGTTCAAAATGATTCAGGCAATTTTCAGTTATCCAAGCCCGGCTCCGAATTTGTTCAATTCTTTACGGACTTCACAACCGTCGAGCTCTCGCGGCAGTTTTTTCGCCTTAAGAGCCATGGCTGCGGCAATTCCGGCCGCCTGGCCGACCGAGCATGCCGGCGGCATGACCCGCATACTGCTGTGGAGCGCGTGATCGACAGAGATCGGGCGTCCGCCGACAAACAGATTGTCAACTCCTTTAGCGACAATGCAGCCGTATGGGATCTCATACCATTCACCTTCTGGAATATGGCGAAGATCGGTTCCGGTACCGCTCGGGTTGTGAATATCAACCGGATAGCGTACTCTGGCAATCGCGTCCGGGAATTTTGTGCAATTTTCAAATGCTTCGAGTCCGATGAACTTTTCCCCGATGACCCGACGGCTTTCACGTACCCCGATATGGGTTGCGATTGAATGAATTACCGCATTCTTGAATTCCGGAACTTTTTCACGGAAAAGTTTGACTAACTGTCTTATCTGTTTTCTGGCAATGATCTCCGCTTCGGATAACTCCATGCCGTTGATCGCGCTGTGTTTGATCACCCGGGTAGTGTTAAAGTGCATGACGGTCGGGTCATTGGTCGCGAACATCAGGATATTTTCGCGCGGGCAATCCACCAGGCCGGCTTCCTTCGCATCCAGATAGGCTTCAGTAAGTCTTTTGCGAACGGAAACGAGACCTTCCCAGTCTTGTACGCCGGAGGTGGAAACCTCGACATTGCCCAGTTTGAAGCACAGGGTCATCGGCTGACAGAAACCCTCGGAGTTCCCGAACTCTATTTCACAACCGGCTTTTGCCGCGAGGTCGGCGTCGCCGGAGCAGTCGATGAACATATCCGCGCAGGCCGCGGTCAAACCGGACTTGGAATAAAGGATTACCGCTTTGATTTTTCCGTCTTCTTTGACGCAATCGAAAAAGCTGTGATGGTAGACCGGTTTTACTCCGGCTTCGAGCAGTAAATCTTCCGCCGCCAGAGCTGCGACATCTTTGGGGACGACCCGGTTGCTGGCTTCCATTGCCTCTCCGTCGCAAGCTATGCCGGGTTGATATGAAACAATCTTTTCCACCCATTCAAGATATATGCCGCGGTCCAGACTTTTTTTGTCAACATGGTTGCACATGAACGGCGAAACTTCCCCGATATTAGCCATGCCGCCGGGGGCTGAATAGCGTTCGATCAGGACCGTGTCGGCTCCGGAGCGTGCCGCCGCTACCGCCGCGCCCAAACCGCCGGGCCCGCCGCCGATAACGATTACATCAGCTTCAATTGTGACCGGAATCTCAGTTGGTATCCCGGTATAGGAGATCGTTTTCATTTTTCCACCTTCAGTTTGATAGTGATTTTTAAGGTTGTGTAATATAGCGGAAAAAAACAATAAAAAATTGAACTATTCAGTAGTTTTACTGTATTTTTTCATAATTATTGTAAGAAATTACGTTTTTTAGCGTTCCATGACAATCCGATTTTTACCTTATAAGAATCCAGTCGAGTCCGGCTTGGGATGGAGCCGCGGTGCCGAAAACAACCCGGAATCCGGAATTGTTTTTGCTGACAACCGCCAGGTTTGTCAACCAGTTGGGAGTGATGGATATTGCGTAATCAGCATTGGGCTCCGAGTGGATAAAGCGTACGGTAAATTCTTTTTGTCCGGCCGGGACTTTGACGTTGATGCCGCGCAGATTGAACGATTTTTCCCCGGTCATTGAAATTCCCGAAGTATTGATTAATTGGGCGCCTGAAGTGTCCAGAGCTCCGCCCTCCAGCTTCAAATTGCCAGTCTCGGGAATAGCGGAAATACTGGTTTTGTTTTTCGCACTGCTCCAAATAACCTTTTGAGGTTGTCCTTTGCCTGTTTTTAACAGGATTGCCGCGTTGCCGGTCTTTCCGGTTATTTTTATGGCGTTGTCGCTGCTGGCGGCGATCTCTACGCCGGAACGGTATTTGTTGTGATGAGGAATCTGCATATTGTCGTGCGCGCCGGAAACCAGTAAAGCGGCATAAACCGGGTAGGCCCCGTTATTGATAGAGTAAAAACTCGCACTCGGCAGCGTCGACGGGTTGGCTTCCCGGTGACGCACCCGGACTCCGATGACGTGTCGCGGATCGGGTCCGATTGCCTGTTCGACCGGATCTCCCGGAGTAAAGTCGAATTTTGTTCCGGTATCGCCGGTTGGAGCCAGACGGACAATTCTTTTGTCGCCGGGTTTCGGCATAATCGACCGTCCCTTGATACTGGTTTTGTTTTCCGCCAGAATGCCATCGCTGACATCGGTAACCAATGCGCATGGCGCGATTATATAAGGCAGTTCCTTATAATAGTTCTTTTCATTGATAAGAGTCGGGGTGGCTTGGGGGTAAGCGGCCCAGCGGGTCCGTTCTATCCAGATGCGCTGTTCCCCGTTTGCCGTTTTCTGATAGTTGGTAATACGCCACCAGCGCCTGACTTTGCGACCGGCAAGATTGAGTTTCCAAAAACCTTTTGAGGCGGTTCCGCAATACTCTTCAGGTGTATCCACCGCAATGGCCCGCCCGATGATTGCCGGGGACCAATTCACCCCGACCCCCAGAATGTAACCGTTCCTCGCGATTTCCCCGTTCGAATTATTGGCCATTATTTTGATTTTGCCCCTGGTTATCCATTTGTCCTGATTAAGATTGATCATCGGCCTGGAGGTTCCGAGGGTGTTCGCGCGCCGGGAATCCATGGTGTAAATCATTTCTCCGGTTTTCGGGTTCCATTTCTGCACTTTGCCCTGGAAACTGTCCAGCATCTGCCAGGTGTCAACAGTGTAGCCGCAACCGTTTTCATCTCCCATACAGGACATGATATTTCCCATATACATATAGCGCATTCCGATTCCGAAACTATCGCCTTGTCCGAAAAATTTCTTTTCCATACTGACGGTTCCAGGCATTTCGCCGTCGCAGTGGATGATATCGCCGATATGGATTGCTCCTGCGCTTGACTTATTGATCAAGGCTGTCAGTTGACCCCATTTCGCTTTTTGGCTGACTTTTTCAAGGAGGATGTAACCGGCATTTTTGCTCTTATCCCAACCCAGTTTGACTATATTGGCGGTCAGAGACGAAGGTGCTTCAAATTCTCCGGTCCGTCCTTTTTTACCCCGCCCCTGCATGACTGACAGAACCGCGCCGACATTCAGGCCGGCCATTGTCGGCGGATATACTTTCATCTGCCCGTTGGGCTGCAACTGGTATTCTTTTACCATTTGAAAATATGAAGTAAGTCCTTTGATTACCCGGTTGCTGATGCGTAGGTTGGAATTCATGCCATTCGGATTGATTGCAGTCTGGTTGATTTGTCTGTCCAGAAACAAATTGCCGTACCCATGCGGGTCATTGGGCAATCGATAACCCAGCGACGGCATTACCATTCTGGTCTTTCCTCCGCGGATGTCAACAATCATAACGGAGTTACCGCTTAATTTCTGCTGGACAACGCTATGCGGGGCAAAATCGGCGGCTGTGCTGTTTGAGATGAATAAAATCCCGCCGCCTTTGGCGATAATAGCCTGTTTTGCCTTTTTGAAGGTTTGTTCCGCCGCCTGTGGGGAATCTACCTTGCCGAAATTCTTTAATTCGTACATTTCAGAGGAAAACAATCCGGAGGAGATAAACAGTGTCGTTATAATTGTGATGAACTTGCAAACCATAACTTTATTCTTTCGTTAAATTATATATCAGTCGTTAGTTGTTTCGCCGTCCCAGAAGTAATGTCGCCGGGTGACGTTTGGCAATTCCAGGATGCCGCGTGCTTCAATATGCCCGTCAACCATTGCCATGTTACTTCGCCCGGCATGTCGGAAATCCGGCATTTCGGCAACCAGCGCCGGATTGGTGTTGCGCCAGTTAATATAATTTTGTCCATGAGCGACGTAACTGCCGCTCTGATAACTGTCGTTGCGCCAGCCGTCGATTAGCAGCATGACCCCGGATGGCTTGGATATCTGACTGATCTTATAATGGAAGTAAGCCGCGCCGCCGTACCAGCCGGTATTTGGACCGGCAGTTAACTGGGCGTTGATATAATAACTGATATTTTTTTTACGCAAGTCCTTCGGGCACTCGAATACACCTCTTGTGCCGGTGTTATACCAGACTTTTTTAATGTCGTAATGGAGGAACCCCTGGTTGCAGTATTCATGAGCCCAGGTATCTTCAGTCGGATGCCAGTATTCCGGCAGCCAGCCGTCGAAAGCGTCGGTATAAAACATGGTGGCGGTTCCCAACTGCTTCAGGTTGGAGGTGCATTTTATACTGTGTGCCTTTTCCCGCGCTTTATTCAACGCCGGTAATAACATTGACGCGAGGATCGCAATGATCGCGATCACAACCAGCAGTTCAATGAGCGTAAAAGAGCGATTCTTCGAACAAAATCCATACTTAACCATGATTCTCTCCTTTTGAGTTGAATATACATGATGAAATTAACACTGATAATATTATATGGGGAAAAGATGTCTTTGTAATTGAACAATTCGATAATTTTGCTATATTATTACATAGTAGGGTTTCCTGATATCGAGTAACAATTGCGAAACGAGTAATAAAATAATCATGTCATATCAGAGCGAACTTGAGCTTTTTCATCGCGGCGCGGAATTGATGCGCAGGTTGTATAATTGCCACATTTGTGTTCACGATTTTTCCGGTCAGATTATTGAAAATGTCGAGGAGATGCCGGTGTATCACCTGAATCCTTTTTGTTCAATATCCAAACGCAGCGATGTTGACGGTGAACGGCGCTGTATCATGTTTGATCGCAGCGAAGTGGCCAGACGCCTGGCGCGCAAGACTGAATCGTTCTGGAAAATGTGTCCGTGCGGTATTGTGGAAGCGGTCATTCCGGTATTTATGGACAACCGGAATATCGGTGTTATATTTATCGGCCCGTTCAAGCCGGGAAAACTACGGACTCTGCCGAAAAACTCGCTTGTCGCGTCTTCTTTCGAAGAATCTGAGAAGATAACTAAGCTAAGCCGAAACCTCCCTGAACTGGAGCTGAGTGTGCTTAAGGAGCTGTTGACAATGGGAGAATTGCTAGCCTCGCTGCTCGAAAAAATAATTAGCAAATCGTCGGGTTCTCCTTTTAAAGCGAAGGATAGAAAACAGCAGATCGAAGATTTTTTTGATGAAAACTTTCATCGGAATATCTCTTTAACCGATTTAGCTGAAAGATTATGCTTGAGCGAATCAAGGACTTTTCAGGTTCTTAAGCAGCATTTTAAGTGCGGGTTTAGTACTATATTAATGGAGAAGAGGTTGCAACGAGCGAGAAAATTATTAAAAATGTCAATGTTTCCGGTAAAGATGGTTGCGACAATGACCGGATTCAGGCACAGCGAATATTTTTGTCGGGTATTTAAACGTGAATATGGAGTTTCACCACGCGAATACCGCATGCAATGTAACCTGAAAGATGGCATTTGATATGGAATATCAAAGGTGGATTATGACTGATTCGAACAATAGCCACTTTACAGACGCTGACAATCACTGTAATGATTTACAGTATTTTCCGCCGGAATGCTCATTTGAAAAAGGCATTGACGGACTTGTGATTACAATGGTCCCCGCGTCATAAACTAACGATAGTGTTGCCGGTTGTGGCAACACTTCTTGGAGGGGTTATTCTTTATTATAATTTATATGAACCGTTGTAAACGGGGGACAATTACTTGGCGACTGGTCGTGAAAAGAGGAGTAATTGGAATATTTTTTTGATATTCTTGTATTTTCTCTTCAAGCAATTTTGGGAACAGTGCGGATTGACATTGATGGTTATCCTTTTAAATACTATTCTGGAATTTGCGAGTTGGGATGTACAAGAAAAGTAGATTGGACCAATGTAAAGGATATTGTAATTGAGCAAGTAAGATACCAAAGAAACTCCGAACCGCTTGAATTACTCATTTTAGTTAGAGATTTCAACGATGACAATAAAAGAATTAATCTTTATTCATCAAGGGCTCCGGAATAAGTTTTGTTTCTGCGTAACG
>CAXXVV010000002.1:0-244450 GCA_963678305.2 Victivallales bacterium
TGACGGAAAAAAGCTTGCCCATCATCAGTTGCTCCTTTTCCTCCGCGCCGGGACGCAGGAACTCGGCATAAAAATTCTTCACGAAAAATCCGGCGTTTTTATTCAACGCGGTGTCCATAGTCGACATTGTGGCGGCAAATATCGAGCAGATCATCAGCCCCACCATCCCCTGCGGCAGTACATAGCGGGAAATCGCCAGATATGCCCCTTCTCCGGGATCTTTGAGTCCTGGAAACATTTTCGCCAGATTAAAGTTGAGAATCCCCATCGCCATCACCGGGGTAAAAGCAATCAGCGGAACCAGGAAAAGCCCGACCATGTTAAGCAAAGTCGCTTTTTTGGCGTTGTCACCGTCCTTGACGTTCAGGTATTTGGCCCCGGAAGTGTTAAGATCGGCGGAACGCAGGGTATTGATAACGATCAGAACCAGCACCCACGGCAGCCAGACCCAGAGATCGGCAAACTCATTGAAATTAAGGTACCGGGTCGGCATTTTTTCCAGAAAGCCGCTGATGCCGCCGACTTCCGGCAGAGCGAAAGTGCGGATCATGACCGTGGCCGAGACGACAATAATTATCATCATTTGCAGAAAATCGCTGGCTGCCACCGCCCAGGAACCGCCGGCCCCCGCCATAACCGTAATCACCAATGCGAGAATAATGATCGCATAAAAGATATTGAGCCCAAGGGCCACGCTGACGAACAGCGAAATGATGTAGAGCATCATGCCGCCGTTGAACAAGCCTAGCGGCAAAGCCGTCCAGACCCAGAATTGCTCGGTCGGCCGGCCGTAACGCCGCCGAATAGCATCGGCGGTCGTCACCGCCCGCATCTGCCGGAAACGCGGCGCCAGAAAAAAATAGATCAGCAGCATCCCCGGAAAACCAGACATATAGACGATCAGCAGTAAAAAACCGGTCTTGTGGACAAACGCCCCGGCCGCAGTGAACGAATAGGCCGTCAGCCCGGCCGCCAGACTCGACATTCCTGACAACCACCACAACATATTGCCTCCACCCCGGAAGTAATCGCTGCTGTTTTTGCAGACGCTCTTCCAGACAAACCCGATAGCCATCATAAACACCAGGTAAAAAATAATTACCGCATAATCCCAAACCGTCAACATAGAAACACTTTCTCTTTCGGGCGCATTATTTTATTTGTAATAAGCATTGTTGCATAAATAAACATATTAATTAATCGTGGTCTCCAATCTCACGTCGAAGCATGTAAAACAATATAAAAATATGCACGACCGCATAATTGATTAATTCAAAAAAAGGACCAATATAGTAAATGCTCTTCGGCCTTATTGAGGATGACCATAGCTTACCAAGTTTTCCAATGGTTATTGGGCCTGAAATAACAGATTGAAGAATTAGCGTCTCCATTGGGAATCAGCCCCTCGACATGACCGTCCATAAAACCGTAATTCCATTTTTTGGCGTGATGACCAAATGAAGTGTTAGTCCCGGTTACATAAAGTTCGGGAGCCATAAAAACCTGACGGGAAGTCGCTGTGCCAGAATGCCCCAATACCCCCGGACTGGAGCCGACATTTCCCAGTACATTTACCCCGTATGAACCCGAAACAACAGACATATCTGGCCTCTCAGCCAAAGAAAATATCCAGGAAGGTTTCCTGATATTGCTGAGTTTTTTCACCCCATTCTGACCCGAGTACCAATGATTTGTCGCATACGTCCGGAGCCGAAAACCGGTCGATTGAATATTAACTCCGGGATCGGCCGGACACTGATAGAGTTTAGTATCTCCGGGATCACCTTTTTTCCAGGACTTTGTAACATATAACGAAGATCCGGTGACATTGGTCAGTTTTCTGCCGTCATACCCCATGCCGAGAAGACCATCCCAACTGGTTCCGGGGTTTCCGTTGCTATAGTTGGGTGACGCCGAAGACGGGACAATGATTGAGTCATAATCTCCGCTGTACATTCCCTGGCACAACGCAATAGTCTTCATATTGGATGCGCAGGAAATCTCCTTCGCCTTATCGCGGGCCTTGCCTAAAGCCGGCATTAACATGCTGGCCAGAATTGCTATTATCGCTATCACCACCAAAAGCTCTATCAATGTGAAGTAATTCCGGGTTTTCATTTTTAAGTACCTTTCTTGATATTCTTATTATTTTTTATGAGTTCCGGTTCAACTATAATTGTTATCGGCTGATCAAACGGGTTGTTCATCCTCCAAACCAGTTGTTCGATTGCGCGTTTGGCAATTTGCCTGGGATGAATCTCGATCGATGCGGGACGCGGATGCACTGCGGAAAGGATTTCATGGTTATTGTCACAGGCGATAATTTCCACTTCGCGCCCCTGCCCCCAGATGGATTTCAGGAGACAATTGTACAGCGATACCGCGGTAATATCATTAAAAGCAAACAGGCCGGTCGGTTTGGCAATCAGTGAATCTATCTGCATTACTTGTTCGCCGAGAAGTTCCACGTCAATTTCCAATCCCGGATGTTCATAGGTCTTCACCCGCTTATTCGCGTCCCGGACAGTTTTAATAAATGCCTCAGCCCGGGTCCGGGCAACCTTGTTAGACGGATAAAAGGCCGCCATAATCTCATGTCCCTGCTCCAGCAGATACTTCGCGGCAATGACGCCGACCCGGGAATTGTCATAAGTTATCTGATCCCATAAAATATCGGATTGACCGGGATTCCCGAACATTTGCACCGTTATCTTTTTCCGCAGGAGTTTCAAAAGATGCTTGTCCGTAACCGTAAAGTCCAGAATTATCCCGTCGGCATTGTCCAGTGACAAATTAGGGGAATAGTATCTGTTCTCAAACGTATAATCCATTCTGGTCAGAAATTCCCCCATAGCCGGAAACACATCAGTCCATGTAGTATAGGTCCGGTTATGAAGAAAAACGATATTCGGACAGCTTAATTTGTGAGCCCGGCCATTGGAGCGTCTGCCCTGACGCTGATGCACCGGCTTCGGTTCATATCCCAGCGTCTGCATCGCACTCCTGACTTTCATGATCGTTGCATTGGATATTTTTACATCATTGTTTATAGCCCGCGAGACTGTTGCCGGGGATAAATCAAGATGTCTTGCAATGTCATAAATTGTTGTACTGTTCTTTGTCATGTATTGAATTTACTTTTATTAATTTTTTTATCTGTTTTGATTATACAACAACAAAAACAACTGTCAATACCACCTTCAACAATACAGTGCAACATAAATCATATATATATAATAATAAATATATTAAGATATTTAAATATTTTTGAATATTTATTAAACATACAACATAAACAATATGAATAAGAGCTAATCTCAGGAGCCCTGAATAGAATTATTCCCAATTAATAATAAACAGACGGCTTGTTTATTAATAAACAGACGGCTTGTTTATTACGGCTTGTTTATTATAACAACACAAACAACTATACATAAACAACTTAAATCAAAATTAAAAAGCCAGATAAAATCTAAAGTGCAACTTCTGTTACATGCAAGACATTAATAAAAAAAATGGGCTGTGACTCACACAACCCATTAATAATTGAAATTTGTTTTTCTTTTATTCTAAAACAATCGCCCGGAAATCACGTTTGGGAATCGAAACTGAAACTTTATTGCTGATCGAGAGACTTATGTTCTTCTCTGCCAAAACATCGAGCAGTTGCATTGATTTTGGCTTAAAACCGAGTTTGCTGAAATCAATTGAAACTGTACCGTTGACAGAACTGTAATTCCAGTTTGAAACAAAGATCACCGCTCTGCTTTTGTCGCGATATTTATATGTCGCGGCAAACACTTGAGCCTTGTCTGCCTTTGCCGGATTGGCGTCGTCCCAGTAAGGATAGAACTTAGCAGTGGCAAAAAACG
Organism: Victivallales bacterium; assembly: GCA_963678305.2. Lineage (GTDB taxonomy): Bacteria > Verrucomicrobiota > Lentisphaeria > Victivallales > Victivallaceae. The sequence goes on from CAXXVV010000002.1 coordinate 3,873, forward strand.
GATCAGTGAATTTCCATAATTTCATCGATGGAACCACGCCGTCCCCATCCGAAACATTAAAGTGATTCGGAAACTGCATTCCCATCATCATCACATCGGCCGGAGTTGCCCGGGACGCAGGATTGCGGCCGCCGCGCCATGAATACTGATAATAGGCGTAAAATGTAAACGGCATGCCATACTGGATGCGCGCCACAATAGTACGGTAAAAATCAGGACTCAGGCGTTTATAGCCGGTGTTGCGTTCTTTGCACCATGATTCCCCCTGGGTGAAAACATCGATATACGGCAGCGCCCCCATATCGGCTCCATGACAGAAGATCACCTTGTCACGACCACCAGTCTTGAAGTGAGTATAAATACGCTTGTAAAGTTCACGCATTTCAAAGACATTGACCTCGCGCTCGCGCAACTTTTTCTCATTATTCCACCAGCCGCATCCATGGGCCGGATTACGACAGCCAACCGAACGCGAGACATCGAGATAGAGGCCGTCAAGCTTGTATTTATCGGTAAGTTCTTTGACTTTGAAAGTGACGTAATCGCGCCAGAGACTGCTGGCGGCGCATGTGGTACGCCATCCGCCGCGAGTCCCGGCGTTGCCGCCATGACTCGGCAACAGTTTAAATTCCTGTGCATGCCGGTCAAATTCCTTTGTGCCTTCAGCCCCGATTCCGAATGAAAAATACGGAACCAGCTTAACTCCCCATTGATGGTTCATTTTAAGGGCTCCGGGCGTTTGTCGAGTAGCCTTGTAATAAACATTGGGTTGAGTGTAATGCCCCATGCGGACAAAAACATCCTTCATAAATTCAGGGTAATCATTGGCTTGCCGTGCGGCCATCATCGAATGATAGTTGCGCGACTCCGCAGGTTTGGGCTTGAAAGGAGTAGCATTATAGCCGAAACGCCAGCGTCGCGATCCCTGCAATTTGACGGGACTGCTGATCAGATTCCAGCGCAGATGATTGTAAGCTGACTGCTTGAATATCTCAATCCGCTTAGGCCCGGTCATATAGCGGTCGGTATCTGTCATAACCGTGAAGCCGCGCTTATCACCGCCAAGCCAGAACCAGTGCATAAACAACCCGGCATGCGGCCAGTTACCTTCATTGTACCAGAAAAAAGCGATACTGACCGGCCTGGTCTGTTTGTTTTTATACAATGCGGTCCCATAGCGTTCTTCGGTCTTGCCGTTCTCCGCCCGCATATACATAGCATCCTGCTTGTTAACGAAGAAATCAATGCTCAGGGCGTCAATCCTGACCGGTTTTGTCGTCGAAAGCGTGACGTCCCACATGGCAAAGCCGTCAAAATCAATCGTTAAAGTTCCGCTCAGCTTAAGTCCGGCACCGGTCCCGGCAAGCTGCCATACCGCCTGAGCCGGTTCGGATTTCAACAATTTCAGCGAGCTAAACCGCAACGCAACCGGTTTGCCATCAACAACCGCCCGCAACTGAGCTGGTTTACTGAAAATATTCCGGTCAAGAGAATAGACCGCCGCCGGTAATCCGTTATCCTGCAATTGGTACTTGCGAAGAACAACTGACACCGATTTCCCGGCAACCTTGACCGGAGTGAACGGTCGCGGCACCAGGCCGGATGGTTTCATAATCTTATCCATCCAAGCCGGACGTTCGAACATCGTAAATTCATCACGGCCGGATGAGACAACCTTGCCTGCGGCATTGATCATTTTACATATCACGGTATATTTACCCGGTTTCAGGTTAGCAATATCAAGCCATTTTTCATTGAAAGTCGGTGCGACCGGCATTGCCATCTTTATATCGGTGCCGACAATTTCAAAATATGCTTTTGAGCCGGACGGCAGGGTCTTTTTGGCGGACAGGTCAAGCGTACAGTTCAAACGCTTTTTCCCGTAGTTTAAATATGCGCGGAATTTGAATGCCGATGAACATGAAAATGGAGTCGACTGAAGCATCAACAGTTGTTTGCGGTTGTCAGCTTGTGCTGCAAAAATAAAATTCCCGGTCAAAGGCTTGTCGGTATCAATCTGGTCGAGCATTGAAAAAGAAGCTCCGCCGGAATCAGCGGCAACCTGAGTACAGGTATCCAGAACCCGGCTGCCGGTCCCTTTCAGGACTGCTGCGCCCTGGAAATCAATTTTTGTCTGTTTCAGGGCGGAGACCTTACCGCGAATCGAAACATTACCACCGGCCAGGCTGCCGATATCCATGATCTGAATCGCCGGACAATCGCCGCCGAAAATCATTTTCGTGGTATTGCCCTGCTTAAATGAAGAAGTCGTGGTCCAGGTAGTCCAGTCTTTAGCTTTGCGAGCTCCTTTCAGGACCGAGAAATCCCGGCAGAAGTTAACCTGCCAGGCCATTCCGGTTTGCGGTGGCTGTACTCCAAGCGTGGTATAGGGAATAGCAATCTCTCCGGTCCAGAAGCGCCGTGCGAAAGTCTGGACGCCGCCCGACGTATCGCCGGAATCAACGTTAGTGGTCCGGTAGGTGTATTTACCGTTCCAGTCTTTAGCTGCTTTGCCCTTGAGGGTGTGATTATAATCGATAATTCCACCGGCCGGATTTATCATTAGCTGGAAACGGTTCCGGTTATCCGGGATCAAGTGAATCTCGAAAAAGTCAAGATAATGCCGGAATTGGCAATCCTGTTTATTTTCTCCGTAATTTTTACCGCGGACATTCATCATTTCAGACCGGAAAGCAATATAAAGATTCTTTTCGTCATAGGTCATCCAAACGATGGTCTGCCGTGGTGAAAATTCATAATTAGTCGTCGTAAATCCGGTAACCGCAACCGCCCGGGTCCATTCGTCCGGACTCATCACCCCGTCAATTTTCGGAACTTTATTCGCCCGTGGACAGCTTATAAACGGGCTTATATTAGCCTTGGGAATCAGCTCTTTCACTTTAACGTTCAAGGCTTCGGCACTCATAAGATGCCCGGCATCCAGGGCTACCTTGCCCGTAACGATGATCATTGGCGAAAGACCTTTGATTTTTTTCCGGTCAATTTTCTCAGGCAACTTGAAACGGTATTCAAACTGCCGCCATTTATCCGTGGACACCTTGAAACTTTCACTGTAAAAACGGACACAATCCTCTTTTTTCTTTGCTCGCAGCATAAATGCGAGTTTGACTGTCCCTCTGCCTTTAGCCCGGATCACGCTGATTAAATCTTTGGGAAGTTTATCCAGGTTGTTCTCCGACAGCCGGAAACGCATGATAACACTTTTTTGTTTACCGGCCAGCTTTGAGGTATCCACCTGAATATAACGTGCGCCGGAAAAAGCCGATTTCGCATCGTCCATCAGTGCAGAACCTTTCCCGGTCCGGCTGCCGGCAAACCAATTCTCGGCACATCCCTTGCGCTTCGGGTCCAACGACAACTGTTCCATACCCGGGTTAAGCATCAGTTCATATTTGTTCAAGGACGGACTGTCCAGCTTATATTCAGCATTTACAGCCGCAAGCGCTCCGATAGCTGAGATTGTTGAAATTATCTTCTTCATTGATTATCCTTAATTTGATAAAAGAGCTTAAAAAAACCTCAATATAACAAACGTTTATTTTTTTCTCGGAGCCTTGGAGTTTGAATGTAAATATGTCCCGGCAAGCCATTGCAGCAGCTTATTTTTCATTTTTTGTTCAACCTCTTTATATTCCGGTTTTCCCGCTAAATTATGCGTCTCATCAGGATCATTTTTCATATCAAACAATAGTTGCTGTTTCCGGTTGGGGCCGTACACGTATTTATAGTTTCCATCCTCAACCATTTTAATATCGCGATACTCGGCAAACGCTGCGTCACGGGCAAATTTCCCTTTACCGGTCAGCAAAGGCAGCAACGACACTCCTTCAGGCTTGAAATTCTCTTTTCTTGCCTTGCCTTTATCTGCAATAGCCATAAAAGTAGCGGCAATATCCTGCATTTCAATCGGGCGTTTGACAATACGTCCTTTTTCCGTAACCATCGGTCCGGCAATCACCAACGGGGCATTGATCGAGCCTTTATACATCGGCCCCTTACTCCACATACCATGGTCGCCGTTCAAAGACCCGTGGTCCGCACAATAAACAATCACCGTATCCCCAGTCAACCCGGCCTCTTTGACCGCATTCATGACCTTGCCGACGCAAGAATCGAGAAACGTTATCATCGCATAGTAACGAGCCCGGATTTTACGTGCCTGCTCCGGCGTTGTTTTTGCTGATAATCTTTTAACTTTCGCGGCCAGGTCAGCAGGCAGACCGCGCAAGTCAGGAGTCGGAACCGCCGGTGGTAATTTAACCTTGTCGTACATGTAAGCATATTTTTCAGGCGGATCACAAGGCGGATGCGGATTCGAAAAATTGAGCCAGAGCATAAATGGTTTGCCCTTTTTCTGCTTTTTTATCCAATCCGCAGCCTTTGAAGCCAGAAACCCGTCCTCGGCATCTTCCTCGTTCAGGGGAGTCGGCCCGACATAGTTCAACGGCCAGCCTTTCCGGTTGTTTTTCCAGTCGTTTCTGACAACCTGGTAAAGTTTTTTATTTTTCAAGTATTTCGAATAATTGCACTCGGTGGAACTGCGGCCAATCATATGCTTTCCAAAAGTTCCAAAAACATCGTCGAAACCAAGTTTCTGGCACGCTTTAATCCATCTGGGGTCTGTCGCATCCTGTATCTTGCGGATACTTGGAATATGGAAATGCATTTTGCCAAACAAAGCGGTATGATATCCCGCCCGCTGCAGTGCGGAAGGAAAGGTCATTCTCATTTGACTTCCCTCTATTCCCAGATTATGGTTGGAATAGCATCCGTTGTTATGGGGATAACTCCCGGTCAGCAAAGAACTCCTTGACGGCGAACAGGCCGGAGTCTGACAAACCATATTACTGAAAGCCACTCCGCGCGCGGCCAACCGGTCGATGTTTGGCGTCTTAATGACCGGGTTTCCTAAACACCCCAATGCTTTGTAATGGTGGTCATCCGCCTCGATCAAGATAATATTGGGAGCATTCATCGTCTTTGAAGCTTGAGTCGCAGCCTTACCGCAGACAACCGGCGTGAGCAGTAATCCCGAAGAATACATCAATAGCTTACGTGTTCCTGACATTTACGCAAATCCTCAATTGAAATTATAAGTTGTTATTTGAGTTTCATAAACATTGAATCGTCCAGTCAGCTCTCCCGGACTGAGGGATTCGGCATGACCATCCGCACACCAGACATTGGCCCGGTCGCCGTGACGCGCATGCATTTTGTATTTTATGTTATTACCGCCGCAGTTATTTACGTACATCGCTCCTGTTTGCAATCCGGTACCGGTATAATACGAATCTCCATATAAAACAAACCTCGAAGGCACCAAATTATCAGGATACTTTCGTGTATCAGAAATGCGGTATGCAAAGTCTGTTGATGATCCCGGATAAGCGTCGTCACGTCTCATTCCATATACATACCGGACCCAAAAACTCAAGCTGGTTCCGACATGGGTGGCTTTTTCAAAATTGAAAGGAGCCCACGAGGGACAAAAATATGTATCGCTGCGATTCAAATAACCGCATCCCGTCACCGGACCAGTGTCGGTCAGTCGGGTACTCATTAGGGTCGGCCAGTTAGTCGGGGAATTATTACACGGAGCAAAGCCGTTGTGATCATCCGCATACTGCAAAGTCGCCAAACCAAGCTGTTTCAGATTGCTCAGACACTTAATTGACCGGGCTTTCTCCTTTGCCTTGTTCAGGGCTGGCAGTAACATACTCGCAAGAATAGCAATGATAGCTATTACCACGAGAAGCTCGATTAATGTGAATTTGAGTTTTGACATTTCTCTTTCCTTTCTGTAAATAGTTATTGTTATAGATTCTTGTGAAACTATTATTTGCACCATGACTAGCGCAGTCTGAGCCTGAGCTAGCGAAGGCAACGCATAAAGAACATGAAGAAGTATTTAAATTTTCAGCTTAAGCTGAAAAATAAAAAAACTTTTTCGTGACTTTTCGTGTTTTTCGTGGTTGATACTTGCATTTCGCACGACTCTTTAAATAGTTATTGTTAAAATGATGAATACAAGTTTTATATATTAAAATTTACTTAATAACCAACTGCGGAAACAGTTGCAGCATCTTTGTTCTCGGCTTGCTGCCAATTATAAGATCTATCGCCTTTTCTCCCATTCGAGGAAAATCAATGGCTATTGAACTGAACATCTTGTTGTAGGGCAAATGCTGGTGCGTCCGGTCATAACCGCATACCCTGACCTTGTCCGCCTGCTGTTGTTCGACAAGATACTGGCATATTCCCGAAGCTATTTTGTCATTTGCCGCCATGACCACATCAATTTCCGGCGAGGTTTTAAATAACTCTTTTGCCGCATTATAACCTGATTCTACCTGATCATGGCGGCCTTCATTTGGAATTTGGTATGATGAAAAAGTAATCCCGCTGTCGGCCGCGGCGGAGGCGGCTCCGCGCTCACGCATGAGATAGTTGTCATCAGCGAGCGTCATATTAATGAATCCCAGATGCGTTCCCCCTTCGGCGATAAAACGGTCGGCCGCGGCATAAGATCCGCCGAAATCATCATTGAACACCCCGTAAATATTATCCGGCGTATCCTCAAAATTCTCATGGTAATAATTGACGATAACAAAACGCATATGAGGAAAAATTTCCGCCAGTTTCAATACTTCCTGATAATTCTCAGAAAAAACCAGCATTCCGCGCGGAGAGCATCCAGGCATCGAGGTATATTGCTTCAGCCTGCTTTCAGCATCTCCTGACAGAAAGAATAAATCGACCCCGCGCTTATTGGCTTCCTTGCTGACCCCGTCAAACACCAGCTTCCTGAACAGTCCGAATTCCCCGCCGGAATCATCAATGTTAAAATGAAAAAGCCCGACAATTTGACGTTCTTCAAGCGCCGGCACCGGACAAAATGATTCTGCGATGAAAGTCCCTTTCTTGGGACGGCGACAGCAAATACCTTCTTTAACCAGCCCATCCAAAGCGCGATAGGCAGTGTTAATTCCGACTCCAGCACTTGTCGCCAACGTCTTAACGTCCGGCAACCTGGCCCCGGGTGTAAGACCCCCACTTATAATAAAATCGCGCAATTGCGCCTGCAACTGCTGGTAAATCGGCGCAGAACTGGCCTCGGACATATTGAGTTTGATATTTAATCCCTGCATTGAATTACGCTAATTTTGTTGATTTTGTTGATTTTGCTATCGATTATACAGGATATTTTAGCTTATGTCAATACCCTGACAACTGAAAAATAAAAAAAAGTCTTATATTCATCAATAACCGATTGATTTTTCACAGTATCGAGTTAAGTTTTTAATATTGGAAACGCCAATGGCAACGCAAGGAAATCAATGACAAAAATCTTAACATATTTTGCAACTGCAAGCATTCTGATAATCTCTCTTACCAGCTGCGGTCCAGACCGCCGCTCAACGACGCAGATTCTAAATGCGGCAGTTGAATCAGGCAGTAAAAATAATTGGAAGGAGGCGTTGGAACTGGCAATGGAAGCAGCTCGACGCGAACCGGAAAACTCATCCGCCTGGCTGATGCTGGCAATCGCTTATGAAAACAACGCCCGCAAAGATCTGGCAATTCAAACTGCTCGTAAAGCCGTCAAATGTGATCCTGACAATTTTTTGGCCCAGTATATTCTTGGCAGACTTTATTTTGAAACCCCGGATAAAATTCAGGATTCAGTTCAACCGCTGTTGAGCGCTTTGAAACTGAAGCCGGATGATCCGAATATATTGATTCTGCTTGGACAAGTCTATCGCCGATTGAATATTGATAAGCCGGAACAGTTTTATGAAAGACTGGCGAAAACCAAACGTTTCAAAGATCGTCCCGAACCATGGAACGAAATGGGTGTGATCTATGCTGCCAGAAACGATTCCGCCAATACGGCAAAATGCCTGGTCAAAGCTTACTACGCCGCTCCGGATAATCATACAACTGTCTTGAACCTGGCAATCTGCATGGATCGACACGGCAGAAAAAGCAAGGCAATCTCTTTTTATAAAAAATATCTCAATCTGATTGCAAATAATCCGGAACTGGAACATCAGCGCCAACGCATCCGGCACCGGATTCGTGAACTTTCATCATAATACTTAATAATGTCCTGAAACATTCCCGGCCTGAAATCTCAAGCGGACCGGAAGGGCATTATTATTAAACTGAAAGACTGACATAGTTATGAATCGAGCCGTACCGGATGAAATAGTTGAAGAAATCAGATCCCGCAGTGACATTGTGGAACTGATCAACAGCTACGTTCCTCTTAAAAAAGCCGGTGCCGCATATAAAGCCTGCTGTCCGTTCCACTCCGAAAAAACCCCTTCATTCACCGTTACACCGCAGCGTCAACGCTATCATTGTTTCGGCTGCGGAGCGGGAGGCGACGTCTTTAAATTTGTCATGGAACGTGAAGGGGTCGATTTTCCGACCGCCATTCACATGCTTGCCACCCGCTGCGGAGTAGTCATTCCCGAACGTGAATACTCATCCCCGGAAGAGCGTCAGCGTGCCGCCCAAAACCGCTCGATGAAGGAAAAAGTTTTCGAAATAAACAAACTGTTTACCGAATGGTTTATGACCCAATTGCGCCAAGAAGCTGATTCTCCGGTCGCACAATACTTCAGAACCCGTGAGATTCCAAATGATGTTGCCGATACTTTCATGATCGGAGCCGCTCCGGACTCCTGGGATTCAGCCTTGAATTACGGCACCAGTAAGGGATATACTCCTGATGAACTGCTTACAGCCGGCATTGTCACTCAAAATGAACAGGGCAGAATTTACGACCGTTTTCGCAACCGTTTGGTGTTCTCTATTCTTGATGAACAGGGACGTCCGGTCGCGTTCAGCGCCAGAACAGTAGAAAAAGATGCGCAAGGCGCCAAGTATGTAAACTCCCCGGAAACTCCGGTTTTCAGAAAATCTGAAATTCTCTACGGCCTGTATCAGGGACGCCAGACAATCCATGAAAAAGGTTTTATTATTTTGTGCGAAGGCCAAATCGATACTATCGCCATGCATCGCGCCGGTTTTGCCAATGCGGTAGCGCCTCAGGGAACTGCGTTTACCGACCAACAAGGACGAATCCTGAAACGATATGCCGACAAATTATACGTCGCGTTCGATTCCGACAGCGCTGGTCAAAAAGCGTCTTGCCGGGCTATTGAACTATTGTTGCCGCTTGATTTCGAACTTAAAGTTATCAATATGCCTCCGGACAGCGACCCGGATGAAATTTACCGGCAAAACGGGCCTCAGGGCATTTCCCTGCTGGTATCCAATGCCGTTGACTGGTGTGATTTTCTGATTATGCATCTCAGTGGACAATTTGACCCAAATTCACCAGCTGGAAAAACCAGAATAATCAATGCTATTCTCCCATATATCCAAAAGATCGAAAGTCAGTCGGGACGCGAATCCTATGCGAGACACCTGGCCGAAAGAATCGGCATGAGATTTGAAACTATTTTCCAGGAAATGAGGCGTTTTCGCGGCAAAGCAAAACACAATAAAGAACTATCACCGTTAACAAAACAAGAGCCTACCCAACCTGCCCCGCCACTCCCTGAGCATCCAAAACAACTGGCACAATCTGAAAAAGTTCTTTTGGAACTGGCCATACATTTTCCAACCGTCGGCAGCATGCTGATTCACCACCTCCCCCCCGATATATTAAGTAATACACCGATCGGCCTGGCATTAGACGAAGCCATTAGAGCCGCCCTGGATGGTGATTCAGAACACTTGTTTGAACGTCTCAACGACTTGGAAAGAGAGAATCCGAATCCGGAACTGAGTGCTATTCTAGCAAAGGAAACCGACTGGAATGAAGACATCATAGAAAAAGCAGTCGAAGATTGTATTACAACCATAAGGAACTTCCATCATAAACAACGTTTGGCTGAACTAAAGGCTGAGCTGGCATCATCAACAGACCCGCAGGAAAAATCCCGCCTGTTCCGGGAATTGATGCAGGAACAAAACAAAAAAGAGTTTTCAGCCTCAGATAATTCTCCTCCGGAAGCACCATTTTAATTGATTACATCATTCTTGAAGCATACGGAAGCAATATAATATACCGGAGGGGCTGAGGCCTCGGGAGAGGTGTTTTTTATGGATTCTTTCGGGGTTATCAAACTGGCTTCCGGTTCGGCGGATGAATTGTTTTGAACCTAAAATCGCCCCTTCGGTAAAGTGTCGGGTACGACGCAGGAAGCGTACGTGCATCGATTCTTTTTGGCGGGCTTTGTCGCGCGCGGCGTAGATCTCTTCGCTCGAGGCGCCGGTTTCCGCCGTGATGATGCGGGCCAGTTCGCCACGGAAGAACGCAAACAGTTCGGCATCAGTCCATTGCGAGGTGTCGCCGGTGGTGATGTTCGGCTTCATGTGTTTGACAAAATTCTCGTAAAGCATGTGTTTGCCGCTTCTGCAATAGCGGCCCCAGGTGGTGAAATTGTAATCCGACGGGGAGTTTTTCAGGCCGGCCCGGACCGGGTTGAGTTCGACGTAGGTCACGCAGGCGGCCAGGGCGTTTACGCGCTCGAGAATCACGCTTTTGAAACGCCCCCCCCAGAGTTGTCCGGTGCGGTTGCGGGTCTCGTTATATACGCAGGTGAATTGGCGTTGGCAGGCCGACATAAAGCGGCTGATGTCGATCATTTTGAGGGCGATTTCCTGACATTGCGCTCTATTTTTGAGACTGATGACCGGGGTTCGCGGGCCGAATTTGAAGATCTTTTTCATTGCTTTGTAATAGCTGTTGTGGCGTTTGACGATGACCTCGAGCGGCGGTAGTTCATCCGGTCCTGGAGCGTAGACTACGAGGTGAAAATGGTTGCCCATCCAGGCGGCGGAGATGACCTCGATCAAAAAGTAATCGCAGAGGTATCGAAGCAGTTTGAAGCCGTATTCCTTGTCGGCGTCGGAGAACGGGTGTTCGCCTTTGATGCAGCCGATTCGATTATACAGGTGGTAGTAGCAGCCTGCGCCTTTGACCTTCATTCGCGCTTCCATTTCGTCCTCCTTTGGGTTGGTTTGGAGATAATATATGCGCTGAAAGCGGGTTTGTCAAATTGTCAGACCGTTTGATTATATATAAAGCATTAAAAGTTAATCATTAAACACTTATAAAATTCGAGTTAAATATTTTCTTGCGATAAATGAGTTATATTGCCATCATTGTCTGCGACAATTATTGACTTATCACTAATTAATATCGACGCAGTAATTTCCGTACCAATAAGGTGTCGCCACTTCTCCGTAGCACTATCAAGATCAAAACAATAAAGATATCCTTCCTTGTCCGCAACAATACACATGTCATCAGAAACAACCGGACCAATAATAATATCACCGCCAGCTTGAAATTCATTAAGTTTTTTGCCTTCTTTCCGACTAAGGATATAAACAACACCATCACGATCACCAACGACAACAACCTTGTTATTGACTGCAGGAGATGCTAGAAAAGGCGCAGAGTCATTGCCTGAATCAAAACTCCATAGAATTTTGCCTTCCCGATTCAACGCATAAACATTGTTATCATATGTCGCGGCGAAAGTTGTTGCATCAAAGACTGCAGGAGACGCCGGAATATATGATTTTAGCTTCACTTTTAGCATTTCCTTGCCTGATAAACAATCAACATACCTTATATAGCCGTCACAACCGCCAAAAATAATATTCATATCATCAATCGCCGGAGCGCCGTTGATATAATTACCAGTTTTTACAGCCCACAAGACTTTTCCTGCTTTGCCGTCCAGACATCGCAACTGAAAATCATAACATCCAAAAATAATGCGAAGCTGTCCGTCCTGACGGAAATAATTTGCCGAACCGTTGATTTGCTCCGAGCATTTGTACTGCCAGATTTCTTTACCATCATCCATTGACAACGCATAAAAAACTCCGGACTGGCTGCCGATATAACAAACACCGTCCACCAGTAAAGCCGGGGCACTGAATCCATCAGAGATTTTTTTCTGCCATAATGATTTTCCGGAATAAATGTCCAAACAATATAACGTGCCTTCGGAATCTCCGAAAAAAAGTTTGCCGTCGGAGGCAACCGGACCGCCATTGACAGATGCCTTCGCCCGGAAACGCCATGATACTTCAACTTTGGCTGGAATCACTTTTGCATAACCAGTCAGCTGCCTATCACCTCGAAATATCGGCCATGAACCGAATTCTCCGGGCGCTGATTCAGCTTTCTGCCCGGTTCCGGTCGGAGCCTGGCGAACCATAAACTTGAAAGTTAAAACAGCCCCCAATAAAATCAGCGCTGAAAATACGAGAAGCAACGTTTTTTTAAAGTTAATCACTGGTCCTCCTTGCGAAATAACGCCCCGGTCGGACACGACTGTAAACATTCCTCGGCAATATCTTCAAATATAGTATTTTCATCCACGCCGAATGGTGCAGTAACTCTTATCGTCGCGCCCCGATCGCAGAAGACCGGCCCGCGTCCGGGTTTTAATCGATTACCGATGGTTATACAATTACCGCATTTGACGCATTTTCCGACTTCGTAACCTATTTCGCCATAAAACTGCCGGTCAAAACTGATTGAAGAAACTCCGAAATATTTTTGTTTCGCTTCATATTCAGACGCCAAATCCCGTAATTTACAATTGTTTCTGGAACGACAGTCACAGCGCAGACAGCGGGCGGCTTCCCCTAATTCGTCCACAGCGTATTTCTTCTCAATGAATATCTTCATTTCAGCTTCAGTAGCCAGGCCGAAGCGATGCATATATGCGTCTTCCGGCTCAAGTATTACCGGATAATCAATCGGTTCAACCTCGCATAGATCGGCGATAATCTCCCGGATCGCCACCGGTTCCTCGTATAATCCCCGGCGACAGGCCATCTCACAACCGCCGCGACAATCAGGACACGTGGTCCGTGGGTCCGGGATATAATGGAACAGTAACGACGCGGCCTCTTCACGTTTGCCCTGCACTATCAAATGCAGCATAGTCGATATGTCAAGCCCTTCAGGACAGGCCTGTTGGCATGGCGCGGCACAATCTCCGCGATGTTCGTTCAGGAGCAGTTCAATGACCTTACGGCGAAACTGTTTCACCTCCGGACCGGATGCGTCAATTCTCATGCCGTCGACACATTTGGCGACACAAGACGGAATCATCCGATTATCCGCCAGATTACGAACAGCACAGACCATACACGAGCCGGTCGCGCCGCATAATTCAAGGTAACACAGGGTCGGAATCACAATTTCGGCGTTACCGGCCGCAGCCAGAACAGAGGTTCCCGGCGCGACTTCAATTTCAACATTATCAATGGTAACTTTCAGCATTATTTCACCTCTACCGCGTGTTCCGGGCAAACTTCAATGCAAGCATCGCATTTCACACATTTATCCTGATCGATGACGTGTTTTTCCCATGGCGTGAAAGCGATAGCTCCGGCACCACAAGCCCGGGCACAACGGGAACAGCCGATACAGCGATCAGTTATGGTATAGGTTATCAGGTCGCGACACCGGCCGGCCGGGCACTTTCCCTGAAGATGGGCATCATATTCGTCCCGGAAGAATTTCAAGGTCGACAGCACTGGATTCGGTGCGGTCCTGCCCAAACCACATATACTGCCGGCTTTGACCAGTTCGGCTAATTCTTCAAGGCGTTCAATATCGCCTTTTTTACCTTGACCGCGGCAAATTTTTTCCAGGATTTCAAGCATTTTTACCGTACCGACCCGGCAGCATGTACATTTGCCGCACGACTCAAGTGCGGTGAAAGCCAGAAAATAACGAGCTATATCGACCATACAATCAGTGTTATCCAGCACCACCATCCCGCCGGACCCCATTATCGCTCCGGTTTCAGTCAAGGCTTCATAGTCAACCGGCAAATCACATTTGGCTTCCGGAACACACCCGCCGGAAGGACCGCCGACCTGAACCGCTTTCAAACGTTTTCCATCGGGAACACCGCCGCCGATCTCATTGACGATTCGTCGCAAAGGCATGCCGATCGGAACCTCAATCAAACCGCCGCGGCGGATTTTACCCGCTAAAGCAAAAGTCTTGGTGCCACGACTCAGCTTGGTGCCGTGCCCGGCAAAAGTTTCAGCCTCATGCCGCAATATCCAGGGCACAACCGCAAAAGTCTCAACATTGTTAATTAAAGTAGGACATCCGTCGAAACCGCATTCAGAGGGAAATGGGGGGCGAAAACTCGGCGTGCCGCGACGTCCGTCAAGCGCGGCAAGCAGCGCTGTTTCCTCGCCGCAAACAAAAGCCCCGGCTCCTTCGACAACTTCTATTTTCAAGCCATATCCGGCATGATGACAATCGTTCACCGCTTTGTGAATGCGTTTGACCGCCAGCGGATATTCCTCCCTGACATAGATAAAAGCATGCTCCGCGCCAACCGCATGAGCCGCGATCATCATGCCTTCGATGATTCGGAACGGGAAAGATTCCAGAAGCATCCGGTCCATAAAGGCCCCGGGATCTCCTTCATCAGCATTGCAAACCAGATATTTGCGTTTACCAGGGGCATCGGCTACTGTCTGCCACTTTCTTCCGGTTGGAAAACCGCCGCCGCCGCGACCGCGCAAGCCAGAGTGGGCAATCTCGTCAATTACCGCCTGCGGTGGCATTTTCAGCGCTTTTTCCAAGCCGGCAAAACCATGATGTTTTATATACAATTCCAGATTACACGGGTCGATCTCGCCGCAATGTTCAGTAGCGATCCGAACCTGTGATGCCAAATAGGAATTATCTTCAGTATCACGAACACCGTTAACCCGGTGACGCCATACCCCGGAATCATCCCCCAGCACTCCGGTCGCCAGTCGATTAAAACCGGCTGCGACTTTTTTAAACAAAGAACGCGGCGCGAAGTGATGCAGCAGAATTGAGTTGACCGCATCCGGCTCAACACAGGCATAGTTGAACAGGTTCCCGGCTCGATCCCGGATTCGAAGCAGCGGGGAACGGTAGGAAACTCCATCGCAGCCAACTTCGAGCGGGCGAACCGGCAAATTGAATTCAGCGGCACAACGACGCAATTCCTGAAAAACTTTTTCAGCTCCGGATGCGGCACAACTGGAACACAAGCAAATTCTGGCCTCCCCGCTGGTTGCATCGGAAATTCCGGCATCAGCCACTTCCTGACTGCCGCGCGAAGCGAGAAAATCACGAATCACATTATCCACCCTGCCCGGTTCCACCCAGCCGTAAATCACATCATCAACCTGCACCGCCGGAGCCAGCATACAGCAGCCGAGGCAGGCCACTTTTTCAACTGTAAACAAGCCGCGTGAATCAGTATCATTATCCTCTACAATATGCAGATGCTGCCTGAATGCCTCGTAAACCCGTTCTGCGCCTTTGACATGACAGGCGGTCCCGATACAGACCCGGATCGAGTGACGGCCAGCCGGACGCAAGCGAAATTTCCGGTAGAAAGTGGCGACGGAAGTAATCTCGGTCGGAGTAACATCGGTTATTTCCGGCAGCAATGCCAAAATTTCCGGCGACAGGTAATTATATTTGTCCTGTATCGCCTGAAGCAGATGAATCAGCGAACGCCTATCCCGACCATGCTTCTCGACCAGTTTCAACAGGTTTTTACGCAATGCGTCATCCGTCATTCGGCACTCTCCCGTTTCCCGACACAATAAAGGTAATTGACGCCACGCAGCCATAGTTTATTTTTACCGGGAACCGGAGTTGCCACCACCATTTCTCCAACTTTGCATGTTCGTTCCTGAATAAACTGCTTTTTGTCCGGAATTATTATATGGGCAACCCCCTTCATATCAATTGCGATGATTCGGTTCCCGACCAGAACCGGCGAACTGTAGAAACCATCACTAAGAGTATGTTCCCACAACTTCTTGCCGGCAGCGGCGTCAACGCATTCCACTACTCCGCCACTGGTAAATATGAACATCATATCGCCCAGCCCGATCGGCGAGGATACATCCGGCAAATCAATTTCATCATTTTCCCACAAAACCTCGCCCTTGACCGGATCAATTGCGGCGGCAACCGCATTGTCATTGGCAACCAGCACACGCCCTCCGGCAAAACAGGCTGACGTCGCCACTTCACCGGCCATACAGTTTTCCCGCCAAAGTTGATTACCGGTCTCAAGGTCGTATGCCTCCACCGAAGCACAGGTTAAAATAACGATCTGACTGCTGTTATTAAGATTGATTTTCACTGGAGACGACCAGGAAATGGCCGCTTTACGCTGTTTGCGCCAGAGTTCGCGGCCGCTGGCTGAATCAAAGGCCAGCAACAATTGACGCCGTTCGTCGTCATACTGCACAATCAACTTATCCGGCGTCGTCAACAGCGAACTGGAATAACCATAAGGATTTTCGGGTACGCCCAGATTTTTTGCCCAAATCCGCTTGCCGTCGAAGTCGGTACAAACCAAATCGCCGGTAGCGAAAATTGCGAAAACCCGATGGCCGTCCGTGGCCGGGGTTGACGCGGCGTAACCGGTGTCGCTGGTCACCTTCGGCGGTTTGACCGGGCTGCCGGAAATTCCCGTAACGTTGTGTTGCCACAGCAATTTTCCGTTATTTGCGTCATAACAGTAAATTTCACGCTTTTTCTTATCTCCGCCGGTGGCAAAAATCTTGTCCAGCCAGACAATCGGCGAACTGAATCCTTTGAGCGGAATCTTTGTCTTCCAGAGCAAATTGTGTCCCAGTGTAATATCCCAATCGGTAAAGAGCTTTCCTTCCGGAACCACACCCCGGGCGTCAGGCCCCCGGAAACCGGGCCAGTTCGCATAGAATTCCTCCGCCGTAACTTTTTTCACCACAACCGGAGCCGTACTTTTTTCGTCGTTTTCTCCTATGTCATAAACGAACGCCACAGCCAAAGCCCCGGCAAACAATCCGGCGCCAGTCAGAGCTACCGCGATCCGCAGCCCGGTACGCGGCGTTTCAACCATCCCCGGACAAGACTCGTCTTCAACCCTTTTTTTCGCGGTTACTCCAAGAATAATAAATGCCGCCAGCAAAACGCCACCGGCTCCTAAAAGCAAAAATCCGCCAGTCCGCAACTGATCCTGCCCGGTAAACCAGGCCCGCCGGGAAAGCAGATCAAGATCGCGAATTCGCTCCCGGAGCGCTTCGTTACCGGGTTCCGAACTGAGTTGAGCCCGCAATTTAGGCAGCAACGGCGACGTCTCCGGCGCAATCTTTTTCAGTTGAAAATACTGCATGACCATAATAATCGCCACAACCATCATAAAAACAGCGGTCACTTTCGCCACAATCTTACTTGCTTCGCGCAGTAAATTTATATTATCAGTTTTCATGTTCCGTTTCCACCTCAATTTTTTTTCGTTTGAGTTCGCGCGGGCAATATGCGTAACAACGCGAACAACAGACGCAATTCAAACGATCGGTAATATAATCCCGGTTGCGCCGTCTCCGGCTCGCGGAGATCAGACTGCCGGAAACCACCAAGCCGCACCAGCCGCCAAACAGCATCCAGCCGCTCTTCAGCTGACGTTTGCGCAATTCAACCTTTGCCGCCAAGTCTTTAACCGGGGCCCGAGTCGCCATAAACGCCGCAACCGCTTCATCCTTCATATTACCGGCCTTGATATTCCGCAGCAGCATAATGTCGCGATCCAGCGACGCGGCAGGCTGGGCCAGCAGATAACCGGCAATGACCCCGACCGCGATTATTCCCGGCGTAAACGCCAGGATCAATTGGATCCGGCGAACAGCTGTATATCCCGGCTCCGGATACTTCTCCGGACGCGGCGGAATAATCACATCGGATGGACACGCCGACTCACACAGCCGACAGTTTATACACTCATCCGGAGTGATCGACACCTGTCGCGGCGAAAAGAACGCCGCCCCTTTCAACAGCGCTCCATAAGGACAGATATAACGACAATAAGGCCGGGCCACAAACAAACTTAAAAGCACAACAAAAATTCCCGTTATCAACATAAATAAAGACCCGGTCAACCTGAAAAATCCGACAAAAGGGTCCCAGGAGCAAATGATGAACCCGAGTCCAGTATAAGCAAAAAGGACCGCCGCGCCAAGATAAATGAGCGGAAACATCCGTAATACCCGGTCAAGCGTTTTATTCACCCGAACCGGACGCAGCATTATCAGTTCCTGCAATGCCCCCATCGGACAAGCCGCTCCACAGAACAACCGACCGAAAAACAATGCGGCCACCAGCGGCAAAGCAAAGAATCCCAGCACCGGCAGCGACAACGGAAATGCTGAATCAGCCGAAGCCGCGACCACATTCTGGATCGACCCGATCGCACATACGCAGCCTTCCCGGAAAAAACCGAAATAAGCCAGCGAAAACACCAGCAAGCCGATCTGCAATTTGCGTGACCGCTGTTTATAAACCACGTAACCAGTCAAAACCAGTATCAACAACAATACCCCTAACGCCAAATACTGCATCCATTCCGCCTCCGGCAACGGTTGTTGCAAAACCGGACTTTCGTAGCCGGAAGTAAACTCCGGTTTCGGAAACCTGAATTGAGCCGGCAGTCTCATGGCTCCGCCGATGGCAAAAAAACTTGTCAAAAGAAGTTTTCTCATGCACCGTCACCTTTCAGAATATAGGGATGGGAAACCGGAACCCGTTTGAAAGCCTTGGCCGGACAGACTTCCGCGATTGCACAAATATTGCAGTTTTTGCAACGGTCATGCCGCACCTGAATGAACAATGAACCGTTGCCGAAAGCAGCGCATCCCTTGACGCATTTGGCACACCCGATACATTTGTCCTCGATAATCGTATATTCAAAATACGGATCTTCGATAAAGGTCCGTTTGATGGCGGCGGTCGGACACAACTGGTTTTCCGCAGCAGTATCCAGTTTTGTCGGCTTCTCAACATAGTATCCGCTGCAGAGATCACAGTAGCCGCATATTGCGTACGCATGAACGCATTTCACCGCCGACGGCGTCAAGACACAGGCCGTCGCGCAGCGTCCGCATTGAATGCATTTTGCCGGGTCCAGCTGCCAAACCGTATCTTCCTTCTTTTTGCGCCACAGCCAGGGCATAACCACCGCAGTCAAGCCAGCCAGTGCGGTCCAGCGCAAAAACGTTCTTCTTTTCAAATTATCAGGCTGTTCCGTCATTTACCGATCCTCCGGTAAGAAATCGCCGCCGGCAAGCCGCAGGATGAACTGCGCCCGCAGGTTCGGCAATACTGGTTCGCCGAAGTACACTTCTCCCGGCTTCTTTTCAGCAACAAATAGCCGCCGCCACCCAAAGCACCGGCAATCAGCCAGCGCGGCAGCGATGAAAGAAAATCACGTCTCGTCAGTTTATTTTTCATGATTTCTCCTGGCATATATCTTTATCTCTCCGGCATACCCGTCTAAAATAGCAATCTTTTCATCCGGCAGAACTTTCAGGTCATACCTGAACCCGCCCGGATTAAAACCGTTCTCCGGAACCACGTACTCGATCATTTCACCGGATGGGGCGAACAATTTAACTCTGACGGTTCCTTTCTCAAACGTTACGAACCTGTCTCCTGAAAGTATCCCCAAATACGCCGGATTGCAACACCCTGAAAAAGCATTTGCCGTCAAAGGTTTCCATTGCGCCTTGAATTTGCCGTCTTTCGTGTAGTTCTCGATCCGGTGGCGGCCTGGATTTACTACCCATACTCCGCCGTCGCCATCCGGAACCATATCGAAATACGGACTCGGCACCACAAATTTTTCGCCTTCAGCGCCCGCTGTCTCCCATAGCTTTTTACCGTTTGCATCAAAACAATATACCTTGCGGTTGCCAGCATCAGCAGCAAATAAACGCCCCCCGCTTAAGACTATCGAAGTAAGCCTGGTCCTTGAGTCAAACTCCGGCCAACGCTTAATTTTGGAACCATTAATTTTTACAATCTGCCGTGGCAGCGCCGCATAAATAATTCTTTTATCAACCGCCAGAGATACAATTTCTCCGGTTAAAGGGATTCCCCCCAACTGCTTCCGGTCTTCGCTGTAAGCAGTTATCCCGGAATCATCAGCCACAAGAAAATCCTTTTTCCGAACAAAAGCCATCGCCCTGGCGCTTTTCGTCTGCAGTTTGTAAACTGCAACTTTTTCCCATGGAGTCTCGACCTTTTTCTGAACAGGAGACACAGGAATTTTTATTTGCGTTTCATTCCCTCCCCCACTTTTGACAATCAAAAAAACTACTCCACCAAGAAAACACAAATTAACCATAAAAAGCAGGATTAACTTGATACTTTTTTTCATTTTTCACCTCTCAAATCCAGACATGCCATTGATGTCGAGTCGCGAACCAGCATGAACCCGTCCGCCAAAGCTATTGGTCCCCAGGCGTCATGCCCGTCAAGAACTTTGTGACGCCCTAACACATAACACCGTTCTCCGGCAATTTTCAACATAGTCAAAGTTCCTCGGTCATCCAAAATATAAAATTTGCCGTCTGCTTTGATCATCGGTCCCAACCCGAAACGCAAATCACGCGGGCCGATCACCCTGAACTCCGCCACATTGTCCGGAATACACCCAACAAACTGCATCCTGCGCGCCCCGGCGTCCTTGGGCATGATCCCGTACAAAATTCCGTCACTGTATATTGCCGATTGCTGTTCCAGCGCCAATCCCTGTCGCGGACGATAACGATTAATCTCCTGCACCTTGAACTCTCCATCCTGAAAAGTCACCCTTATCGTCATGCTTCCAGCACCGTAACCAGCGGTCAAAAAGATCAAGCCATCGTTCATGATAACCGGGGACGGAGCAATCACTGACGGCGACCATTTAGATGTCTTCCACAATACCTTTCCGCGGTCAGCGCCATCCGCAGCAATTCCAACCACTCCACCCAGGGCAGTATAAACATACATTCTGCGTCCAGCCAAAGTCATGGTCATAATCGAGGCATGCGACATCTTCCATTTATCCGGATTAGGAGTTGTCCACAGCACCTTCCCGTCAGCGGCATTGACTCCCATCATTAAAACATTATTTCCTCCGGGAGCGAGAACAACCGTCGAACCGTCAATCAAAGGGCACTGACCAGTGTACCATTGTGGGATTTCGGTGCCGTACTCTCTTACCATATCCTTTCCCCAAAGCAAATCTCCTGAATCCGTCTTTACACACATGACCTGACATTTGGGTCCAATAGTCACCACATAATCTTTATTGACAGCGGGAGCGGTTCTGGATCGACCGTGATTGCGCTTAATCTTAACATTGTACCAGCGTCGCCAAAGTTCGTGACCGTCCCGCAAGGAAAAACATCGAAGAGCATCAGCCTGTTCATTCTCAAAATAATCAAGCAAAAAAACCTTCCCTTTGTAAATAACCGGGGCCGCATGACCTTCTCCCAATTTTTTACGCCAAACCACTTTCGGACCTTTTTCCGGCCAAGACTCTAGCAGCTTGATACCATCGTTGCTGATGTTAGTTAAATCCTTACCCCTAAATCGCGGCCATTCGCCGGTTAACGTTTTATCATATTTATTGTCGAACCGCTTAAAAAATTGACCTATATCGATTTTTTCAATTTTATTCCGGGCACCCGGAGGGACATTATCCTGACCTGGAAGGCTAGTTGCAATCGTAGGCGCAGGACGACTTATCCACCATACCAGGGCTCCCAGAGCACAAGCAATAGAAAATACATAAGCTAAAAATTTTACAAAAAAAGATTTCATATAAAAGTATAATATACAACCGTACATTCAGTCATCAAGCCAAGTAACCAATTTTAGCGGGACATTTTAATCCTCATTTCTGCTAATGTTTTAATCACAATCCCACACAACCCCAAAAGCAATAAAAACATAAAGGACTAACATCAAATCACTTATAAATATTTATAAAATAACATAATACTTAAATTTGACAAACCCGTCTTCACCCACTATATTAACCGTAAACTCGTCAACAATGGAGGAAAAATCATGTCAGGCCGCGGAACGCGCATGAAAGTTACAGGCGAAGGCTGCTACTACCACCTGATGAACCGGGCCGCCGGCTGCAAAGGTGAACGCCCGTTCAACCAGGTCGATATGGAGTACGGCTTCCGATTGCTCCAAAACCTTTGCGAATATTTTCTGATCGAGGTCATCTCAGCCGCCTGGATGGGCAACCACTTTCATCTGGTCGTTTACGCTCCCGGGCCGGACGGATTGCCGTCGATCAAGGACATCGCCAAACGACACAACTCTTACTATAGCAATATGTTGGATAAATTTACGTATGCACCGAAACAGATGCCGAAAATCAACCCGGCCGACTTGGAAATATGCCGCGAAACCGGCCTGAAAATGATCGACATCAGCTACTTTATGCGCGCCTTCCAACAACGTTTCACCGTCGTCTACAACCAGTCCCGCGACCGCATCGGCAAACTCTGGGCCAACAAATTCAAAAGCGTCATCCTCGACAGTCGCAACTCCCTTGAAGCGTGCGTTTTATATGTAGAATTAAACCCCGTCCGCGCCGGCCTGACCCCCGATCCGGCCGACTACCATTTCACGACCTGGGGCCGCTACAACGGCACCGGCAAACACCTTTTTCATGCCAATTTCGTCAAACACCTCAAACAAAACATCTGGCATCGCGACACCTCGGAATGGACCGACAACGACCTATTCAACTATTTTCGCAGTGAACTGGCGCGAATCGTCGCGGCGGAAAGCGGAGCCACGAGTGAAGAGATATTTGAGGTGCAAGAACAAGCCAAACGCAAAGAATCGATGTCGATCCGTTTTCTGCGACGCACCCGCCACTTCAGCGACGGAGCGATTCTCGGTTCAAAATTATTCATCCGTGAAATGGGCGCAAAATTCGACAATCCCGCTCGAGTAAGTAAAAAACAATTAAGCCGCGGCCTCAGCCCCGCCGGAGCCGTGATCTACTGCTTCAGAAAACTACAAAATTAAATTTGCAGACGTCTAACATATTCAAATAAGAATACTGTAGTTGCCTGAGCGGCGTTCAAGCTTTCGGCATCACCAGGCATGGGAATGGTTACATCAACTGCACCAGGAATTGTTGCTGCGCCATTTGCTTCATTACCAATAATCAAGCCGCTTTTATCAAACAATCCCGGTAATTTGAAGCAGCTTGCGCCTTGATGCGGATCGGTACGATAGATATTTTTATATCCAAACTGAAATAATAAATCAACCACGGAAGAAAGATCAGGCAGACAACGCAAATTCACTTTGAATTGAGCAGACATTGCCGATCTGATGGTTTTATCGCTGAAAGGGTCGGTCGAACCGGCTGTATACCAGACTTCCCACAGACCTATTGCCTGAGAGGTACGCAGAATAGTACCGAAATTGCCGGGATCAGCAATTCTATCAAGAATCAAAATGAAGGGATCAGACGGAATCATTGCAGGCGATAATGATTCAGGGCGTTGCACCACCGCCAGAACACCTTGAGAAGCTACGGTAGCAGATATTTTCTGCAACATATCCGGCGGGACTATTATAAAATCAATATCCGGATGACTAAAATCAAACTCACTCGAGCATACTGCAAATTCTACTAGTTCAGGACGGGAAGAAAACAGCTCGGCACAGCAACGTTCACCTTCACAAACGCACAAATTGCTTTTTTTTCGGCCATGCCGGGTATACAATGACCGAACCAGCGCTACCTGTTTTTTGGTCAGACCGGACATTTTTATTTAAGAGGTTTACCGGGAACGGCGGCAACAGGTTTTACAATCTTTTTAGGCTGAAGAATAACTTGCTTGATTTTACCTTCAGCAACTAGACGATCATACATAAAAGATGCCTGCTGTTTGAAAAAATCGACCGCCTGAAAGTTATCGCGGGCTACAACCATACTTTTGCTCATTAAAAGAAATTTTGAAGCATCATTCCATTTTTTTATCTGAGCTGAAAGGCGGCCTGCCGCGTAATTAGCTTCACATCGGTAAGACTCGTCAAACCCCAAAGTATCCGCGCCGATAGCCGCGAACTTGCTGATGGCTCCGGGGTAATCCTTCTGCAATTCCGCAATGTATGCGGCGTCCAGACGAAGACGCATTCTCAACTGTTTTGGAATATCCAGCTTTTCAAGTTCGGCATACTGGGCAAGAACGTTTTTATAGTCTTTTTTATCAAAGTAAATCTTTACCAGATTCATTCTGGCGCTTATATCTGCTTTATGATCAGGATAATCGGCAATCGCTTTGTTGATCTCTTCAATTGTCTTTGCATTACTCAATGCCGCCGCGGCAGTGCGATCGGAGGATTCCTGAATCGCCATTACGCCGAAAATAACAGCAACAATTACGATAATCAAAACGCCGCACCAGATAATCTGTTTCCACCTGGTCAGGGCAAAATGTTCAAAGCGGTCAAACTCATCCGTCAAGGCATTAGTGATTTCCGCATCCAGAGTCTTTTTGTCAATCTGGTTCTTCTTTTGTTCACTCATTACACAATTATCCTTCAAAATTTGAAATTAATTTAAGACATGATCAGCTCAATAATATAGCAGACAAATTATGCAAATCAATTAAAATGCAAGGCTATTTCATCGCTTTTACTGGATTTTAAAGTTTGCAGGTATAAATTAATGAAAATGGAGTGAACATGAAATTCATATATTTAGCAGATACCCACATCGGGGGCAGTGACAGCGAGGGTTACAGGAAACAACCGCGTTATCTGACCCATTTCCAGGAGGTGATTGACCATCTCGCCAGCTTTATCCACAAAGAAAGAAATATTGATTTCGTCATGCACGGCGGAGACATGGTCGAATCGGCAACTCCCGATAATATCAAAAAGGCAGTCAAATTATTCAAACGCCTTCCCTGCCCGGTTTATCTGACTCCGGGCAACCACGATTTGACTGCGGAAAATTCAATCGAGCTGTGGCTGCAAGCCGCACCGCACTTTTTTCCCGGCGGCAAACCTGATTTTCGCATCACCAAATCGGGAATTCAGTTGGACGTGTTAACTTGTAACTGGTGTGAAACACCGCTATTCTGGGACCCTGATAAACCGCAAATTCCATGGTTGACCGATGCACAATGGAAACTGCTCGACGATTTTGATAGGGAATGCTCAACCCGGATAATCATAACCCATACTCCAGTGTATGGAGTTCCGCCTGAACAGTATGGGGGAACCGAGCCGCTGCATGCTCCGCAAGGAGATTTTTATAAAATTTTGAGCAAGCATCTGGAACGCACCCCGCTGGTTGTTGGAGCCCATACCCATATGAATATGGCAGTTGAAAAAAATAATTGCCGTTTCGTCACGGTCTCAGCATTCAGTGAAGTTCCATTTGAATTTAAACTAATCGAGGCCGTCCCGGGAAAAGTAAGTATGGAAACGTATGAATTAGGCTCTCAAGTAAGTTTTAAAACCAAATATGACATACAATCAGCATACGTCCAAGGGCGTGTTATAGACAGAGAATTTTAATAAGGAAATTTAAGATGAAAATCTTATCCGACATGCACATCCATACCGACATATCACGCTGCTGCCGCAGCCCGGAACAAACCATGGAAAACGTGATTAAAACCTGGTCAAAAGGCGGCATCAAAAAGATCGGCCTGGCCGATCATGTATGGGATTCTCCGGAGTATCCGGCAAGCGTCTGGTATGAACCGATGGACGGTTCAGCCAACCTCCAACTGCATGATGTCATTCATGCGAGACAATGGGATATCGAGGTTCTAGTCGGATGCGAAGCTGACACTCAGGCACCGGGAGTATTCGGGATCACGCATGAATTGAAAAATAATCTCGATTACGTCATGATGTCCGCAAGCCATTTCCACATGAAGGAATTCATGGAACAACCGACCGACACTTCACCACGCGGCATTGCTGAACATATGTTGGCATTCTTTGTTTCCGCTGTTTCCAGCGGCCTGGCGGATGCGATTGTCCATCCGCTGTTTCCATTCGGCTATGACAGCGCCTATGAAGCAGCCATTGCCAGTTTATCGGACGCGGAGCTTACCGACGCTTTCGGCATTGCGGCGGAAAACAACGTCGGAATCGAAATCAATCCATGCTC
The DNA here is from genome assembly GCA_963678305.2 of Victivallales bacterium. Lineage (GTDB taxonomy): Bacteria > Verrucomicrobiota > Lentisphaeria > Victivallales > Victivallaceae. The sequence goes on from CAXXVV010000002.1 coordinate 29,945, forward strand.
TCTGCCCAATCCGGGCAGAGGCAGGATATTCTCTCCGGAAACGCCGATCCGGGTTTTCTCGCTGGCTAAAGCGGTCGGGTGCAAATTCACTTTCGGCAGCGACGCCCACGCGCCGGAAGAATTTCACAATCTGCAACGACTGCAAAAAATCGCTGACGCACTAGACTTGACTGAAGACGATCTGCATTCGATAGCAAGATGAAACATCTCAACCGATTAGCGCGTGCCACTGTCCCGGTTCAAGATTCACGTCAAATTTCCTGCCTCCGGGAATGGAAATAATTCGTTTACAGGCAACAGGCGACGTAATTTTCAAAACAGTAACGATATTACCACGCATCGCAAACTCAATTGTTATTCCGCCGACCGCGGGCAGTTTGAACGCATAATCGCTTCTACCGCAGTTAAACACGGTAATCCGATTCCGATCCGACTGTATTAAACTTTCATTGAGCATTTGAATATAAGCACCTTCGGCGGTCGTAAACCAGGGGTGATGCGCCGGGTTGCTGATTTCAAAGATTTCTGAAAAACAATTGACTTCCCCGGTGGCTTGATCAAGGCAACTCATAACCCCTGCTCCGTCGCCCATCCTCGCCATTGCAATGCCTTTCCAGGCGGCGTACCAGACACAAACCGAATTCCCCACCGGATACATATTACCGAACTCCGACTCGTTTTCAAGATAATCGGTCATTGCCGATTTCTGGCATGGATCGTCCTTTGCCAAAATATGATAGGGAAAGGTCCCGGCAAATACTGCGATACTTTTCTGGTCGCATTCAGGGTACGGCACATACCGACCGTCCTCTACCGGTAGACTCTGCCGTAATTTTTCCGCCAGAGAAGACCATTTCGCAGCCAACTCGCTGTCAACATGCAGTTTTTCCGCCGCAGCCACCGCCGCGTCGAAAGTTGCAATAACTCCGCAAGTTGTCATAAAAGCGTTTTCCCGGGCCGGCCCCAGTCTTTCCAGGTCAGTGCATTTACCAATGATGAAGCGATCTTCGCTGATTTTGTAAACCGCCTGGATTTGATAGAATTCCGCCGCAGCTTTGATAACCGGATAGCCTTTGTCCCGCAAAAACTTTTCATCTCCGGTAAACTGATAATAATACCAGGCAGACAAAGTAATGTGAGCAAGATGAAAAATATGTTCGATCCAGAAACCCGGAGTCGCCATTTCCGAACCATCTTCAACCGTCTGCCACGCCCAGCGTCCGCCGGAAGAATTTTGCCCGAAATAACGGTGGGCCCGGTCTTTCGCCGCATTCAGCAGACTGAAACGATATTCCGGTATTTTCCGGGCCGCGTCAAGATGACCGCTGGAAAGCAGTCCCATAAACGAGAAATAATCATCGAACGAAAAATATTTACCCTGCCAGTGAGTCGGGAAAATCCCGACCGGGACCGACCAGCGTGTCGAAGAAATCCGTAAATGGTATTGTGCGGTATAATAGGCATTCATCTGCTTCTTGTCGGAGAGTTCGATATATGAGTCCAGCCAGTACTCGCTCCAGGCTTCGGCATGGGACGCGAACATCCCGTCAAAACCGTTCAGTTTCACCTGCTCTTTCAAGGCGGCCATGTCTGAAACCAGGTCGTCGCTGTCAAGGGAATCGACCATTGCGATATAAAAAGCAGCCTCTTTTTTTTCTTCAACCGTTATCCTGAACCGGTTTCCGGCGATCACGATGGCAGAGTCAGGAGCATCGCACCAGAAAGAGATTATACCGCAAAAATCCTCCACCCGGTAATGGATGTCAATTCCGGCAGCGGTTTTTACGGCATCGAAAATCATACCACGCGGAGTCAGGCAATCATCTCCGGGCTGAGCCAGCATATAGGTTAAAGTGCAATTACCGCTGAACTTTTTTTTCACTGCAAGCAAAGGATGATTCAAATGTACAAAAGTCTTAGTTTCTACCTCTTCATCATTTTCATAATGACATGAAGTCTCGATCAACGCTTGTTTGACATCAAGGCTTTGACGCCACTCAACCAGTTTTTCCTCTCCGGCAACAAAATAGCCGAAAGGAATCAATTCGCCCGGATATTTGCCGTATCGCCTGCCGGCCCACCAGATGGCCGGGGTCATTCCGACATAGGTTTGTTGACGCTGCAATCCCTCCATATCGATCTGAACAGACAGTTCACCGTTACCGATGACCGGCGGCACATAATTTTCATTAGCTATGCATGAACTACATTCCATTTTCATTGCTTCGTCCTTTTTTGATTTTATAAAAAAAAGAATCACTTACTTTTATAAATTATATTAAATGGCTGTTTTCAAAACAGATACAACTAATTTAAAATCAAACGTAATGATATTTATCACAAAGTAATCACATAATTTCAAGCCGTATTTTTATATATATTTTAACACAAAAAAAGATTGAAACAAGATAATCAAGCATGTATCTTATATAACTATTAATAAAATATATATAAATAATAATCAAATCATATAAAATGACCAGGCACTATAAAAATCCAGGTATAACTTATTACAAAGCTGACTACCTGCCGCAGACAAATGAACAATGGCCGTTTTATCCGTACTGCATCGAAGAGGCGATACGACACTCAAGTTGCAGATTTCATGAAAACAACTGTCAGTTCATGATGCTTGTCTATGTTGTAGATGGAGACATTTATTATTATGATGAAGAAAAAACTGAACACCATGCGGGAAAAGACGACATTGTCATTATTCCCCGGTATTCCAACTATTTTTTTACGACAACCGCCACCAGCTTTTATCACAAATTTGTTATGGAGATCAAGGGGGCGTCGATCGCTCATCTGACCGGACAGATGAACATGAACAGGCTACAGATCATTCATTCAAGTACAGCAACTAATGCCGTTTTTAAAGAGATAAAGTACCTGGACAAAATGATAAAAGAATTTCGTCCTGAAGCACTTCCTGATATTCTCGCCTTGACCTGGAAAATCATTGCTTTGACAGCTCAGGAAATCGAGTCAGGGCAATTCGTTTCACCGTTACTGAAAACAGCAGTCGCCTATCTGGAAAGCAATCCATCGAGCGGATTTTCGATCGCGGGGCTTGCGGCAAAACTGGGCATCAGCCATACATCGTTGAATCGTCTTTTTGTCAGGGAACTTGGAATTTCGCCTCAACAATACCGATCCAGACACAGGATCAACCGGGCCAAACATTATCTGGAAAACACTTCGTATTCGATCAAGGAAATTGCGGCCAGATTGGAATATGACAATCAGCTTTACTTTTCCAACGACTTCAAAAAGCGTCAGGGCATTTCCCCAAAAAAGTATCGACAGCAAACAGCCGGATAACTCAGAAAATCAGTCTCTTTCAATTTCCATGATTGCGTTGAAGGATACCGTCTGACCGCCGGGCGGCGGACTGAACTGCCGCAACGAACTTAAAAGTTTGGCGACAGAACGATCCATCGGACCGATACCACTGGCTTTAACAATCACGGCCCGGGTCACCCGACCGGAGCCGGATATCGTCAGACTGACCGTAACCTTGGGATACTGACGGCCCAATTGTCGTTTATCCGGTTCATTCCATAGTTGTTTGAGCTGAAGACCGATCATCTGCTGATAATTCAATTTGGCGCTGGGATCATAGCGATCAGCCTTGATATTATGTTGATACTGAGAAACCGCCTGATTCAACTTTCGAATAACTTCGTCTTTTGTCAAAGGACGCAGCTTCGGCTGTGGCTGAATCGGACTGGGTATAGTTTTCTTAATCACGTCACGAGAAATTTTGATGTCGTCCGCAGTCAATTTCCGGCGTACCGGTTTCGGCTTGGGCTTGGGTTGCGGTTTCGGTTTTGCATGCTGAACCGGTTTCGGTTTGGGTTGAGGTTTCGGTTTTGGCTTTGGTTGAGTCTCCGGCTTACTGACTGGACGATCCGGTACCAGGCGCGGCGCGGAACCCGGCGGAGGCGGCGGAACCAGCTTGATCTTGATGACTTTTCGTTCCGGCTCCAGCCATTTGTAGACAGCATACCAGAGCAGCGGAATCACAATCAACGCCAGATGAATGGCAATAACCCAACGTCGAATTTTGCTTTTGGCAGTGCGGGAAACCAGAACTACCTCGTCATCGCCGCCAGTACGATTTGCATTAGCCCGAAAATTAATCATTGCCTTCTGCCTGAGTTACCAGCGAGACATTTGTAAACCCGGACTTGGTCACCAGTTTCATAAGCTCCATAACTTCCCGGTATTCGCGGGAGCCGTCTGCACGGACCAGAATGACCGTTTTGGGATTGGTTTCATAGAGACGTGTCAGGTCCAACAGCAGTTCATCGCTGGATACGGATACCCTGTTGTAAATTATCTGACCGCGACGATCGAGATTAACGGTCGCGGTATTTTTGTCCGGTAGCGTGGCTGCGTTAACGTCAGGCGGAGAGACGTCGACTCCGTATTCCAGCAATGGAGCGGTTATCATGAAAATGATCAGCAGCAGGAAAGTCAAGTCGATCAACGGGGTCATATTGATCTCGTCGATCGCATCCAGTTGTGAACGTGTCTTACGGCGGCCCATACCCTGCTCCTTACCTGAAATCGTCGATTTCAGGGTCAATATCCAACTGTTCCAGGCGAATCCTGGCCAGAAATTCTTCGGTAAAATTATCCATATAAATCGTGACTTTTCGGATTGTCGAAGTCAACAGATTATAGCCGATCAACGACGGAATAGCCACCATCAATCCAACCACGGTGGTTAGTAGCGCTCCACTGACCCCGGGTGCCAGCGCGGAGATATCCGCCCTGCCTTGTGATGCAACCCCTACAAACGCCATCATTACCCCCCAGACGGTTCCGAACAACCCGAAAAACGGGCTGACGCTAACCGCGGTCGCCAGCATTCCAATCTTCTCTTCAAGCACTAAAATCTGGTCGGAGACTTCCCGTTCCATGACAGTCCGCAACGCTTCCATCTGGGCAGTCGTCAGAGTGGTATTGCGGGCTCTGGCGCTTTGCATCAGAGACGGCTGGTCTTCTGACAATCCGTAAAACTCAAGCAGTTTCTCCGCTCCGGCCAGATAAACTTTAGCGACCGGGCCCGGATCGCGCCTCGCTTCAGCCACCAGACCGATCAGACTGCCGGAACTGCGGAACAGTTTACCGAATTTCAGCGAATGGCGTTTGGCACGGACCAGCGACAAACCTTTTTCGACCATAATCGTCCAGGTAAACATCGATCCAAAAAACAGAAAAATAACGACAGCCCGCCCGACAAAATCACTGTTTTCAAACGCATAATAAGGTCCGGCCGCGCCGATAATAAGATTAAACGGTACATTCATCCGCCTGTTACTCCTATCCGGGGGTTGAAATTTTCGAAAATCATAGCATATTACTTATGCCATAAATGAGTTAAAGTTTCAAATTATTATTAATAAAAAATCAAGGTTTTTTAATGGAAAAAATTATCACAGTTCTGGGCTATGATATCGGCGGGACCAAAATCGCCGCGTCACTGGGGCAGAGCGATGGAAAAATGCTGGCCACCCGCCGGATCGACAATCTGGACACATATCCGGAAGATGTGCTGCCGCAGTTGGTCCAGGCCGCCCACGAAATGGTGGAAGAAGCCGGAATGAAACTGGAGGATGTCGCCGCGATCGGGATCGACTCCCCGTCTCCGGCTGACATTCCTAACGGAATCATTGTCGAACCGCCGAACAACAAGCACTGGCGCAATGTCCATATCAAGGATTATCTGCATGAAGCGCTCGGACTGGAAGTCTTTTTCGCCAACGACGCCGACGCCGGAGCACTGGCGGAGTGGATTTTCGGCGCGGGGCGCGGTTCAAAACACATGATATACCTGACCATGAGCACCGGAATCGGCGGTGGTATTATTGCCAACGAGGCATTGATTCAGGGAGCGTCCTATTACGCCGGAGAAGTCGGTCATATCTGTCTGGATCCGAATGGCCCCAAATGCAACTGCGGCATGAAAGGTTGTTATGAGGCATTTTGCGGCGGCCGGGCTCTGGCGCTCAGGATGCAGCGCGAACTGGCGGACAAGCCCGACAGCGCAATCGTCAAACACGCCGGCGGCAAAGTTGAAAACATTGACATGCTGGCACTGGAAAAAGCTATTCTGGACGGTGACGACTATGCGGTGAAACTCTGGAATGAAGTTATCATGCGTCACGCGCAGGCTCTGGGTACATATCTCAATGCGCTGAATCCCGAAAAAATCGTACTCGGAACCCTGGCCTGGGCAATGGGTGACGAGCTTTTCCTGAATCCGATCCTGAAACAACTGCCAAGGTTTTCCTGGGATCACACTCGTAACGCCTGTGAGATTGTCTGCAGCGAACTTAAGCGTGATATCGGCGCATACGCGCCTCTCGGCGTCGCGCTCTACTGTCTTCATCAACAAGGCCGGTTTGAGTTTCCGTGGAAAAAGTAACTTGCGACACATAAGAAACACAAAAAATCAAAATAATGAATCTTTCTCCTAAAATTTATTTTCTCGGCTCGGGCGACATTGCTGTCCCAATCCTGAATGCCCTAGCCGAAGATGACCGGATAAACCTGATCGGCTGCGGAACCCAGACCGACCGTCCAGCCGGACGTAATAAGAAACTAACCCCGACCGCAGTCGGGATATTTGCCGACGCCAACGGCATCAAGGCTGAACGCATCCCTTCAGTCAACGATTCCGAGTTTATTGCCGGACTGCGGACAGCAGAGCCGGATATTATTCTGGTTGTATCGTTTGGTCAGTTATTAAAGGAGGAAATTCTGAACCTGCCCCGGGCGGCATGCGTCAATGTCCATGCGTCATTGCTGCCAAAGTATCGCGGGGCCTCGCCGATCATTTCGGCAATCCGGAACGGCGAAACCGTTACCGGCAACACATTTATGAAAATGGACAAAGGTCTTGACACCGGCGGCATTTACTGTTATCAGCACTACACCATGACCGGAAATGAAACCGGCGACAGTTTGGAACAAACTCTCGGAGAACTGGCCGCAAGCGAAGCGGTCGACATCATGCTGAAAATAGCTTCGGGCGAAATGAAGGATAAAGCCCAGGACCACAGCGCCGCCACGGTAACAAGAAAAATAAGGAAGAGCGACGGCTTGATCGACTGGACCCTCCCGGCTGACGAAATCGCCGCCGCCGTCCGGGCCTACACCCCCTGGCCCGGAGTAAATTTTGAAGTAAAACGCAACGACAAACCAATCCGCCTGCGACTTGCGGCGGCAAATGTCAACAACAATTTACAAGGCCTTCCGGGAGAAACCATCAGGGCCGACAAGAAAAACTGGACCATCGCCTGCGGCAAAGATGCACTAGATTTGCAGACCGTGGTCCCGGCCGGGAAAAATGAAATGCCCGGTCCCGCGTTCCTTAACGGCTGTCCGCAGCCGACAGGGACCATCTTAGAAAATTTAAAAAAAGAATTGTAACAAAATGCAAAAAAATCGTAAACAACTAGTTATCAACTGCGAAAAACTCGAAACCCGGGTGGCGCTGCTGAATAACGGCCGCCTGGACGAGTACCAGATCGACAGGGATCATTCGCACGAACCGCGCGTCAATTCAGTCTATCTGGCCCGGATTGTCAACCTTGAACCAAATATGCAGGCGGCATTCGTCGATATCGGCGGCGCCAAAAACGCCCTGCTCCATTACTGGGATATGCTGCCGGCCACCGAAGGCATGAGTGACAGCATTGAACGCAATCAAGCGCCGACCAATACAAAATCCGGTCCGGCCGCCCGACTCAAAGCGTTGCTCAGCGGCGGAAAAACCAGCAAAATTCGCGAAAACGAGAAAAAACGCCGGAAAAAGAAAATTACCGTCAAAGACATCCCTAATATTTTCCCGGCCGGAACTGAACTTCTGGTTCAGGTAACCAAAGGTCCGATCGGCTCCAAAGGAGCGCGGGTCACCACCAATATCAGTATTCCTGGACGTTATCTGGTTCTGTTGCCGTACGCTGATCATATCGGCCTTTCCTCCAAAATAGATAACCAGAAAGAACGTCAACGCCTGCGGAAAATCCTGAAAGAACTTGAATTGCCCGAAGGCATGGGCATGATCTGCCGGACCGTCGGCGAGGGACGCCGCGCGATCTATTTCAAACGCGACCTGGAAATGCTGCTGGACTTCTGGCATAAAGTTGAAACCTCTCTGGAACGCCCGAAAGTTCCGTTGGAAGTTTACTCCGAACCCACCCTGATCGAACGTACAGTACGCGACTTCCTGACTGAAGACATCAACGAGATCGTAGTCGACAGTGCCGATGCCTATAAACAAATCAAATCATCACTCAGCAAATTCGCCGGTCGCCGGTCCGCCGCGGCTGTAAAGCACTATAATCGTTCAGCTCCGATATTCGAATTTTACCGGGTCAAAGAACAGGTTTCCGATATTTTCGAACGCGAAGTATCCCTGCCCGGCGGCGGCTGGATCTGTATCGACGAAACAGAGGCAATGATTACTATCGACGTCAACACCGGGCGCGGACGGCGCGACAAAGATCAAGCCGAAGCCATTTTCAACACAAACATGGAAGCTGCTGATGAGGTTGCGCGCCAGCTCCGGCTCCGCAACATCGGTGGTCTGGTAATCATCGACTTCATCGATATGCGCAACGCGGCACATCGTGACAAAGTTTACAAGACCATGTTAAAACTGGTCAAAGAAGACCGGGCGAAATCCCGAATCCTGCCGATTTCCCGGCTCGGCCTGATGGAAATGACCCGCCAGCGGGAACATGAAAGTTTGCAGGATGCCTATCATGACCCCTGCCCGTATTGTGAGGGCACCGGTCGGATTAAAACCGCTTTCAGCATGAGCGTTGAAATCCAGCGCCGTCTAAATCAGGTTCTCAGGGCAAACCTACGTGATCGTTCGCTCCAGGTCAGGGTAATTGTCCACCCGGAAGTAATGGCCAGATTGAAAAACCTGGATGCCAACCTGCTCAATGAGCTGGAAGGGCAATACGGCAAAGACCTGTCATTCCGGGCCGACCCGTCGCTGCATCACGAGGAATTCAAATTGATCGACCTCGAAACCAATACTGAACTCTAAGTTGAAAGTTGAAAGTTGAAAGTTGAAAGCAAAATAACCGTTAACGGAAAAGAATACTCCATTTCAGAGAACAGCACTTTAGCTGCATTTATGCGGGAACACGACATAGCTGTCGAAAAAACCGTCGTGGCGGTAAACGGCGATGTCATCAAACGTGAAGACATGGAATCATGCTGTCTGAAAAATGGTGATACCATCGATCTCATGACTTTTGTGGGTGGTGGTTAAAATGGATTTCAATGAAGAAATATTCCGTGCAAATCCTGAGGGTGTAACCGATAAACTCAGGAATAAACGGGTCTTTATCGCGGGTGCAGGCGGCCTCGGCTCCAACGTTGCCTTAATGCTGGCCAGGGCCGGAGTCGGCACACTGGCAATTGCGGACTTCGATACTGTCGCTGCCAGTAATCTCAACCGGCAGTTTTTCTTTACCGATCAAGTCGGCATGCCGAAAGTCAAAGCTCTGGCTGACAACCTGCGGCGAGCCGTTCCGACAATACAACTGGGACTGCACCGTGACAAACTGACACCGGACAATATGCCGTTTTTAATTGCAAATAATTTTGATGTGATTTGTGAATGTTTCGATAACCCGATTTGCAAAGCGCAGTTAACCGAGTTTGTCTTAACGCAGCGAAGCGACATCCCTCTGGTAACCGTTTCCGGCCTTTCAGGATACGGCCCAATCGAATCGATGAAAGTACGGCGGCGCACTTTAACCTGGTATATTATCGGCGACGGCACTACCGACGCCGAAGAATCCGGAACCTTATCATCAAGAGTCACCGCCGCCGCGGCAATGCAGGCTCACACCGCAATCAGAATCCTCATCAACGCCTAATCAATAAACCTTTTGAACATAATAAATTACAAATAATTAACAATCAAACTGTCTGAATATTTAAGTCTATTTAAAACTTCAAATAATAATCAATTTTATCTCAATTAGATTCAACTACGACATTAACCGCGTCCCGGAAATCAAGGTAGGATTTCGGATTGAAATCGTATGGGAGTATCCCGGTGCCGCAGATCACGTTTTGGAAATGATCGAGTTCCGGAACATATTCTTTGACCAGTCCGGATATATTCCCGCCGAAACGAGCCGGATTGATATTACGCCTGATCATCAGGTCATCCTGAGGACCGAGGTTCGCGGCAAATTCAGTTGGATCGGCAATGTAATCGCAAACCAGCATAGTCGCCCCGGTCTGCTTGAGATAACCGGCAACCGGGGACGTATTACCTCCAAGGATCAATGGTAGTTCGCTTTGACCGGCGTGTTTTAATTCACTTATCAGGCGGGAATGGCGCGGTAAAACCACATCAGCAAACATATCCGGACTGAACATCGGCGGGGATGCGAGGGAGTCGAACAAAACCACATCAAGTCCGGCCTGCCGCAGTGCCTGACACCATGCGGAGCAAAGCTCCGTGGTAAAGTCCAGTAATTTATCCGCCAGGCCGTCCTGCAACGCCAGCGACATGATAACACCGTCAAGTCCGGCCAGTTTAGTCGCAATGGTTATCGGGCCGGATGCCGCGACTCTTACCTTTGATCTATTCCCGATCACATCACGAATGCGCTGTCCGGCTTCGACCAGCATGGCAAAGCGGCCCGCTTCCGGGATCTTCGGTAAATCAAGTTCATTCGGGAGAGCGAAGAGGTCAAACAAAGGTTCCGCGATATCCGGACACTCGTTTTCCCCGGCTTCAGTAAGCGTTGCTCCGCAGGCTTCCGCCTCGATGTTATAAACATCAATCCCGACCGTCAGGTAATCAGCCTCATAAACGTCATATTCGCTGATAACCGCTTGAGTAAGCAATTCGGCTGAACAGGCGACTTCCAGCGGGCTTTTTCCGATCAAAGCCGCCTTGTGTTCATATATTGCGGGTTCCCAAATCATGATAGTCCTTTTCATCTTGTTATTTCATACTATACCTGCATATCAGAATAATTCAAAACCAGCGTGGACTTGATTTAGGACGTTATATACATTATATTATATTAAAAGGAATTTGACATGGTTGAGAAAGTCGTCAAAAGAACATCGCTTCACTCCTCATCTTCAAAAGATGATTTATCCTATTGGCTGCGGAAGTCACCTGAAGAACGAATCGCCGCGGTAGAATTTTTACGAAAGCAAACATATGAAGGTTCACCAAGACTTCAAAGAGTTGGCAGAGTTATTAAACGAAAATAAGGTTGAATATGTTATTGTGGGAGGATACGCTTTAGCGTTTCATGGTCACCCGCGATACACAGGGGATATAGATATTCTCATCAATCCTACCGATAATAATGCCGAAAAACTTCTCAACTGCCTCTATCAGTTCGGATTTGGAGGGTTGCAGTTGACTCAAGCCGATTTCAATGCTCCCGGAAATGTTATCCAACTGGGTATTCCTCCTGTACGCATCGATCTTCTTACCTCAATTGACGGTGTATCCTGGCAGGAAATATCTATGCATAAAGTATCGGGGAGGCTTGATGATATTCCAGTATTCTTCATCAGCAAAGAAGACTTGATTAAGAATAAACAGACAACCGGGCGGAATCAAGATCTGGCCGATATTGACGCGCTTACCGGGAAATAAGTATGAAAAAACGGGAAGCTGAACTCCCCGTTTTCGCATTAAAAATCAACCTTACTGTGCGGCGGGAACGCCGAGCAGCGAGAGGTGTTTCACAAAATGCTTCTTGATGGTTTCGTGATATTCCTCTTCGAATTTATGCATCGCGCCAAAGAACAGCGGTCTGATTTTCTTATCATTCAAAATAGGACCGTAAGTAATATGGATCAGCTGACGCGCTTCATTCATATTCATCAGTTCCGGCAGTTCCGCATCACTCAGGGTATCGACGTCAGGAATAATGCTGATATCGGCGGTGATATGGTAAAGTTTGAGCATGTCATTGAAGTTTGCCAGCGCGCATTTGTGAATTGCGCGGTAAAGCACTGGATCATGCTCCGAGATGACCCGGACCGCTTCCAGCCAGCTGGTTCCGGCAGTTTTAAGATGCAACCGCATTCCGGTCATTTCGCCAATGGTCGGGTAAACCATGAATTTGTCGCTGCCGGAGTGAATGGAGACTTTGTAATCGCCATGCGCTTTAGCTATATCGGCATGAATCCGGAACTGACGGGCAAATTCATCAGGATCGCCGATGTAGTCGACCGCTTTCTGGAACTCGCCGATAAAACGCGGAGCCAGAGAAGTGACTTCGACTTCCCGCAAATTCAGTTCCATAATAATGAAAAGGTGGTGTGAAGGCAACGTGGGAGACGTGGTTTCGTCAATCGAAATTTCAAGGTCGTACTGCTCGCCGCGCTTGGCTGCCAGGTGATCATTCACCTTCTTGCCGAAATCCAGCGCGTCAAGATACATCACGGCACAACGCTTGGCGGTGGCCGCATCGATTGAAACGGTATTTTCGCCGATCGAAAAATCTTTATCGGCATAGGTATCGAGGATTCTGGACTGAACTTCAGCCGGCATTTTTGTAAAAGCAGCGTCGATCTCAGTATCCGACCAGTCGCCGGCGGCGGCATTCATGACTTCGGAGAGGTCCAGAGTTATCATCGGCATATTAGCCGCCAGAGCGGTATCCATGTCGGGAATATTTTTCAAATGGTCGCCATCCGCGCCGAAACCGTCGGTGTAACCAGCCTGAAAAACCTGGAACGTGGCATCGTCAACCACCGCGCGATAGGTGCGCCCGGTAAGGTCGAGTTCTCGCATTGACTGCTGAGCCAGCACCGGAGTAACCTGAAACTTGCGGCAAGCGGCAATATGCCCGACTGACGCGCAACCGAGACGGTCGCCGCAGCCAACGGTAGTCTTGCGGTCACGCAAGGAGATCGGCGCGGTCCACGGAAAAAGCTTGCGCAGCATATCGGCGTTGTGGGCATTCAATGGACATTTGCGGGCAATTATGCCTTCTTCTCCAATCTGTTCACCTGAAAAGTCGGCGATAATACCGTCCTCACGGGTGGAAAAAATCATCAGGAACTTTTCTTTGCAATCGCGGGCCATAGCAACAATGGCATTATTTTTCTTGTGAATTGACGGCTTGTAAAATGAGACAGCACTATCGTTATGATGAATGTTCTCACGGATGTGATCCTCATGCTGATCAATTACATTCTTCGCCTGACTGATAACCTTTTGCATAGAAAAACTCCTGTTCATATGCGGTCATGCATATTTTTATATTTTTTTATTGACTCCAATTTTTGCTTAGCGACCGCAATTGATTAATATGATTATTTATACAACAATGCTTATTAAAAAATTAAGCTCATAAGCACAAAGAGAATTTAATATATAGGGAAGAAGACAAAAATGCAATTATTTTCGAGGCAATTATCAAGTTTTTTCTTTTTTTATTGGACTCAATAGACACGGACAGACACGGACGAATACAGACAAACACAAATAAGGTTTTTTATCGGCGCTTGTATCGCCTGTACGGAGCCATGAATGAATTAAGCTCCTTGAGCGAATTCGGCTTCATCCGCGCAAGATAATCCAACCGGGACGGATTACCCCGCCGCGGATGGAAAAAAGGCACATAAAACAACATTAACTCATGGGAACTCAAAAATTCCGGCACCAGTTCATTGATACTCTTTGGAGAGCGTCCATATTTAAGCTTAAATCTTGTCTGAGCGACCGCGGCTATCAACTGCTGCTGTTTATATAAGCCATTGTAATTATATATGTTGTTGAGAACATATCCCAAAGAATACAAGCTGAAGCGATATTTCAAAATTTCCGTATCACTATGGCCCAGCCCATAATTAACACACTTCAAGGCATATAACAAGTTCATGCAAGTATCGAGATTTCTGTTTACCAACAACGGAGATAAATACAGTTCTCTAAAATCAGCCGACTTACTCTGTTTCTTACCCCTGTTTGCAATTCTTGTCAAGTAATATTGCGAGCAAAATTCTTTTGAACCATCTTCCTTGGTGAGCAATTTGGCATATTTATGGATGTTTTTCTTCAAAAACTTAAGTTTCTTCTGTAACATTTGTTTCTGAACCCGGTTAAGTCTTTCCAGTGTTTCAGGAGAAGGGTTATGTCTCAATAATACTGCTAAATGACCAACATCATAGTTTGAATAGTAATTATACAAATATCTCCCTTCATATTCATATTTGTAGATCAAGTATTCCATTGCTTTCGCATACTCTTTCCGCTTAATCAGCGCTCCAATATAAACATTCAGAAATTCATATTTTGAGTTCCTCCACTTTCTACCACTAAATTCTTTATATTTCTTGTCAAAATCGGCCTTATCAGGCAGATGATTATCATTTAATTTCGGAAAACTTTCTGAAGTAACATTGCCTGTAGTACAAACCTGTAGAGCTGCCTCTATGCCTGATTCCTGATAGCGGTTCAAAAGAAAAGTATATACTGAAAAAGCAAGCAGAATCATCATAACGATCACAATCATCCGCTTGGGAACGCATATATAATCACGGCTAAACTCATGCCGGTCCTTTATGATCTGCCGGTACCGGGCCAAAAACGGATAGATAAATACCAGAACGGCCGGAGTAATGGTCAGGACAACCAGATAATTGGCCGCCACAACCAGCAAAACCGAAAAAACGAATGCCGCAATCATATACAACACTTTGGCGATAATACCACGATTTTCCAGATATAGAAGTCCCAGCTTTATCATGATCAGCAAACACAACATTATCGCCAGCGGCATGTATAACGGCAGTTTGTCGTACGCGTAAGGGAACCCGTAATAACGCTTTGCGATTGAGTTGTATATGCCGTAAATATTATATTGATTCAAGTAATAAACAACCGTCAACGTCACCAATACTACCGACAGCAAGCGGTGATTCATATCCGCCGCCGCGATAAAAAACGCCATCGCAAAAGCCCAGACAACCAGTGCGGCAACAATCCAGACGATCACGCCTGGGGATTCCAGGATTATCGAATTGAGATAATAGATTCGTGCGATAACGGCTTTATCAATTAAAAACAACCGGATCGCGCTCCACAGGAAAAACAATCCGAGACAGATCGAAAAGCTGTAGGCAAAACATTTTACCTTAATTTTCGCCAGCTCCTTTGACGCGACCGGCAAATGGTTGACATAAGAAGATTTGAACCCGATATTATCGATGAATAATCTACCGAACAACGGTACGAGCAACGTCATGGCAAAATAAATCATCCCCAGATATATAAGCACATTCTCCAGCATTCCCCGGTTGTGGGAAAGGTCGATAACCCCGCAAACAATGATTAACAGCAACGTCAGCAGCGGCATAAAGTACCAGGTGCGTTTCCATTCGGTATGAATCTGCGCGGCAGCCGGACCAGTGAAGCGCCTGTCTTCTACTCCGACTTTGCGCAGTCCAGCCGCCAATGCCCAAATATCCTGAACGCCCGGCAGCTCAAACGTTCTGCCGAAACGCATGTGAGCGACACCAATTATCGCAAGTACAACAAGGAATAAGATAATCAACGGATAGTAGGGAAATGTAAAGATTTTTCCGGCACAGTCAGGAATGCAATACAAGCAGATTATCAGAACCAACCCCAGATATTGAAACAGGTTCCTGAAACTCCCCTTGCTCCAGGCATAGGCTTGCAGCACCAAATAGATCAGCAGGGATATTTCAATATAGAGAACCATATCGCTTATGGACAAATAACGCCATTCGGACTCCGCGTAGTATATTCGATAAAACAGGAGTTCAATTCCGAGGCAAAAAGCGACCAGAACCAAACGGCAAACCATTGGCAGGATAGAGAGTTTCCATGACCGCACCGGCAGACTCAAATGATAACGGCAATAACCCAGCTCGATGTGCCCCCTGGTATTCAACTGCCACGGCAGAACCAGGCCGATGCATATTGCGTAAAAGACAATGAACATCCCCGGAAGTTCATTCTCCAACGCGTTAGTCATCCGTGTCATGGTGAATGACAGGATGAAAAAGATGATAACCGTTCCCGCGGTGATAAACTGCAACTGAAACTCCTGCTCCAGCAACGTAAGTGTCTTTTTCCAACTTTTAGTCATGATCTTTCTCCGGATCGAGATTAATAAATTTCATAATACTTTTTTCATCTGCCCTGACCAGCAGGGGAGACAACCGGATTGCGTTTTCATTGCTGAAAAGTTCTTTGTACTCATTGAACAGAACCAGGTCTTTCTCGTTCAAATACGCCGGCACCAAATCGGTCAGTTTATCTGGGAATTTACCGTATTTGATTTTATAGTTATACATCGCGGCTGCGATGACGGATTTTTGCCCTTTAACATCCAACAGCCCCAGATATCCCCACAGATGATGCTGTATTAAATACAAATTGGCCCGGTATCCAGGCATGTCGGGGACTCCACCACCCCCTATCTGGAAATCAAGACATTTGATTAAATATAATGCTGTTTTCAGGTAACTGAGCTTATCATTCAAACATAATGGAGACAGGAACAAGGGGGTCGAGTTCAGCATTCCAGCTTTGTATCTGGGATGCATGCTTCGATGGGATGACAGCAAAGTACTATAAGCCTGATTTGAGATCAATTCCGATACAGGATAACGCATTCCCCGTCTCAATAAATTATAATTCCGGCAATTAGCCAATTTACGGAGATAAATATACCTTGCAAGGTCTTTCGAGGTTGGTTGGTATTTCTCCAGAATATAACTAATCCCGTTGACATGTTGGCCCCTTTTTGCTCCTGAACCATACTTTGACATTAGCTCAAGTTTAAAGAGCACCAGTTTAAATACTTTCTCATATTCCTTGCCTTTATAATATTGCATAATCAAATAATCCAGATATTCATTGCAAACATCCAACTTGGAGAAACTAAAATAATTTTTCTTTTTCTCAATATAATTATCGAGGTCTTGATTGAATGATTCAGGATAGCCCGGCATGTTACGTTTGATAAACATAGCAATATCCGACCATTTCAAATCCAAATATTCTCCTACAGGGGGAAAAGATATTTGCGACTGAACAGTCTCCAACTCTTTTTCTTGCTTGACATTGATAATGTATGTATACAAGCCGAACGAAAGAATAAAAGCGATAACCACTATTATCAGTTTCCAGGGTAATTCAATGGGGTGGTCGTCAATCTCCCGGCACTTGAGTCTGATACTTTGCCTGAGTGCCGCGACCGGATATACCATGATCAGCAATATCGGCAATACGACCGCAATCACAGCTTTGTTCATCAGAAAATTATACCCCGCGAAGAAAATACAAATGATAGCGGCGCAAACAACTTTGACCATCATGTTTCGATTACGCAGGTATAACAGAGCTAACTTGATTGCGGGAATCGAGCAGATTGCCGTCATCACATAGAAATATACCGGGATTGCCAGTAATTGATGCTTATTCGCGTAGTTAACACAATACATCAGACAATATATTGACAATCCCCAAACCGGAAACATAAATATACGCACCCGGTTGTTTTTATTAATACATATTACCACCATTAGCGAAGCCAGAACAAAGGCCCATATAAATGCCGCGATCAGAGACCATATTACGACACTCGGGTATTGAAAAAACTCCATACTGCGGGCATTGAGCGCATTAAAAAATATGCAGCTTCTGGAATATTTTACTGCCACCCAAGTAGTATCTGTCTCAAATAACTTGTATATTACAAATGCCAGGAATAATGCAAAACTGACGGCATAACTAAGAAAAAAGCATTTAAGCTTAATATCCGCAAGCGATCTCGAGCTGATTGGCAGATGGTTGAAATATGAGCTCCCGGTTTTAAAATTGCCGGCCCCTAAAACTCCTACTAAAGGCGTCACCAATGAGGTAAAGAAAAATAAAAGAGAGACAATCCCGATATCCCTTTCCAGTGAATATGTGCTTGCTCTTGATGTTTTGTAATCAAGAATCATCAATATCAACATCATCAGTACCGTTAAGGCCGGCATAATATACCAGGTACGTCGCCATTCCTGATGGAATTGAGCAGAGAGCCTGTTTTTAAATACCCTTTCATTGAAGCTTTTGCGATTAATTAACCAAAGTAAACTTTGCAGTCCGGGCAATTCAAAAACTTTTCCAACCCGTAAATTTCTCAGCCCGATGATACTTAACGCGGCAAAGGCCGCTGAAACAACAAAAAACCACGGGACATCAAACGCCCCGGCAATAATAGCCGGTTTTTTCAGAACACATATTATAAAAGCAATTCCCAAATATAAATATAAGTTTTTGATGCTGTCTTTGCTCCAACCGTAAGCTTGCAGAACAATATAGATAAGAACTGAAATTCTAACGTAATATAACAAATTGTCAAAGCTGAAATAATAAGCCCCTCCATTACTGTAATAGAAAAGCATGTAAACACCATAAGCCACCGCAAAAAACAGGAAAATAAGTAATAGCCTGAAAATTAATGGGATTATATATAACTGACATGAACGGACCGGCATACTCAAATGATAACGACAATATCCCGGCGAAATATGACCTTTTGTATTGAGTTGCCAGGGTAATGTAAAACCAATAAACATTGCATATAAAACAATTAACGGTTGAACCTCAACTGGTTGCGCCGGTTTTGCAAATTTCAGCAGGCAAATCGACAGCAAAAAGCAGAACAAAACAAAAGAAAAAGTATATAGTTGCAATCCAAACTCATGTTTAAGTATGCTTAATGACTTTTTCAAGCCGTTATCCATGATGGTTCTCCAGGGAACAGTAGTCCATGAAGACGTTTTCCAGTGATGTCCGGGGATTTTCCAGAACTTCCCCGCCGAGAGATTTAATCCGTTCGGGCAACGGTTCACGGGAGACCACCAGCCATTCGGCATCCTGCCGCAGGGATCGGATAAGCTGAGGATCTGATTTCAAAAATTCTTCGACTTCCACGGTTTCTTCCGCAAACTTGACAATATAGCGGTAGTGTTCCTCCTTGATCTTGTCCACATGCCCGTCAATGATCTTTTTACCCTTGTTGATCATAATGATGTTGTCGGTGACCCGTTCCACTTCATCCAGCAAATGCGATGAAAACAGAATTGTCCGGCCGGAATCGGCAATCGAGCGGACAACTTCGCTCAAAATGTCATAGCGGACCGAAACATCAAGGCCCGAAGACGGTTCGTCCAGCACCAGTAATTCCGGTCGATGCGCCAGCGCGGTAATCAAACCGATCCGGGCCTTTTCGCCACGCGACATATTTTTAACTTTGATATTCGGGTCAAGATGGAATTTCTCCAGCAACTCTTCAGCATAGGGCATGTCCCAGCTGTCGAAGAACGCGGCGGTATAGTTAAGCAGTTCTTTCGCACGCATCCACATCGGCAAATCCCGGTCCTCGGACAAATAGCCGATCCGCGACAAAACCGCAACCGGATCGCTGGAAGGTTTAAGCCCGAAGACCTCGACCGAACCATCCTGCGGCTGCAGCGCCCCGATAATGTGCTTGATCAAAGTACTTTTCCCGGCGCCGTTTTCACCCAGAAGACCATAGACTTTTCCCGGCGTCAACTGCACCGTTACCTCGTCAAGTGCCACTTTTTCCTTGAATCTCCGGGTTAAATTGACTACATCAACAACGTATTGCATGATCATTCCTCCTCATTAATTTGTCTGTTTATTTCATTGATAATATCTTCATAACTGAAATCCAGCTGATGCGCTTGAGTCAGCATCTGCTGGACATAATCCCGGAGAATTCTCTGACGTTCCTGCTTGGATAGCGGGGATTCCCGGTCGGAAACAAAACACCCGGCCCCCTGTCTGGAATATATCACGCCTTGATATTCCAGTTCTTTGTATGCCTTGGCGACGGTATTCGGATTGACGACAATGCTTTGCGCCAGTTTACGGATCGGCGGCAGTTCACTTCCGACCGGTAGTCGCCCGGACGCAACCAATTGCTTAATCTGGTTGACTATCTGACGGTATATCGGAACTCCGTCCTCGTATGATATTTTGATTGAATACATCTTTTTTAATATATTTGGGTCATGGATTTTGTTTTCTGAATTTCAATTCCAGTCCTCTCTTTCATGGGATGGCTGGAATAAATTGTATTATTGTACTATTAGTATAATACAATTATTCATCTTTGTCAATAATCTTAAAAAAAATATTAATTAAAATATTCTGTTATGCCGTTTTTCCGACAACAGGTGCTGCACTTCAGACTTCAACCCAGCAAGCAACAACACATAAAGCCATAATTAAAAACACATTACAAATAATCAACAATCAAACCGTCTGATTATTATTTAATTTTCATCATCATTATATTTTTTATTCAGAGGGGGTTGTTTTTTTCGAAATGACCATGTATAATACAGTTGTAAGCGTAATACAACTGTAAGCAATTATTTATGTTGACTCAAACAAAAAAACAATCAAACGGAAAACTCGAGGCAAAATATCCCCGGGTCTACAAAGATATTCGCTCCAGGATTGAAAAAGGGCTTTTGAGCGGCGCGTTGCCCGGCGTAAGAGAAATGGCCGATGAATACGGCGTCAATTTTATGACCGTCAATAAGGCGATCAAAAAACTTGAAGCAGACGGACTGGTTGATTGCATTCCGCGCAAAGGCACTTACGTCAAACGTCAATACAGCGTCGCTGCCTGCATCAACTCACCTACTTTAAGTATTCTGAATATTCCTGTTTATCACGATGTGGTAATGTCGGCCCAGCGCTATTTCAGAGACCATGATTGTCCTATGTTTCTGGAAGGATCTTCACTGGAACAGCAGGATGTGGTGGATACTTTATGTCAGCGCATTGATGGCTTACTCTTGTTCTACAGCAATATGTTTCCAATCCATGAAAATCTGCTGAAAATGCCTTATGTCCGGGTTATGGGATCTCTTGGCGACAAAATCCCGGGAGACCATGTCAGCTACGATAATCCCATGGTAGGCAGAATCGCGGCCGACTATCTGATTGGCTCAGGCTGCCGCAGCATGGCATATATTGGACCGTTTGACCAGGCTCTATTCGCCCAGCGCCGTGATTCTTTTGCGGAATCTATAAAACATGCCGGTAAAAAGTACTATGAATTCAAGACAACATGGAAATATGATTTCAACAGCACGCTGGAACAAATGGAACTGCTGATGACCCTTGACAAGCTGCCTGAGGCAATATTCGCGCCTTCCGACGGAATTATGTCCGACGTATGTTCCATCCTTTACCGTCACGGGATTCAACCGGAAACCGATATCAGGCTGATCGGCTGCAACAATGATTTTACCAGAATCAGCACATCTCCTGAAATATATGCTTCGATTGACCTGCACCCTAAACAAATTGGGACAATGGCGGCCAGACAACTCATGAAACGCATAGTCGACCCGAAACTTCCTCCTTATGAACTATTCATCGAACCTGAGCTAGTAACGCCTGAAGATATTTTAAATCAGAATCCCAACTATCCGAGCAAAAGGAATAACCGGGGATAAGGCTTAAACTTTATTTGTTGTTCAAAATAAAAATTTTCCAATAACAATAATGATCAAAGCAAAATCAAGGAGTTTGATAGTGAAAAAAATCATTCTCGCAGGTTTGCTTGCCGCAGTCACCTTTTGCGGTAATGCATCCAAGTATCTGGGCAAAGACGCCATCTGGCGTTGTCGTGAGGGATTGGTGTTTCATCTGCTCGATGAGAAAGGCACCGGCTTCAATCTCTCGATCGACGTCAGGGACATGAATACCTATATGCAGGGACCGCGGGAAGTTCTGGTTTTTGTCAGCGGGCCTCAAGGCAATATTCTGGTTAACAAAATCATCCCGGATGACGGCATCACCAAAGGCGACTTCAAGCATAAAGACGGTGTTGCCGACTTCTGGCAGGATGTCCGCTACCGGGAATTTTACCGTTTCAACTCCCCCAGCGGCATGCTGCCTGGAAAATCCCGCTCTCCTTTATTAAAGAACCCGGCTAAGATCGCGAAAAGAACCTTTGAAATCAAAGTTCCCCCGGCCGGAAAAGGCATTTACCGGGTGACTTTCGTCGCCACAATGGACCATTTTATCGCCATGACGCCCAGCCGGGAACTGACTGCGGCCATCCATCCCGGGCCCGGTCCACTCTATATTCCAGAAAAACTGGTTGATAAGTCATACTTCTATGTTCCGCCTTTAACCAGGGATATCGGAATTCTGCTTAACGAGGAAGTGATGCCGTTTTCGTATTCGGCCACGGTGAAGGATGAACAGGGCAAAACCGCCGCGAAGATCAAACCGAAAGGCCGTTTCAACTATGCGGTCATCAGGAATGCTACTCCCGGCTCGATTTATGAAATTGACCTGAAACGCGGCAAAGAGCCGGGCGGTTATCTGCACGTTCTCGGCGTCCCGATGCTGCTGTGTCCTGACAAAGAAACCGCGAAGAAAATGCGCGGCGGGATAATCGAAGTCAGCCGCAACGGTAATTATATTTTCCACGGCTTTCAGAAAACCTTGGCAGACTGGGCCTACTCGCTGAAAAAGTCCGACTTGACGGTAGATCCCGGAGATAAAGACCTGGCGAAGATTCTCGCCGCTCAGGATCTCAACCCTAACAGTCGTACTTACGGGGATTTCCCTACTATTAATAAAATCTTCCCTAAGCGCTTCAATTTCTGGAAGCAGCCGACCGATCATTTGGCAAAACTGGTCTCAAACGAAAAAAGTCCGTTGTACGGAAACCGGGCAATTATCAAACGGATCGCCCTTAACCGGATTATGAAATACCTCCTGACCCAGAGTCCTTATTACTGGTACGGAACCAATAATATAAAAGAAAAATCCATCCCGGCAAAACTGGATAAAATCTGGGACATCGGATTCCGTTCCAACTGGTATCCGTTGCAGGACGCCAAGCACGCGAATACTTACGGCTACATCAGAAAACTCGCGCCTTACGCCCTGCCCGCTGACGTGATCAAAGCCTGGGAAAATTCTTTCCGGAGCTGGGTTATCTGCCGCACAATCATGTCACAGGGTGAATGCACCAATCAATGGGGCAAAGGCCTTGAACACATGAACACCATGTATAAAGGAACCAGAGATTATTACGTGGGACAGGTACTGAAAAAACAAATTAAAATGATCACGACTCCCGGCCTACTCGGACGCAGTTCACCGGACCTGACGCCTTATTCCCATAAAAGCAAAGTCGCAATTGACGGTATTGCCTGTGACAGCGGCCGGATGGGCGGCGGAGTTGCCTCAGACGGCTTGGGTCACGACGGCGAATACTGCCTTGAGACAACCTCTCACCTGAACAACGTCTGGGAAGAATTTAAAGATCCGCGGATCGAGGAGTTCCTGAATGAATATTACGTTTTAAAAACCCATTTAACGGTTCCGCGCAATGCCGGGCTGCCGCCCAACACATTTACCGGCACCATCCATCCGACCGGAACCAATTTCCGGACCCGTTACTATACCCACAAATCAGGATTGGGCAAGGAACTCCGGCCCAAAATCAATTACGGTCCACTCTGGGCCGGCAAAACTGATAAAAAGCCCTGGCCGTGCATGGAGGACGGTTCGTTTGTCCGCAACATCGATAATCGCTACTACTTTGTCAAAACCCCGGCTTACTACGCCATCGTCTACGGCGGACCTGCGCTGCATAATTACGCAAACTGGGCCGAAATAACCATGCATGACGGCTATATCGACGTTACCGGCTTCGGCGGCATGCATTACGGCGGCTACGGTCGAAAAGCCACCAAGATAGGAACCATATCCGGGCTTTGGGTCAAAGGATGCGGCGCGACGCTGTTCGGTCAGAACCATAACGTCAACTACGCCAACGCCCTCTGGGGCAGAGTCAAAAAACCGATAGCCCCGACCTGTGAGAATGGCTTTGTCGATCCCTATGCTGTTTCAAGTTCTTATGCTCAGGCAGTCGTTGATTTTGACGAGAAAAATCGTTCATTTGAGAAAACCCAGCTCATGGACTACGCCCCGTTAAAGTTGGTTTCAGAAGTCCAGTTCAAAGATAACGAAATACGGGTCAGCATCACAATCAAGGCGTTAAAAGATATTGATTTCAAAGAACTCTATTTCACCCTGCCCTATTACTCGGAAAACCGGCGGGTATTCCTCTATAATTCCGAAAAAAAACAACAGTTCAATATTCCTAAATATGTAGTGGCATCATCCCGTAAACTCTATAAAGAGCAAAAATATACGGGCGAAAATCCTGCGCTGCCGCAAGTCAAGTTTGACGCATTCAGTATTCTCTCAAAAAAGAATGACGCAGGCTCTAAAATTGTTCTGGACAAAACTTATACGGCAGTCCAAACCCAACCATTGAAATACCGCAGCGCGGCCGGCGCTATCGCCGCATTCAATCTGGTCCTGCCGACCAACTGGAAAAAAGAGCAAAAATATGTACTTAAATATAAAATCATAAACGGAGTAATTAAATGAATTGTCTTTTTGCAATACTGGCAGCGGTCACCATCTCTTTTCCAGACAAACCGGCAAAACTGACCGATCCTGTTGTCTTCGATAAACCAAATA
This sequence comes from Victivallales bacterium, assembly GCA_963678305.2. Taxonomy (GTDB): domain Bacteria; phylum Verrucomicrobiota; class Lentisphaeria; order Victivallales; family Victivallaceae. Next base: position 54,558 of record CAXXVV010000002.1, read on the forward strand.
TGAACCGCAATCAGAATTCCGGTCCGATATTCTACGTCAACAAACAGAAGCAAGGGGCGTTCAAGGTGATTCTAACCTGTAAAACTGCCAGACGCGGCCAGCTGACCGACGGCAAAGCGCCAAATCTGGTCTTGCGGGTATTCAGTCCCGAAGATAAATCAATCGCTGCAGCCACAATAGACGGTAAGAATCAGGAAATAAAAACCGCCGTCATCGATTTGAGCGATGCTCCGGTTGGGCGCTACCGGCTTTCGATTGTCGGCTGGTTCAACAGTATGGCTATCCAAACCGTACCGGCTACTGATGGCATCGGCATAGCCGGCGGCTACACCCTCGGTCTCTATCCAGACAAAACATATTTCCTCTATTTAACCGGAACTAAGGTTGAATTCAAAGCGGCAACCCTGGCCTGGCCCAGAACGAAACATTCTATTATCATCAAAGATTATTCATCCGGCAAAATCCTGGCGGATAAAGAGATTGTCAACAGCCGCTATAAATTCACCAACGTCGATCTGAAAGGCCTGAAACCTGGTTCCCTGCTCAGTGTGGCATTCACCGGCAAAAAGCCCGGCAAACTGATAATTAACGGCACAGTTCCAATTCTCTGGACCACCCCGAAAACCGCTTTAGCCTCTAAAGGCGACCAGATCAAAGCCGGAAACCGGATGGTCGCCCATGCCTGGCAGAAACCGTTGGCCGAATGGCTGCAGAACCGGAAAAAAGAGGATTTCGCAATCAGTGATTTGAAGGCCCCGAAAGTAGACCTCAAAGATCCTAAATACCGCAATTATGTCGTTAATATCAATTGGGATTTCCTGATACCGGTCGCTAAAAACATGATGCGGGAAAACCAGATCACCGATCCGACTGATAAAAACCTGGGACTGTTTAAAGACGCGAAAACAAAAAAATACGAGTTCAAACAACTCGGTTATGCATTGACCTTAATGGAGCTTTACAAGCTTGAAATGGCGGGACTCAATCCGTATTACAACAACGAACAAGTGAAAAACCGGGCTTTGGCGGCACTGTTTCAGTGCCTGCTGATGGTGCCGGAAAATCAACTGACGACATTCGACTTCGTTCTTATCAAATTTCTGGGCGCTGCCGCGGACGGCATCGGCAATGATATCAAGGATGAAAAACTCCGGGAAGCGTTTAAAGACGGGGTTCTCGAATTCATGAGTCGCAACGCCTATTTCGACGGTTACCAGTCCAATCAGGGTCTTAATGTCATTCTCGGGCTGCGCAGATCGCTCAACTTGACAAAAGACAAAGTCCTGACCCAATGGTACGAAAGATATATGAACGCATTTTTCAACGACCAGTTTGTCGACGTAAATCACGGTCAGACACCGGAGGGATTTTATCAGGAATCCGGCGGGCTTGACGGTGGCTACAACTCTTACAGTAATCAACTGATGCTTGAACTGTGGCTGGTCAATAACAAAGATGACAAATATCTGCAGAGCCTCAAGAAAAACTTCAATCTGTTGCGCTACCTCAGTGTTACTCATCCAGACAAAGGCTACACCTCATCCCGGCAATGGAACACCCGAACCGCCCGTGCCGCCTGGGGCAATCACAGCTTGAAAGCCGGACACGCCATCCCGGAATGCGTGACCTTTATCAAGCGGGGAAACACCGTGAAACCGGATATTAATTATCTGGCTCAGACCTTGCCGTCAAAACTGGATGGACCATTCAAGAAAAATGAACTTGAGAGTAGAAAATTCTGGGCCGGGTATGGAGCCGTCGACCTTGACTACCTGTCCGCTGATTACGCTGAACCCGAAAAATTGTTCTGCGAGGTTCCCGGTGATTTCATCAAGAAGATTGGGCGCAAATATTTGATTGCCAAACAAGGCGACTATTACGCGGTATTCTTCTGCGGGGATCAATGGCACGTCGGCGACGCCGGCAGCGGCCTGGCCAACCTCTGGCACAAGGACTTCGGCTCTCTTATCCTGGGTGATACTTTGCAATACAAAAAAAACAAAAAACAGATTCTCAGTTTCTGCGAAACATGGACTGACGCAAAAGGCCAAACCGCGTCATCGTTCCGTTCCAGCGGCGATATCACGCAAAAAGGAAATGAAATCATTCTGAAGTTGAAAACACGCAAAAAGCGTCGGAACGACCGGGATGTCGAACTGATTAGAACTTTCTCTATTTCCGACAAAGGCTTGACATCAACCGCAGCAAACAACGATAAAGCCTGGAGAGATCATATTCTTTATCTTCCACTCGTCTCAAACAAAATAATCAAATTGGAAGTTCTTAACCATAAAAAAGAAGTGGTCAAGGTATCTGTGGACAAGCCGGTCAAAGCCTCCGCATTCAGATGGACCAATCAGAAGGGAGCGGTTATCGAACTTAATTTCGACGGGGAATTTGATGTCTCTTTGCATACAAAGATCAAGTGTCAAAGGGATTATCTTAATATTATGAAAATCATCTTCGGTAATAAACAAGGAAAATTCAACGTCAGGAGGTTGGAAAAATGAAACGTAGTTTTACCCTCATTGAACTGCTGGTTGTGATCGCGATCATTGCAATCCTTGCCAGTATGCTGCTCCCGGCCCTGAACCAGGCCAGGATTAAAGCCAAAGGCATCAGTTGCGTCAGCAACGTCAAGCAAATTGCCTCAGCGGAATTTCTCTATGAAGACGATTATGATGCCATGGCGTTCATTCCGGGACCGGAATACACCGGCGGCGGCTCCACCCGAACCAAGGCTCATCGCTGGTCCTACAAAGAATTCTATCCTTACGTTAATCTGGAAGCGGTCAGCCCCAACACTAAAAAGATGAAAAGCGTTTATTACTGTCCGGGAACGTTGATCAAATACCGGTCAAAATGGGAATGCGCAGCAAGTTATCCCAGAAACATCCGTCAATGGGCAATCAGTACGAACGGTAATTTTGAGGGGCGAGTCATTTCTAGCATGATGACTAATCCCAGTAAAGCGGTATTGCATTTTGAAGGATCAACCGGAGGCTGGAGCAGCGCTCAACTCCATACTGCATACAGTTCGGCCACCTACGGAGACTGGCGGTACAGCTATCATGGCGGCAAAATTTCCACCTCTTTCTGGGACGGGCATGTCAGTGCTTTCGATTATGACATGTTCTTGCTTCAGGATTTAAGGAACTACGCTTTTCAATAATCAAGCTATTCCACAAACGGCCTCCGGACAAAAATAAAGCCAATCCGACTCGTTGATTATTTCGCGAATTTTGTTGTTGCGTATATCAGCGAGTCGTTCAATTCTCAATGACTCCACGACACGAGCACCACAAGTAAGTCATTTATTATAAAAAACTTAAAAATAATTTACAATCAAACCGTCTGTTTGATAAACCGTCTGTTTGATAATATACAAATACTATTTGCTATAAACAATTGGGATATTTAGATCAGATCAAGCTTTTCCCCGAATCGCCTCCGGGGCAGCGGACAGCTTGTCCGGTTCACTGGTTATTTCGCGGATTTTGTCACGTATATCAGCGGCACGTTCAAATTCCAACGCTTCCGCAGCATGGAGCATTTCAGACTCCAGCTCCATAACCAATTCATCCAGCTCTTCAGCCGTCAATCCCTGTTCAACATCAGCACCATATGGGGCTGGGGTTTCACGGATAGACAAAACCTTATTCATGGCATCGCCAATCGAATATTTCTTCTTATCCGCTTCAGGCGTAACAATATCACTGATAGTCTTCAGCTTGGCTTTCACAATGGTTCGCGGGATAATATTATGCTCCAGGTTGAAACGTTCCTGAACCTCACGACGATTCTGACTGATCTCAATCAGCTTCCGCATACTGTCGGTAACGTTGTCGCCGTAAAGAATAACCCGTCCATTTACATTACGCGCCGCCCGGCCGGCAACCTGAATTAAAGCCCGTTCCGAACGTAGAAAACCTTCTTTGTCAGCATCCAGGATCGCAATTAAGGCAACTTCCGGTAAATCAATGCCTTCCCGCAATAGATTGATTCCGATTAAGCAGTCAAAATCACCGTTACGCAGGGCGCTGATGACCCGGACCCGTTGCAAGGCATCCATTTCCGAATGCAAATATTCCGCTTTTATCCCCAAATCCTGCAAGTATTCCGCCAAACGCTCCGCGCTCTTCTTTGTCAAAGTCGTCACAATCACCCGCTCATGCTTTTCGGATGCGACACGAATTTCATCCATCACGTCATCAACCTGCCCTTCGAGCGGCCTGACTTCGATCAAAGGATCAAGCAATCCGGTTGGCCGGATCAACTGACGCACAGGTTCGGAAGAAATCCCGAGTTCAAAGTCCCCGGGCGTGGCCGAAACAAATATAGTCTTGCCGCGCAACGTCTCAAACTCATCAAACTGTAAAGGACGGTTCTCCAAAGCTGAAGGCAGTCGGAAACCATGGTCTATCAAAGTCTGCTTGCGACTGCGGTCGGCTTTATACATCGCTCGTACCTGAGGCAGCGTCACATGCGACTCGTCAATGATCGTCAGCATATCCCGTGGAAAAAACTGCCACAGAGAGCACGGTAAACTGCCCGGTTGACGTCCGGCCAGGTACATAGAATAATTCTCAACGCCACTACAATAACCGATCTCCCGAATCATTTCCATATCGTAAATTGTCCGCTGATATAAGCGTTGGGCCTCGACCAGCAACCCACGTTCCTCAAACCATTTCACCCGGTCCTTCATCTCCGCCGTAATCTGGCTGATCGCACCTTCAATCCTTTCAGGCGGCATGACAAAGTGTTTACACGGAAAAAAGATTACCCGGTCCTTGCGCTCAATCACATTTCCTGAAACCAATTCACATTTAGTCAGGGCCTCCACCTCGTCCCCCCAGAATTCAACCCTGACAAATTCGTCCCGCTGCGGCATAAAAACATCGACCGTATCGCCCCGTACCCGGAACTGGCCCTTTTCCGGCGCCATATCATTCCGTTCATATTGAATGGCCACCAGATTACGAAGAAACTCATCCCGTGAGGTCTCGCCTCCTACCTCAAGCGAAGTGGACATTCCCTCATAATCGTCCGGCGATCCAAGGTTGTAAATACATGAAACACTGGCAACAACAATCACATCGCGACGTTCAAGCAACGAAGCGGTTGTTGAAAGCCGCAGCTTTTCGATATTCTCATTTATTCCGGCATCTTTTGCGATGTAGGTATCAGTCTGGGGAATATAAGATTCCGGCAGATAATAATCATAGTAACTGATAAAATATTCAACCGCGTTGTTCGGGAAAAAAGCTTTAAACTCACTGTATAGCTGCGCGGCTAAAGTCTTATTATGCGAAAGCACGAGGGTCGGCCGGCCATACTGGGCGATAACGTTTGCCATAGTAAACGTTTTTCCGGAACCGGTCACACCCTGAAGGATTTGATTCTGGTCACCTTCCTTCAGTCCATCAACCAGCGCGGCGATCGCTTCGGGCTGATCTCCGGAAGGTTGAAAGTCTGAAACCAGATCAAACATCCGCCAGCATTCCTTTCAAATACCCGGCTATATAAGCTGCCTGCAACTTACGAACCGGCTCGTTAAAATGAACATGATCGCAAAAGAGTTTTTCCTCCAGGCTAACCGTAAAGTCGTATAAGTCGATCATCGGGACCTGACATTCGTTCATGACCGCGTCAGCAACCTCGTTGTAAGCCTCCAGATCAGCTTCGTAGCGATGCATATCCTGACTCAGCCCGTTATGAATTATTTCATCAAGCGGAGTTGTTCTAACCCAGATAATTTTAAATTTATTCTCGCGACAAAGCGCTATTATTTTTCGCAGATTATCCGGATATTCCGCCAATGGCACCTGGCGCGCCCCGGTTTCCGGAGTAGTCCGCAAATCATGCAGGCCACAATTCAAGAGTAGATAGTCCGTTTTAAACCCCTGAGACGTCAGTTCCTGCAAATATTCAAAAACCAGCCTGGAATCACCGCCATTAGTCTTTGAACCGAAGTTCAAATCGCCCCACTCTTCAAATTCTCCTTTGCGCCCATAGGAAAACTTATCACTGATGAAAGCTTTCAACCAGGGGCCGTAATGCATTGAAATACTGTCTCCAAGGACAAATACTTTAGGTTTGCTCATGTCAATTCTCCTTAAAACTAAAAAGGACGCTCCAATCAGAAGCGCCCCTTTTCAATTCAATCCAGGATATTCTTATTCAAAATCCTCAGATGTAATATCATCATTTCTGATGTCCATAAACAGGAATCCGGTAATCAGGTCCGCGATTTCTGTCGGATGGATATAAACGTCCGCTTCAACCAGGAAAAGACCGCCGGTTCCACCGATTGCCCAGTAATCAACCCAGCCGGTGAAATAATCATACATGCTGGTTGTTGGTGCCGGAACTCCCGCAAAATCCTCCCAGTAGTGATGAACAAGTCTGGTGGTATCATCAACTTCGATATTCTCTGCGTAAACGCAAGTGAACGCGGCATCCCAGCCGACCTGTCGCCCAAAACCGTACTGCCGGTTCCATGCCTTGTACATTTTGTATGTCGCGCCGACTCCCGCCCCGAATCCAAAAGCTCTGGTCACCTGAAGTTCCATTTTAGCGGTCGGACCGAAACCAAGATTAAGAGTAAAAATATCCATCACGTCGAGAATACGGTTCGGCAAATAGAACAATAACTTGTCAGAAACACTTGCTTCTCCCGCAAAAGACTGAGTCCCAACAGTGAAAACAAGCATAGCGGCGATCAGAAATTTTTTCATAGTAAAACCCTTTTATATTATAAAATAAATCAAACCCATTAGAAACTTACAATACCAATAAACTAATAGCAAAATTCATATATGCAAATTTTTTTACGGCAAAATTGTATGAAAATTGACATTTATCGATAAACGCGTCGCTGTTTTTGCTGTTTAACTCTTGGCTGTTCGAGGTGCAAGGCATACCATTCATCCCCGAACCCGGCATTACTGAACTGTTTGATTTTGTCGTTCGCCAGGGCTTCCCAATTGCTTAATATCACCGCATGGTCCGTCTTCTTTTTGGCTTGCACCAGTACCTTGACGGCATCTTCAACCCGGTCCTGCTTTACCAGAATCCAAGCATAAAGCCCGTACAGGAGCGCGCAATCATCGCCTTTGAATTTCTTTATTTTCTTAGCAAAGGTTTTATCCAAAGCTTTATCTTTGTTGACATATTGCCGCGCCAGCTTCATCGCCAGGGCACGTGGATCCATCATCATGCATGACGGCATCAATTCATCAACTTCGGCAAAGTTTTTCATTTGATAATGCAGCATCATCCGCATTGTGTCAATCTGTTTCTTGAGCAGGAAGTTCCACTTGAATAGCGGTTCCATCGCGGTGGTTTCATCCAGAGCCAACTGCAATGCGGCGTTCTGATCTTTTTCCAGAGTCTTCTGAATGGCTTTAACATTCCCGCCCGGGCGACTTTGAAACATTTTTACTTTACGGTTTATTTTCTCCGCCGAAACCGCCATTTTTTCCTGAATACCAGCATTGATCGCATTAACTTTTTTGCGAAGGATCAACCCGATAATCAGTTGAACCACAGCAAAACCAAATATCCCGCAGGCAACTCCCCAGCCGTACCCCCACGCGTGCCAGGACGGAATTCCGATTGCCACCCCCGGCAATCAAAGCAATTACAATTGTCAGCATAACTCTTCCCTAAATTTATTACTTTATAAACTTTAATCAGCTTTAACCAGCAACTTTTTCAACGTTTTTTGCGCTGCTTTTTCTTCTGCTCTTTTTTCAATTTTTTCAGACGCTTACGTTTATCACGCTCGGCGGCACTCACAACAGGCATCCCGAATCCACCCATTGTCGGCATTGCTCCACCAAAATCACCATCGGTCATATCAGGCATAGCACCTGCACCGGAAAACAGCTTACCCATCAAACCGGTCTTTTTCATCATCTTGCGCATACCGCTGAATTGCTTGATCAATTTTGATATTTGCTCCAGACTGGTCCCGCTCCCGGCCGCAATTCTTTTTCGCCTGGAAAAATCTATAATTTCCGGATTTTCCCGTTCCGCCTGAGTCATGGACTGAATCATCGCCTCTATATGCTTGAAAAATTTCGGATCGAGATTCTCCGCCAAAGCCGAAAGTTGTTTCCCCCCCGGAAGCATTTTCAGGATTGCTCCGGCTCCGCCAAGATTGCTCATTTGCCGTAGTTGGGCCAGAAAATCGTTAAAGTCAAATTTGTTCTTTTTCAGCTTCTCGTGCAGTTTAACCGCTTCATCGTGGTCAATCTTCTCAGCCGCTTTTTCAACCAGAGAGACAACATCACCCATCCCGAGAATTCTCGACGCCATCCGGTCAGGATAAAATATTTCCAGGTCTTCGACTTTTTCACCGGAACCGATATATTTGATTGGACAACCAGTGACTTGACGAATCGACAAAGCCGCTCCGCCGCGAGCATCCCCGTCCAGTTTGGTAAGAACAACCCCGGTCAATCCTAGTGCTTATGAAAATGATCAGCAACCGAAACCGCTTCCTGACCAAGAGCGGCGTCAGCCACCAGGAGAATTTCATCCGCCCGTGACGCTTGGGATACCCGAACAAGTTCCTGAACCATCGATTCATCAATCTGCAACCGGCCGGCTGTGTCGATAATCAGGACATCAGATCCCTCGAACTTAGCTTTCTCAACCGCCGCTGCCGCGATTGCGGCAACATCCGGCGTACTCCGGTCCGTATAAACCGGCACCTTGATCTCATTTCCCAACACTTCCAACTGGTCAATGGCCGCAGGGCGGTAAATATCACCAGCAGCCAACATTACTTTCATTTTACTGTTTTTCAGCCGTAAAGCCAGCTTTGCGGCACTGGTAGTTTTGCCGCTGCCATGCAACCCAACCATCATAATCACAGCAGGCTTAGAAGACAAATTCAGCGGCGCATCACTTTCTCCCATCAACTCGGTCAGACGGTCATTAACGATTTTAACCACCTGTTGTCCTGGAGAGATACTCCGCAACACGTCTTCACCCAGACAATCCTCGCGGACCTTGCTAATGAAAGATTTAACGACTTCCAGATTCACATCTGCCTCTAGCAGCGCCATCCTTATTTCGCGCATGGAATCAGCAATATTTTTTTCGGTCAGTCTTGCCTGACCGCGCAACTTCTTAAATGCATCCTGTAACTTATCACTAAGACTGTCAAACATATTGTATATGGTCCCAATTCAAATTTTTATATAATTCCGTAAACAAATAATATAGCAGGAATTTATGATTTTTTTAATGGCCCGATAGAAAAAATATGATTTTTTCTTGTAAAAAATCAATGTAGAGTGAGTATTCTTACTTAAAAAACGTTTAAGTCTTAATCCTTTAACAGCCTGAAGCAATATAGTATTCCGGAGGGGATGGTGCCTCGGGAGAGGTGTTTTTTATGGATTCGCACTGGGTCATCAAATTGGCTTCCGGTTCGGCGGATGAATTGTTTTGAACCTAAAATCGCCCCTTCGGTAAAGTGTCGGGTACGACGCAGGAAGCGTACGTGCATCGATTCTTTTTGGCGGGCTTTGTCGCGCGCGGCGTAGATCTCTTCGCTCGAGGCGCCGGTTTCCGCCGTGATGATGCGGGCCAGTTCGCCACGGAAGAACGCAAACAGTTCGGCATCAGTCCATTGCGAGGTGTCGCCGGTGGTGATGTTCGGCTTCATGTGTTTGACAAAATTCTCGTAAAACATGTGTTTGCCGCTTCTGCAATAGCGGCCCCAGGTGGTGAAATTGTAATCCGACGGGGAGTTTTTCAGGCCGGCCCGGACCGGGTTGAGTTCGACGTAGGTCACGCAGGCGGCCAGGGCGTTTACGCGCTCGAGAATCACGCTTTTGAAACGCCCCCCCCAGAGTTGTCCGGTGCGGTTGCGGGTCTCGTTATATACGCAGGTGAATTGGCGTTGGCAGGCCGACATAAAGCGGCTGATGTCGATCATTTTGAGGGCGATTTCCTGACATTGCGCTCTATTTTTGAGACTGATGACCGGGGTTCGCGGGCCGAATTTGAAGATCTTTTTCATTGCTTTGTAATAGCTGTTGTGGCGTTTGACGATGACCTCGAGCGGCGGTAGTTCATCCGGTCCTGGAGCGTAGACTACGAGGTGAAAATGGTTGCCCATCCAGGCGGCGGAGATGACCTCGATCAAAAAGTAATCGCAGAGGTATCGAAGCAGTTTGAAGCCGTATTCCTTGTCGGCGTCGGAGAACGGGTGTTCGCCTTTGATGCAGCCGATTCGATTATACAGGTGGTAGTAGCAGCCTGCGCCTTTGACCTTCATTCGCGCTTCCATTTCGTCCTCCTTTGGGTTGGTTTGGAGATAATATATACGCTGAAAGTTGGTTTGTCAAATTGTCAGACGGTTTGATTTTTATTATTTTGCAACATGTTGTAAATCATAATCTTAGAACTACAGGCCATTATTTTCAAGAAGGAGGTTTCTTATCTTCTGAATCAGGAACATGCTCGAAGCATCTGTTCAAGCTCTCGCGGTCACTAATCCAGGCGAACATACCAATGAAAAATCCAGCCACCACCAATATCCAGCATAATAAAATAAACATGTCACCATATGTCGTGTAAAAAGTGGGAACCGGTTTAACCGGGACATCAACATCAATCACTCCGAATACACGACCGCGAATCTCCGGGGCAGGAACAGACTCCCCATCCGGACCAGGTTTGTTAATCAGACATTTGGAAATAACTCCAGTCGGAGAAACCAGGCATGAAGCGCTGTTATTGCCGCTACGCAGAAACGGCAGACGGGTTTCAATGGAACGAAAAACACTGTTCGCTAAATGCTGTTCCGGCTCGTCACTGGCAGGATACCAGGCATCATTGGTTATGACCAACAGCATGTTTGCGCCGAGTTGAGCTTCCCGGCGTGAAATGTATGGAAAGACATCTTCAAAACAAACACTGATCCCCGCCTTGAATCCCGGCTTCAATTCAACAGGACTGAAATCGGTTCCCGGTGTCAGGTCACGGTTCATGTCAATCCGTTTTACTACCCATTCCGGCAGATGTGAGCGAAACGGGACATATTCACCAAACGGCACCCGGTGAATTTTATCAAACTTATCGACCAGCCCGGATGCGGGAGTTATCATCATTGCAGAATTCATGACCCCGTACTCGTCGGTTCCCGGCAGTTTCTCTGCGGTATAATCAATGCTTCCGATCAGAAACGGAATTCTTGATTCAGCAATAATCTGAAGTAAATCCCGGCGAAAAATTGAACCGAATAATCCGTTTGATCGAAACGGGACCGGCACCGCGCACTCAGGCCAAATCACCACATCAGGGCGTTGCAGCACCAGTTGTTTTGAAAGCGAAATATAAATATCCAAAGCCTCCTTTGCCAATTCAAAATTCGCATTCCTTCTTTGAGAAATATCACCTTGCACAATCCCGGCTTTCAGAGTCTTCGTCGGAATCTTCTGCCGCATCCGGGCCACCACCGACATATAGCCGATCAGCATAACAATTATCAAAACACCAAGAGTCGGCAAAAGCGGAGCCCGGCGCGGTCTTTTGAATGATATGGCCCCGCGATGAAAACATTCAATGGTCATGGCTAAAGTAATGTTAAACAGAATGATCAGGAAAGAAACTCCGTAGGTTCCGGTATATTCACAGATCTGGATCAAAGGTAGATTTTGCCATTGACTGGCCGAGAGATAATTCCACGGCAGCATCATGCTGCGACTCCATTCCACAACAATACACCACAAGGCGGACACAACCAGAGCAGTAAAAATCTCCCGCCACGGACTTTTCCAGTCATATTCCCGTATCGCCATATAACCACGTCTTCTGACATCAGCCGGAAGCAACAGGTAACGCCAGAAAACCGGAATCAGCATAGACCAGCACGCAATGAAGACAGCCAGAACCGGCGCCATCAAATAAGGAATTACCGGATCGATTTCACGCAACCAGAAAAATGATGGGAAAGCCCAGCCCAGCCCCCAGTAAAACCCGCCGCGCCAGGCGGCGAACATCGATTTTCCTGGCATTATCATAAATAACGGAACCATTGCCACCCAGGCGATCAATCCCCAGTTATATCCAGGCAAACTGAGCGTCATAAACGCTCCGGACAACAACAGTACCACAACTTCCACACCTTTTCGTTTCCACGAAATTAACGGCAAAACCTCCTCCGCAGAGTCTTTTTCCGATTTAATAATCTCTTTGACCATCAACGATCCTTATTTTTAATGCAAATATATCTAACAAACTGTCTAATTTACGATTAATCAGGCTTTTCCTTTCAATAAGCCGCGAATAACGGCTGATGCGCAAAAACAGCCGAAGACCGCGGGCATATATGAGATCGTACCAACAACAGAACTGCTCATTCCGGAGTCAGCGTCTTCATAGGCGATTACCGCATCATCTGGAACCTCTTCAGGCGAAAACACCACCTGAAAACCTTTGCGAATACCGCGCCGGTGAAGGAGCTTTCGCAAGGCTTTGGCCAAACGGCAATTGTATGTTTTGGAAATATCAACAAGCTTGACCATTCCGGGATCCATTTTCCCCCCGGCTCCCATCGAACTGACCAGCGGCAAATTCCGGTTGTAAGCCTTGATTATCAAATTCAGCTTGGGGGAAAGTGTATCAATGGCGTCAACCACATAATCAAAATCCTGCGCCAAAAGTTTATCGGTTTCCTCGTCGCGAATAAATTTATGCATCGGATGCAGTATCACATCGGGACTGATATCTCGCAGGCGAGAAGCGACAACTTCGCACTTGGGTTTGCCGATTGTCGTACCGAGGGCCGGAAGTTGTCGGTTGAGATTGGATTCCTCAACACAGTCGCCATCAACAATGGTCATCTCACCAACTCCGGCCCGGCATATTGTTTCAGCAGCATAAGCTCCGACTCCGCCGAGACCTACGACTAAAACATGGGATTCCTGCAAAACTTTCAATCTCTCAACTCCCAGCAGCAATGCGGTGCGGCATAGCCTGCGGGGATTAAAATCATCAACACCTGGAATCATTATTATAAAATCCTTAATTTTTTTGTCGAATATAGCATATTCCTTAACTCTTTCAAGAGCAATTATAAAAACACCACTTGACAGACTCGATATTTGCATTATTGTAATATTGTAAGGGTTTTATTAAACATTTATGAGCATGATCTTGCAATAACCTCACAGGAGTTGTTATGGCAGAATACACCGAAGAAAGATTCTGGGAAATCGCGAATAAAGCTATTTTTCCGTACATCCAAACTCATTCTCATTTAGACGGCGGTGTTTATGACATCAAGGTCGAGGGAATTTCCCAACAGGATATTGAATGGGCTTTGAACACCATGTTTGAAAATTCGATGATCCAGGAGGGAGGTTCTGAAGGGGTTTATGTTCTGACGGACCTCGGCAAAGGCTTCCTTCCGAAGCCTAAGGTGGAGGAAACCGGCCACGAACGGCTTGATTTGGAAGATGAAGACGCCCTTATCCTGGAAATGATCTTCGGTACTTTTATTTTTTATCGTCAGAACCCGATAAAAAGCACTTCTATTGACTTGATGAAATATAAACGAGGTTATGAACATCTCAATCCCAAAAGCAAAAGCGACGTTAAACGGATTGAAGACAGTATTCACCGTATAATGAACGATTTAAAAGAAAAGGGCATCATTTCAATTGAAGAAGGCAGCAAGGAGAATGTTGACCTCAATGCCCCGACCATTCCCGACCTGGTAACCATGCTGAATTTTGACGCACTTCCGCCAAAGCTGCATGATCAATACATTCAAATAAAACCGATAATGGATAAAGAAGCCGCTCTTTTTGAAGTGCTTGACAGTAAACTGGTCGAGTCTTACGAACGGGACCGGAAAAAAATATTCATGGGTAAAGAGGTTGCCCAGTACAATCAAAAGCTGGACGCTTTGATGGACAAATACCAGGATATTATGGACCGTAACCAGCGCGAAGGACACGACGAAACCGCATTCATTATTGAACTGCCGGAAGAATTGCAGGAAGAATACAAGGAAAAATCCAAAACCATAAGCCGTCGCCATGAACATGATGAGGCGCAGGAAATACTTGGTAAACTGCGGCAGCAATACCGGGAAAAAGCAGAGGAACTCAGGGCCGCGAAAGAGAAAAAGCAAAGTTCTTTCTTGTATAAAACCACTCACCTCTTCAGCAAGAAGAAATCAGATTCGGGTGATTCTTCAGAAGAGGAAGAAGTTCCATCAGCAGCGGGCACAGACGGCTAAGCCGCCCCGGGCGGTTTCTTTATAATCAGCCGACATCGCGCACCCGGTTTGCAGCATAGCCTGCACTACCTCGTCGAACGTGACTTTCTGTTGATTGGGGTCACCAGCCGAGGCAAGCAAATATGCGTTGTAAGCAGTAACCGCGCCGACCGCATTTCGTTCAATACATGGAATTTGAACGTAGCCGCCAACCGGGTCACAGGTTAAACCAAGATGATGCTCTAAAGCAATCTCAGCCGCATTGGCAATGATCTCAACCGGAAAACCGTTAGCGCAAGCCAGCAAGCCGGCCGCCATGGCCGAAGCTACACCGATTTCCCCCTGGCAGCCGACCTCCGCCCGGAAATACTCGCGTTGAAACGGGCAATATTGCCAATTGCAGCAGCAGCAAGCAACCCCTGATGCAATTTTGCATGGGAAAAGTGCTGCTGCCGGTTAAGCAGATAAATGATCCCGGGAATTATGCCGGCCGAACCTGAAGTCGGCGCTGTAACTACTTTGTGACCGGCCGCATTTTCCTCGGACGCGGCCAGAGCAAAAGCATTAAGCTCGATCAGTGAGCGGTCCAGAACATGGTGCATTTCATTTATCCGGCGCGAAAAAACCGGAGCCTTGCGACTAAGTCTGATCGGACCTGGTAAGACCCCTTCAGTGCGCAATCCACGATATACAGCGTCTTCCATAGTCGCAATAATGAGGTCAAGGCGATGTTCGACTTCATCAATTCCGCAGTTGGACAGAACTTGCTCATTCTCCAAAATTATTTCCGGAATTGATGATCCAAGTGACCGGGTCAATTCAATCAGCTCTGCCATATTCCTGAACTGGTGCGGTGGCGTCGACGGCTCAACCTCCGGATCTCCTTCGCATTTGATAAAACCGCCGCCAACGGAGTAATAAATCTTTTCGAGAATTACCGTATCACCGTTTAACAGTTTTAATACCATGGTATTTTGAAACGGGAAATTATGGTCTTCGTTATGAAAATAAAAATCTTCGTTGCCGAATTTAATTTTACAGGTTTTGAAGTCTGCAACGCACAATTCTGATGAACCCAGCAATTCCATCGCCGAATCGTCACACGTCTCCGGGTCGTTACCACACAGCCCGGCGGCAATAGCCCGGTCGGAACCGTGACCTTTTCCCGTATAGGAAAGCGAGCCGTAAAGATGTATTTCGAGTTGGTCGGCAACCGGGCCAAGCTCCTGGCCCCGCTGTAAAAAGTCTTTAGCGGCCTTCATCGGGCCTATTGTATGTGAACTGGATGGGCCTGGCCCGATTTTAAACAAATCAAAAACAGAAGTATTGATACATCCATTCATAGTTATGCCGCCTGTTGTCTTTTATATTATATGCACACCAAAAAAATCTTCAACCACAATTTTGATACCGAGAAGAATTAAGATGATACCACCGGCAATTTCAAATTTTTTCTCGAAAAAATGCCCAAAAACTGATCCAATCCAAATACCGGCCCAACTGACGAAAAAGGTAATAACTCCGATAAGTGTGATTGCCAGCACCATTGGCACCTCGATCATTGAAAATGAAACTCCAACCGCAAAAGCGTCAATACTCGTGGCAACAGCCAGAACGATAAGAGCCCAAAGACTTTGAAACGCATGAGAGGCTTCCTCATCTTTTCCGACGCCATAGGCTTCATGTATCATTTTACCACCGATCAACGCCAGCAAGGAAAAAGCAATCCAGGGCGCAGCTGTGGCAACAATATTCCGGAACAATCCCCCGGCTAACCATCCCAGAATCGGCATAACGGCCTGAAAAACGCCGAAAAACGCCGGAGGCAACAAGGATTTTGCAAAACCCGGCTTTTTCACGGCAATTCCGGCCGCAACCGCAACCGCAAAAGCATCCATGGCCAGACTGAAGGCCGTCAAAATTATCTCAAGCAGTGTCATCGCAGGGCACTCACTTGATCAGTAAAGACATGACAGCCTTCTGGACATGCAACCGGTTCTCCGCCTCGTCAAAAACGATTGACATAGGGGAATCCATTACCGTATCGGTAATTTCCTCTCCGCGATGCGCGGGCAGGCAATGCAGAATCTTCACCTTTTCTCCAGCTTGAGCAACAAGCTCGGAGTTAACCTGATATGGTTTTAAGACTTCAAGTCGACGGGCTTTTTCCTCTTCACAGCCCATGCTGACCCAAACGTCAGTGTAGATAAAATCAGCTCCGGCTGCCGCTTCTCCCGGGTCAATTTCCCAGGAAACCGTTCCAGTTCCAAAATCAAGGTCCATCAAATCCTGACGCGGACGAAATTCTTCCGGAGCAGCAACAATCATATTCAATCCGGCCAACTTGGCTCCAAGTATCAGCGAACTGCCCATATTGCTTGAACCGTCCCCGACGAAAACCAGTTTTACGCCTTCCAGACTGCCGTAATGTTCCTGAATGGTAAACAAGTCGGCCAGCACCTGACACGGGTGATAATCATCGGTCAAGGCATTGATAACCGGAAAGTCGGCATTAGCGGCCAACTCTTCCACGTCCTGATGCGAATAGGTCCGGATCACCAGACCGTGCAGATAGCGACTCAGGACTTTTGCGGTATCGGCCACAGTTTCACCGCGACCGACCTGCATTTTTCCCTGGTCCATGTAAAGCGGAAACCCGCCAAGTTCATTGATCCCGACCTCGAAAGAAACCCGGGTCCGGGTCGAAGATTTGGCGAAGATCATTCCGATCGTTTTCCCGGCCAGCGGCCGGCTGGAATCAATGCCGCGGTTGGCTTTGAGCTGAGCAGTCAGCTCAAATATCCGCAGCATATCATCATAGGTCAAATCTTCTATTGACAACAAATCTTTCTTCATTTATAATCTCCAATAATCAAATTGCCTGCAATGCCGCGTCGATAGCCGCAACCGCGGTATCGATTTGTTCAGCCGTAACATTCAACGGCGGCAGCAGTCTCAAAACATTCTCGCCCGCAGTCAGGGCAATCACCCCCTGGGCAAGCATAGCCGGAACCAGCGGTGCAGCTTCACGATCCATTACGACACCAACCATCAAACCGCGACCACGAACCGCCAGAATGCAGGGATATTTGTCTTTCAGTTCCGCCAGTTTCTTGAAAAGATATTCCGACATGGCCTTGCATTTTTCCAGAATATTTTCTTCGACAAATGCGTCAATAACCGCACAAGCGGCGGCACAAGCCAGCGGCGTACCGCCAAACGTACTGGCATGAGTACCCACAGTCAAAGTATCAGCAAGTTCCTTTTTAACCAGAAACGCGCCAATCGGATAACCGTTGCCAAGCGCTTTGGCCAATGACAACGCATCAGGCTGCACGCCATAACCTTGCCAGGCGTAAAACGTCCCGGTCCGGCCCATTCCACACTGGACTTCATCAAACAGCAGCAGGATTCCGGCTTCATCACAGAGAGCCCGAACCGCTTTTAGGTAGTCGGCATCGGCCGGCAGAACCCCGCCTTCACCTTGAACAGGTTCCAGCATAACCGCCGCGGTATTTTCTCCGATAGCGGCTTTCAGCGCTTCAAGATTATTGAACGGCACATGCTTGAATCCGGGCATATCCGGGCCGAAACCTTTACGGTATTTCGCGCGTCCGGTCGCGGCCAAAGTGGCCAAAGTCCGTCCGTGGAAAGAGTCTTCCATCACGATAATCTCGCTCCGGCCCTTATCTGAACCCCATTTCCGGGCAAACTTGATCATGCCTTCGTTAGCTTCCGCTCCGCTGTTACTGAAAAACGCGACTCCGTCAAAACCCTGATCCATCAGTTTCTGAGCAAGACGCGGCTGATGTTCGTTCATATACAGATTGGAAACATGCACGAGGCGACCGGCCTGTTCGCAAATCGCAGCGGTCACCCTGGGGTGACAATGCCCCAGATTACAAACGCTGATACCGGCACCGAAGTCCAGGTATTGATTGCCGGCGCTGTCACATACCATCGCACCCTTGCCGGATGTCAACAGCAACTTCGGAGCATAGGTCGGCATCACATATTTACCGTAAAGCTCCGTCGTTTTTTCATAATGACTGTCACTCATGATCACATTTCCTAAATTTTTTCTAATAAACAATTTTCATTACCGTCTCCCGAAATAATTCCGAGAGGAAAAGATTTAATTTACTTACTTTTTTTGCCTTGTCAAATCAGCAAATCGTTTTTGTTATAAAAAATTTCAATAATTCACCGGTTTTTTTAGAATACCGGGCTATACCTGTATTATTCAAGAAAAATGAGACAACAAAGAAGATATGAATAGTTGAGAATTCAAAGTCAAAACAAGGATGTAAAACCACGTAATAAATATTGACAGCCATCCTCCATTAATATTATCAAGCCACAAACGCACCTTGACTGCAAGCATTCAACGCACTGAATATCAGACTCTTACAATAAAACAATAATCAAACTGTCTGATATTTAAGAAACTCAAAAAATGAAACTTCATTAATTAAAAGGGTTGATTGCAATGTGTTATAATGGTATAATCATAGAAGAACAGATAAAGGATCGATATGGCTGAACTGAGAACAACCAGGCTGAAGCGTGAAATGTTGCAATGGTCACCTTATGTGCGACTTGTACACGATTATCCTGAGGTAGGTCGATATGGTAAACGTGAAATCAAAAGCCGCTCAATAAACGACCACGCCCTGCACTATTTCTTTCAGGGAATTGGCGAATATGAAATTGACGGCAACACCTACCGAATCGAACCGGGAGCAGTTTTTATAGTCCGCCCCGGACACGGTTATTGTTTTACCCTTGAACCCGAGCCGCGACCTTACATGCTCAATATCCATTTTGATTTGATAGAACAAACTGACTCATTTCATCCCCACCCATATCCTGACGCGGCTCGACATCATACTCCATCGGCTCTGCCGGATAAATTTACCAGCAAAGTAACTCTTCTTAACCGGAAAAGCTATGAAAATACGTTTTTTGAACTTTACTCAATTTTTCTACTTCAAGACACAAAATGGGAGTTGAAAAAGAAAAGCCTGCTACTTGACCTGCTAGGCATAATTTACGACAATGTCGCGCCCTCGATCCCCGGCATTCTACCGGAACACCGGATTGTCGTCCAGCGGGCGCTTGAATTCATTCACAATAATCTGAATCGCAAAATAAACCTTGATGACCTGATAAATAACGCTAACGTCTGCCGGGCATTGTTCATCCGGATATTCAAGGCCGAATGCGGTTTGACTCCGGCAAAGTTTATTTACAAAGTCAAGGTTGAAAAAGCCAGAAATGAACTCATTTCCGGTTTGCCGATAAAACAAGTCGCGGAGAACCTGGGATTCGCCAATGTTTATCATTTCTCCCGCATCTTCAAAGAATTCACTGGTATGCCGCCCGGGCAATTCAAAAAAACATTATTAGACTGAAAGATAAATAAATATATTTTCAGATAAAGATTTTCATTGCCGCAAAGTTTATATTAAACCAGAAACATAACCAATCAGGATACTCAGGCATGAAAAATCATATATTGAAAAAAGACGCGATGGTGCGAAAAGGATCTTTTGTCAAGAGTTTCAATCCATTCATTCGCAACTACGTTTTCTGGCTGGCCGACAAAGAGGAAAACTGCCCGGTCGAAGTTCGCGGCAGAATGTTGCTTGAACTGGTCAAAATAGCTCCTGTTGAAATTCATCCTGGCTGGAGTCTGGCGGGAGAACACATCACTATGGCACCAGGGAACCCCGGATTTTCACCTGACCCTGAAACGGATCATGCCCGCTTTATCGCTGAAACAAAAATTGACGCGCCTTATCAAGAAATCATGGCGGCTTGTGAAAAACATATTTCGCGCGGCAAATTCCTGCAATCAGAGGCGCCCGGCAAATACGCCGGCTGGAATTTTATTGGCACGGACAAAGTCTATTCCGCCCGCGGCTGGATTGAAAACCACTCGATCAGGGATTACGCCAAGTTAATTCGTATCGGCTTCGGTGGCATCAAAAGGGAAATTGAAGCCCAAGTGAAACAGACCGCTTTTCTTAAAGCGGCAAGCAATGTCTGCGAGGCTGGGATTTTGTTAGGCAAAAGATATGCCGAACTGGCCAGTCAAATGGGACTGCCGGAGATGGCGGAAATATGTGAACGAGTTCCGGAACATGGCGCGACCTGTTTCAGAGAAGCGGTTCAGGCATTGTGGTTCGGGCATATTCTGACCTGTGGTGAAGACGGCATCAACGCCAACTCCCTCGGTCGTCTTGACCAGATATTATATCCATATTACGTAAATGATAATATTAGTCGCGAAGAAGCTTTAGACCTGATGGAGGAACTGGCCTGTAAGCTCTATCTCGATTACGATGTTCAGGCAATTACGCTTGGCGGTGTCGACGCTGACGGCAACTGCGCGGTCAATGAGCTCAGTTATCTCATTCTGGAAGCGACTGATAACATGGATGTGATTCGCGACCTGTCGGTCCGGATCGACCAAAACACCCCTGTTGAATTCTTAAAAAAATGCGCTGGAATGATTCTCCGTGGCGGCGGACTTCCTTTTATTTTCAACGACGAGGCATTCATCAAAGCCCTTACCGACCGTGGAATCAAACTTGAAGACGCCCGCGACTACGCCCCGATCGGCTGTGTCGAGCTGACCATTCCCGGTAAAGCCAATCCACATGCGGTATCCGGCTGGTTCAACTCGACCAAGTGTCTGGAACTGGCTATGTTCAACGGCAAAGATCCCGGCACCGGAAAGCAAATCGGGCCGGAAACCGGCTGTCTGGCTGATTTCACGTCATTCGAAAAATTTTATGCTGCTTATAAAAAGCAGGTTGAATTTTTTGCCGGGAACATGGTCGAATATTGTAATGAAGGCGAAACAGGCCAGCAGAAAATGGGACCGCTGCCGTGCTGGTCAGTCCTGACAGACGACTGCATTAAACGCGGCAAAGACATTACCGATGGCGGCCCGGTTTACAACTATCATTCAATTTGTTTCATGGGGGCGCCCGACACCGCGGACGCGCTTTATGGACTGAAAAAGCTCTGTTTTGATAATAAAATGATTA
The DNA here is from genome assembly GCA_963678305.2 of Victivallales bacterium. Taxonomy (GTDB): domain Bacteria; phylum Verrucomicrobiota; class Lentisphaeria; order Victivallales; family Victivallaceae. The sequence continues at coordinate 75,867 of CAXXVV010000002.1, forward strand.
CCGCCGATAGATTGCTTGCCGCGATGCAGGACAACTGGGACGGACATGAACCTTTGCGGCAGCAACTTTTGAAACTGCCGAAATACGGTAACGACATTGATGAGGTCGATACTATCTGCACCAGGCTTACTGACGAATTCATTTCGCTGATGGATCAACAACGCAGTCCACTTGACGGCCGCTATTTTGTCCACTTGTTTACATTTCTGCTTAATATCAGCTTCGGTAAAGCGGTCGGCGCACTGCCGGACGGTCGCAAGGCCGGAGCGCCGCTGGCATATTCATTGTCAGCACACCAGGGGCGTGATCAGGAGGGATTGACCGCGATGCTCAAAAGTCTGTCAAAACATCCGCACAACCGGGCCGCAGCCGGTTCAGCGGCGATCATCGACATTCATCCGTCGTTACTGGCCGGGGAAAACGGCGCGGCAATGCTGGCCTCGCTGATCAAATCTGCACTGGACATGGGAGTGGGGCAATTGCAGTTCAACGTGACAACGGTTGAAAAACTCGAACGGGCCAAGGCCGATCCGGAAAATTACGGCAACATCCCGGTCCGGGTAGCCGGATATTCACAGATGTTCAAATTGATCAATCCTGAATTACAGGATCACATTATTGCCCGGCACAAGCATACCGCCTGAACCGCTTATTTCAGGAGCTTGATGGACAAGTCTTTGATTATGACTGCGGCTCCGGCTGAATTTCTATCGGCCCGGAAATAGATGTAATCACCTTTTTTAACTGTGCTTGCCGATATGGTTTCTTTTAATGTGCTTTGACCGGAAACGGAGATGGACCTAATTCCGGAGTGCGGAGTTTCAATACTGAATTTGACGCCCTTAGTCGGCCTGGTGCCGATAAGGGTCACTGCGATTTTGACTTTGCCGTTGACCGGACTGCGCCAGGCTATAACCGAGTCAGACTTTTGATCGGGAGACAGTACAATATCGTGTCCGCTTTTTTCCCAGCGATGGGTGATTGTTATTTGCGGAGCGTTAGAATCGACGATTTCAGTTTTCCACGGCATCCGGTCCCGGTCGTTCATCGGGAAACGGTGCTGATAGTACCAGTTGCCTCCGCTTTTCGGTTTCCGGTTCAGCAACGTGGTCAAACGCAATTCCGGACCGGGTTTGACTTTGCCTTTGCCGGTGAAAGCCTGATAAAACCAGACTTTGGCGCGATGCGAATCGAGGTCCGGATTGAAAGACAAATTTGCCGGCAGATCGCGAATCAAATCCCACACGTAACCTCCGGGATAAGGAATATTGTCGGGCTTGGTTGGATCGGTACAGTTCTTATATTCCTGAAGATTGGTAAAACCGTCCTTATCAGGGTCATCCCCTGGCGCGGCGGCGGTGATATTACTGAAATCATTAAACTTACCGAAGTAAATCATTTCAAACCAGTTCGGCAAACCGTCATGATCCTTGTCGCCGTACCAGCCGTCAAGCATCGCCGGGGGAGTGTTGCCGAAATCGGCGCGCCAGTGTTTCATGAATTCGGTTGAATAGCAGGTCGGTGTTACCTGAACCCGGAAAATACGATCAGCGATCGGATCTGGACAATCCAGTTTTTTGACCAGTTTTTGATCCCGGCGAAGTTCAACTCTGACCGGTCCCGGAGTCCCCGGCAGCTCTTTGACACTGAATCCGGCCGGAGCCGTCCAGGAAACATTGCGTCCGGGCAGCGACACAACCGCAGGGGCTTTGAGTATTGTGATTATTTCCAGCGGTTTGGTAAGTTCCGCCCGACGATACACCCGGAACGGCGCACAAGTATCTTCCGCGCCAAACTGATAATGCGGATAGATCGCGTATATCCGGTCATCATTGACAACCGGTTCTTTTCCGGTCTTCCAGCGCTCGACAAAAAATGCGTTAAGATCAAGATAAGTGTAACGTGTTTCCCAGGCCGGAGCCAGCTGGGTATTTTCGGCATAATCGTTCCAGGTGGTGAACTGGAGCAGGGTTGACTTGGTGGCGTCAATCATCTTCCAGCGCTCAAGCATCATCTTTTTGACCGTACCGACGTGATAGCGTTCCCACATATCGTTGTCGTACTGATAACAGAGCGCCTCGCCCCATTCGCAATTGTTTTTGCGGGCTATTTCCGACAACTCGACCACTTCCTTGTCGGAAAGATAAGTGGAAGGCAGAAATGCGCCGAGGCAGTCATAATCCCGGGCCAATGCGGCAATTCCGGCTTTGAGCCTCTTGCGCCCCTCTTTACCATTGAAATTACCGCCCCAGCGGATAAATGAAGAAAGCTCAAACTGCAAAAACAACGGAGTCTTGAAACGCTGCTGGTAGTGTTTTGCCGCCTTACCATGCGCAGCGAAACCGGCAGGAGTACGCCATAAATCCATTACGTTACTCAATTCAGGAAAGTCAATGTGATCCCGCGGCAGTTGCGGCAACCCGGCAAAACTGGTATCTCGTTTGTAGCCGGAGGGCTCTTTCCGAACTCCGGTTTTCTTATACTCCAGATATTCTTTCAAATATTCTTTTGCATCGCGGGTATGATATGAAAAAAACAAAACTTTTCCGTTCCGGCGCGCGAGTTTTTTACTCTTGCCGTACTTTTCCAGCAGCAGTTTTATCGCACCGGGGTTACGGTAAGATGCATCGAGGCAGAAGGTGATTTGAAACGGCAGGTCATACTTTTCCGCCGCCTTGAACAGCATATCCAGAGTACGGACCCCGCGTTCACGACCGGCAAGAACATCAATTGCGAACCCGTCTATCCCGGCCCGCATGGCCCGTCTGATGTCCAAAGCGGCAGCTTCAACTTCATCGAGCTTCAAATCCGGCGGCAGCAACGGAGGATTACAATGCCGTCCACCAATGGCGGACATATAGTCAGGCTTGTCGTATTTGTAAGTGGGGTGACCGAACTTATCCAAGGGATAACATCCCATGTAATGCGCAAAAATCGTCTTTTGCGGAGCTCTTTCCGCTTGGACTGAAAAAACTGTGAACAAAGCCGCAACAACTGACAGTAACAGGATGTTTTTCATTGTTTCTGAAATTCCCTTTTATTTTTTACTATACAATTTATTTTTATTATATGTATAGTATATGTTATTTAAGAAATAAGTCAATATGTCAAATGAAATTTTTTTGCATAAACCTGTAACGATGTTATTGTATGGAAAAAATCAACAAAATCCGATAAAGAGAAAAAATGCGAAGATCAAGTTCGAAAAGCGTTCCGGTTCTGAAACAGAATATAATCGATCACATCCTCGATCATATTATAGGCGGCACCTGGCCTCCGGGTCACCGTCTGCCGACCCGGGTCGAATTTGAAAAGATGTTTTCAACTACTGCGGTAACGGTAAACCGGGCGTTCGAACCGTTGATCCGGGACGGTTTTTTAAGAACCGCCGGAAAAAGCGGGACCTTTGTCAGCGTCAACCCTCCGCATTTAAATAACTTCGCGATAGTTTATCCTGATCTGATCGGCGAAGAGAGCAATGACAGCTCCGCCTTATACGATGCGATGAGATTAGCGGAAGATAAGGTCGCCAAAGAGTTAAAAATCAAGTTGGTCGAATATGATAAATTTTCCGTCTCATCAGACTGCCGGTCATATATGCAGTTGGCGGATGACATTGTCAACCATCGGTTGGCCGGAGTCTTCTTCTCTCATTGGCCGCGAGGATTGGAAAAAAGTTCTTTTCTCGACATTCTGGACATTCCATCGGTTACGCTCTGCAGTACACCGCGTCCCCGCGAAGTATTTTCGTTGAACACTATCCTCGACCCGGTCCTCGATCACGCAATCGAGTATTTCGCCTCCTGCGGCTGCCGTCAGGCGGCTTTACTTTGTGTCCCGTTTTATCACGCCAAACTTGAAAACTTCCGGGAAAAATTCGCGGCGGCGGGAATCGAACTGAAATCAGAAAATATCCAGTTCTCCAACCCGGATTACAGTTGGACGGCCTCGCACTGCGCCAGACTGCTTTTCTCCGAATCCCGTCAAAGTTTCCCGGACAGTCTGTTCATCGTTGACGACAATCTGGTGAAACCGGCTCTGGACGGGATGCTTGAAGCTTCCAGCCGCGCTGAAATCGAAGCGGTCAAAATAGCCTGTCTGGCAAATTTTCCAAATGAACTATCATTCAAACTTCCCATAGCACAATTCGGCTACGACATGACCGCGGTCTTGCATCAGGTCCTCGATCTGCTGATGAACCCGGCATCACGCTCTTCCGCGCCGAAACATCAGGATATCGATCAGAGCGGCTATCGCTGCCTGCTGCCATAAAATTATCCATTTTTAAAACTATACACATTGATTACATTGCATGTATAGTATATATTATATTCCTCGACAAATCTGAATATAATGGGAATAAATATGTCTGCTGCAACAATGAAAAACACCTCTGTTATGGAATTTGCAATGGCGGAATTGAAACGTTTTCTGCCTGATTTTGAACGTAATATAAAGCTGAAGGTTGATTCCTGCCTACCTGCTTTCTCCTTCGCCGGGCAAGAAAATGCCTCCGGCGTAATACTCAGCGGGGCCGATGAAACGTGCGTACTCCATGCAGTATACACAATGCTGGAAATGGCCGGCTGGCGCTTTGAGATAACCGGTCCGGTCAGGATCAATCCGGACGTACCGTCGAACATTGATTTTCAAATCAAACCGGCGGTAAAACTTCGCGGCATTCGCCAGCACATCAATTTTCCGATGGATATCTCCAGCTATCCGCTCGAAGAAGCGAAGGAGTACATTCGCAATCTGGCCCGACTGCGCTACAATCATATTACCTTTCACAGCTACCCCAACCAATGGATAGATGGCCCCCAAGCAGGAACACTGGAACATGCAGGGGAGCTTTTTTACGGTTTGCGCTATGACGTGCCGGAGCACCCGTTGCTCAAACAGGCAATCTCCAATAGCAAAACATTCTGTATTCCGGCCATCGAACCGTATTATGATGACATCAAAACAAAATCCCGCATGTCTATCGAGTGGCTGCGCGAAGTCATGATTGAAGCGAAAAAAGTCGGAATGCATATTCAATTTTCATTCGAGCCGCGCAATAGAACCCGCGAAACACCCCGAACTCTGACTACCTGCCGGCATGTAATCGAACTTTATCCGTATATCGACACTCTGGAATTGATCAGTACTGAAACCGGAGGCTGGGGAGAGACAAGCTCGCCGGAAAAGGTACGCAAAGTGCTTGACGAGCATTATTCCCGAAACCTGCTGTCGGAACCGGAATTTACCATGGCTATAAACTCCGGCAAGGCCAATTTCGATACTATTATGGGAGAGCTTGGGCATTTGCTTGCTGCGATTAATGATTTTATTCCGGAAGCGACAGAGCAAAAACTTAAACTAAGCCTCGGAATCTATTGCGTACTGCCGGAATTTCATCCCGCGATATTCAGAGTGATTCATGAACGTCTGCCGCATAACGTCGGGTTCGCCATCCTGCCTGGACACAGCAGTGGGCGCGTGGCCGACTTCCTGCACCAATCGCCGCTCAGTGATGATATATGGTCCCGGACCATGATTTACAGTTGGCTTGAATTTGACGGCACCATGTACCTGCAGCAAAACGGCATTCCCGGCATCGAGCAGCTGCTAAAAAACAACCGGAACAAAATGCAGGCAGTCGCGTTCAATCACTGGCGAACCGCAGAAAATCAGCTGGTAGCCCGTTATGCGGCGGAAACCTGCCTGACCGGTTTCGTCCCTGCAAAAGATTTTTATACATCTTACGCAGAAAAACTTGGCATCGGCAATCCGGCTGCATTTGCCGAAGCACATGAAATTATGGCAGAAGCGGACTGGATAGCAACCAATGAGCTTTTCAATATTGGCTTTTGTTTTGCCGGCTGTTGGGGACGCAAAGGTCTTGGTTATTTTGTCAATTGGTCAATAGACCGTATAAATTACAATCACGATTTATTTGGCAAAGCCCACAAACTGCTTGCTCGATGTGCCAAGCAAACAACCACTGTGACCGGTCGAAATTTTTTGAGTTTCCTGGAAAACCGGGTTCGTTGTACCATGGTGTACCTGAAGGCGATGACCCAGGGATCAGAATTACAACGGTTCAAAAACATGGAGCCGGAAGACTTGAATGATGAACAAAAATCCGAACTGTTACAAATTTGTGACCGGGCTTTAGCTTCTCTTGAACAATATATAACCTTGCACGCTGAAGCAATGCTGGATCGCGGCTGTGAAGGAACGCTGATTAGCGTCTACTACACCCCGCCGGTAGTCCTAAAACGTATCCGGGAAGAATTCGCTGGTACCCCCAACGATCAGCCCCACGTTTCTATCGGACACGACGAACCGCCATCACCAATTGAGTGGTAAGCACTTACTGGCTCTACGCTTGAAACTAAGTTTTTTATTTATAGCTGTTTATAAAATCTAGAAATTCAAACCGTCTGATAATTTGACAAACCCGCTTTCAGCGTATATATTATCTCCAAACCAACCCAAAGGAGGACGAAATGGAAGCGCGAATGAAGGTCAAAGGCACAGGCTGCTACTACCACCTGTACAACCGCATCGGCTGCATCAAAGGCGAACACCCGTTCTCCGACGCCGACAAGGAATACGGCTTCAAACTGCTTCGATACCTCTGCGATTATTTTTTGATCGAAGTCATCTCCGCCGCCTGGATGGGCAATCATTTTCACCTTGTGGTCTACGCTCCAGGACCGGATGAACTACCGCCGCTCGAGGTCATCGTCAAACGCCACAACGCCTATTACAAAGCAATGAAAAAAATCTTCAAATTCGGCCCGCGAACCCCGGTCATCAGTCTCGAAAATAAAACGCAATGCCAGGAAATCGCCCTCAAAATGATCGATATCAGCCGCTTTATGTCGGCCTGCCAACGCCAATTCACCTGCGTCTACAACGAGACCCGCAATCGCACCGGACAACTCTGGGGCGGCCGTTTCAAAAGCGTGATTCTTGAGCGCGTAAACGCCCTGGCCGCCTGCGTGACCTACGTCGAACTCAACCCGGTCCGGGCTGGCCTGAAAAACTCCCCGTCGGATTACAATTTTACCACCTGGGGCCGCTATTGCAGAAGTGGCAAACACATGTTTTACGAGAATTTTGTCAAACACATGAAGCCGAACATTACCACCGGCGACACCTCGCAATGGACTGATGCCGAACTGTTTGCGTTCTTCCGTGGCGAACTGGCCCGCATCATCACGGCGGAAACCGGCGCCTCGAGCGAAGAGATCTACGCCGCGCGCGACAAAGCCCGCCAAAAAGAATCGATGCACGTACGTTTTCTGCGTCGTACCCGACACTTTACCGAAGGAGCGATTTTAGGTTCAAAACAATTCATCCGCCAAACCGGAAGTCAATTTGATAACCCCGAAAGAATCCATAAAAAACACCTATCCCGAGGCACCAGTCCCACTGGTATATTATATTGTTTCAGGCTGTTAAAGGATTCTTTATAATTCTCTCATAGATTAGCCCGCTGAATTTTATTATTTTTCCTATTTTTTAATGAAAAAAGGTTGCAAAAAACAGAATCATGTTTTATTATATCTGAAACGTTTCAGGAAGCTTTTTTATATATTAGAATAATAATATCCTAAAACGATTCAGAAAGCTATTAAGAGGAAATTAATGAGAGTCGGAATTAAAGATGTTGCAAAAATTTCGGGTGTGGCCGTTTCAACTGCGTCAATGGCCCTTAGTGACAGTAGTGAAATAAATGAAAATACCAAACTGCGAGTTAAATCCGTCGCAAAACAGTTAGGTTATGTACCAAACGGTATTGCCAGAAAGTTAGTATCGGGGAAAAGCAAAACTATCGGACTCATTTCTTCCATGATAAAGGGAATCTCCTACTTTCCGGAATGCTGTTCCAGTATCGAAGAAACCGCATCACGAAAGGGATATAAAATAATTACCTGTCATTCGGATGGAACAGAGAAAAAACTGCTGGATCATTTTGAATTGCTGTTGGAGTTACAGGTTGACGGAATCATAATGGAAATGTGGCGTCCGGCGTATGGGGAATGGTGTCTGGAGAAGCTAAAAGCAATTCTGGAAAAAGGGGTAAAAATAGTCGGGACGGCCCCGGATCTTAATGATTTTAACATTGATGTGGTTCTATACAACGCCGGAAAAGGAGCAAGCCTGGCCCTGGAGCATCTGATCCAGATAGGACACAGAAATATTGCGTTTATTGCAGCAAATGGAACTGGTGATTATGAAGCGGCAAAAGAGTCGGCTTATCAAGATACGCTTGCACGACACAATATTCCATATCGTCCATCGCTTACCGAATCGGATACTCCCACCGTTGAAGGCGGATGCCGGGCAATGAGAAAAATTCTTGACGTTAAAAAAGACGTAACCGCGATTTTCGCGGTAACCGATCTTATGGCCATAGGCGCGATGAAAGTAATAACTGAAGCCGGAATGAAAATTCCTGAAAGTATGGCAGTAGCCGGGTTCGACAATATGAAGGCGTTAATTCCCTTCGCCCCAGTTCCTCTGACAACAGTCGAGCCGGCTAAACATGAAATGGGCAAAACTTTATGCGAGCTTTTGATTGACCGGATAGAAAATCAAAATTCACACTTTTCTCCTGAAAAAATTATTCTTGAACCGGAACTCATCATTAGAGAATCCACCATTGGGAAACAATAAAGAGAGGGAGTATGAATAAAATCAGAGTAGGCATTACCGGCTGCGGACAGATTTCCCGGATTGGTCACATACCTAATCTGCTGGATATTGCAACCGTTGAGATTACTGCAATCAACGATGTAAACCATGAAAATCTTGAGGCCGCGGCCAACATGGTTCCAAATGCAAAAAAATTTAGTGATTTTGATGAGATGCTGCGCATCAGCCGGACCGATGCAATAATTATCGCGTCCCCTAATTGGCTTCACTGCGAACAAACCGTCAAAGCACTGGAATGCAGGAAACATGTTTTTTGTGAAAAACCGCTTGGAATATCCTTGAAAGAAGCAACCAGGATCAGGCAGGCACACCAAAAAGCTGGAACCGTCCTGCAAGTCGGACACGAACTGCGCCACGCCAAAGCTTATGAAGCTGCGAAAGATAAAGTCAAAGCCGGGGTGATAGGGAATATCAAAATGATCCGCTACAGCGAATTTCGCAAACCACTGCTGCCCGGCTGGCGTCAAACCGGAAAAACCGGCGGCGTAATGCTGGAAAAGAATTCACACTTTTTTGACTTGTTCAACTGGTTCGCTGAAACTGTTCCAAGCAAGGTCTTCACTTCAGGAGCAAACAATGTAAACCGTGACAGTCCACTGATCGATAATTGTTTTGTCACGGTGGAATATAAAAACGGGATAAGAGCATCATTGACAATGTGCCTGTTTTGCGAACATGGCGGAGAAAATATTTTTGAACTTGTCGGCGATAAAGGCATCATCAAAATTAAGAATGAAAACCTGCAAATTTTCCGACGTGACGGCAATGGCGAGAATGTTGAACTCGACTGTTCGCAGGAAAAAACCGAAGGAATGCATCCGGGCTGTCGTCGGCAATTCAAAGATTTTATACACTGCATTCACTCCGGAGAGCTTCCATTGAATAACATAGACAACGCGATTCAGACTCTGCATTTGAGTCTGGCGGCTGAAGAATCAGTCACTACAGGGCAAATTGTTCATATAAATTAATCAGAAGGACAAGAGACCATGAAAAAAATCGGTATCATAGGTTCCCGAATAATTCATTCTTACGGTTATGGGATGCACCTCAACCGGTTCAATCTGGAATTCGCCGAAAATAATGGAAAAGCCGTTCCTCAATGGCAGTTGGATTTGATGAAAAAACATCCGGATACAGAGCCAATTGGTGGAGCATCTGTCACCCATGTAAGCGGCGGTCCGGAAAACGTTCCTGAAGATATGGCCGGAACCTTTGGCCTGAAAGTAACCAAAACGGTTGAAGAAACTATTGATGCCTGTGATCTGATTATGATCATGGATGAGCAAATTAACTCCCGGACAAATCTGATACGAAAAGCCCTGAAAGCAGGAAAATATGTTTTTGCGGATAAACTGCTGTCTGACAACCTCGATGCAACAAAGGAACTAATCGGGCTGGCCAAAGGCAACAATCTATTGGTATCTGGCTGGTCACAAATGGGGTTTTGTGCCGAATTCGACAAGTTGAAAAACATGGATCAGGGCGGAGTTGCGTTGATTTCGTACAACATGAAGCCGGAAATTTTTGCAATGTACGGAATTCATATTATCACCCCCATGCAGGTATGCTTCCCGGGTCTAGTCAGGCATATTGAACTGATCAGCAAAGACGCGGACCAGCTTCTGGCCTTAGTCGTCAATGATAATAATACAAAAATCATCCTGTCAGCCGGCGAACATGCCCAAGCCGGAGTTGTTAGAATTGACTACGCCATAAACGGCCAGTCAATCCTGGCGGAAGGCGAGGACAGATGCGCTGCGTTTAGAAGATCAGCTAAAGAAGTTGTCAATATGGCTCAAGGCTCTATACCGGTTATTTCTGATCAGGCACTGCTTGATGCAAGTATGATCATTGAAAAAATATGCAAATAAAATATTAATGGAGGCAGCAAGATGAACAAGATTAAAATCGGCATGATCGGCGCAGGCAGAATGGGACAAAGGCATCTAAACATATTAAGGGATATGGCCGACGTTGAGATCTGCGGAGTAGCCGATCCAGTTGAATCATGCAGAAAAGAAGTCTGCTCAACTTTCGGCTTAACCGGGTATTCTTCTCTTGACGAACTACTTGAAAAGGAAAAGCCCGACGCGGTTTACCTGACCACGCCGATTGCTCTGCATTATGAAAATATTAAAACAGCCATGCAGGCAAACGTTCACATTTTTTGTGAAAAACCACTGGTTCCGACAAACGAGGAAGCTGAAAAAATAAAAGCTATTGCCGACCAATATGAGAAGATCCTTTTCACTGGCCTGGCCTGGCGCTATGATTCAACTGTTTTGGCCATCAGAAAAGCGGTCCTGGCTGGAGAAATCGGAGCCATACGGCAATTCAGGGCGATTTGCGGCGGACCTTCAAGCGGAAAGCGGCCCGCCTGGTTTGAAAACCGTGAAACGGCGGTACGCGGCTGCATGCTCGATAACGGAGTTCATTTCTTTGATATGCTGGCCTGGACTTTGGAAGACAATTTCACTCAAGCGGCGGCATTTAACGACCAAACAACGGAAAAAGTTGATCTGAACAGCTGCATACTGCTTAAAACAGCGGGGAACGTTACAGGCTGTCTGCAATTTTCCTCGGAAACTTTGATGGGAGCATCAGTCGAGTATTACGGAACAGCCGGAACAATCCTTTTTTACCCGGGAAACTTTGAATATATAGTAAAGCGAGCCGGAAAAGAAGACGAAACAGTCAAGGTTCCGGAAAATGCACGCTTTGCTGATATGTCGGAGGCTTTTATCAAAACGATACGAGAAAAAAATCCTTCTCCGGTATCGGTTACGGAGGCCCTGCATGCCTCGGCAGTGGCGGAAGCCGGATATAAATCGACCGATACAGGAAAATTTGAGCCGGTAACAAGTCTGTAACAAAATCATCGACTCCAGCATAACTAATCGCTTCTGTGGATATTTTTTTAAGCCTCTCAAAAGGGCCGTCTCTTGACAATCCTCATATAAAAACCGCTCTTTTTTTACTAAAAGGCATTGACTTAGTCAGACTGATAATGTATAATTAAATTACTGACTAAGTCAGATTTTCAACGAATACGGATCAGATATGAAAACAGTGAAAAAAGATCGACAGACCAGCGTCAGACACTGGTTGCTGGACCGGATTGATTCCGGCGAACTCAAGGCATCCGAGAAACTTCCCGGAGCCAGAGAAATAGCTGAAACAGTGGGAGTTTCACTATTGACAGTCCAGAATGCGATCGAAACTTTAGTAAATGAAGGAGTACTCGAAACCTATCCGCGAAAAGGGTCTTTTGTCTCTCCGCAATGGCAGGACTGCATTCTGCAGCATAATTTCAGACCTAATAATTCCCGGCTGCCCTGGCTTCACGAACTGGAAGATATGGTGGGGGAGAAACTGCCGAAATTATACTTCTGCTCCGGGTTCAACTCCGGAATGCTGGAATTAAGGCCGACCCTGGCGTTACAAGCCTGGCGTGACCAGTACATTGATATGAATGACCTCTTTGACCGTTGTTTTCCCGATAAATCAGATTTTTTTATGGAAGCATTTGCCAGCTATTACAACAGCGACGGCACTCTACCGGGAATTCCATTCATCTTCTCTCCCCGTATTCTCTTTTATAATCGTGAACTGTTAGAAAAAGCCGATTGTCCGGAACCTCGACGGGACTGGCAATGGCCTGACTTTATTGACTCAATAAAGAAATTGAAAAAAATCATGAAGCCGGAAGATATTTTCAACTGGAACATGGATAAGCACCAATGGATGAACTTCATCTTCCGGGCTGGCGGCTGCCTGTTTGATTTATCAGACAAGAAAGATCCGGTCAAAATCGACCATCCTGACACCAGGCGCGGACTTTACCGGTTCAAGGAACTGCATCAGTTATTAAATACCTGCAGCGACCCTGAAGAAGATAGTTATCGGATAAAATTCGCCCGTGGCGAAAAGGCATTGATGCTGTCACCGCGACAGGACCTTTTGTATATCAAACGCGAAGGGTTGACCAACTGGGGCACAGTCAATATGCCAATGTTTGAAAACGGCTCAAACCTGACGACTCAGGCCTCCGATTTGATCTGCGTCAGGAAAACCTGTGCTAACCTGAAAATGGCTGAAAAATTCTTAAAAATCATGTTATCCGAGGAAGTTCAAAACTTCATCGGGGCACAGAATTACGGTATACCCATCCGTAAATCATCCGCTTATAAATGCATCAAAAAAGAAAATCCCGCTGATTGGTTTTTTATCGAGGAAATTCCTCGAATGTCGGCTCAGTACAATATTGATTCAGTGGAAATAATGAACCTGATAATGGACGGTATCAACCAGATCTGGGACAACGGAAATGATATCGACAAATTCACCTCGGAACTGGCATCCGCGGTCAGGACTTTTATCAAAATCAGAAATAACAGTATTAACGCTGCATAATAAAGTAAAGGTTATGTTTCAGATGAAGAAAGAATTGTCATTCGCCCTGCTCTCGATTGCAACCGCAACTTCAACGGTTTCAGTCGGAAAAGAAATAAATCTGCCGGAAAAATTCTGGAACGCTCCCGCCGCCGCGGAACGTTTTTCCGCGTTTTCCGCGTCATGGAACGGTAATTCACTTAACGCGGATCAGGCTTTATCGTCACCGCTGGCAGGTGGTTTCGGAGTCAAAAGCGGCGTTCCGGGAGCCGTCGGTAAAGGAATTAAAATTGACGAAATCGGCGGTTACCTGCATTTCCGGGGAGAAAATAATATTAATCCGGAATGCGCGGTCATCCGTTTTAAAGTAAAAGGAAAAGTCTGGAATCGCAATGAATCGATGACCCTGTTTTCGATTCTCCGGCAAAGCTACAGTATCGATATTGTAAAACGCAAAGACCGGCTCATGCTGGTTTTACGCAATCTTAAATATCTCTACGATACAAAAAGGGCAAAGGCCGATCCGGACGGGGATTTCCGGCGAATGGCAGATGTGACAATGCAGATCGATAAAAAACTAGCCGCGGATAAATGGCATACCGTTACCGCCGGCTGGGATGCCAAAAAGGGAGAAGCGTTTATCTCTCTTGACGGCAAAGGTGTGGCGGCTAAAATTAAATTCCCGGACAAGGACAAACGGGAGTTCCTGGTATTTCTGGTCGGAGGCGCGATCAGAGTTAATAACAATCCGGACGGGTTGTCTGTTCCGGGAATATGTTTTGATGAACTTCAGATCTACAACTACCCGCTGGATAAGGTTCTGGCATTTCAGCAGAACAAACCGGCGAATGAATTGCTGGTCAAGACTGAAGAGGGTGTTCGCAAATATTTTCGCACCATGTCAAAACTTCAGCGACTCGGCGGCGGCTGGCAGAATCTCTACACCTGGCCGACGCTGCTGGGATGCGAAGCTCAGGGCAGACAGCTTATTCAATACGATGACATTATCAGCAATGACAAATCACGCGGCTCCGCTTATGTCGCAACCCAACTGATCTACGGTTATGAACTGCTCAATGATTATCACTGTCTGGATATGGCGAAAAAATGTGGTGATTTTTACGTGGCGGCACAAAGCCCGGAAGGAGCCTGGCTCTATCTCTATCGCGTCAAACTCAATAAAATTGAAGGGGGTTCGGTCAAGGACGAGTACAAACTTCAGGACAGTTGCCAAAGCCACCCGCTCTATCTGCTGGGTTATCTTTACCGGATCACCGGTGAGAAAAAATATTTCAACGCTATGATCAAAACCGGGAATTTTTATCTTAAAGCCCAGAATCCGGACGGAAGCTGGTCGCACCATTATAATCCGAAAAATAAACGTGGAGAAACCTGTCGCGGACTGCCCCAGGGCGGCGAGATCAACGATATGGCGATGAACGACGCCATCGACGTTATGGTATTGATGTATCATTTCACTCATGACCGCAAATATATCGATGCGATAAAACGCGCCGGCGAATGGTTGCTGAAAGCCCAGCTGAAAGGTCCGGTCCGTGGTTGGGCCGATCAATACGACAACACTCTGAAACCAACCTGGGCCAGAAATTTCGAACCCCCTGCCCTTTCATGGGAAAGCACAAAACACGGGCTTAACGCAATGGCCGAACTGTACCGTCTTTCCGGTGACAAACGCTATCGCAACGCTATGGTTGAAACCCTTGCGTGGCTCAAGAAGACATTCCCGAACAATATTATGTATCGGTATCATGACCATAAAACCGGCAGGCCCATTGCCGCCAGTATGAGTAAAATATATTTTCTCGACGACCCCGTGCAACTCAAAGCCTTTGCGGCATTAAGCCGCGGAAAAATCCCGAAACCGGACAAATCACTCAAAAGTTTTCCGTCCATTCTCAAACGTGCGGTCTATCCGATCAAACAAAAACAGCTCAGCAAATCCGACTTGCCGGGAATGTACAAGGAAACCGCCGGTCTCGCCAAAATGGCCACCACGTCCCAGAACGAAGCCGGGGTCTGGGTCTATCCGTGCTATTCAGGCAGTGTAAAGTCGGTCGGAGCCGCATTTATTCCGGGACAGGGCAGACTGCTGATGCAGTTAAGATATATTGACGTCATGCGCTCAAAGCGCGGCGAACTGCCGCTCAAGCATCGTGGGGGAATCTACGGTTACGGACCCGGTGCGCTGAAAAATTTCGCCGTACCGGAAGGATGGTATAATATCCCATGGTGATAAATGAATTTTTAAATTATATACAGTAAATATAGAGCCATTTTCAAAGAACAAAACAACGGAAAGGAGTTTCTCATGAAACGTCAACAGATTTTCACCCTAATCGAACTTCTGGTCGTGATCGCGATAATCGCAATCCTTGCCAGCATGCTGCTGCCGGCCCTCAACAAAGCCAGAGACAAGGCAAGAGCGATCAAATGCACCAACAACCTGAAACAATGGGGCCTTTCGGCAATGAACTATTCGGATGAAAACAATGAATTCTGCTTTTCATCAACAATGTGTTCCCAGGACAGCCAGCCGCGCAACAAGGAATGGCGTTATTTCGCGTCGCCGCTGGTTCAAGGGCATTTTCTCAGCGGTGTTTCCGCCGCCGCTATTCGAAACTGGCGTTATCAAGGCAGAAATGTCAACGCCTGCCCCTCGCAGTCGATGGATCATGTCACCTACGGCGGCACGGAATATCCCTGGCGTTATTTCAGTTACATGCCGAACGGCGTCGTTACTTCAAACAGTAAGATTTCTCCGGGAAAAGATACTTCCTCTCAATGGGGCTTGAAGCTTGCTCAGATTCGCAATCCGACCGAAATTGTTTACTTGTCGGATTCAGTCGACGCAGTTGACGGACAAAGCAACGGGACCAATTATACGACAAACTACAACGTCAGAATGGGATTTCTGGTTCACGGTTCAAAATGCAATATCCTCTGGGTTGACGGTCATGTCAACGCCAAAGCCTCGCATGAGATCACGTTAGACCACATAACCGGAAAAGATCGTTATCTTTATCCGTAACCTGCATCAGGAATCATTTATGTTGTATCGATTATTATTTGTTTGCCTTGCCGTCTCAACCGCTACCGCCGAAACCGCCAAAACAAAACCGCCGGCCAAGGTGGTAGCGGAGGCCGTTTACACCAGTTTACCGATCAAGTTTGACGGAAAACTTGACGACCCGGCCTGGAAAACCGCGCCGGGGTACACTTTTCACGCTCAGATAGCCGAGAACAAAATCAGACAGAACGGGATTATCAAGTTCCTCTGGAACGATAAATATCTTTATATCGGGGCCGAACTTGACGATGACGACCTTGTGCAAAACAATCTCAAGGACCAACAGCACCATTATCGTACCGGCGACGTGTTGGAAGTATTCCTGCGTCAGCCGGGGGACACCCTTTACTGGGAACTTTATTCAACACCAGCCGGAAACCGGACCTCGTTCCTGATTCTCGGTGGCCGAAGCATGATCGGTGGAGATAAAGATATTGTCATGAAAGGTCTCAAGGTAGCGTCTGTGATGGACGGCACGCTCAACAACTGGCATGACAAAGACAAGAAATGGACCACGGAAATGATCGTTCCGATTTCTGAGCTGGCCTTAAAAGGCGGTAAGATAAAACCGGGGGAAGTCTGGCGCTTTTTCGTAACCCGGATCAACTTTACCAGATATTACCGGTTCAGGGAAGTCAGCTGCGTAGCCGACTATAACCCGAAAATTATCACCGCGCATCACGGACAGGATCACTGGGGAAGGCTCGTTTTCGTCCAAAAAGCTTCAACTCCGGTCAAGCACAAATAAGTTAATAAGCATTGTTACATAAATAAACATATCAATTAATCGCGGTCTCTAATCTCAAATCGAAGCATGTAAAACAATATAAAAATATGCATGACCGCATAACAGGATAATAAGGATACCATGAAGAAATTTATTTTGCCGGCAACCGTTTCAACGATTTTAGCCATCAATCTTAATGCAGGGGAATTAACCACCAAGCCGTTGTTTCAAAGCTGCAGTATTTATTATACCGGAAAAGACATCGGAAAAATAAGATACCGCAAGGATTCCTCCAATGACAAATGGCGGGACGGCATGCCGCTGGTCAATTCAAAAGATCTCAAAACCTGGCGCGCCTCCATTAACGATTTGCAGGAGGCTACCGGTTATGAAGTTCAGATTGTTGATAAATCCGGCAAAGTAACGGTACAGCAGAAATTCAAAACAATGGGCCTGAAAGTACCGATCGCGTCTGAACGCAAACTTCCGGCTAACGGCCCGATAACCATAACCGCGAAAGGCTCCCCGAAAGGCTGGATCAGATATACTTCCAACCAGACGATCAAGGGCGGCAGCGGTACTGATGCGGCGATTATGGTGGATAAAGCCGAATACGTGATCTTTGAAAACCTCAGAGTAACCGGTGGAGGCAAACACGCATTCAAAGTATCTAACGCCAAAAATATCCGGATAATCAACTGCGATATTTCCGGCTGGGGACGTAAAGGCAAACGCGATTACCGCAGAAAAGGATTTTTATATGATAAAAATAAGGACCGGATCAATAACGATGCCGGAGTCTTTGTTGACCAGAGCTTGAATGTTCTGGTCGAACGCTGCTTCATCCATGATCCGCGTGGAACCGCAAATTCATGGGTATTCACCCATCCAGCCGGGCCCAATGCCGTTTTCGTCCATGCTAAAGGCGGCACCGTTCTCCGCTACAATGATTTCATTGGTTCCGACCGGCATCGCTGGAACGACGTGGTCGAAGGCAACCGGAACGGTTTTCCTGACGGCGGGTTCTGCCGCGACGCGGAAATCTACGGTAACATCATGCTCTACGGTAACGATGACGGAATCGAACTTGATGGCGGCCAGATGAATATTAAGGTGTGGGGCAACCATTTTGAAGGTTCGCTGTGCGGCATCAGCACCGCCCCGTGTATTAACGGCCCGACCTATGCCTGGAACAACCTGTTCGTTAATCCCGGCGACATCGACAACATCATCGGCAGCGCCATCAAAAACGGCTATAAATATTGCGGACAGGGCCAAATATACCTGAACAACAATACCGCTGTTTATAAAACCGGCATGAACGCATTCGGCAAAGGTAAAGCGCCGCGCCGCCATCTTACCACCAGATACAATGTTTTCGATACACTGGGCAGTTTCGCTTACGGCTCATTGATCCGGGAAAAAAACGATCTGGACTACGACCTGATCTGGTCCCCGAACAAAGACAGTTACACAATTATTAAGGAACTGTTGAAGGAAAATGGACTGGAAAAAAACGGAATTTTCGCCAAACCAGTATTCAATGCGCCTGAAAAAGGAGATTATCTCCTGCTCAAAGACACTCCCGGCTATGGCACGAACGGCATTTACGGCGATATTCCTTACCGCCCCACCCCATTGAAACTTGATCGTAAATATATTGATTTCATAGACAGCCTGTCTCCGGTACAAATAATAGTCTCCTATCCCGGCAAAGGAACTCGCAAGTTCAAGGTTATGAAAAATGAAGTATTTGACTGGTTCAGCGTCTCGCCGGAATCCGGAATCGTTGGAGCAGGAAAGAATGTCGTCCTGACCGTAAAACCGACCGGGAAAGCCCCAAAACGCCTGAAAGGAGCTTTCATCGTTAAGCTCGACGACGGCTTCTCACGCCCGGCCGTTGTATACGCCGGAACCAGTAAACTGTTGAAACTGACGTCAAAAACTCCCGGCTGCGTTGCGTTGATCAATGCCGGCGGCAAGGAAAGTTCTCCATTGGACATGGTCAAAGGAAAAGCCAAAATATTCACCTTTGAAGTTCCATCCCCCGGCTGGTATTACGCTGCACTTAAATTCAATACCGGCGGCGGGTTGGCCTGGATCAAGTTGTCTGTCGATAACGGGCCCGAGTTCAAATCCATGATGCGCGCTCAAAGTGGTTGGACCTGGGCCGGCTTATCTCTTGTTGACAAAAGGCGTAAAGGTCTTTTCGAACCGGTTAAATTGTCAAAAGGCAAACACCAACTGAAATTTACAGCCGAACGCGATTTCAAACTTGATCAGATTGCCATTCTGACTTCTCCTGAAGTTGTGACAACCTACATCAAAGACGAAAAATAACAGACCGTCATTCTGATAAGCGGTCAAGCTTATTTTCCTATAACATTACAGACTGCGTTTTATGTTCAAATATTGCGGTTATCTTGTTATAGATAATTATGAGCAAAAACTTATAGAAAGAATTATCAATCAGCCCCGGCCAATTTATACCGGGGCATCATCTTCATTGTAAACCAGCAAAGCGCAAGACAATTTAAATAATTACGATACAGCAACTTAAATAAAAATAACAATCAAACCGTCTGATTATTTCAACTATTCAGACTTACCTATATTTAATTGTGAATTGGTATGTATTTTTATTCACAGAATTGTGACTATACCCAGCCAGCCGTCGACAGACACAGTATCACCGGTTTTAATTTTCCGGGTGGCATCAGGGACGCCGGTGACACAGGGCAAGCCATATTCCCGGGCAATGATCGCGCCGTGAATCAGCATGCCGCCGCGTCGCTCGACAACAGCCGCGGCCAGGGGCGCAACTATAGTCATTTCCGGATCGACAGCATCACAAACCAGCACCTCACCTTCTTGGAACTCAAACAGGTCATCAAATTCATTTATCACCCGTGCTTTTCCTTTTGCTGAACCCTTTCCCGCCGGTTGGCCGGTGAGCTGGCGGAATTTGATCGATTTATCATTATAGTCAATGTCTTCCATCCCCATCGACGGACTATGCAATTCCGGAATTCCTTTTTGCAATTCCGTTTCAATTAAAGCTGTATGCGAATGTTCAATCGTTCCGGCATCCAACCGCATCCGGGCCTCATTAATTACCGCCTCCAAACCGGCTTTAACAGTATTCAGATACATGTTGTCATCATCCCTTAACCGGTAAGAAGCTCGACCAAGTTCCAATAATTCCCGGGCTGAATTTTGATTATCCGGTTCGAAAGTAGCAATAAATTCATCCGCAAACGTTCCTGATTCAACAACTCCGTCAATAACATTATGAAAGTTATCAGCCAGGTGCCAATATTTCTCCGGGACTTGCTCCAATGAATCGAATCTTTGACCAAAAACATCTTCAAGCAAAGCTATAATCTCAGGAGAATCAGGTTTCGATTCGTGCAAATGAGCAAGTTGCTTAAGCTTACGGTTTCTTTGCAGGCTTAACAAATCGTCGGTTCTGAGAACATCGACAAACTCATAAGGATCATCAGGTTTAAGCATGCTATTATAAATCTCTCCAAACAACCTGACCCCGTGGCCGAACGGAATACAATATTGCTCATATTCATCCAGAAAAAAACGATATTTTTGTCCACGCTCGATCAGAGTATCCAACAATTCAGCATTCGTCATGACATTACACGGCCGCTCTTTCCACTTATTGCCGACAGACAACATATCAGGCAGTATTTTTCGCTCCAGAATTTGTCCGGTCTCTTTTAATTGTTCAACTCCCGGCAGCAGGTTATCATAATATTTGCGAGAATCGATTTCTTCTCCTGAAGTTGTTATCGGTCTTGATTGCAAAATTATCAAACGTTCATCCCTGAAGGTCCATTCAACATCCCGGGGATGGCCGAAATGCCGTTCCTGACGCATTGCCTCGGCAGCAACATCAACAACCTGTGTTTGAGTGATCGGAGGGGCTTCTTTCCGTGGAGTATCTACCAGCTCAATTCCATTGACAACCGGTCTCATCAAACGGTTTCGCTCAGATGCCGGGAAAAAATCCCGGATAGTCATAGCTTTGCGGTCGATATTCCAGTGATCCGGCTCAACCGAACCATCGACAAGACCTTGATTAAGACCATATACCGCTTCAACCGCCACACATTCAGGCTGATCCGGCGCAACGGAGAACGCCACTCCGGAACTTTGTCCGCTGACCACTTCCTGAATCAGAACCGCCATTGAGCTTTTAAACGGGTCCAGATTAAGCTCTTTGCGATAGAGTAAAGCTGAAACTGACCACAAAGAGGCCCAGACCAATCTAACGTGTTTACGGACCTCTTCAATGTCAGATAAATTGAGGTAAGACTCATGCAATCCGGCAAACGATGATTTACTGCCGTCTTCGCCGGGAGCGGAAGATCTCACCGCAACCGGCGTCCCATGAAAAAAAGTTTTTAAAAAGTTATCTATCTCCAGTTGCATTTCCCGCGGCATTTCATGGCGCAGAAATGAATTTTTAATCCGCAGCGAAATGTCCCACAGCTCTTCCCAACGGTATTCGCTGAGTTTCTTCCGGTTGATCTCACGCAATATATATGCGTCCAGACCTGATGAGCGCAAATATTGCTTGTAGGCTGAAACAGTCAGCACAGCCGACCGGGGCACTCTGATATTCGCACGGGAAAGCAACGCGACATTGTACGCCTTGTCGCCCGCAGATTTTTGCTGCATATCCGACAGATCTTTAATGTCGATAAGATATTTCATTTTTCGAAGTGTATTTCAGTTACTTCCTGAAAGTTCTCAACATAATAACAAGTGGAAATTTTAAGTTCAAAAATGGCAATAGTCGGAGACTTGATAAAACTCTCCAATGCGGGATGACGTTTCAGATACAAAGCAATGATCTCGTCGACTTCAGCTCCCGGAGCAAGTTCAAGAGCGGCACCGCAAACAGTTACCCCCCTCGCCTCCAACGTCGCGGTTTTATCCTGACGATTATCAATCATCATCGACGCTGACGGTTCGGATAACAGATTTGCATATTTCCGGGTTGACTTTGATGTAACGAAAATCAAACTGCGATAATCGCGATAGGGAATAAAAGCGACAAGGTTAAGATAGGGCATCCCATCCATATTAGAACCCAGCACTCCCACTTTTTGCCGGTCAAACAGTTCTCTGATTTTTCCCAGATATGGCGATGGCATTTTCAACCTCGGCATAAAATTAATGAATATAAGACTAACACTCCTTCAATATCTAATATCGCTTGTCAACCGGAAAAAGTCAAGTGTTTTCACTCCGTGGCGCCATCATCCCGATAATAATCTGAATTGAGATTAATGTTAAAGCAATTTTTATGATGAACGCGGCTGAATAAAGTCAGCAATGGGGGAATCAGCTGCTTAAAATTCCAGACAAGATTACAGATATCGACTAACGTTTATTTCCGGGCGGCATGACAAGGTACCATCCGGCAAATCCATCATCCGGATATCGATATTATAGATTTTTTTCATATTAGCCGGAGTGATCGTATCCCGCGGCCGGCCGTCGGCCAGAAGTTTTCTGTTATGGATCAGAACGGTATGGTCGGCGCACATCAACGCGTGTTCCGGAAAATGAGTCGATTTGATGATCGCCAGACCGTCATCCGCCAGTGACCTGACGATCTCAAGCAGCCTGACCTGATTTCCGAAATCAAGGCCGTTGACCGGCTCATCCATAACGATGACCGGAGTCTCTTGTACCAAAGCACGGGCAATCAACACGAGCTGCCGTTCTCCTCCACTAAGCTCGGAATAAATTCTTTCTGCCAGACCGGAAATTCCCATTCTATCCAAAGCCTCTTCAACCATCTCCCGGTCACGTGCGCCGCGCCGGAAAAAACACCCACGGACCGCTTCTCGCCCCATCGCCACAAGTTCCCGGACCGAATACGGAAAAGGCGAGGAATGCGCTTGCGGAATATACGCGATCTTCCGGGCCAGTTTGTGCGGGGAATAATCATTTACCAGACGGTTGTCAACGAATATCGAGCCGCGTTCAGGTCGCAACAAGCCAAGCAGCAGTTTCAACAACGTGGTCTTACCGCAGCCGTTAGCCCCCATCACCGCAGTGACTTCGCCCGCAGCAGCCGAGAAGCTGACATCATCGAGGACATAATCCCGACGATATCTGAAGCCCAGATTTTCTACCCTGACTATTCTGTTATTCACCATTTCATCTTAGCCCTTTTCAGACAGAATGCGAAAAACGGAATCCCGAACAGCGATGTCGTAATCCCCAGCGGCAGTTCAACCGGCAGCAGCAGTCTGGATAAATTATCGGCCAGCAACAGCAAAAGCGCCCCTACAACCGCACTCAGCGGAATCAAAAAACGATTATCCGGCCCGATCAGCATCCGACCGATATGCGGCGTCAGCAAACCTATCCAGGCAATAATGCCGGATATGCTGACGGCTCCGACACATGTCATGGTCGCGGCAATAATGACAACTGTCCGGATCAGGCGCGGATTGACGCCCATGGTCCTGGCTTCGTCGTCTCCCATGCTGAGCAGATTCAATTTCCTGCCGCAAAGACACATAACAATAATCCCGATAATTATCAGAGGTGCGACCGCTGCCATCGCGCCCGGATCAATCATAGTCAAACTGCCCATCAGCCAGTAAGTTATCGCCGGCAGTTCGTCCGCCGGATCGGCCAGATACTTGACCGCGGAGAGCAGCGCCGTAAACATCGAACCGGTGATGATTCCTCCAAGGATCAGCATCAGCACCCGGTTGCCGCCGTAAAATCTGGCGATACATACCGACGTCGCCGCCGCCATAATACCGAATCCGAACGCCATAATCTGAACGCTGAACCAGCTCCCTGAAATCAGCATCCCGACCGCCGCGCCGAAACCGGCACCGGAAAGTACGCCAAGAATTCCCGGAGAAACAAGCGGATTAACGAACATCGACTGATAGGACGCCCCTGACGCGGCCATCGCTGCCCCGACCAGCATGGCGGCGGCTATTCGCGGAAATCTTACTTCAAACAGAACGGTGTGAACAATTCCGGATTTCTGGCTCCCGGTCAACGCCCCGTAAATTTCATGCAGCGGCATCGGGTAACGACCAAGCAGAATTGAGCCGACGCCAATTAACGCCAACAGCAGGGGCATTCCCCCGATTATGAAAAGTTTTTTATACAATGTTCAGCATCCTTCATCAATCATTTTGCCGTAACAAAATTATTCAACTCCACCTCGGTCAATTCGCAACGATAGAAGCTCTTGTAAAATAACCGCACATATTTTTTAAGTTCCGTCGTGGATATCGCGGAACTGTCCAGAAGCCCCGCCAGCCACAAAGTTCCAAGCAGCCGCGGAAAAGACGGCGGCCGATTTATCCAACTAATCGGCTGCAGCGGAATCTGATAGACCCGATGTTTTTTCACGGCCGACAAAGAACTCCAGGCCTGATTTTTTTTGATGTATTCACCGGTCTGGCGGGAATTGACTATTATCACGTCCGGATCGATTTTCAGCAGATATTCAAAATTGACCGTTACCCGCCGGTTTTTCTTTTGCCGCCCGTTGAACGATCCTTTCAAATCAATTGCGTTCACTCCACCGGCCAAATATATAGCTTCCATTTCCGGACTGCGGCCCGAATAGGAACTCAACCCGTCAGTGCCAGATGCATAATATACTTTTTTTCCGTTTTTGCTGATTTTGGATATGCGTTTTAAAAACTCCCGGGTTGTCGCAGCCAGTTCATGTCCCCGTTCTTCCCGGCCAATCACCCGTCCAATGAAAGCAAACGATTCCGGCAGCTTATCCAGACGGTGGATATCGGCATAAAGCAGCGGGATATTGTAACGTTTGATGGTATTTTCGATATATTTACCACCGCTTTTGCGTTTATAATCCGGAGCGAAAATAATCTGCGGCCGGTGTTTCAACAAAGCCTCGATATTGGCCGGTTTACCAAAACCGAGCCAGCCGCCGAGAACATCCTTTGCCTTTATCGCATCGCCAAGATAACGGGACGCTTCCGGGGCGATCGCTTTGTTCAGCGCGCAAAGTTTGTCCGGAGCCAGCGCGTAAAGGACACAGCTCATGGCATAGGAGGTCGCGAATACCCGTTTGACTTCATCCCCGGAAGGACATGCAATCTTGCGACCTACCATATCGGTCACGACAACATCTCCGTACAACGGAGTAATGGCCAAAAGCACCGCGTTCATACCGGCTATGACTGTTTTATAACACATTAATCAACCTGGGCTTTCGGTCCTCCACAACATACCGGAAAGTCACATTGCCGCCTTCGACAACATTGCATTTGACGTCCCAGTAATAAGAGGTCCCGTGATCGCCGCAGTCTTCAACCTTGAACCGGCTGACCTGAGCGAACTTGATCTCTTTTTTAGAAATACGCGCAAGACGCTTCCGGATCAAACTATTCAAACACTCGGCACAGTCAACGTGTTTTGTCAAAACCTCGTCGATATTGCCTTTTATGATCGACTTGTTCAAAACACAGACTTCGGACTTGAAATACTTGGCTCTGGCCCCGTTTTCAATCTCTCCTTTCTTGACCTCTCGTAATTTGACCGCTGTCTCATGTTTCGGTTTATCGTTGCGCAAAAAGAACGCGTTCACGGCAACCGCCGTGACAATTAAAATACCGGGTAAAACCACTTTCTTATTCATTATATTATTTCCTCTTTATATTTTCATGAACATCCAACATTTAACATTTAGCTTAGAATTACATTTACTGGAAACTGGAAACTGGAAACTGGAAACTTATTTCGTAGGTGAAGTATCCAGCCCCTCAGGCTTCCAGATACTCTGGCCGTTCATGCCGTCGTCATAGTTTCCGAACCAACCGAGATCGCGTTCCTTGAATTCACTACCGAGGGAACTTTCAAATGTCATCAGCTCCCCGGTGGCATGTCCATCCATCCAAACCGCATTGGCTTTCCCGACATGTCGGAAATGCACCATCGGAATCTTGGTACTCTTGCCGGTTCCCTCTGCGGTTGTGAACCAGTTTTCCACAAACGGCGCCGATAAATCATCATCAACCATGCAAACCGTATCGGCAAACATTACTTTCTGAGCACTTTTGTGAATTCTCGACAACGGAGTTCCAGCCTCCCAGTTCGAAGCTTCGCAACTGCCGGGCCAGGCGCGTTTGGTCCCGATAAACAGGTTATAACCGTACCCGCCGGAATTCCGGGCCACGCTGTCGTCCTTCATATTTACTTTCAAGGACTGACAGCTGAAAACCCGGGTATTTCCGCTCAGGTAAGTATATAAAGGACTGCCGCTGCGGTCATAGCTTTCCATACCGCCATCCGTAATCATTGCGCCATGCCAGCGACGGGTCCGAATGTTATTATAATTTGAAGTGCTGCCGCCATTTTTACTGAAATAGTTGTCGGCGGCGGCCGGCGCACAAAAACTGTAATCCTGTTCATACAAAAGATTGGCGGTTCCAAGTTGCTTGAGGTTATTTAAGCATCCGGCGGCCTTACCGGTATCTCTAGCTTTGTTCAAAGACGGCATTAACAAACCGGCAAGAATCGCTATTATAGCTATCACCACCAGCAATTCCACCAATGTAAACCTTCGCTTGAGGAACTCCAGCTCTCTGTTAACTGTATTTATATTCATTCTTAATTTCATTTTTATCACTTTTTTCTCTTCTATCCATGCTATACAACAATTCGTTATCTTCGGATAACTGCCTGCATTACATATCATTTTATCAGCCCACTCATAATTCATTTATCAACTTTTACTGTTCAACCGATAAGCACCTCCATAATTTGTGAAACGGTTGATTTCAGTCAAGCATTGACCATGCCAATTAGCCTTTTTAACGCTTGAAAGAATGACCATGATGTCTATTGTAAAATAGCGGTCATTATATAACTACAGCACCGACAACATATTAACGAACAAAAAAAATGTTTGTTCATTATTATGACTTCCGCAAGGTCAGCCAACAGCAAAATTGCAATTACGTAAATCTATACACTTTTGTAATAATCTGACTATAGTGAACCAATGCCGGCAGCCGGGTAAATTATTGTAATTTGGATATTTTCCACGTAAAAACCTTAATTCACAAAAAATATTCATTTTATTTCTTTTTCATTTTGAACAGTCAAAAATTTCTAACACATCATGGAAAACACATTGAATTACATATTGGGGATTATATACATTTGGGTGTTTTTATCCAAGGCGACAGAGAAAAACGAAGTTCTTATACACTTTGTAACATGAGCATTTTCAGGATTAATGGAGTCGCAGGACGCGATCCGGCGCAGCGGTCATGCTGCTCTTTCCTCGTTTATTAATAAGTTTTAGATCATAATTATCTATAGCAGGATAACCGCAGTATTTGAACATAAATCGATGTCTGTGATGTTATAGAAAAATAAGCTTGACCGCTTATGTGTCGCAACTTTATTTGCAATGACTGGTATTGCGGAATATATTTAATTGAGGAATTCAAGGGAAAATTTTAAATCTATTTTATCATATCAAAAAAGCAATCCAATGGGTATTCTCAGTGGTATTCATGACTTTTTCGAAATCAAAACATCATTTTATATGGGATTAGCCCCCAAAGATGGATAACTTAAGAGGAATATATTATGGCAACGTTTGATGATTTTCTGAAGCTTGATATTCGTGTCGGGGAAATTGTAGAGGTCGAAGATTTTCCTAAAGCAAAAAATCCATCATATAAATTACAAATAGACTTTGGATTTGATGTCGGCATTAAGGCGTCATCCGCTCAAATAACAAATTATCCCAAAGAGGATTTAATTGGAAAACAAATATTGGGAGTTATAAATTTTCCCCCCAGAAATATCGCCGGTTTTATGTCGGAAGTTTTGGTGTTAGGAGTCCCCTCAAGGGAAAATGAAAAACAAGTTTCATTACTTTCTCCAAGTAAAAAAGCAGTTCTGGGCAGTAAGGTATATTGATTCAGCAATATAAGCGAGGGGGACAAAACTTAATTTTCCGGGGATAAAAAGAGTCATTATTCTGTCAAAAATGACATGATAAATATGACAAACCGGTAAAAACGATAAGTGGTCAATCCGAGTTATTTGAAAATCAGAAAAGCATAGACCTTTCATCAAGCCGCACTCCAAAATTGCCAGCGACATAATTGGTATATATGCAATTTATGCTTCTCTGATTGAATTATTCATACGAAAACAGCGGGAAGTGGCTATTTTTACGACAAACGCTTGAATATAAGCATAACAAAAGACATAGAAAAAAGAGAACGAAATGAGAGGAAATGTGAAATGCGAATAACACTTAAATTATTAACATTCATATTGCAGTTAGTAATAGTAAAAACAGAGCTATGCGCACAACAAAAAAAAGAAGTTGACAAGGGATTTATAGCAAGGCAAAACGAAAAAAATAAGCAGTTAGAAGAAGAAAAAAAAATAAATGCCTCGAATGGTATTAATGTTTCAGGAGTTATTGTTGATGAAAATGGAAAGCCTCTTGACGATGTTGTAATGAATATTCGTTTTTCTCGTCTAAATTTGAAAAAATGGGGAACTACAGATTATAAGAAAAAGGTTACAACAAAAAGTAAATTTATCCTTAAACAAGCTGGGTATTCGTTCCTAATGATAGATTTTCGCAAAGAAGGATATTTTCCAGTACGAAAGAAGTATTCACTTTATAAACGATCTAAATATCGCAAAAATAATTCTTTTTCAAAGAATAACGAGAAGGTTGTTATGCGAAAAATTGGGAAAAAAGCAAAGTTAATAAAATTCGATAAAAAATTAAAATATAATTTTATAAATAAAACTCAAACCATATGCAATATGTCAAGCTTCGCATATATCAAATGTTCAGCGGATGAAAAAAATAAATATTCTAACTATATCTGTCTTGATTTTGAGAGGGATCAGGATGAAAAGGTATTGACAAGGAAAAATCTTCATGGAGAATTAATCCCAACAACTCTAATTATAAGATATGTTTCGGATTCTATTGATGATGGTTTCATAATAAAAGGAGAACAAAAGGATATTACTTATTTAACTCAAGCTCCTGATGCTAATTATAACACGAAAGAAATAAAAGTTCCATATAATGTAGAACGTATTTATTTTTACTATAAAAATGGAGGTAGCTATGGGAAGGGGTTTGTGGGATATGCTTACACGGCATTCAAAGAAAGCCGTGTAGTTCTTTTCTTAATGCAAAATATCGAAACGAATCCCCAAGAAAAACTTAACCTTAGATCTGATAAACGTTTGTGATAAATTATAATGGTTCTTTTGGTAATAAGTTCATAATCTGTAATTGATCCAATGTGATATATATTGTTGTCGATCTTGATACTTTGCTTGATTTATCTCCGAATGGAATGTAATTTTAATGAGAAGCAGAATACGACCCAAAACGGATAATAAGGAATCGGGCTGTCGGGAAAATGAGAATATTGGTTATAGAAGACGACCGGAAAACGTCAGACTTCATTGTCAAGGGATTAAAGGAATCCGGCTTCGCGGTGGACAGCGCCGACAACGGCCGGGACGGGCTGGTCCAGGCTGCGGCTTATGATTACGATCTGCTGGTTGTCGATCTGATGCTGCCGGGCATCGGCGGACTCGATATTATTGAATCGATCAGAAAAGAAAAAGCGAATCTTCCAATCATCATTCTAAGCGCCAAGCACTCCACTGATGACAAGATCAAAGGCCTGAATCTCGGCGCGGATGACTATTTGACCAAGCCTTTTGCGTTCAATGAACTGCTGGCGCGAATCCATGCCCTGCTCCGGCGCAGCAGCAGCGTCAGCGATGCAACCACGCTTGCTTTCCGTGATCTGGAAATCAATCTGCTTACCCGGGAAGTCTGGCGCGGCGGAAAATCGATCGAACTTCAGCAAAAGGAATTTGCCTTGCTTGAATATATGCTCAGGAATCGCCAAAGGGTTATTACCAGAACCATGATCCTGGAACACGTCTGGGACATGAATTTCGATCCTTCCACCAACATTGTCGATGTCCTGGTCTGCCGTTTGCGTGAAAAGATTGACAAGGACTGCAAGGAAAAATTAATACATACCGTCAGGGGCGCAGGATATGTTCTCAAAGCATCGGATTAAATTTTTTCACACCATCAGTTTCAGGCTGATCTTCTGGTATGCCGTGATCTTCTCCGGATCGTGCCTGATCCTCTTTTTTATTGTCTACAGCCACCTGAAGAGTCAATCCATCGGCAATGTCGATGAAGATATGCTTGAAACCGTGCGCGAGCTGAAAGAGATGGTTGAACAAAACGGTCTGGACAGCGCTTTCAAGCACATGCAGATTGAATCTGAAATATCCGATCAGCGCGATAAGTTTTTCAGGGCTTTTTTCAGCGACGGGAAAGCGTCGCGGGAATTCAGTCAGGGCTTATGGAAGGAACTGAGCGTCAACCAGCCCCTCCTGAAAACGGCCGAACGCAGCAAGCGGCCTGAATTTGAAACGATCCAGATCCCGGGGCATACCAGAATGGGCCGGATACTGTACGTGCAACTTAACAAAGACATAACGCTCCAGATGGGATATTCCCTGAGCAACGAATGGCGGGTTCTGCGCCGCACCCGGCAACTGTTTATCCAGATCCTTTTTTTCGTGGTAATCCCGCTGTCAACCATCATTGGCTGGCTGATGGCTAAACATGCCCTGCGGGAAGTGAGACAGCTTGAAGCGGTTGCTCTGGACATAACAGAGGGAAAACTGGACCAACGCATGCCGGTTTCATCTCACCCGACCGAGGTAACCCGGCTTTCAATGACTTTCAATGATATGATTGACCGTATTCAACTGCTTCTGAAAGAGGAAAAAGAGATTACCGACAATATTGCTCACGATCTGCGTTCGCCGCTGACCCGTTTAAAAGGCGAGGTCGAAGTCGCATTAAGCGGCGAAAGGTCCGGCGAAGAATACCGCGGAAACCTCGAATCCGTATTGGAAGAAGTCAATAATCTGCAAAAAATGGTTGACAACCTGCTGGACATCTCATCGGTGGATTTCGCGGTCCCCGCCGAACGTAAAAGAACCGACTTGTGCAAATTTATGGCTGATCTAATCGAGATTTTTAATTACGGCGCGGAGGAAAAAGGGATAACCATTAATCTTGACTGTTCCGGCAACCTGCCGATAAATATCGCCCCCTCGTACATGCAGCGGGCAATCGCCAATCTGCTGGATAACGCCATCAAGTATTCACATCAGGACGGCGTAATCAGCATTTCTTTCAAAGCATTAAACGGCCGGGTAAAAATCAGAATAGCCGACAACGGCATCGGGATTTCGTCCCAGGATAAAACTAAGATTTTCAACCGGTTTTTCAGAGCGGAAAACAGCCGTTCCCAACCGGGCAACGGACTCGGTCTGGCTCTGGCCCAGGCAATCGTCAAAAGCCACGGCGGCTCCATCACGGTCGAATCGGAACTCGATCGCGGTACGACCTTTATTATTGACCTTCCCCAATAATCAAATCTTCTCATATTTATTAACTGTCGCTTACAATCAAGCGGGAGCGAGTCCAGTTTTGCATGATTTGTGCTGATCTTTGCAGGCTCTCTCTTGCTTTTTTTAATTTTTTTTTCATTCTGCTGTTGATTATTTCGCGGAAACCATTATTATAATTTGTATATACAAATTTTATTTTATCAGGAAAACCATGTTACAGGAAGTTATAAAAAGTTCAACCAAACATCAAGTGCTGGTCAAAAAATTATGTGATCTGGCATTGACCAGGCCGCCCGAAGGGCTATTTCCGACTGAAGCGGCAATATGCCGCGATTTCTCCGTATCGCGGATGACTGCACGCAAAGCGGTTGACGAGCTGGTAAGAAAAGGACTTTTGTACCGGGTACAGGGCAGCGGCACCTACGTCACGCCTCATAAACATAAACAACGCAGTATCAAATACCTCCTGCCGGTTCCGGATTTTATAGAAATGAATCCATTTCGGCGAAAAATTAATCAGGACTGTGTGAATGAACTGACTAATTCCGCCATTAAAAACAATTGCAAAGTTGAGCTTCTCCCGGTATCGTACACAAACGAATTTGGTGACATATCAGGTTTGAAAACAATAGATTTTGTGCCGGGTGATCCGGTGATCATTTCCAGTCCGTGGTTCGCTCCGGCCTTCGAGTTTTTGCTGGAAAAGGGTTGCCGCTGCATCTTTCTGGAAGATTCTTTCCTGAGGTTGGAATATCGCCATTTACTGAAAGAGATGTATCATCTTCAAGTTGATATGGAACAGGCGGTTGTCGATGCAATCAAGCTTCTGTTTGAACGCGGGCGCAGGCGCATCGCAGTGCTCAAGTATCGTTTCCACGAGGATTATACTATTCACCCGTTCTATAAAGGCTATATCAGGGGGATTGAGGAATGTTCGTTACCGGTTATCCCTGAAATGTATCTTGCCTCATGGCCTGAAGAGGACTTCAATTCCAGCATTGCATTGCTATATGAAAAATATAAATTCGATGCATTATTGGGATATGATTCGGACGCAGATAAGCTTACCCGGATAATTGACAATCTGGGTCTGAAAATTCCAGAAGATTTTTCATTTATCAATTGTTTTACTAATTTCTCTCAAGATAATAAGACCAGTTTTTTTAAATTTCCTCATGATGTTATGATGAAAAGATCAGTCGAAATTTCTCTGGCGGAAAACTTCACTCCGCAAAAAGAGATTTTTAACGCTGAGATTATAGATAAAGGTTCGATATAAAACAAAAAATAAGGAAAGGATTTTGAAGGATGAAGAAAAAATTCACATTAATCGAACTTCTCGTAGTAATCGCTATTATCGCAATTCTGGCGTCAATGCTTCTGCCGGCCTTGAATCAGGCCAGGGAAAAAGCGCGACAAATTAAATGCGCCGGCAACCTTAAACAAATCGGTCTCGGCTTGCGACAATATACCGATGACTATGATGAATATTTTATGTATTCAAAAACTCCTTACCCGCAATATTGGGACGGCGGCGTCAGCCAGCGACCGTGGTATGAACTGCTTGGCAAACTGGGACCATTTTCGCAGTTGGATTACAGTATCGTGGTTGGAACTTTCAAAAACCGGGATACTCGTCCTATTTACTGCAATTCTCAGAATCTGCCGTCGTTCAGCTATACTGATTATGCGATAAATGGTTGGCTGACCGGAACTATCGGCAGCACAACCTACCTCAATCACTCCATGAAAAAACTGATTCAGCCAAGTAAAGTAGTCACGGTGACCGACAACGGACAAGGCACTGCCTACAGCAATACTTATACATATAACCCGGCAAATGTCACTTACGAGGGACAATGTGTAAGAGCAAATCATAACGGAATGGCCAACATTACCTACGCTGACGGCCATGTCGATTCAAAAAAATGGATCGAACTCAATACCGGATCAGCGTTTTTCAGAGATGGATTCAGATATAATGAAAGCATTTAATAAATGCGGCGGATGGTGATATCCCGCTTCATACTTAGCGCAATGCGCGACGGAAGCGGAAAACACCCATAACTTAATTACCCCGGTTTGATTTCCCGCTACTCCGAACGTTGCGCTATGGCCCAATCCCCCCGCCCGGGCGCGAAAGTTCTGGCGTAACAACCCGTACTACAAAATTTTTTTATTTGATATAAACAAAAACGAGAGTTGATTCACATGAGAAAAAATCTTTCGCTTCTGCTGTTAGCGGCAATTGCGGCAAACGCGGATCAAATTGTCCACGCCCCGAAAACATCAGCCCCGAAAATCGATGGTAAACTTACCGACGCGTGCTGGAATCAAGCACAATGGCTGAATGACTTTAAGGTTATGAACAAACCTGAAGTCAAAGCCAGCCCGCAGACCAGATTCAAGATTGTCCATGACAACAGCTTTTTGTATATAGCCGCGGTACTTGACGAACCGGCAATAAACCAGCTTAAAGCGACTGTAAAGAAACGAGACGGAAAAGTTTTTCATGACGACTCTCTGGAAATCTTTATAGATGCGAATCATGACCGGGCATCTTACAAGCATTTTGTCATAAACAGCCTCGGCACGGTCTATGATGCCGAACGCCGCCAGGGCGGGCATGTCGGAACCGGTAAATGGAACAGCCCCGGGATAAGAACCGCGACTTCAAAGCTCGATAAAAAATGGCTGCTTGAAGTCGCTATTCCCTTTGTCGACCTCGGAATAAGCGGCAACATCTGGGGAATTAATATCGCCAGAGAACGTCAGGCCGGAGGGAAACTGCAGCTCAGCACCTTTGTGCCTCTGAATGGGGGGTTCCATGAACCGGCAAAATTCGCCAGTCTGCATTTACAAAATGCTGACCTGTCAGGTTTCAGTTGGCAGATAAAGCCGCCGTATGACGTGAAAACTATTATGCGGAACGGAAAAAAGCTGTTGACCGGCAAGACCTTCATCACCAATAATACCGGAAATTTCCGGTTTGTCATCATGACTGCAAAATTGACTGACGGCGGCAAACAAACACAAACTTTTGCCCTGGACAATGGACTGGGCAAAGAATATACATTTGCGATCCCGGTCTGCAAAAATGGCGCGGTTATGCTGTCATTTGACCTGAAAGACCGCAAAACCGGAAGTTCGATGAATTTTTCGCAATTTCCCGAAACGGTATCCTACACCCCCATGTCAATTATGTTGACCCGGCCATTTTATCGCAACTGTATATTTTCTGATCAAAAAATATCCGCTTTGAAAGGCCAATTGGAATTCGGACTGCCGATGGATGAGTTGAGAAATACTGGTTTGACAATAACCCTGAAAGACGAAAACGGCAGGACATTGGCAGATCAAAAGCTGGAAAAAATTCAAGCAAAAACAAATTTCAGCCTGGCAATACCGCCGCTGGCAAACGGTAAATATATCCTGACCGCGGCAACTTCCGACAAAAAATATAAAACATCCATTAAAGTAAATAAACTGAAACGGCAGGAAGGGCAAGTTAGGATTGACGAAAATTTAACCACTTATGTTGACGGCAAAAAGTTTTTTCCCTACGGCTGGTTTTCGATAAAACAGCAACATTTAAGTCGCGCGGTCAAAGAAGGATGTAATGTGCTGATCGATTATAATGCATATTACAAAACCGACGCTCAACTGAAAAAATGGCTCGACGATTTACACGCCGCGGGGCTAAAGGCCATAATTTATCCCTATCCAAAGCGCTCCTACAACAATAATGAACCCTGGGGCAAACCGCTTTCCAGGGCCGAAGCCGACGGCATTCGCGGTTTTGTCCGCAAGTGGAAAAACCATCCGACGCTGCTGGCCTGGTATATGGGAGATGAACCGGAATTACGTCCGGCCCTGCCAGCCCGGATGACCGCGATATATAATCTCTGCCGCGATGAAGACCCGTATCACCCTTGCGTTCTACTTAACGACACCATGGACGGAATCCGCAAATATATCGATGGCGGAGATGTCTTCAACCCCGATCCTTATCCGTTGTTCCTGCGCGGCGGCAACGCGGCGCGACCAATTGAAAAAGTCGGTAAATTTATTGATACCGTACTTGAAGCAGGGAAAGAACGAAAAGCCGCCTGGATCACTCCGCAAGCCTTTAACTACGGTGATTACGGCGCAGTCAACAATCGGGCGCCGGACTTCCTTGAACTGCGCAACATGCAGTACCAGGCAATCATCGCCGGCGTACAGGGCTTTACCTGGTACACCTGGTATGCGGCCCAGCAATACCCGCAGATAACCGTCTCAATGGAGTACCTCACCAAAGAGGCCCGGATTCTTGAAAATGTTATTTTATCACCGGCGAAACGCACTGTTCTGAAAACCGGAGCAAAGCTCGTTCAAGCTGTTATGTATCGCAATGTAAACGGTCAAAGCTATGTTTTCGCGGTCAATAATTCAACCGAATCAAAGAGCGCTGTAATAGAACTTCCGAAAAACACCGGCGGCAAATGGTATGTCATAGGAGAAAGCAGGACAGTAAAAAGTGACGGCGATACAATCCGGGAAAAATTCGGCAAATACGATACAAATTTGTATACGACGGACGTCCGCTTGTCGAAACTGTTATCAGTAAAAGCAACGGAACAAAAAATAACCGGTGCCATTAAAGCCCTGGCCCGCCCCGGCAATCTCGCTTTTATCGGTAATGGAGTAAAAATGAAGTTTTCCAGTGAAAAACCTCGATGGGATAACTCACACATTGTTGACGGATTCAGGAGTGAACGCGGCTGGTTCGACACCACGTTCCGGAAGTTTCCCGACTGGGCCGAAATCCAGTTTGGCAAATCGGTAACGATTGGCCGGGCCGAGATTTTCTGTGACAAAGTCACAAACGCTGAACTGCAAATACCGCAAAATGGCAAATGGAAGACTATTGCCGTATTTAAACGTGTTTCGCCATCGCAAATGACGGCAAAATGCCCACCAGTTAAAACC
Organism: Victivallales bacterium; assembly: GCA_963678305.2. Lineage (GTDB taxonomy): Bacteria > Verrucomicrobiota > Lentisphaeria > Victivallales > Victivallaceae. The sequence continues at coordinate 112,250 of CAXXVV010000002.1, forward strand.
GCCTCCGCACGGGTTTTGGTGACCGGCTGCGCTAACGGCAGAACCGAAATTCAAGAATTGGAAATTTATTCAAAATAAGGATATTGAATGAAAAAAATACTAGCTTTTTTTATTATCGCACTGAGTTTTAACTTCTTTGCAGCTGAAACAGAAAAAACTGTTATCGCGCATTGGAGTTTCGACCAGGATTCAGGCTCCATATTAAAAGATTCCGGTACTGATAAGCTTAATGCGAAATTAAAATCCAAAGATACAACCGCCCGGGTAGTGACCGTAAAAGGAATGAAAGGTCAGGCATTAAAACTTTCGGATAAACCTTTGGTGCAATACCTGGTTCAGAATAGTAACAAGGTTTTGAATTTGAAACCGCCATTTACCATCGCGATGTGGATCAAGCGTACCGGACAAAAACCGAAAAGCATGTGCCTGCTCAGTAAAATGCAGGACAGCAGTAAGACCGGATGGGATTTGCGATATAATTGGGGAATGATAGATTTCAGGTACGGCGACGGCAAAATGAGAAAAATAGTCTCGTCCCCCAAATATCAGATAAAAAACAATAAATGGTATCATGTAGCGGCAACTGATGACGGAAATAAAATCCAACTTTTCATAAATTGCGAAAAAGTTAAAGAGCAGAAAAAAGTAAAGAGTGCGCCTGCGCCAGACAGAAATCATGTTGTCATCGGAAACTATCCGGGACGACCGGACGCATATAACTTTATCGGTCTGATTGATGAAGTCTATATTATTGGCAAAGCCTTATCTGCCGAAGAATTATTCAAACTTGCCGCGTCCGGGACTGACTCACAAAAAAATTAATAACGGACGCTATATGCCATTGAAACCACGTTGCAATTAATTCAATCAGTGCTATATTCTCGTCCCGCAAATCGTTATTAAGATATGGGTCCCGACAATGAAAATGATGAATGAAATATTTCTGAACTCTTTGTATCTTCTGGCATTAATCAATCCAATCAGCAAAATTTGTATTCTTTCACTCTTTTCCGGAGAGTCGACAAACAAAAAAGAATTCAACCAGATAGTAATAAAATCAACTTTTATCGCTTTACTTATTCTGAGTATGGTGTTGGTGTTCGGCGACTTTCTTTTCTATTCGTTTTTGCGGATTGAACTTTACTCTTTGAAGGTATGCGGAGGCTGTGTTTTGTTCTGGGTCGGTTTTAAAGCTTTGTCCAAAGGGGTCTTCTTTGAACAAAGTACGCAAAACCGTCTTTCCGAAATCTCGATAGTCCCATTGGCATCGCCGATGATAGCCGGTCCGGCGACAATTGCCGCCGCGTTGCCTCTGGCTGTCACCAAAGGTTTTGCCTCGTCTTTTGCGGCCGTGACTATCGCGGTATTGATCAATATGGTGTTTATGCTTCTTGCACGTCCCATTGGCAAGGCTTTGAAAAAATTTAATATTATGGGAGCCTTGATCCGGATCACCGGACTTATTGTCGCCACCCTCGGGGTTCAAATGATCTTATCAGGAATTGCCGAATGGCTGGCCTCCTCTAAAATTATTTAGTACAACATATCTTATCCAATTAAAAATAAAGAACTTGTAATAATATATAAAACCAAGTTATGATTAAATTTGACAAACCCGTCTTCACCCACTATATTAACTGTAAACTCGTCAACAACGGAGGAAAAATCATGTCAGGCCGCGGAACGCGCATGAAAGTTACAGGCGAAGGCTGCTACTACCACCTGATGAACCGAGCCGCCGGCTGCAAAGGCGAAAAACCGTTCAACCAGGTCGATATGGAATACGGCTTCCGACTGCTGCAAAATCTCTGCGAATATTTTTTGATCGAGGTCATCTCAGCCGCCTGGATGGGCAACCATTTCCATCTGGTCGTTTACGCTCCCGGGCCGGACGAATTGCCGTCGATCGAAGAGATTGCCAAACGACACAACTCCTACTATAGCAGCATGTTGGATAAATTCACCTACGCGCCGAAACAAATGCCGAAAATCAACCCGGCCGACTTGGAAATATGCCGCGAAACCGGCCTGAAAATGATCGACATCAGCTACTTTATGCGCGCCTTCCAACAACGTTTCACCGTCGTCTACAACCAGTCCCGCGACCGCATCGGCAAACTCTGGGCCAATAAATTCAAAAGCGTCATCCTCGACAGTCGCAACTCCCTGGAAGCGTGCGTTTTATATGTAGAATTAAACCCCGTCCGCGCCGGCCTGACCCCCGATCCGGCCGACTACCATTTCACGACCTGGGGCCGCTACAGCGGCACCGGCAAACACCTTTTTCATGCCAATTTTGTCAAACACCTCAAACAAAACATCTGGCATCGCGACACCTCGGAATGGACCGACAACGATCTATTCAACTATTTCCGCAGTGAACTGGCGCGAATCGTTGCGGCGGAAAGCGGAGCCACGAGTGAAGAGATATTTGAGGCGCAGGAACGAGCCAGACGCAAAGAATCGATGCCGATCCGTTTTCTGCGACGCACCCGCCACTTCAGTGACGGAGCGATTCTCGGTTCAAAATTATTCATCCGGGAAATGGGCGCAAAATTCGACAATCCTGCTCGAGTGAGTAAAAAACAATTAAGCCGCGGCCTCAGCCCCGCCGGAACCGTGATCTACTGCTTCCGAAAATTACAGAGTTGACACAATCTATTCCCACCTTTTAAAAAAAAATATATATATCAGTTTATTTCAAAACTACTTCAGCTGATTTTGATTAGTTTTATTATCCACAATATCTCCTGATTCTCATAAATTTCAGGCAGACGTTTGAGAGGAAAGTCCCTGATTTCAAACGTTATTCTACTACTCAGATCGTCACGGTAAATTTCTTTTTTCCCAACATTACAGCATTGTAATGTTGGTGCAATCTTCATGTAATTGTCTCCACGTATATTTGAATCAATTTACAATTATACGGAATGCTTATCATGAAGATTTTATTGATATCGACAAATAATGAGAAACTGCCGATGCCGGTTGCCCCGATCGGGGCGGCTTATCTGGCCGGCATGCTTAGGGACTCCGGATATTCTGTCAGTATCCTCGATCTATGCTTTGTCAAAAGAGCGGAAAACGCAGTTATCAACCGGATTGCACAATACCAACCGGATATTGTTGGAATATCCCTGCGCAACCTGGATAACTCTACCGCATTCGGCAACCAGAGCTATATCGAACGCCTGAAATGTCTGACTGACACCGTCAAACAATCAACCTCCGCCGTGATGATCATCGGTGGTTCCGGTTTTTCCACCTCGCCGGAACCGCTGCTTGACTACCTCGGACTTGACTATGGAATAATTGGCGAAGGCGAAACATCGCTGCTGCAATTTGTCAGGTGCATTGAAAACGACAGAAATCCCGATCAGATTCCCGGCCTGGTCCATCGCCGTAACGCCACAATTCACCGCAATCCTCCTGAGAAATTTATTATCCTCGATAATTTGCCGCTTCCTGCCTGGGACTTGATCGAACTTGACAAATACCTGAAACGCGGCGGCTACGGCGCGGTCCAGACTAAACGCGGCTGCATGTTCAACTGCATTTACTGCAATTACCCGGTAATCGAAGGTAAACGCTACCGGCTGCGTTCTCCCGGACAGGTGGTTGACGAGATCGAGATTCTGCATAACCTGCACGACGTCAAGCATTTCTTTTTTGTCGACAGTGTATTTTCTTTTCCCGACCATCACGCAAAGGAGATCTGCCGGGAAATCATCAATCGCGACCTCAATATCTCATGGGAAGCCATGACCAACCCGCGCGGCATCAGTGAGGAGCTGGTAAGGTTGATGAAACAATCAGGCTGTATGGGCGTTGAACTCGGAATTGACAGCGCTTCTGAAAAAATGCTTTTTGAAATGGGAAAAAACTTTACCCGTGAAGATATCGCCAATGCGGCCCGGCTTTACAAACAATTCGATATCCCTTTCTCCGTCTACCTCCTGCTTGGCGGACCGGGCGAAACCGAAGAGACGATTCGTGAAACTGTGAATTTTCTCGATCGTATCGAACAACCGAATCAGGTCCTGATGAATTTCGGGATCAGAGTCTATGCCGGGACTCCGCTCGCGGCGGCATCCCGCAAGGAAGGACGGATCAGTGATGAAGACGAATTGCTCAGGTCCGTTACCTATGTCTCTGATAAACTGCCGGAAGACTTTTTTCCGGTTCTGGACTCATATTGCAAACCCCGGCTGCACTGGAGCAACGCCACCGACTGGAATTCGCCTGTCAGCAGGGTCATGATGAAACTGGCTCAGTTTCTGCAACTGCGGCCGTTCTGGAAAAACGCGAAAATACTGGGTTTGATAAGAAAATTTAAAGGAGCCTGCACATGAAAAAAATCACTGTGATATACGGGCACCCGGCCCTGGAATGCTTCTGCAGCGCTCTGAAACAAGCCTACTGTGATGCGGCTGAACTGGCCGGTGCGGAAGTAACCGTGATTGATATCGGAAGGTTGAATTTTGACCCGAATTTGCACAACGGTTATCAAACCATCCAACCATTGGAACCTGATCTGCTCAAGGCTCGCAACGCTATCGAGCTGGCGGATCACCTCATGATAATCTTCCCGGTCTGGTGGGGCGGCCTTCCGGCCGTACTCAAAGGGTTCATAGACCGGACTTTTCTGCCGGGCTGGGCTTTTTCGTATTCACCTGACGCCCTGCTGCCGAATCATCTGCTGGCCGGTAAATCCGCCAGAGTGATGGTAACAATGGATAATTACCCGTTCATTTTTCGCTTCTTGTACGGCATGCCGGCCATAAAACAAATTAAAAACATGACCCTTAAATTCTGCGGCATCAGTCCGGTCAAAGTCAATATGATGGGCTCGGTCAAACACGCAGCACCGAAAAAACGGCGCAAATGGTTGATGCTGGCTGAAGAATGCGGTCGCAAAGATGCATTGAGCAACCATATCCCAAGAGAAGGAGTAATGGATAAATTATGATTAAAACTTTAATACTGTTAGTTGCGCTGGGAATGACGGCGGTGGTATCAGTCGCGGACAAACCGGTCGACGAAATTATGAAACAAGGCGACAAAGCCTATGGGCTGTTTAAAAATGTCAAGGCTCTGGCGCTTTATCGCAAGGCCTATAAACTTGCGCCTGACCGGTACGACGTCCTGGCAAAGTTGACCGCCGCCTGCAATAACGTCGGCGAAGAAGCTCAGAATAAACAAAAACAGGAAAAGTATTTCCAACAGGCAATCGTCTACGCGACTGAGCTGGTGAAAAAACATCCCCGGAAAGCGGAGGCGTATTTTTACCTGGCTATCACCAACGGCAACTTATCCCTCTACCGCAGCGGCCGCGGCAAGGCCGAGGCTGGACGGAATATTGAGAAGTATGCCAGAAAGTGCATTGAACTTGATCCTGATTTTTCCCCGGGCTATGTGACGCTCGGAATTTATTATCGCGAAGTATCGCAGATGAACTGGTTTATGAAGGCCCTGGCTAAGACCCTTGGCGGCGGCCTGCCGTCCGGAACGATTGAGATGTCGGAAGATATGTTGAGAACCGCGGTCGAAAAAGCCCCCGACGTCATTTATCCGCGCTACCAGTTGGCCGTAACCCTGGAACTGGCCGGGAAGAAGGCTGAAGCGGTCAAACACTATCGCAAGGTTGTCGAACTGGAAGTGACCGACCATCAGGATTTGGAGAAAAAAAGAATTTCAGCAAAAAAAATCAAGGAGCTGACAAGTGGTAAGTAAAACAAAACGTCTGGCCGCAATCAGGCTGCACAGTGACCCGGAACATGGCAGTCCGTACTGGATCGACTTTTTCCGCAACACGGATTTGACGGTTGAGGAAGCGGCAGAGAATCCGTTGCTGTTGCCGGTCATACCGCCGGAAATCATGCGGCAAATGCCGCTGGAACATTTCGTCTCCCGCAAAGTACTGCACGGACACCGTTACCTGATCTCCGGCGAGACATCCGGCTTCTCCGGCAAGCCGATCACCACGGCATTTACCGAAGAGGAATTTGAAGGCGGCTTTGTCACGCCTTTTCTTGATCGCGCGGAACAGGTCGGTTTCCCGGTCGCCGGCAAATGGCTGTGGGCCGGACCGTCCGGGCCGCACATCATCGGCAAGGCGCTGCGGGCGATTATTCGCAAGGCGGGCGGAATAGATCCGTTCACTATTGATTTCGACCCGCGCTGGTTCAAAAAACTACCGCCGGACTCGATCTCACAGCAACGCTATTTCAAGCATATCGAGGAACAGATTTTCAGTATTCTGAATACCCAGACAATTGATATATTATTCTCCACTCCGCCGGTTATCCGGATGCTGATGGAAAAAATGCCGGTTGAACAGCGCGCTCAAATCAAGGGAGTGCATTACGGCGGGATAGCCGTCGGCTACGACGAGTATCAAATGTTTCAGGCCGCGTTTCCCAACGCAGTCCATTTGAATGGTTACGGCAACAGTCTGTTCGGCGTCTTTCTGGAAAAAGAGTTCACCCGTGAAGGAATCGAATATTCCACCAGTTCCGACCGGATCGAGCTGCGTCTGGTAAAATCAAACGGCCCGTTGGATGAGGTCGCGACTGGTGAACGGGGCCAGGTGTTACTGTCCCGTTATGATGAAAGTTATCTGATAATCAATATGCTGGAGCGGGACACCGCGGTCAAAACCGAACACGGCATCAAAGACCCCCTTCCGGTTGAACAACATAAAAAAATAAAGGTACTGTACTGATGAAAACAACGAAACATAACAATTCTATAAAACGCCCCGAACTGCTGGCTCCGGCTGGTAGGGAAGAGGTCTTTTACGCGGTAATCGAAGCCGGAGCGGACGCGGTCTACCTGTCCGGCAAACAATTCAATATGCGGCGTCACCGCAAGGACTTCAACTTCGACAACGAAGCGTTGGAGCGGGTGGTTGATTTCGCGCATGAACGCGGCCGCAAGGTTTACGTGACGGTCAATATCCTGATCGGGGAAAACGAACTTCCCGTCCTCGTGGATTATCTTAAATTTCTGGAAAAAATCAAGGTGGATTCGATCATCGTTCAGGATTACGGAGTGATCAATATCTGCCATGAACACAATATCAAAATTCCACTGCATTCCAGCACCATGATGAACGTCAACAGCGCCAACAGCGCCAAACTGCTTAAAGAACACGGCTTCACCCGGGTTGTGACTTCCCGTGATATCACGGTTGACGAAGTCCGGCGAATCGCCGAAACCGCCGGAATCGAATCCGAGTACTTTATTCACGGCGACATGTGTTCGGTCCAGTCCGGGCAGTGTCACGGCAGCGGCATCATTTTCGGCAAAAGCAGCAACCGCGGCCAATGCATGAAACCATGCCGTTGGGCCTATGATCTGGTTTCGGAAACCAGCGGCAACGTAGTCAAGGAACACGCCTATATGCTGGCGGCCCGCGATCTCTGCCTACTGGAACAACTTCCGGACCTGATCAACGCCGGAATCGATTCGCTCAAGATCGAAGGGCGCATGAAACCGGCTGAAACCATGAGCCGGATCGTTGCGCTTTACCGCCGCGCCATCGACAGCTACTGCAACAAACCTTTGGCCTGGCATCGTGATTTCCTCGACGTCAGGGAAATGTATAATAACCGGATTCGCAACCTGAGTACCGGATTCGCATTCAAAACCCCGGACGACGAGTATTTCGATATGGAAGGCGACCGCGAACCCAAGTTCCTGTCGCACAGCGGCAAACTGCATACCATCAGCAACTGGTCCGAAGACGCCTTCAAAGATACTCCGGAACTGGCGGAAAAACAAGCGGTTAGCGCAAACGAGATTACTTGTGTTGTCGGGAATACGGCAACCGCGAAAGCGGCGCTGGAAGCCGGCGCGGACAATCTGGTAATTGCTTATGAAGGCGATTTGCGGGTTAATTCCGAATGGCATTTACCGGAACTGCGCGAGCTGGCCGAAACCTGCCGCCGGACCGGACGCCGCTTTGTGTTCAGCACTCCGAAAATCATTACCGAACGCGAACAGCGGGAATTCAAATACGCCGTCGACGCGCTCGGAGATGATGTGGACACCTATCTGGTCAGCGGGATCGCGGTACTGGATTTCCTCCATAACCGCAACAAAAAAATCTGGGTGGATACCGGCTGCAACGTCATTAACTCGGCCGCGAGCGAGTTTTTCGCCGCCGCCGGCTGTGAAAGGATCATGCCGGCAATCGAGTCTTCCTTCGACAATCTGGCCTCCATGCTTGATGACGTCAGCTGGATGCGGTTCGATTTACTGGCACACGGACCATTGACCTCGATGCTTGTGGAACACTGTCTGGTGGCTATGAACACTCAGCGCATCAGTAAACGGGATTTCTGCAAAATGCCCTGCCGCCACGAAAAATTCTCGCTGGTAGACTGTCAGGGCAATAAACGGGTTATCCATACCGACAAGTTCTGTCGCAACCATATCATGCTGGAACACGACCTGTGCATCCTGCCGTCGCTCGATTCTTTCCAGCGACTCGGCCAGCACAGTCTGCGGATCGACGCCAGACTTTACACGCCGGAAGATACCGCGTATCTGGTCGACCTGTACAAACGTGCGGTCGCCGACAAGACAGCGCGACCGAAGCTTATATCTGAATTCCGGAAACATTTTGCCGGTCAAGAGTTCACTTACGGCGGCTACCTGAGAGGAATCACCACCGATGCCGACATCTCATTGCTCAATATCAAGAAAGGGGAACGCCATGAACAGCTCTGCGCAACATGTGGTTGATCTGAAAAAACAATATTTCATTCCGTGCCTCTATCACTTTTACCAGGACCCTCCGGTCATCGTCAAAGGGGAAATGCAATATCTTTATGACGACACCGGCAAGCGCTATGCCGACTTCTACTCCGGCGTGACGGTAATGAACTGCGGTCACTGCAACCCGGAAATCGTGGAACCGGCGATAGACCAGATTCGGACCCTCCAGCATACCACCAGTATCTACCTGACCAACCCGATGGTGAATCTGGGTGAAAAACTGGTAAAATACCTTGACTGCCCATTAAAGAAACTGTTTTTCGTCAACAGCGGCAGCGAGGCCAATGAAGGCGCGATCCTGTTGAGCCGCATCCATACCGGCAAACGCGGAGTGATCGCTGTCAACGGCGGCCTGCACGGTCGTACCGCTTTGACGATGAATGCCACCGGCATCGATATGTGGCGGACCGATCCGGATGAAGGCCATAAAGTGCATTTTGTCCCGAAACCGCATTGCGCCAAATGCCAGCTCGGCTTGTCGCCTGACACCTGTGGAATTGCCTGCGCAGACGCGGTCGAGGAACTGTTGTCAAAAAATGACGATATCGCCGCAATGATCATCGAACCGATTCAAGGCAACGGCGGCATTATTGTTCCTCCGGAAGGTTATTTTGCCAAAATCAAATCAATTCTGCAAAAGCACAACACGCTGCTGATCTTCGACGAGGTCCAGACCGGCATGGGCAGGACCGGCGCGAAATACCGGTTCAAAGCCCTCGGCGTGGAACCGGATATCCTGACAACCGCCAAGGCGTTGGGCAACGGGTTCCCGATCGCGGCGTTCTGTACTACCAATGAGATCGCCGCATCCTACCGTAAACCCGGCGCATCGACGACCGGCGGCAACGCGGTTTCAGCCGCGGCAGCGCTGGCGGTTTTGGCATATCATGAAAAACACAATCTGGCGGACCGGTCCGCCGAACTGGGACACTATCTCAAAGCGCAGCTTGAGGATTTAAGCGGAAAATACCCGTTCATCGCCGAAGTCAGAGGCGCCGGTCTGATGCTGGGCATGGAACTGCTTGAGAATGGGCATCCCATGCCGGAAGCGACAGACCGCATTCTGGAAAACATGATGAAACAGGGTTTTCTGATCGGCAAAACCGGCGTCAACCGTAACGTTCTGACGTTCCTGCCGCCGTTGATCATTGCGCAGCCGGATATTGACGCGATGCTGGCCGCACTGGAACTGTCACTGGAATCCTGCGTTTAACCGTAAATTTAAGGAATTAAAAATGAAAATAGGCATTATCAGTTATATCAACTCGATCCCGTTCGGCTTTGGTATGGAAAAGTTCGGCGAAGTGGTCAAAGACACTCCGCGCAACCTGGCCGCGAAATTTTTCGCCGGGGAACTGGATTTCTCGTTCGTTCCCGCCATCGAATACATCCGGATGCGCGACCGCTGTTATCTGGTCGAAGGCGTGACCATTTCCTCTTTCGGCCCGACAAATTCGGTCTATCTCTATTTCAACGGCCCGATCAGGAATATCGTCACCGTCAAATTGAGCGGAGAATCGCGATCATCCAATTTTCTGGTCCGGGAAATACTGGAAGCCCGCTACGGAATTTATGCCGATTACATTGAAAACGGCCGCTGCGACGCCGAGGTAATTATCGGCGATAAGGCGCTGGAATACGCCGGGGACCGCTACACCGACCGGATCGACCTGGGCTGCGAATGGATGCGGATGACCGGACTGCCGGTCGTTTACGCCGTATGCGTAGCCGACAAACGCCGGAACCCGGCGCAGTTCGCGCCAATAATCAATAGTCTGACCCGGCAAAATTTGCACGACCTGCCGGCAATTCTACTGGAGCTCGGAGCGGAAAAACACTTTGATTACCTGACCAACCTGAATTATTCCTTTGACGCGCCGCACCGTGCCGCGCTGGAATATATGACCTCGCTCTATCATAACCGGTTGGAAACCGAAAGGAGGCCGCAGCTTGTCAGCGCTTAAACAATTTTTCGATAAACTGCTAGCTCCGCAGGGACCGGCTGAAAAGTTCGATTTTACCGGCAATAGCAAGTTCAATACCTGCTTCATTGTGAGTTTGACCGATACCGGAGAGGTCTGGAAAGTAACGATTGACAATGATCACTTGTCCGCCGCCGGACCGATCCCCGGAAATACCGGAAATTTGGGATTTGTCCTCGATACCGCCGCCTTTGCCGGGATCACTTCCGGCAAGCTGCCGGTCCAGAAAGCCTTTCTGACGCGCAAAGTCGAAATTCAGGGCGGCCTGTTCAAAGGCATGATCCTGGCCCGGCAATTGGAAGCTTTCTTTAAAAAACTCTCAGCGCATCAGGAGACAACCAATGAAGCGGCAATCGAACATGAATTCGCGGAGGAATCAATCAGAGTTGCCCTGGACGACGGCGGGAAAATATCCGCGGTCCTGGGTTACGATGAAAACGCAACGCCGGATTCGGTTATCTTCATTTTTCCGCCGCATCCGATGCTCGGCGGGGACTATGACAACAACGTCGTCAACCAGCTGTATGAAGCGGCCGTCAATTCAGGCAAGTTCGCGGTAAAATTCAATTACCGGATGGTTGACAATGCTCATTCGGATGATGAGATGCTGCGTTACTGGCGCAACCTTGAAGAAAGAGCGGAGTTCGAGCGGATTGTCGGCGATGCCCAGGAACTGGTCTGGAATATTGTGGAAAACATCGGCCGCGACCTGAAAATCGATTTCGCCGCTTATTCTTTCGGTAACTATATCGCGCTTCAGGCTATGCGTCATATCGCCGTCCGGAAATATATCGGCATATCCCCGCCGCTGCTGGAGTATGACTTCGAAACATTGTTCGCCGAATTTCCCGGCCTGGACTTCGTCATCTCGGAAAAAGATGATTTTTGCCCGGAAGAACAGTTTTCCCTAATGGCCGGTAAATACGGAATGCGGCTGCATAAAGTAAATTCTGACGATCATTTTTATCGCGGCTATGAAGCCGAACTCAAACAAAGCTGCCTCAATATACTGGAGAATAAACATGCTTAAAACTATTATTGCAAAGGTTGAGAACGATCAGAGAATAACCCCGGAAGAAGCGTTATTCCTGTTGCAGGGCGACCTCAACACGGTCGGCAAACTGGCTTGTATCCGACGTGAAAGACAAGTCGGAAACAACGCCTATTATCAATTTAACTACAACATCAACTACACCAACGTCTGCGAAAACGAATGCAAACTCTGCGCCTTTTACAAAGACGAAAAAGATGGTTACGCTCTGACCGTGGAACAAATCACCAACTCGGTAAAAGAAGTCCATGCCGCCGGAGTGAACGAGGTACATGTCGTCGGCGGCCTCAATAAAAAACTGCCATACTCGTATTATCTGGATATGCTCCGGGGGATCAAATCAATTGACCCGAATATCCATATCCAGGGTTTTACCACGGTTGAAATCGCGTTTTTCGCGGAACTGGCCGGTAAAACCACCCGGGAAACGCTGGCTGATTTCAAAGCATCCGGTCTCGATTCCCTGCCCGGCGGCGGCGCGGAAGTATTCTCTCCCCGAGTGCGCGAACTGATCTGCGAGAAAAAACTGCCCGGAAAAGACTGGCTGCGGATCGCCGGAGAGGCCCATGAACTCGGTATTTGCAGTAACGCCACAATGCTGTACGGACATCTGGAAACGGACGAAGAAATTATTGACCACATGCTGCAGCTTCGCGACCAACAGGACCGGACAGGCGGCTTCCGGGCATTCGTCCCCCTGGCCTTCTTCCGGAAAAACACCGAGATAGACGATCTGGCCCGTGGTACCAGCGGCATCTACGACATGAAGCTACTGGCCACCGCCAGAGTGTTTCTCGATAACTTTCCGCATCTCAAGGCTCTCTGGATGATCTACGGTTATAAAGCGTGTCAGGTCGGTCTGGATTACGGAGCCGACGACATCGGCGGCACCTATTATGACGAAGAAATCGTTCACTGCGCCGGAGCGAAAACCCCTAAAAGCCTGAGCAAAGACGAGATTTGCGACCTGATCAGAAAAATGGGCCGCACCCCGGTTGAAGTCTACAGCAATTATGAACCGGTAATGAAAGGATAACTGAAATGCTCGCACAAATAAAAAAGAAAATAGCCGACGGCGACCGGCTCAACGCGGCGGAAGGCAAGTTCCTGTTCAGTCTGCCGTTGCCGGTCCTTGGCGAACTGGCTACAATGGTCAAAAAACGTTTACATCAGGAAAACATCGCAACTTTTGTGGTGGATATTAACATCAACCTGACGAACGTTTGTCAGGCCGAATGCGATTTCTGCGCGTTTTATGTCAAACCTGGCAGTCCGCACGCGTTTACCCTGAGTATCGCGGAGATATTGGATAAAGTCAACGGACTGGTTGAACTGGGCGGCACTCAGGTACTGCTTCAAGGCGGCCTCAATCCTGAACTTACGATTTTCTACTATCAGGAAATCATTAAAGCTGTCAAAAGAAAATACAATGTTTATATTCACGCCTTTTCTCCGCCGGAAATCGCTTACATGGCGGAACGGGAAAAACTGCCGACCTTGAAAGTTCTGGAAAAACTGCAGCAGGCCGGACTTGATTCCCTGCCCGGCGGCGGCGCGGAGATTCTGGTCGACCGGGTCCGCAACCTGATCAGCCCCAAAAAGATCTCGAAAGACATCTGGCTGCGGATCATGCGCGAAGCCCATTCCATCGGCATGGAAAGCACCGCGACCATGATGTTTGCCGGAGTCGAAACCCTCGATGAAAGGATCGAACACCTCGAGTCAATCCGCAATCTGCAGGATGAAACCGGCGGATTCCGTGCCTTTATTCCGTGGACCTTCTCACCGGACAATACCAACCTTGACGAAGTAATCATGGCCGGCGGCGGCGAATACCTGAAAACCCTGGCCGTCTCGCGAATTTACCTCGACAATATTAAACACATCGGTTCCGGCTGGGTGACCGAAGGCATGAAAGTGGCTCAAATCGGTTTAATGTTCGGAGCCGACGACATGGGCGGCATCCTGATGGAGGAAAAAGTGCTGGAATCGACCGGCATGCGCAACCGCACCAACATCGAAGAAATCGTCGACACCATCAGACAAGCCGGAATGACTCCGGCCAGGCGTGACACCGAATACAACGTACTGGAAACCTTCAAATGAAAATCACCATCGGTCACACCCATGACGCGGACGACGCGTTCATGTTCTACGCGATGCTGAACAACCTGGTGCCTAATCCGGGATTCAATATCCATGACACGATCGAGCCGATCTCCGAACTTAACGAAAAAGCAATAACTGCATATTACGACATGACCGCGGTATCTGCCGGGTTCCTGCCGCGGGTGGCCGCGCAATATGATCTGCTTATGGTCGGGGCCTGTATGGCCGAAAGCCGGGGTCCGGTCCTGGTCAGTATCCCCGGAGCTGAACTGAATAATATCGCGGTTCCGGGCATTCACACAACCGCCTGTTACGCCGCCCGTTGTTTTATGCGGGACGCGTTGTATATCGAGCATCCATATGACCGGATATTAACCGCAGTCAGACAAGGCAAATTCGACGGCGGCGTAATCATTACCGAAGAACAGACCATGCTGGAGGATTCGGGTCTGGACGTGGTTGATCTCGGCGCCTGGTGGCAGCAGCAGTTCAAACTGCCGCTGCCTCTCGGCGTGGATGTGATCCGCTCGTCGCTGCCGGAAGACGTCAAAGGCCGGATGTGCGGCTATTTCCAAACCTCGATCAAGTATGCGTTGGAGCATGAGGACGAAGCGTTGGAATACGCCCTCAAGTTCGGTCGCGGCATCGCCCCGGACAAAGGCCTGGACTTCGTAAAAACCTTCGTCAACCGTTACACCGTTTCACTTGATGAAAAAGGGTTTGAAGCTATCCGCTTCTTTATGAGCAAATGTGCCGAATACGGCCTGATCTCCGAAGTCCCGGCAGTAAAATTCATTTCTCCAGTTCAGTAAAATTTATTAATTAGATAACCGGTCAATCTTTTTTCCGGATGACCAGAGCGCGTCCGTCAGGAAGTTCCTTGTGCGTCCAACTTCTGCAGCAGCACCTCAACTTGCTGTTCATGTCTAATCTTCATTCATATCAAACCATTAATGTTAGAATTTAACATATATAAAAATGTAAATCTTTATTTTAGAGAGCTTGATAATATATTTTTCAGCTGTATTATAATGTTATATATAAACAAAAATAACACAAAGTAACAAAGATAAATACATTTTACAGATGATTCAGGCGAAATCACCGGTTAATCAGGCAACTTCAGACAACTGGAAAAAGCAAAAACAAGCGGTGAAAAGTTGAAAGAATTACATTATGGGCAAAAGAGACTCGCATAACTTAAAATTCACACACCTGGGTTTCTACTTGCATGCGTGTTGGCAGTTCAATCATCCGTTTGCGGTAAGGAGCTGGGATATTGAAGATTATCGCAAAATGTTCAAGCTGCTGCGCTTGCTCGGATATGACCGGGTCATGCTCTGGCCAATGGCGGAAATCATTCCGCCGGGAATAACCGGGGAGGAACAGCAATGGCTGGAATTTCAGGCCGAAATAATTGCTGCTGCGAAGACTTCGGGTTTGGAATGCTGGATTGTTCTATGCCCTGATTTGACCTGCACTCCCGACATTCGTGCAATCCCGGTAGTAAAACGGCATTTCTATCCATTTATGAAAACCTGTCGAGGAGACATCCCTGGAGAGCTGGAAGGCTTTCTGGCGCATTTTGAAAAGATTATCAGCTTATTGAACAACGCTTCAGGCTACGTGGTCATCGATGGAGATCCCGGCAGTTACCCTGGAGCGCCCCCGGAGGAATTCATCAGGATTTTACATGCGTTGAGGCAATCGGTCGACCGCCATGGGATTGATCCGGATAATCAGAAAATAATTCCCTGGCTTTGGTCTGGCTGGGGAGCGGAAGGCGTCTGGAAATCAAACATTAGAAACTTGACCATGCCGGTATTGGACCTGCTGAAATCAAACCCCATACCGGGAGCTTGGGAACTGCTTCCGGGACGCAGTTATCTTGACAAGACTTTTGTGGATGCAGGCGGACACGCAAACGGTCGCGTGAATATTGCAATGGTCGATGAAGCCGGTTTAATCGCACAATCCACCTTAATGCTGTATGAATTAATTGAATTTGAACCGACTCCACCCGCGTCATTTATCCAGTACGAAAACATGCGGAAAGTATTCAGGAAAGAACTGAAATTCGCCAACTATTGCCGTGGGGTGTTCGGGAACGCTCAACAGCCGGTTATGTCGCTGCCAAATCTATACGCTTTCAGCAGAATGGCTCAGGATTTCAATTATATTGATAAATCCGACATTGAGATTATGACCGATTTTGCAGCCTTTCTTGGCGGCGATCCCGAACTCTTGGTTCCAGCCTGGGATTGCGCAAATTTAGAACTGCATGAAATACCGGCTGATTTACCGGAAAAGCTCAGGCAATCCGAATTCCTGGCTGACGCGGCGCAACTCCTGCCGGGCGGACCAGGAAGATACCTGGAAATAATCGCCAGCTTCGTTGAGGCGAGAATCGCAGTCCTGCGAACCTGCTCAAGCAAACAGGGAAATATTGATTCAATGGTCAATGCAATTACCGCCATTTACCATTGGTGGCAAACTCACCAATATGTCTTCGACGGAAAAAACGGCATCTGTTTTAATTGGTCATATACTCATTACGTATTGCGAAATCCGTTGAGAGACTGGGTAGAACAATACGTCGATCATGAAACGCTTGAGAGTGCTTTACGTATCTTAACCGGAAAATTACATTTTTCGGTTGATGAAGTTGAAGATAGCATTAAATTTTTTAATGGGATAAAGTCATGAGTAATATTACAACGACAAGCAGAATTGAATTGACCGGCAAGGCCGCGGCGGAAGCGATAGAACGCTGCCGGACACAACTTGCCAACTGGAAGATCGCAACGCCGGAAACAAAACCGCTGTTGCTTGACTTCGGATTGGGTGACTTCAACAAAACCGGGCTGATAGAATACTGGATAGCCAATGAACTGGAAGCCGGATACTGCGGCAAATATATGTTTCTGTTTGACGGCCAAACCTGCCCGATGCACCGGCACCGCGAAAAACTCGAAACCTTCTGTATTGTCAAAGGCGCCGCTATCATGAACTACGATGGCAGGAAATTTACAATGAACCCCGGCGATATGCTGACCGTCGAGCGCTGGAAATATCACAGTTTCACCGGTCAAGGACCGTGTTTACTGCTGGAGTTATCCACTCCATGCATAATATCAGATAACTATTTTGAGAATACCGCAATCCCGGTTGGCGGAAACTTCAATGGAGGCTGAATGAGCTTATTTGCCGGATCCGCAGCGGTTGATATCAGCCCTGATAAATCAATGTTCCTGGTAGGATATCCCCATATTGAACGGATGTCGGAGGGGATTAACGATCCGTTGTTCGCCACCGCGTTATATCTTGATAACGAGCATAATTCATTGCTGATGATTGCCGTTGATCTGCTTTTCCTTGATGCGCAAACCGTCGCGAAGATACGACAAGGAATCGCCGGAAAAAGTAGAGTCAAACCTGAAAATATCATGGTCAGTTGCACCCACACTCATTCGGGGCCGGTAACCACCGACATGCTGGTTTTCAGAAATGATCCGGTTGTGCCCGGAGCAGATTCGGATTACCTGAAAAAAATGATCGACGCAGTCATCGAAGCGGGAGTGGCGGCAACAAGCAATGCGGCTCCGGCAGAACTGGCCGTGACCGCCGCTACGGTTGATGGCGTTGGCGGAAACCGCCACGATCCGGCCGGAACATACGACCCAGAAGCGGGAATAATTGTCATCAGAAGCCGGGAAAATAAAGTTGTCATGGTAATCTCATTGATTTACGGCATGCATCCTACCGTTCTGCATGAAGACTCGAAGCTAATCTCCGCCGATTTCCCGGCATACACCCGACTATATTTGAAATCCCGACTTGGAAACGATATAAACGTATTGTATCATAACGGACCTGAAGGCAACCTGAGCCCAAGGTACGATGTGAAGGCACAGACTTTTGCGGAAGCTGAACGGCTCGGCAACCGTCTGGGTGAATTTATCCTGAAGAAAGTTGCAGCTTTGACAGACGAAGACTTTGACGACAGTCCATGCTTGAAAGCAGCCAGCCGCATGCTTACTCCAGTCAGACGCGCAATAATGCCCCTGACCGAAGCAGCGGCAAATCTTAAGTTCCGTCAAAATGAATTCAAACGACTCAAAGCGGAAAATGCCGGTCACGGTCCGGTCCGTACCGCCGAATGCGCAGTATTCGGAGCGGAGGAATCCTGTTATCTTGCGAAATGTATTGAGGACGGCAGCCTTGAAATAGTGATGAAAGATTATACAGAAATTGAAGTACAGGTACTGCGTATCGGCTCTGCTTTCATCGCGGCATTTCCGGGCGAATTATTTGTTGAATACGGTTTGCAAGTGAAAGCAGAATCACCGTTCAAAACTTTTGCCGTATGTCTGGCCAATGGCGAAATGCAGGGCTATATCGCCACTGACGATGCAACCGGATACGAAGCGGACAACAGTTTGTTCAGTCCGGCAACCGGCAGCTTGATGGTTGCTGCCGCATTAAAAATGATTTTGGAATTGAACAATGATAAAACTGGCAATTGATCTGGGCTCAACCGAGTTCAAGGCCGCAATCTATGATGATGCGCGACTGATCGGCTCAAGCGGCTACAACCTCGCTTATCAACGCAGAAACGCCAAAGTGGAACTGCCGGATGAGGAAGTACTGACCGGATTCGATACCATCATAAACCGGACAATCGAAGAGGCGGCAGTTTTCATTACGGAAATAAGCGCAATCGGCATATCCAGTCAAGCCCAGACTTTTGCATTGACCGACCGTCGCAACCAACTGCTTACCCCGTTTATTTCATGGCTGGACATGCGGGCAGGCAAATCATATAAGACAATTTCCCTGCCTGACTTTGCCGCACACTCAAGTATTGCCGAACCGATCCCGAATATGCAGCTATGCCTTTTGAAAAATTTGCATGAAAAAGGTCAGGTAATGCCGCTGCCGTCATACTTGATAAAACTGCTGACCGGAAAATATGTAACAGATAACAACCTTGCTGCAATGACCGGCTTGTTTTCTCTCAGGGACAACAAGTACAACAAAGAGGCCCTGAATCTGGCCGGAATCCAGGAAATAGACCTGCCTGAAGTTATTGATATTGGTGCAGTTGCCGGAGAAACAGCAACCAATCCATTCGGACTGCCCGAGGGAATTCCGGTTTACTCCTGCGGCAACGATCAAACAGCCGGGTCCTGCGGAGCCGGATTAAGCCCGGGGGACGTCCTGATAACCCTGGGTACGGCACAGGTTGTCTATTGCTGCTGCGATAAAATGCCAAAGCCCGGCAGTGTTCCGTTCCGCGGTAATTATCCCGGCGGTTTGTTTTATGCCATGAGTGCGGAAAACGGCGGTGCGGTAATCAGCCATATCATTGAAAATTATCCTGAATTTAAAAATTTCGATACCTTCGCAAAACTAGCGGAAAGAGGCTCTGTGACTTCCGGAATTGTTTATAATCCGGAAAGTGAACCGGAATGGTCTAATCTGACCGGCCGCATTGAAGACCGGGCTTTAGCTGTTTTAATTCACCTGGTAAACCGGCTTGAATCTATGGTAGACATCATGCAATCTGTCTGTGAAATAAATAAGGTATATATCTGTGGCGGAGGAACAAAAAACCAAGCATGGGTTGATTTGATATCCAACGCATTGTCTCGCGAAATACTCCAACAGGATACATCTCCGTGTTCAGGTATTATATCGATTATTAATAATATACCCGTTGATAAATCTTAACGGTATCAATTCAGTTATCCCCATAAATTGGTTCAAACAGGAAATGAGAGACCCGTTAACCGGCATCCGTAATTAAACTTATTCATCCCACAATCAACCGGTATTTGTTTTACCGGTATTGCGCTTCACTTGAATTAACATCTTTCAGTTTTCCGCAGGGCAATGAATAATAATATACCTTTTTAACTCCACAGGTTAATTTATTTTCTTCCAGCATCATTCAAGCCCCCCTGAAATCAAATAAAAAGTATAAAAAAACAATAAAAAATAAAAAGTCATTTGCAAAATGACTTTTTAACATTTATATTCGATACAACAAAGAAATAAATGTCTTTTACATTGTATAAAGAAAACAATCAAGCTTAAAGAAGGTTAGTTATGAACGTTACTCTGCAGTGGCTGGATATAATTTCAATTGTCATTTATCTTTTGATAATTGTTGGCATAGGGGTATTTTTCACTCGCGGCACCAAGACCACCGAAGGATATTTGCTCGGTGGCAGATCAATTCCGTGGTGGGCAATCGGCATCAGTTATATGATGAGTCTATTCAGCACCTTGTCATTGGTCGCCACCCCGGGTGAAATTTATAATTACGGCATGACGATGTCCATGTTCGGATTTCTCTATCCGATATTGTCGATCCTTTTTTTCTTTGTGTTCATGCGTTTTCTATTTGCGACAAATGTCTTTACCCCATTTGAATACCTGGAAAAAAGATTCAGCGGCAATATTCGCACCATGGTCGGCAACATTTATATATTTACCCGGATTTTTTATCTGGCCATGGTTCTTTTTGCCACCAGCATGGTCTTTTTCGGCGGTGCGGGCTGGGACCCGAAAATAACCATCATCGTAATTGGAGCGATTGGCACATTTTATACGGTTATGGGCGGCATGCGGGCCGTGGTATGGACCGATGTGGTGCAGTTTGCGGTATTGATTGTCGGCGTGGGCCTGGTTTTCGTAATCTGCTCACAGGAAAACACCGGCGGACTCATCGGCGCCTGGAACTACGCGATGGATCACGGCCGCGGGCCGGAAAAATTCGCGGAAGCCTCTTTCTACCAATTAAGCCCTTTCGTCCGGCTCAGCTTCTGGGTCTTGCTTTATTCACAGATTTCACAGGCGATCTTTTACAACTCTGGCGACCAGATTTCGGTCCAGCGGCTACTCAGCACCAGTTCTTACCAGCAAGCTAAAAAAGCTATATTTACCAACTCTTTTACTTTTATTCCTTTTTCATTGGTTCTTACTGTTATCGGATTAATGATCTACAGTTACTACGGCCAGCATCCCGACCCGAATGTTACCAGCGGCGATGTCGCGCTGTTCGCGTTTGTCTCGACAAAACTGCCGACTCCCCTGCCCGGTATTTTCTTTGCCGCGATGCTGGCGGCGGCGATGAGTACGCTTGATTCAGGCATTAACAGTCTTTCCGGCCTGATAGTCAAGGAAATATATGTACGCGCCAAAAAAGACGAAGTTGATGACGCCCGACAGGTAACTTTGATGAAGTGGGGAACCGTACTTATCGGCATAATAGCCACAGGCGGAGGGCTTGGCATCTGCATTGCTTCAACCGCTTTGAAAGAAACGGTTATCGAGGCATTCACCATCTGGACAATTCTGGGAGTTGTAATGAATCCGGTATTTTTACTCGGGGTAACATCACGGTACATAACAACCGACTGGATATGGCGCCTGGCTGCCTGGACTTTCGGTTTGTCATTCGGGCTTGCCGCCTGGTACGTAATCTCCAAAAGCGGCTTCACCGCACCTCTTCCCTGGAATTCGGTTATCATCGCGGCTGGAATGGCGGTTATTTTAGCGGTTACCGGTAAAATGGCCGGACAGTTCACCGGCAAATTCATCAAACAGTTTATCAACTGGCTTGCGATACTTTGCAGCGGCGCGGTCTGCGCGTTATTCTGCTGGGGCATATGCAGCCGGTATTTTGCACCGGGCGATACCGGCGGGGCCTTGAGTTTTATGTGGGTAGGATTTCCCGGTCCTATACTCTTCCTGACAGGCGGTTATATTGTCGCCTTCTTCCTGGCTCGCCGAAAAAGCAAACCGGAACATGAATGTCTCACCTTGTGGTCCTGGCGTGAGGTCTCATCAAGGCTTGAACAGCAATAAAATCATAAAAGAAACAAAAAGGAGAATAATATACAAAAATCATGTTGAATTTCGATCATAAATAACAAATAGTAATTAAGGATTATCAACCATGTTAGACAAAATAAGAAAGAAAACAGGAATTTTCACCCTTATCGAACTCCTGGTAGTGATCGCGATCATCGCAATTTTAGCGTCAATGTTGCTGCCGGCGCTCAATAACGCCCGTGAGAAGGCAAAATCCATTACCTGCCTGGCCAACTTGAAACAACTGTATACTTCTTTGTACGTATATTCGGATAATTACCGGGGCCAGCTTCCGTCTGTCCTTAACAACCCTACCGACGGTTATACAAGCACCCCGTGGATTCTGCCGCTGATCATCTCCGGAATAATCCATGTGCCGCGTAATGAATACGGAACCATCAGTATACATAAAAAAATGGTATTCAACTGCCCGGCGAGAAAGTCTAAATACTTCAGTTTGACCACTACTTACGGCATGACCTGGTGTAATATGACTAGTCCCGCTTATGAAAATTACTCTCTGGGACTGCTGCCGCGCGGAAGAGGCAGTTACTATGCCGGTAATTTGTACAATTCAGGCTTCGACAAAGTTAAAGATACCGACTTTCCGTTACTGATGGACTCTTACGACTCCAACGGAGATAATGAAATATGCTGTGTTTCCGTGACGAACCCTATCGGCAACTATTATGTTAATGCCGCACATCAGGACCGGGTGAGTGTACTCTATTTACCGGGCCACGCAAAATCCACCACACCAAATGAATTGATTCAAAAAAGCAATGCTCAATTGAGCGCTATCTGGAGGCAAAACTGATATGACCAGCGAATGCTTGAAAACCGTACCTGACCACTGGCATCTTTTTGAGGTGATCTGCAACGAAATCTGCCGTCGGGAAATCCGTCCCGGAGATTTACTGGGCACCTCAAACGAACTCGCCAAACAACGCGGGGTCAAACTCGGCACCGCCAAAAACACGCTTGCGCAGCTGCATAAATACCATATAATTAAACGTCAGCAGAAGGTGGGTTCTTTTATCAGTGAGAAAGCAATCGAAAATATTCGTCAGGAACGGCTCGAGCGGTCATCAATTCTAGTGGTTTTCAGCGGCGTACCGATGCCGGAATTTTTCTCGCGAGTTCAGGGGATCATGGAAGTAGCCGCGGAACATGCCGTTCCCGTCAACATCGGCAGCACGACCATGAGCGGAGATCTGCTGCTCAAACTGATCAACAGCGATATCCGGCGCGGCCTGGTCGGGGTCATCTTCCCCCAGGGTCCGGATTCAAGCCTCCCGACTGATGTCAGAAGCTTTTTACGCAAACACAATGTGCCGATTTTCGGCACATCCCCGCTCGAAGGCTGCCCGGTCAGCATCTGCCGTGAAAATGAAGATATGATGTATGACAGCATTGTCAAACATTTAGCGGAACAAGGCTACCGCCGCATCGGCTACATCGGCCTTACCGGAAAAACGGGCGACCGGGAATACTTTACGCTGTCTCATTACCGGATGCTCCGTGCCGCGGAAAAATACGGAATCGAAGCAAAACCGGGTGACCAGCTGGACATCAGGGCTCCTTTGAGCTGTGATTCAATTTTAAGGGAAGCGGATGAATGGCCTGATATGATCACCCCCTGGCTCAAGGAGCGGCCGGAGATAGACGCGGTTATCTGCAGTTTCGACCGTGTAGCCTGGGCGGCAATGAAATCAGCCAAAGCATTAGGCAGAAGCGGAGCTGACAAACTCGGGATCACCGGGGTCGGCTGCCTCAACCAGGCTTACGGCTTGAATGAAAATGAATTGACTTCATTCGGACCGCTGCCGTCGGAAATAGGCAAGATTATGGGAAAACTCGCACTTGAGGCTATGGCTAATTATCCGCATACGCCTAAACCGGACAACGTTTTTTCCGGCCAACTTCATATCGGTAATTCCACTTTAAGAAATAAAAGGAGTTAAAGTCCTCATGTTTATCGACATTCATGCTCATGCCTACCGTCGGCCGACGCCGTTTGTCACGCAGTTCCCCACGGTAGAGCAAATTATTGAACGCTATGATCAGCACGGAATTGAAAAAGGCATATTGCTGCCGGTGGTCAGCCCGGAGATTTACCTGCCGCAGTCAAACGAGGACATTCTGGAAATGTGTGAACAATATCCGGAACGCCTGTTTGCCTTCTGCAATCTTGATCCGCGTGCGCTGACCAATTCAGCCGACGCCCCGCTTGACCGGGTCTTAGGTTATTACAAAGACAAAGGCTGCCGGGGTGTCGGGGAAATAATGCCTAATCTTTCGTTCATGGACCCAATGGTGCAGAATTTGTTCAAACATGCCCAGGAAGTCGGCTTGCCAGTGACCTTTGACGGATCAGATCAACTCAGCGGCGATTTCGGGTTGTACGATGAGCCGGGAATGCCGCAATTGGAACATACCCTGCAACGTTTCCCCAAACTGAATATATTGGGTCACGGCATGGCCTTCTGGGCCGAAGTCGGCCGTCTTGAAACCCCGGCCCGGCGGAAAACCACATTCCGGCCCGACGGTCAACAAGTCGGTTTTATCCCGCCTTCGGGTTCGATTCGTGAAGAAGGAGTAGTGCCAAAACTTTTGCGCTGTTATCCAAACCTCTATGGGGAACTATCCGATGCCGCGGCATCATTGGGCTGTGATCCCGAATACGGCTCCCGTTTCCTCGATGAATTTCAGGATAAACTGTTTTTCGGTACCGATTTTTGCTGTATCGGACAGCGTTTCACCACAATGGAAATCCTGCTTGACTGGCTAGAGCAGGACAAAATCAGCCAGACTGTTTTTGACAAAATCAGCCGGGAAAACGCCATAAAATTCTTTAACCTGTAATATTTTAACAATTTATCCGGACTATGCAATCATCTAAAACAACCCACTATCAGTTGACTGACAACGGTTACGCAATCACGGGCAGCCGGGAAATATTCAACCGGACGCTTTACGGCTCGCATGCCAATGACGAGCTGCCCGAGAAATATTTCACTTTTGCCGGGGATGCCCCTTTGTTCATGGGTACGGTAAGCGATTACTCAAAACATACCGCCTGCCATTATTCCAAATGCGGAACCCTGATGAGCGGACTGGCGCTTACCCCAGGCGGCAAAAATCCGCATTTCTACAGCAGTGACATTGATACCTCCTCCCGCTGGTTTCATCAATGCGCAGATATTGAGGCGGTTTTCCGCAACGGTTGGATGGAGTACCGGCTGAGTCAATTCTCCCCCTGGTTCCCGGATGTAAAAGTGGAGATTCAGGCGTTCCCGCTGCTGCCGGAAAACGGCTTCCTGGTCCATTACCGGATCAAAACCGATCAACGAATAATTTTCTGCGCCGGACTGGGTGGAATGACCGGATTTATCGGCCGTTTCGAGTATTACGAGGAGCCAAAACGCAACTTCACGGCCTCCGACTGCCATGGCAACACCGTCGTTTGCGGCGAAAACCGGGCATTGATCAAAGACGAACAAGGCCAGACGATCAGTATCGGCGCCAGCTTTCCGGTCCAAACCGAAATTGGAAACGCAGAGGCAATGCAAAGCGAACCGCCCGGTATGTTTATCGGGAAAAAAGCTGAAGAAGGAGCCTTGCAGTCCGTAAAAATGTCTTCAGTTATCAATGCCGGTGAAACTCTGGACGGCTTTCTGGTTGTTATCCGGAATGACCGTAAAAATGCACTGGAAGGGTGGCTGAAGCATGACAATCCGGTTTCCGAATTGAAAAGCCGGATCAGGCGGAAACATGCCTGCATTGCGGTCAACACTCCAGATTCAATGCTTAACCAGACAGTAGCGCCAACTGTACTGGCGATTGACGCGTCATGGCACAAAAACACGTTCTGCCATGGAGCTCACGGCTATCATGCGCCGTATCTGGGCTGGAGAAGCTGGTACGGTCCCACCGTTGTCGGCTGGCACGCAAGAGTGGCCAAGGCGATCAGGTCCCATATCGCGGAGATTCCGGACAGCGCGCCCGGACCGGAACAAGTCTGGTATGACGGCAACGACCGTCCCGACCTGGACCATGAAGGGACGCAATATCATCAGATCCGCAACAGTACAGGCTCTATCCCCTGCATCCTCGGCGGTAATGATATTTACAATATGCAGGAAGTCGGAATGGACATGCTCCTGCACCATTTGGATTGGACCGGAGACCGGAAGCTGGCGAGAGAAATATTTACCGCTCTGAGCGGCGTACTGGATTGGGAGGAACGGATACTTGACCCTGACGGCGACGGTCTTTTCCAGAACTTTTTAAACACCTGGATATCCGATGGACATGCCTACAACGGCGGCGGTTGCGCCCAGTCAAGTTTTTATAATTACCGCGCCAATTCAGCGCTGGCGAAAATCGCGGCTGATCTCGATCTGCCGGATATAAAATATAAACAGCGCGCGGCAAAAATATTCGCGGCGGTAAACGACAAATTATGGCTGCCGGAAAAAGGCGTTTTCGCCGAATACATAGACACTGTCGGCAATCAACTGCTGCACCCGGAACCTGAGCTTTCCACCATCTATCTCGCAATCGACTGCGGGGTGGCTGATATGTTTCAGGCCGCTCAAATGTTCAAATACCTGGAAAAACAACTGCGTCATGAAACAACAGCGAACAACGGCAAGCTGTTTTATTCCTCAAACTGGTATCCTAAAAAATACTCGACCTGCGGCTTGTTTCCGGCTGAAAATATTCACCTTGCTCTGGTATATTTCCAACTCGGTCTCAAAGAACCGGCATTCGAACTGCTACAAGGTCTTACCGACGCATTTTTCAACAGCAGATATCCGGGATGCCTGAATCATATTCTGGTCGGAAACGGCGCGAGTGATATCGGCGACCTGGATTTTTCAGATGTTACCAGCATGTATCTGCGACTGATCGCGGAAGGGCTTTACGGCATCAGGTTCAAGCTGCTTGACGATTTTATCGAGATCGCCCCCGGCTTCCCCGCTGACTGGGCCCACGCCAATTGCCGCCTGCCGGACGCATCGCTTGATTATTATCGCAACGGCAGCGAAGAAATTTTTTGTTTTTACACAGAAAGCCGGGTCATGAAAAAGTTCAAAATCCCGCTAAGATCGACCGGGCTTGAGTCGGTATTTTTAAACGGGGAACCGGTAGAATATGAACTTGAACCGGCAATCGACAACTGCTACATGGTTGTGGAGACAGAACTTTCCGGCCGCCTTAATTTACAGGTAAACCACGGCGGCGACGCATTACCAGAATTACCATCAGACAACTTAAAAGTCGTTCGGGGAAATGAATTCGTTCTTGAGTTTGACAACGGCAATATCACAGAATGGCGCGACGCGGCCGGAGCCTTTGAGATCCCTGGTTCGTCTGGCGGCAGAATCGCGGGCAAGGTCCCGGAAAAAGCTGGTAATTATACGCTGTTCGTCCTGATAACGGCCGGGGAATATTCCGCCTGGAAGACTGTTAATTTTACCGTACTGCCGGCAATAGCATCCCTGATAACGTCGGGAGAAAAAACGGCGAATCCGGGAGATTTCACACCTTTGGATATTTCTGCATATTTCAACTGTTCAACTGATCGTATCCATACCCTGGAATACCGCGATCCAAGACCGGAAGGCTATTCAATCGGCTCCCGGCTGAATGGCCGGTACGCCTGGGAATGGAACCATCACGGACACAATAAAATAGAAGTTGACGACAGCACTCTGAGGCGGTGCGGCGGAATTTACCGAACTCCTTCGGGAATCGGATTCTCCACGCCGGAAAGCGGCGGGAATCTGGCCTGCGCCTCGATCTGGGAGAATTTCCATTCACGCCTGGAAATTCCCCTGGATGGAAAAGCCTCGGAACTGGCGATTCTTAT
This sequence comes from Victivallales bacterium, assembly GCA_963678305.2. Classification (GTDB taxonomy): domain Bacteria; phylum Verrucomicrobiota; class Lentisphaeria; order Victivallales; family Victivallaceae. The sequence goes on from CAXXVV010000002.1 coordinate 139,935, forward strand.
GATCGGCTCGACCAACGCCATGCAAAGCCATGTGGTCAACGCCGAAATTCAAGTCAGATATCAGGATGGCAACCGGGAAGAAGTCAAACTGGTGAATCCGCTGAATTTCGACGACTGGCTGCAGCCGGCTTTGCAGACTGAAAACGAAACCGTTTATTTCAGCAATTGCAACCACGGAATTGTCCAGCGGATAAAGCTGGATAGAAACCGTGATCTTGCAGCGGTGTCGGTTGAAGCGGTCGCAAATGAAATAATCATCGGGATACTTGGAATCAGTATCGCACGATAAACTCTTTCCTAAAAGACAGGAGTATTTAATGAATCTGAAGAATATTCGGATAAAGGCACCTCTCGCGATTACCATCGGTCTGACCGCCCTTACGGCCTTCGCGGCCGGAGGCGACATTCCGGACAAGCGATGGGTAGCTCCGGCAGATAAAAAAGCCGGTGAAAATTTCAGCATCTATTATTCCAACGGCGACAATGAAATACTGTTAACTTCTCAGCCGATTGACTCAGTTACCGCCATTCGCGAAATGCTGACGATCCTGAAAAACCAGTATAATGTGAACCGTATTTACTGGCGCACTCCCGAGGTAGTGCAAATCGGAGAATCCGTTCCGCGGGAATGGAATTTCCACTACAACAACTTCGTCAGCTATCTGCATGAACTGATGATCGACAAGCAGCTTGCGACAAAGTCATCGGAAATCACCAGAGAACTGGGAATGGAAGCCTGGGGAGTAGCCCCGCTGTTCAATTTCGGGTGCGGCGCGGACATTGACTCCGGCAAAGGCGGCGGCCCGCTGGTGGTTGAACACCCTCTGCGGGTCAATCATCCGGAATGGATTCCAGTCGACCGCGCTGGAATAAGGCGTATGCCCGGCCCGTTGTCGTTTGCCTATCCGGAAGCGCGCAAGGCCATGGTCAAACATTTTGTCCGCATCGCAAAGCTTTGTAAACTGGACGGGTTGATCTTCCATACATATAATGAGAATTTCGGCTTGATCAATAATGACGAGTTCGGCTTTAATGAGCCGATTGTCAAGGAATACAAAAAACGCTACGGTGTTGATATCCGGAAACAACCCTACGACAAACAGAAACTGGCTGATCTCCGCGGTGAATACGTTACCGGGTTCCTCCGCGAACTGCGCGCCGCGCTGAAAAAAGAGGGGATCAAACTGGGAGTGTTTATCGATGCCAAAAATCCGGACATTCCACAATGCTGGCTGGCCAGTCCGGATACAATTATTTCCGGACGCATCACCATGAACTGGCGGAAATGGGTCGACGACGGCATTGTGGACCAACTGTTCAGCTATATCCACGGCAGTCCGGTCAACACGGCAAAAATGATGCGCAAGTATATTGGCACACGTCCGATCGAAGTCGGTCTGTTCAGCAGCGGCAAACTGCCTCCCGCAATCCGCCAGCTGGCATGCGGCAAAGGCTTTCGCATGGGCAGCGGCAGTTACGAAGAAATGGAATGCGGGGCAACAGGTAAATTTAGCGGCGACAAAATCCTCACCGGCTCAAATTCGGAAAAACGCGGCGCAATTCACCAGATGGGGCTCGGCAAAATCCGGCCCGACATGGATAAGCTGGCTGCCGCGACCGGCGACAAAAGCATGCTGGTAAGGCGGCGCGCACTACGTTCCATTTACCAGCTGGGTAAGAACAAGCCGGAACTGATTAACGACAAAGTACGCAGTGCCGTAAAAAAATGCCTTAACGACCCGGAGAATGTCAATCGGGCGGCGGCGGTGCAAACCCTTGGCATGATCGCCCGCAACCAGGCGGATTTCGATGCGCTGTTTGCCGCGGTGGCCAAATACGCCAATAATCCGATGTGGTATGTTTTTCCGCCCGGCCCTCTGTGCATCCTTCCCCCGGATAAAACCAGGTTTATCCGTCAGGGCTTGCAACATTCATCCCCGAAAGTCAAGACCTTTGTCTTGATCGCGCTCAGAGGTTCTGGCCCACGCCCGGAACTGGTTCCTGATTTGCTAAAACTGGAAAAAGACCCGGCTCGCGAGGTGCGCTTTGCCCTGGTCAACGCAATGCTCTATTACCGGCAGCCGGTAATCCAGCAGATGCTGCTGCGGATGCTGGATGATCCTGAACCGACGGTTCGCTCCTGCGCGGCAATCAAGCTTTCCAAAATAGTTCCGGCAAGCGGCACCAGTCTTAATTCATTTCAAAGTCAGGTATTCAAAAAACTCAAGCAGTTGTTCCTTGCGTACGCGGACAAAAATGTCGCGGATGCCGATTGGGGCTGGCGGCCGATCGGAATGGCGCTTCAAGCGATGGGTCCCCGGGGAGAAGACTTTCTCAAACGCTGTCTGCGCGGCGACCATGGACTACGTCTGGCGCAATTGGCGTGGCAGGTTCTTTACATCCACATTGACGGCTGGAAACACCATCTGATTTCGGATAAACAATTGGCGGCGGCGTATGCCATGTACCCCCGCGAGGGAAAATATCCGAAAGTAAATGTATCCGATATCAGCGAGAGCGAATACCAGCCATATATAGTTCAGGATTTCACCAAAGGATTCAAGCCGAATAAAAATGGCGAATGGGTTGACTGGAAACACCCCGAAGAGGGGTTGTGGCGCAACATCGCTCCAACTGCCGCCCCGGCAAGTTTTCCCTGCCGGATCGTCGAGGCGCATGGCAAAAAAGCGCTGTTGCTGACCCGGAAAAAATTGGCCGGGGCCAAAGGTGTTCCTTATGTCCTGAGAGCCAAATCCCGGATCAGCAGCGGCAAAGCCAAAATCGCCTTTTCGGCCTGGCTCGAACAAAAAGGCTCACAGTGCATGATTCGTGTCTGCACATCCAACACTTACGACGGCAATCTGATGCTGATGATCTCGCCTGAAAAAGTTGCTTACGGCAATGCCAAAAAGGGCTTTACCCGGAGCAATGTCCGGGTTGAACCGGGACAATGGTACCGTTTTGAGCTGGACGCTGATTACGATAAAAATATCTATTCCGCCCGGGTCAAAGGGAGAGACGGTTCATGGCATGAAATAGTCAAGGATCAGGCCCTGACCACCGACGTCAAATATAAAGAATACAATTGTATTTTCATGTTTCCGGGAGGGCAGCAGGGAGCTGACTGCTATCTGACCGACTTTAATTATCAAGTAAGCAACCCGTTTTTTAACAAGGAGCAATAATCATGTCTGAAACTAATGCTAAAAAAGAACCTTTAACAATTCTTGTCGTGGGCGGGCATCCGGCCGACGTCTTCGACAATGCCGGTGGAACATGCTACCACCACTCCCTTGACGGAGACCGTGTCGTCGGCCTCGTCTTAACTCATGGCGCCCGCATTCATGATGTAGTCATATCTGATGAAATGCGCAAAAGCGAGGAAGTTCCCCAGGGAGAAAAACTGGAAAAACTGATGGAGGAACGGGCCAAAGTCAAGCGTCAGGAAGTACGCAACGCCTGTGCGATAATGGGCATAAATGAAGTTCGTTTTATCGACATGGACGATGAAATAGTCATGCTTAATCCGGACCTAGTACGCGCTATCGCCAGAATCATCCGTGATGTCCGCCCGGACATTATTATTACCCATTATCCTTATGATAATGGCGGTTTTGCGGATCAGCACGCGATTACCGGCCAGGCGGTCCTGCACGCGTCATGGGTAGCCAACACGGTCGACCCGGGAGATAAAAAGCCGCCGTTCTGCGCCGCCCAGATATATTTCATGGGCTTCCCTTCCAGTTTCCATGGCGGCGGCGCGCTGTACACGGAATTCAGCCGTAACTGCACGGTCTATGTGGACGTCTCCGATGTCATTCACTTGAAAGTGAAAGCACTCGATTGCATGACCAGCCAGCAATATGACGGACGTAGCGCCGTTAAACGCATCGAAACCGTTGAAGGCAGCGCCGGAATGGCGGTACAGGTGCCTTATGCAGAACCGTTTATTGTCGCCTATCCTGAAGTGTACCGGAAACTGCCGCTTTCGGAGTTCAGAAGAAGAACCGCCGATCAAAGTGAAGCTCATCGCAAAGACACCGTCGAATTTCTTTACAGCCAGGATAACACGTTTGAGGAGTATAAGGAAAAACGGCGTAATCTGAGCGGCAGACGCGAATCAGAAGATCCGGCGGCCTGGGAAGTAATGGCCGCAAAATAAACGAAAAATATCGGTTAAGATCAAAACTCCGATAAAATCGGGGAGCGCACTTGACCTTTGTTTAAAGGCATTGGGCTGTATCACAACCCAATGCCTATTTTTTGCCCGCGCAATCTGGAATTTTCCCGAAGAACTGCTGAAAACCCGCTTCGGGTCAAAGCACCGTTCATATATGCATCAAGGTTTACTGCAGGTTCGATATGAAATCAATAATATCTTCAAAAGCCTGTTTTTGCACCCGACGGGTAATATCGTAGAAAAACCCATGTTCGGCGTTTTCATATGTTATGGTTACGCATTCCCTGCCCAGCAATTGCAGCTTTTCCGCGGCTTGCAATGTATAGCGGGTCGGGAACATGTGTTCGTCGGAAGCATTCAGAAAGAGTAAAGGCGGGGTTTCAGCAGAAAGATATTCCATTGGAGCAAGTTTTTTATATATTTCCGGATGATCTTCATAGGATACTCCGGAAATATCCTGAAAACATTTCCAACTGCCGGGAAAAATATCCTCCCAGGGTTCAAACAGCATTGGAACCGCCTGTAAAATGCATCCAGCAGGACGGACATGTTGATTTTTCAGCGTCACTCCGTTATATTCAAGTTTTTCACCGCAGCCTCCGGGATCCGTCAGGGACATAAGCGCATTCAGGTGAGCCCCGGCGGAGCTGCCGTAAGTAACGATTTTCAAAGAACGTTTATGTTTTTTCAGGAATGACACGAAAAAATCATAAGCATGACGCAGATCAGTCAATTGCTCAAAGGCATCTACCCCGCTCAACCGGTAATCAAATGAAGCGCAAATGAAACCAAGGTCGCAAAATGCTTCCATGATTTTATGCATCTGCTGACGACTTCCCATGCGCCATCCGCCGCCGTGGATAAAAACCATGCTGATATCCCGGGTTATTGCGCCGGGAATAAAAATATCCAAACTTCTCCCCGCAATAAACGGTTTGTCCAAATAAACTGATTCATATAAGAAACTCATATTATCTCCATTTTTTATGATGCGTCAATTTCATCGGTCTTTTCTATTTTCTGCCGGAGCATGACAAAAAGCATTACTTCAGCCATTTTTCGTGCAACTTGTTTATATAATCCTCACATCATGCTTTATCAAATGCCAAAGTTGTTTTTTATTCATCAGTCGCTTTATTGAATCCGGGACCGCCAGCCGCGACGTATCCTCTACTGGCTCCTCGTTCGTCATCGGCAATCCAGAAAGCGAACAACTTGCATTTGCTAAAGGAAAATTTTATTTTGATATGCCGCCCGGCGAGAAGACTAAGGCCGGGCGAATTTCGCCAGCTTAAATGATGCCGGGTACTGTCGCCTGAAAACTGGACACAGTTACCCAGTGAAAAAGGTTCTATCAATTGATCGTTATCATCCAGAATCTCCGCCCCGAGCATGCCGCCGTCAGCAACCACGGCATTAACAAACAAACAATTTCCGGTAAACTCCAGCTTTCGGGTAAGCAGAACAACCGTATTATCCCCGCCATTCATTGAAGCGAAACCGTCGCGCCGCAGGATTGCCAGTCCGGTAGATGTAACTTGCTCATTGCGCTCCGCCTCGATGTTACGGCCTGAAATATAAAAATAGATAGAATCGCCCACCACCAGACAACAACCGCCGACGCTTTGCAGATTACCGTAATTCCAGTCCTCCGGCACTTCCGAAGTCTTGAGAAACGATCTCCGGTCAGGTCTGTCCCAGTAGAAACCATCTCGCGAGAATCCCAGCGATATTTCATTCTTTTTAGGACGATAATCGGGATAGTTATCCGGAGCTTCGCGATTGATATTGAATAGTCCAAGCAACAGACTCTCATAGGCGACCGCGTCCAGATTGTAAAGTTCACAAACCGAATTATTGTCGCCAATATCGAATTTATCAAGAGATACCCAGGGAACCGGTTCATTATATTCCCAGGGGAGATTTTCGATCAAATCCCTGCTCTCCCAATAACGCCTGACGCGTTTTGCACCGGCAAATGAAGCATACCGTTCGCAAGCCCTGACACTGAAACACCAGACATTCCTGAATGGATTGTAGAACAACGCGTTACGGTCACCGGTCGGGCCGGTACGTGACACCGCATCGCTCCAGTTAATCCCATCCGGGGAAAATGCCTGAACCATTGAGTCAAGCGTTCCAGCCCAATATTGCGTTTCAACATCAACCAGGTCTTTACCAGGAATATTGTAAGTCATTTTAAACCGGCGTTCCGGGTTTTGCTCTTCAAGATCGAGCCATACGCACATCGCATTTTCAGGATGCACAATATTGCGACCGTTCTTCAAGTCCGGACGAATCCAATGAATTCCGTCCTCGGAATAAGCAAACGCGGTACCGTAACCGTTGCCGGCTTTGATATGGCCGCTCATGTACCACATCTCAAAACGTTCATTGGCAGGATTGAACCAAACTCCTCCGCTGAAAGGCGCGGCAAACGGCCCTCTGAATTCCGGTTTATGAGAATTTTCAAGCTCATTGTCTGGATAGAATACCGGGTGTTCGGAATAATAACGCGCATGATGAAACTCTCTGACCGCGGAAGTGTTTTCAATGCAAAAGTCATCGATAAAGAGCTGTCTGCCGATTTTAATATTTAAAACTTCCGGCGGTTCAAGCAAATATGGCGGAGTCCGTAATTCATAAGAAAATGAATGGTCTGCCGGCGGCCATAACTCCGGCAGACATATATTGTTATGTAAAACTCGCTCTTCCGGGAAAAGTTTTCTGGAGCGCATATTTATTTTTATCCTTTATTCGTCTTCAATCAATTTCGATCAAACTTAAATCGTCGATCCAGTAGCATCCACCGGCAATATTCCTGCTGACCAGCCAGGCGTCGAAATAACACGCTTCCTTGCCTTTATTCGCGGGAATGGTAAAATAGAACTGCTGCTTGCGCCATTTTCCATGTCCCAGATCGGCATAGTCCAGCCTGAGTACCAGTTTATATGCTTTAAAGGGCTTTTCGTTTTTATCTTTATCACGCCAGTCAAGGATGATTGAAACATCTGCGTTTTCCGGCAATTTATCCGCTTTCGTGTAAAATTCAAGCAGATACTTTTTGCCATATTGGATTTTAATCTGCCACATCACCAGAGTTCCGACGCTTACGTTGTCGCCAACTCCCCTTTTAAAGGACTTGATCTTAATCGAACCTGGCGCGTCGCGACCTGTTTCGCGATCCCATGGTTCCTGCGGAAGCGGCCGGCGTAATTTCCAGCGTTGGGTTCCGTCATTATAATTCTGCGAAAAGAGGACTTGCCGCTTCGCTCCGGATAAATCTGTCTTACCGACGCTTCCGGCTTCCACCTGGTATTGCAGAGCGTTATGAATGTCGGCAAAAAAACCGTAGATTAATTCAGCCCGCTCCTTCTGCTTACCGCCGCCCGCCGTAGCGACTACCTGTTTAAGTAATCTATCTGAGAGTCCAATATCCGGCAGCGTGACATTCTCCAAATATCCCATCTGGTTGAACATCAGGTACAGGACATTTTTCGAACCGTACCATTTCGTCGTTTTCACCCGCCTGGTCCAGTAATCCTCCCATAATTTGTAATACTTGATCAGATAAGGAGCCGCCTTGCCGCCAACTGCGCTTTCGCACCAGTCCGCCATGACTTTATCAACGTTTATATCCGTATTCCAAAGCAGTTTCGCCAATATATACAAAGCCGGTCCATCGCCGATCACGGTCCCGGCCGTGGCTTTATTTTCGGCATAATAGCCAACCGCGCCATGCTTTAAAATGTACTGCAAATATTCCTGCTGAACATGCGGATAGAGCAACGGGATCGAATATGTACCCGTCCAGACATAATCATATAAACAAGGATGTCGGACCTTTCCGCACCATTTCATGAAAGTTTTCTTAAACTCCGTCTGTCGGGCCGGGGAATTCCACTGCAACGCCTCCCAGGTCAGGTATGGATAGACACCGGGATTAATAACGGTCCGGCCGGGAGGATCGATAACCTCACGATATGCCAGAGTTCCAATCTTCTTATCCGGATATGCCTTCAGCACTTTTGTCACAACCTCATTCACCCATGTATAATATAGATCTGAATAATCCTCAAATCCGAATGAATTCAATTTTTTACCTTTGCCGGCCTGACATTCTTCACAATGGCAATAACAATCCCCGTTGCCGTCGGAGACTCCGAGGGAAATCGATTCATAGTGGGGATAACGCTTGAAGAAGTTTATAATATTTCCGGCAAACAGCCCGGCCGAAGCAGGATTTGAATAACAGAGATGCCAGTCATCCTGATTAAGACGCTTTGGCAGGCGTCTTTTTCCATTGATTAACGGAAATATGTCAGGATTTGTTTTGGCGTATTTCAAGCTGGTGATTTTGGAAATATTGTGGTGGAACTCAATTCTACTGTGAATCCGGTTGCGGCGACACCACAACATCCCCTCAGGCCCCTTGACCCGGAAGATCCGTGAATAAAATGCCGGTTGACTGACCAGACTGATTTCAGGCAGCAAGAGGTTCTCAGACGCAGGTACACAAGTTCCTGTTTGGCCGGGAAAAAGCCACCTTATCCCCAGAAAACGTTCCAGAAACTCATACACTGCGTATTCGGTTCCTAAATTACTGCCGCCAATCAACACAAGCCTGTGCGGATTAACCGTTTTAATTGCATAGCCAGTGTCATTTTTCACATTTACCAACAGGTTCTGCGATTCAGCATATCCAGTCGGGCCCACATGAATCTGAGTCTTTTCAACCGGAGCGTCCTTTTCAAACAAAACCGGCAGCCTGACTCCTGTACTGCACTGAATATAATCAGCAAGCAGATTGGCGGTCCGCAGTGAAGATCCGTCAAAAAGCGACAAGGAATGCAATTCAACCCAAAAACTGCGCTGATACTTCGGGGAGTGGTCATTCCTGTCGGGAACCACGATAACCGCCAGAGCCTTTTTCCGCTCGATTAGCTTCAAATAAATGTGATCAGGAATCAACGCGACAGAACGCGGCGGATCCGGTCGGAATTCTTTCCGCCGATCATCCGCATTTTTTGTACCTGTTTCACCGATAATCTTTGTCCCGCATCGAATTCGACCGTGAACTTTGAGAACCGGGCCTTTGCCGTTGCGGCTTTTCAATATCCCGTCAGACCATTTTTCATTGAAGTTCCAATACATCAAACTATGATCGCCCCCGGCCTGTGACATGGTAAAATTACCGGAATGCTGAGTTCCAGCGGAAATCCGCACGCCTGCCACCTCGCCGTCAAACTGTTCCCGGATATCTGTTCCGGCGCCAATCCGCATGGTCGAAGGATTAAGCTCTCCCAGATTGAAATTTCCGGGCGAAACCGCTACAGATTGTTTTCTGCCATTAAGGTACAGCTGAAATTTACTCTTTTCATATATGATTGCCAGATGATGCCACTTCCCGATTTCAATGCACTTTTTCGGAATGGTTCCGTATGCCGCTTTTCCTGCTGTTTTGACCATAAAAATCAGCGTAGTGGGATTGAATCCGATTGCGGCATAATTCTTCTTGTCTTTCGTAAATGAAATCAGCTTTTCATTATTTTTACAGTTATTGGGCTTAAACAGGATTTCGATTGTCCCGGCACCGGGCGGCAAAGCTGCTTCAGCGGATAAATACCCCGTCTTGCTGAAAGTTATTCCTGAAGTTTCCGCGCCGCAAAACTGCAAGCATAATATAACGGCGCCAAAATAGATAATTATTTTTTTCATAATCCTTCCTGATGTTTTGATTCTGCCAAAAAACTGATATTACGGCTCGTCATCATACTTGCTTTGTCTGATATCCCGGACATCAATACTGCGTTTCTGGATATCGTTGGCATGAAGCGCGGCCGCATGACCGTCGAGGAAAGCAAAATTGATCTTTAAATTATGAACGTCGATACTCTTTAAAATCTCAATTTTTGAGTTATCGATTCCACCGCTGATCGTCCCCAGGTTGAACAGGGTTTTCATGGGAACCGTACTGCGATTATCAACCGGACCGTCTGCGAGAAAATATTTGCTTGAAGGTTTTTTCACCTTGTTTATTTTAGTCATTTTCATGGTAGTGCTGTCCCACCAGCCGCATTGTGCGTTGTGCGCGTAATTGGTCACGTTTTTGACATTTTGCAAAGCGGATCCGAAATAGCTCCAGCAGGAAGCGGTGCCGCCTCTTGACGGACACACAAACAACGCCATATGGGGCCCGGTCTTAGTATATCCGGGGATGTCCCGGGAGCCTTTCTGCGGCTTGATCATTTCACTGAGCGTCATCCACCACCAACCGATCCCTGACATCCGGAAGGGAGTAACATAGTCCTCGGACTCGTCCTGATAAGTCGCTCCTCCGAAATTGATTTGTTTCAAGTTGTTGATGCAGCCAATTGCTTTGGCTTTGTCTCTCGCCTGATTCAGCGCCGGCAGCAGCATCGACGCCAGGATAGCGATAATCGCAATCACAACAAGAAGCTCTATCAATGTAAATAAATCGCTTCGCTTTTTCATTAAGATTTCTCCTGTGTTTTATTTTATTATTTTTATCGGAAGCAGTCTAATTTCCGATTTGTCTTTACACCGCAGAAGTATGTCCACGGCCGCCTTACCCAATTCAATGTTCTGCTTTTCAAGAGTTATTGCATGTTCCAACGGTAAGCGTTCATGCTGTTCAACAATTCCTCCTATTTGTTTTTTTTCTATTTCAGGGCCTAAAATTATTTTCAATTCATATGACAGATTCACACTGCTGCCGGCATCGCACAGAATAATTGCGTCCGCCTGGCTGTCCGCGATTTCCGCCGCGACCTGTCGCAGCGAGACGTCATTTACATAAATCTGTCTTAATCTCACCGCACTGCCGTTGACGGCATCGCGAATTCCTTTTAAACGGGAAAAGTAAACTTTGCTGTCAAACTTACCGGCAACGACAATATCTTTAACCTTGCGTTTCATGAGAATTTCGGTCAACGCGGCAAAAGCCGCGGTATTTTCCTGCCCGACAAAATTTGCTTTCAGCCCGGGAACCGGGATGTCTATAACCACAATATTGATTCCGTCATCGGCAAGTTTATGAGTAAAGTTTATAAAATCAATATTTGATAAATCCATCGAAGATGAATTAATGATAAGGTTTACCAGTTTATTTTCTTTTATTGTTTTATAAAGGGTATTATAATTCGAGCAATGAACCGGAAGCAGCAGCAGGTTCAACTTGTTTTTCGTCAATTCCTCCTGGATTCCCGCCAGCAGGTAACTGTAGGCTTTATAAACCAAATGCGGCATGAGTACACCGACGCAGCTGCGATTGTTGCCCTGCTCCGCCACAAATATCCCGGAACCTTTCGTTCGTGTGAGAATTCCTTCAGCTTCAAGCTCGTCGAATGCCCGTTTCAAAGTCACCTGACTGTATCCCAGTTCTTTGATCAGGGACCGGACAGGAGGCAAAGTGCTTCCGGGACTAAGGCTGTTGACTTTCTCCAAGACCTGCTCTTTAGCGTGTTGATATTTCAGCATCGTAATGTTCTCCTATACAAAATATGTCTCATAATCATTTGAACAAGGCGGCCCTTTTGTCAGGCTTAAGCAACCACGGGCCGGCTCCGCTACAATGGCGGTTGTAGTACATTCCTTTTCGTTGTTCCCTATTTTATGCCGACAGATTCCGCGGGGATACCGCGAGTGGTCGGCCAGACAGGCGAAAGCTTTGTCCCTGTCAAGTTCTTCCCGGTTAATATAAAGCAGTTCACGCAGCTTTTCATGCCGGTAACGGGAATTTTCTTTTTCAATTTGATCCGGGTAGTCCTCAAATGCAGCCGTATCACCGCCGACCGGGTGGTTGGCATGAGTTAAAATACCTTGTTCGGGATAGATAAAATTAATTCCACCGGCATTGAATTCAATCGAAACGCTGTCCCCGTTCCGGTCGCTCAACAACAGATTTCCGGCTCCTTTTATGCCGTAAATGCCGGCCAGATCGACCATTTCCGTTACGCTGCCTGAAGCGAGGGCAAGCAGTCCGAACTGAACCATGCTCAACCCTTCATTCCCTCCCGATGATGACTTCAAGTCGTTTCTAAACAAAGTATTGCCGTTCGACCACATACCATATCCCAAAATCTCGCCCGGATAAGCCAGTACGAGAATTGTCGGACCATCGTTCAAACGCATGCGCAAAACAGTGTAATGTTTCAGACTCTCAACATCCGTGTCTTTATTTTGGCCGGAAATAAAATTCCCGCATCCCGGTCCTTCCGGGGACGCCGCGAAAGAAGTGCAGTTTTCATTTACCGTTTCCACCGTCCGGGCTGAAAAATTATTTTTTTTCAGAACATCACAAATCCCGCGATAAATATCAAAAATATACGGCGCCCGCTTTTTGAACAGATTGACTACCCAAAGCTCCGGATCATTCCATTCAGTCCAGGCTTTTTGCAAATATATCGTATAATCCGGAAAATCCCTTAGCGTGGCGACGGCATACTGTCGACCGCATTCCACCGCGCTGCCGCTGAAAGCCCGCAATGGAATCTTATACTTGCCTTCAATAATATTGTCAGTACGCATATTCGAGCATCGCTTCCTCAATAAATTTTTTCATCTGCATTGCCACATATTCCACCGCCAACTGCTGCGCCTCATAAGAAGCACCACCGATATGGGGCGTTATCAGCAGGTTATCATGTTTCTGCGCATATTTCACCATTGGATGATTAGATATATCGTACCACTCTCCATCAATCACATCAACTCCGGCTCCGCCCAGAGTTCCGGCCGCGAGTCTTTCCAGTAAGGCCGCCTCATCAATTATTGCGCCTCGACTGGTATTAATAATAATGGCGTCATTTTTCATTTTATCCATCTTTTCAGCATCAAAAAAACCGATATTCTGCCGGTCAAGATGAATATGCAGCGAAATAACGTCTGAATTTTCAAGCAGCTTATCAAGGCTGACCTGACTGACACCGCGCGCAACTTTGACCAACGGGCAGGAGTCATACACCATGACCCGCATTCCAAACGCCAAACCGTATCCGGCCACAATTTTCCCCAGACGGCCATACCCGATAATACCAAGTTTTTTACCGGAAAGCTGATGCCCGATGAAATCATCGCGCCGCCACTCTCCCGCCCGCACAGACGCTGAACTCGCGGAAATATGGCGGATTAATGACAATAACAGCCCCCAGGTCAATTCGGCGGTAGAGCTGATCTTTTTTATAAAATCAGGATGTTGTCGCAGAGAAATTACCGTTATTCCCTTTTTCTGCAAATATGTCATGGGAAGGTGATCCGTTCCGGTCGAAGGAGTTGCGATGACTTTCAATCCGGGACAACGATCTATGATTTTCTTACTTAATTTTACTTTCAATGTGGCCAGATACGCATCATATTCCGGCAGTATTTCAACTATAACTTTTTCACAAGGGGCTACAGTATCCACTTGCGCAAGACCGGACAAGCAGCTAGTCGTCATCTGTAAATGGGCCTCATTAAAAGCATTTAAAATTTTCCATTTTTTATTCATGTAAATTCCTCCGGGGAACACAATGCGGAACTTTCTCCAGCCACAAATCGGTATCGCCATCATTCAACGCGGCCGCCATTTCGGGATAGAGGGCGGATCTTGCACTAATCACGGATGCCTGATATTTTTTCAGAATAGCGGATATTGATGCAACAGTCATATTTTTCTGCCCTTTCAACATCACATCAAACCCGGTGGCTATTACCATTGCTCCTGATTCAATCGCAAGCGGAATGGTTTCTAAATTCATGCCGCCGGTAATGAATAAAGGACAAAATCGAAATAACGGCTCTGAGCAGATCCGCCTGACGAGTGCCAAATCCGGCCCCGTAACTTTTACAAAATGGGCACCGGAAGCAACCAGATCGTAGGCCTCGTTCACTGTCGAGGCGCAAGGGATGAGTAAATGAGTATTTTTATATCGCTGGATTGTCGCAGACGAATATTTCAACATTGAAATAAAACCGTGGACATTCAATGCCGCCAGTTCTTCGAGCGTCAGTAATTGCGGGAAGTGCCGTTGTTGCGATCTTACAATATAATCATTATCTATGGTGCTGCCAATCATTATATGCAGATCGGGATAAGTCTTCCGAATCCATTGAACCATCTCTTTAAGATCCGTACGTCTCTGAGTGTATTCAACGACTTTGAAGCCTGCTTTCACACAAGCTTCAATCTGAATTTTCGCGTCCAAGCCGTCATTTACCAATATAGGAATAAAGGCTTGCTTATAGAATTCCTCATAGGTTATTTTAGGGTTTTCAGTCATTTTGTATCTATATTGTATCTATTTATTTTAATTTTGTATTTACTTTTATTATATATTGTATTTGCAGCATTGTCAATAATCAGGATTATAAAATTTACAAAAAAACAAATAAATAAATTAAACGGAATGAACAGATTTCTGGGAATCATCAGGACAGAACTGAATCCAGAAGTAAAAAATATTATGACTCATGATAGGTATTCGCGTTTTTCTTTCGGAGCGTATTTATCGGCCAAACCGGGAATACGCCTGAAACGCTGTCTGAGATTCGCGCCATTTTCAGAAGATTAGTTTGCAGTTCAACCCGATTGACTGCCCTGACCGCTATATTATGTTTGAGAGAGATAGTGACCGCCGAGCCGGCCGCTTCGCCATAAAATCGGCTGAAAGGCAGCGTCCGGCCAAAATCAAAAATCAGCCGGAATAGCTTTGAAATTACGTTTAAAGTTTGAACGATGAATTGTTTACCCAGGAGCAATGATTACAGCAGGGATTGTGTTGCTGTAACATTTCCTTGCGATATTTTTCCGACAGTTCATTGTTGAAGATGTCAATCAAATCACCCTGACGTACGTTTCCGGCTGAAAAATCATAGAAGTCGGTACAGAAATTTACCTCCCCGGTGCTGGTTGCATGCAGATGCCGGAACGCGGCCAGACAATATTGTCCGGTCGAGCTGAAACCGTGCGGCAGATACTCAACCGGAATTTTGTAAAGACCGGATTCAAGGTTATGGTTGAATATTTTGAGCTGCCTGTCCAATTCAGTCAAATAATTTTGGACCGTTTCATTGGCCCATGTATGAATCTTCGGGGCGGCCTGATTAAATTTTTCTTTCAACCACGCTTCGTATTCCAAACATTCCTGTCTGGTCAGATAAATCAATTTTTGCAGCAGGATTTGATCCGGCTGCAGCGGTTCCAGCATTAACGGGACCTCCGGCAGTCGGTGAACATTTACCGGAGAAATGACTGATATAATGCGGACTGTCACCGGATAGCCCCGCAGTTTGGCGATATTCGCGGCAACCTTATCGAAGACTCCGGCGCCACGAACCTGGTCGTGCATTTCGCGATTGCCGTCCACCGAGACATAGATTACTTTGAACTGATTGCCGATGAGTTCCCGATACCGGTCAAGCAGCACGCCGTTGGTCACCAGACCAAGCGTAAAACCGTGTTGTTTCAAGCGGTTGACGATAAATTCAAAATCAGGATAAACCAACGGTTCGCCGCCCCAAAGCAGGATATCCGGAGATATGACGCTTTTTTGACGGTAAGCGACAAGGGAGTCAATGACCTTGGACCATTCATCGAGCGTCAGTTCCGGAGTGTGGTCACCGGAAAAAAAGCCTTTATCCCCCCATTGACCACAAAAATAGCAACGCAAATTGCATTTTTTAGTCAATTGAAAGTGAACCAGCTCCAGTCTTTTTAGTGGTTTACGCAATTTTTGTCTTTATTTTTTTGAAAATTATTTATTAATGTATTTCCGTAGAAAATCCACACTGCGGCGACAACCGGCTTCAACGTCTTCGACATTTTCATATTCGATCAACGCAGGCCCGGTATAATCCGTTATCGCCGCCATCAGCCGATCCCAATCCATGTCGCTTTCACCACAGGCGGCAGGCAGAAAATGACCGCTTGGCAGCCTGACAAAATCTTTCAGGTGGACATAAGCCACCCGGTCCCTGATTTGCTTGTAAACATCTCCGGGATGCTCGATTCCCACCGCATACAGGTTTGCCGGGTCGAAATTTATTTTCATATTATCCGGCAGTTCATTCAGCATCTTTTTCAGAACGGATGGTTCGGACGACGTGCTGTAAAAATGCTCGACTCCGTCATCATAGCCATTGACGCCGCCATGTGTCTCGATGACCGGGACAATATTCGCCGCGGCAGCATAATCACCGACTTTTTTCAGACAATCGATCATCATATTCCAGCGTTCTCCGGTAATCTCGGCAACCGGAGAAAATCCGGCAAATATCCTGAGCCAGGTCGCGTTCAATCCGGCGCAAATATCGATTACCCTGAATACGTTTTGCATAGAGGTAATATTATCTTCTCTGACAGGCTGAGTAAAATCGCTGCCGGTGGATGTACAGCTCAATTCAATTTTATATCCGGCAAACAGTTCTTTTACCTTTGCAATCTGTTCCGAAGTCGCGGCAAGTTGCAGAAAGTCATTCGGGTGACCGGCAATACTCAGCTCCAGCAAATCCAACCCCATCGCACTGGTAATTCGTAATTGTTCTTCCAACGGGGTTTCACGATACCCCCAGGCGGCATTTCCCAATCGCATTATTCCGCCCTCCAGTCAAACAACACTTTGAACACATCTTCGCCTTTGGCCTGTTTATACTGGTAGGCCTCGTGACATTTCGCCGCTGGCCAGGTTTCCACCGGCAGGTGCGACGTATCAAATTTTCCATCGCTCATCCAGGCAAGAATTTGTTCCTTGCAGCCGGGAGCCAAAGCGCAGCTCATGGTGATCTGGCAGTTCTTGACGAACCAGCGGTGCCACGAATCCAATACGATCGTTTCCGGGTAATCACCCTGTAAATGAATGTGCGCGACCGGTTCGTCGATATCCCAGCCGCCGTCTTTAATGTACTTGTGCAGGGTGCCGACGATATCGGAATTCCCGGTACATTCCATCAGTTTATCAACCTTTTTACCATTGGTTACTTCAATAATTTGGGCAACTTCACTGCCGTCGGTCATGAACACATGATCCGCGTAATGTTTGGCGATGTCGCAGCGATGTTGAGAACGGTCAGTGCAGATGATCGTTGCCGAGGGGTTAAGAATCTTGAGAACCTGGATCGCGCTGATCCCGATCATCCCGGCACCGGTTACCAGAATCGTTTCATTTTCAACAAAATTAAAGCGTTTCGCCCCTTTGAGCGGCACGCAGGCCAGATAAGCCAAAACCGCATCGGCATCAGATACATTATCGGGGATTTTTACAATATAATCAAAACAGCCCGGCGCGGTTTCCCTGTTCTTGATAACGAGTCCGCTGTTGCCGCCCCAGGCCGCGCAAACATCGCCGAACTGCCGGCATTCATTGATCATTACCCGGTCGCCGACCTTTAAATCGGTTTTCGCGTCCGGCCCGATATCTTCGATGATTCCGACGTTTTCGTAGCCCGGCACCAGCGGGTACCAGCATTGTTCCGGATGCTGTTGTCCCCGCCATGTTTTCATGTCGGTGCCGCTGCTGATCGCGCTCATTGTGGTCCGGCAAACGATGCTGTCCGACGTCAATTCAGTTAATTCGATATCCCGGTACGTCGCCTGGTACGGCCGTTCCATAACAATTGCTTTTGACTTTTTCATAATCTTTTAACCCACTTCCTGAATTTTGTTATATGGTATTATATATGGTTTTAATTAAAATGTCAATGCTTTTTTCTCTGTAAATTTGCATAAAAAGGAATAATACCATATATTAATCCGTACGACGACTGGCACCAGGAGCGTACCGCAGCGATATAATGCTTTATAGTCAGCAAGGTATGTTACATAAGCGGTATATTCAATATGAATATCGGAATAGTATGTTGATAAAAAACAAACAAAATAAAATTGCAGAAGAGCTGGAACAAAGAATCGCTTCAGGTAAATACTCCGAGAAGTTGCCGAAAGCGCTGGAACTGGCAGTAGAGTTTGAGGTAAACTTCAAAACTCTGAATAAAGCGATCAGACAGCTGGTTGAAAAGAACCTGGTCTATCGCAAACCCGGTCGGGGAACTTTTATTGTTCAGGAACCGGCCAGGCTGGAAGACTCTCTGATCGAACTGCTCTTTGTCGGTTCTTCTGAAATGTCGGTTCACCCGTTTTACAGCGAGATGCAGCGCGGCATCCTGGATAGTCTGAAAGATACAGGTTTCAGGCTGGTTTTAACGATGCTGGAAGAGAATAGACGAATTGGGGGAGTCAAAGAAGTATATAGTGATTTCATTCCGTCGGCCGGCAAAATCTTAATTGGAACCTGTAACGAAGAACAGATCAGAAAATTAAAAAGGCAAAAAGTACCGTTTGTCCTGGCGGGGACAAAAACGCTGGACCCTGAAATTATTTCGATATATACGGATACAAGTTCAGCGATCATTGAGGCAATCGAATATCTCTATGCAGCCGGCCGGACAAAGATAGCGTATCTTGGCATTACTCAAAGCGAAGGCGAGCACCTCCTCGATCTGGATAAGTTTCATACCTATATTGCCGCTGTCCAGAAGTACGGAAAACTGGATAGTGACCTGATTGAACATACTCCGCCACTGGCAAAATTCAGCTATTCCGCCATGAAAAAAATCCTGAAGAGAAAACGGCCCGACGCGGTCATTGCCGCCTACGATCATATTGTTCCGGGAATCTATCGGGCCATAACTGAAACCGGCCGGTCTATTCCAGAAGACATCAGCGTTGTAGGGATAGACGGCATAAATCCGAACGTAGATCCAGCATTGACAAGTATTCCGGTTGATCGTTACGCAATGGGCTACGAAGCCGGACAATTGCTAATTCAAATGATCCGCAACCCCGGCAAAAACAAACATAATTCTGCACGGCACATAGCCAAATTCGATCCATCCACCGGAAGTTCTATCTAGGTTAATTCCACCCGATTTCATTCAGTTTGACATTGTCTAATAGATATATCAGAGAATTAAAACAGGACATTACAAAGCCGTAAGGAATGAAAATTGAGTCTAAAAAAGAATGGTACCGGAGGTCGGAGGTTATCCTACTTCTTCTCATTTTTAGGGTAAATATTACAAGAATATCCCTGTTTTTCTGTTATTTTGGACACCGACTCATATACTCTACTATTATACTCATCCGAAACCTTTTGTCAAGAGCCTGGATTGTCCTCGGTTGTATCTTCAATAGGAGTGACTCTATTGTATTCCTTGTCACACAAAACACAAACATACTTGTCTTCTGAGACCTTCGCAAGAATAGAGTCTTCTGCTCTGTCAGTATTGGCACAAGATGGACAGATTTTATTTTTTCCATCAATCGTTGTCCAACACAAGAAAAGGTTATCAATTTTATGCTTAAATCTACTCTTGTTACTTGGATCATCATTGAAGTTCTTATGAGTGTACTTAGCCGAACATACAGGACACTCATTGTATATACCGGGTGTTCCAAATTCACTTATTTTAATAATTTTCAAAGGTTCTGAATAGAAACATTTTGAACAATAATGTTCACATTGACCAAGCAAAGTTCCATTTCTATCAGGGCGTAGTTTCATATCTGAAAGAACTTTTGCTCTATTTTTATATCCGCGTAGCTCCAATTCATTTTTTTTCAGAGATTCTGTTAATTCATTAATCTTTTTGTCTTTTTCTTCTAACCGAACAATATTCTTATCATCACGATCCTCAAGTTGTTTAATTCGTTCAGATTTATCTGACAGAAGGCTCTCAAACTCAATAGACGTGCTTGCTAAAGCTTGTTGTAGCTCTCTTGCCTTTGCTTCTGTAATCGGCACTTCAGCCTTTATTTTTTGGTGAATCTTTTCTTTATCTGCAATGTATCGTTGCCATACTTTAAATATGAATTTTGCAATATGGGGGTAAATAAAAAGATAAAAACAAGCACCAGCAGACGGTATAATTAAAGAGTTCGTAACATTTGTAAAGAAGTTAGGGAACATCTCCTTAACAAGAAGGAAATAAAATGAATATAAATATATTACAAGATGTGGCAGTGTTACCAAATCTAAAAGAAAAAACCAACTGTGTACATTTTAGGATTAACTAAATAAGAATTTCAACTTTGGAGTTATACAGAGAACCGAAAATTACTTTTTATATTTGATGATGGCAGCGATATCTACCAGGCGGCACCCCGAAATAGTTTTTGAAAGCTGAAATGAAAGTAGTACTGCTTAAGTACCCGCACTGGTCCGCAATCTCCTTAACTGAAACTGAAGACTGCTCTAATAAACTTTTGGCGTACTGCATTCGCAAATGCAGTAAAGTTGCGCTAAATGATCTATCTCCTTCCATGGCGAATAACCTGGAAACATGACAGGAATTAAGTCTGAAAGTATTTGCAACGGAAGCTCTGTTAATTGGATAGTAAAAATTTTCTTGAAGATACTCATTGATTTTTAGCCAGGTATGATGGGCTTTCGTAGATTTATATGACTGTGCTTTCTCCAATTCGAGCATAACTACTTTCAGCAGTCCGCGAACCAAGTCAGTCTCAAGCCCATATGTGTATTCAGAGTCAAGAATGAGGTCCAAGTCTTTGATCAGGCTTAAACCAACGTCTCCTATCGGCAGCAAGCTATGATAAAAATTCTTGGCATGTGGAATATCCTTGCTTTTATTGGTGTGTTCGTATTTTATATAGGTAATCCTTATACATTCTTTTTTGAGTACTACGGATGACATTTCATGTGATGAATCCCAAACTGGCAGTTTCCAATGCATATACGGGCAATAGTGAATTTCCCCGGGAGATAAGAAAATATCTTCGATATTGTTGCCATTCGGGAAAATTAAGTGCTTTTTCCCTGAAAGGGTAATATCTATCCTGGTTTCAGGAGCTATCAGTACCCGTTGATAATTAGAGGGAACTTCAGGATTTCTTTGGGATGCTACAACTTTTCTGACCCCAATTTCGAAAATAATATGCTTTAAAAGAGCAATAAAATCTTCTTTGGTGTTTAACTTACCATACCGGAAACCCATAACTCATCTATCCATTATTAAAATATTTTCATGAAAATTGCAATAAAAAATTGCTTTTACCCAAAAATAACATGCAATTGCAACAAATTCAAAGTTAATGTAATAAAATATAGATTGCATTTTTCCGAAAAAAAAATTATTCTAATTATAAGCTCGGGTTGAATTTGGCTTAGCAAATATAATACCAATAGTAAAAGTACCTGAAATTTAAAATAAACAAAGTGAGGTAATAGTATGAAACAGTTTAAAAAATTCACACTCATAGAACTCCTGGTTGTGATAGCTATCATAGCAATTCTTGCCAGTATGTTGCTACCAGCTTTAAACAAAGCACGAGATAAAGCTAAAGCTATCAAATGCCTCTCTAACCAAAAAAGTTCAGGTTTAATTTCGAGCTTTTATGCAGACGATTATAATAACTATTATCTTACATGTACTGGTAACACTTATCTTATTAATGGTATAAGAACAAACTCCTGGGCAAGCAGCATGGAGGTGCTGAGATATGTAAAAAGCACTAAGGTTGTTTTATGCCCTGCTACTCCAAACCAGAACCCTTACGACTCATCCGGCCGTATTTATAATTGCTACGGAACGTATTTGAATCCGGCAACAGAATATAAAAAATTTGGAATTACTATTGACGGCTGGAGTGGTATTAGTGCCAAAAAAGTAAAAAGTCCCAGTGCTTTATTGTTTATGGCAGATTCTCATTTTCCCGGATATACTGGTGCACCAAGATTTATTGACCAATTTTACGGGATTCAATGTTGGTCTGATAGTTACAATATCATTGCCCGTCATAATAATAGAGTTAATGTTTTATATTTAGATGGTCATGTTGAACCTACTGCTCCAATAAAGATAAAAGAAAATTGGCCGCTTAATGACCATGTAACTAATTATGCTTTTAAATATTTCACCGATACTGGAATTATAATAGAATTATAATGCAACTAGATAACAAGAAATTGAAGTGTATCAATTGCAATAATATATAATAATCTATTAAGAATTTGTGTTGCTAATCGCCATTCTAATAAGGATCAACTATGGTTTTGACGGTCACGCCAGTTAGAAGTCTTTTGAGCAAACTTCAGGAAAATAGCAGCAAGCCTAGTTTCTTGTATAGTCAGTAATTTACTAAATGGATTCGCAGTTTTCATAAAAAGTACAGATAAAACCATGGAGATAGAATGACTCAGAAAGCAATTCACAATAAACTCTCAGAAAAAGGAACGTATTTTTTTTATACAAAATCATTTCTTGGATTTAGACTTTCCATTAATTTTATGGCTTTGTTCTGCATATTGCCATTTGCCGGTAAAGGAAATGCTCCGGCGATGATAATAAAAGATGGAAACAGAGTAAAAGACAACTTTTTATATACAGGAAGCGTAAAGAATTCTGAACAAGGAGTAGTTCTTACAAAGCAAAATAATGCTATTTATTACTCTGAGGCTGTAAAAGCGGGAAAATTTCAGGTGGATGCTACCTTGATGCTGGAAAAGCTGGCTGGAACAGGCGCTGCTTTTATATTCGATAGAAATAAACTGTTTTTTGATTGTCCCAAAAGCAGTTTTTGCCCGAAAAACGCTTCTCTCGGCTTTTGGGGTCGGGAACTGATTGGTAATGGTATTGACGGATACTACGGGATTAAAAGCCTCGGATTAGCCAAGAAATATATTGCTCCCGGGAAGTTCTTCAGCTTTAAGATGAACTGTGACGGCAAAGTCCTTAAATTTTATATAAATGATAAGTTGATCGGGAAGGCTGAATATACCAACAAAATTTCACATACATTTGGTTTTACCGGACATAACGGGGTTCTCTCTGTCAAGGATTTTAGTGTTAAAGGCGTCCCTGATGGAGACGCCGTACTTTTCAATCCAGCCTGGGTGCGGGGAGTAAGATTTAACATTCCAGTAGTGGAATATCCATTATCGATAAACAAAGACCATCTGTTATTATTAGAAAAACAGCACGATACTCCGCCCGGAGTATACCAGGCGGAATTGAGACCTGAAAACAGCGAAATTTCAGTAAAGTTTGAGCTAAAAATATCCAGGATAACTTCTAGAACCCCGCGACATGGCAAATCAATTTCTTTAATGGCCCGCTTTTTTGCATCCGCGAAGATACCCCAAACGGTCTTGAAAAAAGCATTTAAGCTCAGTCAGTGTGAATTCAGCGCAAAGCCGTTTGTTCTTTCCTTGTCCGGAAGTGGGCGGAAAAATGTTTTAAAACAAAGTTTAATCTTATATGACCCAAATGGAAATACTGATTTCCCGAATTGTAAGATACAGAAATATAATGAAACCCCGTCGTTAGTTGTAAACCGGAAGCCACTGGGAACAATGCCGGCTCGACTCAGCTGGCTGGTCAGGGCTAAACGCTTCAGTGCGGGAAGCGTCAAGGATTTTGCCAATGTCGGTATAAACGTCAATATTCTTACTGTAAGGCCTTCACTGTTCTATAAAAACGGCAAGTTTGATATTGAAGCCAACTTGAAATATATAGATACCCTGATTTGTAGAACTGTCGCATGTGCGCCCAAAGCCCTGATATGTTTTGACTGGCAGCTCTATATGTCCAAAGAATGGTGCGACAAGCATCCGGGAGAGATGATAGCCCTTGAGAACGGCTTAAAAAAGTTAAAATATGCTCCTGGCCAGATATTGCAACCTTCTTATGCCTCGGAACTTTGGCGCAAAGATGCCGGAAATGTTTTAAAAATACTCCTGGAAAGATTGAGAAAGTCTCAATGGGCAGATCGTATAATAATGGTTCGTAGCAGTTACGCAAATGCCGGAGAATGGAACAACTGGGGGTATAAAAGTTTTCAGTTCGTGGATTTTTCCAGACCGATGCAGCGTGCTTTCGGGAAATGGCTTGAGAAAAAGTATAAAAATGTAGAAAACTTAAGAAAAGCATGGGGCAATGAAAACGTATCTTTCGATAGTGAGAACCTGGTTCCCGGTTCAAAACAACGCTTTGTCGCCGATGACAGTATTCTTTTCTATATCGACAAGAAAAATCAGGCCGCTATCGACTATTATACCTTTTTCCAGTGGTTTGCCGTAAATACGATTGAGTACTTTGCCAAAATAGTAAAGAATAGTTCCGGCAAAAGGATACTTTCAGGAGCTTATTACGGGTATTATCTCGGGCATATCAACCATATTCCTTATCATCTGCAGGAGTCCGGGCATTATGGCCTTAAATATTACCTAAGATCAAAATATCTGGATTTTCTTGGAGGGCCATATCCTTATTATGACAGAAAAGGCAGACTACAAATAAACAGCCTCTATTCATCAATTGCTTTTCACAACAAAGTATGGCTTTCTGAAAACGACCAGCGCACCCATTTGAGCGACAAAAGGATTCAAGCTCGCTACGGGGCGACGGACAACCTTGCTGAATCTGTTGAGATTGCCAAGCGTGACTATATGCTTAATTTTTCCAAAGGAACCAGTTATTATTTTTTCGATTTCATCAAAGACTGGTTCATAACCCCGGAATATATGAAAGCAATAAGAAAACTCAAGGTTCTTGACAAAATAAATTTTGAAGTTAAAGGGAAGCGTAGCCATGCTGAAGTAGCAATCCTCTTCAGTGAGGCTATGGTCCCATATTACGCGAATCATCCGGTTACGCGTGACAATTCGCTTCGCCTTTTGCTCTGCGCTCAGAGAAACCTGTTTGAAACGGAACTTGACCGCACCGGGGTACCATGGGATCTTTATGCCGTCAGTGATATGGAATTGATTGATTTTTCTAGATACAAACTGGTGCTTTTTGTGAATGCGGATTTTGTAAGCGATAAAACCATTGAGCTGACGCACAAAAGATTATTTGATAAAGGTAAAACCGTTCTCTTCATTGGTTCTCCCGGGATTATCGGAACGCATAAACTTGATTATACGCGCAGTGGCCAATTTACAGGAATCAATATTGTACCATTCAACGGCCAACAAAAGTTCAGCCAGGTTAAGTCAGAGTCTTATCCCGGACTTGATTTTGACTTAAAAAAATTGCCGTTTTCAAAATCATATTGGGTTAAGGATGATTTCTCCATAACCTCTCTTATAGAAGACAAACAGGCATCACCGCTGGCGTATTACGGTAACAGCAATTATCCGGCAATGGCGGAAAAAAAAGTTTCAGCCGGACGCTCAATATTACTTACTTCTCTTGCCCCGCCTAAAGCAGAAGTGTTAAGGACTATTTTCAAGCGCGTTGGAATTCATGTTTATCTTGATAAAGCCAATCCTGAAGATTCATTCTACTGCGCAGGAAACCTGTTGGCTGTCTACAGCAGGCAAGGCGGTGAAAAGGATATCTCCTTACCCGGAAAAGTAGAAACCGTTATGGACGTCTTCAGCGGCAAGGTTCTGGCATCTGGAACTAACCGGGTCAAGTTGAATTTGCCGGAGAAAATCCCTGAGGCCAGAATTATTTTTGCCGGACCGAAAAAAATCGCACAGAGATATAAAAAAGTTTCAAGCATCAAGTAATCAGACATATATAGACAGAAAACACATAGGCTTACTTCCATTTATTTGTACCATGAACCTTACATCTTTTATTATATGGAATCCTGACTTTTTCAAACTAAAAGGGCTTGGTTATTCTTCCAAACTCATAAAATAATAATATAAGGAACTAAAATGGGTTATCACGTTGTTAAAAACTGTTTTATTTATGACTCGTCGGAATATATCCCATCTTGTCATTCATCCTCAATAGCTGAAATGCCTAATGGGGATATTATGGCTATCTGGTTTGGCGGCATTGAAGAAGCACACCCGGATGCTGCTCACTATTGTACATTCCTCAGGAAGGGACAAAGCCACTTCGATGAACCTGAACTGTTTTGGAATATCCCGGGTAAATCCGCAGGTAATCCCCGGATTTTCTGTGATTCCAGGCAACGGGCATGGGCCATTCTTCCAGTAAATGAAGGCAAATGGTGTAGCGGCGGCACTAAAAACTATTATAAAGTTTCAGATGATAACGGTCGTACCTGGTCTGAGGCGGCGTATATGCCCGGACTAGATTCATTTCTAGGTAAAAACAAACCAATTCTTCTGGATAACAGCCGGATAATATTTCCGATGACTAGGGAAGACACCCAAAGTTCATACGCATTAATATTTGACCCCGATAATCTCTCTTGGGAGTTGTCATCTGAAATAACTATCGGGGAAAACGTTCGTTGCATCCAACCAACATTTGTTAAGTTGAAAGACGGCAGAATCATGGGTTTGCTTCGAACCAATATTGGAAATATATGGAAAACTTATTCTGCGGATGGGGGATTGACTTGGAGTAAAACTCAAAAAACAATCCTGCCGAACAATAACAGCGGAATTGATATGACAAGGCTGGATTCCGGGGAAATTATTTTGATATACAACAATAATTCTGATGAGCAAAAACGAACTCCGTTAACTATAGCGATTTCGGATGATGAAGGTATGAACTGGAAAAACGTTTACATTTTAGAGTCCTCTGAGGGTGAATTTTCATACCCGGCGGTAATTCAAAGCCGTGATCGTAAAATTAATATAAGTTATACTTATTTAAATGGTTCCAGAAATACGCATGGAAGGAATGGAACTCATATTAAATTTGTTACAATAGTCCAGGCAACGGCCGAAAATTTATGTAGAAAATAACATGTATACTTATAGATATTTTTCGAAAGACTTAAGTCCGGTCATGGACCTGGATTATGATCTCTGCTGCGCTTTTCATACGCCGGAGATTCTGGAGAGAAAAATTAAAATGCTGGCGGAGCATGGGTTCGAGCGGTTGCACATCGTCGCGCCGCCGCCGGGTAATCCGGATTACAGCCATGCCGTTAGAATATTGCCCGAAGATGGCCCTCCAAATTTTCTCAGGCAATCAAGAGAAATTTTTTCAGATACCCCTTTGAAACAAGCTGTAATATTTGCTCAAAAAGCCGGGCTTGAGGTAATTATTGTATTTAAACCCTATGAAGGCGGAGGCGTATTTACTATCCCGCATGATACAGCCCCCCCTTGCAACCGTAACTACCTTGAAACTATTGGCGGACGGTCCGTTGGTCTTGAACCATTTATCGTAGATCACCCTGATTTTCTGGTTAAAAGGAAAGATTATGATGATTTGCAATCGGGAACAGCAACAAAAATTGAGCTGTTATTTATTCTAGACAAGATAGGTAACAGTGACACGGTAAAACAGGCTTCTTTTGATAATGATGTTATCTCCAGCTTTCCTATAAAAAATATTAAGATAAGCACAAGCAGTGACAACAGTCATTATAGCCTTTATAGTAGCCTTTTTGAATTAACTGAACGAATTGAGCAGAGAATAATAAAAGATTCTAACGGAGAATCTGTTTTTCCGCAGGCTGTACGCTGCAGGGTTATCGAAATATCAGGCATTAAAATAGACGAACCCTATTTTTCGGTTGAATTCAAAGGCGAAACTGAGGCGTTTCGCACCATTCCCTTCTCAATGTGTACAGTCTCAGGGCCTAGTGGAAATTTGCCAGTGACAGTTTCGCCAACCACGCGATACGAAGAACCGTTTAAAAATGCCGGTTTTGAGTTTGAGGAGTTGGGGCCGTATTATTGGGATTGCGGCTGGCGTACATGTACGCATTTCGGCTTTGCCCGTGGTAAAATGAACCGCCTGAGGGGATCGCTGTGTGAAGCATATCCCGAAGTTAGAGCATACTGGCTTCAACAGATAAGGGATTTTATTGATATGGGCATTGATGGAATTGAGATTCGTCTTCAAAGCCATTGTTCGGGAGTAACTGATTTTGTTAATTATGGATTCAACCCCCCGTTAGTTAAGGCATATTTTGATAAATATAACGTAGATATTTCAAAGGAATCAGGTGATCCAATAAAATTGATGAAAATACGCGGAAAGTTTTTTGAGATGTTTATTGATGAAGCCCAAAGCTTATTAGCTCGGAATAAAGTCAAATTATTACTGCATTTGCATGATTATATGGAACAACCATCACTAGAACCGACTTTTCATAAACTGGGTTTTTGGGCTAACCCCAAAGTTTTGCCAGACTGGCGTAAACTTCTTGAGAAGGCCGATGAAATCGTTATAAAGGATTATAATTTTGGTGAATATAACCCGAAGATTGCAAATGGAATAAAAAATCTAACCACAAAAATGAGGAAGCCGCTGTGGATTCACTGCTATTTACAGCAAGGACATGACTGGAACCGGAACTTTTTGGAAGCAGTAGAAAATGACCCGCGCATCACTGGTATGTTACTTTACGAAGTAGTTTGGAATGACCGTGAGAATGATGGCATTATTGAAGTTAAGGGTAATAAACTTACTTGGAAACTATAAAGGAATCTGGACATTTAGAGGAATATCCAATGCATCGATGGAAGGCTTCAATAATAAAATCAGATGGCTGATCAGACAGGCATACGGGTTCCGGGATCGCGAATACTTCAAATTGAAAATATTTCAACTGCCGGAGATTTCGAGCGTGAGGGAATTATGATTTACGGCATAAACCGTCGATGAGGCGTTATTATTAGTTTCAAGCCATAAAAGACCATTTCATACGATAAACTGGAATTGATCAAACATGGATATAAATGAAGATTTTTAAGCTTAAAAGATTGGTACCGGAGGTCGGACTCGAACCGACACGTACGTAAGTACACCAGATTTTGAGTCTAGCGCGTCTGCCAATTTCGCCACTCCGGCTTGTCGTGACTACAGAACAATTCATGGGTGCGGATTGTCCTGCGACGCATAATCTACTACTATTTATAAAAAAATCAACTTCATTATATAAAAAAACTCAATATCAACTTGAAACTTGCCAAAATAAGGGAAATTTAATGTCATTGGACGGCGGTGCCGTTTAGTTATACAATCAGGAAAAGGTATGTCACAATTATATAAGAAGATTCTGAAAAGCTCTGCCGCAGTCGCAATCGCCACTACAATCAGCCGCCTGCTCGGCCTGGTTCGAGTCATGCTGGTAGCCCGGATTCTGGGCGGTGGCGCATTCGCCTCCGCCTGGTACATGGCATTTATGATCCCCAATCTGTTCCGTCGCCTTCTCGGCGAGGGAGCCCTCGGAACCGCGTTGGTCCCGATCATTACCCGTTCATTGGAAACTCATGGCCGGGATGAAACCAAGCGCGCGGTGGCGGCAGTATTCCTGGTCCTGAGTTTGATCCTTGGCGTGCTCTGCATTGTCATCGCCGCCGGATGCCTGTTTTTCCAGGATTATCCGGACACTGAACGGGGACGGCTTACTTTACAACTGCTGCCTCTACTGATTCCCTACGCTTTTTTCATGTGCCTGGTCGGCGCGTCCGGCGCCATCCTGAATACGCTGCGGATATTTTTTCTGCCTGCGCTGGGAGCATTAAGCCTGAACATTTTCATGATAGCCTGTCTCTGGCTGGTCTGCCCTGCCCTTTCCGGAGAACCGGTATTGCAATTACGCTATCTGGCGTTGTCGGTACTTCTGGCCGGAGCGGCACAACTGGCCTACAACCTGATCTGCCTGAAGAAATACGATCTTTTTCCAGCGTTCAACCCGAGCTGCCTGAAATCAGGCTGGGCGCTGCGGGAACTTTGGTCATTGATCCTGCCCGGCCTGGCTGGAGCCGGTGCTGTCCAGTTAAGTTTTTTCACTGATCGTTTTCTGGCCTATTTTCTGGGAGATCAGGCAGTTCCCGCCCTGGTGTACAGCGACCGGCTGGTCTATCTGCCGATAGGCGTTATCGCGGTCTCTTTCGGCACGGTATTGCTGCCTAATATGTCAAAAGCGGCGGAAGCCGGAGATAATCAGGGAATAGTTGACGCGCTTCAGTTGGCGCTGCGGCAAATGTTATTTATCTGTATCCCCATCGCGCTGTTCACTGCCTTTGCCGGAGAACTATTCCTCAAAGTGATTTATTTCGGCGGCAACTTTTCCGAATCGGATTTACGGGAAACGCTTTGGGCGTTGCATTTTTATGCATTAGGTATTCCGTTTTTCTGTACAGTCAAAGCCTGTGTTTCCGCTTTTTACGCGCAGCGCGACATGAAAACGCCTCTCAAGATATCCCTGATCTGTATCGGAGTGAATATTATTTTTAATGTGATCCTGATGTTTCCCCTGCGCCAGGGCGGAATTGCCATGGCGACCGTTATCGCTTCCATCTTGAACAACCTGCTTCTGTTGCTGATTTTACGCCGCAACCTGCAAACAAAAGGACTATTTTCAGGATTGACCGGAACTGTTGTTAAATCCTTGGCGGCAACTTTAATAGCTCTTGGCATCTCATATATCGGCTGGGAGTTCATCCAAAAGTTTGACCTGCCCTGGAAATCACTGATCCTGCTGCTTTCAACCGGTGGCATTTTCTGTTTTATTTACATCGTAATGGCCCTGCTCCTGCGCTGCCGGGAGTGTCGTGAAATAATCTCTGTTTTCAAGCGTTAAACAATTTTTTTCACACCTTGTCAAATCGTCCCTGAAAGATAAAATCAAAAAATACAAACTAAGGAGCTGTATAAAAATAAACTTGACAAAATGAGTGAATTATCCCGGAATGATTTGGGGAGTTGCCGATGAGGCGCATAACCTAAGCTATGTAACGAATCGGCAAAACACAAGGCAACCGGGAGAAACGCACAGATGTAAAGGTTATTTTTATACAGCTCCTAAAACCATTAATTATCCGACGATACAATAATTTGTATTTAGCAACCGTACCCCCAATTTTTTTTGTTTTATTTTTTCATATAAAAAACTGAGCTGATCCGTTTTTTTGTAGATGCAGGAAAAAGAAACAAACAAAATCGCCACCTTTAGAATAAATTAAAATCCTCCTTTCTTGAAAATATTTTCTTGAAAATCTTATATAAAGCTCTATATTATAACCTTTAGAAATAACTGTTTATATGACATTGATGAATTTATTCCGGAGCTTTTTATGACAGGTGACAACAAAACTTTTAGAGCCGTTACATTTCGGCTTTATTAGTATGACCAGAGCTTTTTCGGAAATATGTGCCTGGTGATTTATTTATCGCATAACTTTAAATTCTTATACTATTATTAACTAATCTTTACGAAAA
This sequence comes from Victivallales bacterium, assembly GCA_963678305.2. Classification (GTDB taxonomy): domain Bacteria; phylum Verrucomicrobiota; class Lentisphaeria; order Victivallales; family Victivallaceae. The sequence goes on from CAXXVV010000002.1 coordinate 171,247, forward strand.
TTTTACGGTGTTTATATTGAAATCTTTTTTACTATTTATTGCAAGTTTATTCTGCATTCAATTATATTCTGCAGACATTGTAATTGAAAAATCCGCGCCTCCGGAACCGACTCAACCTGCCGCCAAAGTGATGCCGCCGGAAAAACAGCCGGTCCAGGACCCTGCTATACTTGAAGCGGAAAAAGCCGCAAAGGCAAAAGCGCAGCAAGCCGCCAAGCCGGCTGAACCCGTCGATCCTCAAAAGGCTTTAGAAGAAGAAAAAGCCAAGAAAGCTTTAGCGGCTAAAAAAGCTCTGGAAGCTAAAAAAGCCCTGGAAGCTAAAAAACGCGCCGAAGCCAAAAGAAAAGCCCTGGAAGCTAAAAAACGCGCCGAAAAAGCCTGGAAAGCTAAAAAAGCTTTGATAGAGAAAACCACCATCAAAGAAATGGGGCCTTTTACGCCTCCGGTCAAAGGTGAGATGATTTCTTTCCGAAAAAACCGCGGCACCCTGGTTCAAGGCAAATTCTCTCAAATCTATAAAAATAAGGTATTTATTGAAACCCAGCCCGGAGTCTCGATCGGCGTCCGGATCAGCGATATTTCAGCTGATGACATCTGGAAGTTTGACAAAAAGCAATACGATGCAAGAGTCAAAAAAGTCATAGCACTGAGAATTGCTAAAGCATCTTCCAAAAGACAGCTTACCTCATCACTCAACGACAACAAAGACAAACCGGCTTTTGCCTCGTTCAACTTTGACGACTCCAAAGAAGTAACAAAATTCAAGATCGGAAAGACAAAAAGCGTCTCCATTAAAGATATGGAATTTGAGGATGTCGATCCCCGTAAAGTCTATTGTGAAACCACACTGGCTGGTAAAGCTTGTGAATTAATCTTCAAATTCAATGCGGAAGACCAGCTCAAGGAAGTAGCGTTATATTACGAAGGCCATCCTGATACTGATTATGATGCCGATGTCAAATACGATTGGGAAACCATGCGCAATATCATCGGAAAAAGATATAAACAAGCAACGACAACCGTTGAATTCCCGAAAATTGAAACCCTTACTCCGGAACGTTTAACCGCCACTGATACCTGGGAACTGAAGAACAAGCGAATCAGTGTCGGCATTCTGTTCAGCGCACTGGAATACAAATCAGCAATCGTTATTGAAGACACGTCTGCGCCTGAACCTCCCAAAAAGGCCGAAACGGCAAAAGAGGAAGTAATCAGCGACGCTGATAAATTCTAATTTATTCCCCTTGCAAGATACAGGCCGCAATCAAATGATTGCGGCCTTTTTTCCTGGATCTGATTTCAATGTCAGGTTCTGACCTGTAACCTTCTGCATTTTTGGGGGAAGGAAAATGTAATCGTGCAATGCAAATATTTGTTGTGTAAACAGTAGGGCCGCTTTCGATGAAAGCGCCGAAATGCGAAAGCATCCCCCCTCGGGCTAATTCTTTAGCCACCAATTGACCTTAATTACATATCCGTACGTTCCCCGCCGGTTTCATCGAAACAGGCGCTACCTTCCCTCGAACATACTTACGTTTACGGCTGCCTGCAACTTGGTTCCGGCTATGCTGGTTTAGGTTCGATGTAAATGTTCAAAGAGTTCGCCGTTCGGAGACCGGCTCGCACAGTATTTGAGTTATTCGATGTTCGATGTTAAACGTTCGATGTTCGACGTGTCCGCCGTGTTCAATTAAAAAAGTCTTTCCGGTGTCCCCACAGGGCGTACCAGATAATCAACCAGGCAAGAATCGCTCCGACACTGATTACAAGCACAACCCAGCCGCCTTTTGAAATGACCAGCGGCACCGCGGCTGAGGTCCATAAACCGCCGCCCATAAATGGTTCGTGCAGAAGTTGCTTGTAACCGAAAGCGGCCGGAGCCTCCGTCTCACTTTCCGGGTCAACTGTCCGCAGCAGCAGCAATCCGGTAGCGGTAACCCCCATCGACTGGCCCATTTCCGCGATCGAACGTTCAAACCAGTAATTAGGCAGAATGCGTTTAGCAAGGAACAGCACGCAGAAGATGTTCCAGATAATGCCGATTGCAACAACCAGAATAAAGGGCCAGAAGTTATCAGTAATCGTTTTGATCTTTATTGTGGCAATCGCGGCTACAACCAGAAAATCAAGCGATGCGCCGCTGAGACGCTGCATCAGACCGTGATTGATCAATGAAGCTTCTTTAGCTCTGCCAAAAAACAATTGCACCAGCAAGCCGCCGATCATACAAAGCGGGAAAAGCGGAAAACTGTTGAGGATATCCAATTCCTGAATAAATCCAGGCATAAATTTATTGACATAGACAAATCCCTGCTGAATACCATAACCGATCAAAACTGCTATCCCGATCAGTGATAGATGCAGGGCCAGTGAATCAATAGAATCGGCTGAAACCGTTTGTTTTCCGGCCGGCGGACGTTTCCCTTCTTCATAGATGCCCTGTCGTTCCAGTTTATTACGGGATTCAAATAACTGGATTTCCTTGAGCAGTCCTTTGCGGGCGGCCCAGTTGATCAGCGCCATCCCGATGACGACACCGGCAACCATACCCACCGTAGCCGAAGCCAGTCCGAGATCACGTCCCTCGCCGAAGCCAAGTTTTTGAAACGTCTCGGCCAGGCCGCCGGCGGTACCGTGTCCACCCTCAAACCCGACCGGCACAATTACCCCGAAAACATCAGGACAACCAAACATCGGGCCAAGCACCAGTAGGGTAAGGCCAATACCCACCAGATACTGTCCCCAAGCCACGATCTGACCGTAAGCCAGCTGCGGCCCGGCGGTTTTCCAGATCTTCCCGATTCCGGGAATTGCGACGCCGAGAAACAACGCGGCAAAAACAATATTTATCAGGAAACCCGGCACCTTGCTCCAGCCGGCATACCAGCCCGGCGGGATAACATCGCCCCAGATTGTTAAGATGATCAACCCCAGTATTCCGCCGATAACCGATGACGGCAGATAGAGCTTTTGCAGTAACGGAATTTTGACTCGCAAAAATTTTCCAACCACTAACAGCAGGCAAAGCCCGCAAAACATCATAATAAAATTCATATTCCGTTACTCCGTCTCTCTTCAGGTGCTGTGAAGAAATTAACTTGACAATTTGCCGGAAGGATCGTGATTTGATTTTGGAAGTCGCCGGCGAGGAGCATACCCTCAGGTATGTAACGAACCGGCGACACCAACAGCATTCACGAGAACCGGGCAAATGTAAAGGTTATTTCTGAATAGCTCCTTATCTTAAAATAATTTTACGAATATTTTTCTTTCCGGCTTTCAAGGTAATTGAACCATCGACAAAATCAGCTTCGACCAGGTTCTGATCCATGTTTGAAACACGTTCATCATTCATGTAGGCGCCACCACCTTTTATCAGCCGTCGGGCGTCACCATTGGACTTGCACAGTCCGCAGTCGGTGAAAAGTTTGACGATCCACATGCCGTCACCGGCGAGTTCTCCGGACGCGATTTCATAAGTCGGCAAATCGGCTTCAATCGCCTGAGATTTGATCGAAGCCACTTCGCTGGAAGTAATGATATCGCCTTTCGGGTCGGCAAAACCGAATTTACCGCAAGCGGCCAGATACGCCTTTTCGGCTTCAGCCTTGCCATGGGCCAGTTTTGTGGCTTCATAGGCCAGAATCTCTTTGGCGCGATTGATCGCGGGAGCTTCCAGCGCCGCCAGGTCGTTGATCTCGGCCAACGGCAGATTGGTAAAGTAACAAAGCAGTTTACCGACATCCGCGTCATCACAATTGCGCCAGAACTGGTAGTAATCGAAAATACTGGTGCGTTCAGGGTCCAGCCAAACCGCCGCGCCGGCCGTCTTGCCGAACTTTTCGCCCTGGCTGTTCAACAGCAGCGGGAACGTCATCGCGCAGGACTGAGAACCGTTCATGCGGCGGACCAGTTCGGTCCCGGCCACAATATTGCCCCACTGATCCTGGCCGCCAAACTGCATCCGGCAGTTGTGGTCACGATTCAGAATGTAAAAGTCATAGGCCTGCAACAAAGAGTAGCTGAACTCAAGGTATGAAATTCCGGTTTCAAGCCGCTGTTTTACCGATTCCGCCGCCAGCATCTTATTTACACTGAACTTTGAACCGATGTCCCGCAGGAAATCAATATATTTGACTCCTTCGAACCAGTCAATATTATTTACGAAGATCGCGTTATCAATCGAAATAAAACGACTGAGCTGTTCTTTCAGCGCGGCAGCGTTTTCAGCCACATTTTCTTTGGTCAGGATCGGCCGGGCTGAACTTTTACCGGACGGATCGCCAACCAGCGCGGTCGCGCCGCCAACCAGCACGATCGGGGTATGTCCGGCCTGCTGCAGCAGACGCATTCCCATGATCGGCAGCAGGTGACCGACATGCAGACTGCTCCCGGTAGGATCGAAACCAACATAAAAAGTTACTTTTTCCTCGGTCAAAATCTTTTCGGTATTCTCGACATCGGTTTCCTGGTAGATGAAACCACGATCTTTCAATTCTTTGTAAATATTCATACTTCTCGCTGGTTCGGGTTAAATCAATTTTACATAAATATTCATATTAATAAATCGCGGCCATTAATCTCTAATCGAAGTTTTCAAGCAATATAAAAATATACATGACCGCATAACATCAACTCATACTATATACCTTTTTAAGAAAATTTAAAATAAACACCTCAGGAAATGTCTATTTTTGTTTGACTTTCACAAACAAATGTCTATGTTTATAATTTAATTTTTGCATTGACCCTGAGTTTCCAATACTGGTGCTGCCGATTATTATTTTCCTGAACACGGCAAGGTATGCGGTCATGCATATTTGTTTATGGAGAAACGGAACATGACAAAACCGAATATATTATTCTTCTTCCCCGACCAATGGCGCGGGGACTGGCTGAAAGCGACCGCAGGTATTCCGTTGCGTACTCCGAATCTGGATAAACTTAGAGCTATCGGCATGACTTTCAAGCGAGCATGGTGCCCCTCGCCCTTGTGCGCTCCAAGCCGGGCGGCACTGGCACTCGGACTTGAATACGACCGGTGCGGCGTCATCGATAACGGTCAGCCGATGCCGGTTGAACCGCCGAATATATACAAAAACCTGCGCAATGCCGGTTACCGGGTGGCCGGAGTCGGAAAATTCGATCTCGACAAACCCGGTTACAACTGGCAGTTGGACGGCTCCGGCCATCTTGACGAATGGGGTTTCACCGACGGCTGCGACAACGAAGGCAAGCTGGACGGTTCAATCACTTACCGTAAATATGACGGACCGGTCGGACCTTACCTGAAAGCTCTGGACGAAGCGGGACTGGCCGATGATTATGCCCGGGAACATATCAACCAGAGTGAATTCCGTGGTGCGTATGTAACCTGCGTAACCGAAGAACTTTATTGTGATAACTGGTTGAGTCGAAAAGGCATGGAGATAATCCACGAATTCCCGGCGGAACAGCCCTGGTTCATGCAGGTAAATTTTACCGGTCCGCACAATCCAATGGATGTAACAGCAAACATGGCAGCCGACTGGGAGGGGACGGAATTCAATCCTCCACTCAATAATGATGACGAAAGGTATTCTGAGGAGGATCATCAGCGCAATCGACGTCACTACGCGGCAATGATTGAAAACATCGACCGGCTGATCGGCAAATTCATCAAAGAAGTTGAAGCTCGCGGAGAGTTGGACAATACCCTGATAATCTTTTCTTCCGACCACGGGGAAATGCTCGGCGATTTCAATAGCTGGGGCAAATGCAAACCCCACGCGCCGTCAGTTGAAGTTCCGCTGGTATTCGCGGGGCCAGGCGTGAAACAGGGGGAAACCAGTGCGCTGGCTGAAGTCGTGGATATCGCTTCGACAATTTTGGAATTTGCCGGAGCCGAACCGTTACCGGCAACCGATTCAAAAAGCCTGATGCCGATCCTTACCGGTGAAGCGGCAGCCGTCAGAAACCACATGTCAAGCGGCCTGAAAGACTGGCGCGCAGTGACCAATGGCAAATACAAACTGGTCGTCTGGGAGAACGCTCCAACCGAATTGTATGATCTGGATAAAGATCCCCATGAATTGAACAATATTGCGGCAGCAAACACAGACATCGTGGATCGACTGTTTAGAGAAATCGCTCCGGGTTCGTCTATGTCTGTCCGTATATAAAAACATAAAGGATTAAATATTATGAGCACATTTTTAGGCATCGGGCTCGGACCGATCCAGACCGGGATATTTTTATCCGGCGCATTCAAAGGCAAATTTGACCGGATTGTTATCGCGGAAGTTGACGACAAACTAAAAAAAGCAGTTAACTCAACCGGTGAAGTCTCAATAAATATCGCCGCGGCCGACCGGGTTTATCCGGAAACTTATACCGGCATCGAAGTGTTCAATCCTACCGACGAAGCTGACCTCGAAAAACTGGTAGCCGTCGCCGCGGAAGCGGACGAACTGGCAACCGCCCTGCCCAGCGTGAACTTTTTCAAACACGTCGTTCCATGGTTGAAAAAAGGCTTTGCCAGAGCTCCAGGTAAACGTCGTTTCATCTATACCGCCGAAAACAATAATCACGCGGCCGAAGAGCTTGCCGCGCTGCTTGGCGACGAGTTCCCGGAAACCTATTGCCTGAACACTGTTGTCGGCAAAATGAGCGGGGTAATCACCGCCACCGAGTGTGCGGAACGCAACATGAAGCCGTTAAGTCCCGATGCGGACCGCGGTCATCTGGTTGAGGAATTCAATAAAATCCTCATTTCGAGCGCTCCCGGAATTGAAAACCGCCTAACCCAGGGCTTGATCGTCAAACCCGACCTTTATCCGTTCGAAGAAGCCAAACTCTACGGTCATAACGCAATCCACTTTATGCTTGGAACATTCGGTAAACAACGTGGACTTGAACTGATGAGCGAACTGCGCGACCATGTCGACCTGATCTGTGACGCATTCAGCGCGTTCGTCGACGAATCCGGGCGGGCGCTGTGTTGCAAATACAATAATTTTGATCCGCTGTTCACCAAAACGGGATTTCGCGAATACGCAGTTGACCTGCTGGTTCGCATGACCAACCCTTTCCTGCGTGACGCAATCGACCGGATCACCCGTGATCTGCCACGTAAATTATCCTGGAACGACCGGGTGATCGGCACCATGCGCGTGGTCATGAGTCAGGGCGTTGAACCGAATATTATCGCCAAAGCAGCTGCACTGGCCGCCAGAGAAGAGTTCGGCGCCACCCGCGAAGCAGTGACCGCCGGGTTACTTGCCCTCTGGGGCGATGTCGATTCCGAGGAAAGTCAGGCCTTGATCAATTATATCGTTGAATATATTTGAAAGATCAAATGTAAAAAAAACATCTTACGGAATATAGGACTCAGACAATTTTAAATTATTGCCGGAAGTGCTGTTACCAATGATATATTGCTGCTGCTTTATACTCGACGCGGCGACAAAAGCCTGTGTTTATCGTATTTGAGTCCCTTGGGACGATTGCGACTCTTGAATTAATCCTCAAAACACCAATCGTCCCAAGCGTCATAACTGTCTCATTTTCCAACCGACAACTTTTTCGACCCGTTCACATCCACCAGTTAAACATTTAGTTTACAAATACTTATAATATATAAACTATCAAGCTGGGTGATAATAACAAGCTGGGTGATAATAACAAATCGTCCCAAGCGTCAAAACTGTCTCATTTTTCAACTGACAGCTTTCCACCCCCGTTCACATCAACCAGTTAAACATTTAGTTTACAAATACTTATAATATATAAACTATCAAGCAGGGTGATAATAATGTCTTTTATTCCGCTTCCGTGGCTCACAGTGCAAAAAAGCGGTTCATCGCCATCCGTCGTACGGATTAATTTTCTGTTTTTCTATTTCATGGGGGTTGACATTATCACAGTGTACTAGTATACTATATACACAGCAACAAAAACTGATGGATTATTAATGAGCGCGATAATTTATAATAAAGAAATTCCCAAATACATCCAGATGAAGCAAATCATTATTGACCGTATTGCTTCCGGAATCTATCCAGAAAACTTCAAATTAAAACCCCGCAAAGAGTTGGCGAAAGAATACAACCTTACGGTAGTCACCTGTTCGCGGGCAATCGACGAGTTGTTGAGCGAAGGCGTTCTGGAATCGAAAATCGGGATAGGGACCTTTGTCGCGTCACGCAGTCCAAAAGCCGAAATGATTGATTTGAGTGTTGTAGTAAGAAGTTATTCCAACCCGATATACAGCAAGTTCGCCAACCTGGTCAATGCGGCCGGCAAAGAACATAATTTTCTGCCGGGGTCATCATATAGTTCAGATGGCAACCTGAAGCATGAAACAGCGACAATCCGTAATTTATTGAATAAAAAAAATACCTATATTTTTCTTCCGGACTTTTTGTCGCCGGAAACCCGGCAATTGATCCTGAATAACGGAGACCGGTTTTATATCTTCGGCACCGCGCCGGAACTGGCCGGAAAAACCAATATAATCGAAACGACCGGCAACGGCGGTAAAATGGCGGTGGATTACCTTATCGACAAAGGACATCAGGCCATTGGCTATCTGGGCAGGCCAGTCGCACATGTCAGTTCCCGCTATGATGACTACATCGCAACTCTCAGGCATTACGGATTAAAAATAAAGCCGGAATGGATTGGTGAATGTAATCCATTCGAGAATCTGAGTCCCGAAGAAAAAGATAAGTTCGTCATTAATTATCTGCAGCGCAATATCGCAAATAAATCACTGCCGAGCGCAATAATATGTTTTAACGACCATATCGCGATTCATCTGCTGGGGATTTGTCACAAGCTGGGTATTTCCGTGCCGGATGAAATCTCTATTTTCGGTTACGACGGGGCTCTGATCGGTTTGACCGGAACCTATAATATTAACACCATTTGCAAACCGTACAAAAAAGGAATTGAATTGGCAGTCCAACATATCCTGCATGGCGATAAGGAACATTTTATTTCGCCGCGACTGGAACCAAGCATGATTGCCGGCAACACGGTCAAAGAGCTTTGCCCGGTTGTTACCTGATTTATGACCAGGAGTATTTTAATCTTTTAATTTATCAACAAAAAAGGAGTCGTTGAATGTTTACTGCAAGCAAAAAACACAGAAAAGAGGAAAATTTCACACTAATAGAACTTCTTGTCGTTATAGCAATCATCGCTATCCTTGCCTCCATGTTGCTGCCGGCACTGAATAAGGCAAGGGACAAGGCTAAAACCTCAAAATGCGCCAACCACATGAAACAGATTTCCACCGCCATGCAGTTGTACCAAACCGATTGGGACGATTATTTTCCGCGATATCGCCGCGGCGGCAACGCTAATTATACCTGGATGCACACTTTGAGCACGGAAACAAATTACCTGCCGGGTTTTAAAAACGCCAACGGTCCGATCTGGACCTCGGTCTGGTTTTGTCCGGAAAGCATCAAAGGCTGCAAGCAATATCGCAGCCTGTCGACCAGCAACAACCTTTATAATTACAACCTGAGTTACGCCTATCCCTACAGTGCGTCGTCATCACTGATCCTGCGCGGTCTTGGCGGCAAAGACAACCTTAGTCCCCCCAAAGTTACCCAGATAGGTTCAGCCTCTTCAACTATGGCTCTGGTCGAAGGAGTTTCCAGCAAGACAGTTTCCGGCCTGACTTTCGATATTCCATACTCACAAATCGACATCAACGCCAACGGTGTCGTTTTCGGCTGGCATGGCGGAATCGGCAAAGGAACTAATTTACTGGCGGTTGACGGCCATGTTGAGTTATACACCAACGGCGTTCAGTTAGGCCTGCAATACTCTGACCGGGGATACTGGCAGAGACAAAAACCTTTTAACACGGATTTAAACTGATATGCGGAAAGTATCTAATCTGAAAAATTTAACTATTGTCATCCTCGCAATTATCCTCCCCAGCATCTTACCAGCCGAAGAACTAAAGCTGGTTTCAGACGGTAAACCGGCCGCAAAAATAGTACTGCCCGACAAACCGGTTAAAGCGGAGAAACTCGCCGCGGAGGAATTGAATGAGCATATAGCTCTGATCACCGGAGCCCGCCTTCCGGTAATCCAGGAAAAGAATGCCGGCCCCGGTCCGAACATTTATCTCGGTCAAACGCAAAAGGCGGCACAACATCAGCTTGATCCGCAAAAACTCAAAGAACAGGAATATGTGATCAAATTTATTCCGGACGGAATTCTTATCATCGGCAGAGACAAAGCGGATCACGGCACTTTCCGATATCGGGTCTCTGACAAAAAATCAGGCCTGCTGCATTACGATTGCCGGACCTGGCCCGACTGGTGGGATGAAAAAGGCACGCTGGACGCGGTCTATTATTTTCTAAAAAACTATTGCGGCATCCGCTGGTTTGATTATACCGATCTCGGAACTGACGCAACTCAGCGCAAATCCATCACGGTGAAACGGACCGACATTAAAAGACAACCGTCATTCTTTATGCGTAACGTCTTTACGACCCGCAATCCGGCCGACTACCCGGCCGCATGTCTGTTGTGGATCAAGAAAAGTGATAACTATAAAAAGTATATGCAATCGGCATTCGCGACTATATCGACGAAATATCCTGAACTTTCTTCACGCGCCTCCCGCAACCTCATCAGCAATCAGGTGTATGCGTATCTGCTGCGTAACGGTAATGGCGGCACCGGCTTTTTCCATCCCAATCATTCCTTTTATGATTATTATGCACGATTCTGGAAAAAAGATAAACGGTTCCCGTCTGCATTCGAATCTGAAAAAAAAGAATATTTTGCCGAGGGCTACCCGTTGGACAAACTACCTCCGCAATTATGTTACACGAAGCCGGAGTTGATCGATCAGGTGTGCAAGGACGCGTCAAACTGGTTCGAAAAGAAACCGTTCGGCCTGTATAAATGTTCATCCCGCGGCAAGAACAAATGGCGGCAATTGCAGCAGATCGCCGCCGATTATTATCCTTTAGTGCCGATGGACAATCGCCGTTACTGTAAATGCCCGGAATGCCGGAAATGGTACAAACGCTATACCGGTGACACTTACGCCGAGAATAAAGGCATGTACAGCAATTATGTCTTCAACTTTGTCAATCAGGTGGCGAAAAGGATTAAAAAGCAATATCCGGACAAGAAGATTGGGGCGTTGGCCTATGCCATGTACATGGACGTCCCGGACAAAGTTAAACTTGAAGACAATATTATGGTCATGTTCTGTCCGGTCCTGCGGAATGTCTACTCGGAATCCAGGCAGGAAGCCGACCGGGAAATGCTAAGCCGATGGGCCCAAACCGGAGTTCCTTTATACCTCTGGCTCTATTACTGTTTCCCGGCTGAACGCAGTATCCGCACCGGCGGCAAATGGCATGTTTTTCCCGGATTTTTCGCGCATCATCTGGCAAAATCCTTTAAGGAATACCGGAAATATAACTGCAAGGGGATGTATTTCAACGGTTTCGGGCAGGAAGTGGAGGCATTCGTTACCTATGAACTTTTAAGCAATGCCGATCGCAGTGCCGATGAACTGCTTGACGAATATTTCAACCGGATGTACGGTCCGGCCGGACCGGCTCTGCGTAAACTATATTGCCGTATCGAAGAAATATATTGTAATCCCCAAAACTACCCTAAATACGCAGCCGACCGCTCCCGTCAGAATGAAGAAATAGCCTGGGGACTTTTAGGCAATCATGAACGCATGAAGGAGTTAGCCGCATTGATCCGGGAAAGCCGGGAAAAAATTAAAGACGCGAATGATCTGCAGCAGAAACGGTTCAAGCTTTTTGACATATCCACGCTACAATACATTGAGGAGGGCAGACGGCGATATCTGACGAAACGCGGCAATCCGCAAAAAATATTCAGGATCAGTTGCGCACCTTTGCTCGAAAGTCCGGAATCCGGCGATCCCGAACTTGTCAACTGGCAGGACGCACAGGGCTTGAACATCTGGACCTCCAACTACAACGAATCCATCGCGTCGGATATTCAGGCCCAAGTGGCACACGATAATAAGTTCCTCTATCTGCGCTTGAGCGATTCAGACCTGAAAAAAAATGCCGTCGGATCATGGCAGATCATGTTCATGCGACACTCAGGCAAAGAGTTCGTCCTCGATAAAATGGCTACGGTTGATGGCGACGGCAAAGTGCAAGGACCGGAAAAGCTGATCAAACACATCAAATCCAGTTTAAAGGGAGATAACTGGACCTTAACGGCGGCATTTCCATTGTCCGCCCTGACGGTAAAACGCGATACAATTTATTTGAACGCGGCCAGACTTACTCCGGGCAGCGCGCCTGCGGTCCTGGCTCCGACTATGGGCAAACCGGAACTGCCCTCCGCTTTTGTAGTGATTAATCTGGAGCAAAACAATCCTAAGCCAACAGCCGGAGTTTCTGCTGTCCCCCTGGCAAAATGCGATTTCAATGCGGCTTCGCTGAAAGACCTGAACGGAATAAAATTGAACTCGACCGCGCCGCGCCTGCGACCCGGCCCGTTCGGTAACGCGCTGGAACTGGACCGGCGCATCGGCTGTGAATATTTTGATATATCCCTGCCGAAAGCCTCTTCAGGAAACTACACATTCAGCACCTGGGTCAATGTAAATGCCATCCCCGGCAATATGCGCGGCAAGTTATCCTGTACGGTGCTGGCGACAAAAAACTTCTATCTGGCAATCAAAGACTATGAAGTGGCTGTCGCGCAGGGCAAGCCGAAAATGCAACTCAAGTCAGATCGTCTCATCACCCCGGAACAATGGGAATATATCGTTCTTACAACCGACTCATCCGGCTCAAAACTTTATATTAACGGACGGCTGGCCGGCTCTTCCGGAACAAAGTTGAATGTAAAAACCGATAGCAAATTGCGGATCGGCGCTGAATGGAGATTGCAACATCACCGACAATTCAGGGGACAACTGGATGAAATTAATATCTATGGTCGCGCCTTGACGGCTGAAGAAATCATGACTCTATACAAATCAGGTTTGCAAAAGATACAAAATTGGAGAAAGAAGTGAAGCAGCTTATCACCTTGTTCGCGGTCGCGGCAACAGTTTCAGTCATGGCTGAATCGCCCGGAATTCCCTACAACCGCAAAATAAATATCTACCGGACCGACACCCCGCCGGTTCTCGACGGCAAAATGGACGATCCATGCTGGCAACAGGCCGAGGTGGCGGGAGATTTCCGGCGTCTTTTTAAAAAGAGCGAAGCCGCGCACCCGAATACTGAAGCCAGAGTCTGTTACGATGCCCGTTATCTCTATTTTTATTATAAAATGTATGATGACAAGATCGATAAACTGCAGGTTGGAATGCCGGATGATGCCCGCGACATTATGGACGTTAACAAAGATGTGATCGAACTTTTTCTCGATCCCAAACGTTCCGGCAAAGCATATTTTCAATTTATGACTTCTCCGCTCGGAGCCAGATTTGACCTGAGAGTTACGCCGGCCGGGAAACGGGAAATCGGCCTTTTTACCCCGGATTGGCAGGTCACGCCGTTTATCGGTCAAAAATACTGGGCTGTAGAGTTCCGGATTCCGTTCAATGAACTGGTATTCGACGGCGGCGCGATCGGGACTCCGGTTCCGGGTGAAGAATGGGGCATTAACTTCTGCCGCGATCAGGGTTATCGCAAGGAATGGTCGTTCTGGTCGCCTCATAAAGACAAGAGTTTTCACCGTCCGGCGCAATTCGGTACTGCCGTATTTCGCGGCTTCAGGACCGCCCCCCCCCTGCCGTCAATTCAATGGAGCGGAAAATCAACTCTGGGGTTTGGTCCGGATACGCTTGAACTTACCGCAAAACCGCTTACTCAAGTAAAAACTGTCTGGAAAATTCTTCATGACCGGAAAACGATAAATAAAACTGTTAAAAATAATTTACAACCATACAAATACCACATCATCGAAGGCGGCGAATGGGATATCCGGGTCGATGTCTCCCGGAACGATCAACTGCTTTTCTGTGGTCGGACAAAAGTTTTGCTGCCGGAAGTGACTCAATTTATCAATACTATCAATCGGGAGCTCAATGCGGCAATAAAAAAACTGGCGGCCGGATTAAGCAATCAGGTTGAATCAACCCTGAAACCGCGCATTCTTGAGATGAAAACTCTGGTCAGTCCATTGGCCGGAAAACTTGCAAACGCCAAGGCTCTGGACCACCGGCAATGGCAACAGTTAACCACTCTGCTCCCGGCTATAAAAACCAAATGGGCATCGCTGCAATACGCGGTAAAAATGCTCAACCTGTATCCGACTGGCGAAAAACAAAAAAAATTCGCGGTCGCCAGCGCAGGTCCCGCGCAGCGAATTTACCGTGATACGATAATCCCGCCCGACAACAAACCTGTCGAACTATGGGGAGCTGGAGGAGAAAGCGAATCTTTCCAGCTTCTGCTGATGCCGTTCTGGTGCGACTCCCGAGATGTCAAGGTGGCTTTTACCGGTTTGAAAGGAGCAAAAGGCTCGATTCCGGCCGGCAGTCTTGAATACAACATGGTCGATTTTGTCAAACTGCCAGAGGCGTGGGGCGGCAAATGGGTTCCTGATGTTCTGAATCCGAACGGAAAAATAAACTTAACCCGGGACCGGACTCAGCCAATCTGGATAAATGTACACATCCCGCGCGGCACTGCCAAAGGCGACTATCGCGGCACCGTCAAAATCAGCGCCGACGGACAGACATCACAGATTGCGTTGGTCGTACATGCATTTGGGTTTGACATCCCGGTCAGGCGGTCTGTCGCGACCGATCCCTGGTATTGGCCGGACGGCCGAAGTTATCGAAAATACTACAAGTTGAAAAAAATTCCTTTCACTCCTGAGTTATATGAAAAGCAGTTGAAAACGCTGGCGAAATACCGCTACGGCTGCTATCCGCTTGATACCCTGCCGATGTGGAGTCTGCTCAAGATATATCAGGAAAAAGACGGCAGTTTGACGTTCGATTTTTCAGGGTGGGACTGGGTCTTTGCCTTGGGGAAAAAATACGGCGCGGACAATCTAGGGGCGTCTTTCGGGTGCAACTTCAACTCCATGCGGCCGACATTTTCGGGGCGGATACCGATCCTTGATCGTAAAACTGGAAAAAAAGTCAGCACGCCTGGACAGTATGCCTGGAAAACAGCAAAATGGAAATACACCAGGGGCAAAACCGCAAAATCCGATTTCGCGGCCAATCCGGTCTACCGTCAATATATCTCGCAGTTAGTCGCATATTTACGCAAGAAAGGCTTATTGAATTCTTCACATTACGAAATCTATGACGAACCCAAAACCGGCGCCGAGTGGCAGGACGTCTTGAAAATGCACGGGTTCCTGAAAAAATTCGTCCCTGACCTGAAATTAAAAAGCTACGGGGTGGCGCCGTGGAATTATGAACACCGTCCGGAACTTCGACCGTTCGGCTATTATGACGTCTGGGCTCCGGGACTTTATACCTTGACTCCGCAGCATCTTAAACAATTGCATGAAAGGCGGAAAAAAGGCGAAGAGTTCTGGTTCTATACCTGTTCCGCCGGATATCGTGATTCCGACCGGAAGAGCCGTCCGCATATTTGCCTCTACCAGCATCCGCTGGCCCCGAGGATACACGGCTGGGCCGCCTGGAAACTTCAGGCCGACGGCTTCCTGATCTTCGCCCTGATGGCCGGATATCCGGAGAATGTGCAAAAGGACCCGGCCAAATATTACTCAGAACCGATCTGGCACGCCGGACGCACCGCGGCCCAGGGCTATCTGGTCTATCCCGGCCCTGAACAAAGCCTGCGGCCGAGCATCCGCCTGGCGGCGGTACGGGACGGACTGGAGGATTACGAATATTTCAAAGTACTGCAGGACAGACTTAAAACGCTGGACCCGGATAAAGACGCCGCACTGATAAAGGCAATCAAAGCTGAATTGGAAATCGGGGACGATATTCTGCCCTGGGACTGGCATGAGTGGACCCGTGATATTGCTAAATTGCAAAACAAACGCAAACGCCTGGCCGGGCTGATCTCTGCTGCCGGCAATACTGACAAAGGACAAAAATGAAAAATAATAATAAACTTGCATGGTTCAATAATGCCCGGTTCGGAATGTTTGTCCATTGGGGATTATATTCCATACTCGGCCGGGGGGAATGGGTTGTGAAACGCGATAATATTCCGGAAGCGGAATATGCCGATCTTGCCGGGCGCTGGAATCCGTATGCATTTGCCCCGGAAAGCTGGTGCATGGCGGCAAAGAAGGCCGGAATGAAATATGTGGTTTTTACAACACTGCATCATGATGGATTCGCTTTGTTCGACACCAGAACAGATACGTTTAACAGCATGAATACTCCGGCAAACAAAGACTTTGTTGCGGAATTTGTGCAAGCCTGCCGGAAGTATGATCTGGGCGTGGGACTATATTACTCTCTTGTCGACTGGCGATATACTCATCATGAAGGGGAAGATAAAGCGGAAATGGATAAGATGCGCAAACTTGCCCATGATCAGGTCAGAGAGTTAATGAGTAACTACGGAAAAATTGATATTCTATGGTACGACGGTTCCTGGACTCCATCGACAGACATTGTTCCGCATGAAGGTACCGCGGATTTCTGGAATTCGGAAAAACTCAATGCGATGGTGCGTGAACTTCAGCCTGGAATCCTGATCAATAACAGGTCGGGTACGCATGAAGACTTCGGCACTATTGAGGGCAGAAATATTATTCGTCCTCCGGAAAATGTCAAAGCATGGGAAGCATGTATGACAATGGGAGATGATGATTTCAGCTACTGGGGATATTGCCGCAGTGCCATACATCGCCGCACACCGGCGCAGGTATTACTGTTGCTCTTACACACTATTGAGTTCGGGGGAAATTTTCTTCTGAACGTCAGCCCAGATCCGGAAGGAACCATACCCGCCTGGCAATTGGAAATACTTGACGTTGTCGGCACATGGGTGAAGGAAAACGAGGAAGCGGTTTATGATATTGAAGCAACAAATATTTCCCGTCGAACCCCGAAATCCCATCAGGGAAACAGCTGCGGTTTTTTTACTAAAAAAGGTAATGTACTCTATTTCTATCTTTACGAGTGGCCTGGACGTGAAACAAAAATACCTCTTCTGCCAATTGAGATCGAATCAGTAACGGTGTTGAAAACAAAGCAGGAACTTTCATTTTTCCGCGATGAAACAGGAGCGTTTATCATTTCCAACCTTCCGTCAACCCCCATTGATCCTTTATGCACTGTCCTCAAGTTGAAAACATGCGGAGCAATACCTGGTATAGAAGTATAAACTTTTAAACAGCTCCTTACGCCCTTAAGATTTCTCTAAACCCGGAAATATCTGACAAGGTTGATACCGTCATCAAAATTCAACTGGCATGATCTATTCAGAAATAACTGATTATTCTTCCAGAATCATTGTTTTTTATAAAAAGCATTGTAGTTTAATAGGTATTCCGTTTTTTTAACTTGAACATATGGGAAAATAATCATGTCCGGATTTAATTTTTCACCGTCTCTGGTTCACAATCGCCTGATGGAAAAACTTGATAAGAAGATGGCTTATCAAGGCGGTGACGTGCAGGAATGGCAAACAGGGTTAAGAGCTGAATTGAAACAGTTACTCGGAGACTGGCCGGCCGAAAAGTGCCCGTTAAACGTGCGCAGCCTGTGGAAGCGGGAACATGAACTCGGAACGATCGAGAAAATCGTTTTCACCTCGGAAGATATGTCCGATGTACCCGCATATATCTGCCTGCCGCACAATGCCCGGGCACCCTACACTACTTTCATCTGCCTGCAGGGACATTCCACCGGGATGCATAACTCGATCGGAGTCGATTTCGAAACAAATGAACAGACTATCGAGGTTGCAGGCGACCGTGATTTCGCTCTGAGCTGCATGAAGAACGGCCTCGCCGCACTATGCATTGAACAGCGTTCCTTCGGGGAACGGCGCGAAAACGTCCAGAAAATGACTGCGGAACACATGTGCCACGATGCGGTTTGCCACGCGCTTGAACTTGGCCGTACTTTGGCGCTGGAAAGAGTCTGGGATGTTGAACGCGGCATTGATTATCTGGCGGAACGCGGTGATATCGCGATGGATAAAATCGGCGTGATGGGCAATTCCGGCGGCGGCACTATCACCATGTACGCCTCCGCAGTACTTGACCGGATCGCGTTCGCGATGCCGTCATGTTCGTTCTGTACCTTCAAAGCCTCTATCATGAATATCTATCACTGCGCCGACAATTATGTGCCGGGCCTGCTGAAATATGCCGAGGCGGCCGACGTTATGGGGCTGCATGCTCCTAAACCGGTAGTCGTGGTCGCCGGGGTTGCGGATCCGATATTCCCGGTGGAGGACGTTAAAAAAGGATTTGCAGATTTACAGGCTATCTACCGGGCTGCCGGAGCGGAAGATAATTGCAAACTGGTCATCGGCGGCGAAGGACACCGTTTCTACGCTGACGACGCCTGGCCGGTAATGTTGGATTTAATCAAGAAAGGATGACGCGCGGCGGGATCTGTCCCGTCCGTTTATGGATACATTAACACAAGAGAGTTTCAGGCAAATCCGGCTTGCCGACCGGGAATTGTTCCTTGACCGGCTGGCAATCCAGGACAGCATGAGTTGCGAGTGCAATTTTGCCAATCTGTTCTGCTGGGGCCCTGAACTCAAGCTATGTTTTGCCGAATACAAGCAGCGCCTGCTGGCTTGCTCGATAGATGAAAAATACCTGCTTTTTCCGATCGGAGAATACTTTCCGCCCGAAGAGCTATTTGAAATCACTCAGACTCTTTACGCCCTGGGACTGGCGGAGGACTGTTATGATGTACCGGAGGATTACCTCAAACAATATCCCGATGCTGAACACGTTTTCGACATCAAGTGCAATGAAGACTATTTCGACTACATTCACGAGGTTGAATCTCTTGTCACCCTCTCCGGTAAAAGACTGCGAAAAAAACGCAACCTGATCAAGCAGTTCACGGAGGAATATCCTGACGCCGAATGCCTGGAAATGACTTGCGATAACTCCTGGGAATGTAAAGAACTCGGTATGCGTATGAATTTGCAGCGCCCGGAAGACCTGCTGATGCATAATGAAACAGTGGCTTTGCAGTTCGCGTTTCAATATTTCAAAGACCTTGAACTCGAAGGACTGGCCGTCAAAGTCAATGGCCACGTCGTCGCCTTTTCCATTTTCAGCCGCATCAACCGGGATACCTACGATATTCACTTTGAAAAGGCCGATCATGACTGCAAAGGGGCAACTCAATACATCAATTTCAAAGTTGCCGAATATCTGCAGTCAAAATGCCGCTACATCAACCGGGAACAGGATCTTGGTTTGAAGGGGCTCCGCCGCGCCAAGCGTTCCTACGATCCTGAACTAATGTACCGGAGGCATGAATTCACCATACCCCCCGGATAAGAGATCCCTGCCGGAAATATTATTTTGGGGCGCAGCCGGCGACAAAATCCGGAGTCGTTGCCAGGAACCACTTTTTGCCGCCGTCCTCACTCATCAGCATGGCGGGATCACGGTTCTTGATATTTTTATCCCATCTTTTCGTCGGATCAAGGTTAACTTTGTCTTCCGGCCAGCGTTTGTTGTATTCCTCAAGCGTCTTTTTATCAAACTGATTCAGATAGTTGATATAGTAGACGAACAACCGGCCTTTATTATCAATTGAGACTTTATGATACCAGCAGCCGTACATGGCGCGGAACGGCATGACCAGAATCTGCTGTTTCGCCCATTTGCCGTCCGGGGTCCGCTTGTTATACACCAGGGCAAAACGGTAACCGTAACCGGCCCAGCGCGCGATAGTGTGAATATTGCCGTCCTTGTCGCAATTTATGCTGTGGTAGGTATATGAGCCTTCACGAGTCTTCCTTTTGGGAATCCCGAATTCTTCACCTGGAGTCCATTTTTCAGTCGAATCCGGCTTCAGTGACCTGACATATTTGGGTTGATGATGATGCGTCCCCAGAATCGCGTGCAGATAACCTTTGCCGTCCACGGTAATAACCGGCAGACAATGATTGTCGGCCTTATCAATATACTCGTTGCTGTTTCCGACATAAGATACCGGGGAAAGCTTTCCGGTCAGCCGATTATAGGTCCTGGCGTAATGGCTGTTGCCTTTTCCGGTTTTGGATTTCCAGGTGGTCCAGATAAAATGGACCTTGTCGCCAACCGAAACGCAGAAATTGCCGTCGCCTGAATGCGGGGGGCAAGTCGCGGAGTCTTTTGTGATGACCACCGGTTTGGGAATGACCAGGGAGCCGTCAGCCTTTTTGGTCGGGAAAATCGCGGCAAGTTCGCCTTTGGGACGATTCCTGATGTTATAGAATAAAATTACCGGCGGATATTTTTTCAGGTTGAATGAATCGTTAACTTCCAAACGCCCGAATTCAAGATACGGCATGGGATATATCTGCCAGGTGCGGCATTTGTCCCGGGAATACAGCAGGAGCATCCGATGAAGATTGGAACGTCCGGTCGCGGCCAGGAAATAAGCGTCTCCGGCGGCGTCAAAACTGATCCGGCGATTTCCAAAAGGCGTCAGGGTTATATAGCCGTTCCATGCCGGAAATTTTTTCTTGATTGCGTTTCCAATATCCAACTTTATCCATTTTCCGTTTTTATCGAGGGTCTGGATGGCCGGGTTTTTCTCTCCATTGCTGATAATGTACGGGACATTGTCATTATCAAAACTCACCGTTCCCGGCTGAAATTGCGGATTGTACCCGAACAACTCACGTTCGCGCTGAAAATATTTTTCATGACGAATCGGAGCGTAAACCCGTTTGCCGTCCTTAACCTCCGGGGTTGCATTAAGCATTATGCCTGAAACCGCAGCCGCAATACCGATAAAAACTGATCTTTTCATTTAAATACCTTATTTACTTTCTCTAATAATTCTGAATCCGGCCCAGTCAAGCTGAATTAACGGATAGACACTATGATAACGGCACGCACTGCGCAGATTGAAGCCGTTGAAATGACCGAACCGGTCATCAAGCCAACTGCCGCCGCGGATATTGGGACCGAATATTTTATTCGCGTCATATCGTGGATCGACAACCGGTAAATCAGAGCGTTTCGGCTGATAATAATCAGAACAGTATTCCCAAACGTTACCGCTCATATCAAACAATCCGAATGCGTTCGGCAGCAGCATTCCGACCGGCTTCGTTCCGGTGGCATTAACCTTGTACCAGCCATAACGCGGCAGTTTATCCGGTTTGCCGCCGAAATAATATTCCGTAATCGAGCCGGCGCGACAGGCATATTCCCATTCCGCTTCAGTCGGCAAGCGGTAAACGCAGTTCTCTTTTTTAGACAACCATTTGCAGAAAGCCTGCATATCGCCGTAAGTAAGGATGACCACCGGATTGTCAGGGGTTTGCGGCATTTTCGGATTTTTCCAGCTGCGTTCATCTCCCGGAGGAAATTTTCCGCCGCACCAGCTGTAAATCAGTTTTTTATTGGCGGTCTTTTCAAATTCAGTCTGATAACCGGAGTCTTTGACAAACGCCGCGAAGTCTTTGACCCTGACCGGATATTTACCCATTTCAAAGCTTTTGCTGATTTTCACCGGCCGCAGGGGTTTTTCATCATAAGCGCCGTTCAAACTACCCATGATAAATTCTCCGGCAGGAATCGCGACCAGAGGCATTCCGATCGAATTAACCCGTTCTTTGCCGGGAACAACCTTGCTGATCCGACCGTAGCTGAAATCATCGGACAGCGCCAGGCGGAATGTTTCCCCCGAGTCATTGGTTATCAAGGTTACCGGGTCATTGTTTTCTACTTTATAAAAATGACCGTTTGGAGAGTTGTGGATTCCCCCGGCAAGTATCTTGTGTTCCGGCCATTTTTTATCATAGGCCTTGGCCATTTCCGCTGACAGTTCATTCCCGTAATAGTAATAACTGACGAAGACCCGGCCGTAAAGGTCCTGAGACATTTTATGATAAAAGCAACTGTAAAGCGTTTTGAACGGTTCAACCAGTATTTTCTGCGGCAGCCAGCTTTTTCCGGCCGGCTTTTTCATGTAGATCAGCTTGTTCTTGTACCCCTCTCCGGCCCAACGGGCGGTCAGGTGCAGGTTATCAAATTTATCGCAGACAATGCCGATATAGGTATAGGAACCTTCCGCCATTTTAGTTTTTGGTGAGCCAAGTTCTTCCGGTTCGGTCCAGCTTGATATATCGTAGGGTTTGAGCGAGCGGATGTAAACAAAGGGATCATGGTGCGAGCCAAGCAGGACATGGACGTAACCTTTTGAATCAAGCAGAATTGTCGGCAGATTGTGCGGGTCGGGAATTTCGCCGTAACCGTTGTTCGCGATATACGTCGGCAGACCGCAGCGACCGGTCGCATGGTCATAGCTTATGATATATTGCGGCGTCCCGACTTTTCCGGCCACCGGCTTGAGGCCGGCGTAAACGATAAAGGTTTTGCCGGGAATTGTCGCGGTAAAATTACCGCCGCCGGAGTGGGGCGAAACCATTGCGGCATGATTAGCCACCAGAACCGGCTTGCCCAGGCGTAAACCGTTTTTAATCTTTACTGACGGCAGAATATAGATGGTTTTACCGTTGAACATCGACAACACCGGCGGGGTCGACAGGCGACGCATTGGCGCAGAATCCTCCAGCTTGGCAAACCATCCGCGGTTGAATTTTTTCGGCAGCTCATATACTTGCCATGAGCGGCATTTGTCAGTCGAATAAAGAATCAGGGATTTAGACAACGGCGAACGTCGGGAAATGATCACGTGGGTGTAAGCATGACCCTCCCGGTCAAACACGATGCGTTCGTCCGCGAATGGACCATTAAAGAGTTTCCCGTCCCATTTTGGAAAAACTTTCTTAATGAAAGGCTTGAAGTCCAGCTTGATCCATTTGCCGCCTTCATCCAGCGTATTGATAAACCCCTCGCCATCCCGGATAAACGGGATATTGGCATCATCGAACGTTATCAGATTCGGCGGATATTCCGGCTTGTACCCCAATAGTTCGCGTTCGCCGCGATAGTAAGGCTGATGTTTGAACGGGGCGTAGATATTGGCACCGGCTTTGTACTCGGCACCATTCACCGCGAAAGCCACAGCCGGCAAAACGGCCAGAGAGAAAAGCGTTAATTTCATAGAACAACCTTCTTATTTAAGCTTATTTGATATTTCCTTGAACATCAGGTCACCGATAAAACGCTGTCCGGCGTCTTGCTGGTGAATGGAGTCCCTATAATACTTGAGCCTTTTCTGAGGATCAAGTTTCAAATATACATTAAAAGTATCAAGATAAGCGGTATCTTTCGCTGCAGCGGCGGCCTTTACCCCGTTGACAATCTTTTCAACCGCACCGGAAGATTTGAGCCGTCCCTTGTTTTCGAGTCTGGGAACTCCGTTGATCAGCAGGATGTCTGTTTTGCCTCCGGTCCCGGCCCGAACCTCGTCAATCAACTTCTCAATTTGCGACTGGAAAGCCTTTGAACCGAAGCCACTTTGAGGTGTAACCGCTTTGCAGTCATTGGCACCGTAAAGCATACAAACCAGATCCGGTTTCGGCATGGTCCTGAGTGATCGCGGCAGGACAATACAGCCGCCGCGCACCGTATGCCCGCCGATCCCGCAGTTAACAACATTGACCTTACTGCCGAAGTGCTTTGTGATCATCTGACCGCAATAATAAGCATAGGTTCTGTTACGTCCGAAATCGGTAATCGAATCCCCCAGCAAAAGAATCGTAACCGGCTTTTTTGCTTTAATAAGGGCAATAGTCCTGTCCAGTCCTTTACTGAATCCGGCCGGGGATTTCGGCGCGGCAACTTTAGCAAGCGCAATGTTGCGTATCTCAAACTTACATTGTTTCGGGTAGAATTTATGGAACTGGCTTCCCCGGCCAAAGCCGATGGCTTTGATTTTACCGGGATCAAGGGTCAGAGTTTCAACCGTAACTTTGCGTTTGACGGCCCAGGGCAGATCATTCTGGATAAATTTACTGAACGGAATATATACTTTTTCCCAGCCTTTTGATGATAGCGGAAATGAAGCTTCATAGCCGTTGAAAACATTACTGGTGTAGGCAAGGAAAACTGTGGCAAAATATTTTGACCCGTCGCCTTTGACTTCAAACGATATCCCGGTCGCATCTTTGATCTTCGGCGTCCACGGCGCGACAATATATGACGACCAGGTGTGATTTTTTACTTTAGGCAGCAAATCAAATTTCAAAACCTGATCGGGCCAGGTCCCTTCAGTTGAAAATTTTATTAAACGTACCTTCGGCTTACTCCAGTTTATTTTTTCTGTCGCCGCCTGTGTTAAAGCAGCCGTCCCCGCACAACAAAGCGCAGCCAGTAATATTTTTTTCACAAATTTCTCCTCGGGTTGAAAACGTTCGCCACAAAGGCGAACGCATAGTAATGTTATTTTTTAGATTCTGAAAAGATCAATAAAACGGTTTGCGGTCCCAGGCTCCAAATGTAGCGGCTGTAAACTTCCACCA
Source organism: Victivallales bacterium (assembly GCA_963678305.2). Taxonomy (GTDB): domain Bacteria; phylum Verrucomicrobiota; class Lentisphaeria; order Victivallales; family Victivallaceae. Next base: position 195,795 of record CAXXVV010000002.1, read on the forward strand.
CGGCCATGAAGTATTCGGGTGCAAGAGCCAGGTTTTCGTCCGGTCCGTCATAACTGCACCATTGCCGTACAAAATATTCAACCCTTCCGGCGCATGGGTGGTATTCAAACCGCCAATGCCATAGCCGTAATCCAGTGAAACCGCGGTATTGCATAAGTCAGATAAAAGCGCACGCTGGTTCATGTGGATGATTTTTGCGTAGGTCCCCATGGTATCCCCCGAAGGAACATCGATAGAACGCATTACTTTAGCCTCACCGGCAGTTGAAGAGCGCATGCCGCGCATTTTATATCCCATCGCATGCCAGGCATTCAACGCATAATTTTTCACATCAAAACGCCCCTTGGCGGTAGGACAGAAGAATACTTTATAGTCCGGAATATACTTTTCTCCATTAAGCCTTCCCCAGTAATAATAGGTGAATACGCCGCCGGGAGTGGACTGCATCTGAGTCAAGTAGCGGTCATCCGTATTCGATGGATTGGTGATAAAAGGCGGCAGATAATCATTTGAGTCGGAAGTATAAAGTGCCGCTCCGGTCCCCAGCTGTTTAAGGTTGTTTACGCAGGTAATCATTTTTGCCTTGATCCTGGCTTTATTCAAAGCGGGCAGCAGCATGCTGGCAAGAATCGCGATAATCGCGATCACAACCAGCAATTCGATTAGCGTGAAGAGGTTCATCCGTTTCATTTTTCATCCCTTTCTTTTTTGAGTTTGTTAAACGGAAATATGCTCGATAATTTTTTCTTTATACATTTTTTTCAAAACCGGAGTATCCTGCGGATGCTCAATTCTGGCATGCAGATATTGCACCGCGTCCGTCAGCATCCGCTCAAACGGCATTTGGATATACGCGATATTGTACGGCGCTTCCGGAGGTATAATGATATCGGCGGAGTCAATCAAAATTTTCGGTGCGACTTCGGGCGCCATCTTCTGCCGCCGCAGGTTCCAGAGCATCGGCATTGTCAAAGTACCGCTGCACAAATAAACCCCGTCATAATCTGCCAGATTGGCATGTTTATATATCATATCTTCATAATACAACGGTCCTTGATTCGACTCCACTATCAAATTTACCACTTCACAATCATCATTGTCATGGAGCAGCTCGAAAGCATCGGCCCGGCTGTTAGTAAACAACGGAATACCGGTCGGAACTGTAATTCTCAAGATTCTTTTGCAGTGATTTTTATAAAACCAGTTGTAACACAGCACATCACCGGCTTTGTAATCAGCTGCAACATAAGCAAGCTGAGGATCAGAGGGAATCCGGTTGAAAAGCACCGGATGCACTCCAGATTCACTTAGCTTGACCGCCAAAGCACTGCAATTTTCTCTTGAGCCACCAGTCAGGATCGCCGCATCATACATTTCTTTGGGGATAGCATCAACAACATTTTGTCCAAACAGTGCTATCCTGATATTGCGGGCAGAACAAATCGGTTCCAGATTATTGACCAATGCGGTAAAAAACGGACTCTCCGGCGATCTGTTAAAGTTGATCCCTATCGTTGGAATTTTTTTCTTCCGGGCAGCCCTTTCGGCTCCATCAACACTGTTAACAAAGGTTCCACGACCGGGCTGCTTATGGATCAGCCCCTGTTCTTCCAGATTTCCCAGGGCTCCGCGTACGGCGGTCCGGCTGATCCGGTATTTTTTACATAATATAGCTTCTGAAGGCAGCATCGCTCCGGGCGGCAGTTCCATCGTTTCAATCTGCCTTCTCAGGTCTTTCTGCAACTTGCCGTAGACAACCTTGCGCCCACGCTTTAACGGTATCTCAATTTCACTCATTTCAAACCTATTTTAGATACATGTTATTAAATCATGTATTTTAATTATATGTGATACTATCAAAAAAGTCAACAGTTCCATTCAAAAAAAGTCAATAATCTTTTCATAAGACTTTGAATTTTATCCGGTGATGTGGTATTTTGTTAAATTCTCATACATTATAAACAGGGTTCGAAAAACTTTAGACAAAAAAGGAGAATCAAATGGCTAATCTTAATAGTCTGAAACAACTGCCGCTGCAAAACCGCCTGCGCGGAAAACTTCCGAAAATCGGTATCCGCCCGACAATTGACGGACGTTGTAACGGAGTTCGCGAATCACTCGAAGACCAGACTATGAACATGGCAAAATCAGCCGCTGCGTTCATCTCTGCAAACCTGCAACATCCCAACGGCATGCCGGTTGAATGCGTTATCGCCGATTCCTGTATCGGCGGCGTGGCCGAAGCCGCAATGTGCGCCGATAAATTTGCATCCGAGGGCGTTGGCGTATCGTTAACAGTAACTCCCTGCTGGTGCTACGGATCAGAAACCATGGATATGGACCCGTATGTTCCGAAAGCGGTTTGGGGTTTCAACGGGACCGAACGCCCCGGAGCCGTTTACCTGGCCGCCGTTCTGGCCGCGCATACCCAGAAAGGCCTGCCCGCGTTTGGCATTTACGGTCGTGACGTTCAGGATGCCGGCGATACTTCCATTCCGGAAGACGTTCAGGAAAAAATGCTGCGTTTCTGTCGTGCCGGTCTCGCGGTTGCTGCGATGCGCGGCAAATCATATTTGTCGATCGGCAGCGTCTCAATGGGGATTGCCGGCTCGATCGTCGATCCCGATTTCTTTGAAGAATACCTCGGCATGCGCTGCGAACAGGTTGACTCATGCGAAATCAACCGTCGCGTAATCGAAGGCATTTATGATAAAGAAGAATACGAAAAAGCTATTGCCTGGACCAAAGAAAACTGTATTGAAGGATTCGATGACAACTCACCTGAAATCCAGAAATCCCGCGAAGCAAAAGACGCCGACTGGGAATATGTCGTAAAAATGACCATGATCGCCCGCGACCTGATGGTCGGCAATCCGAAACTGAAAACCGCCGGATTCCCGGAAGAATCCCTTGGCCACAATGCCATCTGCGGCGGCTTCCAGGGCCAGCGCCAGTGGACCGACCACATGCCGAACGGCGACTTCATGGAAACCATCCTGAACTCATCATTTGACTGGTGCGGCATCCGTCAGCCTTACGTCTTCGCCACTGAAAACGATGCATTGAACGGCGTTGCCATGCTGTTCGGTAATCTGCTGACCCAGACGGCCCAGGGCTTCTCCGATGTCCGGACCTACTGGAGCCCCGATGCGATTCAACGGGTTACCGGCTGGGCTCCCGAAGGCGATGCCGCCAACGGAATCATCCACCTGATCAACTCCGGCGCGACCTGTGCGGACGCGACCGGCGAACAGGAAATCGACGGCACTCCGGCGATGAAAAAATTCTGGGAAATCTCTGCTGAAGAGGCCGGAAAATGTCTTGATCAAGTCGAATGGTGCCCGGCTGATGTCGGTTACTTCCGCGGCGGCGGTTACTCGTCACGTTTCAAAACCCGCGGCGGCATGCCGATTACCATGTCCCGGATCAATCTGGTAAAAGGCATAGGCCCGGTTCTCCAGATCGCCGAAGGCGTTACTGTCGATCTGCCGGCTGATGTCCACAAGACTCTGGATGACCGCACCAACCGCACCTGGCCGACCACCTGGTTCGCTCCGCGTTTGACCGGCGAAGGCCCGTTCTGCGACGTTTACAGCGTCATGGCCAACTGGGGAGCCAATCACGGCGCGTTCAGCTATGGTCATATCGGTGCCGACCTGATCGCTCTGGCATCAATGCTGCGCATCCCGGTCTGCATGCACAACGTACCGGAAGAAAAGATTTTCCGCCCGAGTTCATGGGCCTCATTCGGCATGGACAAAGAAGGTTCCGATTACCGTGCGTGTGAAAACTTCGGCCCGATTTACGGCTGATAAAAATATAATATGTAACCACGATAATCACGAAAGATACAATCTTCTTCATGGTTTTCGTGGTAAAATAAATTTGGAGTTAATATGAAGCTGCTGTCAGGCAAATGGCCGCCGTCAGTCAATGGAGCAATGCTGGCATTCTTTGTCATGCTGATGCTCTATTTGTTCAATGACACGGTCGGAATGTCTGACGGCATGCTGGTTTTCTCCAATTATTGCCGCGAGATCTTCGCCGAAAGGAGTCTGGAATCCCCCCCTGAACTGGGGTGGCAGCTGGGCTTCCTCGGCGGCATCTTTGTTGGCGCGCTGGCCTCCGCGTTGATCAGTGGCGGCTGGAAGCTGACCTTTAACCAGAAGGGCAGTTCTTCATTCATGAACGCCACCTGGCAGACCATCGTTTGTGGTCTGGGGGGAGGATTTCTGGTTATGATCGGTCTGCAATTATGCGGCGAATCGTTTTTCGGGCAATTCGCTTCCGCCATGCAGTTGTCAACCGGAGCCTGGATATTCCTGTTCGTAACTTTTATTGTCGGCATGTTCATTTCCGTTCTCTGGGAACGCGGTTCCGACGGCGGCGGAGAAGAAGATGAATGAAATATCCAATTCCAGAGGATTTAAGATTTAAGGATTAAAAGATAAAGAACCATGATTTTAGCAGCAATAGAATTGACAGGAAACTACAAACTGGCGGTAGCGATCATCGTCGGCATGTTCGTCGGTTTCATTCTGGTCAAATCTGATACGACCTGGCGCTCAACCTGCGTCAAGGCCCTGCGTCTGAAAGACGGACGCATCCTCAAGACCTTGCTGTTCGCGCTCGGGTTTGGAGTTCTGTTCTTTCATCTCGGCAGGAACTGGCAGCTGATCACTCCCCACGTCCGTGAAAGTTATCTCTGGCCGTCGATCCTGGGCGGAATATTTTGCGGCACCGGCCTGGCTTTGTGCGGCAAAATTCCATTGACCGCAACCGCGTCGCTGGCCGCCGGGCGTATTCACGCCATCTGGGTAATTATCGGAATGGTTCTGGCCTATCCGGCTATCCATGTGGTTTCCGGCTTCTTTTCCGAAACCATCTACTCCTGGGGCCGCTCTCTGCCGTATCATGACGATTTCTCGGAATTTTTCGCCGTCAACAACTTCGCTTTATGGATTTCCGGACTGATGATGCTCATGGCCGGAATCATTCACTTCGCACTTTGCCGCAACGAAGGCGGCGAGTCATGAAAATCACCCGCGCCGCCAAAGCCGCTCACATCCGGCTGGGCAACGCCGGGGAAAAATATGCCGTTAAAATCCTGAAAGCCGAACACTGCCGGGTCCTCTACCGGAATTATCGCTGTTCAGCCGGTGAAATCGATATTGTCGCCCGTGACGGAGAAACTCTGGTTTTCGTCGAAGTAAAGACCAGACGCGGCCACTTGCAATCTGGAGAAAGTCCCGGCGACAACCTTTCTTCACGACAGAAAAAACGTATCATCCGGGCTTCGCGTTACTATCTTTCTGAAATCGATTCGCCATCCTGCCTCTGCCGTTACGATCTGATTGAAGTTATCGCCGGCCGTTCCGGCCCGAAAAGCATCCGGCATTGGCGCAACGCGTTCAGTCCATCGGACACCAGAACTCACAACCGCTCATTGATTGATTATTGATTATGTCGCGCATTATATCCTTTCCGCCTAACATCGACAACCGCTGCAACCGGATAATCCTGGGCTCCATGCCGGGAGTCGAATCATTAAACCAGCAACAGTATTACGCCCATCCCCGCAACCTGTTCTGGTCGTTCATGGCGGAACTTTTTAATTTCCAGCTTGAACAGCCGTATGAAACGCGTCTTATCAAACTGCTGGAACACGGCGTGGCGCTATGGGATTCAGCCGGAAGCTGCATCAGGCCCGGCAGTCTTGATTCGAATATTCGCGATGTTGTTCCCAATGATTTCGAGTCGCTTTTCAAGCAGTATCCCGGCATCAAAACAGTCTTTTTCAATGGGCGCGCCGCGGAAAATCTCTTTAAAAAGCATACAAAAGATATGCGGTTGCCCGAACTTAATTATATATCTCTGCCGTCAACCAGTCCCGCGAACGCCTCGATTTCCCGGGAACAAAAATGGACGCAATGGCAACAGGTGAAGTAAAAATACGTAAAGTATTTTTTATCGAGGATCTGCAGTCTACATTTTTTTACCCATAGCGGCATCATGAGCTTCACTGGATTTTTTCTTTAGATCGCAGGCTGTCTGTAGATTATATAATCAGACAGAGATCGCAGGCTGTCTGTAGATTATATAATCAGACAGAGCGACTATCAAAATATCATAAATAAATACAGTAGAATCACTTAAGAAATTATTAAAAATCAAGTGATGCATTATTAGTCAATTCACAAGTCATTCAGTTTACTATAACCTTTCCCTTTTTTGAGATTAGTGGTTGACAACTTTTCTATTGTATAAGCATCAGAGATAAGATTTGATGTGCAATAAACAATAGGAGAAAAGTTCATTATGAGCACTGAAAAAGAAAAAAGTAAACAAAAGATCATCGCCGTGGTAAAAGAATTTACCAATCCCAAACACCGGAAGCTGGTCATGGAGGGTATGAATTATGCTCAGGAAGCTGAAAAAGCTTTGATAAAAACCGAGGCATGTCTGAAGCAGATGGAAATGGACGTAAATCGCGGCAACATCGGCAACGCGGAAAAGTTGTACCGGCAAAGTTTTTATCAGTACCGGAAAACTGAAAATAAAAAAAGCTGTGTCCGAACGGGAAATAAAGGTGTTTCTCAATGATAAATCTTTAATCAAAAAAGCACTGGATAAAACCAGGAAGGCTAACGCTTATATCAAAGCGGTAGTACCTAAGTGCCGCATGGTCGTGAATGCTTACGATAAAATATGCAAGCTGTCCAGCGCATTCGCCGATATTGAAAAACTGCGCATGGAACAGAAAAAATTATCCTCGTCCGGAAGTTACGTAACTTACTACAATAACATCGCTCAAGGCTTTGCTTCCGCCAGTTCGGTTATGAAAGAAATTACCGGAAAATTACCGCCCGGAGCATCGGATTATTGCGACTTCATCTTTTCAGTCGCCGAAAATTCCGCAAAAGCAGCCAAAGTTGTCGGTGACTATACGACAAAACTGATTAACGAATTTAAAGCGTTTGACAAAGCATTAGCAAAAATGGGAGAAAAAAACTCGTCATTTAATGATGGTGGAATACAAAGAGACATATCCAAGCATCCTAATGACAAATCAAATATTTATTTACGTTGAGCATTGAGCTCGCTACGCCATTTTTGCAAGAGATTTTCGGCTGATTTGCGGAGGGAAGAAGTATTTTCAGCTTTCTCCAAGATTGAAAATGCTTTTTCCCCTGTATCAACAGCTTTCGACAGATTGTTTGTCCTATAATAATTCTGAGCGAGAATCCAAAGGATCCTCATCTTAACTTTTGCAGTCCCACTGTGTGTTTTATGGGACTCAAGTTCTTTTAAACCGATGTGACATATCCTGTTTGATTCGGTTATATCATTCAGTTGTTGAAAAACTTTTGCCTGGCTTGCGTAAATATATGCAAGATAAAGATAATTTTCACCGAATCTGGCAAACGTATGTAACTTATCCTGCAACTTTTTAGCTTTGACACTATTCTTCAAACTAATGTTATTCTTACTCTGAGAATAGTACAACTCAAATAAAACAATTGCTTCAGGATAATACTTTTTCTCTGGATTGTTTTTTTCATTACTAAGCAAGCGTGTTTCTAAAAATTCAACGGCTTTGTCGTATTCTTTATTTTTTATATATCTCTGAACTTTAAACTGCCACTTTTGACCCTTTAGACCGTTATCAGTCTTCAAATGTTTGTCTTTGACTAAGTTTTCTTTCGACAAATCTTCTTTATTCTGCGCGTAGACATTACAAAATAAAATAGCTAAGAACCAACTAAAGTAGACCTTAAAACAATATTTTCCAAAGATATACATAGATTCCAGAAACTCCCAATAAATTATTTAACAGTTAATATATAATGTCACATTCTTTAATCAAGACCCTGTTGGATTAATTTTGCCATCGGCCAAATTACAGAGGACAGCGACTTGTCGAATATTTTAAGCAAAAAGCAAAAAAATTATCCTCGTCCGGAAATTACGTAACTTACTACAATAACATCGCTCAAGGCTTTGCTTCCGCCAGTTCGGTTATGAAAGAAATTACCGGAAAACTACCGCCTGGAGCATCGGATTATTGCGACTTCATCTTTTCCGTCGCCGAAAACTCCGCGAAAGCAGCCAAAGTTGTCGGTGACTGAAGAATTATAAGTAAGCAACCGACGAATACACATCGAAATCCGAAGAATACAATTATCCCCAAAGCAATTGGCCGGGGGGCAATTAATAAACATTTCAAACACTTTACAGGTTGACTTTTCGTTATTATTTAGTACATTATAAGTTTGGAGAAAAAAGGCATCGAACATTTTTTGCATATTGATGTCAAATTACAGATATTCAAATTATTATTTTATATAAAAAAGTATAATAAAACGAAAGGAAACAATCATGGCTAACGAAGAAGCCAAACAAGCTGAAGAGTGGACCGAATTGCCGCCTGAAACAGAAGACGCTGAAAAGACAAAAGTGGAAGCTGCAGAAAAGCCGGACGAAAAACCTGCGAAAAAGCGCCGGTTGAGCAAAAAAGAAATGATTACCGAACTGGAAGAACAACTGGTTGCGGCATCTGAAAAAAATTTACGCATCCAGGCTGAATTTCAAAATTACCGGAAACGCGTTGCCAAGGATATCGCAAACGCCCGTTTGAACAGTCTGACGGATACGGTAGCGCCGTTTCTCCAGGTTTTCGATCATTTCAGTATGGCGATGAAAGCGTCCGAGTCAACTGATAATATCCAGTCACTGGTGACCGGACTGAATATGATTCTGACGGAATTCCAGAAAGCGATGGACGAACTGGGGGTCACAAAATTCGATGCGGTCGGCCAGAAATTCAACCCGGAACTGCACAACGCAGTAGCAAACGAACATTCAGATGAAGTCGAAGAAGGCATGGTCTTGAAACAATGGCTGTGCGGTTATAAACTGGGAGAACGCCTCCTGCGTCCCGCCACGGTTGTCGTCAGCAGCGGCCCGGAAAAAACGGACGAACTCGAAACAGCAGAAGCATCAGAAGAAGAATGAGGTAATGCCCTATGGCACAAGATTATTATGATACCCTGGGCGTCAGCAAAGGCGCTACCGCCGCGGAAATAAAAAAGGCCTATCGTAAACTGGCGATCAAATACCATCCCGATAAAAACCAGGGCGATAAGGCGGCGGAAGAAAAATTCAAGGAAATCTCTCAAGCCTACGAAGTACTGAGTGACGATAAGAAACGCAGTCAATATGACCAGCTTGGACACGAAGCGTTCACCAGCAAAGGTCAGGGCGGATTCGGTGGCGGCGGCGGCTTCCATGACCCGTTCGACATTTTCAGCCAGGTATTCGGCGGTGGCGGCGGCGGCAGTATTTTTGAAGATCTCTTCGGCGGCGGCGGCGGAAGACGTTCCCGTTCCGGGGGGATCGACGGTTCCGACTTGCGTTATGATCTGGAAATAGATTTTGAAGACGCTGTTTTCGGCGCCGATAAAAAAATATCCATCCCGAAACTGGAAAGCTGCAAACGCTGCAACGGAGCCGGTTGTGAACCCGGCAGCAGCAAGTCAACCTGCAGTCAGTGCGGCGGGTCCGGACAGGTTGTAATGGCCCAGGGATTTTTCAGTATCCGGCAACCCTGCCCCAAGTGTAACGGAAGCGGTGAATCAATCGATAAACCTTGCAAGGACTGTCACGGCGAAGGCCGGGTCAGAACCAACAAAAAATTGCAGATCCACATTCCGGCCGGAGTCGATACAGGTTCCAGACTGCGGGTCAGCAACGAAGGCGAAGGCGGCGCGCGCGGCGGCCGTACCGGTGATCTGTATGTCGTCATCCACGTTAAGGAACATGACATCTTCCGGCGCGAAGGCAACGACATTTTGTGCGATGTCCCGATCGATTTCGTTACCGCCACTCTGGGCGGAACAGTTGAAGTGCCGACTATCACCGGAAAAGCTAAACTGAAAGTTCCTGAAGGTTGTCAGAACGGGACCGTATTGCGGATGCGCGGCAAGGGCGTGCCATCATTACGAGGCGGCGCGCGCGGCGACCAGCATATCAGAATTTATGTGGAAGTACCCAAAAAACTTAACGGTAAACAGCGCGAGGCGTTGAATGCGTATGCCGAAACTATGAGCGACAGCGGACATCATCCGCAGCGGGAGTCTTTCCTCAAAAAGGCAAAGCGTTTCCTCGGCGCGGAATAATACAGGATTATAATGTCAGGTAAAAATAAAAAATCAAAATCGGACAATAAAAACGAAGGGGCTCTGGCCCGGAACCGCAAGGCTTTCCATGATTACGAGATTCTCGATACGCTGGAAGCGGGCCTTGAATTGCGTGGAACCGAGGTTAAAAGCTGCCGTTACGGCGGCATTTCCCCGGTCGACGCGTTTGTCCGGATTGAAAAGGGAGAAGCAATCCTTTATAACCTGAACATTGCGGTTTACGAGCACGGCAACCGGTTCAACCATGACCCGCGCCGTCCCCGTAAATTGCTGCTGCATAAATCTGAGATACTGAAACTCGCCGGCAAGATCAGAGAAAAGGGGTACACCATCGTACCCCTGAAATTCTACCTCAAGCGCGGTCGCGTCAAAGTCGAAATCGGCATTGCCAGAGGCAAGACCTTTGGTGACAAACGCGAAACCCTGCGTCGCAAACAGGACGACATGGACGCCCGCCGCGCCATCGGCAAATACACCGGATAATATATTGCTCAAAATTCATGAACCGGTCAAGGCTTGTTTCGGGCAAAATATATCGTCCTGATTGCCGCTTGCTTATATTTTACTCTGCAAATTAGTCAGAAATATCAGAAAACAGACTGGACAAAATACTTTAATTAATGTAGAATACTGTTACCCCAGGCATTAAAAAACAAGGAGGAGACAGTATAATGCAAGAGAATCCAGCTCAATCAATTCATCCAGAGGAACAGATTCCACAGTTGCCGCATCCCAACGCCGCACCATCAAAAATGCCAAGTTTTGCGATGGGATTCATAATCTCCGATGTTGTTTTCTGTGTCATCAAAGGTGTTATCGCACTATTTTCCTTTTTCTTTTTATTTATCATGAGCAACAAAGTTCTTGTGAAGCTTGGCTGCTTTGAGCTGCTCACAAATGCAGGGATCTGTGTGATTGGACTCACCGCAAATATTAAACTGATAAAAAGAGACATCTCAGGAATATTTTTTGCCAATATGAACATCGCATTAACCATAATAAATATGTCGCTTGCCTGCATATCATTGATATACCTGGCGTCCAATCAAAATGGAGCGCAAAATATACTCGGCACCTATCTGGGAGGAATCATTGGATTAATCGTCAGAGCAGCCTTGCTTATATGCTATATCGTAGCAATAAAACAAGCGAAGACCTTCTTTGACCAGCAATCAAAATATCAATCCCTAAGTGGCAAAATTTAACGAAACGGTCAGTCTAACACCAATTTGCATTCTCCTGAATGGTGACTTAAGGAGTCCAGAACGGCTTATCGGCGACCAGAATCATTTTTGCCATATAAGGCTTCAAGGTGATAACTGTATCTTTAGTGCCTTCGACCGTCTGATCGGTCAACGGGTCATAGACAAATACTTCACCGTATTTCGCGCGGAGATTCAGTTTGAACTTCTGTTCCCGGGCGGTTGAATTAATCGCCGCCAGCAATTGTCCTTTCCGGTTCAGGTAAGAGCTGCACAGGACGTATTTGTTATCTGACGGGTTATTTTTCCAGTACGGAATAAATTGCCAGTCGTCACGCCCGCCAGCGTCAATGAAGGCAAACTTGCGCTCCTGCATGCTATCGACATATTTGCGTTCGATAAAACTGGGATAGAGCATCAGGTTATATACCAGGGTCAGCCCGACTGTGTGAACCGCGACTTCCGGCTTTTTACTGCGCTGGTTGCGAAATTGCGGCAGAAACATGCGCCATGCACCGGTATTGGTACACATCTGCATCCGAAAATCTTCCGGCGTCAGGAATTGCAGATAATAATCATAATCAAAACATTTGGCCCGGTACTCTTCCCCGGTCAGGGTAATATCCGCAAAAATTGAGGCGATGGTGAAAAAGGTCGCGCCGGAATGCAGGAAAAACCAGGTATCGGGATTTCGCTTGACCTGTTCATTATAGATTCTGCTGTAGAAATCACGCAGGGCGAAAACCTGAAACTTGAATTCCTTCGCTTTTTCATCCGCATAAATCCCCATGCAGTCATAATACACCCCGCCAAATTTGTGTTTGGTCAGAAACTGCCGGAAATGCTTCATATACAAATCCGTCCATGTTTTCTGGGTCTGATCGATCTTTATGTCGTCATAACCCCATTTCCGCATAGTGGTTTTCGCTGAATAAATGCGCAGCGGCAGGCTGATCCATTTTTCCTCGTAATACTTCCATTGCGGAATACCGGTCATGGCAAAAGACGGACACTGGTAGAAAAACAACAGCTTGTCCTTATTATCCTCGAGGTACCGGGGAAATATGTCCGGGTCGGCCGGCTCCGGAAAACCGAAATATTTCATATTCGTCGGCTGGCTCCACGCCAGGTCCATATTGGAATATTTTTTTCCGGCACGAAATCTCAAATTTTTTCCAGCCGCTCTTTTGGGCCTGACCGGAGTACAGCCAAAACCGTATTGAAAAGTTCCGGTTTTACCTTCAGTGATCTTCAACGGCTCACAAACGAAGTTAATGCTTACTCCCTGCCCTCGCTGGGCGGTCTGACATACTTTCGGCATTATCTCGGCCGCCGGGTACAACTGTTCGGCAACCCAGTAAACACCGCTCTCCATATTACCGTTCCACAGCAGCGGATAAAAGCGTTTGCTGCTGAAATTCTTACCACTTTGCAAGTTGAGCAACTGGTAATTAGACCATGATCCATCATAGCAAACCTGCCAGTCCATGACCGACGGAGTATATTGCAGCGACAACATATCAACCGTCAATTCGGATTTAGGTTTCAACTCAAGTGTATACTTGATAAAACTGTCATATTCAACTTGCGCGGTCAAATTGATATCGAGAGCCGAAGAACTCAAGACGGTTCTTAGAACTATTTTGTTCGGGGAAATAGTTTCTGCCGTAATGGCTGCGGGGGCAAATTGTTCAGCGATGGGTTGGCCGTTCAAAATAAGTCGCGGCGGTGCGGCAAAAAGCTCAAGATCAGGCTTTAGAGACCGGATATTTTTGATTCCAAGATATTTATCAAAACTGACAACGGTGTTCCAGCAGGTAACGGAACGACTCGCCGTATCATATTTGAGCGGAGTCCAGGGAGATGACGGTTTTTCATCCTGCTTGAGAATGCCGATATCATTTTGCCAGGTGCATTTATTAAAGTTGTGAAAACCCTGTGACGGACTAGTCAAACGACCCTCTTTTGTCACCGCTTCCGCAAATATATTAAACTGCTGATCCGGCAATGAAGCAAGATTAAAACTGAAAGCGCCTTTTGGTCCGGCTTTGACGTTTTTTACGACTTTTCCGGCCCGGTCTTTCAGCATCACAACCGCCGGAGCGGCCGCTTTAGCGGCAATCAGTTCTGCCCGTCCACTGAGTTTTTTAGTATCGGGATCAATCGACCAGACCAGGCGCAGTTCCGGTTTACCTTTGTAGAAATCAATCCCGTCAATGTAAATTTTTGCTTCAGGCAACTGCTTGTACAACCGTAACCGCAAGTCGACAAATGCCGCTTTTTCGGGTGCATGGAAGATAAATTCGCGTTTACTCCATGATTTCGAGGCCGCCATTCTGATTCGACTCTGTTTTTTCAACAACTTCCCGGCTGCATCGCGGAAAAACGCAATAAACATCCCGTTATTGGAAACATAAGGCCCGTCAGTACGATAATTAAATGAAAAAGCGTAATTGATTCCCGGGGTAATCTTCAAACCTTTAATCGTGAGAGGATATTGATACGGATGTTTATTGCCCCGGGCCAATATGCACGCTTCTCCCAGTTTGGCTTTTTGCCAGTCATGCAGAAGACAGCCGCCCGACCCGGTCAAAAAACGCTCCTGCGCCGGAATATCACGACGCCATTTCATGAAATTGATATTCTCCAACGCTCCGCTGCGAAATGATTTTTCAACCTCGATATTACCAAAGCGAAGGTTGTCAAGAAACAACTTCTCTGTTTTTGCGATCTTGACCAGCCTGATATACACCGCGGCCTGTTTTATTTTCTGGTTATCCGGAACGGTAAAGATATGTTCAACCCGATCCCAGTCGGCGGATCGAAGAATTCTGAGATTCTCAGTTGTCACCGCACGTCCCTTTTCATCTTGATAAATACAGACGATCAGTCCGGTGCCGAACTTGTTCGTGGTCCGGTACAAACATGAAAAACCTATTTTATCTCCCGGCTTAACCGGAACCGGTTTAAAAAAGGCCGAATATTGAACATTTTCAGTTGTTCCGGGAATTTCCAGCATTTTCTCACCGGAAAAAGCCTTTCCGGCGACAACCTTAGCCGGGGCTTTGAGCATCAAAGCGTCTTTCGGCTCGTCATCCTGATCAAATAAAATGCTGACATTCCCCGCGGAAGCCGCAATCGAGGACACCATCAAAACAGTAAGAATTTGTTGTTTCATAATAATGCGTGTGTAAAGTTATTTTTTTAATTTGTAGATTGTCGTGTTCCAGGTCAAGCCATCCGGGATGCGGGAGACGGAACCGTCGATCATGCAGAAATTGCCGGTTGATTTACTGTTATGCGCCTGTCCGAGGTAACGGTAGCCGTTGCCTCCGGTAATATTTCTGGCGGGACATAGATAGGCCCGGTAATGATACAAGGGATTGTTAATATCTGAAAGCGGATCTAAATTCGGTTCGGTAAATGCCGGGGTCGTCGAGGGTTGCTCTACATTGGAAATCTTATTACCGAACCACAAAGTACCGTCCTCACTGCGTTCAGCACATTGGCCATTGTAGGCATAACTGATCCTGCCATAACCATTGAACTGAGCCTCTGTAACGCCACCTGCAGGTTTGGACGCCGGACACCGCATCAGGTCGGTATTGTGAACGTATTGCAGAATCTGGCTCGGCCACCAGCGATTAAGATAGGTCGTATCCCACATCTGATAACCGCGCGAGTCATAGATTGAACCGCCATAAGAGGCAAAAGCGCCGTCTCCCACCGCATGTGAGGCATTCGGCATATAACCGTTATAATCGTTGGTATACAGCATCATCCCCTGCCCCAACTGTTTCATCCGGGCGGCACAACTGATTTCCTTAGCCTTTTCCCTGGCTTTACCAAGCGCCGGCAGCAGCATACTCGCAAGAATAGCAATGATCGCTATTACAACAAGAAGCTCGATTAGTGTAAAAAATATAACAGACTCACAGGGATAAGAGGTATCCCTGCCGACGATGCTTCGTTTATTAACGAAAATCAACATTCTACTCATTTTGTTCTCCATTAAACTTTATGATTGGTGATTGAAATTTTTTAATTTAAATTCAAAAGGAAATTCGATACATTGGCGCCCCGCTTGTCCGCCGGCAACTTTTATCAACGCCTTGACCGCTTCCCGGCCAAGGGTCATAAACGGCTGAGCCAGCTCATGGACCTGGTCCTTACGGGGAACCCCCGGGGGAATGCCGTTTTGCGAATCAATCATAATGACCGCTTCGAGATCATCAGGAGTGACAATGCCCAGTTCATCCAGTAAATCAAAAAAATCAAAATACTGGATACCTCCGGTAAGTATAAGCGCGTCAGGCCGGTTGCGGGCCGTCAGCATTTCTTTCAATCCGGCAATTGCTTCATCCCTTGTCGCTTCAGAACTACGGGTATTGTTTATTTCAAGAATATAATTCACGTCGGGAGAAATCCCGGCAATTTCAAGCGCCTGATGATAACCGCGTAAATAGTAATGCGATAAATTAAAATCCATCACCGGGGCATAGGCAATCCTGCGATGTCCCTTTGCTATCAGCTGAGAAGTAACAGAACGGATCAACTCAACCGGCTCCGGACAGACATAGCTTAAATGTGAATTCTTTAAAATACGGTTCACCGCAATCCCCGGAATCCCATTCTGACGCAATTCTTCCATAATATCATACTGATTATGGTATGGCAGCATCCCGATTACTCCGTCAACGTTCAATTTGCGGCACTCTTCAATCAACGTTTTCCGAGTCTTTCCGATGCACATCACATCAAGAAAACACGCATTGCGCGAAGCTTCGGCAACCGCGCCGGCAATAATCTCACGAATGCATTTTGCAGTCGGCGTCTGATCATCCGGCTCACCATGGCTGATTGCGAGAAAATGACGGGTTTTAGTTTTCTTTTCAGGTTTATTGATAAACGCCCCCTTGCCTTTTGTCCGCGACAAGTGGCCGCTTTCTTCAAGAATATGCAACGCGCGCCTGACAGTGACGTGACTCACGCCGAAAAGGCGGCGCAAATCGTTTTCAGATGGCAGACGCTCTCCATGACTTCCGGACAAAACCAGATCCTGAACGTAGTCTTTTACTTCTAGATATTTTGCTTTCACTAATCTTTCCTTTAAGCAAACAAGCCTGAATAATCATATCTGTAAACTTATTAATGTTTATATTATAATATAAGTTAAGAATTAAAAAGTCAAGACCTGTTTTAGCTTTTTTCCAGAAATTACGGTGATATGATACAATGCGTCATAAAACAAAACTTGTATCGGACTCAAAATATAATAATAATTTATCAATACCTGCTTTAACAAAAAGGTATAAGATATTGGTAACAAAAGATTAAACACCAACAACACAGACAAGTCAAGCGTCCATTTGGCTGAACCTGACATGACCAACAGTCTCAAATAACTCAACTGTCACATTGCCCGTTATGACTAAGCCGTCTACTGATCTGTTCTTGCGTAAAAATTACGCAAAAATTTTATATTTGAAAACTTGAAATAGCGCAAATGAACGCTAAATTAAGCTGCGTAAACGGTTACGCTTTTTATTGATAAATTGAGGATTGAGTTGAATGAAGAGTAGAATGACGATCAAACAATTTGCTGAAATGCTCGGGGTTTCGACCGCGACGGTTTCGCGTGCATTCAGCGGGCGCGGCCGGATCAGTGAGAAAACCCGACAGGAAATAATCGCCAAGGCGGAAGCAGTAGGCTACCGGGTAAATATCCATGCCAGAACGTTGGGAGCCGGCCGCTCAAATATGGTGGCGATGTTCTATCCTTCTCTTGAAGGCGAAGAACTTGACTATTTTATCACAGAAATAATGCAGGGCATATCCAAAGCATTGAACCGGGAGGACAAGACCTTGCAAATTCACCCCTTTGTTTCCGGTTCAAGCGACGTCAGCCGCTGTCGCGACTATATTCTGGGCGGCTTGTACGCCGGAGTAATTGTCGTGGCCGGGTCCAAAGAATCCCGGCAGTTGGTGGAAACCGCCCAAAGCGGCAACATTCCTTATGTCGTCATTGGCCACATGTCAGGCGAACATATCAATGCGGTTACTTTTGACAATGAACGCGGCGCGGAACTGGCGGGCAGATATTTCAGAGCAACCGGACGCAAGCACCCGGCTTATGTCAGCGGCTATCTGGATATGCGTAAAAAAGCCGGATTCCGTAAAGGGTTGCAGCATTTGGCGGAAGAACTGGTTGTCAGCGGCAGCGGCGGCAGCTTCCGACACGGAGCGCTGGCATACGAACAGTTAAGCAAAAATCACCCGCAAGTGGATTGCGTTCTCTGTGCCAACGACGTCCTGGCCATGGGACTGCTCCGCGCAGCTATCGATGACGGACGAAAAATCCCGGACGATCTGGCGGTTATCGGTTTTGACGATATTCAAATGGCCAGTTTTTACAACCCGTCAATCTCATCAATAACCCTGCGGTTGTTCCAGATCGGGGAAACCTCGGTCAGGTTATTGACCCGCATGATGAACGGCGAAGAAATAGCCCACGCCGAACAAATAAAATGCGATTTGATCCTGCGTGAATCTTCTTGAATAACTTCAATCAACGTTTTATTAATAATTTGAAAAGGAAGTAAAATGAAACCTGTTTTATTGGTATTGGCCGCCGGAATGGGCAGCCGGTACGGCGGTTTGAAACAACTGGACCCGGTCGGACCATCGGGTGAAACAATCATGGACTATTCCGTCTACGATGCCATCAGAGCCGGATTCGGTAAAGTTGTATTCGTTATCCGGCGCGACATCGAGGACCAGTTCCGGGAGCAGATCGGCAGCCGGTACGCCGGCAAGGTCGATGTTGATTACGCGTTCCAGGAACTCGATATGCTGCCGGAAGGCTTCTCCCTGCCTGAAACACGTCAGAAACCATGGGGCACCGGCCACGCCGCCTTGTGCGCGGCGGATAAAATCGACGCCCCCTTCGTCATCATTAACGCGGATGATTTTTACGGAGCCAGCGCTTTCTGCCTGATGGCGGATTATTTTGCCCATCTTGACGTGAACTCAAACGACTATGCCATGTGCGGCTATATTCTGCGTCAGACCCTGTCCGATCACGGCAGCGTCGCCCGCGGAATATGCAAATGCGGCATTGACAATTTTCTGTCAAACGTTGAAGAAATGACCAAGATCGAACGTGCCGGCGATGCCGCGCTCAACCGGAATGAAAACGGCTCGATTACTCAATTGACCGGGGATGAAATTGTTTCCCTGAACTACTGGGGGTTCACACCAACCCTGTTCAAGCACCTTGACCGGCTTTTTACGGAATTTCTGAAAGACAACATAGAGAAGGAAAAAGCTGAATTTTTCCTGCCGTTCGCGGTCAATGACCTGATCAAACAGGGAATCGCCCGGGTTAAAGTGCTTGAAACCCCGGATTCATGGTTCGGCGTCACTTACCGCCCCGACCGGGAAAAAGTCGAACAGGGCATTAAAGAACTCGTAGCAGCCGGTAAATATCCGGCCAGCCTGTTTTAATCATAGAGGACAAAGACTGAAATGATCAAATACGATATTCCTGAAATTTTCACAAATTTCAACGTTCCCGGCAACTACCTGTTTGCCGAGCCATTCGGCGGCGGCCATATCAACGACACGTTCAGAGTCACCACCAACCAGGGCGGAACCGAAGTACGTTACACGCTGCAGCGCATCAACCATTACGTCTTTAAAAATCCTCCGGAACTGATGGATAACTACCTCAGGGTGACTGAACATATTCACCGGAAACTGCAGCATCGCCGCGATTCGTCGCGTCATGGCCTGTATGTTATTCGTGACACTCAGAACCGGCCTTATTATAAAGATAGCGACGGAAACTTCTGGCGCTGCTACTGTTTTGTCGAGAAAGCCCGGAGTTATGACATCTGCGAAACGCCGGAACAGGCTTATACCGCTGCCAAAGCGTTCGGTGAATTCCAACTGCTGCTGGTGGATCTGCCGGGCAGCCGACTGTTCGAGACGATTCCCGACTTCCACAATACCCCGAAGCGTTTGGCCGACCTGGAAAAGGCTATTGCCGAAGACCCGCAAGGACGGGTCAAAGAAGTTCAGAAAGAGATTGATTTTGTCCTGTCACGCCGTGACGACGCCAATCTACTGGTGGACCTTCACAAGGCCGGAGAAATCCCGGAACGTATCACTCATAACGATACAAAACTGAACAACGTATTGATCGACTTCGAAACCAACGAAGGTATTTGCGTGATCGACCTTGATACCATTATGCCGGGACTGGTCCATTATGACTTCGGCGATATGATCCGCACCAGTACCAGTCCGGCTCCGGAAGACGAAACTGATCTGTCAAAAATTTATATGCAGTTTGAAATGTTTGAGGCTATTCTGCGCGGTTATCTCGATACAGCCGGAAAGTTTCTGACCCCGACCGAACGGAAATATCTGCCGTTCAGCGGCAAACTCATTACGATGGAAATCGGCATAAGGTTCCTTGAGGACCATATCCGCGGCGACGTCTACTTCAAGACCCATCGTCCCAACCATAACCTGGATCGTGCCCGCAGCCAATTCAAACTGGTTGAGTCAATCGAAGAGCAAATGGATAAAATGAACGCCCTGCTGGACAGCATTAACTAAATAAAAAACAGGAAAAAGAAAATGCAGAAGCTGAGAATCGGAATCATCGGAGCAAATCGCAGAGGTCGCCTGGCGGACAATTGCCATAAGCCGGAAGAAGGCGTGGAAATCGTCGCCGGCATGGATATTTCCCAATACCAGATTGATCGTTTTGAGAAACGTTATCAGGATAAATTCAACTCTAAAGTTACCGGTTATCTCGATATAAATGAAATGCTGGAAAAAGAAAATCTCGACGGGGTTTTCGTCACCAGTCCTGATTTCTGTCATGAAGAACACGCCGTAATGTGTCTGGAAAAAGGCATTCCGGTCTATCTGGAAAAACCGATGGCAATCACGATCAAGGGCTGTGACCGGATCATGCGGACCGCTCAAGAACACAAAACAAAGCTGGTTCTTGGTCACAATATGCGGTATATGACCTTCACTAACCAGATGCGCGACCTGATCCTGGCCGATGAGATCGGCGAAGTAAAGGCCATCTGGTGCCGTCATTTCATCAGCTACGGCGGCGACGCCTATTTCCGCGACTGGCACGCCGAACGTGAAAAATCCACCGGACTACTGCTCCAGAAGGGAGCTCATGATATTGACATCATTCACTGGCTTGCCGGAGCGTTTACCGAAAAAGTTGTCGGCATGGGGCAGTTGTCGGTTTACGACAAGCTGCCGCGCCGCAGTTCTGATCCGGAAACGCCGATTGAAGTGACCTTCAACCCGCAAAACTGGCCGCCGGAAGCAACCGGCAATTACAATCCGGTTATCGACGTTGAAGACCAGTCCATGATCATGATGCAGTTGAGCAACGGTGTTCAGGCATCCTATATGCAGTGTCATTTTGCCCCGGACGACTGCCGCAATTACACAATCATCGGCACCCGTGGCCGAATTGAAAATTACGGCGACTACGGTGATGAATGCAAAGTCGCGCTGTGGAAACGCCGCCGCGGCGGTTTCCGACTTGAAGGCGACGCCATGTTCCGGGCCGATCCGACTCACGGAAGCCATGGCGGCGCTGACCCCAAAATCGTGCAGAGTTTTATTGACGCGATTCGCGGCACCGGCAAACCGGTATCAACGCCCCAGGCCGCGCGTTACTCGGTCGCGACCGGTTGTCAGGGAACTGAATCAATCCGCAACGGCTGCATTCCGCTGGAAGTTCCAAAACTTCCAAAAGAACTCGAAGAATACGATTACAGTTGATTGTACGTAAATTACAGTTAATAGTAACCAATTTGATATTAAGGAAAACAACATGAGAGTTTTAGTTACCGGCGGAGCCGGCTTTATCGGCAGTCATATTGTCGAACACTTTCAAGGCAAAGCCGAAGTCCGGGTTCTTGACAACCTGCGAACCGGCTACAAACACAATCTGGACGGATTTGAGGTCGAATTCATCGAAGGGGATATCCTCGACCGTGAAACGGTCCGCAAGGCGATGGAAGGCGTTGACTATGTCTTTCATCTGGCGGCAATGATCTCGGTCCCGGAATCGATGGGAGACCCCATCGGCTGCGTTGAACTCAACGCGACCGGCACATTGATCGTGCTGGAAGAGGCCGCGGCCGCCGGCGTCAAAAAACTGTGTTTCAGCACCAGTGCCGCAATCTACGGCGACAATCCGGAAATGCCGAAACGCGAAACCATGCTGCCAGAGCCCAAAAGCCCGTACGCAGTAACCAAGCTTGACGGCGAGTATTACTGTGATATGTTCACCCGCGAGGGCAAACTGCAAACTGCATGCCTGCGTTATTTCAACGTTTTCGGGCCGCGGCAGGACCCCGGCAGCGCCTACGCCGCCGCCATTCCGATCTTTACCGCCAGAGCGGTTCAAAATAAGCCGATAACAATTTACGGCGACGGCGAGCAGACCCGCGATTTCATTTACGTCAAAGATATCGTCGCGGCAAACGTCTTTATGGCGACCAGTGAGTTCACCGGGGTCTACAATGTCGCTTACGGCGGCTGTATCTCGATCAATGAACTGGTCGGAAAAATCAAGGCCATTGTCGGTTCCGACTCAGAGGTCATTCACGGCCCGGAACGCGCCGGGGACGTGAAACATTCGATGGCAGCGGTTGATAAACTGAACGCCACCGGCTTTGTTCCAAGCTCGGATTTCGATACCGGAATGGCCGCAACAATTGAATTTTTTAAAAAGAAATATTCCGGAGAATAAACTATGGAAGTGATTATACGGCCCAATGTGGAAAAAGCCTGTGAACTGGTCGCGGCACTGATCGCACGCGAAGTTCGCAAAAAACCTTATCTGGTACTCGGTCTGGCTACCGGACGGACCATGGAAATGGTCTATCAACAGTTGGCGGATTATCATAATAACGAAGGTCTGGATTTTTCATTAACCAGGACCTTCAACCTGGACGAATATATCGGCCTGGAACCGGACAATCCGAATTCCTACCGCTATTATATGAACAAGCATCTTTTCAATAAGATCAATATCGACCTGCGCAACACCAATCTGCCGCTGGGCATGGCTGAAGATGTCGAAATGGAGTGCCGTTTGTATGAGGAAAGCATCAAACGGGCCGGCGGTATCGACTTGCAGTTACTGGGCATCGGCCGGGCCGGGCATATCGGCTTCAACGAGCCACTTTCAGCCTTGCGCTCACGAACCCGGGCCAAAAGCCTGACTCCGATAACCATCGCGCAGAATTCACCAATGTTCGATCCGCCGGAATCAATGCCGCGCCGCGCCATTACCATGGGCGTAGGAACTATTCTGGAATCAAAACGGGTAATCACCCTGGTCACCGGCGAAGAAAAAGCGGAAATCCTGGCCAAATCGGTCGAGGGACCGGTAACTTCGATGATCTCCGGCACTGCATTGCAGCTCCATCCCCGCTGCACCGTGATCGCCGACGAGGCCGCCGCCAGCCTGCTCAAGGAACGCGGTTATTACGATTGGATATTCCAAAACGAACCCGAATGGGAAGAATTCAGATAATATCATTGAGTAAATAATTGGAAATTGTAAATAATAGAGGAGAAGTCGAAAGAATAATCGACTTCTCCTTTTTTATTGAGGCTTAAGTTCTACAAAAGCCAGTTTACTTCAGATGACACTTGACCATAATTTCGATCTCATCCAGAGAAAGCGTATGCTTGTCCCAGTTCCCGGCGGTACCTCCACATAAGAGATCGACCGTAAAGCCGGATTTTTCCAGCAGCATGCGCAATTCCATCGGAGTAAAACATTTTTCCTTAACCTCGATTTCCGGGTCGAAACCGGGATACCATTCGCCCAGCCGTACCATGCGCGTCAAAGTATAGGGATCGAATTTACCGGAGGCAATGTCGTCGTCGCTGTAGTTGCGGACGAGCTCAAAGACATTACGCACCGTCATCAACAACGGAGCGCCCGGTTTCAGGACCGAAGCCAGATTCCTGAGAATATCAGCTTCATGCGTCAATGGATCATCCTCTATCGACAATAGCCCGAACGAGCCCTGGCAAATACAAATAGCGGCGTCAAACTGCTCATCCAAGACAAAATTCGCAGCATCAGCCTGAATTAAGCGGACCTTTACTTCGGCCTGATCAGCCTTTTTCCCCGCTTCAGCTAATTGAGCGGCGGAAATGTCCAGGCCGGTCATATCCAGTCCTTTTGCCGCCAAAGCAACAGAATGGCGACCGGTCCCGCAACCGAGGTCAAGCACTTTCATGCCAGGTTCCAGCGACATTTCCCTGATCAGGAAATCCGTCTCAAAAGCGGTGTTTGAAGTAAAAATCTCCTTATCGTAGTCAGGAGCGTTGAAATCGTAGAATTTTTTCCAGGTATTATTTTTCATTATAGATATTGATTCCTGTATTTGTAGTAAAAGACAATAAAACACATTTCCGGGCATACTTATGTCCGGTAAGTCAAAGAGTGATTTTCGCCACTCAGTTTTATTTATACAAGCATCAAAATCCCTGGCTTATCGGCCGCGACACCGTGTCTCAGCCTCAGCTTAGTATTATAACAATATGCTGTTTTTAATAATTTTCCAGCAATGGAAATGAAAAATCTGCTGAATATTCAAAAAGCAGAATTAGCGGTCAGTTGATTTATTAAAAAAAGAAATTTCTGCAAAGCAGTATGATCGTTCCGCGTCGTACGCGGGCGTGGTCCAGCGAAGAATCGCTGGTCGCCGCAGGCGAAAGTGAGCGTAGCGCATTTATCATGCAAAGAGACTTCCATTCGACTGGAGCGATCTCTTTATTATTAAGCGCGAAGCTGCTTTAATAAAGAGGTTGAGCGTAAGTTACCGGATGCCGAATACTCAACAGACCGATTACAAATCAGAATTAGCGGTTAAACATACTTCAATAGGTCGGATGAAAAAAACCATGAGCAACAACAACTAAAAAAGCCAGCCCAACTCTAAATAAGATGCTCTTTAAAGGAGTTAAAAAAAGCCATAAGAGAAACAAAAAAACAATGGTAAACGTCCCACTAACCGTCATTAACGTTCGTGCTTCGGGAGCTTTCAGCCAATGAGTTGATGCATACATATATATTTCAAAATAGTGTTGGTAGATTGAAATCGCAACAAGCAGAATCCAGGTTAATCTGTCTGGAATTTTCTTATTGCATATTTGTTTTAAATTCATACAAGTTCCCCTTTTACACATCTCGTCAATAATTATATCCGAACTATTACACAAAAGCAAAAAAATCTTTTAATGAAGATGAATACGCCATTATCATCACAAAATATAGCAACACTTGATTTGTAAATACAACACAAATCAATAACAACAAACCTCTTACAACGAAAAAAAATTCATTATTTCATAGATCAAATAGTTATGAAAATGACAAGGCAGCAGGCGTTGTCGGAAATAATCCCAAATCCAGACTTGAAAAAACAGCTGAAAACGGTTAAGTTATTGTTTTTATATTATTGTAAGTTAAGAAATAAACCTGCAGTGATTAATTACAATATGCTCCAAGTCAAGAAACTGCTTGTATCTTCGGCATGGTGTTGTAGACACATGCGGAATCTGAAAGTTCCAGTTGAACCGTAAATGGTTCCGCCGTAATTTAAAAGTGTGATATTTAGAGGAAAATTATGGATTATATAGTCAACCATTGGGGGATGTTGCTGGGGGGTGCGTTTCTGGGCTTTTTCGTCGGCATGCTTACCGCGTTATTCGGGGCCGGCGGCGGCTTCATCGTCACTCCGGCATTGAATATTTTCCTCGGGTTGGATATGAATCTGGCGGTCGGCACCAGTGCGTTCCAGGTCATGGGCGCTTCGTCTTTTTCCCTTTACCATCGACTCGACAAACGTTTCATGGGAATCAGAGTCGCGCTGTTCACCGGGATCGGCATTCCGGTCGGAGCTTATCTCGGAGTATTTCTGGTCCAGATGATGAAATCCCAGGGTCAATGGCAATTCGGCGGGGAAACCATCGACCCGGTCAACTTTATTCTGCTGTCGATCTTTGCGGTATTCCTGCTGCTGATCGGCGGCTGGTTGTTGTTCGATAATTTCTATCTGCGCCGCCATCACGACGGCGACGACAGCGATCACGTCGGTCTGCTCAAAAGATTCGCGATTTCCCCTCTACTTAAATTCCGGACAATCCCCGCCGGAGAATTCAGTGTTCCGGTTCTCGTCGGACTAGGCCTGTTTACCGGATTCCTCAGCGGACTGCTCGGAATCGGCGGCGGCGTGATCATGATGCCGATGCTCTTTTATATGGTGGGCCAGGAAACCAAGTACGCGACCCAGACCAGCACGATGCTGGTATTGCTCTCCGGCGCGTTTTCCTCGATATTCCATGCTATTGACCACAATATCAATTACACTCTGGCGATAGTTTTGATAGCCGGCGCCTTTTTCGGCACCAAACTCGGCAGCATTATTCATGACAAAATATCCGCAAAATCAATCCGGAAATATTTCGCGTTCGTAGTTCTGGCCGCATGGCTGCTGGTGATTTTCAAATTGCTGATAATGTTAAAATTAATCAAAATAGCCTTTTAATCCATCCGCGCCGTTCTTTGAACTAAGGAAGCGAAGACAAAACAAGCATTCCCGGGGTTGCACATGCGGATTAAAAAACTCAGTATTGATGCTCTTTTTCTGCGTGCAGTTTCCTCAAGGTATATTGGACCGGCGACGGTTCTTCCTTACCGGTAAAATCACACTGTTCCAACTCGTATATTGACTGATGCAACGCATCACAGGCAGCTTCATAACTGATATCACCAAGCTCGGAAATCAACCTGATTGAACGGTCTACCAACTTTTTATTGGAAAGACTGACATAACTCATCCAGTTGCCGGTTACTCTGCCCATCAGAATCATGACACCGGTTGAAATTACGTTCATTACCAGTTTAACTTTCATGTGATCCAACAGTTTCAGCATAGACCGCCTTACCTCACCGGGTACAATCAACGCGTTATCGACCTTCACTCGAGTATCGCCAATTATCAAAGTCTTATTTTGACGAAAGTTTTCTATTTCAAAGATCAAATTTGAATTAGCTTTTTCAGATAATTCGTTACCCGAATAAATGCTCACGGCCGCGCTGGCCGGAGACTCGAACCGGCATTCCTCCGCTTCATTGCCGATCAAAAAACGCAGCATCTCCTTTTGACTGACTGCCGGTTGATTGCAAATAATTTTCTCCGGGGCATTCATCTGGATATAATCTTCAGTGGTCCATTCAAGACAACGCAAATCCCGGCCGAGATAATGCTGCCAGGCGGCAGCGGTATTATACAGAGGCGTCTTGACAAAGGCCCACGACGGCAAAGAAGAAAAGTCGTCAAACTTCCGGAAAGGATTGAGCATAAAGGTCGGAGCCCGCTCTGTCGTATCCGTAAAAATATCGATCAAAAATTCATCGGCAAAATAGGTCACCAACCCCCTGTTACGATAGATTTCCTGTTCAAAGCGGATGTATCCGGCCATTATTTTCAGTGCCTCCGGAGAACATAAATCGCTCAGAATCTTTTTCATTTCGCTCGCATAATCAATATCAGAATCCGACAATACAGACAATTCCGCCGCTGTTAGATTTTCCCGCATAACCCTGTTAAGTAATTTTTCCAGCATTGCACCGGCAACCAGCTGCTCACTGCTGGTCGCCTGCATTCTGGTGGAACCGGCGACCGCCATCGGACCGCAATAAAGATCAAGCACGGTAACAGCAGGATCTTCAATAACTTCTCTTGATCGTTCAATATGCCGACACAGGGTGTCAGCCGGATTGTTGAATATTAAAAACACCGCCGCTCCCACCCTGACCGCCTCTTTTACCGAGCCGATCACCGATGAAGTTTCTCCGCCCTCGGTAATGGCGATCAGGACGTCTTGTGAATTCAGCCCGAGTTCCTCCGCCTGCCGCCGGCCGAACTGCGGATAGTCCTCGAATGACTCAACCGATTTGATCAGCGCGTAATCCCCTCCGGTCATAATACTGAAAACAGTATTTTCAAACCGGGCCACTTTGCGGAAAACGCTCGGGTCAAGAGCCTCCAGGCGGCGAAAAAAAGTTCGCCACATACTTTCCAGAAGAATACTCAAGCGACCGGTAGCACCGCAACCGGAAAAAATAATTTTACCGCCATCAGCAATGGCCTTGAAGGACGCTTCCAGCATCATGGCAAAATCCTTCCCGGCAAATATTTTTTCCGCCATTGGAATAATATCTTCATCCACCGCGAAAAGTCTTTCAAGCCCGGCTTCGATCGATTGAGAAAAAGTTTTATCGAGATCGCGGGTTTTGGGGTTTGCCTGTTCGGTCGGCAGCATGCCTAAATGAAACTGTTTTTCATTTTTCAGAAAATGCTCCGACCTGACTTTGGCTTGTAATGCTATTTCCATTCTAATATCTCTTTTCATTGTTTTGTATTTGACTGAACTATATTATTCACATAAAAATAAAAATGTATCCGGTCCGGAAGTTGAAATTGATAACCTGTCAGTGTCCGTATATTTTTTACCTGAAAACAATTCTGTAATTATTTCATATCGATTCGGAAAAAACATATCAAAATCATCACCAGTTCCAGTATGCACAGATACTAAACGGCTGTTGGCACATACCGGCCGCAATTTTGAACAATACACATGACATCCGGAATCAGCACAGATTTTCCGCATAATTTCAGGACTCAATATTGTCGGATCATGAATATAAACAGAAGTCCAATTATCCATCTGCACAATATTTATACCTTCAACCTGGAAATCCGTGCCGCAAACGTTTTTAACATTGCCCGGATCCCATTTACCGTTTCTGACAATACCTGGCCCGTAAAGCCAGAGCACACTGCGCCCGTCTCGTAAAACCAGGCGTTTCAAAACATCATTATGTTTTTCCGTCAGTTGAAACGGATGACAAAAAACAACGGTCCTGAATCGTTCAAGGTTTAATTGTTCCAAGTCATTAAAAGAACAGACCGTATAGGGAATGCCGGTTGTACTTAAAGCACCTTTGGTTTTATTATGAAATGTTCCGCAACGCGCGTCCATATCGTTAAGCAAATACATATTATCCGGGTCTTCCACCATCAGGACTTCGCTTGTTTCCTCGCATGGACGGGTGTTATACTCATCCCATATTTGCTTGAGTTGTCGCAATGCGCTAAATACTTTTTCCCCTTTATAAAACCCACCCCACATGTCAAACCACCACAACGAATCATGATTGATCAGGCAGAACGCGGTATCCCGCTTCATTCCCGCAACTATTTCTTCATCATTTTTCCAAACACCGTCACTGGCTAAAGAGAACTTTTTGCTTAATTCTTTAGAATCAGTAGCATCCTGCCATTTCATCTCTTTCGCATTGTTTTTTAACGGGTCTGAGAGTTCAATGAAATCTGTCAGTTTCCGGTTGGATGTGTAGGTTCGCTGATCCATCTCCTGGAGCATGCGTTTACCTTTCAGCCTGATACTCTCCCGTACTGTCATGCTGGTACTGCCCTGTCCCATACCACGGCCCATATAGTCAATTGGAGCCATGACAAAATCGAGTTCAGGAGCCGCCAGCAACCGTTCATAGGCCAAGTGCCCACTGGACACCATGGTCCAATGGCCGACGCAATAGCCGAAAAAGGCTCCGAGTTCAGTTTCTAAACGAATAATACTCCGTGCCTTTTTAAGAAAGAATTCAACCGTATCAGCGTTAAATTCATTACAGAAGCGCCAGTAGTCCAGGGCCTCCGGATTTTTTTCAGGAGTACGCAGTAAACCAACTCCATCAGGGAATAGCCGGTCATAGCACCCGGTTGGATCTATTCCATTATAGTAAGAACATGTATCAACATATCCTTTTTCAAAATCGTATGCCCCGGAGTCACGAAGCATTCGCGGGGGAATATCCGTTGGTTCTTTGCCGTGGTCAAGCAGCCATTGCCGATACGCTGTCAAGCGAAACACGCTTTCTTCTCCTCTTGAGCGATCATGCCATTCTGTCGCTCCTCCTCCGCCTAGTATATACGCGACAATATTATCAGAGTATTTGCCTTCTGCATAGTTAAGCAGCGTTTGCATGTATTCGGCTGTATCCTGCCGCCAGGTTTGACTGTTTGCAATTTTCCCAAGTTCGTAAAACGAATCATATTTGACTCCGAATGCCCCAAGATACCTTGTCCACCAATGCGGAGTGTTTAAATCTATCATGCACATCAGCTTTGCATCAGGAATTGCTTCCAGAATATTGCCGATCTGCCGATCAAAAGCATCCAGGTCATAGACATGATTCCATTTCCACACCGGCGGAAACCTGGTATACGGAACTCCAAGGGAGTTATCTGTATTTGAAACCATAAATGTAAAAGTGTCTATACCGCATGCCCTGAACTTTTTCATAGTTTCAATTTCCGGCCAGAATGATCGATACGCAAAATACGTATTTTTGTCAAATGACATATCAAGATTCCTTAATTTTTACTCAACGAGTTTCATTGTTCCAAAAGCAGCCGTATCATTATGTGCGGCTCTATAAGTAGTATGCCAGCGATAAAATTTTTTCTTAATATCATTCCGATATTGAAACTTTCTATTGCGTGCTATATTACCTGTTATTTCAAGATTTGTTTCTGGTTGTATACCCAGTTCTTTAAATGGAATGAATATCTCACATGACCAGAAGTTCAGTTTCTTATTAACAACAGATGCTACTTTAATTCCTTTAAAATTAAAAGAATTGTCATTGCCGAACTCATCATAATAAGCGCCAAGGGAATTTGCTATTATGTGAAAATAAGCAGGCTTGCTGCCGCATTGCAGAAATAATTCAATCGAATCATCTTCATATACTCGGTCATCATGTTTAGTGCATTTTGCTACGATTTCAAAACTCTCGAAATTTAATATACCCAAACTAATCCCGTCTTTAGTCCATACGGCTCGAAACATTGTAACAGGCGGATTTTTAGACTTTCTGGTACTATATGCGTTTTGCAAGTAGTATTTATTTGTCTGATTCCAGCAGCGATCATTCAGCTTTCCATCAATAACCGGGTTATCCCCGACCCTCTTGATTTGCATCTCAGGTTTATTGTTTGAATGATACTGTCTTGACGCTGCGATAAATTTCTTAATTGCGGTTCCGAAAAAATCCAGCCTTTTTCTGAATATACTATTGCTGCCGGCGAGTTGTTCAGCCTTCTTCAACAGTTCAGCCAGTTTTTTCACTTGACCTTCCGGCATAGTCTCATCATGAATCTGGCTGCTTTTGATATTATGATCCTGAATCCCTTCTTTCCATTTAATATTTTCCCAACGCGAAGATAATAAGTTCAATATTTTTTTCATCGCCGGGGCCGCTGGTCCATACATCAGTTCACAGTACTCGTTAAGCGCGGCTTTTACATTAAATTCGGGATTCCACATCAGGCGATACCAGCAATAGGTAGTAGGATGGCTGTATGCCCATTCTCCACCCGGAGTTGTATCAGTAGGCGCGCGACGCCCCCCCTGGGAAACATGACCATCCACAAATGTTCCAAGTATTTTGCCGCGGTTTTTCAAGTAAAATTTCTTAATAATTTCAGGGTACTGAAATGGCATATAAGTGTTTTCAGCAGGCCAACACAGGTATTCCCAGATAATAACTTTATTATTAACAGCTTCAGCCCAATCATTTATCGCACGGCTGCTGTACCTTTCCGCATGCGGTTCTTTCTGGTTAGCGGTTCCGTAAGTCAAACATACGAAAGGTACAACATTTGATGGTAATTCAGTATCTTCCGGACAGGTCAGATAGTTCATATAGGGCAGAAACAGCACTTTTACATTCGGCCATTTTTTTGCTGTTTTTTCCGCAAATCTGCGAGTGAATTCGGTCATTACACCACTGGCCTGTCCATAGTAATTCAAATCATTTCGCCATAATTTTTTGCAATATTTACAATTACACGCTACTGGCTTATCCGGAGGGCTGACCACAACTCTATTTGCTGTAGGAGCGCACCAGAACTTGCCGCTGCGGATTGACTTATATGATTCCCCTTTTCCTGTTTCATAAAACTCGACAAGGTCACGGAACATAAGTTCAACTGTTTTCGGGTTACCGTAACACGGAAAACGTTCATCTCTTTTTCCGCTGCTTGAAAGCTCAAGGCATTCGGGATTCTTTTCCCGGTGCACTCCGAAATTATTGGGGGAGTGACAACCGAATTCAACATAAGAAGAATCCCCAGCTCTAAAATACGGGCTGTATTTTTGTCCTCCTTCATAGTTACTCATTGTTTTCGATTGATTATACAACATCCAGTGGCCGCCTGAACGTTTCAAAAATTCAGGATAATCAGTATAATTGCAGGCTGGAACCACCAAATCTTTTTTTTTCGGAATATAGGTCCCCAAATCGCCGGGATAATACCAGCGCACGCCACAGAAACGTTCAAGGAAGTCGTATACCCCGAAGCGAATCCCCTGGGCCGCGGAAGCCTTGAGTACATAGTACCCGCCGCCCAAATTATAATTTTCACGTTTATCCGGCATTCGGCCAACTATTGCTATTCCATTCTCAAAGCTTTGAATCTTAAAGCCTTCCAAAGGCAAATCTTTCGCGCTTATCCCTCTGGCTATTGTCAATTCGCTTTCCCCGATCAGAAATAATTTTTTACCTGGAGGTAAAGTTTTATCGGCAGTCTGCAAAGGAAGTTTCGCTCCGGTAACAGTCTCGACATATTTAATCAATTCAAGTGCTGCCTGCCGGGTTATACGGTTAATTTGTTTCAGAGCTTTGTTCTCTTCAGGAATGTCGCTTTTCTTGAGTACGGGTATTACTACCACCGCTTGTGCTTTGGAGTCTTTGACTAATGTCAGCGGAGCATGAATCGCAACTTTTTCGTGACGGACCTTATTCAATGCCGGATTATCATGCATTTTTCCCGCTGTAAGCCCAATTGAAGCAATCCCCGTTAACATCATTACTGAACTTTTTATATTTTTTTTCACTATCATCCCGTAATTCTTTATTTTAAACAATTTTAATTTTTCTTGACGCTGAAATTAAGCGGTCAAACTTTTTTTTCCATAACATCACAGGCTTCGATTTCTGTTCAAATACTGCGGTTATCCAGTTATAGATAATTATGATCAAAAACTTATCATTTACATGGCAACCTTTGTTCGTTTTTTCAATTCTGTGAGCTGGGGCAAATAGATATAAAACCTTAATTGTTTGAATAACCTCTTGTCTTACCTCAATCTTGAAGCTTTTATCTTTAAGCGCCAGTCATCCCGCTTGCGGGCTGGCCATGACAATAATTTATTTATCAAGCGAATAAGTGTAATTTCCACCTGCCCAATACGTCATGTTGGGCTTTGTAGTTTCAGCATGTCCGTCCATGTACAGAGCATTAAGTCTCCCGTCATGCATACGGAATACATTGCGGTACGAACTATCCGGGTCCCAGTCAAACATAAGAACGGCACCGGCGTAATCACCTACTCGAGCTCTTCTTTTATTTGCCCAGGCTGCAAAATTCAACCCACCATAATACGCATATGTGCAATATTTAATCCAGTAGGATTTGCCAAGCGTGGGATGAATATAATTAGCAGTCGTACTGGGGCATAGAATTGTTTTTGTCGTATTAAGGTACTTGTTTTTAAGTAACTCGCCAATACCTACACAGTTACTGAAGTCGGTGTCAACCCAACCCGAACGATAATCTTTAACACTGCCGTAGTAGGGAGTGTCGGTATATGGATCTTGAGTAGGATCACTGTAATTTGTTGCTGGTAAAAAGTCTTTATTATCTCCACCATAGGTAAATAAAGCTAGACCATTCTGCTTTATATTATTAATACAATTTATAGTCTTTGCTTTATTCCTTGCCTTGTTCAGCGCCGGCAGCAGCATACTGGCAAGAATGGCAATAATAGCTATAACAACGAGAAGCTCAATAAGCGTAAAAATTTCTATTTTTTTCATTTTTTTCCCTTCTTTTAGTTTAATGTGCGAATTTTTTTCGAATGTAAATCACCCGGATTATTCAGTGCAATCCTCCTTTTGTTTTATTTATGCTTACAAGTTTCGTACTGTTTTACCTTCTAATAACTGCAATTTCATACGGAAGTGTTCCGGCTTTAATTGCTTTTTTTGCTCCAGGCATAACTGAAAAGCATGTCTTCCCATATTTTCAAATTCTGTTTTAAAAGAGTTTAATTCCGGGCTCAAGCACTCGGGTATATCCAAATCGCTGGCACAACCGATTATAGAAATATCTTCCGGCACTCTGACTCCGACTTCCTGCCAGCGTTTTATTAAACCAAAAGCTGCGCTGTTTGAACTTGAAACTACAGCAGTCGGCCTGGGAGACAATTGCAATATCTGTTCAGCGATCTTATAAGCATCATCTGCTGAATGCTTGAATGCATGTGATTCATGGGTGAGTGTTCTGGGATTTAATCCCGCCTCCCGCATAGCAGTCTCATAGCCTTCATTATGCTCGAATAAAGGCATTCCGCCAATTGAATCGGTGTAATTGTCAAATGTCACCAAGGCAATTTGACGATGTCCCCTTTCGATCAAATGCTCAGTCGCATACCTGGCAATATAACGAAAGTCATGAACTATATAAGGTAATTCAGGACAAAGAGGATTACATACCTGAACTACGGGCATTATACTTTTAGCCAGCCGGGAATATTCTTTGACATTATGACGGCTTTCTGTCAATAACGGGATAGTCAATAGACCATCCAGCTGACGATTAACAGCCTGTTGCAGATTCTGGTATTCTTCATCAACATTATTTGCGGGATATACAACTAACGAATAGCCATTTTCATTGCAACTATTTCGCAAACCATTGATTATATGTATAGCGTGATGCCAGAGGTTATTGTTGCAACTGAAATTAAATCCAATCAAGTAAGATTTTTTGCTTACCATACTCTGTGCAACTATATTTGGACGGTAATTTAACTCCTGCACCGCCTTATGTATACGTTCTCGCGTTGCCGGAGATAGACGGATACTGCTTGTTCCGGGCCTTAATGCCGCCCATACTGAACCTTTGGATACTCCAGCTCTTTCCGCAACATCTCTGATTGTTGCCGATTTAGTCATTAAAACTCTCCAATTTTAACTGATAAACTTCATTGATAGACCGTTCTATCATGGCAATTAAAAAAATTGATAGACCGTTCTATCAATAATGGATATTATAATTGATACAATCGATTTTGTCAATAGCAAATTTTATTTTTACAAGAAAAAAATATTGGTGGTAACCTTTCATCATCGCCTGTTCTGTTAGTTTCATCATATTCTGGAAGTTTCAGTAAATCCATAGATAATGGATATCCACTTAAATACTACAATATGTGGAATGACCGGTTCAATTGCTTTTGCGACTTTGAACATCTATCAAAATTCACGCCTTCATCGATTGATTTCAGGGAAACTCATCAAGCCCTGCTATTTTCGAGCTTCCACTGAAATCTTCATCTGGCAAAAACTTAATTTTTCAGACTGACAATCTGCGCGGCAACTGCATCACGATAATTATCGTATTGTTCCGGCGGAAGGATTGATCGATCGTGAATCCGCAAGTCACTGCCGAGGATTTTCCGGTACTGGTCCAGATCAATAACCGTCTTTTTGTTGATCTCCGCCAATAATTTTTCAGCCTTTGCGACTTCCGCTTTTTTGGATTCAGGCGCATGCCTGATGGCATCTTCCAGCGTATACAAATATTTAAAGTCATTAATTCCCTGGCGAATTCCTTCCCACTGAATCGTCGGAATAATTTCATCGCTTTTAAAGTAAACTGCGCAATGATCCGAGCTGGCGGTATCAAAATCATTGAGTGCATCACCCCGTTGATTCATATATGCCCAGTAAAGCTGGCCTCTAGCCTGAGTCTTCCAGAAAAACAAACCGGATTTGAACCTGGCAACCGCCGGATACTCTCTGGTCCCGTTTGAATACCACCAGAATGTCTTGCCGTCTTTTTTACACTGCTTTATAATTCTCGGCGCATTGAATTTTGACGCGCCACTGACCGCGTAACACCTGACATCTAGATCCTGCCCAAGTTTGTCCACCGAATTCTGATATACGGTACTGTAAGTCCTAACCCCGTTGACTTTCTTAATATCGGCATAAATTTTCTGAGCAATCTTTAATTTGGTCCCGTGAAAGGGTTCATCCACCGGATAAAACAGTATTTCGCGCCAGTTATTCTTCTTTACAGCGTCGCGCACCGCGATTACCGTCTCCCGATTTATATTGCGACAACACCACGGAATGGGACGTTTCGGATATCCTGCCTCGTCAAGCAATTCATTGCAATATTTAATTTTATCAATGATCACTTTCAGCGGATATTTGGCATTTATGTTCATGACAATTGTATTCATACCATGCGATTTCATGTCATCAAGTTGTTTTAAGTCCCATGCTTTCTGCCGGGGATCACTGCAAAAAGTCTTGCCGCTGCCCATGCCGGGATACATGGCGAAGACCATATCCGACGGGGTTTTCAGCGTGAAAGGATAAACACACAGCTTAACCTTCAACTCTTTTGCGGGGGTATTTTCTGCAGTTATTTTAATCGTGCCCTGATAATCTCCCGGTGCGGTGTCTGCCGGAACTTTAAAAGTCAGCCAGAATTGACGGGAATTGTCTTTTTCAACAGATTGCGGATTATATCTTTCCAAGAGCTCGGGAATAATAGCCCAGGTTTTGGAGGAACCTTTGTGACCGGATCTCTGGGGCCAGCATTTTACGGTTCTTAAGTCAATATTTCTTTTATCAATAACTCTGCCGGAAGCCGATTTCAGGGCGGATAGGGCAATCTCCAGATTCCGTAACGGCTTGAGGGCGTAGACACAGAACGAGGCGGCTTGAGCCTCTCCCGGAGTGGCTCCGGTTGCTATAGTTTCTTTTATTTGCGACGCCACAGGAGCCGTATCCGGAAACACCCTTTGCTGCACACTTGGAACATAACAGATATAACCTTGGCTCGCCTCTTGCGCGGAAACTTTAGGTTTAACCCGGTTGGTTTTCTCAACCGTTCGCGTAAATTTGACCGGATAACTGCTATATCCGGAATCAAACAGGAAACTGGTTGTCAGCAAGGTCAGCTGTTTTTCAAGTTTTTGAGGCGCTATAATCAGCGCGTTCACCAGAAACGGAGCTTTAAATTTAATTTCCAGCAGATTGGATTCAACGTTAACAGGCACAATAGCACTGTCATATTGTTTCGGGGGATTGCAAACTATGTCCAGTTCACGACCGTCAACCGTGGCATGGATGCCAGGCGTCGCGAATAAAGTATCTCCCGACATCATATAAAGGAAATATTTACCGTCAGGAACTTTCGCCTTAAATACCGCCGGGGTCCGGGAAAATATAAAATCACGCTTCACATCATCTGGAAATGTCCGGTCGCAGGAATATTTTCTATTTTTTCCGATCCAACCATACTTTTTTGTCTGATTAAAATCAGTTTCACCGGTGATTTTGATAAAGCCAGGTTTTGTAGCTGAATTTTTCGTGCCGAAGTCAAAACAGTATAGACCTTCAGTCAACGCTGCAGCCTTATCATGTGATTTAGCTTGCGGGCTTGAATTCGTTGAATCAGTCAAAGATACCACCATTTCGTGCAGCCTGGCTACATCGCTGGACACATTAGTGATGTAGAGTCTTACTTTACTCGAAGTAACTGGAGCAAATCTGAAAACCGGCGAATCACTCGGGACCTTGATTGAATATTTATTTTCGATGCTGGTATTTCTTCTGGCTTTAAGATAATTGCTGACATACTTTTTGATCTCGACAATCTTCCGCCATTTACCATCCTGCCAATATTCAAGGTTAAAATCATTTAACATCAAAGAACGTTCAAATTTCGGGTGCATATATAAACGAATCTGATTGAAGGTTCTCGGCCTTCCAAAATCGAAGATCAGCCAGTGAGGTGATTTTGCCTTATTCTTGAAATCCGTACACCAGTATTTATCGTATTCCACCTTACCGTCACCGGCGACCCTGGCCAAATGCCCCGGATAAAATGTCAATTCACTGCTGGCGGTTACTTTCACCGGCTTGATTGTTTCGCCCTGGCTTATCACGGCAAAAAAACACGAAAAAATAACTAATGACAAGATATTTTTGATCTTCATTTCACTCTTCCATTTTCAATATTAAGTTTTAAAACAATATTTTAGCATTACCTGCCGAACCAGAATTGGTAATACCCCGGATAGGCGTTGTTCAACGGAATTGCATTGTATTGTGTTCTGAGGGCGTGTCCGTCATAGAACAAGATATTGGTTGCCTCATCATGAGTATATGCCAGCGTGGCAGTAGTCATGAAAAGAGTTCCGGATTTACCGTCGCCCATCATTGCACACGCACCCGGCTTCTTTAAACGGGTAATCAAAAGAGAACTGGTAAAATCGCCGTCAGAATCATTATTGGGATAGTGGGCGTTGTAAACAAATGAAGAATACTGTTTGCTTTCAAGGATACTATTACGCTCTTCAGCTATATATAATTGATTCAAAGGACATTGTGTAATCGGGTCCGCATAATTACTTTTTGTCTTTTTCAGATAATTATTCGGGTACAATTCACGCGTATAGTGGCTCCAGGCAACGCTGGACCCGGGGGGCAGCTTATGGATCGGCATACGGTCATTGTAATCATTCGAGTATTGAAGAAAAACCAATCCCAACTGTTTTTCATTTGACGTACACTTGATGGCCTGAGCTTTATTGCGCGCCTTATTGAGGGCCGGTAAAAGCATACTTGCCAAAATAGCGATGATCGCGATCACCACCAGAAGTTCGATTAAAGTAAAAAGAGAGTCTGGTTTACAGCTCTTTCCTGATAATTCATATTCTGCAGTTTTCATTTTCCTTACCCTGGAATTGCATGTTTATTGTTGCCGGCACCTCGGGAGCACCCTGACGTGAGTGAGACAAATTCATCGTTTTTCCTCGCAAATTGTTTTATCTCCTTTCATTCGCATTATATGTTTGATGTTATTACATGAAATGAATATTTTTTCAATCTTCCATTATTATGACTGATAATTCCGATGCCGGAAATTTTACCGTCTTTACCGTACCTTCAATCAACGCCGATGCATCGCCATTAAAATCATAAATCTTCTGCCGGGATATTTTTTGAACCTCTTTCAGCGAAAATTCACCACTGGTTCCCATTCGGTTCCAAACCAGAAAAGCCATCTGCCCATTGACTATTTCGTAGGCCTTTACCTCGGCATCACCATTGATCTTTTCTATGGGAAGGTCATCAACGAACCTGCTGCCGGCCAGTTCCCGTCCCGTCCGTTTCTTCAAGTCAATCGTCAGCTTGAAGAACTCCCCAATATCACGGGTATCCGGAACATGATCATAGGTCCAGAACAATATTCCGTTTATAAACATCCGGCAGATAATATCCTTTACATGATTATTTTCTACTTCCGGCGGCTCCCCGCCCCAGGGTTTTTGCAGAACCTGATCAAGCAGCGCGGATTCAGGAAAGGTATATCTGAACATTTCCGGAAACGCATATTTGATCCCTCCCATCCAGCAGACATGAATTAACTGGGAATCAAGTTCCGTTGCGAGAATATCGGTCAGCCATTCGGAAAACAGGAAAATTTTATCTTCATACTCGGGTCCCAGCTCGGTTCTTATTTCATTAATGATCTGCAGATTATTCAGTCGTGAACTCTTTTCATGCCGATGAGCAGAATCATAACAGGTTAATGTTGTCGTATTCAGCTGATCTATATATACTCCGGCGGCCCCGAGCGTGTCGATGACGTAACGAATGTTGTCTTTAACTTTTTCCCGCCAGCCATGGCAACTGTTGCACATGCTGGCCAACACAGAACTGCCCCATTGTCCTGAGTACCGGCTCATATCATATTTCTTTATTGACCACAAATCACCTTCATGCGCAAAATCCGGGGATTTTTCATCGTAAGAGTAGGCATTTACATAAAAAAATACGTTCCCTCCGGCTGCTTGCACCTGTTTTATTGCCTCGATCAATTCCTGCTCCGTTCCCAGATCAGAATCCGGACGAAAATTCGGATAAGAATTATCAAACCCGTCAACATTCCAACCGGCAATGAGGATTTCGCAAAAACCATTTTTAACCGCATCATAGTACAAATAAGGAATATCACAAAACCGGTGATTGATTTGTCCATCCTGCCATTTAAAATCGTAATGACACATGATGCCGACGCTATCCTCCATGAAGCGGGGAAGTTTTTTAATCGTTCTTTTGGTCGAGTCAAAAAATTTACGGTAAATATCGGCTCCGCGGTGCCAGTCGCCATCATGCAAGCCGATCACAAAATCCGTCTCATATTCCATTTCTCTCCGGTTCAGGGTTTTGACGATTTTAAATATCAGTCCTGAATCCGGCGTCCTGGCTGACACCGTCATTTCCGTTTGCTCGAATAACGGATCGTGAGACGCCAGATACAAGCCCCCCTTCTCCGAATAGTAGTCCAGCCAGTTCATCGAAGGGGAAAAATTAAGTTCATGCCTGCTTTCTTCAACGGCAGTATCGAACCCGTGTTCCCAAACGGATAAAGTGCGATCGCGCCATTTTGCTATTTTAATTTTCTTTTCCTTGAAAAACTCTGTTGACGGATCAGGAATGCGCATTCCCCCTGCTCTCGGGTACACCAGAAAATCCGTATCGTTTTTTCCGGTGAAACCATGAATTTCCGGCAGCTCAAAAACAATTTTTCTGATGATTATCCGGGGATTTATCATCAGGAACTTAAGCTTGCAGATAACAGTATCGTGGTCAAATACCAGCCACCGGAGGTAAAGTTGAATGCCTTTATCCTGATGCGTCAGGATTCCGGTATCTGGTTCAAATAAAAATTCATTGATTTGGACCTCAGTCATTCTGCCTTCCTCCTCGATCGCAACAGAAATGAGATTTTGACTGCCGCCGAAATCCAGATAAAGGCCGGAATCAAGATTCATAATACTTTCAACCTGCCCCAAAGCCATCATCCCCCTAATGCGCAATGAACCAATATCTTCCGCGTATAAACTTTGTTTAAGCATTTTTTGCGCCCCGGACTCCCCACAACGGGTTGTTTTTGATTGCGTTAATAACCACTTCAAGCATTTCCTGCAAATGCTCCGGAGTGGTGCGATCCTGCCTGGAAGATGTTCCTATTGCGGCGAGAAGGTTTCCGGCCGGGTTAAAAAGAGGAATCGCCACCGCACTTACCCCGCCTTCCTTGCTGCGACGCGGAGAGTTAATGACGTAACCGTCTTCCCTGATCTTTATCAAATGCTGATTCCAGGTGCTGTAGTCCCAACTTTTTTCAATTTCAGTCACCGGGCCGTTCTGTAAGTGATCATTGATAATTTCATTCCATTGATCATCCGGGCCATACGCCACCAACACCCGGCCGGTCGCGATATATAAAGGATATTTCCATGTCGCATGAACATAGCGGGCGCTTACTTCCGAATCAGCCCCCTGATATGTAATAATTTCCGCCAAATTGCCGTCGAGCGGAACCGTTACACACACCGGATCTCCGGTCTTTTCATGTATTTCAAGCAGTATCGGTTCAACTAAATGCGGCAGTTCACGTTCCAC
Source organism: Victivallales bacterium (assembly GCA_963678305.2). GTDB lineage: Bacteria > Verrucomicrobiota > Lentisphaeria > Victivallales > Victivallaceae. The sequence continues at coordinate 236,921 of CAXXVV010000002.1, forward strand.
ATTCCACCGTGAAGCCGCTAACCCCAGGGCCTGCCCCACCTCAAACTTTCCGTTCTTATTGACCAGAAAATTTCTGGATGACAAGGTTTTAACTATATTATAAACCGTGCTGACCTTTAAATCCATCATTTGGGCTATCTCATTCATAGTCAGCCCATTCGCCTCACTCGCCAGGGTGATTATATCCAAAGCCCTGTCAAGACACTGAATCCGTTTAAATTTGATCTCTTGGTGCATCTATATAACTTTCTTTATTTAAAAAATCTTTATAATGTAAAGATTGTATTTATATTATACATTACGCTTTTATAAAAAACAATAGCCGTAATTAAAAAAAACAGTGTTAAATGAAATTAGTGAAATAAAATGACGATACTATCAAAGGAGCGCAGCGCAGTTGAAACAGACCAGGCAAAGCATCCATCATCACCAAAGGTAATCACCTTATCAATAATGCTTTATATTTTTTTACAAAAGCAGGTGATGATTATAAATTAATGTGTAACATATCCCGCAATACGGTATGGGAAGTTTAAAGACGGAGTACGATAAAGCCCCTTTTGGATAAGATTATGCCAACGAAAAAAATATTAAGAACGAGAAAAGGCAGTTAAAAACCACGATACAGATGCTCTTTTTCCCGCAGCATTTTACGATGTTTCTTATAGCCTGGACAAAGTTTTTCAACTTCAAACCAGAAATCCGGCGAGTGATTCAATTCTTTAATATGCGCCAGTTCATGACAAATCACATAGTCGACAATTTCCGGCGGGCACATAATCAGCCGCCATGAAAAATTGATATTTCCTTTCCCGGAACATGACCCCCAACGCCGGGCGGCGGAATTGATCTTGACCTGAGTGATTTCAATTGCATGATCATCCGCCAGCTCCATCGTACGTTCGGTCAGATAAGCCCGGGCGTCGCGCTGATACAGTTCCAACAGCAGCTTCCGGGTAAAAACCGCGGGTCCCGGACGGCATTCCAGCCTGTCATCTTCAAAATCGGCAAAAGACTTACCCTTGACATAAGTCAAAGTATACGGACGCCCGAGATAGAAAAAGTTTTCGCCTTCGGCAAACTTGTGTTCCGGAGCCTCCTCCTGAATCTCCTGATGTTTGAGCAGACGTTTCCGCAGCCAGTCCTGATGCTTTACCAGCACATCCAGAATGTCTTTATCGGAACATTTAAGCGGGGCCTTTATTTCAATACTGCCTTCCGGCCCCACCCGCAACGCGATACTACGGCGTTTTGAACGGGTAACGGTACAGTCGTCAAGATCGAACAAACTCATTCCGAATGCTCCAAAATGAAGTCGCGTAAAGCGGAAAAACCTTCGGATTCACTGTAAATCCCGGTCTTCACGCCATGCTCAAACAGCATAACCTTATTTTTTCCTCCGGCAATTCCGATATCCGCGTCAGCCGCTTCACCAGGACCGTTGACCACACACCCCATAACCGCGATTTTCTTTAAATTAATGCGTTTTCCGTTCGCTTTTATAGAGGTAACCAAATCCTCGACCTTTTCAGCCAGTCCAATCAGGTTGATTTCACTTCTGCCGCAAGTCGGACAGGAAACGATTTCCGGCTCTGCATCACGCAATCCCAATGCCTCCAACAGAATAAGCGCGGTTTTGACTTCCTCGACCGGATCGGCGGTCAGGCTGACCCTGATCGTGTCCCCGATGCCCCGCAATAGCAACGCTCCGATTCCGGCGGCGGATTTAATAATACCGCGTTTAAGGGTTCCGGCTTCCGTAATCCCAAGATGCAGCGGATAATCCGATTGCTCGGCAAACAATTCATAAGCTGCGACGGTAACTGGAACATCGGAAGATTTAAGAGAGACTTTCAACTCGGTAAATTTAAATTTCTCCAACAGGGCGCATTGCCGGAGCGCGCCATTGACCATAGCTTGAGCCAATGACATTTTTTGCTCGATAACCGCCTGATGCAAATCTTTCGGAAGACTACCGCTATTGACACCGACCCGTATCGGGACACCAGCCCGGCCGCATGCCTCCGCGACCATCTGCACCTTGTCATCGGAACCGATATTGCCCGGGTTTATCCTGACTCCGTGTACTCCGGCTTTGACCGCGGCCAGGGCAATGCGATAATCAAAATGAATATCCGCGATCACCGGAACCGGAGCCGCCGCAACGATATCTTTAATTGCTTCGGCTGAATTCAAATCCGGCAGAGCGCAACGGATTATCTGGCATCCCGCCGCGGTCAGCTCGCCAATTTGCTTGAGCGTGGCCGCGACGTCGCGCGTATCGGTATTGGTCATCGACTGGACGCTGACTTGAGCGTCCCCGCCGATGGCAACATCACCGATTAATATTTGTCGGCTTTTCCGGCGCTGAAGAGTCATTTTTCACATCCGAATCTTTTTTTTCTGCCGAATCAGACTTTTTAATATCCCCGGAATTTGTATTCGGCTTCAATAATTCCGCCCTTTCCTGCGGCGTCAACTGATTCAATATCGACTGCGAATATTCGTAATCCGGTTGATAATCAGTTTTCGGATTTGGCTTTTTATCCGGAACGAATCGCATTACGTCGTTGAAGGTGACATAGATCATCAAACCGATAAGCAGGAAGATGAATACGGAGAACAGCGGCTTAATAATTTTTGGAGATAAAGGTCGACGAAAAGCGGCTTCAACCAGGCCCAATGCAATGTACCCTCCGTCAAGAACCGGCAGCGGCAGCAGATTGAAGATTGCCAGGGCGAATGAAATGACCGTCATAAAATATATTCCATACATTATAGACCGGCGATATACAGAAAGAAACAGATTCTGACCCAGATTAAGCGGACCGCTCAAATTACGGGGTTTAAGTGAACTGCTTTTCTTCGAGAAGCCAAGTTTGAACGCACCGCGATAAAGCATGCCCTTAACTGAATTATAGGTCATGTCAATTACATCATAGAACTGCTCAAAAGGACTGGGATAAGCCCAATATGTCAAGCTGACCCCAATCATGTAATTAGTCTCCTGGACCGGTGTCATCTTCAAGGTATGTTCTTTGTCGCCGCGTTTGACAACCATAGTTATTTGTTTGCCGTCAGATGCCTGAATCAGTTTTCTGACGTCTCCGCCTTTCGTAATTGTCATGCCGTTAATCTTCCGGATCAGGTCTCCCGGCTTCATCCCGGCAAGCATAGCCGGTTTTCCAGCTATGACATCAGCCACTTTAACCGCTCCGCCATTTTCATCATATAAGAATCCTGTCAGCCATCTTTTCTGGTAGATTTTCGGAACTATATGCTTGACCAATACTTTTTCTCCATTGCGTTGGACCAGGATGTCCATTGGTTCGGACAAAGTATTTTCCAATAGCACAAAATGCCTGAAACCGGCAATTTTTTTACCGTTAACTTCAAGGATCACATCTCCATTTTTCATTCCGGCTTTTGCCGCCGGAGAACCGGAATCAGGATAGACTGTCACCGGATATATCGGCTTGAAAAACGGATGCGCAATCCCTTCACGACGTAATTGAGATGGTGCAGCTGGATTGGGTTTGGGCTGAAAAGTTACTTCCATCGGTTTACCATCACGTTCAACGGTATATGAAACCTTGCCGACAGAGAAAATCAGCTTACGAATGAACTGATCCCAGGTACAATAAAACGGCTTGCCGTTAATCGCGACAATCGTATCTCCAGCCCGCAAACCGGCCTTGTATTCAGGTCCTTTTTTATCGATAACCCCGACCTCAATCCGGTCCGCTTGCGGAGTATCTTTAGGCATACCAAACCACCAGACCAGACATCCCGCCAGCAACCCGAAGAGAACATTGAAAAACGGCCCGGCAAAAGCGGTAATGATCTTGTCAAGCGGTTTTGCATGCGGCAGCGGATTACCGTCTTCATCTTTGATCTCATGAGTTGTCATGTCGATTTGAGGCAGGTCAACATATCCCCCGAAAGGAAGCCAGCCGATCCGGAACTCGAAATCTTTAAACTTTTTACTCCAGGCTTTTTTAAAGCCGATGGAGAACGCCACTATATGCATTCCGCGCCAACGCGCGGCCAGAAAGTGACCAAGTTCATGAACAAATATGCATAAACTGATGGCCACCACCATAAACAGTACGCTTCCAACAATTTTCAGTCCTTCTGACAAAATTTCCATTAAACAATCCTAACCAGTTATATATTAATTCATTTAAATTTTACATTCCAAAGCAAATTCCCGGGCCTGACTATCCGCCGCCAGCACTTCGTCAAGCTCCGCATACTCCATAGCCGTATGAGCCGCCATTGTCTTTTCAATCACGGTCCAAATATCCGTGAACCTGATCTCTCCGCGCCTGAATCTGGCGACCGCAACCTCATTGGCTGCGTTCATAACCGCCGGCATATCTCCGCCCTGCCGCAGAGCCTCGTAGGCAAAATCCAGCGACGGAAACCGTTTACGGTCCGGCAACTCAAATGTCAACTCTGAAAACCGGGTAAAATCCAACGATTCCAGACTGCCCGGATGCTTGTGCGGCCAGGTCAGTGCGTATTGAATCGGAAAACGCATATCCGGGGTTGACATCTGGGCCAGCACCGTGCCGTCAATAAACTCCACCATAGAGTGGACCACCGACTGCGGATGAATGACCACATCAATTTTTTCATGCGGCACATCAAACAAAAAATGCGCCTCTATTATCTCTAACGCCTTGTTCATCAAAGAAGCGGAATCTATCGTTACCTTCGGTCCCATGTCCCAGGTCGGATGGGCCAAAGCCGATTTGTAATCCGATTCACGCATCTCTTCAAACGTGGCGTTCCTGAAAGCGCCGCCGCTGGCAGTCAGGATCAACCGCGACGCCGAAGCCGGCGCTCTTCCTTCCAGACACTGGAAAATAGCACTATGTTCACTGTCAACCGGAATTATCCGGCCTTTTGACTTTGATGCAGCTTCCATGACGATCCGACCGGCCAGAACCAGTACTTCTTTGCTGGCCAACGCAACGTCTTTGTCTGCTTCAAGCGCGGTGATGACCGGCATCAGTCCTCCGGTTCCGACAATCGCGCATAAAACTATATCGATATCTTCCCGAGACGCCAAATCGATTATCGCCTGTTGTCCTGACGCAGCCTGACAAGCCGCCGGAGTCAGCCCTCTGAGCGAACTCTCCAGTTGCGGGTCCGCGGTAACAACCGTGCGGCAACCCGTTTCACGGGCTTGTTCCGCCAAACGTTCAATCTGCGAATTAGCCGCCAAAGCGGTAACCTCAAGTTCATCACTCAAGTGCTTAACCACTTTCAGCGCGCTTTCACCGATCGACCCGGTTGATCCCAGGATAGCAACTCTTTTTTTATTCATTTTTCTTTTGACTCTACCATTAAAGTAACCGGCCCGTCGTTATGTATGTCAACATCCATTTTAGCACCGAAAATCCCGGTTTCAACTTTAATTCCGGTCTGGCGTACCTTTTCGACAAAATACTCATACAACGGTATCGCATGCTCCGGTCTGGCCGCTTCGTTAAAACTTGGACGACGGCCTTTACGGCAGTCACCATACAAGGTGAATTGGGAAATAATCAGCGCTTCACCACCGATATCCAGCATGGAACGATTCATTTTCCCCTCACCATCCACAAAAATCCGCAAATTAACACACTTATCCGCGACAAAATCAGCGTCGGCATGATCGTCAAACTGGGATATACCGAGCAGAATCACCAGTCCCTGTCCGATCTTTCCCGTAATTTCGCCATCAACTGTTACAGATCCCGAAGAAACCCGCTGCACCAACGCCTTCACTCAACTCATCTCCCATGTCCGGTCAGACTGAGAAACTCGTTACGGGCCGCAACTTCTTCCCGGAAACAACCCAGCATCGACGAGGTAACCATCACCGAATTCTGTTTCTGCACTCCGCGCATAGTCATGCACAAGTGTTGGGCTTCCATGACCACCGCGACGCCAATAGGGTCAATCTTCTCATTGATAATATCCGCGACCTGCCTGGTAAGACGCTCCTGCAATTGCAAGCGCCGGGCAAAAACGTCAACCAGACGAGCAAGTTTGCTCACTCCGAAAACCTTACCGGTTGGAACATATCCGATATGACATTTGCCGTAGAAAGGCAGCAAGTGGTGCTCACACAAGCTGTAAAACTCAATATCCCGGACAATGACCATTTCGTCGCAGTCAGATTCAAAGAAAGCCCCGTTAATGACCTCTTCAACATCCTGCCGGTAACCTCTCGTCAAAAACTCCATGCTTTTCGCAAAGCGTTCCGGTGTATCACGCAGTCCTTCGCGTTCAATATCCTCGCCAATTGCCTGTAAAATATTCCTTCCGGCATTTTCAAGCGTTATTTTATCTATACTCTTATCCATTATATATCTTCCATTGTCGACACATGTCATTATCTCGATAATATACTCCCGCAAAGGTGGTTTTTCAATGAGAAAATCAGCTCAGGCGTGAACCGGCTAAGCTGGACACGACAAAAAAACGCTTCCATCAGCAGCATTTCTCAATCTAATATGCAGTGGGGCACAGGAGTCTTACATATCACTGAGCGGAATCCACAGGAACTGAAAATAACCTGAACCGAAACCGATACACGGTCCGACTCCGGGCAACCAGATAATCCCGGTCCGCCAAACGTCTTCTTTCGATGATTTGACACTGTTGAACCAGAAAACACAGGCCAGATTAAATGTAAAGTCATCAAAAAAACGTTCCCCGGTCTTCTTGTAGGCGTTCTCGCGGCAAACATAGAATACTGGAATCAGAGACATCACTTTGCGGCTGGCAAAAAACGTGTCATTCTCAAAGCTGCCTACCGTGGTCCAGTAAAGTACAGGAATAATCGGCATTACCTTTGATGCGCTTTTATCGGTAGAGTAATCAACATCATCAATTTCAATGGTCATTTCATCATAATTAGGCCAATGCGGCAAAGTCTCGGCATATTCAATATCATCTTTGCGCAGCTTGCCATTCGGAAATTTCCTGGTCAGAGTTCCACAACCACTGCAGATAACGGAAACTAAAGCCAGAATGCAGGAAACCTTCAAAAACTTTTTCATTGTAATACCTCCATAATTTTTAATATGCTTCGAATATAACATTAAAGCACTGAAACCGCAAGTTTCAGTCCTTATTTTGCGGAAAAAACATAATCTCATCAAGCCGGTTATCGACCTCAATCCGGCGCATCAAGTTTAAGAAACCATAAAACTCCCCGACCTCATAAAGATTATGCGAATCGCTGCCGAAAACAATTTTTACACCTTTCTCCACACAGATACGGATAAATTCAGGATCAGGATCGTTGGTATGAAAATTAACCTCAGCGGCGACCTGGTTCACCCTCAGCTGATCAGCCAGTAGAACGTATTGTTCAACCGGAGCGGTAAACCCCGCCGCGCCGATAAGCCCGGAACGGATGCGCCAGAAAATCAATCCCCGATTCAATAATCTGATGGCTCAAACGTAAAAAACGCGCTTCGGCTTCTTCCCGGCTTTTCCCCAGAAATGAACGATGCAGCGCGCCGCAAC
>CAXXVV010000003.1:0-1126406 GCA_963678305.2 Victivallales bacterium
GGCTGCCTCTAAGCCAACATCCTGGCTGTCTGTGCAACTCCACATCCTTCAAACCACTAAGTCCAGATTAGGGACCTTAGCCGGCGGTCTGGGCTGTTTCCCTTTCGACTACGGAGCTTATCCCCCGCAGTCTGACTCCTATGATACGGCAACACGGTATTCGGAGTTTGATAGTTGTTGGTACCCCGGTCAGGGCCCGCGAACAGTCAGTGCTCTACCCCCGTGCGCTATTACATAAGGCTAGCCCTCAAGCTATTTCGAGGAGAACCAGCTATCACTGGGTTTGATTGGCCTTTCACCCCTATCCACAGCTCATCCAAACATTTTTCAACATGAACTGGTTCGGTCCTCCACCTCTTGTTACAGAGGGTTCAACCTGGCCATGGATAGATCACCCAGTTTCGGGTCTACTCCATACAACTAAACGCGCTATTCACACTCGCTTTCGCTTCGGCTCCTCTCTAAGATTAACCTTGCTGTATAGAGTAAGTCGCAGGCTCATTATGCAAAAGGCATGCGGTCACTTGCGCTCCCACACTTTGTAGGCGCATGATTTCAGGTTCTTTTCACTCCCTTAACAAGGGTACTTTTTCACCGTTCCCTCACGGTACTATGCGCTATCGGTCGTTGACTAGTATTTAGCCTTGGAGGGTGGTCCCCCCGGATTCAGACGGAGTTTCACGTGTTCCGTCCTACTTGGGATACTTCTAGGCTGGTAACTGTTTTCGCGTACTGGACTTTCACCATCTTTGGTCCAATTTTCCAAAAGTGTTCAGCTAACAGTTAGCCAATGCCATATCGAAGTCCCGCAACCCCGGTCAGTAAACTGGCCGGTTTAGGCTGATCCGCGTTCGCTCGCCACTACTAGCGGAATCTCGGTTGATTTCTTTTCCTTCAGGTACTGAGATGTTTCACTTCCCTGAGTTCACTTCCGTAACCTATGTATTCAGTTACGGATGACTGGACATTACTCCAGCCGGGTTGCCCCATTCGGAAATCCTCGGATCAGAGCTCGCTTACAGCTTCCCGAGGCTTATCGCAGTTAACCACGTCCTTCATCGCCTGTCAACGCCAAGGCATCCATCATGCGCCCTTAGTAGCTTAACCACCAAAAAATGTTTTCAAACATGATTTTCCATTACTTTTCCGACCTTAATTATTCATTAAAGTCAATAATCAGCAACTGAAACTCATGCTAAAATATAATTCGGCTTATTATTTCAACTAAGTTGCTTTTTTTTGCGGTATTAGACATTTTCTAAAACCTTCTTCAATTATCAAACAACACCCCGCCGTTAGGCGGAATCAGGAATTACGAATTAGGAATTACGAATGATCCAAAAGGAACGACTTCCTTTTAATCCTTCGAACATAACTAAGCGAATTCCTTATATTATAAGGCTTGCGCCGTATAATCGAAATCTTTGAAACCCTTGCAACTGCATTTTTCACTTCCAGCACAACTGTTTTATCGTGCTTCTTCGTAAAAAATGGTGGAGCTACAGGGATTCGAACCCTGGACATCCTGCTTGCAAAGCAGGTGCTCTAGCCAACTGAGCTACAGCCCCGTAAATTCAATTGAGAATTTGTAAATTTGTAAATTTGTAAATTAATTACAGCTCAAAATTTACTCCTTCAACTAAACATCGCGGTCCGTCGTACGGACTGGTGGGCGTACCTGGATTTGAACCAGGGACCTCGTCCTTATCAGGGACGCGCTCTAACCAACTGAGCTATACGCCCGTTTAGTTCAAATCCTTACCGTTGGTATCTATCTTTTCAGACTTCAACTAAAGGGGTTCATTTCAATTCTTCAAACAACACGTTTGAAAACTGAATAGTATGATGCAGATTAACTTGATACCGTTACCGGCATCCATATCCAACCTGGTTGCGACCTGGTTGGAACTCATCCGTATCCTGACAACTGGCGGTTAATGTCGTTTACATTATGCAAACGATCAGTGCCAGATCAGGATTACTCCTTAGAAAGGAGGTGATCCAGCCGCAGGTTCCCCTACGGCTACCTTGTTACGACTTCATCCCAGTCATCAACCACACCTTAGGCGTCTCTCTCCTCGTGAAAGGTTGAGTCAACGACTTCGGGTGCAATCAACTCCCATGATGTGACGGGCGGTGTGTACAAGGCCCGGGAACGTATTCAAGGCGTCGTAGCTGATACGCCTTTACTAGCGATTCCGACTTCATGGAGTCGAGTTGCAGACTCCAATCCGAACTAAGACGCGGTTTTGGGGATTTGCTCCATCTCGCGATATCGCTGCCCATTGTACCGGCCATTGTAGCACGTGTGCAGCCCCGGACATAAGGGCCATACTGACTTGACGTCATCCGCGCCTTCCTCCCGCTTGACACGGGCAGTCTCCTTAGAGTCCCCGGCATTATCCGCTGGTAACTAAGGACACGGGTTGCGCTCGTTGCCGGACTTAACCGAACACCTCACGGCACGAGCTGACGACAGCCATGCAGCACCTGTGATTCGACTCCGAAGAGAAGCCCTGTTTCCAGGGCGGTCCGAAACATTTCAAGCCCGGGTAAGGTTCTTCGCGTTGCCTCGAATTAAGCCACATGCTCCACCGCTTGTGCGGGCCCCCGTCAATTCCTTTGAGTTTTAGCCTTGCGGCCGTAGTCCCCAGGCGGTGAACTTATCGCGTTAGCTTCGACACGGATCGGGATGAGCCGACCCACATCAAGTTCACAACGTTTACGGCGTGGACTACCAGGGTATCTAATCCTGTTTGCTCCCCACGCTTTCGTCCCTGAGCGTCAGTAATCGTCCAGTAAGCTGCCTTCGCTGTTGGTGTTCTACCTGATATCTACGCATTCCACCGCTACACCAGGTATTCCGCTTACCTCTCCGATACTCTAGTCCACCAGTTTCCAATGCAGTTCCGGGGTTGAGCCCCGGGATTTCACATCAGACTTAGCAGACCGCCTACGGACCCTTTACGCCCAATAAAACCGAACAACGCTACGCCACCTACGTATTACCGCGGCTGCTGGCACGTAGTTAGCCGTGGCTTCCTCTCTGGGTACCGTCAAATTTCGTCCCCAGTGACAGCATTTTACAACCCGAAGGCCTTCATCATGCACGCGGCATCGCTCCGTCACGCTTTCGCGCATTGCGGAAGATTCTCGACTGCAGCCTCCCGCAGGAGTCTGGGCAGTGTCTCAGTCCCAGTGTGGCTGATCATCCTCTCAGACCAGCTACCCATCGTTGCCTTGGTGAGCCGTTACCTCACCAACTAGCTAATGGGACGCGAGCCCATCTCTGAACAATGAATTTTTAAACAAAATAACATGCGATAAAATGTTCACATCCGGTTTTAGCAGTCGTTTCCAACTGTTATTCCCGATTCAGAGGCAGGTTGCTCACGCGTTACTCACCCTTTCGCCACTCATCCACCGGAGCAAGCTCCGGCTTTTCGTTCGACTTGCATGCCTAATCCATGCCGCCAGCGTTCGTATCTGAGCCAGGATCAAACTCTCCGAAAAAAATTGTATTTTAAACCGATCAGACGGTTTATATACTTTTCAGAAAATTTAATCTTGCTTAAAAGATTAAAAATACTAATTCCGCTGAATTAGTATCAGGAACTACAAGAATGTTATTCTTATAGACCGGAAGACGACTAAGACTTCCGGATTTTCAAAGGTTTTCGTTGACCTACATCATACTATTCAATTTTCAAACATCTCACGGAGATTTTACTCCGCTCAAAACTGTCTCACAGTAAGCGCGACAGATTTTTAATTTATCATACTCTTTAAACAATGCAAATCAAGTTTATCACTTTTTTTGATTTTTTTCCTTCTTTCGAAGAAGCACGAATCTCTGCTTCATACTTCAGTCGCATTCGCTCCTTGCGGAAGCAGGACGACTAAAGTAATGATTTCCAGTTTCGTGGAAGAGTAATGTATTGATTACAACACGCTGTTTTCTGCAGCGGCTCATAATATGCCACAACCTTGAATTTTTGCAAATCGGAAACGTTATTTTTTTCAGATTTTTTTCAAGCCGGGATTCAAGCTTGAACACTTGAGACCGGGGACATATCAGGATCTTTGATTATTTATCAATTTAACACGCTGTTTTCTTTAGCGGCTTTTAATATGCCATCAAGCAGGGATTTTGCAAACTGAATTCTAATAAATTTTACAAAAAAGTAATCAGGATCACCCAAAAATGTAACATAACCCGCTATCCAGCAGCAGCATGAACCCGGACAAACTTATTTCAAGAAATCCCCCCTCAATCCCCTCGCAAGCCCCCGGGAAACCTGAATCTCCACATAAATCACCTCTTTTTCTGCTGTCCATCCTGTAAGGGATGAGGGAATAATTACCTTGCATATTACCTAGGAGGAATTATATTATGCGGTCATGCATATTTTATATTTTTTTACATGCTTCGACTTGAGATTAGAGACCGCGATTAATTAATATGTCTATTTATGCTACAATGTTTTAATAAGGAAAATGAAGGAGAAATGATGAATATATTCAATAAAAAAGATGTGATTTGCCCTAAATGCAAATGTCATTCGCTTGAACCCCACAAAGAAAATGACCTGTCTTTTGAGCTTGATACCTGCTCCAACTGCAACGGTATCTGGTTCGATGCCGGGGAACTCGCTGAGTCCTTGGACGGAATTGGGATAATAGAACTTGAGATCCCGGAAAAAGCCGGATCAACCCTGCGTCGGTGTCCCAATTGCGAAAAAACCATGATGACTTTCTACTATCCCCAGACTTACGCCCGGGTCGATATGTGCCGTAAATGTCATGGGATCTGGCTTGACGCCAATGAATTTGAAGAGATCAACGCAGTCAGGAAAAAGCTGCTGCAGGACGGCAAACTTGAAGGACATCCTTCTTTGAAGGGTTCTGTAAATTCGCTTATCGATCTTGTCAACCGGGCCGTCAACGCGGTTTTTCATAAAGAACAATAACAAATCGTACCAGAACCAACCCCTTTTCAGGCGGGAACGCTCCTGGTTTTTCTCTGCTTAAGCCATTGATTCAAAATTCGTTTATGCTTAATTAAGTCACAAACCAATCAGTTGTCAACTATTTTATCAATGAAGAATTTCGGCCGGGCTTTGACCTCACTGTATACTTTTCCGAGGTAAATGCCGCAAATACCTACGCACAAGAGCTGTACTCCGCCAAGAAAGTAAATCGAAGTAACAATAGCGGCCCAGCCGGGGACGGTAACGCCGAGGAAATATGAGATAAGGCCGTATAAAATCCCAAGGCAGCTTGCCACCGAAATGATAATCCCCAAAATTGAGATGAAGTACAACGGAACAATACTGAAAGAAGTTATCCCGTCACAGGCGAATGACAGCATCTTCAATAAAGGATATTTTGACTCTCCCTGCATGCGTTTTTTGCGTTCATAATATACGAACGAAGATTTGAAGCCAATCAATTTAACTACACCCCGCATAAAAAGATTCACTTCATTGTACTCAGACAGTTTTTCGAGGGCGCGTTTGCTCATCAGGCGGTAGTCCGCATGATTATGAACAATATCAACCCCCATGAATTTCAGCAGAGAATAAAAAGTCAACGCGGTCCTGCGTTTGAAGAAATTGTCATTTTCGCGCTTATTTCTCACCGCGTATACGATGTCGCTGCCATTATTGAAATCAGCAACCATCTTGTCGATAACGGAAATATCGTCCTGCAGATCGGCATCAATTGAAACGGCGCAATCACTTTTATCCTTTGCATACATCAGCCCGGCATAGAGAGCATTCTGATGACCGCAATTACGGGAAAGTTTCAGCCCGGCAATATTTTGACCGTGCTTTTCCTGTAAATCACAGATCAGATTCCATGTATTATCCTGGCTGCCGTCATCAACAAAGAGAATTTTGCTGTTTTCGGAAACTTGTCCGGCCTCGATCATTGACCGCAATTTTTCATGCAGACATGTAAAGCTAGCCGGCAATACTTCATCTTCATTATAACATGGCACAACAATATACAAAATTATACTCATATTCTCTCTCTTATTTTTATATTGTCTCGAAACAATGAACCGTTTTTCCGACTGCTTCAAATTCATTCCTGCATAAAAATAATGATAAATATAAAGCACAATTGAGAAAAAGCAATCTAAAAGCATGCCATATAAGGATCAGCCTATCGTTCAAATATAGATAAGTCATTCCGGAGATAAGATGAATGACTTGAAAATGCGTGTTTGAATGCTATCAGTAATGCGTTGTACATAGAGGCAGGATTTATGTATGAACGCCCTCTCATTGCCGGGATTTGAACGGAACAGGCAGGAAATCAACTGGGATATAATCTTAACCAGACAATTGTCAAAATCAAAGATATTAAAATGAAGAAAACAATTCACTCCATTCTTCAGTCTTCAATGCGGTCTCCAGCCTGGCGCTGGTATGCCGTCGCCTTCGCGGTTCTGGTCATCGGCTGGTTGCCGTGGATTCTGGCTTCAGGAACGGTTTGCGCCGGCGACGACTGGGGTACTTATTATAATTTTTTTGAAGCGGTTCGCAAGACAATTACTGAGTACGGCCAATTTCCTTATTGGAATCCCTGGCACTTGGGAGGAACTCCTTTGTTCGCAAGACCAATGGTCGGGGTTTTCTCTCTCGAATCAGTTTTTATTTGTATTTTCGGAACAATCCGCGGCATGAATCTAGCCATGTTTGCCTATGCATTCATCGGTATGACCGGAATGTGGCTGTTGTCCAAAGATTTAACTCAGAGATATCCTGTCAGAGCATGGACTGCAATACTTTTCGGATTACAGGGAACATTACCTATTCATTTAATACCGGGTCATCCCGTCATGTCCACAGCAATGTGGCTGCCACTACTTTTGTATTTGGCGTTCAGGCTTCATAAATCATTTCATCACAGCTTGATCTTTGGCTTTTGTTGCGGAATGATGTATTTGCAAAGCATGCACTATTTAAGTGTAATTTCCAGTACCGTCCTGGCTGTCGTTATATTTTCAGAAATGGTTAAACATCGCAAGCAATTTTCTTTTTATTACAATCTTATCGGTGCCGGACTGATGTTTGCAGTAGTTGCCGGTTACAGGATCATCATAACCTTAGAGCTTTTATCATCATACCCAAGAAAACTTGGTTTGAGAGCAACTGTTCCACCATTGTCATTTTTCAAGGCTCTGGTATGGCCGGGCCAGGATAACGCCAATTTCGAATGGATTTATCCGGGGCTTTGGCCTTGGCAGGAAATCGGTTGCTATATTGGCATTATTGCTTTGATAATGTTCATATTTTCTTTCAGAAAACAACTCAAATGGTATCACTGGGGTTTTATACTTACACTACCGCTGGCACTGGACTCGGAACATAAATGGCTCCCGGGGTACTGGTTGCGGGAACTGCCGGTTTTCAGCAGTATGTATGTAATTACCCGGTGGCGGTTTGTCACGGTTTTGTGTTTAATCGCCGGGGCCGGGGTCGGCATGGATTATCTTTGGACAAGATTGGCCGGACGCAGGCAATGGGTTATATATACTCTCATGTTGATTTCCTCTTGCGGACTAATCTATAACCTCTATCATATATGGTTTCAACTTGAGCGAAGTTCCGAAGAAGAAATCCTGGCAACCATTCCTTATTCTTATCAATCCAATTCTTTCATCAGCTCAAACAGTCAGAAACTTAATCGCTACGGCGCTGTAGCCAAAGGCGTGGCTCTGATTTGCACATTTGAACCTATGCTCGGCTGGCAAAGCGTCCCGGTCAAGGTTATCAGAATGTCGATCGAAAATCCCAAATATGCGGGCGAAATATTTACTATTCCCAAATCAAACACCAAAATATTCTGGAGTCCCAACCGTATCAGCCTGATCGCGACTCAGGGCAGCCGCTTGTTCATCAACCAGAATCCTTCATGCTACTGGCGGGTAAACGGGAAAAAACTGTTTCCAAAGGCTCGGGACTTTGAATTGCAGGCAATTATGCTGATGCGGATTAGCGCCACCGGGGAAAAAGTATTCACCTTGCGACCCGGATTGCATGAATTCGCCATAGGGGTCACTTTAATCGCTATTTTCCTGCTGTTGCAGTTACTTATACTTCCGAAGGTTTATATTAAACTGAAAAATCGACCGAAACTGAATGAACTGGATGAATCATCATGAAAACCATTTTTATTGTCATGGACTCCCTGAACCGCCACTTCCTGCATTGCTATAATCCGGATTCCCCCGCGATCACCCCGAATCTTGACCGTCTGGCAGCTCGCGGCGCGGTATTTGACCAGCATTATGCCGGCTCCCTCCCGTGCATGCCCGCTCGCCGCGAAATGATGACCGGACGAATCAATTTTCTCGAAACTCCGTGGGGCCCGATCGAACCCTGGGATGACACTCTACCGCAGGAAATGAGAGATCAGAAAGGCGTCTACAGCCACATGATAACCGACCATTACCACTATTTCCATGGCGGCGGCGATACTTACCATACCCTGTTCGACAGTTGGGAACTGGAGCGAGGACAGGAGGGCGACGTCTGGAAACCGGTCATAAACACGCCGGAAGCCCCGGAGGGATGCCGGGGCAAAGGAGTCGGCCGCCGGGCCTACTGGGCCAATCGTTCACAGCTTGATTTCGAAAAGGACGAATCATACCCGACGCCACGCTGCTTCAATCGTGCGGCAGAATTTATCGAACTCAACCATGACGTTGAAAACTGGCATTTGCATCTGGAAGTATTTGACCCTCACGAGCCATTCGACTCACCATCAAAATACCTAGATATGTATGGAGACAACTGGGAAGGTCCGCTCTATAACTGGCCGAATTACGCTCCGCTTGATCCGGAACTGGACGATGAAAGCGCGGTCAATCATATCCGGCGGCGTTACCTTGCCACCCTGACCATGGCCGACTTCCACCTCGGCAAACTCCTGGATAAACTCGACGAACACAATATGTGGGACGATACTGTAGTCATTCTTACAACCGATCACGGTCATTTGCTGGGAGAACATGGTTACTGGGCCAAAAATTACATGAAAGACTATCAGGAACTGGTCCATATCCCGATGATCGTCTGTTCCCCGGAATGCGGGCATCAGTGCGTCTCATCCATGACCGCGACAATCGACCTTATGCCGACCATTATGGAACTGCACGACACCGTTCCGCCGGCAAGCGTTCACGGCAAATCATTCCTGCACACCCTGGAAGAACCCAAGGCCGAACATAATGATCTGGTCCTTTACGGGTATTTCGGCAAAGACGTTAATTTATTCGACGGACACTACGCCTATATTCGCCACCCGAGGCCGGATTCATTTACTTACATCCATACCGCGATGGCTCGTGCATTCAGCGGTTTTTATCCGAAGAAAATGCTGGCGGGAGCCGAACACGGCGTATTTCTCAAGCATTGCCACAACATCCCTCATTTCAAAATAAAAACCCCATGCAGGCAACATCATAACGCCCCGGATTTCAACGAGCTTTACGATATTCTCGACGACCCCGATATGACTAAACCGATCCACGACGAGGAACTGGAGCAGATAATGGCGGAAAAAATGAAAGCCCTGATGCTGCAATATGATTCGCCGGAAGAGCAGTTTGCGCGACTTGGCTTGTAAAAAACTTGCGTTTTTAGTGATGAGTGATAAAGGATAAGTTATGAATGATGAGTTATGAGTAGTGAGTTAAAGATAACTGAACGGAGCTTTTTATTTGCGATTCGAATCGTTCGATTGTGCCAATATTTGGAAAAACAAGGACAGGTTTCACGGACATTGGCAAGACAGTTGTAGCGTTCCGGTGCATCTATCGGAGCAAATATCAAGGAGGCGCAGGCAGGTCAAAACAAGGCGGATTTTACTGCAAAGATGTCTATAAGCAGAAAGGAAGCCAGAGAGACACACTATTGGCTCAGGCTTCTGAAAGAAACAGGTCTTGTTAAAGAAGAGAGCATAAATGATATTATCAAAGATTCTAACGAACTGGTTCGAATTTTAACCAGCATCGTCAAAACATCTCAATCAAAAAATAGCCACAACTCATAACTCATAACCTATCCCTCATAACTCACAACTCATAACTCATCATTCATAACTCATAACTCTCAACTTTGACAATTTTTGTTTGTAAGTCTCAATGAAGTCTGATATATTAAAAATATGGAAATCAAACTCAAAATCACTCATCCGTGGTGGCTGGCCGCCCTGCTGGTACTGACTTTCATTGCCTGGTCACCGGTCGCTTTTCCCGGAGACCGGATGATCAACACAGTTGATTGGGATATGTTTGCCGCGTTTTACGAAGCGGTCCGTAAAAATATTGTCGACTACCACCAGTTCCCATACTGGAACCCGTGGCATTTCGGGGGAACTCCATTGTTTGCCCGACCCCAGGTTACTGTTTTCGGCATAGAAACAGTTTTCGTTCTGCTTTTTGGTCCTATTAACGGTCTCCATGCGGCGATGATTGCGTACGCTTTGATCGGTGCAGCCGGCATGTGGATGTGCCTGGGCGATTACGTTAAAAACCCGGCAGCCCGGTTCTGGGGGTCAATGGTCTTTGCCATGCAAGGCGCTCTGGCTTCACATATTGCTTTCGGGCACCCTATGATGACCGCAGTCTTTTTTACCCCTTACCTGGTCTATTTCATGCGGCGATTCAAAGAGAGCCTGGCCGCGGCGCTATGGTTTGCTTTTGTCTCAGCGGTAATGATCAACCAGTCTTTGCATTACGTCTCGCTCACCGTTGCCGCGTTTATCGGCATCTATATGCTGGTACTGACCTGGAAAAACCTGAAAAACAAAGATTACATGATCAATCTGGCGGCCGCCGCGCTGCTCTTTCTCAGTCTCGGCGGCTACCGTCTGATCCTGACGCTGCATCTGCTCTCGGAATTTCCGCGCACCATCGATATGCGGCTGGATGTACCGTTTAAACATTTTGTCGTCGCCCTGCTCTATCCCGGACAATCTTTATTCACCTTCCCGGAACCGGTAAAACTCTATTGGGGCTGGTTCGAGATCGGCTGCTATGCCGGGATCTTCACCATAATTATGTTTTTTATTTCAATGTTCCGCGAATTAAAATGGTGGCACGCCGGCGCGGTCATCACCGCCATGCTGACGATCAATTCCACCGCTAAATGGCTCCCCGGCTACTGGGTCCGGGAACTGCCCGCGTTCAACAGTTTTTTCTGCATCACCCGCTGGCGCATGATCATGATGTTCTTTATCGCGCTGGGCTGCGCCCGGGGCGTCGACTGGCTAATCCGCGTCAAACTGCGCGGCAGATGGAAATGCGTCATCCCCGGACTGCTGGTACTGTCGGTTCTCGGGTTCCAGTGGAACCTCCATGTCTGCTGGCGCGACTGCAAGTACACAACCAAAACCGCCATGCTGGCCTCCACCAACGGCGATTCCGCCAAAGCGATTAAAACCGTCAACCGGAATTCCTACGGCAAATATGCCTCGGTCTATTACAACCTGGACCAGATTTTCGCCTACGAACCTTTATTCGGTTACGCCCTGAATAAAAAAAATATGCGGCTGACCGCCGACAATCCGGCTTATCGCGGTGAATTTTATCCCGCTAAAGGCAAAATTACCGGCATCTTCTGGAGTCCCAACCGCATCGACCTGGAAACCGCGCCTGAGACGGTGGTTCTGGTCAACCAGAATCCCGGCAGTTACTGGCGCGACGGTTCCGGCAAAAAACTTTTCCCGAAAATGCGCGCGTTTGAAGTCAACCAACACTTCTTCGCTTCCACCGGCGAAGCAAACCGCATCAATCTCCGGCTCCTGCCGCCATTGCACGAAGTAGCGCTTTACACTTCCGCCGTCTCCGCCGTCCTCTTCCTGCTCCTTATGCTCTATCTCAAACGCAGCAAAGCAACCGGGGAATAGATTTAACCACTGAATACACGGAAAAACACGGAAGCGTTTTTTATTGGGAGCGCGTAGCTCCTGCAGCGCAACGAAAAATATAAAAATGGGAGCGCGTAGCTCCTGCTGCGCAGCGAAAAATATAAAAATGGGAGCGCGTAGCTCCTGCTGCGCAACGAGAAAGATAAACAAACCACTGACGATTCCTGACAAATGTCGCCACGAAATAAAAAACTTAAACAATTATTACTCCGGCATATAATCATATTGCATTTATTGAATAGCGCTGAAAGCGCGGCACATAACAGTAGCCCGGGGTGATTGAGAGAAGCGATTGAACCCCGGGAACAGTTAAAAAATATTAAAAGCCCTGAAGGTGTAAACAGAGAAAAGGTTTGCTCAACTGTGCGGAGGTCTTCTTAACTCAATTCAACCCGAATCGAGGTTTTCGCAAATCGAGACAATTTTCACTGTGCGACGCGGTTTTTCGATATCTACGGGCCCAGACTTTTTTCTGTGCAAGCCCTCTGTGCGCGACCTCTTAATATAACCGGTTCCAGACGTTTTTCAATGGCTGTGCGGGCATAAAAAAAGCCCTCCGAAGAGGGCCGGTTAAAAGGTTGTTTTTACTTGCGGAATCTAACCATTGCTTCCGGGTTTCTCCAGATGCATTCCACGCGCTTCTGTGCGCGCTTACTGGAGCCTTCACCGAGCAATTTATTTGTCCTGGTTCGACCAGCAGCGGAACAAACGACATCAACCGTCTGAAGGTCCCATTTAGCGGCTTTCAGCGGCTTGTAAAGCTCGTTATCATACCCTGACAACATAACAGCGCCGTCATACTTTAAAAGCGCCTGGATCAACTCCTCATGGTCCTCGTTCTTGAGTTCATGGTCGTAACCGCCAGCCTTGCGCACACCGGCCACATAAGGCGGATCACAATACGCGAGCCAGCCCGATCCGGAATAGCGTTTCAGCACGTCCCGCCAGTCCGCGCACTCGATCTGAACCCGCTGCATACGCTCATGAACCTTTGGCAGATTCTCAAAGCTGCTCTTCCAGGAACAACACGTCTGAGCCATGCCGCCGGTACTGCTGTTTACCACAGTTCCCCAGGAATTTCCGAACTGACCGCCGAAACTCTGCCGCGCGACCACATACCACCGCACAGCCTGTTCAACCGGGTCATGAATCCCGGCCCAGGAACGTAAATATTCCTCGTATAACTCACGACTGACGGGGTGCAGACTAGCCCTGGCCATGAATTTACCGAACATCTCGACGTCGCTGATCACGCGGAAGAAGTTGACCACGCCGCGATTGACGTCATTGTATACTTCCACGTCGACCGGCTCTTTACTTATAAGGATAGAAGCTCCGCCGCCGAACGGCTCGACGTAATTAGTGTGCGGCGGCAGCAGCTCCAGCAGCTTATTTTTGATTTTCGGGGCTCCTTTGCCTCCGAACCAGGGGAATGGTGCGCGTGTTTTACTTGGCATATAATGCCCTTTCTTTTATTAATGCTTTTCCGGATAAAAAAAAGACGGAACTTGCACTGCACACTTTAAAACGCTACATTATTTATCCACTTTTTGAAGCGGCGTTTATTCGTGTTCGTGACGTGCTAGTTCCGTCGCGTTCGGGGATCGGTATTCCAGTACCGGTTCCCCGCTTCATCTCCGCTCCGGGACGTTCCCGGCGCTTCGACTGCAATGTTGATATTTATTCTGGTTTGACTAATCCATATTCGCCTCCTTTCGTTTCTTGAATCAATACCTTGAACGGCTTGAGGTTTTTGGGTAAAAACAACGGGTGGCCTGGCTGACCGCTTCCCGTAATCCTTAACACATTAACCTCCCATATTCCGGCCTCATAGAACGTTTTTAATATCATCTGATCCCGCTTAAAATGTCTGCCGTCGTTACCCCACGCACAGACCACCAGGTCAGCGATATCGTAATAGTGCTCGAGCCAGTAATCATTATCCGGCCCAACCGGAAAGGCTGCATCTTTCATTTCTTTCGGACTTTTTGTCCGGAACGCAAAAAGGTTGAGCATCACGATGCCGCTATATCCCCAGGCCTTCGCGTAATTTATACAGCGCCGGATCGTCGGATCATTGTCGACCTCATCGGCGGTAGACGGGTTTAACCCGACAAACGCGACCACGCCTTTACCCTCGGCCCAGGTTCTCCAGAGCGCGTATCGATATTTGCGATCGTCGGAGAACTCAGCCCCGGTGATCAGCGGCGTCTGTTTCTTTTTTCGAGGTGAAAACCCCGGCAAAAAATTGTTATCCTTTTTCATAGTTAATCCTCCCACGGATACATTGTCGGGCTGAAGAAATGGCTCCAGACACAAGCCCAATCGTAACATTCACGGATTCCCAGGAACGACCGGTCATCGATATACATATCCGCATAAACCTTGCGGGTGTCGCCTAGCGTCAAATAATCACGCTCGACATTTTTATTTACTGCGTCCGGAACTATGCCCTTGTTGAACAGCCAGTCAACCGCGTCGTCCAGACACTTACCACTCCGGCAAGTCCATAAAATAAGCGTATGCCCGTCTTCCTGGAGCGCCTTCAGCGTCTCGAGCGCGCCGACGATCGGTTCGCCGATTTCCGGCCATTTACTTTCGCAAATAGTCCCGTCAAAATCGACCGCTATAATTAACTTTTTATCCTTTTTCATCATTTCGTGCCTTTTCGTGGTTAATTGCTTTTAGCCGGACAATTAAAAGTCCCGCCATACCAGTTTTTATTTTGTTTTTTGTGTCTGGTCCGGTCCGTGTTCGCCCGTGCCTGTCCGGACTTCGGCCGCAATTCCGCGAGACGCTGATCCAGCGCGTCGATCACTGCTTGCCTGGTTGGCAGACGCGCCATTTCCAGCGCATAATACCGTGCGCATTCGATCACCGACATATTCTTGATTTTTGCAATCAATTCAGCTTTTTTCTCTGGCATTTTATACTCCTCATAAATTGTTCTATCGATAAAATCCGGTATACGGTAATTCTCAAAATCTTTCGCCCATTTTTTCCGTATCCGCCGCTTTTTACTCCGTGGAAACCGACATTGAAAATAATTCCGAGGCCAATAACTCAGGTAATAGCCTTTAGGATCATAAAGCCAGATGCAGCTTTGATCGCCGCCTGGCTCAGCCAAATCCAAACCAAAACAACTGCCATGTACTTCCCCGGCTAAATCTGCAAAGATACTTCCAAGGCAAGGGGTAGATAAAATTTCAATATCGCCGCCGCATCTATCCATAGCAGTTTTAACGCTTGCGAAAGACAAAGGCTGTACCGGGCCGCATATCTCAGCGGCCGTTTTTATCTTATCAAAAAGATTGTCATACCTTACCATCACTTACCTCCTTCTCTTTGAGCCTTTCTAATCGATCTATTTCAGCTGCTATCAGCGCTCCGGCTTTCTCCAGGTCACGTATTTCATCATCAAAAGTCCTGTCAAACTTTTTTCTTTTATACCATGATATGTCCCAGGGCCAACGTAGTTGATTAGGCAATGGCGGGTGTGCGTTTCCGTCCTTAAAATAGACTTGATGCAGAGGAACTGCGTAACATGCGGCGGCAAGGGCCAACTCTCCAGCGCTATACTGATCATCACGCTTTGCGTAAAATTCCTCCACCTCAATTTGCCGCCTTCTTTCAGCTGTGATTCTTTTAATTCCACCTTTCATTTCTTACCTCCTTTTTTCTTTTCGCGTTCCAGTTTGCGGAGCCTGATATCAATTGCTTTCAGTACGGTTTTTCGCCTGGCCCATTTCTGATTTTCCCGATACTTTGCCAGCTTACATTCCGCCTCATCCATCCCGCGAATACCGCGAATCGCATCTTCAACGCTTCCGTAAAGCAGCTGTAAATTGTGACTTTCTTCTTTCATAATAACTCTCCGTGTTTTTGCCATGCGCAGTGCTCGCGCTCATTTCATTGTTCGTGGTTTTCGTGGTTAATCAAAATGGTGCTGCTTCCAGTTTTCGTTCGCATTGTTTGATGCGTTTTTTAAGCGCCTCAACCGCTTTTAATGCGTCGCGGCTGGTCATTTCCTCCAAAGGCTGGTTTTTGTCGTAATGACACGTTTGCCTGATAAATCCAAGCAGATAATCATCCGTCCGCGCTTCCGGAGAAAGCAGCTGCTCCAGCTCGTACCATTTCTCGCGGATTTCCCAGATTTCCCGCGTGCTCACCTTGCCGGGGTTCGGCTTTCGGGTCCGCCAGTAGTGAGGGTCAATTCCCGCTGGAAGCGGCCCATCGCCGTCCGTCAGCCGGTATTCTATCGCCGCCATTGCCACGTCGAAGTCAACCTGTTTCAATTGCGGTGATTCGCAATCGGCGATACCTGCAATTTTGTGCAGTATCGTTCCGGCCTCAAGACCGGTGATTTTACAGTACTTGACGTATTGCCGCCACTTCCGAATCTGTTTCGGCTGCCAGCCCTTTTTCTTTTTTCCTGGGAGCGCGGACGTCTCGTCCGCATTGTATTCCCGAATCGCGTTCATCACGTCCACCACCTGGGAACTGTCCAGGTCTTTGCAGCTTGTAATTCCGGCAACCTGAAACAGAATCTGCCGGTACTCGCTATCCGCGAGCCCGGCATCTTTCTGCGCCATCTTGATCGACGCTATTTGTTTCCGGCTGATCATGGCATTATCCAGATATGCCGTTCAAGGTTGGAGCCGTATAATAGCTTTTCAAAAAGCTTCATTGCTTCGCAATCAGGGTCGGTTGTTTTTGGCCTCGACGCTACTTCGACCTGCTTACCCCAGGTCAGCAAGGCGCACATTACGAGATATATCTCATCGGCATGCCGGTTCCAGGCAAATTCCAGGACCAGCAAGTCGCCGCCGTATCCTTTTACTCTATCCCTGCTGGCCGTACAGATAATTTTCGAGCCGTTATCGAATGATATCGTTTTACCGGTGCCGTTGTCGATAACGGATACAAGGTTGACCTTTTTTTTATCACTTGGCTGCGTCAAATCTCTGTACCATTCGAGAATACGGTCAGCGAAATCGAGAGCCGTAACGGTAATCGGTGAGAGTACCATCTGAGTTACATCTTCGTTCTCCAGACACTTCAGCAGACAACGGCAACTCAAAGTATAATCCTCGTTCATGCGTGACATTATGACTTTGAACTTGAACTCGTCGTAGATCCACGCGCGGCGCGAGGCCAGCGTTTCACCGTATTGCCGACTTTTGACAAAGCATTTAAATGACTGGGTAACGCTTTCAGTTATCCCGCATTGCCGCAATTTTTTAATGCCCTTCGGCATCTCAAGTTTATGGATTTTTTCATGCATTTTTATCACCCTCGTCTCGCTCATCAATAGTGATATCAGGCATTGGCGGAATAAACCTAAAAGAGATCATGAGTGCACTATACTCAATGGCATCGGCCTGAGTGTCAATATATCCGGCAATTGCTTCTTTGAGCTGCTCCCGTATTGATTTCGCGATATCTTCCCAACCCTCTTTTGGGATTGTTGTATTGAGTTCAGATATATTACCTAAATGAATTTTAATGCTTTTGCTGAATTGATAGCAAACCGGAATATTTTCTATCTCTTTAGCGCTTACGATCGACCGGAAAAACCTGTCAACTTCCAGCAGATATTCTGTAATCTTACGATTATGGCGATGAATTGCACTCCCGGCAATTTTATGACGGAATTTTCTATCTTCGTTGCGGAAAAACACGCTTTCGGCTGCTGCGACCTCACTGGCGCTTATTGGACTTTTAATCCATGCCTCCTGGGCTGGCAAAAAAACGGCCTTGCCGCCGTTGCCATCCAGATATTCCAATTCCTTCAGGCGTTTTTGGATTTCATTTTTATTTTTTTTATAGTCAGCCTCATAATTAATAAACTCATCAAATGAAACTTGGCTTTTTCGTATTTCAGCAAAAGTTTTTTCTAATTTGTTAAGTTTTGCCAGCAGCTCCCGCCGCTCGTTCATATCATCATTTATTTTGCTCATAATACTGCTCATTTCTTATTTTGACCTTAATATTTGAATAAGTAACCATACCCAGAAAATAAAAAGTGGCGCGTGTGCCATTGCCACCCATATTTCGCCCGTAAATCGAATGCTTTTTTCTTTCATTTCTAATTTCTAATTCCTAATTATTATTCAGCTGAGCGCACCGTGCGCCATGCGCCATTTCGCGGCCAGCGCCAGGGCTTTGTGATCAAACTGTTTGTTATTTACTTCTGCCCAACCTTTGGCGCGCTTGAGGTCCTCGAAGAGCGTCCGCAGCTTGCCATCGTTGTTGTTGGCAATCGTTAACGCCTGGTCGACCATTGCCTGCGTCGGCAGCGGCTGGAACGCCGCCACGACCGCCGCGACCTCTTCCTGCTTGACTTCTCGCGGGATCGTTACCTCTAATTTGATCCGGCCTATAAACTGTTCAAAGTAATCGGCCAGATTTCCGGCGCGCATTTCAGATAGGTAAACGTCGGTAAAGATCAACGCGACCGCGCAGCCGGTCATATCGTGCAGATCGCGCAGCAGTTCAATCGCGATCGCGCCGCGTCCGGAACGCGGGATCAGGTGCCCAGCCTCATCGATTACCAGGATATTTTCCTCGCTCAACGCGCCGTGAATCCGCATCTCCATTTCCGGAGTACCCCGGTGATTTATGCCGATTCCTAGCGATTTGCAGAGCCATTGCGCCAGCGTCCGGCGGGTGCAGTTTGAAGGAATGCGGATATACCGCGCCCGGCCGTGATTGTTCGCTCTGGCCCAGGCTTTGGCCGTCTCGGTCTTACTGCGTCCGGTCGGACCGGTTATCGCCACCATCGCGTGATTCTCCCGGGCGTAATTCAACGCCGTCGCGATTTCCCGGGTAACGACCGTCTCGACGATGCCGGAGCCTTTCAGCTCACTGGCCCGGAGCCGTTCGACCGCCTGGAGTACCGGGATCAACTCCGCTTCATCGGCCCGGCCGGTCATTGCCAGCCGTACTGCCTCATAGCTTAGTTTTGTTGCTTTTTCGATGTTGATCTGACTGGCTCCGAGCTGATCGTGGATATAACCCCAGAACCATTCCAGTTCCTCCCGCGCCTCCGGCGAATAGCCGCGCGTCCCGAGTTTGAATTCGTTGAGCCCGAAAGACAAGTTATCCTGACGGACTCCGTTCTCGCCCTTTGTGTTGGACATAATTACCTCCTGTTGCCGGGATTGCCCCGGCGTTGTTATTGTTATTGGTTAGCGGATTATTTATCCGTGAATGACAAAATCCTGGAAAGAATTCAATTCCTCGGCCGAGAACTCCTCGGCGTCCTTAATACCGCCGGTTACCACCTCGCCCATCTCCGCTAGCTCGGCGTCGCGTTTATCTTCGCGATATTCGATTTGCCGGGTTTCCCCTGGCAGCGCTTTGTAATGATTGAATTCATGGCTTGCGCCCTTGACGCTCCTGGAACTTCCGACCTTGACGATATCGAAATCATCCGGCAGTTGCAGCAGCTCTTGAACGTTCAAAAGATGCAAGCCGCCGGTTAGCTCGTTCAACATTGTATATCCGGCTTTAAGCTGGCCGCGATGTTCTTTCATTTGTTCGCTGATCCGTTGCCGGTCCTCGTCGCTTTTCGCCAGGGCTTTGCATTTTTCCCGGGTTTCGCATTTGCCGATCGGCTGGCCGTCCGGAGTGAAAACAAACACATGCTCATCGGTCAGCATGGAAGTTTTAACCATTAGCTTTTCGCCGAAATGATTAAGCAGGCAATTGCCGTAATAATAGGTTTTATCAACGCTGACGCAGAAGCCGCGCCCGACCGTCCTGAGACTCGCCAGCGGCATCAAAAACGCCGCGAACAACTCTTCCACGGTCAACGGCGCCGCGTGGTAGCGTTCGCCGTGTTCAAATGCCGCCCGGGGCGTCTGGCCTCCGACAATTTCGCCGTTGTTCTGCTGATCGTGATATAGTTCTATCCATTTGCTGAAAGCCTGGCAGAACTGTTCCAGCGTCGGCAGGTGTTCGGGATGCTTGCGGAAGTGCTCGGCTGCGTCCGGACGCGCTCCCGGCGTGTTCCCCAGGTAAGCGGCAAAATACTTGTCAAATTTCTCCGCGTGTTCTTTGAATCCGCGTTCGACCGTTTTCGCGCGGCCGTTGTAAGGCAGTGAAGTAATTACTTTTATTCCCAGGCTTTTCAGAATCGAATGCTCATGCCCGGCGAATTCGACCGGCTCGGAAAACCCCTGCGCCTTGAAGTCTTTGCCGTTGTCGTTATACAGATAACCGGGGCGGCCGTGCCGGGCGATCCCCCAGGCCAGGCCGTTCCGGATCGTCGCGTTGTTCGGGCTTTCGGCCTGAATCTGCCAGCTGGTGAAATACCAGCTTTTCGCGTCCATGAAAGCGCAGAGCCATGGCCGTGTCGCTTTCCATTGGCCGTTCTCATCCAGCACCTTGATATAGCAGTCGAATATCCTGTGGTCACTGATCCAGATTTCATTTGCCCGGACCTCGCTCCAGTCGCGGTGGATATAGCCGACGATATGGTTCTTGACGTATTCCTCGCCGTAGCGGGCCAGCACGACCGCGATCGGCGGCAGCTGCTTGACCCGGTATCGGGTCTGGCCGATCGACGGCACTTCCGCGAACGGGTTCTGCTCCCTCATCCGACACGATGCCAGGCGGTAACATTCCTCGACTGACAGCTTGTTCTGGTTCAGGTAAAATGCCCGGAAGAACTTCCAGAACTCGGCGTCGCCTCTCGCCGCCTGGACGCCGGTATTGTAATTGTCGACCAGAACATTCCGGTTGTCCCAATTGTATTCTCTGCCGACTTTACCGAGTTTCCGGAGCCACGCCCGGCAATTATTGTAGGTCAACTGTGACCGGCCGTTCTGGCCGCCGCTTTTCAGTTTCGGGAACGAGCGGATATGCAGCCTGGCAACTTCCTCGCAGCACTTTTCCATTTTCCAGCCGGTTGCCGCTTTTTTCTCGACACAGAGTTTACAGAACAGCCAGCGCTCGTCGCGCTTTAAACGCTGATCTACGGTCAATTCGTTAGACTCTTTCCTCGGCCGTGCGATCGCGGTATTTGTCCGTGCCAGGCCATAGCGGTCCGTAGCGGTCCGTGTTGCATTCACCGGCGCCAATGCCTCCGTCCCGCCGGTTAGTAAATTTTCTTTTAGTGCTGCCAGTCCCATTTTATCCTCAACTCCTTACCTTCAACCGGCGTTTAGCGCCGCCTTGGTCAAACCCTCACGCAGTAACGCGAGCTTATGGCCTGCTTCGATTAATTCGCCTTCGATTAATGTTATTACTTGCAGATCGGGAATTGCCCGTTCGCTCCAGTAGTTAATGCTTGCTTCCAGCAGCCCGATCCCGCCGGTCGCGAACTTCCGGGCGCTGACCTCGTCGAACGAATCCCCGGCCGCCACTGCCGCCGGATCACATTCGATAATCGTATCGAGCGCTCCGAACAAGTCAGGCTGATACATCTCTTCTTTCCCCCCGCTTTTGCTTACCCGGCCCAGGGCCAGCGCGACCGCGTCCCGGACCTGCTCCCGGGTCATTTCCTCAACCGGGTTGATCTCCAGGAACTTCTCCAGGCAATCTATCCCGGAGCCGTTCGACTCATAATCCAGCTGCGTCAATGGATAAACCTTTCTGAAATCAACCCTGATCAGCCGTTTATACAATGCCCCGTTCTCCTGGATCGCCAGCAGCATATCGCCGACTGATCTCAAATGATAGATGTATCCCTCATCAATCTTGAAAGTTTCAAGCGCCCATTTCATCCACTCCCGGGCGTTATCATCAAAATTATCTCGCCGCGCCGCAGCCAGAAGAATAGCAGTTGCATTCGGAGCCATTCGTTGGGCCTCAATTAGCTCATGTATGGCCCGTGTTTTTTCCGGTAGATCAGATGGGATATTTCCCGATATTACCGAGTGAATTATTTGTGAAATCTCCATATCTTCCTTTCTTACTGTAACCGTTACAGTTTGTACTTATTTGCGAAAACCGTTTATGAAATTGTCTCTTTTTTTGCCTGGGCCAGTAAAACTTTATCCACCTGGTAAAAAGTGGTTTCGCCGATATCGATCCGGACGCCGGGAATCTTAATCCCTTTTTTGACTGCGGCCCGGAGCGGGGTTTTCAGTACCGTTTCCTCGATTTTGAACATCGTATTCATCCGGTTTTCCTTGAGGAATTCCAGCACCTCGGCCTCGTTGTCTATTTCCAGCCCGGACGTCTCCCGCATGCCGTATCTGCCGAATGGGGTCTGGCGGCTTCGCGGCTTCTTGAACTCGTCCGGATGCGCCAGGATATAGGTTTTCAACTGTTCGGCCCGGACCGTGATCCCCGCGCTGATCAACTCCTGTTCCTGCTTGGCTTCGGCTTTGATCTTGTTTATCCTGGCGTCGCTCGATGCCGCCTTCTTTACCGCCTGAATTTCCAGGTCGCTGATTTCCTGCAGCAGCTGGTCCGCTTTTTCCCGGCTCATTTCCCGGGTGTCTGACAGTCGTTTCGTCATTTTTTACCTTTCTTTTTAAAAGCCGCCGCATTCCGACGCGAGGCGGTGCAAACTTTATACTTCGGGCAGCAGTAGTCGCAGTACCCGATAAAACCTTGGTTCATTTCCAGGTGACATTTCCGGAAATCGTCCCGCATCTTCTGGAGCCGGAATAACCGCTGATAGTTATTTAATCTTTCCATTATCAGGCTTCCTCGAGATTGCGTATAGAACTCAATGTCAAGTTTCCGACGCAACACTCATCCTCGAAAGACTTGAGGTGATTGTAGACGGTTTGACGGCTCATTCCGAGGATTGTCGCCAGGTCTGTGATGCTTTTTTCCGGCAGCCGTAAATAGGCTTGGACCGTGAACCAGCGCTCGGGGCTTTTCGCGACCGAATCGCCAAAACCGAGTAGTCCGAATTTCCGGTAATCGTCTCTGCTTGCTTTCGCCGGGCCGTCCTGGCATTCTTCCCCGGCGTCAGCCGGTTCATCGCCGTCAGTCGTACTGACCATAACGTCATAAGGCGTTACTTCGTCAACCGCTATATCATCGATATGCCCCACGTATTTCATAGCCATGCCCCCGCGATGATAACTCCGGCTCCGATGCCGCCCAGAAAGAAAAAGAGCCATGATAGAAATAATAAAACAAGCTCAATACAATACCTTTTTCGAGCTCTCTTTTGTTCCTCTTTCCGCCTGAAATTCGCTCTCTCGATTGCTAATAAATCACGCATCACCCGGCCCGCCTTTCCAGCCGAGATGCTGCCGGAATGCTCTTTCGACGTAAGGAAAAACATTGCCTTTTTTAGCTTGGGAGATTGCATTGGCGTCAATATCTAACAACCCTGCCAGCTTGCTTTGGGTGATATTGCAAAGTTCGAGTACGGCTTCAATCAGCTCGTGAATAGTGTCACACTCGTCAATCGGAACCTCGTTTTTGATATCCTCAAGCGTTAACGGCGATAGCAAGTTGTCAGGGTTGTTCCAGTTCAGCCGCTCCGCTAGCATTCTTTCGACTACCAGGGATCCTTTTCCTTGGCCCAGATCATAGATTGATTGTGGGTTAACATCGAGCAGCTTTGCCAGCGCAGATTTTTTCAAGCCGGTTTCAGCGATAATCGCCGATATCGCGTCGGAGGCGTTCAGCCCTTTCAGATCGACATGCATTTTAATATCCTGAAGCGTTATTTTCGGGACTTTCCCGCCGCTGTAGGGCTTGCCGCCGGGGTCGTCTTTTTTTGCCTTGCCATCGTTGCCAGTGGTTTTTTCCTGGGAGCGCGGACGTCTCGTCCGGCTTTTGCCCCCTGGGAGCGCGGACGTCTCGTCCGCATTCGCCTTGTTTTTCTGGCAACTGGAAACTGGCACAACTTTGTTGAGCGCCCCGCTTGCGGGGGGCAACTGTTCCTGGCAACTGGTTAACAACTCCCGAAACTCTTCCATCGACCCTTCAAATTTAAATCTCATGCTGCTTTACCTCCTGAGTTTGGTTTGTAATATCTCCGGTCTTTGAACTCTTCTTTCTTGCCTTTGTTCCAGTTTGCCACGGGCCGGAAGTATCCGCAGACGCGACTGTATACTTCTGTTTTCGCTCCGCATTTATTCATTGATTACCTCCATTTTCTTGCCACGAATCGCACGAATTGCACGAATCATTTTTTGAAAGTTTTTTTAAGTTTTTATACAGCTCGTCAAAGTCTTTACCGGACGCGATGACGAGCCGATTTAATTTCAGTTTGACGCTTTCGGGACCAAGAACCAGGGTCAACGGGCGGTCGCCGATCTCCACGCTTTCCATCAATTCGTTGACGACTATCCCGATCCGGGTGTAACGCTCCAGCTCTTCGCGCTTATTAATACCCAACAACAATGAGTTCATCGCATCTATCTGGTTGCTGTCCATTTCCTAATTCCTAATTTCTAATTTCTAATTTCTAATTCGAATGTCGCTTAGAAACCTAAGCGGCATTCGCTTCCGTTTCCCAGGTCGAGTTCCTGGCCGCCGAAAAATAAATAATCCGGGCCGGGTTCCGGCGCCGGATACTTTTCCAGGAGACGTTTTTCCGCTTCATTGAGCCCGGCCGGAGTGATAAAAATCCGGTTGTAGTCCTGGTGAAAATTCGGGCGGTCGACATGCCGGCCCTGAACAACCAGCCAGTCATGGATCGACGCGGCAACGCAGGGCATGGAGCCTGAGAGTAATCCGACTTCCCGCAGCTGGCCGAAAATCTTTTTCGGACCGGTCGCGATCCCGCGCCGTTTCAGCAGTCGGGCCGCCAGTTGTAACGTCATTCCATTCGCCGGTTGTTTCATAATTCAAATCCTTATCTTAACCACGAAACCCACGAAAAAACACGAAAAAGATAGTTTTAAATTTCCGCTTTGCGGAATAATAAATTCGTGTCATTCGTGCGATTCGTGGCTCCTTTCAAAATGTTATACTTTCGTTGAAATGGCATTCGAAGCAGAAGTAGTTCGCTACTTCCGCGCCCATGCCGCACTCATCGTAATCGTCGCTGGCGAAGACCATTGGCTCGCCGCATTCCGGACAGACCGGAGTACAGCACAGAGTGTCGTTTTCGCATTCCTCGCAATGGAGCGTCTTGTGCAGGTCGCTCTTATCGCAGTGCTTGCACTCCTCGTACCGCGATAAATACTCTTTCCAACTGATTAATCTGTCCATTCTAACTTTTCCTCCTGGTTAAAGATCCAGCAATTCCACCGGTTCACAGCCGAGTACCGCCGCATACTTCTGCGCTACCCGGATCGTTTTAATCCCAATGCTCATCTGGCGCGATACGTTGCTCCGGCCGACATTTATCTTGGCCGCAATATCGACCGGCTTGATTCCGGCCTGTTCGATCGCCTGCCGTAACTTCGTTTTTCTCTTTTCGCTCATCTTGCCTCCTGGTTAACTCAAACGCACTATTAATAAGGCGTATGTCTTATTTAAAATCAAAAAAATTTACTTCCCTTTTCCCGGGGTTATATTATTGTCGAGGCCGGTATTTTTAATATACCGACGATTCTCGATATGGCCCAGGCTCGCTCCAGCGATCCCGGCAATTATACACAACCCCATAAGGAGTAAATGAACATGGACTGGAAGACCGTTATCTCGATCGCCGGTTACGTTTTTATTGGCGCGGCTACTCTTGCTATCACTTACGCTTCGCTGAAGCTTAAGATTATCGACCGGATCCTGGCCGAACGCCTCGCTCTGGAACAGGAGAAAACCGCTAAAGAGCGCAAAGCACGCGAAGAAGCGGAGGCGCATAACGCTTACCTGCTTGAGCAGCAGAAGATTATTCTTGAGCAGCTTAAGGAAGTTACTGGGATGACGCTTGAAACCAGCCGGAAAGCCGATGCCGTATCCAAGGCGTTGGCAAAAAATGACAGAACCTTGAAAAAGCAAAATAAGCATATTAAAAATCTTAAATCTGAAATCGACGACTTGTCGTAATTCCATAACCTCTTTCTCCTTTTTTTGTTTGAAATTTAATAACGTCCTGATATTAAAATAAGGCGTACGCACTAATTGTCAAGCCTTTTTTTATCAAAAGTTGATTTTTTTTTAAACAAGGTGTATCTTAGTACCTACCGCATAAATAATGAGGGATTATGGATTTAGTTCGAGAAACAAAAAAAGCTTTACTTCGCGCTTGTGACAAAGCCGGAAACCAGTTAAGACTTCAAGAAAAAACCGGCGTTAGTTATGCTGTGATTAATAAATTTCATAGCGGTAAGCGTGATATTGGTAATATGACCTTGTATACGCTTGAAAAGTTATTTCCAGAGCTGGACGTATCTTACTTTCGAGATGAGGTTCGTTTGTCCGGCTTTAGTAATTTATCTAGATCTGATCAAAAACTTCTGAAGATTATCGTTGAGCTTGATGAGGACGGCAAGCTTGACGCGCTTGAGGCGCTAATAACCATACGCGAGCGCCGCCGTTTGGCTGGAGAAGTTGAAACGTCAAAACACGTTCGCGATCAGGCGGGCTAAGGAGTTGGGCTTCGAATTTGTCGGTCCCAACGCGCCCCGGCCAATCTCACAGTTTGAACAGGATCGTCTCGACTTTTTCGACAGGCCTTGACAAATTTCTGGTGACAACATAAAATAATACTGTCACAAATTATCATAGGAGGAAAAATAATGAAAACGTACTGCCCTAATTGCCATCAAGCGGTCAAGGTAGCGAAAAGACAAATAGGAAAAATTGGGCCTTGCCCGTTTTGCCTAAAAGTATTTCAAGTCAACGAGGCCGTAAAAGTAGAAAATAGAGCGCTAAATTCATTAATTGCCATTCTGCTGTTTGTTGGCTTTTTAACTTGCGTTTTTTGTGTAATCCAGTTTAATGGTAGCCCGCTCGGAATATTTTTTATATTTCTGGCAATCATTTTGTTGATTGCAACTATGATTACATGCAGCGGAACATGAGGCAAGGATGAAAATTAGCTTGTTAATTTTCGGGGCTCTTATCGTAGCAGTCAGCAGTCTCGGGCATACTTACACCGGCACCGTGACCAGGATCAAAGACGGTGACGGCTTTTTATTACAGACCAAAGATAAAGTTTATGATTGCCGTATCTGGGGTATTGACGCGCCGGAACTGAAACAGCGGTTTGGCCATGCCGCAAAGTCGATGTTATGGAGTATGATCAAAGGCTGCCAGGTGACGGTTACAAAGGTCAGTATGAGCTACGGCAGAATAGTAGTCAGCGTTAAGTACCGCGATAAAGATATCGGCCTGGAAATGTTGAAAAACGGCCTTGCCTGGTATGAAAAGAAATACGCGCCCAAGCGAAAAGATTATGAAACGGCCATGAAAAAGGCTCAAGACGAAAAACGCGGTTTATGGTTCGATGATAAACCGATTAGACCGACAGATTTCAGACATCACAAAGAACAAAATTTAGCTCAAGCAAAATAACCGGTAACGTACCGGACTAATCGCAAAAACGCCCCGCATTACGCGGGGCTTTTTTTTTGCCCTTATTTTTTAAGCTTCATTTTACATGTTAAAGCATTAACTATCAGCTACTTCACTGCATTTTTGCAACTTTCCTTTTTACACTACCCCTACTTACTAAACGCGGGTTTATTTCAAAACTTGTTTTGAAATAACAACGCTCCTGCGCCCGTCTTTTGCGGTCCGGGGGAATGCGGACGAGACGTCCGCGCTCCCAGGGTGTCGGCGAACTGACGGGGCGGAGCGCGCCTTGGCCGCCGGTGGCGGCAATGGGTCAATTTGTAAATTTGAGAATTTGTAAATGACAAAAACAGCAAGGCCAGCCATAGAGGCCCGCATGTGTGTGACATTGAGCAGTCGGAAACAGAAAACGAAAGGGACTTGAGATGCTGACCGCCGGGGGAAAGCCCCGGCCCCGCGTCTCCGGAAAGGGTAAAAAATTAAATGTGGAAAGAGGCGCTTATCTGGTTGGGCGGGAGCATTATCAGCTCCGGAATTCTCGGGGCAGTTATTGCCTGGGCTCTGAACCGCCAGGCTAAAAAACATGATGACCTGAAAAAAGAGGTCACCTCGCTCAAGGATGAAAAGCTGGTCGCGCTCGAGAAAAAAGATACGGAGCTGAAAGCCGCCATCGATAAGATTGATAATAAGCTGGACGAACACAAAAAGGATGATCGGTCCCAGGAAATTCTAACGGAGATTAAAACCATTAAAGGTCTGACCGTTCAAAACGGGACTAAAATTGATAACTTCAGCTCCGAGCAAAGCCGCCAGGGACAAGCGATTCTGTCTAACGAAAAATACATAAGCAACCTTGACGATTCATTCCAAAAACATAAAGCACGGGAGAAGCACTAAGATGAGAGCCCCAAGAATTTACAGCTTAAGACAAAGCATTTTGACAATCCTCAAGCAATGCAATCCGGCCCCGGTAAACTTTGATTATGTGGTGAAACATCCGAATCTGGCAATGCTGAAACCGGAGCGTCAAGAAGTTCTCGAAGAATGGAATTATTTGATTAATCAGCGCTTTATTTCTGAGGTTGAGGGCTCAGGGAAAGAATATGTCAGAATTTCCGATAACGGCCTGAATCAAATCAATCGTGAAGGCGACCTGGATCAACGTATCTGGGGCGTTTTGGGGTTGTAATCATGGCCAGGCCGCGAAATAACATTATGAAATTGCCGGTTGAAGTCCGGCTGCAAATCTGCAAGCTGCTCGATGACGGCGAAACTTACGATGATATCCGGGAGTGCCCGGAAATTAACGCCGTCTGCGAGGAGCTTGGCCTGACGCTGCATAACTGTTCTTTCCTGGCTTACCGCAACGGCAACGAGTTTGACGAATACCAGCGTCGCCGCCGGGAATGGAACGACGATCTGCAACGCCGTAAAATCGCCGCGAGGCTGGTTACCGAAGAGGGCGGGAGTCTGGATATCGCGCGGCTGGCTGATTATGAATTGATGCAGATTTGTCTGGATAAATTGCAAAGCGGCGAAGACCTCGACCCGAAAGAGCTGCGCGCGATCAGCGGCGCCGTCGCCAGCTATAACCGCAATCAAATGGCCGCTGAAAAAGAAAACGAGAAACGCGCCTTTGCCGAACGCGAAGCCGGATATCAGGCGGAGATTGCAAAGCTTTCAGCATTGATCGAAACCCAGGCCGCACAACTGAGAGAGCTGGCTGGAAGCGTTGACGGGGCGGCGGTCGCGGATGAAATGAGCAGACGATTGGGGCTTGCCGAGTAATGGGTTATTTTCTTCCATATCAGGCGCGCTGGATCAAAGATAATTCGCCGATCAAGCTATACCGCAAAACCCGTCGCGGGGGGATTACTTACGCGACCAGTTACCGGTGCGTCGATAAGTGTCTGCGTGAAAAAAAGGGAAGCAGCTTTAAACAGTGGGTCAGCTCCCGCGACGAACTGACCGCGAAAGAATTTATTACCGACTATGTCGCAATGTGGGCCAAAAAGGCGAATGAAATTTCGCGCGAAATGGCCGAAGCCTTTGAGGGAGTAATAGGTCTCGATGGTGAAAACTTCGAGGTGGTTGATGAAAAGCGCGATATTACCGCGCGGGTGGTCCGGTTTAAAAACGGTGCACGGATTATCAGCCTGTCCAGTAACCCGTTAGCGTTCGCCGGTAAGGGCGGGGACGTCCTGATTGACGAATGGGACTTACACGAGGACCAAGGCGCGATGTGGGATATGGCTTTCCCGTGTGTTGTGTGGGGCGGTCAGCTTGAAGTTGTTTCAGCGTTTTCGCCGACCGGAACCGAGGATACCGAGTTTGCAAAGCTGTGTGTTGAATGCGATTCCGGCAACCGGCCGGATATCTCGTTTCACAGCACGACAATTCTTCAGGCGGTCGATGACGGTTTTGTTGAAAAGGTTAACGAGGTCAAGGCCAAGCGCGGAATTAAGCCGCAGACGCGTGAAGAGTTTCTCACAGCGCAGCGTAACGGCTGCCGTAACCAGGACGCATGGAATACGCAATTTATGTGTATTCCGAACCGGGCCTCCGGTAATCGGCTGGTATCCAAAGAAGATTTAGCGGCCAGTAAATCAGCGTTTGAAATTATCCGCATCGAACTTGAAGGGCTGAACCGTAAAGGCGATAAGGTTGAACCCTGCTGCAAGCCGTATATCGATACTGAATACTGGCGCAGTATCCTGCGTGAAATTAAACATCCTGAACTCGGTTGGGATATCGCGGTCACCGGCGACCTGGCTTCAATCTCGGTCAATGACCGGCTTGGCGACGGCCGCAAGCAGCTTAAGATCAATATCACGTTCAAGACCTGTAAAATATCGTCGCAGCGGAAAATAGTCGAAGCAATGTACGAAGCGAACCGGCGGATTATCGGCTGCGGCGATAAGTCCGGCGTCGGTTATTCGGATTGCGTCACGCTTGAAGATAAATATCCTGATCGTTTCCAGGGTGTTGTTTTCAGCGGTAATGCCAAGCTGATCGTCATGACGACATTACAGGGCGCGTTTGAATGTCAGCAGCAGATGCTGCCGCTGTCCAATCCGGAAATATCCGAAGATATTGCGGCAATGAAAACCGGCAAAACTCCGAATAATCATCTCACGTTTATCCACGGCGAGAATAAGCACCTGCTGGACAGCCATTGTGATATTTGCATCAGTATCGCGTTGGCGATTTACGCGGGAGAAATACTCAGTGCCGGAATCGCCGACGCGATAGCGGTAACAGATAACAGCCGTTACGGCAGTGATGGCAATAACGATTTCGATAACCCTGAAATGCCGTTTCAAGTCCCTTCCGAAGACAGGTTCGGAACTTAAAAGATAATTGTCCCGGGAGCGTTCCCGGCAGGAGGTTTTATGCAGATTTTTAATTTTAATCGATTTGCGAGAAAAAAAGCAGATTCGCGAGACGCGGTTACCGCGCCTAAATCGCAAAGCTCCCAGGAATTCGACGAACTATTCAACGCCTGGAATACAATGACCGGGAAAAAGTTGACCGGGTTGGAAATCCAG
Source organism: Victivallales bacterium (assembly GCA_963678305.2). Taxonomy (GTDB): domain Bacteria; phylum Verrucomicrobiota; class Lentisphaeria; order Victivallales; family Victivallaceae. Next base: position 30,882 of record CAXXVV010000003.1, read on the forward strand.
CGAATTCTCAGGGCCGCCGATGAGGGCGATTGTTCCGATCAAGCGGCGCTGATGGACACAATTCAGGAGGTTGAGCCGATAATCGGGGGCCATCTTGATACCAGGAAACGCGCGGCGCTGGCCGTGCCGTGGCGGATTGAGGGCGGCAGCAAAGTCGATCGCGACGACACTACCGAGAATCTGAACCGGATCGGCTTCAAAAAGCTCGAGCGGCATTTACTGGACGCGATTGGGCAGGGTTACAGTTGCGCGCCGTTGATCTGGGCTCCCGGCGGCGGCGAAATCCTTGGCTGGAAAGAGGTTCACGCTACCAATATTCTCTTTGACCGGGGCGGAAACCCCGGCTTGATCACCGGCAATGGGGAGAAGGCGTTGGCGGCCTGGCATCCGAACCAGTTTTTGTTTCACATTCACAAAGCTAAACCGGGTCTGCCGTGTCGCGGCTCATTGCTGCGAACTTTGATCTGGTTTTACTTTTTCAAGTTTTACGGAATCCGTGATTACGCGCGATTTATCGAACGATTCGGAATTCCGTTTATCATCGCGAAATTAAGCGAGGACGATTTCTCAAATAATACAAAAACCGCCCGGATTATCAGCGCGATCCGCGCGCTCGGCAGCTCCGGCGTCGCGGCGGTAACTAAAGCGACTGATCTGGAAAATCAGGCGGTTCCGGCTGGAGGTAAGGCCGAGTTTTTTAATTGGTTCAAGTATCTTGACGACGCGTTTGCATTGATAATTCTTGGTCAGATTGCCTCGAGTAAGGAAGCAAACGGCATGAGCAACGGTGATCTGCAGAGCGACGTTAAGGACGATCTGACCGCGTCTGACTGCGAAATGCTTGAGGAAACGATCAATACCGGAATGATCCAGCCGTTGGACCGGTTCCGGAACGGCCGGGAAACCGGGCTTCGCCTGGTAATCGCTTCCGAGCCGCCGGAAGATTTACAGGAAAAAGCGACGCTGGTGACAACCCTGGCCGGGGCCGGTTACAAAGCAAAACGCGACTGGGTCGAAAAGACATTTGAAATCCCGCTGGAAGAGGAAAAAGAACCGGAAGTTGACAAAGAAAAATCCCAAACGCTTAAAACGCGCGAAAAATCGCCGGAAGGTTCCGACCCTGGCAACGACCCGGATAAGGCTTTGAAAGCGCTTTCTGATGCCGATACGGCCAATCCAGGCCCGAATCTGCCGCCTGATATAATTGCCAAAGAGGAGCTGATCGCGCAGCTGACGGAAAACACACTGCAGCAGCTGTTCGTCAACAGCGACACGATGACGGAATTTTATTCTCCGCTGACGGCGGCGATCCGCAGCAGCTTTAAAGACGTAAACCCGGACGATCCCAAGCTTGTCGAAAAGTTTGTCGCGGCCGCTGACGGCTTCTTTGAAAAATATCCGCCGCTTTACGAATCGTTCGATAGTTCCGGGCTGGAGAAAGCCGTCTCCGGCGCGATGCTGGCGGCAAACGTCAACGGTTATACCAACGCCAAAAATTTAACGAAAGGTTCAAAATGAAAATTACCGATCTGCAACGTTACGTTATCCTGAGTGCGGCGCCGCTGCCGTTCGTCGACGGCAAAGTTCCGGAAGATTTTTGTGTGTTTGAATATGGCAAAACTTTTTTCACCAAAGAAGATAAAACCGACTTTTATGTTTTTTCCGAAGCAGACGCCGACAATCTGATTGCGGAATTCGCACGGAAAGGCGTGGACATCCTGATCGATTATGAGCATCAAATACTTCGCTCAGTATTTAACGGCAAAGAAGTCCCGGCCGCCGGTTGGGGAATAAAACTATACAAAAAGCCTGACGGTCTTTGGTGTTCCGCCTCCTGGACACCAAAGGCCCGAAGGTACTTGGAAAACGGCGAATATAAATATATTTCGCAAGTATTCAAAACTTCCCGGACCGGGAAAAACATCACTTCGTTATTCAACATCACGCTATCTAACAAACCCGCGACGGATAACCAGCGAAGTCTTATAGCCGCTGACGAATTTACCGCGAGTTTCAACGAAAGCGAAACTAACCCTAAACCAAAAAAGGAAAGCAAAATGAATGAAATTCTGCTTTTGTTGGGGCTGACCGCGTTGGCCGATTCCGACGATCAGGCCGCAATTAACGGCGGCATCAAAACTGAAGTTCAGAAACTTCTGGACGGCAAAAAAGCAACCGACGATTTTCTGGCGCTGCATGACGCGGACAGCCTGGACGTCGTAACCGCAAAGATCGGTCAGATGGTTCCGGCCTCTGAAAAGATCGAACTTGAGGGCAAGATCAAGCAGCGCGACGCAAACGACGCGGTGCAGCTGGTTTTGAGCGAATGCAAGATTACCAAGGAACAGGTTCCGAAGGCGCTGAAATTCGCGTTGAACGATCTTGACAGCTTCAAGGATTATTACAAAGACGCTCCGCCGATTACTCCGGATAATAACGGAATTAATGACCTTGACGAGCCTAACGGCGACAAGGGCGGAAACGGTGGCGACGGCGGCGATAACGATCTGACCGCGCTGTCTGACGTTGATCTTGAGTACTGCCGGAAACACGGGTACGATCCCGAGGCGTTTCTCAAGGCCAAAAAGAAAAAGTAATCCCTTTAACACCTAAGGAGTTTTTATCATGAGAGAATTTATTACCGGGACTTACCCGATGGGCCTTTACACCATCAAGGACGGGGCTGAGCCTGCCGAGGGCGATATGATCGCGATCGACTCCAGCGCTGAAGCGCAACAGGCCGACGACGTCGCCGGGCTGGTTGTTGTCGGCTGCTGCTATAAGTTGCAGCCCAACGGCACTGAACTCGAAGTACGTGACGGCATTCAGCCGTATACGAACTCGGAAACGCATCCGCTGACCCGCGACGATCGCGGCAGCTATTGCTACGTTGAAGCAGTAAATACCGTATCCAGCGATCCTGGCGACAACGAGGTTCTCGCCGGGGTAGTGGTCGACGTCTACAACGAAGAAGTTTTTGTCGATAACCGCCCGGCGTCGATCGCGGCGGCCAAAGGCAACACTATTACCGGCCCGGCCGGTGCGGATGGCGATTCCCCGTTTGGCGACAGCTATACAGTTCTGGAGGCTGACGACACTAATGGAACGACCAGCATTGTTAGCGGGCTCTCCGCCATTACCTCGCTGAATGTCCAGATCCGGCGCGCCGGGGTTGACGTGACTGAAGACGCGGTTGTTACGGTTACCGACGGAACGATCACGGTTGCCGACGGCGCCGCCACTTACGCGCTGACCGCCGGTGACGTTATCTACTGGCTGGCCAGCGGCACCGTTTAAACCTCAACCTATTCAAGGAGATAATTTATTATGAACGAACTTACCCGTGATGTAATGGACCAGGTTTATACTGGTTATTCAACCAAATACAATGTCGGGCTGGAGAAAGCGCAGGGCAAGCATAAAGAGTTTTGCGAGATAGTCACCAGTACCGCGCCGATCGAGGAGTACCCGATGGCGGCGCTGCAAGGCTCGCTGCGGAAATGGGTCGGCTCCCGCGTTGTCAACCGGCTGACCGGCAAAAAGCTTCAGGTCATCAATGATACGTATGAATATACCCTGGGTATCCCCGCCAATGATATTATGTTTGACAAAATGGCGTTGCATAATGGCCGTTTTGAAGATATTGGTTTGATGGTTGTCAACCACCCGGATAAGCTGGCATTCGACGTATTGCTGACTAATCCGGTATGGGCTGACGGCAAGGCGTTTTTTGTTGCTAACCGCAAGATTGACGATAAAAACCGGGTGACGCTCAATAATCTGGTTGCCCTGGGCTTCTCTTATGAAGCCGTCTCAACCGGGCAGAAACAGATGATGGCGTTTACCAACGCTTCAAAGGAACCGCTCGAGCTTGAACCTGATCTGCTGGTTGTCGGACCAAAACATCATCAGTCCGCCCGGGCGATGATGTATAACGAAACAATCATGATTGACGGTGTCGCGGTTACCAACCCATATCGCAACGACAATATCAAAGTCATGATGAGCGGCCGGTTTATCGGCGACTATGAAGATCACTGGCGATTGATGGTGACCAATCGCGGCGTTAAGCCGGTAGTCGTCCAGAAAGTTTTCGAGTCCGGTCTGATCCGGAAAGACCGCTTCAACGACGATAACATGTTTATCGATGACGAAGCGCTCTACGGCGTCAAGGTTATTGATGCAGCCGGTCCCGGCCTGCCTCAGCTTGCCTTGGCGGGTATTCCTGCTTAACCTCCTTTTTTGTTGGTGGGTTCCGGCTCCGGCCGGAACCCCGTTCAGGAGCATGAATTATGAGCTATATCACATTTAACGACGTAACGGATCGGATTCCGTTGGCAAACCTGGAGAAGCTTTGCAAGGTCTCCGGCGACGAACTGACGGAAATGGTCGACGCGATAATCGGCCAGGCCGAAAGCACGGTCAACGGTTACGCGGCGGCAAAATACGCGCTGCCGCTGCCGGTTTCGCCGCTGCCAGGGCGCTGGAGCCTGGCGATCGCGGAACATGAAATCTATAAACTCGGCCCCGGCGGTACGGTGCCGGAAAAGATTCGCAAAGGATTTGAAGATACGATGAAAGAGCTTCGCGACCTGGCTGCCGGTAGACTGGCGCTGCCGACTGGTGACGACGGCACGGAACCGGAACAAAAGGTCGGCGCCGCGATCAAGGTCGCGAGCAATACGATGATAATGGATGATTCAATTTACGGAAACTAACCGGCAACGTGCCGGAGCGATGGCCCTCACAATAGAGAACGAAAACAATGATTACAGTTGAAATTACAAAAAATCCGTTGAAAACGATTGTCAGCCACGTTGAAAATCCCTCGGAACGGCGTGAACTCTTCGCGGTGATCCGCGAGACGATGAAACGCTCGTTAAGTGACGCGGCCCGGGCCAAAGGCGGCAAAAGTTTCTGGGCTACGGTAGCGCAATCAGTTACCGGCGAATCGGACGCGAATTCGGCAATTGTCGGCGCGACCCATCCGGCGGCGGCGATCCGGCAATTCGGCGGCACGATCAGCGCGCCCGGCCAGGGTCCCGGCGCGACCGGCGCGAAGTACCTGTCGATACCGGTAAGCGACCGGGCTCGCGGAAAAAGTCCCAGGGAGTTCAACAATCTGTTTTTTGTGATGGCCAAAGGCGGCGGGAAATATTTGTTCGACGCGGCCCATGAAGGCGCGCTTATGTATGTACTGAAGAAATCGGTAAATCATCCGGCCGATCCATGGATACCGTCAGACCCAAAAATAGAGAAAGACCTCCAGGGAGCCACCCGCGCCTGGTTGGATTCTAGAAGGAGAGTTTAAAAAATGTCAAGATTAGCGCCGATCAGTAAAACCGAACCGATCCTGAATTTTGTTAAAACAAAACTTGCCGCGTTAAAAACATCCGAAAATGAGAATCGGTTTTCGCAAATCGAAAAATTCCCGGGAACCAGCGCGGAGGCGCTCTTCGAGTTTTTACCGGCGCTTTCGATGCCCGCCGCCGCGATCGTTTACGGCGGCTCAGATGTCGCTAATTTTCCGCTGCGGAAACTTTTCGTGTCGATCGCACTTGTAGCCGAAGCTTACGCGCTTGATGATACTGAGGATTTACGCGCCCATATCGACGCGGTAATAACAGAACTCGACGAGCAGCTGGACGGAAGCGTTAAATATGAAGTTATCGGCGATAAAGCGTTCGACCTGCCGGGGAGTCCAGCCCTGGCGGCGGCGTTTGTCGACCTTGAAATAAGAGACCACTAAGCCCGTACGACGGGCGGCGATGGCCCCGGCTATCGCCGGGAATAAAAAATTGAAAATGTTTTTCGCTCACAACTCATAACTCATAACCGAAAGGAACCAACTATGAGCGTAACAATCACACCAGCAGTAGGCGACCCGGTAGTAATCACCCCGATCGCCGGAAGCGTCAGCAAAGGCGGCGGCCATGATGATCGCGGCGGCGGCAAAATCCCGAACGCCCGGGCCGGAATTGCCAGGAACGGCTCGTTTGAAGCATTGATCGACGCAACGTTGACGGTCGCGGTCGCTTCCGGGCTCCGCACCGGTGTTGGCGAGCATGTCACAGTCGCCGGAGAAATCGAATCGTCGGACGCGTTGATCGACGTTGAAATCAGCGGCGACGCCGTCCAGATCGCCAAGTTTACCATCAAAGGTACAACCGCCGCCGCCTAAGTCCGTACGATACATAATAAAAAAATATGCATGACCGCATAGAAAGGAATAATTATGTCAGTATTACCATTTGATAATGCCGTCATCGGCTCCACTCCCGTGCCTGCCGCCGCATTTGTTCACGGATCGGGTACGATCACCCTGAAAGGCGAGGATACCGCCACGACTACCGCTGACAACCGGATTCATAACGACCGGATAGCGGAAAACTTCGAAGCGAGCTGCGAGCTTTACGGCGACCAGACCAGCCTCGACAGCGCGGCCGGGCTCGGCGGCGCCGTCGTCTTTAAGTCCGGAGAAGATACAATTCTATCCGGAACCGGGATCGTCAGCGCTGAGTACTCGAAAGAGAAAAACACCACCAGTATTTCAATCGCCGGAGACCCGGATTAACCGAAATGAACATCGAACATTGAACGTTTAACATTGAACATCGAATAATAACATCGCTGCCCGTCGACGGGCAAGGAGGCAAAAATGGCTATTAACGGAATCCCCGTAAAACTCAGAGTCGAAGATAAAGACGGCAAACTGACCCAACTTGAAACTATCTACTTCGCGACCTTCCGCAAATGCCCGGCCCTGGCCGGAATCGCTAAAAGTATCATGAAGCTGGATACGCAGATCGCGAAACAGCGACGGCTGGTCGAACTCGCCGCTAACGAGCTGGCGGTCGCTTCGAGAGAAGAAGTCGACGCGGCGGCTGAAAAACTTGACGCGGCAAACCAGGAAATGCATAAAGTCGACGATAAACATACCGGCGAATACAGCAAGTTTTTTGAAACCGGCCTTCATGCCGCCGGTTACAGCGACACGGATATCGAACGCTACCGCGATTACGTCGACTTCCGGCAAATGGCGGAATTGCTTGAGATCAGCCGTCTGGGAGCTGGCCGCTGTGATTTTTTTACGGAAGAGAACCCAGTCCCGCCGAGCTGAGTTTTTATATTGCCCAGAGCCGGATGTGGCGGGCGGCCGCTTTAAAAAGCGGCCTCGACCCGGAAACGCCGGTCGAAGATATCCTGCTGCTGAACGAAGACAAAGACGGCAACCTGTTAGTAATCGAAGAATTAGAAAGAGCCAAACGAGTCCTGGAATATGCCCAAAGAACCGCTGACCAATAAACAGGCAATTGAATACCTGGTAAATAAAAAGATCGTGCCGACGGAAAAAACCGCCGCCGAGATCGTCGAGTCCTGGACCGCGCGCGATCGGGCAGAAGCGTTTTTCAGCGCCCAAGTTACCCGGGCCGATGTGCTGGAAGCGATCCGGGGCCGGATCAAACAGGTTGTCGAGGGTAAGATGACCGCTGACCAGGCGCGCTGGTGGCTTCGCGAGTTTCTCGTTACCGACGGCCGGAACGCGCTAAAACAAATGGGCTTTCTGGCTGATGAAGCGGATATGAATGAGTATAACCGGCTGGTCGAACTTGGCAGCACGCGGCGGCTGAAGCTGATCATCGAGCAAAATGTCCGGAACGCCCAGGCGGCGGCCGAATATGACGGCTTTATCGAAGCCAAAAGCGTTTACCCGTACGTTGAATACAATACCGCCGGAGACGAATTTGTTCGCCCGGGTCATGCCAGGTGGAATAAAACAGTATGGGCGGTTGATTCGGCTGAAGCCAGAAAGATATGGGCTCCGAATGATTTTAACTGTCGCTGCTGGATGCGACCACTGCGAGCTGATGAGCTGGCCGGTCGACCGATCCAGTGGAAAGCCCCGGAGGTTTCTGAGCTGTCGCCGTCCGGATTTGAATTTGATCCGGGCCTGAAGTCTGGAGAGCAGCTTCCGGCGGTTATTTCGGCCAAGCCAAAAACTCAGCCGCGCGAGCCGGTTACTTCTCCGGTAACGCCGGAGCCGGAACGCGCTCCGCTGGAATTACCGACCGGCCAGGCAACAGCCGAAATCATCAAGCCGATCCCGCCGAAAAAGCAGTGGCAGCCGGATATCCTGGCCGCGTATTCCGGAACCGGTAAAATAACGCCGGATATTCGAAGCGCGGCCAAGGCTAAAGCTAAAGAAAAATTTACTGGCCAGATTGTTAAAAACGTAAATTCCGGGCAGGAAATAAAGATGGCGTTCACCGGCGCGAAACACACGATTTCACAACACGGCATTACCATCGCGGATATTGATTTGCTTGATTCCGCATTTGAAATTGCAGAAACCGGTTTACTTGCCGGTTTTGAGCCGGATAAGCTGAAGCGCCCGGACGTCAAAGGAATTTATAAATATCAGAAAATAATCTCGACGCGGCTTGGAATAGTCCTGGCCGAAATGATCGTTCGTGAAACAAATATGGGATCAATCTTTTACAACATCCGGGCAAAAGAAAACCCGCCGGGACAAATCTGACGCGGACAAAACCGCCATCAGCCGTGCGACGGGTCTTTCAATAGATAATTATACAACGTCAATTAAAAAAAGTCAAATCAAATGAATAAAGATTATACACTAGCCCTGAAGTTCACCGGTAAAACCGGCGGCATCGTCCGGACCGTTAAGGCGTTGTCTAAAACGATCGAAAAGGATTTGACGATTGCGACCGGCAAAGTCGAAACTTCGGCCGGGCGCATCAAAAACGAGTTTCACGGCGCCGCTAAAGCGGTTCAACCAATGGTTAAATCGCTTAACTCGGCCGTCAGCGTTTCGGATCGGCTGACGAGTAATTTCAACAAAATCGCCGCCGCGTCAAAAAAGGCCGCGTCGATTAAAGCGCAGGCCCAAACTTCGGCGATGCTCACCGGTAAGCTGACGGATATCGTCAGAGCCCGGACTATTAAACCACCGCCGCTGCCGAAACGGCCGTCAATACTGCCGGAAGCGTCGCTGCCGAAACCATCGATATTACAGAGATCAGCCGGGCTGATCGGCAGAATGGCTGGCAGCGCCGGGCGAATCGCAGCGGGATTCAGTAAAGCGTCGTGGGTTGTCGGCGGCGGGCTGATTAGCGGCCTGGGAAAAGTGGCTGGCACTGTCTTTAAAATTGCCACGTCAATTACTTCTAGAATTGTCGGCGGTTTTAAATTGGCGTTTAAATGGGCTGGAAAAATCGGCAAAAGTCTGCTGCATTTGCCGATTACCGGTTTGAAATTCCTGGCCGCTGGCGGCGCCGCGATTTACGGCGCGCATAAAGCCCTTGGCCCGGCAGCCGAAATGGAGAGGTACAAAGTCCAGCTCGACGTCATGAAAAAAGGGAACCTTTACGATTTCCTGACAAAAGCTTCAGCCGGTAAACCGTTCCAGATGGGCGAAACGGTTCAAGCCGGGGTACTCATGGAAGCCTTTAAGATTCCAGCAAAACAGTTCCTGGGTACGGTCATGGACGCCGCCGCCGGATTTAAAAAGCCGCTGGAGGAAGTTGTCCGAATGCTCGGTTACGCGCGCAGCGGCCGGACCGGCGAAGCGCTTGAGAGCTCCGCGCGGATCGGAATCACCCGCAGCGACCTGCGGAAATTCGGGATCAGGTTTGAAAAGTCCGGCCAGGCCACGGCCGATACCGCCGACAAGCTGATGACCGCGATGATCGCACTGATGAAAAGCCGATTCGGAGGCATGGCTAACCGGATCGGGACCACCACTTACGAGGGCGCTGTCTCGGACTTCAAAGACAGTTTGTTCCGGGCGTTTGCCGGGGCCGGTGAAAAGTTTCTGCCGTATGCGACGAAGATTGTCCGATCGGTTTCCGCAGTTGTGGCGAATATCGGCAAGAAGCTGAAAACGCTGCCGTGGGCAACATGGGGCAAACAACTCGCGGACGGCGTTAAAGCAGCCGGAAATGTTATCAATAATCTGATGGACCCGAAACGCCTCGGAGAAATCGGCGAATCACTCTCAAAGGCATGGGAGGGCATTAAACCGGAAATCCCAAAACTAGGCAAAGCGTTAGTTCTTGATTTAGTTAATCTGGTCACTACGCAACTAAGACCGGGATTTATTGAGATAATGGGAGTTGCTTTTCAGGCGTCAAAAGGCCTTATTGGAAGTCCGATAAAAGATGCTTTTTCAACAGCATGGAACACGGTCTGGACCGGTATTACTTTTGCCGGAAAATGGGTTACCGATAAACTGTTTAATGGCATTGGCTTTGTCGTCAAAACACTATCTTCAGTGTTTCTTGATATTGTAAAAAAATTTGCGTCACTGGTAAATAAAATTCCAGGTATAAATATTGACCTGAAAAAATTCGACGACAAGAAGGCCGAAATAAAAAATAGAGTTGATAAAAATGTTGCCAGGGAAAAAGAGCGAATTAAGTATAAAGATGCAAAAGCTTATCGTAGTGGTCTAATTAAACTCGACTCGGAGAAAGCGCTGGAGAAATGGGATAAGGAGCTTAAAGACGCCAGGAAAGCTGCTAACTCGTCTGGAAATTTTAAGAATACCAAAGCCGTTTTAAAGCGGATGGAAAAAATCATCGATCCCAAAGACGCCAACGGTAAGCGGACTAAAGATAACCTTTTTCGCCGTGCGACACAGACGCCGGAAAAGGAAAAGATTCCGCTGTCGCTAATCAAGGCCGGACGCGATACCGGTTATATCGATGGCAAAGCCGTCGCGCTGACCGCCAAAGAGCTGCAGCATAATGCTGAAGTAATGAAAAAAATTGCGGAAAAGCCGGACAAATATCGCCTGGCCGATCCGAAAGGCGATGCAATAAAAAAACGAGAGGCCGAAGCGGAAAAAAGACGTCAGGCCCGGGAAAAAGTCAATCAAAACGTCGAAGCCCTGCTTAATCCGAAATCCCCCGCTGAACTGTTAAAGCAAGCAATCCCGGAGATTTTCGGGCGTAGCCAACCTAGAGCAGAAAGGGACGTTTTCGGGCGCGAGATCAAAGAGGTAACAACCGAGATCAAGAACGGTAACTCCGACCAGGTCGATCTGCTGAAAAGATTGGAACGGCAGCTGATTTTATTAAACAAAAAATTGACGGATAACACACCATGAGCGAATCAAAAAGAATTATCGGATCAAGCAAAGTCCGCAAGGACCGGGATACCGGGACTTATTCGATCGAGTATTACGTCCAGGCTGACGACCTGGCAACCTACATGGCATCTATCGGCGATATCGCGGAGTGGGCGCCGGACCCGGCTCGCGTTTCGTTTGTCGACAAAACCGAGCTTGCCAACGACCGCTGGATTATTTCGATCGAAGCCGAACCCGACGCCACGGCGGTGCCGGGCTCGATTACCGAAGAAATCGATATACTGGACCAGTTTGAATGGAAATATAAAAGCAAGTCGTTTTATTATAAACCGTTATATTGGGGCGTGCGCCAAGCGACCGAAAAGGATATCGCCAAAGCATCCGGAGGTATTAAGGTTAAAAATATTGCCGGAGACGATGCACAGGTAAATGACTGGATCTTTATGAATTTTTTGAAAGATACCGCTCAATTAAAAGGTTATGCAGATTACAGCAATAGTGTTTTCGACAAAAGTAGTCATCCGAATATCAAATATCTCAATCAAAATGTTCCAACCGATATTTTCGAGGTGACGTTTTATTCTGATGAAACCCCCAAAAATCTGAAAAATTTTAATGGCATTAACGGTAAATTCCCCAGCGATTACGAAGTCTATAACGGCAACGTCGCCGGGAAATGGTGCATGATGATTCAAAAGCTCGAGAGCGTACAAAAAGACGGCGAGACGTATGTCAAGGTGTTTCGGCGCTTTGTTTATGCCTGGGGCGGCAAATGGAATGGTGATCTGTTTGGCGGTACCTGGGGCCATTGGGAAAAAGGTTAATAATGAATATTTTGGCAAAGATCAAAGAACTGGAAGAGCGGCTCGATGATATAGAGATCATTGAGAACGAATATATCGAGCCGGTTGAAACCGGTCTCGGGACTGAGTTGATTATTAAAAATCAGCCGACACCAGCTGAAGACGTTGAGGACGCCCCAGATGCCGTTCCGTGTAAAATCGTTGGGGGAACTGGTCCTTATGCCGTCCAGATTTATGCTAACGGCAAAGGGAATGACCCTACCGGCAACGGGACACTGGACGTGCTTGAGTTGCTTTGGCAGGAACAAATACCTTCGGGTACTTGGGTTATTGGTCATGAATCAACAGTAATAGTTACCGGGGAGGATGATTGATGTCTTGGCGTGAGTCAAATAGTACATTCAGAACCCCTCCGATGCCTCATTCGAAGAATAACCCTAAGGATGTTTTTTGGATTAGATACGGTGGGAGTACAGATAATCCCTGCAGAGTAATCTATCAGGAAGAGTCTGGCAATTGGATTATGGCGTATGAAATTGGACCAGGTTATCTCCCGAATGGGTCAACTCGAATAGCAGAAGAAAGATATTATCCGACATACCATCTATCAAACGGCAAAATGACTTACTTTGCCAACCAGGTTATTCATTGTCTTTGGTACAATCATGAGTCGGGGAAATGGATTCTCAGCGACTTGTATGAAGAGACATTGTTTGAGGAATGGGTTTGGAATGATTCAAGTGACACCTCACAGGGCGGGTATTACACCGGCACGAACTGGTGGGAGGCTGATCAATTGCCTTCCGGAGATGGAGAAGTTGTTTCTTTTGTCGGTAGGGGTTTATACCGAGGTACGGAATTTGGCGGCTTTAACGGTGAAACATTTGAATTAGCCTTTTACTGGAATAGATGGGAGTGGATTGAAGAGCAAAACAACCCGCCGTTCGGAGAATATTTGTATAAAGGAAATGATCCCAATTTTGCAGATAGCGTGTTTTGCTTTGGTCTTCCTCAGTGGACTGATCAAGATGGGAATCAATACATTCGAAGCCTTGATAAGGTTGGAAATTATTACACGTACGGAAGCATTTATTATAATTTTGCGACTGAAAAATGGATGATTGGGTATCCGGGAATAGATCAAACTTGGTGGGAGGGTTCGGCATTGAGTAAAGACTCCCAAGTCACGTTTGCGTTCAAAAAAGGTGACAATGTCAGCCCTGATGTAACAGGTGAAAATAAGGTTTTTACTTTTGATAAATATGTCTCTGGTAATAGTTCGGTAAATGTTTTAATGGGGCAGGTTCCAATATGGCTGTAATTGAATACACACGACCAACTGGCTGGTCTGATTTGGAAATGGATTGGAGCAATCCAGATTTGCGTCTTTTCAAATATCTTGACGCCTTAATTCAGGCTGTGAATGAAAGATGTGATGACCCGCCTTTTACACCTCTTTTTTATTATTTCAACAACATGAAAAGTGGCCCATTCGCTTATTTAAAATTCAATATGCTTGAGTTATTACATAAAAAAGTCATGGAGCTTATTCCTGGATATGTAAATCATCTTTCCCTGACGCTTGGAAAGATAAAAAATTGGACCGTCAATGAGATATTGAATACGCTATCTCTGGATGCGGTTGTTTTACCCTCTCGCTATTCTCTTGACAATTCTGACTGGGCAAAATTCATGTATGGAGTGATGAACTTGCTGCTGTACAAATCTGTTCCGGTTTCAACGTGGGGTTGGTTTTATGATATTACTGGAAACCATTGGAGTATTGATACCTACGGCACAACGGCCCAAGAATCTGCCAACAAAGTCTATGAACGGATATCTTATGCCGGGCACTATAATTTAACCTCAATGAGCCAAGGTGATCATATAATTGGGCTAGTGTATTGGATAAATGAAAACTCGTCAAATCCTGACTGGCGTGCATATTGGGAGGGGAGTTGTGCAATCCGGGCCCCTTTTTTTAATATCTCTAATCCAGGTCGAGGCAGTTTTAAGTCAAAATGTCAATTCTGGCTGGAAATTGAACAACAGAACCCTGATTTTCATGTTGACGTCGCGCCGTATGTCGATGGACTAAATCTAATTGAGGAAATTACTTTTTCAGAAACCGACAACGTGCATACTGTTGACTTCCCGGTAGAGCTTTATGATTTGCGCTTCGATTTCTCGTCTCTGCCAACTCCTGTACTCGCAGACATGAGCCCCGGTATGCCGGGAATGTATTTCTATCATACAGGAGGCGGCATTGCCTACAATGGATATCTACTTATGCAACCAGAATATAATTTTATCAATACAGGAGAATAACTTATGCCAATAACTGTTTATGCTTCCGGCGACGGCCGGTATCCGGCGCTTTACGATGCGGCCTTATCGAAAATTACAACTAAAAAAGAGTTTTGGCCGGGCGCGTTTTTCGGGACGGTCGGAGAATTTGTGGTCCGTCCGGTCCATACTGACGGCTCGCCGTTTACCCTGGCCGAGCTAAGTGCAATCGCCTCTTACGATTTCGGCATCGATACGGATTGGAATACCGGTACACCGCCGCCGTTGCGGACAATCACTGGTTTTTCGATTCGGGAAACAGTTGTCGACGGCGTTACCTGGGGCGAAATCGTATTTGAGGTTGACTTTAGCACGGAAGAGGCCGCTGCGCTGATTACGGATAAGCCTTTTCTGGAAATGGGCGCGGAACTTGACGGCTACCTTGCCGGTGAAGACCGGGCCAAACTGGTTGTTCAGTTTCCATTCCTGCTGCTTGGCCGCCGCCTGGCTTCCGGCACCGGCACCCCGACGCCCGTTGAAGACGGCTCGCTTTCCGGACCGCAAATCTGGGCTCTTTTCGCAAACCCCGGCGATTATCAGTTCAGCATTGACGGTGCAACCAACTGGCACGAAACTCAGGCCGCAGATGATTGCTACTATCGTTGGAGTTGGGACGGTGAAAACTTCGGTGACGCTATTCAACTTCCTGACGGAGTAGCCTCATATACTTATTTTGCCTACGCATCCGATAATACCGGCACGGGATGGAGCCTTATCCCAACGAACAGTCTCAAATACCGGGCGGAAATCATTTCAGATACTCCGTTGACTCCAATTGAAACCGATTTCTCCGAGGCAACCTGGGTAAAATACATCGGAGACGACGGCGCTCAGGGCATCCAGGGGCCACAGGGAGAACAAGGCATCCAGGGACCGCAGGGAATTCAGGGAGTTGCCGGAGAGGACGGTATAAACGGCGTTGACGGCGTTGACGGCCAGGATGGACAAAACTTCACCTTTGACGCAACCGGGTTATTGTCAACTCGCAGCATTTACGACGATGAAGCCGAAGACTTCGCATTTCTGGCAACCGACACCGGGGATCTTTACATTAAGAATTCAGCTACTTCCGGAGATTGGTCTAGTGCTATTCCATTCCGAGGAGAAAAAGGCGACAAAGGGGATACTGGCGATACCGGTCCGCAAGGGCTAAAGGGCGATAAAGGCGATACCGGTGATACTGGAGCCCAAGGTGCTCAGGGAATACAAGGTCCACAAGGGGTTCAAGGTCCGCAGGGTGCAACCGGCGCGACCGGACCCCAGGGAGACACCGGCCCAACCGGGCCACAAGGTATGAAAGGTGATACCGGAGACACTGGACCGCAGGGCGCAACCGGCCCGCAGGGAGAAACCGGTCCGCAGGGCGAACAGGGTATCCAAGGTGAAACCGGTCCGCAAGGAGAACAGGGTATTCAGGGGGTAGCCGGTGATGATGGTGAAAGTGCTTACCAGATATGGCTGAATAACGGCAATTCCGGCACTCAGGAAGATTTTCTTAATTCCTTAATCGGCCCGCAAGGCGATCAGGGCATCCAGGGTGAGACCGGCCCGCAAGGCGATCAAGGCATCCAGGGTGAAACCGGACCCCAAGGCATCCAAGGAGAACAGGGCATACAGGGGGAACAAGGTATACAGGGAGAAACTGGTCCGGCCGGAGCTGATGGCGATAGCGCCTATCAGGTATGGTTGGATCAGGGCAATACCGGGACCGAACAAGATTTTCTTGATTCACTCGGCGGCGGAGGGTCTACGTCCGATATGATCAGAATAGCGTTAATATTTGGATAAAAGAGAAAGATAATATTATGTGTCAAGACCGATTAGGACAAAAGGGGAGTTGTGGACCAGGTGGACCATGCGGGCATCTAGGGGCTATAGGACTTACTGGTGAGTCACCAATATGGGAGCAGAATATTATTGGCAAACGTAATGAACTTTATCAAGCATGTTTCGAAGGGTTGTCCTCGTTGAATACCGGTGAAATGGACGAACTTTTCATGCAAATTGATACATTGATTTATAAAATCATTCCAGTAATTATTCAAAACAGGAGTATTTAAAATGCCTTTAAAAAAATGGGTAAACACCAATGTCGGCAGCAGTGATGCAACAATCTTGACGGTTGGAACAGGCAACACTGCGGTAATTTTCGGAATTAAACTGGTCTGTGACAGTTCAGCGACCATTACGTTGAAACTTGGCAGCTTTGAAAGCAGCTATCAACTTACCGCGAATGTTCCGTATTCAATCGACGATAAAACCGTCATTGAATCGGACGGGACTTTAGTTTGCAATGCGTCAGCCGGAACCTGTCAGATTTACGTCAGCGGAGACGAATCATGAGTCCGAACGAAAAATTATTGAGTAATTATTTGACTGCGGAAAGATTCAATTTGTTAATCTCCAGGCTTGATCTGGAACACGGTCGTTATCAGAATCTGTTCAGCAGGATCAAAGCTCATGTAGACAGGTTTTTAGATGATGATTCAATCTTTATCAACCATCCCTATGTGCTGGCAATTAACGCAGTCGCAAACGGCGAAACAATAAATCCTGCTGATATAGTTACAGCCATGGAAACTTTTGTTTTACCTGAATCGACTTATGGAACAACGGGAGAGTAAAATGGGAATAAAAAAATATTCAGGAGAACCCGGAGCGGACGGCAAGTTTTTATCTCACCGTGATGCTAAATACGCTGACAGCGGAATTCCGTCGTATTTGAACAATTGTATCGGCTGGTATAAGAATGATCTCCTTGATAAGAGCGATAACCTATGGGCCAACTATATCAAGGATAATGTCACATGGGCGTCGGATAAAACATATACAACCGGAGATTACGTACACTGCCCCGGTATTTTTAAATCGCTGATAAACAGCAATACGCAATCTCCGTTTAATCCGGACGCATGGGAGCAGATCAGTTCAGTATGGGAACCGGATAAGACATATGCGAACGGCGATTATTGTTTGTTTCGACGTCAGTGTTTTCAATCTCAGGTTGATAATAACCTGGGTAATCAACCGCCTATAGCGAACAATATCACCAGCGCCTATTGGGCATTGTCCAATGATGCTTACTGGTGGAATCCCGGCAGCTATTCAGTCAATAACCTGGTTATTATGCCTGCTGTCTGGCTTTGTATGGACTCGGCGGCGAACTACTACCAGCCGCAGAGAGGTTTGCCGTTAGCGGTTATGTCCACAGGAGCTAAAACACCGTGGGATAGCGCAACTGAATACAATATATCTGATTTCGCGTTTTATAACTCAACTGCCTGGAGAAGTTTAACTGACAACAATACAGGCAATGTGCCGACCACGGGGTCATCTTACTGGGTGGAGGACACGGCTGGTTGCATAGTGTTAACTGAAGCGTGGCAGGCTTGCGAGACAGTATGGGATAGCGGTACAACCTATACCGATAGCGATTGTGTCCGCTATCACACACACATTTACGAGGCAACATCGGCGGCTGACAATCTAAATCAGAATCCGGTGAACAATCCCACATATTGGGAGGATAAGGGCATTCCCGAAAATGTCTGGCAACTGTGTGACGTCTATTATTGGGCAAGTGGAACGACGTACAGTACAAACAGTAACGCCTATGAGAATCTAGTCTGGCATAACAGCAGCGTATATCTTTCTCTACAATCAAGCAATACAGGGAACAATCCAATCACAGCAGATACGTACTGGGATGAGGTTTTTACTCTTCCGCTACCAGATGCTAGAGATTTCTATCAAGATTATAAATGTCCTGCGCAAACAGAATACGATCACAGGCCTGTTGCTGATTTTCTATTTACGCCACAACCGTCAAGCGTCGCTGCTAATCTACATTTTAATAGTGGACCGGCTTGTACGATAACAGACTACACGGTTATTGTAGCATTTAACCCGTCAGAAAGAACGCAGGATTACGTAATCATCAGGAATTTCGCGGATTTTAAGAACTATTCTAATAAACTCCTCTTGAGGAGCATGAACCCCGAGAGCGCATTTTACTGTTCAACGGGGATTACGTTAACATATGATAAACCGTTAGTTGCGTCGTTGGGCTGGAGTACCGGGAATGGCGCTTACGCGAGAGTTAGCGGCGTTGAAATATCATCGCAGAGCGGTGATCTGGGTACCCCCTCAAGAACAGGCTTCGGGGGGATAAATGGTACCTTTGGTATAGTCGGTGGGGATCACAATGAACTCACTGGCGCCTGTACCTTTGATGTTTTAATGTTTAACAGGAAATTAAGTTCAACGGAAATTGCCGCGGTTGAAAATTTTCTTATGGGCAAATGGAATATCGCTAAACTAAAAGCAGTAACCGCCTCCGGAGCCGGAAATTCAGACGGAGACGGCACTTATTTGGAGAGTACGATGTCCGCTGTAACATTTGCAAATAATGTAGCTGCTTATGACGGTGAATGGAATACCATGTATACATTTGATAAGTATCTGCAATATAACTCTGAGGAAGATCGCTGGGAATTATGGCACGATTATACCGAAGACTACGGACCGCTTCCGTCAGGCGCGGTAGAAGGGCCGGAAATGCAGTATGTGGTGTCCAGTTTATTCACTTATTCCAGTGAATACGGAAACAGTCATTATCTGTTATACAACGAAACTGACGCCCAGTGGGAGTTCTGGATGTGGAATGAATTTTACGGCGAAGAATCACAGATGTGGCAAGATCTGCTGACCTATGTTGCAAGCGGCACATCCAACACCGTACCCGCTTCGGGCTGGACTAATGTCAGCGGGATAAGTGCATACGATACCGCCCCGAGTATTACAAGCAACTTCTAAGGAGATGTCATGACTGAAAAAGAAATTCAAGTGTCGTTGCTTCGAGTCGAAGCAAAGCGCTGCGGACTCGATGCTCCGGATAGCTTTTGGATGGCTCCGGTTGAAGTATTGGCCGATTGCTATAACGGCACCGGCGCAGAGTGGATGAGTAAACTCTCTCGTAAATTCCTTGATTTCATCCATCGTGAATTGCTTGCCTCGGTCATGATACATGATTATGAAACAAGCATGTCAAACGGCTCCCAAAAGGGCTTTAAAACCTCAAATAAACGGTTTTATGCTAACTGCAGGCGGCAATCAAAGCTCAAGCACAGCGCGTATAATCCGCTCCGCTATGTTTGGCTATATAAATCATGGCGCGCTTACCGAATACTGATGAGATGGGGCCGTAAAGCATGGGATGACGCTTATAACCTTAAAGAGAAAGGACTTTCAAGCATGAAAAAACTCGCCCTGATCGCTGTCGCTTCCATTAGCCTGGCCGCTCTTTCCGGCTGTGCCGGGTACAAAATAAAAGAAGACGGCTCTGTCGAAACCTGGGGTGTTCTCCGCACCCTGACCGTCAAGCGCGAACTCTATGAATCCGGGAAGCTGAAATCAGAAGCGATATCGACCGATAGTCAGACCAAGGATATTCTCATGGGCCTGAATGAGTTTATTGACACGGCCGTTAATACTGCCGCGAAATTAAAACCATAATTGCGAAACGGTTTTCGCAAATTAACAAAAAAACAAAACAGAAAGGAAAGCAAATCATGAGACTGTTTAACTGGCTCGTAATTTGTGTCGTCGTCGCAATCTTTGCGATGCTCGCTGCTGGCTGCAACACTACCCAGGATGAAAGACTGGCCACTGCTAAAAAGGTTTTTACTACTGTCGCCAAGGCGGCGGTAACTATCTATAAAACAGGCGGCAAACAGGCGGCGGCATCTTACATCGATAAACAGCTTTCTGAAGGCGAGATCGACAAGGACCAGGCTGAGCTGTTGAAGATGGCAATCGATCAAGGTGTCAACGCCCTGGAGAACCTGGCCAATGACGTCGACAGCGATTCAACCACCACGCCAGCCGGAACTACGGAAGAAACAAAGACAACTTATTCAAAGCCAACAACTTACAGCAATGAGAAAGGTTTTGTAATTGGCAGATTAAAACGTAAGTCGTTTGTAATTAACAGGTTTGGTAAAATATTTATCTGTTGACAGTTCGCAGCTTGTAAAACTCAAAAGGCACGGTAAATTGATGCCGTGCCTTTTCCTTTTATAAAGGGCCTTAGAATTTAGAAAAAATTCGAAATTTGCGAAAACCGATTAGCAACATTTGCGAAAACCATTTTGCATACTACAGAAGGGGCGACATATAAAGCAAGGGAATCATCAATCGGAGCAATAAGATAAAGCGTTTTGGATACAACCATCCATATCGTATTCTTAAATCAATGAATAATAAATCCCCGTCCATGCGCAGCTGGAGCTACGCGCTCCCAAAAACATCTTTTTTTGCGTTCCATTTTGGATTGCGCTTAGATTTTAGCGCTTTGGAGATTTGGAACGGTTGGTATTCGAGGTAAAATTCAAGAGTCCCATCAGTCCCAATAGTCCCAGTCAATGAAAGACTTCGACTTTTGGCGGGATCAACCAACTATTCAAAAAAGATAAATTCTGTGAAGATAGCCGTGATGGAATCCGGCTCCCACATTGAAAAATCCACATTGTGTTTGTCCGTGTGAATCGGTGTATGTCCGTGTCCGTCCGTGCAATAAAAAAGGCGCGCCATTGCTGACGCGCCTTGAATATTTCGGGCTGATGAACCGCTGTCATGGTTGTCGGTCGCACCGACCCGCTTCCGTAGCACGAAGTGCGGAGTATGAAGCGGTTCATCGCTGTCCGTCGTACGGACTTACATCATGCCGGGCATTCCGCCCATGCCGCCCATGCCGCCCATGCCGCCCATGCCGCCGCCGGCTGGCATCGGCTCTTCCTTGGCAGGAATGTCGGTGACAACACATTCGGTGGTGAGCATCAGACCGGCGATAGAGGCCGCGAACTGAATGGCTGAACGGGTAACTTTAGTCGGGTCGATGATACCGGTTTTGATCATATCGACATACTGTCCGGTCGCTACGTCGAAGCCTTCGGAAACCTTTTTCATTTCCTTGACCTTCTGGACGACGATGCTGCCTTCGTAACCGCCGTTGGCGGTCAGCTGGCGCAGGGGTTCTTCGATCGCGCGTTCAACGATCGCTTTACCGATGGCTTCGTCGCCGCAGAGTTCGAGTTTGGCAACCGCTTTGCTGGTGCGCAGGAGAGCAACACCACCGCCGGGGACAATACCTTCTTCGACAGCCGCGCGGGTAGCGTGCAGAGCGTCTTCAACGCGGGCTTTCTTTTCTTTCATCTCAGTTTCGGTGGCAGCGCCGACATTGATAACGGCTACACCGCCGGCCAGCTTGGCCAGACGTTCCTGAAGTTTTTCACGATCATAATCAGAAGAGGTTTCTTCGATTTCGCGACGGATCTGGTTTACGCGACCGATAATATCGCTCTGTGAACCGTTGCCTTCAACGATAGTAGTGGTTTCTTTGTCAATGGTAACGCGTTTGGCGGAACCGAGCATTTCAGTGGTAACGGTTTCAAGCTTGATACCGAGGTCTTCGGTAATGCAGGTACCGCCGGTGAGAACCGCGATATCTTCGAGCATGGCTTTGCGGCGATCGCCGAAACCGGGAGCTTTGACGGCACAGCATTTGAGGGTGCTGCGCATGTTGTTGATAACCAGAGTGGCGAGAGCTTCGCCTTCGACGTCTTCAGCAATGATCAGCAACGGTTTTCCGTCTTTGGCAACCATCTGCAGCAGCGGCAGCATATCGTTGAGGTTGCTGATTTTCTTTTCGTGGATCAGGATGTAGCAATCTTCGAGAACGGCTTCCATCGCTTCCGCGTCAGTGGCGAAATACGGTGAGAGGTAACCTTTGTCAAACTGCATACCTTCGACAACGTCGAGAGTGGTTTCGATAGTTTTGGCTTCTTCAACGGTAATGGTGCCGTCTTTACCGACTTTGTCCATCGCTTCGGCAATGATGTCACCAATAGTGGTGTCGCCGTTGGCGGAAATGGTGGCAACCTGAGCGACCTGTTCGCGATCTTCAACCGGGTTGCTGATCTTGGCCAGTTCGGAAACGATGACTTCGACGGTTTTGTCGATACCGCGTTTGAGTTCCATCGGATTTGCCCCGGCGGTAACATTTTTCAGACCTTCGCGGAAGACCGCTTCGGCCAGAACGGTAGCGGTAGTGGTACCGTCACCGGCGATATCGGAAGTTTTTGAAGCAACTTCTTTGACCATCTGGGCGCCCATATTGGCATAGGGGCATTCCAGTTCGATTTCTTTTGCGACGGTTACGCCGTCTTTGGTGACGGTGGGTGAACCGAATTTCTTGTCGATAACCACGTTGCGGCCTTTCGGACCGAGAGTGGTTTTTACGGCTTTGCTGAGCTGGGTTACGCCGGAAAGCAGTCCGCGACGGGCTTCTTCACTGAATAAAAGCTGTTTAGCCATGTTGAAAAATCTCCTGTTTTATTTAATTAGAAATTAGGAATTAGGAATTAGAAATGATAGAAAAGGGAAGGCTCCCTTTTAAACCCTCTATTATTAACTCATCTTTCTAATTTGAAATAATTGTTTATGATTGATTAGCCGATAACCGCGAGGATATCGTCAACGTTGATGATCTTGTATTCTTTGTCATCGTGTTTGACTTCGGTGCCGCCGTATTTGCTGGTCAGAACCTTGTCGCCGACTTTGACGTCGAATTTGATCTTGTTGCCTTTGTCATCGGTTTTACCGGTGCCGAGGGCCACTACTTCGTATTCCTGCGGTTTTTCTTTCGCGGAATCCGGGATTACGATGCCGCCTTTGACCTGTTCGCCGGCGTCTTCGATCAGCGCTACGAGAACGCGATCGCCGAGAGGTTTGATGTTGACTTTCGCCATTTTCTTTTCTCCTTGGTTTGGTTTAGGATTACCTGGTTGGACTTTAAAATAATATCAAAAACAGCGGAACCAATTAAAAATTAATTCAATCAGTTCCGTGTTTTATTGATTTACTGCTTATTTATCGTCATCGATAACTTCAGCGTCAACGATGTTGTCATCGTTTGATGAGCTGCTGCCGCCGGCAGCGGCATCCGGTCCGGGAGCGGCACCGCCTTGCGCCTGCTGCTGGGCCTGAGCCTGCTCATAAACCTGCTGGCCGAACTGCATCAGATGCTGTTCGATATCCTGCATAGTGGTTTTCATCGCTTCGGTGTCGTCGGCTTCAAGCTGCTTTTTGAGCTTTTCAATTCCGTCTACTACCGGCTGTTTGATTTCGTCTGAGATCTGATCTTTATGCTCTTCGAGCTGTTTCTCTGTCTGATAGATCATCGACTCGGCCCGGTTGTGAACTTCAATCTTTTCTTTCTGGGCTTTGTCTTCTTCAGCGTGAGCTTTGGCTTCATCAACCATGCGTTCGATTTCTTTGTCATCAAGACCGCTGCCCGCGGTAATGGTGATCTTCTGCTCTTTACCGGTACCCATGTCTTTAGCAGTTACATGCAGAATACCGTTGGCATCGATATCGAAAGCGACTTCGATCTGCGGAATACCGCGCGGAGCCGGAGCGATACCGTCAAGACGGAAACGACCGATACTCTTATTATACTGCGCCATATCGCGTTCGCCCTGCAGAACATGAACGTCTACAGACGGCTGGTTGTCGGCCGCGGTACTGAAGATTTCGCTCTTGCGGGTCGGGATCGTGGTATTGCGTTCGATCAACCGGGTGAAAACACCGCCGAGGGTTTCGATACCCAGTGACAACGGAGTAACGTCAAGCAGAACAACGTCTTCAACCTGACCACCGAGAACCCCGCCCTGAATCGCCGCACCGCAGGCAACGACTTCGTCAGGATTAACGCCTTTGTGCGGCTCTTTACCAAAGATATCTTTGGCTTTGGCCTGGGCTTTCGGCATCCGGGTCATACCGCCAACCATGATGACTTCGTTGACTTCGCCGACTTTGCAGCCGGAATCCGCCAGACAGTCTTTGCAAGGTTTGGTGGTACGTTCAAGCAGACCGTCAACCAGACGTTCCAGTTCGGAGCGGGAAAGGTTTTTCTGCAAGTGCAGCGGGCCGCTTTCGTTCATTGTGATAAACGGCAGATTAACTTCCGTACTCTGGCTGGTTGAAAGTTCGCATTTGGCTTTTTCTGCCGCTTCTTTCAGACGCTGCAGGGCCTGCGGATCTTTGCGCAGGTCAACGCTGTACTCTTTCTTGAATTCGTCAGCCAGATAATTGATGATGGCCATATCAAAGTTATCACCACCGAGGTGAGTATCACCGTTGGTCGCTTTTACTTCGAAAACGCCTTCGCCGATTTCCAGAATTGAAATATCGAAAGTACCGCCGCCAAGGTCGTAAACCGCGACGATCTCATCTGATTTTTTATCCAAACCGTAAGCCAGTGACGCGGCAGTCGGTTCATTGATAATACGCAGAACGTCGAGTCCGGCGATTTTACCGGCGTCTTTAGTGGCCTGACGCTGGCTGTCGTTGAAGTAAGCCGGAACAGTGATAACCGCTTCCTTGACTTCTTCGCCAAGATAAGCTTCCGCGTCGGCTTTCAGTTTCTGCAGGATCATCGCGGAGATTTCCGGCGGAGAATAGGTCTTGTCTTCAATCTTGATATTGACATCGCCGTTCTTCGCCTCAACAATACCGTAAGGCACCAGCTTTGATTCTTCTCCCACTTCCTTGAATTTGCGTCCCATAAAACGCTTCACCGAAAAGATCGTGTGATGCGGATTGGTCACCGCCTGGCGTTTTGCGGTCTGACCGACCAGACGTTCACCACTTTTTGAGAAAGCCACAATAGACGGTGTAGTCCGCTGGCCTTCCGCGTTTGGAATTACTTTTGCTTCACCATGTTCCATAACAGCCATACAGCTGTTGGTGGTACCAAGGTCGATTCCGAGAATTTTACCCATAATTTTGTCTCCTTTTATTTTTATTATGTTTTATGTCTCAATTTTATAAATATCAACATTACACTGAGAACATGAGCAACCCCCGTGCCAACAATTTAAATCTCGAAGTGAAGCATTGATTATTAATAATTTACAAAAAACCGTAAAACCTGTCACTCCATGTGTCACACCCGCAAAAAGTGTGACACTGCGACACAATGTCACACCTATATGGCACAGTTGGCACAGGAAGGAGGGGAAAGAATATCCAACATCCAACAAGGAATGTCCAATGTCCAAATGGGGGAGCATGACGCTCCCAATTCAGCGGCACAACTTAAATTACATCAAACCAAGTTCAGTTATGCGCTTTGCGGCGACAGGGAATTGTTTTACAAGTTCGGAGCCGGTACCGGCGGTGAAGTCGGAATACTCGAACGCCGGGATGACGACCGCGCCGAACAAGCCCCAGGCGTCCGGTGAGTTATCGAGCAGGATTTCCTCCTGCCAGACTCCGGCCGGGATCAGGCTTTGCGGTTCGCCGCCGCTGCCGGGGGGGCCAATCAAACGTTCTTCATAATGTCCGTCAGGAAACAACAGAAGTTGAACCGCCGGACTGCCGGCGTGATAGAGCCAGATCTCGTCTTTGCATACCTTGTGCCAGCCGGAACGCTGTCCTGAAGTCAACATATAATAGATGCAGGTGCCGCACGAATCGCCGTCCGGCAGAGTGGTTTTGCAGCGGTAGGTCTCGCGAAAAAAACCGCCCTCGATCTTCAGTGGATCCAAATTCAATTCTTTTATAATGTCTTGCGGTTTCATGTTTTCCAGTCTTGCACTTATCTTGAACTTCTAAAAATATATCCTCGTCCATTATCCCTGTCATACGCAACCGAAATACCACCGTTATTGCGATGGGATCTATTGTAATATAGCCCGTTTTTGATCTTATGCTTAATATGAGTCTGTTTATTATTAAAAGAAGCTGCCGTGAAAAGCTCTTTTGGCGATTCAATTTCCCGCACATCCCAACCGTTGCTTTGCGCAAAAACTTTAAACTCCGGCTCTTTCATGGCAAAATCACATATAAAAATGTTTGCGAGATTAAGATTAGTGAAAACATTAATATCACTTGCGGTTTCCGGCAGATATTCATATTTATCCAAACCTGACTTATATGTCGAATGATCGCCAAACATCAACCAGTTCAGGAGAAGAAACAAACCAAGTGCCACCCCAACCACTGATAAGCATCCGATTGTAATTTTATTTCTTTTCATGGCCCTTCCCGGAATGTGATTTAAATAATCTAGCATATCAAGCAATTCATTTCAACATCTGTTGACAGAATGTCATCCGGCATGTAAAATTATTATAGAGCCACAGGCATTATGCAAAATTTGAATTGCGCCACAGAAGCCTCGAAGGACCACAAATAAATATTTGATTTTTCAGTAAACTGAAAAACTAAATAACTTTTTTCGTGTTTTTTTGTGTTTTTCGTGGTTAAAGTTGTATGATTCATGGCTCGAAAGCCTAAAATCAAGGAGGAAATCATGAAAAAGCTGACTATCGCATTATTGACAATCCTGACTTCGGCCGTAATCCCGCAACTTGGAGCTCACTGTGAAATTCCCTGCGGAATTTACGACGACGCGATGCGGATTAACATGCTGAACGAACACATTACCACAATCGCGAAGTCGATGACCCAGATTACAGAACTGGAGAAAGCCAAAAATAAAAACTACAATCAACTGGTTCGCTGGATCACCAACAAAGAGACCCACGCCACCAAATTCCAGGAGATCGTAACCCAGTATTTTATGACTCAGCGCATCAAACCGGGTCAGGCTGATTACGTTAAAAAGATCACCCTGCTGCATCAAATGCTGATTGCCGCAATGAAGTGCAAACAGACTACTGACCTGGCAAATACGAAAAAACTGTCAAGTCTGGTCAAAGATTTTGACAAACTGTACTTCAAACCGGGCGAAAAGAAAAAACATATGCATAAACATGATCATGCCCATTGATTGACAACGCGTATCCATGTTCATGCATAGTTTGCCGGGGTTATTTGCCGGTTGATTTGATTCTGACAAGAACTCCGGCACCGGGAGCCAGCCGAAGGCGGTATTTATTGCCGTCGGCAGAGGTCCATTTTCCGGTTGCGCGTAAAATATCTTACTAAACTGGTTACAATTCTTCCAGCTTGACTGTTGCACCGGATAATACACGACTTCGACTCGCCGCTTCAAGAAAGCCGATTATCTCTAAACTTTCATCGTTTTGAATTGGACTAATGCCGGATTTGAAAAAATTGACTATTGATTCTACAAGTGCAACGTCCCAAGGAATATCATTAGTCGCTATAGCGGTCTTTACTCCTGCATCGGTTACCAGGCAGCAGCCAAAATCTCCGTAAGCATCCTTTTTTCCGGTAACAGTTCCAATCCGGCCATCCTTCCAAATCCCAACCAGTAAATCACAATCTTGACCTTCTATTGCGTGAACCTCCTTACAGCCAGGTCCCATCATTGTGAAAAGTATTTCGGCGGAATGAATTCCGTACCAGAAATAATCGCGATAATCGTCAAGTATCGGCATTGGACCGAAAGCGTGGCAGATTTGGACCTTTTCTCCATTTTCGAGCGCATCAGCGATTCCTCCTGAATAACGTAATGAAGAGCTGGTCATAACCGGAATGTTCCGAGCTGTCGCCAATTCAAAAATTTCTTTTGCCTCACTAAAGCAGCAAGCAAGCGGCTTGTCTATAAACACTGGTTTTCTGTATTCGGCTAAAATTTTAAATTGCTCTATGTGTTGACGCCCATCAACACTTTCCAGCAAAAATGCATCCATACCATCGGCTAACGCTTCGAGAGAGTCAACGATTTCAACGCCAAGTTCATCCCGAAACTCTCTTGTATAGCCGTCTACCCTATTGTAGCTGCCTGAAAACAGTTTACTACCACCGGGAAACGCTTTGACGACTTGACATTCCGGAACATGATATTTATCTTCCTGGCAGTTCAGCAGTTTAGTAAAGACTGGACTATGTGATGTATCCAAGCCAATCAAACCGATTTTAATAGTGTTCATTTTTCACCTTTTATTGAAAATTGTGCGGATAAATTTCCAGGAGAGAAAGTTTCAGCAACCCAAATCAAGAATACGCACAGCATTATCCCTGGCAATCTTATGGAAAACCTGCTCCGTAATATCTCCTGAATTACGCATATCCAGCATCAAATCCACCAACGGGGTCGGGGTATCCGGCGCACAGATATCGGTCCCGAACATTAATCGATCCTGAAATTCATTCAGGAATTTTATTGCATAGCCACGATCTCTGGCGAGTGCATTATGGCCGCTGCCGGCGGAAAGATCACCATAGAGATTACTATATTTGCGCATCAACTGCGGGACTCTGCCTTCTTCCGCGATTGGATATTCCGGGTAAATCAACCGGTCATATTCATTCTTTAACGGAGCCATTTCCGCCCAAAATGTTTGGGAATGGGCAAAAAATTTTAATCCGGGAAAGCGCTTCAAACATTCTTCCAACTGCGGCAAGCCCGGATCGTCATATAACCCGTAAATCCCTCCCATACGGCCCGCAATATGAAAGGTCAACGGAAGGCCTATGGCCTCTACATGTTTAAATAGATTCTGTACCATAGGATGAAGAAAAGGCAAATTAGCGGTGACTTCACCAATCCCTTTACATCCCTGATCTTTGTAATAGCTCAAAATATCACCAAGCGGTGCATCCCATGAATTTGTCAATGCTCTCGGGTCGATATTGCAAAACGGAATAAATCGCCCGGTTTCTTCTGCCACCTTGAGGACTTCCTCGTTTGACTGTGGAACCCGGGAACATTCCGGCGACACTCCAGGCAGAGCCACTGCTTTCTCGATTCCAAGCTCATCATATCTGGCAATCAGTTGTTCCGGAGTTGCGTAAGAAGGCTTTGCATTCCTTGAATAGCCGGGAATTGAGCGAAAATGCACGTGAATATCAATAAACATAGAAACTTTTCCTTGTGTGGATTTGATAAATAATTGCTGTAAAAGTTATTTTTCCGGCATGATTTCCGCAATGATCATCCCTTTTGCCGGAACATCAAGTTTAATTTTCATTCCGGCACTGACTGTCATGATCGGCAAATTTTTACGGTTTTGCAAAACGCCTTTTTCATCATAGACATATAATTTTACTTTAATATCTCTATCATGCCATTGGAAGCTTCCTGAATGAGTTGTTATCAACCGCTGCTTACCAATGATCGTCCCCGGCCAAATAGACATAATTGAAATGGGGTAGAGTTTGCATACGAAATTATCCGGGCCATCCAACGCCAGGTTACTCCAAGTTGGAGAGTAAAGGCAGCCTTCCTCGATTACAGCTTTGACATCTTTAAACAAATTCTCAGTTGTTCTTTTTCTTCTGAATTCCCCGAAATTAGCATAAATTAACGGGACCGAAGCTAAGTGTGCGCTTCTCCATTTACTTACGCCATTGCCGCCTTCCGTGAATCGCATAGCGCAAAGGTTGTTAACTTTTCGTAAAGATGCACTGCCATTACAGAGAAAATACTTCCTTCGTTTATTTACTTCTTTTATCGTTCTGACTTGATGTTCTTCCGTGGTAAATGCATTGTCAGATTTAAGCTTTAAAATTTTTCCACTAGAATCCAGCGTAGCGGAATATCCATCCCAACATCCATAATCATAGCGACTGTATCTGCGCGAACCGTTCCAACTGAATTCATCAAGATAAAATCCATCACTGTTGCATTTATCCAAACCGCGCTTGAGATTTTGCATCATACTTTGCAGATAAACAGACCCCGAACGGGGAACAAAATAAGGCGTAGCCCAATCGGCCTCAACAGCAGTTTTGCTTAAAAAAGCCTGACTGTAGTAACCATCCTGAAATGGTTTTCCGTCTTCGGTTTTTATAACGTCCTTTGCGTATGGCCAACGATCAAACAGCGGCATGTATACTGGCAGTATCGCCGGATGCATTCCCAAAAGGACTTTTGCATCAGGGCATGCTCGATGTGACAATTTAATAAAATTTTCAGCATTAAGCCAATACGGCTCTCGATGTTCAAAAGTCAAATATTTATCAATATCCAAATCAGGGGTTTTCCCAGGGGCTCGAGGCGTATTTGCTGACAGTTTCGGATAATTCCCTGAAACTATTGTATGGCCGTCATAACCCAGGCCAACCCATTGCGGCAAAGAAACCTTCCCGTAAAGCCTTCCCCAGTTGATAAAATTTATTGGTCCCAGATGACCAAGTGATTTCTTTACTCTCTCTTCAATAGTTTTCCCTGGAGCCCATGCCACCATCCAAAAAGTCGGGCGTTCAGCAAGACCATTATTTACTCCCCAGCGCTCTCTAACAGAATTGATAAAGGTCCAGTAGCCTTGACTTCTTACTGGAGTAATAGTCAATGAAAAATCAATGCTCCCGCCGGGCGGCAAAGCTAAGTCCTCCGTATATATTTCACCCACTCCGCCTTTTTTCCGGAGACGAGCAAGTAATCGCAACCAGTCATTTTCCAAAGTAACACCAAGGCCTCTTCCAGCTTTTTTCCGTGAACCGATAAACATGGTCGGATTGCCGGAACAAACCGTTAAAGAATCAAATTCTGAAGAACCCGCAAGGAAGAAATTTGCTTGACCTTCTCTAAGAAAAAGCCGGTGGCGAAATGGAAGTCCCAGCGTTTTTTTACTTGTATTTGTCCACTTTTCACACCATTGTATATTTCCCGCAGGAGTAAATGATAAGGATCTGTTCATAGTAAAATCAGACCATTTGGCAATTATTGAAAACCCTTTTTCCTGGTTTTTCCTCATTTTGATATTTGTTAATGAATATAAGTTTTGCTTATCAGACGCGATAAGAGAAGACTCCGTTTCAGGATTCATATTGATTGCAGTTTCCACCAGCAATTCCAGACCATCAGAAGTTTTGACCGAAAATCCGCCGAACTTTCCCTGAAATAAATCTGTTCCATTATTACTGACGACTTCTTTTACCGAAGCTCTTACAGGTATTTTACATATGGTTTTAGGCAAATATTTTTTATCAAGCCAGCCGATCTGAATGTTTTTAAATATTAATTTTCTTTCTTTGTTTTTCCTATTGGTATTTTTTAAAGTTAAAATATTGCCATCGACTCCACGTGCGACATCAGAAATATTCAGCGCAAAAAAAGCTCCCTGTCCTTCCTGGCTTAATTGGTTTGCTGTTTCAACATCCGGGGCAAACATCAAACGAATCATTTTGCCGGAAAAAAGCGCAAAATCAACCCCTTTATACTTAGTCGTATACTTATGGGATATGTGGAAGACCGGCTTGCGTCCGATTATTCGTTCATCACCACTGGCCGTCAGCCGTTTTATAGGATGATCATTTAAATCCATCTCCAAATTGAACGAGCATCCCCCGCGAACCTTCATATAAGTATAAGCGTCAAAACGTAAAACAATTATCTTACCTGGCTTTGATGGCAGAGAAGGCAACTGAATAGCTAATGATTCCAAAGTTGGCACTGTTCGATCGCCAATGTCAATTATATCTTCCAACGGTAAATTTGCTGATTTGACCGCAGCATTTGATATTATTGTTGTTATGACCAGCAATATGAAGGTCATCATCGATTTTTTGCGGTCCATACAGATTTCTCCTATGATAATGGGCTAAAAAGTGAAATATAAATAAAAATAAAGCGATAAACTAAAGAGAATAGTTTTTTTACTCCCACAATAGACAGTTTGAATAAACGTCTCCGTGATAGGCCAAATCAAGATAAGAACCAAAGCTGTATGGCATCCCGTATCTCTCCACATGCCCGTCTATCAATGCTAAATTAGCACTTTTAGAATGTCGATATGAAATCCGCGAATGAGAATCATTTGTCGGAATTGCACTCATTATCCGAGTGTCAAGTAAGCAATCGATAGTTGATCTGGTCGAAAAGCCATCCCCAATAAAAAGAGTCTTCGTCGGCCTTTTTAGCTTAGTGACGCGCCCCAATATATGAGTCGGTTTAAGCCAGGCCCCGGAATTCCAATAAGGAGCTACATCTATATTGACCGTATAGTCTGGCTGATAACCGCTCATTGCCGATCCCCAAAGACTACTTTTTGTCGGACAATGATGCAGCGCATTTGGATTATTTTTATCTCTCATTTGTTCAATACTGTATCCTTCCAACTGCTGTCCAATATAGGATGCCAGAATATCGTTCCACCAAACGCCTCTACTATCTTTTCCATAGCACATTCTTCCATCATAATCTCCACGATAAACTGATGCGGCTAAGTTCCATTGTTTCAATCTGCCGGTACAATCAATCGCTTTCGCTTTCTCTCTTGCCTGGTTTAATGCTGGCAGCAACATTGAAGCCAGAATAGCAATAATGGCAATTACAACTAAAAGCTCTATTAATGTAAATCCTTGTTTTTTGTTTTCCATAACGACAACCCTTGCGTGAAAAGAAGCGGTTTCATTACAGAGGCCGGTTACTAAGTTTTTTTTGCTTTTCATTTCGAGCGTTCCTTCCTTAAAACTTGCGGTTTCATTATTAATCTTGATTTTCCTTTGATACCCTTTATTATTGATTCAAGTTCAATTAATGCCAATGTTCCCATCACTTTAATCCCCTGGTCGATTTCATGGATAAATGCTTTTTCCGGATTGTCGGGACTGATGCAGTTATAGGTCCCAACTTCGATATCCAGGGGGATATTCAAATTTCTCTGACGGGTCACATCCAGCAGGTCATCCATAAAAAAGCCTTGAGAACACATAATTGCATCCGGCTTGAAAGAATCCAGCATTTCTGAAATCGGCATATACAAATCGCCATAATGATAATTCTTACAGGAAACCGGAACTGTAAAAGTCTCAATTCCGGCATCTGCATTGTCAACCGCCTCCTGAAACGCCAGAAAACGGGAATTTGAGTATCCAAGCAATTCGTCCCGGCCAAGAAAGGCAATCCTTTTTCGACCGTGGTTAATGAACAATTCGGTAATTTCCTTAATGCCGCCGGCATTATTACTCGATACATAATTCAAATGAGTATTTTTCATTACCCGGTTGAAGACCATTACCGCAAAACCTTTTTCCCTGAATTTTTCCGCCATGCTGATCGATTGCGCGTCATCCGGAGCAACCCACATAATGCCGTCGGGAGGATTATTCTGAATCATCTCTTCAAGTTCCACATCATCATGATTGTAATGGTAAATGTATAAAGCGGTCCGGCTTTTTTGACTTTGCAATATGATCCCGCTGATAAATTCGTCATTTATATTCTGGTTTAGCGGAAGAATCATACAGATTTTTATGGACTTCACTACCGGTTTCGCTTTTTTGATAAAAGTGCCTTTACCCTTTTTACGAAAGATCAATCCCTTTTTCTCAACGTCGTCCAGAGCGCGCCTGACAGTTATAATGCTGACTTCAAATTTACTGCAAAGCTCACTTTGCGACGGCAGCATATCGCCTTCATGCCCCTTTTTGATCAGGGACAACAAATAATTATGTACTTTTGTGTGTTGTGCTATCATGGTATGATATTATATTATATGATAAGTTATTTGTCAACCCCCTGATATAAAAAAAAATTGATTATAATCATTTCTATATACTCAATGTTTCAACAGGATTTTGTGAAAGAGGAATGGCAGTCTCATAACTCGTGAATTGGGGGAGAAAACTTGAAAACTTTGAAAAGTTTTCGGGTTGTCTCCCCAGATTCTTCGATGTGAGACTATCGTCAAAGAGGGAGCCTTATCCGGATTAATAGCTAAATCTTCATTGAAAAAAGTTGCTTTTTAGTTTAACTTGGACTATTTTATAAGTTCATGTAAAATTATAATGATAAGCAATATTCAGGAGTTTTGTTATATGTTTAATCCAGTCAGTAATCAACCGAAATTTCCCAAACTGGAAGAAGACGTTCTGGAATTCTGGAACGCGGAATCAGTTTTTCAGAAATCTCTGGACAACCGCAAAGGGTGTCCGGAATATGTATTTTATGACGGCCCGCCGTTTGCCACCGGGCTGCCGCACTACGGCCATCTGCTGGCCGGAACCATCAAAGATGTCGTACCGCGTTATCATACGATGCGCGGAAAATTCGTCGACCGCGTTTTCGGCTGGGACTGCCACGGCCTGCCGGTGGAAAACGAGATGGAAAAAGAACTAAACCTCTCCAGCAAAACCGAGATCGAAGAATACGGGATCGACAAATTCAATGAATCCTGCCGCGGCATCGTCCTGCGTTATACTTCAGAATGGGAGGAAGTGGTCAACCGGATGGGCCGCTGGGTCGATTTCAGACGCGGCTACCGGACCATGGATCGTGACTACATGGAATCGATCTGGTGGGTCTTCAAACAGCTTTGGGACAAAGGACTGATCTACGAGGGCTACAAAATCCTGCCGTACTGCCCGCGCTGCGCCACCCCGCTGTCCAACTTCGAGGCAAATCAGGGTTATGAAGATGTCATGGACCCGGCCATCACCATCCGCTTCAAAGCGCTTGATGAAGCCGACACCTATTTTCTGGCCTGGACCACAACGCCCTGGACGCTGCCGAGTAATCTGGCTCTTGCCGCCGGTCCCGATATCGACTATGTCAAGATCAAGGACGGTGACGTCTACTACATCCTGGCTGAAGCGCGCCTGGGCGAATACTACAAAGACGCACAGCCGGAAATCGTGGCCCGCTGCAAAGGCAGGGACCTGGCGGGCAAGCGTTACGAACCGCTGTTCCCGTATTTCGCCGCAATGGCCGAAGAAAACGCGTTCCAGGTTCTGGTCGCCGATTATGTTAGCACCGAAGACGGTACCGGCATTGTCCATAACGCCCCGGGCTTCGGTGAAGACGACGCGATAGTCTGCGGCGCAAACGGCATCGGTGAAGTCTGCCCGATTGACGCGCAATGTAAATTTACCTCCGAAGTTACCGATTATGAAGGACGTTATGTCAAGGATTGTGATAAAGATATCATCCGCCGTCTCAAAGAAGAAGGCAAACTGGTCCATCGCGGCCAGCTCAAGCATAGTTATCCGCATTGCTGGCGCTGCGACAGCCCGTTGATCTATCGCGCAATGCCGACGTGGTTTGTCAATATCGAAAAAATCAAAGACAAAATGATCGCCGCCAACCAGAAAATCAACTGGACCCCGGACCACATCAAAGACGGTCGTTTCGGTAAATGGCTGGAAAATGCCCGCGACTGGAACATCGGCCGCAATCGCTACTGGGGCTGCCCGCTGCCTATCTGGCGCAATGAGGACGGTGAAATGGTCTGTGTCGGTTCAGTCAAAGAACTCGAAGAACTGACCGGACAGAAGATCAACGACCTCCATAAACATTTCATGGACAAGATTGTAATACCTTCAGCCGGTGGCAAAGCCGAGTTGACCAGAGTTCCCGAGGTGCTTGACTGCTGGTTCGAAAGCGGGTCGATGCCCTATGCCCAGAATCATTACCCGTTTGAAAACAAAGAACATTTTGAAGCCAACTTCCCGGCAAACTTCATTGCCGAGGGTCTGGACCAGACTCGCGGCTGGTTCTATACCCTGGTGGTTCTCGGTGCGGCGATCTTTGACAAACCGCCGTTCGAAAACGTTGTAGTCAACGGTTTGATATTGGCCGAAGACGGGCAGAAGATGTCCAAACGCAAAAAGAATTATCCTGATCCCAAATATATGATCGATACCTACGGCGCTGACGCGATCCGGCTGTTCATGCTCGGTTCTCAAGTTGTCCGCGGCGAGGATTTGAAATTCACCGAGGACGGCGTCCGCGACTGTCTGCGCAAAGTAATGATCCCGATGTGGAACGCCTACAGTTTCTTCGTTACCTACGCTAATGTCGACAACTGGACGCCGGCTCCAGGCGAACCGGCTCCGCCGGCAAACCCGGAAAATCCATTGGACTGCTGGATATTAAGTTCCCTGAACCAGATGATCGAAGAAATTTCAGCCGAAATGGATGCGTACAACTTGCAGAAAGCGGCCAACCGGTTCGAGAAATTCGTCGAAGATCTGACTAACTGGTACATCCGCCGCAGCCGCCGCCGCTTCTGGAAAAGTCAGGATGACGGCGACAAGCAGGATGCCTACACGACGCTGCATTATGTGCTGCTGACTTTCACCAGAACCGCCGCTCCGTTTATCCCGTTCACCACCGAGGCGATCTATCAGAACCTGCGGACCGGGTCCATGCCGGAATCGGTTCACCTTTGTGACTACCCTTCTGTTGACGAATCACGGCGCGACGTTTATCTGGAAAAACAGATGGACGCGACCATGACAGCGGTACAGCTGGGTCGTTTCCTGCGCACCCAGCACAAACTGAAAGTACGCCAGCCGCTGGCCAAGGCGATCATCGTGCCGCCGGACGCAGAAGTAAAAGGAATGCTGGAAAAAACCAGTGACATCATCTCGGAAGAATTGAACGTCAAAGCAGTCGAATTCTCAACCAGGGAAAGCGACCTGGTCGAACGTTCGATCAAACCGAACTTCAAGACCCTCGGCCCCAAGCTTGGGAAGAATATGAAAGAGGCTGCGGCCCAGGTCGCAAAACTGGATGACGTGCAAACCGAAACCCTGATCGACGGCGGTTCAATAACGCTTGAATTCAGCGACGGCACTTCATTCGAATTGACTTCGGACGACATGATGATCCAGCGTACCGAAAAAGAAGGCGTATCAGTCGCCACCGACGGCGGCGTGACCCTGGCTCTGGACACCGTCTTGAATGGCGATCTGCTGGAAGAGGGTTTTGCCCGTGAATTTGTCAGCAAAGTTCAGAATA
Organism: Victivallales bacterium; assembly: GCA_963678305.2. Lineage (GTDB taxonomy): Bacteria > Verrucomicrobiota > Lentisphaeria > Victivallales > Victivallaceae. The sequence goes on from CAXXVV010000003.1 coordinate 67,825, forward strand.
TGCGCAAAGATACCGGCTTTGAGGTATCTGACCGCATTAATATAAAGTTTGCGGTCGAAGGCGATTACGCCGGTGTGCCGACAAAGTTCAGTGATTATATCTGCGGCGAAGTACTGGCGCTCGAGTTGACACCGGTTGCCTCGGTTGATGGCGAAACCGTCGATATCAACGGCCACGAATGTACTATAGCGATTGAAATAGCGGAAAAATAAGAGGTATGTAATATGTCCGGAAAACGCCCGAATGTCCTGTTGGTTATGGCCGATCAGTTTCGTGGAGACTGTCTGCATTGCGACGGTAATGAAATTATCCAAACCCCCAATTACGACAAACTGGCGTCAGAAGGCGTTCGTTTCAGCCGGGCTTATTCTCCAGACCCGATCTGTGTTCCGGGTCGGGCCTGCATTATCACCGGCAATTACCCTCATAAATGCACCGGCAACAAAAATAACGGCGGTCAGGTCAGGGACGACCAGATCAAACTGCCGCAGCTGCTGGCTGACAACGGTTATGAAACTTATGCTTCCGGCAAACTGCATTACGTACCATACACCCCGCCGGGAGAACCGGATACTTTAAACGGTTTCCAGCATGCCGCCCTGGCTGAATCCGGCCGGATGCTGGCGCTGTTCGATCCGAAAGATGAACGGGGCGGAGTTGAAGCTTATGCCGACTATCTGAAAAAAGTCGGATGGGGTGGTTATTCCCGCGGCCACGGCATCGGTAATAATGATATCCATCCGGCTGCCTCGCCGTTGCCGGCTGAACATTTTGTTGACGGCTGGGTGGCAACTCAGGCAATCGAGTTTCTTGACTATCATCAGGACAATCACAGCGACAAACCGTTCTTTCTCAACGTCGGTTTTCCAAAACCGCATTCCCCGTATGATCCGCCCCGCCCGTGGGACGCAATGTACGATCCGCGCGAAATGCCGAAACCATTTGTCAATCGTGAAGGAAAAGACCGCAATCCTTACGGTGATTATACCGCGATTTCTCACGGAGTTCCGATCTTCTCACCGGAAACCATTCAGAACGCCCGCGCCCACTACTACGGTCTTATATCTTTCCAGGATCAGCAATTCGGCCGCCTGATCGAATACCTGAAAGAACACGGCCTGTATGACAACACGATCATTATTTTCACCGCCGACCACGGCGACATGATGGGCGATTTCGGCTGGTTCTTCAAGTGTGTCATGAATGAAGGCAGCGCCAGAATCCCATTCCTGGTCAGCTATCCGGAAGGGATTTCCGGCGGACGTGCTTCAGATGAATTTGTCGGTTTGCAAGATGTGTTGCCGACCATCGCCTCCCTGACCGGAATTGCTTTGGACAAGGAAGTTGACGGCATTGATTTGGCGCCGCTGCTAAAGAATGAAAACTTTTACGGCCGGGATTATATTATTTCCTACAGCATGGGGCGCCCCAATCAAACTTACATGGTCAGGACCGATCGTTACAAATACATTTATAACGAAAACAACGGAATTGAGGAATTTTACGATATGATCGAAGACCCCGGCGAAGAAATGAACCTGGCCGATCGCTGCGATCTCCTGGATATTATTGCAGAACATCGCAAGACCATGATCAACTGGGCAATCGAAAACAACGATGAAGAATTGCTGGAAAAGGGCAATTTGGCAGTAACTGAAGTGGACGCTGCCGACTTTGAATTCAACAAAAGAACTCTTGGTTGGCGCTGGTATTAACCATCCTGCTGGAGGATGTAACATGGACTACGAAAAAAGAATAGCAGAACTCGAAGCGGAACTGGCAAGAAAGAAAAAATACCTTCGCCGCTATCGCATTATGCTTGAAAGTTCACCTCTTGGGATCGAAGTCTTTGAACCTGACGGGGAATTACAACTGGCTAACCGTTCCGCCCGGCTGATGCTGGGCTATGCCCCGGACGGGCCATTGAGCAATATTAATCTGTTTGAAGACATTCCGCTTCCTGAGGAAGAAAGGGTACGCTTGATCAATGGTTTCCCGATTCAGTATGAAACCGTTTATGACTTCGGAGTCATTCGCAAAGTTGACCTGAACCGAACTTCGTTTTTCGGGAAAAAAGTCCTCGATATCGGCCTTTATCCGATCCGGGATAACCATGAACTGACAGGTTTCATGGGGCTGATCAGGGATATAACTTCAGACCGGAAAAACGAGCGGGAACTGGTCGCCGCGCGTCAGCACGCGGAAAAAAGCGATAAACTGAAATCAAGCTTTCTTGCCAATATGTCACATGAAATCAGAACTCCCTTGAACTCAATCATCGGTTTTTCCAACCTGCTTGGCGAAGAAGACCTCAACCCGGAGAAACGCAAGGAATATGTCAATCTGGTCAATAAGAGTTCACAGCAGTTACTGGAACTGATAAGCGACATAATCGACATATCCAAAATCGAAAGTGAAAAACTTGAGCTGGACATCGAAGATATCGACGCGCGCGAGGCATTGAATTCCATCTTTAACACATTCGTAATTCAATATGCCGAATCGTCAGTCGGATTCCGCATGAAACTGCCGGAACGCACTGATAATTTACTCTTCAAAGCCGATATGGTCAGATTCAATCAAGTCTTCAACAATCTGATCAGCAACGCTTTCAAATTTACCAGCGAAGGCTATATCGAAATCGGCTGTGAAGAACCCGCTAAAGCCGATTCGTTCCTGACTTTCTACGTCAAGGATTCCGGGATCGGCATTCCCGAAGAGAAACAGGAGATTATCTTTGAACGCTTCCGGCAACAGGACAAAAAGACCTCCAAAAAATTCGGCGGGACGGGGCTCGGCCTTTCCATCTGCCGCAAGCTGATGGAATTGATGGACGGCGACATTCATTGCAAATCTGAACCGGGCAAAGGCTCATATTTTTATTTCACTCTTCCACGCAGCATATAACCAGGAGCGAAGAAATGCACAAGAGAACGCTTGTATTTGCTATGTTGGCCTGCGGATTTATCTCCACCGCGGAACAGAAACTCACCCGGAAAACCATAAAGATCGACGGTGTTAAACGTACTTTTTATATGTACCGCCCCGAAGAAGCCAAGGCCGACCGTAAATTCCCCCTGGTACTGATCCTGCATGGCGGCGGCGGCAATCCGCTGCAGGTGGCAAAGCATACTCAATTTCAAGCATTAGCAGAAAAATATGGCTTTGTCGTTATCTTTCCGGAGGGTTTGAACAAACACTGGAACGACGGACGCAAGGTCAAAGCCCACGAAATACAGGACCGGGAAATCAGCGACATCAAGTTTATCAGGCAGCTCGTCAAGGAAACTGTCACAAACAATAATATAGATCAACGAAACATCTTTGCCGCCGGAATTTCAAACGGCGGATTCATGTGCCAGCGCCTGGCGGTTGAAGCATCCGATATCTTTGCCGCGGTCGTCAGCGTGGCGGCATCCTTGCAGGAGCGCTGGAAAGATACCAAGCCGGCAGGAAAAATCTCCATAATGTTGATCAACGGCACTGCCGATCCGCTGGTTCCTTATAACGGCGGCACTGTTTCCATCAAATTCCCGTTATTGGGAATAACTCTGAAACGCGGCAAAATAATCTCAACAGACAAGACAATTGAATACTGGTTGAAAAATAATGCTCTTAAAGTTACCCCTGTCATAACCAACCTGAAGGATATCGACCCGAAAGACGGATGTCATGCAGTCAGATATGACTGGCAAACCAAAGCATTGCGTCCCAAAGTGGTTTTGATCAAGGTTATTAACGGCGGCCATACCTGGCCCGGCAAGAAAAGAAACCTCTCAAAACGCCGCGTCAGCAAGATATGTCAGGACTTTGACGCATCCGAAACTATCTGGTTGTTTTTCAACTCCCTCATCCCCAAAATTAAAGTGACGGATAAGTGACGGTTCCATTTCACTACAGTTTTTCATAAAAATATTGACGTTAAACCAGCGCTGAAATCCGGTCATACTTCTACAGTAAAGTTTACTATAATGCCGTTTTTATGAGGTCATTTTTAAATTACCTGGTAATTTAAAAAGTTTACACAAAAAACAAAGTGACGGATGAGTGACGGATTATACTTCCAGATTTTTCTTGCGTCTGAATTCGCCAGGAGTTGTTTTGTAAAGCTTTTTGAATATTGAAACCATTGACGGTGTACTCTGATAACCGCAACGCAAAGTTATTTCATCAAGCGTCAGATCGGTATTAAGAAGCAATTTTGCCGCGTACTCCATTTTAAGACGCCTCAACCGGTCGTTGAACGTCTCTTTGGCACGCTCACTGAACAGTTTTGAGATATAACATGGATTGACGTTAACCGCTTCCGCAACCGTATTACGGGAAATTCTCTGATGAAAATTAGCCTGCAAGAAAAGATTAATGCGCTCCCAGGTGGCATCCGCTTTTGTCATATTACGTCCGTTGTCATTTTTCAAGTGCTCAAGAGTTAAACGGATCAGCGCGTCGATCAACAGCCTTTTTATCTCAATCGGAGTATTCTCAGGTAAACTGCTCAGGCTGTCCAGAATATCTTTCTCCGGTTCGTTCAAGGGGGTTGCAGTATGATAAAACACATCAGCCGGACGTTGGTTATTCCAGTTTGAATGCCCGGTGAAATTGATGTAAGTTATCCTGATATAACCTCCGATGTAAACCAGCGATGAAAGTTCGTGCGGATAGTCCCAGACCGGGCATTTCCAGGTGTGCGGCGGACAGAAATGAACATCGCCGGGATGCATGACAATATCCTGCAAGGCATCAGTCCCGGGAAACTTCATATGCTTCCTTCCGTTTAGAACCAGGTCAAAACGAGGATGTATATCCGGCGGTTCCAGTATATCAGATCTTTCACGGCTTCGGGAGGATGAATATACCCCGGAAACGGTTATTTGCTCAATAAAATAATTTAATAAATAGATAAATGACTCTTTATTGTAATGTTCAACGATCAAGCTCATAACGGATTTCTTTATCCCATATATATCATATTGTTACAATTTACAGAACTCATATAAATATATTATTGAATATAATTATCATTTCCAGGTTTGCAAATAAGGTTTTTAATAAAAGTCAACAAATGAATAATTAATGAAATATCTGAAATATTGACAGTATTGATTTTATCATTTATACTTAATATAGAGTCAGTTGGTAAACAAAACAGGAAACTTACAATGAAAAAATTCACCCTCATTGAATTGCTGGTTGTGATCGCGATCATCGCAATTCTTGCGTCAATGCTCCTCCCCGCTCTTAATAAGGCCCGGGATAAAGCTAAAAAAACTCAATGCATCAGCAATCTGAAACAAATGGGGCTGTCCATAAACAATTATCTCGGCGACAACAATGATTTTTACATGACCAATAACTATTCAAGCGGTTCCTGGGACTGCAAACTTGGGCCGTATGACGGGCGTGGAGCGATGCCGCATCCGAATTCAAAAGTTTTCACTGCCGAAAAAGACGCCGGAAAAGAACGCAAGTATGTGAGTTTCTATCAGTGCCCATCCGATACAAGACAACCGGTCGACGCGCGTTTCATCCGCCGTTCTTATGCGATCAATCATTACCGGGTGGATGTCAATCCGACCTATTATCCGGGAATAAGTTCGCTAACCGGAGACAGTACCGGACGCTCCTTTTTAAGCAGAAAACTCAGTCAAATCCGACAAGCCTCGAGAACAATGGTCATCACAGAGTTTCATGACGGAAACAACTCCTTGAATGAAGCCGGAGAAAACGGCAGCAGGGCAATGATTAATTATATGAATGATTATAATTCAAGTGATACAGCAACCCATTCCCGCAGTTTTCCGCATTCATTCAACCGTCTTTCCGCATTAATGGCCGACGGACACGCTTCCGAATACACCTGGTTTGATTTCATCCGCAAAAAAGCCGGCTGGATACCAAGCGGGTCGAATGCCACTGAAACAATGTTTGACGCAGGTAAATAATGGTTAAATCTGCTTTTCTTGTGATGCTCCCTATAGCCGCCGTCTCATTATCAGCTTCGGCAAAGCTTGAACTGCTGCAAAACGGATCGATTGAAAACAAACCTCTCGGCTGGAAGCAAAGTAAAATGCCGTCATGGGGCAAAGCCGGAGTCGACAACAAGGTTGCCAAACAAGGAACAAGGTCACTCCTTCTCTCCGGGAGCAAGGACACATCAAAACCCTGGTTCTGGCAGGAACTGAAGCTGAAGCTGGCGGGGAACAAAGAGTATGTCGTGTCCTGTTGGATGAAAAGTGAAAATATCAGCCGGCGAGCAACGCTTTATCTGACTGCGAAAGATGCAAAGGGAAAAAACCTGCTCCATCAACGGATCGCGGAAGTTTCAAAAAGTACAGACTGGAAATTCTTTTCCCGGAAAATAACCGTTCCCGCCGGCGCCGACTTCTCCGCGCTACGCTTCGCCATGTCAGGCAAAGGTAAAGTATGGCTGGACGCACTCAGCATCAAGGGAGATCCGGGGGTAGAATACGGTAAAATTTCTTATGACAAGTTTTATCCGCTGAAAAAAAGCGACATTCCGGACTGGAATAAGATAACCGAATCCGAAAAGAAATTCGCCTATCGCGTCGGCCACGCCGAAGCGGTGATTCTCGATGCGGAAAACAGTTCAGATGAAAAAGATTTGAGTTTTACTTTCAAAGCCGCATACGACAACCGTTTCTTTTATCTGCGGATTGCGGTAACCGATGACGTCATTGTCACCAAAACTCCGTATTGGGAAGGCGACAGTGTTCAAGTGGCAGTCGATCCGCTTAACCAGGAGCAGGATCAAGGAACCGGCAAAGGCTATTTTGCTTTCGGCTTTATTCCTGCGAACAATAAAGTTCAAATACAACTTGACCGAAGCTTCGACAATGCTGATTTAACTACAGCGGATATCAAAGCTGATTTAACAAAAAAAACCAGCGGCTACATTATGGATATCCGGTTTCCGCTTGATAAGTTAAACCTGCATCTGGCCCCGAATAGCCGCTTCGGACTGTCAATCGCGGTTAACGACTGCGACAGGAAAAAGCGCAAATGGGCTCAGTGGGGCGGTGGAATTGTCCTGCGCAAACGACTATCCGAATTCGGAACCGTCGGTATCGTTGGAAAAGACAGACTGTTTACAAAACTTAATACACCGAAACGGATTGATAACCAGGCTGTTTTTGAGGTTTCCGCCTTGAACTTCAACCCAATGCCGCGTCAGGAAACTTTTAAACTGGCAATTGGCAATTCTCCCGCATTGACCAAGAAAATTGTCTTGAAAGAAGGTAAAACAACTTTTTTGATGCCGGTACCGTTGAGTAAACTGGCTTCGGGCATTAATAAAGCCATCCTTTCCTGCGCGGGAATCCAGGACGCCATCACATTTAAAAAGCCGGTGTCGCAAAATGAATATGCCAAACAACTGGCGGCACTGACAAACCGGACCTCTGAATTACGCAAACTATATCAAACCGGCGTCAATGCAAACCTTGATATGGCGGCGGTTAAAGTCAGCTTGACGGTGGCTGAGTTGTTCATTCCATATATTAAAAGCGATATTGCCGCAGGCAAGCCGGAAGACGTAATCTCTGTTGAGATCAAACAGCTCGGAGAAGTCCTAACCAATGCAGTAAATTCCGCCAGGTTCATCCTTGACAACAAAGCAGAATACCCGCTTATTCCAGACATCAAAGTTGACCGGGCCGAATTAAACGGCAGCAACTGGTATGTTGACGGCCGCGAGGTATTTCTCTTCGGCTTCAACCAGATGGATATAGATTATCTCAAATACCTGCCTGATCTGGGTTGTAATATGACTGATATTCATGGCGGCAGCGCCCGCTGGGGCTTTAAGGACGGAGAAAAAGTTCTTAACGAAGGATTATTCAAAAGGATCATTGCCCAACTTGATTCCGCTAAAAAACACCGTTTAAAAGTTGCGATGGGGTTCGGCCATCGACTGCCGGGCTGGCTGGTAAAAAAGTTTCCAGCCACGGTTGCGGTCAAAGGGCATTTTATGAATTATGACATCAACAACCCGGCCGCCCGGTCAATCAACCTTGAGTATTTTGAGGAAATAGCCAGAAGAACCAGGAATTTTCCGGAAATCATGTCATACGACCTCTGGAACGAAGTCGGCTTCAAGGCCGTTTCAAAGCTCGGCTTACAGAAGTTTCGCGAAAATATGCATAAAAAATACCGCAACATTACCGCACTCAACCAAAGCTGGAAAACCTCGTACTCCTCATTCGATCAACTTACTCCGGAAAAGACCCCGGACCGCAGTCTTGCCGCTTATCTTGACTGGTGCCGCTGGAACAATGCCCGGGTCACCGGGTACATACAAGAGCTTAGTAGAGCTGTATTGCGAGGCAACCCGAAAGCTCAAAACTGCGTAAAAGTCTGCAACGACATGACCTTTGAGGGTTCAATTGGACTGGATGGACGAACGCGAAAAGTCAGCCGTCATGACGAAGGGGTTGACCGTCAGGCATTGGCCGATCTTCTTCCTCTGCAAGGCTGCGATACGCGCTTGACCCGTTTCAATCCGGACGAACGTTTTTCTTTTGCCTGGCTCGTTCCCGGCATGTGTTACGATCTGCAATTGAGCATGGCTCCCGACAAGCCGATTTTCGAAGGAGAATGGCACGGCTTGCAAACCGTATATTCAACCGATGTTAACGCTCCGGCAGAATTTCTTGACGCAGCCTTATTTTACTCATACCTGCGCGGCGTCAGCGCCAATATTATGTGGTGGTGGTCCCGGCGCGGCTTGAAAACCAAAGGCGACTGGTATTACGGTTCGATGCTGACCCTGCCGCGAATGCTTGACGCTTATGGAAAAAACTGCATCAAGGCCCAGCGTCTGGCCCCGGTTATCACCGCTTTCAAAAGAAACAAGCCGGAAGTTTGCATCTATTATTCCGAGACCGCAGCCATATCCCATATCAAATATATCGACGCATTGCAGAAAACTTATGAGAGTTTGAACTGGCAGGGGGTCAGACTGGGATTTGTGACTACTAAAATGCTGCCTCAGGCTGATTGTAAACTGCTGATCGTTCCCGGTGCCGAATATCTGCCGGAGACGGAAAAAAATTTGCTGAAGAACAAGCAAAATTCTTATATCACTTCCAAAGCTGAAAATTGGGATATAATATTCAAAAAATTCGGCATCAAACTCCGGTATAAATGTCTGGCGGCTGGACAAAAAGACTCTTTTCCGGTCGAATTCAGATATACCATAATCGGGAAAGATACTTTCTTTTATTTGATCAACCTTGGAAAGGGAACCGTAAAAGTAACGATCAGCGGCAAGCATGACGACTCGAGTTTTGTCGATTTGCTATCCGGACAGAACCTGACCGGGACATTGACCCTGACTAAATACAAACTCTATATTTTAAAGAAAATAACCAAATGACAATTACGACAAACACTGAAAAGATTACTTCAGACATCAAAATCGAATGTGAAAATTCATTCATTTACGTCCCGGACGGGGAATGGAATTACTCTCATCACGCGGCTATCACTTTCTTTAAAAATAAATTCTACGCTATGTGGTCAAACGGCCGCACCGACGAAGATTCACCCGGTCAACGGGTTATTTACGCCGTCTCCGCCAACGGTCTCAACTGGTCAAGCCCCCGGCTCCTGTGCGCCTCAAACCGTGGCGATTACAGTGAAACGGTCCTGACTGCGGCCGGATTCCATGTCGACACCGACAATCTGGTCGCTTACATCGGCAGTTATGAATATGTCGAGGGCCGCAGAACCGTTGACGATATCAACCATATCAATACCCGCCTGCTGGCAATTACCAGCGGTGACGGTGAAACCTGGGGAGCGTCGGTTGATACCGGCCTGAAAATAATCCCGAATTTCGGCCCGGTAAAAACCAGATCAGGCCGCCTGATCATTTCCGGTAATATCTCTTTTCCGTTCAGCGATTCGCCCGGCGGAATGACTAACTGGCGCAACTCGTATTTACCTGGTTGCGACAGTGTCGGTTATGATGACTCGGAAAGTTTTCATCGCGCGGCGGCCAACAACAACTGGGAAGTGGAATTGTGCGAAGGCTCTTTTTTCCAAACCGATGACGGCGTCCTGCACATGCTGCTTCGTTCAAATACGAATTATCTCTGGCAGTCGGACAGCGATGATGACGGTCAAACCTGGTCCGAACCGCGGCAAACCCGGTTCACCGACTCAAAATCAAAGTTTCATTGCGGACGCCTGCCGGACGGACGTTTTTTCTGTATAGGCAATCCGGATTTCGCCTCGGCAATTCCGCGTTCACCATTGGTTATTTCTCTTTCCAGCAACGGAAGCGACTTTAATCAACGGGTCGTTCTGGGCTGTCAAAACTATAAGTTGAAATACAAAGGCATGCACAAAGGCGGCGACTTCGGCTATCCACATTCCATAATTCATAATAATGCTTTATGGATTATTGTATCTCGTTACAAGGAAGCAATTCAGATATTGAAAGTCCCGCTTCCGGAACTAGCATTATAAATCCCTAAAAACAAAATGACGGAATTCCTGTTTCTACTGGGATTTGCGCTTTTGACGGTAAAGTGACGGAGTCGTTCCGGTAAATTTCTTAAAGACGGTGGAGAACCTCTGACTGGAATTGAAACCGCATTCAAACGCTATATCCGTAACGGGCCGGTCAGTCGATTGCAGCAATTCTTTTGCCCGGTCCAGCCGCAGCAATGTGACATAGATAATCGGGGCAACCCCGGTGTTTTCCCGAATTATGGTCGTTAAACGACTTTTTCCGTATCCAGTCAGTTTTTCCAGATCCGCCAGGGTCCATTTATGCTGCAAATCGGCATTGATCCGTTTTTCCAGCCGGGACAGATCAAAAAAATTCTTGCGCTCGAGCGGCGAGTCTTTCAGACTCCGGACAACGTGGAACAACAGTTCATCCAGCAGATTATTCACCCGCCACAGCCTGGTCTTCGGATAAGCCTGTAGCTCCGTGAAAAGTTCAAAGAACAGCGACTTCAAATAATCGTCCGCAGCAAAATACGGCTTGCGGGTACGGCACAAGATCTTACTGATCGCAGTACGTTCTTTTTTGGGGATAGCCGACCATTTTCCCAGTTTCAATTTTCCACCGGGCTTGAAAGATTCCGGCTTGAGGATCAGCCACATCAACTCGCCGGGATCAATGATCCCGTTGGCGCCGCCGTGCTGCTGCCACGGCAGTGTCACCGTACAATCATTCGGATAGAGCAAATAACGGTTGTTTTCCACCTGCCAGTCAAAACGGCCCTTGAGCAGAAGGCAAATCTCAATACCATCGTTGTAATGGGCGGAAAGAGACCGGGACGCGTCATTCGACTTCGTCATCCCGATCATTCGCAGATGAGGAAACTTGTTAAGCTCCGGATTGGAACCGTGATTGTATGCTGCAGGTTTCATGTTCTTTATTTTCCAGTACATAATATATAACGTAGAATACATTAAATCAAGTATATTAAAATTCAAACTTTTACACCAGCATGGAGCGAACAATGTCGAATAAAGATAAAGAAATACTCAGGCAACTGGCGGCACAGGTTAAAAAAATCTCCGAACAACCGGTAATGGCGGAACGCAGACGGCAATGGACGGCGCTAAATGGCCTCCACTCTGAAAAACCGCTGGTTCTGGTCAGTCCGGAAGGTTCCTGGCGCGAGATAAATACCCGCCTGCCGCTCGAATGTGAAAATGAAACCGCACGCGGCTTTGAACAATCTCTAAGACAGAAGATCTATCAGTACGAACATATCTGCGATGACTGGCTCATCGACGCCGATTTCGATGTTCCAGCTGTCATTAGCAATTCCGGCTTCGGGGTTGAATTGAAGCGGCATAACTCAGACATGGAAACCGGAGCGTTCAAGTATATTCCGCCGATTACCGACCTTGACCGCGATATGGACAAACTGCGCTTCCGGGAAATTACAGTCGATAAAGCGGTTTCCGATGCCCGGTTTGAATTGGCTCTTAACGCATTCGGCGATATTTTGAATGTAACCCGCAACGCCACCGGTTACTTTTGGACCGTGGGCCTGACCGGGGTCGGCATAAGTCTGATCGGCCTGGAGGAGATGATGCTCTATATGTTCGACAATCCTGACGGCCTTAAAAGGTTTATGCAATTCCTGTCAGACGAAATGAGCCATTTCATGGATCAGCTCGAAACGCTGGAAATTCTTGGTTATAATAACGGCTGCAACTCCGTCGGCTCCGGCAACATGGGGCTGACCGGTGAACTGCCCTCAAAGCGGAATCCGGTTGATGGTCCTGTCAAGTTTTCCCATCTCTGGGGTTTCGGCGAATCCCAGGAAACCGTTGGCGTATCTCCGGAAATGTTTGGAGAATTCATTTTCCCGTACCAGAAACCGCTGCTGAACCGTTTCGGCCTGACTTATTACGGTTGCTGTGAACCGGTCGAAGACCGTTTTGCCTATATCAAACAATGCGAAAATTTGCGTTGTATCTCCGTCTCTCCCTGGTCAAATGTGGAAAAATGCGCCGAACTCTACGGAAAAGATTATGTTATGTGCCATAAGCCGAATCCCGGCTTGGTATGTGTCGATTTTGTCGAAGAAGCCTGTCGCAAAGAGATTCGCCATGTGCTTGATGCAGCCAGAGGCTTGAATGTAATGTTTATCCTGAAAGACACCCATACCATCAGCAATCAACCCGAGCGTTTCAAGCGTTGGGTGGAAATCGTCAGAGAAGAAATCGCAAAATAAATCACTGCCATCCTGTAAGTCAATAGCCCTCAGTCCACGGCAAGCAGCAAATGCAAGATGAAGAAGCCGGAGATTTCCCATCAAGCATAACATATTAATTACAAATTTATTAGAACTTTTTTATAAATTACATATTGGTTTTTTACTATTGAAAATGTGGTGTGTTCAGCTTTTTCGTTGCGTCATGTTCCCGGTTTTCAGCTTTTGACAAATTCGCGGGGAGAGGAGCCGATGACGTTGCGGAAAGTACGGCTGAATACGGCCGGCGATGAGAATCCGGTTTTTTCAGCAACATCCGAAATCATGTAATTACCGCTGTTGAGCATATCGACCGCACGATTGATTCTGGCGTTGCGAATGTATTCACCGGGACCGCAGCCGATATAGCGGGAGAACAGCACCGACAGATAACCTTCGGAAATCCCGTGTTCAACCGCCAGTTGATGAATAGTCAGCGGCTCGGAAATATGATGGTTGATGTAACCACAAATCCTCTCAAGCATCATCATTTTGGTATCCCGGATAACCGGTTCGCCAGCCGGACTGAGGCGGGCGATGTCACGCATTTCATTAACCAGACAATTGACGCAGGCGGAGAGCTTCAGCGACAGCGATTGCAACGGCGTTTTTTCATATTCCAAATAGGTTTCCAGAATCTCCATAATCAGAGAATAACTGAATTTTGAAGCGGTCACCGGACGGCTGCGCAGTTCAGCCGGAATCGGTTCTATTTCATCAAAAGTGATCACCAGCCAGCGGTAATTTTTCTCACAGGCGGTATAATAGTGGAACTGAAACGGAAACAGCAACAGCAGGGAATCTTTTACCAGATCGAACATTTCATCATTAATGCAGACCCGCCCCGGGCCTTCCAATACCAGGTTCAAAACATAGCGGCGATGATAAAGATTATGCGCTTCCGCCCGGATCGGCTGATTGGGCCAGCGATAAACCATCTGAATATTATCCGGCGGCTTAATGCTGGATTGAGTTTTGATAGCGTTATAATAATCACCCGGTTCCCGCAGCCGTTCAGCGGTTTTACTTATTTCCAAAGCAATTTTCCGTTTTTGTTCCATGTTATTAATATAATTCCCCAGATTATAAATTGCAAAGTTTTTGTATTATTTTGCAAACATAAAAGTATTGCACAAAGTAAATAAATCAGGTATACTCTATTTAGAAACAACAGTTTTACCAGGAAGATCGGCAAAAAAATGAACAACAACACACTTTGCGATAACTTAACAAAAAAAGCGGCAATAACGCCAAAAAATTTGCCGGACGGCGTCTGGCCGGTAGTCTTAACGCCATTCCACGACGACGGCAAAATCGACTGGCGGGGCTATGAAGCGCTGCTGGACTGGTATCAGACTCATGACTGCGCCGGCCTTTTCGCGGTGTGTCTGTCCAGCGAACTTTATTATTTAAGTAAAGAAGAACAACTGGAACTGGCAACACGCGCCCGGAAACTACTCGATATTCCCGTTGTCGCCGCCGGATATCTGGGCGACAGCAAAGCGGAAAAACTTGACTCGATCAAGCAAATGTCCGATACCGGAGTTGACGCGGTAATTATCCCGGTCTGCCAGATTGTCCCGCAAGATGACGACGACGTTACCTTAGTTGCTGAAATCGAGGATATTTTACAGCATACAAACGGTATCGACCTGGGACTTTACGAATGTCCGGAACCTTATCATCGTCTGCTCTCGCCTGAAGTTTTATCCGTCTGTGCCGAATCCGGCCGCTTCAAGTTCCTCAAAGACACCTGCTGCAACGGCGAAATCATCAAAAACAAAATCGCCGTATGCAAGAACACCCCTCTGAAAATATTTGATGCTTATATTCATAATCTTTTGACAACGCTGAAGCTCGGAGGTGCCGGTTTTAACGGCCTCGCGGCAAGTTTTTTCCCGGAAATGCTAAACAAAATGGTCCGCTGTTACGCTGACGACCCGGAAAAAGCGGCGGAAATTCAAAATCTCGTCAGCGTCGGCCAGAGCGTCATCAGCAACAAATATCCGGCCTGTGCCAAATATTTTCTCAATCTCCGCGGAGTAGAGATCAAACCGCACTGTCGCAACGGCTGCGCGGAACTGACAGAGCCGGATATCGCCATACTCAAAGCACTCAAAACATTAGTCGATAGTTGGAACAGAAATTATTAACAAAAACGGAGGCAGAAAAATGAGAAGACAAGAAACCGCAAAATGTAATTTCACCCTGATTGAATTGCTCGTGGTGATCGCGATCATCGCGATCCTTGCCAGCATGCTGATGCCCGCTCTCGGAAAAGCCCGGGAAAAAGCGAAGACCATTAAATGCATCAACAACTTGAAACAATGCATGACCTCCACCATGCTCTATATGGATGACGCCGACCGCTGGCGTCCAAACGACGGCGATACAGACACCGGATCATGGGGGAAAAACCTGTTCGACAATGGTTATTTGACCGTCCGGCAGGCAATGAGCTGTCCGAATGACTCTATCTACAAAGGCGGAGCCGGCTCCTGGGGCAGAACCTACGGCTCATACGCGGTTTCATCCGGCTTTATCAATATGAAAGAGAATAAATACCGCCGGGTCATTCCGTCCAAACTTTTGATCTACGCCGACGCTATTAGAAACTGGACCACCTTTCCCCGGATGACAATGTGGCGCATGAACAACAATCCGTCTTCATCGTGGGGTGCGGTCGCGTTGATCCACGACTTGAAATCGTCCGGAATGGCAATGTATGACGGTCACGCGAAAATGATCACCCGGGGTGAAATGACCGGAACCAGCCCGCATTACAATGACGCGAAAGTGTTGTTCGGTTTTAACATCACCATGTCCGGGGTCGACCGTTTCACACCGATCAAGCTGATTCTCTATCCGACCGAAGAAGACGGCTCCATCACCATCAACTGACAATCAAACATGCAAGCCTGAACATGATAAGCTGTCAAGCTTATTTTCTATAGGCTTGCAAACTTTGATTCAATTTCAAATACCGCGATTAACTTGAGCAATAATAATTATGATTATACACTTCAAAAAACATAAATTCACCTTTCCTGAACTGGTTGTAGTACTGTTCGTCTGCATGATCTGCGCCCTGATGCTGCCAGCGGCTCTGGCCGGAATCGCCAAACTCAGCGACAGCGCACAATGCCGCGACAACTTAAAGAAATGTTACGACGCAACCATTCAATATATGAACGACCATAACGGCTGGCGGATCAATGACGCACGCAACGGACGCCGGGGCGAATGGGGCCGGGTTCTCTCGGAAACAGGCTACATCAAAGATCGCCGGGTCATGAATTGCCCCAACGATAGATCGGCGGCGAAACTTGACTGGAGCAAGACTTACGGTTCGTGGATATCGAACGCCCGCGGCATTAATATGAAGTCGCCGAATTTCACCCAGGTCCCCCCGGCAAAACTGCTGGTCTACGCCGACACCTTCCGCTGCGATGACAAAGTAGTTCCCAGGCGCTCCATAAATAAACTTAACGGCAATCCGACCGGTCCGCATCACGGCGTCGTAACTTTTATGCACGGAGGCGGCAAGGCCGGGGTGATCATGTATGACGGCAGCGCGAAAATGGCGGGAGCAAGCGACTTTTCCGGCGCTCCGCCAGTTTACCAGAACGCCCAAATCGTCCTGGAACGTCTGCCGAACAAACGCTTTCGCCCAATCCAGCGGGTACAGAATTACACCGGGACCTCGTATCTGGTCGCCGGAACCGCTTTAAAAACGGATATGGCGAAGAAAAATCCGATCCCGGTTTCGGCGGCAGTCAAAAGCGGCAAACTGGCCTACAAAGGCGAAAACCGCAACGGTTACAAGGTGCTTGACATGTGGCAGTGCCCGATGCCCGATCCAAAAAAGAAGAATTCCGGTTATCCGCAGATTCCCGGGGTGAAAAGATCGGTTATCTATAAAGGAAACTGGAAGAGCGGCGGCTATAATCACCATTCGAATATGTATAAATACAACGGCTTGATTTATACGTCCTGGAGCAACCAGCCTTATGGAGAAGACTGCCCCGGACAACGGGTTCTGTACGCCACATCCAAAGACGGCCTGACCTGGAGCAAGCCCAAGGAACTCTTTCCGCCGCCGGTAAAAATGGCAGACCGCAAAGGCGAAGGCCCGTTTCTGGCTTCCAGCGGCTTTTTCGTCTGGAAAGGCCGACTTTTCGGCCGGGCCAGCGGCCACCAGAAATTGTACTGGACCAATAAAGACGGCTCATCCCGCAATCCCTATTATGACAAGATCCATATCTACCCAAAAATGGCACACTACAGTTATATTTGCCGGGAAATCAAGCCTGACGGGTCCCTGGGTAAAATATTTGTCTACGGTAATAATCCGCCGAAGGCTGATTACCCGATCATGGCGCAAAAGGAATTCGCCACGGACTTTGTCATGCCGAACAGCGGCTTGCAGAACTTGAAAGTTCAGGGCCCTGACACCAAACGCCTCTGCGAACCAACCCCGTACAAAACCAAAGACGGCAAGTTCGGATTACTGCTTCGCGACGATAATTTCTCTCACCGGAAATACGCCAGCTTTTCGAAAGACGGCAAAAACTGGCCGGTCGCCGAACCGACCAATATCCCGGACTCTCCAAGTTTCACCATCGCTTTGTCGGGTTCCGACGGCAGTGTGCTGTTTATCGGCAACCACATGGCGCCGAGGTTTGATATAGCCAGTCCGCGGCATTACGGCCGCGACCCCTTGATGATATCCTACAGCCCGGACGGCTACAAACTGGTCAAAAGCTGGTCCATCAGCAGCGGTCCGCACAAATATACGATTCCACGCGAACAGGTCTTCGGCCGCGGCGGCGGCGCGCAGTATCCAACCGCGATGATTGAAAACGGCAAGGCATACGTCATGTATTCCTCGGGCAAAGAGGATATTCTCATGGCGGTGTTCCCGATCTCCGCCATCGGCGCGGACCCCAAAATCACCTATAAAAGAATTCGATAACCCAACCCGGCTTTAATACAATGATTGAAAATAAACTGCAACTCCATCGTCAGCTATGGGAAAAGAGCCGCAACCTGATATTTCAGGAAAATCCGGCAGCCCCTCCCCGCGGTTTCACTTACCGGGAAACCTACGATTCACCTGAAAGAATGTGGCAGGCTGAAACCGCCAACACTCTGGCCTGTGACAATTATCCAACTGACGGCATTCCGACTGTCCGGCCTAATCTGGGAGTGGTCTTTATTCCGGCAATCGCCGGTCAGTCCGTCAGGTTTCTGAATGATAAGGATATGCCCTGGCCCGGAGAACATCTTACAAAAGATCAGATCAGGCAGATCCCGGAACTGGATATAAACGTCGGCCCGATGCGGAAAGCTATCGAGTTTTACGCATTTGCCACCAAAGGTTCACCGGCACTGTATCACCCGGACACTCAGGGTCCGTTCGATATCGCCCATATCATCTACGGCGACCAGATAATGTTTGACTTTTACGATGATCCGCAATGGGTGGAAGAACTGCTGGACATCTGTACCGGCCTGATCATCATGGTCACCGATAAACTGAAAGAACTGATTGGCGAACCGGATAATTCAATGATTCATGGCCACGGCACGCCTCAGGGACTTTACTTCCCCGCCGCCGGGTGTCGCAGTTCCCATGATTCGGATACTTTGATGAGCAGTAAACAGATCGAACAATTCTCACTGCCTTTCCTGCGTCGCCTCGCCAAAAGATATTCCGGAGCGTTCATTCACTATTGCGGCAAACATGAAGAACTCTTCAAACTGCTTTGCGCGGAACAACTGGTGAAAGCGATAGACCTCGGCAATCCGGAGTCTTACGATCTGGACTTCCTGATGCGTACCTGCGCCGAAACCGATACAGTGCTTTACAGCAGACTGCCGGTCATGGAACAGGAATCAGGTTATGATTACGTGACAAGAATCGCCCGGAAAGCCAAAGATTTCGGCACCAGGCTGGTTCTGCGCTCGAGACATCTGTCCGAATCCCGTGATGAGGCCCAGGAGCTTTATGAAATATTTCATTCAATCAGTTGACAACCAGACTACGAAAGAATAATTTTTAATATGGAAATCAGAGCACTCGACATAGCGGTTATCGTCATTTACATGCTGGGGACAGCCGGAATCGGTCTTTATTTCGCCCGGAAAAACAATAATACGGATGAATTTTTCCTGGGCGGACGCAATTTTCCGGGTTGGGCCATCGGCCTGTCAATGATCGGCACCTCGATCAGCTCGGTAACGTTCCTGGCGCTGCCGGCGGCCGCCTATGTGCTGGACTGGCGGCAGAGTACGCCTTATCTGGTACTGCCTTTCACCTGTGCGCTGGCGGTGATCTTCTTTATTCCGATTTTCCGTAAAGGCAGGATTACCAGCGCCTATCAATATCTCGAGGAACGTTTCGGCCGACCGGCCAGATTGTACGGCGCGATCTGTTTTCTGATTGGCGAAACTATCCGCCTCGGAGTGGTCCTGTTTCTGGTGGCAATCCCGATCAGTCTGATGACCGGGATTAACATTAATCTGATTATCGTCGTTTCCGGCTTCTTCATCGCATTGTATACCGTGACCGGAGGGATCGACGCGGTTATCTGGACCGACGTGATCCAGTCAATCGTCCTGTGGCTGGGGGGGATATTCGTCATCGTCTTTCTCTGCTGGAAAATCCCCGGCGGTGTAACTCAAGTCGTCGACACCGGAATGCAGTTCAACAAATTCAGCTTTGGGCCAATGACTCTTGACCTCGCAAAACGCACGTTTCCGGTCCTGCTGTTCCTCGGCATGTTCAACTGGCTCAATATGTACGCGGCCAATCAGAACGTGGTCCAGCGTTACCTGGCGGCAAAAACCACCCGGGAAGCGCGCAAAGCCACGATTGTCTGCGCTTTAGGTAGTCTGCCTACCTGGTTCGCCTTCTATTTTGTCGGAACCTGCCTGTTTGTATATTTCCGCTTCTTTCCGAATCCCGAAGTAACCAAAATGGCCGCGGACCAGGTCTTCCCTTATTATATAATCAAATGTCTCCCGGCCGGGATCTCCGGACTGATAATAGCCGGAGTACTGGCCGCCGCGATGAGCTCACTGGACTCCAGCATGAACTCATTCTCCTCAATCTGCACGATGGATATTCTGCGCGGCTTCATCGTCAAAGACAAACCCGACGAATATTATATGCGCTGGGCTCGCGGCTTTTCGATTCTGGCGATGGTCATTATGATCGGCGGCGCTATAATCTTCGCCAACGTCCCGAAAGAAAGCATGGTCGATCTCGGGTATATTATCGGAGGATTGCTGATCATGTTCGTCCTGAGCTTTTTCTTTCTCGGCTTTTTTGTTCCGAGGGTCGGGAACCGCTCGCTCTGGCTGGGCTTTCTGTGCGGCACCGCCGTCAATATCTATCTGGTAATGAGTTATTGCAACTGGCTGCCGGAAGCGATAACGCTCCCGGTCCATGTTTACTGGTATCAGGTGGTCTGTCAGGTGGTGATGATCGCCTCGGCTACAATTATCAGTTATCTGTGGCCGGAACCCAAACGGGACCTTGACGGACTTACCGCGCTCAGCATCCTGAAAACTCCAACTCCGGTCGAATGAAAATTACAGTTTGACCGTCGGCATACCGTGATCGGCGGCCTGTTGTATCTTCAGCGTCACGCGACTTGACCGCAGAACCGTTGCCGTATCCAGATCGCCGGGCTTACCGGCGATATCAGCCAGAAATTGTTCGAGATAATTCGGCGGGACATCTGAGCAAGTCGAAACCATGCTGACGCCGCGATTGCCATTGAGGGCTGCTTCTATATGATCATTGTCATTAGAGACCCTGACCACGCCGTTCGTCCCCCATACTTTAAATTCCCAGTAATACGGCAGACTGTAACCACAGGAGTCGGGAGCAAAATAAGAAACGTCGCCCTGAACGCCACAACCATTTTCCATGGTCAACATAAACTGCGCAGCGTCGTTGAAATGCGGACATTCTTCTGCGAAAGCGTTCCAAGTCCGGGCCGCGTTGATTTCGGTAAATTTCATTCCGGTCATCCATTCGACGATATCGATACCGTGGATGCCAATATCGTTGATGGTACCACCATGCTTGCCCTGCTCGAAATACCAACCGGCCCGGGTTCCCCACATCAACGGATGCTGACCGCCGAAACTGATTGCATGAATCCCGCCAAGATGCCCGGAAAGAATAAGCTGGCGCGCTTTGTTAATGTTGGGGCGACCGCGCATGTCCAGCATACAACCGACTTTCAGTCCTTTCGCTTTAGCCAGTTCTTCCATCCGGTCGACTTCATCGAGAGAAACGCAAAGCGGCTTATCGGCAATCACGTGCTTGCCAAGTTCCATCGCCTTGATCAGAATGGAACCGCGGTTACCGTAATAGTCACCGGTCGCGACAACGTCGCAATCGACTTCGGCCAGCATTTGATCGATACTGTTGTGCGTAACTTCGACAGCATTCAGCAACGCTCCGGCTCCGGCCGGGTCTTCCTCCGCCACCCCGACGATTTCCAAATCCGGATGAGCTTTAACCGCGTTATACATTCCAATACAGTGCCCATGACGAATTCCGGCAAAAGCGAACTTGATAGTCATTTTCTAATCCTTATTTTTGTAAACATGCAAGAGCTTTTAATATAGTATGCATCAAACAAAAGTCCAACCCTGTTAAATAAAAAGGGCTTCAGGATTGACCACGAAAAACCGTAGTCGACAAAATATCCGGCTCATGATTTGGAAAACACCGGTTGCAGAGCTATATTATGCAGTGCTATTTTTTAATATTAATTCAGAATAATGTTCCAGTTCGGAGGCTAACAGTATGAAATGTGTCGTATTCGGGTATCATAATATCGGCTGTGTTGGAATCAAGTCACTGTTAAAAGCCGGCTTTGAAATTTCGGCCATTTTTACGCATGAGGACAATCCGGGCGAAAATGTCTGGTTCGACTCGGTGGCCGAACTTGCCTGTGAAGAAAATATTCCGGTATACGCTCCGGAAGATGTCAACCATCCGATCTGGGTCAAACGCATTACCGAAATGCAGCCTGATGTCGCTTTCTCATTTTATTACCGGAATATGCTGAAACCGGCTATTCTTGACATTCCCCGGCTCGGCTGTTTCAACCTGCACGGCTCTCTGTTGCCGAAATACCGCGGTCGCGTTCCGATCAACTGGGTACTGTTGAACGGCGAAACCGAAACCGGCGTCACCCTGCACGCGATGACCTCTCATCCGGATGACGGCGATATCGTCGATCAGGAAAAAATAATGATCGAAGACTCCGACACGGCCAAGACCCTGAGTTTAAAAGCGGCAGAAGCGGCAGAAGTTGTGTTGGCCAGAAGTTTGCCAGGTTTTTTGGCCGAAAATATTTCACTAACTCCGCAGGATGAATCACAGGCTTCATACTTCGGCGGACGCAAGCCGGCAGACGGTGAAATTGACTGGGCTCAATCTGCAACCCGGATCCGCAACCTGATCCGCGCGGTCACCCGCCCCTATCCCGGCGCATTCAGCTATCTCGGCGACCGTAAATGTTATTTCTGGAGCGCAGCCAAAGTCGACACCAGTGAAACCGCCGCCCCGGGAACTGTACTCAGTGTTTCTCCGTTGATCGTCGCTTGCGGCGAAGGCGCTTTGCGAATCGATTCAGGTCAGGAAGGCGACGGCCTGATGATGAACGGGGAACAATTCGCCGACGCCTCCCGGATAATGCCCAGGATGCAGTTCGGACCTCAAGCCAGCAAAGTTATGGCGGCAAAGCGGCGCAAGAGCGTTCTGATTCTCGGAGTCAACGGTTTTATCGGCAGTCATATCAGTGACCGTCTGCTGGCCGACGGCAACTACGATGTTTACGGGCTCGATTTGCGTCACAATTACATCGACCATATCATGAATCATCCGCACTTCCACTATCGCGAAGGTGATATTTCAATTCACCGCGAATGGATCGAATATCATATCCGCAAGTGCGATATTGTCCTGCCGCTGGTGGCAATCGCCACTCCGATCGAATATACCCGCAATCCGTTGCGCGTATTTGAACTTGATTTTGAAGAAAACCTGCGCATCGTCCGGTACTGCGTAAAATACAATAAACGTATTTTGTTCCCGTCAACATCTGAAGTTTACGGCATGTGCAACGACGATCAATTCGACGAAGAGACTTCAAGCCTGATCACTGGACCGATCAGCATGCAGCGCTGGATCTATTCCACCAGCAAGCAGCTGCTTGACCGGGTAATCTGGGCCTATGGCGTCCGTGATAATCTCAAATTCACTTTATTCCGTCCGTTCAACTGGATCGGGCCGAAACTCGACAGCTTGAAATCTGCCCGTATCGGCAGCTCCCGCGCGATCACCCAGATGATTCTGAATCTGGTACAGGGAACCCCGATTCAACTGGTTGACGGCGGCGAACAAAAACGCTGTTTTGTGGACATTAAAGAGGCGATTGAAGCTTTATTTTTGATCATTGAAAACAAAGACGGCGCCTGTGACGGCCGGATCATCAATATCGGCAATCCGGAAAATGAAGCAAGCGTAGTAACTCTGGCGGAAACGCTGGTTGAGAAATTTGAAAAACATCCGCTGCGCGACAAATTCCCGCCGTTCGCCGGCTACAAAATCGTTGAAAGCGGCGCATTCTACGGCAAAGGCTATCAGGATATGCAGCGCCGGGTTCCGGCGATCAGGAACGCGAAAAAATATATCGACTGGGCGCCGAAGATCGGACTTGACGCATCGGTGGAGAAAACGCTCGACTTCTTCCTTCAGGAAGCGATCAATTCAGATGAATTTATCCAGGAAGACTGAGATAGCGGAAAATGACAACATCAATCATTACCAGATTTCGCGACGAAATAAGCAAAGTTCCGGCCCGAAAGATGTTCCGGGTTCTGGCACTGCTTTCCGCCTTATTGTTTTTTGTCGGACTGAATTCCAGATTTCTGATGGATTCAGACGAACCCAGAGTGGCCGGACTCAGCACAGAGATAAATTTGACCGGAAACTACCTCAAGCCGCAATTAAATGGCAAATCGTTCCTTGAAAAACCGCCGTTATACTTCTGGGCCGACGCTGTATCTTTAAAAGTTGCCGATAAGCTGGGGATAAAGGGACCGATGGCGGCAAAACTCCCCAGCGCAGTCGTCGCTTTTCTCGGGGTTTTAGTATTGTACGGACTGCTCCGGACCATGCGATATTCGCCGCTGGCATGTATGTTGAGCGGCTTTTTCCTGGCTACATCAGGTCAATATTGGCGCAACGGACGCAAATGTATTGTCGACACATTCCTGTGTTTCTTCATTCTACTCTGCCTGGCGGCTTTCTACAGGCTGGCATCAACGAAAAAAGGCAGTCACCGGATTTGCTTCTTTGCTTTGTATGTGCTGGCGCTTGGGGGTGCGGTCATGAGCAAAGGACTGGTCGGAGCGGCAATCCCCGGCCTGACCATTGGTGTTTTTCTTGCTCTCGATGATTTTCTGATCGAAAAACGCTTTACCTGGAAACGCTGGCTGATCGCGGCCATTGGCGGTGTTCTGGGAATGATCCCGGTTCTCGTCTGGTTCGGCATGCTCTATAAATATCATGGCTACGAGGCATTTGAAACTGCCGCCATCACCAACAATATCGGAAGGTTCACCGGCGGCCACGCCGAACATGTCGAACCGTTTTACTACTACCTGAGAAAACTGCCGGAAATATTCCAGCCGTGGCTGGCATTCCTGTTGCTTGCACTGGTCTGGACCTGGACCAGACTACGTGAAAAAGTCAGCGATTCGCGCGCGTTGCTGTTTATGCTGGCCTGGTTGCTGCCGTCACTATTACTGATGACGATATCTTCCGGCAAAAGAGTTGTTTATCTGCTGCCTTTGTTTCCTCCGGCCGCCATGCTGAGCGGCATATTTATCGCCGCGCTGCTGGAAGGCAAAGTCAAGATAAAAGGCGTCAATTTAGATATTATCCTGAATTATGCCAGTTATATTTTACCGGTGGTTCCGGGTATCTGCTCCATTGTATTCGGTTCTATTATGCTTTATCACGGAAAACCCGGTATGACGATTTTCCTGACCATAGTCTCCGGACTGGTCCTGACCTTTTTCGCCTATTATTTTCTGCGTGGCGGACGTTTTATCATGCGTTACAGCCTCTGTCTATTGTTCAGTTTGGTCCTTATTCTGCTTCAAGCCGACGTCGATATTTTGGGACAGGCCAGCACTGAAAGTACTTTTAATAAATATTTTGCCAAAGTAAATAAACAAATTGATGCAAACACCGTCATATACTTGTTCAAGCCATCGGAACGCTTCCGCGGGGCAATGGTTTACTATCTGCAGCGCACTGGTTGTCCGGAAATCAAAGATCTGTCTCTGGCAAAGGCCATCCCCGGGAAAAAAGTGCTTATCCTGTCTTCGACCAGAAGACTTCCGAAAGGAACGCTGGAGTCCGGAAAATATGAAGTAAATCTTTCATTCCCGCTCGAAAAAGACACCTATCTGGCATTGTCGCCTAAAAAATAAGGTTTTCCGGCATTATGAAAAAGATCGGCCTGAGAATTGATGTGGACACCTATCGCGGCACCCGGTACGGCGTACCGGCGCTCTGCTCTCTACTTGAGGATTACAAGATCCGCGGTACTTTTTACTTTACCGTCGGACCGGACAATATGGGGCGTCACCTCTGGCGTTTGCTGAAACCAGCATTTCTCTGGAAAATGCTGCGGACCAACGCGGCCGGACTCTATGGGCCCGAAATTATTTTCATGGGAACCTGCTGGCCCGGACCGAATATTTCCAAACGTCTCGGCGGCATTATCAAGGCCTGTGCCGACTCCGGACATGAAGTCGGCATGCATGCCTGGGATCATCATTGGTGGCAAGCCAGGATCGACACCGCCGGAGCGCCGGAAGTGGCGGACATGCTGAAACGCGGCATGGATGCCCTGACCGAACTGCTGGGACGCTGTCCCGATACTTCTGCGGTGCCCGGCTGGAAATGTACCGATACCGTCCTGTTTGAAAAAGCCTCATACGATTTAAAATACAACAGCGATTGCCGGGGAGATTTCATCTTTTATCCGGTTGTCAACGGCAAAGCCCTCACTCAGTTGCAAATTCCGGTCACCATGCCGACCTATGACGAAGTTCTGGGACGGGACGGGATAAATAACGACAACTACAACGACTTTATGCTGGAACAACTCAACCCCGACGGACTGAACGTGTTAACGATTCACGCCGAGGCTGAAGGCGGCAAATGCCTTAAGATGTTTGACGATTACCTTAACCGGGCCGGAACCATGGGTTATGAATTCGTTCCTTTGCGCGAATTGATCGAACCCGGAAAAGATTATCCGAAAGCCGCGATCTTCGAAAAGCCGTTCCCCGGCCGCGAAGGAACGCTCGCTCAGGCTGAAATTATTTAAAACGGCTGAAACCCTTTACAGGAATTATCTCAGACAAACTATGAAAGATTCTTCGTATTATACAGGGATATTCTGGTCTTTCGTCAGTGCTTTTCTCTGGGGAACCACTTTTATCGCGGCGCGCTACCTGTTAAAAGACAGCTTGATCGACCCGATCAGCCTGGCCACTTTCCGGTTTATTCTTGGTGCGGCGGCGTTGTTTATCCTTGGCTGTATATTCTTCCGCAAAAAAATGTTCAACGTCAAACTTAGTGACCTGTTGAAACTCTCGGGACTAAGCCTTCTCGGTGTTGTCGGGATGTGTGTATTCATCTTTGCCGGACAGCAATTTACAACCGCGATCAACTCGGCAGTCATAACCTCAATCAGTCCTATTTTCATTTTACTGTTCGGCTTGTTCATCGGGGAAAAGATCCGCCTGAATCAGATTGCGGGGATCTTCCTCAGTCTGCCTGGCGGCCTGCTGGTAATCGGCGTCCTGAACTCCGGCGGAATGAACTATAGTTTTGAATATTTCAAAGGCGATCTGCTGGTTTTATGCGGTGCGCTGAGTTGGGCGCTTTACTCTGTTTTCAGCAAACCGCTGGTTTTGCGTCTCGGCGGATTTACCGCGACAGTCTGGGGACTGGTGGCAGGCGCTGGCGAACTTATTATTCTAAGGATTATCTGGCCTCAACCGATGATCATACCTCCGGTTTCATCGGTTTCATTGTGGTGGCTGATAATTTATCTGGGCATATTTCCCGGCGGAATCGCCTTTTTTGCCTGGTATGAAGCTATGGCAAAAATAGAGCTGTCGCTTTTGAACATAATGCAATATCTCACTCCGGTGTTCACCATCATCCTGGCATGCTGGCTTTTGGGTGAAAATGTCAGTCTCTTGAATTTTATCGGTATTATCATGGTTTTGACCGGCGTCATCCTGAACTCTTTTCAGAAAATCAGCTTCCCTAAAAAGAAAAAAGAAAACAAAATCCAGGCGTAAATAGACGCGACCGAAAAAAGTAAAAAAGAAAGAAAAATTTTTAGATTATTTCGCTCCGGCACGTTGCCGGACTGGATCCAACGCAGGAGCGTTGGTCGTAGCTGGCGACGAAAGCAAGTTACGCAGTTTATTGCGTGTTAAACAGTTCAGCTTGCACGGAGTGATGGTTTTGAAAAACGATCCAGAGTTTTTCAAAAGCGTTGGACGCTGGGCGTAATTCGCGGCAATTCGGCATTGCCGACTTTTTCGGAGCCGTCTAAATAACGTATTCGCCCGGATTTTTATTATTTTTTTGTTTGATTAAACTCGCTACACTCCTAAATCCGTGCCCTTCGCTTGCAAATAAATTTTTGAGGACAATATTATGTAGTTCCTCTGATGAAAACTGAATAAGGAGAATATAACCATGCTGGATAAAGCCGTTTCGATGCTTGACAGTTATCCCGATACAACGATAATTTTCGGAGATTCCGCTTTTACGGATTTTGAATACCTGATCCGGAAAACCGACCCGAAAAAGCTGGTGGTGTTTACCGGACGCCATTCCGCCGATACCTGTGGCGCCTGGGAAAAACTGCTTAACGCGCTGACTTACACCAATGCCGCGGTTAAACGATTTTCCGAAATCGAACCCGAGCCGACAGTACACACCGTAGCGAAAATGATTGATTTCCTGGCACAGGAACAACCTGACGAGGTGATCGGCATCGGCGGCGGCAGCGCGATTGATGCGGCTAAACTGGCATACCTGGTACATCAGGCCGGCGGTTCGATGCACGACTATTTCGGCGTCAACCAGTTCAGCACAAAATATCCTGATAAAAAACTTAAAAAGGTGATTTGCTTTCCGACCACTTCAGGAACCGGAACTGAAGCGACCCCGTACTCCAATATTGTTGATCCCGATCTCAAGGTAAAGAAACTGGTGGTCGAAACTCAGATAATTCCGGAATACTCGTTTCTCTGCCCGGTCTTGACATCCAGCATGCCGAGGTCCGTGACTCTGGCAACCGGATGCGACGCCCTGGCGCATTTACTTGAAGGTTTTCTCAATGTCGGTCAGGATTCACGATGCCCGCAGGCGAACGACTGGGCATTGGAAGGAATCCGCCTGATTGTTGAAAATCTGCCTCGGGCGCTGGCGGACGGCAGTGATTCAGCGGCACGTTCCGCAATGGCGGCGGCAGCCTGTCTCGGCGGCATGGTTATCCGCAACAAATCGACCGGACTGCCGCATCTGTGCAGTTTTTCCTGGTACGGCAGGATATCACACGGCGAGGCCGTGGCAATGCTGCTGCCGGCATGTTGGGAATATTATCTTGGAAATCCGGCAGTAGCCGAACGCACAATGCTGCTGGCCGGAATATTCCCCGGGGCAACCCCGAATGATGTGGTCAAATCATACCAGGCTTTTATTCACGCCCTGGGCTTGCCGGACGACCTTTCGGCATACCCGGAACTCTCGGCTGAACTGATGGAACTGACCGCGTCGTCAGCATCAGAAAATAAAATGAAGCTCGAGCTGGCGCCACGACCGGTTGAACAATCCCGAAGCAGAGAAATTTTAAGTTCAATCCTGAAAGACGCTTTCGGAGCTTGACTATCCTTGACTTGTTCGAGGTTGACTTTTTTGATAAGTTGGTGTATAGTAAGGGTCTGAATATTTAAATTACAGCGATAACTGTATTGAAAGGGATATATATGAAACAAGATTTTGCCACATTGATCATTGACGGGCGTGAAATAAAATTACCGATTGTCGAAGGCACCGAAGGCGAACGCGCTATTGATATTGCCAATTTGCGTAAAGAAACCAAGCTGGTCACAATTGACCCGAGTTTCGCCAACACCGCCGCCTGCTTCAGTCGTATTACATATATCGACGGCGAACAAGGAATTCTGCGTTATCACGGCATTCCGGTTGAGGATTTGGTCGAAAACACCCGGTTTATCGAAACCGCCTACCTGCTGCTCCATCGGCGTTTGCCGAATCAGGATCAGTCGGCGGAATTCTCCCGGCTGCTGAATGAAAACTCGTTGCTGCATGAGGATATGCGTCACTTCTTCGACCATTTCCCGAATACGGCCCACCCGATGCACACCATGGCGACCATGGTTAATGCCCTGGCGGCATTTTATCCGAATGTTGACGCCTTGTCACTGACTGAAAACATCAATATCTGCGCGACCCGCCTGATCTCGATCGTGCGGACCGTTGCCGCTTTTGCTTACAAAAAGACCATCGGCGAACCGGTAGTCTATCCGCGCAGTGATTTGAAATATTGTGAAAACTTTCTGAACATGATGTTCGATTCACCGGTCAATCCCTATCGGATCAATCCGGCTGCGGTAAGAATCCTCAACGCCCTGCTGATCCTGCACGCGGACCATGAACAGAACTGTTCCACCACCGCCGTCAGGACCATCGGCAGCGCCAACGTAAACCTTTACGCCACCATCGCCGGCGGAATCAGCGCCCTGTCCGGTCCGCTTCACGGCGGCGCGAATCAGGCGGTAATCGAAATGCTGCGGAAGATTGAACGCGACGGCGACATCAAAAAATATATTGACCGCGCTAAAGATAAGTCCAACACGTTCCGTCTGATGGGCTTCGGGCATCGTGTCTATAAAAGTTATGACCCGCGCGCAAAAGTCATTAAGGATAAATGTCATGAATTCCTCAGGGATCTGAGAATAGAGGATCCGTTGCTACAGGTGGCAATGGAACTTGAAGAAGCTACTCTCAAGGATGAATACTTCATTGAACGGAACCTCTATCCGAATGTTGATTTCTACAGCGGAATTATTTATCGCGCTATCGGAATCCCGGAAGATATGTTTACGGTAATGTTCGTACTCGGACGTCTGCCGGGCTGGATCGCACACTGGAAAGAAATGGTCGGCGGCAAAAGCAAGATCGTCCGTCCACGCCAGATTTATATTGGTAAGACATTCAAGGGGAAAAAATGAAACTGACAGGTAATCGGGCCGTCGCGGCGGTATTGACTGCCGGCATGATTGGGCTATGCGGTTGTATCAGCGAAAACTATACCGGCCGGCAATATCCGCCGACCCAAATTGATAAGATCACCTATTACAACTCCACAAATGACGTCCCGGAAACCAAACTGGTTCGCATCGGGCGCTGTGTTATCACTGCTCCGGATACTTACAGCGGGAAAGAGTTGAAGGATGCCGCCATGAAGAAAGCCGCTGAAGTCGGTGCCGACGCAGTGGCTTATTACGACTTCAAAAAGATCGATACCGGCGAAGTAACCCTGCCGGCCTCCCGTACCCAGGGAGACGCCAATGTCAGCGGTAAATGGGACCGGCTCGGCCGGACCGCCGACAATGCACCGATCTACACCGACAGCTTCGGCTCGACCGGCAGCAAATTGAGGACTAATTCAAAACCAGTATACGAGTCGCGTTTGAGGTTGATCTTTTACCGCAGTCGCAGTAAAGAGCTCAATATGCCGGTGGTAATCAAAACAACTCAGGCTGAAAAAGGTAAATCGGGAGAAAAAGCGCCTGAACCGCAAAAATAAGGCTTCTTTGACCTGAAATGTTATTTAATTCCACGGACTTCTTAATCTTTTTTACGCTGATTTGTTTTGCGTATTTCCTGGTACCGTTCAAGTTCCGTAATTATCTACTGCTGGCCGGAAGTTACTATTTCTACATGTGTTGGAAGGTGGAGTATATCCTGCTGATTGTCTTTTCCACCCTGATCGATTATTTCTGTGCTCTTGGCATGGGCAAATATCACGGCAGACCCGGCCGGAAATGGTTTTTGATCGGCAGTCTGCTCGGTAATCTCGGGTTGCTGTTCATATTC
Organism: Victivallales bacterium; assembly: GCA_963678305.2. Taxonomy (GTDB): domain Bacteria; phylum Verrucomicrobiota; class Lentisphaeria; order Victivallales; family Victivallaceae. The sequence goes on from CAXXVV010000003.1 coordinate 98,833, forward strand.
AAATACTTCAACTTTTTCAGCCAGAACCTCGGGTTCATCCTGAACAATATGAATATCGGCTACCAATCGCCGGCGCTGAAACTGCTGCTGCCGGTAGGGATTTCTTTTTATACGTTCCAGACTCTGAGTTATTCGCTTGATGTCTATCGCGGAGACCGGGAACCGGAAAAGAATTTTCTGGTCTTTGCCGTTTATGTTTCGTACTTTCCTCAGCTTGTGGCCGGGCCGATTGAACGCTCGACCCATTTGATGCCGCAATTTCATCGCGAAGTCAAGTTCAGCTTCTCCCGGCTGCTGACCGGACTGGTCCTGATTATGTGGGGATTTTTCATGAAACTGGTGATTGCCGACAATGCCGCCGAATACGTCAATACCGTTTACGGTTCGGTCGGGAAATATCAGGGCCAACATTTTGTTCTTGGCACATTTTTGTTCTGCTATCAGATTTTCTGCGACTTCGCCGGCTATTCAAGCATCGCCATAGGCACCGCGAAAATTATGGGTATCGATATGATGCAGAACTTCCGGCGTCCCTATTTCGCCAGTTCGATCCAGGGTTTCTGGCGGCGCTGGCATATCTCGCTATCCACCTGGTTCCGGGATTACCTCTATATTCCGCTCGGCGGCAGCCGCCGCGGCCGGCTGATGACCATGCTCAACACCCTCGCGGTATTCCTGGTCAGCGGACTATGGCACGGGGCCAACTGGACTTTCGTCACCTGGGGCGCACTGCACGGGGTTGCGATTACCATCGAAAACCTGTTCAAAAGGATTGTCGGAATGCTCAAACTTGAGTTTCATACCTTAAAACAGATTTCCTGGCTGGTTACCGGATTGAAGATCGCCATAACCTTTTTACTGGTCAATCTGTCGTGGATATTCTTTCGCTCGGCATCAATGCATGACGCAATCGAGATATTCAACAAAATATATCGTTTGCCACAAACTTTTAAATTCAATCTCGCGACCTTAAGCGGGATGATCCTGCCGTTCACCCGGGACTACCGTTCTCTGAGTGCGTTTATGGTCATCATCGGTTTTATCGTCGTACTGGAAACAGTGCATATTATCCAGGAACGGGAGCATCCGGTTGTTTTCAGAATCTGGCGGCGCAGTGCCTGGCCCAAGATCGTTTCGGTCGCACTGCTGGCCTGCATTATTCTGTTTTTCGGCAAATTCGACTCTAACGCGTTCATTTATTTTCAGTTTTAAGCGGAGCGGATGAATAATGACACATAAAAAGATCAGCAGAAAATCCCGACGCAGAATCCGTATGACGTTTTACTTTACCTCAATTCTGCTGCTGATTATTGCTATTTGCGCCGGGATCGTCGGCATGCGGTTTTATTTCTCGCACCTTACAGCCCCGAAACAAACCGGACTGGGTGGCGTCCTCTCCGGGCCTAAAAATGATTATATTATGATCGGGTCATCTCATACCGCGCTATCCTACATTCTGCCGGATATGGAAAAAGCTTTTAAAGCCAAAGTTTATGCAATATCCTATAACGGTCTGAATTTTTCACTGATGCTGCCAATTCTGGAAATCCTGGTCAAGAAAGGCATACTTGATGATACCAACCTGATTGTTGAATGTTATACCGGGACTGCGGTTGTTCCTCCTAATCTGCAGGATGTGCGACTTTTCTACCATGCCCCGCCGGCATTGAAAAAAGATATTATCAAGCTGCTGGAGGATAGCGGACACCTTTCCAATAAAAATCTTTTCTATCTGCTTTTTTCTTCCTCTAACGACGACATCATAACCAGTCCAATCACCAACCGGGTAATTGACCGTATTTTCTACCACGGCATCCAAACCTCGATCAAGTCGCCCGGGATGAGTGAAGCCGCATTTGCAAAAGTCGTTTCGCCGGTGAAAGGCAAAGGATTATGCCTCGACCCCAAAAATATCGAGGCACTGCATAAAATCATCAAACTGCTGCAAGATCATAAAATAAATACCGTGTTTGTGGAATCGCCAATGCCGGCGGCAATTGAATCTGATCCGTCGTATGCCGAAAATAAACAAACATTACGGAGAATTATCACCCAAAGCGAATTCCCATATATCGACGGCGCCTTGAAATTCAAGAACGACGATCACAACATGTTTATGGATGCAGGACATTTATCGAGCGCCGGTCGCAAAAAATTCACTGCCAATGTTATTACCGCTATCCAGCCAGGAAAAAACTCAAATCATAAATAAAGATTTGGGATTTCATCAACATGTGTTAACTTAAAAGGAGGAACAACACTATGACGAAACCAGTAAAAATAGCGATGATCGGCGATTCGATGACTGATACAGCCGGAGAAGATTGCCAATTCCTGAGAGCTGAACTCAACAAACATTTCCCGGATCGGAAATTTGAATTATTTAACTATGGCGTTGGCGGAACTCGGGCCGGATACGGACTCTGGCGTCTGACTAATGCTTACGAACATCGGGAGAAAAAATTTCAACCCCTGGTCGAAATTAAACCTGATATCGTTTTAATTGAAAGTTTTGCTTACAACAACGGTTCTGACGGTTTGCATGGCGACGGCATCGCACATTTTCGCGATATGCACCAGAAGATTGTTGCGACTTTACAGAAAAAAACCTCGGCCAGACTGGTTTATATCGTAACAATAGCCCCGGACACGGAATCATTCCTGAAAACCGTCCCCAACTTCAAACACACTCCGGTTTCCATCCGGCGCTGGATGGCCGAAGATCGCATGGTATATCTTGAGGAAGCGATAAAAATTGCGCATGAACTCGGATTGCCATTGGTCAATATTTATCAAGCCACCCTTGACGCCAATAAAAAAGGAACACCATTGGGACACTGGGTCGATAAAAATGACTGGATTCACCCCGGTGAAGCTGGACATCAGCTTATCGCGGCAAAAACAGTTGAAGTATTAATCGAAAATGGTTTAATATAATCAGCCAGGATTATCCCGTAATTTCCGAACTTGAATTTTGGAGTTTTCTGAAGCAGTAGATCACGGCTCCGGCGGGGCCGAGGCCGCGGCTTAATTGTTTTTTGTTGATTCGAGCGGGATTGTCGAATTTGCCGCCCATTTCACGGATGAACAGTTTGGAGCCTAATATCGCTCCGTCACTGAAGTGGCGGGTGCGGCGCAGAAAACGGATCGGCATCGATTCTTTGCGTCTGGCTCGTTCCTGCACCTCAAATATCTCTTCACTCGCGGCTCCGCTTTCCGCCGCAACGATTCGCGCCAGTTCACTGCGGAAATAGTTGAATAGATCGTTGTCGGTCCATTCCGAGGTGTCGCGATGCCAGATGTTTTGTTTGAGGTGTTTGACAAAATTGGCATGAAAAAGGTGTTTGCCGGTGCCGCTGTAGCGGCCCCAGGTCGTGAAATGGTAGTCGGCCGGATCGGGGGTCAGGCCGGCGCGGACGGGGTTTAATTCCACATATAAGACGCACGCTTCCAGGGAGTTGCGACTGTCGAGGATGACGCTTTTGAATTTGTTGGCCCAGAGTTTGCCGATGCGGTCGCGGGACTGGTTGTAGACGACGGTGAAACGTTGTTGGAAGGCGCGCATAAAGTAGCTGATGTCGATCATTTTCAGGCCGGTTTCGCGGCATATTTCCAAGTCGGCCGGGTTGATTTTCGGCATTTGTTTCGGCGCGTAGGTAAATTTATCCAACATACTGCTATAGTAGGAGTTGTGGCGTTTGGCAACATCCTCGATCGACGGCAATTCATCCGGCCCGGGAGCGTAAACAACGACATGGAAATGGTTGCCCATCCAGGCGGCTGAGATGACCTCGATCAAAAAATATTCGCAAAGGTTTTGGAGCAATCGGAAGCCGTACTCCATGTCGACCTGGTTGAACGGTTTTTCGCCTTTGCAGCCGGCGGCTCGGTTCATCAGGTGGTAGTAGCAGCCTTCGCCTGTAACTTTCATGCGCGTTCTGCGGCCTGACATGATTTTTCCTCCATTGGTTGACGAGTTTACAGTTAATATAGTGGGTGGAAACGGGTTTGTCAAATTTAAGTATTATGTAATTTAATAATTTTTTATAAAGCTTTTATTACCAATCTAATAATAAAATATACGCTATATTAAAAAATCAGCGATGCAGGCCCATTTCATGCAGCGGGCACTCGGACAGACAAGTATCTTTACGACAATGATGTTTGGCACAATTGACCAACAAACCATGGTACTCGTTATATAAAACGACATCCTTCGGCAGATTGTCCGTGAAAAATTTCTGGAGGTCTTCATATGAAATGTCAGGCGCAGTGCCAAAATGCCGATACGAGATACGTTTGGTGTACGAATCAATCACAAAAATCGGCTGGTCAAAACAGTATAACAGGATCGAATCAGCAGTTTCCTGACCGATACCGTTAACCGTCAATAACGATTCCCGTGCGTCAGCCAGCGATAAAGTAGGAAAAAGCTGATCCTCAACAACATTATCCAGCCACCAGCGGGTGACGTTTTTCAATCGTTTTGTTTTCAGATTGAAATAGCCAGCCGGGTGCAATTGTTTCGCCAGAACACTATCCGGCAAATCCATAATGCCCTCCGGCGTCAACACATCCAGTCGCTTCAGGTTATTGATTGCCCTGGTGACATTATCCCAATTGGTGTTCTGGGTCAGCACCGCCCCGACACAAATCTCCCACGGGGAATCCCCCGGCCACCAATGCTGGGGACCATAGGCGGCAAACAAGGCTTCATAAGCCTCTAATACCCGGTTGTCCGTAAACTTATTCAAAGATTCATTCCCGACCGTTATTGACTTCCATTAATTCCGACATTACTATATTAACATAAATCAAACCTGCAAGGAGGAATCCTCAAAAATTATGCATCCGGCCATCACTATCGGCATCAGCGGCACTGTCGGCGCGTGCATTGGAGCTATCACCAATGAACTGGCGATCCGCTGGATATTCCGCTACATCATGCCGCGTAAAAAAACTGATATGGCTCTAGCGATCCGGGAAGTGTTGTCCGGTGATTTAATGTCGCCGGAACGACTCAGGGCAAAATTTCAAGAGGAAAAATTCCGGCAGGTGCTAAAGGACAATATCCGGCAGTATCTTGATGAACTGGCTGATCGCGACCTGCCGTCGCCCCGCGCCATGCTGCCGGAAAAAGCAGCCGGAGCATTGGAACAAGTTCTGGCCAATTTACCGGCAAAGGAAATACGCGGCTTTATTCAGAATGACAAATTCGCCTCGGAAATTCTCGAGCCATTTTTGAACCGGCTGCTTGAAGAAACGTTGAAAAGCAGTCCGCGTGAACTGCTGCCTGAAACCATTGATTCCGCTCTCTCACAATTGCCCGTGACTATTGGCAGAATGCTTGAAGCACCGCCGGTTCGAGAAAAACTCGCCCGGATAGCCACTGATCTGCTATATCCTTCTCTTACTTCATCAGAACCATTGCAAACATTGCTGCCACCGGAGGCGGGCGATCTGGTAAGTTCCGCCGTCAAAGAAGCGGTCCCGCATCTGCGCGGCTCGCTTGAAGAACTGTTGAAAGATGAAAAGGTTCAAAAAAAGCTTTCCGCTTTTATTCGCGGTTCGATAAAAGATCACTTCAAAGTGAAACCCGAAGACTCTCTGCTGGGGCGCGGCAAAAAACTGCTGATAGACGGAGCTATGGATTTTTTTGACATGGACTCGGAGGTAAACGAGTTCTGCCGCGCGCTTCCGGATCGTATCAAGGGGAAAATGAATCCCGGGCATCCAGCATTCAAACAATTTACCGATGATCTGGCCAGGACGATTTTAAATTCCCCGCCGCGAAAACTGCTGGTAATTCATGATCGCGAACACCTGGAAACTACCCTTGCCGAACTGCTTCAGCAATTACCGACCGACACTCTAGGCGTCGCTATCGCTAAAATCGTCAAGGACGCGCTGTCCCGGGCGGCAAATGCCGAGATTAAGACTTTACTCAGGTTCACCGGGGCCGGCGGCTTTGGAGCAGATACAGTTGAGAAAATGACCGAAAAAATCAAACAAATACTGTTGTCGGAAGAATCCGCGAAAGTAATCGGGACCGGCTGCCGGGATTTTGCCGTCAGGTTCATCGACCGTCCAATCGGACGACCGGAAAAACTACTGACTCCGCAAGCCCGTACCGACCTGACGGATTTTCTGGAAACCGCCGCAATCGAAACATTGAGCGAACGGCTTGAAGATTTCACCCGCAACAGCGGCATCTGGGACACGGTGGTTGATTCGATCGTCAGTCTGGACGACAAACAGATGGAGATTATGGCCCGGCGCATCGCCAACCGCGAACTAAAATGGGTCACGGTCCTCGGCGGCATTATCGGTTTTATCATCGGTATCCTGCAGGGCGGGCTGAATTTTTATCTGAATACAAAGCGGTAATACCGGAAATTATTTTATTAATTTTTTCCGGTCTTTAGCCAATTCAACAAAATCTTTCTTTATTGTGTGACTTTTTATACACTTAATCATTTTTCCGTCAGCCAGATTCCAAGTTTTGTAAATAATACATGGATTAACAACTGCAAATCTGCCCAGCATTAACAACTAGCGTAACGCTCCCACAAGGTTGATAAATATAAATCTTCTTTAAATTCAAAGTGCTCTTTAACTATAAATGGAATTTTCTTTTTCCCAACAGTTTCCATATATCCGATTATAGTAACATCACAATTACTGTAATAATTGATACATTTGGGAGTATTTCCGTTAAGCATCAGGCCAGAATTTTCAACTGTTTTGCCTGAGGAGCGATTGCTCAAAATATATGGCTCAAAATATTGAACCCAATTCATTTTATAATGTTCTTTTTTGCCATTTGCGTATTCAACAGATATTGTATTTATTGTCATACGGAAAAATTGTTTTGAAGGATCCCAAATACCGATGTTAAGTGAACTGGGAAGACTTGTCGAATCATAAAATCCAATAAAAGGCAATCCTCTGCTCAAATAGTTTGAATTAATAGCGATATTTCCCTTAATTCCTTTAACGTATTCTACTTGTCTAAGACCTCCAAACCATTTTAAATTTATTACAATAATACCTCCGGTAAATAAAGCGTATAAAAGATACACCGCTGAAACAATCATTAATGTCAGCCAATATTTTTTCTTACTTTTTTCCATCTGACAATTTCTGTTCAATTTTGTACTCTTTAAATTTTTTTATCGGACCTTTATAGAATTCCTTCAGACTGACGTCTTTCATGATTACCCGAAGGAAACCCTCTCCGCATACATGCCCGAAATAGCAGCTGATTTTACCGTTGCTGTCTTTAATCACAATCGTGCCGCCGTCGATATGCCCATGACTGTTTTTGCAGACACCAAATACCCAGCTATCATCAGGATAATAAAAAAAGTCAATTCCCGGATAACGTTTCCGAGCTTCCTCAAAGCTGTTGATATCCTTAAACTTTGCACTCCATTCCCGGGCATAAGCCTCGGAGCCGGAACCATCAGGAATCAGCATCGGCACCAGAAAAAACAACGGCGGCACCAGCACAATCAGAATGATAATAATATGTTTACGATTTAATTTTTTCATTATTCATCTTTAATATATTCTTTAAATTTAACCTCAAATTTATCATTGACATCAACCCATAATTCATTTCTCCGTCGGAAATGAGGGTAGCCAAGACAATGTAATACCAGAAAAGGCATATCACGCTTTAAATGTGGTTTACGATAAATATAAGTTGTCCAGTTAGCAATGTCATTCGGTCTGTCGGGAAATGATGTTTGCGCAGGGCAGGCAAAACAATTTTTTCTGAGATTTTTTGAATCGACATTGAGTTCTTCGGCATAACCTCCGGTAACCAAAACAGCCAAATCTTCAGGATAAACGTTATAGTCCAATTTATACATCGCCAGAGCATTACCGATTTTTCGCAAATGACTGGAACACCAAGTATAATCATTGTCGTGACTCCTTTTTTTTTCGCCCCAAAATATCGGTCCGAACATTAGTAATATCACTAAAAGAAAACAAACCGCGATTATCCAATATTTTGTTGTTATTTTTATCATCATTTCCCCGTTTTACGATATAAAAGATTAAGCTTTCTAAGACTCATTCTTATAGTAATCCATTCACTGAAAAAAGCAAATATTAATCAACGAAGAGAATTGCGGGAACATCGCAAACCTTTGCGATATTAAATACACGTTTAAGTCGAAAAAGGCGGCATTGCAAAGATAATTTTACCGTCAGCCAAATGAAAAAAAATTTCTTTTCACGACAATCCATGCGGACGGAGACGTCCGCGCTCCCAGTGAACAACAATAAATAGCACCGCTGCCTATTATAAACAAAATGATTATTTGACATGCAAGCTGAATCGATTGCTTTCGTTGAGGGTAAATTTTCCTTGAAGAGGGCTTTAATTTTGCTTTTTATAAGATATATTACTTGATGTAGAAATTTTTATTCAGAATTAATAACTTAGAAAAAGTAGAAACGGAGAACTAGTATGGCTGCTGATTCCAACGCAATTACCGCCAAGGCGCAAATTGATTTTCAATGTATTCAGGACGGCTGCGAAAGCGTAGTTAAATTTGATCTGCAGGATGTGATGAAAGCGAACTTTCAGGCGGTCTGTGAAAAATGTCATGCCACTTTTGATTTTGATAAGGATTTGCGCGACAAACTCAAACGGCTGTTCAACATGATCGTGGCGGTGCGTCAGGCGGAAGATATCCTCGGCGACGTAAATGTCTGCGTGACTGTAGCCGGCGGCGAAAAGAAGATCCCGTACGCGCTGCTGCTGACCCGTTTGAACACAATGATCACTCTGGAAATGGCTGGCAGAAAAGTTGACTTCCACCTGTGGGTCGAACCGGCTTCTGCGAACACATTCAGATAATCGGGAGGAAGGGAGTAACTATGAAACAGGAAGAAGTAGTACAAATATGCCTTGACGCCGGCGCATTGCTGGAAGGTCATTTCAAACTGCGCAGCGGTCTGCACAGCAACCGTTTTTTTCAAGCCGCACTGCTGCTGCAATGGCCTGACCGGGCGGAAACCGTCTGCAAGGCCTTGGCGGAAAAATTCAAGGATACTGAAATTGACTGTGTTATCTCGCCGGCCGTCGGCGGCCTGATCGTCGGACAGGAAGTCGCCCGCGCTTTGGGCGTCCGGGCAATCTTTGCCGACAAGGAAAATGACGAACTGATCCTGAAACGCGGTTTCAAGATCAAACCCGGCGAAAAAGTATTGGTGGCCGAAGATGTGATCACTCGCGGCGGCCGGGTTCAGCAGACCGTGGATCTGGTCCGGAGCCTCGGCGGCGAAGTGGCCGGGATCGCGGTGATCGTTGACCGGAGCGGAGGCGAAGCAACGTTTGATGTCGAACACCAGAGTTTGTTGAAACTGGAACTTGAAACCTGGGACCCGGAAGTCTGTCCGCTGTGCGCGGAAGGTAAAGAGATTGAGCGTCCCGGTTCGAAATCATAATTTTAATTAAAATTAGAAATGAATAATTAGATAGAAGTGGAGAAAAAGGAAAGAATTCCTTTTAACCTTTCTGCTGATAAAAAAACAATCATGATAACTGCAATATTGAAAAAAATCTTCGGTTCCAAGGCGGAACGCGACCTCAAGCGGATGCAACCGCTGGTCGCGCGCGTCAATGAACTGGAGGAAGAATATCAGAAACTCCCGGAAGAGAAACTGATAGCCAAGACCGACGAATTCAAACAACGTTTGAAAGACGGTGAAACTCTTGACGATATTATGTGCGAAGCGTTTGCGGTAGTGAAAAACGCCTGTCGTCGAAACATGGGCAACCCGATCACGGTATGCGAGCAGGAAATGACCTGGGACATGATCCCGTATGATGTCCAGATCCTCGGCGCCATCGCTCTGCATCGCGGCAATATCGCTGAAATGGCCACCGGTGAAGGTAAAACCCTGGTCGCCACCATGCCGCTATACCTGAACGCGCTGACCGGACGCAACTGCCAACTGGTTACCGTCAATGACTTTCTGGCCCGGCGCGATGCCGAATGGATGGGAACAATCTACCGTTACCTCGGCCTGACCGTCGGCTGTCTGCAAAGCGAAATGCGCCCGGCGGAACGTCGCGAGATATACGGTTGCGATATTACTTACGGCACCAATAGCGAATTCGGGTTTGACTATCTGCGCGACATGGGTATGGCGCTGGAAGCCGACCAGATGGTGCAGCGCGACCATTATTACGCGATTATCGACGAAATCGACAGTATCCTGATCGACGAAGCCAGAACTCCGCTGATCATTTCCGGCCCGGTCGCGGTCTCAACCCATCAGTTTGACAAGATGCAGCCGCTGGTCGACGGCCTTGTCGTCAAACAGAACGCGTTGAACGCGCGTCTCGTGCGCGAAGCAAAAGAAACTTTGAGCAAAGAAAATATTTCGAACGAGGCGGAACGTGACGCTCTGATCAAACTGTTGCAGGTCCGTTTCAGCATGCCGACCCACAAACAGCTGATGCGGGTTCTGGAAGACAGCGATATCCTGAAGCGGGTTGAAAAGCTCGAAATGGAAGTTCGCAGCGACAACAACCGCGGCATGCTTCAGGAAGTTCAGGAAGACATGTATTTCGTCATGGACGAACGTCAAAACGAGGCCGACCTGACCGAGAAAGGGCGTAATGCCATCTCTCCGGACGACCCCGAAATGTTCGTTATGCCGGATATGCTTGAAGAACTTCATAAAATTGAAAACGATTCCACACTGGACGAAGTCGGCAAGGTGGAAGCCAAAGCAAAATTCCAGAAAGAGTTCGCGGAAAAAAGCGAACGTCTGCATAATATTTCGCAGTTGTTGAAAGCCTATTGCCTGTTTGAGAAAGACGTGCATTACGTGGTCAAGGAAAACAAGGTAATGATCGTTGACGAACACACCGGGCGTCTGCGTCCGGGACACCGTTTCAGCGACGGTTTGCACCAGGCGCTTGAAGCAAAGGAACGAGTTGAGATCGAACGCGAAACCCAGACGCTGGCGACCATTACCATTCAAAACTATTTCAGGCTTTATGAAAAACTTTCCGGGATGACCGGGACGGCGGAAACCGAAGCGAACGAATTCCATCAGATTTACAAGCTGGACGTTATCGTCATTCCCACCAACAAACCGTGTATCCGGATCGATAATCAGGATTTGATCTTCAAAACCCGGCGCGAAAAATTCAAAGCGCTGGTCGATGAAGTGGAAAGTCGTCATAAAACCGGACAACCGATCCTGCTGGGTACGATTTCCGTTGACGATTCCGAAATCCTCAGCCGCATGCTTAAATCAAAGAATATTCCGCATAACGTACTGAATGCCAAGAACCACCAGAGCGAAGCTGAAACTATCGCCCAGGCCGGACAGCGCGGCGGCGTCACGGTTGCCACCAATATGGCCGGGCGCGGTACCGACATCAAACTCGGCAAGGGCGTGGCTGACCTTGGCGGCTTATGCGTGATCGCCAGTTCCCGGCACGACTCGCGCCGGATCGACCGGCAGTTGCGCGGACGCTGTTCGCGTCAGGGCGACCCCGGTCTTTCGATGTTCTATGTGGCGCTGGAAGACAATCTGATGCGCCTGTTCGGCTCCGACCGGATCGTCAAGATCATGGAGCGCTTCGGGATGGAAGAAGGTGAAGAACTGCAGCATCCGTGGTTGACAAAGTCGATCGAGACCGCACAGCGCCGGGTGGAACAGCATCACTTCGCTATCCGTAAACGCACGTTGGAATTTGACGATGTCATGAACAAACAGCGCCAGATCGTCTACGGTCAGCGCAAAGATATCCTGCTTACCGACAACCCTAAAGATATCCTGTTCGGGATTGTCGAAGAAGTAGTCGACAATATGATCGAAGAATGCGCGGTAATTGGTGAAAACACCGACAAGCCGTTTGACGCCGAAAAACTGGTCGGATCAGTCCAGACCATTTTCCCCATTGACTTTAAAGCACATGAAGTTATGCTTGACGCCCAGACCGGCATGCCGGACCCGGAACTGCTGTTGAAAAAGATTGTCGACCGGATCGAGCAGGCCTATGACGCGAAAGCGGATAACGAAGATCCGGAACGCCAAATATGGCTGGAACGCCGGATCGCCCTGGAACCGCTGGACCGGCTCTGGCAGGAACATCTCTATGAGATGGATCATCTGCGTTCAAGCATCTATCTGCGCACCTATGCCCAGAAAGATCCGCTGGTCGAGTACAAGAATGAAGCATATAAGGTATTTGAATCGCTGCTGACCAGGATTCATATGGAAACAGTCAAAAGCATGTTCACCGCTTCCGTTGAGAGTATTGAGGAGTTTGAAGACTTCTTTGGGAATATGCCGCAGGAACTGGTGCATGAACAATTTGATCAGTTCGGCGACGTCGGCTATGGCGGCATGGGCGGCGGCCAGGCCCAGGAGCTTCCGGAGAATGTGGTATTCTTCAAGGATCTGCCGCCGGAAGTTCAGGAGCAGGTCATGGCGCAGGCCAGAGCCGAAGGAATCCCTGACGAAGTTATCCGGCAAATGCCGATCGCGTTGACTCCGCCGGACGAAGATGATGAAGATTTTTATCCCGGCGACAATGAAGAGGAAATGTATGAGCCGGTCCAGGTAACCTATCGACGTGAGGACCCGAAAGTCGGCCCGAACGACCCGTGTCCATGCGGCAGCGGCAAAAAGTACAAAAAGTGTTGCGGATAAATTTAATTTAGAATTTGTTGAAAATGCGGAATAAGGTTCACATGTCACACCTTTTGAGGTATTACTGTTGACTGGGTGGACTGAATGGACTGAATGGACTGTCAACTAACAAGACGGTTCACCAGTCACTGACATTTTTAAGGATTTACTTTAGACTAATACGAAAGGGGTTGTATTATGGGATTGTTCAACGTTTTTAAAGGTCAGTTCATTGACATTGTCGAATATCCGGATGAAAATCCGAATGTTCTGGTACATCGGTTTGAGCGTCATAATAACGAAATCAAAATGGGGGCGAAACTGATCGTCCGGCCCGGTCAGCGTGCGGTATTCGTCAATGAAGGACGAATTGCCGACGCCTTTGAACCGGGAACCTATACCCTGACCACCAAGAATCTGCCGATTATCACGACGTTGCTCAGTCTTCCTTACAATTTTGAATCCCCGTTCAAGGCGGAAGTCTATTTCATCCGTACCACCGAACAACTTGACCGTAAATGGGGCACCCCCCAGCCGGTAATGATGCGCGACGCGGATTTCGGCATCGTCAGGCTGCGGGCTTTCGGCAACTTTGCCTATAAAGTCGGGATATCCAAAGATATGATCTCCCGTTTTGTCGGAGCCAGAGATGATTATTATGCCGACAATCTTGAAGATCAGGTTCGCGTCAAGTTAATCTCCTCATTCTCCGACTGTCTTGGTGAATTGAAGATTCCGGCGCTTGACCTGGCCGCAAAATATGACGAGATCAGCGATGCTATGACCAACAAACTGCAGGCCATGTTCAACGGTTTAGGCCTCGAACTTTTGTCTTTCGCGGTTGCCAATATTTCCCTGCCGGAAGAAGTCCAGAAAGCAATGGACGAACGAGCCTCGATGGGCGCTATCGGCAATCTCAACAACTATTCACAATATCAGGCCGCAAACGCGCTGCGCGATGCCGCGCAGAATGACAGCGGCGCCGGCAATATGATGGGTATGATGGTCGGCGGGCAGCTTGCCGGCGGCGTCGGCGGAGCTTTGCACCAGCAGCAACAGGCGCCTCCAGCCACCCCGCCGCCGGTTCCGCAGCAATCCCAGTTTTACGCGGTTCTCGACGGTAAACAGGCCGGTCCGTTCACGATTGATCAATTAAAGGCCCAGATCAGCGCGGGTGCGATAACCCGTGAAACCATGGTCTGGAAGGAAGGCATGAGCGGCTGGGCCGCAGCCGACTCCCAACCGGAAATCGCGTCCTTATTCGGAGCTACCCCGCCGCCGGTTCCGCCCCCGATCGGTTGAAAAAGGAGATTGATAATGAGAGTATTAATTCCTTTTTTCAGTGTGATAGTCGCGTTCCTGACCGGATGCAGTACCGGACCGCAAATTGCCGACAAACTGCCTCCGGCCGATCCGAATATCATAACCATCGGCGCAGTTCTTCCGTTATCCGGGGATTATTCAGTGTTTGGAAAAGCCATCAAACAAGGGATCGAACTGAAATTCAATGAGTTCAACGCTTCCGGCAAAAACATCGGCGGCAAAAAGGTCCGGCTGGTGACCGCGGATAACTGCAGCACGACCAAAGGTTCTTTATTCGCATTCCGCGCCCTGGTTAAAAAATATCAACCGACGGTTATTATCGGGGCTTATACCTCAACCAATACGCTGTTTTTGAAAAATGAAGCATTCAAATCGGAAACGACTTTGATCACTCCGACCGCGACAAATGACTTGATAACCGAACGGAACCCTTTTGTATTCCGTGCTTGTTTCAGTGACAAGTACCAGGGCGCCGCCCTCGGTAAATACGCCTTTGAAAGCGGCCTGAAGCGTATCGGAATCATGCTCGACATCGATGAAGACAGCGTTTACAGCAGAATGCTTGGCCTTTCGGTCGGAGCCGCCTTTGAAAAAGCCGGCGGCAAAGTAATTGTCAAACAGGGCTACAATTCTTCGGAACCTCAGTTCAAAAGCCAGTTGATCAAGATTATCGGCTCTAAAGTCGACGGCATCCTGCTACCGGGATACCCGGAGGATGTGATTCGCATGATTCTGAACGGCAAAGACCTGGGATACGATAGAATATTCTTCGGCGGCGACGGCTGGAACCATCCGATTCTGCCGCGCCTGCTGAAACGTCAGCTGACCGGATATTTCTTTTCCACCATGTATGCCCCGGATTATCCGGTACCACAGGTTAAAAAGTTTATCGACGAATACAAAAATAAGTACCGGCAGGAACCCACGATGTCCGCGGCCCAGGGCTATGATACCGCCGGAATAGTTATTACCGCGATGGCTGAAGCCAAAGGAGCCAAAACTAATTTCAGAAGACAGCTTTACGCCATTAAAAATTATCCCGGAGTTACCGGTCCAACAACATTCACCGCGCAAGGAAATGTCATCAAACCGGTATTCATCTGCAAATACGTTCCCAGTGGCGAGAAGGACGTCAAAGCCCAACTGATCAAAATAATGAACCCGTAAACAATTTTTATAAACCGTTCAATATCTGCAAAAGAAGGAATGAATCCACGGTGAGTTACATCATTAAAAAAACAGCTTCGGCACCGGCATTGAATGCCGGCTGGGACAGCGCTGACTGGCAAAACGCAAACATCGTTGAAATCGACAATTTCAGGGTTGAAAGCAGCGATCACCATCCGGTTGCCCGGGCAAAAGTGCTGCATGACAATCAATGCATTTATATCCTGTTCGATGTTCAGGACAAATATGTCCGCAGCGTCAACACCGGATACCAGAACAGCGTTTGCCGCGACAGTTGTGTGGAATTCTTCTGTCAGCCTCCCGGTCGCAGTGATTACCTTAATTTTGAATTCAGTTGCGGCGGTTCATTCCTGGTCTATCACATCATCGACCCGATCCGGACCGGTTCCGGTATGAAATTCGACGTTCTGACGCTTGAAGACGCAGGCTCGATGCGGGTATTCACCACCATGCCATTTGTCGTGGAGCCGGAAATCACCGAAGATACTCATTGGAACCTGGCGGCAAAACTTCCGTTAGCGTTGTTCACCAAATATTGCGAAGAACCCAAAGGCGATGTATCCGGGACAACCTGGCGCGCCAATTTCTATAAATGCGGCGACGGCACCAGCCATCCCCACTGGGCCTCATGGCAACCGGTTTCCGCTAAGAATTTTCATCTGCCGGATTGTTTCGGCGAAATAGTTTTTGAGTAAATAATCTCTATCACCCGGCGGCATCCATCCGCCGGTTTGCAATAAAGCATGCTCATCCGGACAGGAAAGAGAGGCGACAAGTGAAGAAGACGTTGTTATACCAGCTCTTCGGAGCGGGCTCTATTCCGAAAGAACTGTTGCCGACGCTGGAGCAGGAAGGCATCGTCATCGCCGATGAAGGCATGGGCGGCTGGCTGATCTACAAAAATGTCAAAGGTCCTCATAAAAGATACCGTTACCGGGCCGAGGCTTTTTCCGGCTGTCTGGCAATCACCAAAAAACGGGTTGTCTGCTATACTTACAGCAGACGCCAGATCAGTCTGGCGGTCGACGATCCTAATATCTCCGAACTCTATTTTGAAATCCCCGAAGAAAATCTGTTAGTAATAGCATTTGAAGCCTCAGTGTTCCGTTCCGACTGGCAAGGCGTTATGAAATTTCGCTTCAAGACCGAAAAAGCAGAGCAATTCTGCAACATCCTGCGCAGCATCGGCGCGAAACAGGGCAGCCCGGAGGATTAATAAGTCAATAAGACTGAACTTTATTGGCCGTAGTGCCAGAACTCTATGAGACCGGCGAAGAATGACTCCTGATTTATTGAATATCCGAAGATTTGAGAAATGACTAATAACTATATTTTCGTATACGGAACGCTGCGGAGGGAGACCGGAAGCGATATGTACCGGTTTCTGACTGAACATGCGGACTTTGTCGCGAAAGCCGTCTGGCAGGGGATACTTTATGAAGTTGACTACTATCCCGGCGCGGTTCCATCAAATAACGCAACAGACTTGGTCAAGGGTGAAGTATACGCTCTGCATGAACCGGAGACGGTTCTGGCCCAACTGGACAAGTACGAAGAATGCGGCTCCGGTTTCCCGGAACCGACCGAGTATATAAGGAGGCGGATGGAAATTATCCTGACAGACGGTCGCAAATGTCTTGCCTGGGTGTATATTTACAACTGGTCGACAGAGAATCTTAAAAGAATTGAGTCAGGTGATTTCCTGACCGGGAAATATACTTTAAACACTTGAAATATTAACTTTTTATTGTGCCCTGCCAACACCGTTTTTGCTCTTTACAACTCCCTGGTTACCTCTGGTAGCCAAAAAATTGTAAAAATCAATTCGACATTTGGCATCATCGCATTAAAAGTTAAATTTCTTCCTGCTCAAAGTATAAGCGAAAGGAGAAAATGAATGAACAAAAAATACGTTCACGGCTACGACCAAAAAGAAAACACCCGGTTGCAGGACCAGGCCTCAACCCTGGTTGAATTGCTTCATTCGGATACGCATTATCCGGCAGGAAGCAGAGTATTGGAAGCCGGTTGCGGAGTCGGAGCCCAGACAGTCACCCTGTGTCGCAACAGTCCTGACGCGGAAATTATTTCTGTCGACATCTCTGAAAGCTCGGTGGCGGCAGCCAAAAAAGAAGCGGAGGCAGCCGGATGCACCAATGTGATATTTCAGCAAGGCGATATCTTCAACTTATCATTTGAGCCGCAATCTTTTGATCATATTTTCGTCTGTTTCGTGCTTGAACATCTGGCTGAACCGGTAAAGGCTCTGTCCTGCCTGAAAAAATTACTGAAAAAGAACGGCACGATCACGGTGATCGAAGGCGATCACGGCTCAACTTATTTCCACCCCGACAACGAAGCCGCGCTCCAGGCGGTCCATTGTCAGGTGGAACTGCAAAAACAAGCCGGAGGCAACGCCAATATCGGCCGCGAAGTATATCCGTTGCTGGTTAAGGCGGGGTTCAATGCCGTCCGGGTTTCACCGCGAATGGTTTATGTCGACGCGAGCAGACCTGAACTGGTTGAAGGCTTTACGAAAAAGACTTTCACCGCAATGATCGAGGGAATACGTCAATCAGCCATAGAAGGCGGGTTGATTGACACGCAGACCTTTGACACGGGGATCAAGGCGCTATACCGCACCACAAAAGCGGATGGCGTTTTCTGCTATACCTTTTTCAAAGGGGTGGCAATTGCGTGATTTTTAAGAGTTGAGCCACTCGTCCACCCGGGCTTCATCTTCTTCATTCCAACCGGTAAAAGCGTTGTTCATCAATGTCTGGTAATCCGATGAGGGGTTTTCGCTCAAGCTGTAACTGCTGTCAAAATACAGCCCGTTTTTCGCCTGACGGCGGAACTGTTTGAAGTTATATTTACGATAATCCTCAATTATAGCGTCAGTGGCTTCACGATCGACTATCCCTGACAAGTGTTTATCCATAGCCGCGGCAACTTCCGGTTCGCCGGCCGCCAGATTGACCAACTCATCCGGGTCTTCACTCAGATTAAACAATTGCGGCGGCATCCCGCGGTGCGAGATGTATTTGTAATCGCCCTCGCGCAGCATGTAACTGCTTGTATTTGAGGTAACACCGCTGTACATGGCATAGGCCCAATTGCGACTGGTGCCGGTTTCTCCCCGAACCAGCGGCAGCAGGGATTCACCGTCAAAGCACTCACGCTGCGGCATGCCGGAAAGCTCGCACAACGTCGGCGCGATATCGATAAGTGAGGCAATGTTGTCATACTGCTTGCCGGGGATTATGCCGGGACCGGCCATGATAAGCGGAACCCGGACGGAGCCGTCATACATACTCATTTTATAGTACAATTGATGTTCCATGGCAAGTTCGCCGTGGTCGCTGGAGAAAATGATGGTCGTATTGTCGGCCAGCCCGAGTTCATCGATTTTATTGACGATCGCACCGACAATCGCATCCATTTCGGCACACATCGCAAAATAAATCCGGCGCACTTTTCGGATCATTTCATCATCAAGGCCGTTGCGCCAGGCTTTCGATGCCTGCTGATATTTCAGGGCCGGATGACCACTCTCATCGACCGGCGGAAGATCTACAAGTTCCTCCGGTATCATTTCCAGCCAGTATTGGTTGGTGATAAACGCGGCATGGACCAGACCGGAATTAAGAGCCAGGAAAAAAGGCTTGTCGTTATCAGTACGGGATTCCAGGAAAGCGGTAGCATTGTCCATCATCTCCCAGTCTCTCTGGTGGCAGCGGAAATCACGATCTTCTCTGATAATAACACGTTGGGCCGGATCGGCATTCATTACCGGCAGATGCCGGGTGTTCAGAGGTTCGAGAAAGTCAGCGATACGGTTCATCACGCTGTGGTAACCGGTGGTATAATCCCGTTTCCCGTGGTAGGAAACGTCATAAGTAGCGGTAACAGCGTCGGGATATGCCCACATTCCGGTTTCCAGCCCTTTGAAGTTGTTCCAGCTTTCGCATTTATGGGAATAAGTGCCGGACCACATATTGGCGCGCGACGGACAACAGATCGGATGAGTGGAATAAGTATTCGGAAAAAACGCGCCGCGCGCGGCCAGCGCGTCAATATTGGGGGTGGCATTTGCGATTCCAGGGTATTGGCCGAGGCGCCCGATCAGTCGACCGTCATAGCTTTCGGCGTGGATCATGACAATATTTTGCTTTTTCATTAGATTCCTCGCATTTGATTTTTCTCTAAGGACCGCAAACACCCGCGACCCGTGTGCAACTTACCATCGGCATGACAGAAAATATTCCGGTCCGGCAAGCACAAAATTTCAAGGCAATCTAATTAAACTATTCACAAATTGCGAAATTACAACCGGATAAATAAAAAAATAACGCGTTTCATGCCAGGAACCTTAATATGACGCAACTGTCTGAAGAGAGTTTCATATTTTTTTTCACGCCTACTTGACTTTTTATCTTTAAAAATATATAATACATGTATTGTTTTAGTTTACAAAAAAAGATACAACAAGAATTAATCGTTTTTATGTCAAACAGCATTCCAAGTAAAAAGACCAAGATATATGAAAAAATATCCGCTTCGATAAAAGAAGGTATAACCAGCGGCAAGCTGAAAATAGGAGAAGCTATTTATTCCGAGCCTGAATTGTGTAAAAAATTCAAAGCATCCAGGACATCTGTTAGAACTGCTATTCGTCAGCTCGTTGCAGAAAACCTGTTGGTCAGCAAGCAGGGAGTCGGAACATTTGTTAAAGGCAACGGTCACGGCTTGATATATAACTGCATCTGCCTGGTCAATCACCATTCGAGGCGCTTGCAATATGATATCGCCGACACTCATTACATGGACAGCATTTTTGGCGTGGAGGGCGAGGTAACAAAGCACAAAATTGATTTTCAGGTATTCAGCGGTGTTCTTAATTCGGTTGATGATTTACTGGAAGTAAAACAAAATAAAGTTGACGGCCTGATTATTGACGGGGCTTTTTTGGACTATAATTTCAATGTGGATGACTTTATCCGGGTAACTCCGCATATCGTTGTTTTGAACGCCGACCCGAAATCAACAAAACTTCCATGCGTTGTCCCTGACTATGAAAATGCATTCGGCGAAATGATAAGTCTGCTGGGCAAAAAGCAAGTAGCCAATGCAATTTTTTTGCATAACGGGATCACCTGTCTGGGGCAATATAAACTGAAAATGTTTAAAAAAGCCATCAAAAACAAGGGATTCACATTACCCGAGCTAGTGGATTATTCTGAAAATATGAGCCTAAACAACTTCCTTCACGACACAAATCATTATGTCTTGATTTACAATGCCCTGCAAAAATATTTAACCGGCTTTTCCCGGCCTTCCTGCATTATCGCATCTCATGACCACGCTGCCGCAAAAGCTTTGCGAGTAGTAAAACAGCACAATATGCTGGTTCCGGAGGATATCGGTATTGTCGGCTTCTATAATATGAACATATCAACGATGCTGGAGCCATATCTGACAACTGTTGATATTAATATGGGGCAGGCAGGAGTTTTGGCGGTACAGTTTTTACTGGATCTAATCCATAACAGAACCAGGGACAGACTGCGAATGCTGCCCTATCACTTAATGGAAAGACAATCACACAGAAGTATAACATAAAGCCAATAAAAAAGGAGACAAAGTCATGAAAAAATCAAACGCATTTACACTAATAGAGCTTTTAGTAGTAATAGCAATCATCGCAATCCTTGCTTCAATGCTGCTGCCGGCGTTGAATAAAGCACGAATTTCCGCAAAAAAAATTGCCTGTGTAAACAATCTGAAACAAATGGGCTTGATGGTCAATGAATATGTTGATGATCATAATGGTATAATCTTTGAATATCTGCCTGGATCCCGGCCATGGTATCGAGCCGATTACGGGGAGTTGTTCAAGGGCAATTATATAGATAACTCCAACCGAAAGCTTTTTGTCTGTCCGGCTGACGTCAAACCGTTTAACATCGACAACTCCAACTTGAATTACAGCTATGGTTTAAATATATATATCACTTCAGACAGCAATCCTTTGGCCCGGGCGGTAAAACGGGCGTCTCAACCGTCAAAAGCGGCTGTATTTATTGATTCGGAAGACGATGGAGCGGAATTATTCGGGTCGCTTGACGGCAGGCCTTACAGGCTGGATAACTCTGCTGACAATGTGGTTTACAACTATGCGGCGGCGGCACGGCATGGAAATGCGATTAATGTGCTTTATCTGGATTTTCATGTTGACTGCATTATCAACCCGATAATTAATATGCCGCGTATATCTTCTGATACATTCTGGCATAATTACGCGCCATGATAAGCATTATCGATTAAAAATTTTAAACTTAATAAGAGGAAAATTATGCGATATTTTTTTGTCGTCGGAATGATTTCCGGCTTGATGGCTCTTCCCTTCAACGTTAGTGCGGGAGGAAACCTGCTTACGAACAGCGGATTTGAAGAAATCAAAAATATCGGTCGGGCTGATACAACCGTGCCGGGATGGACCGTCAAAGGCAGGGTCAAAGCGGTGGTACGTCAGGACAGCGCCGAAGATATGTTCGGCAACAAGAGTTTGAAAATATATTCGCTGGAATTCCCGAGTAAAGGAAACTGGGAAATATACCAGGATATTCCCGCATCCCGCTTCCAGAAGAACAAGAAATATCGGTTTACGGGCTGGATGAAGAACTACAAGGGCGGCGGGGCATTCCAGATTTATCTGCTCAAAGACGGTAAAGTCGTAAAAAATATTTTTCTGAACACCGAATCCAAAGGACGAGGACAAACAGGTTCAGGATGTTGGCTGAAATATACCACGACCTTCATTCCGGAAGACTGCGATAAGATCCGGGTGGCATGTGCCGTGAAAAATGATCCGAAATTCTTGAACGACACAACCTGGTTTGACGGCCTGGAACTGGCGTCAGCGGATTATGTAAAAATTGATCCGATGGCAAACGGTCCTTTTCCCCCACAAATATATGTCGACGCCAAAGCTGCTCCTGATGGAGACGGTTCAAAACGCAAACCGTTCAAATTGATCCAGTCAGCACTGGATAAAGCCGGGGCGGGAACCATGATTATCCTCCAGCCCGGAGTTTATACAGAATCATTCTGCTTCAGGCGCGGCGGCAGTAAGGACGCGCCATTGCTCCTGAAAGGCGGACCTGAGGTTTATATACAGGCAGCCAGGCCGATTTCATTAAAGTGGGCTCCTGTCCCGGCGTGGGGCAATGGAGTCTATAAAACTACCAGGCCGGCAGGTTTTATCCGCGGTATTTATGTAAACAAAAAACGTTCGCAGGACGGACTGAAACTACCGCTTATCCGATATGAACGCGCCGGCGATGATCAGCGTAAAAAGGACGACGTGTATCATTACCGGAATATCTTCAGGGACGGAATCATGACAGAACAGAAGCGCCCCGGACAGGGATTTGATGTTTTGAAGGCAGTGGCAATGTACAACCCCGAAGACAAAAATATTTACATTCGCTTCGGAGATAACACGAACCCGAACAGACTGAAATTCCGGCTGGTAAAAGGTACGCAGTTGATCGATCTGGACGGCATCAAAAACGTTATTATTGAAAACCTGAATCTGCGTTGTTCAGTCAAAGGCATAGGTGTAAGGCGCTCTGAAAATATCATCATTAGAAATTGCAGCTTTACCACGGTTGAATATGGCGTCAAGATAAAATTCTCATCCGAAATCAAGGTTGCCAATTGTGTTCTGACCCTGAACGCCTATCACGCCATGATGCCGCAGAGCCAGTCAATAAGCACGCCGAACGGTTTGCGGTACCAGGCCGATGTCTGGCGGGCTTTCAAGTGGGTCGGCTATTATGACCGTTGCGGCATCATCATTTCGGAATGCCGGAATTGCGAGGTTTTCAGTAACTATATACATGACCACTGGGACGGGATTTCAGTGGGCGGACAAAAAGGCCCCGGAATTAAGGTCCATCACAATTACATTGCCAATATTTGTGATGACGGTTTCACCATTTACGGCGATACCGGGCAGGAATGGTACGGCAATACGATCATCAACGCGTTTGCCTGTTTACGTTACTGGAACAATCCGCACAATAAAGGCCCGTTGTATATATACGGAAACCGTTTTATTCACGGCCGTCAGGATAATATCAGGTTTATGCAGGATACAAACATGGAAATATACATTTATCATAATACCACTATCGGCGGAGACGGGATCAGATATCATGGCGTAACCAGTTTCGGGACTCCAAACACTTACGTTTATAATAACCACTTCCTCGGCGATTTTTATGGTCGCACCTCCGCCGTGCGCCGGGCAAAGACGGTACCAAATTTCAAGGCCGGATATAACACATACCTCACAGATCCGCTCCGGGCAATTGCTGAAACCGGAAAGAACGGACATAATTTTCAAGGAGTCAACAACATCGGTAAAGGGGTTGATTTATCCAGCTTCTTCGGTAAACCGCTGCCGGGGTGCGAGCCGGGGTATTTCAAAGGCAAGGCCCCTGACTGCGGAGCGAACGCCTTGAATACCCATTGATTCGGACAACTGATGACGATGCACAAATCAAAACAAACGGAAAAAATATGAAGCGAATATTATTATTGATATTGGGGATAACTGTATCGGATCATGTTGCGGTAGCTGATTCGCTCCTGGAGAATGGCGATTTCAGTAAAACTAATGCCGAAGGGCGACCGCTTGACTGGAGCATTGCCCGCTTTATTTCAGATGTCAGAGTTGCAAACAAACAGCTGATCGTTAAAATAGACTCTATTCAAAAGATGCAAGGTTATATTGCACAAACGGTAAAACTGCAGCCCGAACATACCTATCGTTTAACCGGAGAAGTCCAATGTTCGCAGCCCGGAGCCGCTTTTTTGCAAGTAAAAGTTGGACAAAAGAGATATAATGCGGCCGTCCACGGCGCGAAATGGCAAACCGCAGCCATCTCCTTTTCAACCGGGTCAAGCGATAAAGCAACTATCTTATGCAGGATGACTTTTTCAAAAAAAAATCAGGGGGCAGTCTGTAGCTTTAGAAAGCTAAGCCTGATCAACACCGGGCATCCCGGTGGCGCACCTCAAGGACCAGCGAGAAATTTACTGCCGGACTCAAGTTTCGAAATGGGACGCGAAGCCCGTCAGATTTATGCGTTTACCGGCGATTACCGCCGGAACACAACGGCAAAATGGCAAATTGTCAGAGGTTGCGCTTATGACGGCAAACAATCTTTATTAATGTCGGGCACATCCGCTTATACATGGAATGTTCTTTATAGTCGATCAAGCGAATGTGTTTTTTCCGTCTATCTGAAGTCAAATGGTAACACCCGGGTTGAACTCGGATTGGAACCGGTATATCTGCATACCCAGGGTGGAATGAAGCTGGAAACCGTGAAAAAAAGTTTCACGGTATCACCGCAATGGAAGCGTTATGAAATATCTTTTAAATTGAAAAAGAAGTTATCAGGATACTCGTCAAGACAGTTATACCGTGTTTGGATAAAACCAATGTCCGATCAAAAAGTATGGGCCGATGCGGCTCAATTGGAGCCGGGCCTGACCCCTTCGGCATACTCACCGGTTAGAGCAGGAAACAAACAGCCTTTCGCTTATAATGAAAAGGTCGAGGGACCGGCATCACCACCGCAATGGCGCAATAAACGATCACGAACCGGGGTTATCAGGTTATCGATCGCCAATCCAGGAACAAAATCTTTTAAACAGTTTCCCGTCTCCGCCGGAATACCTTTTCCGCCGGGAGAATTATTTGATCAGGAAGCTGTCAAACTGACGGATCGTTCCGGACGCAATGTCCTTGTTCAATCCACCGCGCTTGCCAGGCGACACCGCGACGGCAGTATTATTTCGCTGCTTGTGAATTTTCAAGCTGATGCCGGCAATGCGTATTTATTACATTACGGCGGCAAAATCGTTAGCAAGGAAACGCCGGCAAATCTGGTTTGCATTAGGGATAACAAATATATTATTGACACAGGAGCTGTACAGGCGGTAATTGACCGCAAAAACTTTCGCGGCTTTTCACGCATAAGCAATAAACAGAACCACCAGGTCATTGAAGGGCCAGACTCAGGATGTTTTGTAATCACCCCTGACAACAAAATCTATTCATCATTTCACAGCCGTGGCAATGTTGCCATTGAACGCAACGGCCCTTTGCACGCGATCATTCGCGCGAACGGAGTACATCGTTCCACTGACGGAAAAGAACTGCTGCATTACATCGTGAGAATCCACGCCTATGCCGGGAAACCTTATTTCCTGATTGAGACAACTTATGAGAACCGCGAAAAACAATATAATACCCTGGTCAAAGCCATCGGACTGGAACTGCCGCTGCCTGAAACGGATAAAGTTGTTTACCAGCTGACAAGCGGCAGCAGCAAAACGGTATCATTGGATAATAAAGGCATTGACCTGACACAGCTGCATGAGGAATACGGTTACGGGAAATACAGCATCGCCATCAATAACGGCAATCGTCAGACGATTGATAACTCCAGGGCAAGCGGCGTTTTCCAGACAGGTAAAAGCTCCGTGGCAATTAAAGATTTCTGGCAGCGTAATCCATCAGCAGTGAGCTTCAACCGGCACAAAGCATCGGTTTATCTCTGGCCGGAACGGGAAGTGAAATATGCCGATTTACCTTTCGGCATGGCCTCGACCATCTCTATTGCCTACGCTCCTTTCGGCAATGCTCCAGAATCGAATATGCTGGTTAATCATACTCCCTTGCCGCAAGCTCCTTCTGAGTGGATCGCGGCCAGTAAAGTATTCGGCAATTTTCTGGTTCCCAAAGATGCAAAATTGAAATATCCACGTTATCACCGTTACCTTCAGGCCGTTTTTAAACGCATAACTCATCTCCCCGAAACCATGGACTTTACCGGCACGGTCAATTACGGGGAATTCGGCGGATCGACTAAAAGATTGAACAATGAAAGCGTGATAAATATGAGTCTGTGGTTGCAGTATGTCCGTAGCGGCGAACCGGATATTTTCAATCTGGCGCAGGCAATGACGCAGCATCAGCGTGAAGTTGACGTGTGCCACGCCGGAAACGGTGCGTGTTTTATGCACACTCATTGCGCCCTGATCAACACCTCGTACATGTTCCATACCGGGCATTTCTGGATAACGGGATTGATTTGGCATTATCTGCTGACCGGGGACATGCGTTCGTACAACATTGCCAGCGACCTTGGCGCCAATTTGCTGCTGAAATACCGTCTCTCACACTACAAAGGGCGTGAACGGGCCAGAATGCTGCTGCATCTGGCAGAGCTTTATGAACTGACTCATCTGGAATGCTTTCGGCACGCCTATGAGACCCATTACAATTTCGGACAGCCAAGTCCGATCAAAGGGGATTACTATATCGGCATTGGTCTGTTGTGTCTGAAGAAATGGTATGACGTAACCGGTGAAAAAAAATATCTCGACCGTTTTATCAGAGATGCCCGGGAAATTCTCGCACTACGTAAAAAGAGCAAATACGGGAAAACCAGTTTTGACGCCCCGGACTATGCCGTCGGCAGCGGCCGGGACTGGTATTTGTTTCAAGCCATGGCGGAAGTCGCCGAGGTAACCGGCGACCGGCAGTATATTACAACTTTTTATGATTGGATGGTCGCCTATATGATCCATCCGACCGGAAGTTCTATTAACGCGGTTCAAGGATCTTACTTTTTAAAATCAGCTGGGAAGCTCGGAATCAAAGAAAACCAGATGACTCCTCGAAATTTACTGGGGATTGCCGGAATGACCGGTTGTTATTGCTCAAAACTTAACATGATAATTGATCCAGTCGGCAAGGAAACGGCAATCAATATATACAGG
Organism: Victivallales bacterium; assembly: GCA_963678305.2. Classification (GTDB taxonomy): domain Bacteria; phylum Verrucomicrobiota; class Lentisphaeria; order Victivallales; family Victivallaceae. The sequence goes on from CAXXVV010000003.1 coordinate 125,884, forward strand.
GTCAGGCCGTTCCGTTACTGGAAGAATATCAAAAGCAAAGGAGAAGATAAAATTACTTATATAATTGTTTCTCCGGATAAACCTAAAAATAGTTTCGGGACGCTTTCCGGTCCCAGCCCGATATCGGATAAGGAAATAGTTTTGCCACAGACAACAAAAGCATACCAGCTTGACTTGAAATTCATAAATGATGCCTGGGGCGCGGTCAGCGCATCAAATGGAAAAGTGTTTTTAAATGCCGACCAATATTTCGCGGCAAGAACCACGCCTTTGACCTCCCGCTTATTTGAGTTCAGCGTAATCCCGTCGGATCAATTGACAGTTGTTTTACAATGGAGAAAAAAAAATATCATTAGTGAAGAAGGCAAAACTTTCGGCATTATGCTTAAGGCTCCGGATGGAACCGTCGTTGGCTCCGCCCGCTGGGTTGTTCCTGTAGGCTCGGTTTTTAATATGGACGGTGCCCCCATGCGAAAGACTGTAAATTCATTGACCATCCCAGTTCCGGCCAAATACCGGGGCAAACCCGTAAAAGTATATATTGCCGCACCTAAAGCAACAAGGTGGAAGTTCAGTAAATTGAAAAAACCTTTACTGGAGTTAAGCGTGGACAATCATTGAAATAGATGTCAATGTCTTTATCATAACACTGCAAACCAGTCTGTTATGCCCCGGTAATGCCGCATTTACTCACAGAACAAATACATGGCGGTGGCAATAACCAGGGTTATGGAAATGATTGAGGCTAAGTAATGCCAGAACATGAGGACCGCCAGCTCGGTCCGGCTCCGGCCTCCGGCCAGTTCGGACATCACAACAAGGTTGTTTGCCGGCGGCATGCCGCCTTCAATAACCAATACCAGAATCGAAATCAATGAAAGGTTAATCAGAGAGGCTTTGCTTAAAAAATACAACCCGCCAATAACTATCGCCGGCATAACAAATAGCTTGAGGACTATGCACACTATCACCGTTCCTGCCCCTACTCCATGCTCTTTTGTTCCCCCGGCCATGCTTGCGCCCAATAACATCAAAACACAGGGGATCACTCCTTTGGAAAGAAGTTCCGCGGTCCCAAAAACCGGAAAAAGCGGGCTGCTGGTAGTAGTCAGCAAAGAACGGAGCGGCTCAATCAATCCAACCGCGGTTCCGGCAAATAAACCGATCACCGGCGGAGTTATCACATTACGCCAGTTGAAATCCCGGAGTTTGGTTCCAGCTACCAGCGGCGGCCCGATCAGCCAGGCCAGCAACGCGGACGCCAGCAGATATGAGGAAATACACGCAATAGCCTCGCTTTCCGCCTGCGGATCAGCTTTCAAGACCGGAAATACAGTGCAGGCCGTAGCGGTCAACGCAATCGGCAGATAACCGCTGTTCTGAAAGGTCAAAACCGCAATAACCGGTCGAATATGCTCCTGCTTTAAACGCAGTATTTTCGTGGTAATCACCCCAACCAGCAAGCCAAGCATTACATAAACGGTCGCAGCCGCCGGGAAAATCCATAGCCGGGTAAAATTATCCGGGGTTATCGAGGTAGCGGTCTTAGTGAACAACAAGCACGGCAACAGAATGTAAAAGACCAGCCGCGAAAGCAGTTTGGGAAACTCGGGCGACGAAACCGCGCTCTTGCTGAAAAAATAACCGGTCATGGCGGTTAACAGTAAAATTCCGACAATAGAGGCGGACGTCCAGGTAATATTGATAAATTCACTCATTTGTTTTCCGTGTCAGTGTTTCAGATGTTTGGCCATAATACCTGCGGCCTGTTGATAATTTGAATCCTGGATCGCTTGAACTATCTGGCAATGCTCATGGGCCGCCTGAGTAATTTTTTCGCGATCCCAGCAATATTGCCGGTATTCTTCGCTGAACAGAATCTGAATAACTTGTCCAAATGTCTGCAGGGTCTGATTTCCACATGCTTTCAGCAAAGTCAGATGAAATTTCTGGTCGGCCCGGTCCGCTTTGGCCGGTTCGGCAACATTTTCGAGCGTTTCCCGCGCCGCCTGCTCCAGTTCACTCAGCAGAGCCGGCGTGATACGTTTAAAAGCCAGCGGGAAAACCGCAGTCTCAATAACTTCCCTGGCCTCCCTGAAATCCGCCGGATTGAAATCAACCAGCGAAAAGCGGAAACGCAGATCGTCACAGACACTTTGCGGATCGAGGGATCTCAGCACCGTGCCGCGACGCGCTTTTTTTTCCAGAATACCAAGCTGCGCCAACGTATTGGCCGCCTCCCGAATCTTGCCCCGGCTGACATTGAAATATGCCGCCAGTTCATGTTCTGTGGCAATCTTCTCTCCGGGTTTATACCCTTTTTCCAACAGGAATTTTTTGAAAGCCGCAAGCAGTTCCATGATTAATTGTTCTCATTTAATACTTAATTGTTGACAATTAATATAGCGCAAAAAGCCGATTAATCAATTCTTGAAATTAAATTACTACATAAATTTCAGCAGTTGACAGTAACCGGACGGGACCGACAAAAGTCGGCAAGGCCGAATTCCCGCGAATTACGCCCTGCGTTCAACGCTTTTGAAAAACTCTGAATCGTTTTTCAAAACCATCACTCCGTGCGAACTGAACTGCTTAACACGCAATAAATTGCGTAACTTACTTTCGCCGCAAGCGGCGACCAACGCTCCTGCGTTGGATCCAGTCCGGCAACGTGCCGGTGCGGAATAATTTAAAAATTTTTCTTTCTTTTTTACTTTTGTCGGTCGCGTCTAACCGGTTCTGATTTCAAGAGTTTAGCTTTTTTGACCGCGTCCCAGGTTGCCTGATTGAATATTTCTTCGTTTTCCAGCGACATTTCATGGGCTGAAAAATAGTACATCAGCTGATCCATCGGCAGACTGAATGCGCGATCAAGGTTTTCCAGATAATTGTCCAGATCCTCATCGCGATGACGCTGACCCTCAATCAGGAAAAAAGTCTGTTTGCCGGACGCTTTGATCTTTGGAGCAATTCTGTCATATACTTCAAAAATAGTGCCTTTCATACGGTGCATCCAGTGATCCGGTGAACGGAGATGCCCGTCTGATCCGATATAATCAATATTCTTTGTCTCGAGCAACGTATCCAGCAGTACATCATTTTGCGGCTGAATAAAAACAGAAGTCACGACCTCACGCCCCGGCTCCTGCCGCCGTTCACAGACCACACATTGATAAACTAATCAGCGACGACCGATTATTCGCCCTGACTGTTTTTCCGGTAATCGGAAGGAGAACAACCGATGAATGTTTTGAACTGGCGACAAAAACTTTGAGGATAAGAATATCCCAGTTCAAACGCAATCTCTTTGATCGATAATTTGTCTTCGATCAAAAGGCGGCAGGCATATTCAAATTTAAGTTTGAGATAATAATTTTTGGGGCTCTCTCCGGTTTTTTCTTGAAAAATCTTTCTCAAATAACGGCTGCTCAAGTTGAAATCAGACGCAAAAGATGAAATATCCTCTATATCCTCCAGATTCATTCTCATAGCTTTCTGCACCTTGGAAACAAGCTCATCCCGCCAATCAAGTTTGTTTGACTGGTTATTTGAGCGCAGTTTTTTTACCATGGAAACAAATCCGCACAACCAGTCCGTCAAGCAATCTTCATTATCGTATCCCAGGGACTTTATTTGAGTTATTATATCATTGAACAATTCACGGTCTATATCAACCTCATAAATGCTGGTTTTAGTCTTCAAAAAACCGGTATCGTGAAAACACCTATACATGTTGGCGGTCAGATTGAACATCGCCTCGATATAAGGTTGACCATCAGCTTCCTCACGCTGCATTTCGAAGGCAATACCCGGAACCCGTTCAAGTACCGTCCCCGGTTTTAAAATTTGTGCATTTCCGTTTTCATCGGAATACCTGCCATGGCCCGAAATGATTATCGACAAAGTATATCGTCTGAGAACAGCTTTCACATTTCCCGATGAATAATACAACAGAGCCGCGACGAAGTCATAAAAAGGGCGGGATCCGTTATTAATAACCTGGGAATAGTAAAACGGCTTATGTTGTTCTTTAAAAATTTTCCAGTCAGTATTAGCCATTTTATCCTTTCTAATCCTGAAAAAACAACAAGATGATAGCGAAATTATGTTAAGACTATAATCGCAGGCAGAAAAAAATTCAATGGCTGAAGAGAATATTTATCACCTGCAATCCATCATTCAAAACATATCAAAAATATATTCTAGAAATAAGCTTAACATGATTATGGTAAAGCAGTCAAAACAATTACCCATTCGATTCATATATGTCTTTATTCAAGACGATACAGCAACTGATTATACTATTATTCCGAAAATGTTTTCACCTGTTCCGAAAATGTTTATTATTGTTTCTCAGCAATATTGAATACTGTTTACCAAACAAATATAATATAACAAGAACAAAATAATTATTTAATTCCGGCGCGTTGATATGGCGCTATATTAAATACAATGTCAATTCAGGAATCAGCATGAAATTATTACCGGCACTACTGTTTATATTCACCGGGCTGCAAATAGCGGCAAGTGACCATGATCTGCAGGCAAAAGCCATCGATAAAAATAATTCATGGCAAGTCATCTTCAGGGATAATTTCAAAAACTTAAAAAACTGGTGGATAGAAGGCGGACAATCAGTAACCGTTAAAAACGGCAAACTTTACGTTAAAGCCGATCCGGCAACATTTGATAAAGGAAAAAACGGCGGCGTTTGCACCGTTTGGAACAAAATTCCGGTTTCAGGTAATATAAAAATTGATTTTGATGTCTGCGTCATCAGCTCGAAAACAAATGTAAACAATATCAACCTTTTTCTGTTTTTTTCCGATCCGGCCGGAACTGACCTTCAAAGCAGCGCCGACGCCAGGAAAAGCGCGGACTACCCACTCTACCATAACTTGAACGGATATATCTTTACCTATCTTAATGACGCGCAGAAACGCGGCCCGGTCAATATAGACGGCTCAACAAAAGCGCGGTTCAGGATAAGACGTTGTCCCGGCTTCAATCTTTTAACCCAAACCTATGACTATCATGCTGAAAAAAATAAAATATATCATATTTCAATCATTCGCAGGGATAAGATTCTCTCGATCGCGGTCGACGGAAAAATTTACTTGAAAGCGAGCGATGAGACACCGTTTAAATCCGGCTATTGGGGATTTCGCACCTTCAGGACCTGGCTCTGGTTCGGACAGGTTACGGTAAGCAAGATATAAACATAATACATTTTTGACGCAAGAAACGATAATTTTCAGAGAGGCAGTTACATGAAGCAGCAAAAATTCACCCTCATTGAACTCCTGGTTGTGATCGCAATCATCGCAATCCTGGCCTCAATGCTTTTACCGGCGTTGAATAAAGCCAGAGACAAAGCACGCGCAATTGCCTGTGTAAACAACGAAAAAACTATCGGAACCTGCCTAGCTCTATATCTTGACGACAACAACGGCTGGCTGATTCGTTCTTACCAGAGCGGCTACAAACCATCTCCACAATGGTTCTGGAATATGGAGATGCTCAATTACGGAATAAGATTCAGCGGCAAAAACACTTGCTGGGCCTGCCCTGAAGCAAGAAATAAAGCCCCGCAGGAAAAAGGTCAAATGACTTACGCACGCATTGGCCACAATCGCCGCCGTAACGCCGACTGGTATGGCGGCAGAACCTGGCTCGGAACAAACGGTTTTTACCCACTGAAAAAAGTCAAACAGGTTTCAAAACAAATGCTGCTCGGAGAAAGTCAGCAATATGATACCGACACGTCAACCCAAGTCCTGAGTTCATCTGGCTACGCGTTCAATTATTCTCAATTGCTCTCCTATGGATTCTTCCACAGTGAAAAACGCATGAACTGCCTTTTCGGAGATGGACATGTCGATAGTTTAGGCCCCTATGAAATATCGCAGGACATGATGGATGATCCGTTATGCCCGTGATTCTATATGTCTCAAATGATTGCCTTCATGATATTTTCAAAACCTTAACCGCTATGTGGACTCTATGAAAAAATTTCTAATTCACTTTATCCTTCTCACACTTGGTCAAATCCAGGCAAAAAATCTGATTCTCGAAGCGGAAAAAGGTATTGTTCCCTCTGATTGCAGTTATGCAGAAAACAAAGATTTATCGAATGGTAAAGGCGTTGTGCTTAAAAATGCCGTCAGGTTAAATAAAAACAACACTAACAGCGCGAAGCCATATATAACTTTAAACTTCAAAATTACCTCCCCGGGTAAATATGACGTTACCTTTTTTGTTCTGGCGGCCAGCAGTTCCTGCGACTCTTTTTATGTTGCAATGGACAATTCAAAACCGCAATTTGCGGGAGTGAAAGCCGGAAAATCCGTAACCTGCGTTAAGAAAACTTACCGTTTAAAAGCCGCCCCGCATACGCTGAAGATTTTCACACGCGAAAATAACATTGTAATTGATAAGGTCGAAATTGGCAAAGCAACGGAGAATAAGGTTGACAGTAATGCGGTCATATCTAAATGGGCGCCTCCACCATATTATCCTCCAGCAGGTCATCCGCGCGTCCTGCTTAACCCGCAATATCTGAAAAAAATCAAACAACGGATAAAACAATATACGTTATTCAGCAGGGCCTTTGATAATATAAAAGCCATAGCGTCTGAAAATAAAAGCGCGCAACTCGGAAAAGATAAATATTTGAACCATATCGCCCTGACAACAATCCAAGCTCAGGCCTTTCTTTACATCTATGGGAAGAACCTGAGCGCGGGTGAAAATGCGATAAACAATATAAAGACGATCCTGGCTGAAGCCAGATACAAACCCGTAAAAGACGTTACCCGTACCTATGGCAGAGTCATATTCACCGCAGGAATAGTCTATGACTGGTGTTTCCCTCTGCTTAAAGCGACTGACAAAGATGCCGTCATTGCCGGCATTCTGAAATTGGCGGCAAAAATGGAAATCGGCTGGCCGCCAGTGAGACAAAGTTCCGTTGTCGGCCACGCCGGGGAATCTCAACTGTTCAAGGATCTGCTGGCTGCGGGAATTGCCGTATACGACAAATATCCGTATATATATGATGTATGCGCCCGGCGGCTTTTCTCCGAAATGGTTCCGGCCAGGAATTTCATGTATAAATCCGGTGCCCACAGCCAGGGTTCTGGTTATGGAAGTTATCGCTTTGCCTGGGAGGTATGGAGTGCGCTGCTGATCCATAGAATGAACGGAAAAATGCTGTATTCGGCCGATATGGCCAAAGTTCCATATTCAATGATTTACGCGCGTCTGCCCAACGGCAATATTATGCCTCAGGGAGACAACGGCCTGAACAGCCGGATGTATTTGTATTCCGGCGTTCGCGATAAACACCTGTTATTCGGCGCGCTGTTCAAAGATCCGTATATTGTGCATGATTCTTATATGCAGGGCGTGCAAGCGGCCTCCAGATTAAACCCGCTGCAATATCTGCTGTTTGCAAATCCTGAACAATCGGCAAAAGATTTTTCTTCTTTGCCACTTACCAGATTCTTTCCCGAGCCCCTCGGAGCAATGATTACCAGAACCGGCTGGAAATTCGGGATCGATTCCGACAGCGCGGTCATCAGAATGACCGGAGCCGGACATTATTTCGCCAATCATCAGCATCTCGACGCCGGCAGTTTCCAAATTTACTACAAGGGATTTCTCGCTATTGATTCCGGCATATACAACAAGTACGGCACCAAGGCCCATCAGACATATACAAAACGCTCCATCGCTCATAACTGCATGCTTTTTTATGACAAAAATTACAAAATCCCGCGAAAATTGAAAAGGCGCGGATATGATGGCGGCCAGCATTATCCCGGCGGGGAACCGCGTGATCTCGATGCATTGAAGCAGCGTTACCTCAACGGGCATATCCCTGGACACAGCTTCGGGCCGAATAAACAAAGACCTTATTACAGCTATATGAAAGTTGATTTGAAAGCTGGCTATGGAAAAAACGTCCTGTTCTATACCCGTACTTTCTGCTTCCTGAATTTTGATAATTCATCGCGTCCGGGAGCTTTAATCGTTCTTGACAGGACGGAAACAGCAAAACCAGACATCAGAAAAATATGGCTGCTGCACAGCATTCAGGAACCGGTATTCAATAACAATCAAATTACGGTTGTCTGCGATCAGGCTACTGATTCCGGCAAGCTGGTCGACACTGTTCTGCTGCCGGAAAAAGACAATATCATCCTGGAAAAGCTCGGGCCACCGAAACATCTTAATCACGTTTTCGGCAATAACTTTCCGGATACAACAAAAAAATCTATGTTCAGCAACAAATGGCGCACCCAGTTGAGTCCAAAGCAAAACGCTGGGAAAAATATTTTTCTGAACGTTCTCCAGATTATGGACGCCAAAGAAAAAAATCCGCTTCCGGTCAAACTGGTAAACAATGCGGACCTCATCGGCGCGGAAATCGATCAGCGTATAGTCTTTTTCTCAAAAAGCGGCAAAAATATCGATAAAGAATTCAACTTCATCGTTCCCGGGAACAAATATCAAATACTCCTTACAGATCTGGCCCCGGGCGAATGGACGATTCAATCCGATAAAGGAAAGAGTATTAAGATAAATGTTTCCAGTGAAAGCGGAACTGCGTTCTCTCTGCTTGAACGGGGAAAATATACCGCAAGCAGGAAAGAACTCAAAACGGCGAAAAGCCAGGATCTTAATGACTTTTGCCCAAAACAAATCAGTCAACAGTTTCCCCGCGTAGTAATAAATAATCGGATCATTCCAGTAACTTCTATTGAGCATGAAAAAGGTGAAATTTCAATCCCGGCAAACAAGTTGCTGCAAGCATGCGGCGCAAAAGTAACCACGACAAAAGACGGCCTGAAAGCAACCGGGAGCGGGCAAACATTACAGGCATTTACCGGAAAAAGATATGTCCTACTGAATGGAGAAGAGTATTATTTCAAGAAGCGTGTTGCCGGCAAATCCGGACAGATTTATTTACCGCTGGAAGTCTATAAAAACTTCCTGCGGATGAATACATTGTACCTTGGATACGCCGATATGGTATTGTTCTCCAAATATCCTGAAAGCAGATTTGATTATCCGTGGTACGTGAGTATTTATACCAACCGGAACGACAGCGCCAATCCGGTTGAAAATGCGTCTGACGGCAACCTTGACAGCCACTGGGCCGGAGGCGGTAAAAACGCAGTATTAAGATTAAAACTGGATCGGGAATACGAAACTGAAGGAGTTCGCATCGCCTGGCTTCATGGAGACAAGCGAAAGTATAACTTCCAGCTGGAACTATCCCGGGACGGGAAAAACTGGACCAAAGTATTTGATGGAAAAAGCTCCGGTACAACCAGGGGATTTGAACCATACAAATTCCCCCGGCAAAAGACCAGATATGTCAAGCTTACCGGAAACGGCAACACCTCAAGCTCCTTTACTTCCATTTACGAAATCGCCGTCATTCCGGCAAAATAAAAATTGTGCTTTCGGTCAGGGCTGTCCCCGGCGCCATTCGTCGTACGGATTAAATTGCCAGTAATGCAACTTTGACGCCGCCCGGCTTCCGGCCGGGAACGGTTCTGAAAATACCGTCAGGCGGGGCCGGGTGAGTCGTGTATGCCAGTAGCAACCCTTCACTGGTAAAACACACCGACGGATATATATGCTGACGATGGTCACCATCAAGTTCACAGCCTTCATTGTCGATCATTGCCGGCTCCGACCAGCTTTTGCCGTCATCCGCGGAAATGGCATACGACAGCGGGTTTCTGGGAAAAAAAGCTCCTGCCTTCATCGGCTCTGCGTGGTTGTAAAAAGCAATCAGGCGTCCGTCGTTCATACGCCGCAGAGTGAATGATGAACAGGGACAAATCAGGCTGGTCGGTTCCGGGTCGGACCAGTTCATTCCTTCATCGGTTGAATATGAACTGTAAAGACAGCCTTTACCGGTACGGGCCAACATCATAATCGAACCGTCAGACAACTCGGCAATACCCGGTTCGGCCATCCCCCTGGGGTCATCCGGTAAAATCACCCGGTTGTCAACCGGAGTCAATTGCCATGATTCACCCGAATCATCGCTGTAAAAACAGCAAGCGTCACAGATACCGCCTTCAAAATAGTCCTTCATGGTCAATGATCTGGCGGCGGCGGGAATGATCATCCGGCCTGAACGCAGCATGACCAGACTATCATTCATCACGTAATATACTTCATTGTCATCCGGAATTAGAGTTCTTACCGGAGTCCAGGTGCGGCCATTATCCGAACTGCTGGTAATCACCGGCACTCCGCCGCCGTGTCTGCCTTTGACTCTGTGATGCATCACCAGCAATATAACACCATTATCCAGGCACAAAAAATTGATCCCGCCGCCGCAGGGAATCCCCGGCGCGTTCCATTCAACGTTGATCTCGCCTTCATCCAGCCAGGTTCTACCATTGTCTTTGGATCGCAATGCACGCGGCATTTTCGGTAAAACTTCTTTGTCTTCGAAATCCGCCGGAGACAGCCCGGAGGGGACCAGCATCAGCAATGAATCGTCTTTCAGCCGCACAATAGATTGACCGATAAATGTATTATCTTCCAAATGCGGCAGCATCAGCGCCGGTTTGATGAGGAAATTGTCCTGATGCATTATCAATTCCCCTCCTTTTTCATCTCTATCCGGTCAACATACACCCCTTTTACCGCGGATTTGCCGCCGCCTTTGCGGTCATAACGCCCGGAACCCAGCCAAACGCGTTGTTTTGCCCCGGGCTCAAAACTGCCGATCTTGTACCATTGATACCCGTCTTTAACATTTTCAGCTTTTATCGAGATTTGCGGTCCGCGCTTTGTTTTGTAGTCATATATCCCGGCCCAAAAGGCTTCTCCCGGAACGCCTGACTTATCAACCCTGATCCTCATACGAACCTTATATTTGCCCGGATTGAACCATGCGGGTTTGACATCCCATTGCATATTCCATGTCGGATATGTGGTCAGTTGCAATGCGCGTTTATCCCCGGCGCCGGCGTCCTTGACGTGTTTACACCATCCGGGTTTCAACGGCAAGTCGCAATCTTCGAGAATCACCAGATCAGCCGGAGGGCGTTTGTCTCCCGGTTTCACGATCTCAGTTTCATTAGTCCGGACAAAGCGGAGTTTATCAATATAGAGGTGCTTAACTGCGGATTTATCTCCGCCTTTGCGATCATACCTTCCGGGACCGGCCCAGACGCGCTGTTTGGCGCCGGGAGTAAAGATTGCAACATCATACCACTGATAGCCATCCTTTACCTGAGAAACCCGCGGTTTGATATCTCCCAGACTTTTGCGTGCATTATAATCGTAAACCCCGGCAAAAAATGCTTCACCCGGCACTCCGGTTTTGTCTACCCGGGCAAGCATTTGCAGTTTATACTTGGCTCCCGGAATAAACAATTGCGGCTCTGGAGCCCAGTAAACGCTCCATGAAGGATAATCGCTTGTTCGTAAACAATGACCATCCGTCGCCGCTTTATCCGCAACATAATCCCCCCAACCGGGATTGGCGACTGTAACCAGGTCGTCGTCAATTACCACGGTTTCCGCTTTATGCTTTATTCCGGAAACCGGGTCAGGCAAACCGGTAATATTTTTCAGAGGAAGAATACTCATTCTGAATTTCAGATCTTTTTTCTGCCAGTTTCTCGGCATAATACTTTTTTTCATCGCGTAAATTATTTTCAGCGGACATCCTGCTGTGTCGGCGCAAATCCAGATCCTATCAACATTACGGTAGTCAGGAACAGTTATTTTTAAACCCTGACGGCTTTGAGCCGACGCAACAATCAATTCCGGCGATTTCAACTGATCTCCGCGAAGAATCGTATTGGAAAACGTTTGGCCGGCCGGCACAGCTGCACTCCGCCAGGTGGACTTACCGTTTTTAAAATATAATGAATCAACCTCACCCGGATCAAGAGCCAGGCGAAAATGCGGATAAAATTCGCGCTGATTCGAGTTTTCGTTTTTAAGAACAGTATCAATTGTGATACCTTCCGCCGCGACTGACACACGCCGCGAAACGGTATAACTGCCTTTCATGCGATAGATGAAAACCGCTGATTGCTTATCGGTCTGGTTTTCGTCAACCACAAAGTCAAACTGGTTTTCCGCCTCCATCCGGTTTATATGCCCCCACTGGGTACCAAACCTTTTCGGGTTCAATGTGAAATCAATCCCCCCGAATTGCGGTAGAACAAGATTTTTTCCAGAGTCCATCTCGAGCAACGAGACTCGTGCGCCTTTTGCCGGCAAAACCCCGGCGGTAAGGCCACCGGCTCTGACTATCACCGGTTGGGCCGGCCGGGAATAATTTCGCATATTTGCCAGGAACGACGCCGTCTGGTGCGTATATTCGGAAGAACGGGTAACTTTTCCCTCTTTCATACGCTCCAGGATCGCGGAAGCCAACGCCGCGTATTCCGGGGGCACTCCAACCGGCTTTACCCCGCCGTTTTCCCACTGCCATTTTACTTTGAACTCCGGCCACCTTTCAAGCAGGGCATAATACACAGGAATAGACGCCATACGTACGTTGTATAGCCTCGCGGGATCTTTCGCAACCAGTTTTTCCGCTTGTTCAAACAACCGTAAAGACCGCTTTAAAAACGCGTCTGACAACCATGGAACTGTCATCTTTGTCCTGATCGTAACTTCATTCTGCTCAGGCGCGGAAAGCTTTTGCAATCCATCAAAATATTTTCTGACAAGCGGGGCGGCCGCGCCGTAATATCCTGAGAAGAAGTCATCATACAGTTTATTGACGTCCTGATCCGGATTCCACATTAATTTCGCCAGAATCCAGGCTCTCAGTTCGGCGAATTCGCCGTGAGGACTGTTGTAATTACCCATCTCGAACATGCCGTAAACATTGTGATCCCGGAAAAATTGCAAATTACTTTGCAGGACATTAAAATTGGGATGAGGTCCGATATAATGATGAAAGTTTGTCACGTAATTCCAGATCAGCAGTTTCGGAGCAATTTTGCTCCATTTCTCAATATCCTGACGGAACGCAATGTTTTTCGGGTTACTGCTGTTTATCAGCGGTTGAGAGAAATCACACTCGACACTGCATAAACGGGGAATTATATTATGCTTCGGCCTGACATTTTTCGGAGGTTTACGGGAATACATATAAGCCAGGGTTTCGATATAAACTCCGGGAAATTCTTTTTCAATACCGGCTCCGACTTGATTGACAAAATTGATGATGCTTCCCGCCGGGGACCCTTCTCTTTCGTCAAAGGCTTTGCACTTTTCACAAGTGCACGGCACTCCCCCGTCCGTCTGGCTGACACTGATAAATTTCGCGCCCGGGTCTTTACGTAAAACCTTCTTGACTTCCTCCGTGACAATCTTTAAAACATCCGGATTGCTCAAACACAATTGCGCGTAACGGTGTTTACGTTTGCCTTTCCATAGACTGTAATATTCAGGATGTTCTTTAAAATATTTTTCCGGGGGAACCAGTTTGTGAAAAGTATGAACGAGCCATCTGTTGGCGTAATAAGCGTGTCCCCCGCGTTTTTCATCCAGTCGCATTTCATGCCCGTTAGCCCGCAGCCGGACCGAAAAATCCGGATGCCCGAATAAATCGTAATAAAATGGTTCTCTGATGGCGAAAGCCGGCAACTGCGTGTCATCGCCGAGTGGAATTTGCAGTGTGGAACGTCGCGGTGTAACACTGAATTCACTTGAATACCAGCGGCAGCCGGCATATTTTTCCAGCAATTCATAAACTCCGTATAAAGTTCCACGCTTACGGCCGCCGATTATCAAAAGATATGAAGGCTTTGCAATAAGACGAAAACCGTCTGTACCCAATTTCTTCATATCCGGCTCAGCCCCGATAATCTTTGACGTAAAGCGCGTATTTCCCAGGAGAACCGCTTTTGCCGGCAAAGCTTTGGAATCGGTCTGAATTTTAAGTTCGGCTCCGGTTATCTCTTTAAGAAACCTTTGCAGTTCCAACGCCGCATGGACTTGTGATTCGGAACTTTTCTCCGGTCGGACTATCACATAATCAGACTTACCTTTTTCAACAAGCGTCAGAGAACCGGCGCAAAAAATCGATGTCCAGACAAGGGAAATAAATATCGTTAAAAATGTTTTATGATTCAACATTAAGACCTCATTGTAATTTTATAATAACAAGTACGCAATGGGATATAACCGGATTCGTTTACGGAATTCAGCTTGATCAGTGACGGTGAAAACGTTCTTTATAGAACGGGTGAGTCGTATCGCTGCCATTTGTAGTTGGCGGTTCGGTCGTGGCAATATTGGTCACTGCGTGTCCGTCACAGTAAAGAGTATTCGCGGCTTTGCCGTCATTGTGCCGGGTGTGTACTTTACTGAAATTTGTAAGATAATAATACCCTTTCGTGGGGGAATCTTTATCATAGACCACATCCACCAGGCATATTACCTTGCTCGGATTTTTTATTTTGCCTTGTTTATAGTTCCATCCGGTATCGGTTGAACTGTAAATATAGCTGTTATAGCCGTAATGCGGATACCACCCCATACTTTCAGTGGAAAAAAGCGTCTCCGCGACCGGACAAATAAAAATCTTGTTACTGTTGTTGAGGTATCTTTCAATCAAAAACTGAGCCCAGGAATCTTTCCAGCCGGCCAATCCCAACCCGAACCCTTTAGGATAGCATCCGTCAAAATCATCAATGTAATTCTGGAAAACCGTACCAAGCTGCTTGACGTTATTCAGGCATGCAATGGTATGGGCCTTGCTCCTGGCTTTGTTAAGGGCCGGCAGGAGCATGCTGGCAAGAATTGCGATGATCGCGATCACGACCAGGAGTTCAATAAGAGTGAAATTTTTTTGTCTTTTCATGATAAACGCCTTTCCTGTGTTTGTTTTCATGATGTTTACATATATCATAACCGATAATTCAATTTTGCGCAATAGCACTGGAACACCATTAATTATACTATAGCAACTTTTTTCAACCGGGCATTTCAACATACCATTTCAACATCCGCGGATATGCCAGTTGAGCAGGAACGCACCAGTCGGTAAACGCGCGTCTAACGCCCTTAACTTGCGCGTCGACATTTTCATAGGCCGTAAACGTATCATGAGTCAGATGATAGTGCAAATGTCCTTTGATTACTCGTTCAAGGCGGGCCTTATCTCCGAGCCGGGCCAACGCGGCTCCGTATGAAGCGATCGGCCAGTTGTTGCAGCAGTAAGGAGCAGTCGGTAAGCCTTCCCAGGCCGCGGCAAAATGAAAATACGTCATCCCCGCCAATTCCCCGTCACGCGATTCTCGTGCCTCGATAAGCTTATTTTCGTCACCACGAGAAAGAAATCCGCTGTGCAGCAATTCAAGATAATAACGGTTATTGGCATAGGCGCAGTCCCTGGAATCAGTAAAGGACCGGATTGTATCCAGCTGGTCAAGCCGGGCCGGAACAAGGCCGTCCGGCATCAGGTTCTCCGAAATTGCTTTATCAAGCATGATCTTCAAGTCGCATGCTTCTCTTTTCGCTTCCTCCGCATCCTCGATCCGACCGAGTTTTGCCGCGACATTTCCCCAGGAAATCAAGCCGCGCCACACCCAGGCGTTGTTATGCACATATACCGCCGGCGCATCCCTGGTATCGGCTTCCGGAACCCCCGCCAGAAGCCGGTAACGGCGGTCCGTACCATAGACGAAAGGATTGCGAATCCGGTAGAGATAACGCGCTATGCGATGAAATACCATATAATAATTCTCCAACCACGCCCTGCCCTCGGGAAACCTGATTATTTTACCGCTCAAATCAAGGAGCATTCCGTACTCCGACAATGCCGGACCGTAGTAATCGATCGATCCGTCATCCATAATGAACCGGTCAAAGTAATAACCCAGATAATCCAACGCGATATCCGGATGATTATAATCAAGCAAAGCATTGACCATGCTGATAATTGTCGGCGGAAAACCGTCGTGATAGTTGCGGTTATAGTAGCCGACGCCATATTTCGGGTGGCGGCCGCAAAAAGAGTGCATCGCCTGTACGAAACACGCCCGCCAGGCTGCATCCGGAAACTGCGGATTATCAGGCGGCCGCCATCCGGAAGAAAAAAAACTCTTCCAGAAAGCGTCTTTCTCCTCAATCACCCGGGCAAATCGCTCACCGTCAATCTTTTGCCGACCGGAGGAACTGAAACACTCACCCTCATTGTATCGTAATAACAGTTCTCCTTCATCCGCCGTCAATTCCAGCAGGTTTTCGTTATCAAGGATTTCCAGAACCGGCAAATAACCTTTACGCCAGCGCCAGCGAACCTGTCCCGGAATGTAATCACGCCAGTTAAGGACGATATCGGTATCCGCGCGCTCGAAATACGGCAGCGGAAACGCATCGGACAACCAGATGCGGCCGTCACGTTCAACAACATAGTTCGTCTGCGTGTTCCGGTCGGACAAAAAAACATAGTCTTCAAGTTCTGACAACTTTTTTTCTCGCATTTTATTCACCTTGTCAATGTTTGGAGTTGCAATTATGCTCAATATCACTTATGATACTTTAATTGACGTCATAAAGCAATAATACCGGCGCACCATTAGTTATACTATAACAACATAAATTGCATCCTATGGAATTCAGCAAGGAAAAAACCGTTAAACAACTGGAAAGACTGCTTCACCAGGAAGTCCGAAACGTTGTCTTCACCGGACGTGATTTATCCGGCATGAAGGAACTGGACCACTTGCTGCCGGTTCCACGCATTATCATTCCCTTGAGCGGCTGCAAGGAAATAACCATTCCGGATGACGCTGGTAATGAGCGCTTTATTTCCATGGCGCCGGGAACGATGTTGTTTTGTGACGAATGCTGCTGGACCCGGCCGTCATGGCTTAGAAAGCATGAAATGATCTCAATTGTTTATCACGAGAACTACATTCGGGTCCTTTATCTGGAATGCCCCGGAGGAACCGTGGTATGGAACGTCCCGGGTGAGCGGAACGGACCATTGGCAAAATACTATTTTCACACACCTCAACCCATGAGTCATGTGGGCAAACTGCTGCTGCGGTCAATCAGCGGACTGACCGATACCCCAATCCTGCGCAAGGCCGCCCCGTTGATGGCTCAAAGCCTGTTGCGTTTGACCCTTGAAGAACTCAGGATTTCCGAAACAGTGAAGTACAGCAAATCATTTCTGACATGGCAGAAAATTGCTCATTATCTCCAGGACAATCTTGAACTTGACTCTTTGTCGAGACAGACCGTTGCTGATCATTTCATCCTGAGTCCGAATCATCTTTCACGCCTCTGCAAACAATATGCCGACTGTTCGTTTCACACCTATCTCAATGAATTAAGACTTCAGCAGGCGGAACGCATGTTGCAAAAGACCAACATGACAGTTGACGAGATTGCCGATAAATGCGGCTATCGTTACACTTCATATTTTATCAGGATCTTTAAAAAAATGCATGCGTGCTCTCCGACCTCATACCGTCAATCGGTATAACAGATAGCACGTGAGTCTTTCAACTTGAAAATGCTTTTTTGCGGCACTCCGCCTGGAGTTTGCGCGGAGACATACCGTAAAACCGGCGGATGGATTTATTGAAAAACTGCAAGTCCGGCATTCCGGCCTCGATCGCGATCTCCTTGATCGGCTTATTCGTATGGGTAAGATAATGCCGGACCAGATTCATCCGCCGTTCCCGAATGTAACCGGCAACCGACTGACCCAGGTGTTTTTTAAACAGCAGTGTCAGGTGATTTGGCGATATTTCCAATTCAACGGCCAGCGTCTGTACAGTGAAAAAATCTTCCAGCCGACTGTCGATCAACTGCATCGCGGTTCTGACCGCCGGATGCAGCACTTGGGAATCATCACCAGGCGGCGGAACATCGGACAATCTGAACAAAATATCCCAGAGCCGCATTGTCGCCCGGGGGGGATTCACGGTCCAGCAGGTCATAATCTCCCGGAACAATCCTAAAATCAAATTACGCTGGTCCGCCGCGTCGATCAACCACGGTATCCGAACCGGACTTCCGCCTTTTTCCGGCAATGCAGCTTTGAAGTGAACCGTATAATGCAGTGAATCCGTGCGGAAGTGAAAGATTTTGGTTACGCCCGGCGGCAGCAGCGCCACATAGCCGGGTTTTACCCGAACCGTTATATCATCCAGTTCCACCCTGGCCTCATAGTCGAAAAAGATCAACGACCAGAGATCGAACAAACAGTATCTGCTGTCCGCCCGCTTATGCACCGCGAAACCTGCCCGGACAAACTCCGGACATTCGTTCAAGACAATCTCACCAGTTCTGTCGATTACCGTTTTCATAATTAAAATATACCACTGATAATGATATTCAACAATTGAAAATATACATATTTAATAGTAAAATAATTTGTATCAATCAATAAAAAAAACCAGTAAAGGAAGTAAAAGGAACAGCCATGTCACAGGAAAAAACCATCCCGAACCGCCCGAATATCGTATGTTTCTTTGTCGACGACATGGGCTATGGCGACGTTTCATGCCTGAACCCGGAAGGCAAGATCAATACCCCGAACTTTGACCGTCTGGCTCGTGAAGGCATGACCTTTCTGGATGCTCATTCGAGTTCCTCGGTATGTTCTCCGTCGCGCTACAGCCTGCTGACCGGCCGTTACAACTGGCGCTCGACCCTCCAGCAATTTATCGTCGAATTCTACGGTGATCCACTAATCAAACCGGACCAGTTGACCGTGCCGGGAATGTTGAAGCAGCACGGATATCACACTGCGTGCATCGGTAAATGGCATCTGGGCATGGGGTGGGATTTTGAACCGGATATAGAGAATTTTCGCCCCCGCCCGGTATATGACCCGGAAGCGATGGAGGCCGACCCCGATCTCGAAGCGACGCCGGAACAGAAAAAATTGTGGGAAGAGGCTTTTTCCAAGCCGACAACCGGCGGTCCGACGACACGGGGGTTCGACTATTATTTTGGCGTCGACATTCCAAACTGGCCGCCGTATTGTTTCATTGAAAACGACCATACCGTCGGTATCCCGTCAGAATTTCTCCCGACCCGGCTGGTCGGACACAATATCGCCGCCACTTCCGGTCCGGCAGTCCCGTATTGGAATATGCATCAGTTGCTTCCGACCTGGGCCAAAAAAGCCGACAGATACATCAAAGAACGCGCCGAGGCGCAGGAGCCGTTTTTCCTCTATCTGCCGATGACTTCGCCACATACTCCCATCTGCGTGAACAAACCGTGGGTTGGAAAAAGCGGCCTCAATAACCTTTATGCCGACCTGGTAATGGAAACTGACGACGTTTTCGGCCGGATCCTTAAATCTCTTGAACGTTATGGCGTGGATGACAACACACTGGTCATCTTTACCAGCGACAACGGCTGCGCGCATTATATAGGGATCACTCAAATGGAAGCACAAGGCCATTTTCCCAGCGGACCGTATCGCGGTTACAAGTCGGACGCCTGGGACGGCGGGCACCGGATGCCGTTCATTCTCCGCTGGCCGGGAGTCGTCAAACCCGGTACAACCTGCGATGAGCTGATCTGCCTGTCGGACCTGATGGCAACCTGTGCTGAAATCGTCGGAACGGAACTTCCGGCAAACGCGGGCGAGGACAGCTTCAGTATTTTACCGTTGCTGAAAGGAATCGAACAACCGGTGCGGGATCATGTGGTAAGCCATTCGATCAACGGCAAATTCGCGATTCGCGACGGACGCTGGAAGCTGGTGCTTTGTCCCGGCTCCGGCGGCTGGACCCAGTCCGATGAAGCTGCTTTCAATGACGGCCTGCCGATGGTTCAGCTCTACGACATGACCGCCGATCCCGGCGAAAAGCACAACCTCCATGCCACCCACCCGGAAAAGGTCAGAGCCATGTTGACAAAACTGGAAAAACTGGTCAACGACGGTCGCAGCACGCCCGGCGAAAAACAGTCGAACGACGCTACGGTCGACATCTGGAAACTCGAAACAATACCCGGCGCCGATCTCGACTTCCTTGATGATTATTGAGAAACCGGGAAGTAATATTATTCAGACAACTTTCTGAAACAATACAGTATGCCGGATGGGCTGGTGCCTCGGGCCAGATATTTTTTCCGGATTCTTCCGGGATCGTCAAATTGACTTCCGGTTTGACGGATGAATTGTTTTGAACCTAAAATCGCCCCTTCGGTAAAGTGTCGAGTACGACGCAGGAAGCGTACGTGCATCGATTCTTTTTGTCGGGCTTTGTCGCGCGCGGCATAGATTTCTTCGCTCGACGCCCCGCTTTCCGCGGCAATAATTTGTGCCAGTTCGCCCCGGAAGAATGTAAACAGTTCGGTATCAGTCCATTGCGAGGCATCGCCGGTGCTGATGTTCGGTTTCAGATGTTTGACGAAATTATTATAAAAGATATGTTTACCGCTTCTGCAATAGCGTCCCCAGGTGGTAAAATGGTAGTCTGCCGGATCTTTTTTCAAACCGGCCCGAACCGGGTTGAGTTCGACATAAGCCACACACATGGCCAGGGCATTTATACGTTCGAGAATCACGCTTTTGAACCGACCGCCCCAAAGTTGTCCGGTCCGGTTGCGGGTTTCGTTGTAGACACAAGTAAATTGGCGTTGGTAGGCCGACATAAACCGGCTGATATCGATCATTTTGAGCGCGATTTCCTGACATTGCGCCTTGTTATCAAGGCTGATGACTGGATTTCGAGGCCCGAATTTGAAAAATTTTTTCATAGATTTGTAATAGTTGTTATGTCGTTTTACGACAACCTCAAGCGACGGCAGTTCATCCGGTCCTGGAGCGTAGACCACGAGGTGAAAATGATTGCCCATCCAGGCGGCGGAAATCACCTCGATCAAAAAGTAATCGCAAAGGTATCGAAGCAATTTGAAGCCGTATTCCTTATCTTCATCTGAGAACGGATGTTCACCTTTGATGCAACCGATGCGATTATAAAGGTGGTAGTAGCAGCCTTCGTCTTTGACTTTCATTCGTGCTTCCATTAATTCCTCCTATTGGTTGATTTAAAGATAATATATATGCCGAAATCCGATTTGTCAAATATTCATACGGTTTGATTTTATAATAATCATTATAAATTAATTATTAATAACTTACGATCAATTAAATGCAGCCTGTTCAATTCCGTAACGCAGTGTATTAAATATGACGAGCCTCATCG
Source organism: Victivallales bacterium (assembly GCA_963678305.2). Classification (GTDB taxonomy): domain Bacteria; phylum Verrucomicrobiota; class Lentisphaeria; order Victivallales; family Victivallaceae. The sequence continues at coordinate 147,078 of CAXXVV010000003.1, forward strand.
TCGTCATTCGTGCAGACTTAAAGTCCCAGTTTGGCTTTGGCGGAGTTTATGAGGCTGATTTTTTCTTTCAGGTCCGCGTCGGAATGATTGATCTGCATGCCGATAAAAACCACCCGGTTCAAGATGTCCAGCGATCTTTGACACATCTGCTTGTCATAATTCATTCTGCAATGTTTGTTAGCGGGCATGTTATAAGGATTCATCAGCGGGTGATGCGCCCCCTTTTTCGATAATATCTGATCCCATTCCGTATAGACATGCCTGCCGGTTTGCGAGGCGACACAGCCGCCGACCGCTTCGGCGAACTTCACGGCAAGCTCGTTGTCCGACAGGAGATACATCAGATGCGAACCGCATTCACTTTCCGGGCTGTTATGCTGAATGGGCTTCAAGCCGCCGGAAACGGTCGCTTCGAGAATCTTAAATTTATTGTGTCGAAGAGTCTTGATGATTTTCGGCAAACGGTCCAGTTGCACGTTCATAATCGCGCCCTCGATCTCCGAGGCTCTTGACCCGGCATTACTGAAGACGTCATCGACACTGTCGGAACGGCCGTTCCAGTACATACCGCAGCAATCGATCATGCACTTTATCCGCTTGAAAACCTTTTCATCATTGGTAACGGCGGCCCCGCCCTCGCCACAAGTCATATTTTTGAAATAATTGAAACTGAACGCCCCGGCGTCACCAATCGAACCAAGCATCTGGTCCTTATATCCGCCGCCGACACCCTGACAGGCATCCTCTATGACCAGCAAATCGTAACGGTCGGCCACATCCATGATCCGGTCCATGTCGCAGGGCAACCCCCACATATGAACGGGAATTACCGCCCGGGTCGCCGGGCCGGCTTTTTTCGCGATCTCACCTGGATCGATCGTCACGCTTTCGTCAATATCGATAATTACCGGAATCGCACCAACCGCCAGCACCGCAACCGCAGTAGCCATATAAGTACAAGCCGGCACCAGCACCTCGTCACCGGGCCCGATGCCCAATCCGGCCAGACACGCGGTAATTGCGGTGGTCCCGCTGGAAGTCATATGGACATATTCCGAACTGATGAATTCGGCATACCTCTTTTCAAAAGTTTCACATTGACCGCCTTCAAAATACCTGAACGGTTTGCCTGATTCAAAGACTTTCCTGATCGCGTCAACTTCTTCCTGGCCGATTGCATACATGAGACTGATTCCCGGTATTCATGGTTAAAATTCTACTGGCGAATGAGAAAAACAGACTATATGATACCACCGCGAAATCAATAATTCAAACGCAGAAAAGCCGCAGCCGGTAATTTAAAACTTATTTTTTGACACCGGCTCTTTTCGAGATATATTATTGGAATTTCACAAATATGAGGATATTATTCCCATGCGTAAACCTGAATTCAGGGCAGGTCCATTTCAATCCTGCACACCAACGACACAACTGCCCTGAAAAACAAGTCGGGAGAGGCAAAAAAAAATGAAAAAAACATCGAAATTACCGGCCGCCGGTATGAACAATGTTGAAAACTACATTACCAAACTAACCGGGGTCCGAAATCATTTCAGCTTTGTCTGGAAAAACAACCGCAAAATAGCCGTTTTCCGGCGCTTGAGCTTTCTCCTGCCCGACGAAACGACGATGACCAGAATCAGGCTGCTGAATGAAGTCAAGCCACAGGCCCAAAACTCCGTGTTATCCGGGCTCTATGTTGGCGATGTAGAAATAGATAAGCAGGGGCGGCTAACCAACTCCTTGAAAAAACGCCGGGAAAAACTGCTGAAATACCTGCTGTCGGAACCGATGGGCGTATTTCCGGTCAAAAAAGAAACTCCCGGGCGTTACATCATTTATCATCCCGGCGATTTTATCGAAACTCTGATCGGCCAGGCCGAAAAAGTCACCGGAAAAATTCCTGAAATTGAAATCAGGGATTATCAATGGCGCATCAGGCTGCCGGGAATGCAAATGATAGTTGACAGGTTCCGGCAGGCCTGCGAAATCGAAGCCGAAGAAAAGTTATTGCTGAAAATACTTGGTGTCTCAGGGGATGACATCGGAGCATTCAGAAATCTGTCAATGCCGTTTTTGCTGTTCACCTTCGGTAAAACCATCAAAATCAGCGGAACCATGCGGCATGATATCAGGATAGCCAACCAGATTTCCGATCTGGTCCTGAATGCGTTGTTCGCAGAATACGAAAAACTCAAAAGTGATTTTCTCGCGGGAAAGGCACACAAAGTATCTCCCCGGCAAAAGCTGCCGGAAATTATCGGTTACCCGAATCCGGAAATTATCCAGCCCCCATTTGGGCGCACGGAACAAAATATCGTATCATATTCCGGGTCAAACGTAAAAATACCGGCCGGAGCTAATCATGGTCTTTACAAAGAGATCGCGGAACAGCAATATATTTATTTACGGGACTGCTGTGTGGCCGAGCCGGTAAAAGCGAAATTCAAGGGCCGGAAATATAGCGGGATCATCTCTACGCCAGACCCGACGATCTATTATCCGATATGGTCGGTGGATCATTTTCTCAACACTCTGGCAATGGCGGACTTCGACCTTGAAACCGCACGTAAGATGCTTGTCGGCGGTTTTATATTTTTTATGCAGCTTGATGGCGCCGACGCCGGCGCAATACCGGTGAAAAAAGTTGAAAACATGATCGGCTCCACCTATCCGGTTTGGATACCGGCGATTGCGGCGATCTACAATAAATGCCAGGATACTGAATTATTGAAATCAATCTTTCCGTTTCTTGAGTTGCATAATAATTACATTAATAAAACTTTACTGCGGGACGGCCTGTTTGTCGGCGCCGGCGGTTACTGGAATGATTATTCATCAGGCCCCAAAATACATGATCGGGTTGCCGGAATCGGCATCAACTCTCTGATCGCGCTGGAAAAGAAGCTGATGGCAATATTCGCGACGGAAATTGGCCTTGACGCAACCGGATATCAGCAGGAATACGAAAGTCTGGCAACCCGGATCAACGAAACTTGCTGGAACGATGAAACCGGATTTTACTATGATTATGACGCCCGGAACAAAGAGATTTTCAAAACGGTTGCGGGAAACCGCTTCCTGGGATTGGATAATCTGCTGCCCCTGCTGGGAGGATTTGTTCCGGAGGAAAGGGCAACTCGAATGGAAAAATATTTGCTCAGCAGTGATTATTACGGTAAATATCCGGCTATTACCACTGATTTCAGCCCTGACTATATGGATGAGAGACGCTTGATGATATGGATTATGACTAACTGGCTGGTGATCCAGGGTCTGAACGCCTATGAACTGCACGCGCCCTCCCGATGCATCTCGGCAAACATCTTCAATGGCCTTTTGCAGTCATGGACAGAGTACCGCTGCCTGCCTGAAGCGCTGTCCTCCACCCACGGCATGTATCAGATGGAAAATGCCAATCTTGCCGGCGTCGGCAGTTGGGCCGGGTTTTATCTTTATCTCAAAGAAATATATTACAAACAGGAAGCAAACCGGGAACTGCATAAACAAATCAGAACAAAATTCAGCTGATAGACCATTTGCAGATTTCTTCAATCTCCTCAGGAGAAAAGCCGATAAAGGTCAGGATTTCACGATGAGCCGCCGGTGAATTTTGCTCAAGTTCCCGGTGCCAGTTTTTCATATCTTCTGAACTCATTCCGGTGTTGCGGAATATTCGAGTCCAGAATTCACGATCAATGACCGTTTTTTCCTGTTTGGATGCATCACTGAGCATGGAGGCAATAACCCGCTGCTGGACTCGCAGTTTTATAAGCTCGGCATTGATTGTTTTCAGACGTTTTCGCAGGTTTTCCTCAAGATTGCCGTTCTTTTTCCCGGCAATTATCAGCCGGATCGAGTCCAGCGACATTCCGGTATTGCGATAGAGGCAGATTTCTTTTAATCTGTCTCGTTCACGTTCGGAATATTTACGGTATCCGGCATCGTTTCGTGAATGCGGTCGAAGCAGACCGATCGAATCATAGTAGAGTAAGGTACTGCGAGACAATCCGAACTCTCCGGCCAGTTTACTGATGGTGTAAAATTTCATGGTAAACAATTTACCGGAACGGAAGCGTCCTCCCGTTCCGGATCAGGTTATGAGTTTTTGCGGATCACGGCAATTTCAGCCGACGGAATCTTCAACCACTCAAGAAACGCCTGGTGATCTTTCGGATATTTCGCTTCAAAATGCCGGTGAAACTCCAGCATTTGCCGTTCACTCAGACCCGCTGCTTTAAAGACCTCTTTGATTTTTTCTTTTGTCATCTTGACTAACCTCCAATATATAACTTTTTTTTTAATATACCAGCCATGGCTATTGTCAAGTATAATCTGTAAAGCTATAGACAGGTCAACCCTTTTTTTGAGAAAAATATGTTTTTTATGAAGAAATTTAAATCTTAATAAACGATCGGGTAATTTTCATACTCCGGCGGATAGCTTTTGCAGGCTTTAAATAAACGTTTCATCATCGCGGTTTCCAGCAGCAGCCGGATCCGGGTCAGATGCCCTTTACGCCAAAGTTGATCAACTTCCCTCGTTATATTATTGAGATTACGGCGTTGTCCGCCATTCAACCTGTATTGCCCTGAACTGGCATTGAGCTTTTTCAACCAGGCAACCTGGTCGCCGATTCTTTTCTTAACCGCCACCGGAATATCGACTGTAACTTTATTAATTCTGGTACCGCGGTCAGCTTTGAAGGTCATCAGCTGAAACCCCTTTAAATCCAATTCCAACGGCTTGCCGCTTAATTTTCCCCCGACTGCCAAACGTCCGAGTCCGCTAACACTTTTAAAGGTGATTTTTACCTTGACAGGGCTGCTGAGGGTGTTGACGACGTAAAAGAGGTACTTGTTGCCAGTTTCCAGGCCGCGCACTGTTACCGGATCAACCGCATCGGCACAAACCTTGAACTGAGTCGCAGGCAGACGGCAGTATTCGTTGGTGAATTCCCGCAGTACCGGTTGCCCAACCGTATAAGCGTTACCGCCATCCGCCAGCATGACCGCGTCGTGCAGCGCCAGCGAAAGCGACCAGCGTTCAAGATAATTGCGTCCAGCCGGATTGACCGTACCGCTCAACCATTTCCATTTTGTTTTCGGACCGTACCCAAGATCCTTCGGAAACATTACGCCCTCCGGGTCCTCAAAGTAGCATTGGCTGTGCCTGAACAAAGCCTGCCCCTGCAGGGCACAGACTTTATTCATCATGGCCTCCACAAAACGATCCCGGATATACGGTTTGATCGGATTGCGGCCATAAGTCGCGCCGACCACCATTTGCACTCCGGGGATGCCCTTCAACGCTTCCGCAGCTAAACCTTTTTCCCGCATTGTATCATCGACAAACAAATACAGTTTCAGGTCTTTTCGGATTTTCCGAAGTGCGCCGGCCAGTTCGGCCATGTTGTCCGCTATCGCCTTGCAGCGCCATTCTATCCACGCTTTTCTCTTATGTTTCATCAACCATTGGTAGCGTTTGCTGAAACGTTGAGGATCATCGCCCGCGACCGGGATCTTTATTCCGGTATCGGTTGAGAATTTTGAGATCGTATAATCGCCATAGCCCCAATTAATATCACGAAAATTGTTCAATCCGAAATTCATCCAGGTCCAGGTCCTGATACTGACGCCGTCAAACTGCTTGTAGTCTTTGTAACGTTCGGCAAATTCCAGCAGCATACCGTTATACCAGGCTTTGGTTGTCGGATGGATTGGATTGACATACATCCGGGGATATTTCATTGTTGTCTTGCCGTCTTTACTGACAAGGAAGTAATCATTAGGCTGCCCGTCCAGGGGCATCAAATCCCTGGCTTCCGGCTGGAAGTCGAAAATACATGACATACCGTATTTTTCCGCCACCAGCAAGGTAATCGCGGCATAATCGTCGGAAAACCGGCCGCCAAACATAATATTGAAAGTCGCCGGATATAAACTTACCTGATATACCGATAACGTATGCCAGAGCATATTTCCGCCAAAATATGAAATCATATCGGCCCAGTTTTCAGTATATTGGATAAAATTATCTATTCCGGACCCCTTTGACTTAAAACCGCCGTAAGCATGCTTGATCGAACGCCCCTCTTCATACCAGTTGCCGAAACGCCTGGTCTTGCCGGAAACCGGAATATCCATCGGTTCGACCCCGTCTTTTATCCGGTATATCCTGATTTTTGACGCGGCCGCCTGAAGTTTGTCTTTAACGTTCATAACCACCACCCGCATTTCGGAGCCGGAAGGCCGGATAAAGATCGGACAATGTCTGCATCCGGTTCGATAAAGCGAATTCACCGCCGCAGTCCGCGCCGTCGGAAGGCGGATATGCTTTGTCCTCCCCGGTCCTCACTGCCACACATTGAACCCGCATTTCATCATCCGGATAATCGACTTCGACCTGATACAGGACATATTTCTCCGGAGCCTTGAATTTATAGGCGTACCAGCTGGATGGTTTATTCCGGCGAAACGGCAGAAAGCCGAGACTGCCGGTCTCACGGTAGTTGCCAAACGGCTTGTTTACAATTTCCGTCTTCCCGCCGGAAACATAGTCCGGTGAGGTTTTAACGCAATCAATCTCTTTAACCAGTTCCCGCCGCAAAGGAGCATTTGACCGGGCTGCAGGAGAGGTATCGATCACATAAAAATATTCATGCGGCAAATCGTTATTAGATATATGTTTATCGTTGATGATATATCTGGTGTAAAAGCGTCCGGCCTCCGAACACGGAATTTTCAGACGTTGCCGAATCAGCTTGTTTCCAGCCGGGACAGCTATTTGATATTCACCTGTTTTCCGGTTGGTTGCGGCGTTCACCACCTCAACTTTCAGCGTTGCAGGCGCAGCCAAATCCCCCGCGGTGATGTCAAGCAGAAAATCGTCGCCTTTGCGCAGAATGGCGTTACGGACAAAGGGATTGCCAATCCTGATATTTACCCGGTTAAGCAATCCAAACGGAGCAGTTCTGACCGTTATTTTTTTCAAATCCTTGAATTTCAAAAACCACAAATTACGCTGAACGGATAAAACATGTTCACCTTTCTTGAGGAAAAAATTTCCGGCTGTTTTAGTGTTTGCGGACCGGAAGGCATACTGGCCGTCAACCATAACCTCATAGTGGTAGACGCCGCCGGAGAACAAGATCTGATACCAGGCATCCCGCGGCACCGCAAATTTATACTCAAATTTGCCGTTTACCCCGTCAAGTGAGCCCTTTTGCCGGACTTTGTCCTGAACACCTGTGAAAGTAAGTGCTTTATCAAATTTAACCGGATCGATGGAGGTTTCCCAGGCGGTCAACACCGGCAATGTCCACAAAAGCAAAGCTGCCGGAAATAGAATTTTTTTATTCATGATTTATCCTGTTTGAATTATTTATTTAGTGTCCAGTTTCACGATGAATTAAATATCACATGAAACCGAACACTAGAGAACCTGCCGCTGAAACAGCAGGGTAACGGTGCAGGGAAAAATCTCGGCCTGATTTATATTTTGGCGGTCGACTCACGGGCAATCAGCTCGACCGGAACTAATTCATGGTTTATCTTCTTTGTTTTAGCGATGTCGGGATTTTCCAACATATGCTTGAAAACACATTTTGCGGCTTCCAGTCCGACTTTTTTGCCATCCTGCCTGATCGTGGTCAACGCCGGCAGCAAATGTTCACTGAAAACCAAATCAGCATATCCGATAATACTGAGATCCTCCGGAACCCGGAGCTTCATCTCCTTGGCGACGGAAAAAACTTCAAGCGCATGAAAATCCGTAGTGGCGAAAAACGCGGTCGGCCGGTCCGGGGACGAAAGTATATTCCGGATGCTCTCCCTGAACTCAGTTTCCGACGGACGGAACGGATAAAGTCTGGCAATATTTTTCTTCTGCAACTCCACTCCCGCCTTGTCAAGAACGGAGGTAAAGCCCCGCAAACGGTTGTCGCAACTGGACATTCCGGCGCCGTAATAAGTACATGCCACATTTTTATGGCCCAGTTCAAGCAGATGCTCAGCGGCAAGCCTGCCACCCATTGTATCGTCAGTGTCGATTGAATCGCATTGAAGTCCGCCCAGAACCGGGCCGACAACCATAATCGGAATATTGAGCTTTATCAGGTCGGCAAAATCCTCTTTGGTTGTTTCTTCATTGATTATACTGATGATCAGGGCGTCGATACGATGATCCATCATCCTTTTGAGGCAATCAGCCATCGAAGAAACAGAGGAGTCCAGCAGGATCGGCAAATGATTTTGGGCAATCAGATATTCCTGAATACCGCAGGCAATATCCATAAAATAGGAAACCCTGAAGCCCGGCAAAATGACCCCGACACTGCGCGTTTTGCCGCCGAAGGCGACCGAGCCGATAGCGCTGGGGCGGAAGTCTACCCTTTCCGCGATTTCCAGAATCCGCTCACGCGTTTCTTCCGACAGCCCTTTGGCATTGGAAAAAGCCCGGGATACGGTTGCCGGGGAAACTCCCGCCAGTTTAGAAAATTTACGCAGTGATATCATTTTTTACCTTTATCAATAAATCAATATAAAATATATTTAGAGGTCCATTCGCAACTTTCGCCCGGGGCGATGTCTATCCATTTAAAGATTTCCGGACAAACCGCGTTCTTATTTACGAATAAATAATAATTAAACGGAGCATAATCTCCTGTAACCTTAATTCCTCGTCCGCTTGGAACATGGCATAAATCAGCATAATTATGGGTTTTGCGGCTGAACCCTTTCAACTCACTGAAAACTGTCTTACCATTTAAATATAATGAATTTCTCTTTTTTTCAACTCCGCGTCTGATATTTTTCACAAATGAAACCGGAAAATTAAAATCAAGTTTGTAATTTTTATTCACTTTGTCACCGTCAATCGCGAAAAAATTATGGGCGTAATGGGTGGTTTGAATTCTTTTTGTTCCGGTATTCATCAATTTATAAGTTACCCGGATGACCGGCTGGCCCGGGTCTATTGCCACCGTTTTTTTCATATTTATAGGCCCAGCCGCGAGGCGCTTTCCCATTCTGCCTGAAGACAACGCTGTCTTTATTAACTTTGGTCGTAAAAGGAAATTTTACAACCGGACGGTACGGGTTATTGAAAAACGGCTTACGTTCTTCAGTTTTAACAAATGTTCCAACTCCGACCCGGATAAACTCTTCTCCCGGTTTGGCGTCGTCATACGCGATCGGGTCCCTGAATTCCCCGGCAATACTGCCGGCGCTGTCGTCGGTTTTCGGGTGGCGTTTTTCCGGGTTTGGATTGACGTAAAAATATTGATGTCCATTGTGTTTGACGGAAGTAAGAATACCGGAAGGATCAAAACGATCTCCCCGGCAATAACCGCGCCGCCAATCCGGGAGCGCCACTTCCGCGGTAACTTTGCCGTTACTGATAGTCACACGCGGCCAGTCGTTCAGATACTTCGTCTCGTACTTTAAATATTCCGGCGCATCGGTCTGGAAACCGGCACCTTTCAAAGCAGACGTCGCCAACTCAAACCGAAGCGGCTGCCCCGGTTTTTCAGCTTGAACGATAATCCTGGTCACCCGGTAGCGGAACTGATTCCATTTCAACTTTACCGTTTTGCTGCCTGGTTTATCCAGCCGCATAACGATTTTACCGTTAACACTCATTACCGCCGGAGTCGAAACGGTCAATTTAAACCAGTAAGCGGAAAACCTTCGCGGACTGAAAAACAATGTTCCGGCAGTGGCAACCTGACCAACTGGAGCGATAACCTCCAGTTCTTCCCCTGATTCCTTAACCGGATTCCATTGAACATCTGCGGGCAGGTCAAGCTGTTCCTCCACAATTTTACTTTCCAGGACCGACTTCGCGGACTTAAGCGAAATCTGTGCGGTTTTCCAGTTTTTCGCTTTTGCGCTGAAATACCGGGATGGTCTGGCGTCAATATAAATAATTCCAATATTGTTCAGATCATCGGATTTCAGATTAATAACCGGTTTCCCCAGTGTATCCGGGGTATTGACTTTCAATATTTTCAGACATTTCCGGCCTGACGCTTCTGTCTTACCCAGCTTTTTTCCATCCATATATGCGGTAAACGGCTTGAAACCGCCGCCGCTGATATAAGCAATCGTCAGCGTTTGCACACCGGGAGAGTCAATCGGCAGGACGAATGAAACATCCCGGACCCGCCGGAATGTCATAACGATATCGTCATCCAGGCCGGGAACCAGAGAATTAACCGCCACAGCCTCAAACTCAGCCGATTTTTGCAGATCCTTCCAGTTGAAAGCTCCTTCAGGAACCGTAGCTGAAACACCGGTCAGGACAAGGGACGACACTGCCGACAGCAGCATGGTTGTTATAGAAGTTAAACGCATATCTTTTGATCAATAGCCGGAATAGTTCGGAAAAAGCCATCTTCTATAGTAGGAAGTTACAACCGCCACCGGCAACGGAGGAGCCTTGAAACCGTCTGAATGACCATCAAGGAAATTCATATTAGCCCGCCCCGTCATCCCATGACGTTCGGTATCGATATAACCGCCAAAGATCTTGGGATAAAAATTGGCATGCTGGAAAAATGAACCGCCGCTGGCATCACCAAGATAAACTTTCTTTGACGGGTCCATCACTTTGACAATCTTAAAAGGAGAATCCGAACTTGATGCCTCCGACAGATGGCGGTTGCAGTGCCACGAAGGATAATTACCATTGAATTGTCCTTTAGGATTGGCACGGACAGGTAAATATATTCCCCGGTTTCTTCATCGGTTTATGATTTGCCTCATAAGTACCGCTTAATCCCAGGTAGGGAACCGCTTTGTCCGCCCAGACGTAGGCTGCATTACTTATTTGATAAGTCGAAATGATGTAACCATTGTAATCAGCCTGATACTGGGTTTGCGCCAGACCGTGCTGTTTCAAGGCATTTATACAACCGATCGACCGGGCTTTTTCCCGCGCTTTATTCAAGGACGGTAGCAGCATTGCCGCGAGAATAGCGATGATCGCGATCACTACCAGGAGTTCAATCAAGGTGAAAAGACCGCATTGGCCAATGTTTTTTTGTTGTCGTGACATTTTCATGATGCTTTCCCTGTATTTATTTCGGTTATTTGGCTGATTTTCTATTTTAATTTTGGATAATCACCGTTTCATCATTAACGAAACATGTTGCATAATTAATTATACATAATTGTCATTAGTTTGTCAACCCCTTGTTTTGTGTTTTTTTGACAAAAGAGCTGAAAATCTATTTTTTGACTTGAAAAACCAGCACAAAAAAGCACCTTGCAAGTTTTTTCCTACAGCAACAATTGTCAGAATCAAGTATTTACCAGCAACATAAAACCTGAATTTCAGTTACTTTTAAGAGTTTTTTCCATATCGACTATTGACATATTTGTAAACGGCATGTATTATTGAAACATGTTTCGTTATAAGCTAACGAAAAATTTGATGAGATGACCCCCTGTAAAGAAACAGGTTGTTTACGCTTTAAAACCGGGCTTTATAAAATCAGGAGAGAAAATGAAAGCTGAATTGATTGTAACTCTACTCTTCCCGTTATTTGCTGTATTAACAGCTGGAAATCCTGACTTAAAACAGTTTTATGCGGTAAAGACAATTAAAGAGCTGCCGCCTAATGTCAAAATCCTTTCCGAGAAAGAAGAAGACGGCCTGCGTATAACCGCGTTGAAATTCAACGGCGGCACAATTAACGGCAAGCCGACCCGGATTTATGCGTACTATACCCGCCCGGTTAAACCAGGCGTCTACCCGGCGGTATTAAACATTCACGGAGCTGGACTGCGGGTGCTGAATCCGGACAAAAATTATCCGAAACATGGTTTCGTCTGTCTCTCGATCGACTGGGCCGGACCAGCCAAACAGCGTAAAGTGCCGCGCAAGCCGCCATACTCCGAATTTGAAGCCAACGGCAACATGGCGGATAAACGTACCGGCAAATGGAAAATCAGCGGCGTCGAAAAAGACGGGATACGCTTCGGAGTCATTTTTGCCCGGCGCGCCCTGGACTTCCTGCGCAGTAAGCCGGAAGTCGATAAGAAAAATATTTTCACGGTCGGCTCATCCGCCGGGGCGCATCTGTCGCTGATCCTGATCGGCCTGGAACCTGGCATCAAAGCTGCGGTTGTCAAATACGGCAACGCTTATATCCGCGACATCAAGGGCTTTTATGGCGGCTACTTCGGCCCCTTGACACTGTGTCCGAAAAAACAACAGGACGAGTGGTTGGCTTATTTCGATCCCAAACACGTTATTAAGGATTACAAAACCAGAGTGCTGATCATCTCCGGTACCAATGATATTTTCTTCTGGATGCCGCTGGTATTCAAAACCTACCGTGAAATCCCATCTGAAAAACGGCTGCTGATGCGCCCGAACGACAACCACCAGCTGGTTGGATCGGAGCAAATATCAGTTAAGTTCTTCAAGGAAGCGATGGATGGGAACTTGAACGGCTGGCCGGAACTGTCCGCGCCATCACTGAAAGAGCAAAAAGACAAAATAACGGTCTCGACCAAAGTAAAATCAAACAAGAAACTCAAAAAGGTCGAGCTGGTATACAAACAGATGCCGCTGCCATTCAGGTTCAAACAAACAAAACAGTATCGTTGGCTCACCAGGCCGATGCAGTTATCCGGCGGCATGTGGAATGTTGACCTGCCAACATTCGACAAGACCAAAATGCAAATGGTCGCTTATGTCAACGCTGAAGACGTCTCCGGCGGTATCGCGTCATCCGATACAGTCGAATTTCCAGTCTGGCCGCGCTGGCGGGGACTGGCGGGTGATGACCGGAAACCTCCACTGCAGGCAAAAGCGGCGGCAACCGGCAACCTCCTCGGAGCTTATGGTCAATTTGAAAAGAAAGCCGGATTCCATTTTACCGGTAAGGCCTATGTCGATACCAGCGGCAAATTTCAGCGTTCCGGCAAAGGCGCGGCCCACGTGTTTGACGGGGATCACAACTATATCGCCAAAGGTATTCCAGGGACGGAAGGAAAAAATTCCTGCTGAAAGGCTGGTTCAAAAGCGCCGATCCGGCAGGCGGCAGCGCCCGGCTTCAAATCAACTGGAGCGGCAGCAAACCATTCAAATATAACCTGAAAACGCCCAAAATAAGCGGCGATTATCAGGAGCTTAAACTAGAAGGCACTATTCCTCCGGGCAGCAAAAGCGGACTGCTGATCATTACTTCTCCGGGAAAAGGTATGTACATCGACGATCTGGAATATTACGTTACCGATTAATTATTTGACGGAGCGAACGGGAATAAATCAATAATTTGTAAATTCCCCTGGTCGCCGTAATCCTTGTTTCATGTGTTCGGATAACATATACATATACAATCGGTTATTTATTACCGATGTGTTACAACGGTGTTTACTGTTTTTACAAATTTACAAATTAAATATAAAGGAGTTGTTGAATGCGCATTTTGTCTCTGTGTACTATTTTGTTATTGTTTGTCCTGAATACTTCTTTCGCGGGAAAGTTGGATGTCGCCGCCGGCTTCGGTGATCGCATGGTCCTGCAAAAAGGCGTTGGGACCTCGATCAGCGGCACCGCTTCACCGGAAACCGCCGTTACTGTTGATTTCAACGGGAAATCAGAAACCGTCAAGGCTGATGCCACCGGAACATGGCGGGTAAACCTGAAGTGTGACACGTACGGCGGCCCGCACCAACTGGTTCTCAAAGGTGAAGGGAAAAAAATTACTTTCAAAGATATTTTGATCGGGGAAGTATGGTTATGCGCCGGTCAATCCAATATCGCGATGCCGGCCGGTTCATCCAGAGGCTGGAAAGACATTGAGAAAAAAATCAAGAACAACAACATCCGCTTCTTTAAGGTATTTGAGAAAAACGGTTATCAGTGGACACCCCAAACCAGGATCAAAGGCGGCTGGTATCCATTAACCAACCCCAGAGGCTACAAAAATAATTCCGCCGTCGGCATGGCTTTCGCACTTGATTTATACGAAAAATTGAAAGTCCCGGTCGGAATTATCCAGAACGCTCGCGGCGGCGTACCGATCAGCACTTACATGGATATGAAAACGCTTAAAGCAAAACCCGAATATGCCGGAGTTTTTGAAAATATCGATCAAAAAAAAGTGAAAGCGGCCGAATATGCAAAAGCCATGAAACAATGGCAGGACGCTAAAAAAGCCGCCTTAGCCACCGGTCAAAAAGCACCGAAACGGCCGCGGATGCATCACTGGTGCCGGAAAAGCGCCTGGCCGACCATGATCTTTAACAACATGACCTATCCGCTGAAAGATTTCAATCTTCGCGGCGTGATCTGGTATCAGGGCGAAAATGATGCCGGAAAACCGGAGCTGTACAAAAGCCTATTGTCCGATATGATGGCCGAATGGCGGCAGTTATGGCGCAAACCGGATATGTATTTTATGATCGTCCAGCTCGCCCTGAGAAACGGGCAGGAACTAAAATCCCCGGAAGATTCCGGCTGGAGCCGGTTGATGGAAGCACAGCAGATTGTCGCGGAAAACGACAAGAACGCGGAAATTGTCGCTACCTGCGACCTGCCGGTCAAAGGCGATGACATTCACTATAAAAATAAATTCCCGGTCGGCAACCGTTTGATGTTGGTCGCACTTGACAAAGTATATGGCAGGAAGAATATTTACTCCGGGCCGCGTTATAAGGACTGCAAGGTAAACGGCGATAAAATAACCGTGGAATTCACTCATGCCGACAATGGTTTGAAAATCAAGGACGGCGACAATACGCCGGGCGGATTCACTATTGCCGGGGCCGATACAAAGTTCGTACCGGCACATGCGGAAATACAGGGTAATAAAGTAATTATCCGGAGTGATAAAGTCAAAGCTCCGGTCGCGGTGCGCTATGCGTGGTCGGAAAAACGTTGCGGGGCGAATTTATATAACCGCAAAGGGCTGCCGATGTTTCCTTTCCGTACGGATAAGTGGCAATCAACAAAATAAAAATAAGAGCCTGAAATGAAAAAAAATCATATTATTCTTGCCGGATTGTTGACGCTGACAGTGACCGCCGCCGGGGCCGCGCCGTTTATGATTACCAGAAAAGTCGTGGACTTTGACCGGGCCGACCTGGAAAATCCGGTTACCCGTAAAAGTGACAAGCCAATTACCAAAAACCACGGCTACGTTGAGTTCGATGTCACAGTTCCCTCTACCGGCTGGTATTCGTTTGAACTTGGAAAAGTCAACGCGACCCTGCGTTATGAGTTTTTCGTCGACGGCGAAGAAATTACCTCATGGTCAATTCGCGGCGAAAATTTCAGGCATAAAAATTTCTCCCCGTTGGCGAATATTTTTCTGACCGCCGGCAAGCATACGTTACGTTTGCAGAGGATGGGGTTCCCGAATAACTTTCCGCTTGAGTGGCGGCTTAAAGCCGACAACTCTCCGGAATTTTCCGTCCGGGGCCGGATCGTCTCAAAAGATGTAGTCTGTGTCGGCGAAAAACTGGTTCTGGAAATTTCAGGCGGCGGAGCAAAAAACGTCACTTACAATGTCAAGATCAGGCTGGCCCGTGAAAAAAATTGGCGCAACGTGGCCGTTGTCCCGTTTCCCGCGACTTCCAGGCCTCTGGTTAAACGGATATCTTTCCCCTGCAAGCAACAGGGCGCGTTCTCGATCCGGTTGTTTCACGGAAATAAAATGCTGCCGGCTTCGGCACTCCAGGCTGAATCTTTCGCGGTAGTCAACACTAAATTGAATCCTGACGAACCCAAAGAACTTAAAACAAAACTTATCCATTCAATAGACTGTGTAAAATTGCAGATTGACGGTAAACCGTTACAAAAAGGTTCGACGTTCTGGGAGGCCGGCGGCCCGAGCCGGATAACGACCTCACAGGCTGGAACCTACCGGGAAAGCGCTCCGTCGCAACTGCTGCCGAAAGCTAAAGACGTCAAACTGCGCAAATGGGGATTTGTAACCGGAACAGCTTACGCGTTCACGGTCCCGCAGTTGCAAAAACCCTACCTGGCCGAAGTGGTTTTCCCGGATGACGACCGCCGGACCGTCGTTGCCGGGATCATCGGAGACTCCGCCAGACGAACCTCGCCGCACGGTTATCATCACGCCAATTCCCATGCCGGTTACGAAACCGGTGACTGGTATTCGCTGAGCAATAAAATGAAATCCCTGAGAATCTTTTTCTATCCGGGCAACCGCGATCTGCGCTTGCAGCTGGTCAGCTTCGGCAAAGGGTTGCGGGCGGCGGCGGCAAAAATAAATATTTATGAAGTGATAGACGGTTTTCCGACCGGACCTCCATCGCGACCAGACGGCCGCCAGCTAATCAACTGGTTCGAGGAAATGTACCGCTGGCGCAAATATTTCAGAACCACCCTGATGTGGGACAATGGCTACGAGAAGGATTTCGTCGGGCTCAGTCGCTGGCTGGAATTCGCCCGGTATCTCGGCTATACCGGGGTGAGCCCGACCGAACTGATTTACGGCGGCATATCCTACCGGTCCAATTGTTACAATTTCTTTTACGACAACCTCTACAACGCGCCTCGTATCAATGTGTTATTGTGTGAAAAATACAAGATGAAATATATTCCGCAGTTTCATGTGCGGCATCCGCATATCTGGTTTGAAAAAAGAAAAATGGGTTATCCCGCCAACGCGATCTATGACCGTACCGGGAAGCCGGGCGGCGGAATGGCTTACCGGCCGCGTTACAATCCGCTGCATCCGGCGACGCAGAAATATTATTTGAGCTTGATCAAAGAACTGTGCGACCTGGTCGGAGACTCTCCGGCGTTCGGTGGTTTCAGTTTCAGGGTTTCGGTCTGGTACAACAATTCATGGCACGCGTTTCCCGGTTTAAACTGGGGCTATGGCGACTGGATGATCGCGGAATTCGAAAAAGATACCGGTATCAAAGTACCGGGTTCCGGCAAACAACGTTTTATCACCCGATTCAGATTCCTGGCGGGCAACCCGAAAAACCGGGAAAAGTGGTTGGCCTGGCGGGCCGGACGCATGCTTGAATTCTACCAAAAGATCCGTGATCTGGTCCGGAGTTATCAGCCTGACGCCACGGTATATCTCGACGGCGAGATGTTCAGTAAGACCAATACGCTGGACCGCCGCCGTTCTTTCGCCAAAAACGAGAAGGACGGCATGCTTGAGGTCGGCATCGATATAGACCGGCTCAGAGCAATTCCCGGCATTACCTATGTATCGCGCTATCGCTTCAACCGGGCCAAAAGTTATTCCAGAACCACTGATCAAAGCTATCTGCTGCCGCTGTTCGAACCGGAACATATCAAACTTGGTTCATCGGCCGATGGCCGGGTTTTTAAAATTTCCAACGGCTATTTTGAACCCCACAGCGCCGTACCGGTAACGAAACTCGGTTTGACAAAATCGAAAAAATACAGCTTTTTCGCTTCCGCCCAGGCTTCCGGCCGCAATATGCTTGAAAAACTCGCAGTACCGCTGGCCGAACAGGATACCAGCATGTTCATCGAAGGCGGCGCGCAGTATATGTTCCTGCAGGATGACATCTGCCGGGACTGGCTGACCGCTTACAAACAATTGCCGGCGCTACCGTTTAAGCGTATTATCAGCGATCCGGTCGCGCTATGGCAGCGAACCTGTCCCGACGGCTTCTATTTTTATCTGGTCAACCGCGAAAACTATCCGATAGAATGCGAAATCAGCCTGAAGAACTGCAAACAACTGACATATCTGGCTTCGCAGCATAAAGAAAAACCGGTCAACGGCAGACTCAAACTGACATTACGGCCTTTTGAACTGCAATCTTTCAGGGCGCCGGTCGGCGCGGCAGTCGCCGGAACCGTAATTACAATTCCGCCGGAAAAACTGCAACTGCTGAAAAAACAGATCGCGTTTTGCGAAAAGCTCGCAAACAGACTCAAAACCGGCGACCTGAAAACGCAGGTGGTAGAATCGGAAAAACAAGAGTTCTCAACTCGTTTGAGCAACAGTAAAAAAGCTTTTGCGTCAAAGCATTACTGGCGGGCCAGGATCGAACTTATGTATCCCGGCATGGTCACGGTCTTTGAAAAAACCGGAAAATTCCCGGACGGACAATTTCATCGTAAAAATAACAAATAATCACAGTGGAATCGTTAATACCGAATGAAGACATCGAACATTGAACATCGAACATCGAACATTGAATAAAAGCATGAACTCTTTTTCCAATATTTACATATTTACATATAAATAAGCGCGAGCATTGCGCAGGGCAAATTTACAAATTTACAAATTAATAAAGGGGTATGTTAACATGAATATTTATCGCCGTATTATTCCGGTTCTGCTGTTGCTGTCAACCTTGAGCGCGGCGGCCGCGCCGTTCAAATTGACCCGCGCCGTTAAGAGTTTCGACCGGTCCGACACTTCAAATCCGATTGACAAAAAAAGCCGGAAACCAATAACCCGGAATGTCGGTTGGCTGGAATACGATGTGACAGTGCCGGAATCCGGCTGGTACACTTATTCTATTGATCTGCGCAACTCCTGGCTCCGGTATGAATTCTTTGTTGACGGCACCCAGGTTACTTCATGGGCCATTCGCAGCGAAACAAGAAAAGGCAAAAAAATCATTCCACTGGTCAATATTTTCCTGTCCAAAGGCAAGCATGTTCTACGGTTGCAGCGTATGGGCTTTCCCGGTGCGTTCCCGACCAGGTGGGCCTTGACCGCAAGCTCCACGCCTGAAACCTCCATCCAGGGCCGCCTGATCTCGCATGACGTGATCCGGGCCGGGGACAACCTGATCCTGCAGCTTTCCGGCGGCGGCTCGGAAGAAACCCGCTACACGGTCATGACCCGCAAAGCCGGTCAAAACGACTGGGTCAAGGTGGCGTCAGTCGATTTTCCCGCCACCAGTTTCCCGATCGTCAAACAGGTCTCCATCCCCTGTCACGAAGAGGGAACTTTCAGTATCAGATTATTTCACAACGACAAAAAACTGCCGCCGTCAGTCATGCAAATGGACTCTTTCGCGGTCGTCGACACCCGGGAAAGCGTGGCGGAGGCCCGGGCGCTGAAAACCCGGCTCGTCCATACGATCGACTGCGTGAACCAGAAACTCGACGGCACGCCTCTGGTCAAGGGAGTAAATTTCTGGGAAGCAAAAGGCCCCAGCCGGGTCAGAAAAACCACAGCGGGGACCTACCGGGAAAGCGCTCCTTCCAAAGTATTGCAGAACGCACCGGACATCAAACAGAAAAAGTGGGGTGTTATTTCCGGTATCGGTTACGGCTTCACCCTGAATGAACTCCAGAAGCCATATTTACTGGAGGTGACTTTTCCCGATGACGACCGCCGGACCGTAACGGTCGGGCTGGTTGCCGATTCCGCCAGGAGCACCTCCGCCCACGGTTATCACCATTCCAATTCCCACGGCGGCTACGAAACCGGCGACTGGTATCCGCTTACCATGAAAATGAAAACTTTGCGGATGTTCTTTTATCCATGTGAACGCGATTTGCGGGTCCAGCTTATGAGCTTCGGTAGCGGCCTCAGGGCGGCAGTTTCAAAAATTAAGATTTATCAGGTGATCGACGGCTTTCCCGCCGGTCCGCCGTCACGTCCCGACGGCCGCCAGTTGATCAACTGGTTCGAGGAAATGTACCGCTGGCGCAAATACTTCAAATCCAGCTTGCTGAATGACAACGGCTACGAAAAGGAATATGTCGGACTGAGCCGCTGGCTCCGGTTCGCCAGATATCATGGTTACACCGCGGTCAATCCGACCGAACTTATTTACGGCGGGTTGAGCTACCGGTCCAAACTATATAATTTCTTTTACGACAACCATTACAACGCACCCCGCATCAATGCCCTCATGTGCGAAAAATACGGCCTGAAATACATTCCGCAGTTCCATGTCCGGCATCCGCATTCCTGGTTTGAAACTCGGGTAATGACGAAAATGACCAACCATCCGGACAACGCCATTTATCACCGTACCGGGCAGAAGGGGGCGGGAGGCTCCTACCATCCGCGTTACAACCCGCTGCATCCGACTACTCAAAAATACTATTTGAGCTTGATTAAAGAACTCTGCGATCAGGTCGGCGATTCTCCCTCGTTCGCCGGGTTCAGTTTCCGGCTGTCAACCTGGTACAACAACTCCTGGCACGCGTTCCCGAGTCTCAACTGGGGCTATGGCGACTGGATGATCGGCGAGTTTGAAAAAGATACCGGCATCAAAGTGCCGGGAACCGGGGATTCACGTTTCCAGACTCGTTTCGATTTCCTGGCCAAAAATCCGGCCAACCGGGAAAAATGGCTGGCCTGGCGCGCGAAACGGATGACTGAACTATTCGTCAAAATCCGTGACCTGATCCGGCAATATCAACCCGCCGCTAATGTTTACCTTGACGGCGGAGTCGATAAAAAATCCTACACCCTGGATCGCAATCTGTCGTTCGCGTCAAATGAAAAAGAAGGACTCCGGGAAGTCGGGATCGACCTCGATCTGCTGCGTGGAACCGCCGGGGTTATTTACGTACCGGGACACGGTTTCAGTCGGGCCAAGAGTTATTCCCGCTATACCGACCAGACCTATTTAAGATCGCTGTTCAACCGTGACCATATCGCCCTCGGCAGCAATTCTGCCCGGGCATTTAAGATCTCCAATCTTTATTTTGAGGCTCACGGCGCAGCTCCGGTCCGGGAACTGGGGCTGACCAAATCAAAGAAATATTCTCATTTTTCCTCGGCTCAGGCGGTCGGGCGCAATACGCTGGAAAAACTGGCGCTGCCGCTGGCCGAACAGGATACCAGCTTCTTTATCGAAGGCGGAGCCCAGTATATGTTCCTGCAGGATGACTGGTGCCGCGAATGGCTGGCCGCTTACAAACAACTGCCGGCCCTGCCGTTCCGGCGCTCGGAAACGATGAGCGACCCGGTCGCATTGTGGAGCCGGACCTGCGCCGACGGCTTTTACTTCTATCTGGTCAACCGGGAAGCGTATCCGGTTAAATGCGAAATTGACTTGAAAGGCTGTAAAACCCTGACTTATCTGGCTTCGCAACAGACGAAAAAAATGGCAAACGGCAAGTTGCTGCTCACGCTGCCGCCGTTCGATCTGCAGTCTTTCCGGGCCGACATCGGAACCGTAATAACCGGAACTAAAGTTGAAATTCCGAAAAACAAACTTGAATTATTAAAATCCCAGATCAACTTCTGTGATAAACTGGCGGAACGGATCAAATCCGGCGATTTGCAGCAAGCCCTGCCTGAAACAGACAAACAAGCCTTCTTTACCCGCCTTGCAAACAGTAAAAAAGCGCTTGCCGCCAAACACTACTGGCGGGCAAGGATCGAGCTGATGTACCCGGAAATGGTTAAGGTTTTCGAGAATACCGGCAAGTTTCCGAGCGGCCAGTATCATCGTAATATGGGCAGCAGACTCGACCTCTCCAAAACCGGTCCCGACCAGCTTCCGGCCGGGGAAGTATATGATCCGGAAGCCTTGTTGAAAGCGGCTGCGGGCAAGGTCAAACTGACGGCATCAGAATCATTCAATCCGCTCTGGAGCGGGGATAAGGTTGCGCAAATTACCGGCAGCGAAGCCGGATTCAAGCTGAAGCTCGCTTGCGACGGCCTTTTCAAGATCAATATCGGACTGGTCGCCCCCAAAGGCAAAACCGGCAAAGTGGTTTGTCTGGTAAACGGCCGGAAAGCGGGGGAGGAAACGGTAACTAGCATACCGGGAAGCCTGTTTATCCCGGCTCAACTGTTCAAACGGGGCGAAATCAATATTGTCCTGAAAGGAATTGACGGCCTGGGCGTATACGGAATTATTCTCGAACCGGTCTATATTCCGTTGACCAACCTGAAATGGAGTACGATCGGACCGTTCAGAACCTATTTTAAAAACGTCAATACGACCGTTGACAATGTCAAGAAGGCAATGGATGAAAAAGCCGCGGTCCTGCCATTCAATATCAATGGCAAATACAGCGGTGAGAACGGCTCCGTACAATGGCAAAAGCCGGACAAACCGTTTTTCGTAGACAGCGAAGACGTTGATTTCGGCATCCGCAACGGTAGCCTGAAAGGATCGGTTTGTTATGCCGCCGCCGACATTTACAGTCCGGAACCCTGCCGGGCCAAACTGATGCTTGCCACCGACTGGTGGGCCAATGCCTTTATCAACGGCAAAAAGATCATCAGCCAACGCGGACGGTCAGGCGTCGCCAAAGACGGCGCGGAATTCAATTCCCACGATTACACCACGGCGGTTATCGACCTGAAAAAAGGTCATAATATCCTGATCGTCAAAAATCACGGCGGTTCCGCCGCCAACTGGATGAAAGTAATCCTGACCAGCACCGTCAAATTGAAAATATCCGCACCGGGTAATGACGGCAAGGCAAAGTAACCGGTCCTGCCGGTTTATCAGTCAGCAAAACGAACGGTGACCGGCTCTCCCGCCGGTCTTTCCGGACAGATCATAAATACGGTTTGGAGACGGTTCAGAATATCCGGCGGCAAAGGACCTTTATTCGCCGCTTCAACATTGCTTTCAAGTTCCGCGATATTTCTGATTCCGGTCAACACCGTACTTACCTCCGGGTTGGACAAAAGGAAACGGATTGCCAGCTCCGGTAAAGCAATCTTTAAATCATGCACCAATTCATAAAGCGCGATTAACTGTTTTCGACGTTCAGGGTGCAGTTGCGCAACCGGATTTTCGATTACGTCTTTCCGGTAAATTTTCGCCAGCATTCCCTGATGGAGCGGGGAACCACATACCAGTCCCATATTATGTTTTCGGGCGGTTGGAATAATTCCCTTTTCGGCATCGCGCCACAATAAATCATAATTGAACGCGCTCAGAATAACATCGAATTTTCCGGTATCCATGATTAAAGGCATCTCATCAGGGGTTGTCCCGCCAAGTCCGATAAAATCGGTAATTCCTTTATCCCGGGCCCGGGCCAGGACATCCATAACCGGGCCGGTGTATAGCATTGTATCGTCCCACCAATCCATATAATTGGGATCGGGCCAGCGGTCCGGTTCATGAATCATCAGGATATCGACCGAATCGCGCCGCAGATTTTTCATACTCTGCGATAAAGCGTTTTGCAGGAACTCAAAATTTTTCGGCTTGAACGGCTCCGGATTATAGCCGATTTTAGTGCTTATGATAAAATCTTCATCCATCCGGGACAACGCTTCTCCAAGCACGACTTCACTATCCCGGTATCTCGGTGCGGTATCAATGTAGTTAATGCCCAGCTTATGCGCATGTCTGATCACCTCGATCGCCACCTTGCGTTCAGCTCCGAACGAACTGATGAACAAGCCTCCAAGAGATAATTCCGACACCTGCAGTCCGGTCCGGCCCAATAAACGTTTTTTCAGCATTTCTGCTCCTGTCACTTTTCTTCCAGAAACAACCAGCCGAAGTCAGCCGGATTATCATTCTGCTGGAGGATACGATGGATCATCGGATGATAGCCGCACCAGGTCTGCGCACAATAGCCGCCGGACTCACGATCCGGAATAATTCTTTTGACATTCAGCCTGAGCGGCCTGGACGGCGGATTGCTGAATCCGAAGACATCCCACGGAAGACAAAATAGTATGCTCCATTGGTTCTCCGATATTTCCACTTCCACCGCCCACTGGTAATCTTTCGATTTCTCCTGCTTGACATAGAGCGTCTCCCCGCTGGTGTTCGCGACAAATTTCTGCGGGGTCCAGAGCCGCTGTTTTTCAATGACCAGTTCAATACAATCGGCCATCTGGTAGTCGGGCAGTTCCCATTGCCGGTGGAGAGAATTGATATCAGGTTCGACGCATTGTACTTTAACAAACAACGCTTTGGCCGTATAACAGCTTTTCCATTGAGCGGACCGGTTTGCCGTCAATCCGGTATTCGCGGTTCTGTCAAAGTATGGCTTTTTACATATTTTCGGCGTAATTCCGGACCATATTTCATCATTAATCGCAGGAGTATGCGACAAGCGCTTACTGTAAGAGAAATTTTCGCCGGGGCTTTTACCGGTGTACTCAGGGAACAGTTCTTCCCCGACAGATATTTTAGCCTCAACAACCGGAAACTCCTCGGCCATGATTTGTTCCAGCTGCCGCAAACGCCATTTAATTTTCGCCGGATAATAAACATGGCATTCCGAGTCGGCCTGAAATCCAAGCCGGCTGTCGTTCTCGGACAATTCCAGAAGCCTTTTAGTATTGTGAATTTCCTCGTTGACGATTTCCCGGAGTTTATTGAACAGTTTCTGTTTTTTAGTAAAAGACGGGCACCAGGCCATTTCTTCACGCAGATAATAAAAGGTCAGAATATTGTATGCCGAACGGATCTGGATACCGATGGCGTTAGCGACCCCGATATCTTTCTGCCGGTCCGCATCATTCAGGAAATCGCCGGAAATATCATCTATCAGCTTCAGCCCCTGATTCCAATACACGGTCATTTTTCCGCACAATGTGATAGCCTCCTCCAGGGTGAATTCATCCATCAGGCATTCCCCGATGCGGTCACCGCATGGCGGACGGTTCGCCCGGAACGGCGGATACAATTCTTTATCCTGAGGAAACAGGAACAGCGGCCAGACAATCCCGGCATTCATCGGCGAATAATAAGAGAAAACCCTGGCATAAGGATAATTCTCATAGGCTTTCTGGAATAACTTCCAGGCCGACGCCATAACTTTCGCATGTCTACCCCAATCGATAGCCGCCAGTTTTAACAAAAATTCATCCTCATTAACCGGAAAAGGTTCACAGGAAAGAATTCCCGCTGCCTGGGTCATCACGGACGGACAGCTGCCGATAAGCCAGTTCTGCATCACCGTACCCACCTTCAACTCGCGCATCGCCCGGTATTTCTTGTACAAGATACCGGGAACCGGAACAAATGGTACTGTTGCCAGTTCGTAGGAACATGAGGTCTGGATTTTCGCCCCGAATCTGGTATTGTTCCTGATCGCGGCGTTGGCACAGTCTTTAAATAATTGACTGGGGCCGGGATAGGCCAGCCAGTAATCATCCAGAATCCGCTCCCGGTTTAGCTGTCTGACCCGTCCCCGCGATTCAAAATTATGGATCAGGATCACGTCTTGTGGAATATCCTTGACCGCTTCCACCGTATTTTGTTCTCCCCAGGACAGATATTGACTGTAAGGCCAGGCGATAAGCTCTGCTTCCGGGTTTGCCCGCAGCATGGCCTTTCTCATAATCGCCAGAGCTTCGCCGACCACTTCCGATGGCTTACGTTTACCGCAGCGCGGACAAAAATTCTTGTAACCGTCAATTATATAACCGCTGCAGCAATTTGTCGGACGCTCACCGACACACAGGTTTATCAGCCCCCCCAGACCCCGGACTTGAGAAAACAGGTAATAGGTTGATTCGTCAAGATAGGCCTGTCCGGCTTCGGTACTGGTACAGAAGTAATAAGCACTGCCGGCATGATTGCCTTTCAATTCAGGGTGAGCATGAATTATTTCTATAGGAATTCGCTCCCCGAAGCCGCTCGGTTCCATACAGAAAATATAGATTTTGATACCGTATCGGCCGCATTTTTCAACAATCTCGCGCAATCTTTTCAACCTGATATCCGAATCCTCTCCATACTCGGGAATTATTTCACTTGTGCAAAGCTCATTGAAGTAACCGACCAGCCAGATGCCGTTGACGCCGTCACGCGCCAGACGGCTCAAGTAGGCCTCGGGAAAATAATCAAACCCGTCAACCAGTTCGTCGCGGTATTCCGGATCATTTGCCAGAATAGCTTTATAGTCAGGCTTGGTCATCAGTTCCACTTTGGATAACGGTGGCCGTTTTTTAGGCCCGAAATAGCAGCGGGATATCCGTATTTTCACAAAAGGTTCCCGGCGGAAAGTCTTAACCGGCAAAAATGTCCCCTCGGAGCTTACCAGTTCATTCATTAAAAAATAGATTGCCCGGCGGACCGCTTCAATATCGGCGACTTTAATGATACTGTCCGTCCGCCGAATATCGAGAACAAATGTTTCCCGCGGCAAATCCGGAGCCAGGATAAAATTTACCTGATGTCCGGCATCGGCTGGCAACTGTATATCGGCAAGAAATCGGGAAAAGTCATTATATGCCGTATCCAGCAATCCGCCGGTATCTTCGGCGAATCTCGCCAATCGAATGCCCCCGGCAAGGTCAACCTGATCAACCGGACATTTCATTTCCTTGCCTTGCCTGATAGTCCGGGGATATTTTTTGAATTGATCAATAAATGCCCAGTCAGACATACGCGGAGGATCTGGTACTACTGTTAAATTGTTCATTTTAAAAATTAATTTTCCATGTTGTATTCGGTTGTAACCTCAACACTCATTTCCGCACCGGGCTTGAATGATGCGGGGCAGCCGCCTGCCGCTTCAATCTCCATGAATCCGTTAGTATCGCTGTAAACACTGTATCTCACTGCTTTATCCGACGGTTTTACTTCGGGCGGGGCGTCCACAATGTCAATGTAACTCTGACCTGTCGGCAATGGCTGTGCGCTCCTCGTCACCGTCAATTTTTTATCCGGGATGACCAGCTTGATCCACGGGACATTCGCACTGAGCCCGATCTGATAACGCAGGGTCGCGTCCGTGACCGCGTGATACAATCCGTTCTCAATATAACGATGGCTGTCACTGGGGTCATACATGTCCCAGACATCGGCGGCGGCAACCTCCGGAAAGACTACTTCACTGCCGGGTCCGCAGTCAAACTGACAGAGCGTCCAGGGCGCAATCAGGCATTCCTGCCGTGGCAAAATCTCCGCTCCGATATATTGGATTGTTTCCACAACATTAACCGTGATTTTACCGGGAGCGGGAGTAACTGACACCGCCCGCCTGAAGATGGTTGCAATGCCGCGTCCCGAAGCATTAATCAAATCAACTTCGGCCTCTATCACCACCTTGTTTTCTTCCTCATCCACAACTTTGTATTTAGCACCAGTCAGACCCGGCGGCACCCGCCAGCTTCCGGTCGCATATTCATAGCCCATGCAAGTGCCTTCCGGCGCCGGCCAGAGTCCGTCTCCGCCGGGATTGAGATATCCATGGCGATCAGTGATTCCCGTGATCGCATCGGGATTGACCCGGTTGACTACTTCTCCATTGAGAACCGTGAAAAGCCGTCCCTCAAGGTCCAGGCCGACAATTACTCCAGCCTCGACCGTCCCTGTTAAATGGCAACGTTTGCAGCCTTTATTGAAAAGGGATATCAGTTCATTTCCAGTCATCTGCAATTTCCCCGGCGGTTTTGAAGACTCCGCCTTTTTGCTTGAGTTCGATTAATAATTTATTGAATTCCCGGCACGCGACCTCGCCGCAATTTTTAGTGATGAACGGCAGCGGGGTCACACTGGCCTCGCCGTAGTCGATCGAGCCCTGCGGCATGGGATGAAATTCCCACGGATGAAAATAAAACGCCAGCACCGGACGCACCCCGCGCGCATTCACGTATTCGATAAAACTGTCCACCTTGCGCATCAGCGCGGACGCCGATTCGGTCCGGAACAGCGGCCATTGATCACGGTCACGCTGATAGGGATCATTGCTTTCCATGCTCAGGTCGCAGAAATTCGGAATCTCCACCAGCTTCAAATCACCCTCTTCGACCCAGTTGTCTTTAGAAGGATGATACGGATAGTAGAGCTGGCGGTAAAAATACAGCGGCAGCGTGGCGTCGGCCTTATAACCGAGTTTTTCCAGCACATTGGTCACCTGGGTACTGCCCCAGAGCCGCGGACAGCGAAAGCTGACCGGCCTGACTCCGGAAACTTCCTCCACCAGCCGGGTCGCTTCACGAATCCGGCCTTCTACCTCGCACGGCAATACCGGCCAGTTGTTCGGCAGCGGAAAAAGCGGGTCGCCGAGCGTCTCATGGACCAGACTGTGACAACCGGTCTCATGTCCGGACTGCCGGACCGACTCGACCGTGTCAGGGTTGTGTTCGGCCGCGTGCCCGGTCCAGAAATAAGTCGCCCTGGCGTCATGATCCGCCATGAGCTCCAACAGCCGGGGCGTGCCGTGACGCACCCCTTCGTAGTCGCTGGTAAAGGAACCGATATCGGTTTCCATATCGATTCCCAGTAAAATATCAAATTGCGTTTTCATTATATTGTGGTGTGGATTTTATCCATTTTCGGGCTGAACGGGATCGCGCCGTTTTCGGTGATCTCATAACCGGTTTCGATGCGGACGCCGTTGAATTCAGGATGCCCGAAGAAACTGATATCGACACAGACGGTCATACCGGGGACCAGCACATCGTCGCTGCCGGGACCGAAGAACGGGGATTCGGCTTCGTGCAGGCCGATAGTATGGACGAACGGGCAGACCAGATATTTGCTGAAACCGTGTTTTTCAAAATAAGCGCGGGCCGGAGCGTCGATTTCCCATCCGGTTTTGCCGACAACCAGCATCTCTTTGGTCAGGCAGAACGCTTCGCGCAGATATTTCATGCATTCCTGCTGTTTCACGGTGTACTCGCCCGACACCGGAAGCGCGTCGCCCATAACCCCGGCGTAACCGTTGACTTTCGGAGCAAGCCCGATCATGACCAGTTCGCCGTTTGCGACTTTTTTGGAACTGGCGGTCGGCACCACCGCGTTGGAGCGCGCGCCGCTGCCGACGATCGCGCTGAAACCGAAACCGCTGGCGCCGCGGCTGCGGGCGGCATATTCGCCCGCGGCGGCTATCTGGATTTCCGAAGCACCGGCCATCGTGGCCGCTTTCATCGCGTCGTAACAATAATCGGCCAGACCGAAAGCCGACCGGATCTGTTCGATTTCCCAGGCTGATTTGACAAACCGCAGACTGACGTATTCCTCGGTGATATCGACCATTTCAACCCCGGTGAAACCTTCCTCGATGCCGCGGTAACAATCCGCCGGCATCCGTCCGGCTCCGACCAGGCCGATGCGTTTGACCTGGCCGATCGTCGCGTTCAATTCGCTGAAGAGGCCGGGAAAATCAATGATCGTCGCGTTCGGATATTCTTCGTCCGGCACCATGAAAACCGGGAAATTGCGGGTTTCGGTGATCGTGCTGTCAAGTTTGGCGAACGGTTCGCTTTCAGGTCCGCCGAGCAGCAGCGGCGTGCCTTTTGCCGGAACCAGCACCGTGCCGCTTTCAAACTGCGGACACCAGCCGGTCAGATACCAGCCGTTGCCGATGTTGAATTCGTCGTAGTAGACCAGCGCCAGGTCGAGATTTTTGGTTTCCAGCAACTGCCGGACTTGCGCGATGCGCTGATCGCACTCTGATTGAATTAAATATCCCATGTTTTTGGTTTCCTCGTGAGTTGTTATTTTACAAGTGGTTTATTTTTGTCGAAAGTTTTACCGTACATTTTTATCCTCAGCGCCCAGCGGTTTTTTATGCCGCCGATATAAGGATATTTTTCATCCATCCGGGCAAGCAGCTGTTGGACCAGCTCAAGATTGGAATTCTTTTTACCCGGGAAAAAGCCGACGATCAATTGTCCGTGATTTTTTATTCCGGCAATAGCATTCTGATATTCAGCCTTCGGCAGCAGCGCTTTACAAGCGGCATCACCCACGACAAAGACAATTTTCGCGTCTTTGATCTTTTTATCGCCGGGAGCCAGAACCGGCAACCGCAACTGCTTGTTCCAGTAATCAGGTTTCATTTGCGCCAACCGGTGAACCGGCCGCCGGATGCGGGACAGGTAATAATCATAATAGATTTCCAGAAGTTTGACCGCATCATGGTTCCGGGCAAGGTCTGCTTTTGAAACCGCGATGACCGCGTTCACTTGCTTACCGGTTACCAGATCGATATCCGTAATAAATTTATCATTTGGAACAAAGGTGAAATCCGGGGCTTTCACAAAGACTATCTGTTTATCTGAGACACTTTTCCGTTTCCAGCCGGGAACATCTATTTTACCGCCAGTCCCTTGCAGGAATTTGAACTCCGCCAACTGCGGAAAGCCGTTTTTAACTGCCGGACAAGTTGCCTCAACAACACAATCTTTCAGCGGGTTGACCGCTCCGACTTTCTTCAGAATCAGCGGATCGCGGTTTTTCAACTTGAAATCGATGATAGTCTCATTGGCGTTTACCTGGTTGACAACCGGTTTGCCGCTGACGTCGGCATAGATCGAGCCGGCAGCGCCGAATTTACCGGTCAGGATGCGCGCTTTACCGGTACGGCCTTTTTTATCCGGCGCGGCCAGAACAATGTAACTGTCCCGACCATCGCCAAAGCGGGAAATCCAGATATCCTCACTTTGGGCATAAGGGTCGACCGGATCTTTCGCGCCCTGAATCCTGACATAGCTCGCGGCGCGCCAGCCGGCAGCCACCAGTTGTTTCAGAACCGGTTCAAGGTCATATATATTTTGAAATCCTTTTGAATAAAAAATTGCCGGAATCATCCCGAACCGGAGGCTTGAAAGAATGGTGTAATCGATAAATCCGGTAATACCTTCATGAGCCTCCGCTTTTGAAAGTTCATCCCATTTCAGCAAAGCATCGGCTCTAAATCCCTTCCAGAAATAATAAGGTTTCTGCCCGGCTATCAGACGACGAGGGGCCAGCAGATCAGCCCGGTCGAACGGGGTCATTTCGTGAATCGCCGCGTCGGCATAGAGCATCGGCAGCCAGGTATAAAACTCATTGATCACCGAAACCGCCTTGCGGCCATCGGGTTTAGCCGGCAGTTGATGGGTAAAGGCCATATTGTAAGCAAGGGCGATGCCTTCAGTCGCAAATACCTGCCCGTTGTCATCAAAGGCTTTTCCGGTTTCTTTTTTCAGCAGCGGACCATAGTATTTCGTATCGCCTATAGTGCAATCCAGCGCGAAACCGGCAATCGGGAATTTTTTCCACAGCATGGCCAGCTGTTCCCGAATAGCCTCACCGAGCGTCGAATGCAGGAACCACGCATATTCGGCTTTACCCTCTTCGGCCCAGCCGTAGGTCACATATCCGGTACGCCCGTTTTTATCACGCCAGACAGCATCGGAATAATATTTTTTCAACAAGTCGGAGTTGCAGTACTGCTGAAGATAATAGTAAAGCATCGCCGCGTTTTTATTCCCGCTGGAAATGCGTTCCATATTATATTCCTCCCAGTCTTTGATCGTACCGGGACGGTCACACTTGCCGAACAGAGATCCCGCTTCGGTTTTGATCCCCTTTTTACTCTCCCAGAACTTTTGCAGCGGATAGTGATTGCCGGCTTTCTGGTAAACGTTGTAGTACCACTCCCAGTTGAAGCCAAAGCGCCTGGCCTCCTCCATTTGATAATCACGCTGATTTTCCGAAGAGAAAAAGTAGCCGCCGACACCGAAAATACGGGGATCGCCGCCTTTAATCGGTTTAAACCATTCAGGATACGCATTGTAAATCTGTTCGACCATTTCCGTATAATCAGGTGCTTTTACCGCGCAGTTGACAAAGGTGACTTTATCCTGCTGTCCCGGTTCCAGTACCATATAGGAATCAAAAAATAATGTTACGCCATCCCGGCCGACCGTGCAGAATCGTTCAAACCGGCTGGAAACCGTTGCCGGGGCATAACCGATTCCGGTTAAATTTCCATCTTTCACATAAGTCACGGCCGGGAAAATATACCTTTTGGTCTCCGGCTTGAATGTTTTTGTTATATTGTCCTTGATGGCGAAACCGTCCCAGAACGCGCCTCCGGGCTTCCCGGCGGGAACTGACAGCCTGAAACACAATTTCACGGTTTCGGTGCCTTTGTTCTCAGCGACAACATTCCATTCCTGCAGCGTTCCCGCCCGGCGTGAAGAAATATTGACGTTGACTCCGGCTTGTTTCATCATCCCGTTACGGGACAACTGATATTGTTTCGGCCACGGCGCCAGCTTATTGTTTTTGAATTGCAAAACCGTCAAGGTCGGGGTTGCGGCAAATATGCTGACAACCCCGGCTGTATATAACAATGTAATAAGAAATTTCTTCATTTTGCGTTGCTTCCTTCCGGTTTAATTTCCCACATTTCAATCTTCCGGAACCTGATTTTTGCATTTGTAAAATAAATCCCGAAAGAGAGGCGCAGGATTGCCGGAGCAGGTTGTTTATTATTCCCTTTATTCTGGAAATCAAAGGTAACGTCGCGCCAGGCGTCGCTATCGGTACCACTCATTAATTCCTTGCGGACAAAACGCGGGACCAGCGGGTTGCCGACAAATGAACTCAAATACTTCCGCCGGTCAAAAAGCACCGGTTTGCTGTTTTCATCCAGACCGTAAACCCATATCAGCCCCCGGCCCATCGAATGACTCAAACGTATCTTAATACGATACCAGGCATCCTTTTTGACCCTGACATTCTGCGTAATATATCCGGAATAATCAGGCCCGAGCGATTCCATGCTCAAATAGTTTTTCCCGTCTTTCGGCTTGATCCATTTGATATTGAAAACCTCTTTGGCCATCAAAGTCAATTTCCAGTCGTCAGGAAAATCCGTACCCTTGGAAAAATCCGGGTTTTTTATCATATTTTTCGAGGTGACAGTAAATTTTTCATTTGCCGCCGCTCCCAGCATGCTGCAGAAAATCAACAGACTCCCGGCTAATGTTATAATTTTCATAAGAATCCTTTATTAATTGCTCAACTGCAAAACCAGATATGCCTGATTACCGGACACAGAAGCCTCAATTCCCGTTGCCGGCACCACACCTTTGGTTTTTAATTCAATAGACGGTGATTTTTCAATGACGGCAATCTTTTTCCCGGTAAAAGCAGCCGGCAGCTTGATAATATCTTTCGCGACCGCCTGATGGTAGTCGATATAAACCCGGATCTTATCGCCTTCCCGGTGCCAGTTGACACTGGTCGGCTTTTTGAAGGCTTGAGGATCAAAGTATTGCCGGAACCCGCGGCTGTCAAGGCTGACTTCCGGTTTAAGTTTTCCCGCTTTCATGCCGATAACTTTCGGATAGGTTTTGTATGACCGGAAAATAAACAGCATCTCGTTGACGTTTTTAATTCTTTC
The DNA here is from genome assembly GCA_963678305.2 of Victivallales bacterium. GTDB lineage: Bacteria > Verrucomicrobiota > Lentisphaeria > Victivallales > Victivallaceae. The sequence continues at coordinate 180,096 of CAXXVV010000003.1, forward strand.
CGCGGAGCGGCCTAAACCGTAATCATTGACGATCCCGAACATATAGCCGACCTTCCGAACGGTTTTACCATTTTCTTTTTGTCCAAGGAACTGGATAAAGCGGTTCGGCGGATTATCCGGGTCAATGTTATTGTCAGCTTTTTTGAAGCTCAAAGAAAATTTTATCGGAACGGTAAAATCCTGAATCGCGTTAAAATCGTAATTTATTCCGCCATTTTTAAAGGGTTTGGTCTTGGGGATGTAATACTCGATCGTGGCGTAATTTTCCAGTTTGTTCAACTGCATAGTCATCACAGGAGAAATAAAATAAGCCCTGAAATCACGATGGGGAGTCAACTGATTATCAATAAAACACGCGCCGAGCGGCTGGAACTGATATGTGGTTTTATTGGTATACAAGGCTTCTATTCCTTTTCCATTAAAATCAGTTGCCCGACCGGCATTTTTTATTATAGTTTGCAGCAATGCGTCAGGCGCAACAACGTCATATTCTTCTACAATATCAAGATAATCGCAGATTACCCATTTGTTCTCCGGCAGCGGAGTTTTGCCGTCTGCCAGATAAAGCTGTTTTTCCAGCCTGACCGCAGGAGTCATTTGCACCAGCGAAGCTTTTTTGACATCCAGTTTCCGGCCATCGGAAACGCGCGTGAGTGGACCAGGTTTGATTGACCGGTTGAACTTCCAAACCCCGTTCTGACCTTTATCCTCACCCAACACCCAGATACTTGAATCACTGACAATTTTAATCGGATAGTAAATATCCCCGCGACTGTCTTTGAAAGCCTTGCCAATATCTTTAGCCGACAACCTGTGATTAGGAATTAACAGGTTCCTGGCGTCACTGCAGCCATGATTAGCCCCGATGTACGTTGAAATTATCTTTGTCGGAGGCGTATCGTCATGACAATAATGAAAGATTTCCTCTCTTGAAAAGGCTACTCTGGCCAAAGGAGTCGCGGCCGGTACTATTGCCGCAGTACAGAAATTAACCTGTCTGTTATACCCTTTATTCATTGTAATAACAACATCCTGCGCAGAAGAAAACCAACTTCTTATGTATACGTTATCACCTTGTTTCTTAACCGCTATTTTGTCTATTGACCGCCCCGGATAACCGGTATTTGAATACAGGTTTCCGGAAGCGATACTCAGCAGCAATAAAACTATTTTTGTCAAGTTTTCCTTGAATATGATTTTCATAACTTCAACTTTTATTTTTTCAGAAGGCTGTTCACATTTGGATTGCGCGACAATTCAGCATACGCTTATTTCCTGCCGGCCCATCCCTTCGGGTCAAGCCCGACATACTCCAGCGGCCGCGGATTCGTCTTGACATTCTTCGCATGCCCGTCACCGAACAGAATATTCAGCGAACCGCTGTGCCGCGGATCAGGATTGGCATAATTGGCTACAGCTTCGTAGTGCAAACTCGGCATCCGGTACATTCCTTCCTGTGCGGTTGCGTGTATCCCGTCCATAACCACAAATAATTTTGAAGGCACCTGGACTTTTGACAGCTTCATATATCCCAGGTAGCTTGTATTATACAACCTGGTACTGCCGGCTCCATCCATGTTGTAACTGTAACCCGGCTGCCCCAGACCTGCGGTCGAGGGATAAAAATCCTGTTTGCGGCACGGCGCCGGCCCCACAACCAGTGACGGACAGGAAAAGACTGAGATAGGAACATATTTCAATCTGATCAACGGGCCGTTCCAATAACCCTGCCCGGCATTATAGTACTGCGGAAAGAAGTCATCCGAGTCAGTCAGGTACATGTTAAACCCCAACCCCAGCTGCTTGACATTGTTCATGCATTTGATGCTTTTTGCTTTTTCACGTGCCTGATTCAGGGCCGGCAGCAGCATCGACGCGAGGATTGCTATAATCGCAATCACAACCAACAACTCAATAAGTGTGAAAACTCCAAACTGTCCTTTTCTTTTCTTCTGCATTTTAACTTTCCTCATTAATATTTTCTCTTCTCGGCAAATTGTTAACTATACATTTATACCCTTTTTTTAAATAAAGCTATCTCCTTCTCTTTAATTTATTGCAGCCTCCGCAATTGTTTTTTTAATTTAGTTTATATGTTAGGTTTTCTTTAACATATTATACACCGCTCATTTTGAATAAGCAAGACCCAAATAAAAAAAAATTAAAAATTTGACTTTTCAAGAATATGTTATACAGTATAACATATGAATAACATTACATTAAAAATCTATAAAAGCATTTTAAGCGGCATAATTGACGGCAAATATCCGCCAGGCAGCATGTTGCCGATTGAAGTAAAAATCGCCCAACAGTTCGGAACAAACCGGATGAACGCGCATTTCGCCGTCAAAAAGCTCGAAAAGCTCGGTTTACTGGAACGAAAAAAACGCGTCGGAACAAAGATCAATCCCAATATCGATCTGGAAACGGTAGACCTTTTACTGAAGGAGACCAACCGCAGCATTTATATTTTATACTCCATGACTCCGCACTGGGTCCACTGGAACGAGGCATCTTTTGCCGGAATCGAAGAAATAGTCGGCCCTGAAGGGTACGCTATCACCTACCGCAATATTCCAACCGGACAGGAGAGGTCAAAATACCAGGAATTACTTGATGAAATAATTCAGGAGGAAGCCTCCGCCCTGGTTATTTTCCCAGACATGGAAGACTCCGCGTTCCTGCGCGATAATGCTGATTTGCTGCTTGATCTACAAATTCCGATTTACATGCTCAACCGGAGCAGCGAACCCATGCCGCTTGACATGGTTTCATTTGTCTCGATGGACCCGTTCGGGGAAGGCACCAAAGTCGGCTCCCTGCTCCGGAAAAACAACTGCCGCAACGTCGCCATGATTACTTCATACGTCTCATTCTGGGGCGTCAAAAGGCTTGAAGGAGTTAAACTGGGCCTGAAAAGAGGCAACCGGATTCCGGACCTGGATTTTACCGACGTGGAAGGATTCGAATCCGGTTTCGCGGAGGTCGTTGAGAAAATCAAGGCTGCCAACGGGGATATTGTTGTGGTCCCCGCCCATAATGAATTCGCCGCGCAATTCATTGATTACGCCGCGGAACATAATTTAAAGATCCCCGGAGACTACCAGCTTATTACTTTTGACGATAATCCTCTCTACAAGGCCTATCAACTTACCTCTCTTGGAATTCCCACCAAAGAAGTCGGCCGGGTTGTCGGAAACTTGATCTGTGATAAATCGTGGCTCAGCAAGTATCGCGGCCGGGTTTCAATCAAAATAGATTCCGTCCTGATTATCCGGGATACTTTCAAACCTGATGTAATATAATTCCCCGAATAGTTCATCAAATACGCTTCGCGCTTATTGTAGACTTTCTCTATTTTCAATTTGAAAATCATTTTTCATCTTTTAACGCATCATCCATCCCGCAAAGAAAGCATGTTGTTATAAAAAACAGACTGTCATCATAAAAACTCATTGACATTATAACAGAAAGAGTGTATATTATTAACAAGAACCGGAAGATTAGTTAAAAAAACAGGAGGTAGTTATGCCGAAGTATCCTGAAAAAATGCGTGAAATGATTGCGGAAACGATTCGCACCAATATCCATGACGCCGCTATTGAATTGATCCGTGAACATGGTTGGGACGCTTTCACGACTGAAAGAATTGCAGAAAAAGTCGGAGTATCGCGCGGCGTGCTATATAACTATTTCAAAAACAAGGAAGATATTGCCGAGTTTATCATCATGACCGCATTCGACGAAATGATTGAAAAACTCCGCGCCGCCGCCGACAGTCAAAAAAGTGCTTCGGAACGCATTCTGGAAATGGCGCAAATCAATGTTTCCCACTTTTTAAACCAGCGGGAAATGCATCGTACGCTGATGGAAAAAATGCCGCCGCCGAACAAGCGCCGCCACAAAAAGAATCCGCCGCCACTTCGGATCGCCAGGGTCTTTGGCGAGGTTATTGCCGATGGGGTGAAAAGTGGTGAATTCAACGACATCAATCTGGATGCGGCAGCAAAATTATTGGTCGGTGGGTTGCATGAAATTTGCATTCATTCAACATTCAGCAACACTGAACCGGAGGTAATACCGCTGGTTGAAATCTTTTTAAAGGGAATAAAAAAATGAAAGCGCTGTTTGTATCCGGAACAACCTTTATTTGCATTTTCCTCTCCGGATGCATGAATTATGTCAAACCGCCGTTGGCGGTTACCCGGGATTCGTACACCAAACTTCAGGAAAAAGAAAAGACCCTTATTCCAGCCGGATTAAAGCTCCTGACCCTGGATGAGGCGCAAAAAATCGCCATTGCCAACAACCCGGACTTCAAGAGCATCCAATTTACCATTGACGCGGCACGGGCGCGATATTACCAGGGTTATTCCTCCTATGCGCCGACACTCAACGCCGGAATGTCGATAAGCCAGACATTCAGCAGGATGCACTCTTCCAGCAACGGAATCAAAACGCGTTCGCAATCCGAATCATACCGTCCGACGCTGTCAGGGCAGCTCCTGATTTTTGACTGTCTGGCACGGGAAATGAATCTATTGGCTTCCAAGTATGAATTAGCCGGAACCAAAGCAACGGTTGATGATGCGAAACGCCTGCTGCTGCGGGCGGTGGCATACGCCTATAATGATGTTCTGCTGGCGCAAACCCAGAAAAAAATCATTCTGGCAAAAATAGAATACAGCCGGAAAATGCTGCAGGACTCGGAAAACAAATACAATGCCGGCAGCGTCCTCCTCAGTGACGTACTGAATTTCCGTATTACTCTGGATAACGGGCGGCTCGAGCTGGTTCAAGCTGAATACAACATCAAAGTCAATAAATATATTCTGGCCGGATATCTTGGTCTGATCGACGGCACAATTCCGGCTGCCGTACAGTTTCCCGAAGTCAAAATGCCGAAAGATAAACAAATCCTCAGCGTCACCATGTATATCGATCAGGCGCTGGCCAACCGCCCGGACCTGAAAGCTTACCGGGAAAGACTGCAGGCGGCAAAATACTCATACTGGGGCACTTGGAGCGCTTTCGGCCCGACCGTGACCGGGAACTACAGCCTGGATTACAATCAGTCCCGCAGTATCACCCATGGCGGCGGCGGCAGCCATAACAGCTCCGGAACCGGCGCGTTCGGTTACGGGATCAATGCCGAATGGAACCTGTTCAACGGCTTTTATGACTATTACAACGTCAAAGCGGCCCTGGCCAGCGTGGCGGAAACAGACTGGGCGCTGGCTCAAACGTGGATCTCGGTTATCACCGACGTCAGGAGCGCGTACGAAAACTACCTTACCAGTTTCCAGCAGGCAAAGATGTCAAAAGAAATTTGCGAACTGACGAAAAAGACCAGAGGTCTGGTCGAGAATGAATACAACGCCGGAACCGCGCTGGTAACCCGGCTCAATGAAGCGGAACGCGATCTGGTTGAGGCGCAAAATAATCTCGCCAGTTCAATCGTCAATATAGAAAACGCAAAAGCGCAGTTGGAAGCGGCAGTGTACGCTCCCCAAACCTTAAGTGCAGATGAGGCAGAAAAGTGAAAATTACAAAAATCATTATTATTATCGCGGCACTCTCAGCCCTGGGATATACCGGAGTAAAAATGTACCGGAGTTATCTGCCGGAGACCAGTAAAACCGTATTCCAGACTGAAACCATTACCCGGAACAACATTATCCGTTCGATCTCCGCCACCGGCACGGTCGAACCCGAGGAACTGATCAATGTCGGAGCCCAGGTTAACGGTTTGATCATGAGTTTCGGTAAAGACGTTGCGGGCCATACCATCGACTTCGGCTCGAAAGTAACCAAAGGCATGATCCTGGCGCAAATCGATGATGTAACGTACAAAGCGGAACTTCAGTCAGTCCAGGCTCAGGTCGAACAGGCGCAAGCCAATATTTTGAGCGCGAAAGCTGAGATAAAAGTCAAAGAGGTTGACGAATTTTTAGCCCAACATAACTTTGACCGGGCCAAAAAACTCCTTAAACAAAAGTCCATGACGCAAAGCGATTACGACAGCTATGAAGCAACCTATTATTCGTCAAAAGCGCAAATATCCAAGGCCCAGGCCGATCTGGCCCAGGCAAAGGCCGCGCTGACGATAGCCCAGGCCGCCTTGGTCAAGGCGAAACGCAACCTTGAATACTGCGAGATCGTATCTCCGGTGGACGGCATCATCATCGACCGCCGGGTCAGCATCGGGCAGACGGTAGTCTCCAACCAGACCGCGTCAAGTATCTTTCTGGTCGCTTCTGATTTCAAGAAAATGCAGGTATGGGTTTCCGTCAATGAAGCGGACATCGGGGTCATCAAACCCGGAATGCCGGTAATCTTCGGCTGCGACGCCTTTCCCGGCGTGCAATTCCGGGGCAAAGTTTTCCGTCTGCGTCTGAACGCCACGTTGTCCAGCAACGTCGTCACCTATATTGTTGAAGTGAATGTCGATAACAAGGATGGAAAACTCGTGCCGTACCTCACCGCAAATGTCAAATTTATCCGGGCTGAGCGTCGCAATGTCCTGAGTGTCCCGAACAGCGCTTTGCGTTATACGCCCCCGGCGGAACTTATCAGTGGAAAAGCGGCAAATCCTGAAAACGGGGAAGCAGTGTTATGGGTTGAAAAAGCCGGGCGGCTGCTTCCGGTAACCGTCAAGACCGGCTTGAACAACGGACTGCTGGCGGAAATCATCACCGATAAACTTGGCGAGGGCGACAAGATCGTGACCGGCACCAGGCAGGTAACTGTATCCGGCGGTTCCGACAATGTTCAGAATCCTTTTTTACCCAAAATGCCAAAGCGCCCGTCCCGCGGCAGCGCCGGACAGCGCGAAAGAGCCTTGAAACGTAACGGCGGGAAATAAAATGCAGTTGATTGAACTGAAAAATATCAGTAAAACCTATTTTCTGGGTGAAATTGACGTCCCGGTTCTGAATGGTATTTCAATTGAGATCGGCGCCGGTGAATACGTCGCGTTGATGGGCGCTTCCGGCTCGGGCAAAAGCACTTTGATGAATATTCTGGGCTGCCTCGACCGGCCCACTTCCGGCGATTATTTTTTTGACGGGGAGGAAGTCGGGCGCATCTCCGGCGACCGCCGCGCCAAGATCCGCAACAAAAAAATCGGCTTCGTGTTCCAGAACTTCAATCTGCTGCCACGCACCAGCGCTCTTGAAAATGTCATTATGCCTTTGAATTACACCGCGCAGGGACTGTCGAATTCCGAATGTCAGAAGCGGGGCATGGAGGCTTTAACGCAGGTTGGACTTAGCGACCGGAGCCACCATCACCCGTCGCAACTTTCAGGCGGACAACAGCAGCGGGTGGCGATAGCCCGGGCGCTGATCAACCATCCCCCGGTGCTGTTCGCCGACGAACCGACCGGAAACCTCGACTCCCACACGAGCGTCGAGGTAATGGAAATGTTCGGGCGGCTCAATGACGAGGGCATAACCGTAATCCTCGTGACCCACTCCGACGAACTCGCCGGCTATGCCAAACGCGTTATTCACATCAGCGACGGCCAGGTGGTGTCGGGCAATTACGAAGGGAACTGAACCATGCGGACCATGACAACCCTCAGAACCTCCCTGGTATCCCTCAAACGCAATCCCACCCGGACCTTGCTGACAACCCTCGGAATAGTGATCGGGATCGCCGCCGTTATCACCATGATGGAAATCGGCAACGGTTCAAAAAACTCCATTCGCAGCTCGATTGAAAAAATGGGGGCGAATTCGGTTATGGTCATGCCGGGAGCAATGATGCCGCCGGGCGGCGCGCGCCAGGGTGCCGGCAGCGCAGTCTCCCTTGTTCCCGCAGACGCCGTCGCGATTGGAACCGATTGTCCGAGTGTCGGACACTATTCACCGGTAGTACGCGGCGGCAGCACCCAGGTTATTTTTGGAAGCGTCAACTGGGAACCGTCCAACCTCTACGGCGTCTCCCCGGCTTATCTTGATATCCGCAACTGGGTCGTCGACGAAGGACGCTGTTTTACCGATCAGGAAGTCGATGAAAATGCCCGGGTGTGTCTTGTCGGCGCGACTATCGTGCGCGAAGTATTCAAAGGCGCTTCTCCGTTGAATTGCGAACTGCGAATCGGCGAGGTAACCTTTAAAGTAATCGGCGTTCTCAAAAGCAAGGGCGCTAATATGATGGGAATGGACGAGGACGATGTGGTGCTCACTCCGTGGACGACGCTGCGGATGCGGGTGACCGGACTTAAAATGGGAACGGCCTCAAGCACCACCAGCACTGTTTCCAGTTATCCCGGCGACCGTTTTGCCGTCAGCGGTCTTGCGCTTTATCCGGAACAGGATTCATCCGTCACCAAAGATAAACTTTTTTATTCCCGGTTTACCCAGATCAACCAGATTATTTTTTCAGCGGTCAGCTCCGACAAAGTCAATGACGCGGTGAAAGAGGTAACGGCCCTGCTGCGTAAACGTCATGGCCTGAAAGTTGAAGACGACGATGATTTTCATATTCGCAACTCTGCCGATTTTATGTCGATGCTGAACCAGACGACCGGCATGATGACGAACCTGCTGCTGGGCGTTGCCCTGATCTCGTTGATTGTCGGCGGCGTCGGTATCATGAACATCATGCTGGTTTCGGTGACGGAACGGACCCGGGAGATTGGTTTGCGCATGGCGGTAGGCGCACGCAGCCGGGACATCCTGAAACAGTTTTTAATCGAATCGGTAGTGTTGTGTATTTCCGGCGGAATTCTCGGCATTATCCTCGGTCACGGCGCATCGTTGTTGATCGAGCGTTACGCGAAATGGCCGATCCAGTCAAGCCCCGAAGCGATTGTGGCGGCAGTCATTACCTCCGCGACCGTGGGCATCCTGTTTGGCTTTTATCCCGCCTGGAAAGCCTCCAAGCTCGACCCGATTGAAGCCTTGCGCTATGAATAATCATCTCACTGATTATAATGCCTGAAAGATTATCAAGCGTCTTTAACTTTATTCTGCGGGGCCCCTTCAAGAAATGCCTTGACGTTTTCCACCGCAGTGTTTAACAGGCGCTGTCTGGCGCTGAACGTAGCCCAGGCAATATGCGGCGTTATGTGGCAAGCGCGCGCATTCATCAGCGGATTATCCGGTTTTACCGGTTCCTCAGATACGACATCGAGGCCGGCACCGGCAAGTCTTCCGGCGTTCAACGCCTCCGCCAACGCCGCTTCGTCTATCAACGGGCCGCGACTGGTATTTATCAGAAAGGCTGTCGGCTTCATCAAGGCCAAACGTTCCTGATTGACCAATTTTTCTGTCTCACCGGTCAACGGGCAATGCAGACTGATTACATCAGCTTGCTTGAAAACCTCATCAAGCGCCATAAGTTCAATCTGATCATCTTCATTCGCGAACTTATCATAACCGACAACCCTCATTCCAAATGCGGCAGCCAGGCGGGCGGTCGAACGCCCTATCCTGCCGCAGCCGATAATCCCCATGGTCAAACCATACAGTTCAATCAACGGAAAATCCCAGAAACAGAAATCCGGGCAGGAACTCCATTTTCCATGCGATACGCTTTCCGCATGAGAGGCAACGTGCTGAGTCAGATTAAGCAGATGCGCAAAAACCATCTGAGCTACGGATTCAGTTCCATAGATCGGAATATTTGTAACGGTTATACCAAATTCATCCGCCGCTTTTACATCAACAACATTGTATCCGGTAGCCAGAACTCCAATGTATTTTACACGCGGTAATCTCGCAATTACGTCCCTGCTCATTATTATTTTATTGATTAAAACAATTTCCGCGTCGGCAATCCGTGAAATAACTTCTTCGGGGCGCGTTCTATCATAGATTTGACAAACCCCGAGTTTTTCCAGAGCTTTCCAGGAAAGGTCTCCCGGATTAAGTGTGTATCCATCCAGTACTACGATTTTTTTCATTCGGCCCGAACCTCTTACCATTCACCCTGGCGATTGAATTTATTTTTTACATTATCACCAAACTGTTTGCATGCATTGTTAAGGTTTTCCAGTATCTCGTCCGTAGATAAGCCGACTGTCGTCCGGGCCGCCGGAATCATCGTTTCACATTCATTAGCGTCCATAAAAACGGCAGCATCCAGTAACTCCGCTTCGTCTTCCGAAGGAATCACCAGAAATCCATGTTTGTCCGCATGAATAAGTTGTCCCGGCTTAACGATTCTTCCAAATACTTCAACTTCACAGTTCCATTCCACCGGGCAGGACCAGGCATGTCCGACACACAATCTGCGTGCCAATGCTTTGAATCCGGCATTATTCATCTCGTCCGTATCACGGATCGCCCCGTCAGTAATTGTTCCGACGCATCCGAGCGCGCGATGCATATTACTGTTGACCTCGCCCCAAAATGCGCCGTAGCAGTCAGGTTTATCAAGATCCTGAACCACAACAATCTTGGGTCCGGGAATGCTTGCGACGTATTCCCGATACTGATTCCACGCTTCCAAATTATTTTCAGGATGCGCCGGGTTGCCCGGCTCAAACTTAACCGTAATGGCATAACCGACCATCGGCCCCATTTGCGGCATATAATCAACTGTAGGTTCCAGATTAAAACCGTCACGGGCAATGTCGGCTTTTTTGGTGATTTGTTCCCAGCCGTTGTAAATAGTCGGAGTATTCCAACGTTTTAATTTCAAAAGGTCGCAATATGGCAACATAATTTTATTTTCCTCTTACTGTTGAAATTTTGTTTCATTCAGGTTATAATAATATCTATCGTAAAATCACTGAAAACAATATTAAAAAAGTGACTTTAATGCAAGAAAAATGACCTTAATAAACAGAGAGGTTACAATATATGGCAAATGATTACAAGGCCCTGATCCTGCAACAAGCTGAAAAAATGCTTGAACAACTGCCGGAATCGACCCTGATATTTGCCAGGCCGTTTCCCATGCCGCCGTATCAGCCTTATTCATTGATCCCTTCATCACGAATAATTGCGGTATTGTCAGGCCGTAAACCCATTGGCTATACCAACGGCGAAGACATCATTGATACCGAAATGGGCGTGGGAGACGTCCTTTATGCTGAACCGTATGGCTGGACCAACCCCTTGTGGACTAAACAGCATACATTTCTTTCAATCGTATTCCATCATAATCACATCCGTTTTTTGTACATAAAAAACATTCCGGAATTTGTTAAGTCGCCGCACGGTCCCGACTCCAGATACTGGTATCATACTTCACACGGCCTTTGCAGAACCGGAACAATGCTTTTAAGTGCGCTTAACTCACTTGGAGCCGAATACAATAAATATGAACTTGCCGGGATTGAGATCCTGACCGCCCTGGTAAGAATAGCTTTAGACCAGTTCAAGTCCGACAAAATGGAAGATAACGGCAAAGCCCATAACACCTGGCAGAACATTCGCAACTTCATGCGGGAAAACAGCCACATGCAGATTACCAGAGAGTCTGTGGCAAGCCATTTCATGCTTAATCCAAGCTACCTGTCGCGTCTGTTTCAGAAACACGGCGAGGGCTTTAACACATATTTGCGCCGTCTTCGACTTGAGCAAGCCAGACACATGCTGGAACAGCACGATTTGACCATTGATGAAATCAGTTACCGGTGCGGATTCAATTCAACCGGATATTTTATCAAGACCTTCGCCAATGCTTACGGGACAACTCCGGGGTTCTATCGCGGCGGCAATAAATAAGGTCACAAAATTACACTAAATGTAACTATTGTAATATTGCTTAATGCTTTCTTGCAACATATTATATTCATAACAACAATTTCAAAAAGGTTATAAATATTCAGTAATTCCTGATGATTATTTCGTTTAGACAAATAACCAATCCGGAATTATGAGCAACCCGGGAGTGTATTATGAAATTTTTTTTCGGATGCGTTATGTGCCTTACATTAATCACCGGCGCATTGTCAGAAAATATTACCTTCAAAGACGTAATAACCCTGAAGAACAAATATTTGACAGTCTCAGTATCGCCGCAAACCGGAAGGATCACCGGATTTTCCCTGAAGGGCGGAAGAAATATTTTAAAGATCAATTCTGAAAAAAACTTCACTGCTGAATACAAAAAGACCGGATACCGCAACCACGGAGGAGACAAGGTTCTGAATTCACAGCATCATGACTGGTTTTTTAATATGCGCCGTCCATGCTGGCCCCCGGATGAATACGTTGACGGAAAACCCTGGCTGCTGGTAGAAAAGAGTCATGAAAAAATAGTCATCAAAAGCGAAATAAGTAAATACCTTGGTACTCGCATGACCAGAATAATTGAGTTACCGGCAAATGCGCAAACGCTCAGTATCACTAATATTATGGAACAGGTCAAGCCGACAGTTTTTCCGGTTATGATCTGGACCATATCGCTGGTGGAAAAGCCGGATTTCGCTCTTCTCGACACCCGCAAAAAATATTTTGATGATACCTTGTGGAATGATTTGCGGATCAATTCCTGCCAGGGAGCAGTCAGCAAGATCAACCGGTCCACTATAAAGTTCGCTCCTGTCAGTCTTGAACCTAAACCTAAAATTGGAACGCTGGGGCAGTGGCTGGCTGCAGTTTATAAAGATTTGATATTTATTCAGCAAAGTCCATTGAATCTGAAAAAGTGTTATGGCGACGGTGCGTCACTGGAAATTTTCGCGGCAGCAAATATTTATGAACTCGAAACTCTAAGTCCGCAAGTGCACCTCCAGCCGGGAGAAAGCATCCGCCATAAAGTCATCTGGAAACTTATCAAAAGACCTGACATGCAAAACAAAAAATTAATTTCATACATAATAGAAAGGGCCGGTAAATGAAAATTTGGCAGGAACCAGCCAGGAATCTGGAAATCATCGCGGAACATGATGTCGTCGTTTGCGGCGGCGGTCCGGCCGGATGCGCCGCCGCGTTAGCCGCTGCAAGAGCCGGGGCGGATACTTTACTGGTGGAACGGGAGGCCCACCTTGGCGGAGCCACCGTAAATCAACTGGTTTTGGTGATACTCAGTAAAAACGGCGTCGATTTCCAGGGAGTATGGCACGAATGGTATAACGAATTGAAGCGCTTGAACGCGGTCAGGAAAGTTGATCGCGATCATGACGGATTTAAAGGAACAGTTGACCCTGAGCAAGTCAAATATGCCTGGGATAATCTGTTGTCGCGAGCCGGCGTGAAACTGCTGCACCGGGTGTTGACCGCAGGAACGGTTGTTGAAGATAACCGGGTCACGGGAGTAATCGTGGAAACCTGCGCCGGCCGCAAAGTGATTATGGCGAAGCGAGTCATTGACGCCACTGGAGACGGTGCGGTCGCGGCGGCAGCCGGAGTTCCGTTCGAGCAAGGCGCTAATGGCAAAAAATATGCTATGGCGCTGACCAAAGTATTCCGTCTGGGAGGCTTCAAATGGCCGGACAGCTGGCCGAATGACAACGCCTTTGACCAACTTCGTTCATCCTGGGAAAAAGCCGTAGCGGAAGGCGAGCTGACTCATCCGGTGGCAACCACCAGCGACCGCATTATCAACTATATGAAATACCGCTGCTGGGAGCTACCCGCACAACGCAAAGAATTGATGAGCGTGATGAGCCGGGTTCTCAAGATCAATCCGCTCGATCCTTTTGAACTGAGTCAGGCGGAACGCGAAGGAAGAGAACAAGCCCGGCAATGCGCTGAATTCTATTGTCGCCACATGCCAGGGTTCGAGCAGGCTTATTTGCTCGACACCGCCTTGCATATCGGAATTCGCTCATCGCGGCGGCTCAAAGGTGTTTGCAGCGTAACCGACGACGATGTGCTGAATTTCCGGAAATATCCCAATGCGATCGCCGACGCGTCATGGGACATTGATATTTGGCCGGTGGACAGTTACACCGCTGCTTCAGTCGAAAGAGATACCGCGGCGGCGGCTGAAAGGGCTGATGCCTTGAAAAATGGAGCGTTCTATAACATCCGTTACGGCTGTTTACTGCCGGAAAAAATAGACAATCTGCTTTTTGCCGGCCGGTGTGTTTCCGCCTCTCATTTGGCTGAATCATCTTTACGAATTCAACAAACTTGCCAGGCCCTGGGAGAAGCAGCCGGAACCGCAGCGGCCTTGAGCCTGGAACAGGATGTTTCGCCGGACAAGCTGGATGAAGCCGATTTGGCGGAAAGACTGAAACTCATTCGAAGTCAAGTCACCCCGGCCCCGGAAATCGAACAATACCTTTCAACAACAAAATAATAAATACCAATTGACAAGCAGGAAGCAATTTGATGAACAGAATTAACACAAAAACTTCATTTGTATTCAGCGTGGCGGCAATAATGGGATTGACGTTCCAGGCAAATATCGCAGCCGGAACACAAAAGTCAAACGGAACCTGGCAAAGCAATCTTAAAACGGCAAATCTCAATCCAATCGATACAACTGCAAGCTCTCCTCCCCCGGAATTGCGTACTGCCGTATTCAGGGCGCGACAGGATCTTTCAGCGGTCGACAGCCGCAACGAAAGCGGGACTGAAATACCAACTCCGCTTGTTCCGCTGAAAAAAGAAGTCACAGAAAAAAACGGCATCTTTTTGTTCAAATTGAAAGGCAAATTAGACACGATAACTTTTCAGTTTGAACCGGACAAGGGATTTCCGGACGGTTTGTCCCTCGTGAAAAACCGGCGACTGGTGAATAAAGGGAAAAAACTGTTTGGAATGTCATTTACTTATAACAAAAATATTGTTAAAACAACCGACAGGCAATCTGAAGACGAAACTGTCGGCCCGGAAAAGTATAATAAGGGAAAAATGAAGCCGAACAACCGTGAGTTTACAGCAAAACTTTTGTCGGCCAAAAAACAGGGACCGGTTGTTAAATGTGTTTACCGTTATACTTCAAAAAAAGATAATAAAGTCTTTTTCGACCTGGCAATAAACTTGAAACTGGAACGCGGCAGTCTTCTGGCGGAGATCTCCAACGGCAAACCGGGTCTGACCCAGCTCCTGCTGAAAGTCAATAGTGGCGATACTATCTTTTACGAATATTATGTCGGCGATTTCCCCCGCTATTTTCCCGCCTCCAACGTCTTTATCGGACTTTTTACCCTGCGAGATCTCTCCAACGCCGCAAAACTGCCCCGGAACGGTGCAGTCTATCCGCCTTTAACAGACGGCTCGCACCTTCCATTCAGGGAAACTTTTTGCATAACCGCGTCCAGATATCCTGAATCTCTGTTTCCGAATACTCCCTATCAGGCCTCTCCATACCGTCGCGAACTTCAGAATCGAATCGTTATGGACCTGTGGGAAGGCGATTTCAAAAATCAACAACTCTGGCTGCGAAAGCTGCGTGAATACGGTCTGGATTCGCTGCTGGTTATCGCGCATATCTGGCAAAACCTGGGCTTTGACCGGACCAATCCGAATATGCTGCCGGCTAACGCCGGGCTGGGCGGAGACAAAGACCTGGCCGCACTGGCACAGACCGCCAGAAAGCTGGGACACAGGTTCTGCATCCATGAGAATTACTATGATATTGTTCCCGGCAACCCCGACTACCATAAAAGCTTTTTAGCGAAAAATCCCGATGGCAGCTATGTTCCCCGGCTCGGTGGACACGGTCAATTTGTCAAACCCTCCAGGCACATGGACTATGTCAAGAAATTTTCCACTGATGCCGGCAGGCGTTACGGCTGCAACAGCTGTTTTCATGACGTTATGCCGCATACCAAAGTCGATTACGAAGCCGGCCAACCTGGAGCCGGACTGGTCCGCCGCAGTTTCGAATACCAGACCGAATATTTCGCTTTTGTCAGAAAACTATATAAGGGACCGGCTGTCACTGAAATGATCGACAGTCGTTTCGCCGGCGCCTGGGATTCCGGTTGCAACGCTTATATGAACAATATGCTGAACCGTAAACCGCTGTCTGCGTATGAATGGCTGAAAGTTCGCCCGAAGACTCAGAATCATGGCGCAGGATACTATGAACGCTGGAGCCCGTGGGGATATCGCCCCGGTTGGGACCGGATGGTGCTGACGCCCCGCGAACTGGATCGTTACCGGGCAATGGAGCTGGCATTCGGGCGCGTCGGTTTCATTGGACGCCAGGTCAAAAACGCCTCATATATAGCTGCCGCAGTCAAAGAGTATTATTTGATGCGGGCGGTTCAGGCCGCTATCGACGACAGCAAAGTCAAGACAATAAATTATTATATCAACCGGAAAGGCTGGAACGGCTGGGTGGATGCAGCCGGAGCCGCAAGATTCAAGCAATTCGCCCGATTACGCATTACATTTGTCAACGGAACCGAATTGCTGGTTAATTATAATGAGAAACCGTGGAAACTGCAGGGGATCACTTTACCCGGATGGGGTTTTGTCTGCCGCGGTAAAAACGGCTTTGCCTATACCGCATTACGCAACGGGCAGATTGTCGATTATGCGGAATTCGGCAACAATATATATCTGGATGCCAGATCCGGCATCTGGACCCCGCCGGAGCCGCCTCCGGCATTGTCTCCGCAACTGGGAGCCTGGAAAGACCTTGGCAACGGTGATTTTGAATTGACCGTAATCTGGCGCCCGCAAAGAATACTTGAACATGATTTCAATTCATTCTGGGAATTCAAAGATGCCGGTACAACAAAATCCCGCCCGGTGTTCCTCAACTCGCATAAAATGAAATCTCCTCCCACTTCAACCTGGAAAATCGGTGGAGTCTATTACGACGGACCTCACAGACTGAAACTCGCCGGCAAGACAAAAGAATATGACCTGGTTCTGGGCCTTACCCACCCGACCGGCAAAGCGATGCGTCCGCTGGTCTACCACACAATGAACAAGGTTCGCATTGCAAAACTGTTTGTGAAACGCGACAAAAACGGCAAAGTCATATCTCTTAAATTCACTGATGCGAAGCCGGTTATGCCGCCCGGTTCGGATCCGAAAGAATATTATGTCGGAATGAATGTTAATGGACAGTCCATTGATTTCGGAGGAATCATTACGGACGGATCGGCCATTTTGAAAAAAGATTCCGGAAAAATCGAAATTACCCCGGTACCTCTCAACAGTTCCATAAAACTGGAAATCAAAAGCAGGCCCGCAAAAATTACAGCTTTATCAAAAAACGGCACATCCATATTAAAAGCTGTTCCCCGGGCCGATCGCTATGTTATTAATATTCCGGAGAACACACAAAAGGTCATAATACTACAATAAATGTAACATGTTTTATATGGACAAACGCCCTTGCATCAGTTATCATTATATCAGAATCAAACAGTACTGACAAAGGTGTTAACATTAATCAGACAAATAGTTATCACAACTTTAAAACAAGAGAACGGAGGCAGAAATGACGAAAAAAAGACAAACGGCAAGAAAGTTCACACTTATTGAATTGCTTGTAGTGATCGCAATTATCGCAATCCTCGCTTCAATGCTGTTGCCGGCGCTGAATCAGGCGAGGGATAAAGCCAGGGCAATTGCCTGTCTCAACAACATGAAACAGCTGGGATTGGCCGGGATGACCTATCAGGATGAGTATGACGGATGGGTAATGCCGTATAAGTCTCATGGCCTGACAGTCGAGGATTCGGTCAATCTGGGAGCGCGCATGTGGTACCGGGTCATAACGTTAATCGGTTTTAAGCAGGATACCTGGACAAAAGGTCACAAAGCTTTACTATGCCCTTCGGACGTCAACCAGATTTATACATACGGTTCCGCAAAAGTAAAAATCACCAACTACGCCTACAACGCGCGGTTCGGCGAAGCTAACAACAGTACGCCCAGTGATTTCATGTTGAACTATTCAGGGACCAAAGCGGTGGTAGTCAAAAAACCGACGGAACGTTCTCTCATTATGGACGGTGAAAATGTTACCCCGGTAGATACAAGCGCGACCGGCAAATCCTGTGGTTACGATTACTCAAACGCCAAAAAAGGCTTTGGAATCACCTGGCGGCACAATGACAGGATGAACGTCCAGTTTATGGATGGTCACGCTGCCGCAAAGCAATGGATTCAACTGCCGCGACGCGCTTATTTATGGTGGAAAGAAGATGACGTTTTCTAAATCTGCCGAAAAATCATTTTATTCCTTACTTACATCATTTAACTATTTGAATGATCTTTAACCCAGTCGACCTTCGGAGATATTAAATGCAACATTATGCGAAAGATAAACGCATTATTCTGAAAGACAGTATTTCAATCGGCAGTTCCGTATTCAAACTCATTGATTTACCGGAACCGCTTGTAATCCATGAAAAACTCGGAATTGCCGCGGACCGCCACCTGTCAATCAGCAGAATTTATCTGGATCAGTTCACTTGTCACCCGCGTTCAATCATAACCCCGAAAGGCGATTTCATCCTTTTTTATCCGGCCGGCCCCATTCATTACGCCTGGCATCATTCGTCCGTCGCGGATCGCAACAATATGTATATCAGACGCTCAGAGGATCACGGCAAAACCTGGTCGCCTCCGGAAATAGCCTGGTCTATTCCCTACTCTCAACATGCCGCAATTCCGTTCATTCCACGTGACAGCAACCGGATATATGTGTTCGGGACCGAACCTGATCCTGAACACGGCTATACAACGGAGGAAAATTCTCCTATTGCTTTCCGCTTTTCCGATGACGATGGCTTCTCCTGGAGTAAACCACGTTTTATCGATCCGGTCAATGCTCCCGGCTTTATGGGCATGTCCGCAATGCGAATGACCGAAACCGGTGACGGAACCTGGCTCCTCGGCACCCACGATGCGGTCATGATTAACGGAAAATATCACGAATGCCGCCAGTATCTTCTAGTCAGCCGTGACAGCGGTGAGACCTGGACGCTTGAGCCATCCCATCAGGACGGCAGTCTCGGGTGGGGAATTTCCGGTGGCAGATTACACGAAGGACGCCCGTGCTATCTGGGAAATAATGAAGTTTTCATGCTTATCCGGTCTTCAGAAGGACACCTCTGGAGCGTTCGCAGTTATGACAACGGGCGGACCTGGACTACTCCTGAACCAACCGGATTAAAACATCTCGAAGCCCCGCCAATGCTGTTCAAACTTGATCAGACTCTGGTAGCCTTTATCCACAATCGCAGTCACTTCGCGAATGCCTTCCATGAATTTGCTCATGAAATCAGGGCCGAACTGTGGATGGTAATGTCAAACGACGGCGGTCGTACCTGGAGTGAACCTCGCTTCGTTATGGCCGAAGCGGGATTTCCGCCGATCTTGAACCAATGGGGCGGCCAAACTCCAATGGTCAGTTATGCCGACCTGTTAGTTGACGGCGACAATCTTCATTTATTTGTCGATCATGAAATGCGGCAGGTGCTGCATGCTCAATTCAAGTTTTCCGATCTTGCAAAGTTTCTGCCAGAAAGCTTTTTCAACACGAAACCTCTTTTATCTAAATCAATTGCGACGCAGGTTTAACCCTCAATATCACTACTTTTATATGTTGCTCCAATCCCGGGCAAAAAATAAAGCCGTAAAAAAATTTTTGAATTTTTAGACGGTTTTTTATTTTTGTCCTATTGACAAAACTGCATCTTTGTATTACAATGGTATAAATAATTGAATCAAATTGTATCATGCAACAAAGAATAGTTTAGTATGGAGATCGATTTACAAGCACCACAGACAAAATCCAACGCAGTTGCCCAGAGAATAGAGCGAGAGATTCTTTCAGGCAAACTTGCTCCCGGTAGCCGTTTACCGGCAATGCGTACTATCGCTAAAAACATTTCAGTAAGCTTGAGAGTCGTCCAATCGGCATTTGAGATCCTCGATCGAAAGGGGCTGGTTGACTGTCGGCTCGGCAGTGGCACGTTTGTCTGTAACCGCCCGGCGACTTCCAGTAACCAGGAAAGCAAAATTATATATTTTCTGATTCCGCATCCGATTCACATAACCTTACAACTTGAATCTTCTATTGTCGAACGCCGGCTTATATATGGCGGTTCCCTGGCGGGACAAGGAAATCTGATCCAAACAGTTCCGGTATCGAGAAAACTGGAGGCCGACCTTGAAAACATCGACTGGGTCGCGCTAAACCAGATACCTGAAGGAGCACGAGTTTATGTTGGAGGCTTCTGGTTCAGAGAACTTTTTCCTTTTTTGGCGGAAAGAAAAGTTAAAGCGATAATGCGGATGGACCAATATGGACATTTGGAATATCCGAAAGCTTTTGATCACTGCCTTAACTGCGGCTGGTATCGTTTCGGGGTTGACCGTATGAGTGCGACCGAACAGGCGGTACAGTACCTTTTAGGACTGGGGCGCCGTCGGGTTGGAATGATAAAACAATATAAAAATGAACCTTTACACCCTTACCGGCTTGGAATGATCTCTGCCTATGAAAAGTTTGGCATTGAATTCAAGGAGGAGCTTTATTGTGAAACGGGGCGTATATATGGTAATATATCAAGTGAAGATGAAATGATTGACTTTTGGAATCGTTCCAGGTTCGACGCATTGATAATCGGCCAGGCCGATATGTTCAAAGCGGTCTATAATTCTTTGACAAAAACACTTGGATTACGCATTCCGGATGACGTTGCACTGATGTCTTTCTCCGACCATCCTGATTATCTTGAAACAGAAGTGCCGGTTTCAGCCATTGATTTTCCCTGGGTACAAATAGGACAGGAACTCGTAAAATGTTTTAACCGTGAGCAGTTTACTCCCGGAGAGACTGTTTTTAATGCCAGTATTATTGAGCGGGAGTCTACACGTAAAGGCGCCGGATCATTTGTAAATCATAACTTCATGCCGGAATTGCCGGTCGAGAACCAGGCTGACTGTTACCAGGCATCAACTTAAGCATTAAGTCCAGGAGATGATCAAAACCCGTGATTTCTCATTTTTAACTTGGAATATATAATACAAAATTTTACACAAGGAGATTGAAAAGAGGGCTTAAAT
Source organism: Victivallales bacterium (assembly GCA_963678305.2). GTDB lineage: Bacteria > Verrucomicrobiota > Lentisphaeria > Victivallales > Victivallaceae. Next base: position 200,993 of record CAXXVV010000003.1, read on the forward strand.
AAGAAATTGCGATAATCGCTATTATAAAGAAATTAATGAATAGTAAATTAACAAAGAGGACAATTTCATGAGATTGTGCATCCAGACCAGTTGGGCCGAAAAATGTAAGAATATTTTCAGGGGAAGCAGCTTTTTTGAACTAAACAGGCTTTTTACACTAATCGAATTATTAGTAGTAATAGCCATCATAGCGATTCTTGCGTCAATGCTCCTGCCGGCATTGAATCAGGCCAGGGAAAAAGCAAAATCCATTTCCTGTGTCAATAAGCTTAAACAGATAGGCACTGCCTGCCTGATGTATGCCAGCGACAACAATGATTTTCTACCACAGGACCCCCAGTCAGTAAGTTATACTTCATTTGGTACTTATAATGCAACAAGCGGCAGGACTGTTCCCAGCGTACTGGTATTGAATGGTTATTTTGGCACCCCCACAGCCGCGACTGCCGGAACCGGTGCGTATAAAAAATATTTTTGGTGTCCCGGCGATGAATTCTGGTGGACCCACAAAGATATAAATACGCCAGCCACCCCTGGAGCTTATATTTCCTACTACATGTTTTTCATTGCTACCGGGGATTCCAGATTTGGAGGCGAAAAGGCCTGTCGCGGTAGAGTTGGTAAACACTTGGCAAACAATATAATTTTTGCTGATCAGATACCTTACAAGGGGGGCACTGGCCCTTCCAACCATTCTCAAAATGCCTGTAACATGCTGGCGCTTGGCGGTCACGTACGGACCATGCAATATTTTGAACTCAGCGACGGTAACTGGACGGCCCGTTTGAAAGCCATTGATAAGCGTTAATTTAAAAGTTGCATCCCGTGTAAAATATTTCCGGTATTTCGAACGCGAAAATTATTATATTTTTCCCTCCAGATGGGGATTTGTATCCATTCAATAGCTGAATCAAACTGAAAGATTTTTATTATGTCTGTTTTGAAACTGAAGAATTTTCTATTAATTTCACTGTTTTTCTGTTGCGGCGCGACGGGATTTGCTTCCGGTCCGGTGTTTTCGATTGACGACAAAGCGGAAACGAAGGTTAAGTGGCGTGGCAGTCATTTGATAAGCGGTGATAATCTTACTTTTTTTGATAAAAAAGGTTTTGCCCAAAAAGCTCAACAGGTTGAGACCGGCAGGAATGATAAATGGAGCAGGATTGTAAATATATGGAGCAACGCGAAAGATCTGCCGTTTCGTAAAGAGGTCGCCTTATCTGCTGACGGTAAGGAAGTTGAGTTAAATATTCGAGCTGATCTTCCGGCCTACCACCAGAAACCTGACGTCGATTCTTTCGGCTATTATTTCAGAATACCGATGAGCCTTGTAAAAGGTATGAAATATACCGCAATAACAGGTCGTACCAGCAGACCCAAAATAATCAACGGGTTGATTGACGGTAAGGAAAAAAATTTATTTAGTACCAAGGCACGATATTGGGCCCTTGAAGGTAATGGCAAAAAAATCGTGATCGATTTCAATCCTGAAGGCGTTCAGAGTTTCGGCGATTATGGCCCGGGCGCGATTATCGGTTTATGGAGCGTCAGACAAACTCCGGACTACCTTGAATGCGGAATCGGAATCAGAAACACTGAATATGGCGGCGTCTTGAGCGGAAAAGTCAGGATATTTGAGGGCGGAATGAGTGATTATCCGAAGCGTCACGCTTATGGCAAATATGTCTATTTCAGTGAATTGCCGGTCGAGAAACAGTTCTGCTTTGGCGCGAAGAAACACGGTAAAGAATTCACCAACGCCGGACTGGAAAAGTATTCAGCCTTAAAAGGCTTCGGCTGGCTTGACCCGCAGGGAATGAAAATTTCTTCCGAGCGCAGTTCCGGCGCGGTTTATTCTGCCGCTGAAGGCAGTGGAAACAAAGTATTCCGCTGCGACCTGCCGCGGCCCGGGTTGTACGTTTTTACGATACGCTGTGCCGGGTACAAAACTCCTGACGGAGCTTTCTCCATCAGCTCCAACGGCCAAGAAATCGTTAAAGACCTTAATATACCTGTTTATACTTTAAAGAATATTTCATGGAGCCAATGGATCGATGACGGCAAACTTGAACTTAAACTGTCAGGCAAAAATTTTACCATTTCAGTGCTTGGCGCTCAACTGCTTCAACATCGCTGCGAAGACTTTAAATTCCGACGAGGCTTCTGGATTGTTGACGGCTATGAGCCGCACCCGGTTAATTCCAATAAGGCGTTTTCCGCTCCTGTGGAATATGGCATTGCGGTTACCGGCATCAAGTTACCCGAAAAGCCGATAACTGACCCTGATGAAACCCCTCTGGTTCCAGCTGGTGATATTTGCCTGCCGGACCAGAATGCACCTGAAATGGCGTGGCGCTATAATGCCACGATCGGCTCTCTCGGCCCCAGCAATAATGGTACTTTTACTGAATTTGACACTCCTGCTCTGGTTGAACGCAGATTGAAACAGATCAAGGGAAAAAATATTAACAGTATTTTGCTCAACGGCCTGCTTTCGCGCCTTACTTTCCCGGTGCAGGATAAACGCGTTCGAGAAAATATTAAGCTGATTGCGGCAAAAGGGCATGATCTGAATATGAAAATCCTTGACCATCAGGATTTGACTTTGCTATGGAATATGGGAGGCGCTTTCCGGGTGATGACCAAACGGCTTGGCATGACTCAGCGCTCCATAAACGGCAACTATCCGACTCGCGGTTTCTGCTTGACCAACAAGGATTTCAATAACTGGTATTATCCGTGGATTATCAAGCACATCCGGGAAACTGATATTGACGGGATAATGATTGACGAGGCTTGTTATCACAGTGCCGTATACTGTGGATGTGTTGACTGCCGCAGAAAGTTCACTGCCGATACCGGTTTGACGCTGCCGTTCGATGAAACTTCTCCGTTGCTGTATAACAAGAATTCCAAGCTTTGGAAAGCCTGGCTGCAGTGGCGCATGAAGGCCACCGCTGACTGGAGCGTGGAATTGAGACGGAAGATCATGCCGTTCAAGCCGTATTTTACAATCATGCGTTATACTACTCATTACGGATATGCTTCCACTTATGCTTCTCTATCGCATGGTACGACTCTGTCCGGCGCGGCACGCAGTTGCGATTTCCTCGGCACTGAGATCATGAGCCGCAACGTAATGGCCGCATATCGTGCGGTATTTGCGTTTCGCAAGGCGAAAACCGCGCTGCGTTTTGCATTCGGCAGCCCGATTTTCGGACTGGTTTATCCGCTTCAGAGCATGGATCTGGCTTATTTCGGCTGGGCAATGAATAATATGAACAGCCAGGTTACCTGGATGATGATCGGACGCAATGACGATAAAAGCCCGTTTACCAGTTTTAAAGAAAACATGAACCTGCGCCTGGCAAAACCGGTTGCGGATATTGCCATAATGTATTCGATCCAAAGTCGTGACTGGCCAAAGTATATGGCGGTTGTCCCGGATGAAATCGGGATGTCCCAGGCCTTGACTGACCGGCATATCATGCATGATTTCTTTATGGAACGTTCGTTGACGCTTGATTTTTTGAAGAAATACCGCGTGGTAATGTTGAATTGTAATTGCTGCCTGAGCGATACGCATATAGCCTCTCTGCTGGCTTATGTAAAACAAGGCGGAACCTTGTATATGACCGCGACTACCGGGCTGCTTGACCAGATGGGCAACAATCGCAAGGTGTGGCCGCTGGAACTGATCGCCGGAGTTGAACTGCCGGGTAACCGGGTGCGTTTCCTCAAACGGCCGCTGCTGCGTTTCCCCGGCAAAAAACCGGTGCAGTATAATGCCAGTGTAGTACGTATCGCCACCGTAAAAAACAATGAACCTGAAATTATTGCCGAAGTAGTTGATGCCAAAGGAAAAGTGATTCAACCGCTGGCGGTTCAAAGAAAATACGGTAATGGAAGAATAATTTATTGTGCCGCAGCGTTCGGAGCCGCGAATTACGAACCGGAAACAACTTATATGCGTAAGTGGACCTACAGCATGAACAAGGAAGCCGATGCATTTAACGGCAAAATGATTGATCTGGTTATCGGTAAAGGCGCTTTGCAGTTTACACCGGTCCGGACTCCGGAAAAACTCCTGATGTCGGTATATCGACAGACGGTTGCAAATAAAACTTCGACTCTGGTGCATTTGCTCAACGCCGGAGGTTCAACGATGAAACTGAATGCTATCGTTCCCGGCATTCCTCCCTCAAAACCCGCATGGCCTGAATTGAAACAGGATATAATATTTGATATTTCCCTGCCTGAAGTAAAAGATGCTTATATTGTATCACCGGATCGTGAAGGACGGAGTAAAATATCATTCAAGCGGATTTCCAAAGGACGCTATAGAGTGACTGTTCCCGGAAACCTGCTCAAATGCTATAGTATTGTTTATCTGGAGCATTAAAAAGAGGCGTGCAAATACAAATATAAAAGCTGTAGTCGCAAACAAAAAACGGCAGGATATGGTTGTGCCTGCCGGGAGCGAGTCATGTGCTTTAAGTAAAAAATTACCCGTTTAGACTGGACGTAATATGAGAATATTTATAATGACTGACGTTGAGGGATGTGCCGGAGTACTTGATTTTGTTAACTGGACCAATCCCGAATCCCGCTATTATGAGAAAGCGAAACGGCTTTTGACTTTTGAAGTAAATGCGGCTATTGCCGGTTTAGCCGAAGGAGGCGCAGATGAATTTACCGTCATTGACGGTCATGGACATGGCGCGATCGAACCGGAATTGCTTGACGAGCATGCCATTCTGGTGCGTGGACATCGAGAAAATATTTGGCCGTGTGGACTTGACAAGACTTATGACGCTGTGGTTTTTGTCGGTCAGCACGCCAAGGCCGGAACTCCGTATTCACATCTGACCCATTCCGGCAACTGCCGGGTGATCGATGATACGATCAACGATATTTCAATCGGCGAATACGGCAGACTGGCTCTTTGCGCAATGGAGCTTGGCGTGCCGGTGATACTGGCGTGCGGCGAACTTGCCTTGACTCATGAAGCTGAGGCGTTGACACCCGGAGTTATTACCGCATCAGTAAAAGAAGGCTTGCTGCCGGACAATGGTTTCCGGGATGTTTCAATGGAGGAATACAAGACCGCAAAATTGAGCGCGGCGCATTTATCTCCGTTGAAAGCGCGTAAAGTCATTCATGCGGCGGCGGTGCAGGCGATTGAAAAACTTAAATCTGCACCGGAATCTTTTAAATTTCCGGTACTGCATCCCCCTTACCACCGGATTGTTGAATACCGTCGAAGCGAGACTTTGAACGAGCCGGCATTCAAGAGCATTACCACCCATACGTCAAGTATTGCAGGGCTTTTAAATCAGCCGATAAATCGGGTGGTCCTTTCAAAAGAATAAGTGTTGCATAAAACAGGTTAGAACAAGGTAAATCCTGCGTTTTTAAAACTTGAGGTAAAAAGCTGTAAGCGCCTGATAATCAAAACAAAAAATGGTACGCCAGGCAGGGATCGAACCTGCGACCCACGGATTAGAAATCCGTTGCTCTATCCTCTGAGCTACTAGCGCACTAAAATCGGGACTTATAACAGCCCCGCGGTTTCGGGTAAACCGAACCGGATGTTCATACACTGAATCGCCTGGCCTGACGCGCCTTTGGTCAGGTTGTCGATCGTGCTGGTGACGATTACTTTATTCGTATGTTCGTCAAATACAAGTCCGATTTCACAAACATTGCTCATCGTCACATATTTTGTATCAGCAAGCCGGCCGGCCGGGAGGACCCGGACAAACGGTTCGTTCCGATAAGCATCTTCAAGCGCTTTACGCGCTTTCTCTTCAGTGCAGCCATCAGCGGCATACATCAGAATCGTTGAATTAATTCCACGAGTGACCGGAACCAGATGCGGGCAGAAGTTGATCGCGATCTCGTCGACTCCGGCGGCCGCGGCCATTTCCTGTTCGATCTCCGGCAAATGCCGGTGTCCGGAAACCGCATAAGCCTTGAGGCTTTCATTGCACTCCGGGAAAATATACGGCAGATCAACCTTGCGTCCGGCGCCACTGACTCCGCTCATGCTGGAAACCACAATACCATCTGTTTTCACCAGACCGGCAGCCAACAGCGGCGCGGTCGGAAGGATTGCACTGGTCGGATAGCATCCGGCACACGCGATCAGATCGGCTGTTCTAAGCAGTTCCCGGTAGCGTTCCGGCTGGCCGTATACCGCAGTTTTCAGCAGTTCCGGCTGAGGATGATCCTCTTTATAGTATTTTTTATATTTTTCCTGGCTTTTCAACCGGAAATCGGCGCTGATGTCAATGACTTTGACGCCGCCTTCAAGCAAAGGAATCGCAAATTCCGAAGCCAAGCCATGCGGCAGGGCCAGGAACGCGACATCGCAGGTATCCACGATCTGCTGGACGTCCGGCATGGAAAAACAAACCGGTTGTCCGGTGAAACGCGGAAATACGGTGCCAACCGGTTGTCCGGCGTACTGGCGTGAGGTAATCACTTCCACCGAAACATTCGGGTGACAAAAAAGGAGCCGCAGAAGTTCCTCTCCGGAATATCCTGCAGCTCCGACAATTGCAACTTTGATATTTTGCATAAAAGTCTTTTCCAAAAACACCAGATAAGCTTAGCGTTTTGAGAACTGGAAACGTTTGCGAGCGCCGGGCTGTCCGGGTTTCTTACGTTCCTTGACGCGGGCATCACGAGTGAGCATTCCGCAGTTCTTGAGAACTGATTTGAGTGACTCATCCACTTTGATCAGCGAACGGGCAATACCGTGGCGCAGCGCACCGGCTTGACCGGCAGTTCCGCCGCCCTGGATATTGGCGTCAACATCATATTTGCCAACTGAATCGGTAACGCTCATCGGCTGATTGATGTAACCGCGCATTGCTTCATCCGGGAAATAAGCTTTAATTTCTTTGCCGTTAACCGTCATTTTACCAGTACCGGCTTTAATGCGAACACGGGCAGTCGCGCTTTTGCGACGACCAGTGGCACAAGTAAATTCATTTTTAGCAGTCATTGTATTCTAATCTCCTTAAGATTACTTGGACATGTCCACTTTTACAGGGTTCTGGGCTGCATGCGGATGTTCGGCGCCGGCGTAAACTTTGAGTTTACGGAACTGAGCGCGCCCCAGACGGCCTTTCGGCATCATGCCCCATACTGCATCTTGTACGAGACGTTCCGGATTGGCTGAACGGATCTGTTCGGCGGTATATTCTTTCTGTCCGCCGCGATAACCGGAGAAATCCTGATAAATCTTACGAGTTTCTTTGTTGCCGGTCAGAACCGCTTTGTCCGCGTTGATGACCACAACATAGTCACCGGTATCAACGTGCGGGGTATAAGTCGGTTTGTCTTTGCCGCGGAGAGCATTGGCAACAACGACAGCAAGGCGACCGAGCGGTGCTTCAGAAGCATCGAACAGCAAATGTTTTTGCTCAACTTCACCTGGTTTTGCGAGATAACTTTTCATCGCTTGTTTGCTCTTTCATTTAATTTTATAATCGTTGTGTCTTCTTAACCGCAGTTCCTCAACCGCGGACTGCTTTTAAGCAGTTTTGCTGCATCTTTCCGCCGCCGATCAGTGATCGGGAAATCTATCGGGGCATCAAAAGAATGGATAAAATACCACAAATCACACAGATTTCAAATTTAAAATAGAAAAATTATCAGGAAATTGCCGGAATTTATAAAGAAAAGTGGCGGGAGCGACGGGACTCGAACCCGCAACAACCAGATCGACAGTCTGGGACTCTAACCAATTGAGCTACACCCCCGCATAAAGCGGTTCCGAATGAAAAAAGTGGCGGGAGCGACGGGACTCGAACCCGCAACAACCAGATCGACAGTCTGGGACTCTAACCAATTGAGCTACACCCCCATTTTCATTCAGGGACCGATAAAATACATCAGGATGAATAAAATTCAAGTTATATTTTAGAAATTTTTAAAAAAATTGCGCGTTGTAATAAAAATTTTTTGATAAACAGACACAGTATTGATGCCAACATCGGAGATTGTTGAAATCCTGCGTTTCACTTATCTGACAAACAAATGCGGAGCCCCGACGTCAGCGTAATTATTCCTGACTTTCGACCAAAGATAGGCTTCGCCGCGTTCCACCGACTCGCAATGTCCGTCCATGAGATGGGTATTAATGGTCCTCTGTCCATTATGATAAGGCTGCATCCGCAGGATATTGGTATCCGGGACCACATATGGCTCGAACCGGAGCTGCCCCTGGGTATTGCCAAGATCCTCTCCCGCGCAATCGGCACTGTAGATCACTTTTGATGTATTTTTGATCATACTGTTCTTAAACTTGGAATAAGGGAACGCCACCCGTTTTAAACCGGTCGTGGAATCGCCCCAGTCGGTACTGTTTATGCCGATTCCCTGGACCTTGCGCAGTTCAGAGAAAAACGTCGGGCCAGGTTCACGGTATTTCTTAAGATAGCCCAGCGGACTAAGTTTATTTGCCTGAGGAGAGCTCGGGCAGATCCACAGCCACGGCATAAAAGATGTGTACTGAACAAGGACCGCCACCCAGCGTTCACTTTCCGCCGTGTTGGCGCTGCCCATGCGGTATCCGGGAATAACCCCGTCATTGTCAGAGGTATAAAGATGTACTGCATTGCCGATCTGTTTGAGCTGGTTGAGGCATTTAATAGTCTTGGCCTTGTCGCGGGCGCTGTTGAGCGCCGGCAGCAGCATAGACGCCAGGATCGCAATGATCGCGATCACGACAAGGAGTTCGATGAGAGTGAAATAGCGTTTTGCGGTCTGCATTGTGGTTCTCCCTGATTATTGTTGGTTGGTATAAAGTGATATTTTGCCGATTTCCTGAATTTGCGCCGGAGTTTTACAGCGTTCCTGAAACTGAATAGTATCGAAGCGCTTAAAACTGCTGTCCTTAACCTCCATAACAACTTTCCCGCCAACGGTAACTGTCAACACGTCGCCGGTCAAAGCAAAGACCACTTCAACCGCTTTGCCGACCGGAAATAAACAGGCGTTCTTCGCCTGCAAACGGACTATTTCAGCTCTTTTCCCTTTGGCAATCTTTTCAATGTTGGAGTTGTTGGAGGTTCCCTGGGCAATAGTGGCTGCGTATCCGGAATAAGAATTGGCCGAATCGCGCATCATTACTGAAAAACGGTTGTTGCCGCTTTTCTCATCACTGGCAAATTTAACACTGAATTTCAGAGTAAAACCGCCGCCGTCAACCGGTTTGAAATCCCGGGTTCCGACTGAGTCAAAGATTCGCTTCCCGGACGGACGCATAAAATTGTTCTTAACGGTCCACGACTGTTTGGCGCTTGCGGGATTCCATTTGGTCCCTCCGCTCAAACTGCCGTCCTTGAAGCTGTCCGTGAACAGCAGTCGTTCAGCCGCCGTGAGAGATGCGGTCAAACCCAGCAGCATCAGAATAATAAATTTTGTCATCTTTTGCACTCCTTGTCTTTATTTGATCTTACGAAACTTGATAATGATGATTCCGGAAGGTTCGATATTGAATTTCAAGCCTTTTTTATGTAATGTTTCAGCGTCAAAAACCGCTTTTTGCCCGGACGGATACATCGGAATCCGCTCCCATCTGCCCGACGGAATTCCCGGAATGGTGATGGTTGCCGGAATTGTCGCGGTATTTTTAAGTTTCCGCAGGGCGTCAAAACCTTTAAAAGCCGACACCACAAGAATCAGGTCAGGGCCGTTTTTCAGCAGAAAGCCCTGCACCGCCGGATTGTCGGAAACCACCTGGCGCTTTATTCCGCAACGCCGCATCATATCCAACAAAAATTTTCCATCCGGCTGCGACGAGACCGGTCTGTCGCTGTAGATAATCCGGCCCCGGCCGAATTTCCATTCTTTAATCCCGCCGGAAGTCAAATCAGCGGGAGCCTCGAACCGCTTCCTCCACAAATATTTTTCTTTACTGCCGACGGTATATTCTCCCGCGTCAGCACAGATGACCAGACTGCCGCCGCGTTTGACGAAACCAGTCAGCCGGTCCAGCAATTCAGGACTGAACACCCGGTTGTCGTAATCACAAACGATCAGTTTAAGGCGGTCGTAAACCCGTTCCGGAGTAATACCACTCAACCATGTAACATTCCCGAGAGAGGCTTTGGCGGCGGATCTTTGCAGTTCGTCGCCGGGTAAAGCATACCAGCGCCAGGCCCGGGTCCGGCAAAACAAGTCATCCCATGACAAAATAAACCCGACCGGCGGCGCCACTTTCTGCGAGCCGGACAACTCCCGCAAGGTCGGCAGAATTCCGGTCCAGAAACGCATTGAATCCTTGAGTCCGGCATTTTTCGGATAGACATTGGCATGAACGTTAACCATAGAGTTCCAGACCATACCGATATCGCTGTTTTTGAGTCCGTAACGCATAGTGTTGGTCACCAGATCCTGAAATTGCCGACGCTTGTCTGCCGGAACGTAATGCGATTCCGGGCGTCGCCGGATGTCCCAGTTATTTATAATCGAATAGAGCCTGACCATCTGATGCGATTCGCCGCCGCCGTCACACAGATGCGATCCGGTCTGCTTCAAGGCCGGAAACAGATATTCAATCGGCCCGGTATAAGTCAAATAGTGCACGATGGGACGTTTTTTATCCAGCGCTCTGACAGTCGGGTCATAAACTCCGGTATTCGAATCAGCATAAATTTTCAATTTGCAGGTGTTAAAATCCAACCAGGGCTGACTGATATCTACCTCTTTTTTCCAGTCCGGCAGCGGCGGCATGACTTCGTTCCACGTTTTAAATGAGGTATTCCAGGCCTGATTCAGCTTATCAAGCGTTTTATATTTCTCTTTCAGAAAGCCGGTGAAGTCCGCCCTTGCCCAGCGTGAATAATCCGTCACCCGGTCGAAATGATCCATAAAAATGCCGGAATCAAGGCCCTGCCCGGAAAACATCCACGACATAAAATACGGATTGGAGCCGTAACGTTTGTACACTTCCCGGACCAGGCCGGTTATCGCCTTCCGGTACTTCTTTGAAGAGGGGCTGAAGACGCCCAGTTTGCGCCAGACCCGGCACCGGCCCTGGTCGTCCATCATCCAGTCGCCCCAGATATCATACGGCGCACTGTCAAAAATCCCGCCGCCGACAATCATCCCGAAGCGGATGCCTTTTTCAGTAAAAAACTTAACATACTTATCAAATTCGCTCCAATCGTACACTCCGGTCACCGGTTCCACCTGAAACCACTTGAAGTTCAGATTGATCATATCGCTGCCGCGCGCTTTCATTCCTTTGACCAATGCAGTCAACCCCGGCAAATTCTGTTTAAACGGTCCCATCATAAGCTGATTTTCTTCGATTATGAGACCGCCGGCCGGAGACTGCCGCGGCGCGAGCTTGCGCCAGTCCGGAACCGCAGCAGGGTGGCTGCCGCGTTTGAAGTAAAACAACCCGGTCCGGTCAATAATCCGGTCAGGCGACTCAAGCCGGACATCCAGTTCCATGATCTGGCCCGGACGAATATCCTCAAGCTGGAATTCCCCGTCGCGCGCCCCCGCCGCGACTTTGAAAAGTTGTTCAAACAATTTATTACCGAAAGAATTGCGGGCAATAACATGAATCGTCGCCGGATCTTTTGAGGCGGCAATGCCGTTAACTGCGAGTTTTCCGCCGGAGACGGTCGCGGTAAAAATATTTTTATCGACGGTCGGGGCAACCCGGATCGCCTGCGTTGTCGAATCCTCCACGATATTCAAACAAAAACGCGAAGAGTAAGCCATATTGCCTGTCTTGTCAAAACATTTCACCAGCACGCTGTAAAAATCGGCCGGCAGATAAGGCAGTTGCCAGTCCGCGCCCGGAGCAAACTTAACAGTGGCACAGACCGCACCGACCAGGCCGCGCCGAAAGATCATCACGCTGCGCAGATCTTTAATTCCAGCAGCTTTTTTGAACATGATTTCCGGCTTGAGCACCGCTGGAAATTCTTTTCCCGTATCAATAACCCGGCAAACCGGCTGTGAGGGTTTTAGTCCGGCGGACAAATCAACTGATTCCAGAAACCAGCGATATTCGGCCGGTTGGTAAAATTTTCCGGCAAACGCCGGAACGGTCAACGCAACTACCATAACTACACACAAGGCAAACCTTTTCAAGATACTATTCTCCTGAGTTGTTTTAATATGTTTAATATTCAGGATAGAACGCCCAAGTGGGGGAATTTAACCATTCTATCCGTCATATCGTCATTTCTGCCGCTTCCGTAGCACGAAGTGCGAAGCACGAAACGGTACTTCGCCATCCGCCGTACGGATCAAACTGCGGCCGGGGCGGCAACGGTGTCACGCTTAACCAAACGGGTTTCAACCAGGACCTGTTTTTCAGGCAGCGGTTCATTCTGGACCCGTTTAATGAGCATTCCAAGGCTTTTTTCGATAATTGCCGGAAAATCCGGTTCAACCGCGGTCGTCTTCGGGAACATCCTCTCAGCCATATCTTTGACCCCGTAGGAAACGACACTCAGATCATGCGGAATTCTGATTCCCTTGCGTGCGGCATTGACCATCAATACGCTGACAATCTTCTGGTCATTGCAGATAAGCGCGGTTGGACGTTGCGGGTGACTTAAAATAAAATCACACCATTGGTCGACCCGTTGCAAATCCATTCCGCCGCGACGACTGTCAAATTCATGAACATAATGCTCGGCGGGACCGAGAGAAAAATCTTTTACCGCGTCCCGGTATCCGGCCAACGCCGTGGAATGAGCCGCATAACTGACGTCACAATGCGCAAAACCGATTTCCCGGTGCCCCATCGCCGCCAAATACTCAACCGCGTGATAAATTCCAGCCCGGTTGTCCGACAGAACACAATATTCCGACTGCTCGATAACGCTGACCCATTTATACTCCTGATGCAGGCTCAGCCATTCCGTCAGTTCCGGACGCTGCGCACCGATCAGCAAAACCCCGTCGACAATCCTGCCGGTCAACTGCGACGGCGGTACAAATTCTCCTGAACTCCGGCCGAATTCAATATGATATGAGTACTTGTTCTCCTCACACTGATTGACAAAATGAACCATCACCGGCATCATAAAACCGCCGCTGACTTCAACCTGCTCGACTTTTTCCACCGGAATATAAAGTCCAAGCTGGCCGGTATTTTTAGCCCTGAGCATCCGGGCCGCCAGCGCCGGACTGTAGTCCATTTCCGCCGCGACTTTCAAGACCTTTTCCCGGAGCTTATCACTCACACCGCCGGAATTTCGCAACGCCATCGACACCGCGGTCGATGATATTCCCATCCGGGAAGCAATGTCCGCCAACGTGTAATTATGCCTGGCTTTCCGATTTGTTGTGACCGTCATATTTATCCTTAACTTTATCGTTAAAGTAAATTATACATTATGTTTACAAAAATGTCAATACCTGGATAAATAAAAAAGTCTAAAAGATGAATTTCCCGGTTACAAAACCATATAACCAACAAATAAATCCCGGGTTATTCGACGGTAAAACCGGTGGCAAAACCTTTGAGCGCCAGGGTTATCGTCGGGGCATAGACAGGTCCAATCCGGGTTCCGTCAGGATGGATCCATTCCCAGGGCGCCCCGGAGTTCTCTTCGTCCTCACCGTTGACAAAGTTGAACTTTCGCATATGCTCTACATATACCTGTGCCATTGCCCGGGCCAGGTCAGGATTCGCAATCTCCACAGCGCGAACGAACCAGCCGGTAAACATACCCCAGTAACCGCCGTTCTGATAAGTCTCCGGCCGCATCGGGGTTTGCTGCCAATGCTCCCCGCTGCGCAAATGCCGGATATGTCCCTGGTAGGTGATCTGTCCAGCCAATGGAACAACGTCGAGCGCTGGCGCGGCGGCAGCAGATGCGAGGGCATGCGACGCCTTCATTGCGTAATCCGGTTCCAATATGCCATGCGCCAACGCAAACGATGTTCCTCTGACGCAATCCTGACAACCGATACCGGAAGCTGAACGCAGCCAGCCGTCCTTCGGACCAGTTGGATTCCATAATTTCAAAGGCAGATTTTTTTTGATCAAATCAGCTTTTCCGAGATAGACGGAACTTTTTTCAGGCATATCCAGTTGTTTGAATATCCCGGCCAGCCTCATCGATGCACGCCAGCGCAAAATCGAACCGTCCAGCAGATAACCAGTCTTGACTATCGCGTCGGAAAACGCCACCGCCCTGGTTTCGGCCGTGGTAAACGCAAGTTCAGTATCCGGATCATATTCCGGCGCGCCAAACGCGTTTTCAAGTCGGTCAAGCAGTGACATTCCAGCCATCCGCTTATCCAAAAATTTCACGTTTCCAGTCTGCTGCAGATGAAGATATCCCAGTTCAATAAACATGTAGTTGGCATCCTGAGCGGCAAACATTCCATAGCGTCCTTCGCCCTGGTCCTCGCCCGCGCTGTAGGTTCCCGGAAAAAAGACCGCCCCGCCGTTTTCACACAGCACATGATCGGCAATCGACCAGGCAGGAACGGTTAAACCGTGTTTCAAAATACGCGCCTCCGGACCGCTCTGAGTCAGGGCCATTACCTGCAGCATCGATTCCATCTCGGCATCTTCAACCAAGCCGCTCAGACAATTCCAAACCGAGTCACGGGTCCAGAACGCCGGGTACTGTCGGCTACCGCTGGCCAGATAAACCGGATAATCCTTATTGTCAATATGCACCTTCGTCCGACACTTTGCTATCGTTTCCCGCGCCAGATCCCGCAAAAATGTAAGATCACTTGAATTTACAAGCTGATTATCAATCCCTCTCATTATTCTCTCCTACTGTTATGTAACGGAATAAAAGAAATCAAAAAAACTATGATACAATCTCTTTATTATGCTTTTTCCTGCAACTTGTCTTGCTGATTAAATAACCAATAAGCAAATATACCAAACCCTGAACAAAAAGGAAAATCATTTTATCGTTAAAATCCTGATATAATGGAGACATTCCAAGTTTACTGCAGATTAAACGGGCAATCGTACAGAACGGAAACGGAATAATTATCGATAACATTGTCCTTAACTGCATGCTTGCAATGCAGAAAATCGATTTTGTTTGATTGAAATTGTTGAATAGCTTTTTTAAAATCCATTATATTCATCTCCTGATCTCAACTCTTTACAAAAAAGAATAGCCATTTTTTTTAATGTGCTGCAGCTTTGCCAGAAATGCAAGTTGAATGTGATATTGGATGAAAGGAAACGGGAATCGCCAATTCATAATAGGCTGATTAATCTCAGGAATATCGCAGTTCAGCAGAGTTATGCAACTCTGTTAAGAAGCACGGCTCACTGGAAATACAGTGTTGAGGTGATTGCAGATGCCGGCCTGAAGACCGGCGCTCCCGACAAATAGAAACGTTAAAGAACTAATTTGACGTTTTGGACTGCTGCAAGGGCGCGGCTAAGGCTTTCCATCATTTCACGGTCCTGGAAAGTTACCTGGATTTTCCAGGAAACATATTTGCCGGTTTTGGAGACGTTGCCTTTGACCGGCATGGCGTCGGAACCATGAATCCGCAGTACCTGGATCAGGTCGTCCGGAATATTCGTGGCGTCGGCAAAAACAGTGACATGGTATTGCCAGTCAACCGGGAATTTCAATTCTTCAGTCATAATCTAAGAGTTATTTTCCGCAACTGGTTTTACTGCCGTTCGCGGCATGGTAGGCTTGGCATTTTTCACAGTCGCCGTTACGCGGGCAACTGGTATAGGGACACGGACATTTTTCGTTTTTGCTCATCTTCCTTAACCTTTTCTGTTTACCAGGTGAATCCCATATTGAAGTGGAACCGCAGTCTGTTTCTAACCCCCTTCTGATTGTTCAAAACCGGATAAGCAAGGTCGAGTTTGACCGGAGCGTTCAAATACGGCAACTTGATGCGCAAACCGTAACCGGCGCCGATATTCAATCTGCTCAAGCCGTAGCTGAACGACTGTCTTTGCACCAGACCGGCATCACAGAAGACGGCGCCACGGATAAATTTGTAAATCGGATGAGTGATCTCCGCGGTAGCCAGAGCCATTGACTGGCCGCCTATCGCCTTTTCCTGGTTGTCCACCGGAGATATCGTCCGGTATTCAAAACCGCGAACCGAGTCGCCGCCGCCAAGGAAATAGCGTTCATAGACCGGGACGGCTTCCGAGCGGTCAAAGTCGGCAACAGTTCCGATTTTACCGCCGACATGGCAGATCAGGAACTTATCAAAGAATGAGAAAAAGTAAATGCCTTTACCTTCCAGACGATAGAAATTATTGCTTGAACCGAGGGGTTTGAACGCGCCCGCAGTGGACAAATTGACCAAATAGCCGCTGGTCGGCGACAGCAGATTGTCCCGGGTGTCACGGGTAATTGACGCGGAAACCTGGCTGACGTTGCTCCATCCCTGCAAATTGCGCATTTCCCGGGAGCGTTTATTGGCTACATCGTAGACGTGAACATTTTCAAACTTATATCCAGCTGAAACAGAGGTGAAATCGTCAAATACTTTGCGGGACAACGAAGTCCTCACTCCGAGCCTGCTTTCGTCCCAGTATTCATAAGCGACATTGTTCAGATAACCCGAAACATCAAGCTGCAACGGCATATCCAACAGCCACGGTTCGGTGAAATCAATGCTGACGTCATTACGATCCAGACCGCCCATACCGCGAATCCTCAAACGCTGGCCGCCGCCGGTAAAGAGATTCTTGGGATCGGTAATATCAAAGTTGTTATTACTCAATTCAACCATACCAACCAGGCTGTCGGTATCGGAAAAGCCGGCCCCGATCTTGAAACTGTATGGGTTTTTCTCTTCAACTGTGAAATTTACATCTTTTTCATTTATATTACTGGTACTTACCGTGACAGTGTCAACTTTCTTGAAATAGCCCATGCCCATAAGGCGCTGCTTGCTGGCGTCGATACGGTTTTTGTCTACCGGGTCACCGGGCTGGATTGCCAGTTCGCGGCGGATCACTTTATCCTTGGTTATCCGGTTTCCGGAAATATTGATGTCCTGAACAAAGTATTTACGGCCTTCATAAACCTTAAACTCAAGGTCGACAATATGGGTTTTAAAGTTCGGCAGACGCTCGACCCGGCAGTTGTAATCGACGTAGCCCATCGAGGCGTATTCCTCTTCAAAATTTCTCAAAGAACTTTTAATTTTATCGGTATCAAAAGTCTCGCCGGAGCGAATTCTCAGTTCTTTGCGCAGCAGCTTGGGGTTCACAGCCTTTTCACCGGTAATGGTGATTTTCCCCACTTTATATGGTTTGCCTTCGTGCAGAATAAAAGTAAGATTGACCTCTTCCGGATCTTTCTTATCGTAAGCAATCTTGATGTCCTTGACTTTAAAATCAAGGTAGCCTTTTTTCCAGTACATTTCACGCAGCCGCAATTTATCGTTATTCAGCTCTTTTGGCGTGAACAGTCCCATGTCGAGCAGCCAGCTCAGGAAAGAATAACGATTGGCGATGCTTGATTTAAGATCCCACTGGGAATAAACCGTAGCGTCTTTGAAAACCACATCATTGACCTTGTAACGCAATTTTTCAACGATATGGAAAATAACGATAACGCCGTCTTTGCCCTGCTGCTTTAAATCCGCGGTCACGGTTGCTTCGCGGTAACCCTTATCATCGTAAAATTTGCGCAGGGCGTTGGCGCTTTCCCGGAATTTACGGTCATTCAGAGGCTCTCCGGCGGAAACGGAAACTTTATCCATGATCTCCTTGGTGGAGAATTTTTTGTTCCCCTCGAACCGGACGGAAACAATGCGCGGCCGGATTTTAAGAATAAATGAAACGTCGATACTGCCGTCAGCATTGATTTTGGTGGGGGCTTTGACATCCTCAAAGTAGCCCATTTTATAAAGACGTTTAATATCGTTATTCAGCGTCAGCCGGTTGAACAGGTCGCCTTTTTTCGACATAATGTTCGCATCAAGCTGCTTAACCGGGAAACGATAGGAACCGGACTGAATGAAAGTGATCTTGCTGATCCGTCCTTTAACATCCTGGTCGGAAGTCTTTTCCGCTTTGCGGGTTGCAGCCGGCTGTTCTTTGGCATTATCCGGTTTTACGACAATTTTAGTCGCGGCAGTTGTTTCAAATGCTATACCCAGGAGGCTTAAAGTAAGAATTGACGAACATATCAGACGTTTTCGTCGACCGATGCAGGATTTATATTCAGTCACAACAGTTCCCTTCATTCATATTTTAAAAAAAATTTTTTGTAATATATATTGATAATTCAAATCTTCAAGAGTCCAATTTGGGAGGTGCGTCATCTTCGTCATAACGGCTCTTGCTTTCAAACAACATGATACTGGGACGGAACCGGAGATCAATAATCCCGGTCTGGCCGTTACGGTTCTTCTCGATAATCAGCTTGGTTTCAACCCCGTGTTTTTTAATTTCTTCGGAATTTCCCTCTTTGGATTCATCACGGTCACGGTGCAGAAACGCCACAATATCGGCGTCCTGTTCAATTGACCCGGATTCGCGCAGGTGACTGAGACGCGGCTGCGTCGCGGCTCCGGAGCCTTTTTCAACTTCACGGTTAAGCTGGGCCAGAATCAAAACCGGAACATTCAGTTCTTTAGCCAGGGCTTTGATACCGCCGGAAATCTCCGCAACTTCCTGTTGGCGGTTGTCCTGTCTGGAACTCTGGCTGCCGCGCATAATCTGCAGATAGTCAATGGCAACCAGCTGAATGTCATGCTGCTGTTTGAGACGACGGGCCTTGGAACGCAGCTCGGAGATCGTGATACTTGGAGTGGGGTCGATATAAAATTTCATTTCACTCAGGGCTTTGACGGCCTGGGTGATCTTCTGCATATCGGTAGGTCGGAACGAATTGTCGTAAAATGACGATTCACTGACCTTGGCTTCGGTACACAACATACGCCTGATCAACTGTTCGCCAGTCATTTCCAGACTGAAGAACGCAACCGGGACTTTCTGAGAAAGAGCTACTTTATGGAGCAGGTTCAGCGCGAATGAAGTTTTACCGATAGAGGGCCGGGCGGCCAGAACAAACATTTCACCCGGTCTGAAACCGGTAACCAGGCGGTCAAGGTCGGGATAACCGGTCGGAATCGCCGGTTCGACCTCTTTGCGCAGGACTTTCTGAATATATTCGAAGGATTCAATAATCCCGTCTTTAATGTCGATAATCTCAGATTTGGAGGTACTGTGGCGGATATTGAAAATATCCTGTTCAATCTGGTCGACCAGATCGGCGACATTCATTTCAGGATCGTAGCACTGGGTAATCGAATTAGCACAGGCGTTGATCATTTTACGGAGGGTGGACAGATCTTTAATGATCCGGCACCAGTTTTCGAGGTTCGCGGTAGTGGGGAGAGTCTCGGTGAGTTCATATAAAAAGATCTCACCGCCGACTTCTTCCAGCTTATCGCGTTTTTTCAGTTCGTGCGCTACTGAAATAGCGTCGCAACTGTTTGGCGCGGCGTCGTGCAGGGAGCGGATCGTGTTGAATATTTCGCGATGAATTTGCGAATAAAAAACCTCGTCCGATTCAAACTCTTCAATTACCAGCCCGATACAGGTTTCCGGTTCTTTGAGCATAGCCCCAAGAACCGCCTGTTCAGCCTGGAGATTATGGGGCTGCGGCCGTTCTTCGCCGAACAGCCCCGGAATAATTTTACGCTCTTTCGAGGCGTTTCTTTTATCCTGCTTCTCCGCCATAAGACCGCTTAAGCGCGAACCACCCAGACTTTTGCGGTAGTGGCAACGTCCTGGTGCAGTTTGATTTCCACGGTGTATTCACCGAGAGTCTTGATCGGCTCGGCAATCTTGATACGGTTATGGTCGATTTCAACGCCCAGTTCCGCCATTTTTTCAGCGATAACGCGATCGGTGACAGAACCGAAGAGCTGATCGTCATTGGAAGCCTGCATCTGGATAGAGATTTCCAACGCGGCAATCTTGTCAATCAATTCTTTGGCTTTTGCCAGTTCTACGGCACGCTGTTCTTCAATTTTTTCACGACGTGATTCAAGAACTCTGAGTGCGCCCGGAGTGGCTTTAGCGGCCAGGTTACGGGGCAACAGGTAGTTTCTGGCATAACCGGCAGCCACATTGACTTCCTCGCCGGCCAGACCCAGATCTTCAACGTCTTCAAGTAAAATCAGTTTAACCTGAGGCATAATATATTCTCCTTGGATTGTTTTGCTTTGTCAGTTGTCAGTCGCAAACAGGATTAACATCACCTTCGACTTTCAACTGTCAATTTCAACGTTCTTACAGGGTGATACTCAGAATCCGGGCGCGTTTGATCGCCACGCTGAGCATCTTCTGATGTTTCAGACAGGTACCGGTGGTACGCCGCGGCAGGATCTTGCCTTTTTCAGTCTGGAACTTGCGGAGAATGTCACCATTCAAATAATCGATGTATGTGACGCTTTCTTCACAAAAACGACAGATTTTCGGTTTCATTGTCCGTTTTTTACGTCTTCTTTTCTGTTGCATGATTTTCCTCTTGGTTGTTATTATTTACATGCTGTAATTATTGATAATCTTATAGACTTTACACAACTGGCTTAGAACGGGATATCGTCCTCGGCTCCGTCCACGTCAAAAGCGCCTCCGGGCATCTGCGGCGGAGCCCCGCCGCCGTGCCCCTGCTGTGACTTGGAATTATTCTGCCAGGAGCTATTGTTCTGGGGCTGCTGCCAGGAACCGTTGTTCTGAGGCTGCTGTTGCTGCCAGGAACCATTGTTCTGCGATTGCTGCCAGGGACTGTTCTGCCGCTGTTGAGACTGCTGGGGCTGCTGCTGATAGCCGCCATATTGCTCTCCATCGGACATTTCCTCTTCCGGCCGTCCGGGCCGGGACAGAAACTGAACGCGATCAGCGACAACCCGCAATTTGGAGCGGCTGGCTCCAGTCTGCTTATCCTGCCACTGGTCAAGCTGCAGTCGACCTTCGATCAGGATCGGGTCCCCCTTGTGGATGTATCGCTGGCAGGTTTCGCCCTGGCGTCCCCAGGCCACGATATCAACAAAACAGACTTCATCTTTTTCCTGACCGTTCGAAACGAAACGGCGGCTTACCGCCAGGCCCATTTCACAAACCGCCATGCCGCTGTTGGTATGGCGCAATTCTGGTTCACGGGTAAGGTTACCCATCAAAAATACTTTGTTGAGAGAAGCCATGTTACTATCCTCCGGGGTTATCTCAGTCTTATGTGTCTATTGCTTATGCTTCTTCAGTCTCTGGGCTCTCTCGCCGGGGCCGCCAGTTTGGGTTCAATCGCGCCTTCCGGACGGTCATAGGCGATAACCATTTCGCGCAGGACACGATCATCCAGGCGGAATTTATCACGAATCTGTTCAATGACTTCCGGATTGCTTTCAAAGATATATTTCCAGTAGATACCGGCTTTGCGTTTTTTGATCTCGCGTGCGAACTGGCGACGTCCCAGAGAAATGCTTTCGCTGATGGAACCTTTCCAGCCTTTCATCAATTCGGTCAATTCCTGAGTGAAGGCATTACCTTCGTCATCAACTCTGCGAATGTCCAGAATGAATACTGCTTCGTATTTTTTCAAAACTTAATCCTCCTTGTTGGATTGTTTCAATTCTTCTTTGCTTTCTTCCTCAACCGCTAAGTCAAGAGCGTTAAAACGATTCATCGCGAAAGTAACACCGCGGGCCAGACATGCAACCGATGTTTCCACCGCGCTGGCGACAACCTTATCGAAGATCACTTCCTCGTCCGGATTAAAACGACCTAAGACATGATCAATCTGCCGTGACTTGTCACCACTGATCCCGACTCTCAGCCGGGCAAACTGGTTCGAGCCCAGTTCGTGGATGACCGATTCGACCCCGCGGTGGCCGGCACTGCCGCCGCCGCTGCGAACCCTGATCCGGCCTAAAGGCAAATCAACCTCATCATAAATCAACAAGAGTTCGTCGGCCCGGATTTCCAGCTTCCGCATCAAACTGCCGACGGATTTGCCGCTCAGGTTCATGAATGTCATGGGTTTGAGCAACCGGATTGTCCTGCCCCGGAAACGGCCTTCAAATACCTCGCCGCTGAATTTGTCGTAGCGGGTATATTCGCCCGGCAGTTCCCTGACCAGTCGATCAATGATCGTAAATCCT
This sequence comes from Victivallales bacterium, assembly GCA_963678305.2. GTDB lineage: Bacteria > Verrucomicrobiota > Lentisphaeria > Victivallales > Victivallaceae. The sequence continues at coordinate 223,121 of CAXXVV010000003.1, forward strand.
GCATTATGGCGGGTTCCGGCATATTCTGTTCCCGGATTTCCCAATCCTGCTATCAACTTGATAACACTGTTATTTGCCATAACGCATTTTCCTGAATCGCTTTCAAACAACTCGCGGCTTCAGCCGCGTAAAAAAGCATTTTTCCTGTTATTAACTTAATCTTCTTCAGCTTCAGCCGGCGCAGCGCTTTCGGCCTCTTCAGCTTCTTCCTCGCTCGCGGCCGCAGCCTGCTGTGCAACCATGAATACAACGCCGATCTCATCGTGGTTATAGGTCACGCCTTTGATAACCGGCAAGTCCTTGACCAGCAAGCTTTCTTCGACATCCAGACCGCTGATATCAACCATAATTGATTCCGGCAGGTCAGCAGGCAGACAGGAGATTTCAACCTCGTGCATGATCTGTTCAAGCAGACCGCCGTGGGACAGTCCAACCGGATCTCCGGGCAATGCGTGGATCGCAACTGCGGTAGAGATCTCTTCGTCCATTTTTACCGCCTGGAAATCAATGTGGATCGGCGCGTGTTTCATGACGCTGTACTGGATTTCCTTGACCAGAACGGTGACTTTACCATCTTCAGTAACGAGGTCCACCAGGTTGATGTCATGATCGGCACGGGTCAATCCGTCCCATTCAACCGCATCCACCAGCAAAGACTGGTTTTCTGAGTGACTGCCATAAACCTCGACCGGGATCAGGCCTTCTTCGCGGGCACGTGCTGCTGCTCGTTTACCTTTTCCGGTACGAAGCTGCGCACGCAACTCTTTGTTGTTTTTGCTCATGCTTTTCCTTTCGATTTTTTTTCGAATTTGTGAGTCTTGTTTATGTTTTTATGCGTCTTGTGATTTATTTATTAATGTACTTTAAACAGCGACGAAACCGATTCGCCTTCATGGATGCGCTTGATCGCTTCACCCAGAATCGGCGCGGTTGACAACACTTTAATTTTTCCATCCAGAGTATCCGGAACCGTTACACAGTCAGTGGTAACCATCTCAACAATGGATTCACAGTGCCGGAGGCGCTCGCGACCGACTTCATTGAGCAGACAATGAGAAACCGCGACAAAGACTTTCGCCGCACCTTTCATCGTCAAAAGTTCCGCCGCGGCACAAAGAGTTCCGGCCGTTGAAGTCAGGTCGTCGGTAATAACACAGGTTTTACCCTCAACCTCGCCAACCAGGTGGGAAAGCGCGACCGAAGTGGCGTCAATCCGGCGTTTGGCGACAACCGCCAGGCCCGCTTCCATCATATCCGCGTAGGAATGGGCCATTTTCACGCTGCCTGAGTCAGGCGCCACAACCAGCCCGTCTTCACCCAGTTTTTCCCGCAGATAGGGCACCAGTACCGGCGCCGCGTAAAGGTGGTCCACCGGAATATCAAAAAAGCCCTGGATCTGCTGTGAGTGGAGGTCCATGGTCAAAATACGGTTGGCTCCGGCTGTCGTCAGCAGGTTAGCTACTAATTTCGCTGAAATCGGAACACGCGGCCGGTCCTTACGGTCCTGCCTGGCATACCCGTAATAGGGCAAAACCGCGGTAATACGTCCGGCTGAAGCGCGTTTCGCCGCGTCCAGCATGATCAGCAGTTCCATCAGGTTTTCATTGGTCGGGGCGCAAGTCGGCTGAATGATGAACAGATCCGCCCGACGGATATTTTCTTCATATTGAGCAAAAGTCTCGCCATCGGGAAAACGCTGCAAATTCACCTTCCCGAGCGGGCGTCCGAGATAATCGGCAATTTTCTTTGCCAGGGCCGGGTGGGCGCTGCCTGCCACCACACAAATGTCTGTAAACATTTTTGCCTACTCCTTTTAATATATTATCAATCCATCGTTTCATATTTCCGGGGAAAAACAAAAAGCCTCCGCCGGTATCCACGACAGAGGCCCATCCGGAGCAAAATACTCCGGTCAAAAATCTTTCGATTTTATTTAAGTCTTTTGGGTGCGCCCGGCTCAACCGGGTCAAATCCTGTCATGGATTAAGACATGTTTATCAATTGTAAAATCGCTCCAAATCTATGAAACGCAAAATTTAATATACCACATCAATGCAAAAAAGCAAATCAAACAAAAATTTTTATTTTGTCAAGTAACAACGAAAATTAAGGCTTGATCCTCAGAATTTAGATTATAATTCATTTCTTAACCACTGAAAACACTGAATAACACTGAAAATGCATTTAACCACGAAATACACGAAAAAACACGAACGAATACAGTTTTTGGGTTCTGCTTCGCAGAAAATAAAAAATACTCTCCGTGCGTCTCCGTGTTCTCTGTGGTGATATTATCTATTTAATTCGAGGATGATGTTGTCGATGGCGTCGGTTACTTCCTGGAGGCGTCTTTCCAGGGGGTTGCGGAAATAATTGACGAAGGCCAGACAGGGGACGGCGATCAGGAGGCCGGCGGCGGTGGTGTAGAGGGCCTGGGAGATTGATACGGCGAGGATAGAGGCCTTTTCCGGGCCCATGGCGGTGCCGAGGCCCATAAAGGCGGAAACCATGCCGGTGACGGAGCCGAGGAGTCCGAGCATCGGAGCGATGTTGCCGCACATCTGGAGGGTGTTGATGCGGCGCAACAGATCACGGGCGGATTTGTCGATGATGGTCATGGCGGATTCTTCGTGGGTTTTATTGGCATTATTGTAATGCTTGAAAATCTCGGTCATAACCAGGGAAAAGACATCGAACCGTTCCCGACTGCGGTTGTAAGCCTCATTCAGTTCTTTCTGGCGGCAAAGAATATGTATATCATTCGACAGTTCATCTGGGATAAACCTGCCTTTACGAATAGACATATAAATCTTAATACTGATCGTCACTGCCGCCGTGCTGGTCGCAAACAGCAACAGCCAAATCAGCACACTCAAAAATCCGCCGTTAAAGATTACCTCAAGAAATAGATTATTGGTATCTTGCATCTATTTTACCATCCAAACGGATTCCAGTACCACTTGCCATCTTGATATATCATCGTTATAAGGATGTTTCCGTGTTCATCAATAACTTTAGGAGGGCGTGGAGAATTTTGAAGTTTAAATTTTTTTGATACTTCTATTGTTTTTAATAATGGGATCGTTACCACTATTCTCTGATTTTTTCCTTTCAAAGTATAATTTTCGACAGTCCCAATATACCTCTTGTTGGTCTTTAATTCAATGATAGCAGGGGCGTATTCAGGCTTAGCATGCTCAACTGCTTTGATCAATACATTTGTTTCATTCAAAGCACTTAAGAACCCTTTGGATTCAAAGCGACGCTTGTTAATCATTTTCCCGGCAGGACAAAGAGGTTTGCCATTATCCGCAATCTTATAAATAAGAAACGATACATCTTTCTTTTTGAATTTGTTCAAAATTATTTGGTAATGTTTTATTGCATCATTCTCGATAATTTTTAAATCCCCGGCTTTTGCGGTTGAGTAAATTTTAATATTTTTTAAATACGGCAACTTTTTATCTGCACTAGTTCCTGCAACATCAAATAACGGTTTGGCTCCTTGTCCGGAATTTGCTTTTTGCTTAGGTTCAATCGATGGCTTGACTTTTATTCCAAAATATGCAAACATATCGGGATGACGCTCTTTCATTTTTTGAGTAAAAACTTTTACCATATCCGGGGAGAGATAATTAGATGGATTTGATAATGTTATATATTTATTGACTTTATATTTCTTATCAATATTCTCAAATATGTCACTCTCTAACGCTCTTTGCTTCTTCCCTTTTATATAAAAATATTCAAGAGCCCTTTTTCTTGCTCTCCCATATCTTGACATTACATAGACTTTACCTGAAAAATAACCTACTATAAACATTTGGTTTTTATTTGAAATATTCAACTTATTCCAAAAAGCTCTGTCTCCATATTTCAAGTAGAAATCTTTTGCTCCATTGATATTACGCGCAATCATGATACCAATACACGTCCCAAGGTCAAAAAAATCTATTGGATGAACTTGTGAATTCACTTTTCCCGGGTTCGATTTGATAATAGCGATTCCTTCTTGCATATATCGCTCCAACACTTCAAGATCACCCTCATTCGCTATATACCCCAACATTTTCAAGGCTCCAATGGTTAACCTTTGAGTTTTACCTTTTAACTTATTATTTGAGCTAATGACCTTTAATATATCAGGTTTAAATGCAGGGTTTAATCGATTTATTGGCATTTTTCCACAACGCCATTTAGGAGGTTTGGACGAATTACCTAGTTGTGCGGACATTTGAATTGAAGTATCTATTAAATACGCAGCCATCTCATCTCTGGATAAATATTTACTTTCAGCTCTTACACATAGTGACATGCCAAGAAGTGATGTAGTTGTAAGTATCATTAATCTTGAAGAAAACATCATATAAACCTTTCATGTAATGCTTATATTAACTTCATTCAAACGCAATAGCCTCGCTACGAGCTGAATTTTTATTTAAAGGAGATTCTCGGGAGTTCATCACACCATAAGGTATATACGAGTGATAAAGACCACAGTTATGACCTAGCTCATGAGCAAAAGTAGTTCCACCTTTACCACGCATTATCGCAAATCCATACCTAGTACCTTGCCTAGCTATACCTGGAAGAGTCGCTCCCGTAGGCATTCCATCTTCATCGTGTACAGTTGGGCAATTCGGGTCTGACCCCATATTTGATTGGGCAATTCGGGTCTGTGGGCAATTCGGGTCTGACCCCATATTTGATCGTTTTTGAACTTAAAAAGGGCAATTCGGGTCTGACCCAGGGCAATTCGGGCCTGACCCCATATTTGATGCAATTCGGGTCTGAGATGCAATTCGGGTCTGACCCCATATTTGATCGTTTTTGAACTTAAAAAAATCATAAAATTACCCCAAAACGCCCCTTAGATTGATTTTTTGACGCAAAAAATTTAATTTAAGCTTTTTACCCAGTATCATCTTAATTTAAATATACTGCTTATTTCCAGGGAATGCAAATATCGTTGATGTGGAGTTTCTTATGTATCGCCCTTACAAAATCACTGGGGTCATCCACCTCCGCTATTGACTTTTCTATGTTTGACCCCATGCCCCAGCCAATCAAGTTGAAGCCCGGCATAAAAACAGCGACAGGCGACATCTCTCCCAGGGGTCTATCCACATCTAAGCAATTCAACTAAGTAATTGGTAACGAATAAGTTAATTTTTATTTACAGTCAAACCGTCTGATTAAGTCTTCTGATTAAGTCTGATTAAATACGTCCGACACTCTGCCTTTCATAAAAGTAGTAATTATCGTCATATAACAATTTGCATTGTAGCTGAATAAATTGTATGATACAGAGTAACTCACCCAAAAAATAAGGAGAATCTTTATATGCGTCAACATTTTATTCCGGTTATTGTATCGGGACTCATCCTAATGTCGGGTATCAAAATTTCAGCCTGCACCGGAATAACTATCAAGGCGCAGGACGGAGCGGTAGTCAGGGGCCGCACGCTTGAATTCGCGGTGGATTTGAATTCGGACGTGGTCGTGATTCCAAGAAAATTGCATTACCGGGGAACCACTCCGAACGGCGATACCGGCTTGAAATGGCAAAATAAATATGCGGCCGCCGGCGCGAATTTCGCCGGGGTGCCATATCTGGTTGACGGGATAAATGAAGCGGGATTATCCGGTGGAATATTTTACTTTCCCGGTTTTGCCGGATTTCAGGCTTTCGACAAAAAGCAGGAGAGCCTTACCATGGCCCCCTGGCAGTTATTGACCTGGATTCTTACCTCTTTTAAAGATTTGGACGAAGTCAAGCATGCCGTACAAAAAATTGTTGTTTGCAAAACGATATTCAAACCCTGGAATTCTTTACTGCCGCTTCACTACATCATCACGGACTCAAAAGGCCGTAGTATTGTTATTGAATACGTCAAGGGCAAGTTGCATTTGCATGACAACCCGGCTGGAGTGTTGACAAACTCGCCGGACTTTGCATGGCATATAACCAATTTAAGAAATTATCTCAATTTATCGCCTCAAAACTCCCCCGATAAAAAGTTGAATTCAATCAAACTCAGCTCATTGGGCGAAGGTTCTGGAATGCTGGGGCTGCCCGGTGACTTCACTCCTCCTTCGCGTTTTGTCCGTGCGTTTTTCTTTGCCTCATCGTCATTGCCTCAAAAAAACGGGGAAAAAGCGGTTTATCATCTTTTTCACATCCTGCACAGTTTTGACATCCCAATTGGTACGGTGCGTTCCAGTGAGAACAAAGTGACCTCTTATGACCGCACTCAATGGACAACGGCGTGTGACCTGAAAAACAAATGTTTCTATTACAGAACGGAAAACAACTCAAGAATTAAAGTCCTGAACCTGATGAAATGCAAACTAGATTCGAACAAGATCATCAAGTTGAAAATGGCCAGCTTTGAAAAGGCGGAAAATATTACCGGAGAATTAAAATAAAAGAGTCGTGCGAAATGCAAATATCAACCACGAAAAACACGAAAAGTCACGAAAAAATTTTTTATTCTTCAGTTGGAGCTGAAAATTTAAATACTTCTTCATGTGTTGCCTTCGCTAGCTCAGGCTCAGACTGCGCTAGTAATGGAGCAGATAATAGTTTCGCAAGAATCCACTAAAATTAAAGGGAAGTAACTTTCAAAGGCATTTATTTTCTTTGCTCAACTGAAGCAGCACTCTGCCAGTAAAAAGAAACAACGAAATTACAAAAAACCGGAACCAGTGAAAGATTCCGGGGCGGAGTTACGCTTAAATTGTTGATTAATCCATCAGGCCTTTGGCCCGTTTCCGGTTGATCCGGCGCTGGATCGTCTCCGCCAATTCTTTCGAAGACGGAATCCGTGAAACAAACGCGATCTCGCCATCGATACAGAGCGTTGGGATATTCTTGACGCCAAGTGAGTTCATCATGACTATCGACATCGGGTCCTTGATCTTATGCTCCTTCCATTCCACCTCATCACCCATCGGGTCCGCGGTACGTTTGACCTCTTCCACCATATACTGGCACGGGGCGCAGCCCTGGGAATCCAGCGTGACCACGTCAATTTTGACCTTTTTACTGTCGCCGTAACCGAACATATCAATTCTTTCGACCTCTTTTTTGGTAGTCTTGGCCAGTTCACGGGCAATCGCCTGTTCATCCTTGCTGTGAACGACCGCGGCAACCGCCTGGACATTTTCCGGCGGCGAAGCAAAAGGCATATCGCATCCGGGAGCCAGAATAAATCCTTCATAACCGCCAATATCCATGCATTCCACCGCGTTGATTTTATTGTCAGCTTCAGAACCGAGCAGCATAACCGCGGTCAACTGAAGGTTGCCGCCGAACGAAACGCCTTTTTTACGGCAGATATCGCGGACATAATCCAACGGAATGTTCTCATCAATCGAAACATTATCGCAACGACAGTCGCACATCACTTCGATATTGTTTTTGGCATGACCGCAAACAAAGAACGATCCTTTGGCGCCCTTCATCCTGATATGATCGAACACGGACGAACATGGCGCATGACAAAATTCGGAAAACTGTTCCGGGCCGATCTGACTGGTCATCGGGTCAACCACCGCCACAATATCGACTCCCGCGGCAATGTAGAAATCACTCATCGCTTCACTGACCTTGACGCAGAAAGCAAGCAGTTCATGCACTTTGTCAGGACAATCGAACATATCCATAAAAATATCCGCTCCGCGTAGATGCAACGCCAGAGTAAACGGTCCGGTGATCAGCCCGTAAAGCGCCAGGTCCGGAAACTTTTGCCGCATTTTTTCAGTCGCCTCGATACACATCGGAATACGCCCGGTGTCAGCGGCAGGCACTTTCAAATCAGCCAGAGTGGCGGAACCGTCCGCCAGCGGATGGGATACCACTGCCGGCGGATTGTCTTTGCTCCAGACCAGGTCGCAGCCGAGGACCTCGGCTTCAACCTGCAAGTCAAAGATGACCGGCAGGCCATCGGGTTGATACAATTCGACCGCTTTTGAAAGCCCGGCCACAATATTATCAACCGATTTCAAGTATTCTTCAGCATCCATCCCAAGCAGATGCCCGGTATGGACCCCGCAAAACGGCACCCAGGGGATACGCTCAACTTTTTTGCCTTCAATTGCGGCCAATACTAATTCTTTTCCAGTCATTTTGTCAATCCTGCGTTATTTCAATTAATCCAAACAAAAGAAAATTTGCTTTTTTCTATCTTTAATATAATACCGCCTTGAACATCTTCTTGTATCTTATTGTTTAATTCTTGCTATATATTAATATTTTATTAAAAAAACAATATTTCCCGGAAAACATCTTTAACTTTTAGTATTGCGCCATTTATATGATCTGTCCAAAGCCGGGCTGTGTCCGCTTGACTTTTACGGTTAAGAGAAGTATATTTCCCTTTGTAATGAATTGTATAAAGCAAATATCGCCATCATTACTGACAAGGCTTACCGGGGTATTTCTGACACTAGGGTTGTCCGGATGCGGGAGGTTAAGTATCTTCGAAAGTGACGGCGAACGGTTGTATGACCGGATAATCCTTGAGAAAGCCGCAAAATACAGTGTGGACAGCCGGCTGATCAAAGCGGTGATCTGGCAGGAAAGCCGTTTTCAACCTGACGCGGTCGGGCGTCATGGAGAAGTTGGCTTGATGCAAATCATGCCGAATCAGGCCGCAGTGGACTGGGCGCGCGTAAACCGGGTAAAGGTTCCAAGCCGGGGAATGCTGTTCAAGCCTGAATTAAATATTGAGATCGGGACCTGGTATTTGAGTCGCGGTATATGGAAATATCGTCAATACAAAAACGCTTTTGAATTAGCTCTGTGCCGCTACAATGCGGGCCAAAGCAGATCGGACAAATGGGCCCCGACCCGGAAAAGCGGAGACGTAGTAAAGCGCATAACTATTCCCTCGACCCGGGAATATGTGACCCGGATCATGAAGCGCTATAAATACTATTGCCGCACAAAGGATTGAGTTTGAAAAATTATTTAATGATATTGTTGGTGTTTTGCGGGTTTGCCGTGGTAAACGCTTCGAGTGACGACAAACCGGCAACGACTTTTAAGATAGACTTCTCAAAGGTCGTTCTCGTTGATGGCGTTAAATGGCCGAAAAAATGGAAAATCATCGCCACATTGCCGGGCGTTCCTAAAACCGGCTTTAAAGTAGTAAAAAGCCCGGAATTGAAAAAAAATGTCTTACAGGTTTCAGTCAATAAATCGACCGGCCTTTTCATTACCGACCGTACAGTCGCGGTCGACTTGAAAAAACTGCCGATCATGCGCTGGCGCTGGCGGGTGAAAAATCTGCCCAAAGGCGGTGACGTGCGTAACCCGAACAAGGACGACCAGGCGATCGCCATCTATGTCGGATATCACGGCTGGGTCGACAAAAAGAACATCTCCTATCAGTGGGCAACCGAAACCCCGAAAGGCGCCACCGGTAAAGTTTCCTATGCAGCGGGTTTTATTAAATGTACCTGGTATGCCGTCCGCAATAAAAAGGACAAATTGAATCAATGGTATATCGAAGAACGTAACATCGCTGAGGATTTCAAAAAAGCGTACAAAGGGTTTCTACCGAAAAGATTTGCGGTCAGCGTGGCGGGGAACGGACAGCATACCGGCTCGACAACAATGGCGGAAGTCGACTTCATAGAATTTATCCCGAAGTCAAAAGCAAAAAAACTTAAAGATCATCCCACGGTAGCTTCCTCCTCAAAATCCTCTTCAGCCGGCAATTGAAAATCCCGTTACAAGGGTTATATTAGTTTAAATATAATAAGTTAAGATAATGAACTCATAGCTGGAGAAAAAATTCAGATGAAATTTATTTCAGGTAAAACTGCCTTTCTCGTGATCGGAATTTTGATGCTTTTTATTACCGTCGGCTGCCAGAGCCGGGCGTGGTACGAAGATCGTGCCGTCAGCCGGGCGCGGACTTTTGTCGAGGAAAAATGCCGTTATCTTTCCCAGCAGGAACTGGAGTTCGTCCGCTACCATAAACCGGTAGTCATGACCGATTACATTATCGGGTTCAACGCCAATCGCCTGGGCAAACGGATGCCGCTTTCTCAGATTTGTATTGCCTGGATGCTCCCCGACCGCCGGGAAGCGCTGGTTGTCTTCGGCTGGGGCAGCGGCGATTTTCATGACTGGTATCCGAACCGCGTCTTCTGGAAACGCTATGAGAAGCCTAACAAAACACTGATCGAAACCCGGGACAAAGTCGCGGTTTACGCGATTAACAATATGCTTTTTATGAGCCGTAAACAGGTCAACCGCGTCAGATTCACGGTCCCGCAGCAGGCTTTCACCAACTTCGATCTCAGCAAAGGGAAAATACCTTTTGAAGACCGGGCTGACGCCAGGCAAAAATTGCTGGCTGCGGGCGCCGGCGGCAATGTAAAATCTGCAAAAGCGGCTAAAAAAGACCTTATTCAGGTTTCGTTCTTCTGGATCGACCCGGCTGATGTTAATTCCCGCATCGTCGTTACCGGGCTTTGTGAGCAAAACAACCTGACCGGATTCAGCCCCGCTACAGCATCTTTCATAAATGCTGACGACCTGCTGAAACATACCATCAACAAACCGGGAAAAATAGCGATGGAAAATACCGGCAAAAATGCCATCAAAGCTGAAATGAAAGTTCAGACCGCCGGAAACACAATAAAAAAGAGGTGAAACCGTGAAAAGCATGACCGGATTCGGACGGGGTTACGCCGAATGTCCGACTAAGGGCATTGGATTTGAAGTTGAAATTTCCTCGGTTAACCGTAAACAACTGGAGATACGTCCATCTCTACCGCGTGAATTAAGCAGTTACGAACCATTGCTTCGCAGTCTGGTTTCAACCCGGATTCAACGCGGCAGCGTTAATATCAGAGTAAGTCTGGTCATTGGCGAAGACGCCGACGCCGGCACCAGGGTAAACCACAGTATTCTGAGAAAATTGATCAAAGAGTGTCAGGATATGCTTGATTCCTGCCGCGATGAGCATCTGACTTTTGACGTGGCTTCTTTACTGACCATTCCCGGAGTGGTGGAAAACAATATGCCGGACGTTCAGGATTCAGCCTTGCTCGTCGCCTTCAAAGACGCAATAGAACAGGCCCTTAAAGGCATCGTCGTCATGCGCAAGACGGAAGGGGCGGCACTGAAAAAAGATTTACTTGAGCGCGTTCTGTTATTTCAGGGCGTAATTGAAAAACTTGAACCTTTGACCGCGGGGCTGCCGGAACGTCAGCGCGAAAGATTGATGAGCCGGCTCAAAGAAGCTGAACTTGATGGAATTTCTCTTGACGATGAACGCATGCTGCGGGAAATTGTTATTTTCACCGACCGCTGCGACGTATCGGAGGAAATCACCCGGCTGCGCAGCCATTGCGCGCAACTGGAAAAATACCTGGACAACAGTTCTGAACCGGTCGGGCGCAGCATCGACTTCCTGCTGCAGGAAATGTTCAGGGAAATCAATACTCTCGGCAACAAGGCGGCTTCGAGCGAGGTATCTCCTCTGGTTGTCGCCATGAAAACCGAACTGGAAAAAATGCGCGAGCAAGCGCAGAATGTGGAGTGAAAAATGAATGATGATGATAATAAAAAATTATGCGGCGGCAGCGGCGTATGCGCCCTGGACCACGGCAATCGCGACTATCTCGACGATCTGGTAACCCGGATCTGCGCGACCTATGACGACACCAAGGGAATCAATCATATCGAGGGCTTCAATCTGCCGCAACAGCAGCAAATCCTCAATATTATCCAGAAACTGCTGGAAATCGTTTTTCCCGGTTATTCCGGTATCCAGACTTACAGTCTTAAGACGATCACCTATACCATCGGCAATACCCTGACCGAACTGCATGACGAAGTTTACGATCAGATTTTCCGGGCTTTCCGCTATAACTGCCAGATGGGAAAGTGCGAGGATTGCGATCTGCCCAAAATCACCGGGAACGCGGTTGCCGCCCTGCTCAACAAGATTCCGGATATTCGCGAAGTCATGAAACAGGATATCGTTGCCGCTTTCGACGGCGATCCCGCCGCATCTTCGCTGGATGAGATAGTCGTCAGTTACCCCGGCATCAGGGCCATTACGATCCAGCGGTTCGCCCATGTTCTCTATCATCATAAAGTCCCGCTGATCCCGCGCATGATGACCGAATACGCTCACAGCTTGACCGGGATAGATATTCACCCCGGCGCCCACCTGGGCAATGGGGTATTTATCGACCACGGTACCGGGGTCGTGGTCGGCGAAACCGCGGTTCTCGGCAACAATGTCAAGATCTATCAGGGGGTCACCCTCGGAGCATTGAGCTTCCCGAAAGACGCCTGCGGCATGATCATTAAAGGAGCCAAGCGGCATCCCACCCTGGAAGATGACGTCACTATTTATTCCGGCGCTACAGTCCTCGGGGATATCGTGATCGGGCGCGGTTCGGTCATCGGCGGCAACGTCTGGCTGACCGACAGCACGGCGCCCGGCACCAAGATCACCATGGCGCCGCCGGAACAAAAAATCAAAGTCCGTTCCGGTGTATAAACAGCGCATTTTCGAGGTATTTTCATGAGTCACATTCCACGGCAGCTTGCCGATATTAAAGAACGTATTGCCGCCGCGGCCGAAGCTGCGGGGCGTTCCCCTGAAGATGTCACCCTGGTTGCGGTCAGTAAAACTTTTCCTGCCGCGGACATTCAAACCGCCTACGGAGCCGGACAAACGATTTTCGGTGAAAACCGGATTCAGGAACTGACGGAAAAAGTTCCGGCGCTTCCGGCGGATATCCAATGGCATATGATCGGACACTTGCAGAGCAACAAAGCCGCCAAAGCGGTTGAACTGGCGGATTATATTCACTCGGTCGATACCGTGAAACTGCTCAATCGCCTTGACCGGTTTGCCGGCGAACTGAATAAATCACCCAAATTGCTGCTGGAAGTGAATGTTTCGGGCGAAGCGTCGAAATTCGGCGTTGAGGACCGTGAAATCATGGAACTGGCAAGCGCGGCGGCAGCCTGTAAAAATGCCTGCATCGTCGGCTTGATGACAATGGCTCCGTTCGGGGTGTCCGAATCGGAACTGCGTACTGTTTTCTGCGGCCTGCGCAAGTTGCGGGACCGCCTGGAAAATGAAACCGGCATGGAACTGCCGGAATTGTCAATGGGAATGAGCGGTGATTTTGAAGCCGCGATTAAAGAAGGAGCAACCTTTGTCCGGGTCGGATCGGCCATTTTCGGACGACGGAATTACTTATGAGTGAAACCAGAATTTTAGTGGTTGGAGCCGGTGCGGTCGGAGCTTATTTCGGCGGTCGCCTGGCCCAGGCCGGAGCGGAAGTATCAGTTGTCTGCCGGTCCGATTATGACGCGGTCAGCAAAAATGGCTACCGGATCAAAAGCATTGCCGGGAATTTCGAGTTCAAACCGCACCAGGTTTGTCGCAGCGCCTCCGAATATACCGGACAGGCGGATTATATCATTGTCGCGGTTAAAGCATTGCCGGAAGTCGAAGTTGTCAAACTTGTCAACCCTGCCCTGCATCCGGATACCGCGGTTGTCCTGCTTCAAAACGGCATTGAGATCGAAGAACCGATCCACCGGGAAATTCCGGATATTGAATTTATCAGCGGCATCGCCTATATCGGTGTAACCCGAACCGGTGACGGCAATCTGGACCATCAGGGCAGCGGGCGTCTTTCGCTGGGAATGTTTCCGCCTGAAAACCCAGTATCGCCCAAACTGCAAAAACTCAGCAAACTTTTCGAATCCGTCAAAATCAGCTGTGAAATCACTGAAGACATCAGGGTTAAGCGCTGGAGCAAACTGGTTTGGAACGCTCCGTTCAATCCGATCTCGGTCTTAGGCGGCTGCATCGACACACAACAGCTTATTAATGATCCATTACTGGAAGAACTGGCCGAAAACATCATGCGCGAAGTCGTGGCCGCCGCCGCCGCTTGCGGTGTGAAAGTTCCGCCTGAGCATGTCCAGAACATGCTGGACTACACTCACAACTTTCCGGCGTACAAAACCAGTATGCTGGTCGATTATGAAAACAACCGACCGCTGGAAGTCGAAGTAATTCTCGGTAACGCGGTCCATATCGCCGAAGCTCATAACGTTCCAGTGCCTTACCTGAAGACCATTTACGCCCTGCTCAACAGCGTAAATAAGGTAAAATTAAAGAATAATCCATAAACTCACAACTCACAACTCACAACTCACAACTCACAACTCACAACTCACAACTCACAACTCACAACTCACAACTCACAACTTAAAATATGCTTGATACTGAAAAAGATAATCGTAGATTAGTTGAACGCGCTATCCTGATCGGGGTGTTTGAAGATCGCGACGGCGAAGCCGAAGCGCGGGAGCATCTGGATGAATTGGAAGAACTGACTGCCAACCTGGACATTCCGGTGATCGATAAAATCACCATAAAACTTAAACAGCCCCAACCAAAATTTCTGGTCGGCTCCGGCAAGGCTGAAGAAATTCTTGAGCTGATCAAGGAACTGGAAGCAGACTGCCTGATCTTCGACAATGACCTGCTGCCGTCCCAACAGCGAAACTGGGAGCGCCTTACCAGAATCTGCGTAATTGACCGGCAGGAAGTCATTCTGGATATTTTCGCTCAACGCGCCTCCACCCGCGAAGCGGTTTTACAGGTTGAACTGGCCAGGATGCGCTATTCACTGCCGCGCCTGACCCGCGCCTGGACCCACTTGTCACGCCAGCGCGGCGGGAACAAAGGAACCCGCGGCGAAGGGGAAAAACAGATCGAAGTCGACCGCCGCCTGGTCCAGCAACGCATCAGTTCACTGCAGAAGGAGTTGAAAGTGGTAAGACGGCATCGCGACACTCAGCGCAAAGGACGCGACCGCCATGAAATGGCGCATGCCGCGATCGTCGGTTACACCAACGCGGGAAAATCTTCTCTTCTGAACTGTCTGACCGGGGCTGACGTCCTGGCGGAGGACAAACTCTTTGCCACTCTGGACCCGACCACCAGAAAACTGGACCTGCCGGATAAACAGTCCGTTTTACTGACCGATACCGTCGGATTTGTCCGCAAATTGCCGCACTCATTGGTCGAAGCATTTAAATCAACACTCGAGGAAGCGGTACTGGCCGATTTTCTGGTTCTGCTGCTGGATATCAGCAGCGGCCATGTCGATGAACATTGGGAAACCACATTAACGGTTTTGCGTGAACTCGGCGCGGACGATAAAAAGATCATTACGGTTTTCAATAAAATGGATTTGCAGAAAGACCCGGTAGTTCTGGCCCGGGTAAAATCATTGTTCCCGGATGCGATATTTATTTCAACCGTAACCGGTGAAGGCATCGAAAGTCTGCACAAAGCAATCATGCTTATGACCAATCGCCAAATCAATATCATGCATCTGAAAATCCCGCCGCAACGCCATGATATAGCCGCCCTGGCCCACGACAAGACCCGCATTCTGGAATCGGAATATGATGACTTTGGCAACCTTCTGCTTACAGCAGCCGTTCCCCAAATCATCAAGGCCAGATTTACTGATTTCTCGGTGAGCTGATTATAACATTGGTCGAAGGTTTTTGAAGGGCGAGTGTCCCACGAGCCGCCCGTCTGCGCGGCATGTCCGGCTCAACAGAGTTTCGCCCTCCAGGGGGGACGTCAGGTTCGAAGGGTTTTCGTATTTAAATCATTCGATGTTCGATGTTAAACGTTCGATGTTCGACGTTCAAAGTGTTTCGTCTTTCAGTTGGAATGAATCCAGGGTTCAGGTATAAAAGGCTGAATAAAACCGGCACATTTCCGCCGGATTTTCTTTTCCTTGATTCGGGCTTGATATTTCCGAAAATGAGTGTACATTAAATCTTTCATGTCTATATTGGATTATTGTGTATGCGGTCATGCATATTTATAAGAGCTTCAATGGGAGCTTGATGGCCGGGATACATTTTAAAATAATTATGTACAACAGTTTAATAAACATTAAATAAAAAGGATTCAAGAGATGTTGAACAATTTATTGATTCTGGCCCAGGCCGGAGCGGAAGGCGGCAAAGCAGCACAACAGGGCGGCGGGTCCGGATCGATCATGCTTATTTATATCGTAATCTTCGGCTTTCTGATTTTCTTCATGATGCGTGGTCAGAAGAAACAGCGCGCGCAGCGTCAGCAAATGATCGACGCGGTTAAAAAAGGCGATGAAATTATCACTTCCGGCGGTATTCTCGCCACAGTTCGCGAAGTTCAGGATAAATTTGTTAAAATCGACATCGCCGATAAAGTCACGGTCAAAATCACTAAGGCCGGCATCGGAAATGTTGTTACCCAGGATTCCGCAGCTGAAGTTGACACCAAAGACGAAAAGAAATAATCCGGAGCATCATTGAACATGAATAAACGTCCAGTTATTTTGAGAATATTTATCGCGCTGGTAGTTATTGCCATCTTCGCCGTTTCTATTCCGCCGTTGACCCCGCTTGACTTCTACCAGACGTTCAAATCTTTGGTCAAAAACCCGAATGATCCGGTTGTCAACAAAGTAATCACGAACGCTGAAGAGTTGGAGACTAACCAACAACTCCTTTCGTCAGTGGCATTGCTGGAGGCAGCCAATAACGATGGAGTAGCCCTGAAAGACTACCTCAAGGACCCGCGTGACATTAATGACAACCGCGACGTTATCAGCAAAGTCCGCAAGAACGCCGCCAGTTCGATCCGCCTCGGCATCGACCTTAACGGCGGGGTTGAATTCATCATTAAACTTATCATCGACAAAGATGAGGACGGCAAAGTCCGCAAAGACGCCGACGGCAACGTAATCACCTATGACTCGGAAATCTTCCAACGCTGGCGCGATCTGACAATTGAAAGTCTTCGTAAACGCCTGGAAACCCAGAATATTTTTGAATCTGAAATCTCGCCGATCGGCCAGAACATGATCTCGCTCAAGGCACCGATCGTCTCAAAAGACGAAAAGGATCAACTGAGAAAGATCATCCAGATGAGCGCAAAACTGCGTTTTCGCCTGGTCAGTGAAAAAAATGGCGAACTTCTTTCCCGCTATAAAAGTAATCCGAAAAATTTTACTATCCCGTATGATGTGGAAAAAATGACTACGGTTGATGTCAGCAAAGGCAAAAAGCCAGTAGTAAACACTTTCTTCGTGGAACGGCATCCGTTGATGACCGGCAAAAATATCATCAGTGCTTACCCTTATCGAAACGACCTGACCAACCAGCTTGAGATCAGCTTGTCGTTCAATGCCGCCGGAGCCCAGCGCTTTGGGGAAATAACCAAAGCATATGTCAACAGACAGCTTGGTATCGTACTTGACGGGCAACTTTATTGTGCGCCTACAATCAATACTCCTATCCCTGATGGCAGAGCCGTGATAACTGGCCGATTCTCCAATGACGAAGCCAAAAACATCTCTGACGCATTGACCAGCGGCAGCCTGCCGGTCGGCGTTAAAATCGAAGCTATTTTCGACACCGACCCGACCCTGGGTAAAGCCAA
Organism: Victivallales bacterium; assembly: GCA_963678305.2. Taxonomy (GTDB): domain Bacteria; phylum Verrucomicrobiota; class Lentisphaeria; order Victivallales; family Victivallaceae. Next base: position 240,634 of record CAXXVV010000003.1, read on the forward strand.
CGTTGTCAACGGGATCAATGCCGGCCTTATCGCTCTCGGCCTGGTCATGCTGTTTATGATGGCCTACTATCTCCGGGCCGGGGTTGTCGCGGTTGTCGCTCTCGGCGTCAATATCGTTCTGGTTCTCGGTGCCCTGGCGGCGTTCAATGCCACGCTGACTCTGCCGGGTATTGCCGGTATCGTACTGACTATCGGTATGGCGGTTGACGCCAACGTACTTATTTTCGAGCGTATCCGTGAAGAACTTGAAAAGGGCAAATCCCTGATAAACTCTATTGATATCGGCTACAGCAAAGCATTCATTACTATTGTTGACGCCAACCTGACCACGTTCTTCACCGCGATTATCTTGTACCGTTTCGGTTCAGGAGCTATCAAAGGTTTCGCGGTCACTTTGAGCATCGGTATCCTGACCAGTATGTTTACGGCGCTGTTCCTGACCCGCTTGATCTTCGATCTGATGCATCGCTGGCTCCCGGCTCAAAAAATGCACATGTTGCATTTCCTGGATCACCCGAAAATCGATTTCCTGGGTAAACGCAAGATTACCGCCATCATCTCAATATCCCTGATTGTTCTCAGTTTTGCTGCGGTTATCTACCGCGGCCCGACCAATATCCTCGGAGTTGACTTCACTGGCGGTACCGTGGTGATCCTCGATTACTCCAAGCGGGTTCCGCAGGAAGATGTCAGCAAGGTATTGAGCGATGCCGGATATAACGGCAGGGTAACATACAAAACCAGCGCATTGTCTAAAGAAGACACCAAGAAAATGGAAATCCTGCTCCGAGAGAGCAAGACCAATAAGGAAGGCAATAAAGCGGTCGGTACTGATATCGTAAAATTGCTCAACTCTAAATATACCGACGCCAAATATAAAGTCAGCATGGAAACCGCCCTCGGGGGTTTGATCGGATGGGAATTCAGTAAATCCGCCCTGATTGCGATGGGCCTGGCTCTACTGGGTATCGTTATCTACATTTCGTTCCGGTTCGAATTCGCCTATGCTATCGCGTCAATTATCGCGTTGATGCACGACGTCATTATCGCGACCGGTATTCTCCTGCTCTTTGACGCGGAAATATCTCTGCCGGTTATCGCGGCGCTGTTGACGATCATCGGTTATTCGTTGAATGACACGATTGTTGTATTTGACCGTATTCGCGAAGACCTGGGCCTGGTCAAAGGCAAGACCTACCGCCAGATCATCAACATGAGTATCAACCAGACATTGAGCCGGACAATCCTTACATCGTTGACCACCCTGATTGTGCTGCTGGTCCTGTTCTTCTTCGGAGGTATAGCGGTAAACGACTTTGTCTTCGTTATGCTGATCGGGGTTATCGTCGGGACCTACTCGTCAATCTTCGTTGCCAGCCCGATTGTCGCGGTATGGCATAAGCGCGTAGGTCGCGAGATCTCTGATGAAAACGAAATTGTCGAAGCTGAAATAGTTGATGAAGAGTAAATTTCAAAGGCGGGCATTTGTCCGCCTTTTTTATTTTTGTTTTCTAATCTGAAACATGGCAAATTTGAATAACTTTTTAAGTCTAATTCCTAATTAAAATAAGGAGAAAAACATGTCGGAAGAAACAAAAAAAGTAGCGGAAAACGAAGAAGCTAAAGTAGAAACCGAGGAAACTGCTCCGGCGGCCGAAGAAGCTGTTGAAGCTAAAGAAACTCCAGCCGAAGAAACGACTGAAGAAAAGGCGGAGGAAACTCCAGCCGAAGAAACGACTGAAGAAACAACAGAAGAAAAGGCTGAAGAGGCCACGGCTGAAGAAAAGGAAACAACGGAAGAAACTCCGGCCGGGGAAACGACTGAAGAAGAAGCAAAAGCCAAACCTAAAACTACCTTACGCTTCCTGCTGCTGATAATTCTGCTGACTGTTGCCTGGTTCGCCTGGAGCAAACATCAGCGCGATGCTAAATTCAACAACCTGATTGAAATGGCGGACAAAGGCAATCTGGCGGAAGCCGCCGCAGGTTTCCGTAAGTTGATGAATGAAAGCAGCGGCCATCTGCAGCAACGCTGCAAACAGGAACTCGTCCGGGTTATCATTGAACAAGGCGAACAGCCAAGCAACAATGTTCAGCAGTCTGTTGTTTTCTACCGTCAGGCTTACACGGTTGACCCGAAAGCGCTTGAAATCCATCAACTGCGCTCTATCCTTAATCAACTGAAAAAAGACAAGACCGACAAATCCATCGATCCTGAGGCAGCCAAAGGAATTGACGCGGAAATGACCACAATCAAAGCTTTGATCAAAGCCAAAATCGATGAAGGCATTGCCAAGGAAAAAGCTCGTCGCGCCGCCTTGACTCCCGAACAGCGCAAAGCGGAAGACGATGCGGCAAAAGCTGCCGCTGAAGAAGCCAAAAAGATGAAATAATCCGCTTGTTTCAAGTATATTCATACTATGAAAAGGATTATTGTTTTATTATTCGCGACCGTCGGCATTTGCTTGTCGGCGGTCGGTGCGGCTCCCGAAATTGCCCGCAAGGTCAAATTAACTGAACCTCTCGGCAATTCCGGGACCTTTATTTTTACGCTGGAAGTCACCAAACCATTCCGCAACGGCTACGGCGAAAAGAATCAGCAGTATCCGATGTACGCCCTCGGCTCCCAGATATCCGGCAAGATCTACTCAAACGAGTCTTTCGCCGGCATTCATTGGACCTGGCGCATCAAATGGGCCAAAGGACGGGAAAACTTCCCCGGCATGCGCCTGCTGGTCCCGGAAGTGGTTCCCGGCGAAAAATGCCGGATGCTCTACACCTGGGATGCCGCCAAAGGCTATTTCGACTGCTATTGCAACGGCTGGCCGGTCCGCATACCCGGCTCAAAATTCGGACCCTGGCAGGTCAAACCGATCAATCAGTTGAAGATATTCAAAGGTCCGTTCAGCATTTCCAACGTCAAAACGCTGCCGGAATACACTCCGCAGTCCAAAGTTGCCAAACTCGTCCCCAAAACCGGAATCGATCCTTTCGGCAGCAAGCAGATGCTGTTTTCGCAAGCTCAGATTGATAAAATGCGCGGCAAACTGCTTTATTCCAACAAAGGGCAGGCAAAGCCGTTTACCGACTGGATCAAAGAAGGTCATATTATGATGTCAAGCCATGACAGCTGGACCAAAATATGGTCCAACCTGAAAGGCATAAGTAAACGTGACGGCCATATCGTCTGGTGGTGTCCCAAAGATTTCCCCGACAGCTTTATCGCCGAGTGGGAAGTCAAAATCCTCAAGGATCACGGTCTCTGCATCGTCTTCTTTGCCGCGAAAGGCGTCAACGGGAAAAACGTTTTCGACAAAAACCTGAAAAAGCGTGACGGCACCTTTACAAACTACACTAAAGGGGATATTACCAGTTATCACATCTCATATTTCACCAACGCCCCGATGAATCCGGGTCGCCCCCAGACCAACCTTCGGAAAAACAATAAATTTTTCCTGGTCGCCCAGGGCGAATGCGGCATTCCGCCGGAAGCAGGCAAAGTTCACAAGGTAACCCTGATCAAGGTCAGGAACCGCATTAATATGCTGGTCGACGGTAAATCAGTTATTTCCTGGACCGATCCCGGCACCGACCGCTACGGCAAAGCCTGGACCGACGGCAACATCGGTCTCCGCCACATGCGCTGGACCATTGCCGATTACCGCAATTTCCAGGTCTGGGCCGTTAAGTAATCGGGGAGCGCTTCGTCCTTGACCTTATTACGAAATACATTGCTGCGCAATCTATTTCATAGATGATGAAAATAAAAATTTTGCTTTCGGTCATGACTATCCCCGATGCAAGCATCGGGGTATTTACGCCCGACCTTGCACTCCCGTGTTGCTGGAGGCCGCAAAATTATTGAGCGGATACGCTCAAAGGGGGGGGAATTAAACCCTTTATTTTTTGCGTCATTTCAGCTTCCGGAGCACAAAGTGCGGAATATGAAGCGGTATATCGCCATCCGTCGTACGGATTAAAATGGGGAGGCAATTATGACGAATACTTCAAACACTAAGGATAAGTATATATTACATGCGGCAATTGCCTTCAGCATTGTTGCCTGGATTGTAACGCCCGCATTCGCCTGCGCCTGTGAGATAGGAGCGGGAATCCTGCACACTCAAACAGTTTACCTCATAGCCATTTCCGGATGGATGATTGCCTTATCACTGATGAAAAAGTTAGATCAAGCCGGATTGGCCTTCTATGTTTGTCTGTATATAGCTATATGCTTCGCCGCATATGGATATGTCCATTATTCCTGAAGTAATTAAAACAGCAAAGAACCATTCCCAAACCGAGAACGAGTAACACAATAATTATCGTATCCAGCCTTCTTGACTCGAATCAAATAAAATCAATATAGTCTTTAAATGGAAGCGCAACGCTCCCATAAATCATGTATGCGTTTTACCATCATAGTATAAGACGAAAAAACTTAAGCTTGACACTCTGTTCAATACTGATATATTGTTATAAGGAGATATACTCTCAATACCATAGGGGATACTAATGCGGCAGCAAAAGACAAACTTGATTCTGTTTTATATATGCTTAATGCCGATGGTGAATTATGCCGGAGATATTCTATTACAATACAGGATCGGAAGAGGATTTGAACCATACGACCATGTCGCTGTGACGGTAAATACGGATGGTCAAACTTCATGTTCAGTCAAACCGCATAACTCGCCAGAGTACAAACATTCATTACGGTTGAATAAACATGAACTGGATGCATTGAAAGCAAAGATTGTTGAATCAAAATTCTTTTCCCAGCCGGACAAAGATAAACATCAAGTGGAAGACTCCGGAGAAAAAACTTTAACTATAAACTTGAATAAACAAAAAAGAACTTTAGTTTTCTGTCATCGTCCAAGCATGAAGCCTTTGACGTTGGCGTTGTGGCAATTGGCTAACCACGCGATTGTCCTGAATAAACTCACGCATGGAGACGCATACCCGGCAAGTTTAGCATGCTACCCACATTTAGCTGCATCACAGGTATATTCTCCCCGGGATCTCATACTTCCGCTGGAAAAATTTATTGCAACGAATAATAAAAAACAGCAATTTCAATACGCTCTGAAAGCCATGTCGTATATAACCACTCCGCAAGAATGGCGCGATTTTATATTGAAACAACTGAAAAACTCAACTTTAAAACGGCAGGCATTACTGCTTCAGCCGTTGGGGGACATCAATATCAATTATCCCAAGGAACATTTGTTGATTATTTTGCCTTACCTGACAAACATCATTTCTGCCAATGCTGCAAAGAGAAAACCTTTGGATAAAGATATAGACGGTCTGCTTGATGTAATCTGTAAAATAATCTATAAAACGCAATATGAAAAAGCCGTTCCAGCACTCAAAACTTTGATTTTCCGTCATTCGAAAAATGTCGCAGGAGGGCATGCCACGCTTACTCTTGACAAAATCAGAAGTCGCCAAAAAAAGCTCGAGCAAAAAACGATCAGAGAAATGATCGCAAAAGATATGAAGCCGGAGTAAATCGAAAATTTTATTATGCGCTTACTTAATCACGCCGCACTCCAAAAAGTTTGGGAACTAACTATGTTCAACTTTTTGAAATTTGGAGATTCAAATATAAAAACACCCCATAATCACTTGTTCCAAGCGATTATGGAGCGTAAAAGTTTTTGTAAAAGAAAGATGGGGGGAAGCAATATCCAATATTCAACACGGAACATCCAAGGATGAAGTAATATAACTTTGCAAGAGTTCATTTTTCAAACAAGCTGGAGTCTCCCAGAGAAAGTCTGCAATCACTATTTCTTTCAGTTTTAAGAGCGAAGCGATCTTCCCTTGAAATTTGGATATTCCGTGTTCGATATTGGATATTAAAAAAAGCGCCCGGGGTTATCCGGGCGCTTTGAATATCAACTATAAGTTAATTATTACGCGTCAGCCAGGGCTACGACGCCGGGGAGCTCTTTGCCTTCGAGGAATTCGAGGGAAGCGCCGCCGCCGGTGGAGATATGGCTCATCTTGTCGGCCAGACCGCTCTGGTTGACCGCCGCGACTGAATCGCCGCCACCGATGATACTGACTGAATCGCTGTCGGCAACCGCCTGACAAACGGTCATAGTGCCGGCGGCGAATTTGCATTCTTCGCCTGCTTCGCACTTCATGTCGAAACAACCCATCGGGCCGTTCCAAACGATAGTCTTGGCGGATGCGATCACGTCGGAATAAGCTTTCGCGGTTTCCGGGCCGATATCCAGGGCCAGATAACCTTCGTCGATATCAGTGCCGACGACCTTGGTGTTGGCGCTGTTTGAGAAAGCGTCGGCTTCGACGTTATCGGTCGGGAGCATGAAATTGACGCCTTTGGCTTTGGCTTTGGCCATAATCTCTTTTGCGGTATCAACCAGTTCGTCTTCGCAGAGGGAACCACCGATATTGTAACCGAGGGCTTTGTAGAAAGTATAAGCCATACCGCCGCCGATCAGGATGGTGTTGACTTTTTCCATCAGGCTGACCATAACTTCGAGTTTACCGGAAACTTTGGCCCCGCCGATGATCGCGACGAAAGGACGTTCCGGGTTGGCGACAGCCTGACCGAGATACTGGATTTCCTTGTCCAGCAGGAAACCGGCTACGCAGTTTTCCTTGGGCAGGAATTCGGTAATGATCGCAGTAGAGGCGTGGGCGCGGTGCGCGGTGCCGAAAGCATCATTGACATAGACTTCGCCGAGCTTGGCCAGTTCAGCGGCAAACGCGCGCTGGGCGGCAATCCTGGCTTCATCGCCTTTGCACTTCATATCTTCTTCGGCGTGGAAACGGGTGTTTTCGCAAACCATGATATCGCCGGGCTTTTGGGCGGCGGCCATGGCCTGAACTTCTTCTCCAACACAGTCGTTGGCGAATTTGACGTCTTTACCCAGAACTTTACCGAGGTATTCGGCAACCGGTTTCAGGCTGAATTCGGGTTTGACTTCGCCTTTCGGGCGGCCGAGGTGCGAAAGCAGAGCCAATGACGCGCCGTTTTCGAGAATGTATTTGATGGTCGGCAAAGCAGCCTGGACGCGAGTATCGTCAGTGATGACGCCATCCTGCAGCGGCACATTGAAATCGACGCGCATAACGACTTTCTTGCCGTTCAGGTCGACATCTTTGACAGTCTTCTTATTGAGGTTCATTTTGATCTCCTATTTATAATTAGAAATTAGGAATTAGGAATGTTGGAAAAGGAAAGAATTCCTTTTGATCCTTCTTATTTCACGGTTAAAGAAAAAGCCCGAAGAGGCATTAAAGCGGCTCTTCGGGCTTGAATCGTCTATCTAAGCCGCAGACTTACAGAGAAGCCATTTTGCAGATCAGGTCAACAACCTTGTTGGAGTAACCCCATTCGTTGTCGTACCAGGAGATAACTTTGACGAAGTTGTCAGTCAAAGCAATACCGGCTTCGGCATCGAAAGTTGAGGTGCAAACTTCACCGACGAAATCCTGAGAAACAACAGCGTCTTCGGTGTAACCGAGGATACCTTTGAGCGGACCTTCGGAAGCTTCTTTCATAGCCGCGCAGATTTCTTCGTATGAAGCGCCTTTTTCCAGACGGCAGGTCAGGTCGACAACAGAAACGTCGGCGGTCGGTACGCGGAATGCCATACCAGTCAGTTTGCCGTTCAGTTCCGGGATGACTTTACCAACAGCTTTAGCTGCGCCGGTGGATGACGGGATGATGTTGGTCAGGGCCGCACGGCCACCGCGCCAGTCCTTCATGGACGGGGCGTCAACAGTTTTCTGAGTAGCGGTGGTAGCGTGAACAGTGGTCATCAAACCTTCAACAACGCCGAATTTGTCATTCAGGACCTTGGTGATCGGGGCCAGACAGTTGGTGGTGCAGGAAGCGTTTGAAACGATATCCATTTCCGGAGTCAGCTTGTCGTCGTTAACGCCCATAACGAACATCGGAGTAGCGTCTTTAGACGGAGCGGACATAACAACTTTTTTAGCGCCGGCGGCAATGTGAGCGCGGGCTTTTTCATCGGTCAGGAACAGACCGGTGGACTCAACAACATACTCAGCACCGATAGCGTCCCATTTCAGGTCGGCAGGATTGCGCTCAGCAGTGATGCGGATTGTTTTACCGTTGACAACCAGGTTGCCGTTTTCAACTTTGACGCAACCGTCAAATTTACCGTGAACGGAGTCAAATTTCAGCATGTAAGCAATGTAATCTACATCCAGCAGGTCATTAATTCCTACAACTTCTACGTCTTCACGTTCTTGAACAGCGCGGAAAACGAGACGACCGATACGGCCAAAACCGTTGATACCAATCTTGATCATTTTACTTTTCCTTTTTTGGGTTAAAGATTTGGTCTATAGATATAAAAACTCATTCAGTTACAAATGAATTAATAATATATAACCGACACCGCCAAATGTCAAAACCCCAAGCAGTTAAATTAATAAAAAAATAACAAATGGGCGTCATGCCGTTAACGTAATGGCTGTAGCTGCCAGTTGCAGTTGCCAGTTGCCTGTAAATTGAAATGTGAGAGATTGAGCGGCGATGCTAATATTCCCGACAGTTTTTGGCATCTTTTACACTCTTTATGAAATGAGCATTTTCAATATTAAATGCTGATGGCGCATAATATATCTCCACAGGTCATAATATTTTACGCCTTTTCAGAGCGGTAAATAATAAGATTTATAAATTTTTCTTTTTCAAGTAATAAGGAACGTACAGTCAGTTATCCCGGATCGAAAGAATCATATCACAAAGAGTTAAAGAACTTCACTTTTTTACACAAACTGTGTCCGTTTAATCAAATAAGCGTTATTTATAAAATTGAATAAGGATATACCTTCAATGATCTCAGGCAGCCTTTGAAATATTTGATTCCAATACCTTTGCCGACACCGCCGAAAACCATTTGGGTCATTTTAAACGGTTTACCGACGCAGGTGAACTCATGGATTTTGCCGTTATCAACCCTGATCTTGAATTTACCCATATCAAACGCAATAGTCAGCTGCTGCCATTTACCGGTTTCCAGCAGGTTCGGGGTTGTAAAAGATATCATCTGCATATCGTGCCGGACAAACCGGACCTTTAATTTCCCCGCGTCGAGTACAACCATGACCGCTCCAGCGGTTTTACTGTAAGAACGCAGCAGCATTTGCGGCGCGATTGATTCCGGCTTGATCGACAACTCATAAGTAAAGCCACCAGCCGGGGTCGCATACAACGGAATTATCAGGTTATTGCCTTTACCGTCAAAACGCAGCATGTATTTACCATCGGCATCTTTTGCCCATTGCGGCTGCAATGTCTCTGTATTCCGGGCATAATTATCCCGGTTGAAAAAAGGATCGCCGTAATTGGTACTGCCGCCAAGCTGGGCGTAAAAACGGGAATCAAAACCCGGCGCTTTGAGCATTGCACCACAAGCCGGATCAAAGTCATAGACAATCGGCTTTACAGCCGGTGCGGCAACTTCGATGCGCTCCGGTTTTCCGGCTTTATCGTTCCAGGCCGATACTGTCATTTTTTTGGAAAGATCGGCAAAAACAACCGGTTTTGAGCGGAAAATCCGGCCAGCCTTGGTAATATAGCGTAAACACATGATGTCGCGCGGAGAAACATCCGGAATGGTTCGGGTGAATTTGCAGTTATCGGCATTGAGGTGCGGCGGCAGATCGGCAATGCGCCGGAAATCCTCGACCAGAATATTAAAGCCGTTACCAGGCAGCATCCGGTAGAATCCGTTTTTCCGCAATTGCGGGATTGAGATTGTCCGGCTGAATTTACCGCTTGAAACCGTCAGTTCACGGGTAGATTTATCAATGACCAGATAAACCCCGCGTCTCGCGCCGTGGGTCAGTTTCTGCAATTTGACTTCAACGCTGTCAGGCTGATTCAGCTTCACTGAAAAATCCCGCCCCCAACCGCGATTCGAGTGTTTCGCCCGGTAAATTTTACCGCCATCGGCCTTGATCTGGATTGACGGATAATCTTTGAACGCCTCTTTCCAGGCGTTCCAGGAAAGCTTGACGAGAATCTGGTCACCCGTCAGTTTGTAATCAGGATCAGTGACCGCGCTGTAAACCGGACGGCGATTGCGCAGAACTTCGACAAAAGCAATATTGTCGCGATCCTTAATTCCGGCTGAAATAACAGCGGCATTATTCTTAAATTTTGCGGAAAACATACATTTGTCTGTGGCCGGAAGGTCGCGCAGCGGCACCTTGTAATATTTTCCGTCGCGCAATTCGCCGGGGGAAATATTCAGATAAGGAAAGCCAGCTTTGAAAACCTGTGTTTTACCTGAACAGGTGACAATGACTTCCGGCAGAAGAATGAACTCAGAAGAGAGCCGGGAGTCGGCACTGACGCTATAACGGGTCTCCGCAATACTTTTTGTATCAAGTTTACGGACCGGCAATGATTTGACGACCTCGCCTTTGAGATTTTTCAAATTCAACTGGACCTGATAAACGGCATTGGCCGGTTCCGCGGTATCGGGAACATTGAGCAGTTCAAATTCCAGCTTTTCACCCGGGGCCACCTGGGGTCGATACGAGAGGATCATGTTCGGAACCGCCGGGTTATCCCCGGGTAGCGGCTTGTTCGGTTGATTCTTCAATTGGTTGAAATAATAGCGCAGAATCCGCATAGAACTCCTGCCGTCACAAATCGTCGGTTCAAGGCTGGTCCGTTCCTTGATCTCGTTCCATTCGACCAGGATCAGATAATCCGGGTTTACCCTGAGTACGTCTTCCATGGTAGAACGCAGGTTGCGGGTGCCGTCTTCAGACTGAATATCGCCGGCAATGTGATTCAAATAGCCTTTTGATACGCCAAGTCCCAGCAGTTTTCCGCGATTTTGCGGTTCGTTCATCACGCTGTTGATCAGCGGAATAAACAGGTCACGGTAGAATTTATAGTAGAAACGATTGGTTTTAGGCGGTTCGACAATATGGTTCTGACCGGCAAACAGGATGCCGTCGCAAACTTTCAGATAGGAATTCAAAAAAGCGCGGATTTCATCCAGTTCATCCTGCGATAAACCGCCGTTGGCGTGATATCGTCTTACCGCGCTGTAAAATATTTTGCGTATTTCCACGATGAAGAGAATCTTGTCGCCAACCCGCGCCCGGCATTGCGCCAGGTATTCCTTCCAGAATTTCGGCGGCAGAATACACGCGTTATACGAGGAAATCAAAGTCTTACCGTTAAATTTATAAGTTGACTCCGACTTGACCGCCGCCGGAAAAAGCTTGTCCAGTAAACCGTCGGCCCCGATCGCTTTGGTCCCGAGATTTTTTATCTGCTTGTCAAGGTAATCCTCGCCGGTGCCGCGCGTAAAAATACTGATTTCAGGCACGATCACTCCTTGCAGCCCGGCCGCGTCTGAATATCTGATGCCGCTTAAGGTCCGGCTCAAATATGTTCGCGAAATATCAATATTAAGCATTGCAATACCATCCGCGCCGGACATTTTCATCAACTCAACCGTTCGTAGAAAATTGGCTTTGCCGCCTACCGCGTAAGGGTCATTTTTTTCCGCGCCTTTCTCAAGGGAGCGATCAAGCATCAGGATGCGTTCGGCGTAATAATCCGGATCGGAAAACCAGTTGATATGCAAGGCGTATTTGATGTGGGCGCGAGCCGCCAGATAGGGCCGTGGAAATACACGTTTACGTGGTTTGCCGAATGCCAGAGAGGTATATTTACGGCTTTTGCGCGCTAAAAGAATCTTGATCGTTCCGGTTAATTTTTTTCCGGTACTGGCTTTGTCATAATTCAGATAAATCCGGATTTCCCGGTTTTCCGCTCGAGGCGTTCCGGAAATATCGTAAGTCAATTCCGTCCATTGTCCGGCTTTGACCGGTGCGGTCGAAGGCAGCAGTGCAGCCGGATCAAGACGATGATATTTTTTCTTGTCGCGCAGTGTGACCAACAGGGATTTGCTTTTGATATCCGTTCCGGGATTGATTTTCACGATCAACCGGTCAAACCCGCTCCAGTCCGAGCTTTTGTACTTAATTGACAATGCCGACCGTGCCGCTTCCGGAGTTCCGGAAAAATCGATTGTCGATTTGTCAATAAGTTTAACTTGAGCGTCTTTTAAATCAACCACTTCAATTTTGCGTTTGCGCAGGTCAAGATTAATATTAGCGGCATTGCTCCATAGCGAAAACAAACAGCAACAAACGACCAGACAGATCATGCGTAAATTCATCAGTGTTTATCCTCAGTCAGTCGGCGTAACAGTAAATACGCCAAACGGCATTGCCGGGGTTGCCAGAGAATGGACGCCAAGGATTGCGGAAGAGTAATAATTGACATCAGCAACATGCCCGTCCGCAAAGTACATGTTGATGTTCCTTCCGTTCGAATCATGCCGGAACGCCAGTTGTTCATTAGTCGGTGTACTGGCGGACGCACTACAGGTAACATTCTGGCGACTGTCACTCCCGATAACTGTGCTTGAAGCAGTTATCCGGTCGACCAGTACCAACAGTTTTGTCGGCTGGGGAATCCGGTTCAGTTTGGTACTTTTAGGTTGAGCGTCGGCGATTCCCGCAAAACGGTCGTCATTCATCGAACGACCACTGTTGATGCCGTAACTGCGCTTGGCGGTATAAGCGGAGGTTCTTCTGATCGTATCGCTCGGACATCCGAACATTTTGGCGGCACTGCTTTTTACACTCCTGGTATTAGAACAATACGGCAGCACCAGCGTATCCCAGACCGCCAGGCCGGTACTGTTTTTGCCGCAATGCGGAAAAAAGCCGTTGCTGTCGTCAATATACAGGAAAAATGTGTTGCTCAGTTGTTTCAAGTTATTCATACAGGCAAGTTTTTTAGCCTTTTCACGGGCCTGATTCAAAGCCGGCAGCAGCATTGAAGCGAGAATAGCGATGATCGCGATGACCACCAGAAGTTCTATTAATGTGAAACCCAACCGTCTTTTGCTCATGATCCAGTTCCTTTCTTTTAAATTTAATGAGTTATACAAAATGCAAATATTAACCACGAAAACCACGAAAAATCACGAAAAAGTTTTTTATTTTTCAGCTTGAACTGAAAACTTAAACCATTATTTGTTTTTATCAGTAGTACAATTCATATTACGCAAAAGTCTATTGAATTTATGTAATTATTTTAGTAACAAATAAATTATCTCTTTGAATATGGCGCATCTTATGGCACCATTCTCCACTCTTTACTCACAACTCTTCTATCCGTGGATATTTCGCGAAAAATTTGCTCTGATCCAAATCTTTCGGCTTAACTCCGGCCTGCGCGGCCAATCCGGCACAAACCCCGGCCGCCTCGCCCATTACCGCGGCGTTGCCGGTAACCCGATAGCTGGCATGGGCATAGAAATCGCCGCTGATGCAGCGTCCTGCCATCATCATGTTATCAACGTCAGCACTGATCAAAGCCCGCAACGGAATATCATAAGGTTTTGCTTTGCATGGCGGGGCTTCAATTGACCCGTGAGCTGCATCCAGCGCATGCACATCCACCCCGAAAGTTGAACGGCATATTGCATCATCATGGCGAGCGCCGTCCCTCAAATCATCCAGGGTAACTTCATAAAGTCCCTTGATCCGGCGACCTTCACGAACTCCGATATATTGTCCGGTCGAGGCCAACTGAATATTTTTCCAGGCTCCGCCAAGACTGCGTAAACCGTCGATCTGGAGGTTAATTTCTTTGCGTGCGTCAATTGTGGCCCGGGTCACGTCATCGGCATTAATCCCGGAATAACCGTACTGATGGTTCGCCATCAGGAAAAAGAGGTCATCGACCAGATGGAACAATGAAGGGTGTTTGTAACTCGGGCTGATGCCGACTTTGGCAAAATCCACCAGCAAATTTTCAATCGCTTCCATGCGCGGCGTATAATTGTTGGTATATTTTTCAACATCGCCGGGCTGAATTCCGCAAACCAGAGCCAGCAGGGACATCGGCTGTGTACGGTTTTGCCCGTTGCCCAAAGAATAACCGCAACCGCTTAAAGCGGCCAGGTCACCGTCGCCGGTCGCATCGATAAAAACTTTACCGAGCCAGCACTCCGGGCCGGATTTGGATTCAGTGACGACCGCCGCGACCGTCCCGTCAACATGCTTTACCACATCCGTGACCATTGTATGCAGGCGTATCCGGACACCGGCTTCTTCACACAAATCCTCAAGCAGACACTTCATGCCCTCAGGATTGAACGGAATAGAACCGGAACGCGCGGAACGTTCGGTGATTGAGCCGCGTTTCCGCAGTTTATCTACCAGCTCGACCAGCATCCCGGTCTTGTTATGAAAGTCGATTATCCAGCCAAGATGCCCGGCGGTCCAGGTTCCGCCCAGACAACCGGCGCTTTCCAGCAATACGGTTTTTGCCCCGGTCCTGGCCGCGGCAATCGCGGCGCAAACTCCGGCAGGGCCGGAGCCGGCTATAATTACATCGGAATCCGCCGCAACCGGCAAGTCAATATTTCTAACATATTCCATAATTTTTTTATTCCTGATAATTCTGTTAAAATCACTTTCTATATTTTATATCGGAATCACCGGGTTGACAATTCACGAAATGGCTGTATTTTTATAAAAAACGGCTATAATGGTCTATTTTATGAAATTACTATCGCAAATAGAGCAATTGGATTACGAATCGTCGCTTGAACCGGCGCTACAGAAGATCGAACAGGAATTCGGGGTTTTCCTGACGGTCCACGACTTGCGCGGCCGACTCCATTACGGCGACGGTTCACCGCTGCTGCCCGGGCGCAATATCCACCAGCATGTATGTTGCATGCGCATGCGCGACGATATCCCCAACTGGAACACCAACTGCGGCGAAGATTGCTTCCGGCAGACTGAGGAAACCGCCAATATTCTGCAAAAGCCGTTTTTGAAATCCTGCTGGAAAGGAATTGTCGAACTGGTAGTTCCGATATTTGTCCGGGAGCAACACATGATCACTATCCTGGCCGGAACATTCAGGCACCCGGACGGAATTCCGGAACATGCTGACCTGCCGCAATGGCTTCATGACGAATACGCGAAACTGCCGTTGTTCGACCTGGAAAAAATAGAAAATCTTAGTTACGTCTTGCGTCTGATCGGCAACGGGATGATCACCTGGAAAGAAAATGCCCTGGCCCGCAAGGAGTTGACCGGGCGTAAACTGCAAATCTATCAGTTTATTGAGGATCATGCGCATGAGGATATTTCTCTCGCCGACCTGAGCCGGGCGATCGGATTGTCATCGTCAAGGACCCGCCATCTGGTCAAAGAACTGACCAACCGTCCGTTCAAATCATTAATCGAAGAAGAGCGAATGCTGCGCGCCGGCTATCTGCTGCAGTCAACCGGCAACACTCTCGATGAAATAGCCGAGGCTATCGGCTACAAAAATTGTTATTATTTCAACCGGGTTTTCAAAAACTACTTTGGCGTTCCTCCCGGCGCCTATCGTCGGGAATTGAAAAAACGGCAGATTGATTTTTGAAAACATTTGAATATCTATAACAAACATATTATTTTATTTGTTATTTTTACGAGATCATTGCATAATTCTGATTCCAATATGATTTTCAGAGTATTTTGAGGAAATAAATTGTAGATTTGAGTTAATTGCTCGTATTTTTGCCGGATATCAATGAACTTAAAATCAGATGAAATAGTTATGCAATCATCTCATATAATCAGGATTATCATAAAATAATACCAAAACCAATACTGTTGTTTCAATGTATAATTTTTTTCGTCATCTAAAATCAACCTTGTATAAGCAAAATCATTTTGCAATAATATTTTCTTTGTTGTGTGCCGGCATTGGCGGCTCGACGATATATTTAATTCTTTCCGGTTGCAGGAAAACGGAGATGATGT
Organism: Victivallales bacterium; assembly: GCA_963678305.2. Lineage (GTDB taxonomy): Bacteria > Verrucomicrobiota > Lentisphaeria > Victivallales > Victivallaceae. Next base: position 256,522 of record CAXXVV010000003.1, read on the forward strand.
CATTTAATGTTGCCGGGCCATTGAATAATCCTCTCAATGCGTTATGGGGCGGAATTCCGGGCGTGTTACTGGCATTGCTGGCCATGCGAAAAATCAAACCGGCTGAACTGGCGATGGCGCTGTATCCAGTGTCTTTGGGGATTATCCTGTTTTTTTTCAGGGTTAATATCATTTCAACAATTATTTTTACTACAATAATGGCGTTAACGGTGTTTAGAGTCTGCCTGGTATTCCCCGACTTTAAATTCCCCAAATTACCGGAACGTTTCTGGCAACTCGGGTTAATTTTGTTGACTGCGGCATTTATTATTCAGGGAGTTTTCATTCATATTCAGGCTTGGCAGCGGCAGTTTATGTTATTCCCTGACTGGGGGTTGTTTACCGAAATCGCCCACAATACCCTGCAAGGAAATTACTTCCATACTTACTGGCATGGTGATGTCAGTTTTATGGGAGATCACTTTGAACCAGGCTTTTTTGCCGTGTTCATTCCAATTATCTGGCTGTTTCCCTCGCCTTATACAACAATCATATTAGGAGCTTTATTATTATGGGGCAGCGCGTTGCTGATTTATAAGTTTTCCCGCACAAGAAAACTTCCTCCGGCGTGGTCGTTTATACTGGCATTGATTTTCTTACTTTTTCCGGCAACTTCAAATATGTTCTTAAGCTTGTTCTACGGATTCCATCCAGATTATTTATTCATTCCGGTTTTTATTTTATTTGCTATTGCTTATGAAAAGAAAAAATATCGTTTGGCATTATTGATCTTTCTCTATTCTTTGACCATCAAAGAAACTCTCGGAGCATTCTGGTTCGGTTGGGGAATTTGTCAAATAATAAGCGGAAAGCGCAAATGGGGCGTATGGTATGCGATCATCGGCCTGTTATATTTCCTGCTCTGTATGAAGGGGATCATTCCTTATTTTCAACAGTCAAGGTATAAATATCTCTCGGATTACGGCCCGCTTGGTAATGGACTAATCGATATTGCTTTGTCGCCGTTCCTGCGTCCGGAAGTTTTTTGGAAAACAATTTTTTCAATCAAAAATCTGGAATTTGTGCTTTTGCTGATTGTGCCGGTGTTTATGTTGGCCTTCAATCGTTTTGTACTCATTTTCAGCGGTTCAATTATTTTGATTTTTCTCTTTCTGCGAGGGAACCCGGAAGCTGTAAACTTGAATTTCTGGTACCAGACTGAGAATATGGTACTGTTGAATGTTGCGGCAGTTCTCGGATTGGCCGCAGTGTTTAGCAAAGGACATAATAAGGCAGTATCAATTAACAATGAATTTAAAACTTTTCCAACAATATGGTTACGAATAATAACTTCCTGGGCAGGTCGTCCAATTAAGCGGCGCAAGCTTGCCAAAAGTCTATTGGCCGGAACCCTTATCGCCTCGGGATTTTCACACTATTTCTATGCCAGAAGTTTTTATGGCTGTTATTCGTATGAGAATATTTTAAATAAACCTGATTGTTCGTCAGTGACAAATGAGATAAAATCCATTATCCCGGCAGGAGACAATGTCAATGCCGATGCGAGATGCGGTTCTCATTTGATTATTCGCAACCGGGTCTGGGATCTAAACAAAAAAAAGCAGGATTGGGTGTTATACGATCTTGGTGATTCCCTGCGGGTTCCATTTAAATTCCATTTGGATATGCTCCAAAGAAGGGATTACGGATTAATCTGGATGAAGTTTTATAAAGGGCACCAGTATTACATCTTTAAACGTGGAGCTGAAACCCGGTTCACCTCACCTCTCAGGGAAATCCCTGAACAAGAATGGATGGCTCTGCCTGGGGCCGTCAAACTCCATCCCGACCAGGCTGAAAACTTTGCCGTTAAAGTTCAGGCAGGCCGTACGGACAATTATATTCAGCTCTATTGCCGGATCAAAGTCAAACGGCGATTTCATAAACAATGTGACGTTTTAATATCTGCACGGGATGGCGTTCAGAGGTTTAACTGGAAAATTCCATTCGGTTATGGAATTTGTCCTGTTCAATTAGCCAGGCCGCATGAAGTGTTCTCTCTCAGATTGAACCTTCCGCCTAACTGGAAGCGCTTGGAATCAGTTAATATTACGCTTGTTCCTCGCAAGGAATAAATATTCGAATGCTTTATTCATTATATATAGACGATTTCATAACTATTTCGCCAGTTTTTTGATTTTTAACCTTTCTATATACCGCAGAAATATATGCAATTATACAAAGAAGACTATCTGCTTGCTATGAACAGAAAAAACAGGCGGATTAGTATTCAAAAATATTTGAATATTCTTCAGTCTCCTGTTAGATTAGTTTTTGTTTGTTAAAAAGATAAAAGGAGCAATTATGAATAAAATACCATTTGGTAAGCGCAACGGCCTTGAAGTAAACCCTGTAAGCATGGGCGCGATGCGCTTTCCTGAGGATATGATCGAGTCCGTTGAATTGATCCGACACGCGATCGACTCGGGACTGGTCTATATCGATTCCTGCCGCTGCTATGGAGAATCAGAACTGAAACTGGCCCGGGCGCTGAAAGACGGTTATCGTGAAAAAGTCTTCCTGTCAACCAAATCATCACCCTGGAACCGGAAAATCCAGGAAACCGACGACGGTTCGGCCGATTCAATCGTCAGGCGCATCGAGGAATCTCTGGTCAGGCTCGACGTCGACTACCTTGATTTCTATCAGGTCTGGAGCGTATTCAACGACGAAAACTGGGAGCTGGCCACCCGTAAAGGCGGCATGGTTGACGGCATTAAAAAAGCCCGGGACATGGGTCTGGTCAAACACATCGGCCTGACCTCGCACCAACCGCCGGAAGATCTGCTCAAATATCTGCCGGAAGCCGACTGGATCGAGTCTATCCTGCTTAGTTTCCATCTGATGCAGCGTGATTATGAACCGGTCCTGGCCAAAGCGCATGAACTGGGCATCGGTACCATCGTCATGAATCCCTGCGGCGGCGGTAAGTTTGCCGAACAAAGCGACGTCCTGATAAAAATAGCCGATCAGGTCGGCGCGGTCAGCGTGGCCGATTTAGCGATTCGTTATGTCAACTCCAACCCTAACGTCGACACCCTGATCTGCGGTATTACCAAAAAATCCGACGTCGACGACACCGTCGCGTCGTGCGAACGCGAAAAATTCACGCCCGATCAAATTGCTTTGATCAATACATCCTTTGAAGAACTTTCCAAAGAAAAATTCTGCACCGGCTGCAAATACTGTATGCCATGCCCGGTCGGAATCAATATTCCGCACATCCTCAATCTACTCTATGAAGACAACGTTCTGGGTCTCAAAGAAAACGCGGTAAAAGGCTACGCCAACAGCTGGGCCAACAAAGTCAAAGCCGACGCCTGCATCAAATGCGGGCAGTGCGAGAAAAAGTGCACCCAGAACCTCAAGATTATGGATGAACTGGCCAGAGCCCACGCGGCTTATCATAAGGAATCATAAACCTTTATCATTGGCATCGAAGCATTGGGGAGGAGTCTATGCCCGAAAAAAATGATATTTTTAAAGTTCTTTGCATTGTAAAGTTCTTTGTAAATGCTATTTTATAATTAACGGCATAAGGAGTATCATAAATATGATTGCGGATAATGGTCATGAAGTTCCGACTCAAATCTGCCGGCATTCGCGGCTGACAAACCTCAGGAATTATTTTCTTTATCCAACCTGTAATACAATAATTAGGGATAAACGGTCATGAAATTAAGTAAAAAACAAAAAATCGTTATATTTTCCAGCATGATTTCGCTGGTGTTGATCATAGCGGTTTTGATATGCCTGAGCATCTGGCTTGATAAACGGAAACGTAATGCCGAAATCATCAGGGAAGCGATTATGAACCCGCAAAAGATTGATCCGAAAAAATTCCTGAATACACTTGACAGTTCCTTCAAAAATCTTCCGGAAGAAAAAAAGAACGATATTTTGAAAGATCGTAAACAATATGAAAAATATATGGCAAAAGCGACCGGGAAAGAGTTGGAAAAATCGTTCAATTCGTTATTTTACCTGCCCAAACCGGTTCGGGAAAAAATTATAAAAATGTCGGCGGATCATTTATTGGCCACCGCCAGGAAACATCCGGCAAAAGTAATCGCAACTTTTGAGAGCCCGGCCGGGAATGGGGCTCTCAAAGGTGCTTCAAAATATTTTCTGTTAAATTTGAGCGGTAAACAGAAGGCGGAACTCGCTCCTTTGACAACTGCAATGTATAAAGTAGTGCGTCAGCAGTCCCGAGGAATAAAGCTGGATAAATAATGCGGATAGGTTCTGTCAAAAATGATATGATGAATACGAGAATAACATTGACGGCTATTTTTCAGGAAGAATGACGGGGCTTTAGAAAATTGACGGAAGAAATGACGGAGTTTTGTTTTTCATGGTCCATAATAATCACAAAAAAACAAGGATAAATGTAAATACTGCAATCAGCACATACTGTATATGGCTACCTGGAAATGGCAAATTTCATTTTTTCAGCCACTTGAGATTGGCTTTTCATACAAAACATACTGAAAAAATGATGACCAACTGCGCATTAACTCAATCCGTGGATTGAGGTAATGCGCGAATGAGCAAGGCGCAACCGGCAAAAGCAGTTGGTCAAGGGCGTTGCCCTTGCGCTGTCTGCGTAAGACGCGGAAAGGGTTTGGGAAACGAAGCGTTTCCCAAATAAACACTGAAACATTTGACAAAACCTACAGATAAATTAGGGGGATAATAAAATGAAATTATTTTTAAGTGGAAATGATAACCAGGAAATGAAGTGGGCTAATTTTACGCTCATTGAACTGTTGGTTGTGATGGCTATCATCGCTATCCTCGCTGGAATGTTGCTGCCCGCGCTGCAAAAGGCCAGACAAAGCGGTAAAATGGCCGGCTGCCGCAATAATCTGAAACAAATTGGAATCGGAGGTGTCGCCTACGGTCAGGATAATCAGGACTACTTTCCTTATGCTACTTCGCAGAAAGTCTACCTTTCATCAACGGCCATTCCTAATCTGCAATGGCTGCCTGATTCTTTGAATCTGAAATCCGATAAAGTATATCGTTGCCCTGATGACCGGGAAAAAATGTATGAATCACCCGATGGCGGCACCAGCTATATCTGGAACTGGGAAATGATAACCGGTGTAAGCGGCAACGATAAGCTCGGCACGCTCAAATACAATATTGACATATCCGGCAATTCCCCTAAAATGGTTTCTCCCGCGCATTTCGCCATCATGGTTGACGCCGGAGCCTATCATGGAAGCCCCGGAAAAAAAATATCGTTTAATGTATTATACGCTGGCGGGAACGTCAGCGATTTAAGAGATTTTCCAATTGAGGAATAATTAATCATGAAATGTGCAAAAACTATATTGGTTTTGGTCTTAATCGGAGTGTTTATTGTCACTTACGGCGCGGAACAAAACTTGAAAAAAGCCGCGCCGGAGCTTCAAAAGAAGTTCGAGCCCGAGCGCATTGCGGCGGCAGAGACCGCGATGTGGCAGGCATATTACAGTAAAGACAGCATAAAGGGGAAAATAAAACTTGCGCAACTGCTTATTCAACTGCTACAGGATCAATTCGGCCTGAAACCGGAAGAAGCTGTCGGGATCGCTTATCAGTTCACTTCGTCAGCCATCCTGTTTAAGCAAGGCAAATATAAAGCATCGCTGCCGCCGCTTAAAAAGGCATATACGAATATTAAAAAGTATACTGACTTGAAATATGATCCTGAAGAAGTCGCCAAGGCTGATCTGAAATGGTGGATTTCCCGTCGCGCATCGTCCGGGAACCCAGCGGTTATCGGTCCCCAAATCGCTCATCTTTATGAACTTATTTACGGCTATAATCATCAGGGGTTCACTGAAGCGGGCATGTTGCGCGCCCAGGCTATGCATTTACGTGATATCGGCAGAAAGAAAGCGGATTGGAAAAAAATTGAAAAGCTGCTTTTACAATCTTATCAGGCAATGCAGCGGGGACTTGATGCGCGTCAGTTAAGCAAGAAGAAATAAAACGTCTATTCCGTGTTACGGCCGGATATTCATCTTGTTACTCGTCTTCAATTATTTTCATTATTTTTTTCAGGAATGCTGAACTCGCAGGGCACACACACCTGGCATTTGCCGCAACCGAACCTGGCACCGTTTTTCTTCAGGGTATAACCGACAAAATCACGGCATTTGACATGATTTTTACCGTTTTCCGGGGATATCGCTTTGACCGGACAATTCCTGACGCAAGCTCCACACCTCGTGCAATATTCATAAAGACCTTCATAATTTCTTATCGTTGGTTCATGCGTATAACTGGTAATGATGCTGGTAAACCTTCCGGCCATGCCATGACTGGTAATCAGGCCGTGAGACAAACCGAAAGTACCGTGTCCGGCGGCAAACGCGACATGCCGTTCGGACCAATTGCTGTAAAAATCCTTATTGCTCAATGTACTTTGGTCCTCAACATCCTGTCCGCTCGAGGCCTTGAACCTTTCATCCAGACACGGAGCTACAGCCTTAAAGCCCTGTTCACGCAGTTTATCCAGCAGATATTGAGTGCAGCGATTGATGATTGCCTGACCCTCGACCCGGCCGTGCAGCCATTCTTTAGCGGGAAAACGCATGTCCCTTGAATTACCCCGGCGGACCGCCTCAGTATAAGGAAAAAATATCGAAATAACGGTTACGGCTTCCTTCAGCCATTCATGCGGCGGCAGAAAGTGTCCATAGGTAGCGCTGTACACAGATTTGAATTGCTCAAAAAGTTTATCCTTTGCGTCCGCATAGCAGACAACCGGCACATCATATATTTTTAATCCGACAACGCTCTGGTCAATTGCTTCCGCTGCGGAAATATAAGCGTTTTTTTCGATAAATTCTTTAGCCAATTGTTCAATCATATCAAATAATCCTTAAAATATATCCGGTGTCATTTATAAATCTATCATTGCTGTCGGCGTTTTCAAAACAAAAAGCACAATTAAACAGAGTGCTTCTCATTTTTCTCGAGCTTAAAAAATTTTTAAATTATATCGCTCCGGGTCGTACCCGGGCGTGGTCCAGCGACGAACCGCTGGTCGCCGCAGGTGAAATTGAGCAAAGCGCGTCGGCGAACTTGTTCGCCGCAGTATCCTCAATTCATCTGCAGCGATGTTCTTGGAAAAGCGATTTGAGCTTTTTCAAGAACGCTTGAGCGTAAGATGCTAGCAGAACTAGCTTCAATAAAAAAAATGAAACTGTAATAACCGGAACTGTAAATCTTTTGAAAATGTTTTTACTCTCTTGACAAAAGCTTTATCGGGCTGTAATTATATTTTTATTCGTCTGAAGCTGTTTCAACTAACATTAAGGAGGAGATTATGCAATCGGCAATCATGGGCAAACCCTCATTTGCCTATATTCAAATTGTGCTTGAACCCGGCGAAGAAGTTATCGCCGAATCGGACGCCATGTCCAGCATGGCGGCGGAACTGGATATGTCAGCGGAATTCAACGGCGGCTTTCTTTCAGGTCTGCTGAAAAAATATCTGGGCGGCGAAAGCCTGTTCGTCAACCGGTTCAGAAACAATACCAGCGAACCGAAGACCATGACTCTGGTTCAAGCCGTTCCCGGTGATATTCAATGTATTGATCTCAACGGCGGCAGTTTCTGCCTGCAGCCTGGTGCTTATGTAGCGTCGACCGCGGGTATTAAACTTGGCGTCCGCTGGGCCGGATTCACCTCTTTTTTCGCTAAAGAAGGGCTTTTCAAACTGGAAGTTACCGGAGTCGGTCGGGTCTGGTACGGTGCTTACGGCGGCCTGATCGAGAAAGAAGTCAACGGTGAGTACATCGTCGATACCAGCCATCTGGTGGCTTATGAACCGCAAATGAAACTGAAATTGCGTCTGGCCGGCGGTATTTTCTCCAGCTTTTTCGGCGGGGAAGGCCTCGTGACCCGGGTTATCGGCAACGGTAAGATCATTGTCCAAACCAGAAGCATGAGCGGCCTGGCCGGCTGGCTCAACCGCTATCTTTGAGGAGGGTATATTATGCAAACTGAAATTATGTTCGGTCCCGGCAATTCAGCGGCCCGGGTTGTTTGCGACAGCGGCGAAGTGCTGACCACCGAAGGCGGCGCAATGATCTCGATGACCGGGGGCTTCGACGTTCAGACCACGACGCATAAAAAAGGTCAGGGCGGAATCCTCAAAGGACTCAAACGTATGTTGTCCGGGGAAAATTTCTTCCTTAATCATTATACCGCCGGTCCCGGCGGCGGAGAAATCCTGCTGGCAACCACTTTGCCCGGCGATATGCAGGCGTTTGAACTGGAGGGCCATAAACTGGTCGTACAGGCCGGTTCGTATGTCGCGTCCGGCGCGGGGATCGATATCGATTTTGGCTGGCAGGGCTTTAAATCATTCCTGTCCGGTGAAAGCGCTTTCTGGCTGAATATTTCCGGACACGGAACGGTTATCATCAACTCTTTCGGCGCAATTTATCCGATCGAGGTCAACGGCGATTACATTGTCGATACCGGCCATATCGTGGCGTTTCAGGACAGTTTAAGCTTCAGTATCACCAAAGCGGGCAAGAGCTGGATTTCCTCATATCTCGGCGGCGAAGGACTGGTCTGTAAATTCAGCGGCCGGGGTTATGTCTGGTGCCAGTCGCATAACGCGTCCGGCTTCGGCGGTACTCTGGGCCCCATGCTCCGGGCGCGGTAAGTGATTGAGAAAGGATAAATTGAGGATAATATAATGGATAAATTAAAAAGCGAATTTCAATTCAGGTTTGACTGCAAGCCGGACTTCGGCTTTGTCACAGTCCAGATCCCGGCGGGGCAAACCCTGAAAGTGGAAGCCTCCGCCATGGCGACGATGGACCCGCATCTCAAAATGAAAACCAAAATGGGCGGCGGTTTCAGCCGTTTCCTGACCGGTGAATCTTTGTTCATCAACGAATTTTCCGCCCCCGGCGCTCCGGGCGAGATCGGCATTGCTCCGGCTGCTCCGGGCGACGTCGAACACGTCTATCTGGAGAACGAAACCATCTATCTCCAGAATTCCGCCTATGTGGCTTCTTCGATGGGAGTTGAACTCCAGACCAAATGGCAGGGCTTCAAAGGCTTTTTCAGCGGGGAAGGCCTCTTTCTCATCAAGTGCCTAGGGACCGGCGACCTCTGGTTCAACAGCTACGGCGCGATCATTGAAATAGACGTTGCCGGTGAATACATCGTCGACACCGGCCACATTGTCGCGTTTACCGAGGGTTTGCAGTACAAGGTAACCAAACTTGGCGGCTATAAATCGTTCTTCCTCTCGGGCGAAGGTCTGATCTGCCGTTTCAGCGGACACGGCAAAGTCTGGGTTCAATCGCGCCAGGTCGCACCATTTGCCCGGTGGACCTACCCGTACCGACCGGAAAAAAGCAGTAATTGATGATTACAGCCGGTCCTGTTTATCCGGGACCGGTTTATTTCACATTCCGCATTGCTCAGTCCGGTTGATGATCATATCCTGCCAGCGTCGGTCCAGCGTATTGAACCGGGCCGACCAGCCGGATATTCTCACAACCAGATTCGGATACATTTCGGGATGCGTTTGGGCGTCGCGCAGCGTTGCGTTGTCGACAACGTCCAGTTGCAGGTAAAATCCGCCCAGCTCGATAAATGTTTTGAGCAGCGACAACACGACGTCCGGAGTCGCTTCGCCGGCGGAATGCAGTTTCAGGTCCAGCGGACAACCGTTCGGGGTTTGCCGGAAGTCGGCTTTGCAGAATGATTTGATGACTGCGGTTGGACCGTTATGATCGGTGCCGGGCGTCGGTGCCAGGTTCGCGGCCAGATATTCCCCGGCTAATTTGCCGAACGCAGTGGCCCGACGGTCTTTCGCGTAAGCCAGTTCGCGCCCGAAAGTGCTGATCCCGACCGGACGTAATACGCCGTTAATCGTCCGGGTCTCTCCGGCAATCCGGGTATAATCGTCAAAGACTTTTTGGAACAGCGTATCGACGACGGCGCTGTCGTTCCCGTACAACTCGAATTCTCCCGCGATTTCCCGACGTAAAGGTTCATTGTCGTGCCAGTCATTTTTAAGCAAGGCGACGAGTTCTGCCAAACCGAGCCGCTTGCGCTCGAAAACCAGTTCACGGATTACGTACAAGCTGTTAACCACGTCCGGAATACCCCCCGCGTGAATTCCCGCGACGGAATATTTTGCCCCGCGATCATTATAATCGGCCGCGCGATCAATACAGTCGTCAACAAAAAGCGACAACAGCGGAGTCGGGGATATTGCGTCAACGCCGTTGCGGCAGCCATTGCTGAAATTGCGTCCGGCGGCCTGATCCTGTTCCCGGCAAAATGCACTTAACCGTGCAGTAAAGTCGTTATACAGATCATCAAAACTCACAAAATCAGCCGAATCCAAAGTTTGCTGCAGGATTTGCAGCATATCGAACGGCAAATAAGTAAACGCCGTTTTACCCGGAACAAGCGTCTCCCAGCAGCCGTCGTTGGTAAATGCCAGCGCCTCTGTTTCCGGATAACCGAACCGTTGCATCGCTTCGACCACCACTGGTTCATTGTAGATGGAAACAATCCCGCCGCCCAGACTCATTACTTCCGCAACCCGTAGCAAAAGTTCGGGCGGGGTTCCCGGATGAATCCGTACCGCCACCGGAAAATCGCTGATATGCAATTCTTCAATAATATCGAGGAGCAGGTAAGTTACCGAATTGGTCAAGTCTTTACCGTTAACGTCACGTCCCCCGATAATAACATTCTGGTAAAACTGGGCGTCACCGCTGCTCCCGGCTCCGAAGCCGACACCGTTCCATTCGGTCCCCTTTATCCAGAAATGCGCCAGCAATTCACGCGCCTTATCCATATCAATCTTTCCCACCGCCAGATCCTGCTCCAGATATGGTCCCAGCATCTCATCGACCCGTCCCAGGCCGGACCAGTTACCGCAGAGCCGTTGAAAACTGAACAGCAACCACAGTGACTGCACCGCCTCGCCAAAATTCGCCGGAGGATTTGCCGGGACTTTCCGGCTACATTCAAGAACCTGCTGCCAGTGTCCCTGTTCCTCACCGACTGTCGAACTGATCAATTCTTCCAGGGCTTCAAGATAACGTCCGTGCCATATATTCATCGCCTTAAGGCACAATTGCATCGATTGCAGAAAATCCCGTTGTTTATCAGAAAGAGTGGGAACCTCAAGCCGTTTTTCAACGCGTTTGGCCAGCATCGCCGTGCCGGAATGCAGAACCCGGTCAAAACCAATCGTCACATGGCTGGTCGCCCGGTAATCGCAGGCCGGGACATTGTGCCTTGTCGCCTCTTCCAACGTCGCGGCTCCAACCAGCTTTTCACCCGAAATCAGTCGCAATGGAGCCTGTTCCGCAATCAGCTTCACCGTTTCGGCATAGATCATATTATCGGTAAGTCCGGTTTTGGCCTGATCGGACAAAGCAAAACCGGCTGGTTTGATCGAGTCGCGAAGTTCTCCGGATAAATAGCGCCACGCCAGTTGCCGCGTTTCCTCACTGAGTCTTTGAATACCGCTTCCGCACAACGGATTGAATTTATCTCGCAATTTTATCATTTTTAAAACCCTTGATATTAATATTGGAATATACTTTTTCAGCCCTGAATTGAGAATGTCAAAATTTTACAAAAATATATCTATTGCTATCATATTTTAAATTTTTATGCTATAATATATATATTATCATAATAACAACCCTGGGAACGCGGACGTCTCGTCCGCATGCATTTAACCTGGGAGCGCGGACGTCTCGTCCGCATTATGAGATTCGCATGCCGGAAACAGTTACCAGTGTTCAGCGCGTCACATACCCCTGGGAAGTGATATTACAATCTGGATATTATGCTTAAAAAATGATTGAGAATAAATATGCTAAAACTATCAGACATCAAAATAGCGGATATATCGCCGGGCGGCTTCGATCGCGGACCCGCAATCGACAATCGGGTGCATTGCAAGATCGTCCCGCATCTGATATATGCCCTGGCCGAGGACGGGCATTATGAGATAACCTGTAACGGTCAACATATCATTTTGGATCAGGGCGAAGCCTTTTTCACACCACCGGATACTTATATGAAAATAGTGCATCATATCAATCCGGTAACAGGAAAAATGAGCGCACGCTGGCTACATTTCAACGCTTCTATTCTTGGTGTCGACATCTCCTCCCTGTTTAATATTCCACTCCGGGTGGATGCCGATACCTGCGAAAAAACGGCCCCGGATCTGGAACGACTGCGGATTCTGGCTGACGATGACTGCATTCCCGCTATTCTGGAAAAAAATGAACTCTGCTTCCGCTTTATCAGGCGACTGCTGACCATTTCCATCCCTGAAACCAACTTGAACGAACTGTTAAATTCGAGCGGACGGGTTCAAACGGCAACAAGTTATGTCAGACGCAACATGACCCGGAATATCAAAGTGGCCGATCTGGCAAAGGCTTGCGCAATGTCGCCTCCCGCCCTGTTCCGGTATTTTTCCCTGACGCTCAAAACCACCCCGCAAAAATTTATTGCCAGGCTGAAAATGGAACATGCCGCCGAATTACTGCGCGATTCCCGGTTGTCAGTCGCCGACGTCGCCGACGCTACCGGCTTTACCAATCAGTTTCACTTCAGCCGTTGTTTCAAACGTTATTACGGAACCGCCCCCGGCAAATATCGCGATTCGAATATCTGGAAGTTCGCGGATATTTAGATTCCTCCGCACTTGGTGTTTGTAAAAGCGCCTAACGCTAAGATATTGGCCGCGAATAATTTAAGATTTATTTATAGTCAAACCGTCTGACTATAGTCTGACTATATATGACCTATAAGACCTATAGGTCCCATAAGGCTTATTTGCTGACTTCTATCAACTTTTTTGGCTGAAAATTTTCTGGACGCTCTCTTGACAATTACTCTTTTTCAGGCTATTGTATACAATCAAAATACAATTAACAGGCAATGTGTCGGTGCGATTTAACGCTATGCGTAATTTTATCAAGAGAGAGTTATAATGGCCAAGAAAACGCGGATCGACGAGATCTGCAGGCAACTGCGCGAAAAATTGAAAGACGGTTCCCTCGCGACGGAAAGCCGGATCGTGGAACAGGATTTGGCCGCGGAATTCAAAGTCAGCCGGACTCCGATCCGGGAGGCGATCCGCCGTCTGGCCAGCGAAGGGTTGCTGGTTTCAGTTCCCAATCTCGGGACTTTCGTCAAACGTTTTTCCCTGGCCGATGTCCGGGAGATGTTCGAGATCCGTGAAGTGCTGGAGGGCCTGGCCTACCGGAACGCAGTCGAGCGTTTTGATGATGACGACCGGACTGAGCTGAAGCGTTTGGCCGAAGTCACTGATGCGGCCCGTCAGGCGGGACAATGGGACCAGGCATTCAAGACCGATGAAAATTTTCACCAGTTTATTATTGACCGCTGCGGCAGCGTGACTTTGCAGGAACAGTTGGCCAGGTTTAATTTCCAGACCTCGCTGATCCGGGCTGATTTGAGCGCGGTCGCACCACGCGTCAAACGGCGTGAAATTACTGTAACTCACTCGGAACTGGCCAGGGTATCAAATGACCCGGTAAAGGCGGAAAACCTGATGCGCGAACATATCGCCGGCCTGGCCAGATGGCTTTTTAAATAAAGGGATACATATCAAAGACCACGAATTGCACGAATCTACACGAATGAAACTTTTTTTGTTCCGCAAAGCGGAAAATAATTAGTGAAATTCGTGTGATTGGTGGCTAAAGTAAGAAAAGGATAAAAAATGCGAATTATTGTACCGATTAAGCAGGTACCGGAAACTCGCTCGGTCAAAATGGATGAAAAGACCGGGACCGTGATCCGGGACGGAGTGGAGTCGATCGTAAATCCGCTGGATTTGTACGCGATCGAAGCAGCTTTAATCTTGAAAGAACGCTTCGGCGGGAAAACCGTTGCCCTCAGCATGGGACCGCCGCAGGCGGCAACCGCGTTGAAAGAAGCGATGGCGATGGGCATGGACGAGGCTGTATTGGTCAGCGACCGCGCCTTTGCCGGTTCCGACACCTGGGCGACGGCCTACGTGCTGGCCGAAGCTGTTAAGAAAGTGGGCGAGTTTGATTTGATAATCTGCGGTGAACGCGCAACTGACGGCGACACCGGTCAGGTCGGACCGGAAATGGCGGCTTACCTCGATCTGCCTGTCGCAACCTATGTGAACGGCATCAATGATTTTTCCGATGACAAATTGACCATTACCCGGCTGGTGGAACATGGCGAGGAAATTGTCAGCATGCAGTTGCCGGGATTGCTAACCGTGGTCAAAGAGGTCAGCGATCCGCGTCTCCCGACGCTTGACGGCAAGATCAAAGCGCGTGAAACCGAATTGCCGGTACTGACTTTTGATGATTTGGAACTTGAAGTCAGTAATCTTGGGTTGAAAGGTTCGCCGACCAGAGTGGTCAAGATATTCCGCCCGAAAGTAGCACGGGAATGTGAAATGACGACGGCGGAAGAGGAAGCCGATATTATTGTCGCGGCTGAAAAAATCTGCCAGTTCCTCCGCGAAAGAGAGGTGATATAATGTCTGATGTATGGATTCTTTCCGAACAATTTAACGGAACGATTGAAACCGTCGCGTTTGAATTGCTAAACCGTGCGGCCGACCTCGCCGCGAAAAAACAGAGCCGCTTATGTGCGGTCCAGATCGGCCCGGCGCTGGCCGATGACGAACTCAGCCGCCTGATCGAATGCGGCGCCGATGTCGTCTACGCGATTGAAGCCGATGAACTGGCGGATTTTTCCCCTGAAGCCTATGCCGCCTGTCTGCTTGACTTGATCGAGGAACATAAACCTGAAATAATCATTGCCGCCGCGACCACGACCGGACGCACGGTAATGCCGTACGCCGCAATGACCGCTCATTCCGGATTGACCGCGGACTGTACAGTTTTGGACATTGAACCGGATACCGGGTTATTACTGCAGACCCGCCCCGCTATCGGCGGTAATATCATGGCTACGATCAAGACGCCGGAATGCCGCCCGCAGATGGCGACGGTCCGTCCGCACTCCGGTCGACCGGCAATCCCGCAACCGGGCCGCAGCGGCGAATTCCGCCGCATAAAACCGGATATGAAAAAACTTAAATCCCGGACCAAAGTAGTCGGATTTGAACCCCAGACCGATGAACTGTCACTCCAGGATGCGGATAAGGTGGTGATCGTCGGACGCGGCATCAAACGCCCGGAAAACCTGCCGCTGATCCATGAATTATGTGAGGCTCTCGGGGCAGCGCTGGGCGCGACTCGCGACGTGGTTGACCGCGGTTGGCTGAGTTATCCGCATCAGGTCGGCCTGAGCGGCAAAACCATCAACCCGAAACTGTGTGTCTCGGTCGGCGTTTCCGGCGCGATCCAGCAATTGGCCGGCATGCAGACCGCCGATAATATTATCGCGATCAACACCGACCCTGAAGCACAAATCTTCAAAGTGGCCGATGTCGGCATTGTCGGGGACCTGTTTGAAGTGGTCCCGGCCCTGATCGAAAAAATCAATAGTGGAGAGTTCTCATGCTGAAAGAAACCAAATATACCTACAATGAGTTAACTCCGGCCATCGTTCAGGAGTTGAAAAAGATCGTCGGCGATCAATATGTGATTTATGACGACCCCGAACGTCTGGAAGTATTTTCCCACGACGAAACCCCCGGCAATTATGTTGCCATGCCGGCAGCGGCGGTCCGGCCCCGGACCGCGAAGGAAATAGCCGCAATCATGAAACTGGCAAACCGGGAAAATATTCCGGTCACGCCACGCGGCGCGGGCAGCGGCCTGTCCGGCGGCGCGGTGCCGCTTTACGGCGGAATCGTCCTCAGCGTCGACCGCATGAACTCGATTATCGAAGTGGACCAGAAAAATATGATGGTAGTGGTCGAGCCCGGAATGGTTGCGAACGACATCAATGAGCATTTGCAGCAGTTTGACCTGTTTTATGCGGGCTACCCGATGAGTCTGGAAACCTGTTTTATTGGCGGCAATGTGGCGGAAAACGCCGGCGGCGGTAAAGCGGTCAAATACGGCGTCACCGCCCGCTATGTCCTGGGTCTGGAAGTCGTGACCCCGGCAGGTGAAATCGTCGAACTCGGAGGCAAATTGGTCAAGGACGTTACCGGCTACAACATGGTGCAACTGATGGTTGGCTCGGAAGGAACATTGGGAATTTTTACCAAAATCGTCCTGAAACTGATTCCGCTACCGAAATACCAGGCCGACCTGCTGTGCCTTTTTAAAACCAGTGACGACGCGATTAGCGCAGTACCGAAGATCATGACTGAAGGCGGCATCATCCCGACCTCGATCGAGTTCATGGACAAACATTCGGTGCAGGCAGCGTGTGAATACCTGAATGAATCCCTGCCGTATGAGAATTGCGGCGCGATGCTGCTGATCTCGGTCGACGGCAATAATAAAGAGCTGATCGAAGAAGAGTATATCCAGATCGGCAAATTCTGTCAGGAAGCCGGTGCGCTTGAAGTCTATGTTGCGGATAATCCGTCGACTTCCGAGCGTATCTGGAAGGTCCGGCGTAATATTGCCGAGGCATTCAGCCTGATTGAAAAACGCCAGTTCAATGATGATATCGTAGTACCTCCGGCCTCGATCCCGGCCGCAATTGCCAAACTTGAGGAGATCGCGGCGAAATACCAGATTCAGATTCCGTGTTTCGGACATGCCGGCGACGGAAACATTCACGCCCGGGCAATGTGCCGCAAGGACTGGAGCGATGAAAAGTGGGCTGAAATGCAACCGATCATCCTGAAAGATATCTACGCGATGATCCGGGAACAGGGCGGCCGCCTCTCCGGCGAGCACGGTGTTGGCTGTAAACGCAAAAAATACTTGAATCAGGTGGTATCCGAGGAGTATATTAATATGCTGCGTTCGGTTAAACGCGCATTCGACCCGAATAATATATTGAATCCGGGCAAGATATTTGACGTTTGACACTTTAGTTGCCAGTTTACAGTTGCCAGTTACCAGTAAGATATGAGAAATACCGGGCAGGAGAATAAAATGAGCTATGATAAGAATCTTTCGTTTGAAGACTTACTGGTATGGAAAAAATCCTGCCAATTGGCGGTAAATATCTATGATGCTTTAAAAAATTGTAATGATTATGGATTAAAGGATCAGATGCTGAGAGCTTCTATCTCAATTCCCTCTAATATAGCGGAAGGTCAGGAGAGAAGCACCGTTCCTGATTTTAAGCGTTTTTTGGCAATAGCCAAAGGATCGGCGGCAGAGCTGAGAACACAGTTATATATCGCGGCAAAATTAAATATTATTCCAAAGGAAACAGCTGACAACCTGATAAATGATGTAAAAGAAATTTCAAAGATGCTTCAAGGTCTGGTATCTTCTTTGGATTAATGCCGCCGGCAGTTTTTGCTGGCAACTGGCAACTGGCAACTGTAAACTTAAACCTGAAAGGTATAAAAAATGAAGGCTATGATGTTGACCGGAATCCGGGAAATGGAAATGATGGAAGTTCCAACTCCTGAAATAAAATCGGCTAAAGACGTACTCATAAAAATGACTTGCATCGGAGTATGCGGTTCCGATGTACACTACTACACTACCGGCAAAATCGGCTCCCAGGTAGTGGAATACCCTTATGCGGTCGGTCACGAAGGCGCGGGAATTGTCGAAGCCGTCGGCACCGGCGTGACCAATGTCAAAGTCGGTGACCGGATCGCGATTGAACCGGCGATCTGCTGTCACGGATGCGATCAGTGCAAAGCGGGTCGGCACCATACCTGCCGGACCCTTGTTTTTCTTGGCTGCCCCGGCCAGATCCCCGGCTGTTTGTCCGAATATATCGTTATGCCGGAAGAATGCTGTTTCAAGATTAAGGATAGCATGAGTTACGAGGAAGCGGCCATTTCCGAACCGCTGGCCATCGGGGTCTATGCCGTCAAACAATCAATCCCGATGCAGGGAGCGAAGATCGGCATTCTCGGAGCCGGGCCTATCGGCTTGAGCGTTTTGCTCCCGGCTCTGGCTCAAGGGGCGGAAAAAGTCTACATCACCGATCCGATCCCGGAACGCCTGACCCTGGCCGCCGAACTCGGCGCGACCTGGACCGGTAATCCGGACAAGGAAGATATCGAACAGGCGATAATCGATCAGGAACCCGGCCTGCTGGACTGTGTTTTTGAATGCTGCGGCGAACAGAGCGCGGTCAACAGCGCGATGAAACTGCTCAAACCCGGCGGCAAACTGATGATGATCGGCATCCCGGAAGTCGATGACATTTCTTTCCACATGGATGACATGCGCCGCAAGGAATTATGCGTCCAGAACGTACGCCGCCAATGCGACTGCGTCCAACCAGCACTGGATATGATCGACAATAAAATGTTCAACGTCAACGCGATGGTTACTCATCGTTTCAGCTTTACCGACAGCAAAGCGGCCTTCAACCTGGTCGACAGTTACACCGACGGTGTCGTCAAAGCCATGATTCACTTTGACTGAGCGGTTGCAGTCCTTCTGTTTTGAGTGTATATTATAAACATAATAAACAGAAGGAAAAAAATATGTTTGAGATAGATATAACCAGAGAATTCTCGGCTGCGCACAGCCTGCGCGGCTATCAGGGCAACTGCTCCGAACTGCATGGACACAACTGGACGGTAATGGCGGTCGTGAAATCACCCAAGCTCGACGAAATCGGCATTGCATTGGATTTCCGAAAACTGAAAACCGAACTTGACACGATCCTTGACGAATTTGATCATACCAACGTTTCAGATCATGAAGCTTTTGCCGACCTCAATCCTACCAGCGAAGTGCTGGCAATGGTCATTTTTGAAAAGCTTTCAGCCTGCCTCAATGACGACTGCATCAAAGTTGACCGGGTCAGGGTTTGCGAATCGCCCGGTTCCGGCGCGACATATTACGCCGATTGAAATCAGGCTTAGGGTTTAATGAGGCTGGCAGCCCAGTCGGACAGGGAATTGTCTCTGGCTCCCATAATCAGGACTGCGTCATTTGGTCCGGCATTTTCATGCAGGTATCTTGCCGCTGAATTACGGTCGGCAAAGTCAAGATATTGAGCACCCCCACGCTGACAATAGTCCGCTGCGACCTCAGCGCTGGAGGGTTTAAAAGAAGTCGTGCCTCCAGCATAGAAAACCGGCAGCAAAGCGAAAATATCTTCCGATTTGAGCCCCCCTGAAACCGCGGAAAACAGTTCGTCCCGCATGAAGCCAAGCGGTCCGAAACCGTGCGGCTGGAACAGCGCGATTATCCGCCCTGAAATTGTTTCTTTGATGGCTCGGATGCATGAAGCGATTTTTTCCGGGTTATGGGCATAATCGTCGTAAACAACAGCACCTGAAGGTAATTTCCCGTGATAATCGGTTCGCCGCCAGACGCCCTGAAAACTCTCAAGCGAAGGAATCATTGTTTCCGTGGTCATTCCCAACAGCTCACCGGTAGCCAGAATTGCTAAAGCATTGGCGGCATTATGCCGTCCTGGCATCGGCAGTTTGATTTTGTAACTGCCATTAACCTCGATTCCATCCGGACTGTATTCCGTCAACCGCCAGTCCGCGGATGAATCTGACTCCAGGGAGAAAGTTTTTAACTCAAGATGCGCCATACATTCAGGGCCAAGTTCCCGCAACACCTCGTCAGAAACCACTGCCGCGCGACGCGTCTGTTTGAGGAACTGTTGAAAAACTTCCACCAATTCTTCCCTGCTGTAATGGTCAGCGCCCAGATTCAGTACCAGAGACATTTCCGGGGTATAATTAAGCAGGCTTTTATCACTTTCATCCGCCTCAAAAACAAATGGTCCATGACCGTGCCGGTAATTGCCCGGCGGCGATTTCGTTATAAAACGGTTGACAAGTCCGCCGGTCAAAAAAGACGGGTCCGCTCCGGCCAGATAGATAGTTTCCGCCAGCCATGAAGTCACCGTGGTTTTACCGCAGGTTCCAGCCACTGCGGTCAGACCGCCAGTCGAAAAATTAAGCATCGCGGCAGTCAGAGCTTCGGAACGATGGAGGCGGGGAATATCGAGTGCAGCGATAAAATCAGGATTATCCTCCTCTATCGCCGTTGAATAAACCAGAAAATCAGGAGTGATATTTTTGACATATGAACCATCTTGAAGATAAATTTGAATTCCGGCATCGGCCAGCGGACGCAAAATACGGTCATTCTCCGGTTGTCCCCAGCCACGGTCGCTACCGCTGACTATACAGCCGTTGTCGGCAAACATCTTTGCCAGGCCGCTCATTCCGATCCCGCCAATGCCAATAAAATGCAGTTTTGTACCGGGAAATATTGAAACAGACATATTACAGATTAGCCAGAACTACATTAACCAGTTCTTCTCTTTTATAGGGCTTGCCGATGAAATCATCAAAACCGGCTTCTGCATAGCTCAAGGTTTCATCCGATAACACATGCGCGGTTTGAGCTATATATATAACATTCCGGTTCGCAAATTTTTCTTTCAGCCATTTCAAACAATCAAAACCATTCGCGCCGATCAGAGCAATATCCAGCAAAACCACCTCTGGGAAAAAATCATCCTGACAGCACTTTTTCATGCCTTCAAAATCACTGGCGATTCTGAAGTCAGCGCCGGATTTGCCTAATATTTTTTCTAAATATTTAGCAGAAACAATATCATCCTCAACGGCCAATATATGCAAATCGTGCAAAGGAGCAAGCTGAAATTCGCTATTTATGTTCATTTGTATTCATGACCTTTCTCCATTCATATTTTTTATAACAATATACCATTTTTTCAACTAATATCAATAGTATCATTTCGATCTGTCTATAAAAAAACTGTCAACCATCAAGAATTAAACTCAAAAAAGTTGTTGCATTTTTTACTGCACTTCATATTGCTCAATTTAAAAACTAACTTATTAAAGAGGCAAAATAGCTAAAAAAGTCATTAACAACCGTGAACTTTTCAATAAAGCTTAATTATTAAAAACAGTTACATTTCGACCAATGTTTTCCAGACTGCGAAACAATGTCCCTGACCCGCTGCAATTCCCCCGGATCAACCGGCTTATTCGGATTTATCGGCCCTTTGTCAGTTATATAAATATCTATCATTAATTTTATCAAAGCCAGAGATTCCCGATTATAGTTACCTCTCAGACGCTGTAGAAAAGGTCCGGGCTTCGCACAATAGCCGACTGCATTTACCCCGTAATGATCAGCCTGAAAGATCGCCCGGGACACATGATAGCCTTGAGAAACCACGACGACTTTTTTCACGCCCCAGATGGTTTTCAGGCGAATCACCGAATCAAGCGTCCGCCAGCCGTAATTGTCAACCGAGACCGCTTTCGGTGGAATACCCCGACGTAAAAGTTCAAGCCGCATAGTGGTTCCTTCATCATAACCGTCCTCCGCCCTGGCTGCCCCACTGCAGATAATGTGCTTGACCCGTCCTTTTTGATAAAGTTCAGCAGCCGCATCAATCCGGTTGTAAAAGACTTTACTTGGCTCAATTGCTCCAAACATCCCATATCGCCGCTGCATCCAACTGGTTCCGAGAACCATCGCTACAGATGTTTCAGGCACCAGTTCCGCCTGATCATAAATCCGACCGGAACTGTTTATATAAACCACAAGGCGGCACGCTCCGGAAACGGCGGAGACTCCAACAATAAACGGGACTGTAATCAGGCAAAAGATAGTAAAAAAAGGACGTTTTCGCCAATTTTTCCGCCAACTTATTCTAAGTCGCCTGATTATCTTTTTCAGCGCCATTCCGTAATTGATTCCACCGTGTACTTTGGTACGTGCAGACGATCATTATCGTCCAAATAATATCTCTGATCATCTTCAAGCTCAATATCCTCGGAAATCGGACACTCGTCCGCATAACCGATTGCAACCAGAAAAACCGATTTCATATCCCCGGTCAAACCGAGCAGTTCGTTTACCGGATCTTTTTTATATGCACCGATCCAGCAACAGCCGATACCTTCCTCCCAGGCAGCTAACTGGATATTTTCAATGGCAGCCGCGGCATCGATCGCCGCGTCTCCGCGTGGAGAAGTGACGACAATAAAAGCCATTGGCGAACTTTCCCCGAATACCGGATTACGGTTAGGCTGAACATGTCCACCCCAGGCCGTTTGCTCAAAAATGCCCTTGAGCAGTTCCGTTTCCTGCACCACAATATACCGCAAACGCTGCATATTACCGCCGCAAGACGCCCGGCGTCCAGCATCAATCAACTTAATTATTTTTTCTTTTTCCAGCGGAGTTTGCTTAAAGCGGCGCACTGTTCTACGTTCTTTAATCGCCTGCATAAGTTCCATAATATTTCTCCTTCAGTTGTAATACTTCAAACACGAAAAAAGTTTTGTTTTGGGACTCCCATGTATGAAAAATAAAATTAATACCATATCACGGGAAATGCAAATAAGTTTACAATTTTGTATCTCCTATGATACAACATAAATAACTTAAACAGTCGTACGGTTTGATTAATAATAATTTACAAAGCATTATTATTAAACAACTTGAACAACACACTCTCTTGTTGTATTCATTGAATTAATAATAAAAATAACTAATTAATTAGTTTCTGCCTTTGGCGGAGTGCCCGAGGAGGTCGCAACATTCAAATAATTTATTTTACACGGGAACTTGAGCCACCGCGATAGAGGAGGTCCTGATAGGTGATGTTTTTGCTGCTGATCGGGAACTTGCTGGAGAATTTCAGAATTTCTTTCCCTTGACGATACAGCGAAAAACAGGGCATACCATCCTGCAGCGGAACTCTTATCTCACTGAATCCAGCCTTTACTTGCCGTTCATAGAACTTATCGCCGATCTCAATGCTGATCTTCCCCGACGCTTTCAGGAAACACAATAGTTCAATCTCATCCCGCAACGGCTCACTGGTGATGGGTTTGAATAACTTTTTCTGTTTAGTAAAATCAGGTTTGGCATGAATTGAATGAATCCGGTGGGAATAGTAAATCACATCACGCTTAATAGCCGGTTGACATCCGGTTTTAAACCAGGTTACATAATAAGCAGTCAGGTCGTAAAGACTGTATTGAGTTCCGGAGGAAGGTGATATTTCCGTTCCTTCCGAATAATCATTCCAGGTAATAATCTGAACCCAGTCGGCATTTCCTTCAATGGCTGCTTTCCAGTAGGAACGGTAACTTAAAGTATTCGCTGCTTCCCAGAATATACCGTTTTTAGCCCGGAAATCCTGCGCTCCCACTGGAAAAAAACAGATTTTGGTAAATTGATGCACACATGCAGGGAACTTGCTCCAGGATTTAGCTTCACCGGCCGTACGCGGCCCCCAAGTCCCCAGCCCATAACTGATGGAGGCAAATTTTTCCGCTTCCAGTTTCCATTTGTTTTCCTTGTCCCACCAGGGTTGAATTAACGGCACAAATGCTACACTTTCGCCGTGATTTTTCAGGATTTTAAAAACCTGCTTCCACCATTCCGGCAACTTGTCATTGCCACGGAAAGCCGAAATCACCAGCCGATTATCCGGCAATCGGTAGGCGGAAGGATGTTTACCCAATTCCAAAAGTATCTTTGCCATGCGTTCGGGAGACTGGTCCTTTTTTACCTTCCTCGACTCCCGGTATAACGCCGGCATTCCGGCCATCAACATTATCTTGAATGACGGATCAACCTTATTTGCCGCGTCCAGAAGCGTTTTGACTCTGAGCCAATTGATCCCGGCATCAGCAACTATGTCACAGGAAAATCCGTCCAAACCCAAATCGGAAGCACGCTTAACCTCCAGTTCCATATCTTTCAGCAGCCAGTTTTTCTCTGGTCGGACCGGACGAGGTAATGGTCGTTGACGGCATTTACCACCGGTTTTGAGATATCGTTTTCCAAATCCCCCAGGATTCATGATATTTTTTACCCACTGGTCTTTAGCTGGATCAAGGTTATCCATTGATATGGGAAACGGCGGGAAGTAATGCGCAAAAACTTTTTTTGGAGACTTTCTCAGTTCATCGTTTGATGGCGGGTCAAAAGGCAAATATGGAGCAATGTCCTTTTTCCCGGGAACATTATTGCCTATGACTCCGCAGCAAAACAGAATCAAAAAAGCGCATATAATAACTTGAAATTGCTTCATGAGAATTTTACATCCAGAGAAAATAAATACAGATCGAAATCAGGTTGTTGAAAAAATGAATAGTTATCGGAAAGTAGATCGAGCGGCTGAAGATATAGGATAACTGAAAAACAACTCCGAGAATAAAAAGACCCGGCCATTGGATCCAGGCATCATGGATGATCGCAAACCAGGTGGATGTCATCAGAATGGCTGGCAGCATTCCAAGCGTTGATTCGCAATAAGAATAAATAAAGCGGCGGAAAATCAATTCTTCCAGCACCGGAGCAATAAACAGCACCATAAACACCAGCCAGATCGTCTGCATCGTCGAAGCTCCGTTCAGCAGGGAAATTATCGCTGGAGCCGGAGCTTTAATCCCGCAATACGCCGCCAGATCCTCCATCATGAGGTTCAAAAGGCCATTTACCACCAGTAGAATAAAACATATCGCCATCCCGGACCAAACATAACCGTTACGCCAGTTAAGCATGCCGAGTTTCCGGCGAAACGAAATATCCCCAGCGGTAAAAAAGACGATCACACCAAGTCCAACTGCCAAAATGATATTGGGTAGAATCAACAGTAAAAAAAAGATTCCCGGTTCCATCAGTCGTGAAAAGATATCTGGCTTGAACTCCCTGATCAAAACCGGATAAACATAATAAACAATCAACATCAATGGAAGTACCCGGTAAAAAAACACCTGGGAAGGTACCGCATCTTCCTCATACAGCGGTTTGGGTTTGGCAAAAAACAGGTTCTTTATCAGACCTAAAGTGGTTTTTTCCATACAAACTCTTCATTATTGCTTGATTAATATTAAGTTGCTTAATATATTCCATGAATTTAATTTTACAAAGGACCAAAATGACCGACCGGGTTGTGACAATAAATTTCTCACAGGGAACACTACTGATCAAGGCCAAACCTGAACAGCTTATCGCTGTTGTCGACATGATAAAATTTGACGATCGTGTCAAACTCTTCCGGGCCCGTGCTTGCGATTACGCACCAATTATGCGTGGCCTGAAAAAAGCTGGGATCACGGTTCATGACCAAGCCAGGGGATACGACCCGGTACAGTTACAAATTCACCATGGCTTTCCTCCGCGTGATCATCAGCAACAAGCCTTGCAAGCCTGGCGGGAGCAGGACTGCCGCGGAGTCGTCTCAATGCCGACCGGGTCCGGAAAAAGCTATCTGGCGATAATGGCAATAGAAATGCTGCAACGCCCGGCCATCGTCGTCGTTCCGACTATTGACCTGATGCAGCAATGGGCTTCGGTACTGGAAAAATTCTTTCAAATCAAAGTCGGGATGCTTGGCGGCGGTAGCAAAGAAGTGTGCGACATAACTGTATCAACTTATGATTCGGCAGTAATCCACATGGAATTCATCGGCAACAAATTCGGACTGGCGGTTTATGACGAGTGTCACCATCTGCCGGGACCAGTGAACCGGCAAGCCGCCGCAATGTGCCTGGCCCCGTTCCGGCTCGGACTCAGTGCCACCCCGGAACGGGAAGATGGCGAGAATGACGTTTTATGGGACATGATCGGACCATTGGCCGAGGAAATCCATATTGACGAACTCGAAGGTCATATCCTAGCTCCTTATCAAACCCGACAATTCAAACTGTCGCTGGACCCGGATGAAGAGGAACAATATAATGCTGCGAGAGCACTTTATACCGGTTTTCTGAAGAGCAACGGCATCTCGTTCCGTCAACGCAGCGACTGGCAAAAATTTCTTGGACTTTGTGCAATGCGTCCCGGCGGAAGAAAGGTATTTGAAGCTTACCAGGAACAACGCCGAATTGCTCGACGCGGACGCGCCAAACTGCGCAAAATATGGGAATTAATCCAACACCACCGGGGGGCCAGAATTATTATTTTTACGGCAGAAAACGATACCGCTTATGAGATCGGCCGGCAGTTCCTGCTACCGGTAATAACCCATCGTACTAAAGCGGCGGAACGTAAGACTATGCTGGATAAATTTCGTTCCGGCAACTGGCCAGTACTGGTCACCAGCCGAGTTTTAAATGAAGGAGTTGATGTTCCGGAAGCGAATGTCGGAATCGTCGTTTCCGGCAGTGCCGGAATCCGGGAACACGTTCAACGGCTGGGTCGTATCCTGCGTGCAGCTGGAAAAAAACAAGCCGTATTATACGAACTTATCAGTGCCGGAACTTCCGAAGTATACGTCAGTCAGCGTCGCCGAGAACACCGGGCATACCGAAAACACTAACCATCAAATCACTGATCTTCAAATTCTTACGATTTATAAATAATCAAACCGTCTGACAATTTGAAAAACCCGCTTTCAGCGTATATATTATCTCCAAACCAACCAAAAGGAGGACGAAATGGAAGCGCGAATGAAGGTCAAAGGCGCAGGTTGCTACTACCACCTGTATAATCGAATCGGCTGCGTCAAAGGCGAACACCCGTTCTCCGACGCGGACAAAGAATACGGCTTCAAACTGCTTCGATACCTCTGCGATTACTTTTTGATCGAAGTCATCTCCGCCGCCTGGATGGGCAACCATTTTCACCTCGTAGTCTACGCTCCAGGACCGGATGAACTACCGCCGCTCGAGGTCATCGTCAAACGCCACAACAGCTACTACAAAGCAATGAAAAAAATCTTCAAATTCGGCCCGCGAATCCCGGTCATCAGTCTCGAAAATAAAACGCAATGCCAGGAAATCGCCCTCAAAATGATCGACATCAGCCGCTTTATGTCGGCCTGCCAACGCCAATTCACCTGCGTCTACAACGAGCCCCGCAATCGCACCGGACAACTCTGGGGCGGGCGGTTCAAAAGCGTGATTCTCGAGCGCGTAAACGCCCTGGCCGCCTGCGTGACCTACGTCGAACTCAACCCGGTCCGGGCCGGCCTGAAAAACTCCCCGTCGGATTACAATTTCACCACTTGGGGCCGCTATTGCAGAAGCGGCAAACACATGTTTTACGAGAATTTTGTCAAACACATGAAGCCGAACATTACCACCGGCGACACCTCGCAATGGACTGATGCCGAACTATTTGCGTTCTTCCGTGGCGAACTGGCCCGCATCATCACCGCGGAAACCGGCGCCTCGAGCGAAGAGATCTACGCCGCGCGCGACAAAGCCCGCCAAAAAGAATCGATGCACGTACGTTTTCTGCGTCGTACCCGACACTTTACCGAAGGGGCGATTTTAGGTTCAAAACAATTCATCCGCCAAACCGGAAGCCAATTTGACGATCCAGTTCGAATCCATAAAAAACACCTCTCCCGAGGCCTCATCCCCTCCGGTATATTATATTGCTTCAGAAAATTACGAGATTTATAAAATTTCCAAAATTATTTTGCGATTGCAGCGGCGACAGCCTCGGAAATTTTTTGATAACCTTTTCGGGTCAGGTGCGCTTTACCACGTTTGTCATAATATTTATCTTTCAGCATCGTTATCTGGGAAACCAGTTTTGGCAGAAGAATGCACGAAGCGTTGTCCATGGCCTTAGCTAGTTCACTTGCTCCCTGGCGATATGAAACCAATTTGGGGTCATCCGGAGTAGAAATCGGATGACTCGGCATAAATGCAAAGTGAATGGTTTCTTTGGCTCCGCCGGCTTTGATCCAGCATCTTTCCAGCAAAATGGTTAAGCCTTTCAAATTGTCTTTGTAACCGTCTTTAGTGTTGGCCAGGGCTTTCTTTTCCGGGCCGGATGACTTGACGCCGCGATTACGGTCATTTAAACCGGAATTGATCATCACGACGCAAGATTTATCGCCATTGAGAGATTCGCGGATGAATTTCATAAAAGAAACGATTTTGCCGTCGCCGGTTTTTCTGAGATTCAACAGCATATCCCTCAAGGCATGGCCGCCGGCGGCATACAGAGTCTGATAGGAACAGCCGGTCTGTTTACCGGCATTTTCAATTGCGCAGAACTCGCTTAGAAATGGTCCATCGATCATGCCGTTGATCGGTGAGATTGAAAAAAGGATTGGATAAGTCCGCTGCGGATCAGCTTTGACGGTCATGATATATTCGGACGTAGCGTTCTTCTCTCCTCCGGTTGAAACCGGTTTATCCGTCTGAAAAATTTTCCATGGCGCTTTGTTTATTCGAACGGATGGCCTGAACAAACCTTTGCCGTCTTTGAAAACTGCATATTTGATGCGGTATTGCAATTCTCCCCTGATATCCATCGGATGGTCGGCGGCAATGCCGTAACCGGTAATGTTCCAGTTGGCTTTTTGTCTTTCCCCTGCCGGCAAATACCAGTAGGAAAAAAGATCTGGAGCCAACTCGTTCGGGGCGCCTTCATTGATCGAACCTTTGGCCTTAACCCACGACGGAACCCGGGCGGCAACCTGGATCAGACCAGTGCCGTAAGCCCCGAATTGTTTCAAAATAGCCTCAGACATATATTGATTCCAGCCGTGCCCGCCAAATTGTTGATTACTGTCGCCCAGGGCAATCACCGCAATACGTTGTTTTTGGGATTTCGCCATGAAATTTTTGAGTTTCTGATCTACCCCGTTGGCTCCGGCGCAAACGGTTGATGCCGCAAGGATTACTGCCGCGGTTTTTTTCATCTTTTTGTCCTTAATGATTTTATTGTTAATAGTTGAATTGTTGACAGCTGAAACTTGAAAATCGTCGATAAAGAGCCGGTAGCCTCTTTTATTGGGTCCGATACACAGCATCAACATGCCGAATTTTCCTTTTGGAAAATTTATGAGGTGCTTCACGGTTTTCGTATGTTCAGGGCTCTCTAGAGGCAACAAGGTGGCTTCAACGTATTTACCAGCGCCAGAGTTGGCGGGAAATTTCAAGGTCATATTATACCATTTGGCCGGTTCATAACGGCCTAGCAACTCGGTCTGTTTCTTGCGGGGCAGCGGAGCATAGGAGCCGAGCAGAATATTACGGTCCTTAAAGGTGATCCGAAAGATTTTTTCCCGGCCGTCCCGGTTCCTGAATTCAAAGGTAAATGACGCCTGATTTCCGGGACCAAAAACCATGAAATTGAAACTGAGTTTATAGGTTCCGGCTGTGATATGCGGAAAACGCGTACATAATCCCCATTGCGCCTTATTTTCTCCGGACAACCGGTCAAAAAGCATGCTCTGCTGCCCGGATACAGCGTATTCTGATGAGACACGGAACAAATCATCACCCTGATTACCCCAGGCACGGCTCCAGCCTGTAGGAACGCTGCCGGAAATCTGGTTCTCGAAATCCTGTTTAATAAGCAACGTTTCCGCTCCGTTGAGGGCGAATGCCAGACTGACAGACATTGATATTATGAATGATTTTATCATCTTCTTACCAGTAATGATATTCATAAGGATCACGCATTTTGGTTTGCGGGTCGTACAGGTCTACTAGCTTGGACTGAGAAGCGGCTCCACCGCGCTGGGCAGTGCTTGACGGTTCGGACATGTTGGCCCAGAAGCCGAAACCTTTACTGCCTGAACGTATTTTCAAGGTAATGATATTCAGACCTTTGTTCATGTGAACTTTGACGATATGCCGGTTCGCTTTAGGGGAACTGTGGCCGCTGTTGACAATATGCGCCAACTTGCCGTTGACCCAGACTTTCATAAAATAATCAACTCCGAATCGCAGTGTAACATATCCGGCTTTATCGCAATTAACCTCTTTTACGGCGTAGGCGACACTATTCTCGCTAGTGGCTTTCAAGGCTTTACCCACGTTGATAAAACCATCATCCCCGGCAACCGCGGTGGTCCGGAAGTCAAGCATTTTGCCGCCTGCTCCTTTGTACAGCAGATTGGGATTGGTATCGCCGGCAATGGCGTTCTTTTCGCCCGGATAGACGGTGTCGAGTCCTTTGTTTTTGGCATCTTTGGTCACCGAGAACGGGCCGAGAACATACCAGTAAGCGAGGTTCTTGTATCCGGGACCGGAAGACAACGTAGCCATCCGTTTAATCAGTTCAGAGTCGGGAATACATCCGGCATTGGTCAATACAGTAGCCGTCAGCCGGTTGAGCGCTGCGATACTGAGCAGAATATTTTCCCGTTTGTCCTGATCTTTCAGGTAACGGCTGCGCAGCATTTCAGGGGTTACCTGGACAAACAGCCGCCGCCCTTCGGTTTTGAATACTCCGCCGTCAATGGTGTTGACTTCAAGGGCATCACGCCAGCGCAACAGATTGGCAGTAATACCGCTGACGTCAACAGCCGGAGCTTTGTAGAGTTTTTGTTTTGCCGTTTTAATACCAAGGCTGGACAGAATTTGCGGGGAAAGGTCAAAGCTGATGCAGTGACCTCCGGATTTGAGGTAATTGTTCAGTTTTGCCTGAGTTAGATTGCATGTCTTGTAATCAACAACCATGCTGTTTTCCAGTTTATCCGTAAAGGCACACTGGAGTTGTTCCAACATTTTTTTGCCGTCGGCGTTGCCGTCATAATAGATCTTATGGCCCGAAGCAACAAAACTGTCGGCATATTTGAGCATATTCGAGGCGATTACGGTCGGCACCGGAGAGGCTCCAACCCGACCGGTCAGGTCAAGTGATGAAAAGATAATCATGCCTTTGCCGGTTTTAAAAGTCAGCAGCGGAGAATATTCCATCGCAAAAGCGCCGGCAATGACCGGGGTAAATCCGACCACCTGCGGAATTTGCAGAATACATGACGCCACCGTGTTGCGGTTGGTGACTTTCGGGGCGCGCAGGACATCGTACCCCCTGGCATGTTTGAATTCCGGAAGCAGGTCCGGCGACCCGCGCCAGTAAAGCAGATCGGCTGGTTTGAGTCCGGCAAGAATCGGGTGTTTTTTGTCGGCCATAAAAGTGTAGCGGGGAGCGGTTTCCAGCGATTTGAACCCGAAGCCTTCCCAGAGTTTGGGCAGTTGTTCCAGAACGATGACATTCAGGCCATTTGCCAGATCTTTAACTGAATAAGGCAGTTGACTGCCGGGTTTGAGCGCTTCGCGTCCAATTACCAGAATATCATTTTTAGTCAGGGTCATATTCTTTTTGAACATGACGACTTTTGCGCCCAGCTTGTTGAGCCATCCTGACTTCCTGGCCGGGTCGAAAAGAACGATTCTTTTTTTCAAAGACAAAGTTTTTTGCCGCGGGAAAAACTGAACCGGAAACTCGTAAGCTTGAACAATTTTACTGCCGTCTTTAACTATCAATTCAAGTTTGGCGTCGGTACGCTTGCTGACCTCCGGGGCCTTGAAGTCAATCGGATAAAACTTAATGTCTCCGGCTTGAAGGTCAAGCTTATATGCTCCATGCGTCATGATTTTGCCGTCGCCAGTCAACTTCCAGGTTGCGTCAAGGGCGCGATTGCCCGGGCCGTCCCAGACGACCGCCAACTGCTTTTGGACCTGATCTCCGGCATAGAAACTGTGATCTTTATCAGTATGCACCGGATAACCGGCGATATAGGCCAGTAAAGACTGCATATTCTTGCGATAGGTGTGGAACTGCGGATTGACCCAGTCGGGAATTTTAGTAACTTTCTGCTTCAAGCAGGCGTAGCGGTTAAATGGGCGTTTACTTTTGAACTCCGGCGGGTCGCCGTAGCCGATGCCGAAATTGAAATAATGCCAGCCCTGGACACCCCAGGTACGCCAGGCCCGGTCGGTATTGACTACGTGAATCCGGTTGAGATCCCAAAAAATCGGAGCATAAGGCAGAATACTTTTCAGATTGTTGCCGTGAGAACGGTGCTGCAAACCGGTTGCCATGGTTTTTTCAAGCTGCTTAACCGGTTCTTTCTCAAAAGCGTTTTCGCCAAAATACATCGAGGCGAATTCCGTCAGTAAAATTTGCTTGCCTTTATAGAGGCTTCCGTTGTAAAAAGCCGCGAATTCACAGGCGAACCACGGCATATTGCCTTTTTGAGCCCAGACCGACGGCCAGTCCTCGTATTCCTGGACTGGAGCGAAGTTCGGGTAACAGTTGGCGGTGGCGATATCGCCAAGATTGCCATCGGCATGACTGTAACCCAGACGGGTCGGGTCGTTTTGCTTGACGATGTCGAGCGCTTTATTAATGACTTTCGCCTGACTATGATTATAGTCGCTGCGCTGACCCAGCGTTTCCGGATGGATCGCGTCTCTCGGGTTGAATGAATTCATGCCGACGGACCAGGCGATCAATGCGGGGTGGTTGCGATATCTTTTGACGTATTCGGCTACTTCCCTTTTGTAGTCCGCAATGGCTTTGGGATCGTTCAGCAACGCGTCACGGATCATGGAACAACCCGGGGCAGGCATTGACAGCGCTATCCCTTCGCGGTCCAGCAGCTCAATTTCTTTGGGATCGTTATACGGTACTTCCGGCCAGTCACGCCACCAGGCAGTAGGATTAGGCTGGATGTAAACGAAGTTTCTTCCCATCATTTTCAAGAGCGGAATCGAGTTTTCGGTAATCCCGAACGAGGTCCACTCAACCCGCCAGCGCGCGGGATGCCCGTTTAAATAAACTGCCCGTCCTTCGGTCCAAACTTCTCTGAAGCCAAATTTCTGAGTATATGAATCCAGGATTTTGCCGTCTTTAGTCAAAGATACCACAGCCTTATAAATATAGCCATTTTCCATTTCCCAGAGAATCGGTTTTTTCCATTCGGAACAGATTTCCGTCTGGGATATTCCAGGAGCAACTTTGCCAGCTTTGCCGGTAAAGCTCAGTGCTTTTTTGCCGCTTTGATCATATATTTGAGCCTCAATGGTTGCTCCGGTCAGTTTGCTTGCGGCGTCAATTTCCACTTCCAGGCAAATTTTCTTCTTGCGCCATGAGGTCTTGACGAAAACGTCGACAATTCCGGCCGGACGCGGAATTTCTATCAGGTAGACCGGCGCGGTTACGCCGAGGCCCAATCTGTTAACCGCCATTTTCTTGCGTGAAATATAACGCAAAGGATCGTCTTTGGCCCCGCGTGAAATATCGGTATAATCACGGGTAACGAACATAATCAACTCATTTTTGCCGTTTTTTACGGCTTTGGTAATGTCGATTGAGCCGTATGGACGCAGCCGTTCTCCGACTTTGATGCCGTTTACAAAGACGATTGAATCGCCCTCAAGCCGCATAAAATCCAACAGTATTTTGCTGTCGGACCATTCGGGCGGAACGTCAAACGAGGTTTTCAGCCAGATTGAATTCACGGTTGAGGTTTTTATTTTTGACCATGGAACACCTTTGGGCGGACGACTCCAGCGCCAGTTACGCAAGCTCCATTTTCCCCAATCACTATTTCCCGGTTGCTTTTTCACGGTCGTTGCCGGTTGAACCTGCCAGTTGCCTTTCAGCTCAATTTTTTTATCGGCATATGTTGTCAGGCAGATGATAAACAATAATACCCCTGTTAATCTTTGCATCATATTCATTTCTTATTTCTAATTTTCAATTTCCAGTTAAATAATCAGTACCAGGTTTTCGTCCATGGAAAATCTTTATAGCTGTATGTCATTACGGTTTTATAGTCGCTGCCGTTGGCACCGCAGACGGTTCCGGTTGGAAGGACCATGTTAAAGCCCCTAAAGGGTTCAACATGACCGTCGGCGAAACTCATATTGACGCCACGATTATGGCGGATATGGAAATACTGATTCCATTGCCGGATCGTGTGATTGACGCCGTCAGTCATGACAAAAGCCCGGGTTGGTTTTCTGATTCTGGTCTTGCGGACCTGAGGCAGGACGCCGTTTACTTTGATATCGGTAAACATGGCAATGGACCCGGAATAGCAACTGAAGATATAATAGTTCGAAGGGTATTCCCGAACCCCGGTTATATTGGTATACACGGTTTTAGCCGGAAGCGGATCGGAGTTAAGGCTGTAGGGCCGATATTCAGGACAATGCAGAACATTGCCGATTTGCTTGTTTGACGGAACCGGAATGTTGCAGTAACGGGCAACCACACACAGATAATAGCCGTCCCCGGAACCAGCGGCCGGATCTTCCCGGTAGCAAGGAAAGAAACCGTCGTAATCATCATTATAGAGCATCATCGCCATACCTGACTGTTTCAGGTTTGCCGCGCATTTTATGGTTCTGGCCTTGGCCCTCGCCGAGTTCAGCGCCGGCAGCAGCATACTGGCGAGGATTGCGATAATGGCAATCACGACCAGAAGCTCGATCAACGTGAAAACTTGACCTTGTTGTTGATTTTTTCTCATTTTCATTCTCCTTTTTTGTTAAGTGATATTTTTAACACTTTTGCGTTCAATCAATTGCGGTTTAATGGAGATGTTTACTAAAGAGTCTGAATTGTTGTTGACCCGTTTAATGAATTTTCTTGTTGCTTCCGCGGTTGCCTCCGCAAATGGAAAGAAACCGGTTGTCAGCCCATAGCTTGAACAGCGCGGGTCGTTGTCGAAAGCAATGATGGATATGTCATCCGGTACTGAGTAACCGCGATTTATCAATTCATCAATAGCACCTTCAGCCATCTGGTCATTATAAGATATTATGCAGGTCAGAGAATCCAATATTCCGCGATCTGCCATGATTTCAATCGCCATTTTCCCTCTGGGCTGCCACAGGTTGACCGAAGGATCATCCTCGATCGCTACTACACTTGCATCATTGATTTTCAGCCCATGTTTCAGCATTACATCGGCATATCCCCGATACCGGTAATACTTCAGTTGATCGTCAAGCCTGGCATACATGTAACCGATTTTTTCATGGCCCTGCTTGATCACATGTTCAGTCAGCAGCTTGCCCGCGGCGTAATTATCCAGAAAGAAGTAGTCAAGTCTGTCATGGGGGGCCAGTTCGGTAAAACACATGACCGGAATTCCGCAGTTCCTTAATGAACAGAGAAATTCAGCGAAATCTTTCCCGGGTCTATAGGTGGGATGACAAATCAATGCGTCCACATTACTGTCAAGCACCTGTTGTAACAACGCCAGGCGTTCCCCAACGCTTTTTTGCTCTCCAGTTAGATATATCGGGGTCACATCAAGAGAATTACAGGCTTCATACACTCCGCTTTGCCATTGAAAAATGTGTCCTGGCAGATTATCGGGATGATTTAAATAATATTCAATGGAATGTGAATCCATGATCGCCAGACGCTTGATCTTGTTGGCAGACTGACGGGTTACAGTACGTCCGGTTCCGCGTTTGTTGACTACAAGTCCGCGTTTTTCAAGCAGGTCAAGTGCCTTTCTGGCGTAAAACCTGGTGACTTTGTACTTTCGGGCCAGATCGTTTTCGGATGGAATGAAATCGCCGTGAGAATATTTTCCGTTGGTTATGCCGGCATGCAGATCATTATAGATCTTCTCAGGAATTTTACTGCTTACTCGAGGCATGAATCGCTGGCTTCCTATTGTTAATTTACATGTTATTTACATGTAGATTATACAACATATTTGTCATTTATGCAATAGCGGGCAAATAAAAAACAAAGAAAAAGACAATCCCGGAATGAAGCTGATTGTCCAAGTTGATTAGTTGATTCACGTTAATTCGAGCAGCTTTTTGCAGAAAAACATTGCAATATCCGTTTCAAGGCTGTATTGTTTTTGAAACGGTATTAAATTCCAGGAAACTATGTTTAATCTACTTGGAAAACTATTCTTCTTTAAGCACCCTCTGGTCAAAGCGGCCCGGTCCGGTGATTCTAAAATGTTCATTGTCCGCCTTTGTGAAACTCCGGTATTTGTTTACACCAGTGGAAACTATGATGACGGCCTGCCTGAAGACCTGTCTCAGGATGAAGTTCTGAAAATTTTGGAGCAGGAGGCGGAAAGAGCTGATAAAGCGGAAAGCTTTGAACTATACACTTATTCCAAAGCTGGGATTGAGTATTTACCCTTTTTCACCAGCCATAAAAAGGCGGAAAATTATTGCCGTGCTTTAGTCCATGAAACAAACCGGATTTACTCACTGCTTTCGCTGGAAATATCCGGCTTGCAGCTGATGGTCCTTGCTGACGATAATTTACAGTTGATTATGAACGACAAGTCCGATGACGCATATTTGTTCAGTGATGAGGACCGGGCGGTTATCAAGTCTCTGAAACCTGAAGAAACTTAGGAAATGTAAGATGTTAAGTTCTCTGAAAAATTTGTTTTCCCAACCTCATCCTCTGGTGAAAATTGCCCGGGGCGGCTATTCCGAGCCGTTTATTCACGAACTTTGTGAATCTCAGATCTTCGTGATAGCTCAGAGCGATTACAACGAAGGATTGCCGACCGATTCCTCTCACACAAAGATTATGACGATTCTGGAAAATGAAGCCACTCGTATCAAAATGCGGGATACTTTCGATATTTATACCTACAAAAAGGGCGATACCTATCAACTACCGTTCTTTACGGACCAGGAATCGGCACAAAAATTCTGCAATGCAATGGCGGAAGAGCACCATAAGATATTTCCTTTTACGGTTGTCGGCGTCTCCGGACGTAAACTGGCTAAATTTGCCGAAACACAAGTAAATATTGTAATGAACGACAAAACCTCGTCCTCTTATGAATTGACGGAGAAAGATCGCATGCTTTTGATTGCTCTCTACCGGGATAGTAAATAATTAATCCGTACGACGGATGGCGATATACCGCTTCATATTCCGCACTTTGCGCTTCGGAAGCGGAAATGGCGAAAAAAAATAAAGGGGTTAATGCCCCGCCCCTTGGGGCGTATCCGTTCGTTAATTTTGCGGCCTCCCGCAAAGCGGGAGTAAAAGGTCGGGCGTCAATACCCCGATGCTTGCATCGGGGATAGCCCTGGCCGAAAGCAAAATTTTTATTAAATTCAGATTTACCTCGTTATTAATTTGCTCTCTTTTTCTACATAACGTTTCAATTGACCCGGTTAAGCCAGAAAATCACCGGTAGCGGAATCGTTTCAGGGCTTCTGATGGAGAAACTCCATGAGTTTTCTTGAATAAGGCGGAAAAATGTGAAAGGTGCGTGAAGCCGCATTCATCAGAAATATCACTTATCATCAGGTTTGATTTACACACCAGTTCCATCGCATACGCCATGACATTCCGAATCCGGTATTCCTGCGGTGAAATGCCATATTTTTGCTTGAAAAGAACCCGCAGATGGTCAATTGAATATCCGCATTTGCGGCTTAATCCGGAAATGGGACATGATATGTTGTCAGGAGAGTCAATTAATTTTTTCAGCTCCTCCGCGGGACCGGGCGCCGCGGACTTCATCACTGCTTCAATATAATATTTGAACATATCCATCAAATAAATCTGAGTCAGCATCCGCTCGTGCGGGGTCGGATTCCGAAACAAAGTAACCAGACTGGAAAATTTCTTTTCCCAACGCAATAAATCACTTTTGGGTGGTTCAATATAAATTGGAAGTTCTATACTTTCTTCGCCAAAAGTGAAACTGAATTTATCATTTGCGAGGCGCTTTATATCTGAACAACTGAACTGAGCCACCCAGTTTTTCCGGCCTTCTCCGTATTCGAATTCAAACTTGTCACCGGGAAAGCGCAAAGAACAAAACGGGCCGGGATTTTTAAGAACAGTATTTCCATCCTTATGAAAGATCAAGCCCCTCAAATGAAAACACAAAAACAGGTGCTGCACCTCCTGGATATGATGTTCTTTTTTATTATAGAAGCCGACGTGATATATTTTTAAATCCTGCATACTAACCTCTGAAATATATAAATATTCTACGATATATTAAATAAATTTCCGTTGAATTATACATCATAAATATTAAAATATCAATACAAGCAATCTCGTTTAAATTAAAATAAATTTGGATTCGGGTATAAAACGGAAAAAAATTTCAGACACATAAAAATTGAAAGGAATTTTTCATGTCAGGAATTGAAATAAGAAAAGAGCGCTTTTTTCGCGGGAAAAAAAATCTGGTAATTTCCGCGCTCGACCATGTGGTTGAGTATGGTTACCAGCCGGGAATAGAGAAGGCGGAGGATGCTATCCAAAAGTGCCTTGATACCGATGCGTTGCTGCTGCCGCAATTTATGGCCAGGCGCAACTGGAGCCTGCTGGCCGGACAAAACGCTCCACGGATCGTGGTCAGAATCAACTGGACCGCATCATTTTACTATCCGCTGGAATACCGGGATGGTGAAACGGTGATAGCTACTACAGTTGAAGAAGCGGTAAATGCCGGAGCTGACGCCGTAATCTGTTCGCTGTTTCTCGAAGAGGACAACGCCCCGGCCCGGGAAGCAAATAATGTAGCGTTGTTTTCCGAAGTTGTCAGGCAGAAAGAAAAACTTGGGATTCCCCTGATCGGCGAGTGTTATGTGGTGGAACATAAAGAGAAAACCCCGGATCAGGTGCACCGGAAAGTCAAGCGGGTTTCGCGTATCATGGCCGAACTCGGGGCGGATTTCATCAAAACGTTTTATACTGGAGAGAGTTTCCATGAGGTAATTGAAAATACTCCGGTTCCGGTTTTTACCATTGGAGCGGAAAAGCTTAATACGGATTTGGCTGTCCTCAATAAGGCTTTGCTGTCAGTTAAACAGGGTGCTCGGGGAATTATCTTCGGAAGAAACATCTTCATGGCGCAAGATCCGCCCGGATTGATCGCAGCGCTGAATGATGTAATCAATAGCGGAGCAGATCCTCAAACCGCCGCGCAAAAACACAATTTAATCAATTAAAAGGAATGCATTGTTATGGGTATCAAACTCGGATTAGTAGGATTGGGTCGCTTCGGAGTCGCGTTTGCGGATTTATTTAAAAGTCATCCTTTAGTTGACGCTGTGGCATACTGTGACATGGAGAAAGATAGGGTAAAAAAATATGCCGAATCGAATTTTCTTTCCAAAAAATTCAACCCTGAAGACTGCTATTACAGTCTGGAGGATATCTGCAAAGCGGATGATATCGACGCGCTGGTGATAATTACTCAACCATGGCTGCATGCTCCGCAATGTATCCAGGCAATGGAAGCGGGAAAACATGTTTACAGCGCGGTTCCGGTCATCAGCCTGCCGTGCGGCGACGAAATGCTTGACTGGTGTGACAAGATCATCAACACGTCACAGAAAACCGGAATGCGCTATATGCTTGGGGAAACGACCTATTTTCGTCCGGACGCCCAATATTGCCGGCGTCAGGCGAAGGCTGGAGCGTTCGGCAATTACGTTTATGCCGAAGGTGAATACATGCATGATGTCGATGGAGGATGTAATTTGCGTAATGTCATGCAAATGCGCACCTCCAATACCATTGGACAAGGCTGGTTTAAAATGATTGAGAGCTATAAGCAACGCGGTATCCTGGACGGCCCGATGCATTATCCGACACATTCAGTCAGTGGCCCGGTTTGCGTTATGGATACATTTGCGGAAAAAGTAACCGCCTACGGTTATCGTAACAAGACTAATGATCCGTTTTTTAATGAATATGCTTTCAGTAATGAGTTTGCCCTCTTCAAAATGAACAATGGCGCGACCGTGAGAATCGCTGAAACCCGGGAGGCCGCCGGCCATTTGGGAAAAGACAGCGAAACATTCCGGATTGTCGGAACAAATGGAACATATAGCGAAGGTATTTGGTACAAAGCCGCCCGGGAAGGAGATTTCTCAGAGCGTTTCGGCAGCAAAACAATTACTATGCAGGAAATGTTTGAAAAACTGCCTCCGGAGGTTGAAAATGCATTCAAACAGGCGATGAACCAGGAGGCGGAAGATATAGAGGCGATTGATTTTGTTCCAAGCGGTCATGGGGGATCACACCCGTATCTGGTCCATGAATTTGTTTCGGCGGTGGCGGAAGGAAGGCAGCCGGCAATCAATCCGTGGGAAGCGGCAAGATATATGGCCATGGGAGTAACCGCGCACAAGTCGGCGCTTAAAGACGGCGAAACCCTTTCTGTCCCGGACTGGGGTGACGCTCCGGAATGAAATCGCAGTCATATTACCTGGGACTTGATTTGGGAACCACCGCCATCAAAAGCGTGGTCATGGATGAAACAGGACGGATCATCGCCGACACATCAAAAACAAACTGCTTCACTGAACCTGAAAACGGTTGTTTCGAGATAGTTCCGGAGCAACATTACCAGGATGTCTGTTCTGTGATTCGAGAATTAACCGCACAAGTCCCCGGAAATATTACAGCTGTGGCGATGGCGGCCGCTTCCGGAAATGCCATGCTGACGGATCAGGCAGGAAAGCCGTTGACCAATATCATAAGTTGGATGGATCCGCGTGCGGCGAAAAATCCCCCGAAGGCATTATCCGGTCTGACAGTCGCGGAGTTAAGAAACGTTACCGGCTGGCCGTGCATTGACTGTTTTCCTCTGGCACTATTCGCGTGGCTCATGGAAAATGAGCCGGACCTTTACCGAAACGCCGGAAGATACTGCATGAATACGGACTGGCTGTTGTTTCGCCTGACCGGAAAATGGCTGATGGATTATTCGACCGCGACGACTTTCCACTTGCAGGACCAATCGACTTTTACCTACTGCAAAAAGTTTCTGGACATATTGCATATTCCGCAGAAAAAGATGTCCAAACTGGTTCCGTCAGGTTATTCGGTCGGGACGATGACAAAACAGGCATTAGCGGATACCGGGCTTTCCGAAACGACAAAAGTCGTTGCAGGCAGCTTTGATCATCCAGCCGCCGCCCTGGCCGTCGGGGTTGTCGAGCCCGGTCAGTTAATGCTGTCGTGCGGGACCTCATGGGTTGGTTTTTTCCCTGAAAATGACCGGAGGAGGATTATTGATCTGGAAATGTTATGCGATCCGTTTCTTTCCCCGCAAGGGGGAGCTTGGGGGGCTATTTTTTCAGTTCCATATATCGGACGGACAATCAACTGGTATGTGGAAAATATGATTGCACCGGGCCGGAAGGACAAATTCGCAATTTTCGATGCAATGGCGGCTCGGGCCGAAACGGGAGCTGGAGGATTGAAAATTGATCTGCGAAAACCACCCGAAGAGATTAACGATACTTGCGAAAATATCAGTCGAGCGGTAATGGAAGGAGCGGCCAAACTATTGAATGAAAAAATTATCAAACTTGCGGCAAAAGGAATTAAATTCAAAAGCGCAGTAATGGTTGGGGGGCCATCGAAAAGCCCGATCTGGCCGCAAATCGTCGAAGAT
Organism: Victivallales bacterium; assembly: GCA_963678305.2. Lineage (GTDB taxonomy): Bacteria > Verrucomicrobiota > Lentisphaeria > Victivallales > Victivallaceae. Next base: position 297,766 of record CAXXVV010000003.1, read on the forward strand.
ATAACCGGTATTACTTTGAGTACAGGCTCACAACATGCCGGGGCAAAAGGCGCGGCAATTTTAGCCGGGAAAGGTTGTGCGGATGGATATTGATAAAGTTTTTAATGAAAATGACCGGAAGATTTACGAAATGGAGTTTCGTGAATGGCTCCCTGAGAAAATTTTCGATTCGCATGTGCATGTTTTTGATGCAGGCAATTTTAATCCAGGCTATGTCATGCCGGAGAAAAACTGTTATCAGAAATTCGGCGGGATTTTTACAATCGAACAGTGTATGGCACTGGTTGAAATATTACTTCCTGATCAGGAATTCAGTATGAACTGTTTCGGCTGTCCCGATGCCGACGCCGATCTAAACGCGGCCTGCCGCTATACCGGCAGTATTGTCGATAACAAGCGGGTTTTCGGGATGGCGCTGGTTTCTCCTGAAGACGGGATTGAAACAGTGAAACACAGGATTATCGATAATGGCCTGGTTGGTTATAAGCCGTATCGCAACTTTGTGCAACGGCTGCCGGCCGAAGAGGTAACGATATTCGATATGCTTTCGCCGGAGCAATTGGAATTCGCCGATGAAAAAGGTTTGGCGATAACTTTGCATATTCCAAAATCCGCACGTCTGGCCGATCCGGTCAATCAGCAACAGATGGTTGAACTTTGCCGCCGCTATCCGAATGCTAAAATCATCTTCGCTCATATCGGCCGGGCATATTATATGGAGAATGTCATCGGTAATCTTGGCGGTATCGCGAAATGTCCGAACGCGTTTATCGATACCGCGATGGTCAATCATCCCGGCGTCCTCGAATACGCCTTCAATAATTTTCCGCGTGAACGGGATTGTTTTCGGCAGCGACGCTCCGATTGCTTTTTTACGTGGAAAATCAGTGGAAATCAACCATCAGTACGCTTACTTGATGGGCGAAAACTATGCGATCGGCAACTCCATATACGATGCACATGGCGCCGTTCAATTCACAACCTTTTTCTACGAACAATTGCGCGGCATCAAAGAGGCGGCAACAAAAGCCTGCTTGACAAAACTTGAACTTGAAAACTTTTTTTATAATAATATCTATAATCTGCTTTCGGGGATAATAATATGTGCAAATTAAAAATCGGCCTGTTGCCGTTTTATTTGAAACTCTATGATGACTGCTGCCCGAAACAACGTCAACAGGTGGATGCTTTTGCTGAAATTATTCGGGAAGAATATGCAAAGCGTAAAATTGAGGTGGTCAACGCACCCGTTTGTTGTGTTAAAAGTGAATTCGCTGATGCGGTAAAACGGTTTGAATCGGCCGGAGTTGAAGCCATTGTTACTTTGCATCTGGCTTATTCCCCGTCGCTGGAATCAGCCGATGTGCTGGCAAATACCGACTTACCCATCGTTATCCTTGACACCACCCCTGACTTTGCATTCGGTTTTGGGCAAACCGCTGAAGCGATAATGGCCAATCACGGCATTCACGGAGTTCAGGGACATGTGCAACCTGCTAATCCGTAACGGTAAAAAATTTATGATAGAAGCCGGACATTGGCAGGAATCAGACGTAATAGACCGTACTGTTGCTCGTCTCCATGCCTGCAAAATGTTCAGGACTATGCGTAATTCCCGGGTTGGGATTATCGGTAAGCCATTTGATGGCATGGGTGACTTCGCGATTGATTTTGCCGTTCTGAAAAAAAACAATCGGATTTGATGTCATCAGTCTTGATACTGAAAAAATTCAAGTGTTTTTTGTCCGGTATTTTCCGAAACGGAGATTGATTCGGAAATTTCAAAATATTCTTGCCGCCTTCTCTTTCGGGAGAATATTCCGCAAAATCGATGCGCGATACTGTCGCGGCATGCCTGGCAATCCGGGCCTGGCTGCAACATGAAAAACTTAACGCTTTTTCGGTAAACTTCCTGAATGTGACAAAAGCCTCCGGTATTCCGGTCGTTCCATTTCTGGAAGCTTCAAAAGCAATGTCGCGCGGTATCGGCTATGCCGGAGAAGGCGATGTCCTGACCGCCGCTCTGGTCGGGGCTTTGATGACGGTATTTCATGAAACAACTTTTTCTGAAATGTTTTGTCCTGACTGGCAAGGTAACCGGATTTTCTTAAGTCACATGGGAGAAGTCAACCCTGAAGTTTGTGTCGGCAAAGCCATGTTGCATGAAAAGCTGTTTCCTTTTACCGATGCGGGCGACCCGGTTGTCGCAACCGGTTGTCTCAAACCGGGCAACGCGTATTTAATCAATCTGGCGCCCGGCCCGCAACGGTCATATTCATTGATCGTGGCTCCCGGTGAATGTCTGTGATTCAGAAAATAAAGAAGTCATCACTGCTGCCGTCAGGGGGTGGCTGACTCCTTCGTTGCCGATTTCAGATTTCCTGACTGCCTACAGTAAGCTGGGCGGTACCCATCATTTGGCGATATCATACAACGCGGACGAAAACATCCTTCGCGATTTTGCCGCATTGATGAATTGGGAATTTCATGTGGTCCATTAAATTTCAATTTCTACAATAAAAAAGAAAAAATGGACGGATTAACTTCGCCTAAAAACTTAAAACGACGGATAATTGACGGATTTATCCTTTGGTCGCGTCCGCTCTAAGTATTTCAAGGTTACGGATACGTTCGCCGTTGTCCCCGTGTTCAGGATCGTGAGCGAAAGCGATCAGGTCGTCACAGGGAAACTCATCGCATTGACTGCAGTTATCGAATTTTTTCTCCTTGCAGCAATTGGCGATTTGACAGGTTCCCCAGAACATTTCTCCGTTGGCATACAGGCAGCTTGGACAGTTCATGGCTTCGCGAAAAGTGCAGATGTCGCAATGAAGTCCGCAATATGCAATTTGATGTTCGTTTATCATATATTCCCTCCGTTTCATATGATGATTACGAGCCGTAATATAAAATCTGTCTGAGTATGAATATAATACGTCATTACCAAAAGAGCAAGTAATTTTTACGAAAGCGTTGTAATCACGTAAAGAAGTCATATATTCCAATATTAGTCTCCATAATATGTAATCGAGGAAACAGGTTTATGAAAAAAAGTCTGATTATTTCTGCATTTTTACTGATGGCTTACGTCAATGCGGCGGATCGGGATCAGGACGGACTTACTGATGTTGAAGAAAAAAAGTTAGGTTCAAATCCTGATGCCGGGGAAATGTTTCAAGTAATTCTTCAGGACGGACAGGAATCTGAATCAACCCGCAGGAAAAAACGTTATGAAGCCTCCAAAGATGTTATATCGGTGGAAAATGCACATGCCGGTGATAACCGTTTTTTATGGCGGGTGAATTTGACAGACACACCGAAACTTCAAGATACGGTGCTGCATTTATATGTCGATGCCGATGCGAATCCTCAAACCGGGCGTAAAGGTTCCCCCAAATCACCGTCAACCGGTACCGATTATATGGTTTCAGTGGTTAAAGGACAGGGATATTACAATCAATATGGATCTGATGGTAAAATTATAGCGCGCGGCCCGGTTTCGTTTTGTGTCAATGGAAAATCAATTATTTTATCCGCAGACATCAATCTTAAATGCCATGAGGGGAATGCTGAATACGCGCTTTATGTTTTGTGTCATGCCATCGGAACTGGTTCAAAGATGTCTGACATGACCAAAAAGCTGCCTGTCAAAATCCCGTTGGTTAAACGTAAAAAAATAATGCGCTTAACAGATATGATTAAACCCTTTGGCACACAAAAGACCTTTGGGTTGGATACTATTCGCGCGGCTTTACGGAATAAAAGCGTTATCGCGATACCTTACAACAAGTTGAAAACAGATGGATTCGCGGTCGATAATCAAACCTCGCGCCGTTTCGGTCATGTGTCAAGAACCAAACCCCGCGATGCGAAAGTCTGGACCTTCGCTCCCGCTGGGAAATATTACGTCGGCTACCTGATGTATGACGACTATGCAAATGATCGCATGGTTTTTAAAATAGGTGATGAGGTTAAGGGAATGTCGGCTTCTGACGCCAACAATTCCCGGCACTGGCTGCACTGGCTGAGTAAGCCGGTCTCCTTCAAAGGCGGTGAAAAAGTCGAACTGGTCGCAACCGGGCCGACGGGCAGGCACGGAGTCTGCTATATGTTGTTTATGCCGAAACCGCCGCAAGCCGGAACCCCGCTTCATGCTTTCAAACACATGACTGCCTATACCGCGGTCGGGAATGGCGGACAAGTCATCATATCGTGGACCTCGCAGATGCCGACTTCGACTTGTTTCGAGTATGGAAGGACGAAAGCCTATGGTAAAACCATTACATCAGCTCGCCCCGATGCTGGTCCACAAAGTTGAATTAACCGGTTTAAAGCCTGAACAGAAATATCACGGCAGAGCCGTCGGTAAGCGCCCGGACGGCAGTTTGTATTACAGTCCGGATTTTATTTTCACAGCAAAAGCCAAGCCGGTGCCGCCAACGATAAAAGGGGTTCACGAAGTGCCGCTGACAGTCAGGAATCCGCATAAATCCGCGGCTGAACGCTGGCCGGTTACAACCGGTATCCCGTTTCCGCAGGGAGTACTTGGTTCAATTAAACATGTCAACCTTGAGGTTCCTGCTCAAATAAAGGTGACCGCGCGCTGGCTGGACGGCAGTATAAAATGGATTCTGGTGACTTTCATGGCGGACGTTCCGGCCGGAAAAAACCGGGTATACAAGCTGAAATACGGACAGGATGTCAGCTTCTCGCCGGTACGCTCTCCCGCTCTGGTTCAGTCAATCGGAAAAGGTTTGAAAATAGGCGGTAATACCGGCGGCTTCCGAATCAATCCGGCTGGAGAACTGGTTTTACCCTCCGGTTTGCCGTGTCGCACCGCGATAATCAATAAAAAGAATCAACGGCTATCGACAAAAGATTGCTCCGGTAAAATTACTATCGAGGATAACGGGCCGTTGCGGGCCGTTATTAAAACTCAAACCGATATGGCTGGAGAAATGAGGATTGAGAAAAGACTGGAATTCTATGCCGGCCAACCTCTGGTCAGAATCCGCCATACGTTTATTGTTATGGGTAAGAATGATCAATGCGAAATCAATGAGATGAATTATAATGTGCCGGTCTCAAATAAATCCTGGAATCTGTCTGTGGTCAAAAAATAAGCCGCTGGAACTTACCCCTGAAAAGGGTAGAATCCAACAGCGGTTTGATGATAAATATATCTTTACATCTCATCCGGATAAAATGTATAAGGGACGCATCGTCGGCAATGCGATTGGCGGAAAATGTTTTATCGGCCTGCGTCATTTCTGGCAGAATTACCCAAAATCTTTTGATGCTGTCGATGGCGGCCTTAAAATCGGCCTGTGTCCCGATTTCAGAAAAGGCCTGTATGATAAATTCCCGTTTGAACGCGAAGGACATCATCTCTATTTTTATCTGCTTAACGGGGTTTATAGATTTCCACCGCGGCATGGCCAAAACCCATGAAATGATGATCAGCTTTGATGCTTCTCCGCAACAGGCTGCCGTTGCCGACTTGTTTCAGCGGCCGCTTTTGGCGACTGCCCCGCCGCAATGGTATTGTCGCAGCAACGCTTTTTACGCCGTTGCCCCCAGGGATAAAAATAAGTTCAAGGCTTATGAGGAAAATATTGACCGCAACCTCAAGAATTACGTTAAATCACGGGAAAGAGCCAGGGGACTACGGTTTGATGAACTTTGGCGACTGGTACGGAGAGCGCGGCGCAAATTGGGGCAACATTGAATACGATACCCAGCATGCATTTTTACTCGAGTATATCCGATCCGGCCATGAGGCGGCTTTTTTCCTGGCGGATGAAACGGAAAAACACAATCGGGATGTTGACACGGTACATTGGAACAAGGCCCCGGAAAAAGAGGGGCTGGTCTATGTGCATCAGATGGGGCATACTGGTAGATATTATAAAAAATCCGTACCCGGAACTCTTGGTTTTCCAAGAGCTGGAGGTTCGGTCAGTCACTCATGGGCCGAAGGACACTTCAACCATTATTTTCTGACCGGAGACCGGCGCTCTTATGATACTGGACGTCTTATTGCCGATTATTATATCCGGAAAAATGCTGTCGCGGCCATACGAATTTACCAGTTGCCGGGTGCCCGGCTGGCACTTGATCATTAACGCGATTGCCTATGCTTCCACCTGTGACCCGTATTATCTAAATGCTTCCCGGGTGATCGTGGACCGGATTCTGGAAACCCAGGACAAACAGCCGCGACCGCTGCCGGAATATCAATGTGAGCCGGGCCGGACTTATCAGCTGGGAGGCTGGTCCCGTATGATGGTCCCGGGCCATTGCCGCTGTATCCCAAGGCATCGGGGTAACGCCGGTTTTATGGTTGCGATCCTGCTTTCCGGCCTGAAATACTTCCATGATGTAACCGGTGATCCTCTGCGGTCAAAAAAGCGATAATTATGGGCGCTTATAATATGCTGGATGAATGCTATTCACCGGAAGTTCACGGTTTTCGGCTACACTTCCTGTCCTAACACGGGTTATCGTACCGGCTGCAGTCCACTGATGGCTGAAGGAATCGCCCGGGCCTATCGCTGGACCGGCGACAGCCGGTTCAAAGATGTGCTGACCGAGTCATTGCCCCGGGGAGCCGGAGGCAGTGCGTACGGAAAAAGTTTTTCGATGTATTACCGGACCGCGCCCCGGGTCCTGGCCGATATGGCGGCAAGCCGGGCTTACTATGAACAAAAAGCTTCCACCGGTCCGTAAGCCGTTCAACCCGCCAGTTTGGATGACTGGAGCGAACGCCAAAGGACAGATCGTTTTGCAGGCGGAAAAATTTACCGGAGAAGGAATCGGCCGCTGCCGGAAACGCGCAGACCGTCAGGGAACCTGGAACGAAATAATTACTTCATGGCACGCAATGCCCGGACATTGGCTTGAATGGACGTTTACGGTTCCAACTGACGGCAGTTATTTTATTCGGTTCCGGTATGCCACTGATGCGAAAGACACGTTCAGAGATTTAAAAATCGACGGGAAGTTGCCGTCTGCCGAAGCGGAAAAAATCGCTTTTCCATGGACAGGTGGTTACGGTTACAGCGAGAAAAACTGGAAATTTATGTCTTTAAAAGATAAAAACGACAAGGAAATACCGGTTGTGTTGAGCAAAGGTAAACATAAACTTCGTATGAGTAATCTGAACGATGGATTGGCTCTCGATTTCATTGTGCTGGTTCCTGCGAACAGGTAAAAGTTTGCTTTATTATGATTCTAGTCTTATATTAAACTGTAAAAACAATGGGAGGTTTTATGAAATCAGCAGCACCAATGCTTTTTAAAATCGGGCTGATATGGCTGGTTTTTGCCGCAGTAATCTGGATTGTTCCTCTTACGCTGGTTGAACCGGCAACACGGACCAGTGTGTTTTACTATCGGTTGGGATGGGTCAGAAGTTCTGAATATAATTTTCTGGGGAAGTTGTATGATTCCGGCCATGCAGATGCTGGTCGCAGATAATAAATCTTTAACATTCAGCGCCGCGCCGTTTATTATAATCTTAGCATTTATTTATGTTGTGTCCAGTTTTTCTCTAATGATGCTTGAAGCTTACGCGGGAAACGCTTTTATTACCCGTTTTCACCTGGCCGGACAGATTGTTCTGTTTGCGCTGTTCGTCATTATAACGGTTCTCATGTCAATCGTTCCCGGGGCTGACTCTGATGTCCCAGACGAACTGGAAGAGGCCCAAACGGATTTTGTTAACAGAGATGCCAAGCCCAAAGCAGAAGACAAACACAAGAAGTACGATAATAAAAGTTACTGAAATAAACTTAATTGAGCAACTATTTTTTCATTCTTTAAGCAGCCTGAAGCAATATAGTATTCCGGAGGGGCTGAGGCCTCGGGAGAGGTGTTTTTTCTGGATTCTTTCGGGGTTATCAAATTGACTTCCGGTTTGGCGGATGAATTGTTTTGAACCTAAAATCGCCCCTTCGGTAAAGTGTCGGGTACGACGCAGGAAGCGTACGTGCATCGATTCTTTTTGTCGGGCTTTATCGCGCGCGGCATAGATCTCTTCGCTCGAGGCGCCGGTTTCCGCGGTGATGATGCGGGCCAGCTCGCCACGGAAGAACGCAAACAGTTCGGCATCAGTCCATTGCGAAGTGTCGCCGGTGGTGATATTCGGCTTCATGTGTTTGACAAAATTCTCGTAAAACATGTGTTTGCCGCTTCTGCAATAGCGGCCCCAGGTGGTGAAATTGTAATCAGCCGGAGAGTTTTTCAGGCCGGCCCGGACCGGGTTGAGTTCGACGTAGGTCACGCAGGCGGCCAGGGCGTTTACGCGCTCGAGAATCACGCTTTTGAACCGCCCGCCCCAGAGTTGTCCGGTGCGGTTGCGGGTCTCGTTGTAGACGCAGGTGAAACGTTGTTGGAAAGCTCGCATGAAATAGCTGATATCGATCATTTTCAGGCCGGCTTCGCGACATATTTCAGGATTGTCGGGATCAATTTTGGGCATTTGCTTAGGGGCGTACGTGAATTTATTTAACATGTTATTGTAGTAAGAGTTGTGGCGTTTGATAATGACCTCAAACGGCGGCAATTCGTCGGGGCCGGGAGCGTAAACTACCAGATGAAAATGGTTGCCCATCCAGGCGGCGGAGATAACCTCAACCAGAAAATATTCGCAAAGATTCTGTAGCAAGCGAAAACCATATTCCTTGTCGGCACCAGAAAAGGGATATTCGCCTTTGCAGCCAGCGGTCCGGTTCATCAGGTGATAATAGCAGCCTTCGTCTTTGACTTTCATGCGCGTTCCGCGTCCAGCCATGATTTTTCCTCCATTGTTGACAAGTTTCCTGTTAATATAGAATATAGTGGCTAAAAATGGTTTTTCAAATTTAATTATCACATGATTTTATAATAATTTATAACATATTAATTGCAAGCTTGATATAACTATAGTCAGCTGGTATAATTGCCATATATTCTGAGCAAAGACATGTAGTAGTCGTAGATCTCCGGGGCAATGTCAGTGCTGACAGAGGCTTGTCCAATAATTAAACCGCCATCGCGACCAAGTTCTATTAACGGACGGATATGGGCTTCTATTTCTTTTTTGTCGCCGCGCGGCAGAATAATCGTATTACAGACACCACCGCAAAAGACCATTTTTCTTCCGTACTTTTCCCGCAGTTTCAGCAAATCAAGACCACAGCGTGGCTCAAGTGGATTGAATCCGGAAAAACCAGCCTCCAACAATAAATCAAGAAACGGCCCGATGTTTCCATCACTATGGAAAAAGACCCGTGCGCAACCTGCCTGCCGAACCGTTGCAATCAATTTCTTATAGCGCGGCAGCAGATATTCAGCAAAAGTATCGGGACCAAAATTTGGAGCGGAGTTTCCTGCCATATCATCATAGACAATCAAGCCGTTTTGCCACAAGCCAGTATGTTCCAGGATCTTAAGCGCTATCTTGGTGAAGTGTTCAGTTAACAGATCAAAAAACTCATGACAAAAATTTTTCTCCAGCATCATATCCATCAACAATGCTTCCTCGCCGCGAACAAAATGGCCCCGGCAATATAAGCCGCCTATTTTCGCAAAGCAGAAGACTCCTTTTTCCTGCTGTCTAAGCGCCTGCTGACGGAGTCCGGTATAGCGGGACCGCAATCCCGCCGGTTCAGGCCGGAGCTTTTCCAGATTGGCAGTAGTTTCAAGCATCCTGGATATAGTCTGGGAAAAATAACCATTCCGGGCAACCTTAACGATCCGGCCCCAACCATCACTGCATATCTCATATTCTCCGTTTGTTTTAATAATTTTTTTATCCAAAGACGGAAACAGTGTTTCATTCCCGCTCAATACCCGGACACAGCGTCCATAATAATCATCGGGCTCCATCCCTTGAGGCAATCTCAGCCGCTGTTGCCAAAGCTCCGGAAACCCATCCCAGAAATTGTCCCAGAAAGGCAGATAGTCCGGCGGCTCGAAATTAATCGCTTTCCTGACCTGTACTGCCGCATTATCGGGTTTTCCCGGCGGCTCTATGGGGCTGATGGACTTCATCTTCAGTGATTATTTATGCTCGACAACCAGCAAATTCAAGGTATTCGCCTGAAGCTTGACGGTTATTTTCCCCTGGATGCCATTAATCTCACCAGAACCGTACGGGTGCGTAATTTTACTGAAATCGCCTTTCACAATAACGTTTTGCGTAGAATGTGAACAGTTACCCAGCGCAATAAGAATCGCGCCATCGGCACGCCGCCAGAAACCTGTGGCGACTTGTCGCGGGTCACTCTCCAGGCTAACACCGGCGGGAACCCGGCCCGGAGGATAGAACTCCGCTTGTGTTGATCCAAACTTATCTTTGATTCCAAGAACCTTGATCACAATTTTTTTATTTAAATAGCGGGGATAAAGCGGTACTCCAAACGGGACAATATAGGATAGCGCCACATCGGTATAACGGGCTTGATCCGTCCTGGGATTCAGGATCGCGAGGAAATAATTTGGAATGCCCCACGGTTGGGAAATGTAACGTGGAATAAATTTTTCAATTGTCAGCAATTTATCATAATTGGCTCCATCCCGGATTGCTCTTTTAAACCACTCTCCAGCAAACATGGCGGTTGAAAAACTGTGCATCGGCGGCGCGATAGACCCGGACACATGGATCCAAACCTGATATTCAGGAAAACCCGGAGACACTCTCGCCGACTTCCAGTGCTGTGGTTTAACGCTGTTGGTCATGGCAACAATTGCGGCCCGATGCAGAAATTCGCGGATTTTTCGTACGGCGTAGGTCGGCTGCCGGACTCCAGCGGCATCCACATAACCGCAACCGTGCAACGGATTACTGCAGGCCACCGGCCAGGCTCCGTCAAAGTAAAACCCGTCACAACCGGTCTTCTGCTGAATTTTATTGAGCTGCCAGATAAGATAATCCAGATAACCGCTGTTGACACAACAGCGCACTTGAATCGATGATTCCGCTTTCCATTGCCGAACCGGGGTTTGAATCCACTCTTCGTAGTAATCGACAAACTCCGGCTGAACTCCTTCCGAGAAAGAAATCGGCGCAAAATACGGGATGGCCTGCACTCCTTTGCTATGACTGTAGTCCACAGCGTTTTTCAACATCCGGTAGTCGATTCCGCCCGGGTCACATATATATTTCATGTAGTTGCAATTATTACGCCAGACAGTGGAGAAGAGCAGATATTCCGCCAGTTTTCTGAAATATGAGTCGCCCTGCTGGCTGTAATTGGCTGTTACCATAGAACTGTAATCCGGCGGCAGCGGCTTGACCGGAGTCACCTGCAACCCGAAAGATAATTTCACCTGTTTCCGGGAAACTTTTTGCAAAAAATTCACACGGAAAAGCGTTGATTTTGCCCCAGCCTCTGTGGTGAATGCGGCAGCGGAAGATGTATTGAACATCTGGCGGGACTCATTAACAAAACCCAGACCTCCTGACGGAGTGCCGATCCAGAAATAGACCTGCCACGGATAGTTTTTCGATCCGGCGGGAATATACCCGTTGAGCGACCGGTCCGGCGCGCCATGATATAATGCTGCCGCACCGGGAACGAAGGAGCTTTCCAATCCGAAGTAGTCAATCTTCACCGGCGAACCTGTTTTTGAAACCACATCCAGGTCAAACCAGGCCAGACCGTCATACTCAAGTTTTACTCGACCGGAGACATTGAATGACTCGCTTATCCCCTTCAAAGTCAGTTCGACAACTGTTTTGCTCTCTTTTACTACTTTAAAACCAGTCAATTTTATTGCTTCCCGCTTTCCAGAACAGACCGCGACCAGCCGGGGAGCCTGCTGCAAGGGTTTGTTGCCGGCGCTTTCGTAATTGAAAATAACAGAAGAATCATTCCAGGTATACCGACGATTCCACATCGCAACGGAACGATTATCAAGCTTCAGCGGCTTAAAAGGCTTGAGAATCACATCCGCTTTTCCGAGGTTGTTGTTCAGCCACTCAGGCCGTGGATTGACCCGGAAACTGGTTTTTGCCGAAAATTTCCCCTGAAGCGCATCGATACGATAAAGTCCCGGAGTGTATTTTGTGTAATCAATTTCCTTAATGCCTTTTTTACTGTTCTTCCGCCATATCGTTTTACCATCCGGACCATTCAAAGTAAGCTGAATCGGCTCTTTTGTAAAGCTTTCAACTTTAAGCTGAATTTTTTTGGAGCCGGGAAAGTTTTTAATGGTCAATTCAAGCGGAGGCGACACTTTCATCGGCCCCGGAATGCGCATTGATAATTTATTGTTGACTTTTATTTGCAGATCAAAAAAATCACATTGCCGGTTTTTAGGACGGAATTTCTGTCGGCGAAATTTATTAATTGAACTATATTTAAACGTTTCCAATGCTCCAACTACTTCATCATATCCGGTATTAACCCGGAAGTGCGTACCGCGTTTGAAGACAAAAAAATCAACCTCGACCTCCGCACTCTTTTTTCCGGGCCTTTCCACTGTTCCGGCTACCCGGAAATCCCCGTCTGAGGGATTCCCCAGGCCCCAACTGGCAAAAACCGGCGTTCCCGGTTCCAGCAATCGGAGCGTGGCAAATCCGGCAGGCTCATTAGCCGCTTTAACAACCGGGCCGAGAGTAAAATAACCATTTGCAATCTGAAAAATATTGAATTTGCATTCGTTGCTTTTCATGGCTATCTTGTCGCGAGGAATCGAAATTTCAATGAAATGGAACCTGCGATAAAGACCGATCCCTTTAACCCAGCTTGCTGACGCGTCTTTATATGTTCCCAGCATGGCGACAAATCCACTGTCAAAATCGGTTTTATTGTCGATCATATCAACTTTTGAACCGGACGCCGATACCGCAAAACGCCGGGTTCCGGCATCTCCGGGAGAAAAAAACATCAATTCAGTCACCGCGTTATCGCGAAAAATCTGGGTATTGTCATCGGCGCGCTTTGGAGCGGCTGGCCGGGCATACGGCATTACCAGGAGAAAATAGAGGTTTTTATCATCATACCCGGCCCGGGCAAAAATACTTTTGTTTCTGGGAACCAGCAGCCCGGTATGAAAATTACGCATTCCAACGATTGCAGCAGCACTGTTCCACTCTCCAGGGGATATTTTCCCGTCTATTTTCGGTGGATTGGCTAATCGGTTAATACTGTAAAATGGTAACGCTGTTTTATTTTCAGCAAACTCCAGCAATCTTTTTTCGTGCTTCAGATTGACGGAATCTGTGGCACCGTATATTTTCGGGAATAACAAAGACAGGATGGCAAACGTAATTATTCTCAACATAGATTTTCTCCAAAATGTTTTTTCTTGCGGGATCAGCGGACACTGAAACTGGTCCGGTTACCATAGAACCACGGCTTGTCGTCGTAGCTGGTGGAAGCTCCCGGAGGAACGATTTCATACATGGTCCAGCTGTCAACATGACCATCACAGAACAGAAGATTTCCGCGCAAACCATGGCGAATGAAGATATAGGCAGTATGGCATTGGGCCGAAAAATAGCCGTATGGATAACTTTGGGTCCCGTTGTCTATCAGCTGCATTGTACTGCCAGGGGATGACGGTAATTTTTTGACCGAGCCGCTGGTTGTAGTGGTTGATCCCAGGGTGCCGTTTATCATCCCGGTTGTATTGTAGCCGTAACTGACGTAGGTATCCCTGACCGTCCCCAGGACATTTCCGGCCTGAAGCAGTCCGGCCTTAACTTTCGGACAGGTAAACGGTGAATTGATCTTAATGTAAGTCCGGCCTTTGCTGTCGATATTTTCCTGAAGTCCGAGATATTTACAGATTTTTCCCGGCCATTTGCTGTATTGTCCAGCGGCCGGTCCCGGAGTGGTACATGGTAAATACCATTCGTTATTGTCGTCTCTGTAAAGTCCGAAAGCAACTCCAAGCTGTTTCAAATTACCGGTACATGATATGGCATGCGCCCTTTCCCGGGCGGAATTCAAGGCCGGTAACAACATCGACGCCAGGATCGCAATGATTGCGATCACAACCAGGAGCTCTATGAGTGTGAAATCAAAGCTCTTTTTCATCGGTTCTTCTCCTTTTAATATCTGTCTGACTTTGTTTATTATTATATCCGGGATTGCCCCCGAATTCAATGCTCTCCGGTTACGACAAGCGGAGATTTCAGGATATCGAAACAATACCGGATGGTTTTCAACTGATCCGTGAAACTGCAATGGGGCATTTGACCGCTTTTAACACAATCTATAAAATAACGGTCCGCCGCTGAGAAACCGCAGTAATCAGCCAGGTTGTCTGAATCAACCAGATCAATATCCCGGATCAATTCCACATCGTATGAACTGCGCCGGACAATCCTGGCACGCATCCTCATCCCGGTTGCCTGTTTCGGGTCATAGGGATCAAATTCATCGATTATGTAACAGGATACGCCGTCACCATGCAGGTTCCATTGCTGGACGCGGCCGCCAACCCGGCCGTTGGCCGAAAAATACCCGGTCGCTCCGCTGGCAAAATCCGCCATCGCAAAAAATGCGGTCGGAACCTCATCCTCGGCGGTACGCTGTACTTTGGGATAAAAATTGCTGATATCCCCGCCGATATAGCGGAGCAGATCCAGGGCGTGCATCATATCACTGGTCAGGCGGTCAAGATAAACACCGGGAATATTTTTTTCCGGTCTCCAGCATTTATAAAAATGACAATCACAATTCAGTACCCCGCCGACTTTTTCAAGTTCCTGAAGACAATGAGTAATCAATGGCGCAAAACGACGATTGACACTGACCATGTTTATCACTCCCGCCGCTTCGGCGGCATGCGTCAGCATTTCCGCGTCAGCAAGGGTCATCGCGAGAGGTTTTTCAACCATAATATGGCGTTTCTGGTGCAAAACCTCCTGAATAATTTCAAGATAAATTTTGCCTATATCGGTTGCGTTACTCTTACACTTCAGGAAATATTGCGGCAGCAACAGTACAACCGCCTCGGGGTCGAATTGAGTAAGCATGAGCTTCCAGTCAGAATAACAGCGGTCGGGCGCCACCCGGAATTTCTCCGCACAATTTTGCAGCGTTTCGGGATTAACATCACAAATCGCTAATTCAACATCTTCAAACCGGCTCAAGCCGGGCAGATGATAAACTTGTCCGGCATGCCCCAACCCGATCACCGCGGTTTTAACTTTGTTCATATCAAAATCTTTCATTTTTGTTATTGCATTCAAGGTACTGTTTATATAATAATCGCATTTTTTCGTTATCACAATTGCCAAAAAAATGGAAAAACATATCAAAATCGCATATTTTAGTTACTTTTGATATTGCATTGTGAAAAAAATAAGATATTATTGATTATGGAAGGACTTGATTTATGTCGACCAAAAATAATATTTTTATTCGGCGCAACCTGATAATCCGCTTTTGCGGGGAAATCAGCAGTAAGAAGCCGTTACCATGCACAAAGCAGATCCATCGCCATAGTTACTGGCAGATGAATTTTGTTATGAAAGGTAGAGTTGAGCTGTATAATGAGACTGAAACAATGCAGTTTTCAGCCGGGGATATTCTGATCCTGCCGCCGCGTTCGTCGCATGTCATCAATTTTTCCAAACTTGAAAATCTGCAAATGCTCTCTTTCAAGTTTGATCTGACCGAAGACTATCATTCCAGCTCCGACAAATTTCTGCTGGTCAGACAGGATAAGTTTACCCGTCACTGGATCAATGTGCTTGAAGAACTGAGCCGCAGTTTCTGCCCGCTGATCCTGGCAAATTCCAATCAGCAATTCAGTCCGGGAGACGATTCCAGCATGCTGATGCCGATTGAAGACCTATTATGGAGCATTCTGCGCTTCTACTATTTCATCAAACCGCAAAGCAGGCTGGACGGAGAACTTTTTTTCAGGCTGCGGGAGTTGGTCAACGCCGAAGGTGGGCGGCCGCTGACAGTCAGTGCAGCCGCCAGAAAACTTGGCTATTCCGTCGGTCATTTACGGACTCTGGTCAAAGCGCGAACCGGGGAATCGACCAAGAATTTTATTGATCGCCAAAGAGTTAACATCATCTGTAATTATCTGAAATATTCAGACTTGAACATCAGTGAACTGGCGGAGCAAACCGGCTTCTCCAATCCACTGCATTTCTACCGCTTCTTCCGCAAATACACCGACACCAGCCCAAGCGCTTTCCGGCGCGAATGCTGGCATTGATGTTCAATGATCCTAAAAAACGTTGTTGAAATTATACCGTAAAAATATCTATTCATTGGAGATTTTTATTAATCGCTTGACTTACTTCAACTGTCTATCCTTAACGACCTGCAATCAACTAAGGCCTTAACAACAAGGCTATTGCGAATAAACTATTGTCAAACCGTCTAATTATTTAGTCTAATTATTTAACAAGGCTATTGCGAATAAACTATTGTCAAACCGTCTAATTATTTATTCAAAGCATCCCGGCCACGAGCAGATTATCCAGTTACTGATTGACGTTAACAACCGATACTTACGTTCTTCGCCAGCTTCATCGAGGCAGGCGCTACTGTCCGCTACCTGATGATCAATACTTTTATTTAAATAGCATATAGCTAATTCAAAAATCTCAAAAAAAGAAAAGTCAACTGCTTTTTATATGATGATCACGGTTGCTTCTTCCAAAGCAGGGTTTTAATCTCAAACGGTTTGAACCTGACGGTTAAGCTTTCAAGCAGGCGCTCATTTTCCTCCATCAGGTCTACTTCCAGCCATTGGCAGCTATCTATTTGCGGCAGAGAAATCATTCCATCAGCACCCTGCCCCTCGTATGCCCGGAAAATCAAACCATCCGGATATTTTTCAGACGGCTTGACGTTAGTAATCAATACACTGGAGCCGGTACAGTCAGGCATAACCGGCAGCTCCAGTCCCGGTTTTTCCGAAACCCTGACCGCGCCGACGCCAACCGGATAGAGAGGGGAATTTAATTCATAACCGCAACGTCCGCCCGGAATTTCATCCGGTCCTGTAAGAGTAATCTTAAACCGGGACGTATATTCACCGGCCGGAGGCCTTTTTACCGATTCAGATGTGCCGTCATCCATAATTCGCCTGCCGCCGGAAGTTTGCCCGATGCCGCGCAGCATACAGTTTCTGAGGGTATTATCTTCGATCTCCCACATCCGGTGATCGCAACCGATTTCCATTCCGCTCCGGGAATCATCAATGCTTATCCATTTGGAAACCAGACGGATTTTCTCGATTTCACGGTCCGGCTCGCTCCCGCGTTCCGGAGTCCAGATTTCCGAGAAAGCCAGTTCATTCGTATAGATCGTTTCCGGATAACGCACCGCTCCGAACGGCACGCCGTAACGTACTTCCGCTTCTTCCTGCGAAACGAACGGAAAGGTTTGTTCCAGCCTGACGTAGCCGCCGCCCCGCCAGTTGATTTTGTTTTCGATTGTCACAACCGGCCGCGCCGCTTCCAGCGTGACGGTTTGTTCAAAATCATGCCCGTAGACACTGCCTGCAATTTTTATCCGCGCTAATACGGCGTTATTATCCACCAATTCTATCCGTTTCAACAAGCCCGGAACGACCCGACCGGTCAAATCCATGTTGCAGATGTAATCTCCGCGTTTTTCTTCGAGTCCGACAATTCCCGCTTTATTAAGCAATTGCCGGGAGTTGATTTTATCATAAAGATTCAATTCCCCGGTTACCCGGTCGATTTCAAGCATAAAAAAATCATTTTCATAGCTGTTCATCCCGGCGTATCGCTGGGGATTTATCTTGTCCTCAAGCTCCCCGTCAGTCACTTTCGCTGAAGGAAAGAATTTTTGCGGTTCTTCCGGAACAATGTAGTAGACTTTCGCGCCGAAAGCGGGGACCTTATCCGCCATAAATTCCAATTCAATCGAATCAGAGATCATATTAAGCCTGGTTACAGTCTTGAACGGAACGTCATTTCCGTCGCTGTCTATAAGTTTGAACGGCAGATTGTTCGGGACCAGATTTTTTGCCGAAATGTCGCCATAAATAACCGTGCGCCCTTTGACTACTTCACTGCGTTGCCAGGCCTGCGAATTGAAAATGATGATCGGATACGCCATCGCACGTGGAGAAGTAACCCTGGCGGCCAGGCGCCATGCCAGTTTTTTGGCGTATTGATCGGCAAAGCCCTTAGCATTCACCTTACAAACCAATTTATCTTTGTCGGCATAAACGCCGCCGATGCCGTTCTGGTTATGGTCCATACCGTCCAGCAGCCAGTTCCAGACCGTTTTGAATTGTTCGGCCGGAACCCCGTCCCGCCCTTGCAGAATATTCAAGGCGCTGAAAAACTCAGTATTGAACATCGCGTTTTCGCACGGCAGATCCAGCGGCCAGAGATCGGGCCAACTGCTTTCCACATTCGGCCAAAGACTGGGAATCTCACCTGAAATACGGTCGGTAATCGGGGGGATATGCTTATCGAAAAATTCTTTATAGGTCGTAAAATTAATTTTTCTATGCCCCTCTTCGTTCCAGCGCATTATATCTTTCAAAAAACCTTCGGTGATTACGCAAAGATCAACACCAAGCTGGCACAGTTGTTTGTAATCGACCGCCCCGAAAGCCGCTTCAAATGCAGGCTCTTTTTCCAGCATTTCATCATAAGACCGGCCATCGGCCAGTAAATGAAAACAACGCCCGTAATGCGGCGGCGCATAAGCGTCGATGCCACGGCCGTCCAACGCGTAATAGTTGATTTGGTCGGTATGCGGCGGGCAGCCGTGGGAAAGAACCAGCGCGTTCATTCCGGCAAGAAGCGCGATTTGCGGCATTTGCGGCGTTATCCCGGGAATATCGGACATTGTGATAATTTTAGGATCAATGCCGAATTTTTTCATGCAGAATTCACGTCCGTACAGCAGGTTCCTGACCAGCGTTTCACCCGAAGGCAGCTGGGTATAAGTGATCGAACGCATCGGAATTATTTCCAACTGCCCGGCTTGGAGTAATTTTTTTATTCTCTCAAGTTCCTCCGGGAACGCGTCCAGATAATAATCCATAAAATTGACCGCTTCAATCGTAAAGCGGTATTCGGGATAACATTCCAACAGGTTCAAAGCGGTGTTGATGATGTGACCACCCCTTGAGAGGCATTCCTCGCGAGCGCCGGCCCAGTAAAGGTCAAGATGAGAAAACGGTACAACATAAACTGATTCTTCTTTAGACATTTCTAAACTCCTTGACAATTGCAACGGCAGCCTCGACAATCGCCTTGATAATTTCTGTCGCGTACTCTTTTTGAAAGCGCGTTTCGGGTAAAAACATCCCCAACGCCGCGTTTATCTTCGCTTCCTGGACAAAAACCGGCGCCCCGATGGCGACAATCCCGTCATTACGATAAACCGCGTATCCGTCATTCCGGATTTTCTCCAAAACCGTTTCCAGTTGCGACAATGTTCCGGCTTCCGGCCATTCATTATTTGAAGGCAAACCATTTATTTTCAGCAATTTTTTCAGCTCGGCATCACTCATTTTACTCAATATGCAACGCCCGGTACTGCTGCTGTAAAACTTGCTGTCCATGCTGGTATCGGACCTGACGGATAAAGCCCTGGAACTGTTGATATGAAACAAGCCCATGCGGATGTTACCGGAAGCAACCGTCAGCACCACTGTTTCATTGAACCGGTCATACAACTGTTGAGCAACCGGACGGGCGACTTTCACCAATTTTTTCTTCGCTCCGCCGTTCCAGCCTAAATACCTCATATTCTCCGCCAGCATATATTTACTGGATTCGCCATCCTGCCGGACATAACCAAGATGCAACAACGTCTGAAGAAAATTGTGAACGGTCGGTTGTTTCAGGCCGGTAACCCTGCTAAGTTCCAGAACTCCCAAAGCTGCATGGTTCTCATTATCCAGTATCTCCAGCAGCTTGAAAGCACGTTCGACTGATTGAATCGGTTTCATTATTCACCCTTACTAATTCAACTATATTGATTTTATAATTTATTATTAATGAATATACTGAATAAACAGAAATTTTCAAGAGGTGATTATAAAAAGAAAAGGCGCGGACTGTTACATCCGCGCCTTTAAATATTAAAAGCTTAAGTTAAAAATAATTTTCAACTTATTTCATAGCTTCTTCAACCGCAACGGCGGTGGCGACTGACGCGCCGACCATCGGGTTGTTGCCCATTCCGATCAGTCCCATCATTTCAACATGGGCGGGAACAGATGAGGAACCGGCAAACTGGGCGTCGGAGTGCATCCGGCCCATGGTATCAGTCATGCCGTAAGAAGCCGGACCTGCCGCCATGTTGTCAGGATGCAGGGTACGACCGGTACCGCCGCCGGAAGCGACTGAGAAATATTTTTTACCGGCTTCAACGCACTCTTTCTTGTAAGTGCCGGCAACCGGATGCTGGAAGCGGGTCGGATTGGTGCTGTTTCCGGTAATGGAAACGTCAACCCCGGCATGCCACAGAATGGCTACGCCTTCGCGAACATCGTCAGCTCCGTAGCATTTAACTTTGGCGCGATCGCCTTTAGAGTAGGCTTTTTCCTTGACCACGGTAAGTTTACCGGTGGCGTAGTCGAAAGCAGTCTGAACGTGGGTGAAACCGTTGATGCGGGAAATGATCTGGGCGGCGTCTTTTCCGAGACCGTTCAAGATCACGCGCAGGGGTTCTTTACGGGCGCGATTAGCGCTCATAGCAATACCGATAGCGCCTTCAGCGGCGGCGAAAGATTCGTGTCCGGCAAGGAACGCGAAACATTTGGTCTCGTCACGCAGCAGCATGGAAGCGAGATTGCCGTGACCGACACCAACCTTACGGTCGTCGGCAACAGAACCGGGAATGCAGAAAGCCTGGAGGCCTTCACCCAGAGTACAAGCAACTTCAGCCGCAACAGTCTGGCCGCGCTTGATCGCAACGGCGGCGCCGACGACATAAGCCCAGCAGGCGTTTTCGAACGCGATCGGCTGAATTTCTTTGACCAGCGTGTAAACGTCTAGACCTTTTTCTTTACAAATTGCTTCGGCTTCCTCGATCGAGGCAATGCCGTTATCATTGAGAAACGCGTTCACTTGCGCGATTCTTCTTTCATATCCTTCAAAAAGTGCCATGATTATAATCTCCTGTGCAAGTAATTACTTGTGTCTCGGGTTGATGGTCTTAACGGCGTCGTCAAAACGTCCGTAAGTACCGGTGGTTTTTGCCAGTGCTTCGTTGGCATCTACGCCTTTGGCAATAAGGTCGAGCATAACACCGAGTTTGACGAATTTATAACCGATGACTTCATCGTCTTCATCCAGGGCCATTTCAGTGATATAGCCTTCGGCCAGTTCCAGGTAACGCGCGCCTTTGGCGTTGGTGCCGTAAGTGGTACCGGTAACGCTGCGGAGGCCTTTGCCAAGGTCTTCGAGGCCGGCGCCGATAGCCAGTCCGCCTTCAGAGAACGCGGTCTGGGTGCGGCCGTAGATCAACTGCAGGAAGATCTCGCGCATGGCAACGTTGATCGCGTCGCAAACAAGGTCGGTATTCATGGCTTCGAGAATGGTTTTGCCGGGCAGGATTTCACTGGCCATCGCGGCGGAGTGAGTCATACCGGTGCAACCGAGGGTCTCAACCAGGGCTTCTTCGATAATGCCGTCTTTAACATTCAAAGTCAGCTTACAGGCACCCTGCTGCGGGGCGCACCAGCCGACACCGTGGCTCAGGCCGCTGATATCTGTAACTTCTCTGGCTTGAACCCATTTTCCTTCTTCCGGGATGGGTGACGGACCGTTGTTTGGCCCTTTTGCCACGCACATCATTTCTGCAACTTCAGAGGTAAACTCCATTTTCTTCTCTCCGTTATTGGTTAATAAGATAAAGTTGTCACTTAATACTATACACCGCGGCCCGCGCCACGGTAAAGCGTGTAATATACTGCAACATCAGCCGTTTCGCAAGTCAATTTGTACTGAAGAGATGGCTTTTTTTCACATGTTCAGTCTTTTTTGACATGAATCTTTTCAGGAAATGGTCAACCTTCTCGCTCAGCCTGAAAGTTTGTTAAACTTATAATAAATCTTTGTTAATGATTATACCGCCACGAACAAAGATGATTCAACTAGCGTGTGAAGGATCTTCAGAGGTATGAAAAACAGCAAAACCGTCAAACTCATTCAGATTGCCCCAACGGTAATCAGATCGCAAAGGATTGTTCAACGACATGCCTTGTTACACGGTTGGAACAACGGACAAGGACAAATACACTGATTCTACCCTGAATCTTTTCGGGAAAAAGCTTGACAACGGTTAAGCTGACCAGTATACTTATATCACTGTGTACCAGGGAGCTGAGTGAGCCTGAGTGTGAGCATTTCACGTGGCAACTGGCCGGCATTAAGACCTCTAATGCAGCTCCGACGACCAGAATAAGACAGCATATATAAACGATGGGGATGGGATATTAATTATGAAAACTTATTGCGTTGTATTGTTATTTTCGATACAGATGTTTGGCTTGTACGCCGAAGGAAAAAACACCGCAATTAATGATCACATTGCGCCTTTTCAGGGAGAAAGATCTCAAGGGAAAATTACACGTCTGTTTATTGGTAGTTTGTCATTAAATCGAAACTCTTTTCAGATAAATAATTCAAAAAGTTTGAAAGACAACTTTCTGGCTCAAGCTTACTGTCAAAAATTATCCAACCGTTGTAATAATGTCCCTATAAAAGATATTCGCTTTCTCGAACCTTTTTTGAAAAACACTTCACTTGGGCATTGTATATCCCGACTTTATCTACAGAAAAAAATCCATGAGTATACCAATCTCAAAGAACTTTATGTAGGAGCAACAAATATTCCTGATCTGCAACTTTTATCAAACTGCAGATTAAATAAAATATTCTTAGCTAAAAACACAATAACAAATTTGGATTTTCTAGAGAATCAAAAATTAGAAAGTTTACATCTACTTGGAGTTGAATTGAATCCCAGCATATACGATAAAGACAATAAACAACCGATGTTTCGTACACACTACATAACTAAACCGGATTATACCGCTGCGTTGCCGAAAAGTTGTAATATCAGATATTTGAAATTAGTAGACATAGATTTTTTAGATATGAATTCCTTGAAAAACAAACACATAGAAGAATTATCAGTAAACCATTGTAATTTTACCACAATAGACCCTCTGCTGAATTTGCCACTCAGGAAACTCGAAATAATAAAATGTCCGGTCAGATCACTTGAAAAAATTGATAAAATCCCCTTGGATGAGTTAACATTAGCGGCAATCAGTCCAATAAAATCGCTAAAGGATATAGAAAATCTAAAACTAAAAAAACTGACTTTGGACGAATGCCGCTTGTCTGATTACTCGGCCTTGAAATCCCTCGATAAACTACAGAGCTTGCGCATCGCATTCCCATCCAGCAGAATTGTTAAGAAAAATATTTTCACTATGGAATTACTGTCTAAAATGCCTTTACAGGAATTGTCGCTTAAAAAATGGCGTTCTGACGAAATGGACTTTGACCTTGCTGCCCTTACGGGCAAAAAAATAAAACATCTGGAACTGGAGGCAAGCAGTCTTATCAACTCTCATGTCCTTTCATCTCTGTCTTTGGAATCTCTGTATTTGAAAATAAATGTTATAGATGACGCATTGCTGGAAGTCATAACAAAGATGAAAAATCTCAGGTCGTTGTCTATTGTCGGAGGAAAATTGAATAATGAAAAACTTGAAAAAATTGCGTCCCTGCCACTAACAAGTCTGAATATTTCCTACAATCCTCAAATCACCTCATTATCCAGTTTGGGGAATATGTCATTACAATATTTGAGAATAAACAGAACTCATGTCACTGACTTGGTACCATTACAGAAAATGCCTCTGGCCGGTATAGATATCAGGTTTTTGAAACTTGACGAAGCAAGCAAAAAATTTATTAATAAAAACAAAAGCAAATTAATTGTTATTAAGTAACAATCTCGTTCCAATTTTCCTCAAAAGCGCATCGCCGGCGGTAATCTGGTTGTGGCAAATGGTTAAGTTTCGTTTAAAGCTTGACAACGGAACGCCTGACCAGTATACTTATTTTATTTGCCACTGGGAAGGAGTCTGAATGAAAACAAAACATATATTTCTAATTTCTATTACTGTAATTTCGATTACAGTCGCTCTTATTGCTATAATTCTTCTAATTCAACAGACAAACAATTCTTCAAAGCTCCTTAAATACAAGACGATGAATGATCAGAAGGCTGTTCCAGTTCTGATCCATACTTCTCAAATGATCTGGCTTTACAATGGAAAAGATTATTGCTTGATATCCTTTAAGGGGACAGGAGATAAAAAAGCCACATATAAATATCGCTTTTATGATGGAAAACTCAAAAAAGAAATCAAGGGTAATGGAGAGGTTTCAGAAGAACTCAAAACGACTCGTGGGCGGCAGCATTTAGCCGGTGAACACAACGTGACAGCAGGCACATTTAACTTGATGTGGTCCCCAAGAGGGAATAAAGAGTTATTTTATTTATATGTAATTCCTGATAAATTTGATTTGAGAATTCTGATTGATGAAAATTTTGCAAAATATCCTTATTATAATAAAAAGTAACCAACAAACCGAGCAGCAATCCGATTATGGCCGATGGCAAAGTTCTGTTTAATCGCATGCCTGTTTCTACCGTTAGAACATTAAAAATGGCAAATATCATAGCAACTGAATCGCAAAGCAAAACAATATCCGTAACTACCTTCTCAATCGGGGGCACTGTTATCTTCAGTGAAACTGGAATAGTTGACGGTTGGTCATACTCCACAACAACATATCATACAGGCGGAGTATATTACATACAAAACCAGTCTCAAATATATGAATAAAATACAGTAGTATTTGTTTATCAGGGCGATAAAAAGGAAAAACATGCAATGACTAGAAGAATATTTCGGAATGCTTACAAAATACATGAGAATATTGCTCATTGTAAAAAAGCGTTGCAAATATTATTACTGCTTTTTGTCAATATTTATTTTGTACTGCCAAGTCAAGCAAAAGATATCTTTAAAGAGGAGAATGGTTATCTATTAAAAAGAAAATTGTTTCAATATAATCAAAATATCATAAAGAAAGGCAATATTTCAGTTAATATCGATAGATATAATTACTTTCCTGAAAAAGTCATAAGAATATATTTTGATGATCAGGCAATGAAGGCTAATAAGGGAAAAATCATAAATCTAAACTTTCTGGAAGAATATATAAAGGATAATAATATTACCGGGTTGTCTCTGTGTGTGCCTGATTGTAATAATCTATCCTTTGTTTCCGGACTCAAAATTGATCTTTTAGCCATAATCAGGCATATTGACTTTGATTTCAGTTCACTAAACAATGCAAATGTGAGAAGATTTATATATGATCAGAATAAATTTAGTTCGAGGAGCCTGCCTGATTTTCCTAACCTGGAAGATTTAACGTTATCATTTATCAGCAGGGAGAAATTTGATATCTCATTACTTAATAAATATCCGAATCTCAAGAAATTGCGTTTAAGCAATGTGGATATATCAGGAAAACTTAAGCAAAGTATTATTGATAATTTAGTTTTACTTTCAATACATGGACAGGGTTATGAGGAACTACTCCAAGCGCCAAATTTAATTAGTTTGGAATTGATCAGGGAAACAGCTGATTTGAAGAAAATTTATGAAACAAATCCTAACTTGAAGTGTATTGAGCTGTTTTATTGCAAGATGATAAATATTAATTACCTATCAAAATTCAAAAATTTACAGGCTATTACAATAAGCCACGCAGACGATAATGTCTTATCTGAAATATCAAAGACTAAGGTTAATTATGTTTGTCTTAAGCGCCCATTAAAAACAAAAAACCTGGAGAAACTCTCCGGGCTTAAGCGGTTGAAGATTTTGGATATCTCTTATACGCATATCAGTAATATTGCCGGAATATCAAAAATACCGATAGATTATTTAGTTTCACTCGGGAATTATCATGTTCTGTCGGATAAAGACTATGCACAAACCAGAGCAAAGAATATTTTGCCTAATACATTGTGGTTCAGAACGCATGTAAACAGCAGAAGGAAATATCTGCAGCTAAGGTATGAACTGCTTTGTGACTACATACCCAATCCCGGGCTGAGCCACATTATATAAAGCGTCACTACCGGTATACCGACGCAACAGGCAAAGTTATTTCAGGAACACTCTACGAAGAGGATGAAATCATAAGATAGTAACGAAAAAGGACAATCTCTGAACCGACTTCCCGCTTTCGCAGGAAGCAATATATGAAAGTTTATTGAACTTTTGAAAGATCGCCGTTAATGGTAATGCCGCCATCGACCGGAATAATTGTACCATTGATATATGAAGCATCGTCCGAGGCAAGAAAAACGGCTAATCCGGCAACTTCTTCCGGTGTTCCCCAGCGGCGCAGGGGTGACCGCAATTGCAAAAACGCGCGTTCATCAAAATCACTGTTTTGCGGATTACTCTGCTTCACCATGTCAGTCATAATAGCTGCGGGAGCAATGCAGTTGACTCTGATTCCAAGCGGGCCGTATTCGGCCGCCATTGATCTGGTCAAGGCAACTGTTGCCCCTTTGGTTGCAGTATAGGCGTCACAGTTCGGGATACCGATAACCCCCGCACTGGAGGCTGTGTTGATAATTGACCCGCCGTTGTTTTTCAACATCAGCGGAATTGCATAGTGACAGCAATGATATAAGCCGTTAAGATTAATCTCAATAACCTTTTGCCAGATTGCAGGTGTTATTTCCGAAATCATACCGTCTTTTCCACCCAGATAAACCGACGCGTTATTATATAACACATGCAGCTTTCCGGCGTACTGCTGAATAACATCAAATGCCGCCTTGACCTCTTCATTACAGGCAATGTTGCATGAAATGAAGCAGGCTTGTCCCCGGGATTCCAAAATCGCTTTTTCAGCCGTCTTCCCGGCGCTGACATTGTTTTCCAGAATGAACACCTTTGCCCCTTCCCGGGCAAAAAGTTTTGCGGCGGCAAGACCGATACCGTTTCCGGCGCCGGTAACTGCACAGATTTTATCTTTTAAACGCATTTTTGAAATTACCTCCACGTTACTTATAAACTCCGATGTGATGAACGGTTTCAACACACGCTTTTACATTTTCCGGCGGGGTATCATGGGCAATACCTTCTGCGGTACAGAAAATATATCCTCCCTCCTCCATGCCTGATTTGACAATTCTTTCCGTTTCCCTAATGACATTTTCACGACTGCCGTTTTCCAATACAGATAAAGGATCTATATTCCCCATCAGGCATTTTGCGTTTCCCGTCAGTCCGGCAATTTCGCCAACGTTTATTTTTTCACCAAGATTGATCGCACTAGCGTCGACATATTTGATTGCCGCTTGCAGATGCTCCAACGACGACTCGCTGCCATGATAAAATGAAAACGCATCATAAGCTGATATAATCTGAGCGTTTTCATTGGCATGCGGAGCGGCAATATTAATGAAATCATCGACCGAAATGAAGTTTGAAGTCGCTAAACAATCCCCCAGCCAAAGCGCATCGGCGCCGGCCTCGATCTGGGCCTGAGCCCAGATTCGATTACACTTTGTAACGTATTTCATCCAGTCATGCAAAAGTCCGGGATCTTCAAGCATCATCATCAACATAGCTTCGATTCCGATCAGAAGAGCAACCCCGGAAAACGGCGCGGCAATTCTCCCGGCCAAGCAGATCGAATCCCCGAAATGACGTTTTAGCCCCCGAAGTCCTTCCAGATACCGCGGCATTCTACCGAATTTTTCCGGCTCCGGGACTTGCAACCGATTCAGCATGGAACGTGACGGATTGAGATATTTCAGCACGGCTGGAGGAACAATTTCGTCGTCTGTAACCTCAATTCCCGTATATTCCCATTCGACCAGGTCGTCGGGGAACAGGATAAACCAGTCGTAATCGAACTTTTCCACCACATTTATGCCGGTTTTTATCATGGTTCCAGGATTGTTCCGATATTCTCTATGGCTTACTCCAGCCTGCCAGACATCAAAATCAATTCCCAAAGGAAAACAGGGTATTCTGGAAGGCTTTTCCAGGGCAACGCATTTTTTCAGATCATCAATTATTCCTTGATACGCCATAATTCAAATTCCTCGTTATTCAAGTATGTTCAAGATTCGTGCAAAATACAATATTTTTCCCGCAAGTTGAAAACATCAAAGCATGCCATCAAATTCTATATTCAGCCAAAGCCGCAATTTTCGCAGCAATAGCTTCAGGCGACGGCAAAATATAGTCTTCCAGCGATGGACTGAACGGGGTTGGAATATCTTTGCCGCCGATAACCAGCGGGGGGCAGTCAAGATAATCGAATCCTTCCGCAACGATGCGGCGGACAATTTCCGCTCCAATACCGCATTCGACCGGAGCGTCCTGAACAATCATGACTTTACCGGTCTTAGCCACCGATGCCAGAACCGTATCCATATCCAACGGGTCAACACTGCGCAAATCAATAAATTCCACCCCGACCGCGTCCAACAACAACGGCAATGCCGCCATTACCCTGCGACGGGCATAACCCACTGTAAGTACGGTAACATCTCCGCCTGTTCGTATTACCTCCGCTTCACCAATCGGAACGATAAATTCGCCTTCCGGAACCAGTTCTTTCTCATAGTAAAGATTGCGGTTTTCGATAAATACCACAGGCGCGTCATCCCGAATAGCCGACTTCAACAACCCTTTAGCATCTTTAGCGGTTGCCGGCATGACCACCTTAAATCCCGGAATATGAGCGAACCATGCTTCCAGGCTCTGTGAATGCTGGGCTGCTTCCCGGGTTCCGGTCCCGGTTCCGCACATGCGGATCGTTACCGGCATTCCAACCTGGCCGCCGGACATGAGCGGCAACTTGGCGATCTGGTTGCATAACTGGTCCATCGCCACTCCCGCAAAATCCATATACATGAATTCCAGAACCGGCCGCAACCCGCACATGGCCGCCCCCGCGGCCAGACCGGAAAAGGCGGCTTCAGAAATTGGCGTGCCAATCACCCGTTCGCGCCCGAATGTTTCAACCAGTCCTCTGGTTTCATTCCAGACGCCGCCGTCAATATCAACATCTTCTCCAATGATAAAAACATCCTGATCGCGTTCCATCTCCTCTGCCAAAGCTTCATTCATGGCATCAATATAGGTGATCTCTCTCATTTTACCTGAAACTCCTCGATGAATATGTTAACAGACGACGATTCCGCATTTCTGGCGGCAGTAATAACATTTTCGAGCAAGCTCATTACATCCTGTTCGCAGGAATCCAAACAATCGGAAGTGAAAAATTCAGGATATTCCGAAACAATTCGATTCAGCGGGTCTTTTTCCGGCGCCTGCCATTTCGTCCTTTCCCCTTTCGGTCGGGTATCAGCGATAATTCCACAATGCGGTTCCACCCGGTAGGTTTTACAGTCAAGCAGGAACGGGCCGCTGCCATCACGTATTTTTTTGAGTGCGGTTTTAACCGCCTTGATTACCGAAGAAACATCGTTGCCGTCAACCGTCTGCGCCGGCATCCCGTAGGCCGCGGCCCGTTTGGTCATGTCTTCATCGGCGGTTGAAGCCGCAACGGGAGTGGTTGCCGCATAGCGATTGTTTTCGCAGACAAACAGCAAAGGCAGTCGTTTCAAAACCGCCAGATTCAGACTTTCGTGCAGAGTCCCCTGATTTGATGCGCCTTCCCCGAAAAAAACAACGGCTACATCATCGGTATTCCGATACTTTGCCGCAAATGCCGCTCCCAGCGCCAGCGGAATGCCTCCGCCGACAATCCCGTTACCCCCCATGAAGCCTTTTTCGGGATTGAACATGTGCATCGAGCCGCCATAGCCGCGGGAACAACCGCTGGCTTTACCCATCAATTCCGCCATTGCTCCGGCAACATCTCCGGTTTTGGCAAGATAGTGCCCATGCCCCCGATGCGTACTGAAGACGCGGTCACTGTCCCGCAACTGCGAGCACACTCCTACTGCGATGGCCTCCTCGCCGATATAGAGATGTATCGCTCCAAAAATCTCGCCGGCGCGATACAGCTGCTTGACTCTTTCTTCAAAACGGCGAATTGTCAGCATTCGCCGGTAAAGTTCTTGAGGTTCAGGCTCTGAATTTGCTTTTATCATCACTGCTTCCAATACTTAATTACACTCGTATATAAAGATATATATTAACTCCTTATTGTAAATTTGTCAAGAGCAATATTTGACTTTTTTAGATTTAGCACATAGATTATTTACCTAGTGTAAATAATGGATGATCAGAAAAAATGTTACAACTTAAAAACATGCGGCGGCAAAACAGTCTGCCGGTATTGAATATATTGAATGGAGACGGACCTATGTCGCGGGCCGAACTGGCGCGGCGGCTCAGCTGCAACGGCACCACGGTTACACGTATCATTAAAGATCTGATCGATCTTGAGTTGGTTAAAACGCTGGGGCTGGACAACTCCACCGGAGGAAGACCGCAGGAACTGGTCGATCTGAACGCCGACTGGAAACACGCCATCGGCATTGCGCTTGATCCGGATTATATCAGCGGAGTTATCATTGATCTTAAAGGCCGGATTATCGTTCGGGAACAAATTATTTTTAAAGGAGTTCAAAGCGGCAGGGATTTTCTGGATGCGTTAATCACCCTGGCCAATCGTCTGCTGGCTGCTTGCGACCGGCAAAAACTCTTAGGTATCGGCATTGCCGCGTTTGGAACCTTCTCTGACGAAAACCGGGTTCTGGAAAACGTGGTGCAGCTGCCGGAACTGGAAAAATTCGACCTGAAAAAATTTTTCAATGAAAAATACGGGATTGAACCGGAAATATCCAACACCGCCGTTGCCAAAACTTTTAATGAAATATGGTTCAACCATAACGGCGTCAACGGAAATTTGCTGGTGATAATCGCCGGGTCCGGAATCGGATGCACCGCAGCCATCGACGGTCAAATTGTTTTCAACAAACACGGACACGGCGGCGAACTCGGCCATACGATCTACCAGCTTGACGGCGAACCGTGTAAATGTGGTAAACACGGCTGCCTGGAAACTCTCTGTTCCATTAGCGCCATCCGCAAAAAAGTTGCGCTCCGATGTGGTAAGACGCTGACGCTCCCGGAGTTAATCGCAGGCTATGCCGCCGGTGACGCGGCAATAACGGAAGTCGTTGACACCGCCGCAAAATGGCTCGGTATCGCAGTCGCCAATCAGATTAATCTGCTGGCGCCGGATGAAATTGTCCTGACCGGGGAGCTGATGAAATTCGGCGACCGTTTTTTGCAGATTGTCGAAGAGACCATTACAACCAGTTCTTTCTCTGTTTTCCAAAAAGATCTCAAGATAATCTGTTCCAGCGCCGAAGAGGAAAGTACAGCCATCGGGGCTGGCGCATTCCTAGTCAGCCGTATTTTCAAGAATTTTCTTTTAATATAAGAACAACTTTTCAGCAAGCAAACATTTGATGTTCAATGTTCAGCGCTCGATGTTGAATGGGAGTCAGGCTTTTTTGCGATTATAAAGGAGCTGTTCGCGCATCCAGACGCTTTCCACCAGCGGGTCACCGAGCCGGAGCAGTTCATGATACAGCTTTTGCCGGAAAGACTCGATCAACCCGGCACATTCCGGCTTGCGGATCAAGTTTTTCAGTTCGTAAGGATCGCTGTCAAGATCATAAAACTCATCAATATCAGTCAGGTTCCAGACCAGTTTATAACGTTTGTCGCGATACATCCGCTGGGTGTAAAGGCCAAACTGCTGGCCGTTGTAGGCAGAGGTTATACCTTCCGCCCCGGCAACCGGTTCGCCGCGCAGCCGCGGCAGCAGGGATTTTCCATCATAAGAATCAGGAATTTCCAGTCCCGCCGCTTCCAGCAGGGTCGGGCCGAGATCAAGATAGTGACTGGTGAAGTCGTCATCAACCGAACCCGGTTGGATCACGCCGTCCCAACGCATGATCATCGGCACATGAACGACATCTTCATACAGGATATAATGTTTATCCATCATCCGGTGCCCGCCTGCCATATCGCCGTGATCGGTCGTGTAAATGACGATGGTATTTTCAACCAGGCCGGATTCTTCAAGATAAGCTATCACCTTGCCGATCGCGTCATCCATCTGGGTGATCACGGCAAAATATTGATGGACATAATGTTTCCAGTCGTTCCAGGTCCAGTCGGCAATATTCCAGTTGTCAAGCTGCTGTTTTTGAATGTAGGGTTTTTCGGCGAATTCTTCGTCAAAACTGCCCCAGGGCGCAAGCTCGTCCGGATCATACATATTCAGGAATTCGCGGGTCGGAAAACATGGCAGATGCGGTTCGGTATAATCAAGCCTGACATGCCACGGCGCATCTCCTTCGGCATATTCTTTGATTGTTGCAATGCAGTCATAAGCGCTGGCATGAGTCCGGGAGGTCTCGGACTCACCTTCGTCATAAATTCCCACTCCGCAGATATCCGTCAGGTCGTTCCAGCTGTTTTTGGCCGGACGGCGTCCCGGATAATTTTCCAGGCCGGAATATTTCTCGAAGCCGAATCCGGTCGGATCAACGTCAGGATTAACGTGCCATTTCCCGAAGTAAGCAGTCCGGTATCCGGCCTGTCGCAGGCGTCGCGGCCAGACATCGGTTTCCGGCGGCAAACCGCCCATTGCATGACCCGAACCGGCCCCGTAATTCCACAAACAACCGTGTTTTTCCGGTACCTGCGAACACAACAGCGACTGCCGGGCCGGACAACACAACGGGGCCGGAGTGAACGCGTTGTCGAACCGCATTCCCATGCCCGCCAGCCGGTCGAGATTCGGGGTTTTAACAATATCATGACCGTAACAGCCAAGCGAATCAACCCGATGTTGATCTGAGTTAATTATTAAGATGTTAGGTCGAGTCATAGCCGCGCCCCTGACAAGTTATTTTGAATATTTGTCCATTGTTTTCTGAATTCGATAAGCTTCCGCCAGCTCTTCCGGAAATTCGGAACCGATCCTGAAACCAAAGGCCCGGGCCAGGTCCAGGCCAATAACCTTGTTACCAAGCGGAGTAACATGAAAACCGTCGCGCATCAAAGCCTTGTATTGGGCCGTTTCCACGATTCTGAATGCTTCCCAGCGCTTTAAATGGTCGATCAAACCGGTGTTATTCTTTTCCGCGACTTCCCTGACCACTTTCATCAGAGCGTAAAAATTATTAAGATGTTCAGACATAATTATGTCAGGATCGGGTGAATAGTAAGTCTGGAACACGACCAGTGACCCCATCGCGGTAAAACGGTCGTAAAGTTCCTGCAGGTTTGCGGCAAAAAGCTCCGGAGAGTGGTTGCGTTCCGGATCGGGATTTGAGTCATTGCCGCCAATGGTGATAATAACCAAATGAGGCTTATAACGTTCAGCGTCGTCCACGAATCGTTCCAGTAATTGCGAAGAAGTATTGCCGCTGACGCCGGTATTGATACAGGTGTGAAAACGTCCTTCACATGAATTCTTTACTGCCAGTTCAAGGCAGTCGAACCAGTGCATCCCCGGCAAAAAGCGTTCCGTATTGGAAGATCCGAAAGCAAGGATCCGGGTTTTTTCAGGCTGTTTCAGTAAATTCTTCAGTTTATTAATAATTTCCTGCATGATTTTCATCCATGTTTATTGTAAGGGGTAAATTTATAAAATAGTTTCCGTCCCTGAAAAAACAAATAAAATATAAAAAGATATCACAATAATTAAACTTCGTTCTAGCTCATTTTTTTTCGTACTCAAAAAAAAATTAATGGTCCCACCGATACGGCAATCGGAACAAACTTATTTAAGTAGACAAACTGCATAAATCAGGTCAACAACCATCTGCACGGAGGCAATCGCCAGACCGAAGAAGAAAACGCGCGGTCCTTTGGCAAATAGCGTTTTCAGGTGAATTTTGATGCCGATGGCCGCCATCGCGGTCAACAGCAGATATTTGGCCAAAAATAAAATACCAATTCTTAGCGCTGGAATGATAAATCCGCCGCCGGCTACCCCGGCCAGAACCCCGAAACCAACGATAAACAGCGGTATTTTGAAGCCGCTTTTCCTTTCTCCGGAGGTATTGGCACCAAAACGTTTTACCGTCAACAGTAGCAAAATCACCGGTCCCAGCATCAGGACTCGGCCCATCTTCACCACAGTAGCCAGTTGCCCGGTATCATCGCTGATGCTGAAACCGGCGGCAACCGCCTGACCGACTGACTGCAGGGTGCCGCCGGCCAGAAAGCCTCCCCGGATATGGTCCAGGTGCAGAGCAAATGCCAGCAGCGGCACAGTTGCCAGGCCGATTGTCCCGAGCAAATTGACAATTCCGACCGAAAGCCCTACTTCATCTTCATCAACATTCAATACCGGCGCAGCAGCGCCGATGGCGGAACTGCCGCATATTGCGTTGCCGCACCCGAGCAGCATTGAAAAATCCCGGTTGAACCCGAAAAGCCTCCCCAACATAAAACTCGCAACCAGGGTAGCGGCAATTGTTACGCAGATCCCGGCAAAAACCCGAAAACCTAGATTCGCCAGCAGATGCAAATCCAGCTGGACGCCCAGCAACGCAATCGCCAGCGGCAGAATTCTTTTCTCCGCGAAATTAAAACCACTGTTATGCTTTTCCGGAATCTTAAAAATATTCCTGGCAGCGATGCCGGTAATTATGGCGAGGGTCACACCACCCAGATACGGAATAAATTTGGACAGCAATTCTGCGACAACGGCAATAACAGCGCAAATTAACAACGATGAAATGAAGTGTTTGTCAAGTTTCATATTCGACAGTCCTTAATTTTAGTGATTTTTGGGGTTTCCGAAATGTCAATGAATATAACCGGCTTGAAATAATAAGTAAAATCAATTATATTAATAGTAATTATAAGGAATATTTATAATGAAGCTTGATTTCACATTGCGACAGTTGGAAGTATTCGCCTCAGTTGTCAAATACCGTAGCGTAACCCGGGCGGCGACCGCGCTTTATTTATCCCAGCCGGCCGTAAGTTTGGCCCTGAATGAACTTGAAAAACAATTTGAACAGCCTCTTTTTGAGCGCACCGGAAACCGGCTGAGATTGAATGATGCCGGCCGACGATTGTATCCGCTCGCCTTGAACATGCTGACGGATTACGGCAATATAAATAGCGCGTTTAGTAACCGTAACGAGTTTGACGGGCAGTTGAAGCTGGGAGCCAGTTCGACAATCGGCAACTATGTAATGCCGGAAATAATCGGCCGTTTTATGCGACAGTTTCCGGATGCGCAGTTAACTCTAACCGTTGACAACACTGAAAAGATAGCGGAACAATTGGCGAACTATCAACTGGATGCGGCATTTGTTGAAGGACCTTGTTTCAGACCGGAGTTGGAAACAGTTCCCTGGCGCAATGACCGGTTGCGGATATTTTGCGGAAATGATTTTTGCGCTGAAGGCCGTGCGCAGTTTTCATGGCGGCAGCTCAGCTCGAAAAAATGGATTCTGCGCGAGCAAGGCTCCGGAACAAGGATAGTCTTTGAAAACGCCTTGAGCAAAGCGGGAAAAAGCATAAAAGTCTTTCTTGAGCTGGGACATACTGAAGCGATCAAAAAAGCGGTTGAATGCGGCATAGGAATTTCATGTCTGTCGGAAAGAACAATTATCCGGGAAGTTGAAGCCGGGCAATTGCGAACAATCGACATTCCCGGCTTGGAGCTTGACCGGGAATTTTACATGCTGCTCAACAATAAACGGAAACCATCTCTCCTGACTAACGAATTCATCAAACTTTGTTCCTAACCGACATTCTGCGTCGAACTTGCGTCGAACTTGTTGTTTTCTAAAAACGACAATTGTTCTTTAATCCAACTAACACACAACACAAGTCATTAACTTCAAAGATTTTATATTTTATTAACAATCAAACTGTCTGATTATATTAAATAATCGTAACCAAATAGCTACAATTCAAAACCTCTCTTAAAGTTTTTTATAATAGGTCACGTTTTCGGAACGGATATCAAATCCGGCACGTTCATAGGCACGGCGGGCCGGAGCGTGGCCTTCGTCAAGGCCGGTGGTTACTTCAGCATATAACATGCCCTGTTCGGCAAAATGCGCCAGAACCGCTTTGTACATTTGCTGCCCGATGCCTTTCAGGCCGCATTCAGGATCAACGGCATTATTACAAATCTCACCAATTCTGGTAATATGATTGAGCCTGAAAGTGACAAAGCCGACAATTTTACCATCTTCCTCACAGATAAATATCCAATCCGGATGATCCTGACATTGCTTGACTATCTGCGCGCCTTTTACCTGATCCGGATCAGGAACCTTGATTTCAAAGAGTTCCGGGCCGAAAATATTCTCTTTATAGTTGGCATATATTTTCCGCCAGGCGCGATTACCGATATCCGCGATAACCGGCAAATCTTCTGAACGCAGTGTTCTAATCATTGTTTCATCTCCTTGTTGATAGCGGTTGTCAGATGTTCAAACATATTCTTTCCTTCGAGAATAATATTACTTAACAACTCCATGTTGATTTTTTCAATTGAATCAGTCTTATTATGGATATTTTTATACGGTGAATCCGTGCGATACCATAAAGTCGGGATTCCGGCGGCGTGAAAAGCCTTATCGTCTCCTGCGCCGGAATACTCTGTTACACGATATTTTGAGCCGGTTGTTTCCGGCAGCTTATCCGGAAAGCCCAATTGTAACGTCGTTTCTCCCAGGCACAGGCCGCAACTGTCGAAATTCAGCAGAAAACGAATATTTTCATTCCGGTGCTTTTCCACATAATCTCCGCTGCCCGGGGGAAAATCCTTCGGAATATATTCTTCCGCACCGAACGCCGCAAAGTCCACCGACCAGTCCTTTGTCCGGCCCTTCAGCTGTTTTGCCATTTCAATTACCGCGGCAGAGCCGGACGCGTTATCTGAAGCCCCCTGGATCCGGGGGCAGTATCATAATGACAGCCGATTACCGCCTTATTGGAACCTGAACCGGTAATTCTGGCAATTACATTCGAGGATTCATGCTTGAATTTGCGCGCATTGATCCGCAGATGGAATTTATGATGTCTGACCGGCCATAACTCATAAGCAGTGTGATATGCCAAAGACATTGTCGCCAGTCTATTTAAAAATGGCGAACGTTGTATTTTGGTATCAGGAACAACCGGATGATCACTGATAAAAAGGGCGGCGACGGCGCCAAGTTGGTCCAGACGCTCCGCAACTGCATTTCGACTGAATACCCCGTCAGGCTTATTGATCATTTCAACCAGACATAAACGTCCGGGAACCGCCTGCTTTTCCAATTCCCTCAGGGCTTCGCCTTTCAACCACAAAATTTCATCAATAAAATCGCAACCATTGGAAAAAAAACAGGGATAAATTCCGGAAAATTGCCGGTTGGCAGTCGTATCAATCAAGCTGTATGACTGACAATCCCAGCCGACAGCAGGATAGGTCTCAAGCACGGTTTCAAATCCTCCGGCCTGAAACTGCTCACGAATGTACGCAGCGGCCGCTGCTTCTCCAGGCGAACCAACATGCCGGGAACCTATTTCCACGCATAATTTGTCCATGTGCTTTTGTACTTTTTTGATTGGATTCATTTTTTTCATAATCCTTTTTTACCTTAAAATTGCATATACAAAGAATTCAAGTTATATTATACTGCTTAAGCAAATTATAGCCATACCAAAAAACGTCATAATTATATCATAAGGATTCAAAATGAAAATTCTTTACTGTAATCGCGGGCCATGCCGCACGGAGTACACTGATTGGCATACCCACTCCTTCTGGCAACTGGATTATATGATTGACGATTTAGGCAGGAAAGCACTTTTTGAATCTGAACAAACCAGCATTGTGTTAAAATCCGGAACCGGAGTGATTATTCCGCCTTATTGTCCGCATTGCCTTACATATACCCGTGGCCAATTGCTGCAGCCTATGAAGTTTGAATGTCTGGAAATAAATGAAGACAAGTTATCGCCGGAGCAGATATACCATACCCGATATCCCGATTTGATATCACGTTTGTTCGAAACGCCGCAACCGGTTCTTGAGGTGGAAAAGGAAATCTACGGCCATTATTTAATTATTTTGATACTTTCGGTTTATCAGGAAAAACTTAAGCTTCAAGATAAGCATTTTCAGGTTCAAGATTCCCGTTTGGTTAAGACCGTTCGCTGGATTGAGCGCAACTGTTACAAAAAGATAACCCTTGCAATACTGGCGAAGCAGGCCGGACTGTCCGCAAGTCAGCTGCGTCGCCCTCTTTCAACAGGAATTAAACACCAACCCCATGGATTATGTACGCGCCAGGCGTATTGAAAACGCAATGGACCACTTGAAATATTCTGATATGAATATTGGTCAAATCGCGGATAGTCTGGGGTTTACAAATCAACATATTTTTTCGCGTCTGTTTAAACAGCAAACCGGTCTTTCTCCATCGCAATATCGTGATAAAGCGCTTTAACCGATATCGTCCCAGGTTTCCGGGTCGGAACCGAAATACTCAGTGAATTCCCGGTAGAGTTCGGGGTGATATTTCTTCATTTTAGCCGAAGCGCAGAAAAAAGTCTCGGTACTGACCGCGAAAAACTCCGCTTTGTTAACCGCCCCGTACGAGTCGATTACCTCGTGTTGGCCATGTTCGGCTTCTTCCCGGAGATGTTCGAATTCATGGAACAGAATATCAGTCCACTCCCGCTGTTCTTCGGGATCGTGCCTGAACGGAAAGCCATCCTGACTGCCGTCCTGCTGGGCAATCTGATGGGCGAATTCATGAATAGTCACGTTATGCCCGGTGCCGTATGAAGCGGCATCACGCATAACCTGATCCCAGGCCAGTACGATATTACCGCGGCTCCATGACTCACCCAGCCGGACTGATGGCGGCGCGTCAACAACGCTGCCGGCAAACATAGCCTTGCCGCCGTCGGCAATATACGCGCTCGGATAAACCAGAATGCTTTGCAATTTTGGAAAGATGTCCAGTTTGTTCTGCAACATCAGAACGCAGGCCTGAGACGCGATCAGCAGTTTCATCTGATCAGACACCTCCTCCAGGCCGCCACAGGCTTCAAACTCTTTTTCATCGAGAAAAATATTGATATATCCGGCCAATTCCAACCGCAGCGCTTTCGGCAGCATCCTGTACAATGACGAGTTTTCTTTCAAATATTTGCGCTGGTAGTTCTCCAGTCCTTTCGACTCCATAAGCTTCCTGCGATAACGCTGGCGCAGGGGTATACCGATAATAACTCCGATAAAAAGCAGAAAAATAAGGGAAAGACCAATTATCTCAAGCGTTTCACCAGGCATAATTTTTCTCAGCAGTGGACATATCCTCAAAAATCAGTTCCATAACCTGGCTGCCATAGTCACGCGTAGCTCTGACCTTATGATATTTTTCCAGACCTTCATGCATATAGAACATCGCGGGAATCATCAGCAGATTAACCACCCGGGTTCTCCGGCAGCGCATGGTAAAATCATAGTAAACGCCTTTGCGACAATCCAGCACCCGCAGCGGATAGAGAAAATCCCAACCGCGGATCGACGGGATGATTCCGAACGAATACCAGGGAAGTTTCCTGGTCCATTCACCATATTCCGCTTTAGTCCCGGCCTCAGAAAAAATGGCATAGTCGTAACTGCGCCTGATCCTGGTAATTCCTCTATCCATTGTTTCGACTGTCAATGTTTTGGCAAAAATCGTATCTGAAAGACGCATCCGGGCAATATTAGTCAGCGGCAGCATCAGCGCGTCAATGCGTTTTTTCAGAATCTCCCTGACATCCCCCCGGGGAAGCTTCGATTCGGCCAGCAGCGCCAAATCAGCAGGCAGTTTCTTTGATTTTGCGTCAAAAACCGCATTCATGGCTCCGGTCAGCAACGCGTATTCGATCTCTGTCCGGCTTTCCATATCACGCCACAGCGAATTAATTATTTCGATCTCAACGTCACTCAAGCCATAAACCAGCGTCAGGTCATTAACCCGGGAGACGTCTTTCCTGAACAAATCATGGGAAATATTACGTCCGAGCGTCCGGTCAATGATTCCGTCCTGCTGTAACCTGGCCGGACGATAGCGCAGCGATAATGCACGTTCCCGAGCGTTTTTCGCATCGGGCGAGACTTCCGGTACCGATGGAATAACTTTGACCGGAGTGACGATAGCAACCCGCGGTTCTTCTAGCCGGGTCAAAGAACTGTGCGGGCCAAGATTTGTATAGTTGGTCCATTCAACACATCCGGTGAAACATATTGCGGATAACGCCGCGGCGGCAATTATAATTAACTTTTTCATACAAGCCTTAAGCTTTTATCTTCTCAATTATGCTGGTGGTTGAAAATCCATCGACAAACGGAATAAAACAGAATTCCGCATTTGCCTGCTGCAAAGCCGTACGCTCTTCCGGATTGAGGGTCTCAATCGTATAATCGCCGCCTTTGACATAGACATCCGGCTGCAAAACCTTGAAATATTCCGTACACCGGGGCTCGCCGAAAATAACAACCGCGTCAACACACTCCAGTGCGCACAGTAAATAGGCCCGGCTGTACTCGTCAACCAGCGGCCGGGTTGGGCCTTTCAAGGCACTGACCGAAGCGTCTGAATTCACCAGCACCAGCAGCGTGTCGGCTTCATTCCTGGCCCGGTACAGGTAATCGGCATGTCCGCGATGCAGCAGGTCGAAACAGCCGTTGGTCACGGCCAGTTTTTTATTGTCGGCCCGGAGCGACTGACGCCATGCGGCCGCTTGCTCAAGCGACATTATTAAATCAGCTGGATTCCGGTTCACGCGTCATCCTCCGTAACGATTGCCCGCAGTTTGACTCCGGCCTCATTCAGCAAACGGCTTGAAACATCATCGATACTGTAACGCTGATGATATACTACCTCGGCAATTCCGGAGTTTATAATCATTTTGGCGCAGAGCAGGCATGGACTGAATGTCGTATAGAGTGTGGCGTCCTTGACCGCAATGCCGTGGTAGGCCGCCTGAACTATGGCATTTTCCTCGCCATGACTGCAGATGCAATCCTCAAGTCCAGTGCCCGAAGGAGCGTCGGAAGAACACCTGGGACAGCCCCCGTCGCAACAGTTTTTTATGCCGCGCGGCGTGCCGTTGTAGCCGGTCGAAATGATCCGGTGGTCCTTGACGATCACCGCCGCCACCTGACGCCGGCTGCAGTTGCTGCGTTTGGCCGCCACATGGGCGATATCCATAAAATAATTATCCCAATCGGGTCGCTTCATTATATCCTCTCCCTTGCAGGTTTGACTTACGGAGTCCAGTATCTTACTTCCCATTTCGCAGCGGAATAAAAGACATTACCGTTAACGCCGGCGTTAAGCACTTTTTCCAAATTATCCTTGAACCCACCAGTTGAATTGTCTCCAGGCGTTAAATCCTGTTTATAATCTTTCCAGTCATCCAAATGCCAAAAGCACCTGATAACCGGAAATTTTCCGGCAGGATGATCTGTTTTATTCTTGGTCATCTGGTAAAACTTGACCTGATTCCAGGTTGCGCTGTTATCGGCTGAGCCGATAGCACTGGCCCAGGAGCACGGAGCGTCAGAAAATTCATAAAAGTAGCTGACATTCCCGGCAGCAGGGTTGGGGTCATAGGTCATACCATGATTGCCAACACGGTCATATACAGTTTGCCAATGATCGTCCGCACGGGCTTTCCAGTCTGCGGCCGCAGTGCCTTTTTCATTTCCATCCATCGGACATTGATAAACTTTATTACTCTTCAAGTAGTCACCATAAAGCCCGGATATCCAGCCTGGAAACCTTTTTCCTCCATAGTCCTGGCGATAACCAATTGACACCGTAATCAATTGCTTCAAGTTATTGGTACATGTTGTTTCTTTAGCTCGAGTTCTGGCGCTGCTGAAAACCGGCAGTAAGATTCCGGCCAGAATCCCGATGATCGCGATCACCACCAGCATTTCCACCAGGGTAAAATATTGTTTTTCCAGTGTTTTCATTTCAATCCCTCACTTTCAGTTTGCTTTATGTCGTCTAATATAGCCGCCGATTGGTCATTTGTCACGGGATTTTCCGAAAAATCCTGCCCCTTATCAAAGCCGTGTACGGTTTTTTCCCAATAGAACGGATTGGTGAAAAACTGCAGAAAGCCTTTCCAGGCCCCCAGAGAGATCATGGCCCAGTAAAACGGCATCAGCAGGCAGAACGGCAGCAGATGATAATATTTACGCCTCACACAAGCCAGCACATGACATCCGATAAACAGCACGTTGGCGGCCAGCAGGACAAGGCTCATCCCGCAGAAGACGATCGACAGCGTTGACCAGAAACCGCTTTCACTCTGACCATAATAAAAAAGCGGCCAGGCTTTCAGGTGCATCCCGGCCACCGCAACGCCTTTATAATGTTCAAACTTATGCGGACCGGCAATGATTTGCCAGAACCCGATTCCATGATGCATCGCATGTCCCACCAGCGCCACATAGGCGGTCAGGGCAACCCAGTAAAAAACGTTGACCAGCATCATCAGCGAGCT
Organism: Victivallales bacterium; assembly: GCA_963678305.2. Lineage (GTDB taxonomy): Bacteria > Verrucomicrobiota > Lentisphaeria > Victivallales > Victivallaceae. The sequence continues at coordinate 340,336 of CAXXVV010000003.1, forward strand.
GGCCCCAACGCTCATATAGAAACCGAGCATTCCGTACAGGCCAAGTCCTTTCAAAGTCCGGAACGGATGTCGCATGTGGGTAAAATGGGTTTGGAAAAATCCTTTCACCCAGCGTGAACGCTGGCGCAGCCAGTTTCCCAGGCGGGAGTTGGCTTCTTCCCAGGTTGTCGAATCGATCATACACGTCCGGTAGCCGCGTTTGTAAATGCGGATGCCCAAATCACAATCCTCTGTCACATTGAACGGGTCCCAGCCGCCGATTTCCTGCAGGACCGCGGTCCGGAAATGGTTCGAGGTCCCTCCCAGCGGCAGCGGCACATTGAACAATTCCATGCCCGGCATTTGCACATCGAACGTGGTACTGTACTCAATCGTGAAAAACCTGGTCAGAAGATTCTGGCGGGAATTGTAATAATTCAGCCGGGCTTGAACGCAAACCAGGTCGTCGTGCGAACTGCGGAATTCAATAACCGCTTTTTTAAGCTGGTCCGGTTCGGGGCGATCCTCCGCATCATAGATCACACAGTATTCGCCTTTTGCTTTTGCCAAACCGTAATTGCAGGCGCGCGGCTTGGTTTTGGGTTGAAAATCAGGCACCACAATGACTTCAAAATAACCAGGCAAATCACAATTCTTTACTGCTGCTTGAGTTTCCCGGTCATCACTTTCCAGCAAAAGTTTGACGTCAAGTTTTTCCGGCGGATAGTCAAGCTGCTCTATATTGTAGATGATCTTTTCCGCGATATTCGCCTCTTTATACAGCGGCAGGAATATCGTATACATCGGCAAAGCGGAATCCTCGACATGTTCGAGTCTTTCACGGGGAATTTTGTCAACCCCGCGCCCCCTGAGTGAATTGACCGCGGCAACGGTCCTGAAAATGACCGTACTCAAATACCAGAATGACATGGTCGCGGTCGCCAGAAAAATAAAATAATCCCAGCGATAAAAAATCAGCAGAAGCAGCAACGCGAAACAAAACAGATAAAAAATTTTCTGAGCCGGGGATAACGTAATATATGAGCAGTCTTTCGGATGCTGCTCAACAAACTGCCGGGTTATCGGGTCCAATTTCATAATCTATATTCAAATCTTTCTGGTTGCTTTTTTTTACCACTCATCACCACTGATAAAGTCGGCGATTGAATTTGCACTGCGATCCGGAAAATAACTGCTTTCCGTCTGCGCTCCGGGTTTTGACGGCAAATTCAGTCCGGAAACGTAACGGTTCAGGTAGATAACTCCGACCCCGTGTTCCCGGGCGAGTTTTTTAACATCGGCAATCAACTGAGTCTGAACTGATTTTGAACTTGGATACGGAGTCGCGACCCTGATCTTTTTGACGTTAGGGTTATTTTTCAAAAGTTGAATCACCGCTGAAAGCGTCCGTCGGGTCTGGCGTGGAGTTGAGATTGGGTCGAGAACCGGTGGAATGATGACTGCGGCCTGGGCATCGGTTTCCCTGATCGGTTTGACAAAATCAGCCAGGCTGTCCGCTGCCGCGGTTTTATGGCGCCACGGCAGGCACTCGGCAGTGATCCCCTGCTCCGAATACTTGTTTTTTAAAACAGCGAAAAAACCGTTTTCCGCGCTGCCGTAATCATCGGCGATAACTAAAACTTTTTGCGGATCAACAAACGAGTTCATGACAATACCCGGCAACTGCCAGCGCCGCAGATCGCCCAGAGTGGGACGATGCAATACCGGAATAACCATGGCACCATCAGCATCCGTCAGCCCTTCATAACCGGTTTTCAGGTCAGGACACTCAGCGATATTAATAAAGCGCAGTTTAGCTTCGGCAAAGACGGTTCCCCCGGCTTCCACAGTAAACGTCGCGTCAAGTCCATTCTTCAAGTCTGCCCCGTTAAGCGCGACCGCGAATTTTAATGCTGACAACGGCGCATATTTTTCCCGGGGGTCTTCCGGCGCCCCGGGGATCTTGTAAGCTTTAGCCAACCGGGTAAACGGATTTTCCGGCTTTGACGCGGTTACCTTTAAATTACATTTAATGGGGGAAGGCAGACCGGAGGCCATTTCCATATACATATCAAGGTTTTCATCATCGTAAATGAATTGGGGCAGCCAGAATTTCAGGTCAAGCTTAGCCGCGGTATGCACTTTCCAGCCGGTTTCATACTCAGGCAGCTCCACTTTTATTTCAGGTGATTTTTTTTGTTTGACAACCACTTCACGCGACTCGCCGTCTTTAAAAAATAATGCTGTCGCATTGCCTTCAGCCACTTTTTTCCCGGCAATAAACCATTCGACATCCCCACCTAGAACATTTTCGCAGTTGATCCAGAGCAACCGTTCTTTTTTACCGGAAAAGATCGAAATATGTTTATCGATTTTGATCACTGGATATTCGTGCCCTTCGCGATCCGACAAGGCAACGAATTTAACCCGATACCCCGGGGCAAAAATGTCTTCCGTCAAGACCTGAAAATCTTTATCTCCCGGTTTTTTCCAGGCGGCCAGCACATAAGCCTCCTGGCTGCGCTGCGCCCGTTTGTAGTACAGTTTATAATCATGCAGCCCCCGATCCAAATTTACCTTACATTTCTTTGACCAGTCATGGTTCGGATCGCGATCGCCGTACCAGTTGATGACCAGCTCATCATCGATATACAGAAGAATATTACTGGTGGAATCCACCGCAAACTCATATTCCCCGGGCTGTTCAATTACCAGATTTCCGGCGAAACGTGCGGCAAAACCGCTCCGGTACCCGAACGGCATATTAGTCAGATAAATTTTTTCAGGCAGGCATGAGCCAATTTTTCGGATTTTGCGGTCTGTGGCAAAATATTTCAGAAATTCCAGTTCCCGTCCATTCTTTTCCTTAGCCTCCACCATCAGGTCTTTTAATGCTTTGGCTTTTCGTTCCTCAGTTGTTTCCAGGTTTTTCTTTGCCCAATCATAACGCCACCTGGTCCGGTCAACCTTGTGCTTCAACTGACGGTACTGCTTGTCAAAAGAGCGAATCTGATTATAATATTTTTTTGTCCCGCGATAGAGTTCTCTGATCTTTTTCTGAGCCGCCAGAATTTCTTTCTGATACCGGGACTGCAATGCATTTGGACTACGTCGGCGTTTAGCGTTACGTAATTTCTTAGACGCATCGGACAGTTTCTTTTTCTCCTGATTGATTTTCCGGTTGATCCTGGTTATTTGAGCTTTAGCTTGTCTTGATTTCGCTGCCGCTTCATCACGTTTCGGCCCAAATTCTTTTTCCGCGTTATCAAATTCCTCTTTTGAAATCGGAATCCGCTCCCAGGCGCTCCTGATCGACCGGTCGTTCCATCTGATGATATTCGACTGTTTAGCGTCTATCCATTCCTCAAGCGATACGTTTTGGATACCGCAGGAGACGACCGTTAATTCCAATGGGGTCCTGACAGGAACCGCGCCAATTTTTTCCGCCTCATAATCCGGCGGCTGAGGAGTATCAAATCCCCAGTAAATGTAAGATTTTTTGTTTTTGGCTTCGGAGGCGAAGGTTATCCCGCGCTTTTCCAGGTCAAGCGACGATGGAATCCTTTGTCCGGATTCATCAAAGACCGCAACCCCGTTTTTCAACTGAACCGGCAGACAGATACGACTGAAATCGACATACCCGTATTCTTCCGGCATCTCACTGACCACTTCAAGCCGGTATTTCGCCTTCGGCTCGTGCCACTGACCGGACAAAACGCAGGTTAAGAAGCATCCGCAAAGGATTATTATGTATTTCAGAAAATTCATTTTGCCGGTTTACTTTTCTCCACTGATTTCGCCGCTGTCAAACTTTGTTTTTTGACCGGTAAAATTTTGAAAGCCAGGTCGATTTTAAAGTCAGGAACTCTGATTTTTTTGTCTTTTAAAGGCGCTTCAAGAATCTGATGCGCATATTCCCGGCCGGTCATTGTATTAAAGTACCTGAGATCATACTTGCCCGGTTTAAGTTTATAATCAAAAATCAACCGGCAGTTTGTAACCGGTCTTAATTCAGGTTCGTTTTTCGGATATTCATAGATCCTTGAGCGGGAAAACACCCATCCATAAACTTCATTTTCATTCCCCATAGACAAACATTCCACCTCCGGTTTGGACGCGGTCTGACCTTGTAATGCATTCTTCATGCTCTCTTCTGTTTTCTTAATATTTTCTTTTCTGGTTCCCACCGCCTTTTTCGCGCTTTCCACCGCACTGACCGACGCAATATAAAGATCGATTATTTGACGGATATCGGCAAGAACCGCCTCCGCCCCTTCTTTCGTCGCCTTCACAGCGGCTTCCAGTTGTTTTTTCTTGCGGGAATCCTTTGTGCCCGGATCAATTCCGGCGGCAGCAGCGATAAGTTTGAAGTTTTTATCTCCAACCAATTTTTTCAATTCAGCCGCCGCCTTGTCCACAAGCACCTTTTTCTCCTTGTCAAACTGCTTCAGCCGGTCATTTTCCATCGATGCTTTGGCTTTGCGGTATTCAGCAATTTTTTTCTCCTTTTTGGCTTTATCATACGCTACATTCAAGAGCTTTACCTTACTTTCAGCTTTAGTAACAGCCTGTTTTGCTTGTTTCCCGGCAGTTGACAACACAGCAACCTGTTTTTGGGCTCCGTTCAGTTTTTGCCGCCCCTTCTCTATATTGCTCTTACGACGAGCGGATTGAGCCTCAATTTCCTTTTCTATTGATTCCAATTGAGCTTTTGCAACAACTATCGCTTTCCGCGCCGCTTCAGATTTATCCTGAAGTGACTTAATTTTCGCTCTGTCCTCGCCGCTGATTGTGACGATAGACGTCTTCTGCAATTCAACCGCCAGGGCATCTTCTATTAATTTTCGCGCTTTCACACATTTTTCGATTTTCGCCTCAGCCGGAGCTATTGCATCCCTGCTAACCGTTACTTTTCCGGCTTCCCTCAATTCGATCTCGGCAATCGTCCGTCTCTTGACTGCCAGTATGATTGCTTTTTTTGCGTTTTCAGCCTCTGTATTCTTGTTCTTCAGGTTTTTTTCCGCGATTTTCACCGCTTTAGCCGCTTTGGTTATATTACGGGTCGTCGTTTTCAGGTCATTGACGGCTTTTTTTAGATTTTCCGCGCCGATCTTTGCCGTCTTGCCGCTCTCCGTTGCCACGGCAACGGTTTTCTTCCATTCTGCCAGAGCGTGATCAAAAACTTTAACCGCCTGTTGTCCAGCATATTTATCAAGCGCTTTTTTCGCCTTTTCAGCCTTTAAAACCAAATCATCAGCGGCTTTTTGGGCTGCTGCATAAGCCCTGGCAACTTCGGCTAATTTTTGATCGGAATTTCTGGTGTTGAGTTTTTCTCGCCGGTTTTCGTCGCCTTTGACCAGGGCAGTTTCTTTTGCGGATGCCGCTTGCGTCGCCAAATTGCCCGCTTTTATCATATAATCCCTGACTCCCCTGCCCAGCAATTCAATCGCTTCAGTCTCATGCTTTTTGGTCATCGCGGTTCTCGCCTTGATATTATCCTGCTCTTTTACCAGCCGCTCTTTATAGGACTTAATACGCTTTTCATATCTTTCTTTTGTACTCGCAAACTCGTCATTCTCTTCCTCCGCCAATTCCATCAGCGCTTCCGGCAACACATAATCGACCGCTTTAAGTTCCTTGTATTGATATTTTTTCCCACGCGGATCAATCCCTTTGACATATTGGCTGAATCCGTAGTAATGCGCGTAATAATCATTCAGATGAACGAAATCATGCCACCAAAGCAGTGGAGCTCCCGCCTGTTGTTTGAATAGCGCGGCCCAGTTGCCGCAGTGAATATCTCCAACAACCAGCGCTCCGGCTCCGGCTTGTGAAGTCCCGCCGAATTCAGTGATCATGATCGGCTTATTAAACTTCGGCAGCATTTCAGTCTGCCCCCGCATCTGGTCGACAAAATGAACCCTCGTGCTGCGGTAGGCGTCGCCGACAACATAATCGAATTCCGGCAGAGCAAACATTTTTTCATACTCAATATTGCGTCTGTAATCACCGCATACATGCGAAGTCATCAAATGCCTACCCTGATCGAAACCGAGAAACTCTTTGATCGTGTTCTGGTGCCATTTAAGCCCGGAACCGTCTTCATAGAGCGTCCGGAACTCCGTCACCAGGTCAACTTCGCTGACCAGCTCCACCCCGAATATGTTGGTTTCCGCTCCCCAGCGCGCCGCGATATAGCGGTTGCGGTTGCGGTTGTAGCGCAATGCTTTCGGGTTAGAGAAAAAACCGCGCGGTGTTTTGAGAAAAGCATCGTTGGCGACCGCGAATTCACCGTCCACATAGTGCGGGGAAACATACCATTCCTGGTCACTGCTCGCGGAAAGCTTGCCGTGATTGTCCAGCGTGATATGCAGATAAATGCCGTTGTCCTCGGCCGCCTTCATAATCCGGTCGAACTTCTCAGCGTTCGCCATATTGTAGCGTCCCAGTCCATGATAGAAACGGATAGAGCTGCTCCATTCGATAGCGCAACTCCAGGCCGCCAGCCAGACTTCCGCCGCGTTCATGCCGTTTTTGTGCATGGCGCTGAAATAATCCTGATAGTCACGGACGCCCCGGTCGGGCATCCGCCCGTGTTTGAAACTGCGTTCACTGCGACGGTCGATATTGGTATGAATATTCAAACCGAACGGAAAATACCACTGGCCATTGTCAAACTCGAAAAAACGATGATCTTTTTTACTGGCCCGGACAAAGCCGCGACGGTCGGATTTTTCCACCTCCAGCTCACGCCAGTTGGTTTTCAACACCTTCGGCGTCCTGCCTGATTTATCGGTGATTACCAGCCGGACCCGATACTTGCCCGGCCAACGCGGATTGAGTCTGAATTCCCAGAACGGGCTGCCTTCCGGCTTCATGATCTCCTGAGTAAAATGATATTCAAAAACATGTTTCAGCCGGTAAAAAGCGGGGAAAGTATAATGTCTTTTTTCCGGGCCCATGACCTCAACATCAACCGCAATCTCGTCTGGATCAAATGGATTGAAATATTGACGCGAAAGATTGAACCGGCTGTCAAGCCGTTTATATTGCTCGCCATGCGACGGCATCTGCCAGTCAAGCACCTCTAAGGGCGCAATCTCCCTTTTTCCCTCCAGAATCGGCGGCGAACAGGATATTTTCACTTCCTCATCTTCGGAACTGTAAAGCGAAAGTCCGATTACCTGAACAGTGGCGGCAAACAAATTGCTCCAGGCCGCGCGATGTCCGACCGGCTGCAAATCTCCGTACTTTGCCGGAATACGGACGCTTACGGTCTGTTCAGCTCCCGGCTGAAAAGTAAAGTCCTTCATACTCTGGAACCAGAATCCGTCTTTATCTTTCATGAAGATGTTGCCGCGAACGCTGCCGCCGGAAACTGTGACTTTGAATGAGAGGGTTTTTGAGAAAAAGAATTTTTTATCAGGACGCAAGGTTCTGCGGTCTTTTTCCTGATACAAGAGCAAACTGCCGGGAAATTTCGCCTGGGTCTCATAGTAACCGGCTTTGTCGGCAGTCAATTTTTGCGGTTTTCCCGAAGCGGTCGAAAACCAGGCGGACTGATTGATTCTTTCATTTCCGGCGCAACACAAAGCAACCAGGAAAGACACCAGTAAACAAGCCGTCTTCGCCCCGGTTCTCAAATAGCACTTGCAGAACACCGACTCAAAAATCATAAACAGTTTATTTTTAATTAATTCGTATATCTGATCAATATAGCACAAAAATATTTCATTTAAAAAAAATATGCGGCAAAAATGCCACTTTCTTAACTAACGCAGATATACAATAAAAATTGCCTCGAAAAACTCATATTTTCCTAAATAAAAGAGAAATCTTTTATATTTCCAATGTCAGACAACACGGACAAAATTCGAAGTTATGCATTGTTTGGGACTATTGGGACTAATAGGACTCTTGAATTTTACCTTAAATCCCAACCGTTCCAAATCTCTCTAGTGTTCAGTTTCAGGTGATATTTAATATAAGTCGCCGGAATTTTTTGGCGGTTTCAAAATAAAATAAAGTACGGCATAGCAGCGTTATGTAAACTTTATCTTATGAAGAAAAGTCATAAAATAACCAGACTTGGTATTAAATTCATCGTGAAACTGGACACTAGTTTTTCATATTACATCATCAATTATATCAACACTTCAATTATATCAACACTTGATTTTATATTTATATACAAGACCTTAAAAACAAAGAACTTAATAAAGAAAAAAATACAGGATGACTCGGGCCATCCTGTATTTTAAAAAACCGGTTGCGTTGATAACGCTTACGCGATGTAACCGATCGACATAAGGGCGAAAACCAGAGCGAAGATCGCAACGGTTTCAACAATACCCAGAATCATCAGATAGTTGGCGAAACCTTTACCGGTTTCTCCGAGAGCGTCACAAGCGCCGGCACCGGCTTTACCCTGATACCAGGCGGATACGCCCATGGCCAGACCGCCCACGATACCCATAATCAGGAACAACGGCCAGTAGGCGGCTTTCGTTTCGATCTGGTTCTTGATGAAGATCATCAGGATCATACCGTAAATCGTCTGTGAAAGCGGAGCTCCTGCCAACGCGATCAACAGGAACGGAGCCTGTTTGCCCTGGGCATAACATTTTTTCATGGCGCCGATCGCCGATGATCCGGCAGTCCCGGTTCCAAGCGCGGAGCCAACCGCCGCCAGTGATACCGCGGTATAACCGCCGGTCAGAGTGAGAGCTTTCATTAATTCTTCTGTCATGATAAGATCCTTTCGATTGAGTTTATCTTTTTGTGAATTTTTATTTATCCTAATTTTAACGCGATCAAGCCAAACACCAATGCGAAAATACTCATTGTTTCAGCAAAACCACATATCATCAAATATTTATGGAAGCCTTTTCCGGTTGTGCTGATTATACGGCACGCTCTTTTGCCTATATAAGATTTAGCCAAAGCTGACAGCATAAAAATTAAACCGATGACCAGTCCAATTATAATAACTTTTGATGAAACCGCTTGATCCTGCCCGTTCTTTTCAATACTTGAAGAAATTAAAGCTCCCATAATCACAGAATATACTATTTGCGACAAAGGACTGAACACAAACGGCAGCATCATAAAACCACTGACCTCGTTTTCCTTGCATGTCCTTAAGGATGCGGGAAGATTTTTGAGGCCGATTATTACTCCGGCAAGCGCTCCCGACGAAGCCAGAATAATTATGCTGTATTTGATAAAAAGCATATCAATCGTTATTTTCTAATTTTTTAAAAGGTTTATATTTATGACCGGACCATGTCAAGCCGATATGGTTGGAAAATTCCAGAGTATTAAGTCGGACCCCGTGAACCAGAACCCCCATCATACAAAGAGCTATATTCAAAAGATGTCCGAATAGAATAATAATCACTGTTGCCGGAATCAGCCATAACGAAAATTTTGACAAGCTGAGGCCGATATCGTTGAAACTCGAAGCAATATAGTAGCCCGAGAGTCCGACCGCGAACAACCTTATATAACTGAGCATATCGACAAAACTGCCGATCAGGCCGAATGGAAAGTTGAAGATATCCGAGACATCCTTCCAATTGATTCCACAGGTCACGATCAACACCAGTCCAAAACCGTAAAACCAGTTCATCAAATAATGGTACTGTGCTACTGTTGCGTTATTCACCAGCATCTGATTAGTCAGCAAGAAGTTACCCCAGAGAATCAGAGCCCAGCCGACTTCCCCGACAGCAGCCCGCCCGGCCCCGTAAGCAATCGCGCGCCATAACCGGCCGGTACTCAAATGAGCCAGCGCCAGGGTGAAACAGATCAACTGGATCATCGCGTTGTCCTGCGCAGTCGGAGCCGGCGCCGACCCGAACCAGTTTTTCTGCCAGGCCCCCCAGGCAATCGTCGCAATACTCAAAGTGGCAAACAACCGGATCGGCAGTTTGGCTTTCGGGGATTTGATACAGAAGTGCGCGATAATCGTCCCCAACAGGAACAACGCGCCATAACCGGCGTCGCCGAGGATCATTCCGAAGAATATCGTGAAAAAGAACAGAAAGCAAACGCTGACATCCAGCTCATCATAACCCGGAGAAATCCCGAGAAATTCAAACAACGGCGACACCAGACGGAAAATCTTCGGAACCTTGATCAACGTAGGAACCCGGTCATTTACGATATCCGGGTTCTCAATTGCGAGTCCCCAGCCGTGTTCATCGGCATATTTTTCGAGTTTGGCGACTTCCGGAACCGGAACATAACCGGTCAAACAGATAACCGCGCCGTGATCATCCATGCCGTCGCGAACCGTCGCGAATTCCAGATCGGATGCGACCTGCTCAAGATATTTTTCCAACGCCGGAGTGGAGGCTTTAAGTTTCGCAAGTTCCGCGACCGCTTCAGCATCACGCTGCTGATACCGGGCAATTTTTTCCTCCACTTCGCTCAATGAAATATGAGACGGAATCGACGCCAGCGGCAACTCCGCCTCTTCCAGTTGAGTTTTTGCAACAATCACAAAGTTGACTGCGGCCTTGGATTCTTCAATCACTTCAACCAGCATATCGTCCCTGGCGGCATATTCCTCATAAATATTTCTAGTGGCGGCACAGAGATAAACAAACACCCCTTTTGAACGCATTTCATGCAGATCTTTCTGACTGAAATCACCCCAGGGACGCAACTGCTCCTCTTCACGGAAAAGCTGGTCAAGGCGTTTCGCTATCTTGTCGCGCTCGTCGAACAGTGCCGCGGTTTTTTTGAACACTACGGCGCCATCCTCAATCACTTCGCCGTCAACATGTGGCGATTCGATACCTTTCAGCATATTGCTGATACGGCCGGCATTATTATTAAGCTGCTCAAGCTCCGTCCGGTCATGGGAATCTGCCAGCTTTTCGGCCTCAACGTGCATCACGCCAAGTTCGGCTAGTTTATCCAGCGTTTCACGCTGCATTGACCGCAGACAAAGCATTATCACTTTTTTCATCGGGACAATCATGCGGCGACCTCCTGACTCTTGCTCTTGGCGATCTTGGCCCGGGCCACGCCCGCGGTATCCTGGTCGCCAAGGTAGATCTGGATGCGCCGGATGTTTTCCTTGCATTCCGGAATCTTGACCTTTTCAAACAGGTTGACGCGCTGGGTGGTTGAACGTAATTCATCCGCCAGCAAATTGTACTGTTCCTGAATGATCTCATGTTCGGCGTTTAACTCGAGAATCGAGCGGACCGCTTCAATCGCGTCATCGAACCAGGAATCCTCTTCAAACAGATCATAGGTCAGAATATGCAGTTTCACACCCTCGTACACCGGAACCGTGACCCCGGCAATATTAGCCTCGCCGGCGACAACTTCCTCAAGATTGATGATGCGTTTAAGTTTATCGGTGGAAGGATCGTCGCCGAACAGCGACAGCCATGAATTCAGTTTCCGGCGCTGCGCTTCGACTTTCTTTTCATTTTCCCGGAGCCGGGCCTGGCTGAGGCGCATTTCCACCTGCAACTGCTGCTTCTTCAACTGCAGAGTCGGCAGAAAACGGGTAAATTGCTTGAGCGCGTCCCGTTGAGCCTTCAGCTCGGTTTTGGTCATTTTTATTTTAGCCATTTAAGCTTCTCCAGGAAATCTTATTCTGCGTCTTTTGCTTCAACCGCCGCTTCGTCCGCTTCGGCTTCCTCTGTTTCAGCCGCGACTTCGTCATTAGGCCAGAATTCCTCGATCAAATCGGTTTTGATCCCGGTTTCACTCGGCTCGAAACACTCGGCCAGGGTTTTCCAGCCCAGATCCAGAGCTTCTTCCAGCGGAATGTTAACCTTGAGGTCCATCATCCGTGATTCAAAGAGTTCACCGTATTTCAACAGTTTGTTGTCCCAGCCGCTCATCTGGAAACCCATGGATTGTTTTTCCAGCGTTTCCTTGAAATCAGCGTACATCCGGATCATCGTATCCATGATAATGCGGTGGTCGCTGCGGGTATCGGAATTGACCTGCTGTTTCAAACGGCTGAGCGAGCCGAACGGTTCAATACGGCCGTTGCGCAGATAAAACTGACCTTCGGTGATGTAACCGGTATTATCGGGAATCGGGTGGGTCACGTCATCGCCGGGCATCGTGGTCGCGGCGAGAATGGTGATCGAACCGGCACCGTCGAAGTCAACCGCTTTTTCATAACGCGCGGCCAGCTGACTGTAAAGATCGCCGGGATAACCGCGGTTGGACGGAATCTGTTCCATCGTGATCGCGATTTCTTTCATAGCGTCGGCAAAGTTGGTCATATCGCTCAGGAGCACCAGTACGCGCTGGCCTTTGATAGCATAGCTTTCCGCCACCGCCAGCGCCATATCCGGCACCAGCAGGCATTCCACGACCGGGTCGGACGCGGTATGAACAAACATCACGGTACGCGACAACGCGCCGGATTCGTCCAGAGTATTACGGAAAAAGAGATAATCGTCAAATTTCAACCCCATACCGCCGAGAATAATCACATCGACTTCCGCCTGAAGGGCGATTCGAGCCAGCAACGGGTTATACGGCTCGCCGGCGACCGAGAAGATCGGCAGTTTCTGGGATTCGACCAGAGTGTTGAAGACGTCGATCATCGGAATCCCGGTCCGGATCATGTTTTTCGGGATAATACGTTTGGCCGGGTTAACAGAAGGACCACCGATATCAACCAGATTATCGCGGATTTCCGGACGGCTGTCACGAGCCACGCCGCGACCGTTGAAAATACGACCCAGCAGATTTTCTGAAGATGAAACCTGCATCGGGGTATTGAGGAATCTTACTTCATCGCCGGTACTGACGCCGCGACTGCCCGAAAACACCTGCAGCGAAACCCGGTCGCCGTTAAGCCTGATGACCTGGGCCAGGGAAACGCCGCGTGAACTGGTAACTTCCGCCAGTTCGCCGTAAGCAACGTTTTCAGCTTCAACGGTAATAACGTTACCGGCTATTTGAACAATTCTATGATATACTTTACGCATTGGCCTGCTCCTTGATTTTAGCGTCGAGAGCCGCTTCCTGGGTTTTAAATTCCTCGCTGGAGTCATCCAGATAATTCCAGTCGACAAACATCTGACGCAATTCCTGGAACCAGGTCCGGGCCGCGTCTTTGTCCGCAAAACTGAATTCCGTATCGAGAATTGACATTACTTTGGTAAAGACGTAATTCTGCCGTTTTTCGCTGGTCGCACCGTCAACGCTGTCAAAAGTGTTCTGCTGCAGATAAACATAGTCGAGAAACTCGCTTTTCAGATAGATCTGGAAGTCACTGATATGGGTGCCTTCCTCCCCGACTACTTTCATCATCTGGTTGACTTCGTTGCCGCGCCGGAGAAAACTTCTGGCGTCTTCAATCTGCTTGACTGGAACGATACTGTTGTATTTGCTCCAGCTGTCCAGCGGATGGATCGCCGGGAAACGCCGGGCATCCGAACGCTCACGGGACAAGCCGAGGAACGCACCGACCACTTTCAACGTCGCCTGGGTCACCGGTTCTTCAAAGTTACCGCCGGCCGGGCTGACCGATCCGCCGATCGTTACCGAACCGGTTTCACCGTTGTTCAGTTTGACCAGACCGCCGCGTTCGTAGAAGCCGGCGATCAACGATTCCAGATAAGCCGGGAACGCTTCGTCTCCGGGGATCTCTTCCAGGCGCCCGGACATTTCGCGCAGCGCCTGGGCCCAACGGCTGGTGGAGTCCGCCAGCAACAGGCAGTTCAAGCCCATCTGACGATAATATTCAGCTAACGTCACCGCCGTGTAAACCGACGCTTCACGCGCGGCAACCGGCATTGACGAGGTATTACAAATGATCAACGAACGGTCCATCAGAGTTTGACCTGTGCGCGGGTCCTCAAGATGCGGGAATTCACGCAGGATTTCCACAACCTCACCGGCACGTTCACCGCAAGCGGCTACAACCACGACATCGGCCTCAGCGTACTGGCTGAGCGCGTGCTGGAGAACCGTCTTACCCGCGCCGAACGGCCCGGGAGTACAGAATGTTCCGCCAACCGCAACCGGGAAAAAGGTATCGACAATCCGCTGCTGGGTGATCATGGTTTTTTCCGGCAGCAGTTTTTCACGATAAGCGTTGATCGCGACCTTGACCGGCCAGGATTGAACCATCGTTACGTCACGGGTATCCCCGGCTTTATCCTTGATCACCGCGATCGTATCTTTGATCTTATACATACCGGCCGGTTTTACTTCGACAACTTCCCATTCGCCCTTGAGGTTGAACGGTGCCATTATATAGTGTTTGAAGATCCCTTCCGGAACATGTCCGAGCCAGTCGCCGGCAATAATTTTGTCGCCGGGTTCAGCGGTCGGGGTGAATTTCCATTCCCGTTCGTAGTCCAGCGCCGGCAGGTAAACGCCGCGTTTCAGGAAAAACCCGGTCTTTTCCGCCAGGTCGTTCAGCGGGTTTTGCAGTCCGTCGTAAACCTGAGTCAACAATCCCGGACCGAGTTCCACACTCAGCAGTTCATCGGTAAATTCCACCGGATCGCCGACCCGGAGCCCGTTGGTGCTTTCAAAGACCTGCAGGTCGGCACGCTTACCCCTGACCCGGATCACTTCACATTTCAGACGTTCCTCACCGCAGATGGTGTATGCCACTTCGTTCTGGGTGACGAACGTATCAAATTCGACGGTCAGCATATTGCCGTTGACGCCGACTATCTTGCCTTTATTACTGTCAAGCATTACGTTCGTTGCTCCTTTTCAATATTTAATAAATTTACTTGTAATCCGTATTGATCGTGGACGCGGCAACAATAACCGCGTCAAAATTGGTCATGCCGTGAGTCTGGTCCCAGCGGGACTGTTTTTCCAGCAGCAGCAATTTAAGTTTATAGACGCAGAGTGCGTCGAAATCAAAGATATGAGAACTTTCAAGATCATCGAGAAATTCAAGTCGGATCGCATCAAGGCGTTTTTCCCGCTCAAGCGGATTATCACGACTGAAAGCCTCCTGGACGCCGCGCTCAATAGAGGAGAAATAATCTTTTTCCGGCTTCAGGAATTGACCGGAATCGGCGTTTTTGGCGGGACGCGATTTAACGATATGGTTGCGCAGGCAGGTTTCAAAAATTTCCCATTCGGCCGGAGCGCTGCCGGCTTTAAAGTCGCTGTCCTCACGCGGAATGGACGCAACCGCCGTCAAGACTTCAAACTGCCCGGGGGAAAGATGGGGCCGGCACAATTCCATGAATTGCCCGGTACTCATCGGGATTCCCTGATTAACCCTCAGCATCGGCAGTGAACTGAGGAGATAGTAAAAATCAGCCATTTTACAACCTTAAGCTTTGCCCTGGATGATTTCCGTCAAGCGGGGCCCGACATAAGCGCAGATCAACTCGGTCAGGGCTTCGTCGGAAAAATCATAAAAGATATCGTTGCCTTTGAATCCCAACTTCAAACCGCCCCCGAAATCGTGGCCGGCAAAAAGCTCAGGTTCTTGTTTCAGGTTTTCCAGCAGGCTGCCTTTGAAAAGTTTGTCCATTTTTTCGAGGTTGCGGGCATTGACCATAACATCGAGTCCCTGGTCGACCACCGAGGCATCAAACTTGCCGACCGCTTCCATAATGATCTGGCCCATGAACTCGGGAGTCATAACTTCTTCAGTCGCGGCCAATACTACGTTCTTAAGTCTGGTTTCAAGTTCCTGACGCAGTGAGAGCAGAATATCGCGAGACGCCTGCTTGATCGCGGCTTCAGCCCGTTTTTCGGCGGCCGCCGCATCCTGTTCCGCACTCCGGCGGATATTTTGCGCTTCCGCGGTTGCAGTTTTAAGAATCTTTTCCGCTTCAGCTTTTGCTTCGTTCAGAATTTTTTCTTTTTCCTGTTCCGCCTTATTCAGGCCTTCTTCGCGGATCTTATTCAATAATCCATCAAGCTTCTCAGCCATAGCAAGCACACCTTTATTTAATTATTAACAATGAATTTTCGTAATTCCAGTTTAAACTTATATAGTAGAAAGAATAATATACTCTGCAAATCTATATTTTACAAGTTTTTAGCTGACTTATTTCACTTTTATGTAAGTTCATAAATCAATGATATTTCAGGGTGTATTTTCCGATAGAATACAATATATTCAATAAATAAATTCATGATATTTTTATCTCAATTATGGCTAATGCCATCAATGCCGGTTTAAACACAGTTGTCTATGATTAATCAAATAACATACACGTGAGTTTTTATCGAAAAATTTTTATCCTTGCAATATGGGAGCGCGACGCTCCAACTTCCCCACTCAAAAATATTTCCGGGTATGTCCATACAAACGAAAAAGGCGCGCCATTGCTGACGCGCCTTGAGTATTTCGACTGGATAAAACCGATTGTTATATCCATACTATCAAATAGTAATTAATAATTGACCTCTTTGATTTCGAAGTAGCTCTGCGGATGCAGACAGGTCGGGCACATTTGCGGTGCTTCAGCTGCTTCGTGAACATATCCGCAATTACGACATTTCCAACGGATCGGTGCGGATTTCTTGAATACTTCACCGTTTTCGATGTTGGCAATCAATTTGTTGTAACGTTTTTCATGCTCAACTTCAACTTTGGCGATCATTCTGAAAGCAGCGGCAATAGCCGGGAAGCCTTCTTCTTCCGCCACATCGCCGGCGCCGGGATACAGAATCGTGTGTTCTTCATTTTCACCTTCCGCAGCAGCTTTGAGGTTTTCCAGCGTAGTACCAATTACTCCAGCCGGATAGGTCGCGGTGATTTCCACCGGACCGCCTTCGAGAAATTTAAAAAAGCGTTTGGCATGCTCTTTTTCATTTTCAGCGGTTTCCAGGAAGAGGGCGGAAATTTGCTCGTAACCTTCCTTTTTCGCAACTGACGCGAAATAGGTGTAACGGGTTCTGGCCTGGGATTCCCCGGCAAATGAAGCCAACAAATTCTTTTCGGTTCTGGTTCCTTTTAATTCAGCCATGATTGTTCTCCTTTTTGAACTGATTTAGATTCTTGCGAAACTATTATTTGCACCATGAAAAGCATGAAGAACATGAAGAAGTATTTAAATTTTCAGCTCAAGCTGAAAAATAAAAAAACTTTTTCGTGACTTTTCGTGTTTTTCGTGGTTGATATTTGCATTTCGCACGACTCTTTTTATTGACTTTGTTGCAAAAGATATTTCAACAAGGTCAATGTTTTATGGTTTTTAGTTTAATGATTATTTTTTGCGCCGACGGATCGTCGCTCAAAATATCGGAAAAATCTACCTTTTGCTCAATTGCATGTTTAATCTCGGCGGAAAGTGAAGTATCGCCCAGAGTAATCGCACCGACCAAATGGTTGTCTCTAAAGACAAAATAACTGTAATCCGTACCGGTTACCGCTTCGTATATATCATATCCGGCATCTTCCGGATTTATAAATCCGATGCTGAAAAGATCAAAATTCAATACTTTCAGCATATTTGAACGGGCAATTCCTTCGAACTCCACGCCTTCACCAAGCGCATTCTGCCCGGCTATTTTCCCCTGAAACATCGCAGGGCCCCAAATGCCGTAAACTGTCCCGCGATGCTGACACACATCCCCGGCGGCCCAAATCGAATCATCCGAGGTCCGCAGATAATCATCGACGATCACTCCGCGGTCGACCGTCAAACCGGATTTACGCGCAAAATAGGTATTTGACCGGATACCGGTACTGATAATAAAAAAATCTCCCTGGACCGCGTCACCATTATCCAGTAAAACTTCATGTGCCGATTCGTCTCCGATAAACTCCTTGATCCGGGCTTGTTTAATAAACTTGATCCCTTGTTTTTCAGCATGCGCCTCAAGGATATCTCCACCAGTCTTATTGAGTTGTCGCGGTAAAAGCCAGCCATGACCTTCAATGACTGTGACATCCAATCCACGAGCAGCCAATGCCCCGGCCGCTTCAAGGCCGAGGATTCCGCCGCCGATACAAACACATTTGCGGCTTTTTTCGCTTAATTTGAAAATATTGTCGGCATCACGCTTATGCCGCAGCAGGAAAATATTTTTCTTGTTGCTGCCGGCAAACGGCGGCATGAAGGCATGCGCTCCGGAGGCAATGATAAGTTTTGTGTAATCTACCACCGCGCCATTTTTTAAATGGACTTTTTTATTTTCCCGGTCAATCTGGTCAACTTCGGTATTCAGGCGAATTAAAATCCTATTTTCATCATACCACTTTTCAGATTGCAGCAACAGGGAATCGTCAGTAATATCCCCGGCAAGATAACGGGTGAGATTCAACCGGTAATATGGATAGTCGCAGTCATTGGAAAGCAGTTCGATCCCGGCCGCGACAGATTTTTCCCGGATTGCTTCAGCCGCGGAGACCCCGGCGATCCCGGCTCCGATGATGACAATTTTTTCTCCGGCTCCCGTATCCGCCCCGGTCGTCTCCGCAGTTTTTGCCTGCATAGCTTCAAAACGATCCGGTTTGGCCGCGCAAACCGGACATCCGTCTACCGGAGGCGCGTCCCCATTATGGATATATTCACAATTCAAGCAGCGCCATGATTCGGCCGCGGTTTTTTTTTCGACAACTGGAGCCGCCGGTTCCTTCTCTATAAACAGATCCGCAGGCGCGCCGCAGATCGGACACCCGTCAGGAGGCGCATCCCCATGATGAACATATCCGCATACTGTACAAACCCAGCTTTTTGTTTCAGACATTATATATCCCCAAACTTATTACCAAAAATAACATTGAAAAAATGTACACTTAGTGCGCACTAATAAGTTTAGAATACTACGCCTGATATCAATTTTCAAGAATGATTATCAAAAAAAAGAAAAATTGTTTCAGATATTTTCTATTTCATCCACCATTGCTTCATAGTTTTTCATGGCTGTAACCGATAATTTACGTCCATAAGGCGACGACGAAGGCATCAAAACAAAACCCCGGCCCTCTCCTGAGGTACCTTCAGAGATCGCACGTTTAATTTTTTCACGAAACTTGTCTTCCGGCAGATTTTCCAGGTCTGAGGCCTCGAGATTGCCGAATAAAACCATATTTTTACCGTAATTTTTCCTGACATACGCCAGTTCAACATCCCCTTGCGGTGGCGGTTCGATCGGATCAAGCCCCATGCAGCCGGTATCGACGATATAATCCAAAACATTTTTCAAATTTCCATGTGAATGAAGCCTGGCATAACCGCCGTGACGATGAATGATCTCGACCAGACGCTTGTTATATCCAGTCACATAACGGTCAAACAGTTCTGGCGGCAGATACGGTTCACTGGCATATTCCGGCCCGAATATGCGCCATAGACGGCCTGGAAAAGCTCTGGCGACCATATCAACTTTCCACTCAATCAGCACCGCCGCTTTTTCCAGCGCTTTTGTAAATAAACCCTGCTCGGTCATCGCAATTACTGTATAATCTCCCATTTCGAATAACGCGGCAACGGCACAAAGCGGATCAGGCGTATTCAGCATTATCCCGCCGGCATCCCCAATCCGGGCTTCCAGCTCCATCACTTTTTCCGGACAAATTTCTCCAGTCATTTCAGAAAACGGCAAATCCAGCCATGACTTCAAATCATCAGCACTTTTAAGCAGATGTTCCGTCACCCAGGTAGTGTCAATATCCTTGTCGCGCATTGTTCTGGAGGTCAGAACGGTATTGTTATGCCTGATAGTGGTTTTCGTAATCCTGTATTTGCCATCGTCTTCTGTACTGACCTCCGCCAGTTCATCAGGAACCAAATTAATATTATCCCCTTTACTATTCCTGACCGGAACATGAGTCGATGCGATCACATCGGTTTTGTCCCGTGCCAACTGCAGCAATGACTGCCAGGAAGGATCACTGTAAATGTTATAAGGGCTCGAATCGTGTGGATTCTGAGTGAATCCGTCAATTTCATAAAAACTGACGGGCGGTCGATCAACTGTTTTTCCGGTGTATGTACGTTCCAGACGTTCTTTGCGGTTCATAATTACCTCGTTATTATTTATAATATTCAATCATAATAAATAATCACATTATTTTCGGCTATTATACATAATATATCTTTTTTCGCCTGTTTGTCTTTCGCTTAAAACTTCATTTTTTTCGCATATTCAATCAAAAATCCTATTTCATTATCTCTGTCGGCGTGTATTTTATCTGATATGACAAAAAAAATTAAAACCGTTCCCAGGACCAGCTTCAGTTGCCCGGTTGAAAGAATTTCCGGAGTCTGGTGTTTTGAACGCAGTGCCGGCCAGCGCACAACCGCGCGCTCGACACCGGGACACTTACTGCATTGCCACTTCAAAGGGACCACAGAACTCCAGGCAAACGGCCGCAACTATATTGTAACACCCAATTCGGTTATCTATTATCATGAATCCGAAGAGGTGAAAAACTATTTTGTCAATGATATCATGTTTTACTCGATTGCGTTCCAGGCGCCAAATCTGGGCCCGCTCCCGCTGAATCGAAGGGTATTCAAAGTCGAACCGGATATAGTCGATATTTTTAAAAACATTTATAATGTATATTCCTCAAATCCTCCGGATGCGGCCATGCAGCTTTATACCATGTTATTATCCCTGCTGCCGCGAATCGGTTTTACCGGCTACGGCATCCGCGAATATCATACTGCATATGAAAAACTTTGGCTCGAAGTAGAAGCCTGGATCAACAGAAATCATAAGTATCGGGCAAGCTCCGGAGAAATTTGCCGTCATTTCAACGTCAGTGCAGCGACTCTGCTGCGAGCTTGTCAGGAAACGCTCGAAACTTCCGTGTCAAAACGAATTCGCCAAATGCGAATGGCTGAAGCCAGGGCGCTGCTGCTTTATTCCGGCCTGAATATCTCCGAAACGGCAGAATATCTCGGCTACCCGCGGATGCATGAATTTTCCAGAGAATTCTCCGCCTATTTCAAATTCCCCGCATCGAAGTTGTTGAAAAGGAACAGTAATTCCATCAAGCAAACATCTACATAAGTAGTTGGTCATTAATCAATTACCAAATAATAAAAAAGTACTTGCTATTATATTATTATTACATCACCAATTACTTTTTCTTGACATAATAGTTTGACTTATCGGGGTTTAAGTGGTATACTCAGCTTTTCAATTTTTACTATATTACATTAAGGAAATATTTTTATGCAGTTGAATGTAAAACTCAAATGTACCCGTTGTCAACTTGAATACGATCTGTCAGCGATTCGCTATACCTGTGACTGCGGCGGCACGCTGGATGTCAAACATGATCTGGCCGCAATGGACGGTGCCGCACTCAAAGCAAAATGGGAAGAACGCTGGAAAATGAAACGCGGCGCGATGTCGTCCGGCGTCTGGCGTTACAAAGAACTGATCCTGGATCTGCCGGACAACCAGATCGTCACCCGGCAGGAGGGAAATACCCGGTTGTATGAAGCCGGCAAAGCCGGAGAATACGCCGGATTAAAGAACTTTCTGTTGAAACACGAAGGAGAAAACCCGACCGGAAGCTTCAAAGACCGGGGGATGACCTGCGGCGCAACTGCCGCTAAAATGTACGGAGCTCACACCGTCGCCTGTGCCAGTACCGGAAATACCAGCGCCAGCATGGCTTCCTATGCCGCGGTTTCAGGTATGGATTCGGTTATTTTTATCCCGGAAGGCAAGATTGCCTACGGTAAACTGGCTCAGGCTTTGGCTTTCGGCGGCAAGACCCTGCAGATCGAAGGTAATTTCGACGATGCAATGGCTTTGGTTCAGGACGTTTGTCGTGAACTGAATATCTATTTGCTCAATTCAATCAATCCGTTCCGGATCGAAGGTCAGAAGGCCATCGGAATAGAAGTTTTACAACAGCTTGACTGGGAAGTGCCAGACTGGTTCGTGATTCCGGGCGGAAATCTCGGCAACAACAGCGCCCTCAGCAAAGGCCTGACAGAACTGCTGGAACTTGGAATCATTGACCGTCTGCCGAAAATCGCGATAATTCAGGCCGATGGCGCTAATCCGCTTTATAAAATGTGGAAAAATAAAACTGCATATGCTCCGGTTCTCGACCCGGAAACTATCGCTACCGCAATTAAGATCGGGAATCCGGTTTCATGGGAAAAAGCTTTGCGCGGCCTGGAACAGTGCGGCGGCGTGGTTGAAGAAGTATCCGAACAGGAAATAATGGACGCAAAAGCCATGGTTGATGCTGCGGGAATAGGCGCGGAGCCGGCATCCTGCTGTTCCGTTGCCGGTGCGAAAAAACTGGTTGACGCCGGAATCATCGATCCCGAGGAAAAAGTCGTCGGGATCCTGACCGGAAACATCCTCAAAGACCCGGATGCGGTAGTCGGTTACCATAAAGATGAACTTGGGAAACTCGGAATTCGCGGCACTTATGCCAACAAGCCGGTGGTAATCAAGCCGACGCTTGAGGCGGTTAAAGCTGCTCTCGGCAAATAATTATCGGATAATTTCCCTGAATTAAATCAGCACAACGGATGGCGATATGCCACTTCATACTTTGCGCTCTGCGCTTCGGAAGTGGAATAACAAATGCCGGGTTTACCCCCCCTCGATCCTCTGGGTCATGCAGCGACAGCCGGATTAGCCATAATCAAGGTCAAAGCCATACTCGGATACCAGACCAGCGAAGCCGGAACCAAATTGCAAGTTCCCCAGGTTTACTATGGTCGTCCAAACTCTCGATGGGAGTGGCATCAGGGGCCAGTTTCCACTCTTGAGACGGTCGCTTTCATCGAAAGCTGACCTACCGGTTCTGTGACAAGTATTTACCTGGTACAACTTATTCTTTGGGGTTATTCAGGTGTTTGCGTGGATATTGATTACGAGCGCCTTTTTTAACTTACAGCCTGCAAACGGACTTTTTCAGCCACTCAACCGGACATTTATCCGGCCCATGCAATCGGCCGCTTAACATATTTATTATTTATACCTTCCGATATTCACCCGGATGTCCGCTCTGGTAACGGAAAAAACGGAAACGGCATATTTTCATTTCAGGTCGACAGATCTGGTCACGATATATTTCATCCACATTCCAGGCAAAATCAGCTTCACAATACCGTTTGGGAAAAGATGCGTCAATAGTTTTATCAAACATTTCTGGCTGCGATTTATGCAGCTTCAGGTCATATTTTGCCGGGGAACCGGCGGTAGCCAGATGGGCAAATTTGATCAGTTCCAGCAAACATGAATCATCCGCGGCATATTCCTCCAGAGTATTGAAGCGCGCGGTCATGGCGGGCCTTGCGGCAAAATCAGAAAACCGCTTTGACGCCGTTTCAAGAAAACGCAAAAGAAAATTCTCCCGCTGCAGCACCGCAAAACGAAATACCGGACGCAATACCGGAGTATTATAATATGATTCAAGCAGATTGGAAATCTGCCGGGCTGTCATCAAGTCCTCCGAGGACAAATGCCCGGTTCGCAGAACTTCATAGGGAGGATCGGGACTGTAAACCATTTGATCAGGGAGATGCTCACGCAACGGTGTTCCCGGCAGGACCTTGAGCGTTTCCAATTGAATTTCTTCCGGGCCAAGTACAACAAGTTCAATGACGTCACGGATAACTCCGGCTAAATCCTGCTGCGGTAATCCGGCGATCAAGTCAGCATGTACTTCAAAGTTATCCAGTTGGCACAAAGCGTTTAAGCCCCCCATGGTTCTGGTCACCGTGGCCGGGCGTTTCACGGCATGAAGCACCTTGTCATCAAGACTTTGAACCCCGGCCTCCACATGGAGCAGATTGTCCGGGAGCTTCATCAGCAATGCAATTTGATCTCCATCGAGTCGGGCCGGATTTATCTCAAGGTGAAAATTCATATCCGGGAATTCGTCTTTGAAAAGGTTGATCAACTGCTCAAACCGGGTTGTGTTACCGTTAAAAGTCCGGTCGAGAATTCTAACTTCCTTAAAACCCGCGTCTCGAATATTCCGCAAATCACTCTTGACTCGTTCCAAACTGTGGTGTTTCACCAAATGTCCGGTAGGGCCGGCGCAGAAAGTACAGCCGCCGGTACAACCGCGGGAAGTCTCAAGTTGAACAAAGCTTTTACCTGGCGGCAGAAGATCTCTTTGATACGGAGTCGGCATCTCATCCAGTTCGCCATCAAACCAGGCGGCTCCGTTGTCATGGTAATGGCAGTCCGCGTCAATCAGGCACATACCCGGAATCTTTCGCTGCTGTTCAGGAGTGTCTAAGTTTTCCAACACCTGCCACACTGAACTCTCATCGCCGCGGATAACCCCGGAGATACAGGAATGAGCTTGCAGAAAGAGCCGGTTGTCGCCCAGAAATTCCGGACCACCAAGAAACACCGGGACTTCCGGTTGAAGCTGTTTGAATCTGGCAATGACCCGCAGGAGAAAGTCTATATTGAATAAATAAGCAGTAGCCACCAGTATATCCGGGTTCATATCAGACAACTCAATGGCGGTCTTCATCGGATCGGCAACCGTGACGGTTTCATATTCCCGCCATTGCCAGTCGGGCACTTTTTCGGCATTGAACGACCGGATCATGGCATAAGACAGCATCGAGTGCGAATAGGAGGTATTCGCACCGAGAAAAACCAGATTCCGCATCATTATCTCACTCGTTTATTGTTATCCTGGCAAAGCATCCGGCCGACAACACGCGGTCACTGTCGGCTTCTGAAACCGTCATTTCCCCGCTTTCAGAAAAACCTTTACCGCCATGTAAATCTTTGAGTAAGCGTTCAAGCACCATCGGCGAAAATCCGGGAGAGTGACAACTTAAGATCATAAATCCCGGTTCACCAGGCGCCATCAGGTCGCGGCAGTTTTCCAGTAATTTCTGCAAGTCTTCTTCGATTTTCCAGACTTCGCCTTTTGCACCGCGCCCGAACGAAGGGGGGTCAAGGACCACGCCGTGATAACGCCGGCCGCGCCGCAGTTCCCGGGCGGTAAATTTTTTCACGTCGTCAACGATCCAGCGAATATTGTCCGGGACATTCGGGTTCATCTGTTGGTTGCCACGGCCCCAGTCAATCATTCCCCGGGCCGCGTCAAGGTGGCAAACTCCGGCTCCGGCTTCCGCGGCAGCCATTGATCCAACCCCGGAATAAGCGAAAAGGTTCAGCACCTGGACATCCGCGATCCCTTTAGCCAGATATTCCCGGACCTTGTTTCTTATCCAGTCCCAGTTCCGGTACTGCTCAGCAAAAAAACCAAGATGCCCGAAATTAGTCGGTTTCACTTCGAGTTCAAATCCACCGTAGCGGACAGTCCAGCTTTCAGGAATCCGCTGATGCCAGGACCATTTGCCGCCACCACTTGAATTGCGTTCAAAAGTACCGGCCGTCTGCCGCCACTCCTGCTCGTCCAACGACGGCTGCCAGAAAGCATTGAGGGCCGGACGAATTAAGCGATAAGGCCCAACCTGTTCAAGTTTTTTCAAATTGCCGCTGTCTAAAAGTCGATATTCTAAAGTCATTGTGGCAGCGGCTCCCGATTCTCAGGATTATATACAACTTTACCGCCGCATACCGTCATAACCGTCCGGTGATTTTTCAAATCAAAGAAAGCGATATCCGCCAGCTTACCGGGTAATAATTCTCCTCTGTCTTCGAGCCCGTGACTTATCGCGGCGTTGCGGGTTACACAACAGGCTGCATCAGTTTCCGGCAGATGCGAGTATTCCATCAATGAACGCCAGCCCCGGTCGATAAACATTGTCGATCCGGCCAGAGTTCCCTCCTGAGTCATCGAAATGCCGTCTTTAACCAGAATAGTGGCCGGGCCGATATGGTATTCTCCGTCTTTCAAACCGGCTCCCTGGTTCGAATCACTGATTCCGATCACTTTGTCATGCGGCTTGCAACGGCAAGCCAGATCAACGATCATCGGGTCAAGGTGACGACCGTCAAGGATCAATTCCACTGTTACCCGGTCATCCATCAAAGCCACCGCGGTCAGAGAAATCTGCCGTTGATGCAGCGGCAGCATGCCGTTAAACAAATGGGTACAGTTCCTGGCCCCGGCGTCAATAGCCCTGGTCGTGTCCTGACGTGTTGCGATACTGTGCCCCATGGATGGCTGGACATTATTTACCAGCATCAATTCAATCAGTTTTTCAGAATTTTCCAGTTCCGGGGCGAAAGTCAGTTTTTTTACATATCCTTTCCCCGCCTGAAGCATGTCTTCCGCCAGTTTCAGATCGATCGCACACAAATTGCTGAGTGATCCAGCTTTTTTGGGGTTGACAAACGGGCCTTCCACATGAATTCCCATCGGTCTGGCTCCCAGTTCCGATTTGTCGATAAGATCTGCCAGCATGTTCAAATTGGCAAGCATTTTCTCCGGCGCGGCTGCCACCACCGTCGGAATAAATGTCGTTACCCCGTGAGCCAACAGTATCTGAGCCATGTCTTCGATTGAAGTTCCGGATTCCGCCGCCGTGGAGGAATCAAACCCTCCAGCGCCATGGATATGTGAATCGATAAAACCCGGAGTCGCATAACAGTTTTTCAAATGGTATACCGTCAATTCTTCATCCTGGGTGAATGCAGAAGCTCCACCGACAGCCAGAATCTTGTCTCCTTCACATAAAATACCAGTTTGTTTTAACTGTTTTTGCGGAGTCAGACATTTGTCGGCCAAAAACAAAGTTCTTTGTTTGCCGTTCATTTTTCAACTCCATTACTTATTATTTACATAGAATTTTGCAAAACTATTGTTTTGCTCTTATCTGACAACCAACCGTAAATCATTGTTCCGGTTTGCCAGATTATTTTAAAACTTTTGAGATTCTCATTAACCCCAGACGTCTTAGCGGCCTATTTTTTTCGGAATATGATTTCCGGCATAACCGTCTAAACTTTTATGCGGGCATGCGTATTTTTATATTGTTTTACATGCTTCGACTTGAGATTAAAGACCGCGATTAATTAATACGCTTATTTATGCAACAATCTCAATTAATCAATTTTATATGAATAATATGAACCGCTTTTCTTGAAATTTCAATCAAAAGGTATAATATATAAGGCTTTTTTGACGATATTTTGCGGTGTGATAAAGCGTCTGACTTCAATCAAAAAAAAATTCGTTTTTTTTGATAAATTGATTTGAAATATCTTTAAAAGATTGTAAATTCAAACCTATAGTCGCCACGCGAAAAACACGATACAGCCTGTTAATAACTTGTTAACAAATTGATGAAAAAATCATCATAAAGTTGTAAGTTGTTTATGTTTCAAGCTACTTGTGACATTTTGTCTGAATATTAGAAAAATATTGGCATGATTCCATATAAAAATTCATTATACGACAGTTTTTTGAGTTTAAAACCGGAATTGCAAGCTTGGCGCCAAAAATATTTGAAAACTGTTAGGGGGCATCGAATTGAAGGGACTTTCGTGTCTTTTTTACGAACCGCAAATGTGGTATCCCGCCCGATTCGATAATTTGTTGATAACTTTTAAGGAAGAAATGGAATAAAAGAAAAAAATGCATCAGGGGGTTAACACTTGCGATGAAGTGTGGCTGAGTGCTTGTCAATACCTGCAGACCCAGGTTCATGCGGCCACTTTCGATCAATGGTTCGGAAATATTATACCAATAAAACTGAATGCAGATGAAATCGTCCTGGGGGTATCGGATGATTTCTTTGCTGATTGGTTGACAACTAATTTTGGTGATATTCTTTCCGAAGCACTGATCGATGCTACCAATAATAAATCTATGACGTTTACTCTTGAGACCGGTCACTTCAAAGAAGAAATAGAAGAGGACCGGGCCAGGTCAACCGCGAATGTTTCATGCACTCCGGCCACCCCGGCTCCAAACTGTAATTCCCGTCATACGTTCTCCAACTTTGTCGTCGGAGAAGAAAACCGCTATGCCCATGCGGCAGCACAGGCCTCGGCTCAGACTCCGGGTTTTTACAATCCTTTGTATATTTACGGAGGAACCGGAACCGGGAAGACCCATTTGCTGCAGGCCGTGGCTCATGAAGTACACGAACGAAATCCGTCACTGAAGATTCGCTACGTCACTTGTGAGGAATTCCTCAACAAATACGTCGATTCACTGCGCGGCAGGGCCCACTCCGAGTTCAGGAACTCCATGCGCAAAGTTGATTATCTGCTGGTTGACGACGTTCACCAGCTGGCCAATAAAGAAAATCTTCAGGAAGAATTTTTCAATACTTTCAATTCCCTTTATAATTCAAACAAACAGATCATCCTCACGTCCGATAAACAGCCCGGAGAAATTGCCGGACTGGAAGCCCGGCTGATCTCGCGGTTTGAAAGCGGACTGACAACCCAGATTACCACTCCCGGATTCGAAACCCGGCTGGCAATCCTCCGTCAGGCCCAGGAAGGGCAGCTGGTGCAATTGGATGATGCGGTACTCTCATTTCTGGCAACCCGGATTGTCTCCAGTATCCGCCCGTTAAAAGGCGCCCTGATCCAGTTGACCGCTTACAGTTCTTTGATGCAGGAAGCCATTACGGTGGAAAAGGCCGAAGAACTTCTTCGCGAACTGTTGGAAAAAGAGAGCTGCTGCGATACGATTACAATCGATGTAATTCAGCGCCGGGTCGCGGAACATTTCGAGATTCGCCTCAACGATCTGCTCGGAAACAAGCGTCCTAAAAATATCGCTGAGCCTCGCATGGTGGCGATGTATTTGAGCCGTAATTTGACCGACCATTCCTTCCCGGAAATCGGCCAGGCATTCGGCAAAAATCACGCAACGGTCATGAATGCCGTCAAGCAGGTGCCGAAACTCTGCAACAAAAATGAAAAACTGCGAAGGTCAGTTGCTCAACTCGAACGACAGTTGCACTCATAAGATTGATTAACATGCTACGGCGGACTCAGAAAAACTGAGCCGCCTTTTTTCTTTTCAATGCGGACAACACAATTTTAACAGGAATCATTCATGAAAAACAATGCAAAAAATGTTCTTTTTATTATCTGTGATTCAATGCGGGCCGACGCCCTGCCGATGAACGGCAACGAGATCTGCCGCATGCCCAATTTGCAGACGCTGGCACAAGACGGCGCTAATTTTTCAAACTGCTTTTCTCAAAATCCGGTTTGCGCGCCATCACGGGCCGCGATCCTGACCGGCTGGTATCCGCATGTACGCGGCCACCGGACTTTCACCTACCATATTCAGCCGGACGAAGAGAATCTCCTGAAATATTTTAAACGAGAAAACTATCTGGTCAAGGCGGTCGGCACTAACGACTGTCTGCACGAAGACTGCTTTCCAGACAGTATGGACGAATGGCTCGAGTCTCACGGCGGCGCCTGCGACAGTATGAAAGGCAGTTTATCCGACGATCCGGTCAAGCGTTCCGCCTTTATGGCGGGCCTCTTATCAGAGGAGCAGGCCAAAGACCGTAACTGGTCGATCAAGGAAAATGCGCTGAATTTTATCCGGGAAACCACGGATCAACCGTTCTTTCTTTACTGCGCGTTCCATATTCCGCATCCGAAATACGGGGCGCCCGAGCCGTGGTTTTCAATGTACGACCCGGCCGATATGCCAGAACCGGTACATTGCGAATATGCCGATAAACATCCCTACATGCGGGATTGGCACGAGTTATGCCAAGTCGATAAGCTTGCCCCGGAAACGATCAGGCAGATTCGCTCCATCTATTACGGCATGTGCTCCCTGACCGATCACTATGTCGGAGAAATCGTCAATACCCTGAAGGCTGCCGGTAAATACGAAGACACAACCGTTGTTTTTCTTTCTGATCACGGCGACTTCACCGGCGATTACGGTTTAGTCGAAAAAGGCGAGATGATGGTTCAGGACTGCATCGTCAATGTCCCGCTGATCATAAAACCCGCCTCCGGTTTGGACATCACTTCAAACCGGCAGGTTGACAACCTGGTCGAAACGATAGACATTCTTCCTTCTCTGCTGGAAATGCACAACATCGAATTGCGTCATAACCAGTTCGGCGAATCCCTGGTGACATTGATGCGAAATCAAACCGACCGGAAAAAACAAACGGTGATAATCGAGGGCGGTTACGGGGCAAATGACCATTTCGCCCTGAACGGCATCATTATGAAAGATTCGGCTTATGTCAACGACCCGGAAGCTGTTTACGGCCCCCGCTTGAAATGGGAGGCTCAGCACCCCGAATATATGGACCGCTTTATCTGCCTGCGGACCGATAAGTGGAAATACGTCCGCCGGGAAAACACCCCGGACGAACTTTACGATCTGGTCAACGATCCGGCT
This sequence comes from Victivallales bacterium, assembly GCA_963678305.2. Classification (GTDB taxonomy): domain Bacteria; phylum Verrucomicrobiota; class Lentisphaeria; order Victivallales; family Victivallaceae. Next base: position 370,514 of record CAXXVV010000003.1, read on the forward strand.
GAAACCGTCAACTGCCATGCAGCGATGGAACACAGCCCCGAACTGGCCGGTTTGAAAGAAATGCTTTTGGGCCACTATCTGACAACTTCCGACGCGGTCTCAAGACAAATTGACGCCAGACTGTGCAATGCAGCCTGGAGTCCGGAAAAAGGCTTGAGATAATTATCCGAGCGCCGGAAGGCTGGCGGCGATTACGGCCTGGCCGTGGCGCTTGAATTTCTCGTCCGGAGTCCGGAAAGTAATCTTTTCAGCCAGCTCGGGGAATTCCTGTTTGAGGATTTCGGCCGCGCCGGAAAGAATCAAGTCGCCGCCCTTGCCGGAAGTCACCCGTCCCAGGATCAGCAGATTGTGAATATCATAAAATTCCGCGTAGAATGCAATCGCGTAACCGAAATACGTGCCGACCGTCCGGTAAATCTTTTCGGCCCGCTCATCTCCGGCTGCCATTGCTTCCTGGACCTTGATCAGCTGTTCCGGGAACGGCATTCCGGCTTCAAAATCAAATCCCGCCGCCGGCGCCAGCCGGGCAATACACTGCTGAGAGAAATACTGCGCGCCGCAACCGATATCTCCGGACCATTCGTCAGCCGGGGCATCGTCCCGGTAATCGACCGGAGAAAACGCCAGTTCATTGAGCCAGTCGGTGATATTGCCGTTGGCATTCACGTATCCGACCGCTTCGCTGGTTCCCATGGCAATGCCCAGAACCCCGACCGTTTCCATGCTGATCGCACCGGCTAACGCGGTGACGTCGCCGTCATTGGCAATGATCATCGGAACATTGTCGAATTTTTTCTGAATATCGCGGAACATATTAATAACATGTTTCTGGAAATCGTCATCATTGACGCCGCGAAACAGAGACGCGACCCGCGGACAGTTGTCAACATAAACCCCGGCGGCGCTGCCGCCAATGGCATCGACCCGCGGCATTTTTGAAGCGGCGCGGGTCAGGGAATCCATGATCCCGTCAAAATGATACTGCGGATCGCTCTGGAAATATGGATCCCATTCGACTTCCTCACTATGGACTACTTCGCCGTCGATGACCGCGGCGCATTTGCGGTCGGAACCGCCAAGGTCGAAACCGATGCGGCAACCGTCCATGTTACCGCCAAGACTGACCTGGATTTCATTGCTTTCCGGGGCGTCCTCGAGACTGCATGAAACCACCTCAAAAGTCTTGCCGTAAATTTTTTTGCCCATGAATTCATAATCGAATTTCCGGACACCGTCAGGAGAGTAGATCTTTTTTATGTCGTCAGCCAGCGCTTCACAACCGGCAATCGTTACCTTGTACCCGCCTTTGGTCCAAAGCAGAGTCTTGATCAGACGTTCGACATATTTGATATTAACCGCGCGATTGGTTTCCTCATGCGGAAAAACCGCGGTCTTGAAAACGGAAACCGTACCGATGCCGCGTTCCAGTGCGATTACGATATCACAGCCGTTACCGGCTTCGGCCACCATTTTCTGATATTCTTTGTTCCATAAAACCGCCGGAACAAACTCCGGATCGAGCAACGGTTTTGTCGGGGCTACTACATTGATTTTCAGTGACATATTATTTTCTCCTGTCTGAATTATCGTCATTATCTTAAGTGGAAAATATACTACTGTTTGAACATTTGCGCAAGGCTTTACGCTATTTTTTTCACAAAAAAAAGATGTTTTCAAACAACTTTAAGACAACATTTGCGTAATCGCTTACGCAAGACCGGCAGACAACCGTAACGGACATTCAGGTGAAGATATTAATTACATCGACAAAAGACTGTCAATCGCGGAATTAATTGCTTTGAGAATTGCTCCTTTTACCCCTTCCGGATCAGCTACTGTTTCGAGTTCCCCCTTGCGTTTGAGAGTCTTACGGACAATTTGGATTTCTTCAAGTTCCATGGCGTCAAGCCAGATACCCTTGCATTTTTTACACATTTCAATTGTCGCGTAAGTTTGCGGGTACTTGAATGAAAACATCGGGATTGCGCATTTAGGGCAATTCCGGCGCGATTCCTGACAATCTTTTGAAACCGCAAGCCCTTTGATTGCCAGATCATCCAGGATTTTGTCCAGTTCACCCGCATCAAACCAGTGGCCGCCGCATTCAGAACACCGCTCTATGGTAATTGACGTTTTTTTTACCGGAATTGCCTGTAAAGAACATTTTTTGCATTTCGGACAATAATACATGATCTTTTCTCCTGCCTAGATTTACCAACCCCCGGTCGCACCACCGCCACCGGATGATCCGCCGCCAAAACCGCCGCCAAAACCGCCGGAGCTCCAGCCGGAAGAATTGCCGGATGACCCGGTCAAATCATTGGCGCTGCTAAGAATCGCACAAATCAGCCGGAACAGAACCAGAAGTAAAATGACTATTATCCCGACACAAACCCAGCCCCACCCTTTTTTGCCGCTCTTGAACAAACTAAAGGCGATAAAACATAAAACGACAATCCCTATTGAAGTCAGGATGACCGGCAGATAGCGTTGCCATAAGGGCCTGACCTGCAACGGCGTAAAGGTCTCAACAATCGCGATGGTCCCGTCATAAATCCCATCGGCAAACTTGCTTTGCTTGAACTTCGGGATAATCGTTTCCTGAACTATCTTCATGGCCTGGTAGTCGTAGTCATGTCCATAGTGTTTACCAAGTTCGATCCTTACTTTACGGTCCTTATAGGCAATCAGCAGTAAGATTCCATCATTTTTCGGTAAATTACCGATGCCGTACTTATCAAACAACCCTGTCGCGAAAGTTTCGATCGAGCTGTTCGCCGTTCCTTTATAATCCTTGATTGAATTGACGATGACGACCGCAATTTCACAGTTACTTTTCTCTTCCACTTTCCACAGAATCTGCTCGATGGTTTCTTCCTGCTCACGATTCAGCAGTTTAGCGACATCCGTCACATAGCCGGAATCGGGTTGAGGATATGGACTGTAGTCCCTGGTTCTTTTTTTCGGCTGAAACGCTGACGGGGATTGCTGATCCGTCGCTTTTGCCTCCACCGGTTTTTCTGTATCGGACGCGGCAAATCCGGTTGTCCCAAATACACAAAAGATAAACAGCAAAGGCAGAAGTAAGAATTTATTCTTCATAACCCACCTCATTGCTGATCTCGTTAACATCATCCGGCTGATACGGGAAAAACTCCGCCAGCTTTTTTCCGGTATTTTCCACCGCCGCGGCAATGCCTTCACCGAATTTGTCCGCGGCAAAATGACGCGCCATCAAATCGCGTTCCTCGTCCCAGAAGCCCTGTCCGGTCTTTTCATTGATTCCGACGTCTCCATAAATCAGGAATTCACGATTGGCGGTCACCAGCAGAATCATGACACAATTGCGGTCCGCAGTTTTGTGAAGTTCATACTTGCGAAACAAACTCATCGCCTTGCGTTTAATATCATCCCAGCAATAGCGCAGAATAACAACCTTGATTTCCGCGCTGGTATTTTTTTCAGCATCAGCGACCGCTTTTTCAACCATTTCCTTTTCGGCCGGACGCAGAAACTCTTTAATGTTATCCGAACGTTTTGCCATAATGTTCATCCCGGTATTTAATCTACGGTTTATATAACAGTAAAATATCACCCTGTAATTAATTTTACAAAAGAAAAAGCCGTAAAAATGATTTAAAACCATTCTTACGGCTTGAATTCAACTATACAAATTTAATGCTTAATCGAGTGAAAAACCCGCCAGGGTCTCGGTGCTGTTGACGTTGCAGAAAGGAACCTCTTTGTCCGTACGGCGGAGCAGACCGGTCAGGACGTTGCCGGGACCGAATTCGATCATTTTTTCGCCACCGGCGGCGATCATGCCCCGGACACAAGTCTCCCAACGGACACTGCCCGCCACCTGTGATTCCAGGTTGTTAACAATCTCCGCCGCGTCGGAAGCGGCAGCACCGGTAAAGTTCTGGTAAACCGGGATCGAAGGCGCATTCATCGGGGTCGCTTCGAGAACCGGACGCAACTGCTTACCGGCTTCAGCCATCAGACGGGAATGGTACGCGCCGGCAACTTTCAATGGAATAACCTTGCGCAAACCGCGTTCTTTAAGACCGGCAACCGCGGCTTCAACTTTGTCTTTTTCCCCGCTGATCACGATCTGGCCGGGGCAATTGTAGTTGGCGACGTCTATATCATTTTCGGCGCATACTTCAGCGATAACCGCTTCGTCGCCACCGAGGACGCTGGCCATGCCGCCGTTAGTGGCGCGGCAGGCGGCATCCATCAGTTCGGCCCGCTGAGCTACCAGCTTCAGACCGTCTTCAAAAGAGAAAACACCGGCGGCAAACATCGCGGCATATTCACCAAGGCTCAAGCCGCCGCAGCCGATGGCTTCAACTCCCGGATTGGCTTCGCGAAACGCGGCCAAACAGGCACAACTCATGGTATAAATGGCCGGTTGGCAGTAACGACTTTCGGTCAGTTTTTCCGCCGGACCGTTGAAACAGACATCGGTAACACTCCAATCGAGAGTGGCATCAGCCTGATCAAAAATTGCTTTGGCGGCGGTGCTGCTTTCGTAGAGGTCCTTACCCATTCCGACCGCTTGCGCGCCTTGTCCTGAAAATACGAAAAATGCTTTCATATTTTTTCCTTCTTTTGTTTTTTATTTTAAAGTGGTTTGTTCTTTTTGTCGCAGTCTTACAGCCTGCTTTGCTTGGTTTTATTCTTATCCCCGGGCGTTGCCCGGGGCTTTGCTATTTCAGGCCTACGGCCTGTTATGTCGCAGGCTTACAACGTGTTTTTTTATCCTTTGCTTATCTTCAGACCCACGGCCTGCCATTATATATTAATTGCCGATATTTCTACGCATACTAGACTGTTTAAGGTTCAGCCCCGTAGGGGCAAAATTGCACAGCCCCGGGCAACGCCCGGGGGATAGCATTTACAAACCCCAAAGCAGGCTGTAAGTCTGCAATAAACGGATCAATCCCACAAATAGCGTTCATCATATTCAACTTCATGTTTTTCAAGGAAACGTATAAACTCTTCCTTAAATGAGAAAGTCGCGTGATGTTCCTCTTGTAACAATATATATCGTTTTACTTTTTTCAACCGTGAATTGCTTACAGAAAATGCGCCATATCCGTTTTGCCAGGCAAAATCATGCAATTCTTTAACTTGAAGCTTTATCCATTTTGATGATGACTTTTTTATCTCCTCAATTACTTTAGAGACTGAAATAGTTCTCGATAGTCGTAATAATATATGAATATGGTCCGGTTGCGCATTAATTTCGATACAAGGACATTCCCAATTAATTAAAATTCCGGCAATATATGATTCCAAATCTTTTTTAAATTCAGAATCAATCAATTTAAGTCGGTTTTTTGTTGAAAAAATCAAATGTAAATATATTTGCGACAATGATTTTGACATACATTTCAATCCATTTATTGCAGACTTACAGCCTGCTTTTTTATCCTGTTTTTACCCCCGGGCGCTGCCCGGGGCTTTGTAATTTCAGGCCTACGGCCTGGATTGTTTTAGCATCATCTACGCTATCCGGCATTATGTTCCGCGCTTTCAGCGCTAATTATTAATTATTTATTTAACCTTTTGTGCCATCCGAGTTGTTTTTCATTCGATGTTCGATGTTAAACGTTCGATGTTCGATGTTCAAAGAGTTCAATTAAAGACGATCACCCGGTGGCCGTGGACCATGACGCGATGTTCAAGATGAGCCTTGACCGCACGGGTCAGCACCACCCGTTCGACTTCCGCACCGATGCGTTTGAGGTCGTCCGGAGTCTTTTCATGGTCGATACGCACGACATCCTGTTCGATGATCGGACCTTTGTCAAGTTCGGCAGTGGCATAATGGGCAGTGGCGCCGATCATTTTCACGCCGCGTTCATAAGCACGGACGTAAGGGTTGCCGCCTTCAAACGCCGGCAGGAACGCATGGTGGATGTTGATGATCCGGAGCGGAAATTTCGCGATAAATTCTTCCGAAAGAATCTGCATGTAACGGGCCATTATCACCAGATCTATGCGGTGTTTTTCCAACAGGTCGAGTACTTTGGCCTCCTGCTGCTGCTTCGTCTCTTTGGTAACCGGCAGGCAATAAAACGGAATCCGGAACCAGTCGGCCATATATTCGAGATTGGAGTGATTGCTGATAATCAGCGGAATTTCACAATGCAGTTCGCCTTCCTGATGTTTGACCAGCAGATCATGGAGGTTATGCGAGGTCTTGGTAACCAGGATCGCCACTTTCGGAACGTAATCGGAATAGTGCACCTGCCAGTCAAGCTGCAATTCTTCGGCTAGAGCCCCGAATTTGCCTTCCAAATCGCGCCGGGACATCCGCATATCGGACAGGTCGATCTTGATCCGCATAAAATAGTGGCTGCTCAATTCAGCGGTATATTGCTGACAATGCACAATATTCAAACTGTTCTCAAAGAAAAATGAAGTAATCTGGGAAATCAATCCTTTACAGTCCGCGGTCTGAATCAAAAATACGGCGTTTTTCATGCTTGCTCCCTCGATATAAAAATTATTGTAAATTCATAGAATCAAAAGTCGCGGCTCCGGGCTTGCCGGTCGGGACATCCAGCGGCGGCTTGTTGTCAATAATACCCCAGCGCCGGGAAAATGGCCAGAACACAAACAACGCGGTCCCGACAATATTGCGACGCGGGACTGTACCCCAGAAACGCCCGTCCGAACTGAACGCCACATTATCCCCGAGCATGAAATAATGGTCCTCGGGAATTTCAATGTACGCCTCGTCTGACCCCAGGTTTGGAGTGGCGGAATATCCGCTTTCTGTGCCGAGATCACGAATGAGCCCCTGGTGTCCCTGGTAGCCGCCTTTGCCGGAATATAGTTTTTCGAACCGTTTATTAAAGTCCGTGATCGGTTTAAACTCCGTTGCGCCTTTCGGCTTGACATAGAGCATGCCCCTGGTGATCCGCAGCGTATCACCAGGCAGACCGACCAGGCGTTTAATATAATAAGGCCCTGTGTCCATCAGGGGGCGTCCATTCGGACCGATAATTCCACCGGTAAAGAAAACCGTCACGTCACCGCGCCGGAGTCCCCGCAGATGAAACGAAACCCGGTCGACAAAAAGATGATCACCCAATGACAACCAGCCTTTGCTAACCTGGTCCCCGGCTTTAAAATCCAGTTGCAAACCGGGACGCAGAATCGTATTCCCGGTTTCCGCGTCCTGCCCGAAAAATTGCCACATATTGCAATACTGCAAGACTTTTTCCGGATTTCCCGGCAGCTCATACTTCTCAGAACCAATCCTGAACGAAGTGAAATCGAATATTAGATCTTCGGTATAGTAGCGGATAGAATTTGGATCGAACACCCCGGACTGTTTCACCGTCAGGTCAGCTTTCCGGGCGGAAAACAGCGGATAGAGCAAAAACGACGGGGTCTTTGCCAGGGTGGCATTTGAACTGATATGGTGAATGCCGTAAAGTGTCGGCTGCATACTGCTGGTGGGGATCTTAAATGGTTGGAGAAAAAGACCGCGAATCCCGAACGCGACGGCCAGCGCCACGGCAAAAACATCGACCCATTCCCGGACCAGCTTGTGAGGTTTCGACGGCAACAGTGAGGCAGTTTTAGCTTCGAGCTTATCGAGTTTATCTTTGGAGGCCGAATCCTTGTAGTCGATCAGCGCCAGTTCTTCTTTAACCTTGTTCAGACTGTTTTTGAGTTTGTCCGGCATAATATCGTCATCGGTATGGAGCCGGTGCCTGACGTATTTGCTCAGGTCCTTCCAATGCTTTTTACGACGCAATTTACTGCTGAATAGATGTAAATAAAACATATTATGTCTCGTCCGATGATTTCAGGACCGCGACGAACGCCTCCTGCGGAATATTAACTTTACCGACCTGTTTCATACGTTTTTTCCCCTCTTTCTGTTTTTCCAGCAGCTTGCGTTTACGGGTGATATCCCCGCCGTAACATTTAGCCAGTACGTTTTTGCGCAACTGACGAACCGTTTCGCGGGCAATGATTTTGCCGCCGACCGCCGCTTGCAGGGCGACCTGGAACATTTGCTGCGGAATAACGTTTTTCAAACGCTCGACCAGCTTACGGCCGCGATTGTAAGCGTGATCGACGTGAACGATCGATGAAAAAGCGTCGACCGGTTCACCGTTGACCAGAATATCGAGCTTAACCAGTTTATCCGGGCGATAGCCGGCGGCTTCATAATCCATGCTGCCGTAACCGCGGGTAATCGATTTGAGTTTGTCATGGAAGTCGATCAGAATCTCATGCATCGGCAATTCCGCCACGATGATGACGTGACCATGATCGACCGAATCAGTATGGGTGCAGACACCGCGCTTCTGCATGATCAAATTCATCACGTCGCCAATATAATCGTTCGGCAACATAACCCTGACATTGATAATCGGCTCCTCAATCCGGTCGATCAGAGTCGGGTCCGGTAAATGGATCGGGTTATCGACCGGGATCATTTCGCCGCTTTTCATATAAACGTGATAGATCACGCTCGGATAGGTGGCGATTATGTCCATGTCGTATTCGCGCCGCAAACGTTCCTGAATGATCTCCATGTGAAGCAGACCAAGGAAACCGCAGCGAAAACCGAAGCCAAGGGCAACCGAGTTTTCAGGTTGAAATTCAAACGCGGCGTCATTAAGCTGGAGTTTTCCCATACTAAGTTTAAGTTGTTCGTAATCGCTTGAGTCAATCGGGTAAATTCCGCTGAACACCATCGGATTAACCGTCTGGAATCCCGGAAGCGCACTCGAACAAGGGTTCTTGACATCGGTAACGGTATCGCCGATCCGGGTGTCGGCGGTGGTTTTGATGTTCGGGATAATATAGCCGACCGAACCGGCGGAAAGCGAATCTGCCGCCTGCATTCGCGGCTGAAAAACCCCGACCTCTTTGACGTCACCGGAAACTTCGTTACTGAAAAGTTTGATCCGGTCGCCCCGCTTCAGGGAACCTTTGAACATCCGGACATAAATTACAACACCGCGAAACGAGTCGTACATGGAGTCAAAGATCAAGGCGCTGGTTCCATCTTGCTCGCGCTTAACCGGAGGCGGAATACGTTTAACCACTTCTTCCAGCAATTCGTTCACGCCATCGCCGGTCTTCGCGCTGATCAACAATGCCTCTTCCTTTGGAATCGCCAGAATCTCTTCCATCTGCTCATAGCACATATCAAGGTCCGACGCGGGCAAATCGATTTTATTGATGACCGGAATAATGGTCAGCTTCTGCTTATGCGCAAGATTGACATTGGCCACCGTTTGAGCCTGCACCCCCTGAGTGGCGTCGATAATCAGCAACGCGCCTTCGCACGCGGACAATGAACGACTGACTTCATAAGAAAAGTCAACGTGTCCGGGGGTGTCGATGAGGTTGAATTCGTATTCCTTGCCATCTTCCGATTTAAAAAACATCCTGACCGGATGCGATTTGATGGTGATGCCGCGTTCGCGCTCCAGATCCATATCGTCAAGCAGCTGTTCCTGGGCGTCACGCTCGGAAACAGTGCTGGTCAACTCCATCATGCGGTCGGCCAGGGTTGATTTACCATGGTCGATATGCGCGATAATCGAAAAATTCCGTATTAAATCAAGTTCCATATTGTATTATTATCTAAAGTTAAATTTTTTATTTATAATTAACCGGTAATTTAGCACAAAAACAGCTTTAAATCAAGTTTAGAGCAACAAAAAGCAACGTAATGTAATACCAGGTATACGCCTGCAATCACCAAACAGGACACTGCAGTCACAAAAACAAAATCATGAATTCATTCTCTTGCTGATATAATCCGCACCCCAATTTTCCATACTGTCAATAACGTCAATAATTTTTCTGCCTTCTTCGGAAAGATAATATTCCACTCGCGGCGGAACCTCATGGTATGAATGCCTTATTATGATTTCGTCCTCGACAAGTTCTTTTAGTTGGCTGCTCAAGTAGGCTTGAGTTACTTTGGGGATAGACCTCTTTATTTCCGAAAATCTCAACGTCTTGTCTTTCAACAGGTAAATAATGACCAATTTCCATTTTCCGTTCAACAACCTTTGAGTCAGGCAAACATAGCATAATTCAGGTTTTAAATCCCTATCAACATCACATTCCTGACATATTGCAAAATATTTTTCCATTTTTTTTAATCTCCTTTTCTGGCAATAGTATGATTTTCAATACTATGTATCAAAAATCGTAGTACTTGACATAAATATACCAAAGATATATAATAAATCAAGTCGTCCAAAACCTAATAGACAAAAAAACTTAACAAGGAAAATCAACATGTCAACGCAATTAATGGATTACTTCAATAACAATCAGGCAAGATTAGGAACTCTCAGCACCGCTAATAAGGCAGGGAAAGTGAATGTCGCACATTTCGGCACACCTCAGATGACCGATGAAAAAACTATCGTTATGGGAGTCGGCAACAATCGTACGTTTGCGAACCTCCAGGAAAACCCGAACGCGGTCTTTATGATCATGGAACCGGGCGGAGCTCCTCCGGAATGGCACGGTGTCAGGTTGTATCTCACCCTGAAGGCTTGTGAGACTTCCGGTGAATTACTGGATAATATCCGCGCAAAAGTGGCACAGGCCGCAGGTGAGGATGCCGCAAAAATGATGCATGCGGCAATTGTTTTTACAATTGATGAAATCAGACCTGTTGCCGATTTCGGTCAGGGCTGGAACCATTTAATTGAAGGTTGAGGACAGAAAGCATGACAATCAAGGTACTGGGAATTTCCGGCAGTCCCATCAAAAACGGCAACACCAACAGAGTCGTCAAAGCAATATTAAGCGCGACGGGACTTGAAACAGAGTTCATTCAACTAAGTACCATCAACGTCAAGCCATGTTTGGCTTGTAAAAGGTGTGTTAATGATAATATATGTAAAGTGGATGATGACTTTCCGCGCTTATCTGAAAAATTACAGCAAGCTGAAGCGATAATTCTCGGCTGCTATATTCCTTATGCGCAAATCGATGCATTCACTAAATCATTCCTGGAAAGGCTGTGGTCTCTCAGACACCTGAATAACGTTCTAGCAAACAAATTATGCGCAACTGTCATAACGGGTCTGAATCCCGAGTCTCTGGCAGCGGTCAACCGGTCCGTCGCCGCGGAACTGCGTGACTATGAAAGCATGGAACTGCTAGGTCAAATCACCATCGCCGGCAATATTCCGTGCGCGACTTGCGGGGTTGGGGATGAATGTAAAAAAAGCGGCCTCCGCGCCCGGGGAATGAAAGTCGCTGATCATCCGTATTGCAGGGCGGAGGACCAGGAAAACGTCTGGGGCGAAGCCCTGCGAATCGGTAATATAATACGAGAACATTTGTCCTGAACAAACCTTGTTCCATGATTATTTTTTCTCTGGCATAGAAATATGCCGGAGAATCATATCGGCCATTTTGCGATGGCCGTAATTGGTCAGGTGAAGGCCGTCCACCGTTGACTCGTAACCGGAAAAGACATGGGAAAAGTTACGTTTCGGGATCAATACCACTTGATGCTTCGCGGCCAGTTGCCGCTGGCTGCGCCCGAACGACATTTTCAAAAACGGCAAAGGCAGTTCCAGCATGATCACATGCGGGGTGCGTTTTTTTGCTTTGGTCAATAATTCATCAAGGTTTTTATAGAAATTTTTGGCTCGTGTACCCTTGAAAAAGTCATTACCGCCAATCTCGATAATAATCAAATCTTTTGGACCGACCTTGACTTTTGACAGGGAGTTGATGGCAGTCGTAACCGTGCCGCCGCCGACTGAACGGTTGATGACATTTAGCTTGTTGTTTTCAATCAGGAGTTCCGACCAGGTCTTTTCGCCGGAAAACCCGATCCCGGCGCTGATCGAATCACCCAACACAACAATCCGGTTCGATTCCAGTTTAACCGGTTCGGGCGATATCCAGTAAGGCAGTTCCATAAACAACGCGGTCAGTAAAAGCATCCCAAGCAAACCGCCGACAATAGCGCGAGCCATTAGTTTGATCTTCTCTATCCCACCGACCAGAATCTGAATCGCGATAAACAAATAGATCAAAGACAACAATAAAAACGGCAGCGGCGCGGCCGAGAAAAAGATGTTCAGCCCGCCGACAATGCATAAAATCCTGGCCAGATAACTTTTAACGAACCACCACGGACAAAAAGACATGCCAATCCCCAGTCCCAACAGCAGCAGGCCGACAAAAAATGCCCAGCCGGAAACATAATGGATAACAAACGGGTTCATAAAACTAATCTTTCATTCAACTGATTATCAAGAGTCTTACAGAATGCAAATATTAACCACGAAACCCACGAAAAATCACGAAAAAGTTTTTTTTTTCAGCTAAAGCTTAAAATTTAAATACGTCTTCATGTGTTGCCTTCGCTAGCTCAGGCTCAGACTGCGCTAGTCATGGTGTAAATATTAGTTTCGCATGAGTCTATAAGATCACAGTAAAACATATTGACTCATTCACTCATTCTCTTCATCTGGATATTGCCATTTCATTCCAACTTGCGGGCGAATCCTGCTCCAAGTCCTCCGTGGTGCAATTCATATTTCGCAGCAGTCAAATTAAATATCATCAACTCTACATACAATAGACGCAAAAGCCGGAAAAGTCTTGTTAATTATTGAAAAAAGCATGTTTTTGATAGTTGAAAATTGAACGTTGACAGCGAAGTGAACGCGAGCATTGCGCAGGGCAACGTAAGGGAAAACTTTCAAAAGTTATATTTTGACATCAATTCCTTTCAGCCCCAAAAGTAAAAACCGAACAACGGAGTATCAGATCAACTTATTGCATGGTGCGTGGTTGACAATATTTCCTTTTGTGAACATGCGATCACGAGGATCAGCGTATTAAAACATAAAGTGAAAGGTTTTTACATGAAAAATGCGAAAACAGTCTGGAAATGCTCCGGTATTTCAGTCGCAAAAGAAATCAGCGCTACGAACAGGAAAGGATGTGCAGGATGATCGGCATCGCGAAAAAAGTCGAGGAAGCGGTAATCAGCGCACTTGAATCACAAACCGGCATGGAAAGCGTGGAAGTCGTCAGAGGTAATGCTGCGGCAACCCACGCGGTTTTCCCGCGCGTAGTGGTCGCCTGCAAAAACATCAAGCCATTGATTCCAGGAATGAAAAGTCCATATCAATGCATTCTGGAGCTGACGACTCAGACTGAAGGCAAAAGAGACCTTGACGGCAGTCAGTGTGAAGCAATTGCAGATGTCGTTGGTACAGCGCTGCAGTCGCCCGATGGCGCGTCGGTGGTGGATGCGTTTTTTAGCGATGGTAAAATCGATAAGCTGGAGTTTACAACGACCTTCGACCTAAAGCAGGATGATGACTGTTTCGAGTTAATGCTTGAAGCCGAAATGTATCTGCAAGCTTAAAACACCATTAAATAAGGAATCATTATGCCGAATAAGAAGTATAGCAAAATTGAAGAAGCCCAAAAAGATTACAATAACACAATTCATAAAGCAGGAAGAGAAAAATATGAATTGAAAAAGACCTTTGCCAAGCTGGCCACGGTCGGAAATGCATATAAAGTATCCAAGTACTACATTCAGAAGATTGACCGGGCAATCAGCAACCGGAACTATCTGGAGGCCGCGGATATTTATCTGAATCACTATCAGAAAATATCCAGTAACAGTCAATATAAGGCAATGCTTTCGCCCGGAGAGATGCAGAAGTTTTTTAACAGCGGAAGCAAAGTAAAAGATTTTTGTTCAAAGATGACCAAATCGTTCCCGATGATCGAGACCGCGGACAAATATGCGAAAAGAGCTTTATCCTGTTTTGATGTAATTTGTGAACTGCAACACTTGCGTCAAGTGTCATCCCGGAATATCAAAGCTCAAAAAGACAAGATAAGTCGCGCGACCCAGATTCGACGGGAATTCCGTAAAGCCCAACAGCAGATGGAGTCGATGATGAAATTGAGCCAGGAACTGATCAAGTTTGCGCCGCCAGGCATGGGCGCATATCTGAAATTCAACCTGGAGGCTTTTAAAGCTTGCAGTAAGGGTTTCGATATTGTCAATCAATATGCCGAGAATATCGAGCATATGTTGGAAGAGATTGAACGGTTGAGTAATAGCTTGGGAAAACAGCTTGGGGGACGTAAATTTATTATTGAACATCCCAGAACATTTATAAAAAGCAGGAATCTGGACAAATATTAATTTGCAAATAATGTCAGCAATTGCCCTAAGTACAGGGTAATTGCTGATATATTATTACATTTTATTTTTAACTTTATTTTCTTTTACTAAAATATAGGTTTTTAAATTTAAGCTTGGATCTTCTTTTTTTAATATTTCAACATGTTTCCAGTATTTGGAACACTTAGTCTTGTTTTTTGTTGCTATCGCAATATGCGCCAGATATAAATAATTATGAAATAGTAAACTTGGATATAGATTATCCTGATCAGAGCAGGCTTTTATTAGTGAAATTGACTTCAATAGTTTTTCTTCCGCTTTCTTAAATTCACCAACACCAATTAATGATCTCCCCAAACAATGATAGTAAAAAGCAAGCATTGCAGAAGTATTAATATTGTCTTTTTCTGTTAATTTAATTAATTTTTCAAGGAAGAAAATTGACTTCCTGTCATGCTCAATATAACCATATGAAGTTCCAAGTAATTCATATAATTCCATTTTATTTTCCGTTGATTTGAAACAAGCTATTTTATTAGCCTTTTCAAGCAGAAAGAGAGATTGTTTAAACTCGTGTCTATTATAATATGATCGTCCCCGGTACAGATAATATTTAAACTGAAGTTCCGGAGGAAGTCCATTCAGGTGTTTTTCAACAAAATTATAGATTGAGTCGGCTTTTTTATAGTCCCTGGTTTTTTCCAAAGAAAGAGTAGCGGCCAATTTCAACGCAAACAGTTTTTCGGGGTATATTGCATTTCCGGCTGAATGCTGATAAATGTCCGCGGCCAGTAATAAATTGTCCGCGGCTTTAGCGTGATCTTGTTTCTGCGTGAATAGCGCGCCAAGTCCGGTATAAGCGGAAGCGGCGGCAATGTTGTTTTCCCCGTACTTTTGGTCCGACTGTTTGATTGATTTCCGATAATACTCCTCGGCCCGATCATATTTTCCCTGACGACGGAGTTTATCCGCATCCGCCTGTAGTTGTCTAATGCTTTCGTCAGTTGGCGCTGTCGCGATAAAATAAAACAAGCCGCCCGCCAGGAAGACGATTAATGTCAAGCCGCCAATCAGCCATTTCATTTTTGATTTGATCATTACAAAAGCCTTGTTGATTTATTGATATTGATCAATATATAGTGTACAATAAATAATTCAAACCTAATTGCCGTTTAACCGGTAAAAGCTTTGATGTAATTTGCGAACTGCAGCATTTGCGTCAAGTGTCATCCCGGAATATCAAAGCTCAAAAAGACAAGATAAGTCGCGCGACCCAGATTCGACGGGAATTCCGTAAAGCCCAACAGCAGATGGAGTCGATGATGAAATTGAGCCAGGAACTGATCAAGTTTGCGCCGCCAGGCATGGGCGCATATCTGAAATTCAACCTGGAGGCTTTTAAAGCTTGCAGTAAGGGTTTCGATATTGTCAATCAATATGCCTAGAATATCGAGCATATGTTGGAAGAGATTGAACGATTGAGAAATAGCCTGGGAAATAAACTTCAAGAAAGGCATGCAATCATCAAGTTTGGAGTTAATAGAATTAAAAATTTAGATGACATCTAACTTTTATGCTTATTTATCGTAGCGATTAATCAGCTTTTCCAGTTCGATTTGAGAGACATATATGGAAGAAGGCATTTGTTTTTGCAAGGCATATGCTTTCTTCCAATATTTAACAGCTGTTTTTTTATCCTGCTTAACTAATATTTTTCCCAGAGCAAAATATGCAGGAATAAGATATTCATTAGAATTTTTTTCACTTTCAAGAATATTAATAACCTTGAGATAATTAATACGAGCGTTTGAGTATTTTTTATTCAGACAGAAAGCATTGGCCAGTAAAAGGTGAAATACAGCCGTTTCAGGGCTGTTTTTCCCAAATTTATTTTGATTGATTGAAAGTAGTTTTGTATAGTAAAATTGAGATTTATTGAATTGATTCATTCTTAGATAGGAATTTCCTAAATATTCGTATATTTCGGCTTTCTCTTCAAGAGTTTGGGGACAACTCGTATCATAAGCTTTTTGTAGTAATTGGGAAGCCCTCTTAAACTCATGTCTATTATAATATGATCGTCCCCGGTACAGATAATATTTAAACTGAAGTTCCGGAGGAAGTCCATTCAGGTGTTTTTCAACAAAATTATAGATTGAGTCGGCTTTTTTATAGTCCCTGGTTTTTTCCAAAGAAAGAGTAGCGGCCAATTTCAACGCAAACAGTTTTTCGGGGTATATTGCATTTCCGGCTGAATGTTGATAAATATCCGCGGCCAGTAATAAATTGTCAGCGGCTTTAGCGTGATCTTTTTTCTGCGTGAATAGTGCGCCAAGTCCGGTATAAGCGGAAGCGGCGGCAATGTTGTTTTCCCCGTACTTTTGGTCCGACTGTTTGATTGATTTCCGATAATACTCCTCGGCCCGATCATATTTTCCCTGACGACGGAGTTTATCCGCATCCGCCTGTAGTTGTCTAATGCTTTCGTCAGTTGGCGCTGTCGCGATAAAATAAAACAAGCCGCCCGCCAGGAAGACGATTAATGTCAAGCCGCCAATCAGCCATTTCATTTTTGATTTGATCATTACAAAAGCCTTGTTGATTGATTAATATTGATCAATATATAGTGTACAATAAATAATTCAAACCTAATTGCCGTTTAACCGGTAAAAGCTATTGAGTACAAAGAATGACTTGTCATAAGTCCAGAAGATGTGATAAAATCTCTTGAAGTATTCCGTTCGTATTTCAGGCGACAACCTGACCGCGCTGATGGAGATCTTTGAACAGGCCTTCGGTGCGGGCGAGTTCCTGATAGGTCCCGGTCTGGACAATCCGGCCGTTTTCAAAGACAAAAACGCGGTCGACATGTTTGACTGTCGAGAGACGATGCGCGATAATCAAAGTGGTATGCCCTTCGGTCAATTCCTTCATCGTCTGCATGATCAGGTCTTCCGAAGCGTTATCAAGCGCGGAAGTGGCCTCATCGAAAACAAAATATTCGGACTGCTGCAACGCCGCCCGGGCAATCGAGATGCGCTGCCGCTGTCCGCCAGAGAGATTGAAGCCGCTCTCCCCCAGGGTGGTCTCGACGCCGTCCGGCATTTCATCGACAAACTCGGTAACGTGAGCGATGTCCATAGCGTGCTTGATCTGCTGCCTGGTCGCAGCGGGATTCGTTACCCGGATATTGTCGGCGATACTGGCCTGGAAGAGAAACGGACTTTGCGGAACAACTCCGAAACGGGAACGAAGTTCGCGGGAATTATAATTGCGGATATCGGCGTCATTGAGCAAAATTTCACCTTCGGTCGGATCATACAGCCGCAGCAGCAGGGAAACAAAAGTTGACTTGCCCGAACCGCTGGGACCGACCAGAGCAATGCTTTCGCCATGCCTGATCCTGCAATTTATATTTTTCAGCACATCACTTTTGTCATCATAACCGAAACAGACATTTTTGAACTCAACCGCCGGCAAGTTTTTCGCTTTCGCGATTTCCATTTGCCGGTCCAGGTCAACCGCCTGGTCATCTGCCGGTTCAACCGTCGACTCGCGTACGGCAAGAATACGCTGGATGCGTTCAAGTCCGGCTTCCGCGTTACCCCGGATCAGATTAAGCTGCATCATGGTCATGATCGGTCCCATCAGCAGATTTACACTGCTGACAAAAGCGAAGAAAGTACCAAGTTCCATCTGGTCATGAATCACAAAATACGCGCCGGACAGGTAAATAACCGCCATACCCATATAATTTAACGCTTCGGGCTTCATACGCTCTTTCTGTTGGCGCCGGGTCTGTTTCACCCCCATATTCCGCATCATTTCGGCATGGGAATTGAAGATCATATTGACCTGATCCTCCATCGCGTAGATTTTTACAGCGCGGACCCCGCTGAGCATGTCGGAAACATATTTGCTGGCATTGGATTCAGTTTTCATGAAGTCAGCCGATATTTCCTTGATAATGCGCCGGGAACGGTTGTTGACCAGAACAATAGTAGTGATCATCGTCAGCGTGATCAGGGTCATCGGCAGATTGAACGTCGCCAGCGCGGTAACCGCGATACACAAAGAAACGATTTGGAACGGCACCAGCATGGTAAATTGATGCAGGAACATCCGCAGGGAAGACATCGGCGACCCCATAATGTAGCTGAAAAGTTCGCCGCTTGAAACCTGATCGTGGAAACGGAAACACAGCCCCTGGACATGCCGGAAAAAACGACCGCGCAGCTGACACAAAATGTCCTCGATAGAGCGGATAAAACCACGATAGCCAAGTAGCCACAACCCCATTCTGGATAAACTGAGAAAGGCGTACAAAGCAATAAAAAAGACCGCGTACCGCATGCGTTCAGCATCCGGCGCAAACCGGCCATCCGGAAGTTTTCTGGAAATGCCGGAATCGACGATCCATTTGATGCAGATGGGTTGAAACGCCACCGCTACCCCGGTCAGAATGGAACAACAAGCCGCAAACGCCAAAGGCTTTTTATACGGCAGGCTCAATTTGAAGATCGCCCGCCAGAAAGACGGCGGGGGAGGCCCTTGCCTGACTGGACCGGACAGGTCAAGCGATTCTTGTGTCGTCTCCTGGTTCACTGAAAAATTTCCGTTTATTTGATATTGGAAAACTTATACACTATACAACCGGTAAAAACAAATTCTACAGTAAAAAATTATTTTAGCAGGATATTTTTTACCTCAAAAGGTTTGAATGACAGGTCCATTAAGCCTCCTGACACCTGAAATTTCTCTGAAACCGGCCTTTGCAGACCATCCGCCAGCCAATATTCCGAAATGTCATCCGGCAGCGATAAATTCACTTGTCCGGCGGAACCTGTAGCTTCATACAGACGAATGAAGATTTTATCATCACTCCAGCGTAAGGCGGAAATATAAATATTTTTACTGCCGGAAAGTGAATATTCCCGATCGATAAAATTATTAACCATGATCAACGGGTTGGTAAAAGCATGGGCCCGCCGGACAATCTCATCCGCCGAAGCGTTGGCGTGAGGCATAAAAGCATATTCAAATTCCTGCGGAACACCCTGGTTAAACGAGTCCGCGCTTTGAGTCTTGTATTCCATGGCCACCGACCGGAACAGGGTCAACAGCATAGTACCGTTATCAACATTGTTGCCGGGAATACCGCGGTTGAACAGGGCCGCGCCGGTATTTTCATAAGCAAGATTCATCCAGGCTTGAACCGGGAATTCACTTTCGCCGCGTTCCTGAATACCATAGGGGATTTCCTGGGTGATCGAACCGTACGCCAGCGTCGTCGGGAACGCGGCCCTGATCCGGAAGCCTTTACTGTCAGAACAAAGTTTAGCGGTATACTTGATTACCGGAGAAATCCTGGAAAATTCAATCCGAATCTCAAACGGCACCTTGATCGCCCAGAATTGCAACAGGCCTTTTTGCACCACTTGCAGACCGGTTGCGGATTCTTCCGCCGACGCCTCGCTGATATCCGGAAAAACCGTTCCCCGGAAAACCAGCGCTTTTTCATCAGTGCGGAACAGCGGGTCATGATCATTCTGGTTCAACGCGGCCTCGACGCTGCCACCGGTCAGAGGGCAGTCAAAATTCAGCCAGGAATCGCCATGATCAATCTGCAGCGCCAACGCGCCAAACGGGCAGGGACCGGGATTGATTAGTTGTTGAACGCTTTGTGATTCAATCAAACTGGAAATGTAACCGGAGGCGTCAACTTCAGCGGAATAAAAATCATTGGCAAAAGAACAAGGTAACTGTACCGAAGTCTCGGTGCAGTCAATGCTTTCGCAATCATCCAGTTTGACGATCCCCAGCGGCGGAACTGTCGCTTTGTAACCGCGACCGGAACGCGTAAAATATTCGGTTCTGGCAAAAGACAGCGGATTGAAAACCCCTGCGGGACCGGCACTGTTCAATTGAGCGAACTTCGCGTCAAGCTGCTGTTCCAACTGCCGGAACTCGGCATAAGTATCCGCCAACCCGGCATCGCAAATGGTCCCGCAAATAGTATCGTGAAACTGCTGTTTGAGCAGTATCTTCCATTCCGGCAGCAGATCAAGCCGGTTCCCGGTCAGGACGGCGAATTTTTCCAACGCCTGGAGCCGGTTTCCGAGATAATGACTGTATTGCTTGATCTTGATATTGGTGGTAAAAGTTCCCTGAAAAGCGGTATTGAATTCACCGCCGCAGGCGTCCATTTTGCTCCAGTCCAGCGATTCCATATATTTGGTCGGGGTCGAAAATTTAATGGGGGGAGTGTTGCCGCCCGCATTCAAACGCCGAACAATTTCAGGTGCGGAGGTTTGCGGAACCCGGAAATCACCTCCATTGCACATCAGAACTGCTCCGGCGGGAACGCCGTATTCGGATCTTTTGAAATACAGCGCATTGATATCATCGGCGGAAACCCCTTTGAAATCCAGTTCGAGCGCGTTTTCAATCACCCCGTCATCCGGGAATGAAAGATCGGCATAGCCGGTCGAAAGCCAATGGGTTTTGATTCCGGTGCCGTCAATGCCTTGCCAGATGAATTCATTTTTCATCACATTGCGGCGCATGCAGCGCCAGAAAAAGTAATACTTGTAACCGGCCTGGGTCAAAATCTGCGGCAACTGCGCATGATGCCCCCAGCAATCGGCAATCCAGCATGAATCCTGTTCGATACCCAAATGCTCCAACAGCCAATCCTTGCCGACCTTTGCCTGCATGAACATCGATTCGCCGTCAATCATATTCATATCCGGCATTGCGTACATCGCCGGAGCGACGTCAAAGCGTCCGGCATCGAAAAATTTTTGCAACAGTTCCCGTTTTTCCGGCCGCAGGGACCAGAATTCCTCCAGCAGAATAACCTGTTCCATGGTAAAAGTATAATCCGGGTCGGCGGACAGAATATCCAGTGCCCGGTCGATGATCGCCAGAGACATTTCCAGATATTCCTGATATGACTTCAGGTAAACGACATCATAGTGAAAACTCGGAACCAAATGAATCGGGGGTAAATCCCGGGTCAGAACTTCAGGTTTCATAATTAAACTTAACTTTATCGAGTGTAAAGCAAATAAGCGGCTTTAACGTTTTTCTTTTTCGGAGCGACGAGGGTAATCTTACGGGATTTGCTGTTTTGCAGCAACTTGAACTGCCAGGCGACGCGGTTATAGTGCTGCTTCATATTGGTGGAGATATTCAAAATATCTTTACCGTCGGCTTCAACCAGTATCCTGCCGCCCTGCTGCATGATCTCGTAATACAGTCCCACGCCTGAACAATTTAAATCGAAACTGATTTTTGCGCCATCCTTTTCAGGAACAATCACCGAGGATATCCAGCGGGAGGGCTGATGATCGAACCAGGTCCCGAGGGTCGCGACTTTTCCTTTTTGCCATTCGCCCAGGTTTTTCAGTTTGGACAATTCCAGCATTTGCGCGCTTTCATAACGGTTCGCGGTCAGCGGTTTCGGATACGGAACCGCCTTGCCTTTGGCATTAAAATCTTTTTTCAGGGTGTCAATGATAATATCCGCATAGATGCGATACCCGGCATCACAGGGATGACAGCCGTCAGCCAGAATCTTTTCAGTATCAAGTTTTCCGGCTTTGATCTGCTTTTTGACCGGGCCGCAGACATCCGCGAACGGCAAGCCGTAATATTCGGCCAGTTTGATATGTTCCTGATAACGCGGGGTACCGTATTTATTACCGCGCCCGGCGCCGAGAATGATAATGAAGACCGCCATATCAGGGTTGCTTTTCTTGAGCTTGCGAATAATCCCTTCCATGGTTTCGACCGAATCCGGGGTACGCCCGCCGTCGTTTACGGCAAACTCAATAAAGGTAAGGTCGGGTTTATACGGGAGAACGTCACGGTCCATCCGGAAAACGCCAAGTTTTGAAGGGGTGCCGCCAATAGCGGCGTCGATGAATTTCAAGTGCGCTTCGGGATAGGCTTTTTCCAGGAATTCCGAAACCAGGGCGCGATAAGAGGTCTTGCCCTGATCGGACGCGCAGGCGCCCCAGGTAATTGAACCGCCAAGATAGGCAACTTTCAGATGTTTCCCTTCCTGCATTTTATGTTCAAACGCGGATAGATACGGGTACTTCGGGTCCGAAGAATTACCCGACCCGCAGACACATCCCGACAAAAACGTACCCAAAACCAAAACTCCAACAACCGCAACCAAGCCTTTTTTCAGCATAAATCCCACTTTCCGGCAACAGGTCAAAAAATATTGACCGCACATTATATTATTTCTTTTAACAATTTGAGAGACTTTTGAGTTCCCTGCAAACCTTATTAATATACAACCACAAAAGTCTTTTTCCACGCCATGCCAAAAGAATATAACGGTAAATCAATTGAGTATGTTACCGGATAAGATATGTTGAAAGTGAGATGCTTATAATATCAGGATATGGTTGTGACATGGTCGCTTAAATCCAGAATAAGTTGTTTGCACTTCATTATCGGATTATCGCTTAATGGAATTTTTTCCATAAAATCCCATAACTTATGATGACTCAGCATGTATTGAGCTTCTTCCGAGGCTCGGGAAAAGTCGAGCACACCTTTGTCAATCCCCCATTTAGCATTGAAAAAACCGATAAAAAGAGGATCAAACCGTTGTTCGTGTTCAAAAGCAAAATCGATATATTTACGATAATTTCCAGCTTCGGGAGCAGTCCAGTTACGACGAAAAAAATCAACGTGTTTCACCATTGTATAATCTTTAAAATAGCGTTCCAGCGGGAATTCCAGATCGTCACAAAAACATTCCATTTTACAATCATTTGTCAGCTCCTGCTCAAGCCGGCTGCTTTTGTAATCTTTTACTCGACTCAGGTCCTCCATGGCATCTGCCAGTATTTCAAAATGCCTTGCAAAGCCTGCATAACCTGGCTCATAAGCTTCATAACAAACGCCTTGAATACCAAGTCGTTTATAGAATTCCAGATCCTTCAGCATGGTACCGGTATTATGTTGAAAGACGCCTTGATAACATTGTCCCATCGCATTTTCATGAATATAAAGTTTTCCCGGGATTTGCTCCGTCCAGTCAAGGAGGCGGTTGCGATGATATTGATTCGGTGAATTCGCGTCAGGATTTTTTTCCGTCGCGGCATAAAATACCGCCGCGCGATTTGGCGATTCTTCCCCGATCGGAGTATGAGGGTGGCGGAAAAATGTATCATACATAATCCGGTCCATCTTATGATAAGCGGAAATATTCTGCGGCAGATTATAGCGTTTCACATACAGGTCACATTCAAATTCAAGGTCGGAACGGGTTTCACAAAGCGTGTCAACAAAGATGTCGACAAAAGGCTGCCATTTTTCATGGTCCGGCAGAACCCGGCATTTTTCACAGCAGCAAAAATTCAAACCGTCAGCGGCACGCATGTGAACATGCTTAATTTGCGGAGGCAGACTCAACAACCATTGCCGCGCCCCGAAAGCAAATGCCTCCAAAGCTTCAGGCTGGTAACGGCAGGGATGGGTTTCGCACTCCAGTTTGCTGGTGAAAGGAGTACCGTCCTGTTTTTTGGCAAACCATTCCGGTTTCCAGTCGGTATAGCTGAAAAATGTCCTGGGACCAAATGTCATCAGGATTATTTCAATTCCGGCTTTCCGGGTTTCCCCGATAATCAGGTCCTTGTAGCGCTGCCAACCGTAATCATAGTGAATAATAATCGTATTCATCCGCAATTTTTTCATTCTCCGAATGAAATCGCGAAGCTGCTCCGGCGAGTGCCTGAGAATGCTCTCACAAAGATTGAATCCACGTATTTTAAATGAAGGTTCGCACATTGAAAACAGTTCCTTTTATATATTTTCTTATAGAGCTTTTTCGATGATGATTAATTTCATCATGCATAACTCATTATTCCGCTTCCAGCCTCATGAAATCAAGTAGAAGACTGTCGCCTTTTTTCGCTAAAAGAGGGCTTTTCGCGTCTTTAAAACAGATTCCCAGAAAATAGAACTTTATGTTGACAGTACGGATGCCGTTTTTAACACCTAACGCCTTACGCAAATCATAGGCACGATAATCAAAGAACGGCTGCCAGTGCATTTCATTCAACAAAATTAATTTCCGGGTTTCAACATCCATGATTTTTACGGCATAACCGGCAGAAAGTATTCCGTTATCTTTTATCCGCCAGGAAAGAAACGGATATTTGTCCAAATCGACTTTGACGTTACGGATTGTAACATGAGGCCAATTGCCGCCCGATCCGATACGGCGTAGAATAACAATATCGTCCTTTGCAGCTTTGACCGCAAGGTACTCAGTATTCGGCTCACTGGTTCCGTCCATATAATCGGCCGAATCCCAGATATAATTTTCGGGGTTTATTTCACAAAAGTTATTTTTATCAGTTTGCTGCTTGTGTATTTCTTTGCCTTTGACGGTCATTATTGACGGCGGAGCGGATTGGATCTTCTCCGCTGCTTTCAATGCCTTTGCCATTGCCTGCTCTGTTTCCTTTACTGACAGTTGTTTATCCCCGTAGTTTCTCTTAAAACTGCGGTTGTCTGCCGCTTTGATCATGTCATCCGGAAGTTTGCCTGAAAATTCCCCCGTGTTTCGAGACACATCATATAACAACATACCGGGACGAACCCCTTTGAAATACGTTTTTAAATTCAGGGCCGGATCAACTATAACCGCCGGCACTCCGGCTAAAGAGTTGTTGCATATTGTTATTTGATTGGGAATTTCTTTGCAATAAACAGCACATGCCCGTTGATTGTTGCCAAGTGCGCCAATAAAACTATCTTCAATCAAAATTCTGGGGCCATAAAGCATCGTACGCCGTTTCGCAAAATTCAGAACCGGCGTAAATCCCCCGCCTTCGCCGCCGAAGCGAAATTTCCTGCAAGTCAGCGTACCATAATTATCGATCCAGCGCTGATCACTTCCGTTAACCAGCGGAACTCCAAGAATATTTGTACATGTCAAGACGCCATAGTTTTCAATCACGGCCTGATTTTTCATTTTTTTGGATGAAGTAATCCAGCAATCACGCAAATGCTGTTGATCCGTAACCGCAAATAATGCCTGCCGGCACTGTCTAAACGCACTTTTTTCAACCAGCCCGAAACTGGAAGGAGTTCCCTTTCTGAAGCGCACGGCAAATCCATTGGCATAATTGAACCGGCAATCGCTGACCATCAAAAAACCCTGATCAATATTTGTGTTGCCTAAAGAAATCTGATCCCGACCGCCGCGGAACGATAATCCTTTGATGGTTATCCGCCAGCAGTTAGGGGCGTACAAAATATCTTCCCCGGGCAAGGTCTGAATAAGTTCCGGATAACCCTGTCCGGTAATTTCTGAGACTTTTACTTGCAGGGCCTTGCTGATTTTGTACCTTCCAGCCGGAAATATGACGCTCCTGCCTGACTTAGCGGCCTTGTCAAACGTATTCTGAATTGCGCTTGTATCATCATTTTTCCCATCGCCCCGAGCGCCGGCATCTTTAACATTGAGCGGTCCGGCAAGCGCGGCAAAACATGTCGTTGCGGCACAAAAGAACATTAGTATGTTACGATTTTTCATTGTTCACTTTCAATCTGTCAGGTTAATTAATTTACTATTTCACACTCAGGACCGGTATACCGGGATTTGAGCGCTTTCGGCAATTTTGTTTTTCTGACAGGATTCGACCCGTCAAAGTTAATTGAAATATGATTTTTCCGGCTTTGCGAATTCAAATCTTTAAAGTCAATACCCTTGCGGAACTGCAATACCCATGCGTCCACCATTCCCGTACATTTGGTCACAAATATCCGGTTAGGAACTTCGTAACAATATATTGCCGGCTGAGTGACACAGTAAACCCAGCAGTCGTCAAGTACTATTGCCGAAGGTATAACAGGATATTTAAGGTCATATTTCCGAAAGTTGTAGACAATCGGGAATCCGCCGCCCTCGCCGCCGAAACGTGAATCCCGACAGGTGACTTTGAGACCATAATTGTCAATCCAGCGCTGTTTCGCCACATCTCTTTTAGTCTTCGGAGCCACCAGTGGAACCCCCAGCACATGATCAAGGGTCAGGCAGCCATAGTTTACAATCACCGCTTTATCCAGCATTTTGGGGTTCGTGGTAATCCAGGAATTGGAAAGCTTTGCCCAGTCAGAATAATTCTGCAGAAGCTGCATGTTGTTCCTGAAAGAACATTTGTCAATAATAATATGAGAGGAGACGGCGCGTTTTTTTATCTTTATGGCAAATTCACCGGCATCGCGAAAGCGGCAATTATTAATAATAATATTGGTCTGGTCAATGTTATTGTTACCAAGCACCAATTGGCTTCGACCACCGCGGAAGCATAGACCTTCGATCTTCAGTTTCCAGGCCCAATCAGAATCGAAAATATCTTTTTGTGAATCCTTCATAACGATTTCAGGATAACCTTTGCCGTATATTCCGCCGGACGAAACCGCATTCAGACTAATAGTATCATTCAAGTAGTAAGTTCCTTCCGGAATATATATGCTTCTATTTCGCTTTTTCCCTATTTCTTCAAAAGCTTTTTGAAACGCCGCGGTATGGTCTTTGGGTTTGCCGTATTTTTTGACAAAGTCAAGAATGTTGATTTCTTCTGCCGCATTGACAATTAATGACAACATCAGCAGTAACGGCAAAATGATTACTTTTTTCATGTGATGATTCCTGATAAGTGTTTGATGATAATTATTTACAACAGGAC
This sequence comes from Victivallales bacterium, assembly GCA_963678305.2. Classification (GTDB taxonomy): domain Bacteria; phylum Verrucomicrobiota; class Lentisphaeria; order Victivallales; family Victivallaceae. The sequence goes on from CAXXVV010000003.1 coordinate 397,424, forward strand.
AATCCCGGTATTTGTCTTAAATCGGAGTCTGTCATATTTATGGGAAAACAAGCTTAAACAATAATTTATCCTGATTTTACCATTTTACCCAATGCGGCTGAATCAGGCGATAGTTCCACGGCCATTCAGCGGCATAAGCCGGATAAGGTTTAATCATGTCCCTGGCAATAAATAATGTTTCAGCATGACTGTCCATAAAAAGCGCATTGTTTCTGTTATTGTTATGGTAATCCGCCGGCCCCCACTGCGTCCCCGGGCTGGTATATCTGACAACCGGATAGTCCCAGGCGGTGCCTCCACCGACACCATTATTGTATTCCGCCGCATACAGACAGACGCTGGGCTTCTTAACCCGGCTCACCTTTAGCGCTGAACCGTGATAATCATATAGAGCGCCAGTGATGCCATACGATCCCTGAGTCCAATATAGTACCGTATTGGCCGCCTTCCCGTTGAAGAATCTTTGATGTGAAGGACAGTGCAAGATCTGTTTATTGTTGGGATAAGCAGCCAATACCATATTCCAGGTGTAGTCATTTAAAGCGCTGCTGACAGCAAAACCGGGAATGAAATCCGCAAAATCAGAAGAATAAAATGATACAGCCAAACCAATTTGTTTTTCATTGTTCAAGCACTGAGTCATCTTTGCCTTTTCCCGGGCCTGCCCAAGCGCCGGCAGTAACATGCTGGCGAGAATTGCAATGATCGCTATTACAACCAGCAATTCAATAAGAGTGAATTTTCCAACTGATAAACCCTTGTTGTCTCTCTTCATTTTTGACTTTCCTCTCGATTAAATAATATTAAACTAATCCGCGAGTTATTTGGCTGCCAGTACTATTATATCACAAAACTGATATAATTTCAACAGTTTTTCTGTTTTTTTTAAAAAAAACAGCAAATTCAGCATAAAAAAACTGGCGTTTAAAATATGCAAAGCCGAACAAATGTATACCACAAAAAGAATGTCTGGAGCTCAAAATGATATAAAAATCACTTGAGTCAGGGAAATATGGGATGATAGTGAAAATTACAGATTCAGAATGGTTTCAAAAAACACAATCCATAAGTTCTTTTAAATTTCCAGAGACGGAGAGACTATTACCGGTTCATTTATTTCCTGACCATGCAGTTTTTCCAGAAGAATCATAGACGCCGCGTCGGCAATTCTGTCCCAGCAGTAATTCAACCGCATAATGGGGTGGTTCGAATGAATCGGCTCTCCCTGCTGAGAAGTTGATATCAGGCCGTATTCATCCTCCAGTATCACGCCTTTGATATATGCCCCGATAAGCATTCCCTGACAAAAATAATCATCGAGCACCGCAAACGCGTCCGGCATCTCGTTTGATTCAATTAATTTTTTAATGAAGGTAATTCCGCACTCAATCAAGTCAACTCCTGTTTTCTCGTTGTCAAGCGAATGGCAAGTCAATTTGAGATTGGATTTCGAGCATTTCATTAGTTGCTGGGGCTCAAATTCCAGACTGCTTATGACAAGAATATTCTTATACCCAAGTTTAGCCAGGTGCTTTATCATTACTGTCGCGTCATTATACTGATTAACTATTTTTAAGCAATTCCCTTCAATATCCACAAATGGGATATCAAGAGCATCAAATGTATCTATCGTCTCCTGCTCCGTTACATGATAACTGACAAATGCTCCAATAATCCGCTTTTGATTATTCTCCCGGACTAATTGTTGTCGCAATTGCGGCTCTCGATCATAATGTTGCGTATCCGGGCTCTCGGTCAGGATTATGTCCATGCTGCTTTCCGGAAAATAATGGTGAAGCCGTCTCCGCAATTCAGCAAAATACAAACGTAAGTTTTCTCCGGTTTTATGGCTTAAAAATACATCTTCCGCCGCAATAAACAAAAGTTTTCCTCCAGCATAGGGCTTCCTGACATATACTCCGCTTTGCTTTTTTAACTCCAAAACCCCTTCTTCCTGAAGCCGCTTATAAGCAATATCCAGAGAACGCTGGGTTATCTTCAACTGTTTCAACAATTTACTGAAAGGCGGCATCCTGTCACCGGATGACAACCTTTTTATCATGTGTCCAAGTTGAACATATGTTTCACCTGGTTTTGTTGTCGGCAGCAAGTCTTTTTTCATTATTATTCCATGCTTATTGTTTGCATATTCATCAAAGCATAATATAGCATCAATATCGCATTACATCAATAGTATGATGTAATATACATCAAAAAACTATTATCCTGAAGTGATTATTTTTTTCAGAAGAACAAGAAGCTGTGGGTTAAAAAGGCTGGCATTTTAAACGATGAAGTCCAACGTAATCAGGAATTCCTGGACAGGACCATGACGGTAATATCGTCAAACTGGGCGGCTTCCCCGGCAAAATCGTCAACTTCGGTAATAATTTTTTCGACCAGCTTTTTCGGTTCCAAACTGCGGGATTTGTCAAGGAGCTTGATCAGCCGCGACTCCTCATACATCTCACATTGCGCGTCAACAGCCTCAGTTATCCCGTCGGTATAAATAAAAATCGAGTCTCCTTTGGCCAGTTCCATTTTCATTCCGTGATACTGATACTCCGGAACTACTCCCAGGATCAAGTCCTCGGGGTTTGACATTCGTTCGATTTCGCCGTCTTTACGAACTATCAAGGGAGGCTGATGGCCGGCATTGACATAATCAACAACCCCGGTTTTAATATTCAAACAAGCAAAGAACAAGGTGACAAACATGCCTGCATCATTTTCTTCGGAAAGCATATTATTGACATGGGTAATGATCTCGGCAATTGCTTTCACATCAAGAGAATATGATTTCAACAGTATTTTTGTCTGAGCCATAAACAAGGCGGCCGGAACGCCCTTCCCGGAAACATCTCCAACACAAAAGCAAATATGTTCATCGTCTACAAAATAAAAATCGTAGAAATCCCCGCTCATTTCCTTGGCCGGTCGCAGCGCGGCAAACAATGAAATATCCGGATGCTCGGGAAATTTTGTCGACAGCATACTCAACTGAAGTTGATGACCGACATCAAGCTCTTCCTGCATCCGGTTTTTCTGACGTTCAATTACTTTGTAAGCATTACGCAGCTCGAGATGAGTCTTGACTCTGGCCAGAACAATAGACGGACATATAGGTTTGGTGATATAATCAACCGCTCCTAGCTCAAAACCTTTTTGTTCATCCAACTCCTGTCCCATGGCGGAAACAAAGATGACGGGAATATCTCTGGTCCGGTCGTCACTTTTAAGCCGGCGGCAAACTTCATAACCATCCATTCCCGGCATCATGATATCCAACAAGACCATATCAGGCAGCTGAAGTTCTATCGCCTTTAAGGCTTGTTCCCCGTTTTTAGCCACCATCATCCTGTAATCATCCCTGAGCAGATCGACCAGGACATTTACATTGAAGCGTTCGTCATCGACAATTAAAATTCGTTGTTGATCCATTAGAAAACAACCTCACTCATCATCGTGTATAAGAGGCAGTTCAACCAACATTACACCGGAATCACCAGATATTTGTGAAGCTGAAATATCTCCCCCAACCAAATTGATTATTTTTTTCGCGACAACCGGCGCCAGGCCGAAAGCGTCTACATCCACGGCATTGTGAACATCCGCGTTAGTTGAAAACAGTTTTGTCAAGGGCGGATCCGGCCGCGAAAAGCTGTTGAGCGAAATGCGAAGCTCAACCGTGTCATCTGGAGTTATCGAGACAATCCCGCTGAAATCGGAACCGGCGAGATTCCTGGCAATCATCATTATTTCATCCAGCAGGATTTGATATACTTCAGGGCTGCCTTTCAATTTTAAACCTGAAGTATCAGCGCTGATATCGGCGTTAATCCCATACTGGGTGCAAAGTCCACTTATTGCCTCCGGCGGGCTGTCAACCGCGAACATTCTTTCGTCTTCCAGGTTGCATAATATCATAGTGTGGTCCAGAAGTTTCAGCATCCGCTCCCGGCTGACCTTCAATGCATCTATAATTTCTTTTTTATCGTCCGAATCAGGGCACATATCAAGAATTAAGTCAGAGAGGCCGAGAACCCCATTGGCCGGAGTCCGCATTTCATGGCTGATGATATGAAGAAACTCATTTTTCGCCTGGCCAAGTTCTTTCAAGCGTTTATGCGCCTCTGCCAGCTCTTTCGTCCGTTCGTCAACCAAATCCTCCAAGTGCCTTTTCAAATAGTACAAGTTCAAATGGGTTTTAACCCGTGATTTGACTTCCTCCGGGTCAATCGGCTTGGTTATATAATCAAACGCGCCAATTTCAAAGCCTTTAACTTTATCCAGAGTTTCATCCATGGCGCTGATAAAAAGAACTGGAATTTCTTTAAGAGCATCGTTTTGTTTCAAGCGCCGGCAGACTTCGTATCCGTCCATCTCCGGCATCATAATATCCAGCAAAATCAAATCCGGATTTTGCAATGAAGCAGCTTTCAAAGCCTGCTCCCCGTTTTTGGCGACAATCATTTTGTAATTATCCCTGAGCAGTTCGACCAGGACGTTGATATTAAAACGTTCATCATCAACAACCAGAATTTTTTGTTTTTCAATCATTTATCGCTCCTGACTAGTTCATCTTTAAGTTCACACAATAATTCTACAGCTTTTTCAAATTCGAAATCAGCAGTTTCCCGCAATATTTTTTTAGCCTTTCCGGCATATTTACTTTTTTGCGTAACTGATACCAGGTGTTTTGCTTCATTTTCCGACTCCGCATCCATTAAATTAAGCATAGAAATCAATTCGTCAATAGAAGAAATCATATTTTCTGTATTTATATTGCAATTTTCATCTTCAAATTCGTCCTTCTCAACAGTTGCCAGAAGAGGGGAGCTGCGCAATCCATCAATAACAATGCTCATGAAATCTTCCAGTTGCCCTGTGCTGTCAGCCAACTTGACTGCATCCCGGGCTGCCGCATTTTGTTCAACTTCCCGCGCAACATCGGCAAGTGCAACCGCTCCGATCGTCCCGGCTACCCCTTTTATCGTATGAGCGGTACGCTGTGCCAATTCAAAATCCCCCCAGGCAATCGCTTCAATAATTATATTTGTGTCTTCACAGTGATCCGTGACAAAATCGTTGAGGAGCTTGAAGTAAAGCTTTTTATTGCCGCGCAAAGGTTTCAGGCCGATTTCCATGTCAATTCCCGGTAAGAATCCCGTAATATCATCATGGTCTTTGTTTGACTCCTGCTTTTCAACGACCTGTCCAGAGCTAACCGGAGCGGACAGTTCAGCGCTGCCGTGTTTGATTTCCGGCAACCATCTAAGGAGGGTTTGATAAAGGTTTTCCGGATCTATCGGTTTGCCGATGTGGTCGTTCATTCCGGCTGCAAGACATTCTTCATAATCTTTTTTCAGCGCATTGGCAGTCATTGCAATAATCGGTAAATCAGCACAGTTTTTCTTTCCTCTGATGATATTGGTCGCTTCAAAACCATCCATTTCCGGCATTTGAATATCCATCAAAATCAAATCAAAGTCGCCTTTTTCAACTAATTCAACAGCTTCAAGACCGTTATTGGCAATAACAATCTCAATTCCCGCTTCACAAAGGAGGTCTTCGGCAACTTGCTGGTTGATCAAATTATCCTCAGCCAGGAGAATTTTGGCGCCTGAAATTTCGTCAGGAGGCTTAAGCGACCATTTGTCCGCCTTTCCCCTGGTTAAAGAAATATCATTATGTTGACCGAAGACTCCCATAATATAGTCCAGCAGGGTCGACGGCGTGAACGGTTTCATCAATACTTCTTCAATATGAATTTTGTTAATCTGCTGTAAAACTTCCTCCCGGCCATATGCGGTCATAATAATTATCGGAGGCGTTGGCTGCAATTTCAGGGACTGAACTATCGAAGCAGTTTCAAGCCCGGACATCTCCGGCATCAACCAGTCCAAAAGAATCAACTGGAAAGGCTCACCGGCTGCATCAGCTTGCTTGACTGCAGCAACAGCCTCCCGGCCAGACCTGGCGGTGGTAACATCAAAAGAAAATGATGAAAGGGTTAATTTGAGCATCTGAAGCGTACAGACCAGATCGTCGACAACTAAAACTTTCAACCCTTCGAGATCCCGCGGTAAAACATCGGTCCTTGCCGTGTCATCATCAACCCGGTCAAACTTCGCGTTAAAAGTAAAGGTCGTTCCTTTTCCTACGACACTTTTGACGTTGATATTGCCATGCATCATTTCAATCAACTGTTTACTGATGGCCAGGCCAAGTCCGGTTCCGCCATATTTTCTTGTAGTCGATGAATCCGCCTGACTGAATGATTTGAACAATTTGGCGCATTGCTCTTCAGTCATGCCGATTCCCGGATCCTTTACCCGGAATTCAAGCTCGACCTGCTCTGAGGTTTGACTTAAGAGCTTAATATGGACTATAATCGCGCCTTTTTCAGTAAATTTAACGGCATTGCTTACCAGATTAAGGAGAATCTGTCCAAGGCGCAAAGGGTCTCCAACAATGTGGCAGGGAACATCAGGATGCATATCAAACATCAACTCCACACCCTTTTCCTGAGCTTTAACCACCATAATGCTGCTGAGATTATCCAAACATTCATCAAGATTAAAGGAGACCTCTTCAATTTCCAGTTTGCCCGCTTCAATTTTTGAAAAATCGAGAATATCATTGATAATTCCGAGCAGAGACTTTGACGCACTGTAAACTTTTTCGATATAATCATATTGCCGTTCATTCAGCTCTGTGTTCAAGCAAAGATGAGAAAGTCCGATAATCGCATTCATCGGAGTCCTTATTTCATGACTCATATTAGCGAGGAAATCACTTTTTGATTTCGTTGCCTGTTCCGCCTCTTTTCTTGCTATGCTGAGTTCCTCATTCTGGGCCATAAGTTCCTTAAACATGCTTTCTCTTGACGGCAGCGCCAGTTTCCGCTTTACGTTTTCAAGGACATCTTCGGGAGGAATATCCATATTTCCTGAAAAAGCCTTGAATCCGCGAACCGAAGTTTCCCCATTGCGGTTGTCACTGACCAGAAACAGATCAAAAGAGTTGGCGCCATTCGGCACCGGAGTAACTTTCCCGCCATAATTGAATTCAAAATCAAGCCCGTTCCGGCCTTTTTCCTGATTAATGCTTACAGCTACCGTTACTCCGTTCCTGCAATGGCAGCCAATCCGGGCAAGCTCGGAAAAGAAAATTGACAATCTTGATGAATTAATATCGCTATACCCCAGAGTTCTGGTAAGGTCGTAAACCTTGGCCCGGCTGTCGATTAAATCTTCCAACCGTTTAATCTTTAATTTACCAAGGCTGATCATACACCATACCTCATAACAATACACGAAGCATCATCGTTTTCTTTACCAAGCTGATTAATAAATCCGGAGCAAATATCTTGCGCACTGCCTTGCAGCAGCAACGGGTATTCATCGAGTGAAAAACTTTCTTTCACTCCGTCAGAGGTCATCACAAGGATATCTCCGGGGTGCAGCCTGATCTGCTGTTCTTTCACTGAAGAAACCATATAACCAATTATTCCGCCTTTAAAAACCAGTCTTGCAGATTGATTTCCCATAATCCTGACATTGATATTCCCGATACCGGTACAGCAAAGCAGCCCGGTTTCAACTTGTAAACGACAAATAGCCGCAACCGCCCCCCTCGCGCCCCTGCTCTTCAAATGTTCATGTAATCCGGTCATTATATCCACCAGTGATTTTTCACTGTTTTCCTTTACATAAGCTTTTGCAATCACAGCGACATCGTGCGCAACTTTGCCGTGACCCAGGACATCTATCAATGCAAAACAGCAGGTATTATCATTTTCAATTAAGACAGCACAATCTCCGCATTCATCAGCAACACCGGTCACAGCCCGCTCAATTGCATAGTAATCGATTTTACGCAACTTTGGTTTTCCATTTTCTGGCAACAGCTCTGGTGCCTTGATCTTTCGCGGAATAAATGTCGAACTCATCCATTATCCTTTTAACACTTGCAAGCCCCATGCCCAGACCGCCGCCGGTGCTGAAATTTTCGGCCATTGCCTGTTCAACATCGGCAATCCCCGGCCCGTTATCTTCAACATCGGCTTCAAATCCATCACGACTGCCATCTTTAATATGTTTCAAAACCACAATGCCGTTACCGGCGTGACGTATAACGTTGGTTGACAATTCAGATACGGCAGTGGCAATCAAAGTCTGGGCGACATTATCGAAACCCATTTGCGCAGTCATATGCCTTACGGTATAAACAACCCGCATATTATCCGAAGACTCGCTCAACGGAATATTAATCTCTTCTACAATTTCATTCATCGTAAATTATTCCGCTTTTCAACAATCGCAATTCCATCTTCCATTGATACTGCCGTACAGATATCATCAAGATTGACATCCAGATCAACTAAAGCCGCTGCCACACCAGCCTGGATTCCCACTAAAACCACGTCAACCCCCATTGTCGAGATCATTTGGGCAATTTTTTTCAGTTTTGAAAAATTATATGAGTCCAGCACCATGACGGTTGAAAAGTCAATAACCGCATTTCTGATTGAATCGGATGCGATTTTTTTCAGGATTTCATTACCCAGTTTTTGCACATAATCTTCGTTTACATTCGCATCCAGCGATACAAACAGGGTGTTATCAACTTCATGCATATCCAATAACCCGCATTATCTTATCAAGATTTTTCAGTAACCTGCAAATTGAGAATGTCGAACGCATCTGAAAGCGCGTCTTTCAAGGTCGAATTAGTCGTGACATCTCCCAGATTTATCCCCAACTCGACCAATGATTGAGCGACAGCCGGAGATATTCCGGACAAGATGCACCGGCAGCCCATGAGCCTGGTCGCTTTGGCAATCTTGATAAGATGATTAGCGACAGCCGTATCAACCGCGGCAACTCCCTGGATATCCAGAATTATTACTTTGGATGAAGTTTCCGCAATTTTTGTCAGCATCGTATCCATCATTTGCTGAGCTCGTAATGAGTCAACAACCCCGACAACCGGAAGGATTACAACCCGGTCCCACAACCTTATAGCGGGGGTCGAAATTTCAGCGATCGTCCGGCTTTGTTCTTTGAGCCTCCGTTCCTTTTCAACTCTTTCAGAGATATCCAGAATAAATTCCACGCCGCCGACAATATTACCATCTTTATCATTCAACGGAGCCGCCGTATATTCGATTGGTACAGTCTTGTCATTTATCCGGGCATCATTACGTTCCGTATAAGTCACCCCTTCAGCCATCACCTTTTTCATCAGGCATTCATCAGTATTGCAATGCCTTGAATTAAACAGATCATAACATTTGCAGCCTTTAGCCTCTTCCCATGATTTACCAATCATGTCAAGACCCTTTTTATTCAAGAAGATGACATTATAATCGGTGTCAATCGCCATGACCGGAGCTGGAATTTGTTGAAGAACACACATGCACATTTCGCCGTCAAACTGTTTTTTAGTCATGATAACCTCCCTTTTTTGACCTTAAAATCCTCAGGACTCATGCTGGCAGAACATAACGCAATTACTGAAACGCAGTAACCCTATGCTGTATAAAAATGGACTTTGCAAAAAACAAGGCGTTTGCAAACATTTAATATCATATATCAGGTCCTCCTTGTTTGTTATATTGAAAAACTTTTACGAACAATTCAAGCTTGTAAATGTTTTCAAAAATCCAAATAATGATATGAAATGTACGATTAAATAATTATCACGTAAAAAACTGTCATTAACTAATTTAAGTGTTCGCGGTGAATATGTCAATTCCCGGAGTTTTATTTACTGAACTTTTATTTCATATTATTAATATGAACTCTCTCGAACTTTCTCAAAACAACCGCAACATATCAAACACTGATTATAACATAACCAGCAATGAATAACTTGATTTTCCACACCTGAACTTATTGACAAATTTATTCCATCAAGCCCGCTTTGAGATGCTGTAAAACCTTGCCTGCTGCGTCAAATTCGAAATCCGCAGTTTCTCGTAAAATCTTTTTCGCGAGGTCAGCATATTTACTTCCTGACGCTTTAATCGCAAGCTCTTCCGCTTTCTGCTCTGATTCAGGGTCCATATCCAGCAACAACACTTCCAGCTCATTCAATATTTCAAGTAGCACTGAAGGCGAAACCTGAGCCTTGTCAATATCACTAGTCTGTTTCTTTTTTTCCAGAGATCGCAGGCCATCCATGACAACATTCAACGGCGCCGCCAGTTGATTAGCCGCATTCATAATTTTACTTGCCGACTTGCTTTTTGCCGCTTCCTCCACTTTCCTGGCTGCTTCAGCCAGCAAAAGCGATCCGATAGTTCCGGCAATGCCTTTCAAGGTATGGGCCAGGCGTTGAGCTAAAACAAAATCCTCTTTGTTTACCGCCTCAAACATTGCCGCAATGTCATCACTGTGATCAACCGCAAACTCTTTCAACAGCTTCAAGTAAAGAACTTTGTTGCCGCGAACAGATTTTAGCCCTCTATTGATATCGATACCGGCAAGTTTTTCAGGCAACACAACTTCTTCCCGAGACCTGACGGGAATTTCCGGGTTTCGTTCATCGTCCATTTTCGGCAACCATTTGAGCAACGCCGAATAAAGTTCATCCGGATCAACAGGTTTGGCGATATGGTCGTTCATACCGGCATCCAGACAGCGTTCCCGGTCTTCAGACAATGCGTTTGCGGTCATGGCAAGAATCGGCTTTTTCTTGTATTTTTCTTTACTGCGAATTATTCCAGTTGCCTCAAACCCATCCATTTCAGGCATTTGCAGGTCCATCAGAATCAAATCATAATTATCCTTCTCAATCAGTTCAACAGCTTCAAGTCCATTGTTGGCAACAGTAACCAAAATACCCGCTTCCTCCAGAAGTTCCACTGCTACTTGCTGATTTATTTCATTATCTTCTGCCAGCAATACCTTTGCGCCTCTCAGTTCTTCTGGCGGTTCAAGGTCCCATTGATCCGCTTTGATTCTCATCTTACTGGCTTTTTCACGCCCGAAAACGTTCATAATTGTATCATAAAGAGTCGACGGGTTAAAAGGTTTGACCAAAAATCCCTGCAAGCCGGCATTTTCAGCCTGCTTCATAATGCCCTCACGCCCGTACGATGTGATCATAATCACCATTGGCGGAATATCACTCATGACAGACTTGATTTTCACCGCGGCCTCAAGTCCGTCCATACCTGGCATTTTCCAGTCCATTATAACCAGTTTATAATGATCGTCATCCGGGGCATTTTCGACTTCCTCGATCGCCCGGAAACCAGATTCAACACAAGTCACCTTGAAGCCAAAAGATACTAATACTTCATGTAACATTTCCCGGACGCTTTCGACATCATCAACCACCAAAACTTTCAAACCATTCAGTTCTTCCGGCGTGACTTGCGGAATTTCTTCAATGTCTTTATCAGAAACTTCAAACTCCACAGTAAACGTGAACTCCGTCCCTTTGTCTTTTTTACTTTGAACTTTAATATCTCCATGCATCATTTCAACCAACTGCTTGCTGATTGCAAGGCCTAGGCCGGTTCCACCGTATTTTCTTGTAGTGGAGGCATCTGCCTGGGTAAATGACTGAAACAGCTTGCTGCACTGTTCCTGAGTCATTCCAATCCCGGTATCTTTCACCTTAAATTCTAATTCCACAGAGTTATTTTCAGTCTTTACCATACTGGTTTTTATAATGACTTCTCCCTCTTCCGTGAATTTTATAGCGTTACCCACCAGGTTAAGCAGCACCTGACCGAGACGCAACGGGTCTCCGATTAAAGTCCTCGGAACATCAGATTTTGTATCGAACAGTAACTCCAGTCCTTTTTCCTGGGCTTTCATCGCCATCAGGTTGCCAAGGTTATCAAGCACATCATCGAGACGGAAAGGAATATATTCGATCTCAAGTTTACCTGCCTCAATTTTGGAAAAATCAAGGATATCGTTGATAATTCCAAGCAGCGATTTGGCTGAACTGTGAACTTTTTCCACATAATTATGCTGGCGTTCATTCAAATCCGTGTTCAGGCACAAATGAGATAGACCGATAATCGCATTCATCGGAGTACGAATCTCATGGCTCATATTGGCAAGGAAATTACTCTTTGCTTCCGTCGCCTCTTCAGCGGCTTTTTTCGCATCTTCGAGTTCAGTCATCAGTTTTTTCTTCTCAGTAATGTCTTCTTTAATACCAAGATAATTCTGAATATTCCCTTGTTCATCAATAATCGGTGATATAAACGCGGACTCCCAGAACAAGGTTCCGTCCTTTTTGCGGTTGCAAATTTCCCCATGCCACCTGTTGCCGGAAGTAATAGTTTCCCACAAGTCAGCATAAAATTCCGGCGGATGAACCCCCGGAGCCTTAAGAATGCGGGGAGTCTCACCGATTGCTTCTTCGGCCGAGTATCCGGTCAAATCGCAAAACCTCGGATTAACGTACTCAATTGTGCCGCTGGTATCAGTAATGACTACTGAGGCGGGACTTTGCTCTATCGCACTGGATAGTTTTCTCATCTCCTCTTCCGCCAGACAGCGTTCCCATACATATCCTATTTGCCTGACCAGTGTTTTCAAAAGTGGTGCGGCCTGAGAAATCATATTATTTTCACCGGAATCAGCCGACCTTATCGTTAAAGTTGCGATATTTTTATTGTTCACCTTAATCGGAAAGACTCCGCAACTACCGAATTTGCATTTTTTTGCAAATTCATCGCATCCTTTGTGCGGAGGACAACCAACTGTATCAGCTATGATACTAATTTCACCTGAGGCGATTGATTTGGACTGACAATTCGGCGGGTCATGATGCGGCCCCTGGAGGGGAAGGCCGTATGACGCTGTTGGAATAAGTTGACCTTTTGTGTTCATTATGTCAATACAACTGTTTAACAAGCCGAGGTTTTTGACTGCAGCCTCAACAGAAACCTGAAATAATTCCTCGAGACTATCGCACATCCCGATTTTATGCCCGGCATCCTGCAAACCGGCTGCCCATTCAGCCCGCTTCTCAGCCATTTCACGTGCCTTGATCCGTTCTGTAATATCACTGAACATAATAACGGCGCCACTGACGTTACCATCCTGAACTATCGGCATACTGCTGTAATGAACATTAAAATATGAACCGTCTTTACGCCATAACACTTCATTGTCCACATCAGCCTGTTTGCCATGGGTATAAGCCTTCCACATCGGGCAATCTTCAATTTTATAAACACTACCATCTTTATGAGAGTGGTGAATTATCGGATGAACTTTTTTGTTCATCAGTTCGTCTGCGTCATAACCAAGCATTCGCAACGCGGCCGGATTAATAAACGTCAAAACACCTTGCTTATCGGTTCCGAAGATGCCCTCTCCGGCAGATTCCAGCAGCAGCCTGCTGCGCTCTTCCGCCTCCAGTGCCAAATGTTCCGCCCTTTTCAGCTCCGTGACATCAATCCCCATTGGCAATAACAGCATCACCTTGCCGTCATCATCAAAGACTGGAGTCATTGAAAAATCGATTGTATGCATAGTTGTTCCGTCGATGCTTTCGGTGTATTCAAAACGCACCTGTTCTCCGGCGGCGACTCTTTTTACCGTATCTTTAATTTTTTGAGACATTTCAACCGACGCATATTTCCACCAGCCACCTTCCCAAAAAGGCTTGCCAATGAAGTCATCTTCATTGAAGTCAACCGCTTCCAAGGCGGCCCGGTTTACTTCAAGCAGTGTCCCTTCGGTGTCAAGAACCGCCATCAACTGAATAGTCTGACTGAAGATCGCCCGGAATTTCTTTTCCCGTTGCCGCAACTCAAACATGCGTTCCTCGGCCACCTGTTCCCATTCATCCCTGGCCAATCGTAAATAACGTTTCGCGTGTTCGCTGCTCCAAATGGTGTATCCGGTCATCAATAACGCCAAAAAAACAATTACTCCCAGAATAGATAAAATAATAGTCCGGTTATCCTCATAAACCGAGAGCGCTTCATCTTCATCCATCTCAGTTGTCAATCCCAGATTAAGCTCTTCATCCCACAGCCACGCCCCCAAGACCTTAACTCCGCGATAATCGCGATAAGCGGTCATTGAATATCCCGGTTGCCCCATTGTCGCCAGTTTGGCCATTTTGGTTAAAGGCTGTTTGGAGCGGTCCTTCCCCGGGTTGTATCCTTCCAGTAAATTACCGCCGGGATCAGCGACTTTGACATTCAAAATACTTTGCTGGTCATTTTCTAAAAGTCCGCATTGGACCAAATGTTTATTAAAACGACTGTTCGTTAACATCATTCCTTTGCGGTCAAATACATAGGTCTCCCCGGTTTTTCCAAAACGACCGGCCATACAGATACGGGTGAAATCCATCTGGGGATCGGAACGTAGAGTAAGAACCGCGATGACTTCACCTTTTTTATTGAAAATCGGGGCGGCAATGAACATTGTCGCAACTTTTTCCATAAATTCCCCTTTGCGGGTTTTTAATTTCACATCTGACATTACAGGCAATATAAATACAACTTTACCGTTGAAAGCTTTTTTCAACAGTTCCGGGCGTTGTTCATATATCAGATTTTTCCAACCGATGTTCGTATTGCGCATGGAACCCAGATTTATGTAGTCCGGGGAAATAATGAAAAAACCTTTTGTCTTATTCAGGTGACTTTTTTCTCTGAAAAATCTTCTGAGCTCCTGTTGCGGTTTACTCTTGATCAAATCCTCACGGTTACACGGAACTTTAAGCAGCTCCTCAACCATTTTAACCAAACGGGGATCCCGAGAGATTTTATCCAGTTCACTCATCTCCACACTGGCCCAGTCGTTAAGATTATTCTTAATGTTCCCGACGGTTTCCTGTAAAGAGTCAACAACCCATTTACGTTCACGCTTTTCAATATTATCCAGAGCCAGAATACTGCCGACAACAACTGTCAACAAAAATATTGACATAGTTAATATCGTCATGATTCTAACTCTATAAGCGTCTTTTTTAAAATGAATCCGCTCTCCGGCTATTTTAATGAAAATCCACACTCCAACAGCGAGAATAATGATTATGACAACCGCAATGCCCAGGGTTTTTACCAGTTCTTTATTTCCTGATTTATTTACTGCAGGAGTATTGAGTTCAGGAATCCATTTATTACGAATTATTAAACGCTCTTCTTCGGTAATCGAATTGAGAGCTTTATCAATAATTCCAACCAACTCCGGCCAGTCTTTACGCACCCCGAAGAATAATTGAGAGGTAATATCAAAAACATGGTTGATTTTTAAATTATCCAGGCTGAGCTTGGATATATAATATCTGGTTGCAGCCGTCGAAGCGACCACAGCGTCCACATCTCCTGCGGCAAGATGCAGCAACGCATCTTTAACAGTATCTGTTTGGGTAATTGTTGCTTTCGGATATTTTTCTATGACATTGCTGACAATGTCATATCTGACGGGAATAGCAATTTTTTTTCCGGCAAAAGAAGCCGCTCCATTCTGAATTGAAGTACTCTTGCGAGTCGTTAAGACAAAAGGAAATTCAAAAACCGCGTTGGTCAGATTCAACATCTTTTGTGATTTTTTTGAACTGATTATAGTAATAATGTCAACCCGATTTTTCTTTGCCATCTCCAAGGCTTTTTGCCAGCTGTCATGGGGAATAATATCAAAAGTTATTCCGAGACGCTGCTGGATCAGGCGCAAATAATCCGACGCCATTCCGATATAGTCCCCGTTTGAAGTAAAAGCCTCTTTAGGCATCCAGGAAGGGTCCCCGGTGAAGCGAATGACCGGGTGTTTTTGCAGCCACGCCTTTTCTTCATCGCTCAAACCCAGGTTATCACTATGCTTTAAACTGGACAATTCCCCCCATTTGCGATATATCGCCATCTTTTTTTCAGGACTTATATCAGAAAAAGCTTTGTTTAATATCTCAACCAGCTCCGGCCAGTCTTTCCTGACTCCGAAACAATTTACGGACCCAGGAGAGTCCACCTTTCCCTGCACCTCAAGATCGCCAAGCAGTTCCCTGCTTATGTAGTAATTTGCAATCGCGCGACTTCCGGCATAAGCGTCAACCTTTTTCTTTGCAACCATCCCAAGTGCGTCACTGGTAATGTCTGCAGTTTTAAGGTTGATTTCCGGGTATTTATTTTTGATAAAATCCAACAGATAAAAATCCTTTTCAATAACAAGAGATTTCCCCTTCAGACTGGCCAAAGAATTATAGTACGGGCCATCTTTAAGCGCAACTATTACATGGGGAATAACGATATATGGACGAGAGAAGTCCAAAAAAGCTCTTCGCGCATCAGAAGGAGTAACCCCCGACAATACATCAAGTCCTTTTCGATCTTTCACCTCATTATAGATCTTTGTCCATGGCCCCGGAATGATTTTGAGTCTTCCTCCAAGGTGCTTATTCATCTCATGAAGAAAATCAACCCCGATCCCCCTCGGTGTTCCATTGGCGTCTACAAAATCCATCGGCGCCCAGGAGTTATTTATACCAACCCGGATAACCGGATGTTTTTTCAGCCATTCACGCTCCTGATCAGTAAATTTCATTATACATGGCGCCGCTGCATTACGTATAACCAGCCATTTCTTTTTCAACGCGTCGTATTCATCCGAACTGATTTTTTTCATCCCTTTTGTGATAAGATCGACTAAAATCGGGGAACCTTTACGAATTCCGATATGAAGGGCTTCATATTGGGTCAAAGTGGGAGAATTTACTACTCCGGCAACTCCCAGGTTGGGGATCTGGTTTATATTGATGATGTAGTTGGCTACTGCCAATTGATCTACGTAAGCGTCTGCCGAACCGTTACTGACTGCCACCAAACCTTCAATAACCGTATCAACATCTATAAAATTTATTTTATTGAAATTGCTGCGGAGCCAGAAAGATATCGCGTAATTTTTTACAACCGCTACTTTTTTGCCGGTAAGGCCGGAAAGGGATTTATATAGACCTTGATTCTTTGAGCTGACAACTATCCCATATTTATTTCTACAATATTCAGGCGTAAAAGTTATATATGACTCCCGGTCGGAATTTTTACACACGGCAGGCAGAACATCAATCTCGCGTTTTTTGATCATATCCAACAGCTCATCCCATTTTTTACCGTGGATATAATCTAATTTCAAACCGACTTTCTTTGCCGCCAGAGCCAGATATTCATTAGAAAAACCGGATGGCTCGCCCAGTTCAACAAAGTCAAACGGAGCCCAGTCTTCTTCTGCGCCAGCTTTGATTACCGGATGTTTTTTGACCCATGCTTGTTCTTTTTGCGTAAGAGTGATCTTGTCGCCTTCTCCGGCTAGAGCCAGTACCGGAAAAACAAGACAAAAAATAAGCAGATAATTCAACAGGCGAGAAACCATACAGCCCATCCTTCTCATTCAAATGATAATATGTTTATCACGTATAATTAATAAGCGGTCAAGCTTATTTTTCTATAACATCACAGGCTTCGATTTATATTCAAATACTGCGGTTATCTTTTTATAGATAATTATGATCAAAAACTTATACACAGAATAACATATAGGGTTTATCGAATTATTTCAAGGTATCATATAATAATTTTATCCAAGAACGATTAGTCCCAATTAATTCAAAAACAGAATACATTTCAGCCAGGCATACATGCCTGGACTTTGAAAGCTGTCTCCCGGATCCTCTATCAATTGCATTATAAATCGTTAAGAGATACGTTTTTTCCTGTTTTTTCCGCTTTAGACATAGCCTGAATGACCTGAATGGCATTGACTATCTGTTCCGGCGCAATCTCCCCGGGCAATGGACCCGATCTCACCGCATTATAAAAATTACCCCACTGATATTTGCCGGATACCCGGTCAATGTCAAAATGTTTGACCAGATCAATCCGGTTACCGGAAGCATCCAGAGCTTGAAGCGTCATTTTGACAGTTTCAGCATCATCGCCGGGGCGAACCATGATTGTGCCGCGTTCATAGTGGAGAGTCAGCGAGTTCGGATAGACTTGTCCGTTCTGAACGCAGAAAGAAGCATAAACATTGCCGATCGCGCCATTTTTAAAGAGCATGGACAAAGCCGCATTGTCTGGAGTCGGGCGTCCGGTGCGAATACGCGAATGCATGACACTTACCTGTTCGACTTCCCCGCAAAGCCGGATAAGCTGGTTAATGGCATATATGCCGAGTCGAAAAATCGGTGCCACCGGGCATTTATCCGGATCATCATACCAGGAGCCGTCAGCCTTTTCGTTGTAGCCGGCATACGTCTCCCAGTGTACCGCGGCTTGACGCCCAAGGTCATATTCTTTAATCCATTCCAACGCTTGAGCCGTTTCAGCCGAAGGAAGCGGCCCCGGTGAATTAAGGTGCAGCACTTTCCCCAGGTCGCGAGCTTCGTATAATACTTTCAAAGCGGCATCCGGATCAAGTTCAAACGGTTTGGTAGTCATTACATGCTTCCCGGCATTAATGATTTTTCGGATTAACCCGGCCCTGCCGTTAGGACCGGTGAAAAGACCAACCGCCTCAACTTCCGGATCATTTAGAACCTCGTCCCATGACGCGTAAGGTTTGATCCCGAATTTTTCGGCCGCTTTCGCGCACTTTTCCGTATCGAGGTCATATACCCCAAGTAAGTCAATATACTGCTTTCCGGGCCCGGCCAGAAGTTGCATGGCGATTATATGTTGACCAAAATTCAGGCCGACCAGAACCATCTTCACCCTGTCGATACACATTTTTATCCGCTTCCTGTTTTTTACCAGTTTAAATAATTTGCTCCGTCACGCAGCGCCGGGGAAATATCGGAAAAGATTTCAAACATTCGCTTGAAGAACGGGATGCGCTGGGCGGTAAACTGATTCATCGGGTAAGCCTCCAGGGCATCGGCGAAAATCCTGCCATCCTGCTGCGCGATCGCATCCGCCAACAAGGTCTGATGCTCCGCCAGGGATGAAATCAACCCTTTGAACGGCATTGGTATATAAAGATTTTCCGCCGGGATGATATTCTTCCCGTCAAGCGTCATCGTATATTCCAGTGCGGTGTCATCGGAAAAGCCGGCAACCGCACCGCGATTAGGATGACTGGCGGCAATCCGCATCGGCTCAATCCCGGCCATCGCCCGGATAATCGGGACGGATATTTCACTGTAGTTAACTCCAAACAATGGATTTTCGTTAATCGGGGAATTCCAATCAATTTCGTTTCCCGAAGCCGATATTCCAATAAAGTCAGCAAATTTTTTGTCGATCGCCGCCATATTTTCAGCTGCAACAGTGTCCGGGTTGAAGTTTTGTAAATGTTTCGTCAATCCTTCCGCCTGCTTCTTCATCGCCCACTCCCATAAAATATGCGACATGCCGTCGCCCTCGGATGAAAAGATCATTGTCCCGAAACGGCGGTAGACTTCCACCAGTTTACGCAAGCCTTCCTGAATCTGCGCCCCTCTTTCATAAGAGGTGATTTCAACCGGTTTCCAGTCCGCGGTTAGTTTGTCCCGCAGAATATCGTAAACATCACGACCATGATACTCGCCGCGCAGAATGAATGCCAAATGATTGACTCCGGCTGAATCAACATTCCAGTCGTCATCAAAACGGTCCTCGCCGCAAAAACGGGTCAAATCCCAGCGATGATTACTGAATCCCGCACAAATCCCGAGCGCTTTGATTTTGGTGTAATTGGAAACCGCCGCGGCAAAAGAGGCGACCGGATTGGCAAAGATCAGCATCATCGCCTCCGGACAGTATTTTTCCATTTTACGGGCAAAACTCATAACCATCCCGCCGGCGCGAGCCCCCAGGAATGTCCCGTTGACCGACAGATTATCGGAATGCAGATAGCCGTATTCAACCGCCGCCTGCAAAGCAAAAGTATCTGACGGCTCCCGGTGAACCGCAGTGGTTAAATAGAAAAGATCAGCCCCGTCAAGCGCCCGGTCCAGGTCATCGGTCCAGATCACGTCGCAGTTGACATTTTGATATTCCGGACAGCGTTTGATCAAGCGACCAACCGCCTCCGCCCGGTCCAGTTTCAAATCAACCAGCCTGATACTGCCGCCGTCAAAAACTTCCGGTGTAGCGAAAAGAGCCCTGACAATCGGAAGAATCCTTAAAGATCCGCCACCTAAAAATACAACGTTCATGATTTATCCTTACCTCTAATTTTTGTGATGATATCTAAACACGAATCACTTAATCCCAAAGTGGACTTTCAGCAATTCAACTAAATAACAATAGTTTTCAAACGGCACGTTATGCGGAACAATGTGATCACAACTTAACAGGTAGCCGCCGCCGTCAATCACCGGAACAAGGCGTTCAAACTCCTGCTTGATCGCTTCTTTTGTCGAGGCCATGATCCGCTTGTCAAAACCTCCGGTCATTTTAATACTTTTCCCGTATTCCACCCGCAGTGCCACAACATCCATGCCCGCAGCCACTTCGAGCGGGGCAAAGTGGTTGATCCCGCATTCCAGCCACAGAGGAATCAGCTCACGAATATCGCCGTCACTGTCCATCATATGCTCGTCAATACCGTATTTGCCGGTAATCGAAGTGATCCGTTTGTAATATGGAGTCATAAATTCCCTGAACATATCCGGAGAGATCATGCTGCCGTTTTTATAGGCCATATCCTCGTGATAGCCGATCCGGTCCGGAACAAAGTGCGGAAGAGCGGTATTGAGCGCGAACTCACACAACGAACAAAGCAACTCATTGACCTGGTGAACAAAATCCGGCGTATCGAAATAAGCCATCATGAACTGTTCAGTCCCCATATGCTCATTCAAAAAAGCAAAATACATGCCGCCGTTGATAAACAGCATCGCACCTTCATTTCGCAACCCCTGGGCTTTTTCCAACCAGTCGGGGTCAATCCGTTCCGGAGTAGCCGGATTCAGGCGTTCCCTGAGCCAGACAATGTCCTCAGCGCCCTTTATCGGATACTCAAGGTGTTCCGACATCGACATCTCATCAAGAAAGTTACGGCACTTGACACCATGTCTGTCGATCTTTACAATAAACTCGTCATTTTGCTCAAGGATCACTTCCTCAAACGCCGGGACTAGCATGGTGTCGATCGCCACCGGTTTGCAGGGCAGCGGCTCGATCCCGAAATATTCGTTCAGGTCAACGCCCCGGGGCAACCCTTCCTGTTCCCAGCGTTTAAGGGTCGTCTGAAATGGACCTCCCGGCAGCTTCAACGGCGGATGATCCACCGTCTCAAAGTTCATAAACTTTTTATATCGTTCCACTTCTTTCATGAGATATTTCCTTTATGAAGAAAAATACCAATTCATCGCCCGTCCGATAATCTGCTTTCCGCGGTCATTGGCATGAACCGGATCCCGGTAAAAATACTCCATCGGAATATCGGTGTTCGCCATATATCCGGCCCAAATACCACAGCAGTCCATAAACTCGATGTTCATTTCTTCAGCCAGTTGTTCCAGCTTTTTGGCGAACAACGGCAACCTGGTCATTGCCTCATAAGTACCGAATGGCCCTGACAGCAGCATGACCTCGCAGTCAAGTTGATCCCGCGTCATCGACAGCACTTTTTTTACCGCGTCATAATCGTCTTTCTGGGAAATGCCTCCGACAATTAATAGATCCGGTTTAAGGTCGATAACATATTCCTGATAGTTTTCCGGTTCCTGGTAATACCAGCAGCCGGTACTACCGCGTACTGAACAGATCCAATTTAAGTTTGATTGCGGCATGGAACGCTTGATCAATGCCTGGAAGTTCCCGTTGAAAGTATCGTTGATAATGCTGTCGCCCAGCATGACTACCCGCCACGGCGTCCCGTCACGCAACGCGGCGGCTGTTTTCGGCAGCAATTTCATCGCGGATTCAGGCGGAGTGTATGCCAGTGGAGGCAGAGAGTCGTAGATTTCATCACACCACGCTGCCGCTTCTTCAACTGTAATCTTTTCAATTCGCAGATCGGCGATTCTGACCCCCTGCAAACTTTGAAAAAACGGCTGCATGGAAACCGCGCCATGCCGACTGTAAACAACTACCTTGTAATCCTTTTGTTCGTTGTAGATAGAAGCATACACGTCCGCGGTAATAAGTTTCCCTGCGTCATTCAGGAAAAACACCGCCCAATGGCCGCCATCCCGGCTCTCCGCTTCAAATGACAGCGAATAATACTGAAATTCCTCGACTCCCGGAATCTCCGGCCCCATCAGCTTTCCGCCTTTGTCGGGATAATATCCCTCCGCCGGATTGAAAGTCATTCCGTCTTTTCCCTCGGACGGAATAAATTCCCACCCATCACAAGCCGGGCTGATTTCACCATTCAATTCATACAGCATACTCATTTAATTTTTCCTTTTTTGTTTATGGAGCTATATAAAAATAACCTTTACCAGCTGTTCTGATTATTTTTCTACCGGGACGACAATACCGCGCATGATCACATTCTGACAGAGCACAAAGACAATAAAAGTCGGAATCGCCGCGATCAACAGCGATGAATAAACTATTCCGTCGCAACTTTTCTGCTGGAGCTGATAGAGCCACGGCATCAAAGTCCACATTGTTTTATCCTGGCAGATGAGCAGCGCCATCATAAAGTTGGCATAAGCCATATTGAACGCGCGCAATGCAATTACCGCGAGAATCGGCTTACTCAGACTCATGGTCAACTGCCAGAAAATACGAATCTCCCCGGCACCATCCAACTCGGCGCTTTCATAAAGCTCCTGCGGCAGACTGTCGAAGAACCCCTTCAACAGGAAAATCGAATACCCGTTCGCCGCCGCCGGCAAAATCAACGCCGCAAAAGTATTGAGCAACCCGAATTCACGCAGCATCAGGAATGACGGAATTGAGGTCACCATCGGCGGAAAAGCCATCGTCAGCATCAGAAAAAGCAACACTTTATAGGTTCCCCGAGGCTTGTAGCGGCTTAATGCGTAGGCTCCGAGCGGATTAATTATCAACGCGCACAAAATCGCCAGCGAACAATAGATCACCGTATTCATGATCGCATTGCCCTGAAGCGCGATATATTCAATTACCGCGGAGAAGTTGCGGGTCAGGTATTCCCTTTTCAACGCACTGGAATTCTGCTTGAAATACAATTGATTACTATCACGCTGCGGGATTTCCAGCTGCATGATATCGGTATACGCGGTCCCCAGCGCGGCATTCGCAGCTTGCAGCGAACCGTATTTTTTTATGGTGAAATCCCGGAACATCAACTGCAAACTGTTAAGATGAATCATTTCCGCCGGCAGAATATGATTTTTCCCGGTTTTCGGATCGGTCCAACCCTGAATAAATGAATTCCAGTCGGAAACCAGCACCCCTTCAAGCGGAATTTCTTTGACAACAGGAATATCCGCGAATGATTTGTATTTGGCCCCGTAAAGATTATTCATAAAGGCAATATCATTGTTGTACTTGGCTTTAAGATAAGCCTGATAGAGCGGCGCCGCCTTCTCATCGGCCCGGATCCACAACAGGTTTAAAATGGACCTGACATAATCCAGCCAGTCCTTGCGTTGCCGGTCCGTAAACCCTTTCCCCGGATAAGTCCGGGACAAAACAACCTCGTCCCAGCTTTTGTAACTGGTCTTGTTCGCCACATTATAGGCCTCAATATCCTTGGTATATTGCGCCTTGAGATAGACTGTCCGGAAAAAACCGTCCGGATTACCGTAAAACCGGTATTTCGGGTCCTGCTTGACTTTGAATTCGCGCCACTTCATGTCGTATGGAGTATGTCCCGGCATTTGACGTCGTTGAACAAATAACACCTGTCTGATTACCACATTGTTCCAGGAAATAAAGTCAGTATTCAGAATGGTATTCATTTTATTGATGGAACCGCCAAACTCTTTTTTCATTGTATCTTTGAAACGACGAAGAATCAACGGCTGAATGTTTTTGGAGGTTTTAGAGCCGGTGAAAGCAATATTGTAGGCATAAAAAGGAATTTCATGCTGTTTGACAAAATCCTTCCAGTGTTCAACCAGCCTGGTATTTACTTTTTTGAGCGGATCGATATTACGGAATCCCAGATCATTGATCCCGTAACATGCCTGCATAAAACTTTGCTCTTCATTGTAGAACGCTTCCACGTTTTTCCGGTAAAAAGCCGTATCTTCAATCAGGAATTTCGGGATCAATTCTGCGTCAGGGCTGTCGACTCCGCTCTTACTGGTTCCCGCTATCATCATCATAAACGGATAGATCATTGAAATCGCGCCGGTAATCAGCAACGCGTAAATGCCATAGATAAAAAGCCTTACCTTGATGTGTTTTCTGCCTATTTCTGAAATTATCGACATTGTTCAGGCCCTCACTTCTTTCCCGTTGTTTTGAATTCGACGCGCGATAGAATGCGCAGCTGGTGAACGGTGAAACCGATCAGCATAAAACCGAGCAGCCAGGCCATTGACGCGGCCGGCCCCATCTTGAGATAAGTGAAAGCATTCTTCCAGATATGCAGCCCCGCGACTTCGGTCCCGGCTCCACCTCCGGTCAACGCCAGCACCATGCCGGTGGCACTGTACCAGGAAGTAATAAAGACTCCGACGAAATTGATAATGATCAGAGCTTTCAAGGTCGGAAATACGACAAACAAAATTTTGTCTATAAAGGTGGCTCCGTCAATGTCGGCCGCCTCGTAATAATCGTCCGGGATCCCTTTCAGGGCCGCCAGATAAATCAAACATCCCGGCCCCATTCCCGCCCAGACCATTGGAATGATGCAAGCGGTCATGGCGGTGTCCGGATCGCTTAACCAGTTGTATGGCTCCGGTAAAACATTAAAAAGCCGTTTGATAAAATGCGGCGCCGCCTGAACAACCGTTTCATCGGAATGAACCAGGATCGGGAAAGTCATACTGACGCAGGCATAACAAATTGCCAGTCCGGCCAGCACCAGCAACCCCATCTGCCAGTGCAACTCGTAGAATCTCAGCCGTGCCGCAAACATGCAGAATATGATCAGAAATGCCAATCCGAGGGCAATGAATCCGACCGCAGGAACCGACAACATGATCGAATTCAACATGCCTCTCTCACTTGGCGCATAGAATTGCTTCCACAACAAAATCGTAACAATTCCGGTAATTACCGCCGGCAGATAATAGATCGTCCTGAATAAAATCTTACCTTTGGGGACTTCCTGAAGTAAAACCGCTAAAATTATCGGCGGCAAAAAGGTCATGCTCATCATCAGAAAACTGTAGCGCAGAGAATTGTAGACCGCGGCCCACCAGTCACCATCAAACAGCACATTGGCAAAATTGTCGATCCCGGTAAAGATTGAATCTCCAATAATCTTGTAATCATAAAACGCCATTACCGAGCCGCGCGCCAGCGGAATGTATTTCCAGGTAAAGATGAGAGCGACTGCCGGAATAAGCAGAACCGCCGGCCATACTTTCCGCATGAGCATACCTTTTGACTTCGGATTATGCACTTCCTCCGGTCCGGAAAATGCCTTGAATATCCGGGTAAAAACAAAAGCGAAACCGACGAAAATAAAACTCAAAACAATCCAGGCAACTATCCTGCGTTTTGAATGCTCTTCAGGAGTTATGAGTCCAATCATCTTTTCATTAGCCCGGTCACAGGCCTTTTTAAGTATTTTTGCGAGAACCGTGTGCCGAGCCTCAGTGTCCTGCGGCAATTCGTCGCTCCGCTCCAGATTTTCAGCTTCCTGAATCGGAAAAGTCATCATATCATAAGCCAGATTACTGTTCTTCCCATATGGTTCCGGTTTTCCTGTAGCAATAGCTATATCGAAAGTTTTTGCCCAGCCTTTCGGCGACAGTTTTTCAATGTCTGAATACCCGAACATTCTCAGGTATTTCGGGTTGATAAAGCGGCCCAGTCCACCTTCGACCATGATTTTGGTTCTGATCTTCATCGCTTTCAGTGAATTGATATAGCGCATATATTCCCAGGCGGCATCCCTGACCACCGGATTGTTGACTTCTGAAAATATCCCCATCATCCGGGAATTCAGTTCCGCGCCGCGATGACCTCCGGGACCGATCGGGACCGGCACCATACCTGTCACATCGGGATTGATCGTGGCAAACAAACGTTCGTCAATATAGGCAAATTTCATACCTATTTCGCCTCTTTCCCACTTCTGGTCACGGTCGGTCGCGTCTTTTGAGGAATATCCGCGCCGGATCCGTCCTTCATCATCATGCCATTTTTCAGCACTTAAACGAATATAATAATCCAGGGCGGAAACCGCTTCCGGCGTGTCAAAGGTACAGCGCCATTCATCAATTTTTTCATTATATTGCATGGCCTCGCCGCCGGCTGACCAGAGGAAAGTCATCCAGTTGAATGATTCATGCTTCCCGCGCCCCAAAGCCATCCCGTATATACCGTTCGACGGATCGGTTATTTTTTTTGCCGCTTCAAACATTTTCTCCCAGGTCCAGTTATTATCCGGATAAGGTATTTTATGCTTGTCAAAAAGATCCTTGCGATATAACAGCACTTTTCCGAGGGCTCCGCCGAAAGGCATAGCCCAGATATGTTTATTTCCTTCCGGCCCCTTGCGCTTGATTACCGGCCATATTTTCGGGTTGACCCAGCGCTCCAATTCGGCTTCCGGGACCTGACTGACATATTCATCCAGCGGATAAAGGAAATTATTTCTGATGTATGTATCAGACTTTCTAAAGTTTATGTAAAGAATATCCGGGGCCATTCCACCGGCAATTGCCAGCAGGTCCGTCTCCACTCCCTCTACTCTCAAAGCTGAAAACGGCACCAGATCTATCTCAATATTATTCCAGTTGAATTTGCCGTATTTCTCCGGGTCGGCAAGATATTTTGCCCGGTAGCGTTTTTTGATAATCTCAGGATAATCCTTGATGAAACTTCGCATAACCGCCACCCCGGCTCGATCGTCCGGGCTGTTTTTAGTCGGGTCCGGAAGTTGATAAACGACCACCTGTACCCTGGTTATTCCATCCACGCTTTCCACTGAGCCCGACTGAACCGCTATCGCAAACAGTATCAGCAGACTCAACAGGCCGACTGTTTTGTGACTCATGACCTTTCCTGCTCCTTTTTTGTTTTCAACTCAAGCTTTATCACATTAATATCCATAAATTTAATCGCGGCCTTTGAACTCAAAACAGCGTCGTTTGAGATAAAAATATGTTTGACCGCATTTTCATCTGAATATGATTTCAGGTTTGATGTATTCAACGCCGTTCGCGGGATTGTCCAATCGTTCAAAAGCGCGTTTCCACATAGTGTGGAAATCCGGCGCTATCGACGAAAACTCCCGTCCCCGCACTCTCGAATAATGCAGATTATACATTCCAATAATATTCATATTATTGAGTATGGGACTGGCATCCTTAAGAATCAAGTTCAAGACTTCCACTAAATAATCCGTCGTCGCCAATATCGCATCAGGCTTCTTGCGCCGGAAAAAATCCAGAACCCCTTCCATGGTTGTCTCCGGAGAATGAATCCCGATGTAAGAGGACTCATCAAACTCCAAATTATTCGCCCTGAAAGCAAATTCAAGTTTTTCATAAAAAGTTTTTGGCATACCATTGCTGTGACCAATCACACATATGTTCATATTACCGCATGACATGAAATATTTTATTGCTTCGGCATAACCTGCGGCATAGTCGATCAAAACAGAGTTTGCCGGAGGGGCAATTTCAGCTTCCCACCGGTCAACAAAACAATAAGGAACATCTTTGATGCAATCAAATATTTTCGCCAGATGTTGCTCATCTCTATATGTACAATCAATCAGAACCCCATCGGGGCTGCGGGACATTACACTGTTCAAAATCGACTCGAAATCATCTTCTCCAAGAGGCGGTCCGATAATCGGTACTATTTTATTTCTTCCAGCCAAATCCAGCATTGGCTCAAAATAGTTTTCTATGGTTGAAATCCGATAGGTTGTCAACAACGCAATCGCCTTGGCCGGATTCACCGTTGGAGAAGGGTTCACATAAGTTCCGCTGCGGTTTTTCCTGATTATCAAATTTTCTCCGGCCA
This sequence comes from Victivallales bacterium, assembly GCA_963678305.2. Lineage (GTDB taxonomy): Bacteria > Verrucomicrobiota > Lentisphaeria > Victivallales > Victivallaceae. The sequence continues at coordinate 425,433 of CAXXVV010000003.1, forward strand.
ACTGATTGTAAGCCGAATTGACAACCGCAAAACTTACATTAAACCGCGCGGCTAATTCACGCATCCCGTACATCTTCTGCCCGGGACGCAGTTTGCCACTGGTTATCTCCTTGACAATCGCATCTCTGATTACTTCAGCTTTCGTCTTTTTCATAACAACACTTACCCCCTGTTATATCAGAACAATACAACTGATATATCAGATTTCAAATGTTAAAAACCCCATATTGAGCTTTTTTAACAAAAAAAACAAGTCTGATTATCAAGTCAGCAATACAGTCGAAGAACTGGAATGTTTATTGAAGATTTTTATAAGAACCAGTCTGAAAATCAATGTGTAAAACACATCAAAAAAACATCCGTCAATTAAACTATACACTGATAACTTTTTAATTACCATGTAATTTAAAATTGATTGTCAAAATACGGCACTTATTTAAGTCATACAGTATAATAAGGCCGATTAATGAAGATTGATTTTTTCTAAAAACACCAATAAAAAAACATCCGTCAAACAATCCGTCAATTACCCGTCACTTTTTATAAGACCTGTATTTGGATTTGCGCCGGCTGCCGCGACGAACCTTTTTTAACATATCAATCTGTCCCCGGCGTTCCCGCAATCCACGATTCACTTTTATCGGGTTGCCGCTGGAATCTTTACCTGTGTAGTACATCGCCGCGCCCATCGTCATCGGCAGTGGAATATAGTCCTGTACCTGTTGAGGGCTCCAATTGCTGCGATCGAGAAAGTCATCAACCGTTTTCATCTCTGTTTCCGTACAACCGGGAAAATTTGATATAAACAGCGGAATCAAGTACTGTTCCTTATCCACTGCCTGGCTTTCCACTTCGAAAAACTTTTTAAACTCATAAAAATCTTCCGCCGGATTCTTGCGCATTAACCGCAATACTTTCGGATTCAGGTGCTCCGGAGCGACTTTCAAATGCCCCGACACATGATGCCGGACCAATTCCCGCATCAAATTGGGCTGCCGGTTGGCCATATCAAGCCGGATACCTGAGTTTATGTATAGATGCTTTACCTCCGGCAGCGCCCTGACCCGGCGCAGTAAATCAGTCAGGCGTTTTTCATCAATTCTAAAATTCTGGCATTTCTTGGGAAACAAACATGAAGAGCGCCGGCATCCGCGGCATTTTTTCACATCATGCGGACCACTGCCGTAGATATTGCCGGCGGCCCCGCCAATATCACTGATCGTACCCCGGTACGATTTATCCTTCGCCCGTTTTTCGACTTGTTCCACAATTGAATCTTCGGATCGACAAATAATCGTTCTCCCCTGATGCGAGACCAGCCCGCAAAAAGCACAGCCCCCGGGACATCCCCGAACTGCCGGAATGGAATCCTGAATTGTTTCATACGCAGGAACAGGCCCCTTGTAAACCGGATGCGGACGCCCGGCATAAGGCAGAGAACAGACCGCATCAAATTCCTCTGTAGTCATCGGCCGCGGCGGCGGTTCCAGCACCAGCAAACGATCGCCATAACGCTGTATCAGCATACGACCGGTCAACGGATTCATTTCCTGTTCAACAATAATTGTTGCCCGCATCAGCGCATCACAGTCAGCTTGCATTTCATCCCAGCTGGGCAGCTCAACAAATGAATCAGGCTCCGGGTTGAATTCCTCTGCGGCATTTTTACCAAGCAGGCGAACGCTGCCGGGGATTCCGGCCAGATCGCGGCCGTCACGCAAACGATCAAATATCTCAGGCGTCGGCAGTTCCCCCTGCCCGTATACCGCAATATCAGCTTTGCTGTCAACCAGCACTCCGGGGCGGATTTTATCCTGCCAGTAATCATAATGCGCTATTCGTCTCAAACTGGCCTCGATGCCGCCAAGGACAATCGGCAATTTCGGGAAAGCCCGTTTGGCAAGCTGCGTATAAACGACCAGGGCATGCGGAGGCCTCTTGCCTGTTTCCCCATTAACTGAATAGGCGTCTTTTTTTCGGAAACGGCGGCCGGCTGTATAAATATTTACCATCGAGTCAAGGTTGCCCGAGGTTATAGCACAAGCCAGAGTCGGCCTTCCCATAACTTGCAGCGATTCCGGCTTTTTCCAGTCCGGCTGCGCCACAATCCCGACCCGGTATCCCCGTGACAGCAGCATGCGCCCGATCAACGCCGCGCCAAATGACGGATGATCGACATACGCATCGCCGGTAATCAGCAAAACATCAATTTCATTCCAGCCGAGAGCCTCAAGCTCTTTACGGGACATAGGAATAAATTCCGGGGTATAGCCAGGCATAACAATATGTACTCTTTCTTTTGTCGTCGAATGTTTGCGGAAGAAAAACGGATAGTGATAAAGATAAAATTTACAGCATTCCCTGACGGGGAACTTGTTTTGCGGGAGTAAACTCCCGGCTGCCGATATTTTTAAAACTGAGACTTACCTTCTGCGGACCGCGGGTTGCTAATTTATATACTAAATCAAAATCGGTTGGACTACCAGCTCCTTCCACCATAAAATACATCGTATACAGTGATTGGGGATCTGTGTTCTCAAATTTCCACTTTTCAACTCCGTTGTCTTTTCGCACTCCGACACACGGGTATTCTTTACCATCGGCTTTCAATACGAAATCATATTTACTGAGGCTTCTTTTGGGATCAAGCTGGACAGTAATCGCCGCGAACGCTTTTTTGCGGTACTTCTGAGGGTATGCCGCCTCGTTAAGCTCACTGAATGCTTGCGGCTTGGTCGTGATCTCCGCATTCAGAATGCGGCCAAGGCGAAAGCGTTTGAATTTCAGCTCCGCCCCATTGGATGCAACGCTGATCATCAATACCATAACCATTAATAAAGTTGTTAGAAGCGTTTTCATAAAAAAGAATATAGCTCTTTTTAATTGAAATTCAAGAAAGCGGTATTTTCTTTTTATTGTCAGACAAATCAGGCTTATTCAGAGCCGGCCGTCTGCAAGATTTCTCGGGAGAAAGTCTTTGATGTCATATATTACAACATTGTCTTTTTTGAATCGGGTAAAATCAAGTTCATTGAATTTTTTATGCCCGACAGCTAAAACAACTCCGTCCCATTCTTCCGCCAGATCAAAGATTTTTTCTTTGTCAATCAACTTCAAACCATATTCTTCATAAGTTTCGCCGGCATCCGCCCAGGGATCATAAACACTTACCCCGCAACCAAAGTCTTCCAACTCACGAACTACGTCGATCGCACGCGAATTTCTGATATCCGGACAATTTTCCTTGAAGGTTATACCCAGAACAAGAATTTTGGATTTGTTGACCTGGTGCCCTTTACGGATCAAAAGTTTTATTATTTCTGAAGCGATATAACGCCCCATCCCGTCATTCAAACGACGACCGGCCAGGATTATTTCAGGATGATAATCAAGCTCCTGTGCTTTGTAGGTCAAATAATAAGGATCGACTCCAATACAGTGTCCGCCAACCAGACCGGGACGGAAAGGAAGGAAATTCCATTTTGTTCCGGCGGCCTCAAGTACCTCGATGGTATCGATTCCAATCAGGTTGAATATTTTTGCCAGTTCATTCACGAACGCGATGTTCAGGTCGCGTTGAGAGTTCTCAATCACTTTGGCCGCTTCAGCTACTTTCAGGCAGGAAGCCATATAAGTACCGGCGGTAATAATGCTGCTGTATAATGCGTCGACGATCCGGCCGGCTTCCGGAGTCGAACCGCTGGTGACTTTTTTAATCTGAGTCAAAGTATGGGTTTTGTCTCCGGGATTGATGCGTTCAGGACTGTAACCGCAATAAAAATCCTGATTGAATTTCAAGCCGCTGAACTTTTCCAGAACCGGCACACATTCCTCTTCCGTACATCCCGGAAAAACCGTGCTTTCGTAGATGACGAAGCATCCCGGCCGTAAAACCTTGCCGACTGTTTCACTGGATTTGTATAACGGCGTAAGATCAGGACGTTTGTGATTGTCAATCGGGGTGGGAACTGTCACAATAAATACCTCGCTCCCTCGCAAATCATCCAGTTTACTGGTAAAATCCAACTTTTCGGACCCGGCTAACTGCTCCGGGGTAATTTCAAGCGTATGATCATTCCCTTCACGCAATTCAGAAATGCGTTTTTCATTAATATCAAACCCGACTGTTTTATAATGGCGCCCAAACTCCACCGCTAACGGCAACCCGACATACCCCAATCCTATCACTGCAATCCTGACGTCGCGACTATTGATTTTATCCAACCATATTTTTTCCATTTACAACCAGACTTTCAAGTTTATGTTCCGCTATATGTTTTATGGGGTTTAATATACACTGACAAGCGTGCGCATTCAAGTTTTTGCCGCGAATTACCGGACATTGCCACATTACAAAAAAAGTTAAATTTTGATTAGCGATTTTTTTAATATCAAGGACTTACAATAGTTCATGTTTTTGTAATTTGCTCAAAATACGCATATTAGAACAATATTAAAAAAAACACAACATATTGTGTTTTTCCGCATTGACACGGCTACATTGTGTATTATAGTAATATTAGAAGAAAATGAGGGACAGTCTGAAAAACAGAATAGCCATCAGGCAAACTGTGCCTTGATTTGCGAAGTTAAAAATCGAATGTTACCGTGCCCTGGAGAAACGCCATGTCAGAATCTGCTGCCCTGTTGAAGACGATCAAGAAACGTGATGGTCGTCTGGTTGAATTCGACCCCGACCGTATAGCTCTCGCCGCCGGCAAGGCCCTTAAAGCCTCTGGAACCGCCAACGAAAAACTTGCCAAAACAATTTGTAATGACGTGATTAAATGTCTGATTCTGGATGGCTATTCCGAAGAAAATCCGCCGGACATTGAGATGGTGCAGGACCTGGTTGAAAAATCCTTTATAAAAAGGGGATTGAGCGCGGCGGCAAAATCATATATCCTTTATCGCGCCCAACGCGGCAAGGTTCGCGAAAGCCGCAAATTAATGATGGACGTTCAAGGTCTGGTGGCCGATTATATTGACCGCGAAGACTGGCGCGTCAATGAAAATTCCAATGCCGGTTACTCCTACGCCAGTTTGCTGAACCACGTCAGCGGCACCGTTGTCGCACGTTATACATTATCGAACATCTATCCGGAAGAGATTGCCGAAGCACACAGCAGCGGCGATTTCCATTTGCATGACCTTTCCGCCGGAATTGTCGGTTACTGCGCCGGTTGGAGTTTACGGCAGTTGCTGTCCGAGGGGTTCAGAGGACGCGGCGGGCGCGCCAGTGCTGCGCCGGCCAAACATTTTGACACCGCTCTCGGGCAGATCGTTAATTTTCTTTCGACTCTGCAAACGGAATGGGCCGGGGCTCAGGCTTTCAGTTCTTTTGATACCCTGCTGGCTCCGTTTGTGCGTGAAGACGAACTGAATTATCTCCAGGTAAAACAAAACGTTCAACAATTTGTTTTCGGTTTGAACATTGCCAGCCGCTGGGGCCAAACCCCGTTTACCAACCTGACGTTTGACTGGGTTATTCCGGAAGACCTCGGGGAACAGAATATCATTATCGGCGGCAAAATGATCGAAGGCAAATATTATAAAGATTATCAAGAAGAAGTAGATCTTATAACCAAGGCGTTCCTTGAAGTTATGAGCGAAGGCGATCGTGACGGTAGAATCTTTACTTTCCCGATCCCGACCTTTAACATCACGGAAGATTTCGACTGGGACAGCGAAAACGCTCAATTGTTGTTTGAAGTGACCGGAAAATACGGGCTGCCGTATTTTCAGAACTTCATCAAGAGCGATTTGAATCCCGGAGATGTCCGCAGCATGTGCTGTCGCCTGCAAATGGATATTCGCGAACTGCGTAACAAAACCGGCGGTCTTTTCGGCGCCGGGGAACAAACCGGTTCAATCGGGGTTGTAACCATAAACCTGCCTCGTCTAGGGTACGTGTCGAAAGATGAAAAAGAATTTTTCGCACGACTCGGCAATTTAATGGATATGGCCCGGGAATCGCTGGAGATCAAGCGGAAAGTCGTGCAGCGTCATCTTGAAGGAGATTTGCTGCCGTATTCCAAAACTTATCTCGGCGACGCCGGTTTAAGCCATCACTTCAGTACGATCGGCCTGGTCGGAATGAACGAAGCATGCCTGAATTTCCTGGGCTGTTCGATTTGTGACGAAGAAGGCAATAAATTCGCCCTGAAAGTGTTGGACTACATGCGGCAGCGAATTGCCGATTATCAGGAAGAATCCGGACACATCTACAATCTGGAAGCCACTCCCGCGGAGGGGACCAGTTTCAGATTGGCGCGTCTGGATCGCAAACTCTATCCGGAGATCATTTGCGCCGGTGATACCAATCCGTATTACACCAACTCAACCCAGTTGCCGGTCGGTTACACCAACGACTTGTTCGAAGCGTTGGACCTGCAGGAACCTCTGCAGAAAAAATATACCGGCGGCACGGTGTTCCACGGATTCATCGGTGAACGTATTGATGATACGGAACAAGTGAAAATGCTGGTCCGGCGGATCGCCGAAAACTATGCATTGCCTTATTTTACAATTACACCGTCGTTCAGCATCTGTCCGGTGCACGGATATATTCCCGGCGAACACTCCGAGTGTCCGCTGGAAAAAGAAGAAGGCCCCGAATTGAAAATAGTAAGCTGAACCCCAAAAAACAAACCCCGCTTAAGCATGCCCCACACCCACCCCGTGCCGAAGCGAAAATCGCAACCTATGCAGGAGAAGAAACCTATGGCTAAATGTGCAGCAAGAACAGAAGTATACAGTCGCGTTTGCGGCTACTTTCGCCCCGTGGCAAACTGGAATAAAGGAAAGAAAGAAGAATTCAAGGACCGCCGCTGCTACAAACCTGACGCAGATCAGAAAGAAGCCGTGGCATAACTGACAGGACAGGAGTTTGCCGGTCCCGCACGGCAAATTCCTGATTAATAACGTCACCTCCGGCTAAAATAATTATCCGGTTATCCCTAATCAATTATTAATAATCATGAATATTCGAGGGTTACATCCATTTACTATGGTTGATTTCCCGGGCAAACTGGCTTGCGTGGTATTTGTTGGTAACTGTAATTTCCGTTGCGGCTATTGTCATAATCCCGCGCTGGTTTTCGACCCGGAAAGCCAGCCAAGAATTTCCGAAGAGGAATTTTTTGATTTTCTGCAGCGTCGTAAAGGTAAGCTTGACGGCGTTGTCATCAGCGGCGGTGAGCCGTCACTGCGCTCCGCGCTGGAAGATTTTATTCGTGAAATAAAATCCCGTAAATTTCAAGTTAAACTGGACACTAACGGGACCAACGCCAGTCGAACCATGCAGATCTGTGTCGATCACGGCATCGACGCTTTCGGCATCGACTACAAGGCACCGGTTGCCAAATATCCGCACGTTACCAACTGCACCGATGAAAACATCGCGCAAAACGTCCACGATCTGATCGGTTTTGCCGTAACTAACAAAATTCAAACAGACGTCCGCACCACCGTTCATCGCTCACTGCTCTCTCCGGATGACTTGCATATAATGCGCGACGAACTTGATGAACTGGGGCAGGAAGACTGGGTTCTTCAACAATTTCACCCGGCCGACATCATTGACGAATCCCTGCTTGAAGAGCCGACATATACCGATAGGGAACTGCTGGAACTGGCGGAAAACCTCGGCGGCGGCACCAGGGTCCGCGGATTAAAAGGAATTCTACTGCAATAAAAATTTTGCAAGCAGGCCACTGTTTATTTATACACGCCCTCTTTGCGCCAGATGTCAAGCATCAGTTTGTAGCGGTCGAGGCTCATGCCGGTGTAAATACAATTGCTGGTTCCGAAGATGTAGCCGCCGCCCGGCATGCCGTCCCTTAGCGCCCGCCGAACGTCCTGTTCGACTTCCTCTTCTGTGCCGGTTTGCAGTTTGGCGCAGTTGACGTTCCCGATCAGGCATACCTTGTCGCCCACCAGTTTTTTGACTTCGGCAAGATCAACTCCACCCTGCGGATCAATACTGTGCAGAGCATGCGGTCCGGCTGAAACCAGTGAATCCAGAATCGGCATAATATTGCCGTCGGTATGCTTGATCACGTAAAATCCCATCTCGCGATAACCGGAAATCAACTGCGTTAAATAAGGCGTAACAAATTCATCAAACATTTCAGGAGAGAGAAACGGGTTGTCGTTGAAACAATAGTCCGAACACAAACAGAAGCCGTCAAGCGTACCCCATTTTTTTATGCGTTCTGCTCTGGCAAGCGCGTCATCAACCCGTTTTTGAGCCTCATCCTTGAGCCGGTCCGGTTGTTCGACCAGTTGAACGGAAAACTCAATCATGTTCTCCCCATTCGGCAGTGAATAAGTCGCGTCCCCGTGCATGGTGACGAAATAATCCATACCAGACAGCTCTCGCAAATGTTCGATTGAAAGTCGCGTATCTTCATCCTTCCAGCCGGAAGGAGCGTGAAACAAGATACCGGAATGCTCAAATTCTCTGGCGGAAGTGACAAAAAGATCAGCCACGTCACACCGATGCAAAACACGTTCATTTTCAGACATCTGATCCCATTGGTGATAGTGACGCTGAGAAGGATGAATGCGTCCGAAGGCTTCCATTGTCAGAAAAAACACCAATTCAAAATGAGGCACCCTGCCTGTCGGGATTTTTCGTTCCAACGCGGCGATAAAATTTTCTCTCGACGTCATTAGATCACCTCCGGTGAAATAATTTATACGTTTATTTCGTCCATTTCGGCGTTAAGAAATTTCTTGTTGTCTTCAAGGATCGGCCGGACTTCTTCATTCAGAAAATCATCCACCTGCTGCGGGGAACGTCCGACAAAAGCGACCGGATCGACCAGATCGTCAATCTTGCCGGCAATCGCAGCAAAGACCGGGTCCGCTTTGAGGCGATTTAGCAAATCATTATCTCCGCCTTCCTCTTTTATCTGCTTGGCTGCATCCATCGAATGTTCGCGGATCGCTTCATGCAACGCCTGGCGGTCGCCGCCGGCCTGAACCGCGGCCATCATAATATTCTCCGTCGCCATAAACGGCAGTTCCGCCGCTACCCGGCGGGCGATAACATTTGGCCAGACCTGAATTCCGTCAATAATGTTGGCAACCAGCGATAAAATAACATCCGCGCCCAGAAATGCTTCCGGCAATGAGATGCGCCGGTTGGCGGAGTCGTCCAAAGTACGCTCGAACCATTGATTGGCATGGGTGTTAGCCGGATTGGCGGGCAGACTCATGACGTAACGCGCCAATGAACATACCCGTTCACTGCGCATGGGATTGCGCTTATAAGCCATCGCGCTGGAACCGACCTGTTTCTTGCCGAACGGTTCTTCGATCTCACGTAAATTAGCCAGTAACCGGATATCACCGCACATCTTGTACGCGGATTGAGCGATTCCGGACAGCATGGACAGGACAAAGTAATCCACCTTCCGGGTATAAGTCTGGCCGCTGACGCCAACGATCTTTTCAAACCCCATTTCATCAGCCACCATCCGGGCAAGTTTTTTTACTTTATCGTGATCACCATTGAACAACGCCAGAAAACTGGCCTGGGTTCCGGTAGTACCTTTGACGGAACGGAACGGCAGCGCCGCCAGTTCATGATCGAGCCGGTCAAGGTCGAAAACAAAGTCCTGCAAATACAGGGTGAAACGCTTGCCGACCGTGGTCAGCTGGGCCGGCTGATAGTGAGTGAAGCCCAATGCCGGCATCTCTTTATATTGATCACACAGATCCGCCAACAGGCTGATCACTTTCAACAATTTTCCACGGACGATCTTTAAGCCGTCACGAATCTGAATCAGTTCGGTATTGTCGGTAACAAAACAGCTGGTCGCGCCAAGATGGATGATCGGCATCGCGGCCGGACACTGAGTGCCGAAAGTATGGATATGGCTCATCACGTCATGACGTAATTCATTTTCCTTGGCGACGGCCATCTCGAAATCAATATCGTCCAGATGAGAGCTCATCTGCGCTATCTGCTCGTCGGTAATTTCCAGACCGAGCTCTTTTTCAGCTTTAGCCAGGGCCAGCCAGAGGCGGCGCCAGGTCGAATGTTTCTTCTGGGCCGACCAGTTAAAGCTCATTTCTTTGCTGGCATAACGCCCTGTTAACGGATTTTCATAACTGTTATGTGACGACATACTTATTCCTTTTTCATTAATGTATTTACATCCTTATAATTTAGCACGTTTTCGTGGTTCAGGAAAGTTCAAAGTGCAAAAAACAGCGCAAAAACGTCAAGGATGGTTACACATTATAGCAGAATAAGCTGGCAAGAAACTATTTATTTATCAAGTTCCTTACGCATTTGATCATTCAAGTCTTTAGTCACCGCGGCTTCCAGCCCGGTAAAAGAGGCGGCTTTCCCGTAAATTATCTTGTCCTGTTTAATGAGCGAAGCCTGACGCCAGCCAAGATACGGTCCGACAAACAAAGTCATAAAGATCATTGCCAATGCCAGGACCGGAACCCAGGCCCGGGCCAAAGCACCGTAATATAACGCGTATGGCTTTCTCATGGAAAAATATTGGATAATGAACATCACAAAAATAATCGTCAATAAAGCCGCGACAACCATAACACAAACCAGACAGTATGGCGATACCTGATTTTTTGTGCTGAACATCTCAGCCGGCAGGAGAGCAATAACACTGAATATCAAAAGGCTCCCGCAAATGAGAATTTTCTTTAACAAGTGTTTTTTAAGTTCCGGAACGGGGACATCCAGATCAATACATCTTTGTCTGACATATTGCCTGGTCTGAATAAATAATATCGACGGAATAATAAGCAGCAACAACGCAAATTGCGCGGCCAGATTGGCCATGCTTATCGCACAATTATAACGGTGTCCGCCAATCCCGCCAAGTAAACTGATGATCAGATAAGTCATCAAAGGTAAGCATATTGCCAACAGGAAGACTTTGCCGATTAATTTTAGCGGAGGAGCAAGCAGCAAAGCCTTTCTTTTGGTACGAAAACGCCAGTATAAAGCAGTCAACAATGCACCGATGATTGAAAAGAAAAAGATCTGGTTCAAGACAAGCAGAAGACCTTTTTCCGCAACTGTATATTCCACCTTGGAACTTACCTCATAATCCTCTTCTTTAAATTTACTGTGCCTCCCGACGGCCGGAAGCAGCATTGTTGCCAGAAGACCTGATTTTTTCAGGGTATCCCAATCAGGCCCTTCCTTTTTTTTCCTTTCTTTCCAGTTTGAGATGATTGCGGTAATCGATTTCAACTCGGATTCAGTTTGGGTTGCGACTTTCATTTTTCCGGCTTTCCGGTAAATTCCGGGAATTTCCTTTTCCGCAAGCCCGGCAATTGCATAATCAACCAGGACACTGATTAAAAAAGGTGAATTTTGAGAAATCTGTCGCAAATAAGTTTTCCATTGATTAACAATTCTCAATGCTTCAGCTTCATGTCCTGCTTTTTGCAGTTGTGCTGCATAAAGCCACATGCCCCTTGCAACACTGCGTTTGTAGGTTTCATTGGGCAATAAAGTGCCTGCGGCAAGGGCAATCTGACGAATACACTGGACAACTGTTGTTGGTTCTCCTATGATTGCCAGCCGTTTCTTGAGTAATGGCATGATATAGGTATTATAATATTTCTTCCGGGTCCCCTTCAAATATTCATGCACAGCTTGCTTCATTAACTCCGGATCTTTAACTTTTAAAGTATGTTCATAATTATATATTGTAAACTTTTTGTTTTTTTCCTTGATCCCGATTTTTTTTGAATCCAGCTTAGCTGCCTGGTCAAGCAGAATCCCGGCCGCAAGATAGTTATACAACGCATTATCCGGGTCAACCTGTTCCGCATCTCTCAATGCTTTCAATACTTTCTGTTGAGCATTTGGATCTTTTTTATTAAAACTCAACAAGTGCATAATGTAATTGGCGCGATACATCTTATTCTCAGGATATTTTTCAACCAGCGCATATTGTTGATCCGCCCGGTTTTTACGGGAAAGATCCCCGGATAAAATCAACTTTTCTTCATTGGTAATTTTTTTATTGCGATACCACCAACTGCTGCCAGAATTTTCTTCCGTAAATCTATATAAAGCGTGTTCATTAAAAACTACCCCGGTAGCAGATAAACCCGACAAGCCGCTGCCAGAGAAAAAAACGCATAAAATTACCGCCGGCACCAGAATTATCCAGGCCAGCTTTCGCAAATGAGCTTTTAGCTTCATCCGGGACATATTAGCCTCGATCAAACCATCCGCAACCTGAATCGTTTCACCAAAATGTTTTAGCGCGGCTTCTTCACTCTCTCCGTCTGACATCCCCGATGCCCGGCATTCCTCCACTTTGTCATCAAAATGCGATCGCAATTCATTCGTCACATCCAAACGCACTTCGAGATCAGCGTCCAACCCAGCCGTCACCTGCTCCAACAGATTATCTATTTTATTGTTGTGCATGGATTTTCCCCCTGTTACGCGAACAAGAGAACATTAACGGATTGAGCGAACAGATTCCATTCCTCCTTTTTTTCGGCCAGAACGGCCGCGCCTCTCTGGGTCAGGGCATAGTATTTGCGGCGTTTGCCGTTGTCGGCAATCTGCCAACTGCTCTCGATCAATTTGGCCGCTTCGAGCCGATGAAGACAGGGATACAAAGTCCCTTCCTTCCATTGAAAAGCGTTTTTAGTCTTTTCATTAACGAGCTTGATGATCTCATACCCGTACATCGTTTTGTTACTGAGCAAATTCAGAATTACCGGTTCTGCTACTCCGCGCATTAAATCACTGTTGATAGCCATTTTATACCTCCGCTGGTTATATACATAGTCTGTCTATGTATAGAATAAATGATAAAACCGGATTTGTCAACAGCGAAAATATATTTTTATGATATTATTTAAAAAGATAATAGTCAGACATATTGATTATATATAAATCATAAGATGCAGTAATGCAAAGAATTACAGAAGTCACGGGCGTTGAAACTTATGAATCATCTTCAAAAGATTTGGCGTCTTGTCCGCTTTCAGCCCAAACCGCTCAAAAAACATGGTAAGCAGCCTTTCGGCATGACTTTCCGGACTACTGACCAGGTCCGCGGCGGAACGCTCCAATTGAATCGACAAAGATTTTCCCTGAAATACCGGTGGTTTTGTCTTGACCGGAAGTCCGTCGAGAGCAATTCCATCGAGACCGTTAACCCGGCAATAAATATTAATGATCTTATCCGTCAAACCTAATTCAACATAAAACCTGGCGGTAAAATAGACCGCTTCAGCTAACAGCTTAACGATCAGATTAAAATCAATTGATCCCGGTTCCTTCGGAAAACGACGCATAAAATGCAGCATACCGGTATAAAAAAACTGCCACATCCTCTCTCCTTCTTCATGTAAAGAACGCACCCCGACATTAGTCGGATAAAGATCATTTATCACGGCCTTGTCAATAAACGGACTGCCCGGAAACAGATGCAGAGCGCAGTCGAAAGCGCTGCGCAACTGGTCGTCACTGAACAAGTGCGGGTCAAAAGTAGCCGGCGCGGCGGAATATTCCGCAAGGATATCTTCGTTAAAACCGAACTTGTGATAAAATGCCTGCCGGGCATTTTGCCTCTGTTCACGGAATTTAGTAACGCCGTTCTCATCAGTCGGCTGATCTTGCTGTTCATAAAGGATACCGCGCAGCATCCGGCCCAGTTCCTCCCGTTGATTTCTCAGCGCCCGCTGAATGAGAGCGTGAATTTCTCCGGCCCGGTGAGCAGCCCGGCTGGAAGCGTCCGGAGTTCGAATATAGAAGACTCCCTGCTGCAATTCCCGATCACAGGGTCTGCTGCAAACATGCGGAACATTGCGAAAACGCTGAATAACAAAAACGGCATATTGCTTGCCATCAACCACCGGTCTTTCAATCGTAAACTCAATCGGCGGGTCAACATGTGCATTGATAAAACCGCCGACTAAGGAAGGATCAAATGAACGCGCCTGAGCATTAGTCAGTCCGGTCAAAACGGACGGACGCCCGGTGCGGTCTTCTCCAACTCCGACTACAAGGTAACCGCCTTTTGTATTTGCTAAAGCCAGACAGTGACGCACGAACTTGGCTTTTCCTGCCGAAGACAACTCTTTAAAGTTCTGAGCCGCCTTATAGTCCAGTTCATCCGATTCAATTCCCCGGGTAATCAATTCTTTCCAGTTTATATAGTCCGCCATAGAAAATTCCGATTAAATTTTGAACAACAATTAATAATATGCGGGGAATCATGCAATGTCAAGCCTAATGATAAATCTTTTAATATTTCATTTGCCGATATCAAGAACATGAATATATTTTAAAATTAGACGGTTTGACTATAGTTTTTACACAAGGAGCTTTATATTAAAAAGTTATGGATTATTTAGTGTGCAAGCTCAGGAGGTTGGGGATCTGGTTCTTCGAGCAATTTTTTCAAGGCCAGCCGTATAAGGATATAATCCTCATCTTCCCGCCAGCGAAGAATACCAAAAGTTATCATTGTCAATCCCATTAACGAGAGAAAGACTCCAATATTAATCATAATCAGACCATAAATTTTAATATCAAAACGTGTTTCCTGAATGTCGCGCATTTTCAACATACAGCCTAGCAGATGAATGTTTCGTTCATCCTGTGGAGCATATACCGCTTTTTTAAAATCTTTCTCAAGGTCATAAGACTTCTTTTCATTTACCCACTGAAAACCTCGGTTAAAATTGTATAATCCAAGTAAAAACCAGAAAACAGCAAAAACAAACAAATTTATACGTTTTTTCTTGAAGGATGCAACCAGTTTGTCATATTTACGGATTTTTTTGAGGGCGATAATTCTATCCTGTTCAGTCAGCGGCATATCTCTTCTCCTTAAAATTGATTAATTAAGTCAGATTTTTCCAGTACCATTCGGCCGCCTCGTTCAAGCCAGAAATAAAATCATGGGAAGGTTTATAGCCAAGCAGTTTTCCGGCTTTCGAAATGTCAGCCAGAGAATGAGGAATATCTCCGCTTCTGAAATCTCCATAGACAGCTTCAATCCTAGCAATTTCCGGGTCAAATTGGCTTAACGCAGCACGAATAGTTTCGAACAGGGTATTCAAATCTGTACGTCCCCCGCAGGCAACATTGTAAACAGTATTAACGGCGACCGGATTTTTAGTAATCGCGGCTAATTGATTAGCCTGAAGAACATTATCAATATAGGTAAAATCCCGGGAGTAACTACCGTCACCGTTGATGACCGGAGGTTCATGTCGAATCAAAGACTGGACAAATTTGGGAATCACCGCCGCATAAGCACCATTCGGATCCTGACGGCGGCCAAAAACATTGAAATACCGCAGGCCAATCGTCTCAATACCATAAATATCACTGAAATTCGCCGCATAAAGTTCATTGACATATTTAGTGATCGCATAAGGCGACAGTGGATTCCCGATATTGTCTTCGACTTTCGGCAATTCTTTGCTGTCGCCATAAGTTGAGGAGCTGGCGGCATAGACAAAACGCTTGACTCCGGCATCCCGGGCCGCAGTCAGCATTTTCACGAATCCGCCAATATTTACTTCCGTAGTCGTTATCGGGTCCTCTATCGAGCGCGGAACCGATCCCAACGCCGCCTGATGCAGGACATAATCAACCTTTTCACAAGCCTTGGCGCAGGTTGAAAAATCCCGGATGTCTCCCTCTAACAGCGTAAATGCGGGGTTATCAATGAAAGGCTCTATATTTTCTTTATTACCGGTGCTGAAATTATCCAGGCAAACGACCTGATTTTCCTGCTGCAACAATGCTTCCACAAGATTTGATCCAATAAAACCGGCTCCGCCCGTTACTAAAACGCGAGATTTTGTTATCAAGGACTCCATTACATCAGCCTTGTTTGATTAAGTTCTCAAAATAGTCAATTGTGCGGGACAGACCTTCGCGCAATTGAGTAGTAGGTTCCCAGCCAAGAATTTCCTTGGCTTTGGAAATATCGGGTTGGCGCTGTCTCGGATCATCCTGCGGCAAGTCCATATAAATAAGTTTTGAGTTGGAATTTGTCAGTTCGATCGTTAATTCAGCCAACTCTTTAATAGTAAATTCACCGGGATTACCGATATTGATCGGGCCGGTGATCTCTTTCGGGGTATCCATCATCCGGATCATCGCGTCAATCAAGTCGTCACGATAGCAAAAACTGCGGGTTTGGGAACCATCGCCATAAATCGTAATATCTTCGTTCCTCAACGCCTGCAGGATAAAATTGCTGACAACCCGCCCGTCGTTCGGATGCATTTTAGGGCCATAGGTGTTGAAAATACGAACCAGCTTGGTTTCAAGTCCGAACTGCTGGTTGTAGGTGTAGAATAAGGTTTCGGCGCAGCGTTTACCTTCGTCGTAGCAGGAACGCGGGCCAATCGTGTTTACATTCCCCCAATATGATTCAACTTGAGGATGCACTGCCGGGTCGCCATAGATCTCGGAAGTTGAGGCTTGCAGGATTTTGGCTTTGACCCGTTTTGCCAGTCCAAGGACATTGATGGCGCCATGAACGCAGGTTTTAACCGTCTGAACCGGGTCAAACTGGTAGTGAATAGGTGAAGCCGGACATGCCAGGTTGTAAATTTCATCGACTTCCAGATATATCGGGAACGTCACATCGTGACGCATAACTTCGAAGCGGGGATTGTCAATCAGGCTATAAATATTCTGTTTATCGCCGGTAAAAAAGTTATCCAGGCAGATCACTTCGTTTCCCATAGCCAGCAGTCTTTCACAAAGAAATGACCCAAGAAAGCCGCTGCCGCCGGTTACCAGTATTGATTTTGTCATCGGTATATACTCCTTATCGATCTACATTACCGTTTTTATGTAATTCACGAAACTCTTTAATTGTTCTGGTGATGCCCTCATCCAGCGAAATCTCCGGCGACCACCCCAGTGCCGCGGCCCGTGAGCTATCGGTCAATTTGCGATACATACCGTCCGGTTTTGACGTATCCCAGGAGATTTTTCCGGTATAGCCGGCGGCTTTTGCGACCTTTTCGGCCAATTCCTTGATCGAGATGTCACTGCCGTAACCGATATTTACCACTTCCGGTTCGTCTCGCTCCTGCAAAAAGAAATAGACCGCATTTGCCACGTCGTCAACATGAAGAAACTCACGCAAAGAAATACCAGACCCCCAAACTACGACTTCCGGGGCATTGTTTTCAACCGCTTCCACAAAGCGCCGGATAAAAGCCGGGAAAACGTGACTGTTGACCGGATCGTAATTATCATTTGTTCCGTATAAATTACACGGCATCAGGCTTACCGTTTTAAAGCCGTATTGTCTGGACAGATAAAGACACAGTTTATATCCGGCAATCTTGGCCAGGGCATATCCCTCATTCGTCGGCTCCAGCGGCCCGGTCAGCAAATATTCCTCCTTGATCGGCTGCTGCGCCTCGCAGGGATAAATACAGCTGCTGCCAAGAAAACAGAGTTTTTTCACCTCATGCAGATAAGACTGGTAAATCACATTATTCTGGATCTGCAGATTTTCCAGCAGGAATTCCGCCGGATGGTTTTTATTAGCCATTATTCCGCCGACTCTTGCCGCGGCCAATACTACATAATCAGGCTTTTCCACATCAAAAAAATCTTTAACCGCCGTCTGGTTGCAAAGGTCCAGTTCAGAGTGCGTCCGGGTCAAAATATTGGTAAAACCTTCACGCTCAAGTTTGCGGACAACCGCACTGCCCACCATTCCACGATGACCGGCCACAAATATTTTATCATTCTTTTCCATTGTTCTTAAAAGCCAGTTTCATAGTTCGGGTCATCAAGCAGTCTAAGGTCGCCATCAGTCATTATCTCCACCAAACGGTCAAATTTGACTTCGGCCTTCCAGCCCAGTTGCCTTTCGGCCTTGGACGGGTCGCCAAGCAACTGATCGACTTCCGCCGGACGATAATAGCGCGGGTCGATCCTGATGATCGTTTCACCGCTGGTCCGGTCGATTCCGATTTCTTTTTCGGCTTCGCCTTCCCATTTGATCTGGTGTCCGAGCCGGGAAAACGACTTCTCGATAAACTCACGCACCGTATGCATTTCTCCGGTGGCGACAACGTAATCATCCGGTTTTTCCTGCTGCAGCATCATCCACATCATCTTGACATAATCCGGAGCATAGCCCCAGTCACGATATGCATCGATATTGCCCATGTAGAGACAATCCTGTAAACCGCGATGGATCCGGGCCGCCGCCATCGTGATCTTGCGCGTTACAAAAGTCTCACCGCGCCGTGGCGATTCATGATTGAATAAAATCCCGTTGCTGGCATGCAGACCATAAGCTTCACGATAATTTTTCACGATCCAGAAAGCATATTGCTTAGCCACGCCATACGGTGAGCGCGGATAGAACGGAGTTGCTTCAGACTGCGGCACCTCCTGGACTTTGCCGTAAAGCTCTGAAGTGGATGCCTGGTAGAATCGCGCCTTGCAGCCTGATTCACGAATTGCGTCCAGCAACCGCAAGGTACCGATTCCGTCAACTTCAGCCGTGTACTCCGGCACTTCAAACGAAACCTGAACATGAGACTGTGCGCCAAGGTTGTAAATCTCATCCGGATTTACTTTCTCGATCAACCGGTTCAGATTACTGGAATCGGTAAGATCACCGTAGTGCAGGAAAAGCTTGACCCCGGATTCATGGCGGTCCTTGTAAAGATGGTCTATTCTGCGGGTATTAAACGAGCTTGAACGGCGAATAATGCCGTGTACTTCATAGCCCTTTTCCAACAAAAACTCCGCCAGATAAGAACCATCCTGACCGGTTATCCCGGTTATCAATGCCTTTTTCACTTTTTCTTCCAGCTTTCTTTCTGTTAAACGTTTGCAATCACGCTCGCGATTTTTTTGATCGAATCGGTATCGAGATACGGGTGCATCGGCAACGCAAAGATTTTATCCGCCACGCTTTCAGAAACCGGCATATCACCTTTGACATAACCAAGTTTTTCAAAAGCCGTCTGCAGATGCAGCGGGATCGGATAATAGCAAGCACTCGGAATCTCATTAGCCTGAAGCGCCGCCTGGATCTCGGCCCGGCGGTCAGACTGGACGCAATACTGGGCCCAAACCGATTTACAACCTTCCGGGATGTAAGGTGTTTTGACCACGCCGTCAAGCATTTCCGCATAAGTAGCGGCAACCTTCTGGCGCAATTCAATTTCTTCCGGGAACAATTTGAGTTTTTCAAGCAGAATCGCCGCCTGAATAGTATCGAGGCGGGCATTCAAACCAAGTCTGACGTTATTATATTTGTCGGAACTCTGGCCGTGGACCAGGATAGAACGCATTACGTCATGCAATTCCGGGTCATCGGTAAACACCGCGCCGCCATCACCGTAAGCGCCAAGCGGTTTGGCCGGGAAAAAGCTGGTCGCACCGACATCTCCCATTGAAGGAGCTACTTTGCCGTTATATTCCGCTCCGAGTCCCTGACACGAATCCTGAATAACGAAAAGGCCGTATTCTTTCGCGATCGGCATGATTTTGTCGTAATCCGCACTCAAGCCGAACAAGTCAACCGGAATAATGCCTTTCGGAATTAATTTACCGTCAACTATCGTTTCCTTGATCGCGGCTTCCAATTTGGCTGGATCGATATTGTAGGTATCCGGGTCAATATCGACAAAAACGGTGGTCGCTCCGGTCAGCGCGATAGTTTCAGCAGTTGCAAAAAACGTAAACGGCGTAGTAAAGACCGCGTCTCCCGGGCCAACTCCATATGCCATCAAAGGCATCAACAGAGCATCAGTACCGCTGGAACAGCCGATACAGTACTTGGTTCCGGCAAATCCCGCAAGCCGGCATTCCAGCTCTCCGACTTCCGGACCGAGGATATAACGTCCGTGTTCAAGAACCCTTTTTATTGCGGCGTCTACATCAGATTCAATTCTTTTGTACTGGGTTTTTAAATCGATAAAGGGCAACATACGTATAACCTTTCTTGTTATTGTTGTTATATGTTCCTGTTAAAATGCAAATTTTATTTAGCTTCTCCAAGCCGTTCCCCGGCATATTTTTTTTCCCGGATCGGACGCCACCACCACTCATTTTCAAGATACCAATTGATGGTCTTGCGAATACCGGAATCAAAGTTTTCTTCGGGTTGCCAGCCCAGCTCGGTCCGCAATTTTGTCGCGTCTATAGCATAACGCTTGTCATGGCCCGGACGATCTTCAACAAACTTGATCAGTTCACGGTGGGCGCGACTGCTTGGAGCCAGTTCGTCCAGGATATCACAAATTGTTTCGACTACTTCCAGATTGGTTCGCTCGTTATTCCCACCTACATTATAGGTTTCACCAGGCTGTCCTTTTTCCAGCACCAGCGTCAGCGCCTTGGCATGATCTTCAACATAAAGCCAATCGCGAATATTGTCGCCTTTGCCGTAAACCGGTAACTGTTGGCCATGCAAAGCATTCAGAATGACCAGGGGAATCAGTTTTTCCGGAAAATGATACGGACCGTAATTGTTTGAACAATTGGTCATCAAAACCGGCAAATTATAAGTATGATACCAGGCCATTACCAGATGATCCGATGCCGCCTTGCTGGCCGAATAAGGCGAACGCGGGTCGTACGGAGTGGACTCTTCAAACAAGCCTTCAGCTCCCAGGGATCCATATACCTCATCTGTTGATATATGCTGAAACCGGAAAGATCGCTTCCTGCCTGCGGAAAGTTGACTCCAGTATTCTCGTGCAATCTCCAACAGGTTTGCAGTACCGACAATATTAGTTTCAATGAATTCCGCCGGACCGTCTATCGACCGGTCGACATGCGACTCAGCGGCTAAATGCATAATTGCATCCGGCTGAAAATCAGTAAACGACTTGCTCACAGCCTGGCGGTCACAAATATCAACCTGACAAAAAGAATAACGTGGATTATTGGCGACTGCAAGAAGACTTTCCTCATTTCCGGCATATGTCAACTTGTCAAGATTGAGCACTTCATGGTCAGTCGCCCTGATCAAATGTCTGATCAAAGCCGATCCGATAAATCCAGCTCCTCCGGTAATTATTATCTTCATAAAGCGTTACAAATCCTTGTGAAACTTTTTCGGTTCAATCAGCCTTGAAGTTGGAAATAATATCATCCAGAATGGAGTCGAGATTCTGTTTCGGGGCAAAGCCGATCAAGGATTTCAGTTTCTCCGTACACGGAACCCGACGAGGCATATCCTCAAAATCACTGGTATAAACTTGATCATACGGAATTAATTTTACCGTTGACGAAGAAGACGTTTTGCGAATTATTGCCTCGGCCAGCTCCTTCATGCTGACTTCTTCGATACCGCCAACATTCACCACTTCGCCATAAGCTGAGGGAGTGTCAATCAATTTAATGAGTGCGTCACACACTTCTCCAACGTGAGTAAACGTACGAGTCTGGGTACCATCTCCGAATACCGTCACCTCTTCATTGCCCAAAGCCTGACGCACAAAATTCGGAATTACCATACCATACCGACCGGTTTGTCGTGGTCCGACCGTATTAAATAAACGAACCACCACCACCGGTAGTCCATATTTGCGATAATAAGCAATCGCATTAAATTCATCCATCAGTTTAGCAGCAGCATAGCTCCAGCGGGCCTTATGAGATGGCCCGAATACAGTATCGTTATCTTCACGAAGAGGTGCGTGATTCTGCTTGCCATAAGCTTCAGAGGTTGATGCAATCAACACTTTTTTCCTAAATTTATTACAAAGCTCCAAAACTATCTCTGTTCCACGCAGATTAGTAGTAATGGATTGCAGTGGATTTTCGATAATATATTTGACTCCGACTGCAGCAGCCATATGAAAAACCGTATCGCAAATCCCGATAAGTTCAAGCATTTTATCATAATTCATAATAGTATCGATGATAACATGCAGTCGTCCAACATATTCCGGCTTATCCTGAAGCGGCTGAATATTCTTAATATCACCTGTTGACAAATCATCGATAATATAAACTTCGCAGTCTGCAGCAAGATATTTTTCAGTCAGATAGCTTCCGATAAACCCCGCTCCACCGGTAATCAGTATTTTTCTTCTCATAACACCTGTTTCCGTATGTAAATTTCAGACGTCGTGCAATTTAATTCATTAAGAACGAAATAAACAGCCTTGAATATTAGCAGAAATAATATAGCATGATATTGAACTAAAACAAATCCTTAATAGCGTGAAACAAATGTTCTTTAACCGATATATTCTTTTACAATGCAAAAGAATATTTTTTTATTGAAAAACTGCTGTTAATCACAAAACACAGCCCACAGTTAATTGATACAAGCTATTATTATAGAATATATTATATAAAATATATAATCAAACCGTCTGATAATTTGACAAACCCGCCTTCAGCATATATATTATCTCCAAACCAACCCAAAGGAGGACGAAATGGAAGCGCGAATGAAGGTCAAAGGCGCAGGCTGCTACTACCACCTGTATAATCGAATCGGCTGCATCAAAGGCGAACACCCGTTCTCCGACGCCGACAAGGAATACGGCTTCAAACTGCTTCGATACCTCTGCGATTACTTTTTGATCGAGGTCATCTCCGCCGCCTGGATGGGCAACCATTTTCACCTCGTAGTCTACGCTCCCGGCCCCGACGAATTGCCGCCGCTCGAGGTTATCGTCAAACGCCACAACGGCTACTACAAAGCAATGAAAAAGATCTTCAAATTTGGACCGCGAACCCCGGTCATCAGTCTCGAAAATAGAGCGCAATGCCAGGAAATCGCCCTCAAAATGATCGACATCAGCCGCTTTATGTCGGCCTGCCAACGCCAATTCACCTGCGTCTACAACGAGACCCGCAACCGCACCGGACAACTCTGGGGCGGGCGGTTCAAAAGCGTGATTCTCGAGCGCGTAAACGCCCTGGCCGCCTGCGTGACCTACGTCGAACTCAACCCGGTCCGGGCCGGCCTGAAAAACTCCCCGGCTGATTACAATTTCACCACCTGGGGCCGCTATTGCAGAAGCGGCAAACACATGTTTTACGAGAATTTTGTCAAACACATGAAGCCGAACATCACCCCCGGCGACACCTCGCAATGGACTGATGCCGAACTATTTGCGTTCTTCCGTGGCGAACTGGCCCGCATCATCACCTCGGAAACCGGCGCCTCGAGCGAAGATATCTACGCCGCGCGCGACAAAGCCCGCCAAAAAGAATCGATGCACGTACGCTTCCTGCGTCGTACCCGACACTTTACCGAAGGGGCGATTTTAGGTTCAAAACAATTCATCCGCCGAACCGGAAGCCAATTTGACGATCCGGACAGAATCCATAAAAAACACCTCTCCCGAGGCCTCAGCCCCTCCGGTATATTATACTGTTTCAGATATCTTAATGAATAAAAAAACGTCGTAACTCAGTCAAGATTATTTCAAAAATTTTTTACTTTCTTTAACATTTTTTGTCGTTGTAATTATTAGAGTTGATGCAGGCAAATTAGGCTTTAATTTTCCCTCAGCTACAATTTCAATAAGCATTTTCCCGTTTGAAATAAGCGGCTGCATCGTTCTTGGGTCGGCATCGGCCGGAACTTCCCCGCCAAATTCCAATGTCATACCAGTTTTGACAACTTTCATATTTGGAGGAAATGGTGGAGCCGGCATATCCGAAATGGTCATTTTAGCGGTAATGTCAAGAAATTCTTGACCTTCAACTTTGTTTATTCTTGAAAACTTGACTATTCCTTTTATTGAGGAAGGAGAGACTTTCAGTTTTGCAGATGATAAGTCATCCGCTGCTTTTTCAGTATTTACCGGCCATGTATCTCCAAGTTTTTTAAGCTCCTTAGTCCCGAAAATATCATCATCCCGGTATTTTGCCTTGGACATTGTCACAACGAGATCCAATATTTTTGTCATTTGATCATTGGCCGGTTTGTTATTTACCAAATAAACTTTTTTATTATTTTTCAGTTCCGCTATAACTTCAGTTGCTGCCGGCAAAATATTTTTTGATTTTCCCCGTGCGCTAATGACAAATTTTGAAATGATTATTTTAAGCTTGGAAGGTCGCTGCAGTTTATCAACCGCCATTACAGTAGCAGTACTTTCTAATATTGCATTAAGCGACCTTGATCCTTTGTTTACAACCCGCCCTTTGACTTTCACGACAGTATCCCGGGTGTTTGTACAGTTCACTTCGTAGATGTATTTATCTCCTGTCTTGTAATCACGATCGAGACAGATCCGGTAACTTTTTGCGTAAATATTCAAACCGACAGTGAGAGCCATTCCCATTACAAAAATTTTGCGATTGATCATTGCAGTGTCTCCTTGCATTCTTAACTGTTTTCAAGTAAATGATATTTGCAAAACTACTGTGAAAAACTTGAAAAGTCAATAAATAAATCAAAAAACCAATATTTTTAATCTCCAGACACATTGACTTATTTCATTATATATGTATATTAGTATATAATACAAAATAATATTTCATAATGTGAAAAACATGATAAAAGTATTGGCAAAAACATTTGCAATTCTGGAAGAGATAGTAATAGCCTCCCCTAAGCCAGTGTCCCTGGGGAAGCTGGCCGAAAAACTTGACCTGAATAAGGCAACTTGCTCGCGAATTATCGGCGATTTGGTCGATGCAGGCTATCTGGTGCAGAAATCGCGGCACGAGGGATATGTCGCCGGACCAAGAGCATATGCGTTTGGCGAGCAGGTCTCATATAAAGAAGCTATTGTACGTGAAGCAAAGACCATTATAAAGGCTTGCGCGGAAAAAATAGGCGAATCGGTGCTAATGGCTGAGATGCATAATCTTTCACGATATATTCTTTGTCATTACAACTATAACCGAACATTAAATGTTGTTATTGACTATTTATCCATAAATGATCTATATACCACCGCTACCGGCGCCATGTCGTTAGCTTACGCTTCAGAGAAAGAAATTGATGAAATAGTGAAACGCGACGGTCTTCCATGTGGTCTGACACTGTGGAGAGAAGTTCATTCCAGAGAAGATTTTGACCGGGCCCGGCAAAAAATCCGAGACGATAAATGCTTGATATATGGCGGCCCCAGAGAAAATCATCTGGCGATCGTGGCTTTTCCAGTGTTCCGGAACGGCCGGTATATTGCGGTCGTAGGAGCATCTGTCCCTCAAAATAGTTTTCATGGAGAGCACAAGGATGAAGTTATTCGGGAAGTCCAGGCAGCTACAGATAAACTCAATCAAAGAATTTCACATATTGCGAGTATTGGTTAAAAAACTTGTGATAAAGATATGGCCGGAAACGATATCGGGACATTAAGTCCGCGAGCTTAACGGCCTCATCAACAAAAAAGGAACTGGAATAATGGAACTGACAGGAAAGGTCGCGCTGGTAACCGGAGCATCTCGCGGCCTGGGCAAGGGCATTGCGTTGGCACTGGCGGAAAAAGGCGCGGATGTGGTAATAAACTACCGTTCAAATACCGCCGAAGCGGAGAAAGTCAAAAAGGAAATCGAAACCATGGGCAGCCGGGCCATTACGGTCCAAGCTGATGTCAGCGAGCAGACCGAAGTTGAACAATTATTCAAGCAGATCCGGGAGGAATTCGGCATTTTGGATATTCTGGTAAACAATGCCGGGACCACCAAAGCCCAGGATATTTTCGAAACTGAATTATCTGACTGGGAATTTATCCTTAAAACCAATCTGACCAGTGTGTTTCTTTGCTCCAAAGCCGCTATGGAATTGATGAAAGAACGGGAATCGGGGCGGATCATCAATATCAGTTCCATCGTTGGAGAGCGCGGGGCGTTATATGGACACGTCCACTATGCGAGCACCAAAAGCGGAATGTTCGGGTTCACCAAGACTCTGGCCCGGACCGCCGCACCGCTGGGAATAACAGTCAACTGCATAGCGCCGGGAATCATTGAGACAGAATTGCTGTTTGAGACACACGGAGCCAATGAAGTGGCAAAACTGGCGGATGGCGTTCCGCTGGGGTTGGGAAAGGTTCGCGATATCGGGTTGGCGGCGGCCTATCTGGCCGGAGAAGGGGGGCGGTATATCACCGGCTCCACCATTGACGTCAACGGCGGTATGTATTTAAGATAAAAAATGAAAGAGTACATCATGTATTCCCTGGAAAACGACAAAGTCAAGGTATCATTCGACAATGCGGGAAATCTGCAGGAACTGATCAATTTGCAGACCGGCCATAATTATGCCGGCGGCTATCCGGTCTGGCGCATGCTGCTTCAGAAAGGCAAAAGATTTGAATGCGAAGTCGTACCGGAAACAGAACCATCGATAGAACAATCCGGAAAAACTATCGTTTTGACTTATGATAAAAATTTTTTCGAAGCCGAAGCCGTCAAACTAGGAGTTAAGGTCTCCGTAAGTCTGGATGACGACAACGTAAAATGGAGTATTGAGTTGAGCAATGATGAACCCGGATGCGTTATTCGTGACTTTCTTTTCCCGGTAATCCATGATTTGCAACTACCCGAAAAGCAGGAATTGATCTACCCGTTTACAGGCGGTCAGAAATTCAAAGATATCAAAAGCCATATCAAGAAACAGCATTCCTACTGGAAGGGCAAAGATCACATTTTCATTCAGTGGAAACATGAATATCCACGCCGGGCGGCAACCAACTGTTTTACCTTTGCCGGAGCGGAAGACGGCTTATATTGCGGACTGCATACAAACAACAACGAAGAAACAGTCCATGCATTCCGGATGTACGGGGAAACACTGGATATCAGTTTCGGACGTTATCCCGGCTGCGGCTGCGGAGAAATATGGAGTCTGGACGGCTATGTAATTTCTCCTTACAACGGCTGCTGGCACATACCGGCAAAAAAATATCGTTCCTGGCTGGACAGTCCGGAATGTGAATGGTTCGAACTGCATGAAATTCCCGAATGGGTCCGGGCAATGCCTGGTTGGCAACGAATCATTATGAAGCATCAATACGGGGAAATTCATTATAAATATACCGATATGCCTGAAATGCGTGAAGACGGTCAGCAAGCCGGAATCAACACGTTGTTCATGTTCGGCTGGCAAAACGGGGGGCACGACAACAACTATCCGGACTACACTCCAGATCCGGAGTTGGGTACGGCGGAGCAACTCAAAGCCGGGGTTAAGGACTTCACGCAACATAACGGGCAGGTTATTTTGTATTCCAATGGCCAGTTAATCGATTTGAATTCGGACTTCTACAAAAAATACGGACCGGAAGTGACGATTAAAGATTTTAACGGCAATGCCCGGCGCGATGCCTATCTTTTCAGTTCAACCGGTCATTTTTACGGCAATATCGCAAACCGCTCGTTTGAGCATGGCTGTCCCTGGAGCGAAAAATGGGAAGAAGTTTTAGCCGGAGTCGTCGACACTGCGGCAGCATACGGCTGTCAATCGGCCTTTTTCGATCAGTTGGGAATCGGGCCGATGCCCTGCTGCGACCCGAATCACGGGCATCCGGTGCCGGCGTTCGGCGGCGGAGCGCAGCGCGGACAGCAGATCAAACGGCTGCGGCAACGCGCCAGAAATCATTCTCCGGAAATGGCAATCGGGGTGGAAATCATCACCGATGTTACGGCTTGTCAGGCGGACTATGTCCACTCCCTGAGCGGCTTCTGCAAAGCGATGAACGACTGGGAGAAAACCGGCGAAAAGCCGGAACATGAATTTTTTATCGATTGGTTTCGCTATATTTTCCCGGAAATAATTATTTCCGACCGGGAGATCCGGGATGATTCGGATATTGAACGCCGCGTCAACCACACCGTGCTGAAAGGCTTGCGGAACGACGTCGAGATATACCGCTGTCGTAAGACGATCGCGGAAACACCGCATTATCAGGAGTATCTGGGCAGGATTTCCCATTTGCGCAAAAAATATTCAAACTTACTGCTCGAAGGCCGGTATTGCGATACTGAAAACTTCATTATCGACAACGAACAGATCGAGGCCAGATGTTTCACCAACGGCGATAAACTGGCGGTGGTTCTGACCCAGAGTCATTTGAAATCGGCGACGACTAATTTGTCCGTTCCCGGGTATAAATATGTTGATGCCGATGGCGTCCACGGAATTGAAGTAATTAAAAAAGATCAATTTTTCCAGGTCGAAATAAAACGTCACGGCCTGGCAATCGTAATTTATGAAAAGGAAGCAAACTAATGGAAATCACCTGGCTGACTCAAGGCAGTTTTTTGTTTGAAACCGATGAAACCAGGATTCTGGTCGATCCTTATATGAGTGATTGTCTGGAAGCTAAAGGCATCAAGCGGATGGTGCCCTACCCGCTGTCTTTTGAAGAGTTGAAACCAGACATGCTGATCTGTACCCACGACCATCTGGATCATCTTGACCCGGAAACCGTGGAAAAAATCGCGGCGATGTATCCGGATTGCGTGATGGCCGGTCCGATCAGCTGCTGCAATCACTTTAAGGAACTCGGAATCAAAGAGGAGCAGGTCAAACTGCTTGAAAGGGAAAAATCTTTTTCATTCCGCGATCTGAAAATCACCCCGGTTCTGGCAATTCATTCCGATCCGGAAGCGGTTGGAGTCGTCATCGAAGCGGAAAACAAAAAAGTCTACCTAAGTTCCGACTCACTGTACGACGACGCCCTGGTCAACGAATTCACCAGAGACTGTGACGTCATTCTGATCTGTATCAACGGACGGCTCGGCAATATGCCGTACGAAGACGCGGTAAAAGTAGTAAAAGCGGCGAAGCCGAAAACCGCGCTGCCGATGCATTACGGACTTTTCGCGGAAAATACCGCCGATCCGCAGCCGTTTATTGACGACTGCAATCAGGCCGGAATTAAATCATTTGAACTTATTGTGGGTGAACCGATAAGGATCTGATAATGAAAAAGATTGGTAAATTCAAAGCGAAAAAGTCGCTCGACATAGCCGGGTCGAAAATCGGGATCGGATTTGAATGTCTGGACCGCCAGATGTGGGACGATAACGACGAAGCATATAGATTGGTCGGTGAGCTCGGGGTCAAACACGCCCGGGTGCAAACCGGCTGGAATCGTTGTGAAATCGACAAAGGCGTCCTTGATTTTGCCTGGCTGGACCGGATCGTCGACAAGCTGCTCGCACGCGGGATTCAACCCTGGTTCAACCTTGGATACGGTAATATTCACCATACTGAAGCGACAGAACCAGACGCGGTCGGCTGGGTGCCGATTTATTCTGAAGAATCCCGGCAGGCATGGAAGCATTTCGTGGCCGAACTGGTCAAACACTTCAAAGGCCGGATTACCCACTATGAGGTTTGGAACGAACCGGACATCAATCCATTCTGGAACAAGGGCACCAATGTCAGTGAATATATGGATCTGCTGAAAATGACGGTTCCGGTGATCAGGGAAAACAATTCTAGTGTTAAGATTATCGGCGGCGCCACCGCGGCCGGATTTTCAAGTACCGGGTTCGGAGTACTTGAAGAATACTTGAAACAGGGAATGGCGCAACTCATTGACGTTTACAGTTACCATCGCTATCGCGTGGTCCCGGAGCTTTACAGCATTGACGATTTCCGTCATTTGCGGGCGGCGTTTGACGCTTACGGCGGAGAACACATCGAACTCTGGCAGGCCGAATCGGGTTGTCCTTCACAAAGCGCCACAACCCAAGCGCTGGCCAACACGCCGGTCACCAAAGAGGTCCAGGCGAAAGTCCTGTGCCGAAGCATCATGACCGACCTTGACATGGGAGTCGACTACACCTGCTATTTCCATTTTTCCGACTTCAAATTTTATTATCGCAACGGCTACTGCGAAGTTCCGAATCACTTCGGGGTCATTACTTACGACAGTCCGCCGCAACCGAAACCGGCATATTACGCTTTACAAACCATCTGCTCCTTGTTTGATAATGACACAATCCGGGCGCCGCGCACCAAAATCGATATGGCGATCAAGGATATGAGCAAATCACCGGAACTCTATTCGTTCCAGGTCGAAATTCTGAATTCCCGCAAAACCGCTTTCGTGCGCAAGGGTTACCCGTTGATCTCGTGGTATCTGCCGAAGGACCTGTTTTCGTCCTATGCCGGAAATGAGCCGTACCGAACCCGCGACATTGAGTTGTTCATCTGGGCTCCGGGGCAAAATATCGAGAATCCAGTCGTAATCGACCCCCTTACCGGAGAGGTTTATGAACCTGAAAGCGAAATTGATCCCAATCAACGACAGGATATTGCCCGGCAACTGGTGGTTCATGATGTTCCGTTAAAAGATTATCCAATGTTTATCACTGACTATAACGCAGTAAAAGAATTAATTGAAAGGTTATGAAAATGTCTTTAAAAGATTTCGGATTGAATTATCTGGGAAAACTGAAAAACCGTAAGAGCACGGAAATCGGCTCTTCAAAACTCGGCGTCGGCTTTGAATGCCTTGACCGTGATATGTGGGACGCAAACCAGGCATGGCCGGTCCTTGATGATCTCGGCGTGAAATGGGCCCGGGTCCAGACCGGCTGGGCCAAGACCGAAAAAGAACCGGGCGTCTATAATTTCGCCTGGCTCGACGAGATTGTCGACAAACTGCTGGCGCGCGGGGTCACTCCATGGCTCAGTATCAGCTACGGAAATAAATTATATACTAAAAAAATGAATTCCGGCGACAGCATTTCACCCAACTATAAAGACTGCAACGAACACGGGGTCGGATTTCCGCCGATCCAGACCCAACCGGAACGCGACGCCTGGCAGAATTACGTGCGCGAACTGGTCAAACATTTCCGGGACCGGGTCGATCACTATGAAGTCTGGAACGAGCCGGACCTACTGAGTTTCTGGCAATCCGGACCGAAGGCTGCGGAATATGTTGAACTGGTAAGGCTGACCTCCGAACCGTTGCGGGAAGAGCAGCCGGAAGCCAAGCTGATCGGCGGCGCGATCGCCTGGGGGATGACAGTCTGGAGCCTCAAATACCTTGACGACTGCATGAAGGCGGGTATTCATAAATATATCGATATTATCACATATCACGGTTATAAATCAGTTCCGGAACGTCACAGCACCCAGGAAATCGCCGGATTTACCAATATTGTCAATAAATACAAGCCATCGCTGCAATACTGGCAGGGTGAAGCCGGAGTCCAGTCATACGTACCGGAAGCAGCCAAAGGCGTCGGCGCGCTTTCGACCATGAAATTCAGCGAGGATATCCAGGCCAGAATGCTCCTGCGCCGGACCCTGCTCGAACTCAATAACGGCTGTTCCATGACCAGCTATTTCCACATGGCCGACTTTGCCCATTACGCCGCCTTCAAACAGACCTTCCATTATGGTCTGGTCAGACTGGAAGACGGTTCCCCAA
This sequence comes from Victivallales bacterium, assembly GCA_963678305.2. Lineage (GTDB taxonomy): Bacteria > Verrucomicrobiota > Lentisphaeria > Victivallales > Victivallaceae. Next base: position 456,789 of record CAXXVV010000003.1, read on the forward strand.
AACCCGCGTATTACGCGCTGCAGTCATTATGCACCATTCTGGCCGACCCGATGGAACAGGCCGGTGGGCGTACCGCCTGCCACATGAGTGTAATGGACGATACCGACGATCCGCGCGCCACTAAAGCCACCACCTGGCACGCCAATTTCGTTTGCGGCAATGTCCCGGTCCACGCCTGGTGGTTCCCGGAATCGGTTGAGGACGATCCGGTTGTCAAACAAATGGAAATGACTTATTACATGGACAGCGCCCTGAAACTCGATAATCCGGTCCTGATCGATCCGGTAACCCAGGAAGTCTACGAGATCAAATGCGAAATGGACAAGCGCACCTGCGGCGAATCATGGATGTTCCCGGACAAAGAGGCCGAAGGTGTCCGTCATTTCACCGGTCTGCCGGTCTGCAACAGTCCATTGATCATGACCGATCGTTCGCTTATTGAAATAATCTAAATACTACACCACGGAGGACACAGAGAACACGGAGAGTTTTCTTTTTCCGCAAAGCGGAAATTTTAAATTCGTGTAATTCGCGCAATTCGTGGCTGGAAAGGATTAAAAATGAAAATTACCGAAATCAAACCTTTGATCTGTCATTGCTACCGGACTAATTGGGTCTTTGTCAAGGTAATGACCGACGAGGGTCTGCATGGCGTGGGTGAAGCCACTTTGGAATACCGTGAACAGACCGTCATGGAAGCAATCCGGGAACTGGACCGCAATCTGCGTGGTGAAGATCCGCGCAATATCGAAGCGATTTGGCACGAGTGCTACCGGAGTCTGTATTTTCGCGGCGGACCAGTCAACATGAGCGCGCTGTCCGGTGTCGAAATGGCGCTGTGGGATATCAAAGGCAAAGAACTCGGGGTTCCAGTCTACCAGCTTATCGGCGGTAAAGTCCGGGATAAAGTCCCGTGTTACGCCAACGGCTGGTTCGCTCCGGCAAAAACTCCGGAAGAATTCGCCGAAAAAGCGAAAGTCGCTGTACAAAACGGCTTTACCGGTCTGAAATGGGACCCGTTCGGTTCGGCTTATTTGAATATCAGCAAAAAAGAGCTGCACCAGGCCCTGGATTGTGTGGCAGCGGTTGTCGACGCGGTCGGTGACGACGTGGAAATCCTGGTGGAGGGACACGGACGCTTCAATGTGGCCACCGCCATCCGCATCGGCCGGGCGCTGGAAGAATTTGATATTACCTGGTTCGAAGAACCGGTCCCGCCGGAAAATCTCGATGCCCTCGCGGAAGTCAAACAACGGGTTAGAATCCCGATCGCCGCCGGAGAGCGCATGTTCAGCCGCTGGTCGTATCAGGAATTTTTCAAACTGAAATGCGCCGATTACGTCCAGCCGGACCTGAGTCATGTCGGAGGCATCGGCGAAGTCAAGAAAATAGCGGCCCAGGCCGAGGCTAACCATATCGCGATCTGCCCGCATAACCCAAGCGGCCCGGTCGCCAACGCCGCGACGCTCCAGATTGCCGCGTCAACCCCGAATTTTCATCTGCTGGAAACCATGGCGGTCGATATTCCGTGGCGCAAAGATATATGCACCGAACAGGTTGGTTTTGTTGACGGCATGATGACAATTCCCGAGCTGCCGGGTCTGGGTGTAGACCTAAATGAAGATGCGATAGCGGAACATCCATATCAAAAACGCGATTTGCGGCATTTTCGCGGCGACCTGACTGATATCCGCCCGGACAATGCTGAATCATTTTTCAAGAAGTGAGGTTTAATTATGGATTTTACAGGTAAAACAGTTATGGTGACCGGTTCGGTCCGTAATACCGGACTCGGCATCGTCAAAGCGTTCGCCGCCGCCGGAGCCCGGGTTGTCGTCAACGGACGCAAAGAGTCCGATACTCAACGTGTAGCGCAGGAAATCCGGGAAGCATACGGCACCGAAGTCATCGAAGCTACAGTGGATATTGCCCAACCGGAGCAGGTAGACCAGTTTTTTGATAAGCTTGAAGCCGATGGCATCAAACTTGACATCCTGGTCAATAACGCGGTAGTTCAGGCCTGCGGCTATTCGTTTATCGACTCGCCGTATGATATGCTGACCGAAACGTTCAAAATAAACGTCTTTGGGCTTTTCCACTGTTCACAGCGCGCTGCACGGATTATGAAAGCCTATGGCGGGGGGGTAATCATCAACGTCGGGTCCAATACCGCGGAACGCCCGGTCAAAGGCCGGACCGTCTATGTCGCCAGCAAGGGCGCTGTCGATTCCCTGACCCGGGCAATGGCTATTGACCTGGCGGAATTCAATATCCGGGTCAACACGGTTGCCGCCGGTTACATCTATTCCGACCGCTGGCCCGTTCTACCGCAAAGTACCGTGGATCGTCGCCATAAAAACATCCCGCTCGGTCACGAATGCCTCGCGGAAGACATCGCCAAAAGCATCATGTTCCTCGCTTCCGACGACTCCCCGAGAACCACCGGAACGCGGTTGATGGTAGACGGCGGCACCTCCGTACAACTGGTTCCGGCAGACTGTGACGAATAACACAAAATGACGGATAAATCAAGTACAAAATATTTAATTTGACGGATAATTGACGGATAGATTAGAACATGAAAATTACCAGAATAGAACCGATAATAGTCGGCGCGCCCACCCCCGGATGCGGTCTGCTGTCGAATCGCAACTATATCTTCGTGAAGGTCCATACCGATGAAGGAATCACCGGTTTGGGTGAAGCCACGCTAGAAGGTTATGACCAGACAATCAAGGGATTGCTCAAAGATATCGAAAGCCTGTTGGTCGGCGAGGACCCGACTCGAATCGGCTACCTGACCGAAGTGATGATCAAACAGAAATTCTGGAAAGGCGGCGTCCTCAAGGGAACTGCCGTCGCCGGAATTGAATTGGCTTTATGGGATATCCTCGGCAAAAGCGTCGGATTGCCGGTTTATAAACTGGTCGGCGGAGCCTGTCGTGACAAAATCCGCGTCTACGCCAACGGCTGGAGCGGCGGAGCAACCGATCCGGCTGAAATCAAAGACAAAGCTTATGCCGCCGAAGCCGCCGGATACCGGGCCTTCAAGTTCAGTCTGGCCGAAACCGGCTGGCCGGTCAATGACCGGGTATTGATCAGAAAAATCGTCAAAGCCGCTGAATCCATCCGTGAAGCAATCGGCATGGATTGCCCGCTAATGCTCGACGGACATGGTCGTTACGACACCGATCTGGCAATCAAGATCGGGCAAGCGCTTGAGGATGTCGATCTCTACTTTTTTGAAGAACCGGTACAACCTGAAGATGTCGACGCCATGAAGAAGGTAGCGGACAATGTGCCGATGCCGCTGGCCGGCGGGGAACGCCTTTCCCTGAAATACGAGTTCAGAAACTTTCTGGATAAAAAAGCGCTGGCAATTCTGCAGCCGGACCTGGCGCACTGTCACGGTTTTGGCGAAGGCTTGAAAGTCACCCATCTTGCCGAAGCTTACTCGGCCTGGGTTGCGCCGCATTGCCCGATGAGTCCGGTTATTACCGCAATTTCCCTGCATCTCGATGCCGTCGCGCCGAATTTTCTCATTCAGGAGCGACTTTTCCTGAATGACTGGCGCAATGAAGTTATCACCGAACCGCTGGTGGTCAAAGATGGTTTTCTGGAACTTAACGACAAACCCGGCTGGGGGATCGAACTGGACGACGAACTCTGTGCAGCGCATCCGGAAATTCCAATCGCCATGCCCCGTCTCTTCCGTCCCGACGGTGCAGTCGCAGACTGGTAAAAAAAGTTTTTTCCAAAAAGCTATTACGAAACCGTTTTTATTGTTTTTATAGTCGTGATAATCGTACAGTTTGATTATTGATAATCGTACAGTTTGATTATTGTTTTTATATTAAAAACTAACTATCAAAAACTTACAAAAATCAAAAAGAGGCATTGGAGATGATGAACTTCTTTAATACAGGCTTGGAATAACTGCTTTCAAGTCTGAACAGAATTGCTCTATTATTTCTTCCGAATGAGCTATTGAAACAAAGTTCAATTCATACTGCGAAGGCGATAAATAGTAACCACGTTCCAGCATCGCTTTGAAAAAGGCCGTGTATTTTTTGAAATCACATGTCTTAACATCATCCAGATTATCCGGGCAGACTGACCGGAAAAATATCGTGAATACGCCGGTATCCCAGGCACAGCATAACGGGAATGAATATGTTTTAGTCAACTTATTTACCGTTTCGGCTATTTTTTCCGTACGTTGTCGCAATTCCGGATAAATATTCTCCTGGTGCAGTTTCTGCAGAGTGGCAATCCCGGCGGCCAACGCAACCGGATTGCCGCTGAGAGTTCCGGCCTGGTAAACCGGACCGACCGGGGCAAGGTGACTCATGATCTTTTTTGACCCGGCCACCGCGCCAACCGGCATGCCACCGCCAATTATTTTACCCAGACAAGTAATATCGGGGTTGATGCCGATCATTTCGCTGTAAGTTGTTGGGCCAAACCGGAAACCGGTAATTACTTCATCAAAGATCAGGATAGTGTTATGTTCAGCCGTGATCCGGCGCAATTCTTTCAGATAACCTTCACGCGGTTTAAACTAATCCCATATTACCTACAACCGGTTCAATAATGACCGCGGACAACATCATCAGGGAATTGCTTGAACACTCATCCTCAATTGCATCAAGGTCATTGTACGGTAAGGACAATCACCTCAGACAACCGCCGAGTCGTTGACCCCGGCGGATGAGGAGATTCCGTGGGGTAAGCAGACCACTGCCGGCAGCAACCAGCAAGCTGTCACTGTGTCCATGATAACAACCGTCAAACTTGATTATATTCTTTCTTCCAGTTACCCCCCGCGCCAGGCGCACCGCGGTCATAACCGCTTCGGTCCCGGAATTCACACAGCGGACCATTTCAAGCGACGGAACCATTTTTTTGATCAATTCGGCCATTTCAACCTCAAATGGATTACAGGTCCCGAAACTCAACCCGTCAGCGGTCGCGTCAATAACCGCACCAATCACTTCCGGATCGGCATGACCCAGAATCAGCGGCCCCCATGACATGCAAAAATCAATATATACCTTGTCATTGACATCAAAAAGGCGGCAACCCGGCGCCGCGTTTGAAATAAACCCGGTTCAGACTCAACCGAATTCAACGCCCCGGACCGGACTGTTGACCCCGCCCGGAATAGAGGCGCAGGCCCGTTGAAAAAGTTCTTTTGAAGTAATCATTGCAATTCAATCCTTTAACAATTGATCGTACCTGGTTGGCCCAGTAGGAAATATAAATATCGGTTCCGGCCCGGGACAGGGCGCTGATCGATTCGCGCACCATCGCTTTCAAATCGCCCCAGCCGTTGTTCGCGCTGGCGATAAGCATTGAATATTCGCCGCTGACATTATAGGCGGCAAGCGGCAAGCCAAAGTATTTTCGCGCAGTCGGCAGATTATATCGAGATAGAACAATGCCGGCTTGACCATCAAAATATCCGCTCCCTCTCCTGCTCGTCCATAACAGATTCCCGCAGCGCGGCTCTCAGATTCCGATAATCGGCCTGATAGCCCTTACGGTCCCCGGCGGCGGGAGCGGAATCGGCCGCTTCCCGGAACGGCCCGTACATCCCGGATGCAAATTTAGTGGAATAAACTCATCAAGATTGTATCAGCGAAACCAGCCGCATCAAGTCCGGCCCGGATCGCCGCGACCTGACCGTCCATCATCGCGCTCGGGGCCACCGCGTCAGCGCCGGCTGCGGCATGGCTGACCGCCATTTTAGTGAGCAGTTCCAGCGAGGGGTCGTTCAAGACCGTACCGCAACCATCGAGTATCCCGCAATGACCGTGCGACGTATATTCGCAGACGCAAACATCGGTAAAAATCAATAGTTCCGGGTAAACCGCTTTCAATTCACGAATCGCAACCTGAACAATTCCTTCTGTCGAATAGGCATATTCGGCGCAACAACTTTTGCGTTCTCCACCGACCACCCCGAAAAGCATGATCGATTTTATCCCCATAGCCATTACTTCCCCCACCGCCTCGATCAGGGTATCGACCGAATAGCGGAATTGGCCGGGCATCGCTCCTATGGGTTGCTTAATCCCTTTGCCTTCGACCACAAACACCGGCCACATAAATTTTTCCGGCCCCGGCAAAGGAGCCGCTAACATATCACGTACCGTTTGGGTCGAACGCAAGCGTCTTAGTCTGAGATCGGGAAAGCCTGATACATTGTTCATCTTATCATCCTCAATTGTTTATCAAGTTGGGTTATCGCGATCATCTCAATCATTGCTTCAACCGTCGCGGTTTCCGGCCGGATCGCGGTTATTTCATATTCTTCAAGTTTTTTGCGGGTGGGTTCACCAATAGCACAGACTTGGAGTTTTGACAATGGCTTCTCTGAAAAATTATCAATAAATGCCTCAACCGAAGAAGGCGAAGTAAACATCACCCAGTCACATTCCGGCATCACGTCATAATGAACCGGCCGGTTGGTGTAAAATTCGATTTCAATCATACCCGGAAACGCTTCAGACAGGGTAGACGCGCCCTTTTCTGAGCGCAGACGGGTTATTCTTTCACTACCGGTCAATACTTTTTTGAGTGCCTCAATCAACCCTGACGCGCCAAAGTCTTTTTTCGCCCGGATTTCCGGGATAATCCCTTTTTGTTCAAAAAACCCGCCGGTTCCGCTGCCGCAAACCGCCAATTTCGGAAGGCGGCGTAAATCAATGCGCTTTTTATTCAGTAAGTCCAGCAACAATCCGGCACACGATGGTGACGGCACAATTAAATAATCAGTATCCAATATCCGGTTGATTTCTATATCCGGTTGTAGTTCAAGCTCAAGCATCGGCATTGACAGCGCGGTTCCGCCAAAATTATCGATGGAGCATTCAGCTTTAACCGCCAAATTACGGCTTCCGGCAAACATAACACGTTGTCCGGCCAAAAGTCCGTGATTGGAATACAAAAACTTTGCATCAGCCGCTTTGCCGATCAAAATGATTCCCGGCATGGTGGTTTCCGGCAGTTGAGCCGCGATATCCCTAAGGCTGCCTGATATGATTTGACAATCAGGACTTCCCGCATTGTAAACGACCGACACCGGCAAATCAGCGGCATAACCCGACGCAAGTAAATTAGTCGAGATCGCCGCAACCTCACTCGCGCCCATAAAATAAACCTGAGTAAAGTCTTTGAGTTCTTCGTCGGTAAACCATTCCAGCGCACGCGACCCGGATTTCCTGGGTGTGGCAACGGTAAATCCGCGATTGACACCGCGTCGAGTCAGTAACAGTCCGGTCGATGTAGTCGCCATATTTAAACTGCTGATTCCGGGGAATACCCTGTAAGGCAGGTCAAATTCATCAAGGATGTCCGTTTCCTCCGCTAATCGGCCGAAAATTCCGGGATCGCCACCTTTCAGTCTGACCACTTTTTTATTTTTACGGCTATAATCAACCAGCATCCCGCATATCTCAGATTGTTTAAAAGAATGTTCGCCCTGACGTTTCCCCACATACACCGCGACCGATGAGTCAGGCAAGCAGTCCAACAGGTCATGCGGACAAAGCGCGTCGTAAAGACAGATGTCACATGACTGTAAAGCCTCGACCACACCAAATGTCGTGTTGGCTTTGGAGCCGATTCCAGCCCCGGCCAGCAACACCGGTTTGACAAAAAGTTTGCGCAACGTAGTAAAAACACAGTCTCCTTTGCGAAAGGTCACCGCAATCCAGCCTTGAGCCGGCGGAGGAGGAAGGTCTTCAAGACTGATATATTCGGAAATCCGATCAGCCAGCCCCAAGCGTTTCAAGCCGGCCGCAGCCATGATCAGGACATCATATTTCCCCGCGTCAAGTTGAGCAATGCGATTATCAATATTCCCGCGAATACTCCGCAGTTCCCCGTCGGGAAATTTTTTCATGGCAAAGGCTTCCCGGCGCTCACTGCTGACACCGATCTTCGGCTTGGCCGGAACCGCTCTGCCAGATGGAAAAACCAACACATCCCGCTGATCTTCGACCCACGGCAGATAAAGCATATCGAGCCCGTCACGGAGTTTCTCAGGTAAATCCTTGGCACTGTGAAACGCGCAGTCAAGTTTTTGTTCCAGCACTGCGTCGTCAAGATCGCGAGTGAAAAAATCCGGATCGGAAACCCGTAAATCAGTCTGCCGGTCACGGTCACCAGGAGATGACATCGGGACCAACTCAAACTTCAAAGCCGGGACCAGCCGACACAGTTTTTCGATATATTGCCGGGTCTGGCACAGCGACAGCTTACTGTCCCTGGCGCCCGTCAATAAAACTTTTTCTGAAACGTTCATAAACATCCTTATGTTCATCAATAATCCGATCGGCTTGAACCAGAATCTCATTCATATCACAATTATTGCGACGATGCCAGTGCTTCAAATCCTCCATATCGGCAGTTGGTTTCCCGGCGATATTGCCGGGAACTCCAAGGTCGATAGAAACAGCTTCCGGCTTAAGCCGCTGTAACATCTCAGCCGAAATAACCGGTTCTTCAGCCGACATAGCGGTAATGACCAGATCCGCAGCCGGCAGTTTTTTCATCCAGCGTGGCCATATTTGAAATATTAACGCCAATATCTTTTTCTTTGGGCTGATTTGAATAATAAACCCAGTCAATAACACAACCTTCCGCCAGCAATAATTCTTTTAAAGCGCGGCCGACAACTCCGGTACCGGCCAGCATAATACGCCTGTCTTTAAGAGTTGATATTCGGCTTTTTATAAACTCCATTGCCAATTCTTCGATCTCAAAAACCCTGAGTTGTGAAACTATTTCGGTCCGGATATGCTTGGCAACATGCAGGATGTTGTCGCGCAGCGATTTAAGCAGACTGCCAGACCATTTTTTATCTTTCGCGTATTCAAAAGCGTCTTTGAACTGGGCTGAGATATGGTTTTCGCCAGGAGTCTGTGAAAACAATCCCGAAGTTACCAGACACATGTGACGAAATGCATCAAATCCTGTCTTGACATAATATTGCTCCGGCTCCAGTGAATTGAGTTTCAATACCATCTTCAACATTTCGACAGCCGCCGGATTATTATGTCCGGCAGCAATCAGCTCAACCCGGTTGCAAGTATTAAGCAGCATGAACTCGTGAATTCCCAGCAGGGTCATCACCAGCTCTCCGGCTTTGTCCAGCCGTTTTCCACTCAAATGAAGATCTTTGCGTAAATCCATTTTTAGATGATTATGATCAGTACCGATTACCAGTAATTCAGTATTTTCAATCGCATCAATATGGCGTGATAAATTCTCTTTAATTAGCTTTGTCTTACGGCAGGCAACTCCCTGGCTGGAGACGGCTATAGTTATATCATTATGATTAACGCTGGCCGGGGTAATAAAAGAACCATCCCGCCAATTGGCATCGACACAGCAGGCCATGACGCCTTTAGCTTTGGCCATAAGCATAACCGAACGGTTCAACTCGCGGTCATCAGTCGCCAGGAAAACAATATCGGCACAATCAAGATCCTGCTCCTTGAATTTGCGGGTAAAGAGTTCTATTTTTCCGGCTTCAGCCAGGGTCTTTATTTTACGGGTGGGAGCAGGAGCAACCACACTCACCAACACTCCGGCTTTAAGTAAAGCCGCCAGTTTTCGTCCTGCGACTTTGCCGCCGCCGACAATTAAACAACGTTTTTTCCGCAAGCAGCAGGTTAACCGGGTATGTATTCATGCAATAAACTCTTTCATTTCCTGCAGCTAATTTACATCTGCAATCAGGGATTGCAAAGATAATGTACTATGATTTATCCCCTTTTCCACTTACTTAATAATCGTACAGTTTGATTATGATTTATATATAACAATCTAATTACCAATTAAATAACCACACATTGCCGTTTAAGATTTTATTCCGGGGCTGTTTAAAATAAATAAATTGAAAAATGGCCGGGGGTGTTTGCTTTTGCCACGTTTATAAGATAATTTACTTAAAATGCCAATCAAAAATAAAGTTGGAAAATGATAGATAAAAAATCCCGTACCAAACGTCATGGTCTGCTGATCAATATCACCGGCAACGGTAAAGGTAAAACAACCAGCGCACTCGGAACATCATTGCGCGCTCTGGGCTGGGGCTGGAAAGTCAGCGTCCTGCAATTCATCAAAAATGCCGGCAAAACCGGTGAAAAACAATTTGCCGACAATACCGGTCTACCGTTCGAGATTATTCCGCTGGGCGCAGGTTTTACCTGGCGCAAAGCTACTGAAACCGATGAAGATAAAAAATGTGCCGAGGCAGCCTGGAACCTGGCTAAGGAATATATCGCTAAAGAGGAAGTCGATCTGCTGGTCCTCGACGAACTGAACATTGCGTTAAAACAGAAACTCGTCGATGTATCGGAAGTTTTGGAAATTCTGAAACAGCGTCCAGCCTGGATGCATGTGATAATTACCGGGCGCGGCGCATTGCCGGAAGTCATAGAAGCATCCGACCTGGTATCAGAGCTCAAGGAAATAAAACACCCGTTCCAGCAAGGCATAAAAGCCCAGAAAGGGATTGAGTTTTAAGCTCAAATCAAATCATCACTCCCTGTCCGTCATTTATCCGTCACTTGCCCGTCACTTTTGATAGTCGCACGGATACTGTCAGCTTCTTCTGATAAATTATTCTTGCTTTGTTCTGCTTCAAAAAGCCTCAAGGATATCGTGTTGCTAATTTGAATCAGGACAGCCCCAAAGACAGTAAACAAAGCACAAACCAGACTTGACACGACCGATACTTTTCCAGTATCAACCGCAAGGAAAAGGGCTGAAGCAACTTTTTTTGTTATTAATTCTCCCTCAAGGTCAGGAATTGTCTCGGCAAACGCGTCCCATACAGTAAAATAAGCAGCACATGTTACAACCGCCCAAAACAAACCGACCAAAATCAACCCCCATCCTGCCGCAAGGCATACCGATTTTGCAAATTTGTACGCTCCAGGAAACGAAGACGCCGGCGGGACAACCTTGACTTCCGGATGATCAGCATACAGTCCTTTACTTCTTATATCTGGAATAATATGCATGAAAAAATAAAGAACCGCTATATATGTTGAACCGGAAATATATGTAACATTCGTCCCCCAAAATGAAAAAACGAAAAACACCGCCCATGCGAGATGATGATTTCCCGCATACCTGACCTTCCAATGCCATATGCAAAATATTGAAAAATAGGCAATTGGAACAGCAATTATCCAAACAAATAAAATACAGCTGTAATGATTATAGAAAAACGATAAATCTTCAGAAAAAGTTAAAAAGATTTTTCCAAATGTCTCAATAAACCATACAGGAAATGTTACAATCGTGATTATTCCACTGACAAAAGCAAGCTTCCACCAGATGTTCAATTTGCGACCAACGGAAATTGTCATATTTTTCTCCATTATTCTCTATGTTGTAACGAATTAAGTTATAACTTAGTGTTACTTTTTGCTGAAAAGTTCATATTCTTTGTAAGTGTCTTTCGCGGCGGGAATATTGCCTGCCGCAAGATAGAATTTATTATTGCGGTAATCAAAAATTACACTGTAAATATTGCATTCCATCAGGACTTTTTCGTTGCGAAGCACTTGCTGCATTCCGGCAATATTATTCGGCTTGATTTTCCGGGCAAAATCATCAATAGCGCAACGCCCGGCCATTTTCGCTCCACACCAGAGATTATTATCGGCAGTAAGAATTGAGTCACGAGCCGCGCGTTTTTTCACTCCGTTGCCGCGGCCTCGTTCATAGACCGCGGCCTTTCCGCTTTTTGCATCGCTCAGGCCAATGCAAAAAGGCATTCCCGGCGGCATGTTCAACAATTCTTTTTCCGCAGATTCGAATGAATCGCAGCGTTCAGCAATCTCCCGCATTTTTATGAAAACCGGCATCTCGCATCTGCCGCCCGCGACTCCAACCTGATCAAAACTTAGAGCAATGCCATGTTCGTTGATAATATCCAAAGCTCCGACCATCCCGGGAAATCCCAGATAGACCGTGGCATAGCGTCCGGGGGCGGCGGAAGTTCTGAAGATGGTCACCAGAAAATTGCCGACACCGGCAAGGTTATCCCAATCAAGGTTATGAGCGTGCAGCATCCCTTTGTCAGTATTGACAATCAACTGCCTACACCCGGCCAGATAAAGGCCAAGGTCAAGGAAAGTGTTACCAAGCATCAAAGATTTTGGTTTGACTCCGGCAGCGTTGGCGGCGGCGGTAATTTCATTCATCCACCTGGGATCGATTTTTTCCAGTAATTTTTGGGCTTTTGCTGTTCTAATCTTATACTTTTCATCATCGCCGCGACAAATAACCTGATAAACATAAACCTTCATCAACAATCCAATCGACCAACTACGAGCCCGACCGTGCTGCTTTCCCATTTCCTCCGGAGTTCCATTCAGCCGAACCGTTGAAGCGCCGGACCCCGGCAGGACTTTAAAAATCACTTCCTTGACAAACGGTTTGGCTCCGGGAATAAATTGGATGCACAGAAGAACAACGATACTCGAAACCAAAACGATAAACCGGTTGCGCAGACTGAAAATGCGTTTAAAGAATGATTTCGGTTTTGGTGTGGAATCCTCTTTTTCTATTTTCCGGTCATCTTCTGAAGATTTGCTGATCATTTATATACTCCTCTCCGATAAGCGGTCAAGCTTATTTGTCTATAACATCACAGACTTCGATTTGATTAAAAATTTTTAGACTCATGCGAAACTATTATTTGCACCATGACTAGCGCAGTCTGAGCCTGAGCTAGCGAAGGCAACGTATGAAGAACATGAAGAAGTATTTAAATTTTCAGCATAAGCTGAAAAATAAAAAACTTTTTCGTGACTTTTCGTGATTTTTCGTGGTTAATATTTGCATTTCGCACTACTCTTATTAAAAATTTTATTAAGGGAAATCTCTAAAGCGTTATCAAAGGAGCTCTCCCGTTTTGACATCTCCAACTACTACTAATCTAACTCAACCCGACTGATAAGTCAAGCGAATGAAAAAGTCCTCTGCTTATATGAATAAGGTTCAATTCTATTGTAAAAATAACTTAATAGCCCTTTACATTAATCTCAAAGAGCATTATAGTTTTGTTATAACCTTAAAACGGCAAAGAAACTGCAAAAATAAGGATACAAATATGTCTAAAGAAGCAAGCCAGGCGGCACAGAATGCTCAAACAAAAGCACAAAGCGTACAAAAAACAGATGATTTTTTGAGTAGATTCAATCCCAAAAACATTGATTATGACTGGGCTAAAAATCTTGGAATGAACGTTATTGCCGCCTTGATCATTTTCATTATCGGCAGATGGCTGGTAAAACTGATTGCCCATGTAACCGGCAAGGCCATGACCAAATCAGGCACCGATGAAACCTTGATTATTTTTACCAAGGATCTGCTGATATTCGTCGGATATATTTTTGTCATCGTCGCGGCCTTGAACAAACTGGGAGTCAATACCGCCTCCGCCATCGCGGTCATAGGCGCGGCCGGCCTGGCGATTGGCCTGGCGTTTCAGGGCGCATTGGCAAATTTTGCAGCTGGATGTCTGATCATCATTTTCCGCCCTTTTAAGGTCGGAGATCTGATTCAGGCCGGCGGAGAACTAGGTAAGGTCCGGGAGATCGAACTCTTCACGACAAAAATGGTTACGCCGGATAATAAAACCGTAATCGTCCCGAATGCCCAGCTTACCGCGGATAAAATTGTCAATCTCACCGAAACAGAAGAAATAAGACTGGATTTGGTCTTCGGCGTCAGTTATGCCGCCGATATCGATCACGTCAAAAAAGTTATCGCACAGGTGCTGGATAGTGATAAACGAATTCTCAAAGATCCGGCTTATTTTATCGGAGTGAAAGCCCATGCCGACAGTTCTGTAAATTTCGCGGTAAGGCCATGGGTTAAAGTAGACGACTATTGGGGCGTCTATTTTTCTCTGCATGAAGAAATGAAGAAGGCCTTTGACAAAGAGAATATTGAAATACCGTTTCCCCAGCGGGATGTTCATATTAAAAATGATTGAACAGGTCAAATATCGAACATTTAACATCGAACATCGAATAAATAATACCAAAAATTGAACGTTTACTTCACCTGTCAGCAAAGATATCCACTCCAGTTATAAGGACCTGTTCCCGCAGCTACTTCGCTGGCCATATATAAGTTTGGTATTTGTTTAATTGGACTTATTTGGCGGATTTGGTGAAATTTATTTGGACTTTAAGTTTTTTTTGAGCTATATTATGCGGAACAGAAAGTTAATTCATAGTCAGGAAGCTATATGAGCACACTGGAAACCGCAGAAGAAACTATCGTCAAGAAAAAACCGCTTTGGAAAAAAATACTTGGCCTCCTGATCAAGTTCGGGCTGGCCGGATTGATTATTGCCTGGATCGTGCGCGGAAATGCCGATAAAATTGCGGAAAACTTCAAACACTTCAACTACCGGTGGATCATTCCAGCTTTTATTTTATATATATTCCATATGTTCGTCTGCGGCTGGCGCTGGTATATGCTGCTCAAAGTGCTGAAATTCAAAATCAAACTATGGGAAGCTATCTGCCTGACCTTGAAAGCCTATTTCTGCTCCCTGGTCATTCCGGGCGGAGCGATCGGCGGCGATCTCGCCAAGGTCGGTTTCATTTCGGTCCGGGCTCCCAAAGGCACCAAAGTTGAGGGGATCTTTACTATTTTAATCGACCGGATTACCGGGATGCTGGCCCTGTTCATTACTGCGATTGTTTTAACGCTGTTGTCAATCCCGTTGTTAATGAATGTGGACATGCCCGAATTGTACAAATGGCTTAGTGACTTCATGCACATACACACCACCCAGGAGATCGTAAAATATTCCAAGGTCGGCGGAATTGCCGGCGTTTTACTTCTTTGTGTTTCAGGCCTGGGAGCGTGCGGCGTTATCTTTCTTCACCGGCAATTCAGAAGAATATCCATAATCGACAAGTTAATGGACTGGTTCGACGCCAAAACCCACGGCGCATTGACCAGAATGTGCAATACTGTGGATATCTATCGCAATGAAAAGATGCTGCTGGCCTGGATGACGTTGATCAGTATCTTCCTGATCCATCTGAACATGGGAGCGGTCATGTACTGCCTGCTCAAGGGACTCGGGGTTGATGCAGTACCAATGCTGGCGCTGTTTACCGGAGTCATTCTCGGGAATATTGCCGGCCTGATCCCGTTCACGCCATCCGGTATCGGGTTCCGGGACTATACCGTGTTGAAAATATTGAGCGCCGGAGGAATCGTCCTGGATAAAGCTGAATCAGCGGCAATTATGTTTACTTCGGTAGTCTTGTGTGCAAATCTCTTCTCCGGTCTGTTTTTCTTTATCAACGACGGGAGCAATTCCCGGAAATCTGAGGAGCAAGGCTGATATTGAGCGATAAAGTTAAGTTTGTGCTGTATGAGGAAGCGGTTTTCGCTCCAGTCACCCGTTACGACGATCCTTTGCGTTATTACTACAAACCGTTGATCGGTGCGCTTTATCGCAAACGCATTTCCGACGGGCTTTCGTTATTAACCCCGCCCTACAAACGCGTACTTGATTTCGGTTACGGCAGCGGACTGTTGTTTCCTTCTTTAAATGCAATCGCCGAAGAACTCCATGGAATCGATATTCTGTCCGACACTGAAAAACTCGCGCCGATTCTGGAAAAACTTGAGATCGAGGCTGACTTGCGCAAGAACGATATTTTGAAAGAAAATTATCCTGATGATTATTTTGATCTGATAACCGCGTTTTCAGTCTTTGAACATATTACGGAGTTTGAGCCGATCCTTGAAGAAATGTACCGCATTCTGAAGCCCGGAGGGGAATTGTTGATCGGAATGCCGCGGGTAAGCGCGATAATGCCGGTGTTGTTCCGGATGATCGGTTTCAAAAATATTGAGGATTTTCACGTGACCAATCACCGTCAGGTCCGCGCCGCAGCCTTGAAAAAGTATCAGTTGGTCAAATCAAGAACACTACCGTCACTAGCCCCGGAATGTTGCGGGCTGTATTTCAATTTTCTCCTGAAAAAAGCAAATAATTAAGGCTTTATTATTTGTTTCAGGTCCGGACTCCGAACAGATAATTTTACTACTTTTTTGTTTTTCATGCACCAGTGAAGATAAAACCGGTTATTCCGGGTTTGATTTTTATTAAAAACAGGGCATATTATTCAGATAAAGTTTTTTTACAAAAGGGTTCGGCTAAGAAAACGAAAAATAATACGTGATTATGAACATTCCTGAAAAAATGTTGTGTTGGCCGCTTTTCGGAGCGGGAATGGAAAAACTGGGTAAAAACGATCAGCCCTGCGAAGTACCGGTTCCGGAACCGGGTGACGATGAAGTACTGGTAAAAATAGAGGCGATCGGACTGTGTTTTTCCGATGTAAAACTAATTCGCGCCGGTGAAGAACATCCGCGGGTTATTTCTAAAAATCTTGAAACCGATCCGGTTATTCCGGGACATGAAGCGGTTATGCAAATCGTCAAAGCCGGAAAAAATGTCGCGGCAGAGTATCCGGTCGGCAAACGTTATATCATCCAGGCGGACATCTATGTTGGTGGCGTCGGCTATGCTTACGGTTATGCCATCAACGGCGGAATGGCGCAATACAGTGTGCTTGACCAGCGCGTGCTCAACGGCGACGAAGGCAGTTATCTGCTGCCGATCGAAGATACCACTCCAGCCGCGATCGCGGCGCTGATGGAGCCATGGACCTGTGTAAAAGCCAGCTACATGATTGAAAACCGGACCAAACCGAAAGCGGGCGGCAAAGTGCTGATCGTTTGTCAACCCGGTTGTGATATTGTCTATGCCGCCGGTTCAGCTCTCCAGAAAGCCGAGCCGGCCGAAGTCGTTCTGGTCAATGCTTCTAAAGACCAGTTCGAAGCGATCAAAGCCGAATTACCGGGAGCCGATCTGTGCTGCTCCGATTCTCTGCCGGTCGGTCTGAAATATGACGACATCTTCTTATGTGCACTCGACCGTGAAACCGCGGAAGCCGCCAGCCTGTTAGGGGAAATTGGCGCCACGGTCAATTTTATTGGAAAATATCCGGATGAAAAATGGAACTTCGACATCGGTTCAATCCATTACAAAGGCTGGTTCTGTCAGGGAGCCGATTCAACTGTTATGTCTGACGCCTTCAACCACAATGTTCGCAGCGAACTGAAAAAAGGCGGCACCTGCTGGCTGCCCGGTGGAGCCGGCGCAATGGGCCAGATGCACACCCAGTTGGCGGTCGAATCTCCGGACGGGCCGTCACGTATTCTGGTAACCGACATGGATAATGCCCGGATTGAAAACGTTAAACAACTGCTGGCAAACGATATTGCCAAACGCGGAATCGAATTCAAGGCGATAAACCCGAAAGATTTCGCGTCACCGGCAGAATATAATGCCGCGATCCGTGAATTCGCGCCCCAGGGCTTTGACGATATCGTTATGCTGGTACCGGTTGTCCCGGTCGTTAATGACGCCGCCGATTTCCTCAAGGCTGACGGGCTGATGAATGTGTTCGCCGGAATTCCGGCCGGAAAACAAGCATCATTAAACGTTATGGGGATCGCCAATCAGGGCATGCGCTATATCGGCTCAAGCGGCAGCCGGACCTTCCACCTGCGCCATGTCATCGAACTTTCTGAAAGCGGGGAGTTGCGCCCGGTTACCGCGCTGGCGGGCATCGGCGGCATGAAAGACCTGAAAAAAGGACTGAACGCGGTTATCAACGCCGAATTCCCGGGAAAAACGGTTATTTTCCCGAACTGCGAAGATATGCCGTTAAAGCCGATCGGACATCTGGAAGAGTTAATCGACGATGCGGCGGAAACGCTTGATGCGGCTGGATTCTACACGATGGCCACTGAAAAGAAATTACTGGAAAAATACGAAAAATAATCTTTTGCAAAGAGGTATAATTTGCCGGGAAAAATCACAACTTATTTGATCGGAGCCGGATTGAGTCTATGCTCACTTCTGGTTTCAGCCGGAGATTTCGACAAGATATTAAAACAACCGGGAGCCAGTCTGGCCAATACCCGGGCCGACTCCTGGAAAATCGTCGGGGACAATATCATCGCCAACGGAAACGTCTTTATTCCCTATGGCGATGTCTCAATCAGTTGTGACAAGGCAATAGTCAATATCAAAAGCAAGGATATCGAAGCCAGCGGGCACATTCGTTTTTTCGCGACCAAGTCGGAAGAAGCGACTTTGTCCCCTGAAAAATTCGCCAAGGTGTCCGCCGACCCCAATGCGCTGGCAATCGCTACCGGGTACGAAATCGACCCGCTGGGTTATCGCCGGATCAAAGCCAGAATTTATTCTCGCGGCGACGCCCTGGAAGCGGAAAAGGTTGTCGGGAACCTGGCAACCGGCTTCATGCAGTTTAAAAATCTGTCCGGCCGCTATAAGACATTTGTCATGCGGGCCAAAAGCGGGGTCCGCAAACCTGGCGGCGAAATTGTTGTCAACGATGCCGAGATCTCGTCGTGTTCCTATCTGCTGGAAAACCACAGCCATTATTCGATCAAGTGCGGAACCGCAAAAATTTATCCGCACCAATACAGCGGCGTTGGCTTGAGGAATTATAATCCGGATCAGGGCGAACACAGTATCTGGGCCTCTAATTGTACGTTTAATGTCTTTGGCATACCGATTCTCTGGTCGCCGGTTATCTACAAACCAAAAGAGGAAAGCCCGGGACTGTTCAATACTCGCGGCGGTTATGACAGCGACTGGGGTGCATGGTGGGAATTCAGTAAAGGGTTCCAATTGTCAGATCAGCCCAACATCTGGACCAATGTCTATGGCGTGCTGATGTCGAAACGCGGTTTCGGTTACGGCGCTGACGTTGATATTTTTACGCCGAATTCGCGGACTCAGTTCAACGCTTTCAGTATCTATGACAACAGTCCTTATGAAGAACACAGTAAAAATACCAGAATGGCGATTCCTCACGGCCGCTATGATTTCAGGTTGAGCCACTTGTCGCACATTACTTCCCGTCTGGATTTCCGGGGGACAATGGAATTCCTGAGCGATTACTATATGCTCCACGATTTCTTTTACGGCCGCAGCACTGCGGACATTGAACCTGAGACTTTCGGCAGTCTGGAATATCAGTTCAACCGCGCTTCCGTCTCGCTCATGGTCAAGCCCAAAATCAATTCATTTTTCACCGTGGTGCAGAAATTTCCTGAAGCGCGAATTGATATCCCGCGTCAGGAGTTGTTCAAGAACATCTATTATCAAAGCCAATCAAGCTTCGAGTACCTGAAAATGTCCTGGCGGACCTATGACCGCAAGCCAATCCCGAGTATGGCTGCGTTTGCCGATCCCAAAGATTATGAGAGCGCACGGTTTGACACAACACACTTTCTCTACTACCCGATCGATCTGAAATATCTGACCATTGTGCCACGCATCGGCGGCCGGATGACCGGATACAGCAAGTCATCCAAGCAAAGAGTATCCAGCGGGGACCTCAACCAGATGAATCAGGCGGATGATCCAAGCGTAGGTTATTCAACCAGAAAACTGGTCAATTATGATGATAAGGGCGGAGCCAAATTCCGCCTGGCCGGAGAAGTCGGGGTTCAAGTCAATACTAAAATCTACCAGACCTGGCAGGATATTAAAAGTCCGTTTTTTGAAATGGACGGCCTGCGTCATGTTCTGGAACCTTATATTAACTATACTTACATTCCGGAGCCGACAGTCCACCGGAACAAGCTGTACTACTTTGATGAAGTAGACCGCATACAGAGAGTGCATTTTGTCCGGTTCGGGATGCGTAACCGGCTGCAGACCCGGACCGATTCGTTTCTGGACCCAGGCTTGCGTGAATGGATAAGTATGGAAAACTATTTCGACGTCCATCTCGTCAGCCAGGACGGTTTTAACAACATGGGTAACTTTGATTCCCTGCTGCGATTTACTCCTACCTCAAATCTGCAGATCAATGGAAAAATGTCGCTTGATGTCGGAGAAAACAGCGCCCATAACGCGCAGGCCGTCAGAAATCGTGGACGTCTGGCCGGGCGTCCGGGCATCGACTCCAATTTAATAAACCAGTTGCAGGTTGAAATGCGCTATAAATTCATGGAAGATATGGAAGCCAATATAGCTTACGCCTATCAGGATCGTTTCAGAACTCAGGCGGCTTACTCAATGGGCAGTACCCTTACTCAGATCAACGCCGGAAGAATGTTCGACAAATATTATGACGACCGGACGCAGCAAGTGACCGCAGGGATAAAAATGCCGTTGACTCCGGACCGTAAAACATTTCTGAACGCGTCGGTCAATTATGATTTTGAAGCCGGCGGCATTGAAAACTATCGCGTGCAGATACTGCGCAACCTGCACTGCTGGACCGTCGGAATTGAATACTATGCCGACTGGGACCGCAACAGCAAAGGGCATAAAGACTGGAACCATAATGTAATGGCTACTTTGACCCTCAATACAGCAAGTTCCCCGCTCGAAAAGGTCCAAAGTCAAGTCTGGAAAGCCGCGGACAAAAGCCGGAAAGGGATGTAACCGATGAAGTATATTGTAACCGGGGCAGCCGGTTTGATCGGCAGCGGGATTGTCTGGGGTCTGAATCAACGCGGCGAGGAAGATATCCTCGCGGTTGACCACCTTGGCTTATCCGACAAATGGAAAAATCTCCGAGCCCTGAAGTATGCTGATTACCTTGAGAAAGACATGTTGCTTGAAGATTTGGAAAATCTCGCCGGCGACACGAAAGTAATCATTCACATGGGAGCGTGTTCGGCGACAACCGAGCGTGACGCCAGTTATTTGATCGAAAATAACTTTGAATATACCAAACAACTGGCCATGTTCGCGGCGGAACGCAATATCCGTTTTATCTACGCCTCAAGTTGCGCTACCTACGGAGACGGGGCTTTCGGCTACGATGACAACGAGGACGAGCTGGACAAGCTGCGTCCGATGAATATGTACGGCTACTCAAAGCATATGTTTGACCTGTGGGCCAGACGCCAGGGGTTGCTATCACAGATTACCGGGGTAAAGTTCTCCAATGTCTACGGCAGCAATGAGCATCATAAAGGAGAAATGCGCAGCGTTGTCCGCCGGGCATTTGAACAGATTTCCGAAACCGGAGAACTTAAACTGTTCAAGTCATACCGGCCGGAATATGCCGACGGAGAACAAAAACGCGATTTTCTCTATATCAAGGACGCGGTTGACATGGTATTATTCCTGATGGACCACCCCGGCGGAGCCGGAATCTATAACATCGGCAGCGGCCGGGCTGAAACATGGAACTCTCTGGCGGCGGCGGCATTTGCCGCGCTTGACCGGGAGGTCAAAATAAAATATATTGAAATGCCTGATCACCTGAAAGACCGCTACCAGTATTACACAAAAGCGGAAATGAATAAGCTTCGAAACCTGGGTTATGATCGTGAAATTACACCGCTGCACGATGCGATCGACGATTATATCCGCAACTACAGCGCACAGGATAAACTGTTGGGCGATTAAACATCCGCCCCGGAAAATATTATGGATATCAAAGAACTTCTGGAGCAACTCCAAACCGGCGAAATTACACTGCACGACGCCCTGGTGGCGGCCGCTGCCGCCCCGCCGGAAAACAACCCGGAAGGCGTCCAGCTTGACCGTTCCCGCCAGGAACGCTGCGGATTCCCGGAAGTAATTTACGGCGCCGGCAAAACCGGCGGGCAAATCGCCGCAATAATTGAACGAATGCGAGCGGAAAAACATCCGGTTCTGGCAACCAGAGTCGACCCGGAAAAGGCTGCAATCATCACCGCCAAATGTCCTGACGCGATATACGACCCTCTGGCAAGAGTCATAACCGCTGTCGGAAATCCTCCTGCAGCCGAAGAATCGGAGGTTCTGATTATCACCGCCGGAACTTCCGATCTGCCGGTGGCCCTGGAAGCAAAATACACGGTCGAATTATGCGGAATCGGTTGCGAGCTGGTAAATGATGCCGGAGTTGCCGGGCTTCATCGCCTTTTAAAGCACCTGCCAATCCTGCAAAACGCCAGGGTGATCATTGTCTGTGCCGGGATGGAAGGCGCTTTGCCCAGTGTGGTCGGCGGGCTGGTGAATTGTCCGGTTATCGCGGTTCCGACCAGTGTCGGCTACGGAGCTTCATTGAACGGTTTCGCGGCTCTGCTCGGAATGTTGAGCAGTTGTGCCGGCGGCGTCACAGTGGTCAATATTGACAATGGCTTCGGAGCCGGTTGTGCGGCAGTCAGGATGATTGGCAACTAAAGAAAAATAGGATAAAACCGGCAATTTTCTTTGATTTAAGGGGCAATAAGCGTTTTTTTTTGCATGATAATTAAATTTTTTCGCTTTTTTTTCTTGACAATGTTTATAGTACATGTATTTTTTAGTTAGTTTGTTGTTACAAACCGTTTTTGTTATCAAAATATTAACCAACCTGCAAAGGGGGAACACATGGTTATACTAGTCGGTATCGTCATGTTCGCAGCATTGATCGGAATGATCATTTGCTCCAAGAAACAGAAAACCAACCCGAACGCTCAACCTATTGCTGTCGCTTTGTTGATAGTAGTTATCGGTTGTGGTGGTTTTGTCATGTACAAAATGGGTATTTTCGGCAGTGGCGGCGTCAGCGGCATCATGGAAAATGAAAACCGTTTCGCATGCTCAAAAGCTTATGTTCTGGGTCAATACCTTGCCAAAGAATATCCCGGCAAAAAAGCTTTGATCATTTGTGATCAGGGATATCAGAAAAACAAACGTACTCAGAAAATCATCGCGGCCCTCGGCGAAGGACTCGGTTCTCCTGACAGCGTTGTTGCTGATACTATAACAGTAAAAGCCTCCAAGGACATGCAGGGACCCGATGGCGAGCTGGTAATGCCGCTTGAAGAAGTTATGACCGCAAAAGATTTCGATGCAGCCGTCGACAAGCACGCTGACTGCCCGATTATTGTATCAATGATCGGTCTGCCCCGTGATAAAAACAAACTGAAAGTTTTGAAAGACAAAAACAAGCATCTGGCAATGCTGAATGCGAACATCTTCGATCAGAAACTGCTGATCAAAGACGGTAAAATTTGTGCCGCCGTATCATTCAAGCCCGGCGTAAAATTCACCGAAGATCCGGCTCCGGACGATATGAACGAAGCCTTTAAGGTTCGCTTCCTGCTGATCACAACCAAAAATATTGTTCAGATGGCCAAGGAACACCCGAATCTGTTCAAATAATTCAGTCTTCCTGAGTTAGTATTTCCAACTTCACCCCATTATGGGGTGAAGTTTTTTTTTGCCTTTGCAGTTTGACTTTTCCGGTTACAACGATTAGCTTATCCAGTTCAAATATGATAACCTTAATTGAAAGGATTTCCTTATGTTGCGACTCGGTGTAAATGTTGATCACGTCTGTACGGTCCGTGAAGCTCGTAAAGTAACATCGCCGGATCCGGTTGAAGCAGCGCTTCTGGCTGAAAAAGCCGGGGCGTGGGGTATTACTGCCCACCTCCGGGAAGACCGCAGGCACATGAATGACGCGGACATGACAAACCTGGCGGCAAAGGTCCAGTTTTTGAACATGGAAATGGCCGCGACCGAGGAAATGATCAGGATAGCTTCCCTGCTGCATCCGCACAGCAGTTGTTTAGTCCCGGAAAAGCGCCAGGAACTGACAACGGAAGGTGGCCTGGATGTCGCCGGGAACGCCGACTGGATAAATCAGTCCGTCAAACGCCTCCAGGCCGAAGGTATCATCGTCAGCTTGTTCATCGACCCTGATAAAACCCAGATTCAGGCCGCGGCAGACTCCGGGGCTGAATACATTGAGATGCACACCGGAACCTATGCCAATAATCAGGGTGACGCCCAAAAAAGAGAACTTGACCGCTTGATTCAGGGCGCGGAATTTGCACATCAGGCCGGGTTGAAAGTCAACGCCGGACACGGTATTGACTATATTAATATTGACGGAATTTTAACTATTCCACATCTTCAGGAACTTAATATCGGTCATAGTATTATCGCCCGGGCGGTGATTGTCGGAATCAGCGTCGCAGTTCGCGAAATGTATGATTTGATGCAACAATATAACGGAGGTTGATTCCTATGACCAGAAGTATTTTCCATAAAGTGCTCGAAATGACGGTTAATTCCGGAGCCTCGGATTTACATGTCAAAGAAAACTCTCCGGTTGCATTCCGGATTTCAGGGGAAATGCTGTCCAGTGATTTTACCCCGGACCATGATATGCTTATGAAGTTTATCAACGAAATGATCGAATACGAAGAACAATTGGATTCTTTCCGAGATACTGGTGACCTCGATATGTCACACGTTGAAGACGATGTCGGCCGCTTCCGCGTCAATGTTCACCGCCAACGCGGCCTGATTTCAATGACATTGCGTCATGTTAAAAACGAAATCATGACTTTCAAAGACCTCGGCCTGCCTGCGGTCATAGAAAAAGTTGCGGAATCACATCGTGGTATCATTATTCTCAGCGGGACGACGGGTTCCGGTAAATCAACCACAATGGCGTCGATGCTCGAACACATCAATCAAAAATTTCGTAAGCATGTTATCACGATTGAGGACCCGATCGAATATGAATTCGCGGATAATCTCTGTTTTATCGAGCAACGGGAAGTTGGACTTGATACGGAGTCATTCCAAAGTGCGCTGAAACACGTTCTACGTCAGGACCCGGACATTATTATGGTTGGGGAAATGCGCGATAAATACAGTTTTGAAGCGGCTCTGCAAGCCGCTGACACCGGACACCTGGTCATGACTACTCTGCACTCCTCCAATGCTTCTCAAACCATTAATCGTATCCTTGACTTTTATGAGAAGGCCGAACAGGATTCCATCCGCGAAGCTCTGGCTCTCAACCTGCGGGCAATCATCTCCCAGCGTTTGATTCCGAAAGCTTTTGGGGAAGGGCGGGTTCCCGGCAATGAAATAATGGTCAATACTCCAATCGTCACCAAACTGCTGATGGAAGACCGGCTTGAAAAGTTGCCGGCGGCAATCGCCACAGGCGGAGAAGACGGGATGATGACCTTCAATCAACGCCTGCTGGACTTAGTCAACAGTGGCCAGATCACCGAAGAGGACGCGCTCGATAACTCAGACAATCCGGAACAATTGAAGATGAACTTCCAGGGCATTTTCCTGGGTCAGGACAATGCAATTGTCGGCTGACGCTGATAATTTGTAAATTAAGAATTTGTAAATTTGTAAATAGTAAAATCATTCAATATTATGCAGAAAAATAATATTATCTGTGAAAAATCTTTTTCCTTTGCTTTGCGAATAATTAAATTGTATCAACATCTCAGTGCAGAAAAAAAGAATTTATATTATCTAAACAACTATTGCGGGCTGGAACGTCTGTTGGAGCAAATATTGAAGAAGCAATGGGAGCTCATTCTGATAAAGACTTTCTCTCTAAAATAACGATTGCATATAAAGAGGCAATAGAAACTCATTATTGGCTGCGCCTCTTGAGGGAATCTGAATTTCTCACGCAGATGCAAGCTGAAAGTATAATCAGTGATTGTGAAGAACTGTTGAAAATACTTGGAAAGATTAAAATATCAACTCAAAAACGATTTGAAAACTTATGACTTGTTATAATTACAAATTTACAAATTTACATATTTACAAATTCGCACCCATGCTTTATTCAGTGCGAATAGTTACATGCAAGCCAAATGGAGGGTGCATATGAATCGCAATCTGTTTATCAATACCGCGATAGTCGTATTACTGATTGCGGTGTGTTTTTTCGGAATCCAGACAATCAATTCAATTGACCGGTTAAAGATTGAAACGGCAAAAAACGCCAAAGCTCTTGACCGGTTGAATGATACTTTGCAGATGGTTTCCGAAAAAGGATTTGCGGTTCGGCCAAATAAAGTGGAACCGACTAATTCTATTTCCGATAAAAAACCTTTTGCCAACGTACAGTTTTTCGACCCTAAAGCCGTTTCCGGGGGCCGGATGATCCGGGCTTTCAGCGCGGATACGAAAAACATGAACAACATTATCACCAATGAAGCTTTCTGCAGCGAGCTTCACGGCCTGACCGATTCGTCCCTGGCCGCCCGGAATTATCAGCATCCGGATATCTTTGAACCGCTGATGGCGGAAAGCTGGTCGATTTCTCCGGATAAACTGGTCTATACGATTAAATTGCGCCCCGGCATCCTGTGGCACGATTTTACGGATCCGGTCAGCGGCAAAGAATGGAAAAACAAGGAAGTAACCGCTGATGATTTTAAATTTTATGTGGATGTTGTCCAGAACAAAGACGTTAATTGTGCGCCAACCCGGTCTTATCTCTCTGATCTGGACCGGATTGAAGTAATCAATAAGTATGAATTCAAAGTTTTCTGGAAAAAACGTTATTACTTGTCAAAATCCATCACTCTCGGAATGTCACCGCTCCCAAGACATCTTTATCAATCCTATGAAGGCGAATTCAACGGTAAACGCTTTAACGAAGACCATCAACGTAACCGGCTTATCGTCGGATGCGGCCCATATCGTTTTGTTAAATGGGAAAAGGGGCAGCGCATCGTTCTGGAACGCTGGGAAAAATATTTCGGCAAAAATTACGGCGCCATGCCGCCAATCAGACATCTGGTTTTCGATCTGATAAAACATCCCAACACCAGATTCCAGTCTCTGCTGGCAAAAAAAATTGATCAACTGGGATTAACTCCGTCACAATGGCATCAGCATACGAATATGCCGGCATTTCAAAATAACGGCTTTTTGAAAAAATTTAAATACACCGGCAGAGCTTATTATTATCTTGGCTGGAACTTGAATAATCCGTTATTCAAAGACCGTAGCGTACGCACCGCTTTAACTCACCTGGTCAATCGTAAAAGAATTATGAAAGACGTTTATTTCGGTTTGGCCAGAATCACTACTGGAACGTTTTTTATTGACAGCCCGTATTATGATAATTCGATCAAACCCTATGATTTCAATGTAAAAAAAGCCAAACAACTGCTGTCCGAAGCCGGTTGGAAAGATACCGACGGAGACGGCATTCTGGATCGGGACGGCACAAAGTTTGAATTTACTTTAATGCAAGTAGCTGGACATCCGATCCAGTCCAAAATGCATCCAATCATTAAGGAAGATATGGCTAAGGCGGGTATTGTGATGCAAATCCAGAGCGTTGAATGGGCTGTATATATCGAGAAATTAAATAATCGCAGCTTTGAGGCTTGCTCTCTTGGCTGGGCTTTGAGTTACGAAGGAGACCCCTATCAATTATGGCACTCATCACAGGCCGACGTGAAAAAATCCAGCAATCATATCTCCTTCCGCAATAAACAGGCCGACAAAATAATTGAAGAATTGAGGGTGTGTTTCGATCGCAAGAGAAGAATTGAGCTTGCTCATCAGTTTCACAAGCTGCTGCATGAAGAGCAGCCATACACCTTCCTGTTTGCGCCGGACAGCCTGGTTGCCTTATCCA
Source organism: Victivallales bacterium (assembly GCA_963678305.2). Lineage (GTDB taxonomy): Bacteria > Verrucomicrobiota > Lentisphaeria > Victivallales > Victivallaceae. Next base: position 484,322 of record CAXXVV010000003.1, read on the forward strand.
GCCGGTACCAAAACGTCCATAAATTCCCGCTGGGTCTGGCCGACGATATTATGTGGACCCCGAAAGACCAGCAGTTGCGAACCGATTTCCAATAAAACATATCAGGATCAGCAAATTTTATTGTGCCTGCTGTGGAAAATTCGGTAAACATTGGTATATTGTTATAAACTCTTAAAGACTAAAACTTTTTGATTCGGAAATAATATGATGAAAATTATATACCAAACCTGTCTCTTGTTTTTGCTGGTTGTCATGTTCGCCGGCTGCGCCAACCCGCAGCTTGAAACTATTACTTATACCAACAGAAACTTGACTGACCAGCAACGCCGGGAATTGTCAAAAGCCTGTTTTCTGGCCCTGCAGCGGGAACAGGAGGATGTTGCGATTATGACGATCAAGCAGGGGGCTTACATCAACTGGCGCGAAGAGGACCAGGGTTGGACCTTACTTATTGCCGCAATCTATTTTGAAGAAGATGATGTGGCGGAATTCCTTATTGATTGCGGCGCCGACCTTAATTTGACCGATTATTCCGGTCGTACCCCTTTGATGTGGGCCGCGATCAGAGATAACGAGGATATAGCGGAAAAACTGGTCGAAAAAGGCGCGAAAATTGATATCTTTGATTTCAAGAAACTCAATGCGATACAATATGCGGCCATACATGATGCCGACGGAGTTGCGGAAATGCTGCTGGAAGTTAAGGCCATGCGTTATCGCAAAAAACTCAAAGAACAGAATGAAGCTATCAAGCGCCGGGCGGCGATAGAACATAAACTGGCAATGTCCGAGGCAATAAAAGCCCAAAAAGCCGGGAAGAAAGTCCAAAAGAACATCCAGTCTGTAAAAACTAAACAGGTCGTTCCGGTAAAGAAAACCGCTCCGCCGGAAAAGACCCAAGTACAGGATAAGGCCAAAAAACCGAAAACGGAAAAAACGCCCAATGGCAATATTCCCGTTATGGATTTTTAAAACCTCTGCCATTTCTGTTTTCGTCTCCTGGAATTTCTTTACGGATCTCCTGAACAAAATTTTATTTACAATTGAAAGTATTTCTTTATGTGTGGAATAGTTGGCTATATCGGCAGTCGGGATGTGGTTGAAGTCCTGATCGGCGGTCTTGAAAAATTGGAATATCGCGGTTATGACTCAGCCGGAATCGCGGTATTCGATAATAAGAATATCCGCTGTGTAAAGCAATCCGGCAAAGTTGCCGCCGTCAAAACCAAAATTGAAGCTGAATGGCCGGAATATACAGGTGCCAGTTCTCCCGGAATTGCGCACACCCGATGGGCAACCCATGGACCGCCGACCACAGAAAACTCCCATCCTCATCTCGATGCGTCCGGCCGCTTTGCGATTGTCCATAATGGTATTGTTGAAAACTACGGCGCACTGAAAAGCCACCTGATCGGCAAAGGGCACTCCTTCGCGTCTGAAACAGACTCTGAAGTAATCGCCAACCTGATTGCCGAATGTTACGAAGGAGATCTGTTCAAAGCCACGGCGGCGGCATTGAAGCAGCTTGAAGGCACATTCGGGCTTGCCGTTATTTCCACAACGGAACCGGACTTGATGATCGTTGCCCGGCGCGGCAGCGCCATTGCTATCGGCGTCGGTAATAATGAAGTAATCGTTGCCAGTGACATCTCCGCTCTGCTGGCTTATACCAGCCGGGTTATTTTCCTGGATGACGACGATATTGCGTTGATTCGCAAAGACGATATCGATATCCGGGACCTGAACAATGTCCCGGTTGCCCGGGAAATAGCCCATATCGACTGGACTCCGGATTCCGCCGAAAAAGGCGGTTACGAACATTTCATGCTGAAAGAGATCAACGAACAGCCGAACGCGGTCGGAAACGCCATTCGAGGACGAATCGATCTTAAACGAGGCTCAGGAATATTCTCCGGACTCGACCTGGATCCCAGGGAAATGGCCGCGATCAATCGCATTGTTCTACCGGCCTGCGGAACCAGCATGCACGCCGCGATGGTCGGCGAATACTATTTTGAAGATATGGCCGGCATTCCGACCCAGGTTGAACAGGCGGCGGAATTCCGTTGCCGGAATCCGATAATCGAACCCAATACACTGGTAATCCCGGTCAGCCAGTCCGGAGAAACCGCCGATACTTTAACCGCATTGCGCGAGGCGGCGGAAAAAGGCGCTTTAGTCGCGGCAATCTGTAACGTCGTCGGCTCCTCCATCGCCCGGGAAGCAGGACGCGGGATTTATCTCCATGCCGGTCCGGAGATCAGTGTTGCATCGACCAAGGCATTTACCTGTCAAACCGCGGTTTTGCTCCTGATGGCATTGAAGTTTGCCCGTGGCAGAAGAATGTCCTGTGAAACCGGACTGGAAATCGCCGAAGAAATCGCCAGGATTCCGGCCCTGATAGAAGAAACCCTGAAACAGGCGGATAATATCGCAAAAATCGCCGAAACGTTTAAAGATGTCAAAAGCTGTTTTTATATCGGTCGCGGCTATTTATATCCAGCCGCCCTTGAAGGCGCTTTAAAGCTCAAGGAAATCAGTTATATTCATGCCGAGGGTTATCATGCGGCTGAACTCAAACACGGCCCCATCGCGCTGCTTGAAGAAACTGTGCCGGTAATCGCGTTGGCAAATGATATTCCGGGACGCGACAAGGTTATAGGCAATATCCAGGAATGCCGGGCCCGAAAATCCCCGGTAATCGTAACCGCCACGATTGGCGATGATGAAATCGCCGCATTGGCGGATGAAGTAATCTGGATTCCCCCGTGCAGTAAATACGTCGCGCCGATCCTGACTGTCGTTGCCTTACAGGTGTTCAGTTATTATGCCGCAAAAACACGGGGCTGCGAAATAGATCAGCCCCGTAATCTGGCAAAAAGCGTTACGGTCGAATAAGCCGGTTTTATTTTTTCGCGTTCATCTGCTCCAGCTGACGCTGGGTCGGCAGTGCGTTAAGTAGAAACAAGACATTGTCCTTAAAGGGAGGAGCAGTAGTAATTCCCATGTGGGCGGCTCGCAACTGAATCATACTCCGCCAGTCAATCGGACTGCTGAAATACGGCATCCATTGCTTTTCAGCCCGTTCGTCAAAGAGTGCGCTCGATTCAGTGACTTTACCATCACCGGGAGCATATTCAACTACTTTCAATTCCCCCGTTTTGGGGTCCACGGTAGCCCGGCGTGTTGTTTTGACCGCATTACCAAGCACCAGATAAAGCCTGACATCTTTGGGCGGTTTGGCTTTGACCGCCATCACTTCAATGAATTTTTTTGCGCGTTTAAGGCATTTGTCAAGATGATCCAGCGCAATGCGCCTTCTTTCGTTCTTATCCTTGACGTCAGGTAATAATATCTGCAGGTTACCATCCTGTTTCGGATCGGCCAGGCCCCATTTGAACCTTTTCCAAACATTTACGTCAAAATAATCAACCGCTTTTTTCTGGTCGTCTGCATAAACAACCGGACGTCTTGCCGCAACCGGCATCATCTGGTAATATGTCGGCCAGGTTCCAAGCACAGCCGGGGGCAGAGGCGGCGTGGGAATACCGCGCTGCATTTCCAGGATTGTATCGAGATATCCGGCATTGGGAGTCCCGAGAATTATTACGCGGTCAACATATTTACTGCCGTCCCAGGTAATCTTCGCCGCTTTGCCTTCAGGCGGCAAATCGGCAGCTCCGAAACGCAGATAATAACGCGATACAAGCCCGCCCATCGAATGCCCGATCAGGTCAAACTGAACATCATAATCTTTAATACCATAGCACAGCCGGTATTGCTCCTGCATGTATTTTCTTTTCTCAAGGACAAATTTATGCAGCTTTGCCGCGTTCCATTGCAGATCACGGCGCCAGTCATAGGCGAACATGAACAGCGTATTATAGGTTCTGCCTGGAGCAAGCGGAAAACCTTCCGGCTGAAAACCGCCGCTTTTAAGCACATCGATCAGATTAAGATAAGCGTTTTCTCTAAAATTGATTCCCATAATCTTAATGGTCACCGTTTCGAGCATGCCATCCGGCACGGTATTGTCATTAAGATCTTTCAACGGCTTGCCGATTGCCATCGGAACCGCCAGTCCGCGCATTCTTTCATCAGACACGGTAAAACCGTTTAAGCCTCTGAATTTACCCCAGACGTTCTGACCGGTTTTTTTATCAATCAAGTTTGCGCCAAGAAAACCATGTACAATAATCACCGGATTGCGATATATCCCCTGGTAATTGTTTTCCATTTTCTCGATCGGCCCCTCAATGGCATCGGAAAATTTTTCGTTTGAGGTATAAGAACCTGTTGCGCCGCATCCGGCAATAATTATTGAAACCGTTACCGCCCCTAAAATGCTCATTATTGCTCTCAACATACTTTTTCCTTCCTTTTTCCTGACTGCTCCTGTAGTATACAAGACCCTCTGGTAAACTACGACATGTCATCGTTCGGTTCGCCATTTAATGTAGCACTTTTGCCAGTCTTGTCAATCAGTGATTATATGATGCTTATGAATATCAAAAGCAGCCCCGGTCAAAAAAAGAAAAAAGTCCGCTCCCCCCGATGATTCGGCCGATTATCAATGCTGCGAAATGAACTCTTGATTATTTTCAATAGCACGATCTTTACGAATGACATATTTTAAATATAGACTGGCGGCCTGAATAAAAAATATCGTACCTAAATCACGTATGTAATACGGAGAATGATCAGTTCCGTCCGGAGTAAGCACCTTTTCAAGGATCGCACCTTTTAAATCGGGATCAGCAGGTTTAGTAAACTGCATTTTCATACAAAAATCCAGCCCTTTGTCAATATATTGTAAAATATCCTGGTCTTCTGTTAATGCATAATACTTCAAAAAGCTGATTACAGCACAAGCGGTCCCGCTGGTGGCGTGCCCGAAGCTGTCAGTGTTAAAATCAGTATAGGTCCCCCTGAAAAAACCTCCATCTGTCCGCAATGCGCGTTTATACCACTCCACGCTGCGCAGATAGCAGGCCAGGAAACGTTCATCTCCTGTAACATCAAAAACATCCAGCATCGGCATTCCCCACCAGTAAGCATGACGCGGGTGAATATTCCCGCTCAATTTATTGCAGGGAATATACCTTATCCAGTTTCCCGCCGGGTTTTCTTCCCTCAACAAGGTCTCCGCGGTTGCCACGGCGACATCTTTAAAGGAGGAGTCTCCTGAAAGCCGCCAGCCTTTCAGAAAAACCGCGTCGTCCAACAACGGTCTTCCCTGTGAAACGTTAACATTGAACAGAAAGCGTTTATTTTCCGGATCATAGATATCGTTGAACAGCTGTTCTTCCGGCTGCCATGAGTTATCTCTGACCCACCTTAATGCACCCAGAGCCGCGTCACAATACTTATTTGAACCGGTTGCGGCAGACAGCATAAACAAACCGTCAAGACATTCAAGGATCGCGGAAGCGTTGACTTTATCGGGAAAATCTTCATACGCCAGTATCAATCCTTTGTCTTTGCCTTCTGTGACCCGGTTATGCATAATAAACTCAGCACTGAATTCAGCTTTTTTGAGCAAATCATCCTGATCAAGGGCCTCCGCGGCCATAACCAGCGCCTTGACCGCCTGCCCGGTATGCCAGATCGGGCAGAAAAAGTCCCATTGCCGTTTGGCGGTACTATACTCGCCTTTGACCGCTCCATTCCAGAAGCTCACCGGCATTTTTTTTCCGTGAACTCCAATCGGCTGATTGTTTTTTACGACCGCGATTTCTGTCAGCCAGTCAATAGCGCTAACTAGACTGCTTTCCAGTTTTGAACTCATAAACTATATTCCTTATATTCATTTTGGCATGGAGAACCATGTGAGATTAGAATTTTTCTTTTTTCAGTCAGGCAGAGTATGGACCACAAAGTCTTAGAGCCATGCGGACCGCCATGTCGACACGGAGCCCAAGGTTCGTGGCTGCTCAATAAATTTTTAACGTCGTTAAGGTTATCCGGCGGGTTGACTTCCTCACGCCATTTCAGATAACCATAGCGATAAAGGCAAACTTCCCGTTGTGCCGGTGATCGCATATCCGCATGTTCCATGCCCGGAGATTGATATATGTTTGTTGCGTAATCAAACTGTTTATTGCGGTGTCTGACCGCAATGAAAGGAATCGCGGCATCAAGCATGACGGTATTGCCTGATTTATCTCCCGCTGCAATATTAAAACCTTTCCCGGTAAGTGGAGCTTCATTCAAGCCGGAAATAAACTCGTCCACTGTTCGACAACGAAGTAAAAGCTGATACGCTTTCAGGCGGATATCCACTCTTGGTCCGCTTTTATCAAACACCGAACCGACTGAACCATGGGTATTAGCCAAACCTTCGGCATTCATACAATCAAGACCACTGAGCCATCCGGCATAAGTTACATGGATAAAAGGTAATCCTTTATCCGGCCTGCAACTGCGAATGACAAACGGATATTCCTCATTGAGCGGGGCGTCATTGTTTTTTGCGATAATCGTACCCTCTGCGGAGTTCCTGAGAATAACCGGAGTACAACGTTCTACCTCATTGCCAAAAGTGTCAACGTGGTTGGCAAACAGCACTTGTTTCAAATCGACGTGCGCGCCTTCGGCTATGCCTTCCAGTTCCTCAAGCACATCCGGCAAATATGTCCTTAAAACCTGAATGGAAAGGCGTGAAAGTATTTCCAGCCTGGTTTTATCGGATTGACGGCAACGCAGTTCCAAATCTCTTTGAATTTCTTCACGAGCTTGTTCACCATATTGCCTCCCCATTTCTTTGGGAGCTCCAAAACACTCAATAAATTTCATTCCAGCTACCATTTTAGTTTTTTATTGCCTCCAGCTTCCAGTCGGCGAATATAACACGATTGGTATTATTATGAGTTGCAGAGATTGAAACAATGACTTGTCCTTTATTTTTTCCTGATTTCTGTGGCGTGACATTGTCAAATTCCAGCTCCTGCCATTCACTGCCGACAGGTTTAAGACAATAACTTATATTGCCTGCTTTCATAATCATGCGTCCAATAAAATCCGGCGCACACTTACAGCGGAAACTCAACCGGTACCGTTCTTTCTCAACTTCCGGCTTCAAAAAGACGTCATAGGAGCACTTTCCTCTTTCAAGAACTGAATATTCTCCATTTTTCCGGTTTTTGATTTTTATCCCGGCTTTTACCGGAGCATATTCAGGGGGGTGATCACGCTTAAATTCCGCTATCGTGTTTCCTTTGGCATCAATGAATTTCAAGTCAATATTATAACATCCGGCATCAGCTTTTATATCCGGTTTATTTTTACCGACTAATTGTATTGTTCCTTTGATTTTTTCAACACGGTATTTATTGTTAGTGTGGAGAATAACAGTCGGATGTGACGATTTCTGGGCGATACTGCAACGGACAAATTCCACGTCTCCAACCTTCTGTCCAATCAGTGGCCGCCCTGTCGTTATTATAATGGATGCGTTGAAATCGGCGTTTCCGTTCTTTTCCCGCCAGAATGTTTCTTTTGGAGCCCAGGATGATCCGGCCCACGGGTGTTTCTGTCCTTGCGCAGTATCCACCAGTTTACAATTGACAAAATTTATTTTTAAACGGTTTGAAGCTTTCTCGCGAATGAGAATTCCCGGACCGAAAGTATTTTTTACTTCACAATTATTAAGAACAACAGTACCGTCCGGGCCATTTCGAGTAATAGCGCCGACCTCAAAGCCCGCTTCCCAACTGCCGTCGATTATACAGTTCTCAAGTTTGACTGAAAAGGGCTTTGCCATTCTGGTTAATTTGAAAGCATAGATCTGAAACCCGCTTCCCTGATTGTTTTCTATCCGGCAGTTACTGAAAACGACGTTTTCCAGACAATCTTTATCCGATTCCGGTTCCAGGTCAACCCCTGAACCTGGTTTTGTCCCGCCGGTTTCAGCAAAAAGACAATTTTCCACCCGCAGATTGACTGCACTGATGACCGACAAACCCTGACGAAAATTCCGCAGGCATTTTACATCTTTAATCAAAATATTTGCCGGTGATTCATGCCCGTTTCCTCCTGCTGCCAGCATGATCCCATCTCCACCGCTATCTGTCAGCGAGACACCGAGTATTTTTATATTCTTTCCACCTTTAACACTGATAATATGCCTGAATTCACTGCGGTAAAACGGCGGCAGAATATAGCGATGCCGATTCATTTTTATTGTCGCGCCATAACCGCTTATACTAACATTCTCAACTCCGTTAAGATTCAGCAGCCGGTTGTGGATTGGAACAAACTTTTCATCTCTGGCCTGCAATATAGCTCCCGGTTCAAGCAATATTTCCTGGTTACTGCGCAGATATAGCGGACCGCTTATCCATGGCTTTTCTGTTTTTGGAATTACAACTTTTTTTGCGCCGGAATCAATCGCCTTCTGGAGAATGGCTGTACTGTCAGTCTGATTGAATCCCCACCACATGACATTGGCGTCGGAGCGCTTGCCGGACTTCAAATCCTCAATCGCCTGATTATTATTTCCCATACAATTCAGGCAGCTAAGAACAACAATAAACAATAAACCTGATCTTTCAATCATATTTCATCCCTTTGTACTTGTTATCTCTTTATCTTATTAAATTAATATTTAACGCCCCAGAACTCCTGAGCACTTGTATCTGCGGTAGGAGCAGCTCCATAAGGTATGACTTTCATGCTGTAATAATTCTTGTCAATTGCTGCAACATGGCCATCTAAATACAACATCGGCAGAATTCTGGCACTGTCATGCACCGGATATATCCCGGTGGCACTGAAAGGTACATAGCTGAGTGTATTATGATATCTGACATAAAGATTGATTGTACAGCCCATGTACCATGCCGCGGAGATATTGCGAATGCGACGGTCATTTGCAGGCGCCTGTGTCAAAAGTTTATCATTATTACTGCGATCAAATTTCAAATTTCTTCCCACACCCTGGGTCGCATTCAGTCCGTATGTCGATCGTGTCTCACCATTGAAAACCTCGGATTTTTGATATGCCGGGCAAACATAAAATGATTTCTTGTAATCACTTTCATATTTCCTTGGATTGGGCAGATAAGAATCCTCCGGCGGCCAGGTACTATCTCCGGTTTTGCTGCCAAGTTGATAGTACCATACGCTGCTCCAGGAAAAATTGGTGTAGGCGCATGGTTTGTATTCATCCATATCGTCGGCATACATCCTGACTGCAGTTCCCGATTGCTTGAGTCTGGCAAGACAATCCATCTGAACCGCTTTGTCACGGGCTTTATTTAGAGCCGGGAGCAGCATACTGGCAAGAATCGCTATTATCGCAATTACAACCAAAAGCTCAATTAACGTAAAAGCCTTTACCGTGAAAATCGTTTTCATTTTTTCCCTTTCTTTCTCGACTTCTAATTCTGGACAAAATTATATATAAACAATACCCAATTATTTATTAATATTCCGGCATGAACCATGTTCAATTAATTTTGGGCTCAAAAGCTTGATTCCCGGGATTCCATGTGAGTTTTTACCGCTTATCAAATCACACAATAAGCCCAAACCGCAACGACACATTTCATCCAGTCGATTGTCAATGACCGAAAGTTTCAAGTCGCCCGCCACATTGCAAAAATTTCCCCCGGCGATTATTGATAAGTCATCCGGGACTTTGATGTTGTATTGATTGAGAGCTGAAATCATTCTTGCTGCATATGTTGTGCTTCTGACGAAACAAGCAGTATAGTTTGCATCCTTAAAAAAATTTCCGACCCGCTTGTTGAAAATATGCATATAAATTTTGGTGTCGAGAACATCATCCTGAGTTATTTTAACTCCGGCCATTTCGCCTGCGGCCCTCAACCCGGAAAAATCAAAAGCGGATTCAGGATGATTAATGTTTTCTGTAACATACGCAATCTTCCGGTGTCCTTTCTCTACCAAATATTTTCCGGCGAGAAATCCCGCGTAAAAGTAATCACAGGATATACATGGCACCTCGTTGCCGTCTCCGAAAATATTATTGATCGAGACAACCGGACAAGCCGCATTTATACGGTTGATAATGCTCAACGGCATTCTGCTGGCAATAAGCACCCCGTTAACCCGGCCGCTTCTGATTGCGTCCATCAAGTTATTATCCTCTGGATCTTCTTTAAACATGTCAGGTAAACGATCATAGATCTGAACATACATATTATTTTGCTCGGCAAATCTTGATACTTCATTTACAATAAGTCTGAAATGCGGATCAGTGCAATGATAGGCCATGCGCATTGCCAGGGCTATGGTCATTCTTTTCTTTTTGCCATTATCGGCAATGTATGTCCCGGAGCCTTTCTTACGGACAACCAGTCCCTCTCCTTCGAGCACTCCCAGCGCCTTACCGATTGTAGCCCGCGAAAAGCCGAGTTCATCCGCCAGAATTCTCTCCGCCGGTAAACGCTCCTGGTTAGCAGAGCTCAAACGGTTGATGTATTCTGTCAGAATTTCTTTTGTTCTGAAAACTTTTGTCATTGCAAAATGTAGACCAATTATATTGTTGTTTTAGACCAATTCAATATCGCATATAAACCAATATACGTGTTTACCTCTTTTTTGTCAACACCCCCTTTATCAAAAAAGACAAGTATTTTTTCGCCTCTTCTGATCTTTGTCACATGAATCATTTTGAGAAGTAGCCAGAATCTTTACACAGTCAAGTTGATATCAGACATAAAAAGTTGAGACTGGCGACATCTCCTTTTATGTGTATTTTTCACAAAACATTTTACTTAAGCCATTGATAATAAATTATTTAATTTTTATTTATAGTCAAACCGTCTGACTTTTTTATATTTTGCAGCGCCTATACTAATGCTACAAAGTACTGCTTCTGTATATAAAGCAAAAGTCCGGAGAGCCTTGCATTATTACAATATGCAGCTATTTTATTAACAGCAACCCTGAGGTCGGGATATGAAAAAAATTATCAGTCAATGTATATTACCAGATTTATTATGTATTGCGGGGATTCTCATTCTGTCAGGCTGTACAGCTCCAGTATATGTTCATCCTGACACCCCGGTCAGTATCGCCAATATGCGGCAGACGGTAAAATATCTTTGTGAGATCAAGCCGGCTCGTAATTACCAAAACCATGTCTCGCTTGAAAAAGCAGTCCAATATATCGCCAACCAATTTAAAGAATGCGGATTGACTCCGACAATTCAAAAATTCAAAGCAGCCGGAAACGAATATAAAAATGTTATCGCGTCAGTCGGACCGGAAAAAGGCCCCAGGATAATCGTCGGGGGGCACTATGATGTCTGCGGCGATCAGCCAGGAGCCGACGATAACGCCAGCGGTATCGCCGGACTGCTCGAAATGGCTAAATATGCTCAAAAAAACAAGGACAAACTTAAATACCGGGTCGATTTTATCGCTTATTGCCTGGAAGAGCCGCCGTTTTTCGGTACCGCTCAAATGGGCAGTTATATTCATGCCGCCTCGCTGCATCAAAACAAGGTCAAGGTCCACGGCATGATAGTTTTAGACATGGTCGGCTTTTTCAGTGATAAGGAAGACTCGCAGCAATATCCCTTGAAAATAATCGGCTGGTTTTTCCCGGATAAAGCTGATTTCATCAGTATTATCGGTAATTTCAGCAGCAGGTCCCTGGTGAATGCCGTTGCCGGCCAAATGGCAACCACCGGCATCAAAGTTGAAACATTGAAAGCTCCGTTAGCAATAACCGGCGTCGACTTTTCGGATCACCGCAACTACTGGCACTTCGATTATGACGCGGTCATGATCACCGATACCGCCTTTTATCGCAATCGCAATTATCACAAAACAACCGATACTATTGACACGCTGAGTTTCAAACGAATGAAGCAGGTCGTACAAGGTCTCTGCCGCTATTTACTGAATACGGAATAATTTTGAATGTTTGATAATTATAAAACAGATTGTATTATCAATTATGGAAAATGAAAAACATAAAACTATTTTACTCATAATAGTTACAGTAAATGTTGTCGGGGCATGCCTTACCGTCATCTCAGGAAGAACGATGCAGCTTCTTTGGCATTCGCTACTCGAAGGAGAACCGCTTCCATTTGTGACTGAAATCACTTTAGCCGCAATGATGATTTGGCCTCCAATCATCGCCATCGTATCAATAATATTGTTTGTTTTATCATTTAAAATAGAACGAAGTAAAATCTTGAACGCAACATTAATCATGCTGATTATTGAAGTAATATTGTATTTTCTTTCTTTAACAGGTTTTATCCTGCCTCTTTTGAAAGGCACAAAGGTGTTATCTTAAAATGGAAGTATTATTTGATCCTCATTGCACACGTCCAGCGGATTTAAAAATAGAAGGCTTTCAATTGTGGATACATAAACGAGCATACCCGGACATGTTTGACTACGATGATGGAAATTGGTTGAATGTTACTGCTTTCTATAGCAATGAGAATGCATCTGTGACAATTTCCGGAACATTTATAATGATTACGGATATAGCCTGTTTTGCAGAGAAGTGTGAAGAGCTCATAGCAAGGAAAACAGATATTGCGAGGATTCAAACACTTGATCCTGAATTCAATATTGAAATCAAAAAGATAGACCCTCTAGGTCATCTTGAAATGACAGTCCAAATAACTCCAGACCATATTTTACAGGAACATACTTTCAGAATTGAAATTGATCAAAGTTATCTGCCCGATATCATAAAACAATGCCGAAAGATCGAATCTAAATATCCTGTTAGAGGAGCCCCTTGCAAAAAGATTTTTAATAAAATTTCTAAGAATGACACAGAGGAGGATATTCATAATAAAGAAGTCATGATCAATAAGCAATCTGACCTGACCAGAGGAAAAAAGTCTTATGTTGTATCAAATTCCGGAATTCTGACCATTATTGTTCTTGTACTTTGTTCGACATGGAATGCTTTGATTCTTGCAGTTTTCTTGTATTATTATCTATATACCGTGAATAAAATAGTTTTAGATTATCACTTTGAAATTCAATGCATTTCATCTATCTTAAACTTGACATTGCCTGTCGGAATTGGCATGATTGTTCTTGGAATTATCCTCTTCGTTTTTAAAAAAATTTCTATATCCTCTTTTTGTATCGCCGCTATTTTCTTTATATCTACCATACTTCCGGTAATCCCGGTCGCGGAACATTTGGATCGTATTCATGCTGGTACGTTAGAGTGGAGTTCTGAAGTTTGGTGGCTTCCAAAATAATAAAGAGAATGGCTTTTTTTATATTCAGGAATAACTATTAAACGTTCTTAATTGAAAAAAGCAAATATTTTGGTATCTTATTGTATTTACCCCATAAAAATTTCATTATACACCCGGAAAGATATGAAAAACGAGCTCGCGAATAACATAAGGAAGCCTTTCCTGCCAAAAAAACTGGAGGAAATAACCAGTCAAGTTGAAAACGTTATAACGGATGATTGTATTTTATCAGGAAAATTCTTCCGGAAATATTTTTTTCCGCCTGATATAGTAGCCGGAAATGGAGAATTTATCCAAAATGCCTTTGACCAATGCACTCTTGACCATGTACATATTATAAATGCCTTATTCAGAAATAATATATTTGATAGTTGTTCATTGGCCAATGCTGATTTCAATCATTCAAAGTTTGAGCGAATGGAATTCAATGATTCAAAACTTTTGGGCGCATCATTTGCTTTTTCCACCGGCGCCGATCTTTCTTTCATTCGTGCAAATTGCCAATTCTCCGATTTTCGGGAAACAAAATTTCGAAGAGCGTTTTTTGAGGAGTGCGATCTTCGCGAAGCGGATTTTCAGGGTGCGGATCTGCGGGGAGCAACATTTTACAATTGCGATTTGCGCCAAGCTCAATTTTCTTTTGCCTTGCTGAATGGAACTAATTTTTGTGAATCAAACCTGGAAGGAATCAGGGTGCAGCCGGAAAGCCTCCGCGGAGCGATCGTGGACTATCATCAGTCTGCATATCTGGGAGCTTTATTATTGAAATTAACAATACGATAATTAATGAATTTACCAAGACTCAAAAACAAACATCCATCACAAATTGTATCAAGGGGATACATAACGATTGGAAAAAGTGACGGATTATTGACGGATTATTGACGGATGCTGCATGCAAAGGTTTTGAGCAAAAAAACCACCTTATAACCTCGCTGTTTTTTTGATATAATTACTACTTTTAGATTTACAATAGTGCCGTTTTTAAAATATTCTTTTTAAACTACCTGGTATTTAAAAAATATATTAAAAAGATTATCCCGTCAAAAAATCAGTCAAAAACGGTTTCCCAGTGTTTATCATAGCAGGCATCAAAACACATTTTTATTTGTGCCACGGTATTTTTCGCGACATCAACTTCCGGTAACTCATCGAGCGCGAAAAAAGCACTTTCGGTCGTCTCCGTGTTGGCGGTAAATTCTCCACCAAGTTTGCGGCATAGAATAAACACTTTGCAGATGCCGTATGCATAAGGCGGATGATTATGACGATTGCGGTCATGCAGCGCCACAATTCTCTCCGCCACAACGTCTAGTCCGGCCTCCTCCAAAACTTCTTTTTCGGTATTGGCTTTAATTGACTGATTGACATCAACCCAGCCTCCGGGCAGGGACCATTTACCGTTTTTCTCTTTAACCAATAGAATTCTGTCATTCTCGATAATCGCCGCGCGCGTATCCAGTTTGGGGGTTTGGAATCCGGTTTCATTACAGAAAAGGTCTTTTACGCGCCCTATTGAAAGCCCGGACTTCATACTCATCATTTCCGCCGCGATTTCTCTGATCCTGGTAAATCTCTCCAGGTCGAAAGGGTCTTTTGAGTATGTCAGGCCCGCCTGGGCGATAAACTGAAGTTCAATTATCCAGTCAAGCCAGATATTATTCTGTTCAAAGGATTTTCCCTGCTTTGTCATTTGTGAAGTACCTGGTTAAGATGAAAAAACTATATTATTTGAATTTAACGCTTGGTGCCCTGGAATACAAACCTTCAGCTATTATAAAAAGAAAACCCGCCGCGATGATTGCTCATTGCGGCAGGTAGACTTTTCACTGGCTCCAGGAGCTTATCAGGCTTCCGGCTTGGCCTCTTCGGCCGCGGCTTCTACAGGCGCTTCCGGAACGGGATCGCCCATTGTGCCAAACTCAGGATGCGTGTAATCAAGCAATCCTTCGCCGATTTCCAGCAGGGCAATGTCAAGAAAGTTTTTTGCATTGCATTTGACCATGGGACGCCCGCCCAGCGCCAACTGACGGGCGCGTTTGGCCGCAACCACAGACAATATTTTCTTGTCCTTAATCACTGCTTCGGCTTTTTTCAGATAATCGTTGTTCATTTTTCAAGATTCCCTGATTAATTGAAAAGAAAACCGGGCGGCTTGATCCGCCCGGCACGGATATTTTAGTAATCAATAATGCTGCGATGATTATCAATCAGCGTGAAATCGCCGCTCATGATGGTCATATAGCGTTTTTCGAATTCCGGAACGGCATCGAGAATATAGCGTTCGACCAGATTCTCGCGCGAGGAATCCTTCATCGCGTCACGGAGCATCAGATAACCGACAAAGACATAGGTTTCATTATCGACCAGGCTGCGAGCCATGAGGTCGTGATAATTGCTGTCTTTCTTTTCGGCGACGTATTTGACCGCTTCCAGCTGCCTGGCGTACATTTTGTCAAGCATTTTGCGCAGGCGCTGCAGGTGCGGATTGAGTTCAACCTGCTGCAGTTCGGCAATACGCTGGTCGTTGACACGCTGGATGACGCCGCCGATGGCCGCGACAACCTGCAACTGGGTGGTACCTTCGTAGATGTTGGTAATACGCGCGTCACGATAGAAACGTTCTGCATTGAAGTCACGCATGAAACCGGTACCGCCATGAATCTGGATGGAATCATACGCAACCTGGTTGGCAACTTCTGTACAAAGCGCTTTACACATCGGAGTATGGACCGCTGCCAGCTTCTTATAGTATTTGGAAGTTTCCAGAACTTCTTTAGTTACTTTGTCTTTATCAGCGGTTTCAACAAAGTGATTCCAGCCGTTGCGCAAATCAACCGTACGAGTTGTTTCGTACAGCAGGCAGCGGGCAGCCTGAAGTTTTACCTTCATTTTGGTCAACATGTCGTAGATAGCGGGGAACTGATCGATTGATTTTTTGAACTGTTCCCGTTCTCCGGCATATTTGAGTGCGTCACGATAAGCGGCTTCACCGATACCCAGGGCCTGGGCGCTGATCGCAACACGGGCGCCGTTCATCAGGCTCATAACATAACGGGACAGACCGAAGCGACGTTTGCCGCAAAGCTGAGCCGGAACGTCGTTGTACTGCAGTTCGCAAGTGGCAACGCCGTGGATACCGAGTTTGTCCTCGATCCGGCGGACGACCAGTTTCGGGCCCATTTCAGCGATAAACATGGAAAGACCGCGTGCATCGGTTGAACCTTCTTCGGTACGGGCCAGCACCAGATGCACTTTAGCGCAACCATTGGTGATGAAGCGTTTCATACCGTTCAGGTACCATTGACCGGTCTTTTCATCCTGCCAGGCCCGAAGACGAACTGAACCGAGGTCGGAACCGCTGTCGGGTTCGGTCAGGTCCATCGCGCCGTCAGCTTCGCCAGTGGCGAAACGCGGAAGGAATTCATCTTTCTGCTCTTCAGTCCCGAATTCGCAGATAGTTTCAGCGATATCCTGCAGACCGAACAGGTTCTGGAGTGACCCGTCAGCGCGGGAAACCATTTCGGTCAACATCGAGTAGATGGTAACCGGGAAATTCAGACCGCCGTATTTATGCGGCAGCATAACACCCATGACGTCAGCCGCTTTGAGGTCGGCCAGGTTTTTCTGGGTCAACGGATGATAAGTCACCACGCCGTCTTCGAAATGCGGACCTTCACGGTCAACGGTGCGGGACCTGGGTTCGATGTTGTCGCCGCAGATGCCGCCGATAACTTCCATGACACGTTTGAAGTTGTCCATGGCATCGGCGTAATCGATGGGGGCGGTATCATATTTTTCCGCTTCAGTATAATCTTTTTCGCGGAGTTTGACGGCCTCGACCAAATCAATGTTATCAAGCGAGAACATAAGGTCTTTATTATCTGTAAAGAAATTAGGCATTGTTATGTATCTCCTTAAACTTTGGCCTTGAAGGCTTTAATCATTTTCGGAATAACATCGTTCAGGTCACCGACGATGCTGTAGTGGGCTACAGACAGGATCGGGGCGTCCGGATCGGTGTTAATGGCGATAATCTTTTTGCTGTCGTCCATACCGGCACGATGCTGTACCGAACCGCTGATACCACAGGCAATGTAAAGGACCGGGCGAACCGTTACGCCGGTCTGTCCGACCTGATGATCATGGTCGATCCAGCCCGCGTCAACCGCGGCGCGGGATGCGCCGACTTCGCCGCCGAGGGCTTCCGCCAGATCATAGATCAATTTGAAATTATCTTTGCTGCCGACACCGTAACCGCCGGCAACGATAATGCGCGCGGCTTTGAGGTTTACCTCTTTTTCTTCGCGAACGCGTTCGACAACTTTGATCACGCATTCAGCATCGGTAAGGGCAGGTTTGACTTTAACCAGCTTGCCAGTGCGGGACGGGTCCGGATCGTTCAGCTTCATAACGCCTTCGCGAACCGTAGCCATCTGCGGGTCGTCCCAGGTGTTAACGATGGTAGCGATAATGTTACCGCCGAACGCCGGGCGAATCTGCATCAGCTTGTCAGTGTAGGATTGCTTGTTTACTTTGTCCTCGAAATCATCGATTTCCAGTTCAGTGCAGTCAGCGGTCAAACCGGCAAGCTTTTCTGAAGCGACGCGCGGTCCGAGTTCACGGCCTTTGTAAGTCGCGCCGAACAGCAGGATATTCGGTTTGTATTCGAGGATAAGGTCCATGATAACCTTGGAATAAGGCTGGACGGTGAACGGCTCGAGGCGTGAATCCTCGGCCAAATATACGATATCGGCGCCGTAACTGTAAAGAGTATCGACGCATTTTTCCAGTTTATCGCCCAACAGGAGGGCTCCTACCTGGGTACCGAGACGGTCGGCGAGTTCACGGGCCTTTGAGACCAACTCAAGCGAAACTTCAGCGATGACGCCGCCTTCCTGTTCGATAAATACCCAGACGTTTCCTAATTTTTCAGTCATAGCAGATTACCCCAGAGTATGATCTTCAATAAGTTCGTGTATCAGCGAATTGATGCCGGCATCAGTCGGCTCAATCTTCTTGGAATCAGAAGCCGTCAGGACCACGCTCTGAATCTTATTAACTTTGGTCGGAGAACCGGCAAAACCGATACGTCCCTTGTCCGCGCCGACATCCTCGGCGGACCATTCGTGAATAAGCAGATTGCGGGCGGCCAGCTTTTCCCGTTCTTCAGCCAGTATTTCGGCGTCAGTGTAGTTGGCGTCGGCATGCTCTTTGGCAAGTTCGGAAGGAGTGCGGGCACGTTTATATTTCATGATCTTGCGGGCAGCGGCCGGGCGTGGCTCGTTACCTTCAGTCACAGTCAACAGACACGGAGTCGGAGCTTCAAGGACTTCGTAGCCGCCTTCGATCGCACGTTTGGCAACAACCTTTTTGGCCGTCAGTTTTACTACGTCTTCAACGTAACAGACCTGCGGCAGCGCGAGTTTTTCAGCCAACTGCGGTCCAACCTGCGCCGTATCACCGTCAATAGCCTGGCGACCGCAAAGGATAAGGTCAAACTTTCCGACTTTCTTGGCGCAGCAGCTAAGCGCGTAGCTGGTTGCCAGCGTATCGGCACCGGCAAAAGCCCGGTCGGTCAGCAGGATGCATTCATCCGCGCCACGATACAGCGAGGCTCTCAGGACTTCCGCCGCGTTGGGCGGGCCCATGGTTCCGACTACGACTTTCGCATCATAGCGATCCTTGAGTTCAAGTGCCAGCTCCAATGCATTCAGATCTTCCGGATTGAAGATCGCCGGAAGCGCGGCGCGGTTGACGGTGCCGTCAGCCTTCATCGCTTCTCCGGAAATGTTTTGGGTGTCCGGCACCTGCTTGACAAACACGATTACGGTAAAGCTCACTATGTGACTCCCTTCTGTTTGTTTTTGTTATATTACAGGCGAATTCATTACTTTTTATAAAAGACAATTAACCTACAATATAGCACGGTTTTTTTAAAATTACAGCCAGATTTACAAAAATGTTCTCATGAATCAACAATATTGCGGTAATCAAATGCCGATGGAATTCAAATAGCAGAAATTATCCTTTATTTTTTCAATGATTCTGCCCATAATATACATGGATATTTTAGCAAATAATACAAATCCCTGTCAACAAATCCTGACCAATAACTAACCAGTTTCGAACAATTGACTGTTGACTAAACGAAATGGACATGCTAGCTTAACGGATACTCATACAACAAATAAGGAGAGTAAAAATGAAAATGTTGAAAATGCTGCCGAAACTGACCGTGGTTCTGCTTACCGGCTTGTCTATCGCCGGCTGTGTTGTCGTTGATTACGACGCATCATACAACGGGGAAATCAAACTAGGCAACCCCAAGGCTAAAAAATACCAGATCGCAAGCGCCGAGTATATTACAGTTCTCAATCCGTCCGAAGGAAAAAACGGGTTGAAATTGTTGAATATGACGATGAACAACAAACCCGGGAGCAGTTTCAGCGTAAAGTGGGATAAAACCGTTGCCGCAATGAAAGAGAATCCCGCCAACTATGAATTTCATCTATCGGAAATTTCTGCCTGGAAACTTAATACCCGTACTGCCGCGCCAACATTATTTGAACTTAATCAAGGCGAACCGGTCAACGTTCGTGCGGTAATCTTTATCCGGCCGGAAAAAGTCAATCCCTGGTTGACCGCCAGTTTTCTGCTGACCGCATCCATCCTCTCTCCGATTGAATCCCGCAGCTATGGGGCCGCCAGTGTGACGGTGCTTGATAAAAGCGGCAAAACGATCAATACCAAAACCATTATTCTGCAACGCCAGGTCTGGTTCAGTACCCTGTTCCCATGGGCCCTGTTAGGAGTTGGCAACTTTTCGATAAAAGCAGCCGGAACTTCTCCGGATATGGATGAAAACACATTGAAGGTAAGGTTAATGTCGAGCATGGTCGCTGATATACTAAGCGCCCCGTCCGGCAAAACCGATTCGACCTGGGGAAATATCCGATCAGCCGCGGTTGAGGCGATTGCCTGCGACAACAGCGATGCGGCTCTTAATCTGCTTAAAACCGCCTCCAAACAAAATATCGGCGGTGAGGAACAGAAACAATTCCTGAAACTCCTTGAATAAATCTAAGCGATTGTTTCGCGGTCATAACTGCGAACAGGAAAAATTACCCACAAAAAAAGCGGAGCTTTTACGCTCCGCTTTGTATTTTATAGATGTCAGCTGAAACTCAGCTTTCCATTTCTTCCAGAGCCGCCCGGCGGCTGAGACGAATCTTGCCGCCCTGGTCAACATCCAGAACTTTAACCGTAACGTAGTCGCCTTCCTGACAAATATCTTCGGCGGCACGAACCCGGTAGTTCGCCATTTCCGAGATATGCAGCAGGCCTTCCTGACCAGGAAGGATTTCGACAAACGCGCCGAATTCACGAACGCCTTTGACCAGGCCGCGATAGACTTGACCAACTTCAACTTCAGCAGTCAGTTCACCAATGCGGCGCAGCGCTTCATCCATGTGCTCTTTATCTGCAGCCATGACTTTGACGGTTCCGTCCTCTTCGACGTTGATGTCGGATTCCGTTTCAGCGGTAATCGCCCGGATGTGTTTGCCTCCAGGACCGATCAGCGCACCTATTTTTTCCGGATTGATCTTGATTTCCACAATGCGCGGAGCATTTGCGTTAAGCTCTTCACGCGGAGCAGCAATACATTCCTGGATGGTATCGAGAATCTTCATGCGGGCAATTTTATTGCGTTCCATTGCCTTGGCCAACAGGTCAATCGAGATACCCGGCAGTTTCAAGTCGAGCTGGAAACCGGTAATCCCTTCACGGGTACCACAGACTTTAAAGTCCATATCGCCAAAGTGGTCTTCCGCACCGAGGATATCGGTCAGCAACAGTTCTTCGCCGTTATCGCCGGTTACCAGTCCGCAGGAAATACCCGCGACCGGAGCCTTGATCGGCACGCCGGCATCCATCAGCGCCAGAGTTGCGCCGCAGACCGATGCCATCGAAGTTGAACCGTTGGAAGCCATAACTTCGGAAACACAACGGATAACATACGGAAAATCCTTCGGAATAACTTTTGAAACAGAACGTTCAGCCAGGTTGCCGTGACCTATTTCACGACGGCCGGGACCGGCGATACGGCCGACTTCACCAACGCTGAAGTTCGGAAAATTGTAATGCAGATAGAAACGCTTCGCATAAGATTCACCGCTAGGATCATCATATTCCTGAGAAGCTTTCTCATTACCTAGAGTGGCAATAACCAGGGCCTGAGTTTCACCTCGGGAGAAAAGACCTGTACCATGAACTATCGGCAGCAGACCAACTTCCGCGCTCAAAGGACGGAGGTCTTCAATTCCACGGCCATCAGGACGGAACTGTTCTTCCAGAATCGCTTTGCGAACAGTTTTCTGAACCAGATTGTCAAAACCGATTGTCAGGTAGAAATCCAGGTCTTCCTGTTCCGGGAATTTTTCAGCCAGAGCTTCTGCCATGCCTTCAGCTACTTTGTCCAAAGCTTCACCGCGCTCGGCTTTACCCGGAACCCTGCAAGCTTCAGCCATGCCGGCCGCACAATATTCTTCAATCGCGGCCATTACATCAGCCGGGACCAGTTTCAACTTAGGTTCAACCTTGGCTTTGCCGGCCTCGGCAACCAGATTCTGCTGAGCTTCAACCTGAATTTTGACAACACTGTCGGCAAACAGCATCGCTTCATGCAACTGATCTTCACTCAACTCTTCACATTCACCCTCGATCATGATTACTTTACCTGGGAGCCCGGCATAAATCAGTTCAAGTGAACTTTCTTTCATTTCCTGGATGGTCGGATTAGCAACAAACTGGCCATCAATCATGCCGATGCGCACTGCCCCGATCGGGCCCATAAACGGCAGCGGCGAAATCGCCAGCGCGGCGGAAGCTCCAACCATACAGAGAACATCGGGATCGTTTTTACCGTCAGTACTGAGGGTCAGGGCTTGAATCTGTACTTCGTCAAAGAAGCCTTTCGGGAACATTGAACGGATCGGTCGGTCAGTTACGCGGCAGGTAAGAATTTCCTTTTCAGTAGGACGACCTTCGCGTTTGATGTAACCGCCGGGGAATTTACCGGCTGAACAATATTTTTCGCGATAATCGATTTGCAGCGGAAAGAAATCCGAACCTTCGCGAGCGGGTCCGGTACAAGCTGCGACAATGACTACGGTGTCGCCCTGGCGGACCAGAACGGAACCGGCGGCCAGATTGGCCATTTTGCCGGTGGAAATCTCCATCGATTTCCCTGCGGCGATTTCAAATGATACTTTGTGTTCCGACATATTTTTCTCCTGTCGTTATTTACACACTCTGTGCGCATAAGCGCATACTTTTCCGAAACACAATCTGCGTGTTTCGGAACCGGTGCGGACAGAAACGAATCAGGAAAGAGTAGTAAAATCGGAAATTTGCGGAACCGCATTATCAACCTCCCGGAAAACCTTCCCGGAACCTGATAGCACTAGTTCCACAAAAAACAAATTTACCGAACTCTTCTTTACCTTTTCCGGTTTTTGTCCGGCTTTGTTTTTTACAATTGTTAATAATATAGCAGAATTTCGTTAAAAATCAAGTTTCCGGAAGTATTACCGGGAAAATCAATGTATTTCAATCATTTTCATTATCAGGAACTTATTGCCGTTAATCGTCCCTGAAATAAAATATTTTCCTTTGGGCAATGGTAAAGACAAGGTATATTTCAATGTCTGATTCTGTTCCGGGTCCAACTCGGAAACAACAAATTCACGGGCTGTTTCCGGTACAGTTTCAACAGTCCCGGCTTTGACCAGACAAGTCTTAACGTGCAAATCGGCATAACGTCTGACCGAACTTAAATCCAGGACAATATTCAAATCCTGCGAAGTAGTTTTTGTTTTACTGTCCAAAGCGACATCTCCGCAAAGTGTGGATATACCGGACAGACCTTTAAAAACCAGAAGACGACTGGTCATTGTCCTGATTTTTCCGGGAGCCAATTTTATCGGGGAAGATATAATCTCCATCGTGCGAATCTCCTCCCCGTCCTTGGGGCCGTGCCAGGAATAGAACGCCCCGTCCGGAGCAAGATTCGCCATATCTGTCGCAAAAACCATCACTATTTTCTGACGCGGATAAACTCTGGCCGTCCAGGGCTGGCCCGGAACCAGAAAATTATTTTTCCCCATCTGGGTTTCAGTTGTAATAACTTGATCCTCGGGATAGCGTGTAACAGCTCTTCCCGCCGCATAATCGGCCTTGCCGCGAACCGGATAGACCGCCTTGCCGCCGCCCGAAAGATTGTTGGGGATTATGTTAACCCACAATGTCGCAGACTCAGGCTCTTCAGCCAGATTCTTCAATGTAGTTTCAACCGTCACCGCACTAACACCCTTTTCCAGAATCAGCCTGCGGCGCAAGCTGAAATCCTGAGACTGGTAGTATCGCCCGACCATATCCAACTCAACCAGGTTCGCTTTATTCATCGCGGAAGTTACTTTCATCGTACAGTTGGAAAGCGGGACCTTGCCCCAGAACCATTCTTTCCATCCGGACATGTTGCTGAACACCATTTCCGGCAGCAACGGATCCTCTATAACCCGCTTTTCCTGATATGGAAAGAGCAAATCGATTCCGTCATATTTCAAGTCGGCAATTCGTCCGTTAGAATCCGGAAGAACTGTCATGGAGATAAACTGGTTACTTATTTTATACGCAGGCAGTCCATACGCTTTTGTCTTAACTATTTTCTCGCTGACACAACCGGCCAATACCATTATGAGAAGGGCCGGGATGGATAACTTTAATATCTTCTGCATGCCTGGTCCTTTCATTTGGTTGCTTCAAAATATTTGCGATACGGAAGGCTTTTACCGTGCATTTTGAAATGAGTCAACTGGTTGCTGTAAAGTCCCATCACCGGGACAAACGGCATAATATATTTGAAGCGTCTGTCCATGACGTATTCCATATTTTTCACAAGCGGTACAATTTCCGCCGATTTGACCAGCAACTGCCTGGCAGACGGCATCGAAACCCCGGTAGAACCTGATTTGCCGTTGATAACAACAATATTTCCCTTGGCCGGGACGGTATTCGACTTCACGATTTTCACTTGCGGACTGCTTTTGTTGATCACTTTTTTATTGGCGCAAAAGGCAAAATACTCTTGCAGCATATTCGCGGCCTGCTGTTCTTCTTTTGTCGGCTTTGCCGGGATGACAACTGAAAAATTCACGTTCTTCGCGGAATCGACGAAACCGAAGCTCAGTAATTGTTTTTCAGAAATCTTATACATATCAGATGTATAAACCAGCTTGATCAGCGAACCGCTGTCTACTTTGACCGCATTTGTCCGATATCCGTCACTTTTCGATAAAAAGGCGACTTTGCGTCCGTCAAATTCAATCGAACTCAGCTTGAAACCACGTATTTTACGTAATTTCACTTCCGTCAAAAAAGGAGATGTTTTATCGAATTTGACGGTATATTCCTGCCGGTTGATACCTTTCCGGCTCTTCAGCGTGCAGACCGTACCATCAGCAATTTTCGAGAATCCGCAAACCGCTTCAAACAAATAAGGCGTCCGGCTTTGCAACGCAAGCTGAAGCTTTGTTTCTCCGTCATGAATGGTATTTTGTCCGGAAGCGCTCCGGCGCATTTTCCGGATAAACAGGTAAGTGTCATCTCCAAGATATTTATTGGCGATGCTGACGTCAAGCGGCATATCTTCATCATACGGGTTGCCGACAAAGAAAAAAGTATTCGGGCCTTTGCCGTAGCGCGCCTGATAGACTTTTTTGCCGTTGCTTTCATAGCGTAACGGAACTTCCGCCTGCCAGCCGGCCCGCATCATTTCAATTACTTCCGGAAAACAATAGACAACCTGCGGGTTACCGTGACCAATCAAGTGGTTGGTTATCAAGCCGTACTTGAATTCATTGAAAATCACGTAATCGGCCAGTTTGGGGAGAAACTTCTTAAAATCCTCTGTTGTTTTTTCCCGCCAGTTTGTAATTATCTTACTCAACCGGAATCCGTGACCGTGGGATGTAGCCGGACGCGGTCCGATATGATAGCGCAGCAGCGGCATCCACTCTTTATATTTGGCGACACCGAGGATTTCCTCTTCGACCATGATATAATCGCCTTTCAGGTAACCATTGGAAAACACCACCAGCTTTTCAGCCGGGTTTTTTGTTTTGATTATATTATGAGTAAAATCAACAATATGATTAATGGCAACACTCTGGTCGATGAACACACCCTTGTCATCCCAGGCCCGGCCTGGTAAATTTTTCTTTGTTGCCGGGCCACGATAGTAAGCACCGCCGTAGGCGCAGTCAAAGGCGAAACCGGGCAAATCAAGTTCTTTGGTCACATAAGCCGTATCTTCTTCGAACGCTTTGGCGAAACTGGTTCCCATCGGAAAAACCCGTACTTCGTGATCATGATGGGTCGACCACTGCTTCAGATAGTAAGGCACACTCTTGTCATGGACGATGGAGTCAGGATATTTTTCTTTCGCCAGTTGCGCTTCACACCAGGTGCCGATAACTGAATTGTAGAACATCAAGCCGAATTTTCTGGCGTATTTTCGGAATATGTCACGCCGCATTTCGATAAATTTTTCCCGGGTCATGCCCTGGTAATTATACTTGGTTCCACACATTAAATAGGCTTTTTTATCTTTTCCCAACGGTTTGTAGTCCCAAAGCTCTTTTCGAACCTGCATATCACCGCTGCGCCGGTACGGACAATAAGTCCATTCATTGGTCACATAAAGGCGTCGGGCAACTTCATATTCCGGTTTCTTCCACCACAAAATATACTGGCCGTGAGCACCCCATATATAAGGATTATCCTGACCGACCACCGGAGCCCAGAGTTCCGGCATGCTGTCGTAATAAGCCTGAACAACCGCTTCCCGGCCGCCGAATTCCTGCGGCACCACCCCGATAGTATAACGGGACTTGACCGACGTTCCCGGCAAAACCGCGTTGCGTATCGAGTAAGTCATTGTGCTTACTCCGTTTTTGACTTTGCTGATACCGACGGCATTGTAGCTGACCGGATCAAATGGTACTCCGCCGGCAAACAGGGCACATTTATCTCCGAAAACCGCCGCCGCCGGAAACGGCCGGGTCGATGCGCCGGTATGTTTTTCAACGCTGCCTTTCACCCCTTTCCGGATACAATCCTTTTTCCCGAAAGGATAATTGAAACCGAAACCGGTCCAGCACTCTTTGATTCCTGAAACATCTTTCAATTTTAATTTAATTCCAGGCTCAAGAAGCCGCTCCGCTTTACCGGTATTTTTGATTTCCGACTCCAGCAGAATAAGACGTTTTTCAGGCTTAACCTTTAGCGTCCATACAAGATTACCGGCATCATATTTAAGGGTGAGTCCACGACCATCTCCGGTAATTTTCGGCGCAGGCAGTTTGATATTATTTTTTTGTTTGCCGTCATATATATAAAGCTCGCCAATGGCAGACAACGCCCCCTGATTCATCCCTTTGACCGTAAACTCCCCTTTAGTGCCAAAATCCAAAGCCATATCACGGTTTTTGACAACGACTCCAGCCTCAACGCCGCACGCCCCGTAAATAATCGCGGCTGTAATTAGACTTTTTCCAATCATGATCCGTCCTTTGTTAATTTTTTTTATATTTAGTTGTTTGATCTTTATTTTTTCCAGCCGAACCAATTAGTCCGGTCCTGCTTCCAGTTTTCCCATTTCTGGCAAATGCCGAGGGAATCCGGCCCCAGCAATTTTACGGAACCATCCATAAAAACAAAATTGGCCTTTTTCTGATGACGCGGAGCCCAATCTGTTTTCCAGCACCATTTTGTTCCGCGTAAATTCGGGGTATTCGAATCCGCAAAGTAAATAATATCAGCCGGTTTCGCAATATTATCGATATTCAACTCATGTTTGTTGTTTCCCAGAAAATAGTTCATTCCGTAACTTTGAGCGGTTTCGGAAAATGATTTCGGTTCCAACGGATCAGATTCTTCCGTATAAAACATCGCGGCCTTAGGGTTTGCCGGGCAATAAAATACAGTCGGGTCATCGCCGTATTTAAGAATGAACATATACCAGAATTTCCATCTTCCTTTATTGCTTTTATCAACATAGGGAACAAGCGCGCCATTGTTGTCATTCTGATATTTTGCCGCCATCCGGTAGATTTTATGCAAATTGTCCTGACACTTACGCGTCTTCCATTCCTCCGAATTTCTTTTGACGGCGACAGCGCCAAGTCCCAGCAAGGCAGCCACAGCCAATATTACCACACCCAATTCTTTAAAGTTATTCATGAACCTTTCCTTATTTTTTGTGAATCTATAGTCAATAAAAAAATATTTAAATTTTGCTTTCGGCCATGGCTATCTCCGCTTCCTGAGCACATAGTGCGATGTTTGAAGCGGTACATCGCCATCCGTCGTACGGATTAAAGTTTACCATTGTTTCCAGCGTTCATTGTCTTTGAACCAGCCGTCGACCGCGCCGTTATAAAGTCCGAATATCCTTGCTTTCATATTCCGGACATGACCGTCCGTAAAAGACAGGTTAACTGAGTTACCATGCCGGTCAATCGCAATATTGTCTACCCAACCTGAGTAATAACCGGAAAAATAAGGTGCTTTGACCGCATCGATTACCAGGACCAGGTATGCCGGTTTTTTAATCTGGGTGTTCCGGATATTTTTGTCTACATAGGAATATGAGCCATCAGATTTTCTCTCGCCCCAGTGGTAATCAACGCCATAAGAAAAATACCGGTTTTCCGGGTCCGCCGGACATTTCTGGATTTTGTTTTTCTTTTCGTCTAAATTTAAATAATCGTTGACCTGGTAATTCCAGTATTGCCAGGTACTGCTATTCATTTTATTGACATGCAACGGATAATAACCGTCGGAATCATTGACATATGAGGCGAAATGCAGCCCCCATTGTTTTAAATTATTGGCACAGCTGATTGATTTTGCCTTGTCCCGCGCTTTGTTAAGCGCCGGCAGCAGCATGGCCGCCAATATCGCAATGATCGCGATCACTACAAGTAACTCAATCAATGTGAAGAAATAACGCATCCTTTTATTCTTTCCATTCATTACCGGTTCTCCTCTTTCATGGTCAATGTTTATCTTAATATTGTTTCGGGTTCGTAATTTTGTTTTAACGGGCCTTGTGAATCCAATTCAGAAATCAACCCATCACAAAGTTTTGGAATATTATGATCGGCCGTCGAAACAGGATAAGGAAAAAATCTTGCCGCATTGGTATTATTATAGCCGCAAACCGCAACATCCTTACCGACCACATAGCCATTATCGAGCAAATATTTAGCCCCGACAAGCGCATAGTAATCCGACAGGTAGATTATCCCGTTTATTGAATTATCCGCTTCCATAATTTTTCTCGTTTGCTCATAGCTTATGGTATAAATCTCCTGCAAAGAGTCATTCACCCCCGCAGACGGAATCGAAACACAATATTTTCTTATCAGCTCATCCTCATTCTCATGCGGAAAAGCTTTAAACAATCCGGCCAAACGTCCATGTCCCTGATTTATCACCGGCATCAAAAGCTTGAAATTTAGCCGCCCCTGTTCCAGAAATCTATCTATAAAAGCTTTAATAGCGATACTGGACTCCACAGAGATAGTTCTTTTCAGTTCAAGTGCATTATAGCCTATATAGTGAATATCATGGGCCTCAAAATAATTTTCCATTTTTTCCGAGCCAAACGGAGAGCCGATAAAAATAAATGAAGAGCATCCCCGGTTGACCAAATCCAGCACTTTGTTAAAGTTATCCGTAGATTCAGGCCCCATTGTTGCCATGTAAACCGAGAAACCGCGTTCATCGAGTTTTGACGTCAAGGCCATAGCCAGGCGGGTAATATGCTCTTCGTTCTTGATTCGCTCAAGGGCAAAAACCATACCGACGGTATTTGTTTTCATTCCAGTCATCACCCGATAACCGAAATTAGGCTGATAATTAAGTTCTTTTGCCGCTTGTTTAACCAGCTCTTTTTTCTCTTCCGAACAAAAATTAACCGTCCGGTCATTCAATATCTGCGACACCGCCGAGACCGACACTCCCGCTTTACGGGCAACGTCTTTCAGCGTTGGTTTCCTGTTTTTTGTCCGCATGGTTGAAGAACTCATTCTTTCTTAAATAAAGTATTTGATATAAACTATTTTATATAATAATCTTCAAGGGCGAATTTGTCAATATATATTTCTAAAAAAACTAAATATATTTTATCTGGTGAACTATGGCCATAACAGGCCATGAGCCATACCAGTTTGCAGTAATATTTTGACGAACCAGCTCTGTCCTCATCCGTAATTTGACTTGTTTCGACCAAATAATAAAAAGTTATAAATAACTTATTATTAACAAATACAACCGGTTGTAAAAAAATCATAATAAACCTCATACAAGGGGTTGACAAAATATCGGCAGACATGTATTATAGAAGTCATAATACAACCGGTTGCAATTTAGGATTAGATGGCTGTTAATAAAACAATATACGGGATTGCAGAGGCGCTTAAAATAAATGCGTCGACTGTATCCAGGGCGTTGCGTGATGATCCGCGAGTTAATGAAAAAACACGACAGAAAGTACGTGATTACGCGAATTCTATCGGATATCGTCCAAATGTCCAGGCGCGCAACCTGGCATCCGGACGGACAAATACGTTCTGGTTGCTGATTTCAGATTTGTTCCGCCAGCCGGAACAGCAGTCGGCCCGCAACTTGAGTGCGCTTTTGGAATCGGATGATTACGACCTGATGATCCTGACCTACCATGATGACCCGGTGGTTTTCAAGCGTTTGCTTAACCGGCTGGATCAAAATGCCGCTGACGGCGCTTTTGTGATTGGACCAAGAGATGACAGCGTGCTGCAGGATGATGTGGCCGCGGTTTCAAACTGCAAGTGTCCTTTGGTTTTTATGGATAATGTTCCTCCGGCTGCCGGCGTCACCGGAGTTATGACAGATAACTTTAATGCGGCAAAAGAACTTGGAAAACGCTGTGTTGAAAGCGGAATCGACATGGTCATCGCCGGTTTTGCCGGAGACAGTGATGTTGACCGGGAACGTCGCCGCGGATTGTTTGAGCTTCTACGGGAACTGGAAATTGAATATATTGACGCGGACCGGGTGGAAGAACTGGATTACGAGGAAATGCGGCAAAAAAAGTTGGCGTACATTACCAGTTCGGAGCAGGAAGTAGCAGCATTTGTTGATAAATATTTTGTCCGCTATCCATCGTCATGCTGCTTGACGGCAGGAGTGTTCGATCAGTGGAACGGTGACCGGGACGAACTGGACAACATTATTGTATGCCGTCAAAACCAGGCACAGATTGCGGAGACCGCTTATCAAAAGATGTTGAGGATTCTGGAAAAACCGGAACAGAAATCCGAAATAGGGATTTCAAAAGTTAAACCGGATAATTATTTATACATAAAATACACATCAATTAAAGAAAGGAGTCGCGGCGCTATGACAATGCGTTGGACTATGGCGATAATTTTCGGCAGCCTGCTGTTACTGTCGCTGATCGCCTGGAGTTTAGCTCCTCCCCCGAGAACCGACGGAAAAATACCGTTGATCTGGATAACTGACGCCAACCCCCAGCGGGATGATCAGGTAAATAAATTCAATGAAACGTATCCGAAACTGGATCTTTCAATAGACCCCGATAATTCAGGAACAATGAAGGTCGTAACCCAAAGTTCGGCTGGAATGGGTGGAGATATTATTGGCGCTGTAACTCCGAGCAATTCGTATCAGACTTACACTGAAGCCGGCATTCTGTGGGACGTCACAGAACAGGCCAAAAGAATGGGATTCGGCCCGGAAACCCTGCCTGAACAAGTCAGGTCGATGGTCATGATGAAACAGCTTGATAAAAACGGCAATATTGTTGAAAGACAATATATCTATCCATGCAACGTCGCCCACGGAATTCTGATTTACAACAAAAACATTTTTGATAAGTACAAAATACCATACCCACAGGGAGATTTAACCTGGGAGAAATATCTTGAAATATGCAAAAAACTGACCATATACAAGGATAAGGAAGACAGTTATCCTGAAGCGTTCGGACTGACTGGCGCCAACATGATGCTGATGGTCTGGCAAAAAGGCGGAGATGTCCTGAATAAAGACCGGACACAAAGCAAGTTATCTTCGAAAGAAGCGATCGACGCGATGCAACTTTATCATGATCTGTATTATAAATATCGGGTCACGCCGACACCTGCCCAAAAAACCGGAATGGCGGCTCAAGGCGGCTGGGGCGGCAATATGGCTTTCTTCGGCGGCGGAAAAATCGCGACCATCTGGGGAGCCAGATGGATGCTGATCCAGTTCAGACGTTTTATCTCAGATCAGAAGAAAGCCCGGGAAAAATTCCTCAAGGAAAATCCCGGAAAAGAAAACGAAGCCCCGGAAGTATTACGCCTGGGGGCCTGCCTGGTCCCGCGTTTCAAAGACCAGAAACGGGTTACCAACACCGGCTGTCGCGGAGCAGGGATTAACGCGGCCAGCAAAAACCGTGAAGACGCGCTGAAATTTTTACAATACCTTGCCTCTAAAGAGTACAGTGATATTCTTAATCAGGGCGCCGACAGCAAGCCCGGCAATAAAAAATATATTTCCCTCGATCAGTTCATGAATCCGAAATTCGACGGAGAGAAGCAGGTTCATGAAATGTCTTTGAAGGCAATACCGGATGGGCGCTATCTGGTTCCAAGCCCTTTCATAACCAGTGCGAAAGTGGCACGTATTTTCAAAAAACTGGAACAAAAAATAGTTGCAAATGAAAACATGACCAGAGAAGAAATTGCTGCCGCAGCAAATCGGGCCGATGAAGAAATTGACCTGGAAATTCTCCGGAATATCCAGCGGCAGAAAAAATTACGGCAATTCTACAACAAAATGCTCGAACAAGGCTGCGAGCCGATCAAATATGACAAGGAGGTCACGAAATGAAACTATGGAACGGTTTACGTGAAAAACGCGACTTCAAAACGGCAATGGGCTTTCTGGCTCCAAATTTCCTAGGCTTTCTGATCTTTACTTCCGGTCCAGTTCTACTCAGCTTGTATATGAGTTTCACAAACTGGAGCTTAAAACCCGCCATCGAGCTGGAATGGGTCGGACTAAGAAATTACAAAGACCTCTTTACTGACGGCGACTTCTGGTTTTACCTTTACAATACTTTTTATTTTATGTTCGGGATTCCGTTCTCGGTTTGCGGTAGTCTGTTTTTAGCAAATCTACTGGTCGACCAGATGCGAATCAAAGTTGACAGCACGAGGTACACCTTGGCCATGACAACCCTGATTGTCGGAGTTCTGACCAGCGGTTTCATGGCAATTGTCGGCTGGTATGACGCAGCATTGCTGGTGGGAATTGTTTTTCTGGCGGCATTCTTCGGGGTTTTGTTCGGCTCAGTGACATACCGGACAATGTTCTATATTCCGAGTTTCGCCTCCGGCGTCGCGACAATTGTTTTATGGATGCAGATTTTCAACCCGGAAGCCGGTTTGGCAAATAACTTAATTGAACTGCTTTTCGGCATCGAGGGTCCGGCCTGGCTTACCAGTAGCAAGAACCTTTTGGGCTTTATCCCCCAACCGGCACACTTCAATAACGGCGGATTCGGTCTGGGAGCTCGTGAAGCGATTATGTTCATGGGGTTCTGGATGGGAATCGGCGGCAACAACATGATTCTTTACATCGCCTCAATTTCCAATATTCCCGGCAGTCTATATGAAGCGGCCGATATCGACGGAGCGGGGAGCTTCTCCAAGTTTTGGCACATTACCGTGCCGTCAGTTGCTCCGACAACTTTCTTTATCACCATCATGGCGACAATCGCCGGACTTCAAGGCGGGTTTGCGTTTGCCAAGATCATGACACAAGGCGGACCGGCAGGAATGACGACCACACTGGCATACTATATTTACGTTGCCGGTTTTGAAGAATTGAAGCTGGGATACGCATCAGCGGTTGCCTGGGTAATGTTCGCCATTATCTTCGGACTTACTTTAATTAACTGGAAATACGGCAACCGGCGCATGGAAAGCGCGACTTAAAAACAGGAGAACTACTATGAAACACAGCTTCAGGCAATCAGCAGAATGGCGTGCCGGAATGGCATTCCTTAAATTTTTCTTTGTCACGCTGCTGGCCGGGATTATGTTTATTCCCTTCATCTGGATGATATGCACCGCATTCAAGCCATCCAGCGAAGTTGAAGATATTAATTTCATCCCACATGTGGCTCAACCGGAAAACTTTCTCTATGTAACAAGGCTGCTGAAAGTTTCGTTTTCCGGCAAATACCTCAATTTGAATCTTTTCAAATGGATTTTCAACAGCGTTTTCATCGCGTCATGGGTGACTGCTCTTCAAGTGACCACCAGTTCCCTTGCCGCTTTCGCTTTCAGCCGAATCCAGTGGAAGGGCCGTGATAAAGTTTTTATTCTTTATCTGTCGACAATGATGATTCCAGCGATGGTTATGACGATTCCGCGGTTCCAGGTAATGGTATCGATGAACCTGGTCAACACTTATGCGGGGCTGATAATTCCAATGGCGTTTTCCGCATTCGGCACATTTATGCTGCGCCAGTTTATGCTGGGGATTCCCCTCAGCTATGATGAAGCGGCGGAAATTGACGGCGCCAGCTGGCTGCAGATTTATCTCGATGTTATCCTGCCGCTGACCAAGCCCGGTTTAATTACATTGGCTATCTTTACTTTTCTCGGTAATTACCGGAACCTGCTGTGGGCCCTGGTTATGATTAAATCATCATATCTGCGGACCGTGCCAATCGGCCTGCTCTCATTTCAGGGACAATACAGCAATCAGGTTGAATTGCTAATGGCGGCGACGGTTATTTGTATTGCTCCGTTGATCGTCATGTTCATCGTCCTGCAGAAGCGTCTGATCCGCGGGATCAACATCGGCGGCGGCGTTAAAGGCTGACCATATCACTTCACCACATCAAATATTCCGGAAAGTAATTATTCTTTCTGGAATATTTTTTTTGCCATGCTATCTTTTTTACTGCGTTTTTAAACAAAAAAGGAAGTAAAGATGAAGGCAGGAATGTTATTTTCGGGACTGGCCGCGGCGGTCGCAATCGTCGGATTAACCGGATGTGCAAAAACTATCTACGAGCAAAAAGGGGAAATTTCCAACAAGGTTGACGGGTGGAAATACTTTGTCGCCGGCAAGAAAAAACATTCTTACATTCCATCGGAAGGTTTTTACCTCGATAAAGGCGGCAAGCTGGTCGGGCCCAAAATTCCGGTTAAAGATGGCGAATACAAATTTTTTGAAGCAAAGTTTGATGCAAAAACTTCCGGCCTGAGTTACTGGGCCATGTTCTATTATGACAAAAACGGCAAGCCGATCGTCGCCGATACTTATTCAACCGTCTATCGCAGCAGCAAGCTGGCTCCGATGAGCGGAGTCGTGTATGGGCGGATGGATATGCAATATATGCAACTGATTTTCCAGTCGAAAACCGGAGTGGAAGCGGCGAATCTGCAAATATCGGAAATTTCGCCTTGCGCCGCAGCCAAATGGTGTGACCAGCTCTACGCGACATTACCTTCGCTGAAATATCAAGCTCCGCAAGACCGAATGAAGCTCTTGCCGAAAACGCTGAAAGCTATGAAATCAGGTAAGCCGTGGCGCGTGGTTATGCTTGGCGACAGTATTATCAATGACACCTTCAATTCGAACTTTCAAGCGTTATTAAAACGGAACTATCCGAAATCCGATCTTGAATTTATCTGTTCGGTCCGCGGCAGCACCGGCTGCTGGTACTATCAGGACCCGGTCCAGTTCAAAAAATACGTAACCGATTTGAAACCGGATTTGCTGATTATCGGCGGTATTTCACAGCGTAATGATATTGCGGCCATTAAAAAGGTCATTGTCCAGGCGAAAAAACTTAATTGTGAAATTATGCTGATGACCGGCCCGATGAATGAAGACTGGCGGCCTTATGATAAAAATAAGCCGGACGCGCCTTTGAAAAAACAAAGCTGGACTCATAAAATGATCCCGGAAAAAAGAATGCAGCCGACAAAACTGGCCGCTGTGGCAAAAGAATTCAATATTGAGTTTCTCGATATGAAATCCCCCTGGCAGATCTACCTGGGAGCCTCCGGTAAACCTTGGCGCTGGTTCCACCGTGACCGGGTCCATGCCAACGACCGCGGCAAACAGATCATCGGCCGGATATTAACCAGATATATGACTAAATGAAGAAAGTTTTCACCCGGATACGGGAATATCTCTGGAGAGTTATAAATGATCCTTTATTCGTAATTGTCATTTCAGACCATAAGGCGAAAGCGAAAAAAGGAAAGCTCACACAAAAATTTCTGAATGAGTGCTCAGAGTTGTGCCGTCAATACAATATCAAAAGCGGCTATGTCTACGGCGTGAGTACTCATGAGGGAGTTCGTTTATGCTTTTCTGACGATATCCCGAAACATTACCATCAGCGTTTCCGGAATGTCTGGGCCTGCTTAAAAGACCGTGATTGACGCCTTGCTTTATTCATCTTTGCGGAACGGGCTCCAACCACCAAAAACTTTTGCACGACGGGCGTCGCGGGAAGAATCCATTTGACGGTGTTCATTGCTGAGAATTTCCCGTTCCTGTGAATTTATTTCGGAATTGGACATCCATTCGACATTTTTTTCACTGCTGTATTTTTCCCGCGCCAGCGTTTTAGTCACTTTTTTACGGGTTTCATCCTTCTTTTTTCCGTGATACATCTCATGAAACATTGGCGATTCACACCCGGATAAAAAGATAATACAGGCAACGCCCGAACAAATTTTCAATAACATATTATCACCTCACACAAGATCTTGTTACTATGCTTTTTATTTTTTTGCAACCGGATGAAAAAAACATGTCGCGACACCGTTTTTATTACAATTTATCAACATAATTCCGGGAGGATCTTTGCGGTAAAACATCTCGCCGCTGCCGATTTGCCCGGACTTCAAAGAATTGGACAGCGGCTTCCAGCCGCTAGCCTGTAGTTTTGACCCCATCTCACTGATGGCGTTTTCCCGATAGGCCTCGGTCCGGAAAATACCGTAAACGACGTTCTGTTTGGGCAGTAAGATATATTTTTTAGGTTTGGCGTCGAAAGTTTTCGGGAGTTCGGCGGGCCAGACAAACTTCTCCGGCAATTTATGCGGGATCTCAATCGAAAACTGCACCAGCGGCATGCCGCCGCCAAAATACAGTAATAAAACCCTTTTTTCAGAGCCGTCTTTAAATTTCTGACGAATCAGCAGGCTGTTGCTGTTGGCGGCAAATTTCGCCCCCGGATAAAGGCGATGTAAACTTTCCATGAACAAATCGATGCGCTGATTGATCAGCCCGATCTTCAACTGCATTTTCACCCCGTTAATGATTACCGGTTCATTCCAGATGACTTTAGCTTTGAGAGCCTGGTCAATAGGACCCGATGAGGATCCGTCAATCCCCGGCCGCAAAGTATATACTTTGCAGAAACCGGATATTGCCGCAAAAAACATGAACAATATTATCAGACTACTGCTTAGAAGCCTTTGCGGTAACGATAGATGCACATTGAATTGCATTTTGGACACCTCGTAATATTTGTATCTCCACGATCGAGAAACGAATGCTGACATTTTTCACAACGGAACAGCAAATGCCGGGTCGGATGCCACTGATATACGGTCGAACGCCATAATTCGCGTCCCCACAGAATCGCCAGGGTAATCAACCAGCAGCCAAGATATAAAATGCAGCCGTCGCTGAAATCAACTCCTATCATTTTTCCGCTCCCTGCTTCGGGGCGACCCAGAACATATACAAATCCTGTACTTCGCCTGTTTTCATTTTTCCCGTAACGCAGGCCCGCAAAACCTGATCAACCGCCTGAAGATCAAGATCTTTTCTTCCGCAGGACTTTTTCAGGACTACCCGGGGAAACAATTTATCCCCGCCAACAATCACCTGTAAGGCGGTGGGGCCGCTGACGTCTTGCAATTTCAAGTTTTTGAATTCCGGAATTAACATAATTTTTCTGCCCTCATCAAGAACAACTGGATATTTTGAGGGAGCGGAGGGAGCCGGGGAAATTTTTTCCGGCCTTGGCGGAGTAGGAATATAACCGGCAAAAGAAGTCGAAGCGACAGGCGGCAACGTGGAATTTGCCAATTTATATTCGGGCCGCGATAATTTATCTGGAAAATCAATCGTTTGTCCATCTTTGGCTCCGGAATCAAACTTGCTTTGATGGGGAGTCGCACTGAACCCGTACTTGCTGTTCGGCTTTATAAACAACGCAGGGTCCTGATATTTCAACCAGTTATTAAACTGGGATACAGACTTTTGCGGACTGTCCAAAGAAACCATATAGTTGAACATGGGTTTAGCTTTCGGCATAGCCCGGGGCGGAGTCTTATAATAAAACCCCAGGGCAAGGACCAGATGAAAAATCAGCGCCAGCACCGCAGCCTGGATGATGATAATCCTCCTGGCGCGCCGGTCTCTGGATTGTGCCGGAGATTTACTCATTTTGCCTTAAATCCGCATCTGCTTCACGTTTCGGGGGGGCTGTCGCCAAAAAGACCGACAACTGGGCTTTTTCAGCCAAAGACATTAGTTCCGCCACCTCTTTGAAAGGACATCTTTTATCGGCCCGAATGATAATTGTCCCGGAGTTGGAATAGGTACTTACTTTTGCCAGTTCCTGCTTCAATTCATCCATTGAAACCAGTTTGTCCTTAAAAAACACCTCGGGTTTACCGGACTGCATGGAAACAGTAATAACAAATTTCTCTATCCCAAGCGTCATTCTCGTCCCGACTTGAGGAGGTTCCACCTTAAAGCCCGACACTTCAACATAAGAACTGCTGAGCATAAAGAAGATCAGCAGTAGAAACATCACATCGACCAGCGGAGTCAGGTCGGGTCGGCCGTGAAACGGCTTCATGCGATGATCTCTTTTAAAAAAAGACTTAATCATTACTCGCTCCGGTGTGGTTGTGGGACGAATTTTTGTGATGTTTGAAAAAATATACTATCTCGGAAGATGATTTTTCGATTTCCAGGATCATTGAGTTAACTCTGGCCGCCAGATAGTTATAGGCAATATAACACGGAATCGCCACACACAGTCCGGCGGCAGTCGTAACCAGCGCCATACTGATTGAACCGGCCAGGTCCGCGGCAGATAAATACTCGCGTACGGAATAGATGGTCTGGAAAGCGCGCATCATCCCGAGCACGGTCCCGAGCAGACCGAGCAGTGGCGCGATATAGCCGACAGTCCCGAGAATATCAAGATGTCTTTCCAACGCGGGAATCTGGACGAGTTTCTCATCCTCGATCGCCTGCTCAATATCCTCTTCTCCACGTTCATAAGCAAGAATGGCTTCTTTCAAAACCCTGGCGACCGGGCCCGGGGTGTTTTCGCATAAAGTAACCGCTTCCATCATGCCGTCGCGTTTTAAAACGTTAATCAGCCCCTTGACCAGTTCCCTGATATTGATTTGCTCACGATGGAACTGAAACCATTTCTCACAAAAAACAAAGACTGCGACCAGGCTGCAAATTAAAATCACAATCATTACCGGTCCGCCGTCGCGCAGCATTTTAATATAAAACATTTTTCAATATCTCCTTCAAGATTATTCTTATCTATTATTATACCCCGAATAGACAGGGAATATTACACTGGTTCATTCCCTACGGGCTTTTCTCTTCAACTCGATGATCAGAGCATCAAAATCCTCTCCGGTATCAAGGCGCAGCTTGCGAAGCAGTTGATAAATACCGATTGCGCTCTGAATATCTTTTTCCGCAATCTTTTTTCGCCCTTTATGCTCGGAATAAATTCTCGCTGCGGCGTAGGCGGCTTTGACTATCCAAATCTTTTCCGCATCTTTGACGGCGCCGACATCCGGGACCCCGGCAAAAACCGCGCTATTATAATAGTCCAGGGTTTGGCGGCGCTGGGCTTTGACTTTTTCATCATTTTCATCGGTTGCCCGGATCTGCTGATATTCAATTTCATAACAGCGTCCAAGTTTGTAATCGGTCTGGACCCGGATCAGTGAAGGAATATTTTTTATTTTAAGAATTTCCAGATATTCCAGTTCTGCGGCTTTGAGATATTGCTTGCTGAAAGTTTTGTTGTATAAAGCGAAGAGGCTGTCTCCGGCCCGGCCGTGAGCGGCCGCGGCAAGCAGGCTGCCGGGACGCAGAGGCGGAACGGCTTGAAAATACTCCCGGGCCTTTTCATAGTCTCCCGCTTTTGAAGCCAAATCCCCGGCCAGAAACAACATTTCCGACAATCCGGTAAAATCAGGATAAGATTTCTGGGTAAGATCTAAAAGTTTCAAGGCGTTAATAGTATTTCCCAACTTGGCCTGCGCCGACATTTGAGCAGAAAGGATACGCGGCATTATATTCTTGTTTTTCTTGAACACTTCCTCCATGTCAGCAAGAACATTGAGCGCGGCGTCATAGCGGCCGGCGGTAAATAATTCATCCGCCTGTCTGAACATAGCCGCGGCGGTAAATTCCGACTCTGGATACTGTTTACGCAAGACGGCCAATTTTTTTGCGGCGGCATCATTATTCTTGCGGAAAACATCCGCGTATATTCCTTTGTAGAGCGCATTCGGGGCAAATTTGCTTTTAGCAAAAGCCCCGGTCGCAAATTCTTCAAAACATTTGGCAGCTAAAGCGTAATCTCCGGAAGCAAAAGCCAGCCGGCCGGCTTTGAACATCGCGTCATCGGCTAATTTGTGGGTCGGGTATTTTTTTGCCATTTCGGCAAATACCCCGATCGCCTCTTTATCCCGGTCAAGTCGATCCAGGGCTGCTGCGTCCATATACAGGATTCCCGGAATCAGTTCCGCCGGTAATTTCGGCATAACCAGCAATTTTTTTACTTCAGCCAGCACCATGACCGGCTCCCCGGCCATTTCCAAAGCTCTGGCGGCTTCGTATCTGGCTCGGGCCTCCCAATCAGAATTTTTATTAGCAAGCTCCAGAAAAACATCCGCGGCACCACGGTACAATTGACGTTTAAGCCGCATTTCGCCCATCAAAAACAAGCCCTGCCCGGTAATTGTCGCTGAACATTTCAGGTTATCAACAAAACGGCAAAATTTTTCCGCCTCATTCCATTTTTTCTGTGATGCGCTGAATTCCGCAGCTGCAATTGCGGCAGCAGCCTGTTCTTCGGGTTTAATTTTTGAATCCAAAGTTAATTCGGTACAAATCTTAATAGCCTTATCCATTTCCCCGCTGCCGGCCAGTAAATCAGCTGCTTTAAGGCGCATGGTAGAAGCATTTTCCGCCGTCGGAAACAAGTCACTGTAGTCAAGGGCCGTCTTCGCGGCGGCTTTTTTGTCTCCAGCCGACTCATAAAGCGAGGTCAAGCGTAACAAGGAATCACGTCTGGCAGCTGAAGACGGAGCATACTTAACCGCGCGTTCCATGAAAAAGATGGCATCTTTAAGTTTCTGAGCGGCAATGAAATTTTTAGCAGCAATCATATCCAGGTTGAATAAGCCGGCGTCAGGAGTATCCGGGAATTTGGCGGCGGTATAAGCTTTTTTAAACTCAGAAAGTTTTTTCTCCTCCAAATAAAGGAGCAACCGCATTTTCTGAATCTCCAGATAATCACTATCTTTACGGTACTTACCGGAATCATCCAGCAGTTTTGCGGCAAGCTTGTAGTCACGACTGCGAATCGCGTTATTCAACTCCTGCAGGTACGCCTTTTTCTCCCATGCGGTTCCAGCGGCAATTCGACGCAACAATCCAAATACTTCTGAAGCGGCGGCCCATTTTTTTTGTTCGGCTAAAGCAAATCCCTGACATGAAAGCATCTGAAAATAGAGATCTCCAATAACCGGCTGTCCCGGCGCAAGCGCTTTTTGCAAGGTTGTTTCCGCCTTTTCCGGCTGCTTTTTCAGTAAAAAGATTTCCGCCTGATACAAAGACCGGCGCAAGCGGTCCGAATCGGGAAATTGCTTGTCAAGGCTGTCAAGTTCCTTCTGTGCGGCATCAGCACGAGCCTGTCTGATATACGTTGAAATCAAGCATTCACATGCATCTTTGAGCGCCTGCTTATCATTTGCTGCTTCGACTTTATAGCGTTGGAAAAAGTTTTCAGCCCGGTCGTAAAGCTTATGCCGGAAAGCCCTTTCTCCAAGAACCCTGACCGTATACGGGTTATCTCCGGAAGGACTTTGAGTCAACAGTGTTTCGGCGGCATACATCG
This sequence comes from Victivallales bacterium, assembly GCA_963678305.2. Taxonomy (GTDB): domain Bacteria; phylum Verrucomicrobiota; class Lentisphaeria; order Victivallales; family Victivallaceae. The sequence continues at coordinate 525,869 of CAXXVV010000003.1, forward strand.
TACCACCGCACACTGTCAGGGCAAACACAAGCAGGATTTTGCACGTAATAAGCATTGTTGCATAAATATTCATATTAATAGATCGCAGTTGTTAAAACTGGATAACGATATGCACAACCGCATATCCACAATGCCCTTGTTTTTATTTTTTGCTGGTTTCTTCCTCAGCCGGCGTTTCGCCCGCTTCCTTTTCAGCCTCTTCTTTCGGAGGGTTGATCTTTTCGACAATCTGGGTCAAAATACGCTGCTGGAGATCTGTATCCGCTTTTATGAGATCTTTGGTCTGCTCACGTCCCTGAGCCAACTGCTCTCCGTCAAAGGCAAACCAGGAACCACGTTTATCAATAACCCCCAGATCAGTAGCCACGTCAAGAATAGAACCGGAACGGGAAATTCCTTCATTATAGTTGATATCAAATTCGGCGATCCGGAATGGCGGCGCCATTTTGTTTTTCAGGACTTTTACCCGGGTGCGGTTGCCGGTAATTTCCCCGGAGGCATCCTTGATGACGCCGACTTTACGGATATCCATGCGGATGGAGCTGTAAAATTTAAGCGCATTACCGCCAGTGGTGGTTTCCGGGTTACCGAACATTACGCCGATCTTCTCACGAATCTGGTTGGTAAAGATAACGCAAGTACGGCTGCGGCTGGCGGCTCCGGTCAGCTTACGCAAAGCCTGAGACATCAAACGGGCCTGCAAGCCAACATGGGAATCGCCCATCTGCCCTTCAAGTTCAGCCCGCGGCACCAACGCGGCAACCGAGTCAACAACCAATACGTCGATTGAATTACTATGCACCAGCATATCGGTTATGTTCAGCGCATCTTCACCGCAATCCGGTTGCGAGATCAGCAGATCTTTTGTGTTAACACCAATTTTTTCAGCATAAACCGGATCGATTGCGTGTTCCGCATCGATAATCGCACAGGTTCCGCCGGCCCGTTGGGCATTGGCAATAACGTGCAGGCACAAAGTCGTTTTACCAGATGATTCCGGACCGAATATCTCGACGATACGGCCACGTGGCAACCCACGAATACCAAGCGCCAGGTCCAGAGACAGCGCTCCGGTACTGATAACCGGCACGTCTGATTTGCACGCATCGTCACCAAGGCGCATGATCGAGCCTTTTCCAAAGCTTTTTTCAATTTGATTAAGTACAACATCAAGGCTCGCGTCCTTGGGAATGGAATTCTGGTTTTTAGAAGCACTCTTAAAAGCAGCCATAACAGGTTTCTCCTATTTTAATAATATCAGATCATTAGTCAAAAACTGAGCAGGGCGATAAATCCGCCCTGACAACTCAAAAATTTTTTTAAATATCCAGGTCTTTCACACTGGCGGCATATTTTTCAATATAGTTGCGGCGCGGCTCGACAATATCTCCCATAAGCAGAGTGAACATTTTTTCCGCGACAACCGCGTCTTCCATTGTTACCTTGATCATTTTGCGGGAACTCGGGTCCATCGTGGTTTCCCAGAGCTGCTCGGCGTTCATTTCACCAAGACCTTTGTAGCGCTGAATGTAAAGTCCCTGACGACCATTATCCTTAACAGCTTCAAAAAGGTCCTGCAGAGATTTCAATTCAATTTCCTTGGAAGTCTGTTTAACGGTAAAGATAGTGTTCTGCCCTGAAAAGATATTGTTGACATCGACATTAAGCTCTTGCAATTTAACATTTATCGCCGCGCAATTTTTTGCTTCCATAACATTGACAACTTCAATATTCTGGTTCATTGCGGGTTCTTCATCGAAAGAATCAGGTTCACCAAGGGCGTCAGATTTCATTTTGGCCAACTCCTCTTCAGTCGGAGCCAGCCGCGCTTCGGCGGCTTCAATAACTTCAGCTTCCTCCTGGTCGCTATAGACATAATGTTCCGTTACGATACCATCACGTTCGCGCACAAGAACCTTGGCAATCGGAAATTTTCCTTCCGCATTTGCTTTGCTGAAATAATCTTCAGGTTCAATTCCGACACGATGAAGTCCTTCGCAGGAATGCAGCACATCAATAAAAGCGTTGGTCATTGCATTTATCTGTTCTGCCGTAAGCTGTTTGTTAGAATTGTCGACTATCTCAATATCGTCGGAACCAAGCTCGATCAGGTAATTATCCAGTTCCTCTTCTGTTTCGATATACCGGCCTTTTTTACGACGACGCACCTGGAACAGAGGCGGTTTGGCAATATAGACATAGCCCGCTTCAATCAACGGAGTCATCTGACGATAGAAGAAAGTCAACAGCAGAGTTCTGATATGCGAACCGTCAACGTCCGCGTCAGTCATGATTACAATACGGTGATAACGTGATTTCAGAACATCGAAATCATCATTTCCGATACCGCAGCCGATAGCGGCTACAAGTGACTGGATTTCTTTATTTTGAAGAACCTTGTCCAAGCGGGCCTTCTCAACGTTAAGCAATTTACCGCGTATCGGCAGAATCGCCTGGAAAGAACTGTCCCGTCCCTGCTTGGCGGAACCGCCGGCGGAGTCACCTTCCACTATATATAATTCACATGTTTCGGGATCACGGTTCGAGCAGTCAGCCAGCTTTCCGGGCAGGGAAAAACCGTCGAGAGCGCCTTTGCGCTGGACCAAATCACGAGCTTTACGCGCGGCTTCGCGAGCACGGGCCGCGGTCATTGATTTGGCGATAACCTCTTTTGCCGTAGCTGGATTTTCTTCAAAGAAGGTGCAGAGGCCTTCATAAACGATTGAGTCGACAATCCCTCTTACTTCTCCATTACCAAGTTTTGTCTTGGTCTGACCTTCAAACTGCGGATCGCGTATTTTTACACTGATGACGGCGGCAAGACCTTCACGAACATCGTTTCCGGTCATGCCTTTCTCATTTTTCAGCATTTTGTTATTTTTGGCGTAGGTGTTAATGGAACGCGTCAGCGCCCCCTGGAACCCGGACAGGTGAGTTCCGCCTTCAAAGGTATTAATGTTGTTGGCATAACTGAAAATATTTTCCGCAAATCCGTCATTATACTGCATGGCGACTTCAACTTCAATATCTTCTTTTTCACGATGGAAATAGATCACTTCGGAATGGAGCGCCTGTTTGTTCTCGTTGAGCATTTCAACAAATTCACAGATCCCGCCTTCGTAATAAAAGACCTCCTGCCGACCCTTATCTTTTTCCAGCCCGTCTTCCTGGGGCCTTTCATCAGTAAGCGTTATGGTAATTCCACGATTGAGGAACGCCAGTTCACGAAGCCGTTTGGCCAGAATGTCCCAAACATAAATCGTATCAGGAAAAATCTGAGCGTCAGGTTTAAAAGTGATGTGGGTTCCGGTCTTATCGGTAGCCCGGGTTTTGGTCAATTCACTTGAAGTTGCTCCGCGTTCAAACGCTATATGATGAACATGGCCGTCCCGATGAACTTCAACTTCCAGCCATTCACTCAAAGCGTTTACACAGGAAACACCGACCCCATGAAGTCCTCCGGACACTTTATATGCGTCATGATCAAATTTACCCCCGGCATGAAGTACGGTCATAACTACTTCAACCGCCGGCTTACCTTCGCCTTCATGCATATCGATCGGAACACCGCGACCATCGTCAGCGACAGAAATACTGTTATCATGATGGATGGTTACGGCAACTTCTGTCGCATATCCGGCCAATGCTTCGTCAATACTGTTGTCAACCACTTCATAAACCAGATGGTGCAGACCGCGCTGCCCGGTATCGCCAATATACATACTCGGCCGCAGCCGAACCGCTTCCAACCCCTCCAAAACAGTAATTTGCCCTGCTCCGTATTCTTGACTTTTCCCATTGTTGGTATTTTCAACATTTTCGACTTCAGACATAGGCTGTTTTACTCCTGCAGGTTATATTAATATACTATTATTGCATACTGTTACTTACTCTTATAAATACATTAGATTAAACTTAACACAAAATAGTTATTTTTCCAGTAGAAAACCGAGTTTTTTGACGGTTTCTCAGGAGATATTTCCCCCCCCGGTTGAAAAACCCTTTTTTTTTATTCAAAAGAGTATAAAAAACTCCTCTTTCATTAACCGCAAATAAGGAAATCAGTATTTGGCCTGCAGGATTATTTTATTTCAATCTGGAAGACGCCGTCCCAATCCGCCTCCGGCGGATTGGTAATGAAGTTTTCGCATCTTTCGATATACAATTTAATACTCAAATCTTCCGGGTGGTTATTTTGCAGCTGTCCAAAAAGATCAAAAGCTGATTGAAATTCACGTTTTCTGTAAAGCTGCACTCCTTTTTCAAAGTCACGGATGAAAGCAACTTTTTCCTGCTCAACATGCACATCAATATCATCAATCAGTTCATATATCTTGATTCCGCGTTTTTTACCTTTAACCGCAACGGTATCGAGCTGGCGGAATAAAAATTTGTCAGCCGTTTTGCGATAAGTCGTTTCACTGACAATAATTGAAGTGCCGTAAATTTTGTTAACGCCTTCGAGACGGCTGGCCAGATTTACACAATCCCCCATCGCGGTGTAATTCATGCGGTCCTCCGAGCCGAGATTTCCGACAACGGACATTCCGGAATGAAGACCTATCCTGGTGTAGAAAGGCGGCTTGTCTTCCTTTATCCAGCCTTCGTTCATCACCGCAATAATGTTACGGCATCCAACCGCGGCCCGGCATGCAAGTTCAGCATGGTTATCCAGTTTGACAGGAGCGCCCCAAAACGCCATGATGGAATCCCCGATATATTTATCCACAGTACCCCGGTGTTCCTGAATATAATAGGTCATCGCATTCAAATATTCCGACAAATGCAGCATAAGTTCCTGCGGAGTAAAGTTTTCAGACAGCGGAGTAAAGTCTTTTATATCAGAAAAGAACAAAGTTATTTCACGGTTTTCCCCGCCCAGTTCCACCTCCTGACCAGAGCCGATCAATTCCCGCACCAGGGATGACGGTACGTATTTCTGAAATGCCCTTAATCCCCGTTTCATTGATTCAATGGCTTCCGCCATCTGATATACTTCAGCAACGTAAGTCTTTATTTTCAGATCATGGCTGAGGTCGAAATCTTTAATTTTGACCGTCTCCTGAGTAAGTTCCGTCAACGGACGCGAGACCAGGTTGGAAAAGAAGACCATCATAAAAATACCGCAAACCAGAGCAATCAACGAAACAATCATTGAGATAGTGGTGGTACTCTCGAGCGATCCGGTAAAATCTTTTTCCGGGGCAACCATAATCAACTTCCAGCGGTCCCCGGTTATTTTCGGAAAATTCATATAGGAAGCAAGATACTTTTTCCCCTTGCAGACAAAATCGAAACGTTCAAGTTTGTTGATCATATAGAGAACATATGAGCGTGTAAGCCATTTATTATCAAGTTGATCAATCCTGGCCGCTGTTAATTTTCCCTGTTTGTTGATAATCGCGCGTTCCGGGTTTGTACAGGCAATTATCACGCCGCGGGAGTTGATGATCAGCGACTCAGCATTCTGACTTATATTTGCGCTCTTCAAATATTCGGACAGCTCTTCAAGAGTAATATCAAAGCCTAAAACTCCCGCAACTTTACCTTTTTCATTAATTATCGGATAGGATGCGCTGATTCCCGGTTTCTTATCTTTATCGAAAAAATATAAGACGCTCCAGCTTAATGCCTTATCTTCCACCGCATTTTTAAACCACATCTGTTTTCTTGGATCGTAACTCAGGTCTGTGGAAATATCCGTTTTAATAACCTTGCCATCGAGGTTGCGATATTTCCAAATGACTTTGTGCTGTTTCCGCCGCCGATCAATAATCTTTGTTGCAAGGGTTTTGTCCGGCATTTTTTTTATCATTAAAAAATTACCGTCTTTATCGCCAAAATTAAACATCGCCAATTGCGGATACTCCTTGATGAAGTCAATCCCCATGGTTTCCACTTTTGACCAGTTTTCAAATGAAACAATGTCTTTACTAATGAGACTGGAAGCAACCAGAGAGAGCTTTCCGGCCGGGTTTAAATAACTCCTGGTCCGGTCAATACAATATCTGCTGCCGGTATTAATCGCGGCTTTTGACTGCAGCAGAAAGACTTTTGAATTATTGCTGTAAGAATACAGAAGAATGAAAGCAACAGTTGAGACAAGAACAAAAATAAAGATAGAGAGGATGTTGAACCTCAGTGGAAAATTTATTTTCATCGACTCAACCTGATTTATGTTTACATTAAAATTGAATTTAAATCTACCACCTCTATTGTAAAAATCAATCTGATTATTAGCAAATGATTAGTAATCAACGGCCTTTTTATTTTGTCTTTATCTGGTAGACGCCATCCCAATCAGGCGGAGGCGGAGTAATTATAAAGTTCCGACATCTTTCCTGATATAATTTAAGACAACGGTCATCCTGTCTGGACTTAGCCAATTCCGCAAAAAGATCACAAGCCCGGGAAAATTCCCGGTCCCGGTAAAGCTTAACCGCGCTTCCGAAGTCATTGATAAAAGCCGATACTTCAGGCGAAAGTTCCACGCCGGCCTCTTCGATCAATTCATAAATCCTGATGCCGGTTTGTTTACCCTTGACCGCTACATAGTCGAGTTCTCGAAAAATAAATTTATCCTTTACCTTGATATAGGTGTCTTCACTGACAATGATCGTCGTTCCATAGATCTTATTGACCCCCTCAAGTCTGCTGGCAAGATTCACCGAATCTCCCATTGCGGTATAGTTCATCCGGTCAGCTGAACCGAGATTCCCGACTACTGCATTACCGGTATGCAGGCCGATCCGGGTATGAAGCGGTTTTTTCCCGTCTTTGATCCATTGCTCTTTCAAACAATCGGTAATCCGGCGGCAACCTATAGCGGTCCGGCAGGCCAGCTCTGCGTGGTTGTCCATGAGCTGCGGCGCATTCCAGAACGCCATTATAGAGTCGCCGATAAACTTATCCACAGTTCCCCGATTCTCCTGAATGAAGGCGGTCATCCGGGTTAAATATTCAGACAGATGAAGCATCAATTCCTGAGGAGAAAGTTTTTCCGCAAACGGCGTGAAACCCTCGATATCAGAGAAAAAAATAGTAATTTCACGGCTTTCACCGCCAAGTTCCGCTTCATTGCCGGATTTAATCAAATCACGCACCAGGGCCGATGGAACATATTTTTTAAAGGCCCTGAGACCATTTTTCATGGCTTTGATAGCTTCCGCCATATCGCGTATCTCTTTGATGTGTGATTCAATTTCATATTCGTCGCTCAGATCAAAATCTTTTATTTTCACCGTTTCCAGAGTAAGTTTGGTCATCGGCTGCGAAATTAAATTAGAGAAAAGAGTCACCAGCACAACTCCAATCAGTAAAATCAGGATTGAAATTATCATCGAAATACGATTATTGGTGACCAGAGTGTCGATAAAGTCACTTTCCGGGACTACCATGATTAATTTCCAGTCTTTTCCGATGTCTTTGGGAAAATTCATGAATGAAGCAAGATACCTGTTTCCATCGTAAGAGAAAGTTAGTTTTTCCTGCTTATCTTTTTGATACAAAGTAAAAGCCTGATCGAGCCATTTAACCCCGAGTTGACTTAATTTCGCCGGAGTCAATTTCCCAGAGTTATTAATGACTGCACGTTCAGCGTCCACATAGGCTATAACCTCGCTTTTTCCATTGACAATGACAGTTCTGGCATTGGCGCTTACGCTTACCGACTGTAAAAAATGGGAAAGTTCATCCAGGGTAATGTCAAACCCCAATGCCCCGATTGCTTTACCATTTTTATTAAAAACCGGATAAGACGCGCTGATCCCGGGTTTTTTATCGGTAAAGAAGAAATAGAGATCACTCCAACAAAGTTTTTTTTCCCTGAACGCACTTTTATACCAGGGACGAATCCGTGGATCATACTTAACATTGGTCGAAGTTTCCGTTTTTATAATTTTACCGGCTTTGTCTCGATATTTCCAGGTTACAGAGGGAATTCTTTTGCGCCGGTCAATTATTTTGGTTGCCAGGGTTTTATCCGGCATTGTTTTGATCATCAGAAAATTTCCCTGCGTATCACCAAAATTAAACATCGCCAACTGAGGGTACTGGCCAACCATATCCATAGCCATCGCTTCGATTTTATTCCAATCTCCCAGAGAAATGGTATCCTGTTCAAGCAGACATGAGGCCATGGAGGACAGCTTGGCCGCCGGAGTCAAATAGTCATGGGTTTTATTTACGCATGACCGGCCGGCTGACCACATCGCATTTTCCGATTGTCTTAAAAATGCCCTTGCATTGCGAACATAGGAAAAATAGAGAATGAAGCTGACGGTTGAAACCAGCAGTATTATGAAAATAGTAAGAATATTTAATCTGAGCGGGACATTCGGCGTTAATCTCATTGGAGTACCCGTTTCTCTGTTAAGCGATCAAACTTATTTTTCTATAACATCACAGACTTCGATTTATGCTTAAATATTGCGGTTATCTTGTTATAGATAATTATGATCAAAAACTTATTAATGAACTGTATAAAAATAATCAAACAATACAGGTTTTCAGATTTATATCTATGCCTGATACTGTTTTACCAAGTTCCGGCAATTACTGATATATTCACGGGCGGAAATAATCCCGAAATGATTTTTAATATCAACAACGGTTAAACCTGGATCACATGATTCAAGATAAAAAACCGTATTTTGCTGATCAAAAACCACTTTTATCCGTTCGCCGTAAAATTTTTCAATATCGACTATTTTGTCCTGAGTTCCATTGCAATCAAAACATTCCCGGTCAAAATTAATATCAGCGCAGTAAACCGGAGAACCAAAACCGAAACGCAAGGTTTCATAACGATACCCGCCCTGTGCATACTCTTTCCCGTCAATATCAATGATTCGACTCCAGGCAGGATAAGCCATAGCGCAAGTAACCCCAAGCCATTGGCACCAGTGGTTCAGCTGACTGCCGCCGGGCCATAATGAAGACATCAGAAAAAGTCTGGCGCCCGCCGCAGCTTGATCAAAAAAAGTTTCCTGGAACATTGAATCGAAACAGATAGCACCACCGATTTCAAGGCCGTTCCAGTTCAGCAATCCAGTATTTCCGGGAACAACTCCCAGTTCCAGTTCTCCGGGAGTCGGAAAACGTTTTCGGTATTCGCCAAGACATTCGCCTGTTTCAGATATCAGGAAAAAGGAATTATATAATTTTCCATTATTCCAGTTAAAAACCGGAATGGTGACCGCAATTTTATTTTGTTTTGCTGTTTCAATAAGAATTGTACAATCTTTTTTCCAGTCATGCAGCGCAATATCCGGAATATGCAGGTGGTTAGGGTTTCCGGGCCCGTCTCCGCAATAAAGATTTATCGATTCCGGTAAAACCGCCAGTGCGGCTCCCATACCGGCTGCATGTTTTACCCATTTTGCCGCATCTTCAAGTTTACTTTCGAAAGAAGGAAAATCTTCCGTTGAAAGTGAAATTACCGCGATTCGTCTTATGTCCATTTTTTATTCCTCAATCCAAATCCAAACAGCGGGAAATTTATTGTGATAAGATTTTTTTGATAAAATCAGCAACCATTTCCGCCTGGAACTTTCTTCCATCCTCATTGTAATGAATGGCATCGGGAGCAAACAACTCAACGTTTTCAGACATTGGAGTGTACAAATCGAGGATCGGTATATCCAGTTCCCGGGCAATGCCTCTGGCGGCTTTGTTGCGGAGAATCACCCGATCGTTGCGCTCTTCAAACAAATTGAGATCTTCTTTCTCGCGGACCGGGGTGGAATTACGCCAGACGAGTTGTTTTACGCGTGACTTCAGTTCCGTTAATACCGCCTGAAGATTATCTATATAAACCTGATCTTCAATATCAAAGCCGTGCAGCCCGTTATTAAAAATTACCAGTTCATAGTCACGTTTACTAAGTATGTAATTTAGTTCTTCCATAAATTCGATATCACTGACGCATTTTGCCGTTGCCATATAGTCAATACAAAAATCTTCCTCTATCAATTTGTGAACCAGATCCCCATGTCCAACGACAATGGAATCTCCGATCAGCAAAATTCGCGGTTTTTGCAAATCCGGGGCATTAAACCACCGGAAATTTGTCCATTCAATATTTTCACGAATGTTTGTTTTCTTCAAGCTCATTTCTATTCCTTTTTACTGAGGCATTAAATAATACGGTTTTCCGGATTCAAGTTTAAATTTGGAATTAGGCACTTGAGTTGAACCCGGCAGATTGACGTTGACCTGCGGCGCCTTGCTTTCCATGCCAAGTAAGCTGAAAAGAGAGACTTTCGGGCGGTTGACAACAACTTTGTAGTCTTTGAGTTTTGCCAGAGCAGCAGCTTTCTTTACCGCATCTTGAAAATAACCAAGCTGATCAACCAGATTCAATTTTTTAGCCTGGATTCCCAGGAATATCCGGGCGTCGCCGATTTCTGAATTTCTGATCTTTTCAACCGTCAGACCTTTCCGTCCTTTGACTACCACATCAAGGAAACGGTCATAAACCAGCATCAGATATTCTTTTATTATTTTCTTTTCTTCCGGAGTGGTCGGTCTGGTTCCGCTCAGAATGTCTTTAAGTTTTCCTGATGTATATGGTTCGCTCTCAAGTCCGATCTTCTTAAAGAGTTCATGATATTTATAGGCATTGATAATCACCCCGATACTGCCGGTTGTGCATAATTCATGCGCAACAATCCAATCGGCGGAACAACCAATATAATAACCGCCGCTGGCCGCCACCGTGTCAAACCAGGCTACTACCGGAATCTTGCGTTTCTTTTTAAGCTGCATTACCGCGTTGTATACCCGGTCGGAAGCTACTACTTCTCCTCCCGGACTGTTTATATACAGAATTAACGCTTTCATATTATCATCTTTTTCAAGTTTCTTGATCCGGCGAACCAGTGACGCGGCATCGCCGCCTGAAGCCGAATCATAGCTCGAATCGGCCCTGCCGCCCATGATTACCCCGTTAATATGGATAACCACGATTTTGTTGTCGGAAAACGATGCTCCGCCAATTTTCTTCTCTTCAAACTGATCATCAGTATTCACTTCGGTAATATTTTTTATTCCATCAGAGAATATTGCCTTAATTACGAAAAGCCCGACAAAACCAATTATCGCCAAAAAGATGATAACCCCGATAGTTATAAGTGCCCCGAGACAACATCCGGAACTCATACTCTTATCTTTTGTTTGATTATTACTTCTGATAAAATTATCTTTTATCGATGGTCCCTGCTGTTGCTGTGAAAAAGATGGAACCTGTTCTTTGACAAAGTCACTATTGGGTTGGTTATACTCTTCGTTCATGTCAGTTCTTTCATTAATTTACTTGTTCAGAAGGATTATGAGCTAGATCCGCGGCAACTTTGAACAGTTCCTCCCACCATTGTTCAAGCGGTCGTTCATGTTCTTCGCTGCTCATTTCCTCCAGTTTATTAAAATCGTTAATTTTATTTCCAATTCCACCGAATCCCATAAAATAACCGTTCTTATCGCCGTTTTCAATACAGGACATTAAATGATTTATTCCGTCAAACGCCAGCCGGGTAGCCAAAGTACGATCGAACGGAGAAGGTTTTCCGCCCTGCTGAAGCGGTCCCAGAATAACCTGTTTTACATCAAACATTTTTTTACTTTCAGCCTCAAAAAGTTTGCCTATAAAGTCAGTGGTATAGATATCGTCAGCATATTCATTACGAATATACAAAGCGACATTACGACCGCCTTTAAAACTTTTCACCAGTCGTTTAACATGGCGGCGCAGTTTGTCAAGGTCAATACCGTTTTCATGCAAATAGACTTCTTCGGCTCCAGTTGCCAATCCGCTCATGGCGGCCAGAAAGCCACAATAACGCCCCATAACTTCGACTATAAAGGCACGATGAGCGCTGTCGGCGGAATTTTTAATCATATCTACCGCAGTTACAATATTATTGAGGGCGGTATCGGTGCCTATACAAATTTCACAACCCGGTAAATTATTATTGATCGAAGCCGGGACACAAACAAACGGAATCTTCAACGGTTTCATGGCATTACGTTTATTATACAACATCCGCATTCCCTGATACCCGGCCCAGCCTCCGATCATGATAATCCCCTGAATATTATATTTTACCAGGTTATTTGCTATATCGTAAAGATCATCTTCCCGGGGAACCATTCTATTTGAGCCTATTCTGGAACCACCCAGAGAAACCCATTCCTCAACATCCATCCAGTCCATTTCGCGGAAGTCGCCACTGATCATCCCCTCGAAACCGTTCCTTATCTGATAAACTTTATGACCGTGATCAAGTCCGATGCGGACCGCCGCCCTAACCGCAGCATTCATTCCCGGTGCCGGCCAGCCGCAATTCATTACCGCTATATTGTAATTACCGGTAGTTTCATCGCCGCGCGGCAATGACAAACACAGTGTCCGGTACATTTCCATCAGGTTATTCCAGCTTGCTCCCCGAAGTTCCATTGCTTCGTGGTATTTATGATCCTTAATAAGTTGAGCAATCTGACTGTTTTTATTTACCGAATCCATCAAATGAGCGGAGCTGATCCTGTTTTTCCGCATAACAACCAGTCTGGCTTCATTATTCGGACTTTCTTTTAAAATTTCATGGACCGCGTAATGACCTTCCACCGTACTCATATAACGATCATAGGCGCTTGGAGTACCGCCACGCTGAACATGTCCAAGAATGGTTATTCGTGGTTCTATGCTCATACCTTCCTGCAAAATTTTCTCGACGCTTTTACAGGTTATCGGATTACCCTGACGGTCTTTAGCTCCCTCGGCCACAATCACAATACAATCCCGTCTGCCGGTCTCAATTCCTTTCTTGAGTACTTCACAAATCTTCTTTTCCCATCCTTCCAGAGGCGGATATTCCGGCACAAAAACCCATCCCGCACCGGAAGCAATAGCCGCAACCAGTGCCAGATAACCGCAATTTCGTCCCATTACTTCAATCAGGAAAGTTCGATGATGACTGGCCGCGGTACTTTTTATAGCATCGGTCGCTTCGACAATTCGATGAAGGGCGCTGTCAGCGCCAATCGTCATATCAGTATTGGCCATGTCATTATCAATGGATCCGACCAGTCCGACTATTTTGAGTTGAGGATGTTTTTCCAAAGAGTCTGGCAAAATTTCATTTTTATCAATCAATTCCTGCAGTAAATCAGGCCATTCATCGCTGAATTCGCTTGCTCCGGTTAAACTGCCGTCTCCGCCGATTACGATAAGGTTATCTATTCCATTTTCAACCATATTTTTCGCAGCAACAATTCTGCCTGAACGTTCTCTGAATTCCTTGCATCGGGCAGTTCCGATCATGGTCCCACCCTGATTAAGAATTCCGCTGACAGAATCCCAGGTCATTTCTTCAATATGATTATCAACCAGTCCCTGGTAACCTTCATATATACCGTAAATCTTTATACCGAGACTTATGCCGCATCTAACCACAGCACGAACAGCTGCGTTCATTCCCTGGGCGTCTCCGCCGCTGGTCATTACAGCTATCGCTTTTTGTTGAGTATCATTCATAATACAGCCCCTCAATATTTTTTGCAGTAAAAAAAAGCCGCTTGACGCGGCTCTTTCCATATTAATCGATCATATAATTAGGTGCATCCTTAAGCATGGTAACATCATGCGGATGAGCCTCACGCAGGCCGGCAGCAGTAACTCGTATAAAACTTGAGCAACGATGGAACTGATCCATATTTTTAGCTCCGCAATAACCGAAAGAATATTTCAAACCACCAGCAAATTGATGAATAACATCTTTAACCGGTCCACGATACGGAACAAGACCTTCAATTCCCTGTGGAACAAGCTGTTTTTCATCTTTCACATCACGCTGACCATAACGTTCGCGGCTGCCTTTAGCGGTTTTCATAGCTTCTAGACTACCCATCCCGCGATAGATTACATAGCGGCGGCCATGATGCAAAGTTACTTCCCCGGTACTTTCCTGAGTTCCGGCAAGCGCTGAACCCATCATAACTGAAGATGCTCCGGCCGCAACAGCTTTGGCAACATCGCCTGATTGTTTTATTCCGCCGTCAGCAATAACCGGAATATCCGCACCCACAGCCTTTTTAACATTATACACAGCTGAAACCTGAGGGACTCCAACACCGGCAACAACTCTAGTGGTACAAATAGAACCGGGACCAATACCTACTTTAATTCCATCAACACCGGCTTTAGCCAGTTCTTTGGCCGCTTCACCAGTGGCAATGTTACCGGCCACCAGATCAACCTTATCACCATAAGTCTTTTTAATGATTCTAACTGTGTCAACAACCCCTTTACTGTGACCGTGGGCCGTATCGATAACGATCACGTCAACACCGGCTTCAACCAGTGCCGCGGCACGTTCTTCATCATAAGGACCTATAGCAGCCGCGACCCGCAATTGATGATCGGCATCGCGATTATAATCAGGTTCATCATTTTCAACCAGCGTCTTTACATCATGGAAGCTGTAAAGTCCGGCCAGTTTACCGTCTTTAGCCACTATCGGCAATTTTCCAACTTTATGTTTAATCATAATTTTGTAAGCATCCTGAAGTGAAGTATCAGCAGGAGCAGTGACAAAATCCCTGGTCATTACATCTTTAATTTTAATTTGATAGTTAGAGATGAACTTGATATCTCTGGCAGTAGTTATTCCGACCAATGCGCCATGTTCGTCAACGATTGGAAATCCGCTGAAAGAAAATCCGCGTTTATTTTTTTCATCCAACATTTCCTCAACAGTCAATTCCTGATTAAAAACAATCGGAGTTTTAATAATTCCGTTAAGGTGAAATTTAACTCTCCTTACTTCATCAGCCTGTTTTCTGATTTTTAAATTCTTATGAATTACCCCGATACCCCCAAGCCTGGCCATTTCAATAGCCATATTACTTTCAGTTACCGTATCCATAGCCGCACTGATAAAGGGAATATTAAGTTTTACATTGCGGGTGAATTTTGTGGAAATATCGGCTTCATCAGGCAGAAAATCAGCATAATTAGTAATCAGAGATATGTCGTCGAAGGTCAAGCCCTCATATCTGTAATGTTTCATAAATTCATCGATTGATTTATTCATAGCGAATCCTTTGTTTATTATATTTATCTCAATATATATAAGTATAAAACATCTATCCGCTTTATTTTCAAAACGGATAGATTATGATTTAAAGTTAAGTTAAAGTATAATTAATTCAGCGATTACGCATCGGCATAATAACATAAAGGAAGCCGTCGCCGCCTTCAAGTGCCACCGGACTGTATCCCTGATTAACTTTTATCGTAAACTTGTCACTGTCAATGTGACGCAGCGGATCAGCCAGGAAAACCGGGTTGAATGAAATACTCAAAGGTTCACCTGAGTAATCGGTTTCAATATAATCGGAGCCTTCGCCAATACTGGTACTTGAAGCCTGGAACTTGATAAGTTTGTCTTCAAAATCGAGTATAATATATGCGCTGTTATCTGAAAGAGCCAGAGAAACCAGCTCAAGCTTTGATAAAAATAAAGAGCTGTCAACTTCAACCGAATTGGAAAAGGAAGCGGGAATTACCTGACGGTAATTAGGATAATTACCTTCCAGCAGTTTAGTCGTCAAAATAAGCGAATCACTCTGCAAAACTGCCTGTTTTTCACCAATCATAACACTTACTTTACCTTCACCGTCAAACAATCTTTTAGCTTCATTGGCGGTTTTCAAAGGAATAATAGTATCGCCTTCTTCACCTTTAAAACTTTCCGGAATCTTTTCAACCAGGGCCAG
Organism: Victivallales bacterium; assembly: GCA_963678305.2. GTDB lineage: Bacteria > Verrucomicrobiota > Lentisphaeria > Victivallales > Victivallaceae. The sequence goes on from CAXXVV010000003.1 coordinate 541,643, forward strand.
ACGTTTACCATCGGTGGCTACTGAAGTAACCGTGTTTTCCACCACGGAAAAGAGAATACCATGCAACGCTTTCCGCGAATCATCCAGGCTGACCGCATATGAAATGTAATCAAACATCTTGGAAAGATCTTTTTCCGCGAAAACAACTGTCCGAACCGTTGGAAACTCGCTGGATAACGGGAAATCACGCGCCGGCAGACCGAGCAGTTTAAAATTAGAGGTCCCGCATTTAATTTCGGCATGATCGTTTTCCGCTACATTGAAAGATATCTCCTCGCCATAGAATTTACTAACCATAGCTTGAAGTTTTTTAGCTGGTAACGTAGTTTTGCCTTCTACCTCGATTGCCGCTTCGATTGTTGCTGAAATTCTGATTTCCAGATCCGTGGTAGTAAGCATCAATTTTCCTTCAGCTGCTTCCAGAAGTATATTTGCCACTACCGGAATAGTTGATCTGGTTCCGATAATGTTGGCTACTTTTTGAACAGCTTTCAAAAAAGTTTCACGCTTGACATTGAATTTCATCTTTTAGCTTACCCTTTCTTTTTGATATTTATATTATAAACTATATATAAATTTTTATTACTATTATGGGTTGTTTATAATGTTAATAACTGATTTTTCCTACTTGATTTTAACTTTTTTACTTGTTAATCAGCTTATACTATTTTTCATTTTTCCTGTCAGTTAACAACAACCTTTATTTATCAAATAATTGTTATCAGTCTTTTTATATTTTTATCATCAGACTTGTTAACATTATTTTTTATATAAAAATTCCTTACTCCGTTTTAAACCACCCCGTTTATATATTATAGTATAATACAATCTTTGATTAAAGTTATCAAATTACATTAAGGTAAATTTATGAATATTTTTTTGGAAAATATGCTGTCGAGGTATCCTTCCCTTAAAATATGTGTTGGTGACATTGAAAAAGCATTTGATCTATGTTGTCAGGCTTTTACAAATAACGATGTTTTATTCACTTGCGGGAATGGTGGCAGTGCTTCCGATGCCGATCATATCTGTGGCGAACTGTTAAAAGGTTTTCTTTTGAAAAGAGAAATACCCGAAGATGTGAAAGAAGAATTTGTAGAACGCTTTTCTGAGGAAGGTCAATTTATAAGTGAGCGACTGCAACGCGGACTGAAAGCGGTATCATTGACTGGCCATCCGGCTTTGTCAACTGCTTTTGCCAATGATGTCGAAGCATCTCTTATATTTGCTCAACAGATGTATGCTCTTGGAAATAAAGGTGACGTTGTTATCGGTTTATCGACCAGTGGGAACGCTGATAATATTTATAAATGCTTCCAGGTTGCCGCCGTAAAAGGGGTAAAAACAATTTTACTTACTGGTCGCGACGGCGGAAAATGTGGAAAAATAGCTGATATAAGTATTATTGTTCCGGAAGAGGAAACTTACAAGATCCAGGAACTGCACCTGCCAATATATCATACTCTCTGTCTGATGCTAGAGGACTATTTTTATGGTCAAGAATAAGCAGAAACTGCGTCATGTTGCGATTATAATGGACGGCAACGGACGCTGGGCTCAACAACATCATAAAGAACGTTTGCAGGGACATCAGGCTGGAGCCGCTGCGGTGGAAAAGGCAATTATTTGCGCCAATGAAATAGGTTTGAAATATCTGACTTTATACGCTTTCAGTACGGAAAACTGGAAACGTTCCGCTAATGAAGTAAATGGTTTGATGAAGTTGCTTAGTGAATTTCTTGATAAAAAAACTGGGGTTTTGCATGAACACAATATTCGCCTTAAAACTATTGGCAGAACTTCAGGTCTGCCGGCGTATGTAGCTAATAAATTAAAAAAATCGATGAAAGAGACAGCTTCAAACAAAGCTGCGACTCTGGTTCTGGCGCTTAATTATGGCGGCAGAGCCGAAATAGCTGACGCGGCAGCTGAAATAGCCCGTGATGCGGTAAAAGGTAAAATTAATCCTGATAAGATTGACGATGAGTTATTTAAACAATATCTGTATGAACCGGAAATACCTGATCCTGAATTAATGATAAGGACAAGCGGGGAATTCAGATTAAGCAACTTCCTGTTGTGGCAGTTGTCATATTCGGAAATTTATATAAGTGATGTTTTGTGGCCGGATTTTGATTCTGAGGAATTTATGAAAGCGGTTAATAATTATTACGGCAGAGAACGCCGTTATGGAGGAAGAAAATAATATGTTTGTCTTGCGGTTGGGAAGTTTCATTGTTCTGGTCGGATTGTTTCTCTATTGTGTGCTGGGAAACGGTCCGGTTCCGGGTTGGATATTCTCTGCATTTGCCGCCTCCGCTGCCGGGATGGTCATGTACGAAGCTTCGTCAATGCTTGAAAAAATTGGGAAAAAAAGTTTTAATATTATTTTTGCCTTGTTTAGTGGTGTGTTGATCTTTTGTATGTCACATATTACCGATTTTAGTGGAATATTTGTTTCGGTTATTTTGAGCATAAGTGCTTTGTGTGTTTGTTTCTGGTTCGGAATTTTAAAATCGGCTGACAAAAAAGGATATTTTGAAAAATTCTGCAATTCAGCCGGTATTTTTACAATACTTATTATTCCACTGGTTTTTCTGGTATATATCTATCGGGTTGATCCTTTCCTGCTGTTGTTTGTTGTAGCGGTCACGAAAATAGGTGATACCGGAGCATATTGTGTGGGGATGACTTCCAACATCATTTTAAAAGGTAAAAATCATAAAATAGTCCCATCAATCAGTCCGAAAAAGTCATGGGAAGGTACTATTGGCGGACTTATCTGCTCAATTATTATGAGTCTTGTGCTTTGGTCCCATACCGCGATGGCTGCTGATTATAATAATCCGGTCCTTCCGTACTTAACCGGAATACTTCTGTTTGTCGGCGGTTTTTGCGGAGACCTTACCGAATCAGTTATGAAACGGATTTGCGGGGTTAAAGATTCCGCTGACTATATACCTGGAATGGGGGGAGTATTCGACTTTATGGACAGCATGCTCCTTAATTCAGTGATATTCATAATTCTTTACTCTTGCGGATTCAAATTTCTTACAAATATTATAAATATATGAATATACTTTTAAGCGTGAGGAAATTTAACTTTTGATGTAATGACGCCATAATCCGTACTAATTTTTGAGCCTTTATCAGCCATAATCAACCGTGGATTTGTAAAGAGCAAAAAACAGAGTTTAAAGGTCGCAATATAAAGTAAATTTTTAAATTATTGAATACAAATTTGTTGTTTTAATATTTTTTTGCAAAGAAAAAAATAAGACTTACGTCTATTCTTAAAACGACCTATTATAAATCGTTTTTTAATCAGCAATATAAGTATTTTTTTAATAAAAGGAACCGCATGAGAAAGATATTAATTATTATATTTTCTTTTGTATACACCTTTAACATTTTTTGTGCTGATATAAAAATTGCTTTGATCGGTACTTCTGAAAAAGCTGATAAAATTGTGGATTTGACTCTTTCACAACTTTCCAAAGATAAAGAGCTAGCTCTTTTGGAACGGGAATCAATTAATAAAATATTAAAAGAACATCGTCTGGCCGGATTATTGTACAATTCAAATGACATAATTAAAATAGGCGGGTTACTGAGAGTTGATGTTTTTGCCGTATTACGAACAGATGGGAGTAACGTATTAATAACTGTATTTGATGCAAAAACAGCGGTAAAATTAACTGATGGTACACTCCTGCCGTATTCAATAGAAGACTTGGCAACAAGTGCGGGTATTGAGATTAAAAATGCTTTGGAAAAATTTAAAAAAGTCAATTATCTCCGTAAGATTATTTTGTTTTCATCTCGAAATGTTGAATTACCCCGATCAAAAGATAAAGCATGCGGTAGACTGGCGGATAAATTAATAAATGCAATCAGTGATAAATCAAATTGTTCAATTCTGGCCGGAGGATATATCAGTCTCATTAATAATGAGAATACTCTGACGAAATTCAACACAAAATTAGCTCAATCATCTTACTTGTTTATTATAGATTTTTATAACTCAAAACACGCGCATAAAGCTATTGTCAAAGTAATCTTGACCATTCCAGGCAAAAAAGGAATAAAATTTACATCCGAATGTAACTTGGTGACTATGCAATTTAAACCGGAGTTTATTACTGATATCAGTAAATATATGAAAAAAAATATACCAGATAGATCATACTCAGTTGATGTTGAAGCAAAAAAATATTATTCAGAATATATTGATGCCTACAAAAAAAGAAATTCTTCTGAAGCATTACTTAAAATTGAACTGGCTTATGGATATGATAATTCAAATGAAACTTACAAGAAAGCTCTGGTTCTAGCATTAAAATCCTATGCAAGTCAATACGGGTATTATAGAAAAAAACAACTAAGTGAAGATGAAATAAATGATTACCTGTCAGTGATGGAACGATTGGAAAGACTTAATAAACTTTTCAATTACAAAGTAAATTATGGTTTTGGATCACTGCTGTTAGACCCGTTAATGAAGTCTATTAACGGATTTGACCCCCGCAATGGAAACCATTGGAAAGTACCTGAATATTCTAAGAAAACTAGTATCAGAATTGCAGATTATCACAAAAGTTATGTATATAATATGTATTGCAACAATAAATATGATTATTGGATAAAAAAACAGAACAAAATTAAAAGAAGTAAAGAATTAAGATATTTTTTAAGTAATCTCAATGCATTGTTTTCAATGCGTTATATGACTGACCAGGAATATCATTCAAAAACTATTCCATTGATGCGGGCTTATTTGAAAATAACATCTTTAACCCCTGAAAAATTTGTATCCTCACAAGACATCAGCCGGTCAATCAGACTGTGGAATTATTGCTATATGGGATTTAAAAATCTGCCGGAAAACAGTAAATATTTTAAGGAATACAGTAAAATTTCTCAGGATGCATTAAAACATCCGTGGTTATTTATGAGGCTTTACGGAGCCTTTGGATTGTATCTTGCGGGGGTTGCTCACAACACATCAAATAATCCGGTTGAGTTGGATTTATTGAAGAAACGCATTTCAGAAATTTATGATGTTGTTCCTTCACCAGGCACAAGCTCATCATTAAATAATCTATATAATGCGGCGCTCCTTATCTGTCAGGGCAAGTTTCATTGGGTTAAAATTCCGGACTGGAAAGCTTTTAGAATGGGATTTCAGAGAAAGATATTTGAAATAATGCGGGAACGTGAAGAATTATATGACCCGTTAATCCTGGCGCTTATCAATGGAGATCTCAGATTTATTGAAATCAAGCGCTCAGATATATTGGAATATATTAAATCGGACAAATTTACCTTGACGAGGAAAGCGGACCGCCAAAGCATCGTTAAAGCGATATTAAAGAATAGTAAACCGCCGGAAACTGACCGCCGGAAACCGGATTCTATTTCAATTTTATGTCTTTACAACTCTTTTGATGAAATATTGGACGCGGCAATTACCGATTCGGGACGCTTTATTTACTGGGTTTCAATTGATAGGGAGACTGGAGAACTTAATACTTTTTGTTATGACTATAACGCAAGAAAAATGCGTCAATTGGGAACTCCTGTTAAGTTGGCATCGGTAAAATATTTTATGAAAGTTAAAATAGCAATTGGAAAAAATAAAATAGCAGTTCTTGCTGCTGATTCCAATCAACTGATTGTTTATGATTTGATCAATAATAAAGCAGTGAATATTAAAGTTCCGTTCAAAACACCGGAATCACTTGCTTTTGTCGAAAACCGGCTTTTTGTATGGTGTCACAAAGATGCCAACCTTATTGAATATACCTTGCCGTCACTTGCATATAAAATGATTATCTCAAATAACCGGCGTTCTTCCGCGTCAGACCCTTTTGACGGAAACAAATTGGTATACATCAGACTCTTCTCGGATGAAAAATTCAAGCGGCTTTTGTTACTGGTATTCAGTAATAAAATTAAAATAAACGGTTTATGGTACTATTATCCGGATGAACGGAAATTTACTTTCGGAACAAGATTGCCATTTTCAAGGAATCCGAGCTGGAACAGAATTTCGCAAAATGGATTATTGCTTAATTTGCGAAAATTGTTATATAGAATAAATTTATCGGACAGCTCCAAGGAATTATTATGCTGGTATTTTTCCGGCAGCCCGAATAATACAAGGGCAAAACGGGAAAAGAAAATTTTTGAAAAAAACTATAAAGCAAAGGCAAAATTTTCTTTTCCCAATTTTGCTTCTGCTGGCAGCTCATCTCCCGCAGCGATTATAATTGATAATTCTTTGTGGAGTAATTATTACAGCGATACTCCGTGGTACCGGATCAATCTGAAGACCGGGAAAATAAAATATTATACCGCATCCCAAAAGCAAAAGACTCCGATGATGGCATTGTGCGCGGTAGATAATAATAAGAAACTCCTGGCGGTTAACTCAAAAGGTGTTTTTCTTATTAGTTTGCCGCGAGATAAATGATGCACAAAAATTTATTGACATTCCGCTTTCCGCTTGCGGAATGACGGTTAATTAAATTCAAAAACAACCATCATGTGCCCTTTTACCTCGGGTAAGTTTAATTCGATGTAATTATCCTTCCGTTCAAACTGGCATGGTGTTTTGTCCGGCGCAAGATAAGCCCGGGATATTTCAGTTTCATTATCCTGTAAAGATATTTTAACGTCCTTGCATAAAAGTTCTTCCTCAACAATTTGTATTTGACCACGAATTTCAGGTAAGTATGCCAGCAAATGAACAATTTTACGATTCGGCTGAATTGTCACAAAAGCTTTTAGAAATGAAGGAGCATTTTCAATTACCAGTATTTTATCAGTTAAAAATTCGTCAAGAACTTCCGAAAAAATATCCCGCAGATGTTTGGCCGCTTTCTCATGATAGCCGCTGAAAATTGGAAATGAAAAATGGGCTACTTTCTCTTTCACGGTCAATAAAGGAAGGTCGCATACTTGATCAGGAGGACAATAATAGAAGGCATGTTCTCCATCCCAATGGGCATTGTAGTAAGGTTTTATGATTTTTTTTCTTATCCGGGTTTTCTGTAAAGCCGCTACTTCAGTACCCCTGGCATATAGCGCAAGCGGCATATCTCCTTCGAAATAGGCCGGATCACAGTCACAGTCTTTAATGAATTTTATCCCCCATTCGTCTTCTAAAACAAAATGTTTTTTATCCATATCCAATCCGGACCAGCCGCTTGAAATAACTCCTTTGCCCGCCTTAATGTGGGCTTTTATACGTTTGGCGCTTTCAGAAGAAAGGGAGACTGAATCAGGCAGAAGCAAAACTTTATATTTGCTCCAGTCTGATGCTTCCGTGACAATGTCAAATTGTATTTTAAGTTCGGAAAGCATTCTGGTTATTCCGCGAAGTCCCTTGTCACGTCGAATCTCTGGTCCGGATTTAGGAAATATCACCGCTACCTCCGCAAAAGTTTTTGCTCCTTCAAACCATTCCTCGTATTGTCGCAGGTTATGATAGATTTTTTTTACCATATCAAAGGCGGGATAATTGATATCGCCGCGCGGATGGAAATGGTCTCCGATATTCGGTCGCATTTCGTTAGCCAGACCGTAAAAAAGATCATATTCAATTCCGGCTTGAGTACGTAATCCGCCGAAGTCTCCCCAATCGTAAAATCGACCTGTCATATTAAGAACCGGCATGTCTCCTAATGTTCGCATATGATGTGATAATACCGGAAGATGATCATAACCCCATCCCGGACAAGTCGGCAGGCATTCACATTCCAGATAGGTGGCGGAATTAATCTGATCTTCATAACCGGGGCCATTAAAATACAACAACGGTTCAGGCATTATTTCTTTGACGGCTTGAGCAATATCCTTGCATAAATTGAGAATGGAAAAACTGGAAAAATTTTCAACTTCCCGTTGATTTTCCCAATTGATTCCCAACTCTTTCATTTTAGCTACACAAATCGGACAGATGCACGGATAGGGCGCCATACAATCGAGAAAAAAACCGCTTACCGGATATTTTCCCGCTATTTCTTTGATCATTGCGATAAGATGATCACGATAAGGGGAATTGTAACACATGGTGCGGACATAGGGATTGAGGCGTATTTCCCGATATTCCCGGCCGTCAAAATATAATGTTGTCCAATCCCGGTGCAGGCGTCCCTCCTCCTGGCTTATACCGGCGTTTAAATATGCTGTCAGCGCAATGTCTTTGCGCTGACATGATTCGGCCAGCTGACCGAATAAATCATATTCAAGACTGGGATGTTTTATACCGATTTGCGTATCATAATAGGCAAATCCCTGATTACAGCGGGCATGAAAGGTCATATAGTCAACCCCGCATTCTCTAACCAGATCAGTGAATTTTTCCACCTCAAACCCGGCACCTGCGTCCGGACATGATTTCATCGTGTGATTATCAAAAAACAAACAATATTTCGGCGTATGCATATTATTATAACTCCCTTTTTAAAAGTTTATTTTGATTTTAAACCAGCTGATTGTTTGATGGATAATTCAACCTTTGACAGTTCAAAAATATCCTCGGTAAAACATTTGCAGACGGGCCGTGAAATATCTTCCAGCAAAATTTCCACACATCTTTCTCCAAGCTCAATCAATCTTTCTTCTATTGAGGTGATTCCGGGAGAGCAGTTGGATGCGAATGTGAAATTACCGTATCCGACCAGAGAAATATCTTCAGGTACTTTGAAGCTTCTTTTATATAATTCTGTGAGAATAAATAAAGCGGTGTAATCCGATAAGCAGAAAATAGCGGTTGGGTGTTTTTTGCCTGAAAAAACCGTTCTCAAATATTGGCTGCTATGTTGAAAGCTGCCTTGGAATTCAGGCCTCCATTTTTCCGGAATAGAGATCCCGGCGGCTTTAGCCCCGTTTAAAAATCCATTACACCTGTCTATCGCCCAGTTATTTTCCGAGTATTCAAAAGGTACGAAAAAATCCCGGTGTCCCAGCGAATACAAATGCTCAAAAACCAGCCTGCCGCCCATTTCATTATTTGCCGCGACATGTATTCCTTTGATTTTGCGATAACTTCCTCCGACAACCGCCATCGGAATTTTTATCCCGGTTAAAAGTTCATGCAGTTTTTCTATAAAACCGGCCATTATCAACTGATAGCAGACTATTCCGTCAAAACGCTGTCTCTGGCAGATTCCGGCGATCTCTTCAGGACTGCTTTTTTCAGTAATCTGGATGACTTTGATGAAATTATCATGTTTTGCGGCTGAATTCATTACTCCGGAGAGGATTCGCCCGCAATGTTCACTGGTGGTCTCCGTACTGAGAAAGCCGATAACCCGGCTTTTGCCGGTGACAACCGAACGGGCCAGATCATTTCGCTGATATCCCATTTTCTGTGCGGTTGCAAGGACTTTTTGGATAGTTTTGTCACTTATCCGCACCTTTTTCGCTTTGCCGTTCAAGACACAGGAAACGGTGCCGTAACTTACTCCCGCTTCGCGGGCAATATCTTTTATTGTTACCATAAAATTAAACTCAAAAAATTTTGCATAAACGTTTTAGCTTTTTTAAATATAAACGTTCAAATAAATTTTTCAATACAGCAAATTCCTTAAATTTAAATTTTCCGATAGACTCTTACGAAATATGAGTTGCACCACGGAGAACACGGAGAAACACAGAGAAGTGTTTAAGTTTTTTTATTTTAGAAAAAATGACGGGGTTATTTAAGTACAAAATAAACAGAATGACGGATATATAGGCAAAATGACGGATATGAATTATAATGTTATTTCACATAATATTGTCTTGAGATTGTTGAAAAAAACGTATTACACTTGATATGTATGCTGAATATGCTAAATTAATTAAGTTTATGCAAAGAATAAAATTTTTGTTTTTATCCGCTTCCGTAATACGAAGTATGAAGCGGTATTAAAGAAGTCCGTCGTACGGATTAAATTTGGCACGATATCAGGATGGATATAATGGAAGAAAAGATAATCGATTTGCTGCGTGATAACGCGCGCATTAGTGTGGAGGAAATTGCTGCGAGGCTGGAAGTTACCGTGAATGAGGTCGAAACTTTGATCAAATCACTGGAAGAACGCCAGATCATTCGCGGCTACAAAGCCGTTATAAATGATGACGAACTTGAAGAGGTTCCGGTCAAAGCCATCATTGAGGTGAGAATAACTCCGCAGCGTGAGGGCGGCTTCGATAAAGTTGCCAGACGCATTGCCCGTTTTGACGAAGTTACTGATGTTTACCTTATTTCCGGCGGTTATGACCTGAAACTGGAGATCAAGGGCAAGTCCCTGCATGAAATAGCCATGTTCGTTTCCAGTCGCCTGGCCACTATCGAGGGCGTCATCTCGACCGCAACTCATTTCGTTTTGAAAAAGTATAAGGAATCAGGAACATTATTGGAAATCGATGAAGATTATGAAAGACTTAAAATCTCCCCGTAAATCACGGATTGCGTCACATATTGAAGCGTTGCCGAAAAGCGGAATACGTGACTTTTTTGAACTTGTTATGGCGATGGATGATGTTATTTCGCTGGGTGTTGGAGAACCGGATTTTCCAACCCCGTGGAGTATTCGCGAAGCCGCGCTCTATTCCCTTGAAAAGGGCCACACCAGTTACACTTCAAACCTCGGTTTGTTGTCACTTCGCCGTGAAATATGCAAATATCTGGCAAACGATTACAAGGCTGAATATGACCCGGTAACCGAGTGTATTATTACTGTAGGAGTCAGTGAAGCTCTGGACATCGCAATCCGGGCTCTGATCAACCCCGGCGAAGAAGTCATCTACAGTGAACCGTGTTATGTATCCTATGCCAGTGAAATTATTATGGCGCACGGGATTCCGGTGCCGATTGCCTGTCGGGAGGAAAATAAATTCGCGGTCAGTCCGGCGGATATCCGGGCGGCGATAACCGATAAAACCAGGGTTATTCTGCTTAATTTCCCGTGCAACCCGACTGGAGCGGTTTTAACTCAGAAGCAGATGAATGAAATAGCCGATATTGCAATTGAGCATGATCTGGTGGTTATTACCGACGAAATCTATTCGGAACTGACTTACGGCGAGCGCCTGCCGACCATTGCTTCGCTGCCAGGAATGCGGGAGCGGACCTTGTTTTTGCACGGTTTCTCCAAGGCTTTTTCCATGACCGGTTTCCGGATCGGCTACGGCTGCGGTCCGGCGGATATTATTGACGCGATGATGAAAATACATCAGTATTCAATGCTCTGCGCTTCGATAATTGCTCAGGAAGCGGCGGAGGAAGCGCTTAAAAATGGTCGAGATGCCATGTTAAGCATGAAAACCGAATATATGCAGCGCCGTAATGTGATGAATTCGCGTTTTAACGCTATGGGATTGCATTGCGTCATGCCGGGCGGAGCTTTTTATATGTTCCCGAACATCACATCGACCGGACTGACCTCGATGGAATTCGCGAAAAGACTGCTTGAAGAACAGAACGTGGCGGCTGTTCCGGGAACCGCGTTCGGCAAATGCGGCGAAGGCTTTATTCGCTGCTGTTACGCCGCCTCAATGAGCGACATAGTCGAGGCAATGAACCGGATAGAGAAGTTCATCCAACAATTTAAATGAATATAAAATAATTCAAGCGGGCTATACGGCCCGCTTGAGATTGCTTTAAGTACAACATTTCTGCAAAATTAAAATTTTTGTTTCCTGTCTTGTATTATACAGGGGATCCGTAAAGGAAAATTTCTTATGAAAGCGATATTCAAAAACAGTCTTGTAGAAATGTTGCTGTTCTTTCTTTTTGTTTTTGCGGTTTGTGAGCAACTCAATTTAGAACAAAAAAATAATTACAGCTCAAATGATTCGCAAAGAATATCAAATTGTATATTTGCCCCTGCCAATCCGTTTTTTTTACTGGATTCAACCGGGAAAAGACGTGATGCTAAAAATGACTTTCAGTACACCCCGGTTTCTTTTTCTGGCGATGAATATATAAGTAACGATTTTTTTCTCTATTATACCCATAATACCCTCTTGCCGAATAAGATTGCAGCCACGCCAATCCCTCCTTCAGCGCCACGGGCTTCTCCTGTAGAATCCAAAAAATCTTAATTTTTCGATAATATACCTCCGGTTCTCACCTCCGGGAATAGTCGAAAAACAACAAATTATTATTTCGGATTTTCAAGTAAGCAGTGGTTATGAGCTTCATAATCGCGGCGAACCTGCTGTTACCTTTGGAATTCCTTAGTGGTTTATGCGCTTTATTTCAGGAATTTTCTAAGGCGATGCAAATATATTGGAGAAAATTAATATGGAACGGAAGAAAACAGTTTTTTGCAGAGAATGCAAAAAAGAAGTAAGCTATCATCATGATAAAATCAATCATTGGGTTCAGTTTTTCATTACGCTAATTTCATGTGGTTTGTGGTTCCCGATGTGGCTGATTATGATCTTTGGCCCAACCAAAATCTGTGATAAGTGCAACAATCCGATCTGGAAAGATTAATTATCAATCAGAGGAAGAAGTCAACTTCCTGAATTGCATTACATTTTATCGCAATGTTATTACTTTGACAGGCCGTCTTAAAAATGGCCTGTATTCAGGATGGCGTATCTTTGATGCTTTCAGTATCTTGGAAGGCTTACTTCCTGATAATAAGTCATGCATTTTTCCGTTTCATGCTTCGCGTGAAGCATGAAGCGGGATATTATCATCCATTGTACGGATTAAAGAATTGAAAATATATTTCCGGCAATAAAAGCGGCTTGTAATTTGGCGGTTTCAGCGTTGAAATGAACCAGATCGACCTTATTCAAATAAATTTCCGGCCCCAGATTTCGGGTAAAGAGATGTAAGTCAATGATCGGGACTTTGTTTGTTTCCATGACATTGTCGGCGATTTCGTTATAGACATCGATATGATCCTGACGCCGCCGCAATTCTTCTGCCGCCACCTGGTTGCTTTCTTCATTCGCCGGGGTTGTCCGCACCCAGATAATTTTTATTCTTTTTTGTGTGCATAGATCAATTATTTTTTGCAGATTTTTCCGATATTCTTCAGGGGGAACCTGCAGTTGGGCATGAGATATTTTAGTATCGTGAATGCCGCAGTTAAGCAAAAGAAAATCCGGAGCAAAAAAATCCATATTTATGACTGATTGCAAATAGGTCAATACCATAGAACTGTCGCCGCCGTTGATTCCATCTGTACAATCATCCAGGTTTTCAAGTTTATGCGTTCCGCCTTTACGGTCATATAGACAAATCTCGGAGAGCATTTGCTCAAGATATTTTCCGTAGTAGCACGAAATGCTGTCGCCGATAACAAAGAGTTTTTTCATATTTTTTCTTTAAGCCTTATTAATCTGCAGACCGGTTTCATGCAGATACTTTTTCATGTCATTATCAAGCTGGTCATAAAAAGGAACAAATATATCGCTATAGTTAAAGCTTTCCGGCTTGAATGCGTCAAAAATTACCTGGGGACGAATCCCCGAATTAAAAAACTTTGCCGCAAGTAAAGAAAATGCCTGATAATAAGCATCGTCATGTTCTCCAAGCAAGTCTTTCAATTTACGCGAATAGACAATTCCGCAACCGAACGGAATTGCCGCATTGGTTTTTACTTGCGGATAACCGTTCTGCAAGATGGTTTCTTCATAAACCGGAATTTCTTTCCTGACTTGCCGGCAATACCAGGGACGAACTCCGAATTTTTCAAAAAGAGCGGCCCACTGTTCAAAAACCCCCGGATTGTCTGAATAACAAATAACTAATGCCGGTTTGCCGTTATAATCAGCCAGGGAGGACGCGACCGCAAGTTCGCTGATAATTCGCGCCTGATCTTTTTGCATGTCCAATCCATGGTAAATTTCAACAAAGGCCGCATCCATGTGCCTGATCCACATTTCCATGCTGCAGCCCTGACGGACCTTATACGGCATGACATCGCCGCAACTGCAGCCCCACAGCGCGACATTTTCCGGCAAAGCGGATCGAAGGCCGCAATAAAAGTCATCCACCGAGTCGTAACGCATCTCGATCCATGCTTGGAAGATCGGATTAGCGTAATTATTCCAAAAACTTGAATCTTCGGAAGGTGGAATGTCATGTCCCGAACATCGCTTGAATTTTTCCCGGCAGTGCTTACACACACATGAATATATATCCGGATGAAAAGCGGTATCGTCCGACATCAAACCGTCAATGCCGGTATTTTCAGCCAGACTGGTTGCATAAGCATAATATTCCTCAAGATAGTCAGGGTTATTGGGGCAAAATGCTTCCGCATTATATCCCGGCAAATAAACGGGGGCATTCGTTTTCGCCGAGACAATCCGCCAGTCGGACAATTTTTTCCCATTGATAACCTGATTATTCAATGAATCCGGAAAAAGCGGCAGATGATGGTCCTGGTTAACAATGATATGTCTTCGATCTTCTTCATTCCTGATGCGATGGATCAGTTGATTACTATGGTGATCGACGACTTTTATCCCGCGCTCATGGCAGATTTCCACCAGATCTTTCAGCATTGCTTCGTACCGGGCAAAATAGTTGAGCCAATCCCAGCGGAAATGAAAACCAAAGGTTGTTACCGCAGTGACGCCGATATGCCGGTATATGTCAGCACGGTGTTTCCACCTGGTAATTATTTCCGGTGCGGGCCACCTTAAATCATCCCATGAAAACCACCATGAAACCATGTTGGTGTTATTCAGCCAGCAAAAACGTGATTCGTCCATTTTGATTCCTTTCAGTCTTTGCCTTAATCCCGGGTTATCAGTTTATTCAGTTCAGAAATATCATTTTCCGACAAAGGAAATTTAACGATATCCCGTCTGGAGCCGGATAATAAAGCCCCGAGGACCATTTCGGTTGATTTCCTGACATCCAGCAGATGGGAGCCGAGGTCGATATTATTATCAATATCTGAGAGGAATGTTGCCATTTGTTCTCTGGTGGGTTTGCCTTTTGCCGGGAAGTCGAGACGTTTTTCCTCGTAACTATCTCCGTTCCAGATTATCATGTGATCATTACATCCCTTGCTTGCCCATGCCGGAATAATTGCTCCCCGGTCTCCAAGAACCTGCATTTTTACATAGGGCATGGTGTTATTGGAATAACATTCTTCCAGAAATATTTTCACCCCGGAACGCATAATATAGCAATCATGGGTAAACGTATTACTGCCAACCTCCTCTTCAAGTCGGCAGCCGGCGCTGAAAACTGATTCAGGTTCATCATCGAACCACCATCTGGCAACGTCGCACATGTGGATTCCGCAGTCGATGCCTGGAGTTACTCCGCCGCGTAAAAGATTACGGGTTATCGCCCAATCCTCTTTTAATCCGCGCTGGTGATGAATCAGGGTCAACTCCTGCGGCGTACCTATCGTCCCGGCCAGGATAAGTTCCCTGACTTTGCCCATCATGGCGGAGGCCCGTTGAATATATCCGACCCGTAATTTAGCGTTGGTTTCCCTGGTAAGTTGGATTAACTCATCAATCTCATCCAAATACAAAGACAGGGGTTTTTCCGCCAGAACATGTTTTCCGGCCAGCAGACAGTCTTTAATAATTTTAAAACGCGGCTGCCAAGTCGTTGCTACTAAAACAACGTCGATATCCGGTTTGGCCAATTCGGATTTGTAATCGGTAGTGAATCGCTCAAAACCGAAATCTTTTTTAAACGCCTCCGCCTTGTCCGGAGAGACGTCACAGGCTGAAACCAGTTGTAAATTTTCAATTTCCCGCAATTGCGGACAATGTCCATGTCTGGCCATATTTCCGCAGCCGATCAAAAGCATTCTGTGCATTTTAGTGATCAATCCAGTTTATTTTAAAATAAACCTGGCGTCGCCCCACCAGGCATAGTCCGCGGCAATACCATCGCCGGCATCCGTTGTTACCAGTTTTAATTTGGAGCCTCCTGAAACATTTATCATAACCGGAAGCAGTGGTTTGCCGATCCGATATATCCCGCTGTCATATTTCAGTTTGCCGTCAACATAGGCTTTGAATTCGACCGAGGCGCGCCGGTCGCGATTGCCGAACCCGCATACAGCGACAAAATATTCGGCGTCGGCCGGAATGGCATATTCCGCTTCAAAAGGACTTTCTCCATAGAGACTTTGTGTGTAGGCCGGGCCAGTCAGGTCATTGACATCGGTATAAAGCCTGACCCAGCCGTTAAGCTGTGGCCATTTTTTCCCGGTCGGCATCCAGCCGGGTTTTACCATAAGCGGTTTGATCGAACGCAGGTATTTCAGCTTTCTCCCGGCGGCATTCTCTATTTTTGCCGGAAATGACACTTGCCATCTCGGAGTTATTGATTTACGTTTTGGTTCGTAAAGTTCAGTCTTTTTTCCCATGACAGCCAGCTCCACTACCTGAGCGCCTGAATATGACGCATTCCGCAATACCTGTAGTTTAACATATCTAGCCTTGACCGGCTTGAACCAGGTTTCTGTTCCGCCCGGTTCAGCCGGACATTCATTGCGGCTTTCATCAATTACGGTCCGCCAGTTTTTGTTATCGTTTGAAACAAGTATTTTGTAACGGTAGATATTTTTTCTTATCTCAAGGCTTAACTTGCGCCAGACATGAAAAACCAGTTTTATATGGTCTATCTCTTCTTCTTGGCCAAGGTCGACAGTTAACCATTGCGGCATTTTAAACTCGCGTCTATTTGCGCCGGAATGCCAGAAATAATCATTATTATCCGAACCGTCCACTGCGTAGCCTGCGCTGAAACTTTGATAGGTTGAGGAGACTTCCACCGGTTTATTCAAGGCAAAATTCACAAAACGTTTATATGGCGGCAATTTAATTTTATTTCGGCTGAATTCATAAATTCTGATTTCTCCGGCTTTTATAGTTTCCCGAACCTTTAATCTTCCTTGTTCCATCTTGTGTTTGACTTCACGGCCGGCAAACAGTTCTACAACGTCATTAGCCGGAATATTGGCGGTAATTTCAAAAGGAACGGATTTATATGGATAAGCGGCGGAAGCCTTGGCGGTTCCCAGTGGTTCTGTGATAAGCTCCTCCCGTTTAAGAGAGTAATTGAATATCGCGACAGTCCAGTTATTGCCTTTGCGGCTGATTGCCCACGAAATATCCGGCCGGTCATCCGGCGGCGTACTGATCGAAAACGGGGAAACGGAGGCGAACAGATTACGAAAGAAATCTTCGCAAAAGCCGAGCAGTAACGGACGCAAAGTTCGTATTCTTCCCCGGCCCTCAATGGTAACACTCTTTTCTGAATTGACCAAATACTCGGGGGCTGTGATAATTACCTGACCTTTGCCGTAGCTGTTAATGGTTACGGCGGGAGAATTGTCCGCGGAATAGAGGCTTTTTGCGCCATGCAGTTTCAGTTTAAGGCATTTGAACTTCTGTTCTTTGAATTCATTGCCTGACTTCAGGTTTTTAATTTTTGTTGCGGAGAAAGCGCCATCGATTTCCACTCCGGTAAAGCCGCGGTCAAAAAGATCTTTGGCGTCAGCGGCATTCATAACGATAATGCCGCCATCCTTAACATAGTTCATTAATGCGGTCTTATATTGAGAAGAAAGCGTTATTCCTCCCATCAGCACCAGCACTTTGTAACCGTCAAATATTTGCGGGTCGACTGCTTTTTCCGGATTGGGTTTTAACAAGTCGATAATTTCTCCCAGAGGGGCGGTGACAGAATATTCGCCGGTGTTTCGGACATGACGATGCTCCGGCAGCAGCAAGTCATTGACCAGAGCATAGTTCATCCAGTCCGCCCGGTCAAAGGCCACTTTGTCGCCATAGCCACGTTCGCTAAGGTCGCGATACCAACCCTGTACCAGGGCAACCGGCGTATACACAGTTCCCTGTTCCGGTTGCCGCTTCATGTAATCGATCAGTTTTTTGACAATCCTGCCCGTCGGCGTCAGCCTGAATGTTCTATTGCCTTCAAGATCGTATATCAAGGAACCGGGAAATCCTTCATTCATATAATAATTCAGTCCCAGCAAGAAAGGACGAAAAATATAGTACTGGAGATGCGGCAACGGGTAGCCCCAGTTCTCTCTATCGGGTCTGTTATACCAGTCGCGTGTATAATAAGCGTATTGTTCCAGCGGTTCATGTCCGCGCCAGGACAACAGAAATTTGTTCCCGCCGCTTTGCCGGTTAACACCGCGCAGTAACGCCAGCAAATGAGCGTCTCCACCCTTTGCGGCAACACAAACCAGCTCTTTTCTGGCTTCGGCGATTGCATAGGGACTGAGGTACATGGTCCAGATAAGCGGTCTGGCATTAGGCGCAAGATAGCTGAGGCAATAGAGATCTTTCAACTTTTTGATTTTTTTGCGATCCCATTTGTAATCCGGTTTAGTACATCCCGGCAACTCTTTTTTCAATAATGGAGTTAATTCATTTTTAAGATAATCGACCGCAAATTTATCTTTCCAGAGATGCATTGAGGACCCGACCCATTTTTTGCCGGTTTTCAAAAAATGAAAAACCGGTTCCAGTCGATATATCGGCTCCTCCGGCTGGCCGTCGCCAATCCAGATATGATTGACCCGGTCAACGGTCTTTTGTGTCGGGGCTCTATTTCCAAACATGCGTTGATAATTAATCGTAAATAAAGGCCATTTTTTTGCAAGAAAATCGCTGACCTCTGTTCGTTGCCAGGAAACAAGTTTTGCATCTGGAGCGAATGCTCTAAGGTTCCAATGTCCGGGAATCATGGTTGGAAAAATTCCGGTTTCATAAAAGCGCCAGGCTGATTCGGGATGCATTCTGATATAATTTCCCTGTTCGGCAAGATAGAAATCCTTCTTCCCTATTTTGCGCCGGGTCCAATATTTGCCCAGTGGAAACATTGTTGCCGGAGTCAACAGCGGAGATACTTTATTTTCCTTTATGCTTATGGCTGTTTTTTTTTTAGCTTCCGGCATTACTTTCAGATTTTTAATCTCAACATTTACGCCTTTTGTTGCGGCAAAGAAAAACTTGACAAACTTGATTTTCTTGTTGCGAAAGCTGGACGACACTTTAACTGTTCTGGCAAATCCTTTCCAGGGCGTCATAGTTGCTGATTTAATATAAAGTCCTCCGGCGGAAACCGCGGAATTTACATACTTGCCGTTTGAATCATGCATATAAAATCCGCTTGAAAAATAAGCTTTTTTCCCGGTGGTACAGTTCCCGCGCCACTCAAAGCTGACCTGAATGGAAATGTCTTCATCAACCGGAATTTCGCGATCAAAAAAATAGTGGATTCCTTTGCCCTCAGCCTTTGCCGATATTTTCAGAATTTTTTTCCCGTCTTTATCGCTAAGTTCTACATTCCCGTCCTTGACCCATGGAAAGACTTTCCATAATTCAGGGGAATCCAGCAACATTGGAGAGACCGGTTTTTTTTCGGATTCAGCGACGCAGCACAATGCTAATGCCAATAAAGATACAATGATTTGAAATTTCATAAATTAATAATCTTCAATTGAGTATAAAGTTCAAGTTTCCAGCGGGAAATTATTTCCAGCCCCAGTCTTTTAAAATGATTTTTGTTGAATTGCTGTTATCAATTACCGGTTTTAAATATTTTTTTACCGAGCCGTCTCCAAAGGCGACATTGCTGCCGCCGCCATGTCTGGCGGAAACACCCATCGTTGTCGTTCTTACGTAATAATTAAGTAAAGTGTTATTGGTTTGTGCCGGATCATATTCGTGACGGCCGCCGTCAGCGTAAAACATTAATCTTGATGGATGTTTGCAACGGGTCAGTTTCCATAATGATGTGTTATTCAAGCATAGTGGGGGATAATTAATTCCGTATGAGGACATGACTTTCTGGTCCAAACCCGAGGAGCTTACAGCTCCGGGAAACAAGTCTGCAGGACACTGTAGCAGTTTTGATTTATCTGTCCAGTAGCCACCAGCTCCGACAGTAAGCCAGCGGCTGGATGACCCGACTATTTCAAACCAGTCATAATAGACCGGAAAGCTGGGATTGTCGTTAGTATACATAAGGGTTCCAAGCATCATTTGTTTGAGCTTGTTAGTACAGGATATTGCCTTGGCCCGGTCTCTTGCGCTGTTTAGAGCCGGCAAAAGCATACTGGCGAGGATTGCGATGATCGCAATCACGACTAGAAGTTCGATTAATGTAAATAGCTTTACACGGTTTTTCATATTTTTCTCCTCTGCTGTTATTTTTGTAAAACCTGCTGATAATAAATTTTATGAACTGATATTTCCTGTTTATCCTATTTATGATCACTCTTCGTGTTTATAGGTTCCGGCGGCGAAAAATTTGCTTGGCGCATAAGTGCGATAACCTGGACCGGGAGTTCCGTGCCGGATGCTCCGAACTAAAATTTCAGTTGCCATAACGGCGGCTTTCTCCCTGCTTGGAACAACCAGGTCCAGTTTTGCCGGGTAAGAGATTTTTTCAACCCTCGGATCGGTAATACCGCATAAATGTATTTCTTCGAGTATCTCCTTTCCCTGTTCCGATTCATTCAATAGACGCATCAGTTCGTCAACAATGAAAAAACCGTCAGAAAAAAGAACTTCCGGCCGGTTGTCCGCGGCAAACAATTTATTATAAAAATATTCGGCCCGCTCACGCATATAACTTAATTGAGCGCTGGTGTCCGGATACAGCACAACTGAATCAAGATCAAAATCAACCCCTTCCTCACGCAATACCTTGCGAAACTGTTCAAAGGTGGTTACGCCCATTTTTGCCACGGCAAAGAATCCGAATTTTTTCGCACCGAGAGATTTGTAATACTTGACCGCATCCCTGACTCCACTCAGGTAATCATTTATCACCACCGGCCAGTCATATTTGTATTCATGCTCGTGAAATGAATTGAAAATTGAACAGACCTTGCATTTGTGTTCTTTGAAATACTGATTGAGGTTGGGCGAAATAGTACTTCCAATATCCAGATAACCGTCTATCCGGTAACCGGGAAAATCCCGCTCGGTGATTTTCCGGGTATCATCATAGATAAACATACTCGGATTGGCGCGAAATTCTGACGCGGAACTCTGGATTCCCTTTAATATGGTTGAAAAATATGCGCTGCCGGTTATCGCGCTGGCCGGATGGTTAGGGTTTTGATTCAGGATTATGCCAAGATTGATTATTCCGTTAATTGAATTGGCCTTTTGTTCCAGAACAAATGAACCGCTGCCCTGACGCCGGTCAATATAGCCTTTTTCCTGCATTGCCTTCAAGGCGTTGCGGACGCTTGTCCGGCTTACTTTGAAGCGTTCACAGATTTCTTTTTCACTGGGGAGAACTGAATTCGGCTGATATTTGCCGTTCCGGATTCCGGTTATCAGTTCATCCATTATTTCAGTATACAGCGGCATATTCTTCTTTCTTTATTTTTGCTCCGGCAAACTTTCCGCCCCACGGGAATATATATTGAGGATAAAGTCTGGCTGCTATTGCAACACTTGCCCAGCAGTGATAGCCCCATTGATCCTTGTCTCCCGGGACCATAACATTAGCCAGAAAACCATATCCGCGCTCAAGTGTCAGATCCAGGGCCGGGTTTGAGTTAAGCAGTTGCGCAAAAATTTCCAATCCCAGCAGCAGCCCCCAGGAATACGGGCCAACTTCGCTGCGGTCTATTGGGTTGGTACTGCCCGGATCTCCTCTATTCCGATCATGCACCCAGTAGCCCTGTGGTATCTGGTGGATAACGGCCCAACTGACAATGACTTCGCTTACCACATCGAGAATTGTTTGGCGTTGCGTTTCATTTCCGGCTAAGACATAATAAGCGCTAACCATTGCATCCGAGGCATAGCAGCGATTGTGTAATGGAGATCCATGATATTTTGACTCTTTATTTCCGTCACGGATATAGGCTGTAACCAGCTGCCAGCCTTTACGCCGGTAAATTTCATCATGAAACAGTTCATACATCGCACTGTAAAAACAGATACCTCTGGTTGTCGCGGTGTGATACATTTCCCGGTCGAGTTTTGCGCCGTCCATGTAGCCCAGCGCGAAGCCCTTTTCCCCGAGAAACCATTGCTGAATATAGGCATCATATTTCAGAACAGCCTGGAGAATCCTGTCGCGCAGTTTATCAGTATGCGGCAGTTCTGCCGCTACATGAAGTAGCGCATAGGCCTGATCCAGAGTGTCAGCCACAAACCAGTTTAACGGGATACCGCGATTGGTTTCATAGAGATACCCCATATTAAAGGCGGCTTCATCTCCGTAAATCCCTTGCATCTTAATACTCCAGTCCGCCCAGCATTTAGCTGCCTCAAGGTAATCCGGGTTTCCAAAATACCGATAATGCGCCAGCAGGCCGCGAATATGAAAAGAATGCAGATAGCCGGCTCCGCATAAATTCATTGAAATATGCATAGGCCCCAGTTCAAGCATTGCTTTGGAATAAATATCAGCAATTTGCCCGGCCTGATGTTCCAGCTTTTGATTAACGTTCATCGATTAAATCATCTTTCTGATAAATTAACTTTATTATATTATAGTAACAAAATAGATACAAGTCAAGCCTTGTTTTATAAATTTTCAATATTTGTATCTTATTTGTTATCTTTAAGCACAAAAAAATTCTGCTTTGCCGGTACTTAACAACAAAGCAGAGAAAAATTACTTTAGTTTTTTAGCGGTAGCGCGATCGGTTCGCCTTCCGGTTTGTCGGGGAGGATTTGATAAATTGCCGTCAGCTTGTCGATGATTTCCTGCGACAACGGGCCTTTGCAGGCGGATTCGACGTTGCTTTCGAGTTCTTCAATGTTTCTGACCCCGGTCAGAACCGTGCTGACGCGTGAGTCTGAAAGCAGGAAACGGATACACAATTCCGGCAGAGAAATCCCCATGTCATGAACCAGTTCATAGAGTTCGATAAACTGTTTTCTGCGTTTGGGGTCAAGTTCCGGGATCGGGTTGTTGATAACATCCTCCTGATATATCTTTGCCAGCACGCCCTGATGTACCGGAGAACCGCAGACCACGCCCATTTCATGTTTGCAGGCGGTGTCAAGAATGCCTTTTTCGGCATCGCGCCATAGCAGATTGTAGTTGAATGCGGTCAATACCACATCGAAATTACCGGTATCCATGATCAGCGGCATTTCATCCGCGGTCGTACCGCCGAGTCCGGTAAACCTGGTGATTCCTTTTTCGACGGCTTCCGCCAATACTTCCATGATCGGTCCGTTGTAATTTTCCGTATCGTCCCACCACGGCCAGAAGTTTGAATCCATCCAGCGGTCCGGTTCGTGGATCATCAGGATGTCCACAGAATCACGTTTCAGGTTTTTCATACTCTGCGCCAATGCGCCGCGCAGGAAATCCGCGCTTTTTACGTTGAACGGTTCCGGTTTATAGCCGAATTTGGTACTGATAATAAAATCTTCATCCATTTTGGATAAAGCATCTCCCAGTACTTCTTCACTGTCAAGATAACCGGGTGCGGTGTCGATATAGTTTATTCCGAGTTCTTTTGCGCGTTTGATGACATCGCAAGCGGCGGCGCGCTCCGCTCCGTATGAACTGATAAACAGCCCGCCCAGCGACAATTCAGATACTTCAAGGCCGGTCCGGCCCAATATGCGTTTTTTTAACATGATGAAATTCCTTTTTTAAGCTATGTATAACACTGATTTTTAATTTTGCCGCAGGCAAAAAAGAAAACTTATTTCCGTGTTTTTCTGTATTTTCCGTGGTTGGATTTATTTTAATTAGAATTTAAATATCGGCTTGAATTCGGTTTTGTTTTCAATTGCTTTGAATCCTTCGACAATCTGGTCGAAAGGCATGATCGAGGAACGGTATTTCTCCAGGTCGATAAACCCTTTTTCGACCAAAGAAACACATACGTCATGAACCGTCGGACAATTTTCAGCCGGGCTTTTGAAGGAAAAGTTGATCCCGGATCCGAAACCTTCGATATGCGTTCCCATCCCGGCGCTGACGCCGTAGATCGCCAAAGTTCCGTTTTTCTTTACCAGCGGGATATAATCATTGATTTGATCCATGATACCGGCGGCGTCGATCACCAGATCAAACTGGCCTTCCGGTTTCATTCCCGCGCCAAGCGCGACAAAGGTGTCGGCTCCTACCGCCAGAGCGCGGTCCGCCCCTGACATGCTGTTGGCGATCGCGACGACCTCTTTTGCTCCGAACATTGCGGCAAAGCGCATGTAGAACATGCCGACCGCGCCCGCGCCGATGACCGCGACGCGTTTTCCGAAGCAGTCCGGCTGGCTTTTGATGAAACTGTAGGTTTCTTTCATGGTTATCAGCAGAACCGCTTCCGGCATTTCTTTCCATTCAGCCGGAACTTTCATTTGATAAACGCAGTAGCCGGGGATTTCCTCTTCCGGGACTCCGTCGGCTTCAGCGGCTTTGATGTCGTTAACAAAGCCATATTCTGAGAAACCGCCGAATTCCGAGCCGTAGCCGTTGCGGGTGGTTCCGGGAAGAGTATAAACCGTTCTCAGAACCAGGTCACCTATTTCAAATGAGGTTACTTTACTGCCGACGGCAACGACTTCGCCGATGGTTTCATGGCCGAGTACGGCCGGATATTTGCTGCCCCACGGCAGTTTGTTGTGAATGATTTTTTTGTCGGTCCCGGTACAGGCCGTCGCGTAGAGATTTTTGCATAAGCATTCATATTCACCGGGGTCCGGTAAATCCGGAATTTCTTTCAGTACCAGTTGATTGACATCTTCGATAATACACGCTTTCATAAAGCACTGCTCCTGATTTGGAATTATAAATAAAAATTATAAAAAGATGGAAAAGTAACAGAAAAGTATGCAGGCAGGAAGAATCAACCCTGCTTGGCTAAGATGTCGCAGTAGTTGAAATAAGATTTGGCCCATAAAGCCTGATTGTCAGAATTAAAAACCATTTTTATATAAATTCCTGATTTTCGCAAGTATACCGCGTCATAATATAATTGTCAAGGTGTTCCCTTGATAAATAAAACAAAAAAATGTTTGATATGCATTTTAAAGTCCATATATTATAGAACATCAACCGTATCAGGAAAAATTGAGGTGGAGATATGGACCGGGAAAAAATAATAACCCATTTGAAAAGCCAGAGAACCTGGCGTTTGATTTTCTTGAGTATCATAACGCTTGGAATTTATACTGCACACTATATCAAACGTCAAACCTGCATATTTAATAAATATCTTGATCGGGAACAGAAAATTTCGCCCCTCCTTGCGTATTTAATCATGTTCATTTCATATGAAAGAGTGATCGTATTATTGTTATCTGTTTTCATGAATCAGCTTATAAGTGAAGACATGAATTTTTTCCGTAACTTACTGAGGTTGATTCTAGTGATTGTTTGGGCTTTTCAAGTCAGAAATAGAATTAATAAGCTTCTCCTTTTAAGTGCAAACCGGACCCTGTGGCTGAATCGTGGTTTGACCTTCTTTTTCACAATTTTTTATATCAATTATATGATTAACAGCTTAAATGAAAATTCTGATAAGGAAGAAATAATGGCAGCTCCCCCTCCATTACCTAAATGCTGATAATTTTTGGAATTATTGAACAGCTTCAAGCCTTCAACCTTCAACTCCTGTTATCCCGCATGCGGGATGGCTGTGAATGTTTTTAAAAATGTCCGGGGGGAATGATTTGTAAATATCTCTTGCCTGATGTATTTTACCTGAGGCGAAAAAATTGCTTTTAATTTAAATAAGAGGTAGATAAAATGGACGAACTGATTGGCAAAGCTAGAATTCTGGTTGAGGCATTGCCTTATATCCAGCAATTTCGCGGCGCGTTGGTCGTTATTAAATTCGGCGGCAGTGCCATGGAAGATCCGGAGCTGACCTCCCAGACCATGCGGGACGCGGTACTTTTAGAGGCTATCGGGATGCGTCCGGTAGTGGTCCACGGCGGCGGCAAAGCGATCTCCGCCGAGTTGAAAAAGCGGGGAATCGAAACCCAGTTTGTCAATGGGTTGCGGAAGACCTGTGCTGATTCCGTCAAAGTTGTCGACGACGTTTTGCATAACCAGGTTAATGCTTCGCTACTGGAACATGTCAAAAAATATGGCGGCAGCGCCAGACAGATTTCCGGCAAAGATATTTTGAAAGCTGAAAAGATGTACTCAAAGTGCCCGGAAACCGGCAAAGACCTTGATATCGGCTTCGTCGGAAATGTGACCAAGGTAGATATTGCCCCGATTCTCAGTACGGTTGAGGAGAATGTTATGCCGATTATCCCCCCGCTGGCCATCGGTGAAGACGGTGCGGTCTATAATGTCAACGCGGATATTGCGGCCTGTAAGATCGCGGAGGCACTGAAGGCGCGGAAGCTGGTTTTCCTCAGTGATGTTCCGGGAATCCTTACCGACCCGTCGGATGAATCATCTTTGATCTCCAGCGTCAGGCATGACGAGGCGATCAAGATGATCGAAGACGGTGTCATCAGCGGCGGCATGATCCCGAAAGTTATGAGCTGTCTGCACGCGCTTGAGGCAGGAACCGGCAAAGTACACATGATTGACGGTCGGGCTCCTCACGCTCTGCTACTGGAAATATTCACGAAACAAGGTATCGGGACTGAAATTACTCACTGATGTGTTCAATTAGAAATTAGGAATTAGGAATTAGAACGAAAGCGAAGCGGCAATCAGGACAAGCATAGCAAAGAGGCCGACTGAATACCCGAGTCAGGCGGCAATTTGAAAAAATGAATTTAATTCTTGACAACCTATAAATAAGAGAGAAAATCAATTTTATGATTCTCACAACTCGCAACTCGCAACTCACAACTTTCGTGAGAAATTTTACATTTCGCACGGCTATATTGCGGTGCAGGTAAAGGAATATTTTATGGATTTAGTTTTTTGCGGCATGAAACACTGTGGGAAGACTACCCACGGACGGAATATGGCGAAACATCTGGGATGGGATTTCATTGATACGGATGATCTGATTCCACGGCGTTACGCCGCGAAAAACGGACAGGAATTATCGGTTCGCCAGATCTATCATAAACTCGGGGAAGTCGCGTTCCGGGAAATGGAAGCTGAAATCATTGAGGACTTATTGCGCGAACAAAGTGAGGATTCTCCCCGGGTCATCAGTTTAGGCGGCGGCCTGCCGACCAATGAGCATGTTGAACCGTTGTTGAAAGACCTGGGTTTTTTCGTCTATATCAAAACTTCACCGGATGAACTTTTAAGAAGAATCCTGCGTAAAGGCCTGCCGCCGTTTTTGGATTTGGATGATCCCCGCGGCAGTTTTATGCGGCTTTACAACAAACGCGAACCATATTATATTAAACATGCGGACCTGATCATTGAACTTCCGCCTTCAGGCTCCGTGCAGGACAATCTGCAACTTGTAATCGAACGGACAGAGGAGGCGCTAAATGAGCGGCAGCAGTTACGGTAAAGAATTTGTAATATCGACTTTTGGCGAATCACACGGTCCCGGATTGGGAGTTATCATCGATGGCGCTACGCCCGGCATGGAGCTTGCAGAAGAAGACATTCAAATCCAGCTGCGCCGTCGTCGTCCCGGCCAGTCCGTGGTTTCAACACCGCGTTTCGAGGCAGATAAGTGTGAAATTGTCTCCGGCGTCTTCGAGGGCAAAGCCACCGGAACCCCGATTATGGTGCTGATCCGCAACACCAGTGAACGCAGCCGGGATTATCATGATATTAAAGACATTTTCCGTCCGGGCCATGCTGATTACACCTTTCACAGTAAATTCGGTTTCCGGGACTACCGCGGCGGCGGTCGTTCCTCAGGACGGGAAACCGCGGCCCGGGTGGCCGCCGGTGCGGTCGCGATGAAGATGCTGGAAGCGGAAAATATTAAAATCCAGGCTTATTCGCTGGAAATCGCTGGTATCAGATGTGAAAAATTTGTTCCTGAATGCATTGAAACAAATGACGTCCGGGCTTGTGATCCCGATGTGGCGGAAATTATGAAAGAAAAAATAATGGCCGCGATGAAGGACCATAACAGTGTCGGCGGCATTATCGAATGCCGGATATCCGGCGTTCCCGCCGGTCTCGGCGAACCGGTTTTCGATAAACTCGACGCTGAGTTGAGTAAAGCGGTCATGTCGCTGGGCGCGGTCAAGGGTATCGAATTCGGTTCCGGCTTCGCCTGTGCCAGGATGACCGGGAAAGAACACAACGACCCGATTCGGCCCGAAGGTTTTATGAGCAACCACGCCGGCGGTATTCTCGGCGGCATATCTTCAGGGCAGGAAATCGTCTTCCGTGCCGCGGTTAAGCCGACCGCTTCGATTTCTCAGAAACAGTTGACCATAGACAAAGAGGGCCAGCCGGCTGAATGTGAAGTATTCGGGCGTCACGACCCCTGTATTTGTCCCCGCATTGTCCCGGTTGTCGAAGCCATGAGCGCGATCGTCCTGGTCGATATGCTCAAACGCCACCGCGCGACAACAGCTTGATTTTTGTTATATTAAGCATTATACTGTAATAAAATTAATGGTATAAAACAGGAGTTTGAAATGTCTGTCCTGGCTGACAAAATTTATGAGCAGGCTTTAGTTCTGCCGACTGATGACAGGCTTAAGCTTATCGATAAGCTGTTGCACAGTACAAATCTACCGACCCGCCAGGATATAGATGACGCCTGGGCCTTGGAAGTTGAACGCAGAGCCAATGATTTAGAATCAGGAAAGTCACGTTTAATTCCCGGAGACGAAGTTCTTGATAAAATCAGGAAACGTTTTGGACAGTAATGAAATTTTATTTTCATGAACAAGCCGAGTTGGAACTGAATCACGCGATTGATTTCTATGAAAATTGTGAGCCCGATTTGGGAGTAAGGTTTGCTGAAGAGGTATATTCCGCAATAATCAGAGCCTGCGATTTTCCGTATGCTTGGGAAAAATTAGATTCCTATACCCATCGTTGTCTGACTGATAAATTTCCATATGGTGTTTTGTATAGAATTTATGACGATCATATTACAATTATGGCGATAATGAATCTGCGTCGCAAACCAGATTATTGGATTGATCGATAAAGCTGGTTTTGGTCTCATTCAATATAAAAAGCCCCGGAAGATTATGCTTCCGGGGCTTAATATTTTATGCGGGGATTATGGATTAATCCATATTTTTGATGACTTCAGCCGCGAAGCCGGAGCATGACAGTTCGGTAGCGCCTTCCATCAGGCGGGCGAAGTCGTAGGTCACGGTCTTGGCCGCAATTGCGCCTTCGGTTCCTTTGATGATCAGGTCGGCCGCCTCGGTCCAGCCCAGGTGACGCAGCAGCATTTCGCCGGAAAGCGCCAGAGAGGATGGATTTACTTTGTCCATGCCGGCATATTTCGGCGCGGTGCCGTGGGTCGCTTCAAACAGGGCCAGGCCCTTTTCATAGTTGATATTCGCGCCGGGCGCTATACCGATACCGCCGACACATGCGGCGAGGGCGTCAGACACATAGTCGCCATTTAAGTTCATGGTGGCGATCACGTCATATTCGTCCGGACGGGTCAGGATTTGCTGGAGGAATGCGTCGCAGATACAGTCTTTGACCAGCAGTTTGCCTTCCGGGGCCTGCCAGTTGCAGTCCGGGGCCGGAACGGCGCAGTCGGCGAATTCTTTGCGGATGAGGTCGTAGCCCCAGTCCTTGAAACCGCCTTCGGTGAATTTCATGATATTGCCTTTGTGAACCAGCGTCAAATTGCGGCGGTTATTTTCCAGCGCGTATTTGACGGCGGCACGAACCAGACGTTCAGTACCTTCTTTGGAAATCGGTTTGACGCCGATGCCGCTGGTTTCCGGGAAACGGATTTTGTCTACGCCCATTTCCTCCTGGAAGAATTTAATGACCTTTTGGGCTTCCGGAGTTCCGGCGGCCCACTCGATACCGGCATAGATGTCTTCGGAGTTCTCCCGGAAGATGACCATATCGGTTTTTTCCGGTGATTTGACCGGTGAGGGAACGCCCTGGAAATATTGTACCGGACGCAGGCAGACATAGAGGTCAAGCATTTGCCGCAGCGCCACGTTCAACGAGCGGATACCGCCGCCGACCGGAGTGGTCAGGGGGCCTTTGATTGCAATCAGATATTCCCGGATGGCTTCGACCGTTTCATCCGGCAGCCAGACGTTTTCGCCATAGGTGGCGACGGCTTTTTCTCCGGCGTAGATCTCCATCCAGGCGATTTTTCTTTCGCCGCCGTAAGCTTTTTCGACCGCGGCGTTCCAGATCGCCATGCTGGCTTTGGTAATGTCTTCGCCAATGCCGTCGCCTTCGATATAGGCGATGATCGGGTTATTCGGCACATTCAACTTGCCGTCAGCTTCCGCTGTGATCTTTTCACCGCAGCAGGGCACTTTAATTTTCTCAAAATTCATGATTTCACCTTCAGGTTTATATTAACAGATAAGCGGTCAAGCTTATTTTTCTATAACATCACAGACTTCGATTTATGCTCAAATACTGTGCTTATCTTGTTATAGATAATGATGACCAAAAACTTATTGCTTAAGAATATCCGATTAATATAGCACCAAAAGAGACCTTTTACCAGCCGAAGGATGAACGGAAGCAATCTTTTGTCTGCGATATGATCTGCGGTTTTTGCCGGCCTTTCTGAAGCAGGAAATACGGAACACAAATTTTTGACAAAAGTTATATCAAGATTTGAAGATCATTTTTCATCCTCGACAGCGTGAAAAGCCGTATGTTATTCTTTAATATTTCTTATTGTATCAGAGTTGGTTAAAAACATTGGAAGAAGGTGTTTGTTTTGATTAATAGCAGCAGTAGAATTTCTGGCGCTGAGGATAATTGTGAGAAGTTGCTCTGCCATGGCTTTCCTGGAAAAATCAATAGTTGAAATATGATCATCTCTTTTTTCGGCGCGATCAATAAATGAAACTATACTCAGGTCTTCAGGAATGCGTATTCCCATTCCGATTGCAATCATATATATTTCTGAAGCCATTGACTTATTTCCGATCACCAAAGCGGTAGGCGCCTTTGGTGCGCTGGTTTTTACTTGAGCCAGCAATTCTGTGACTTGCTGGCGACTTTCCTGATTTTTTATATGCCAGCGAACGAATCCGGGATGAGCAAGGCCGTTCATCTCACAAGCCGCACATAAGCCGTTATAGCGTTGGCGAAAATGCATATATTCAAAATTAACATCGTTTTTTTTATCTTCATCGACAGAGCGGTTTGAGACATAATAAATCTTACTATGACCATTTTCTAAGAGCAGTTTACCACTTAAAATGCCGCCTTCAAAATTGTCCGGCTGAACAAAGCATGAATCGAAATAGAAAGGACTCATGCCATAATTAACGACCGGAATACCGGAAACAAACGGCTTCATTTCCGCAGGACAAATTATACCAAGACTTGTTGGCAGTGTGCTTATCTGCGCCAATGCCTCAGGTGCGTCTGCTGAAATGAATTTTAATTGCAAATTATATTCCGTGACAAGCTCTTGTAAATGCTCCAGGACCTTCGAGTGATATCCTTCCAGGTTGCTGCCGCCCATTATTACAAAATAAATAATATTCGCACTGTTTACTATAGCCCTTCCCGGCCTGAAACTGGAAACTGGCGGGGCGGTGCTGACAAACGAACCGCTGCCTGTTTTTGAATTTATCCACCCTTCCTCTTTCAACTGTTTGAGTGCTGTCGCCGCAGTAATATGCGAAACTTTATATTTTTTCAATAAGGCGCGAATTGATTCAATCCGTTGTCCAGGTTTCAAAGCACCACTGGCAATTTCTTCTTTAAGCAAGTTCTTTACCTGTTCTATCAGGCTTGTTTTTGTAAGAATTTTTGACATTGTTAATTCCTTTTATTTATGTTAGTTCAATGTTAATATAATATTGTTTTGTTATGTTGTCAATAACACTTTGTAAAAAATTCAATTTTAAGTTCAAAAATATTTAATTTTTGCAAAACATGAAAATAATGGTTGACAAAGTAAAAAGCATGTATTATAGTTATCATCATAACAAATTGTTATTAATAGAGCAAAACAAACGGAGTGGTTTAAGATGAAAAAGTTTTTTACATTGATTGAGTTGCTTGTTGTGATTGCTATTATTGCAATTCTCGCCAGTATGTTATTGCCGGCGCTTGGAAGTGCCCGGGAAAAAGCCAGGTCCATCTCTTGCACAAACACCCAGAAACAAATCGGCATGATTTTCCAGAATTACACTGATGATTATGATAGCTACTGGCCTATGGCAAAAGGACAAGTTTCCGCAACCAGCAGTATCAGTTGGCGCAAATGTTTGAATGATGCCGGTTTAATTTCTTCTCAGTTAGGAGTGTCTTATGCCAAGGAATGGTCAGCTTCAGGCTGGAATAAAACCACTAACTGCAAACTGTACTGTCCCACATTAGCGGGAATGGGCAACTACAGGACTTACGCCTACCCACTTACTGGTGGCAATTTTGGTGTCGGCGGCAATAATTGGGCGACGATTCCGACATTTACCAAGGGATCAATGATAAAATATCCCACCGCAAAAGTCAGTTTGGTGGAATCGGGGCTGGCTAATCAGGGATATACGGAATTTGGTTCGTGGCAAACACAACCTCATTTTACATTTGACACCCATAACAACCGTTCAAATTACTTATTTGTGGATGGTCATGTCGCTTCAAAGGATCGTTTCTTTATGGGAACCGGGTCTGCATGGCAATTTTTCGATGCCAGAATTGTCATTAAGTACAGCAGCGGTTCACGTCCGGCAGCTTTGTTTGATTGAAAAGCTTCTTTATATTGTTATAGGGATATTAACATGAAATTATGTATGATGACATACACGATGAGTCGACAAGGTTTCAGCCTCAAGGATATTATTCAAACAGCAGTTGACCTTGAGCTTGAAGGCATTGATTGGGTAACTACTTATGGTTACGCTGCAAACGAACTTAGGAAAATGTCCTCTGACGCGGGCTTGACAGTGGTTTGCCATACTTTTTTTTGCGATAAGCTTACCAATGGAGAAAGTGATTGGTTGGATGAAGTTAAACAATCAGTTGAAGACGCTGTAATGCTTGATGCCCCCATCGTAATGATTCCAACCTGCTGCAAGCCGGGACTGGACCGCGATTCTTCCCGTGATTTTTGGATAAATGCTTTATTGAAAATCGCACCGGTCACGGACAACGCCGGGATTACTTTGACAATTGAAAATTTTCCCGGAAGCGACAGCGCGTTCATTACCGCGGCGGACTATTATAAAGCTAAAACGATATTACCGCAGCTTAAACTGACTTATGATAACGGTAATGCCGCATTCGGGGAAGACCCGGTCGAGTCATTCAGACTGTCAGTTGAAGACGTGGTTCATGCCCACTTTAAAGACTGGTATATCAGCAACCAACCTGAAAAAGGGTGTCTTGATTCCATCATCGGTAAATACTTCAGACCGGCTTTGATCGGTGAAGGGGACATCGATACTGCCGCATGCTGGAATATCATGCGCGACAGTAACTACAGCGGATTTATCAATATCGAATACGAAAGCAGTGACATTCCGGCGGCAGAGGCAATGTCAAAAGCTGTAAAATACCTGCGTTCTTTATAACTTATAGATTTACAAAAAATAATTATCGGGAGAATTCCATGCTTCAAAAAAAACAGGCGCTATTACTTTTCATCAGTTCACTGACCATAAATGCGACTGAGCTTGTTGCAGAGCACGTCAAACTGCCTCTTAAGAAGGCCTGCTATACCAGTTATTCCAATACACTGAGTGAGGGCAAGCAACTTGTCGCGTTGCGAGTCGGCGGGCATCAGGCATTAGTCAGTTTTAATACCGATTTGCTAAAATATGCGGTTAAATTCAAAATCAGTGAAGCGGTATTGAACCTGGGAACGCAATATGTTGATCCGCGCAAAGACGGCAGCGGTCAAGCTCCGTCGTTGATGATATATCCTTTATTGAAAAATTTGAACAATTATCAAGCGGGCTCGAATCTTCAGCTCAGGGCAGGAGTTGATTACTCTGATAAAGCTCTGGTTAAATATCAAATTCCAACCGGAGTGAAACGCTATCAACAAATTACGATTAAGTTTCCTGCAGGAAACTCCGGAGAATTAATTAAAACTTTGAGCAAAGGCTTATTATTGAAATTAGTTCCGAATGGAAAAACATCAATTTTTCAAATTAATTTATACTCTTATAAAACTCCTGCTCAATATAGATCTTTGGTAATGGGAGTGGATATTACTTTTCAGAGCGAAGTTGCAAAACTTGACCTTCATCCTTATGTGCGTCCCCGCAAAGGACACTATGTAACTCGTCATGGAGCAGATTTTTATTATGACGGCAAACCAATTCATTTAATAGGTCTTAACGTTGGAGCCGGCTGCATGACCAGTTACGAGGCAATTGACAATGCTGTTCTAAGGTTGCGTAACATGAACATAAACTCAATCCGCCTGTGGGCGACCGGTCATCCGTTTTATAGTCCGGAATCAACACGGCAGGGAAAAATGGTTGCCTCCAGGAAAGGCGACGGCTCAAAGCTTGACCGCTATGATTATTTGATATACAAACTTCAGCACGCCGGTATTTTTATCCACAGCACTTCTCTGGGATCACATACTCCTCCCATGCAGTATTGGCCGGGGAATGGGATTGTCCTGAAACGTAAAAATAAAAATTACGATCACAATTATTACAATGTATTTCCCATTATGCCATATCTCGATAGATTGTTTATGGACGCCAGGATAGCTCACATTAAAATGTATTTAAACCGTATCAATCCTTATACCGGACAGCGATATGCGGAAATGCCTGTATTCGCGTCCTGGGAGCTGGCCAATGAAAATCACACCGTCGCTTATATTTTAGAAGGACGCTTTGAAAAATGGCCCCTGGTATTTAAACAAATCTTGACGAAACGCTGGAACGAATGGCTCAAGCAAAAATATAAAAACAACACCGCATTAGTCAAGGCATGGGGGAAGCTGTCCGCGGGAGAGAACCTTGACAAAGAAAATATATCCCCGGCACCGACTTACGGTCAAAAAGCAGACTATCCGGAACAAAGAGCCGTTGATTTCATAACATGTGTTCAAGACTTATTTATCAACGCAAGTAAAAAATTTGAAGCGGCGGCACGCTCATGCGCACCAAAGGGTGTCGGGATCAATATTGCTCCGATTGTGGCAAATACTCATGCTGATTTAAACATGCATGCTCAGTTTGCCAATGCGGTCTGTGATTTCGTTTCGGTTGGAACTTACCAGACCCCTTTCACGGTAGATAAGAAAAAACCTTTCTATCCCTGGCGTCCGATTTTTTCTGAGCGGCCATATTTTTATAATTTGAACTTCCAAACAATCAAGGACAAACCGTTTGTTGTTTATGAGAATTCGTTTTTTCGCCCATACGCATATCGTGTGGAATGGATGCCGGCAATGGTCCTGTTGGGTGCCGGACTCGGCTGGGATGCGATATACTACTATATTTTTGGCCAGACCTGGGCGATAACAGATCAAAAATTCACGGGATTGGGTTTTATGTCTAAAGCATTGAAGACTCCAACAAAAGTTACACATGACGGCTATTGTTATGGATTTCACCACGGCAATGATGAAATCATGATGGCATCAATGGCAATCAGCGCTCAAGCGTTTATCAATGGCATCAGGCCGAACACAGAAGAAACCGTTGTAACTTATGGTAAAACGGCAATTCATAATCCTGTATATAAAAATTACAGTCCGGGCGGCCCCGCCGCTGAAATTCCCAACCGGGATAAAGCCGGAGGAGAAACGGAGTGGTATTCAATGCCGAATATTTACCGTAAATTTATGCATACATCTGTAAGAAAACGCCTTCAGCTTGCATTTGACGAGCAGCAGGAGTCGCCAATAAAAGTAAGAGGAAATCTTGTTGAAAAAACTTCAGGTCTGGATGAAGATCGAGACAGGCTTACAAGTTCGCCGGATATTATCTGGGAGCCGCAAAAAAACCGTTTTATTTTGGACTGTCCGCATTCAAAGATCGTCACTGGTATTCTCAAAGATGGCTATAGCTTCAAAGACGGAATAACTTTGAGTCCGGTTAACCGGGATTTCGCAATGTTCGGGATAAGCAGTCGTGACGGGAAAACTTTAGCTCAATCTGAAGATATAATCCTTACAATTGTCAGTAAATCATATAACACCGGCTTTAAGTTTAATCCGGACAAAATAAAAGGTTCGACTCTTGGTCATATCAGAGGAGTCGTCAAGCCGGGGACGGTTCCGGTAATTGTTGAAAGAGTCAAGGCGGATATTACGGTGCCGATTGTCGGTAAAGTTATGCGTTGTTATAACTTTGCTGGATATTGCTACCGGACTGTTCCGGTGAATGGAAAAATTTCATTTTTAAAAGACGAACCTCTATTTATCGCAATAATAACTAACAAGTAAAAATATGACCATGCAAGAATTTGAATTAGGTTTTTATTTGACCACATCTTTGAATGCATTCCCCTGGCAGCTTGAGGTATTACTGGACAGAAACATAAAAAATATCGGCACAGACGGTTTTGAAAAATGGCGGGATTATGAGTTTGTAGATAAAATTGCCGGCTATATTAAACAAGCGGGTATGAATTTACATTCTTTCCATGCTCCTTTTGGATTGTGCTTCCCTGATAAAAAAGACCTTGTTCGAAGTTTGACAGACAATTATCGAATTATTGATGTTGCCGCCGCCTGGGGCGCAAAAAACATTGTCTGGCACTTTCGTTGGTTTCGTTCTTATAAAGGTGATACGCATTTTGCGGAAACTGCAATTATGGACAATATGACTAAAAATGAGATTGACGCAATTGTCAGCACTATAATTCCTGAAACCTGTGCTTATGCAGCAAAATATGGAATAAATGTCAATTTTGAGAATATGCCCTTGTTCAGTTGGTCTCGGGATTGTCGGGAAATTATTAATTTTATTCAAAAGCAAAAACAGCGGAATTTAGGTTTTACCTATGATATAGGCCATGCATGGTGCAATAATATACCGCCGGCAGAGCCGATTCTGCAGGCCGGGAACTTGCTGAATGATACTCATTTTCATGATAATACGGGTATTATGGACTGGGATTTGACCCGCACCGCAGTTTGCCGGGATATTTCTATTTACGATTTGCATTTGCCGGTAGGCCTGGGAACGATTAACTGGGTCAGTGTGATTCATGCTTTACGTAAAATCAATTATCAAAATCCAATTATTTTTGAGGGTCCGAATTTCTGCAATCATCCCGAGCGTCATTCCAGGAAGATGTATGAAAAAAGTGTGGATATCACTATTACCAACTGGCGGGCATTTGAAATATTGGAAGACTCTTTGCCGAAAGATATGAAAGACTGAAATGAATATTGAAGGATTATTAATAGATATCGATGATACCCTGATACGTTTCCGCCAGGGAGTAAATAATGACACTGCCAGTTTGCTTAATGTGCTAAAGCAAGCTGGACAGCAATTTAGCGGGTTGACGCCCGAAGAAGTAGAACACCGTATTACCTGGGTTAAAAAAAATGTTAACTGGTGGTGTTGGGATGATTTTATAAAAAAACTTGAACTTGAAGAAGCGTTCTTTTGGGATTATGCATATAATGTGGAGCGCAAATATTTAGAGCCAAGCGAACCGGATTTGGTGGAAAGTTTTAAATTTTTTAAAAGCATTGGCTTAAAATTATTCATAACCAGTAATAATCCCAATAAAGGCATACAGCATAAATTACGTCTGGCAAATATTCCCACCGAGGCACAGTCTATACTTTTTTCAAATTTGTTCGGGGCCACAGAAATGCAGGATATGAAATGGGAAACAAACTATTGGCGGAAAATAATTTTTCATAGCGGAATCAGAGCGGAAAACCTGGCTGTCATAGGCGATTCTTTTCGCGACGATTATCAAATTCCGCAAGCGGTTGGAATCGCAATGACGTTTTTAATAGATATCAACCAGGAATATACAAGTAAAATATCTTCAGCATTACAGCCGGTATCCGGTATTGCGCAAATAGCTCGCCTGTTTCAAAAAGAGAGAGCAGTTGCATGCAATAATTAACCTTGATTATTGGCAACTAGAATTTAAGGCAATATAAATCACCTCGATATTTTGTTTTTTTGAATGAATTATAAATCAGACTGTCGGAGATATTTGGCCCATTTCTGGATATTCTGCTGATCGGCGGGACCTAAATAAAGATACTGGGTCATGTTCAATTCAGGCGTTTTCCATGCTCCGTAACGGCCGACGACATACAGCCGGGTCGGGTCGTAGACATAAACGAAGCCGCGCGGTTCGGTTCCGATGCCGATGACAGCCAGCGCGTCCTTGTCGTCCGCGACCCCCCACCAGCTGTAGCCGTGACGCCTTGGCGGAGCTTTGTTGTCTCCTTTTGCCAGGGCCAGCGGCCTGGTTGTGATTTTTTCGCCAAGAATGACATTTTTCCATTTGTTGTCTTTAAAATTATATTGGTTGAACCGGCAGTGACTCCACGTCTGACCATTCGGACTTGTTGCTGAAATTTGGAGTTTGATAACAGGTTTGCCGGGATAAAATGTGTAGGTGAACTTGGCTTTGACCGGTTTGACCATTTTGCTGGTGGAGGTTCCGTAATCGGTTGTAACGGTCATCTGTTTGGCTCCGTCATTCAGGTTCTGCAGGGAAATATCGGCCTTTACTCCGGGGCCGCTCATGCGGAATCCCCCTGCTCTGGCGTCGCCGACAGATTCGCCGCCAAGCCAGCCGGTGACAATATGCTTTTTGCCATTTTTCCAGAGAGCGTCACAAAGAGTTCCGTTACTGGAGACAAAGCCGAGCTTGTAAAAGCGATTTTCCACCCAGATACGGGAGCCTTTTTTCTCCATTTTCAGGGTATCGCCGGAGAGCGTCGGATCAACCGTTTTTGCCGTTTTCTTTACGGCGGTCGTGATTGGAGGGCATTTGTAGGAAATATCCGGGGCCTTTTGACCAAAACTGAGTAAGCGTGCCTTTTCCGGATAGGCCGGAAGTTTAACCTGATTTTTGCCGGCTTTGAGATTTGCCAGCATTGTGCCGGTGGCAACGTCATAAAGGCTACAGGCCACAGGGACATTTAAGGTCAACGTGACTTCCGGCAGCGCATCATGATAATAGTCGCTGATCAGCATGGCCGCCTCATTTCCCAACTGCATGCCGACGAATTTGACATGTTTATCAGAGCTTGTCAAACCCTGCATGACTTTGCCGTCGACGATGATATCTTCAAGCGGGATAACCATATTCATCACCTGCGAAAGGTATCTCAAATCATCCGCGTCCCAGGCCATCCAGGGCCAGGTGGTAAATCCCATAGACCCGTTGAGAAAGTTTTCCAGCAAGATATATTTCTGGTCTAAGCCGTCACATTCTCCACTGGTGTTCCAGCCCCCGGTGAACCACGGGATCAAGCGGTTTGAGCCGATGAAGGCGCGGGTTTCACGAACCACCCGTGCTACTTTGGCGGCATCACCGGAAACATAGAGGCTGGGCATACAAACATTTATCGCCCCGGCTTTGTATTGCTCGTCGAACCGGATGAACTGATGATAGATCTTGCCGGGGGTGACGTCGTAACTGCCGATAATCGGCTGCGGCAGCGGCCATTTGACGCCGCTGGCTTTGAGGCGACTTAAGTACTCATCCTTCAGCATCACGAAAAGTTTTGTGCCGAGATATATCCGGAAATTCAACCAGATATCGTGATAGGCCGGATATTTGCGGAAATCTTTCTCAAAAATTTTTGGTGATATAAACTTCATCCCGGCATGATTCTTCTGCATGTAAGCGGTAAAGTTTTTCATGCAGCGTTCACAGAAACAGAACTCTCGCCCCCGCCATGCTTCGGCGTCCCAGTAGACAATACCCGCTCCAGCTTCAGCGTATGAGGTCGCGGCTGATATTTCCTCATCGAGAATTTTGCCGCGATATGACGGACAGAGAAACTTGCGTTTTTCCCCGTCAATTGAGCGGACCCAGGCGTTTTCGTCCGTATTCAACAGCTTAACCCGGCAGAACGGTGAATAGTTACCGTTGACAAACATGCCTTCGGTCCTGGCTTTTTTAATATATTCTTTCATGCCGGGAATATTTTTACTGTCTCCACCGCTGAGCGAGACACAATTCAGCCCGACTCTTTTTAAATTCTTGTAAAAGCCGGGCCAGAGCTTGCTGACCTCTATTCCATAAAAACCGAGACCGGCCAGAAGTTTCCGGGGAATGCGTTTACAGGCCTTGACTTCGATGGCTTTTATTTTAAACTTTTCCGCCTTTTGACGACCACCCTGCCAGGTTGCGTAAATATATCCGGTCCCGGTTTTGTCAGCGGCCCAGTCGGTTTCCAGAAACATGAAGGTCCAGGCGTAATAGCTTCTGGCGCGGCCGGAGAAGGTATATTGTGTGTAGGGCGCTCCGCTGATCATAATATCTTTTTTGCTCATTGGAGTCTGCCTGGAGACGCCATTAACTCTGATGCCGCGCGGCAGTTCCAGAATAACTTTCACACGAGTGCTTTTTTTCTCGAATTTATCCGTCAGGGCAAAATGAGCCGCGACCGCAAGGTCACTGGAGATGTAAAGCGTATCTTTACTGTAGGAGGCGAATGCGGTGTTTTTGGCTCCTTTGCCGGCATCTTCTATTTTTGTTTGCGGTTTGGCTTCGCAAAGACTGCGTCCGGGTTTGCCGCGGCCGGTGCTTTCAGTTTCTTTTCCATCACAATTCGCGGAAATGGTAATACTCTGCATTTCAGGTTTACCGCCAGCGGTAAAGAAAAGTTTTTTCCGGCGGGGATTTTTGCCAGGGAATATTTTTGAGTTTGCTGTTTTCCGTTGGTGATCTTCAGTTCCTCGTTGACTGCCGGCGATGCCTGGAAAAAGGTTATTCCCTGCGATGAGATTCCGGCAACATACTGCGGAGTGGCGGCAATACAGTTTTCCAGACCTTTAAACGGGATATACCAGGTCGTTGCGCTCCAGGAACCGCCCGGAGCTAATTTCTGCTTGTTGAAAACGGTTTCCATGGTGAAGAAATACTCTGAACCGTACCAGCAGTAAAAATGACTGAGGGTCCGGCCCGGAGAGACTATTGCCAGTCCGGTTTTGCTTTTTTCGGAAACCGCCGCGATCCACGGGCTGGTGTGATTGCCGATTACGGCCTGCCCGAAGGCCGGCTTGGTGGGAGTATCGGCGTATACTCCCTGTTCTGTCTGACAATATACAACTGTTTGCTTCTTGTCCTGCAGTTCGGACGGCAGCGTGACGAGGTTGTGCAGCCAGGGGGAAAAAGTTGCCCAGTGTTCATTGGCGTCGATTTTAAAATCAACCTTGAGCCTGCATTCCCCTTTGCGAAGGACAAAAGTCCGGGAGAAGTCCATGCCTTTTCCCGGGCCGGTGTCGGCTTTGGCGGAAGCTCTGACCGCTATTTCCGCCGGGGTTTTGCGAATGATTTCGAGCTTGTATCTGGTTTTATAATGCTCTATCCAGCCGGGTTTTTCCCATATTCTGGTTTTACCAAACCCGGTTCCGGGTTTTTGATCGGAAGTTGCGGCATATTCCCGCTTCGTCTGCTTGTCCAGCAACTTCGACAATTTACCGCCAATCGCGTTAATTTCGGCTCGGATGAAATTATTTTCAAGAACAATCAAATCCTGGTTATGTTGCACGTTGAGAGCCGCGGATAAGCTGGCTGACGCAAGTGTGATTCCCGACAAAAAGAGCATTTTAAGCATAAAAGATCCCTCCGGATAAAATTTTTATGGAAAATAGAATAGTTGTTCCAACTGCGTAAATATGTAATTATCTATCTTCCATAAACCAGTTGAACGGATAAACGGAAACGATGTAATAAGTGGACTCCCCGAACTTTAAAGCTGTGGCAGTTGTATTTGTAGCATGCCCGTCAGCCATAACCATATTGGCCCGGTCGGAATGACGAAATCCGGTATAAACATGGTAGAGTATGTCCCAGCGCCCGTCATTCAGGGTATTCTGATTGTAAACAACATCGATTGCGACCATTTGGCGCGACGCATTGCGCAGTTTTCCCTGTTTGACCGGATATCCCGGATGGGTGTGCCCGTAATTTGTATAAGGCGTGCCGTAGTCGGTGTTACCGAATGCGTTGCTGTTATACCCGTAGCCGCATGAATAATAACTGCCGGCCTGGCTTTGGGATAAAGAGGGGCATCTGAATACGGAATTTTGTTTTAACGGTGCGTACGTTGAAGAGTCATCTTCGATAAATTGCTGACCGATGTATGGTGTCAGCATATACAACCATGAACGCTTCCATGTTCCGACTCCAGCGGGGTTCCATTGCCGCGGCGGATACATGTCCTGATTATCATTGATGTACATGGCGAAGCCGGTTCCGAGCTGCTTGCAATTACTGGTGCATTTGATGCCTTTAGCTTTGTCCCTGGCTTTATTTAAAGCCGGCAGCAGCATGCTGGCGAGGATGGCGATAATTGCGATGACGACAAGCAGTTCAATTAGTGTAAAAAGACTCTTTCTCATAACTCTCTCCTTCAGGTTGAATTTTTCCTTATCAATTAATGTCGGCTACTGATTTTCTGATAATCAATTTTGGTTCCAGCAAAATGCGTTCTACTTGACGGTCCGGATCTTCAATTACTTTAAGAAGAAGAGCCAGGGCATGGCTGGTCATTTTTTTGAATGTTTTATCAACCGTAGTCAACGGCGGATCAAGGAATCTGCCCATTTCACGGTTGTCATAACCGATAACACTGATATCTTCCGGAATTCTGATTCCGCGCAATTTCAATTGTTCATAAAACACCGCACTGTAGGGGTCCCCGGGAATTACCAGCGCCGTCGGGCGTTTTTTCAAATCGCAAAAGTGAGCTACCGCCCGACGAATGGCTTCCGGATGAGTATTTAGTTCCACCCGTTCGGAGAATACCAGTTCCGGTTCATATTCCAGGCCTGATAATGAATAAAAATAAGGAATCAAGGCCCGGCGGTAGCTCAAATGGTCTAGTCTTCCCGCGTAGTCATCAAAAAAACCGATTCTGGAATGGCCCAGCTGTTGTAAATATTTAAAGACATTGATCATCCCCGCCGTATCGTCACTGGAGACGGAAGGTATATTGAGGTATTGAATTTCGTGATTGACTGCTACTGTAGGCACTGGTGGAAGACTGATATTTTTATAGAAATGCATTAACAAACAGCCGTCGTACTTTTTGTAATCAATCTGCTCTTTGTTTTCATCTACATTGACATAAGTGAAACGA
Source organism: Victivallales bacterium (assembly GCA_963678305.2). GTDB lineage: Bacteria > Verrucomicrobiota > Lentisphaeria > Victivallales > Victivallaceae. Next base: position 584,911 of record CAXXVV010000003.1, read on the forward strand.
CAGCCGGATTTTTCGCTGAGATATTCAAGTTCATGCATAAGCAGCTCGGAATGGCCCAGCGGCTGATACAGGCACATGATATTTTTTTCTTTATAACGCCGTACTTTTGTTTTGTTGTATGCGCGCAATAACTTCAGAGCCTCTTCATGACGACTGTTGCCGGCCCGGTATTTACCGTTCCTGATCCGGTATACTGTCGACGTGGACAATCCGGTGCGTTCGGCTATTTCTTCATAATTCATGATACAACTTGAGACTCCTCATTAAATCGGTCACTTTCCATATTATAGGTTTTTGGCTAGGAAAAGTCAATACTTTGATTAGAAAAAATGCAAAAAAATGAAAAAAAATGCAAATTAGTCAAAAATCGGTCAAAAATGAATAAGACAAAAAAAAGCTCCAAGGCAAAATGCTTTGGAGCTTTGAAAAGATCGATTTTCGTTCGCTTAGCGAGCGTAGAATTCGATAACACTCATGATGTTCACGTCGACCGGGATCTCTTCGAGTTCCGGAGCGCGAGTCAGAGTTACTTTGAGCGCATCAAGGTCCACTTCCAGGTACCCCGGAGCGGTTGTGTTGCTCTTTTTAGCGGCGTCGGCGATGGACGGTGATTTTTCAGCATTGATCGAAATTACCTGACCTTCTTTGACGACGTAGGAAGAACGGTCGATCCGTTTTCCGTCAACCAGGATATGACCATGGGTCACAAACTGCTTTGCCGAGAAGATACTGGGTGCGAAACCACTGTGGAAAACCAGTGAATCAAGGCGCTGTTCAAGGTTGCGGAACAACTTTTCATGAGCCTGGCCTTCACCCTTTTTGGCTTTGGCGTAAGCAATTTGCAGCTGTTTTTCGCTGATTGCGTAATGATAGCGCAATTTCTGTTTTTCCAGCAGCAAAGTCCCGAAAGTTGACAGTTTCTTCCGACGCGCGGTCTTGCCATGCTGACCTGCGGCGTACGGACGCTTCACGCTCGGACACTTGGGGCTGCCCCAAATGCACGCGCCGATACGACGGCAAAATTTGTGTTTTGCTTGACTTCTGATACCAGCCATTGTTTATCCCTTTCTGACTCTATCTTTTTTAGTTTTTTTTCTCCGGCGACAGGTGTCAAGCCCTGTTTTCATTATGGGGCCTGTCGCTTTCAACGAAAAGAGAACTGATAAAATACCACATTTTGTTTTTTTTGCAAATCGAAATAGAGAAAATCATATTCTTTTTTCAGTCAGGTAATTAGCGAGGTTGTAATCCTTCAAGTTGTAATCCATTTTTCAAGTAACGTTGTTTTTGCGGTCCCGTCGGATTACTGCTTACCCATCTAATATATGTTTTTCTTTAATTCCGGTATTGGTTTTTTGCATTCCAGGTATTAATCTATTAATAAGTTTTTAATCATAATTATCCATAACAAGATAAACGCAGTCTTTGAAAATAAATCGAAGTCTGTGATGTTATAGAAAAATAAGCTTGACCGCTTAGAGGCTTTTAAAATTAAAAAGTTGTGCAAAATACAAGACTTTGTCTGCAAGTTAAAGGTCAAAAGTTGAAAACAGGAAGTATACGATTATTTACTTTTCTCGTAATGTATCCATTACAAAGGATTAAATTGGCCGCATTCATCTTAAACAGTACTTTCAGTTTTTTACCTTCAACTTTCAACTCTCATGCAAAATTACTATTTCCCAAAACCCGTTTAAAATTAGATAAGGAGTATAATTTTCAGGGAGAAGCTTAGTTTTACGGCTTCTGGTTAACCTGGAAGAGAATAATGAACGAGCAAAAGATTATTGCAAGTTTTCTGTTAGCGGTTCTGATTGCGATATTGGCGATTATCGGGCTTAAAATCGACCCCGCGATGATTCCGTTTGAGGCCATCCTGTTTTATGGTACGGCGTTCAGCCTGCTCTACTGCCTGGTTTTCAATCATCAGGAACTGCCTTTGCCGAAAGTTCTGCAGTCAGGTATGTTTATAATTATTACCGGCATATTGCTGCGGCTGGCTTTTCTGGCGTATCCGGTATCTGAAGACGTCAACCGCTATGCCTGGGAAGGCCTGATCCAGAATGCCGGCGTGAATCCATATCTGACAGCTCCGGCGGCATTGACGAAGGAATATTCCCGTGATATGATTTACTGGGGGATCAATAACCCCGGTATGGCTGCTATTCGCCCTCCGGTGGCTTTACTGACGTTTCGCCTGATATCGTCTGTTCATTACAGTTTGGTTTCATATAAAGTTTTTTTTCTGATTTGCGATATGCTGACACTGGTATGTCTCTTAGGGCTGCTTCGGCAGTGGAAACTCGATGCCCGGCTGCTGATGCTCTACGCTTTCAATCCGCTGGTTCTGCTGTACGGAGTTGGCGACGCGCATGTCGATGTCCTGATGGTCCTTTATCTGGCGGTAGCGTTATTATGTTTCAATCACACTGGATCAAGCGGGAAAAAGTGGTTTGCGGCTCCGGCTTATCTGGCCCTGGGGCTGGCGGTTATGGTTTCCTTCCTGCCGCTGATTTTGCTGCCGTTTCTGATGACCAGGAAAAACGCAAGGTTCAGTTGGGCTTTTTTATTGCCGCTGGCTTCATATTTATGGTTCATTGATCCGGGGATGTTTAATGGGCTTGGATCATTTTTATGGCGGATGTCATATAATGGCTTCTTTATGAATCCGCTGATTCAGATTTTTGGAAATACCTGGGCCCGGGTCATTGATCTGGTTATATGTTTTAGCGGAGCGACTTTGATCTGGCTGTTTTTTCAGGAAAAACCGCGCGAGCGCGGAATGCTGTATGCTTTTTTCTGGTGTCTGTTGTGTCTGCCGACCTTCCATCCCTGCTATTTGATTCCGCTGGCAGTGTTGATGCTGCGTTGGCCTTCGCGTTCCATATTGCTTTTGATGTTGACCGCCGGGTTTGATTTTTTTGTGCGGCACAACCTGTTGGCAACCGGGATCGGACGGGAATTCCTCTGGTTGTGGCCGGTAACCTATTTGCCCCCGGTTGTTTTTCTGCTTTGCGACCGTATGGGCGCGCAGTTGCCGTGGCAGCGGACGTATCGCCAGATCAATTCATGCGACATTGTGATTCCGGTTCTGAATGAGGCCGGCAACCTGGAGAAGCTGCTGTCATCTTTGAATAACGCGATCGAGTACTGCGATCATAAACGTTGCATGTTCCGTTCCGCGTTCTCGATTATCTTTGTGGACGGCGGCAGCTCGGATAATACGGTTGATTTACTGAACGCAAGCGGGCTTGGGCGAATTGTTTTGTCCGGTGGCGGACGAGGCCGGCAATTTGCGGTCGGGATCGGGCAGGGGGACGGCGACCTGATCGTCATGTTGCATGCCGGAACCAGACTTGACGAAACGGCGTTTGCCAGGCTTTTGGGTAAATTAAACCAAAAGCCGCACGTTGCCTGGGGAGTTATGCAGCACCGTTACGATACGGCTGATGTGCGGATGGGACTGGTTCAGATGGTTAATGTTTTACGCTTCAGGGGATTTGGGATCGCGCTGGGGGATCAGGGTATTTTTATCAAAAGAGAGGCGCTGGAGGCGGTTGGCGGCATGCCGGAGATTCCTTTGATGGAAGATGTGGAGCTATCTCAGAAAATGTCGTTGTTTCCGGCTGCGGCGACCTCGCCGGCTCTTACTATCTCATCCCGTCATTGGAATGAGAAATCTTTTACAAAGTACTCTCTTCAGGTGTTTTCGCTTATTCTATATTACTTGTTCCGGAAACGGCTCGGATATGATATTGATAAAACCGCCCGGAAGATTTATCAAAGGTATTACGGTAGACCGGCAACCGGTTCAACGCGAACCGTATCCCGGCGGAAATAAGCATAAAGCATGCTTGAAAACTTCTCTTTCAGTGACATATTAAGTTTATCGTATTTTGAAAAATCAATGAAAAAAGGAAAAAACATGAAAAAAACGATTAAACTCCTGTTGCTTTGTCTGACCACTTTTGTGGTTGCTTCAAATGTATCCGCTGAAACCAAAGCATTCCAGGCCAGCTTGTTCCCAAGCATTGCTATTTATGACACCTCCCAGAAAATTGAAGGTGTTACCTTGAGCATTTGGGGGGAAAACCCGCAGGAGTCACTGGCGCTTGGCTTTGTCAACGGGATGACTGAAGACAGTGTTGGAGCCAGCCTGGCGTTCTTCGTCAATTATGCCGACCGGTATAAAGGCGCCCAGTTCGGCATGGTCAATGTCAATAACGGATTGCGCGGAGTGCAGTTCGGCTTTTTCAATTTTACGCATAATGCCAAAGCTGCGGTACAGCTTGGTTTTATCAATGTTATCGGGGAAAATACCGAATGGTTCAAAAACTTCCCGAATGAACTTGCTCCGGTTATGATCTTTGTTAACTGGCGTATTGTCGACTGAACATAAATATCCTGTTCAAATTCCAGGGCTGACCGTGAAACACCGGTCGGCCCTTTTTCTTTTTCCCGTAGAAGGTGCGGCGTCCGGGAGGGTGGCCGGACGCCGCGAAGAAATAAGGAGGTTGGAGGGTTTTTATAATGAGTAGTAAAAGTCTCCACTGGCATCACAGGCCGAACCGAAGGTGCGCGGAGTGCCGTTGTAATCATAGGAATAAATTGTTGACAATTCTCCTTTGGAAGCCGGCGCGACATGCCCGTCAACATAACCCAGGTTAACTCTGTCCCCATGGATCAGATAAGCTCGGCTATAGTTTTCTGAAGTAACATTGGTGTTGACAATCATCCGGTAAACCGGAGCTTTCGCGCCGACGCTGAATGAGCAGCCGTAAAGGGCATAGGCGCTGAACCCGGCTTTGTCCATGATCTCCTTTTTCTTGAGGGAATATGCCGGGGGATTGACACTTGGATTCAGGTAGCGGGCGCCATAAGTATTCCAATATGTTCCTCCTGCGGTTACCAGGGAATTATACTTGGTTGAGGGACAGAAAAAAATATTGCCGTTGGTTGCGTATTTATGGTAAACCAGCTGGGCTCCCCAGGTTCTTAACCCGCTGGAGTCACCATCAACCGTTCCGGTCGAAACAGTCGGACAGTAAAAGTAGAAATCGTTGTCATCAAAATAAAACTGTGTGGCCAGTCCGACCTGTTTCTGGTTGTTAACGCATTTGATGGCTTTCGCTTTGTCGCGAGCCTTGTTCAAGGCCGGCAGCAGCATGCTTGCGAGGATTGCAATGATCGCGATGACAACCAGTAGTTCAATTAAGGTGAATGCTGTTCTTTTCATGGTTTTTCTCCTGTTCCAATTAATAGTTTATATTTTTCAAACAATTTGCGGGGTTAAAACTATATGTTCTCCGCGATATGATTTTTTATCATTTATCATGCTCATTAATAAATCTACCGCCCGGGAGCCGATATCCGTCATTCTGATGTCGATGACCGCCGGCGGCGGATACAAGCCGCGCAGAGCCAATTTGTTGTTATTACATGAAATAATCGGAATATCTTGTCCCGGAGTATGTCCCATCGAGTACAGCAGTTGATAAATCGGTACGCAGTAGATATCCGCGGACAGGAACAGTCCGATTTTTTTGCCGGGGACGATAATTCTTTCGAATTCCGCCCTAGCCAGCTCTAACAGCTCTTTGAGTTTATAGACGGAAATATCAATATCAAGATGACGTCCCGCTTTGCCGTGTGTTTGCATCCGGGCCTGGAATGTTTGCAGGCGTTCTTTGAACAATGGTTTGGTATTCCCGCCAAAGTAGTAATATTCGTCGCAACCATGGGTAACCAGCCAGTCCGCGGCGATAGAGCCGATTACTTTGTTGTCGTAGCTGACAACATTCGCCCGGACCGGATATGAGGCTTCTCCCATGATCTTCACCCAGGGGATGCCGCTCAGTGCCGCTTCCACTTCCGCTTCCGTTGCACCCCCGAGCAAAACCAGGACGCCGTCAACTTCCCGCTTTATGAAATTAATGAAGTCGGTATCGTTTACCCGGGTGCTGTATGGCATTACCGATATCTGATGCCGTCCGGTCGCGGTTTCCAAACCGTCAAGCATTGCGTGGTAAATGCTCGGAACGTTGAAACCATGATCATTGTTTAATTCCCCTTTAGCTTCAAAAGCGAGGAGGGCCAGCCGTTTTTTATTCATAACAAAAGTTCCGACCCGTGATTTTTTATCTACAATACCTTCTTTATAAAGCGTATCCAAGGCACGGCTTACCGTTAACGGGTTCACTTCAAGTTCTTCCGCCAGTTTTGTCACTCCGGGCAATTTTCCGGTATAAATACCGCGATCAATTTTTTCCACGATCCAACGCCGAACCAGATTTTGTTTCTTCGACGTGCGTTGCCGGGTTTTAACTGTGGTTGTTTCTTTATTGCTCATATTTTTCTTCTTTATTTTATTAAAGTAATATAGCTGTACTACTATTATACAAGATTTATTCTTTTTTGTCAATACTTTATTGAAAAAAAATCAAAAAAATAATATAGCTATATTGTTTTAAGCCAATAACAGCTTGATTAAACGCTAAAAGTGAACTTAATAAATCAACAAAGTTCCCAATGTAAACTGCATTATTCAGGATTAACTTTTCGCTGACAGGGAGAGGGAATGAGAGATTGAAGCAAAAAATAATGTAAGATAGATTTTGTATACTACTTTATAAAGGAAAATTACAAAGTATAAAAAAAATACCATCTACGGGGAGGACGAAGCCTCCGCAAGAAACGGTAAAAATGAACGATTTAAGTAATATAAGCAGTCAGGCGATCAGGTGAACATCGGCCGTAGTCTGCCTTTGAAGAAATATTGTTTTGAACGATGTTCTTCGAGAGTTTTTAAGACCTCCTGCAAGTCTTCACGAAACTCAGCCGGCAATTCTTCTATTGACGAGAACCTTTTATGGTCATTATTGAGTTCACCCGGATCTTTTTCCAGGTCGAAAAAGTCTATTTCGCCAGTATCGTCATAGTAATTGATTTTAAGGTTTTTACGGCGCACCATGATACTCAGGCCGCCAATTCCCGATTCGCATAACATGGCCCGTTCGCCGTCGCCCTGCCCGTTGTTGATCCACGGCAGCAGGCTGATGTTGTCGGTTATTCCGGTTCCGGTGCCGTCGTCGTAATCGGTTTGCGTTCCGTCATCATGAGGACGGTATATCAGGCCGCAGTAATCCAGCAGGGTCGGCATCAAGTCGGCGTGATTGGCCAGTTCATTGATCTTCAGGCCGGCGGGGATATCCGGACCGTAGAAAATCAAAGGGACCTTGGCCGAACAATCATGGAAGAAGGATTTCTGCATCATATAATGGTCGCCCATATAGTCGCCGTGGTCGGACGACAGCACGATCAGGGTGTTGTCATAGAGATCCAGTTCTTTGAGTTTTTCGAAAATTTTATTAAGCTGGTCGTCAATCAGGGTTATGCAGCCAAGGTATTGCGCCCGGATCTTCGCGGTCCATTCGTCATCGCAAAATACCCATTGGTCCCGCCAGTATTTAAGCTGATTGGAATATCTGGTCTGTTCCGATTCGCTTCTGACCGGAGGAGGCACGTCTTCCGGGGCGTACATTGAGAAGTACGGTTCCGGCGGGTTCACCGGTGTATGGGGAAGCAGATATGACAGCCACATGAAAAACGGTTCGTTGCCGCCGGGTTTGCACTCCCGCCTTTGCGCCAGCAAGTCGAGTTCATGCAGCCCGGTCCGGGTAATATAAGTCGGCAGATAATGCTCCATCGGAATATTTGTCGGTTTGGTCCCGAAACTGTGTTTTACCAGTTCCTCCCAGCTTGTTCCGCTTGGCTTATCTGGTTTAATATTGTTGCGTTCGAGATAAAGTTTGTAATCGGTATCGTTATCGGCGACGCGTTTGTCAAATCCATAATACTTCCGCCCGGGGCGGAAATGCATTTTTCCGACTGAAATTGTAAAATAGCCGTTTTTCGAGAGTTCACCGGGTAGCGTCGGCAGGTCGTCACCCCAATTCTGGTCATTGTAATAATTACCAATTTGACAGGAATATTTGCCGGTCATAATCGAGGCGCGCGCCGGAACACACAGCGGATTGGTGCAGTAGGCGTTGTCGAAAACGGTGCCTTTCGCGGCCAGTTCGTCAATCACCGGGGTTTTAACCGGAAAAACTCCTTCAAACCCCAGCGCGTCTTTCCGTAACTGGTCCATTGTTATAAAAAGAATATTACGCATCGATTCCTCCTTTAAGCTTGATAATAACGCCAAATGCGAGCAGTAATGAATAATATATTGGAAGAAAAGATTATTGCAAACTTCTCAGAACCCGATTATGGCTGATATTCGCGGCAAGCGTCAATATAGGCTTCGATGTTGGCCAACGGCACCTCCGGTTCCAGCAGGTGAGTCGGACAGCATAACAGGCCGCCCTCCGGTCCGGCGATATCCAGATTTCTTTTTACGCAGTCGCGGACATCCTGGACGCTGCCGAACGGCATGGTGGTCTGGGTGCCGATCGTGCCCCAGAATGATAAAACGTCTTTGTATTCGGCATGGAGTTTGGCAAAATCCATACATTCCGGTTGGACCGGATTCAGGATATCCACTCCGATTTCAATCAGGTCCGGGATGAACGGTTCGATAAAGCCGCAGGAATGATAAGCTACCAGAATATCCGGCTTGGCGGCTTTGGCTGCCCGGATCATTTTGGCCTGCCGCGGCTTCAGCCATTCGCGATACATTTCCGGCGACATCATAATCGTATCCTGCATGCCGATATCATCGCCCATATGGACGATATCTGCTCCGGCTTTAGCAACAAATTCGGACTTGAAGCAGCCCATTTCAGTCATTCTGTCCAGATGATATACCGCTTTTTCATCTTCAGTCGCCATATCCATCATTAACTGCATCATATCCCGCATCTGCCAACCGCTTTCCCATATCGAACAGGCGGCGGAGCCGATACTGGCGTAGCCGCGTTTATGCAGGTCGGCAACTTTCAATCTGGCATTGGACAATGTTTCCACGTTGTCTTCCCAACGGAAAATCGGGTAGGGGTAGGCTTGAAACTGTTCGAGGCTGTCAAAGTTGCGCATCGGATGGTACATCCGATGCATGTGCATCGAACCGGGCTGTTTTTCCCGGACGATTCCCAACTGGCCGATGGTATAATCCGGGCCGAACTCGACGTCTTTATAAAATTGCAGGAAAAATTCAGGCGGAGCGTGTTCAGATGTCGGGCCGTCGATATAGCGGAAAGAAAAATCGGCCCATTCCTCGACGACAAAATCATCACCGTACTTAGCCTTGAACTGCTCGACCAGCGACGGACACAAAATGATATGTACCGGCGCGAACTCAATCCCCTTGCGGTGCCAGATGTTTAACAGGTTTTCACGATGCGACAAAGACATGATAGTTGCTCCCGTAATTATTTCAGGTTATACAATTCGGAAACAATATATACTTTAATGCTGTATAATTAAATGCATTATTCGGAGTTTAACATATCCTTTTCGGAAAAATTATTTATCAAACGCTTCCCGCAGGTCATTGAGTAGTTTTTTGCCGGACTCGATATCCGGTGCGCTTGTATTTAAGATGAAATTGCGCTTTTTCGGGAAAGTGCCGTTTAAAATAGCCTGGCAGATTTCAGAATCCCGTCCATCCGTCAGGAGCCAGGGAACTTTATCGGCGGGCAGATCATTGCAAATCTCCAACGGGCCGTCTTCGTATGGTGCGACAAAATCGCAGCCATACACTTTGTCGATATCCATAAAGCTCATCGCCATTTCACGGCTGTTTCCACAGTAATGGACCCGGCCGCCGTTGATTTCCCGGAAAAACCTGGTATCATGCTTTTTGACGTGGTCCGCGTAAAATTCCGGCGGCAGCAGCTGCATGGTGCAGTTGCTGATCCGGGCCGTGCCTTTCCACAGGCCGCCCCAGTCGTAAAAATATTCCGTATCGTTACTGATCCGGCTTTTCAGGACGCGGGTGATCTTGATCATAAAGTCGGTCACATTAGTCAGCAAGGCGTCCAGCGCGTCAGGATTGTCATAGAAATCCATGAAAATGTCATTACCGCGGACCAGGTGGGCAGTGTTGAACGTACTCTGAATATCCGGATGCTGAATCTCTATTCCTTCCGGCAGCGACTCAAGCCAGATATCGGTCCACTCGTGCAGTTTTCCGTACCAGCCGGCGTTGATGTCCGGAACATCCAGATCATAGGCGTCCTCGATGCGTGCCAGAACATGGTTTGCCGCGGCCGGCAGAGAATTCGGCGGGATATATATGTCACAACCGTAGGCCGATGCCGGCTGCGCGGTGCCGAACTGAACCCTGACGGTCGGCACATGGTCGTCCATCATGGCAAAATGGGGACGCAGCCGGTCCAGTTCCGACTTCAGCATAATGATCGGGTCGCTTAATATTTCCTCCCAGGTCGGCACATTGGCCGGAGTGTTGATAATGATCATCGGATCGCAGTCTTCCGGAGAAGTAAATAATTTCTTGTAGCGCGTCCGCATATCTTCAACATGACTTAGAATTGCGTCATCAACCTTTAAGTAATCCTGTATTGCGGTCATTTTAATTTCCTTTTTGTAAAATTTACTTGAAATAATTTGTTTATAATATATCGTATTTTTATACTTAAATAAATGCAGTAAAAAATTAATTTTTGTTATATTTAATTATTATGCCGAACTTGTTTGATATTAAATTCCTGCGTTGGGGGCACTCTCCTGAATGTGACGCGCGACTCAGTCAGTATTTTGATTATTACGTTTTGGACTTTGCTTTGAGCGGCAGTTTGGAACTGAGTCTGGATCATGCGCCACCGGTTATCTTGTCGGGCCCGGTTGCCTGGCTTACTTTTCCCGGTATGCATTTCAGGTTCGGAGATCTGGACGAAAAAGGATATCGCTGGAACCACCGGTATGTTGCGTTCCACGGCCCTTTTGCGGATGAAATCCTGCGGTGGAAACTTTTTCCGATGCATTATCCGATAATTAATATTTACAATGCGCCCAGATTTGTCCGGGCTTTTGATAATCTTTTGAATTATCTGGAAGACCCGGTGCTGGGCTATGACCGGGCAGTGATCATGCTGGAAGGGCTTTTGCTGCAATTGCATGAACAGGATGCTGAAATGCAGTTTGACCGTATGGACTCCAGGGTAAAAAAATTGGCCGATGAGGTCAGAAAGAATCCGAATAAGGACTGGAATTTCCGGCATGAAGCCGAAAAACTGCATTTGTCTTATTCCCATTTGCGAAAACTTTTTCATGATGGTATTCGTCAACCGCTTAATGCTTTTCTGATTGCGGAAAAAATGAATGCCGCCGCCGGAATGCTGGTCAATACCGATTTAACAATCGCTGAAATTGCCGAACAGTGCGGTTTCGAAGACATTTACCACTTTAGCAAAACTTTCAAAAAACATCATAATTTTCCCCCGGGCAAATATCGCAGACAGGCAATGTTCTGAGGTCTGTACCGGAAACACATTTCTGATTATATCTGTTTGATGGTTTTACAATAAAAATTTTGCTTTCGGTCAGGGCTATCCCCGATGCAAGCATCGGGGTATTGACGTCCGACCTTTCACTCCCGCTTTGCGGGATGCCGCAAAATTAACGAACGGATACGCCCCAAGGGGCGGGGAATTAAACCCTTTATTTTTTTGTCATTTCCGCTTCCGTAGCACAAAGTGCGGAGTATAAAGCGGTATATCGCCATCCGTCGTACGGATTAAACAGATGGCAAATTATCCTGATTAAGTAATGCCTCACTCTTTTCTTGAGCTTTAAAAAAAATTTTAATTATATCGCACCGCGTCGTACGCGTACGCGATCCAACGGCGGAACGTTGGTCGCCATAGCGGCGGTCATGCCGTACGCTAAGTTGGCAAACTTTGTTTGCCGCTGTAACATCCATTCATCCGGAGCGATGTGACTGGAAAAGCGATTTGAGCTTTTTCAATTACGTTTGAGCGTAGGATGTAAGCAGGATTAGCCGCGCAAAAAAACTGAGGCAGTATCCTGATTAAGAAAAAAATAAGAATAAATACTAAAAAAGATTGAAAAATCATTTTCAAAGAGTATAATATATAAAATGACTGATAGTCACTTTAAGACTAATGGTCATATTTATATAAAATGGAGAACCTGAAAATGGGAACAATTGAACGGAAAGCACGGGAAAAAACACAGCGGGCGGCAACAATTCTTGATGCCGCCGAAACAGTTTTTTTCGCGAAAGGTTTTGAAAACAGTACAATGGACGACGTGGCGGCCCAGGCTGAGTTAAGCAAAGGGTGTGTATATAATTATTTTAAAAATAAGAATGAGCTATGCATCGGGATTGTTGAGCGAGGCGTGAAGCTGGCCTATCACATGATTAAAGCGGCGGTGGACAATTGCTATGACGGGACTCCCGAATTGCTTCAGGCCGCAGCTGAAGGCTTTCTGGAATTTTCTCTCCAGCATCCTAAATATTATTGTGCGCTGCAAAGCTATAGACATCATCGCGGCGGTTGCGGTGTCGACAGCAGTTATTTGAATCTGGTGATTGAAGACAATTCGAAACTTACAAAAATTTTCGCTGATATTATTGCACAGGGACAAACCAACGGGACTATACGTCAAGACGTCGAACCAAAAGAGATCGCCACTGCAATCTGGGGCGATTTTGATGGCGCACTGCCGGGGTTTCAGCTTAACAGTGAAAAAGCATCCGGTTCATATCGCCGGATTATCTGTTTGCTTGTTGATGGATTAAAAGTACACTGACGGATATATTTAAGCTCAAAAATGATAATGTGACGGATAAGTGACGGAATGCAAATAAACTTTAACATCTTACTTAACATAAAACAAAAAATCAAAATCAGTTGGAATAAGAGGAGTAAAAAATGAAGATTATCGTAGTAGGCGGAGTCGCCGGTGGCGCCAGCGCTGCGGCAAAGATGGCGCGTTTGGATTGTAACGCGGAAATAGTCATGTATGAACGCGGAGAATATATTTCTTTCGCGAACTGCGGGTTGCCGTACCACATTGGTAATGTGATCAAACAGCGGGACAGCCTGATGGTCATGACCCCGAAAAAATTTAAAGGCCGGACTGGAATTGACGCCCGCATTAAACAGGAAGTTACCAAAATCGATCCGGTTAATAAACAGGTAACGGTTGCGAACCTTGAAACCGGCGAAACCACGTTCGAGAGTTATGATAAACTGGTCCTCGCGACCGGCTCAAGTCCGCTGGTGCCGCCGCTGCCGGGACTCGATGACCCTGATGTCATGACCCTTTGGACAATTCCTGACATGGATAAAATAAAAGCCAAAGTTGATGCCGGAATCAAACATGCGGTTGTTGTCGGCGGCGGTTTTATCGGTCTGGAAGTGGTGGAAAATCTGGTTGAGCGTGGTGTAAAAGTCACGCTGGTTGAAATGCTGCCGCAGGTGTTGCCGCCGCTAGATCCGGAAATGGCCGGAATGCTTGAAGACGAACTGGTTGTCAAAGGTGTTCAACTGAAACTTAACAGTGCGGTTACCGCGGTGTCCCGTGGCGCTGAAGGCCTGCAAGTAGAAATCAAAGGCGCTGACCCGATCAGGACAGATCTGGTAATTATGAGTGTCGGAGTCCGCCCGAACAGTCAATTGGCGGCTGAAGCCGGACTTGAACTTGGAGAGCGCAAAGGAGTTAAAGTAAACAGTTTTCTGCAAACTTCCAACCCGGATATCTATGCGGTTGGCGACGTTATCGAGGTAACTGATCTGGTCATGGATCAGCCGGCGATGATTCCGCTGGCCGGCCCGGCGAACCGTCAGGGCCGGATTGCCGCGAATAATATTTTTGGCGCGAAAGAGGAATACAAAGGCAGTCTCGGAACGTCAATTTGTAAAGTTTTTGAGCTTGACGCTGCTTCGACCGGAGCGAATGAAAAACGTTTGAAGCAGGCCGGCAAAGAATACTTGAAAACTTATATTGTTCCACAATCCCATGCTTCGTACTATCCGGGAGCTCAACCGATGATTCTGAAATTGCTTTTTGAGCAAAACGGTCAGATTCTCGGAGCACAAATTGTCGGACGTGACGGCGTGGACAAACGGATTGATATAATTGCCACGGCAATCCGCAACAACTTGACTGTTGACGACCTGGCGGAGCTTGAACTGGCTTACGCGCCGCCTTACGGTTCAGCCAAGGACCCGGTCAATTACGCCGGATTCGTTGCGGGTAATATTATCAACGGGGTAAGCCTGCCGGTATATCCGGACGCAATGCCGGAAAATTCATTGATTCTCGACGTTCGTGAACCGGATGAAATTGCTTGCGGCGCTTTTCCTGGTGCGCTTGAAATCTCTTTGGGCACAATTCGCAATAATCTGGATAAAATTCCTAAAGACAAGATTCTTGTCTCAACGTGCAAACTCGGTCTTCGTGGTTATCTGGCGGAATGCTATCTGCGCGAGCAAGGCTTTGAGGTTAGAAATCTCAGCGGCGGCTATATGGTCTGGAAGCTCTTCAACCGGGATGAAATCACGGTTCCAACTTCCGGTTCCGGGGCTTGCCTGCAAAGTCCGAACACGTTGGTTCCGAAAGATGAAATTCAAGCCGCGAAAGAGATTGACGCTTGCGGTCTGCAATGTCCCGGGCCAATCGTCCAGGTCAAAAACAGCATTGACGCGATGGCGGATGGCGAAGTATTGAAGGTCACTGCCAGTGACTCGGGATTTGCCCATGATCTGCCGGCCTGGTGCTCGTCAACCGGCAACAAACTGATTACAATAAATGAAGAAAATGGAATTATAACCGCGATGGTCAGCAAAGGAGCTGCGGAAATGACAACTGTTTCAAATGATCCGGTCAAGAAACGTACAACTATCGTTTTGTTCAGCGGAGATCTGGATAAAGCGATGGCCGCGTTTATTATCGCAACGGGATTTGCTTCCCTTGGTCACGAAGTCTCAATATTCTGTACATTCTGGGGGCTTAATGTACTGAGAAAAGATAATCCGCCTCCGGTGAAAAAAGATATTCTGAGCAAAATGTTCGGGATGATGATGCCGCGCGGAGCGAAAAAGCTGGCGTTGTCCAAAATGCACATGATGGGTTGCGGAACCGCTATGATGAAATATGTCATGAACTCGAAAAATGTTGACAGTCTGCCTGATTTGATCAGTAAAGCCCGGTTGATGGGAGTTAATCTGCTGGCCTGTGAAATGGCAATGAATGTCATGGGCCTGGGCAAAGAGGAATTGCTGGACGGAATCGAAGCGGTTGGCGTCGCCAATTTTGCAGCTCTGGCGGAAAAAAGCGGACCGACCCTGTTCATCTGAGCATTTAACCTGAAACACTATTCGCGAGAGGAGTATTCCTCTCGCATTTTTTTTGCAAACAGGAATTCCATGTTTGAGGTTGATCTTATTTAATGCCGTTGCGACGGCAGCGGTAGACAAAGGCCGGGGGGAAGTTTTTCCAGACTATCGGCGATAAAACCACTTCGTCAAATTCATTTTCCAGTAATTTCCTGAAACGGTGATACGACGGCAGCATTTTACCTTGAATATAGGCGAAAGTGGTAAAGTAACCGCCATGCCGCAGAGAAGCTACGGCCTGGTCAAGAATACGCCGCTGCAGATCGCCGGAAAAAGATGCCCAGGGCAAACCGGACACGATTAAGTCAGCCTGTCCGTAATCGCGTTCTTTCAACAGTGCCGGCAGTTCTTCGGCGCTGGCATTAATGAATTCAGCTTCCGGCATGGTCTCTGAAAGATGATCGCAAAGTCGTTTGCTGAGCTCAATCGCTACTAAATGAGCATCCGATTTCTTGTTTTCCAGAATATAACGGGTAATCGGGCCGGTTCCCGGTCCCAATTCAACGATCAGGTCTGCTTGTGAGATGTTGACATCAGTAATCATCTCCCGGCATAGGGCATTGGAACTGGGCCAAACTGTTCCTACAGTAACAGGCTTGAACAAAAACTCTTTCAGCAACGCTGTTTTCAAATTAAACTCCCAACAATACATTGATTTCAGCCTTAATATAGCCCTGGGTTGTTGTTTTTTCAATGCGTGGAAAAAAGGCGATGGGTTTTTTGTCTTGTCTGCTTGCAGATTTCCATATAGAAGCTATATTAGTTCGCGGATAAGAGGATATCCGGGTGATTTTAAGCTAAATTGCTTATTTCAAAAGAACTGAAGATACTTTTTTGGAAAGGAAATTCATTTATGAAGAAGCTGACCTCAATGATAGCCGCGGGTTGCATGCTTGTTTTGGCAGTTACTGTATCCGCTGATAATAATATCAGAACTAAATCAATGGTTGCCGATCCCGCTTCGAAAACAAATTCGATGACTCGCTTTGGCCATAAGTCGTTATACTATATACCCAACCTGTTGATGGATACGCTGGATATTGTTGATATGACATTTGGTATGGGCAGCCAGTTTTCAGCCGAAGTCCACCTGACCTACGGGTGTCAGCTTGGCGGCTGGAACGGCGGCAATTACTTCATAGGTAAGGGCTTTAACCGGCAATTCGGGGGTGGTTACCTGAACGGGTCCAGTTTTGGTATGCTGGTTGGAGCAAATGCGAATATAATCGGGGAAGAGTCATACGGCACCTATAAAGATTTTATTTTGACAAGCCCCGGATTTGCTCCTTTGTCCTGGAACGAGGATGCTTTCAGGGATAATGATTTGGATTATTTTGCCATTGGCGGCCGCGTTGGATGGCTTTTCAACGTTTCTTTTGACGTTCATCTGATTGAAGTGGCTGATTTGCTTTGCGGCGTGATTATGATTGATTTCAGAGAAGACGATTTTTAATCAGCGCTTTTGAATTTCGGTAAAATTTTCCGGCTTTCTGTTGTTACGGGACTCTCAATTCCGGAGGGTTGCGTAGTTTATCTTTAACTTTCATAAAACCTGGAGCTCATAATGGTTGATACTATTGATTTGGAAGTACAAACCATTCGTGAACTTCTGAAAGAGAAGGCCTTCGAGCAGATCAGAAAGCATTTTGCCCAGGCTGATCCGGCTGATCTGGCTGATACCTTTGATGAACTGGACAGTGAAGAACTCGAAGAACTTTTCAAAATACTCGATAATGAAACCGCTTCTGAAATTATCGTCGAAATGGAATCAGACGAAATTGATGAAGTTGTCGAAAATTTTCCTCCTTCCAAGATCGCGGATATTATTCGCGGAATGGCGCCTGATGATGCGGCGGACTTTTTTAATGAGCTTGATGCCCGGGATCAGACCAAGGTTCTGCATTTTCTTAAACCGCCGGAACGTAAAGAACTTACGGACCTGACCCATTATCCGGAAGATTCGGCCGGTGGTAAGATGACCAGTGAAGTGTGCGCGGTGTCCCAGGAAGCAACGGTGCAGCAGACTATACATGCCATGGCGGAGGCCGATTTTTCCGACCCGATCACTATGATTTTCGCGGTTGACCGTGAGCGGAAATTGACCGGTTGTATTCATATTTCGGATTTGATCAGCAAACCGGGAAAATCTCTGGTGCGTGATGTAATCGAACCACCGGTGACAGTGGCTCAGGTCACAGATGACCAGATGGATGTGGCCAGAAAGTTTCAGAAATATGACCTCTACGTAATGCCGGTTGTCGATTCGGCGAATCACCTGGTCGGCCGGATTACTGCTGACGATGTTATGGATGTATTTGACGAAGAGGCCGCCGAAGATATGGCCCGTATGTCCGGGGCGCCTGACATCGAATTCAAGGTTGATTCTCCGTTTGCGATCGTGAAACTCCGTTTGCCGTGGTTGATGATCACGTTGGTTGCCGGAACTCTGGTAAGTTTTGTGGTTCAGAAGATTGTCAGTCTGCAAAACGCGACCCAGCTGGCAGCATTCGTCCCGGTTATCCTGGCGATGGGCGGGAATACCGGCATGCAGGCCTCCGCGGTAACCATTCGCTCGATTGCGCTTGGTGAAATAAACTTCAAGAGCTTGTTTACGATCTTCTTACGAGAATTGCTGGTTGGTGCGATGATGGGTATTGTCTGTGCCTGTTTGATTTCTGCCGGGGTATGGATCAATCTGGTTTATTTTTCAGAGCATGAAGTTTCGATTTCAATAATCCGGCTGATTCTGGTTGTTTCCGGCTCGATGTTTGTGGCAATGTCATTCGCCGCCCTTTCAGGGACCATAATGCCGATCATGCTTAATCGTCTGGAGATCGACCCCGCGGTGGCGTCCGGTCCTTTTGTGACCACCGGCAACGACTTGTCGGCTTCCCTGATCTACCTGGGAATGTGTACGTTATTGCTGAGTATATGATCATGGAGATTCGATAGATGGCAATATATACAGAAAAGGAACTCAGGCCGCATCTGGCGGTTCTTTTTTTAGTGGCGTGTTTCTTTTTTCTCTTTTCGATGTTGCAGATAGGTGATCGTGAACTATACTGGAACGAGGGTTTGCACGCGGCGGTTGCCCGGGAAATCTCTTTTCAAAAATCCACCTGTACCGCTCACGGAGTGATTTCTCTGCAGGAGTTCCCACTGTTTCACCTGATTGCCGGGGGACTGATTAAATGCGGTATTCCCGTAGTTTTGTCATTGCGGCTTATTTCTATATCGTGTCTGTTTTTATTGGCCATAGTTGTTGGATTTGCCGCTTCAAGACAACACGGTTTCCGTGCCGGAATTGTCTCTTCGACGGTGATGATAAGTACCATATCCGTTCTGGAAAAGAGTCTGGAAGGCTATCCCAATACCATGATGATGTTGCTGGTAATGTCCGGCTGGCTGATCTGGTTTTACTTCGGTGCCGGTGGCGGCGGCTGGAGCCGGGCCTGGATTTTCGCTTTTCTGTTTTGCGGACTGGCGTTTTATACGGCCGGATTCGGGGCTGTTATCATTTTCGTAACGCCTTTGATCTTTATGCGGCGTCCGCTGACGATCTGGAGCAAGTTGCGTCGCCGTGGCTTTGCAATAGGATTATTGATCTTTTTCAGCTTCCTTTTATTATGGGCGGTGCCGGTGATAACCAGCGATGCCAGGGTCTTGCCGCTGGATTGGCCTTCCAGCTGGCAAAAATACTTTGAACACCTGCTGTTGTTTCCGTTTGGCGTCATTTTCAGACTCCTTCCGTGGTCGATTTTTATGTGGGCGCCGTTTTGTGTAGGGTTGCATCCATTGGACCCGCACCCGATTTTCAGTCGTTTTCTGAGGACTATATTCTTTTCGCTGTTCTTTTTGTTATGGCTGAGTCCGTTCTCCGCCCCGCGTGATATTTCGCTTCTGGTTCCGCCGGCGGCGATTCTGACCGGAATATACTACTGGATTGTTATCCGGCGCTATGGCGGGCATATTTTCAATCTGCTCTATCCATTCAACTGGATGGCGATCGGCTGCGGCTGTGTTGTGCTGGGTTTTTATCTAATGCCGACGGAATGGTGGAGCCCGATCTTCAGCGTGGCCAAGGGGATCGGCTTTAAAGAACAACCTTATTATTTCTGGAGCGGGATCACCAGAGGCGGCCTGATGTGTATTATCGGAATCTTCCTGGTTCTCTCCCGTAAAGGAGCTTTGCCGATATGGCAGCATATATGCCTGTTGGCCTGTGTCGGAATGATGTTTTTCTGGTCGACGATCCATCCCTACAAGGCCCAGGGGGATTTTCAGCGTAATCTTGGGGAACAGGTCAAAAAGGTCCTGAAAGGCAAGCCCAGTTCAAAAATGATTTATAAATTCAAAATAACCGGGCTATACAGCGCCATGCATTATGCGGATGTCAAGGTTCAGAAGATATATTCTCTGGATGAGTTGCCCAAGGAGGTAAAATTCGTCTATCTGCTGTCTACTGATTATCCGGTGGACCATCCCCAGCGGAAGTGGACAGAGCTATACAACGATAAAGACAACTTCAAGGAAAAGGTCAGCCTGTTCCAGGGAGAATTGAAAGATGACTCCTATCAGGACTGAAAATAAACCGCCTTTGTGTCTGGCGGATCTTCAAGCGATGCGACATGCCGTAAAACTCAGCGGGGAAGCGGAGTTTCGAGCAAAACAACTGTACGACTGGGTCCGGAACAAGCTGGTTTTAGAACCTCAAAAAATGCTCAACCTGCCAAATCCTTTGCGGGAAAAAATATCTGACCATTATACCTGTTGTTCGTCCGCAGTCGAAACGGAGTCCGTTTCTCCTGATAAAACCGCGAAACTGTTGTTGCGTCTGGCTGATGGCGAAGCGGTGGAAATGGTTATCATTCATGCCCCGGAAAGGGTCACTTTCTGCCTTAGCACCCAGGTTGGATGCCCGGTGCGCTGCCGCTTTTGCGCCAGCGGCGCCGACGGGCTGGTCCGCAATCTTGAAACACATGAAATAGTGGAGCAGCTTTTCCACGGGGTCGCGCATGCCGGTCAGAAGCCGGACAATCTGGTCTTTATGGGCATAGGCGAAGGATTGTTGAACTTCAATAATCTTCGTGATGCCTTGCTGCTTTTGTCAGATCAGGAGGGCTATGGAATTGCCCAGCGGCGTATTACCGTCTCAACCAGCGGCTATGTTCCCGGTATGTACAAGCTGGCCGACCTGGGGAAGCAATTTGAACTGGCGGTTTCCCTGCATGCTCCGAATGATGGTATGAGGTCGATCCTTATCCCGGACGCGGTCAGGTATCCGATTGCGGAAATAATGGCTGCCTGTAGTAATTACCTGGAAAAGACCGGGCGAATTCCCACCTTTGAATATACTTTGATCGATGGTATAAACGACGCATCGGAAACTGCGCGGGAATTAGCCGTACTGGCCAAACGCCAGCGGGCAAAAATAAATGTTATTCCTTATAATGAAACCCCGAATAATGATTTTCGTCGTCCCTCAATCACAAAAATCAAGCAATTTCTCGCGGTTCTGGAAAAAGCCGGAATCCCGGCAACCTGCAGGGTTGAAAAAGGCAATTCCGCCTCGGCGGCATGCGGTCAATTACGTTCGGCGAGAAAAAATTAATTCTGGTTGCTGAACTCAGGATGCATTGTCTTGAGTTTGACAGAAAAAACCGCCAGGCCGGCGGCCAGACTTTCGTTGTGAGTTACCACATGCGGCGGAACCTTGATCTTGAACATCGAAAAGTTCCAAATACCGACGATTCCGGCTTCAATCATAATGTCGGCCACCTCCTGGGCATATTGCCAGGGCGTGGTGATGATTCCGACTTTGACTTTCATCCGGTCAACCAGATTCGGCAGTTTTTTCAGGTCATATATCGGCTTGCCGTGAACCTTGGTCCCGACTTTGGTTTTATCAACGTCGAATCCGGCGATTATTTTCAAGCCGTTTTCTTCAAACGGAGCATACCCCATCAGGGCGCTGCCGAGTGAGCCGACACCGACCAGAAACGCGTCATCCACCCGGTTCCAGCCGAGAAAGTTTTCGATTGCAACAATCATATCCTTCAGGCAATATCCCATGCGAGGCTTGCCGGGAATGCCCATTAAGACTAAATCTTTCCTGACTAATACCGGCTCAAAATCCAGTTCGTCAATCAGAGTTGTGGTTGAAACGTATTCCTGCCCCTCTTCTTCAAGTCGTTTGAGAATATGCAGATAGATCGGTAAACGCTTGATTGTCGGTAACCTTAAAATCTTTTTGCTGGTTTCTTTTTCCATTCCAATATTCCCAATTAGTCAGCAATTTATTAATATATTTTTATTAAATTAACCTCTCTCCCGCATATTGTCAACCTTTTTTTCAAATTAATGCATTTTTTCCTTAAAAATAATAAATTTCTCAATCTATGGACATAAAGAACTTAAGTTTTTTTCACAAAAAATTTGCTTATCGCAAAAAATGGAGTATCTTATATGCCCCCTGAAAAGGGTTGTCGGGGTGTAGCGCAGTCTGGCTAGCGCATTTGGTTTGGGACCAAAGGGTCGGAGGTTCGAATCCTCTCACCCCGACCAATTTTCTACTATTTTTCCCCTTGAAAACACTCAAAAAACTTTTTTGCCCCAAACTGCTATAATGTCGCTAAATACCGCTATTTAAATATGATTTTTTACCCGTCACGATTCTAATGCCGGATAATCTGATTCATCCAGCTTTATGGATTATCTATCAGGGATATTGGCATAGCGACCGTTATGATTCCAGAATATGTTGTAATGTTGACCAGAATATCAGTTTATAACATGACTCAACGGTTTAATTTTATAGACTTTCAAGTTTTTGATTCTGATATGAGACTGGTAAACACCGAAACCAATGTGTCCGGGGGATTTTTTTATTAGTGGATCTGAATCAATAAATTCAATAATTAATTGCCCGTCAACAAAGAAAAATGCCGTTTCATTAATCATTCCACACTGTATTTTATATTCTTTGCCCGGTATTAATTTAAAAAGAGGAGTCTTTAGCATGTAGACATTTTTGCCCTCAATTTTTTCCAGGCCAGCCTGGTTTGACCACCACCCGCCAAGAGCTCCAAGGTAGCCGTGGTCCCAACTACTTTTCTCCTTATTAAGCTTAACTCCCAACCACCAGATAATATCATGATCGGATGGCGGTATGGTGGCGGCGGTGAATTCCATTAATATATCACCACTAAACCGTTGCCTGGTGAATAATTGTCCGTGATCCAGTTCCCCGTCTTCCTGATGCTTTATTTCGAGTGCTCCAGTATTAATTTTTGAAGAAATATCCCCGACTGACAGCCATTCTTTCAGGGCATTGGAATCAGAGAAATCATCTTTGAACAAAATATCTGAGTCAGCAAGTATGATAGTGCTGTTTTGCAAGAGCAATTCAACCATAAATCAATATTCCGCCAGTTTTTTACCCGTTTGCATAAATGCGTGCATATTTTCTGCCTGGACTTGAGACGGGTTCATTTCTCCAGTATTGAAAATATATCCTCCACCAGGTTTGCATATCTTCATAATGCGTTCCGCTTCGCTCGCAATCAACTCGGGAGTTCCACGCCACAGCACCTCAATCGGGTCAAGGTTTCCACTGATAGCCTGCTTGCCAAGTGTAGCTTCACGCATAGCCTTGATATCTGCGGCGGGACCTATCGACTCAAAACTCACGTCGAGTGGAAGGTGAGAAAGCACATGAGGAATTGATATTTCACTGTTATGCATCCAAATCATGATATCCAGTTCTTTTTCCGCATAGTCAACAAGTTCTTTTGTCACTGGAAGGATATGTTCAAGATACTGTTCGGGTGAAAGCATGCCGCTAAAGGTGTTACAGTCCCCCAGCCATATTGCATGTGCTCCGGCATTCTGCTGCGCTTTGATATAACGCATGTAAAATTCTTTCCAGTACTGCATCGTATCATATAATAGTCCCGGATTGGTAATAGTCATCATCATAGATTCCTCGATCGTCCACAGCAAACCCACTGCGGTAAATGGCGCCGCACATGAACCGGTGATCAGAACCGTTTCACCAAAGTATTCGCGCAATTTGCGAATTGCCTTGAGTTTTTCCGGCATTCGCCCGTCAGTTTCAGGATTCATTTTAATAAGGGAATCAAGGACATCACGAGTTGGCTCAAGCGTACTATGAGTTGCGCGCAAGATATCGCCTTCTCCCGGACAATCCACTCCCAGCGGCTCAAATTCAAAACAGTCATCTATTTGCAGCCATGCCCAATCATAATCAAATTCCTCAATGGCCGCCTTCCATACCTCATAGATTTTATCCCCATCCTGGCACACCTCCTCATAGCAGTACTTGCCATACCATTTGACATCAAATTCTTCACTACAGGCAACACACGGCACTCTTTTAGGGGTTCCAAGTTTACGGATTATTTGAAAATCTTCTACTACACCTTTGTAAGCCATGACAGCTCCTTTCGTTTGCGTTGTAAAGCGAATAAATGATTTCTTGTTATTATAACACGATTTCGTATTAAAATCAAGTATTAAAATAAAATTATAATTAAAAAACGGGGAATTAATGGGATTTGATTTTACAATAAAAATGGTTAAATTAATTATTATGAGAATTATAGATTCAATTTTAACAGTTCAGTAAACAATAAAAAACGTCCCTTGCAATCAAGGTTAATATGAAATGATAAATAAAAAAGAAGAAAAAAAGAAAATTACCCAACTGCTATACAAGGGCAATGGTTTATCCCGGCAGGAGTTGAATCAATCGTTACAGATTAGAAAATCTTCCCTGCAGGAAATCGTTAAAGAGTTACTGGAGGCCGGAATTATCCATGAACCGGGGCGTCCGCAAAAACGAACCGGGGCTAAAAGCTATAAGCTTTATATAAACCCTGAATTTGGTTATCTGCTGGGACTTGATATCGGAACAACCTCAATAAAAACGATAGTTACAGATTTTAACTGTAATATCATTTATGAAGAAACTGGTAAATATTGTAAATTTGAAGACAAAGAGACGCTTTTTGATGAAATATTTTTAATGATTGACAGGATTAAGGATTCGAAACCTGAACTCTGGGAAAAAATTTCCGGGGTGGGGATTGCCGATCCCGGTCCAGTAGACATCAAGAAAGGCATTTCCTTAAATGCCTATAAAATAAAAGGGTGGACAGATATTCCGGTTGCCGGCATTGTATCGCAAAAATACGGAATTCCCGCAGTTGTGGTTTCTGCGTCAAATGCGAAAGCGCTTACAGAATATTTTTTCTCAGAAACAGATGTTTTGTCGATGTTTGTCCTGGACATGGGACATGGTGTCGGAGCTGGCTTCATATATAATGGTGAGCTTTTTTCCGGTTTTTCTCATACAGAAATGGAAGTCGGACACGTCCTGGTAAATCCAGGCGGCAGATTGTGCGCATGTGGAAAAAACGGCTGTCTTGAGGCGGAAATCGGCTCAGACGCGATTATTGATATATTTAAGAAGAAAATTGAATTTGGAGCTATAAGCCGTTTAATGACCGACAAGCAACTTGATGCAGTAACAATTCATGATATTTACAACGCTTATATGGAAAATGATGCAGTCGCATCCGCTGTAGTTATGGAAGTCATCAAATATTTAAGCATAGCGCTGTCTTATGTAATTCAAATGCTTAATCCGCAAACCATTATAATTCACGGCCCCATTACTTTGCTTGAAGGAAAGATTAACAACGGACTCAAACATAATTTAGCAAAGTACAGTTTTCCCTCGGCAGTTGAGATGTCCGAGCTTGTGTTTTCAAAGCAAGGCATCCTTTCCGCCGCTCTGGGAGCGGCGATATTAATCAGAAAAGAAATTATCAACAGTACTATATGTCAATAGAAGATTTTCAGCGGTAAAAAATATTCCTGCATTTCAAATTACTCCAATTCCAAATAGGCATCATCGGTATCATCTTTCATGATCTTTTCCTCATTCAAACCGTTGTAGGACATCTTAAGAAGGTCTTTTCTTTGTTCAGGATTCAATAAGCTATTGAATTTATGAGCGGCGAAAGCTCTTATTCCGTCAAAATAAGAAACCGCCTCTGCTTTTCTGCCCAGGCTTTTAAGCATCCATCCCTGATAGAAACGGCCTACCCATAAGCCGTAATTCCAGGCTCCACTCATTGTCCAGTCCTGAAACTGTTCTTGTTTCCGGACTCCATTCATCCATATCTCTTCCGCTTTTTTTCCGTCTCCCTTGAGTTTGTATGCCAGTCCGAGAAAATACTCCGCCTTTAAATTATATTTTTCTTTCCAAACCCTGCCGCCAAACTGTGGCTGCGGCTCAAAACATCTATTGATATATTCTATTGCTTCATCAAGCTTCTCCTGTTCGATCAGGGTATTGGCATATCTTATGATCACATTGGAATATCTGCCGTACAGTTCCCGGGCCATATTATAAAACGAAACTTTATTTTCCATAACATGAATAACTTTTCTAAGTTGTCCCCTGGCGATATTATGATCTATATATTTGCAAAGTAACTGAAGATTTGTAAATGTTGACTTATGTTCGAACAATTTTTCCAGTTCCGCAAATTTTTTCAATTGTTTAAAAAGGTCCGCGAGATAAATTCTTGTAAACACATTATCAGGGTCTATTTTCAAGCTCTTTAAATAGAATTTTTCAGCTTCGATAAAATCTTTTAAACTCTTTTCCGCGATCCGACCGGCGGTATTTAGTACGACCGGATGCTCCAATCCTTCCTCCAGAGCCCTGTTTATGTAGCGTCCTGCTTCCTTATAACGGGTTTTACCCGCAAGGACCAAGCCCGAGTAATAAAGGGCAAATTTGTTATCAGGATATGAATTCAAAGCTGCTGATAATATTTCCAGTTCTTTATCTCTAAATGGAAAAGTATAAAGAACTGAATTATCATCAATATTTTCAAGCTCAATTTTTAATCCGGACTTAACACCTGCAAAGTATTTATAAAAGGGCAGCATTCCTGTGCCTTGTGATCCTTGACACATCGATGATATTTCGTTAACCAGGTCAAGCGCATATCCGTAAAAGCCTATTTCAGTCAGGTCTATTACAACCTGGTAACAGGTCTGAATGTCTTTGTGGAGTTGTTTAACCAGCTTGATGCCTCTGGCAGAGCGGGCAAATCCCTTTAAAGTACCCTCTTCAATAATCTGATAAGCAACCTGAATGAGAGGGTCACTTAAAAATCTTTTTTCCGCCTCTTCAAGCTCCAATATGCTTTGTTCAATATTACCCTGGATATACATGGTTAATGCAAGGTAAATTCTTGCCTTGGTATGGTTTGCGCCATTATCCAAAGAGCTCCTGAACATTTTTACCGCCAGATATTTGTCGTTCTGCAGGAACGCTATTATCCCTAGATACATGAATGATGCAGCCCTGAAGTTAAACTTAACGGCGTCTGAAAATAATAAAAATGCCGAGGCAAATTCACCTTTGCGAAATGCATTCAGCCCAAGATAATAATATGTTTCTCCATCACAGAAATTTCTTTGCAACGAATTCCTGAGGCAGATGTTGGAATCATCAATAAGACCTTTTTCATGCAGGGATATCCCCTTTACCTTCAATGCTTCCGCATGCCACGGGTCTTTGTTTAAAACCTCCTCGAGTAAGTCATCACAGCAAGCAAACTTAGGTTGAGGGAATCGTCGCGCCCTCAACCGCAGTTCCGACATGAGAAAATCAGTTGTTCTATCTTGTTTTACTTCAGAGGTATCGGCAATTATATCTATATATTTGTCTTTGATTGTTTCTTTTGAAACCTTATATTCAAGTATTTTTCTATGATCATCCGAGTTGAATTCCAAAATGATATTTTGCCTTGAACTATAATCTTTTCCAATGGGGATATCTAATTGCTGGACCTTGCCCGGGACAGGAGAAAGTCTTTTTTCCGCAAGGCAGCTGTCTTCATTAAACACACTTATTTTGATATTACCAAGTGAAACTGCAGTCTGAACTTTCAGCTCCAGAACACCATTATCATTAATATCAGCCGATATTGCCAATCCTCCAGCGGCATCACTTATAGTACCAAGATTACCTACCGGGAACCACATTTCCTCCCATTGGACTGTTGCTGCCGGTTCCAATATTTCAAATATCTCCTGATCCTCGTCTCTGCCGGATTGAAACTCCATGAATCTGCTGCCGTCACCAAAAAGTCGCGCTCTATGCGCGGCGTTAGCGCTCTTTCCCCAGGCCCAATATTTTTTACCTTTTGCAGAGCCCGGAGGAGCCCAGTGCACTAGACCATAATTATCTTTGTGGTCATAGTAAGCAAAAAAACCATCTTTAACGTCTTTGGGTTCGAATCCAGCAGTATTAGGAATCTCAGCCGGAAACCTCATGTCGATACCGTCATAAAGCGGCCAGCTCATAACTTGAAACTCTCCGCCATGTTCCCAGGCTTCTTTTTCCCTGAAAATAAATTCAATGTTCTTATTCTCCAGAGACACTCCCGCGTTAGACCAGTACCTGAAGCGTCCATTGGTATCGGACTGATTATGAATAGTAACTTTTTGAAATAATGCTGCAACTCCTGGTTTCAAGGTAAACTGCATAGACCACCGCATTGAGTATCTGAGATCAAGTTCTCCAACAATCACGGTTTTGCTGCCATCGGCATTCTCACAGGTGGAAAATTCTCTTTTCCTTGAATTCGTCAGAGAATGATGATCAGGAATACTCAATTCCATTCCCACTCCGACGTAAGTACCTCCGGCAGTACCAGGCAGAAAGGCCATATTTATAAAATCCGGTTTATGAATAAGTTCTTTTTCATTGACCTTGTCATAGATCGAATATATTCTTGAGCCCAGCTCCGGAAGAATAATCACTTTCAAATACTGGTTCTCAAGGTTTAAAGTGATATATTCAACATCCTCCTTAATCTTATCCGCCATTTGAAAGGCATACGGGTAAGGATAAGGGTGATAACTCTCATGAGTTTCAAAAACAGGGTTGGGATTCAAGGGCCCTAGTTTCAGGGTCAATATCGAAATCCTTTCCTCCCAAAGTTTTACATAATCCATTAGAAAAACCTCCAATTCTATAATTCATTCAACAGGAGCAATATAAGCCTTCTGCCCGCCGTACCTTTTCCATCCGGTATAGACAAAAAATATTGCGATCAGGGCAATAGATGTAAAAATCGCATCCCAGACAAAAATAAATCTATAATCTCCTATCCAATCTATCATCAAACCTCCTCCATAATTTGCGACAATCAATACAAATGCCTGAAACATAGCCTGCGCCGAGCAAAATTGGCCCCAGCGTTCCTTGGGAAGTAATGCTACATAAAGTGGAAGATTGCTGGCAGATTGAATAGCGTATACAACCGCCAATGACATTGAGAATATAAAAAATGTTTGGTAATCATTAATCATAAAATATCCCAGAATATTGGTTATCACAACCAGTACAACCCCTGATATATAAATCCGGATCGGATGCAGCTTGTCAATCAGAAATCCCAGCGGCACATACAGTATAAGGCCAAGCAGCATTCCCCAGCCCATTATCCTGCCGTACTGGTCAAGAGTCATCGAGAGGTTTTCCCGGGCGAAGAATATATTAAACATAGTCCTGCAAACGACTGATGCCGCATTAAGAGAGGTTCCCAAAAAAAACCATCTGTAATACGGGTTTGAAAAACATTCCTTAAAATAAAGCTTTATGCTGCTGAATAAACTTGTTCTCTCCCGGTCATCACTGGGGGGGGGATAGTCTCCTTCTTTAACCCGGAAACACATAAGCATAAATGAAATAAAATAGATAACCGCGATTCCGGTAAATATCCAGGGAAGGCAAGTGTCCGCAAGGCCTATTATATATCTGGAAAATACAAATCCGGCAGCCGCTCCTACCACTCTGAAAAAAGCCATGAACCGTCCTATATATGCTTCCGGGACAACATCAGCGAACAGGTAATAGAACACTGCCGCGACAAAGGTATTAAACGCCTGAAAGGCAACGCACAAAATGGCAACAAATATCAAGCCCAGGACCGCCGGGGAAAGGTTTGAGGCAAGGAAAGGCTGTATTTTTTCAGCCAGCAAAGGAGCCCAGCCGATACCAATCATACATATTGTAACAAACGGAGAGGCAAAAAATATGTATGGAATACGTCTGCCCCATCGTGTCCGAGTCCGGTCGCTTCTGAAACTTATTATCGGGTTTAAAACCATGTTTATGCCGGCCGGCACACTGCCTACTAGCAGTCCTACTATGGCATTTGAAGCATCAAGGTTTTTTAATGTCAGAGGGAGTAGTTGGGGGATCAACCGCTCCATAAGAGAAAAACAGAAATCCCCCCATAACATCCATGCAAAAAGGCTCACAAGCCCCATTCTAGTATAAGTCAATGTTCCGACTGAAAGTCTTTTTTGTTCCTCTGCTCTTTTGTCTCCAGCTTGTTTATCCTCCAATAGATGGGGATTAATCGGGTCAATGGCAACGGCTTCCTCGTCCGTTCCATATTCCCAGTCATTTTCGCTCATATTTTATTACCTTTTTGGAATATTTTACAATTATTTTTTATCGAGGAATACACTGACAGGATTCTGTGAAACAATCACTTGTTTTTTTGCATTTGCAACAATTTTTCCATTTCGATAAATTCTTGCATGAAGTGAATATATTCCGTCCTTGAGTCCTTTTGTACTAAAAGAACCTGAAGCTTTTCTACCAGATACTGTGATGAGTTTCTTTGATATCACCCGGCCATTCTTCTCAAGCGTGATGCTGACCGGGCTTGATTTCCGGGTTTTCTCAACCCGCCAGTTGATTTCCTCTCCCGTATAGTAATCTTCCAGTCCGGTCATGATTTTAAGTGGAGAATCCGGATATACCTGTATAGAGAAATCATCAAAATAAAGTTTTGTTTTTGCTCTGATCTTATCATCTTGCGGAATCTCGGCGAATACGTGGATGTCTACTTTTCTGGCCTCTCCTGCAATATTTTTTTCAATCATGAATGTATTCCAAACAACAGTATCCTGGTATTTATCCTTGCACAAAGTACCATCAATACCGGTTTTAGTATATTCCCTCAATTTGATTCCCGGAAGAACCATCCCGCTGGGATCAGTTGTCATAATCTTCGCCTGGACCCTTATTGTCCGTCCGCGTATCTTCTTTAAAATTTGCGGGGGGATATCCACATTCATCAAAAGGTACCTCTTTCCTTTTGCCGCAAAATATCCTTTTCCATCCGACTCCGAAAAATCAAATTTCAAAGAATATTTTCCTGAATAAGCTTTTTCAGCCGTGACTTTTATTGCTCCCACCGGAGGTACTGATCTTTTCGCGAATTGATCGTTAATGGTAAAAGGGGCCTTAGGGAAACC
Source organism: Victivallales bacterium (assembly GCA_963678305.2). Taxonomy (GTDB): domain Bacteria; phylum Verrucomicrobiota; class Lentisphaeria; order Victivallales; family Victivallaceae. The sequence goes on from CAXXVV010000003.1 coordinate 615,624, forward strand.
ATTCTCTACAGGGCCTTTCTCAAAAGATCCATTTGGCAGGAGATTATCACTTAACGATCCAATGTCCTTTTTCACGGAATCAAGAATCAGAGCCGGAATATCTGCCGTTTTATCTTGCAGCCTGATTATTTCACGAGCTATTCTCCATCTCAAACGTTGAAATTGTCTTGAGTCTTCTATTTCAGGCGCATCCCCGCTAAGAATATTTTTCAATAATTTTTTTGCGTTTCTCGTATCTTCTTTACTATTCTTGACAGCGTTTTTCAGAGTTTCCACATAACGACAATCATCAATTCCCTCCCGGCATATTTCCCAATAAATTGACGGCTGGGGCTTATATAGTCCGGGCAGCAGGACCGCCCAGTCGGTATGGCAGTGGTCAAGGTCATTTTCCGGGTTTGATGCCCAATCGGTCAGACCCCAGGCGCTGGAAACTGTATACCCGGAACGCAAAAACTTGAAGCCTGTCCAAGCTCGGGTTATCCTGGGGTCTCTACCATAAAATATTTCGTTATTATAAAACATCTTGAGCCCGGAGTTTTTGTCTTTATTTTTGCCGCTCAGGTCGGCATGTCTGAACGAATATATAGAAAGATCAATACGCTTTTTGCCTAAACGCTGAATATCTTTGGGCATGACGGTTGCGGCAGTTTTGCATCCTTTGACTTCATGGACCATATCCAGTACCTGTTCTGCAAACCTGTAGCGATTTAGTGTCTTCAAATTGCCGGGTTCATCAATCGGAAAATAATAAAACTTTTCCCAATTATATTCTTTCCGAATCCGTTCCAACTGTTTAACAAGAGCGATTATCGCCTTCTTCGCCTTACTGCTAAAATAAACACTGTCCTCCGGAATCTTTTTATCCGCAAACCTTTGCTGCAAATCACGGATGTTGTGTTCTAAATCCACTACTGCCATCTTATTTTCGAATCCGGGTTGATTCAAATATTTCATAGTATTAATGAACAGGGAAAGGTCAAAAGGGTGATCTCTCTCAAGGCTTCCTGTCTGTTTCAGACAGTATGGTCTGAGCGGTATGATAAACATGTTGAACCCATGTTCCAGATAATCAGATACTTCAGCTTTTGCCATTTTATCTATCTCTGAAGAAATATTTCTCCCTCTTGACGCGGGGCCTCTAAGAAAATAAAAAGGAGGAAATCCCGAAAGCCAGGTACTCCATCCTTTTTCTTTGACATTATTCAGCTTAAACGGCAAAACCAACAAATTCACTTTCAGTTGTTTTGCAACCGCATTTTCCGGTTTTATTTTGATATAAGCACTATATACCCCCGGCAATGTGTTTTCCGGAACTCTTAAAGTAAGCCACCATTGTTTTGATTCTCTTTGCGGAACGTCTCTATTGCGTCTGCGATTTTCAACCAGCATCTTAGGACCAATATGATATTTCCCTGACGTTCCGACATAATTCTCCCGTATTGCCTGACATTTAACAATATTTACATTTATATTTGAACTCTCGATAGAGTTTCCGGCACGGTCTTTGAAATCAGAAACAGTCACATCCACATTTTTCAGCTTTTTGAAAGCATAAATGCAGAAAGTGGCCGGCTCGATTTCTCCTTGAGCTGCAAATATATTCAAATCATTACCAACGTTACATCTTTCAGGAGCGTCATCGGGAAAGATTAAATTCATATAATCTTTGTTGTATATAACATATCCAGTTTCTTTTTCTTTATTTGTAAACTTGAATATGTCCTTGTTGACCGTTTTTTCCGTTTTGTGCCAAAGTTGTGCATCTTCATCGGGGAACATAAAAATATTCTTCTCCAGATCTGCAACCGCACGTTCCATTTCTTTGCCTTTGCCGATTACTATTGCATTAACCAGCCAGCCATGCTTTCCTTTAAAAACTATATCAAGCCTGTTCTTTTTAACATCAACCTGAAAAGTCTCAAAAAAAACAAAACGCCGCCGCGGCAATTTAACATCCAGCTTTTTGACGCCGTTTGCCCATACCTCAAAAAAGGGCGGAGCCCAGTCCCGGTCTGATGCTACCACAAGTACCGTATAAACGCCATTCTCAATATCAGTTGAAAATGTATTATTCTCACTTCCTTCAACAAAATCACAAGTCACATCCGTGGTCCTGCGATAACTGCCGGCGTTTTTCCATGCAAACTCTCCAGGCGTGCGCTTTTCTCCTCCACGATATAAACTCTTCAGTTGATTATTATGACGGAATCCTGCGCTTTTGCCAGTTTCGTATAGCGTCTGCGCCGTTATTCTGGAAAAACCATTTTGCACGCTGGATTTTTCTGTTCCAAAGTCATAACTGACTACTTTTCCTTCCACTGAAAGAAAAGTGATCATGATAAAAACCCCAATAATTATCTTTATACTATATTTCATACTGTTTTTAATATGCTTTTTTTCCGACATTGTCGATGTTCGTTTTAAATCCGGGTCCGCCGCCGGCGACATAACCGTGACTCGCTCCCGACTTGTCAGGAGTTATCCAGAAGGAAAAAATTTTGCCTTTTTTCAGATAAAACTTTAATTTTGCGTTTTTTCTTGAACCAAGCTCCAGCTTGTTCCCGTTTTTCCAGGCCACTTGAATAATTGTACTGTCTTTTCGAATTGGAATACAATTTTCTTTACTGTAAGGTGCAATAACATTGCCTTTTTCATCAAGCAGTTCCACTCTTAACTCACCTTCTTTTGTATTCACATTGACAAACAGGTATTTACCGTTAAAAGAAAGAGTTCTGGTTGTCAGTTCTCCTGCCTCATTTCCCGCGTCAAGCGAAGCAAACCCATCCCGTCTCAAAAAAGCAAGCCCGGTACTTGTTGATATTCCCTGGCATTCCGGAGTTGGAGACTTGCGCCCGCTGACATAAAAGTAAAGTTTATCCTTTACAACCAGGCAAACTCCGCCAACTGACTGCACGTTCCCGTGGTTCCAGGCCGTTTTACTTTCCGATACCGGCAGGAACGCTTTTCTTTCCGGCCGGTACCAATGGAATCCGTCCCGGCTGAAACCAACGCACAGTTCATTTATTTTTGCCCGCCTTTCTTTATCGTCCCTCACTTTTCTGTGAATAGCAAACAAGCCAAGCATGATACTCTCGTAACCTACTGCATCAAGGTTATAAAGTTCACAAGGATATGCGGCCCTGCTTTTATCCAGGTCATCCGCCCCAACCCATAATGGTGGCTGACGATATCCCCAGGGCAAGTTTTTTATCATATCCGGACTTTCCCAGTAACGGCGAATCCGCATAGCTTTAGGAAACCTGTCGAAAGGCTCATACGCCCGAACGCTAAACACCCATCTCTTTCTGAACGGGTTATAGAAAAATGAATTACGGTCTCCAGTCGGTCCGGTCCGGGAAACTGGGTTATTCCAATGTATTCCGTCAGGAGAAAACGCCACGACCATTGCGCAAAGTGAGCCGTCCCAGGCCTGACCTTTCCTGATTAAATCCTTGCCTGAATTATTATAAATCAATTTGAAGCGGCGTTGAGGATCTTTGGCCTCCAGATCCATCCATACAGTCAAAGCCGGACTTTTATAAACAACATTGGTTCCGGGTTCTATATCAAGCTCAGGCCTCACCCAGTTTATGCCATCCTGTGAATAAGCAAAGCAAGTCCTCATAACGGTATATCCCGCGGTGTACCACATCTCAAAGCGTTTATTATCCGGATTATACCATATGCCACCGCTAAAGGGTGCAGCCATAGGTCCAGCTTTCATGTGTTTCCAGGTTCCTGTTTCCAGTTTTGTCTCAGGCTTTAAAACGGGATTTTGCTTATAGTATTGAGGAGAATAATATGTCCGTTTTAAGTTCGTTTGCTCGACCAGGAAATCATCAACGAATAATTGTCTGCCTACATTAACCGGAATAACTTTAGGAGGATTTGCCAAATACGGAACCGGCATGGGGTTGCACTTTAACTCGTATTTCCGGGGCGGCCAATAATCACCCAAAGCAATCCCATTATACAATGTTTCGCCTCCGGGAAGTTTGCGCCATGCTTCTTCATTCTTTTTAAAATCGATTTTTTTATTTAGACTGGCGTTTTTTTCAGGGTTTTTCAAAACCAGTTCCAGGCAATCAGCATACAGGGTTATCGTGTCCCCGTCAGCATACTTTCTCTCGACAACATATATATTTATATTTGTTATTTTTCCTTTCAAACCTTTAAGCGGCACCTTGACATGATTCCACTGTTTGTTTACCAGTCCGGGCAAAGAAGTTGAAATACTTTTTTTTGAGACGTCTGACATCGCATAGATGCTGATATTGATTTTTTTATGTTCTTTGCCGGCCGGCATCTCTGGATAAAGCCACAACTGCACAAAGTCACCATCAAGTAATTTTACATCGGATGTCACACTAAGAGATACGCCCGGCCAACCGACAGGATGGTTTGCCATTCTCCCTTTTGAATGATCAACCTTAAAAACTACTTTTAACGCTGAATTGCCGGTCTTTACCTTGTCTGCCTGAATGCTTACTTTCGCTTCAGGAGCATAAGAGCGCCAGTGCTTTTGTTGCTCCATGTCACTGAGAATAATATTTTTGGCGGCAAAAGATTTTTGCGGAGCTGATACAGCACATATCACAAATAAATAATTAAATATAAGAGATGTTTTTATCATGGAAATTCCTGTTTTAAAGATTTTTTGCCTATTTATTATGTTTATTCTGAATCCGTGAAAAGTTCAGAATGTTACAGATACAAGGCATCAAAACGCTGCTGTATTGACATACAGCAAGTTGCCGATAACGAAGTAGATGTGACATTATGGACTTTCCCGAAGGGTAAATTCGTACGTTTTTTTTGCGTTCACCCAACGGGTGAAAGTGAAAAACCACATTAATTATTAAAAACCAATACATTATAATGAATAACAATAAATTTATCACGGATTCAGGTTTATTTTAATATGTTTTGCTTATATTTACGCATGTCTCACAAAAATATTTGTTTATTTTTGCTGAAAAATTTCAATCAGAAAAATTTGAGACGTAAATCATTACTTTTATTTTTAAATGCTTCTTAAGTTAATTGCAACGAAAGATTGTCGGCTCCGGCTTGTAATGGAAAGCAAATTTCATATCTGGATTGACTATAAATTTTCCAGAAGGAGATTTATTTTTGCATTTTCCAACGATCTATATTAATAGCCTCAGCGCCCTTCAACTGGCTCACATGTCCATCTACAAAAAGAGTGTTTGCATACTCATTATGACGGTTATATATACGACCAACATGGTCAGGTTCCGCGTCAAGGACTAAGTCCCATTTATTACGCACTTTATGATATCCATCCATAAATGCGATGGTCGCACTTGGCTTACTGACCTTACTTATTTTTCCCCACGGGTAGGAAGGGTTATCAGGATTGGTTGTCATCAGGCAGCCGCCATCAGCAAGTTGAAGTGAATTTGTGGCGTATCCATAATATCTTCTCTGCAATGGCCTACGGTCAATCTGAGAGGGGCATACAATAACTTCAACGGAATCACAGTAGCCTTGGAGAACAGTATTAGTCCATCCGTCTTCAACACTGTAACCTACGACTTGGCGTTTTTGCGGACTGCCGGTTTCCTGTGGCATTATCCAGCCTGCATAGTCATTTATATAGAACTGGAAATAATTGCCGATCTGTTTAAGATTGCCAGCACATTTTATTCCTTTGGCTTTTTCCCTGGCCCGTCCCAGTGCTGGCAGCAACATACTGGCCAGGATAGCGATGATGGCTATTACAACCAAAAGCTCTATTAGTGTGAAGGTTTTTTGTTGTTTTAACATAGTACATACTCCTTTTTTATTTCTTTTAACTCTGAACTTATTTATCAAAATAAACTTTGTTAATATGACAGAATGATGTCAGTAACTCTTGTAATCAATAATAATTACCTCCTTTTTTTCTATTTTTAATGTCCTTATGATGGTTTATAGAGCCTTGATATAGCCATTAACGCAGCACCGACAGCGCCAATTTCTTCCTTTTGAGATGAAATGATCATTTTTATATCGTCTAAACTATTTTCTTCCAGTCCTCTTATATTACGGCTGACGGTTTCCTTCATCAGTGGCGCCGCCGAATTAAACATTCCGCTAATCACAACCGCTTCCGGTCGAAAGATCAAGCATACATTGGCTATTGCTATTCCTAAATATTCAAACATTTCTACCAGAATATCTTTTATTTTGGCATCATTCAGGTCAAATCCTTTTCCATCCCAATCTATTTTATTTCGTTTTAGTTTTTTCTGAAACTGCCAGCCGCTTATATATGATTCAAGGCACCCCTTGTTGCCGCACCAGCATTTTTTCCCTGAAGGGTTTAAAGTTATATGGCCAAGTTCACCCGAGCTTATATGTGAAAGGTTTAATATTTCCTTGTTTTTAACGATCCCCATTGCTACCCCTGTTCTTATTATAACCGAAAGTATATTATCAAAACCCTGGGCATCTCCACAAGTCAACTCTCCAAGAGCAAAGCAGTTGCTGTTGTGATCAATAAATGTCGGTAGCTCAAACATGGATTCAATTATCTCCGCAAGCGGCACATTCTTCCATCCCTTAATTCTGTCGTATGTTATACATATACCTGAGCTTGTATCAGAAACACCGGGCACTCCAATTCCAACGCCTGATATTTTCACGCCTTTCGCTCCGGCAATTTCAAGAAGATCTGAAATACACGTATATATACCTTTCAGCACCTTTTCTTTGGTATTTGACATTTCTACTTCTGTAGAAACGATACAATTTCCTACAAAGTCCGTAATTGCTCCAACCAAAGATTCACTACTGAAATTCAAACCTATAAAATAAAAAGAATCCGGCTTTATTCTCAACATTACCTGAGGCCGGCCGGAACCATTGGTGGTTTTACTACTCTCAGTATCTTCATAAACGATGCCGGCATCAATTAACCTGCTTACAGCGTTCCCTACGGTAGCGGCATTCATTTCAAAATGCTTTGCTATCTCAAGTCTTGAAGCCATCCCGTTTTTCCTTATATAATCTATAAGAAAGTAATGCTTGTCAATATTACTGCTTGTCATCATATTTGCCGATATCCCTGGGTTAACATTTTGTATTATTATAGCACGTTATATATATAATGTCAATACTTAATATAAAAATTATATAAATTAATGCTTGATTTATTTAGGTCTTAAGCTCAAAAAGACAAAAAATGTATTTTATTTTATTGTTTTTTGTTGATTTTTTTAATAAATATTTTATATTATAACTGTATAACGAAAAATAAACGAAAGGTTTTACCATGAATAATCCTGGCAAAGGCTGTCTGTTGAAGAATGATTTCAGTCAATTCCGCTATATAGAAAAAAGTATCCCGGAATCTACGGAACTCGCATTACTTACTTATGGCATATATGAGATTGAACCAAATACCTTGAGTGGTTTTTTGACGCATCTGAATGAAGAAGCGTTGATCTTCAACCAGCGAGGCAATATAGAGGTTTTAATAGAGGGAAAAAATATAATCCTTGAATATTACGACGTATTATATATACCCAAAGGGGTCTCCTATCGGTTGAAAAATTTATCTCAAGCCCTTGCAAAAGTCGTAATATGTAAAGCTATCGCAGAAAATTCACACTTCGTCTATCATGCTTCCTGGAAAAAAGTGTGTAACGACAACAGCAGGATAAGAACTCTTGACAAGAAAAAAGTCTATCTGATGTTTGACGTAACCGAAAAAGCCGACAGGCTTATAGCCGGTTATACCATTTACGAACCACATACCAGAGCTTATCCGTCCCACAATCACACTGATCAGGAGGAGATATACATATTCACTAAAGGAAACGGAGCCATGGAAGTCTATTCCGATGAAAGAAACAAAACATTTGTCACATCCGTCAAGGAATATGATGCCGTATCTATTCCAGTATTAAACTACCACCCTGTATTCAGCCAGGATGAAGAACTTCATTTTATATGGTGTATTGCAGGAGAACGCTATTGGGTTGGAGACAAAAATTCTGCATTTATGGACGCTTCTATTGGAGAGCTTACTACCTGAGGCAGCATTCAAGACAAGGAACGGGAGTTGTTGGCGGGTAAAAAAGGGATATACTTTACCAAACATAAAATCTGATTCGCATCAACGGATGCAAAAAGAAATGTGTATAATCCCCCCTGCGGGAAGACCTTGGATGACTTATTCTCAACAAGATATTTTTGTGCTTAAACGCGTCTTGCTCTGGACCAACTGGTCGGAGGTTCGAATTCTCCCTCCCCCGACCAGTTGTCTATTAATTTTACTTCAAAAATGCCAAAAACCCTTTTGAACTCTCACAACCTTGATTTTATTGAATTGCTGAGGCTAGAAGGTTTTTCCGAATAAATTCCGATGTCGCGACTGGGTCCTGGCTGGAGACAAGCTTTTCCACTTTAGACAGCCCGGTCGCTTCAAGGATATCTTTCAGTTGCCGCAGGAAAAGGACACTGGAACGAATCGCGCCGTAACCGTCTTCACGGTATGGATACTGGTCCATTGACAACCAGCCTTGATAGCCGGTTTTTTCCAGCCAGAACAGAATTTCCAAATATTCGACAAGATGAATAGAACCGACGATCATGTCGTCGTCCCAATGAGTGTAATTGTCGTTAAAATGCATGTGGAACAGCTTATCGCCGAATTGTTTCAGCAGGACAATTGATTCACCGACATTTTCATAAGCCATGAAAGCATGGCCGGTATCGATGGTGACTCCGACGTTTTCCCCGAGGGCATTGGCGACAAGAAGCGTATCAGCGGTTCTTGCCAGATATGAATGGTTGCGCGGTTCCTTGACTTTGAATTCCAGCGCCAGGCGTACGCCTTTGCTTTTTGCATAGTCGTTGCATTCTCCGAGAGAATCGATCAGCCAGGTCCTTTCCTGCAAATAATCTGCGCTTAAAGGATAATCGTAGCCGTCCTGTCCGGGCCAGATATTGATCAGGTCGCCGCCAAGTTCGGCGGCAAAATCAACACATTGATTGGTTTCGGCAATCGCTTCGGCCCGGATGGCGCTGTCTTTTGCCGCCAGGGCGCCTCGACCCCACTTTTTTTGCCCGAAATGGTCCGGGATTATCGAAGATAGTTGCAAGTTGGAATTTTGCAGCGCCGTTTTCATCTCCTGGACATTTGAGGCGTTGATGTCCCAGGTGCCGACCAGTTCGATACCGCAAACTCCTTCGATTGACGCGGCTTGTTTGATAAGTTCATCTTTGGGCGGAATGTCCTTATAACCGCTTGAAAGGAAACGGTCGCAGGTGTTGCCGAGATTACCGAGGATAACCGAAAAATTGTTGTTGGACATTGTTACTTACTCCTTATATTTTTGCCGTTATGGTGTATTTGCCGCTTTGAACATTATCGTGGTAGTCCGGCAGGATTATTTCCGCCGTTGTACAGGACGGAATCTCAATATCGAAAACAATGCCGGCGTCACATTTTTTCCACGAACTTTTAACCGCTCCGGCCGGGCTGTCATAAGTTGCCGTTACGTTTTCAAGACCATCTGGAACGCAAGGCTTGATAATCAGTTTGTCGGCTCCGCAGGAATCATCGGCGAGCCGTATACCGGCAAGATACTTGAAGAACCACGCGCTGATCGATCCGAGCATTGGATGGTTGTGCGAATTCATCGCGCCGCCGGTTGCGTATTCCCAGCGTTCCCAGAGACTTGTCGCGCCGTTTTCCAGCATGAACCCCCAGGAGGGATAGGTCGTTTGTGTTGCGATTCTGAAGGCGGTGTCAACATAACCATATTCACAAAGCTGCTCGAGGGCATATTTGGTACAAATGTTCCCGGTTGTCAGATGAAAATCCGCTTCGATCGCCGCTTCGTGGAGGAGTGCGCCAACGCGAGTTTTCAATTCTTTTGGAACAGCCCCGCAATGTAACGCGAAAGCGTTTGTGGACTGGGAATTGACTTTATATTCTTCTTTCTCCTGATTCCAGAAAGCGGCGTGAAAGGCCGTTCGGGTTTTACATGCCAGAGCCTCATATTTTTCCGCTGAATCCGGCTTGTCAAGAACCGCCGCCATTTTGGCAAGGTAGTCGCAATACATGATCAGGCAACCGGTGGAGATAAAATCTCCGGGGGCATAGGCGTTGCCGGCACTGGCCCCGATGCTGCCTTTGACCGCGTATTCGGCCGGAGGCGCCCAGTCGCCGTAATATGAGTAGCCGAGAATAAAATTTTCCGCCCGGGACAAAAGATATTCCACCCAAACGACGTAAGCGCCAAAGTTTTGCTCAATCGTGTGGATGTCGCCGTAATGAAGATACAACAGCCAGGCATTGGAAAGAAAGCTGACGGAGATCGGGTCGGCCGGGGTAAGCCCCAGGCCGCGCGGGGCGGTATCGTGGATTCTGCCTTGACCGTCACGGGTTTCACAGATATCTGAAATATGTTTTGCCAGAAAGTTGCGGACCTTGAAGTGATAGACCATGGTTTCATTTCGGACGGTCATATCGTTAAGCCAGCCCATCCGTTCATCACGCTGGGGACAATCTGTCGGGATATGGTGATGGTTGTTCCTTTCCGTCCTGACGACCATTTGCTGAATCCGGTTGAGCAGTTGTTCGGAACATTCAAAGTGGCCGGCTGTTTCAAAGGCGTTGCCGACCTGACGTCCCTGAATGTTCCCGGTCGCCGGTTTTGAACTCAGGTTTTCAAGCTGGACGTAGCGGAAGCCATGGTAGGTGAAACGCGGTTCATAACTTTCAGTGCCGCCGGAGCAGATATATTCGTCGGTATTTTTCGCGCTGCGCAGGTTATCCTGATTAACTAAGCCGTTTTCCCGCAGGGTTTCCGCGTAACGCATGGTAATTTTCCGGCCTGCCGCTTCATTTATTTTAAGTCGAATCCAACCGGCGATATTCCGCCCGATATCGACCACGTAAATACCGGGTTCCGGTTCAGTGACGGCGGCGGCGTCAAAACTTTCAAGCAGTTTTACCGGTTCGTGCTTTTGCGGAAGCATTTTAATATTTGAACTGTGCGGTTGAATATCGGGACGTCGCTGGAATTTCAACTTTGCCAACGCCGGACTTGCCCAATCGTCTTCCAGCGCCCCGGCGTCAAAAGTTTCCCCGTCATAAATGCTGGCCCGGGTCATGGGTCCGGGGGCCAGATGCCAGTCAACCCGGTGTTTGTCTTCACCGCTGATGATGAAATCCTCCGTCCCGTCGGCGTTGAGCATATACAACTGGAAACGCATCTTTTTGGTTCCAAGCCAGCCGTTGGCGAGCAGTACTGAAATACAATTTTTTCCGGTTTGCAGGAACTCTGTCACATCATAACAGCAATAATAGCTGTTTTGAGAATAGTCCGAGGGCGCGGGGCTGAGCAGGTCTTCGGAGACTTTTCGTGAGTTGAGGTATAGTTCCGAGTAACCGGGCCCGGCAAGATAAACTCTTGCCCTGACGGGAATTTTGTCGATTGAGAAAAGACGCCGCAGAATGATACTTGCATGGGCCTCGGAAGCCGGATTCAGGCTAATCCATTGCGCGTCGAGCCAGGCTTCATCACACAACAGGGCAGTTTCAAAAGACGCGACTTCCGACCACTGGCTTTCTTTTCCATGGTTATTTCGCAACTTGACTTTCCAATAGACCGGTTGACGACTTGCCAGTTCTCTGCCCCGGTATTCCACGGCAACGCATTTGGCGGATTCAATCCAGCCGCTGTTCCACAGGTCGCCTTGATCATTGTTCAGGAGTTTTTCCGAACTTGCCGCCAGAATTTTCCAGGCGGTCTGATTTTCCGTGCAGCGCCATGACAAATAGGGGGGTTGCCGGGAGACGCAAATCGGGTTTTTCAAATATTCGCAACGTAAATCGGTTATTATCATATTTAGTGTTTTTCCTTATTATTGATAACCGGACAAAGGAAGCTTGAAGCCGGTAGTCCGGCCCGGTTATATAAATTAGCGTGGATGGGATTTGACCTGTAGGCATAGCTTACCGCAACGGGTTCCTGCCGGGCCGGAATAACTACCCGGCTGCCGTCCGGAGTGGCATCCGCCCATTTCCATTCTCCATTCTTATTTTGGATTGCGAACCCGCGCAACTTATCTTTGCTGCCGGGACGTTCGCCGATAATCAGTCCGTCTTTACTGTGGGAAAAGCTGATTACAACATTTTTTCCGTCCCAGACGGCTTGCTCGACCAGGGGCCCTGAATATTCCAATTTGTCGAATCCGTAGTACTTTGCCAGAGCCCATAATGCCAGGCGTTTCCCGACGTCGAGTTTATTCGGCGGATGCAGATTGTTTTCGTCTCCGATGTCCAGGGTAACGGCCATTCCGGTATTCGGGGTTGACCGCAAACATTTCAATTGAGCCAGGCGAATTCCGGCAAAACCGTCTCCTCCCTCGGGACGTTTATTGTATTTCCGGTAATTGGGCAGTTGGACAAATAAAAACGGCATTGCTTCATTATCCCAGAGCTTGCGCCAGCAATGGATCATCGCCTGCTGTTTTTCGCAATAAGCCAGTTTGTTTCCGGCGTTTGCCTCGCCCTGATACCAGATAAAGCCTTTGACGGCAAAAGGAGCCAGCGGCAGAATCATGTGATTGTATACCCATGACGGAGTTTGTTTGATCAGCCGGTTGGAAAGAATTTCCAACGCTTTGTCAGAACGCACTTTGCCGTTAACAAAATATTTTTGCAATTTCTTGCTTTTCCGGAGCTTCATGGCAAATTTGGTGCGTTCGGCTTTTTCATCCTGCTTCATTGCTTTCAGGAATTTCAAGTACTGCTGATATGTTTCCGGTGAATATTGCTTAACCGTGTCAGCCGGGGTCCAGGCTTCTATTTTCGTGCCGCCGTATGCGGCTTGAATAAGGCCGACCGGAACGTTTGACTTGCGGTGTATTTCACGGCCGAAATAATACCCGGCCGCGGAAAAATTTTTGACCGAATCCGGGGTGCAGATGGCCCATTTCAAGCCGGGGGCTAATGTCTTTTGTTCAGGTCCGAACGACGGCGGCAATCGAAGCAGCCTGATTTCGGGCTGGTTGGCGGCGCTTATTGCCGTTTTGCTGTCTGAAGTGCGCGACAAAGGGAGAAACATATTTGATTGACCGGTACATATCCAGATTTCACCGATCAGGATATTTTTCAGGATAATTTTTTCGTCTTTGCAGGTTACCGTTAAAACAAGCGGTCGCGTGTCGGCTTTCATCGGCGGCAGATGAAGTTCCCATTTACCTTGCCGGTTCGTTTTGGTGTGAAAACTTTTATTTGCGAAAGTAACCGTTATCTCACTGTCCGGCGCGGAAGAGCCCCATACCGGCACTTTGACATCGCGCTGGATAACCATGTTGTCGGTGAACAAGCCATAAAGCCGCAGTTTTTTGCCGGCGGCGGAATAGAGGCTGGTCGCGGCCATAAAGAAAATAGTAATGAGTCGCAAGTTCATTCTTTCTCCCCTGCAAGCTTCTTTCGCATTGCGCTGATAAATTCATTCATATCTTCGTTTTCTCCGCCAAGTTCCTGCCAGACGGACCGCAGTTCGTCTTCCAGATTTGCGTGTCCGGGAATACAGACGCTTTCCATATTCAGACCGTCGTACAGTTCACGGAGAAGATGGGTTCTCTCCGTTTTGCCGATTTTACCGGGCCAGCGCGGGATCTGCTTGATTCTGGCACCAAAGAATCCTGCCACATTAAATAGGGGTTTATGATATTCATCGTCAATAAACCCTGAATCAGCGTTTATTAGCTCCGGCTGGCCGTGTTGCCGTTCAAAATCGATGCAGGCGCGGCGCAGTTCCATTAAAACCGCCTGACATGCCGGATTACCGGAAATCAGATTGCTCTGTTCGTCTGGATCATTCTGCAAATCGTATAATTCTTCATCTCCGCCATTATAGTAATGAATAAACTTGAAACCGTGACCTACCGCCGCGACAAAGCGTTTGAAAGGAGATGCCGGCGCGTCCGGATCGCCGCCGTGGTGGAAACAAATGATTCTGTTTGCGAACTTATCCTGTTCGGTCAATATCTTGCGCAAACCGGTTCCGGCATAAGGCTGTTCCGGCGGCGGCGCGGCCCCGGCAATATCCAAAACGGTCGCGGTCAGGTCCCAGCTTACAACCGGAACATCACAGGATGAACCGGGGGCGAATCCCGGTCCGCTGATGATCAGGGGAACCCGGGCCGAACCCTCATACGGCGTAAATTTTTGGAACGCCTGACGGTCCCCGAGCATTTCGCCATGATCACTGGTGAAAATGATAACCGTATCAGAAAGCATGTTATTTGTCTCAAGAAAATCGAGAACCCTGCCGATTTGCTCGTCGACAAAGGTACAGGCGGCAAAGTACGCTTCCCGCAGCCGTTGCAGATGCAGTTTATCCGGGTAATTATTTTCATCGAACGGATACTGTCTTGAGTCGCCGTCAGGACGCGGGCATGGCGGCGGCAGCTCCGCGTCACGATACATGTCCAGATATTTTTGCGGTACACTGTATGGCGGATGCGGGTCGATCCAGCCGCCCATGATGCAAAAAGGCTTTTCCCGCTTTTCCCGCATTGTCTTGATTATATTGTCGGCGACCCAGCAGGTACCCAGATGCTTTTCAGGTATCGGAGCCGCCTGTGGAGAATGATAAAACAGCGACCTGACCCCGTGCGGACTCATGACATTTTCATAACCGGCGGCTTGTAAATACTGCAAATATTCATCTTCCTCAAGACTGACCGGGATTTCCTCCATCAACTGCATACTGGACCAGCCGTGGTGTTCGCGGGCGGGATAATGATGCATCTTGCCTATCGCAATGGTTTCATATCCGCATTCGTTAAGCAGTTGCGGCATTGTTTTGTAGTCTTTCAGGTCAGACATCGTTTTTTTACCGTTGGTCCAATATCCGTGATGGCGGGCGCTTAACCCGGTCAAGAGATCGTGCCGGGTCGGCATACAGGCCGGCGAGGAACTGTAGGAATTGCTGAATCGGCATCCCGACGCGGCAAGGCGGTCGAGATTTGGTGTGATCATGTGTGAATTACCGTATGCGGCTATCGTGTCAAACCGCTGCTGGTCTATATAGAGGATAAGAATATTCGGTTTAACCATTACTTATTTGTTCCTGTTTAACGGATATGAGAAAGTCGGCGTTCCTTTGAACGGGGCGGCGGGAAAATCGGCGCCGATTGGTTTGACGATCGCGCCGGTGCAGCTGATTTTAAGTCCTTTGGTCAAACTGACTATTTTCAGGCGTAAGACCGCTTTTGCCGCCTGTTTACGGTCAATAGAGGCATATTCTTTTCCTTCTACAACGAAGACCGGGACAACCTTGAAAAAATCATTGCGGCTGTTTTTTATCTGGTTTACGAACGATCCGCTGATCTGCTGCCCGTTTCTTTGAATGACCAGTTTTCCGGTAGCCATATTGGTCGCGCCATTACTTTGAACTCCGAGCGAGACATTGTAGAGCGAACCGCGAATATCGCTGAAATCATTGAAAAAGGTATCGATTGCAATATTGTCCGCCGGCGTATTTCCGGATTTGCTTTTGAAGAAATAATTGAATACCTGGAACATCTCAGCCCAGCGGTTGTATTCCATATAATCCTTTGTCGCCGCGACAAAGCCGGCGGTGCCGACCAGCCCCTGACTCCTGAATACGTAGGCCGGAGATGCCGAGTTTTGATCGGCCAGATCGCTGTTGTAGTTGAACTTTACGCCGGCGGATTCCCGCAGCTTTTTCAAACTTGTGGTCGAACCGGCGCCTACCAGCGCCCAACGCTCGGTTGCCAGCGAATCTTCCAGAATCAGAATGTGGGGCATTTCAAACAGCCGGACCATCGGCACCGCCCAGGCGTTGTCGATTGTCCTGACTTTTTCTTCACGCGGCGCGAACTGGTTGTTCCGGAAAATAACCCCGCATCGGAAGCCGGTTCCGGTTGGTCCTTTATTATCGGCGAAATAGTTGGCGATAGCGCCGGCGCCCCATTCAAACGCGATCCTGGTATTTTCGATCAGGAGCAGTGGATAATGGGTCGGTCCGTCGGTCTTTTCCACCCCGACATTAAAATATGCCACTTCCCTGGCGCCGCCCTTGCCGTGGGACGGCCCCCCGGCGAACAGGCATTTGGTGACTTTCATAAAGCCGGCGTCATGCAGGATAAGCGCGTCCCGGTTTTTGTAAACCGAATTATATGGAAAACCGAACCAACAGCCGTCAAGACAGGTAAAATCACAATTTACCACGTGCAGCGGATGCTTGATGTTCTGAAAAAGGCAATGTTTAAATTCCACGTTCGCGCTCTGGTTATCAATCACCACCCCGGTAGCACCATAAGTTTCCGGATTATGCGTAAAGCGGCAGCGCAGGAATTCGATCATTGAACTTGAGCGGTTCAGATTGCACAGGTCGATACATCCTTTGGGGCTGGCGATAAAGTGCAGGTCGCGGAAATTCAGATTGAATCCCTTGCCGTCAAATTCAAATAAAAACCTCGGCGGGTTTAGCGGCTTTTTCCGGTATATAGTCGATCTTCCTTCGCCGACAAATGACAGGGAACCCCATTCCTTGTTGACGACCGGTTGGGAAATATTGTAGTTTCCGGCCGGGAAGAATATTTCAACCGCCGGAGCCGCTGTCGTTTTCGGCAGTTTCATATAATGTTTTCTGCTTCTGGCGACGGCAAAATCAACCGCGGCCTGAATCGCCTTATGACTGTCATAGTCGCCCGGTTTCGCGCCGAAGGCCAGAATGTTGATTCTTTCGATCATCAGTTTCGCATAGTTGCCGTTTTTGAGCTTTACGCCGAAATCATTACCTTCCAGCTTGCGAACGATTTCCCAGTTGGAGATGACCGGGGCATTGTATCTGAACGTCTTAATTTTCCAGCCAGTTTTCAAGTTCTGAGCTTGCTGCATATCGGCAACCGATGCGAATTTTTTTTCAACAATTTCTCCCGCAGTAACGGCAGCGCCCAACAGGAGGAATGCGATGGTTAAACCAGATGATTTTAAAATACTGTTCTTCATTGAGATAATTCCTGTTGTTTGCATCATTGTTTCTTTTTTCCGGAAAAATTGACCAATTGCATCTGCCCGGACATGACGCAGCCGCGATCGTCATAAAACTCGTAATAGAAAGCCGCGGTTCCGGGCGGCAGCAGCGTGGTCACGTATTTCCTCTTGATGGTCGCGGTTTTCCGCTGCCATTTTCGACCTGGCAGAGGTCCGGACCTGTCCGTCGTATAACAAAGAGTAACTTTCCGCAACGGCGCACCCGACTCATACAATGTCCAGAAATAACCGAAACGGTTGACCCCGCGCTTATTGATCTTCAATAACTGCGGACCGCCTTTCAGGTGCATATCCAGAAATATAGGCACTTCCGGCATTTTTTCAAGTTCCGGATATGACGCAGTCGGGGGTGTCGGTACCCGGTCGCACAATACTTTGGGGCCGCGGAAAGTCCGCCAGGTTTGCCGCCAGGAACTGAACGGATACCAGGTGCTGTCCAGGGGGTTGCAAAACATCAAAAGCGATCTGGTTTTACCGATATACATTGCCGGGTCCCAGTTCAAAAGCCATTTCATGACTTTATCAGTTGCCATCGTCTGGAACTTTTTGATGAAAATCGACGAATTCTGACCTAGAAAACCGCTGCCGTTGATCATTACTCCGGTTCTGAAACGGCTGTCCGCTCCCATTGCGTCCAGCGCGACAACGCTACCCCAGGAAAAACCGATTATGCCGATATTTTTCGGATTAACGTTCGGAAGAGACCTTAATATACTGTTTGCCCTGATGACCGCGTTCACCGCGTGGTACATCCATTGTTGTTCGAATGGTTTATCGCTGTTTTCAAAGCCGTTCCAGGTCCCGGGCGCGGCATTTTCATGGCGTTTGGAAACTATTTCTCCGGCGGCGTTTTTTACCGGAACGCCGCCATTTAAATCCATCGCGATAGCGGCGTAACCTCGTTTCAGCCATTTCTCCACCCACAGTTTGCTGGCTGAACCGTTCCCGCTATGAACCAGGACCACTCCCGGAACATTCTTTTTTGAGGGGACTCCGAGCCAGGCGAAAACTTTGGTCGGCTTTCCGTTAACCGGGACTCCGTCATAAAAAATCGGCTTTATTTCTTCACTGGAGGAACTGGAAAAACCGGGGGCAATGGTGTATGCGGGTGTTTTAAATGTTGTACTGTTGATCCAGGCAATTTTCTTTTTCAGCTGGCTTCGCGGAATGACATAGCTTTTCGGTTTTTTATTTTTTGCATATCCGGTGACGCAGCATAAAGTCGCGGCAATAAGGCTTGCGGCAATAAAATGTACTCGTTTTCTTATCATGCAATTATTCTTTCTCGGTAATTATTGGATTTAAAGACAAATGTGTTGAGAGCTGACCAGACAGCCGCGTTTGTCATAAATATTGAAGTAGCAGGCTTTGGTGCCGCCTGGCAGATTTGCCGAAACCTGGTTTTGGGAGGATAAGACCGCTTTTGTAGTGAGCCATTTACGCTTTCGCCAGGGGCCTGAGTCTTTTGTGTAATTCAGTTCCGCTTTGACAACCGGAACTTTTGATTTGAAGGTTGCCCAGGCGCTGTTTTCTTTGATACCCTGGCCGGTGACTTTCGGGAGCGGATCACCGTTTTTCAAGATGGAATCGGCAAAGACCGTAATCTCTTTGGGATCACCCACCGGAGCATGTGCATGCCGCATCCGGACCCGCAGCGCCAAAGTGACCGGAGTTTTCGGCAGCCGATATGTTTTCTGCCATGAAGACGGTCTGAAATGTTTATCGTTGGTGCCGTTGCAATATAACATCGGCAGCCGGGTAAAACCGACATAGCGACCAGGGTCCCAGAGCGTCAACCAGCGTTTTACTTTATCATCGCCGATTTTCTGGAAGACGGTTTCCTGCCAGAATGAATCTTCGCCCAGGAAACCGCAGCCGTAAACCGGGGCGGCAAATTTAAAACGGTCATCAAGCCCGGCGACAATATTGGTGAATATTCCGCCCCAGGAAATCCCGGTTATTCCGGTTCGATCCTTGTCGACTTCCGGCAGGGAAAGCAACAGGCTGTGCGCCAGAATTACATCCGCTACCGCATGATATACCCATTGGTCTTCTTTTTTGATCTTTGCCGCCTGGAAGTTTCCGCGAAGTTCCGGGCCGGCGTTTTCGTGCTTTTGCCAGCCTTTTTTCGAACCTTTCGGACGTACCGGAATCATCCCGTCAAGATCCATGGCGATCGCGGCATAACCGCGACCAACCCAGGTTTTCACCCATGACTTAAACGCGGTGCCGCCGCCGCCGTGAACCAGAACGATGCCCGGAATTTTGCCTTTGCGCTTTGCGGGGATGCCGATCCAGGCAAATACTTTTGTCGGTTTTCCTTTATAAGGCAGCCCGCTGTAAAAGACCGGTTTGATTTCAGGGTCTTTTTTTTCGTCATAATACGGGGCGGGGGTACAGGACGGAGCTTGGAAAAGTTTTTTCAGGTTCCATACTTCGGGTAATTTTTCAGGGACCGGTACGGGAAATGTTTTCAGTTCGGCTCCGACCGAAACCACAGAAGCGCCCATCCAGAAAAATAATAATTTTCCGGCTGTTTTATACATACAACTCCTCCTTCTTTCTGTTTTTTGCAGGCTTGTGCCTGCCGGTTTTATCCGTCGGGATTGAGACATCGGGAACAACTGTCTGTCGGGTACTGCGCCAGACTTCCAGTTTTTTCAACATGGTCTGCTTTATTTCACGACACGTTGAATTGTTCCAGAGATTGGATATCTCTCCCGGATCATTGTTCAAGTCATATAATTCTCCGTATTCGGCACCGGAGTAATGGACCAGCTTCCAGTCGCGGGTCCTGACCATGGTCATTAAATCAACCCCGCGCAACAGGTTGTCGCCCGCATGTTCGGCAAAGACCGTATCACGTCCTGCCCCTTTTCCCATAGTAGGCGGCAATGCTGAAACGGCTGAACCAGGATCAAGCGGAATTGAGGCGAATTCAAACAGCATCGGAACAATATCCATTTGCTGGATCAGCGCGTCGCATCTGGTGTCGCAGGACAGCCGTCCCGGAGCAGAGACGATCACCGGGACCCGGGTTATGCAGTCATACATGGTCCATTTCTGAATATGACCGTGTTCCCCCAGGCAGTCGCCGTGGTCGCTGGTGAAAACAATGACGGAATTTTCCAGATAGCCTTTTTGCTGCAGAGCATTGATTATTTCCCCGACCTGCTCATCGATCAAGGTCATATTGGCGGCATAATGTTTATAGAGACGCTGGAGTTGTTCGGAAGATGGCGCGGCGCACCAGCGGGTGGCGTCATGAATCCCGTCTATCATCATCTGCCGGTATGCCTGTTGGGGTGGAGGCTGACATACCAGTTCATCCGCTTCTGCCGCGGGAAAATCAAAGACGACATTTTCATACATATCCAGAAAGCGTTTAGGCGGATCATACGGCGGATGCGGTCCCGGAAAGCCGATCTGCAGAAAGAACGGACTGTCGGCTTCGCGTTGTTCGATAAACCATTTTGCCATATTTCCCACAAAGATATCCGGGTGATATTTCTCCTCAAGCGGCCATTCAAAAGACCCGATCGCACTGTCGAAGTTACCGTATTCGTCCCGGTAAGTGAAACGTGAAGGTTTCCTGACGCCGGAATTATTCAAAAATTTATCCCATTCATCATAAAAGTTGCCATGCGGGCGATCCAGACGCAATGGGCGATCTTTGTTTTCAACCACAAACCGCTGATCGAACCCGCAGGGGACATCCATCGGCATTGTGTGCATTTTGCCGATATTCACAGTGTGATAGCCGCCGGTGTTAAGCGTTTCGACCCACGAGGTGTTCCACTCGCAAAAGTTATGATACACCCCGATTTCATGCGGATACCGCAGATTGAAAAAACTTGCCCGGGACGGGACGCACGACGGCGCGGTGCAGTAACACTGTTCATAACTCACCCCGTTTGCCGCGAGCCGGTCTATATTGGGTGTTATAATTTTATCAAACCCCAGAGCGTTTATCGTATCAAAGCGCTGCTGGTCGGTCATTATCAAAATTATGTTCGGCTTGCTTTCAGACATAGAAGTCATTCTCCTTCAGGATCACATGCTTGATGTGCGTACCGCTGGCACCCCAGAAGTCGCGGGGGCGGTCGATATAGTTGTAGACGCAATGGATTATTCCATCGCGGGCCTGGATGATTGCCGGGTACGAAAATTCGCCTTCTTTATCTTCCAGGACAATTTCATTTACCCAGGTTTTACCGTTGTCTTCAGAGATAACCAGCTTTAACGGCGTCCGCTTTTTTTCATCGGTGTCATTGAACACCAGTACCAGTTTGCCGCTTTGCAGACTAAGCAGATCGATCCCGCTGTCGTTATGTTTCAAATCGGATTTTTCCGGTGTCCGCCAGGTCATTCCATTATCTTCCGACCACGTTTGCCAGATACGGCCGGTGCCATTGCGCAGGAAAGCCAGCAGGCGTCCGTCGGGTAGAGGAGTGAAAGAAGGCTGAATGCAGCGGTTTTCTCCGGGAATAGTAATCGGGGCGGCCTGGAGCCAGTCGGCTCTGTCAGGATATAAAAACAACGGAATTGAGGTTTTGGTCATTTCGTGGGTCGTTGGTGTCAGGACCCTGCCGTCGGTCAGCAGCAGCGGTTTGTTTTTTCCCAGCAGATGATCAAGTTCCGGCACATGTATTTGCTCCGACCAGGTTTGTCCGTTGTCCGGGGACGTGCGGTAATAAAATTTGGTTCCGCCGTTGCACCATTCGCCGTCATTGATCGGCAGGATTGCCCAGAGGACGCCCTTGGCGTCATAGATCAACCGGGGATTGCCTGCGCCGCAGTCCGGAACTTCCGACAAAACTTCCGGATCGCTCCATTGCTGTGATTTGACAGAGTAAACGGCGTAATAATGGGATGAATCAGGCGAACCTTCATATTCTCCTCCGAACCAGGCGCAGAGAATGTCGCCGTTGGGCAGTTCGACCACGGCCGGGGCGTGACATGACTTTGTCGGGGCCGATTCGTCCTCATAAATAAAACAACTTTTCAACAAAATATTCTCCTTTTACTGGGAAAGTCCTCGCCAGTATTTATTGCACAATGTGCTTACTGTATTAATATATCTGACATCCTGAACTCCGGCAACATGACCGTCGACCCAGGTTATATTCGCGCCTTTGTCGTTATTGTGGCGCGCGTAGACCCGGCGGTTGCCGCCAAGGGAGTCGGCGTAATTATGGGTAATTGTCATTGCGGCATAGCCGTCTTCAGTGAAATGTCCGCTGTCGGCAAAGGCCATCATGGTTGAAGGGTATTTGAACATCACCAGTTTCCTCGGGGTGTCCCCGCGACCCAAATAATTATAATTATACCCGTATGACGGTTCATTCGTGAAATAACGGTCCAAAGCGACATTCCAGTTGAAAAGCCGTTTTGAATCTGACGGACAGTATAATGTGGGCGATATTTTTGAGGTACTGGCTACCGCTACCGGAAAATTCAGATATGGCGCCATTAAATGGCTTTGCCAGTTTTTACCGTCATGGGCATAGATCATGGCGACGCCGTCGTAATCGTTTGAGTACGCCAGAAATGCGGTCCCGACCTGTTTGAGATTTCCCGCGCATTTTATTGCTTTAGCTTTATTTCTGGCTTGATTCAACGCCGGCAGCAGCATTGACGCGAGAATGGCTATGATCGCTATTACGACAAGTAATTCGATCAGTGTGAATGACTTCTTTTTGCTTTCCATTTTTTGCTCCCTTGAAAATTTGTCATTAACCGATAGTTTTTGTTTTCTTTTCTTTTCTTTTCCTGCCAATCCTTTCCTTTTGCGTAAAAAATTAAAATGCGGATTTATTAAATGATTTCGACCGTTCTTTGGCATAATGGGCCAGGGCCTTATCACAACTGGCCCTGATATGCCGCTCCAAATGGTTTCTGGCTTTGTCTTTATCCTTTTTCTCGAGCGCGTGCAGTATTTGCGAGTGGCGTCGATATGCCATCGCCAGGGTGTTCAGAGAATGTTTTTGACGGGGAGTGCTGAAAATGCCGGTCAATACTTTTGATTCCCTGACGCTTTTCATTATCTGGCAGTTTCCGCTTATCTGAATCAGCCGCATATGGAATGACATATCTATATCCAAAAATTCTTTCAATTCTTTTCCATTCAGAAACTCACGATCATTATTGCGGAACTCATGCGCCATCTGTTTGATTTTTCCGGTCAATACTTTTAATTCCGCGATATCTTCAGCGGTTACCTTTTCCGCGGCTCGTTCTACCGCAAAACACTCAAGGGCTTCACGTAATTCATACAACTCACGCAGCTCATCCTGGTCTGGGGAGCGCACTATCGTACCGAAACGGGGAATCTGCTCGACAACACCCTCGAATTTCAAACGGCGAACCGCCTCCCGCACCGGGGTTCTGCTGATTTTCATATCCTTCGCCAGGGAATGTTCCGATATGGTTGAACCGATTTCAAGTTTGCCGATTCGTATCGCGTCGACAATATAGTCATAGGCCGCGGTAGATAAATTATTTGTCATCTTATTTATTCCATTTAATGATTGAATCTTTTTGGAAAACCACTGGTATACCAGCTGTATACTATTATATGGCTTCGATGATGTTTTGTCAACCGGCATAGTGAAAACAATGTATAAATTATTCATTTTTCCCTGTCATTTTTTCTCTGCTTTGAACGATTGCGGTTTATACCCTGAATCCGTGATAAATTTATTGTTATTCTTTATAATGTATTGTTTTTTATAATTAACGTGGTTTTTCAACTTCACCCCTTTGGGTGAAAGTAAAAAATCCGTACGAATTTACCTTGCGGGAAAGTCCATAATGTCACATCTACTTCGTTATCGGCAACTTGCTGTATGTCAATACAGCGGCGTTTTGATGCCTTGTATCTGTATCATTCTGAACCTTTCACGGATTCAGGTATATGTTTCTTCCGCGGGACGATTTTTCAACGGCAATAAATTTTTCAATTTGATTTCCCAGTTGTTCTTTTATTCCGGCATACTCCGATTTCAAGGTCAGGTTGTCAAATTCCAGCGGATCATTTTCCATATCGTATAACTCTTCACCGGCAGGCGCTCCGCTTGAAGCATTGTAATAAAGGTTGTACTTGAATCTTTTATTTCTTACCATTGTCGCGTTGATTTCAGGGGAAAAATACCTGGTTTCCGAATATCGACAAGTCCCGGTATTCCGGTAAGCGCAGAAAGCGCTTTCCCGGGGGGTATCATTATCAAAAATATCGTATGCTTCCGGCATCAGTTTTTTTATTTCTTCTTTGTTAATTCCGGCTGTGGCGAGAACGGTTGCCGCGAGGTCAATATTCTGGACCAACTTATGCTCTCTTTGATGCGGGGTGATTTTGGCGGGCCAGCGTATTAATAACGGAACTTTGGTGCATGGGTCGTAAAAAAACGCGCCCTTGGCTATCAGATTGTGATCTCCCAGCATATCGCCGTGATCGCTGGTGAAAATCACCAGCGTATTTTCTGTCAGGTTATTCCGTTCCAGAGCTTCAAGCACTTTGCCGGTTTCATGGTCCAGGAATGCGATGGAGGAATGGTAGCCGTGTCGCATTTCACGGATTTCAGCCATAGAATGTTCATACCACGGAGTACAGCCTCCGCGCCGGTCACGATCAATATCCGCCGGTTCATTATTGCTGATACGGGCCTGCGGCGGCGGAATTTTTTCCGGCTTGACCAGATCAGTGAATGCCGGAGGGCAATCGTCATAAGGGTCATGCGGATCAAATACGCTCATCATACAGAAAAACGGTTTTTCCCCGTTATAGTTATCTAGGTAGTCAATGGTTCGTTCCGCGGCCCAGTGCGTCATGTGATATTCCTCCGGCACGTTTGGTAAACGAACATTTTTTTGCAGTTGTTGATAATATTCCGGAAACTTTTCTTTTAGCCAGCGTGCGTATGATTGAAATTTGCTTTCCATGTTGTAACCGGGTTCATGGCACATCTCATAAACATCAAAACCATCGTTGGGATGACGATAATCACGCTCGACAGTGTGAGTAGATACATGAAGTTTGCCGAATAACGCGGTTTGATAGCCGATCCCCTGCAAATGTTTTGGAAATAGTATTTCATCATCAGGCAAAGTGTCATATAGGCGATAGACCCCGTGACCGTAAATGTTCTTTCCGGTCATCATGCTGGCCCGGGACGGGGTGCAGACGGTATTCGAGACATAGCAGTTCTCGAATACCGTTCCCTGGGACGCTAATTTGTCCAAATTCGGCGTGTTGGCGAAGTCAACGCCGTAACATCCCAGCGAATCCCAACGCTGCTGGTCGGTCATTATTAATAATATATTCGGTTTATCGTTCATGTAAAACAATCCTCAGTTTTTCAACATAACCACCCGGTATTGATGTGACGGAATACTTTTAACCGTCAAAAGATCGCCTTTGAGAATCACCGGGTTTTTATATTCAAGACCGCTTGCGGTTATATTGCCGCTCAACCCCAGCTTGGCAAAATCAAGTCGCAGCTTGACGTCCGCTTCTTTTGCCGACATATTCATGATCACGGCAACGGCCCGCCCCTTGGACGTGTAAAAACTGACCACCGCTTTCCCCGGAGACACTACTTTTGCCGCTTGCTGTTTCCAGTAAGGAATAAATTTATTGTCGCCGCCGGCATAGTTGAATTTGTCTAGGATATGATAGTGTTTACGTACCGGCTGCATATTATACATTGCCGCGACCCAGAACGGGTTATCATGCAATAAGCTTAAACCCAGCAAATAATTAATATGACTTGTCAGTTCACGCCAGTATTCTGCTTCCGCTTTTGTTTCCTTACCGGCCTTGCGCCGCTTCAGCCATGCCGCCGCCGCTTTATCTTTCCTGACTCTTTTGGACTTGGCATAAGGAGTGTTCTGGAGCCATTTGCTGGTAATATTAAATTCCGGCAGCAGGGTTACGGCCGGCCCGAAGTTGTGACCCATGTGTTCCGCCCGGTAAGTATCTAGGGTCAAAGTTTCCTCATAACCCCGGTTGTCATGCAGAATGGAACAGAAATTTTCCCCCTCGAACAACAGATCGGCGAAACTGTGTACCGGCAGACAGACCTGACCGCTGACATGATAGGCGATAATCGATTCGGGCCGGATCTTTTTGGTCGCGATATATATCCTTTTGATCATTTCGCGGGCGCCTAAAATATTGAATGTCGGCCGAACTTCGCCATTGACCACATAGCCGCAGCCGTGATTAAGGTTGGAACACTTTTTCGGGTTCGCCACATCGAAATAAAAGCCGCCTGGATCAACTTCTTTTTGTACCTTTGCCAACCCGTTGACCAGAAAATCCTGGAATGATTTTGAACCCTGACATACCTCTATCTGCCGGTTGTCCGGGTTCGCGTCAACCGTCGGCACCACCCGTTGCTCGGAGGTCCATTCATACGCGAACATCTTTGCTTCCGGGGATTCGGCCCAGCTCCGTTTCAACTGGTGATAGAGCAGACCTTCCCATTTGCAACGGTTCCTGACGCCACGGACCGGACGCATCTTCGGGTCGGCCACCGGATAGCAGGTCTCGTAATAGGGGTTCTTCGCCCATTTACGGAACGGCATCTGGATATACCGGGCGTTTTTTTCCGGGGTCATCTGGTTGGTAAAGTGGTTGATCCGCCAGGAACGCTGGTCCTTACGCATCTTCTTTACCGGAGTGGCCATAAGGCCGAATTCGAGTTTTAAAGGTTTACTGATTGCGGCCGGATGATCGATCAGGTTAACTTTCAATAATACCTCTTTCGAGCCGGGAATGATTTCCAGTTCCTTTTGCCGGTCGTTGACGATCCAGTTATAGCTGTGTTCGGTGAAGAAACACAAGCCGCGTTCCTCGTTGCCGACCCATAGCGGGCGGATGGAACCGTGCCATTTCCTGATATGGCCGGTATTTTTCAATGAATAATCGTGGGGCATCATCAAGGTTGCGTTGCGGGTTGCCATTGGGATATCCAGAGATAGTTTTGCAATATTATATTTGTTACCTTTGGGCATCAGCTCCAGTGAGTTCCACATCATGCCGTCAAACTCGATCCGGGTCTTGACTTTGACGGTCAACTGCGGCAGGGTGATTGTACGCAGAAAAGTCGCTTGAGTGTCATCGGCGGAGATCTTTTCGACTTTCGTTTTGGCTCCGGCAAAAATGTTCCGTCCGAAATCCAGCTTCACCGGAGCGGCCAGCAACGCGTCGCCGGCGGCATCGATTTGAGCGGGGAACAAGCCGTCGCGGTAAATATATTCGCGCCCCCAGACGGATATTTTATCCGGCTGGTATTCAACCGGGGTCCACGGTGGCGGCACTTCTTTGGTGATCCCGAGTTTATTGCCCAGCCAGGCCGGTGCCGGGGCGATCTTGAACTCGGATGATTCAGTCGCGACAACCTGGTTGTTTTCAAGCAAGTTGACTTCCATAATATATGTTCCGTTTTTCAAATCATTCAGCTTGACTTCTTCATCGAAGCCGGGTTTCTTCGGTCTAATGGTTTTCGTCCAGATAGTTTTTTCCTGTTGTTTGAGTGCCAATTTGATTTCCGTTTTATTTATATCGAGGCCCAGTTGCGGGAATTTGCCACTGAATTTAATCTTTTTTTGAATCGGAAAATATATCAGATCAATAGTTGCTTCCTCAATATTAAAAACCGGGAAGTCCTGTTCCCAGTAGACCAGTTTTTCCGTTGGACCAGTGACGGAAAACTTTAATCTGGTGGGTTGCGGCGTTTTAAACTTTTTACTGATTTTGACAGTCTCATTTTTACCGGCCGGGATCGATAGCGATTTTTGCAGTAAAACAGTGTTATCCTGATTGGTAATGGTAAGTTTCACTTTCCCGGTCGTTCCGGCGGTATTTTGCAGTTTGACCTGCATGTCGATTGCGCGGTTGTTCAATTGCGTCAGTTCGGGAATTGTGACCGCGATATTGTTACGCCCCTTGAAGAAAACCAGCCCCGGTTTGGCGTCTTTCGGATTGAAAGTTAAATAGTTGTCGTTGTTCCAGGCGTCAACTTGGTCTTTCAGTTTTCGCCACAGCCGGTAGACATTCATCTGCCACACGGTGCCGGTTTTCGGAGTTTCGGGGAAAACGCTGAAAGGGATTCGGCCCTCAAGGTCCCAGCCTTCGTCGGAAACGGTGGTTTTAGTGATCCAGTCCGGATTCCATTTGAGTTCACGACGGGATTTATTGAACCGGTAATCGTATTTTACATCAATAGTATTGGTCAGCATACGGTGCCAGAATTGTTTTTTGGCGGTCTTGATTCTGAATTCCAGGGCGTCGTCGAAGTCGACATTGGTATCGAAAACCGTCGTGTCACGTTTGAAGAATCCATGCAGCAGTGTATTCTGCTTGTCATCGAGGGCGTAAGTGGGGATCGGGGATTTCAGGTAGAAGTACAGAAAGTTTTTATCATACGTCAGGTACAAACGTGATATTGTATCGGCAATACTTTTTGTTTTGGTATTCAGGCCGATCAGGATAGTAGCGGCGTCCCGCCATTCTTCCGGTCCCATTTTGCCGTCAATAACAATTTTTTCAGAGGTATCGGACAAGCTGACTTTCTGTTCGGTCGGCAGTCCGGATACCTTTGCATAAAGCGCCAGTATTTCTGTTGCGGTAAGCGGTTTTTTGTAAATGGCCAGTTCATCAAGGATAAGCCTTGTTTTGCTGTTTTTTTCCGGCTCTCCCAGCATAAAAAAACTTGTCGACATCTTGTCCGGCAAAGCCTGTTGCTGCAGGATGCTGCCGCACGGGTTACCGTTGAGGTACCAACTGAGCTTTTTGCCGTTCCATGATATTGCGATAAAATCCCATTCCCGCAAGCGCGCCGGGAGTTTGTACTTTTTCCCTTGACTGATTATCGCCAACTGTTTCTTTCCGGTAACGGACAACTTTATTTGTTCATTTCCTTCCCAACTGAAAACGGTCAAATCATGCGATTTTCCCTGCTCGTAATCCGGCAGTTCATGGAGCCAGAAAACGATTGTTCCCTTGTCCGCATAAAGATTGCCGGTGGCGTTGTATTTCAGAGCCTGGCCTGTTGCGCCGATGACCATGCCTTTTGCCAGGCCCAGATTAAGATCTTTGCCCAGGCCCGGAACTAGTTGCAACTGACTTTTGCGGAATTTATTCCCGGAGTCTCCTTTGGCTATTTCAGGCGTTTTGCCGTTATCAAAACTTAAACTGAATACGATATTATCAGATAATTTTCCGCCAATGACCGCAGTACCTGAAATAAATATCAGCAACAACATTAGAGCTCTTTTTAACATAAATTTTCCCTTCTTATAATTGTGTTTTCAACATTACCACCCGGTATTGATGTGACGGAATACTTTTAACCGTCAAAAGATCACCTTTGAGGATCACCGGGTTTTTATACTCAAGGCCGCTTGCGGTTATATTGCCGCTCAACCCCAGCTTGGCAAAATCAAGTCGCAGTTTGACGTCCGCTTCTTTTGCCGACATATTCATGATCACGGCAACGGCCCGCCCCTTGGACGTGTAAAAACTGACCACCGCTTTCCCCGGAGGCACTACTTTTGCCGCTTGCTGTTTCCAGTAAGGAATAAATTTATTGTCACCGCCGGCATAGTTGAATTTGTCGAGGATATGATAGTGTTTGCGAACCGGCTGCATATTGTATATTGATGCGACCCAGAACGGATTGTCGTGCAATAAACTCAGTCCTAGCAAATAGTTGGTATGTCCTGCCAGTTCCTGCCAGTACGCCGTTTCTTCCGGCGTTTCCATGCCGGCTTTGCGTCGCTGGTTCCAGACTCTTTCAACACTATGGGTTCTGATAACTTGCGATTTTGCCATTTTAGTATTTTTGAGCCACTTGTTTTTCATTTTAAACTCCGGCAGCAGGGTTACGGCCGGTCCGAAGTTGTGGCCCATGTGTTCCGCCCGATAGGTATCAAGGGTTAAAATATCCTCGTACCCGCAATTATCGATTAATCGTGACTGAAGGTTTTCCCCCTCGAACAACAGATCGGCGAAACTGTGAACCGGCAGACAGACCTGACCGCTGACATGATAGGCGATAATCGAATCGGGCCGGATCTTTTTGGTCGCGATATAGATCCTTTTGATCATTTCGCGGGCACCTAAAATATTAAATGTCGGCCGAACTTCGCCATTGACCACATAGCCGCAGCCGTGATTAAGGTTGGAACACTTTTTCGGGTTCGCCACATCAAAATAAAAGCCGCCTGGATCAACTTCTTTTTGTACCTTTGCCAAACCATTGACCAGAAAATCCTGAAATGATTTTGAACCCTGACATACCTCTATCTGCCGGTTGTCCGGGTTCGCGTCAACCGTCGGCACCACCCGTTGTTCGGAGGTCCATTCATACGCGAACATCTTTGCTTCCGGTGATTCGGCCCAGGTCCGTTTCAACTGGTGATATAGCAGTCCTTCCCATTTGCAACGGTTCCTGACGCCACGGACCGGGCGCATCTTTGGATCGGCAACCGGATAACAGGTTTCGTAATAGGGATTCTTCGCCCATTTACGGAACGGCATCTGGATATACCGGGCGTTTCTTTCCGGGGTCATCTGGTTGGTAAAGTGGTTGATCCGCCAGGAACGCTGGTCCTTACGCATCTTCTTTACCGGAGTGGCCATAAGGCCGAATTCGAGTTTTAAAGGTTTGCTGATTGCGGCCGGATGATCGATCAGGTTAACTTTCAATAATACCTCTTTCGAGCCGGGAATGATTTCCAGTTCCTTTTGCCGGTCGTTGACGATCCAGTTGTAACTGTGTTCGGTGAAGAAACACAAACCGCGTTCTTCGTTGCCGACCCATAACGGGCGGATGGAACCGTGCCATTTCCTGATATGTCCGGTATTTTTCAATGAATAATCGTGGGGCATCATCAAGGTTGCGTTGCGGGTTTTCATTGGAATGTCAAGAGACAGTTTTTTGACTTCGTATTTTTTATTCCGGGGTATCAGCTCCAGCGAGTTCCACATCATGCCGTCAAACTCGATCCGGGTTTTGACTCTGACAGTCAACTGCGGCAGGGTGATAGTACGCAGAAAAGTCGCTTGAGTGTCATCGGCGGAGATCTTTTCGACTTTCGTTTTGGCTCCGGCAAAAATGTTCCGGCCGAAATCCAGTTTTACCGGAGCGGCCAGCAGGGCGTCGCCGGCGGCATCGATTTGAGCGGGGAACAAGCCGTCGCGGTAAATATATTCGCGTCCCCAGACGGATATTTTATCCGGTTGGTATTCAACCGGGGTCCACGGCGGCGGCACTTCTTTGGTGATCCCGAGTTTATTGCCCAGCCAGGCGGGGGGCGGGGCGATCTTGAACTCGGATGATTCAGTCGCGACAACCTGATTGTTTTCGTATAATTTTACTTCAGCGGAGTATTGGCCGGTCGGGAGTTTAGCCGTATCGAGAATTGTCGTGAATTTAGCGTGTGCCGGTTTTACTTTCTTCCTGACAAGAACCTTGTTATTTTGTTTTATTGAAACGACCGCGATGGTCCTGGCCGTATTCAGTTCCAGTTGCGGGAATTCGCCGCTGACCGACAAGCACTTTTTCAACGGCAGGTAAGCTATGGCAAGGACCATGTCTTCAACTTTGAAAACAGGAATATCTGCCTGCCAGTATGTGATCTTCCGGTTAATGTTCGTGACCCTCAGGATTACCCGGTCCGGTCGCTGTTCGCTCAAAGAGCAGTTCAGTTTTACCGGCATGTTTTTATTGGGAGCAATCATCATCTCTTTTTTGAACAGGACTTTCTGATCGCCGGAAAGCAGCTCAACCGAAACTTTTTCAGGTTTGGGTATGTCGCCGCGTAAACGCAGTTCCAGATCAACCGCGTTTGAACTCAGGCAGGTCAGCTTGTCGATGGCAACCGATACATTGTTCCGACCGCCGAACACCAGTTCCCCGGTATTGCTTTTCCAGATGTTTTCGTCATAATTATCGTTGCTCCAGGCATCGATTTGTTTTTTAAGTTTTTTCCAGATTCTGTATACGTTCATCTGCCAGATCGTGCCGGGAGCGTGAGGTCCGGAAAAACTTGAAAACGGTATTTTTCCCTCCAAATCCCAGCCGTCATCTGAAATGCCGGTTTTAGTGATCCAGCCCGGATTCCAGGCGACTTGCTGGTGGGAACTATTCATTTTGCTGTCGTACTTGACGTCCAGGGTATTCACCATCATGCGATACCATTCGGCCTGTTTGTACGGTTTTAACCTGAATTCCAGGGCATCGTCATCCATAACCGCATCATGTTTTCTGGCATTCCGCGTATAAAAACCATGCAGCAGGGTATTTTGCTTGTCATCGAGGGCGTAAGTGGGAATCGGGGATTTCAAGTAAAAGTACAGAAAGTTTTTATCATACGTCAGGTACAAACGCGAGATTGTATCGGCAATACTTTTTGTTTTGGTATTCAGGCCGATCAGGATAGTAGCGGCGTCCCGCCATTCACCCGGCGACATGGAGCCGTCTACTTTAATCTTTTCCGCGGCTTTGGAGAGCCTGATAATTTGTTTGGTTGGAAGGCCGGTTCCGGCAGCGTAAAGGGAAAATATTTCGGTCCGGGTCAAAGGACGATTGTAAATAATAAGTTCATCAGTAACCCGGTTTTCCGCGCCGCCATCGCCTTGAAACTGGCCGATCTCAAAGAAACTGTTTTTCGATACCGGCGGAAAAGGTTTTTCCCGGATCACATTCCCGACCAGTTCGCCGTTCAAATACCATTTCAGGTCGGGTCCGTTCCAGGTGAAGGCGAAGAAGTTCCATTCATCCTCCTTGTATGGAGGATAAAAGTGGATCTTTTTTCTTTCATAAAAGCGAGTGAAGCTGTTTATGGAATATTTGTATATCCTGATATTGTCTTTGTTTATCCATTGAAAAAAATGATAGAATTTGCGATCCCGCAAGTTCCATCTGACGCCCGGGAAACCTTTGACCCAGAATGAAACGGTTCCTTTTTGAGAATTGATATTACCCGGAGCTTTAAAGCGTACCGCCTGTTTGGCAATGCCGGTTACCAGTCCTTTGCCGCGTATTCCCCGGCCGAATTTCAGCATTTCCTTATTACCGAGAAAATTCGGAGCCGCATTTCCTTTGGCGACATCGGGCTTCAACCCTTTTTCAAAATCGAGCCGGAAAATTATATTTTTCGACAGATCGCCGCCGGTCAGGTTCAGAAGCAACCCGGAAAAAATTATTGTCAGAGCGGAGCGTTTCATTATATATTCCTGTTTTAAGGTGAAAGTCTGTTCAATTCATTCCGATAGCAGAGGTAATTGCCGAGAGACATTTCAAATGGGACCGCATGATCGAGAGTTGGTATATAACCCCCGCTTTCCAGCATCGGTTTTACTTTCAATTCAAGCTCTTCATGGATTGCCTCCTGGCCCATGGCAACTTTCATCTTGTCTATTCCGCCAATAATTGCCAGGTCTTTACCGTATTTTTTGCGTACTTTTACTATATCCATCCCGGCTCCGACTTCAAACGGAGCAAGGACATTGACCCCGCCTTCTATCCAGAGCGGGATGATATCATCAATCCTGCCATCGGAATCGACCATAAATATTTGCATACCGTAGCGTTTGAAGTTCGAAATTACTTTTTTGTACTGCGGAAGAAAGAATTTTCTGAATGTATCCGGCGACAGCAACGGACCGTTTTTGAAAGCCAGGTCCTCCCAGAACAGGACGTAATCCACATCCACTTCCGTCAGTGCTTTTTCGTAAACTCGAATCAGGAAATCCGACCAGAACTCCAGAATTTCAAAGACCAGTGATTCATCTTCGTAAAACGCGATGGAAAGATTTTCCACTCCCATCAACTCCCGTAGAAGCCCATACCAGCCGTAGGCCCAGATGCAAACAGGGTAATCCCGGTCTTTCCACCGGTTTTTTCTGGAAGTCCAGTCGGAAGGATACCTTTCAGGAGCATCGGGGTTCCATCTTGTTTTATACTTTTGAAAGTCGGCGGAGGTTTTGACTCCGAAATCAAGATACTGCGGCAAACTGCATCCGGTCTTCAATGTCCGGACGATACCACCCCATTTGGATACCAGGGTGATAGAATCTTCATCTTCGGTAATAATTTTTCCGCTGAAATCGGGGCGCAAGTCAACATTGACCCCGACTTTTTCCGCCATTGAGGCATTCGCGTAACCACAGCCCCGGTCAAGTTTGAAAAAGTCCACCCAGCTTTCGTTATTAAATACTTCCTCCGGCAGTCCCTGGGACAGCCAGGGTTTTGCATTCTCCTGCAGAAAAGCCCATTCCCAACGCGGCAGCCGGTCGGTTTCTTTAAACAGCAGACAGTTAAGGAATCTTTGACGATTATTCATTTTCCACCCTGTTTATATGTAATTGAGGTTTTTATCCTTAATATTTATCATCTGATGCTCGTTAAGCGCTTTGCCGTCGCCGGCGATCGGGAATTCGTGTCTTTCGCAAAGAGCATCACGGATGGCCGGAACTTTATAGGTCGGCATACAGGTCACGGCCCGGGTGGTTTCAATCAGCCAGTCCAGCAGCAGGCGTCTGGCCTCATTTACAACCCCCTGAAATTCACTGTCGTAATACAGATTATAGCGTTCCAGTGGATCGTTTTCAACGTCGTACAACTCACCGGTGTCCTGATTATCGAATGTTTTGATATTATAGTGGACAAAACGGAACTGCCTGAAGCGGATTGATTTCGACCAGACATTTTCAGTTACCGCGACTTCGCGGACGGCTCCGGCATTAAGATCCTTAAGCAGGCCGCTGATATCTTTACCGTCAACCGAATTCATCGGTTCCAGCCCGCAGAGCGCAGGTACGGTAGAGCATATGTCAATATTTTCGACCAGCTCGTCGCGGACAACGTCTTTAAGGCCGCCCGGCACATGCCAGATGTAGGGAACCTTGCAGACGGCGGCTGAACAAATGCCCGGAGCTTTTTCCCTGATGGCGTATTCCGCGTGATAAGCTCCGTGATCGGCCCCGTAAATGACGATTGTATTATCATAAAGATTATTTTCTTTGAGAAACCTGATCAAACGGCCGAATACATCATCAATCTGGCTGATACAGGCAAGGGTGCCGCGCCAGATTCTGCGAAATCCCGCTTCCGGGTCCTCGTTGTCAGCTGCATAACGAAAATCCAGCGGGGAATCATGGTCCCAGGCCGATTTGCGAAAGACCGGATTACGTAATTCATGTGAAAAATAAAATGTGTCCGGCAGTTCGATATTCTCATCGTACAAATCCCAGAACTGTGCCTGGGGATGCAGCTGATAGTGGGGCCTTTGATAAGAGATATTTATGCAAAACGGTTTATCAGGAGCCTGTTCGATAAATTCGATAGCTCTGGTTGTGGCATACATCTCCTGGGTATATTCATACGGCAGCTCGGAAACACAGGCGTCGTGAGGGGATTGGGCTTTGCCCAGATAATGTTTGTCGTTATACCATGAATCTTCCAAGTGGCGCATGTTTTTTGATTCGAGAAATTTCAGGTAGTCGGAACGGTTGTAGCGTCCGTCAGCGGTTTCATAGCTGTCGCAGCAGCAATCAAGGTCGTCAGCCAGTAAGTTGCGCGGACTGTTCGGCATGTGAAGTTTTCCAAACGCTCCGGTCCGGTAACCGGATTTGCGTAAATGGCGGAAGATATTGTCAATCGAAAAATTTGCCGGGCCGTGCAGCCCGAAGTAGCCGTGGTTGTGACAGTATTGGCCGGTCATTATAGAAATTCTGCTTGGAGTACAGACTGTGTTTTGAGTGTATGCGTCACTGAAGCGTACTCCTTCGGCGGCAAAGGCATCCAGATTAGGCGTTATGGCCTGTCGATGCCCCGCGCATCCCATCAAGTCCGATTTGTGCTGATCCGCAAGTACCGTAATTACATTGTATTTCATTTTTTGATTCTTTCCTTTTCTGATGTATCTGACCTGAACGGGGTTAACGGCAGATCATTATTGTTATAGATATTACAGTTTTCAGGGTTGTCGGCCCAGGCATACCTCACCGCTGCCGGGTTGGCTACCGACGGGCTGGATACGGCTATCCGGTTGTCTGAAAGCATTTCAGCGTTTGCCCGGTAAAATACCATGTTTTTGCCGGCAAGCGTAAAGCCGTTTATTCTGTCGCCTTTGCAGAGCAGGCGTTTACCGTCGTTCTTAATCTTCACAATGACCTTGCCGCCGGATATTTCCATGCCTTTATAAACGGGGCTGTCGCCGTCTTTTGTCTTGTGATAGATGTTTTTCCATGCTGCCAGCAATGCGCGCCGGGCAACATCTTTTTTGTTTTTCGGGTGCATATTGTTGGCGTCGCCCACATCTATTGTGACCACCAGTGAAGTGTCAGGATCATCAGCGGCTGTCATCTGCTGGGCTTCCCGGAGTTCGGCCCAATATGATTTTTGCGACGGTTTGCTTGCCGGCTGACCGTAATTAGGCAGTTGGACAACAATAAACGGCAACCTGGAATCATGCCATAACTTACGCCAGCATTTAATCATTGCCGGTAATAATTCCCGGTATTGCCGGGGCTTGGAATGGTTGCCTTCGCCCTGATACCACAGCACGCCGCGAACCGCGTAAGGCGCCAGCGGGTAGATCATTGCGTTATATAGTCCGCCGACCGCGTCTTTGTGTCCCGGTCCGACCGGCGGAAATACATAAGGATAGACCCCGACTTGAGTTTTTTCAGGCGGCTTTTCCGCATGCCAGCGCCATACTCCTTTTAAAAAGACATTGGCCTTTTTGCCGGAGCATATTAACCTGGGAACCCCAAGCAATGCGCCGCATTTTGCGTTTGTGAACGAGCGCAAAGTTATAACCATCTTGTTTGAACCGGTGACTTGCGCGGGGATGTCGGCGCTGATCTTGTGATATTCAGGGCCGTTGTATTGTGCTAATTTAACCCCGTTGCAAAATATGACGACATTTCCCGGTACGGATAAATTTGTCAGTTGCAGTTCTTTATTTTTCCAATCATTGGGAATAAAGGTTGTGAAACGAAGCCAGATTACTGATCCGCCGGTCCAGCGGACTTCTCTTCTCGGAGTCTGTCTCAGGATAAATTTGTTCCAGGCTGTATCGTTGAAATTGATTTTTGAATAGCCATTTGGATCATTGCCAGAATCAGTATCTTTGCTGTCGATGGTTTTTCTTTTTAATCTTCCGAGCTTTTGATATGCGGCCATATGGGAATCGTATTCTCTTCTCAGTCCTGGAAATTTCTTCAACTCGACTGCGTAACTTTGCAGAATCGGTTTCAGGCCTGGAGTATTCAGCTTTGCCGGATCGGTCCATGCTTCCGCTTTGGTCCCTCCGTAACTGCAGTCGATTATCCCGATTGGAATATTCAGCTTTTTATAAAGGTCCAAAGCAAAAAATATGCCGAGTCCGGAAAAATTAATAGATGTTTTCGGGGAACACTCAAGCCATCGCCGGTAATCTTTTCTGCGGGTAGAAGCCATTTTTGTTTGAGGTTTATCCGCCGATTTCAACGGAACGGAAAACAACCTTATGCGCGGGTTTGCCGCCCTGGCGGCTGTTTCTTTGCCGCCGTTACAACTGCTCAATGGAAATTTCATATTTGACTGACCTGAACAAAGCCAGACTTCACCGATCAGTACATTCTTGAAAGCCAGAGTTTCGTTCCCGGCTTGAATTATCATTTTATATGGACCTCCGGCCGGCAGCGACGACAGGTTCAGTTTCCAGAATCCGTTTTTGCCGGCATGGGTTGAGACATTTTGTCCGGCGATGGAAATATCAACTTTCATGCCAGGTTTTGCCAGCCCCCAAACCGGAATCAGGTTCCCGCGCTGCAGGATCATATTGTCCCCGAAAATGGCCGGAAGCTCGATTGATACGGCAAATGCTGAAACCGCTAATACCATAAAAACGCTTGTAATTATCAGCCGGAAAAATTTAAAGTCGGGAGTATTCATATTACCACATCGTTCCTTTTTAAAGCCGGAAACCGCTCCGGCAGCTTTAATTAATATTAATCATATAATTAATTATAAGTTTGCTTTTATATAAAATCAATAGTAGAAAAAAAAGATTAATTGCTCTAAAGTTATATTATATATATTTCTGTGGCCGCAAGAGTTAATTACCCTTTAATGTCTTATTTTGTACGGTAATATTCACATATATTAACTTGACAACGCAATCTTTACCCTATATACTATATTGCTGGATATAGTAAAAAATAGATAAAATAGTATGGACATTTCATCTAATATGCAGGTCAAACATCTATCACGCGATTCATTCGTTCAACTGCTCGATCACTTGATCGTAATGGGGGCCCGCCGGATTTACATCTCACAAAATGAACCTCCGCCTGAAGGGAAAAAGGTGAATTTTGTCAGCAGTCCCAGTTTTGATTTTGTGCTGGCGGGAACGAAACGGATGATTTTTCCGGGTAAGGGAAACCGGGATGTGTTAATGCATACCGGGGATGTTCACTATTGTCCCGCCGGACACTGGAAAAGGCCGGTATGGGGGCATGAGCACCATCATAAAATGTCATCAATTATATTTTACCCCGAATTTATCAGGGTGACTTATATTGATTACAATCCGGCTAACAACATCTCGTATGAAACTCATGCGGCTGATACCTTTTACCATACATATATCCCGATACATGAAGCGGGTTTACATGTTCTGAAGGCATTTGATCTGCAGATATTCCAGGAATCTTCTCTGGAAGTGCTGCCTTCCCTGCTGCAAAGCATTTTAATAATAACCAGGGATGTTTTAAAAAATGACCACAGCGTTCCGGGCGGCAAGAGAAACGCGACCTGGGTTCGCATCAAGCATTATTTGCAGGATAATTTTTATTATCCCATCAACCGGAATTCAGTGGCAAAGGAATTCCGGATGTCGCCGAGTTACCTCTCGCAGCTTTTTGCGGAGAAGGAACCGGAAGGGTTCATTGGTTTTTTGCGGGAACTGCGTTTGCAGCATGGCGCATTGTTATTGACAACGACAGACTTGTCAGTGGATGAGGTCACCGAACAGTGCGGCTATATAAGCACTTCATATTTTATTGCCGAGTTCAAGAAGAAATACAATTTATCGCCCGGCAAATACCGCCTGCTCCGACAATGATTCGCTCAGCTCCCCGACTCCGGCTTCCCAGAACGCTATGCGACGGCGATGCCATGTGTATACCGCCAAAACCCTGCCTTCGCTGTAAATAATGGAAGGGTAGGAAAATTCTCCTCCGTCCTGCTTTACAATGTCTCCAACCTTTACGTCATCATCTTCAACGTCGCAAAATTTCTCCCAGCAGTTCCCGTTGTCGGCTGAGATCATAATGCTTAAAGGGGTTCGTATGGTGCTGTCGCTTACCGGGTTACAGATAAGTACCAAGCGGCCGTCCGGTATTTTTACCAGATCAATACCGCTGCTGTTGTTGGGCAATGAAATTGGATAAGCGCTGCACCAGGTTCTGCCGCCGTCCATGGAGTCGCTGCGGCAAATTCTGCCGCAACTGCTTCGCAGCAGCATATGCACGTGGCCCGGAACGGATTCCCATAATGTCGGTTGAATTACGCCCTGTCCGTTTTTTTCCGGGTTGGGGAGATTTATTAAATTGCTTCTGGTCCAGGAGCTGCCGCCGTCGCTGCTCAGATCGGCGAACGCCTGCCAGAGTTTTTTCTTTTCAACTGATCCCGGAGCAAGAAAGTTGCCGTTTGAAAGGATTATCGGTTTATTTTTTACCGGGCCCCGCCCACCCAGGTCTCCAGTTATCAGTTCTTTAGGCGCGAGCCAGTTTTTCCCGTTATCGAAAGAAAGCATGTGCCAGGTCTGCCAGGTGGGAATGTCACGACCTACTTTGAAGAATAAATGGAGGCTTCCGTTTTTGCCGTTGAACAAGACCGGATTCCAATGCGGTTCGGGCGATACCTTGACAATTTGTCGTGGTTCCCGCCAGGTGTTTCCGATACGTCTGCTGCCCCAGATACCGACATCGTCGTTGCCTTCATGGGTTCCCGCGAACCAGACCGCAAGGTAATCCCCGTTGCCGGCTTCAGCAATGGTTGCGGCATGGCATCCCGCAAAACCGGGACACTGTTTAAAAATAAATTCTTTATGCATGTTATTTCTTTTTTCAGGTTTTATCATATAATAACTATCCGGTCATCGCTTTCATAATGAAAACTGATCCGGCGGTTTTCCTGGACTGACCGGTCAGCGGCAAAACACATCGCGGCGGCAAGATAACCGGCTTTGATGTTCTGTTCCGGATTATGCTCCGGATCTTCAATCATGCGCAGGAGTTCGAGGGCGTGAATTCGATTGCCCCCGCCATGACCGCTGCCGTCTCCGGAACAATCGAATTCCGAGGTGCTGCCGGATTGATTATCGTGCATAAAAACCTTGCCTGACTCATGATTTCCCCATATCTGCCCCTTGAGTCCGATAGCGTGAAATGTTCTCCCGGCACGCTGCCCGTCACAATTCAAACTCAGCATGAAATTAACAACAGCACCATTGGCATATTGAATCGATACGGCCTGGTGGTCAAAATTGTCACTGTCAATGTTGTAAATGCACTTGTCATGCTGCCGGGTGAAATCGTGTAAGGCTTTTTCGCCGGGATCTTCTCCGCTGAAGGATTCAGGTTTGATGTAGTAGCGGCATTTCTCACCGATCGGACAACTTTCGCATTCCTCCGGTAAATTCGGGTTCGGGCAAAATATGCTTCTGCCGCCATAACAGTTCAATGAAACCGGTCTGCTGCCGGTCATCCAGTTGAAGATATCCATATCATGGCATGATTTTTCCAGCATCAAGCCGCCGCTGGTGGCCGCCTTTCTGCGCCAGAAACCCCGGTTGAGGATTGATGATACCATGCTGCCGGGCAGTTCATCGGCCTGAATGGCGATCACTTTTCCAATGGCATGGGAGCTGATCAGTTCATATATCTTCCGGTAAAAAGGAGTTGATCGCAAAACAAAACCCAGGATGCAGCGACAGCTGTTGCTTTTTTCCGCGTCGAGAATTTTTTCGCAATCCGACATTGTTGTTGCCAGAGGTTTTTCCAGAACAACCGGTATTCCTTTCTCAAAACAGGCGACCGCATGTTCGGCGTGCAAATGATTCGGGGAGGAAATAACGATCCCGGCCAGGTCATTCTGCTCTTTCAGCAGATCATGAAAATTACTGTACTCAAGTGGTTGGTTGGACAGTTTTGATTTTTCAATCATGACCTTGCGATTTTGCTCATTAGGATCACAAACTGCTGCTACTTCCAGCTGCGGATGATCCGAATACCAGAGAGCGTATGAGACACTCCGTCCTCCGGTGCCGATAAAGGCAATCTTATGTTTTTTCATGTTCAGATACTTCTTGAGTCGATGTATGAAACAAATTTCTACGCGAAATTAAAATTATTGATAAAATGGACCTTGCATTCAAAATTTACTTTCCGGTCCAGTAAGTGGTGGTCCATTGGGCCTCGTCTATCTGGTTTTGGCTGGCATGTCCGTCAACCCAGCAAATGTTGGCCTTGCCGTCGTGCCGGTCGTATATACGCTTTTTTCCGGGTCCGATGGCCAGTAACATCGCCGGATAAGCGTCTTCTCCATTATGGCCGCTATCGGCAAATACCAGGGTTGTAGACGGTTTTTTCATCTGGGTAATCCGGTGGCATGTTCCGGCTGAACCGCCAATATAAATATAGTTGTGTCCATATGATGGTTCACCGGCGTCCATTGTCCCGGATGCGCTCAAATTGAAAAAATTCAGATCAGACGGGCAGTGGAGTATTTCAGGCAGTTTACCGGAGCCGCTGGTGACTTCAGCGTAATTCAAATAAGGACACATTGCGTATCGCTGCCAATGAAAACCGCCGGTAGGATTATATGACATCATCATTACGTCTTCATTGTCCTGGGCATATAAGGCAAACCCGTTGCCCAGCTGTTTTAAGTTGCCGGAGCATTTTATGGATTTTGCTTTGTCCCGGGCTTTATTCAATGCTGGAAGAAGCATCGAGGCAAGAATAGCTATAATTGCTATTACCACCAGCAATTCTATAAGAGTGAACCCTTGTTTGAGTTTTTGCGTTGACATTTCCTTGATCTCCATTTTGTTGTAAGTTTGCGAAGTTCTATTAATAATTATAGTGGAGTTATGACTGGTTCGCAATGCCAGAAAAAATATATTAATTGCTCAAAAATTAGTTTTTAATCATAAGCTTTGAAAATTCACTTTTATATTTATCCCGCCCGGTTATATTGGTGTATCAAGCTTACAAAAAAACTAATTAATTTGGAGTGAAGAATTATGAGTGTTTTTGCAAATGCATCATGGATCTGGATTGAAAGCAGGCAGATTAATCAGTATGTTTGTTTCAGAAAAGTTTTTGAGTGCGCCGGGGATGTTGATGATACAACCCTTTATATATCCGCGGATTCCGACTTTGTTCTTTATATAAACGGACGACAGGTTGGAGCCGGACAGTACAGTGACTGGCCTGAAAAGAAGACCTGGAGCAGTTTCGATGTTTCAGCTTATCTTTTACCCGGTAAGAATGTCATTGCGGTACTGGGTTACTGGCGCGGGGAAGATTTTTTCACCTATACCGCGGGCGAACCCGGAATTATTGTCCGCTTGGGAGATATCGTTACGGACAAGACCTGGAAATGTCGGGAGCACCCGGCTTTTCAGTCCGGAAATATTCCAAAAGTTACTTTACAGCTGGGTTTTACTTTTTGTTATGATGCTCGTAAGGATACTACATGGCAGGGGAGTGATTACGATTGTTCATCCTGGCCAGGCGCGGTTGCCGTTGAACGCTCATTCCCAGTTGTGGAGCGTCCGCTTCCTGTTTTGACGGTAAATCCGCCTGTTCCGGCGCAAATTGTGCAATACGGGAGTTTATCAGGAGAGCCGCAGGGTAATAGTGTCGCGGAAATCATGGCTTCCCGGAAATTGATACCGAAAGATTTTAGGACATCATCATTTCCTTTTGTCGCTGAATCAGGTGGCGATAGTTATCTTTTCATTGATTTGGGGAACGAACAAGCCGGCTGGTTGTATTTTGAACTTGAAGCGGCTGAAGGAACCATTCTTGATATCGCCCACGGCGAACATCTGGACGATGGTCGGGTGAGAATGCATATCGGTAATCGTAATTTTGCCGACAGGTACATTTGCCGTGAAGGGAAGAGCACATTTGAAATGCCCTTCCGGCGACTGGGCTGCACTTTTCTGGAACTGCATATCACTGAGGCGCTAGAGCCGGTTGCAATCAAAATTTTCTCCATCAGGTCGGTTGAACCGCAGTTGCCTGTGCCTGCCGACTTTGCTTCCAGTGATAATCAATTAATTGAATTACGTCTGGCCGCCATGAGAACAATGCGCTTGTGCATGCATGAGCATTATGAGGATTGTCCCTGGCGTGAACAGAGCCTCTACGCTTATGATTCAAGGATGCAGATGCTGTTCGGGTATCCGGTCTGGGGTAATTATGATTTTGCCGCGGCGTCGTTGCGTCTTTTGCGTGACGGGGAGCGAAAGGACGGCTTGCTTGAACTTTGTGCCCCGGCCCGGAGAATGCCGATGACGATTCCGGTTTTCACCTTTGCCTGGGTAAATCAACTCTGGGAGCATTATTTGTACAGCGCGGACCCGGCCTTGATGACGGAAAGTCTCGGAACGTTAAACCGGATAATTGAAGCGCAATATAAAAACCTTGATCCGGTAACCGGGCTTTATCATATTCCAAATGGACATGAACTCTGGCATTTTTATGAATGGACCGACGGGATGCATTCTCATGAATA
Source organism: Victivallales bacterium (assembly GCA_963678305.2). Classification (GTDB taxonomy): domain Bacteria; phylum Verrucomicrobiota; class Lentisphaeria; order Victivallales; family Victivallaceae. The sequence goes on from CAXXVV010000003.1 coordinate 659,505, forward strand.
CACGGAAGATTTTCATGCCGCTTTCAACCTCTATTATCTGGAACTGCTGAAAAACGCGGTCAGGATAAAAAGCAGCCTTGGTCTGGATTGCCATGAATTGACTCGACGGATCAGTGGTTTAAGTGAAGCGTTGCAAGGATTCTGGAATGAAAAAACTTCATTGTATGCCGCGACCATGAATTGTAACGGTGAATTTACTGGGGATTATGAATCTGTCCAGGCCCTGATGTTGTATCACGGACTTGTCCCGGATAGCCGGGCGTCAGCTTTGATCGCGGATATTCTGGAGGGAGGCAAGTTCATTCAAATGATGCCGGGAAGTCTTTTTTACCTTGCTGAAGCCCTGTTCAAGTACGACGTCGATGCCAGGATCGGGGGCTGGAATCTGGTTATGGACCGTCTTCAGCCCATGCTCGAAAGCAAAGCCGGTACTTTGTGGGAAATGTGTGAAGGCTCGGACGCATTCAACCGGGCCGGCAGTCTTTGTCATGGCTGGACCGCCATTCATGCCTGGTTGTGTCACGCCTGGGTTTTGGGAATTCGACCGCTCGAACCGGGTTTCCGCAAATTTTCGGTTGCTCCTTTTCCTGCCGGTTTATCCGCGGTTCAGGGGGAAGTTGTTACTCCCGCCGGAAAGATAAAAGTAAAATGGCAGACAGAAGAAGGCCGGACAACTCTGGAGCTTTGTTATCCTGCCGGTTTGCAGCCGGAGTTTTGCCCGCTGCCTGAAATGGCGTTCGACCCGGACAGAGATGTGAAAGTGACGATGCTAAACTAAGCAGGCTTTGGCTTCAACAAAAATCACGTTTGTCAAGTTCCGGGCAAATCCTTGAATATTGGCGATACTGCGCGCCTGGTTCTCCGGGCTATCAGGTGCAACAGTTACGATTTTTTAATCCTGCTTCGCCACTTGCCCGGAGGCATTCCGGTTTTGCTTTTAAACCAGGTTGTGAAGTATTTAACATCGGTAAAACCTCCGATGGCGGCGATGTTGTCTATCGGCATTGAAGTGGAGGACAGCAGGTCTTGCGCCAGCATGAAACGCTGCTGATCGATGAACTGATGCGCCGGCATTCCGGTTACTTTTTTGAAAGCCCGGCATAAAGTGGTTCGGTCGACTCCGAAACGTTCGGCCAGCTGGCTGACGTTGCTGTCCAGTCTATGGAGAGAATTGATATAATCTATCACCGAGGCTACCAGTGCCTGATGAGTATCATTCCTGATGTAAGAATCCAGCAAAGGTTCTTTACCTGCGGCGCCAACCAGCCGGAACATCAGTTCAAATTGGCGGGAAACCGTTCTGGCCGGATCGGCAATATGTTCATGCATCAGGTAAAAAGTCTGCTCCGCCAAAGCCGGATCATTCAGGGTGGTCGCCGCTTTTGTTCTGGTCAGGCCGAACTGCCGCATGAAATCCACGGCGGCCGGGCCGCTGAACTGCACTTCCAGCCACTCCCAACTGATGTTTTCCCCGGTCTGGCTGAATTCAATTTTTTCACTCGGCAATGCGTAAAACATGTCGCCTTTTACTACCTCGTAAGTTTTGTCGTGCATATTAACGATCCAGCGTCCCGAAGTAATTATCCTGATAGTTATCCCGGACGGCTGCGGCTGAAGAGAATGGTAATGGCCGTGTCCGTTTACCAGGTTGGTCTTAAAGGGCCAGACGCCGATGTATTCCGGCAGGGGATCATAAAACCAGAAACGGGATTCATAAACTTTTTCTTCCGAACTCATTTTTTAACCGCCTGTGCGTCAAAATTGGAATTGCTTAAATATAAACATAACTTTATATTATATATAACGTACATCAATAATTAAAATATAACAAGAGAATTGAACCATGTTAAATGAATTATTCTGGGATTTTCCACTGCCGCGGACTCACACCGGCATTCCCCTTGGCAACGCGGTAACCGGACTTTTAATCTGGGGCGAAGGCCGGAACCTTAAAATTACGGTTTCTCGGGCTGATCTATGGGATCATCGCGGCGGACTGGACTGGACCGAAAAACAGAATTTCGCGGATATCCGCGCCTGTCTCGAAGCCAATGACGAACCGGGGCTCCGGGCGTTGTTCAAAACTGATACGGAAGATGTTCCGGGGCAGCCGGAACGCCCAAGCGTGTTACCACTTGGGCGGATCGACCTTGAATTGCCGGAAACCTCTGTTCTCAAAAGCGGCAGAATAAATTTTGCCGATGGCAAAGTCGCGGTCGATTATGAAAGAGGCGGACAAACATTTGCCGTTGTAATTGAACTGGCGATGCTTGGGCAGCTGTTTTACGTTCGCCTGGCTGACGGCGAGGATTGCGTGATAAAATGTGTAACTTCCTGGGATTATCAGGGCGATTACCTCGCAAGCATCAGCTTCGATCCGCCAAAATATTTGACGGGAAACGAATTGTACGGCTGGATTCAGGATTGCCCGGTCGATCCGGCGGTTTGTGTCTGCTGTCGCAAGCAGGGCAATACGATTTACGCGTTGACTGACCGGGATGAGTGTATCGCTGAGTTGGAAAAGCGGGTTGATGCTGCGCTTGATAATGCCGTTGCCGCTGGAATTGCGCCGATCGCGCAAGCCAACAGTGAATGGTGGGGCGAGTATTGGAAGGATATTCCGGAAGTAAACCTCCCGAACCGTGACCTTGAAGAACTCTATTATCTCGGTCTTTTCAAGTTTGCCGGCCTGACCAATCCGGCCGGGGTGGCAGGTACGCTGCAGGGACCATGGATTGAGGAATACCGGATGCCGCCGTGGTCCAGTGACTATCATTTCAATATCAATGTCCAGATGTGTTACTGGCCGGCTTACAAAGCGAACCGCCTTGATCACTTGAAGCCGCTTTTCGATCTGGTCTGGTCCTGGCGGGATCAGCTGGCCCGGAACGCGAAACTGTTTGTCGGGATCGACGACGGTTTTATGCTGCCGCACGCGGTGGATGATCGTTGCACATGCATGGGCTCGTTCTGGACCGGGACCATTGACCATGCCTGTGCCGCCTGGATCGCTCAGATGATGTTCCAGTACGTCCAATATACCAATGATCTTGAATTCCTGAAAACGGTGGCGTTCCCGTTTATGAAAGGTACCATGCGGGTTTTCGAGGAGATGATGGAAAAAGACGAAAACAACAGGTATTCGCTGCCGGTCAGCGTATCGCCCGAATATCGCGGTTGCAATATGGACGCGTGGGGGAAAAATGCCAGTTTCCAGTTGGCGGCGGTGCGGTCACTGGCTGAATTCCTCAATAGTGCCGCAATGATGCTGGCTGAAACTCCCAACCCGGTCTGGCAGGATATTCTGGATAATCTGCCGGAATATTGCGTTTTCGGCGAAGGCGAAGACGCGCGGATCGCATTGTGGGAAGGAACCGACCTGGAGGAAAGCCATCGTCATCATTCACATCTTGGCGGAATCTGTCCTTTTGATACGATAGACATTCATGACGAGGCGCATTCCGCAGTGGTCCTTCGGTCGATCAAACACTGGATCGAAACCGGCTCGGGTAGATGGACCGGCTGGTGTATGCCCTGGGCCTCGATGCTGCATTCCCGGTTGAACAACGGCGGCATGGCCGTAATGCTGCTGGAAATTCTCAAACGGGTTTTCATCAACGAAGGCTACGGCACGCTGCACGATTTCAATTTTCCGGGTTTTACCGTTATGGGCGGTAAACTTAAGTTGAAAGAAAACCCCGGCGAGGTCGAGCTTGAACCGGATCGTGACACGATCGATGTGATGCAGCTTGATGCCGGAATGGGGGCGTTGACCGCAATTCAGGATATTCTGCTGCACAGCCGCCGTGGAATTGTTTATCTGTTCCCGGGCATTCCGAAAACCTGGAAGAACGTCAAGTTTACTGAAATGCTGTGTGAAGGCGGTTTCCTGATCAGCGCCGAAATTAAAAATTGCCGTCTGATGCCGGTGAAGGTTTGCAGTCGCTTCGGCGGGACCATTAAGCTGGGTAACCCCTGGGGCATCAAGCCGGTGAAAGTAATCATCGACGGAGCCGAACAGATAGTAGACGGTAAAATTCTGGAACTGGCCATCCCGGCCGGGGCAGCTTGTCAATTGAGCCTTGACTGAAAAGGTCAATTGATAATGACTTCATAAACCATTGCTTGTGAATTGGCGTTATTGCAATTTATAATGATAGCGCCATTTTTCACGGTTACCGGTATTGCTGAAGTTCTGCGTCCATTGAATGACAGAGCCCATGCCTTGATGGTATTGAAATTTTGATGTTTCAGGCGGAATGTTACTTCCCCACGCCTCATCAACAGTGGCAGTTTTCCCCATTCAAGCAGAATCTTTCGGGCGGATGACATAAATTTTATGTTGCTGTTTTGAATGTCGGTTAAGTGGAATAGCAGAAGTTTTTTGCTCGAATTCAGAGTTTTGCCGTCCATTGAGGCGGCTCCGGCTACACAGAATCCGCCTTTGTTTATGACGCTGACGGTCTTGCCGGAAAACTCTCCGGCGCGATCCGCGATAAAGATTTCGCTCTTAGGTGTCACAGATGAAAATCCGACTTTATCCCGGTTGATATACAGTTCCCCGGTAGAGCTTTTGATTGTATCATTGGAGACATCCGGATTGTCGATTTGTTCGTCATAACCATGCTGTTCGGAGTTTTTCGCTCTCGCCGTTCCGATTTTGGCGAAGAGGCCAAGTCGGCTGTATTGTTCCGGGAACGCACCGCCGCCCAGTGAATTCATGCCGGTCACGCTATCAAAGGATTTTTTTCCGAACAGGAAAGGAATTGATTTCTGCGAAGAAGCCACGTCCTGACGTAAAAACAAGAGGATTCCCAGCTTTTCGGAAAGCATGTTCAACGGATCGCAAACCAGGTCGAATCCCCGGATCGGGTTCTTGTATATAATTCCCTGAATGTTATGTGAATAGGCGAAGCGGTAAAGGCCGTCCCAGTCCTGTAAAGACGCGTAAGCGCCCATAAGCACTCCGCCTTCCGCCCGGAAATTGTTCGGGAAACAGTAGTTAAATTCCGTAACCATAAACGGCTTACCCATAATTCGCGACGGCATCATGTGTCTGGGAACCTCGGCAAACCTTTTTATTGCGCTTATATTTTTATAGCGGTGCGGCAGGCTCCACGGTCTTTTGATAAAAGAGGGATGATCCCAGTAAGCGTGGTTATCCACGTATTCGAGTTTTTCTCGAAGAAACGCCAGAAGAACCGGGTTGGTGAAATTAGCATCGGAAAGCTGTGCCTGGACCTTGAGTTCATTTTTCAGAAAATCTTTCATCCTTAAATATGATTTTATTTGAAGATCAATCAGGAATTTTGATAAAGCGCGGCTTCTCTCCTGATCATTTTTGCAGTCGATATTGTTGTTCTGCAAATATTTGTCAAACTTTTTCAAATAGGCTTCTTTAATGGCCGGGTATTGTTGCCAGACGTGGTATATGGTGTCTTCATTAACAACTGAAATCGCGAAAAGAGCAGGGTCTTCAGCCCAGCTCATTCCGGTATAGGGGTTTTTGTGGGTCAAAAGTTTACGGGAAAACGCCTTCCAGTTGTTAAACGCGGCTTCATTGATCGGGGCCAGGGCTTTCATTTCATAATGCGTGAGCTTGCCGAAACCGGTCACTTCCCCGGCCTTGAAACGCCTGCTGCAGAAAAGGTCGGTGGTGATGTAAATCCCTTTCCGCTTAAAACAGTGGAACAGATAATCAAGTTTATCCATTTGGTTCCTGTCCAGAGTCGTTGAGCTTCCGGCTTTTTTGTCGATCAGGTTATTGTCATAATGGTGGAAGCGAACCGAATTATAACCTATCGCGGCAAACTGGGCCGCCACTTTTTCACAAGTTTTCTTGTCAAGATACTGAGCTGTGAAACAAAGGTTATTGCCGTAAAAACGCACTTTTTTCCCTTTGGCTTTCTCGAATTCAAAATGGCCGTTCCTGATGACTACTTTTCCGTATTTTCCGGCCGGGGCATCGAGCATAGAAGAAAAATCCAGTGGACTGCCGGGGATAATTTCCGCGTTTGGATCGGTGATTTTTTTCCAGTTCCTGCCGGGAACGATATAATATGGCGGCCGGGAGTTATTGATCGGGATATCGTCGTTGGACATCGATAATCCGGCGACCATCCATACGGCGTTTTTCCTGGGCAGGAGTGAGATTTTTTTGATCTTTTTTCCCTTTAACGCAAATTTTGAGAGATAGAGGCCGACATAGGATTTCCTGTTTTCAGCGGTCCACGCGGCTATTCCGTTTGTCTGTGAAACCGGTTCCCACCAGTTGCCGGTATCGCGTTTATTGATAATGTCAATCGCGCTTTGGTCGCCATCAGCGTATTCAACCAGAACTTTTCCGATCGGCACTTTTTCCTGTGGCGCCCAGGCTATCGCATGCAGCAGATAGAGATACCGGTTCATTTGGGTTTCCGGTCTTATTTCGGTGGAATTCAGAAAATAATTTCGACTTTTACCGGAAAAAACCATGCATGACTTGCCGTTATTCGAGGCCGGATCGATAATGTCAAAAGTAACGCCGCCGATGTTCCGGACTCCGGGCTTGATCATTCCAAGGTCATTTTCCGGCCCCTGGTCGGTCCAGCCGCCTTTTTTATCATCGGCTATTTTATCACGGAATCCCATATTTGCCTGTTGCCGGATGGCAACGGGCTCGGATTTAAAAGATATTGACTTCATTGCGAAACTTATGCTGCTGCGGGTAATATCCCCGTGGTCCGGGGAAAACATGATTCTTAATTCAAACATATCCGAATTGAATTTTCTGTTGTCCTGAAGCAGGATATCCAGATTCCCCTCGAAAAGCATTCCTTTCGAGTTATTATAAAGGATCACCTTCTTGACTTTGAATTTCCTCAGCAAGGTCATTTTCTTGTATTTGACGGGAAAAGTAAAATCCTGTCCGTCAATCGAAATTACTTGTCCGCCCCATATATTCGCGGGTATGCTCATTGAAACGCATAGATTATTGGTTTTAATACCGGTTGCGGATTCAAGCAAAGCGGAATAATTCCATGAACCCGGACCGGTATTCTGGATATTTTCAGTCACGTTAAAAAAGTCATTTTTGGGAGTTAAAAACCATTTAGCTTGGATGCGGGTTTCCTTGCTGTTTGTCTTTTTTGATAAAACTTCAAATTCTCTTCTTCCCTGGGTGGAGTTGTGCCATTTGGAGTTATAATGAGTCATAATGAGATTAATGTCGTTAAACTCAACGATCCCTTTGTAGTCGACCTTGATTCTGGAAACTGGCCGGGAGAAGTTGGGTAAAGATGTCCCGCCGGGAAAAAACGTCAGATTCAATCGTGAGCGGGAAATATTTCCGTTGGCGGGGTTGCACATTATTCTCAGTTCAAATTCATTCCGTCCCGATTTCCGGTTATCCTGAATAAAAATGCCGATGTCGCTACCTGCGATAGCGACCGGCCGGCTGCCGCCATTGATAATCAGTTTGTTCAAGTTTTTGCGGCTGACAAGGTATTTTTTATTGGCAGTCAACGGCAGCATGTAACTTTCATTGCCCAGTAATAATTTTTTTCCGGCATAAATCCGTCCCGGTAAAATCAAGTCCAGACAAAGAGTTTTAGTTGGAATATTTTCTGCCGATTTTAAGTCTATGCTGTATGTAAAGCTCGAAGAATTGATTTTTCTGACTTGTTGGTGCAGATCAAAAAATTTTTTATTGCGTAATGTCCATTTGGCCTGTCCATCAAAATTGCCGTTGCCGATAACCGGAAATTGCGGTAAATATTTGATGTTCTTCCGGTTTGGGATCGAAAGATTCCACTTGCCGTCAAAATGACGAAGATGCGCTGATATGTCATCGATTTTCAGGCTGCCGTTCTCATCGACAGTTACGCCTTGCATGATGTTATTAACGGCAAAAGTAATAAATCCGCAGGAGATAAATAGAATTGTAAGAAGCGTTTTAACCATTTTGATCTTCCATTTTTAATTATATTGAGCAATGTGAGGAACATTGCCATCCGTTGTTCGGACTCAATGATTATATATTGTTAGGTTATCCTACAACTAAAATAACTCCCGATTCGCCCGATGTCAATATGCTTATAATTTATTTTTTAATGAATTTCCTGATTTAGAGTATAATAATAAGTCAGATTGAAAGAAAAATATGTGTTTTTAAGTTGAATTCTTGAATCTTTTGGCCTTAATCAGTAACTCTTGAAAGTTAGTTTGAAGCTGCAAAAAAACAATATTATTTTCAAATAAATTTATTTTTGCTATTGACAAAATCGTTATTATCTGTTAAAATAAGTTGTAGGATAACCTGATAACAAAGAAAATGCAAATGAATACTTTGACCGTAAAAAATAAAAGCGACCAGGTCCGCGACATCCTGCTTAACGAGCTGAAGCGGGGAAAATACAAAGTCGGCTGCCGGGTGGACTCTGACAATGTTCTGTCAAGAAATCTCGGGATCAGTAAAAATACGGTAAGGGAAGCCATTTCCACGTTGGTGAACGACGGATATTTTAAACGGATTCAAGGCAAAGGAACATTTGTTGTTTCAACCACTCCCCCGGCTCAGGCTCATAAGCTCAGGATCGTCCGCCTGATATGCCGGGATACGTTCAAATGCGGCAAGAGCGATCATTTTATCAATAATGTTTTACGCGGAATTCATTTGGGCGGAACAGAATATAACTGCGGCGTGTGTGTTGATCTCTTTACCGAGGATACTCCTGAAAAATTACTGAATTCCAAATTGTTCAGTGACGCTCCGAAAGACGGGGTTATCCTGGCAGGTTTTTCCATTGATTCTAATGATATATCCCCGTTGCTTGAAGCAAATATTCCGGTCGTATCAGTAGGGAAACCCAATGAAGAATCCCTTATTCCGTATGTCGATATGGATCACGCGTCCGTGGTAAACAAGGCCGTCAAATATCTGTTTGAGAATGGTCACAAGAACATTGCATTGCTCGAGAAAAATCTGCATACTCCTTCACACCGGGAGCGGTTGGAGGGATATATGACCGCCCACCTTGAAGCGAACATAAAAGTGAATCCTGATTTAATTTTTCTGGCTGACAAACCGGGTATCCCCGGAGACGTCGCCATCAGGGAACTTTACAAAAGAGGCGCAAATTTTACTGCGGTACTCACTTATGGTGATGACATGCTTCACGGGGCGATCAAGCAATTTCAACAGGAACATAAAGCTGTTCCGGATGACGTGTCAGTCATCACTTACTCGACCTATTCTCTGCCGTTTTTCAATTTGATCGGAATGGATCCAACCAGGATACAGGATGATATGACCGCCCTTGGGGAAGCGGCGGTAAAACTGCTTAATGATATCGCGGATAATGGTGCCACTAGAAGGAACATTATTCTTCAACCTGATTTTGTCATCGGAAATACTGTAAAGAAAATATAATACGTGTTTGATGATATATATTTATATTGAACTGAACAATTTATCAAGCTGGACCTGAATAGAAATTTTTAGAATATTTAATTCAAAAGTTTTTTACAGATAAAAAAGACCGATTTGAATACACAACAAAAAATGGAGAGAAAAAATGAAAAAGAAACAATGGTTCACCTTGATTGAACTCCTGGTTGTAATAGCGATCATTGCTATTCTCGCGTCTATGCTGCTTCCGGCCCTTAACAAAGCAAGAGACAAGGCCAAGGGAATAAAATGTATATCAAACCTTAAGCAGATCGGACAAGCATCGATAATGTATGCGAACGATAATGACGGCTGGTTTCCGGGAGCCCGTATTATTACAGGACAGCCGACACAGTGGAGATACGAAATCGCCCAATATATTGTTCCGGGGAAAACTGTAACAGATTGCTGGGATACCGATTTGCGAGGCGGGGCTTTTATTTGCCCGTCATATACTTACGGACAGTTTTCCACGAAGTACTTCTGGGAAGGCGGCATTGGCTGGAACCGTACCTACTTCGGCAGTACTGATGCAGACACCAGAGTCAAATTGAGTAATGTCAGAAAGCCATCGGTTTCAGGTTTCTGCGGAGATACCGCGACTCTGGAAGACCTTACCACATGGAAACATCAGTTTATCTATCCGCCGTCATACGGTACTGATCTTGTTGGGAGTAGACATGATAATGGTATGAATATTGCCTGGGCCGATGGCCACGCATCCCGAAAAATGACTATTTTCCTGCTCGGGGGTATGGAAGGGGATCGAGACTACTTTTACAGAAGTGCCAGATAACCATAATTGGCATAAAACTGGACTCATGGATAAAGATGGCTTCATCCGTGAGTTCTTTTATCAGTAATACGACTAATAATATTCATCATGGAGTCTCATATTGAAAAAATTTATCATATTATTTATTTTCGGATTGATTGCGGTATCCATAGTTGCAGGAGATTCTCAAGCAAAAAAACTTGAAGGCTATCGTTGCGTCTCCAACGGCTTCCGCCTGCCGTTGAAATGGCATAAATCAACCAGACCGCATATTTTTTCCCGCTTCCGCCGGAAAGCGATGGTTGAGCTCAAAGGCAAGCTCAAACTGGTCTTTCCGGTCTTTTACATGAGCAACGACAAGCCGATAAGGGAGATGCCTTTTCCCAATGACGTTGAAATTCAGGCCGGGATTGAACCCTCATACAAAATGAGCAACCAAAATCTTGGAGAGTCTCCCCGAATCGTCGGCAAACCGGTGACATACCGCAAAGGAGATACCTCTTTATATAAGGTCGTTACGGTTGATCTTGGCGACAAGGTAATCAAAAAAGGCGACTGGTTCGGGATTTGGGTTGCGCTGGAAAACCTCGATGGTGTCAAAATGGTTCCGCTTTCCCGTTTGATTGGCAGTTCAAACAAACAAATATATGAATCAACAAATACTTCTATTAAATCCTCGCTGATCAAGGATAATTATATCCGTGACGTGAAAAAAATACGTCTCATCAAACCTTCCCTTAACTGGGAAATGGGATACTGTCCGATCGCGATTCTCGCCCAATCCGATTACAAAGGCGATGTCTGGGGGATAATAGGCTCCAGCATCCCCGAAGGCTACTACGATAAGTTCGGGGATCAGTACGGAGATGAAAATGCGAATCTCGGCTATGCGGATAAACTTTTATCGACAAAGCTGGCCGCACCTTCGGTTAATGTCTCGAAAGGTTCTGACAAATTACGTTACTGCGCCGAAGAACTCAAAGCCAGACTTGAAATTCTGAAAATTTGCGGGGTCAGCAAGGTTCATGTCGCCCTGGGCGGCAACGATATTTCCGGTCGCATCAAGCTCCGGCAGATGAAAAAAGATTGCCGAAAAATCGTCAAAATGATTAAACAGATTGACCCTTCCATTGTTGTTGTGGGATCGACAATTCTTCCGCATTCCAAATCGACGGATAAATTTAAGTCCTTGAAAGGGCAGACCCCGCGCTACCAGAACCAGGGAAAAAACTCTGTCAGGGGAAGCTGGAACGAAATATTGAGATTTCGTCCGCAGGAAGTTGGATTTGACGACATTCATGAGCTATGTTCTTATGTTGAATATAAATGGGAAGAGTCTGCCAGTCTGTGGTCCGACCGGGACGGTTCTCCGGCTGTTTTTACAAAAGACGGAACTCATCCGATAGGCGCCGGCAGTGAAGCGATAGCAGCGCATGCGTATCTGATAAGTAACAAATTAAAGAAAACCAAATAATAGAAGAAAAACAAAATGAAAATACTTGTAATACTACTCCTGTTAGCGGGAATATCCGGAATATGCGGTATCGGCGAGCTGCCGAAATACCAGGCGGGTGGAATATGTTTCCGGATGGACGACAATCAAAATCCGCAGAAGTGGCAGGATGTTGCCGCGGTGTTTAACCGGCATAAGTTGAAATTATGTGCGTCTTTGAATATCAGAAGAATGGGTAACCCTCATTTTGAAATGCTGAAACGTTTACAGCTTGAGGGACATGAAGTGATGGATCATTCCCCGCTGCACTGTGTTACAAAAATAAAATTTGCGCCAGGAAAAACGGCAAAAGATTATCAGAATTTGCCGGGTGTCGACCATATTGTCGATAATAACGTCTATCTAAGCTATGTAATGCCCTCTTCCGGTGACTGTAAAATCCGGTTAAAGGTCCGTTTGGCGAAAGATACATTGACATTGATTGACAAACCCGACGGGAAGATTGCCCGGGAATTACGCAATGCTAGAGTCTTGTATATTCCGGCTGAAAAACGGGTACTGCAACTTTCCCGATCTCGGAATCCCCTTGAATATAAGCTTAAAAGCATCTGGGATGAAAAAAATGTGAATGAAAAAGCCCGTGAAACGGAAGCCTGTTTTCTGAGAGATCGAAATTTTTCCATGACTCCGGAGGCAATTGAACTTCTCGGGCGTAATTCACTGGATCTATTTGCCTCTATTGGTGCCAAGCGGCCGTACACCTGGATTCAGCCCGGCGGCGGCGTCAGTTCGGTCAGCTCTGATTTGGCCGCAAAAGTCCTGGGCAAGCGGCTTGGCTATAAATCCGCCGCGACATATATCAACAAGTCGTTGAAAGTCTTTAAAGAGTACAATCCGAATGGAACTTGCGCGTTCGGGATGATGTGGGGCGATTTCGACGAGGAAAAGCATGACCTGAAATGGAACAAAACCCGGATTGCCGATTTGGTTGCCCTGCATCACGTTGCGATTGGTCATTCCCATATGCACCCGAAAGATGGATGGGATAAATATCTGCAGCGGCTTGATCAGTTGCTTGCATGGTGCGTTGCGGAAAAAATTCCGGTCCGAACCCAGGCTGAATGGGCGGATTTGCTGTATTCAACCGCAGCAAAGAGTAAAGATAACGACTATGATGTATTTCCGTCGCTCAAAATCGACCGTGACGGGAATGGCCGCCCGGATGGATATCAGCTTAAAAGAGCATCATGGGATCGCCAGAAACAGACTATCACCGGTCTCAGGCGCGGAGAAATGTTTGCTGTGAAAAATCTTGCCGGCCTCTATAAAGGAAAGAACCGTTTGACTTTTTCGGTTGACACAGATACCGGCTGTCAAGTCAAGGTCACGGTCTCATTCCCAGGAACAAATAATCGTTCACAGGAAAAAACTTTTTCTTTCCAGAAAGGCGGAGACGGCAAATGCACATGGGACTTTGACATCCCTGCGAACGCTTCTTTAGCAGATTTTTCCTGGCAGTTGATGAATGACGGAAAATGTAAGATTTCCAAAATCTCGTTACGGAAAAAATAAATAGCCCTCATCCTCCTTCCGGCTGGTTTTCTATTTATCTGTTTTTTTGCTTTTCAACTGGTTTTTTGTTTATCCTACGCCATATTACCCCTTGAGCATTGAAAAACCAGGCTCGAAAAAAATTAAAGATAACACAAAGGGATATTACTATGAAATTTGATAATGTTTCAGTCGAAACCAAAGCGAACGTTTATTTTGGCGGCAAAGTTGTAAGTCATGCTTTTTTCATGCCGGACGGCGAGAAAAAGACTTTCGGAATCATTTACCCGGGCGATTACTGTTTTGATACCGCGACCCCGGAAACGATGGAAATTACTGGCGGCATCTGTACTGTGCGCCTCAAGGGCGAAACCGAATGGCAAACCTATACCGGTGGCACATTCTTTAAAGTTCCGGCTAATTCTTCTTTCGAGATCAGCGTTGCCGAAGGCATCGCCGAATACGTCTGCTCATATAAATAATTCAGAACCAAAGGAGAATATAAAAAATCCTTTATATTCTCCTGGATGGATTAAACAGTAATTTTTTGTTTTGAGTGAATTGATTCGCTTATGGCATTGAGCAGTCTGGCGTCTCCTAGAGCCTGCTCCGGGGAGTATGCCGGCTCTCGTCCGAACTTAATGCATTCTTTGAAATGCCGCCACATCAACCGGTGACTGTCAACCGGAGTCGATTCAAGCGCAGTTTCCCTGTTATCAGGTCCTTTGATCATTGTTTTGCCGCCGGAAATAAGGCAGGTCCCATCGGTTCCATAAATACTCATTCCGAAATAAGCAGGCATAAAACCTGAATGACTCAATGTCCCGGACATTCCGTTTTCGTATTCAAGCAGCAGCAGCACGTGATCATACTCCCCGAAATCTTCACGCAGTTTACGTCCGGTAGCGGTGACTGAAATTGGTGAGTCGAAAATGGTGGAAAGTTTTGCCAGATCATGAATTCCGCCATCCGTAAGCGTCCCCAACGGAAAATCCGGATTTTGCCGCCACCCGGTGCTGGCGAAATTGCCTGGATCGGAACTTTTCATCATACGGAAATGACTTTTTACATCGAAAGAAACAGGAGTGCCCAGGCTGCCTTGTGCTATTGCTTCCTTAATCTGTTTGATTGCGGGATCATATACCACCTGTTCCAACACAAAAACCGGCAAATTCGCCTGTCTGCTTATGGAAACAAGTTCAATGCCTTCATCCACATTCAAGCAGAAAGGTTTTTCAACGAATACCATTTTCCCGGCAAGTAAAGCTGCTTTGGCAATCACTGCATTCAGTTTTATCGGTGTCATAATCAGAACCGCATCGATTTCCGGAGATGCCATCAAGTCATTGTAGTCATAATAAAAAGGAAGATCAGGGTATTTCTTTTTAATCTTTTCTTTAGATTTTTGACTTGTGGCTGAAAACGCTGAAATGGCGAAAAAATCACTCGTTTCTTTCAGAGCCGGTTCATGACTCTTATCCCAGATCAGGCCGGGCCCGATGATCCCGAGGCGAATTTTTTCCATAATTTTATCCTTAATTTCAAGTTTTTCAGACTTTTATGAAATATGAATTGCACCACGGAGAGCACGGGGGAACACTAAGAAGAGTTTAAGTTTTCAGTTAAAGCTGAAAAATAAAAAAACTTATTTCAGTGATTTTCCGTGTCTTCAGTGGTTAATATTTGCATTTCGCATGACTCTTTGTTAAAGTTTTTTATTTTCAGAACTTATTGTGAAACAATCCCTCCAACTCGTGCTGTTGTTATGCCAAGACAGCCATTTTCAAAGATAAAGCCCACTCCGCCGCAAACAAGTTCAGGGACTGTGATTTTGCCGATTTGCTTTCCGTCCAGAAATGCGCTAATATCGGCCCCTGTGCATTGCAGGCTGAGATTGACGGTTTTTCCGGGCGGTAAATTGACTTTTTGTTCCAAAAGAACCGAAGTAGCGTAATATTCTTTAACCAGCTGAATACGGTCTTTTCTGAGTATCAGGGCGATATAGCGTCTTTGTCCCTGATGTCGAACCAGAATGCCGCCGCTGTCCGCCATGTGGAGTTTTACTTGAGCGTTGAAAACGTAATCCTGCCAACGATTTGTCCCGGTAACCATTGTGCCAGGCCCGCTGTTCTTGATCAGATATAAGGTTGGTTCCGCATCGGACCTGAAGCCCGGACGCATTGCGTCAAAGTTTTTGATCCAGCCCGGGAAATCATGGTTTTCCAGCAGTTTTGACGCGGTTATCGTCATTTGCGGTTGACCGGAAAGCCGGACCGCATGCAGCAAAATCCGACCTGAGTTTTTTTCCGTTCCGCCGATTTCAAGTCCAAGATCTCTGACCGGTTGACCCGGGTCAGGGATCGTTAGTTCAATGATAAAATCCCCTTGTTCGTTTTGGGAAATCATATCTGAATATATCAGCTCGGAATTGCGGTTGCTGTGTATGAGAAATGCTTTGATGTCAATTGATCCGGAAACTTCGGCAACCGAACCCTCAAGCCGGATTTTCATTCCGGGAGACAAAATACTTGTTCCCATAACATCGTATGCATCTTTTACCGTTGCAGCGGCTAAACACGGAGTGGAGATCCTGCCGTATCCGCCAGGTAATCCGTGAAATGATATTTCCAGACAGCGCTCCCCGGTCGTTTTACTCGGGATATTCCTGCACGATATGTTGTCCGTTTGGTTTTCCGGCATGAAACCGTGTTGCGCTCCGGGCTGGCTGAAATGAAACAATGCGCCGTTTTTCGGTCTGCCCGGAACGGTCCATCCCATTATCCGGCATCCGATTTGACTGAGATGCAATGCTTCGCGCAATACGTCGGAAACACTGCGGGAGCCTTCGGCGGTCGGCAGATAGAGCCGGTCCGCAAACGGTCCTTGAAAATCATAATCCTCATTAATGTGTTCCAGCCCCAGCTTGACGCCCATTACACAGCCGACATTAGCCGCGTTACAGTCAGTGTCCCAGCCGGCTGTGTTGATTATCGCCTGTGATCGCCGGAAGTTGTCCGGGGCGTAACACCACGCCATAACCATAACCGCATGGTTCGGGACAACGTGACAGCCGCCGGGAAATTTGTGATAACCGTATTTAGCGTCAATCCGGTCAAAGGTTTTCCGCCAGTCCCCGTCTATTCGCGACCAGTTGCGGACATTTCGGTGAATTTCTGCGATCAGTGAGTCGGGCGGAATGACCGAAACTCCGATATCCAGCAGACGAGCCATATCTTTTTCTTTGAAGGCCGCACTGACCATCGCCGCCACCACCTTAGCGGCGTGGACCGCTTCACCGTCATGCGAAACCCGGGCGGCGCGCTCAGCCAGTTCCGCCGCCAGTTCCGGCCGTCCCGGACACACCAGGCCAAAGCCGTCGATAAATATCTGAGCGCCGATCTGTTCGGCCACGGCTTTTCCGTTAAGCTCAATCGAACCGGATTCCGGCGCTTTGATACCGTGTTTCAATCTTAAAAAGGCGGTATGCTCGGTTGACATACCCATGCCGCCCCACCAGAGAATTGACTTGTTTTCAATAATATAATTAAGCCAGGTTTCACCGAAAAATTCCGTCGGGGTTTTAGCGTATAAACCGGAATCTTCAAGCGCGCGAATAAATGTCAGAGTTCCGGTGATGTCGTCATCCGCTACCACTAAAGGTTTGTTTACGTCGTCATTGACATAATGGTCGACCAGGCCCCATTTTTCTTCCAGTCTCTGCTTGTTCCAACCCTCGAACGGTCGCCCCATGTAAACCCCGATGACCTTCCCGAGTACTCCTGCATATACCGACTTTATATAATCATCAATCATAATTTTTCCCTGTTGACTTTATTGTTGTCAGATACTATTATATTAGATAAAACAACTTTATTCAACGCAGAAAAATCTATATACTATGCAGAAACGATCAAGAATAATTAAGTTGGAGCAGAGTGTGCCTCTGACGTTTTATGAAGTAAAATTTGAAGAGAACTTGCCGGTAGCTGGTATTTTTCAGAAGCAGGGGGATGATCCTGTCAGCTTTCTCCATGCGCATAATGCGTTTGAGATCGGGTATTGTCATTCCGGTAGTGGAATCTTTACCGTCGAGAATAAAATTCTGCCTTATACCGCCGGATCGGTATGCATTATTACCTCACGCGAGTTTCATCTGGCTCAAAGTACGCCGGGAACCGTCAGCCTCTGGACTTTCATTTATATGGATTTACCGAAACTGCTTCGACCTGGTAACGCGGAGGAACTTGAGATCAGTGATTGCTCCCGGTTTGCCGGACCGGATTTCAATAATATTTTGTTTTCTGAAGATTTTCCATTGATCTGTGCCATGGGCAAACTCCTGGCGGAAGAGTTTAACACCCGAAGACCCAACTGGCTGACTGCGTTGCGCGGTATAATGTGGGTTTTGTTGAGTGAGATGCATCGCCGGTTACCGGCGGAAACGGACTCCGGTGAGCCGGATTCTTGCGACATCAGCCTGATTGCTCCGGCGCTTGACCGGATTGCGGAAGAATACCGTAAGCAGCTTGATATTCCAGGGCTGGCTGAGTTGTGCTGTATGAGTCCGGGGACGTTTCGGCGTCATTTTAACGCGGTCATCGGTAGTGCGCCGCTGAATTATTTGCATACTATCCGTATTCAGATGGCGTCGCTCATGCTCAAAGACTCCAACGCCCCCGATTTCAGAAATTGCTTCCGCCGTCGGTTATTCCAGTTTGTCGAGCTTTAACCGGCAATTTTTAAAATGTCGTGGGGTTTCACCCCGCGAATTCAGGTCTTGTCAGGATAAATACATTGAACTCTAAGCCAGTTAAGGATAAGTTAACAGTTAACTTTTTGTGGAGAATAAGAAATGATTGATGATGTTGTAAAATTGTATCCCGATGTATTTATTCCAGTCATTGACGGAGTTTTTGAACTGGTTTACGAACCTGATCCGGCCAATCCTAAGAGCTGGATGGTAAACGATCATTGCCTGATCCGGGATGATGAAGGACTAATTCATTATTTCGGAATCGAAAATCCATTTCCGACGACAGCCGACGGTATGGAGCGGACAAAGGAATTCCTAATCCCCTCGGAACAGCCCTTCATCAAGACTTTACACCGGGTTATGCACCGTCACCTGTATGGGCCGGGCACTCATTACAGGGTTGGGCATGCGGTGGCTGAAAATATCCGGGGTCCCTGGACAAGGCTGCCGGCGGCTCTTGACGGTGGAGAGAGTCGGTTTCATCACGGTTCTCCCTATGTCATAAAACACGACAACCAGTACTGGATGTTCGAGCCGCAAGGGAGCGACGGCGACGGCTCGACCGGCATATATGCCTCCGTCGACCTTAATAACTGGACATCGGTTACGGGCGCAACGGCATGGGGGGATGCCGGAGTTTTCGGTCCCGGCGGCCATCGCGACCCCTGTATTATCCGGTTGGATGACGGCAAGTTCCTGCAGTATTGTGCCGGCAATGATCCGTTGGACCGTCACACGATCCGGCTGGCATCATCTTCTGACCTGAAACAATGGCAGCCCGAAGAGCCGTGTTATATCGAGGAATTGCAGGATGAAATTTTTTCCGGCGTATTTGAATCCCCGTATGTCTTGAAAAAAGGTTCGCTTTATTATCTCTTTATTGGATTTTCACATCGGCATTACTATGAGACTTTTGTCGTGGTGTCCGATGATCCGTATCGCTTTTCAGTCAAAAATAAACTTACTACATTATTCAGCCATGCCGCTGAATTCATTGAAATCGATGGTGAAACCTATATGACCTCATGTGGGATCGAAGATCCTCAGGCTTTGAATCGTTTTGGCCTGTGGGTATGCAAGATACGCTGGCTTGAACCCTGAAATGTATTTTTGACGGATTTTTTAAGTTCAAATAATGAAATTGACGGATAAATGACGGATGCTTTAAAAGATTTGCGTACCGCAAAATTATAATATTTGCCCGCGAAAAGCTCTGGGTGATTTGCCGATTTTTTTCTTGAAGATACGTGAGAAATAATTGCTGTCCAGAAAACCGGTCTGCAAGCTGATTTCAGAAATGCTTCCGGAGCTTGAACGTAACAATTCTTTAGCTCGCTCAAGGCGGACTGAGATCAAATAGTTTATCGGTGATTCGCCAATTGCACTGATGAAGGCGCGATGCAGGGTACTCGGGGACATTGCCGCATATTTGGCAAGATCGTCCAGTTTCAAGTTTTTCTCATAATGTGTTTCAATGTAACTGATGACTTTTCCCAGGCGCAGCACTTCGGCCCGGTTGGCCGGGTCTCCGCCTGAATAATACTCTGAAACCAGATTGATCAACTGCATCAGGATTGTGGCCATCCGAAATAATTTTCCAGGTGATTCACTCCGGCATTCCCGCTCCAGGTTCTCGGACAGTTCTTTAAGATTGACCAGATGTTTTTTAGAAACCTGCAATTTACTGCGGAAGCCGTGTTGAATACGCATTGCCGGTTCCAGTTCGAAAAACGCGTGGTAACCGGGAGAGTCAGTCAGATCGAATAACGGTAATTTAAGTCTTCCCGGCTGATATAAGATGTTGACAATTTCCAGCCCAAAAGTGTTTCTGTAACCGTGCCGGGTGCCGGGCTTCAACAGGAAAACGTCTCCCGCGCTGATTTTGTAATTCTCGTTGACGGTCAGGTGCTCGCCTTCACCGCTAAGAGTGATGACCAGTTCATGAAACGCGTGGTCGTGAAGTTCCTGCGTATTCTGCTGATTCATCCAGACAACCTTAATCGGCACGCTACCTTCAGCAAAGTGGTCTAATTTTATGACTTTATTCTTTTTCATGACAAAATAATGCTACTATTTGCATATATTGTCAAGGTTTATTTGAAAAAAAATGGTAACTTATTTAATAATTAACTCTAATAAAACAGGAGAAATACAATGAATGACCGGATAGTTAAAGACTTTACAAACCCGTCCAGCGAATTTCGCGGTGCGCCGTTCTGGGCCTGGAACGGAAAACTTGACCCGGAGGAATTACGCTGGCAAATCCAAATTATGAACAAAATGGGACTGGGCGGTTTTTTTATGCACTCCCGGGTCGGGCTCGACACCGCTTATTTATCCGATGAATGGTTCGATTGTATCAAAGCATGTATTGACGAAGCGGGCAAGCTTGACATGCAAGCCTGGTTGTACGATGAAGACCGCTGGCCTTCAGGCGCGGCCGGTGGACTGGTTACCAGTGACCCGAAATACCGGGAGCGCCGGCTGGTGATCGAGGAAATCAGTGATTTGACTGGATTAGACAAATCGGTTGAGGCGGTGGCATTGTATCTGGCGGAGGTTGATGGTGACGATGTCAGGAACCTGCGCCGGATCGAACAGCTTCCGGCCGAGTTGGCAAAGGGAGACACTCTGCTGCGGTTCAGTCTCCGTCTGGGGGAATGTTCTCCATGGTATAACGGAGGAACTTATCTGGACACGCTGAACAAAGATGCGGTAAAAAAATTCATTGAAGTTACGCATGAAGCGTACCGGCGCGAAGTATCGGAACATTTTGCCGGAATCGTCCCCGGGATTTTCACTGATGAACCCAATTATAACCGGGTCTTTAATGAATGTCCGGAAGGAACTTATACTGTTTGGACTGATTCTCTCCAGGAAGAGTTCATGAAACGGTATGGCTATGACATTATGGACCACCTGCCTGAACTGCTTTATAATGTTCAGGGCACGGATTGCCGGACCAGATTTTATTATCTGGATTTAATAACTACAATGTTTGTCGATGCGTTCGCGCGCCAGATTGGAGAATGGTGCGACGCCAACAATCTGTTGCACACCGGCCATTTATTGTGTGAGGATGATCTTGGGTCACAGACGCTATGCGTTGGCAGCGCCATGCGTTTTTATGAATATATGCAGGCTCCTGGGATGGACCTTTTGACTGAACACTGGCGCGTTTATGACACCGCCAAACAAGTCAGTTCCGTCGCGCATCAGTTTGACCGGAAATGGCGGCTAACAGAAACTTACGGCTGCACCGGCTGGGATTTCCCGTTCCTCGGGCATAAAGCGCTTGGCGACTGGCAGGCGGCATTAGGGATCAACTTTCGTTGCCAGCACCTTTCTTGGTACACCATGCGGGGAGAGGCGAAACGGGACTATCCGGCATCGATCTTCTATCAGTCACCGTGGTGGGAGCAATATGGAATGGTTGAAGACTACTTTGCCCGGATAAATCTGGCGATGACTGAGGGGGAAGAGATTCGCGAGTTGCTCTATGTCCATCCGATTGAATCCGCCTGGACTATTTTCAGCCGGGATCATAACAACAATAAAAAACTGACTGCGTTGAACGACAAGTTTGTCGCGTTGCGGGACTGCCTGCTGCAATCGCATCTGGACTTTGACTACGGCGATGAGGATATTATGTCCCGTCACGGCAGTGTGGAAGTGCAGGACGGGGTTCCGGTTCTGCGTATTGCCAAAGCGGTGTATAAAGCTGTAGTCGTAGCTGAAATGCTGACCATGCGCAGCTCCACGCTTAACCTGTTGAAAGAGTTCAAGGCAAAAGGCGGCAAAGTGGTTTTCGCGGCGGCGGCTTCGTCGCTGGTGGATGTTAAAGAATCATCGGCTGCTGCTGATTTTGCGGCGCAATGCGTTTGCTTTACCGGGCCCTGTGACGAACTGGTCGAGGAACTTGAAGATACTTGTCGCCGGGTATCGGTGGTCAAACCTTGCGGAACCGAAATTGGCGAGGTGCTTTACCTGCTGCGTGAAGATGAAGATTCGGCTAATCTTTTTATTTGCAATACGGGAACGGTCGATATTGACATCAAAGCAAATCCATTGGCCCGTGACTTGACGGCGGAATTTCCGGAAGTTACGGTGAAACTGAGTACCCCTGTGCGTGGAACCGTTATCGAATTGAACCCGGAAACTGGAGCCATGTCATTGGCCGACGCCCGGTTTGAGGATGGTGCTTATGTCATCATCACTTCACTGCCTCGCCTTGGCAGCAGGCTGTTTTCGGTCGTTCCGGATGTGGTCGCTGCAAAAGTCGAACCGGCGGAAAAATACACTGAAACCCAAATAGTACCGTTGGCGGATAGCTCTTATCCGATTGAATTGACGGAAGCCAATGTTCTGCCGTTGGACCGGCCCGAATATCGGATCAATGGCGGCGAGCTCCATGCTTCAGACTATATCATCTTTGTCGATGATGCTGTTCGCGACGCGATCGAGGCGAAGAAACGCGGCGGCCAGATGTATCAGCCCTGGACCGGGAGAAATAAAACGACCGATCAGGTTGCGGATGTTGAACTCAAGTACGTTTTCGAGGCGGAATATCTGCCTTCAGGCTGCTTGAAACTGGGAATTGAAAATCCGTTGTTATATCAGGAAATCGCGGTTAACGGAGTAAAAATCCCGGTTGATTCGGGTGACAGCTGGTGGTGCGATAAGTCGCTGATTACTTTGCCTCTGGACCCGGCCTGTTTGAAGGAAGGCGCCAACGAGATTATTTTGAAATGCCGTTATGATGGTAATAATCCCGGTCTGGAATGCATCTATCTGTTGGGCGATTTCGGTACTGAAGTTAAAGGCTTGGAACTGACAATCACTGCTCCGACGACCGGCCTGTCCATTGGCGACTGGGGCGGGCAGGGACTTACGTTCTATTCCGGCACGGTGAAATATTGTTCCGAGTGCGACATTACGGTCACTGACGGGGAACGCTGCATTATCCGGATGACTGAGTTTCGCGCTCCATGCATCCGCATTCTGGTTAACGGAGCCGACGCTGGCAATGTTGCCTGGGCTCCATTTGAACTGGACATTACCGACCATGTCAAACCGGGAGCCAACCGGATCGAAATTGAAGTATTCGGCAGCCGCCGTAATTCGCATGGTCCGTTGTACCAGGATGAAACGTGGCCGTCGTGGACCGGGCCGGGACAATACCATCAGTACACCGGTCAGTACAATCTGGTTCCGTGCGGTTTGATGGCGCAACCTGAAATAGTCATAAAAAAACAGATTTGATCCGTAATAAAGATTTTGCTTTTGGCCAGGGCTATCCCCGATGCTTGCATCGGGGTATTAATACCCGACCTGACACGCCCGTGTTGTGGGCAGCCGCAAAATTAACCGGTAGAGACGCTGTAAGCAGTGGGGAATTAGGCCCGTATATACTTGCATCGTCTCCGCTTCCGTAGCACAACGTGCGAAGTTTGAAGCGGTATTCCGCCATCCGTCGTACGGATTAAACAGAACGCTCTGAAAGCCATATCCTCTTTACGGGAGGGCGTGCTGATGATATGATGTTAATTGAGGGGCGCTTTGCCCCTCAAACTCCCTCCGCGCCTTACGCAGGCAGCGCAAGGATATCATCCTTGACCTTTATTTACAGGCTTTTAGTTGTGTTACAACTCAAAGCAGAGTTTTTTCTGCGCTATCGCTTGGCGGGGCACCCATCGTGCCCCTGCACCCCTTCCGCTTTACCACCTGACTTGCTGCCAAAAGATAATACATCATTTTATGAGCGCACCCTTACGGGATATGGCTTTTTTCTTAAAGTGTACTTTGTGATGGAAGTACATCCGCGACATGCCCTTGTCAACCGGCGAATTAGCGCTGAAAGCGCGAAATATAAAAATGGGAGCGCGTGGCTCCAGCCGCGCAGAAAAAGCGCATTAAAACTTGCCTCCCAAAATTAAGCGCTGAAAGCGCGAAATATAAAAATGGGAGCGCGTGGCTCCAGCCGCGCAGAAAAGCGCATTAAAAAATTAAGCGCTGAAAGCGCGGCATATACCCAGCCTGGGGTGATCGTAGGAGCCGGGCTTTTTAACGGGGGTGCATACCCCTGCCGAACGGCGAATTAACGAATGAACCCCAGGTATATTCAGAAATAAATATAAGCCCTGTAAGGGCGGCACATAAGAAACTCCACATCAATCTTATTTGCAATGCCAGGGGCTAAGTAGTATATTTTGATTGAGATGACGCCGGAAAATGCTTAAATCAAGTTTTTGATGCTAAAAAATCAATCTAAAAGGTGTTTTTAATCCGGGTGTATTTATGATATTTTTAAGTTAAAAATATCAATTTTCACCCCAAAGGGATTTCTATGTTTTAAAAACTTTAAAAAGAATATCGCCATGAATTAAACATGCTTCTGTTCTCAGGAAGAATCTTAACATTGTCTGGATATTTTGTAAAGCGGATTCTGTTTACTGCATTAAGGAAATCGTTTGTGATGGTATCTAAATCAGTGGCATTGAAAGACTGGAGAACAATGGTTTGTTTTTCTGAATCAATGTAACACTGAGTTTTCTTATTAATCGGCAGTTTTATCTGAGCCGCTAAATTCGGTTCAGTTGTGATCAATACAGAAAAGGCAGGTAAGGACTCTATTTCTTTTATTGTAACATTTTTTCGAGAGGTTGCATGGAGAAAGTTTGCAATACGCTCAGCAAAATATTTGGAGTCTGAACCTTTACGGTAAAGAATATTTAGTTTTGGCGTAGAGAAATTATAGTTTTCTATTTGGCGCTTGGATATTTTCATCCTGGAATTGACATAAGTAATTTTTACGGGATGTGATTTTTTTAGTTTTATCACAGTATTCCGTTGGTCAATTACGTAGGGACCAAAAGATTTTCTTAATTCTATTTTGCAGTCAATGTTAGGAATAAGTTCTAATATAGCGGTGTTCAAATCTGAATTCCAACAGGTTCTTATGTTGCCGGAAGGAGAATCTTGCAATACCGCGACGCTTTCCAGTACATCAAGCTTATGTGGTAGGATTTTGACATTAACAAACTGTTTGCCCTGTCCGTAATCATTGTTGATTGAATTCCCGTAGAAATCAGCCAAAACCAATGGTTTTCCCTTAATATCATCAAGAGAGTCGGAATAAAGCTCCTTGAAATAAACTTGGGCTTTAACAGCTTGGTTCTTTTTACTGATATTTTGCAAGGTAAAGATGCAGTTCATTCCTTGCCCATAACGAGCCGTGGAGCATTTGCCAGACACTATTTTTATTCCCGGAATAATTTTCCAACCAAGTTTATTGCAAAGCTTGAAGGCTGGTAGCAACTTTTGCAGATACTCTGAGTTTAACGAGAAGTGAGGTGGGTAGCTGATTCCCAGGCGGAAACTCCTCCGTGCGCAATAATCTCCAAGTCCACGAATGTATTCTGCGAATTCTGTTTTTGAAAGCTTTTTATAGTTGGGGACAAATTCCTCAAGATGATAACCTTCCCACCAACTAATGGTTTTCTCTCCCATAGCATAGCGATGGCCTAGAGGCCAGGGGGGAGCAAAACGCCACGGATTAGCTTCGATCATTGTTGTATCAGTAAAGAAGCAGTCATAGATGTTTTCCATCTCGTTTACATTATTAACTACCCCCATTTGGAATTTACCTGCTTTTATTTTTCGCACATCTTGGTAAAGGAATGCGTTAGCTACTCCCCGCGAAATAAACGGGCCTAATTTATCCCAACTGACATTATCCATACGTCCTAAAGCCTGT
Source organism: Victivallales bacterium (assembly GCA_963678305.2). Taxonomy (GTDB): domain Bacteria; phylum Verrucomicrobiota; class Lentisphaeria; order Victivallales; family Victivallaceae. The sequence continues at coordinate 685,220 of CAXXVV010000003.1, forward strand.
CCGCGATACACTTTGCTGCCACGTGGAGTATCAAATGCCATTGCTGCCACATTACGTTTAGCTACATTACGAATCATCCGACGGATTTCAGCACCCCATCCGGTTTGGGCAAAAACAAATATGCTCAAAGATTTATCCTGAGGAGCAGGACCATTCAGTTTCACAGGGCCGAAAGAATTCTTGCCTGCAATTGAGTCTGGGAATTGTTCAGCCAGTTGCCGTTCGACTTGAGACAAACCACAGGTATAAAGGGCATTGACTACACCGCAAACTTTAGCGTTTCCCAGTCTTTTTTTCTGGATTTCCAGCCATTGAGTATGTGAAAGCTTTTCTGCTGGTTCTCTGATATAATTCCCGTTTGCCTCAAAATACTTGAACGTTCTGTTTAAACTCATAGGTGCAAGTGAGTTGTAATTGTAATGACTGTCATCAACATCGCCGCTGCGGCGATTGGCTCTGATACACCATTCCCAACCAGCTCCAGCCAGTCTACAGTCTTCAGAATTGTTATAAATCCAACTGCGGTAGGCTGCGCTGGGCTCATGCAGCTTGGGGTTTATTGACATATTCTTGCGGAATATTTTAGGATATATAGTATAATAACGCGCCAAGGCATCACGTTCACCGTATTTGGAGTTAAAGTTAATCAGGTGGAAAGTTCCGTTGTAAGTACTGTCTTTGTGCAGAAATGCTGCATTAAGAGTCAAACTCAATACTATTTTGTCATTAGTATTATTTCCAGAAAGCCTTATCGAACTATGTAATTCTCCTGCCCCTACGGCCAGAGCCGCTGCTTCGTGTTTGTTCCAGAATGCAACCATGGGAAAACTCCCATACTCCAGCATATTAAGATTATTTATCTTCAGGTTGCGTTTGCTGTTGTAAGGGAAATGTTTTTTTCCGTCAAATAATTCTCCGTTTGGGCGATCCATTTTCAGGCTGCAAACAATTTTCAACATCTGAGGAATTTCTCGTAATGATTTTAGTTTGAAAGAAACTGTAGATATCCCTTTTTTTATTTCCGAACACCTTTTTATTTCAAAAATAAAATTTTTCTTTAAAGATTCAGGACCGATCTCAACTGAATTTTTATCCATGACTTTCAGTTCTAATTGTAGCTTTTGAGGAGCTGCATTGGCCATAAAAGATCCCAGCATTACTAAAAATAGACAAGACAGTGTTTTCATATATTCCTTGGGGATATGATTAATTTAAATATGAGTATTGATATAGAATAGATTTTCACTAAAATTTACTGACGTTTTTTGAAAATACCCTTAACTGGAGAATAAAATAATTTTTGTCTACCGTCAACTGTTTTCACTTTTAGACCGTAACTTTCAATAGTGTTTTTCTTTTCCAAGCCGTGCATAAAAGAAGTTCCGGGTATTTTAATTTTTATTGTTTTTATGGCAGGAGCAAATTTCTTTTCGAAAACCACATCATGAGTATTGCATTCGAATATGCTTACTGATTCTACCTTCTCTTTTGAATTAAGATTCATTGTCAAGCTTAAATCTTTGATTTCAGTAATATCAATTATTTGAGGTAGAGAATAGTAGATTTCTCCTTCGCTGAAATAAATTCCCAAGCCCAGCGTCAAATGAATTTTGTCGTATTGAGGAGGAGCGTCGAAAATTCGGTAAATGAGTTCCCAGCTCGTAGAGCTCTTGCCTGATGGTACATAATCTTTAAGATACGAGTTCACGCCTGAGTAATAATAAAGTCTGATGTCAAACTTTTCCTGTCCTCGTTTATTGTTATGCAGCCAAACAATGGATTTTGTTCCCAGGTTTTTTATCCATACAGCGAGCATATAACGCCTCCCGCCTTTTAGTACTACTCGCGTGTTCCAGTATGCGGGATGTTTGCCAGAACCCTGCTTTATATATAGTGATGGTCTTCCGGTGAACGGGCCTGAAACAGATTTTTTGAATTCCACGGTCTGGTCACTCTGCTTATTGGAACGCCATGATTCATTTTTAAGTAAATTTATCCCGGAGTCTAAAACAGAGGGGTAAATTACTGCCATATTTACTTCAGCTGAAGAAAGCAGCGAAAGCATACAAGTTCCAGCTATGACAAGTCTTTTTAGCATATTTGAAATTCCTTTATATTTATATTTGTTTCACTATCACTTTTTTGCCGCCCAGTAATTCCTATCCGTTGCTTTGAGGAAAGGAAAAGCCAGATATGCATTATTATAACTTGAGAAAGCAAACGCAGTGCCGGCAATGCGCGCTTTTTCACTTGTTACATGTCCATCTACCCAAACTACATTGGTGTTCTTCTGGTGACGTGGGTCAACCTGACCGGATGAATCCGATGCGAAGCTGGATTTAAGGTAACAGCGTCCATAAGCAGGATTATCTCCGCGGTACGTATCTGCAAGCATAATAGTTTGAGAAGCTTTTTCTACCTGTACCATTTTCAATGGTCTGGTATCGCTAAAGAAGTTACGCATACCCAAGTAGTAATAGTTATAGCCATAATCTACCCAGCGTGCTGTACTTTCATCAATCCTGTTTTTTTTGAAATATGAATTATTCGGGTTGCCTGGATGACTAGGACAAATTAAAACATTTGCATTCTTCAAGTAGCCAAAATCCTTAAGAATTAAAGGCCAGACGCCACTTTCTGAATAAATACTTTTATGGGGAATCATACATTCGTTGTTATCATCAGCATACATTCTGAACATCAAACCGATTTGCTTCAGGCTGCTTACACAACTGATTTTTTTAGCCGTCTCTCTTGCCTGCTGTAATGCCGGCAACAGCATTGAGGCGAGGATCGCAATGATGGCGATTACGACAAGAAGTTCGATTAATGTGAATTTTTTTCGAGCTTTCATAATTCTTTTCCTTCTTTTATTAATGGAGGTTAGTAAAATATTATCCTGCTGATTTACGGAGAATAAATTTCATTTCAAGTTTTCTGTTTTGAAGCGCCAGCGCCGGGGTTTTTATTCTGTTAAGCAGCATTTCCGTAACGTTTTCTGCGACATCCTGATTTATCTGGTCAACGCTTGCCAGCGGAGGCATAAAATAAGCGGCCATACCGTTGTTGTTATACCCAGAGACCGCGATATCTTCCGGCACTTTATAGCCCTGTTCGAACAAGTAATTGATAACCGCCGCAGCCACTTCATCAGTGCTGCAGACTAAAGCGTCGAAAGGAATTTGTCCGTTAAATTTATTTTTTAGAGTATCAACAAAGTAAGACCATCTTATTGACGATGAATCATCTTCATTGTAGTTTGTTTCCACACGGATTATTGAGTTTTCAGAATAAGCTAAATCATGAGATTTAATTCGTTCGATAAAAGCCCGTTCGCGGGCCGTATCAGTTGTTAAGAGAAGCATTATCCGTTTGCGTCCAGTTAATGCAAAGTGATCCACTATATCCCGTATCGCCTGTGTGCGGTCAAGAACGAGAGAGTCGAATTGATTTTCCGCAGTTTCCGGGGTGACGATCACGACATTTTGAATTTCGCGCAACAAATTTAAAATTTCTTTATTTTTTACTAAATCTTCATTAAGCTGAATGATAAGGCCGTCAACATTGCGGCTGCGGAAATCCATAAGGCATTGTTTAATAATCTTTACGTCAGACAGACTGTCGGCGACATTGCAGGCGTAACCTTTATGCATTAAACGAATTGAAATATTACGAACCAGGCCAAGGGAATCATGCGGGCCGCTAAGAGTCCACAGCAACCCGATGCTGTTGGTCCTGCCGCTGCGCAGGCTTTGCGCCATGATATTGGGACGGTAGCCGAGCTTTAAAGCGGATTTCCTGACAATTTCGCGCTTCGCCAAAGAGACTTTTCCTTCCGCCGGGCTGTTGAGAGCATAGGCGACGGTACTCTTTGACAAGCCGCAGTCGCGGGCGACGTCCATAATTGTTATATTCTTTTTCATATAGATGAAACCGCCTTTAATTAAAATCACTAGGAACGTTCCTAGTGTCTAGGGATAATTGTAACATGGAACGTTCCAAATGTCAAGCCTTATTTTGATAAAAAAAGTAAAAAAATGTATTGCCAGCTTATCGTCAGGCAGGATATTGGGTTTGCGGGGGTAACCCTTGGTTTTCGTGTTTTTGAGGTTCGTATTTCTCTTAACATGGTGTAATTTTTAGGGGGCTGTCCCCGTTTATTTCCGGCCGCCGCCGTAATTCGCATGGTCCGTTGTACCAGGATGAAACGTGGCCGTCGTGGACCGGGCCGGGACAATACCATCAGTACACCGGTCAGTACAATCTGGTTCCGTGCGGTTTGATGGCGCAACCTGAAATAGTCATAAAAAAACAGATTTGATCCGTAATAAAGATTTTGCTTCTGGCCAGGGCTATCCCCGATGCTTGCATCGGGGTATTAATACCCGACCTGACACGCCCGTGTTGTGGGCAGCCGCAAAATTAACCGGTAGAGACGCTGTAAGCAGTGGGGAATTAGGCCCGTATATACTTGCATCGTCTCCGCTTCCGTAGCACAACGTGCGAAGTTTGAAGCGGTATTCCGCCATCCGTCGTACGGATTAAACAGAACGCTCTGAAAGCCATATCCTCTTTACGGGAGGGCGTGCTGATGATATGATGTTAATTGAGGGGCGCTTTGCCCCTCAAACTCCCTCCGCTCCTTACGCCGGCAGCGCAAGGATATCATCCTTGACCTTTATTTACAGGCTTTTAGTTGTGTTGCAACTCAAAGCAGAGTTTTTTTCTGCGCTATCGCTTGGCGGGGCACCCATCGTGCCCCTGCACCCCTTCCGCTTTACCACCTGACTTGCTGCCAAAAGATAATACATCATTTTATCAGCGCACCCTTAGGGATATGGCTTTTTTCTTAAAGTGTACTTTGTGATGGAAGTACATCCGCGACATGCCCTTGTCAACCGGCGAATTAGCGCTGAAAGCGCGAAATATAAAAATGGGAGAGCGTGGCTCCAGCCGCGCAGAAAAAGCGCATTAAAACCTGTCTCCAAAAATTAAGCGTAGAAAGCGCGGCATATATCCAGCCTGGGGTGATCGTAGGAGCCGGGCTTTTTAACGGGGGGGCATACCCCTGCCGAACGGCGAATTAACGAATGAACCCCAGGTATATTCAGAAATAAATATAAGCCCTGTAAGGGCGGCACATAAGACACTCCACATCAACCTTATTTGCAATGCCAGGGAATAAGCAGTATATTTGATTGAGATGACACCGGAAAAAGGAAAAAGCTTAAATCTGTTTTTTGATTCGGATATATGCAAGGAAATTAACGAAACAGGAAAGTCAATAGTGTAGGTTTGACCCCGTGTTCCTCAATAGTGTAGGTTTGACCCCGTGTTCCTTGACCCCGTGTTCCTTTGACCCCGTGTTCCTTTTGACCCCGTGTTCCTTTGACCCCGTGTTCCTTTCGGCCCCGCCCGCTTCATTCCGAAATGAAGCCAGATTAATTCCAAGCTTGGCAAATTGAGTTGACAGCTCCCCGGATGCCTTGTCAGTTGCTGTTGGAATCAAAGAAAAGACTCCGGAAAATTTGTCTACGGTTTCCTGTATATTGGAAAAAGAGGCGATAGCTTTGTCGGCAAAACTGCCGATTTCGCTCCCGCTAAGATAAGTTGCTGCCGTTGTGGCTACTTTTTTAAAAGTGTTTTCAGATTCATCGCCTAAACCAGCAAGATTTTTATAATAATCAGCAGTGTCAAGCGTTACGGCCGCACCGATTGTTCCTAGGTCGTACATAAAAAAGCTCCTGTTTTACACAGAAGCTTTGCGTGTCAACATAAAATCGGCTTATACCGCTTTGCGCCCGCATTTTGGACAATAATAAGATGTGCCGATAAGAAAACAACCCGGCCAGAAAAACAACAGCCAGAATATAGATGGGGGCCTTATATTAGGTTGACCGGTGAATCCGCAGGGGCATTTTATGTTACGCTCTGACTTATCGCCACAATAATATATGATTGAATAAACGAAGAATACTAATAATATGAATTCTGCAATAACAAAGAAGGTTGAGAAAAAGGTACTATTCCAAGGAAATCCTTGAAAGATCATTATTGTTGCAGCCCAAAAAACAAACATTGCAACTGGGGTGCCCCAGCACGCAATGCCCCATTTGTGCTTTGTTTTGGCTCGCTCGGGTTTCAGGGGTAAGAGTATCGCGTTTGGCGACGTCTGGTCAATGATTTCCTCTTTGCCGGTGGAACGGTTGCAAAACCTGCATATTTTGGCGGTTGACATGATCATTTCGCCGCAAAACTCGCATGGAACCCGTTCTGGCTGAGTTTCCGGCTGCGGTTCAGGGTGGGATTCAGAATTGAGCGTGGATTTAAACTCCGGCTCCGGCTGCGTTCCTGCAGAGGCGGGAGGGGTAGGGGACATCTCTAATTTAAACTCGGGTTCCGGCTCTGTCTCCGGGGTGACGACTATTGTATTTTTACAATTCGGACAATCGATAGATTGCCCGGTTAAATCGTCTTCCGCCTCATACCTGGTTGAACATTGCGGGCAAGTAAAAAACATCATGATCCTCCTTAAAAACTTATCAGGCTCCTGTAAAATATGAATTGCGCCACAGAGAACACGGAAAGGTATTTAAATATTCAGCTTATGCTGAAAAAACTATTTCAGTGATTTTTCCGTGTGTTCCGTGGTTAAAATCTGTATTTCGCAAAACTCTTTTTACATATCGATCTTAAAATAAATGCCGGAAATCATTTTGTCAAATTCTTTTCCCGATTGATTCTGAGAACTTCCTACGCTTTCTTGAGGTCGTCATCAGTATAGGGCAGGGTTTCCGGCCTGATTGTGAAGCTGCCTCGCCGCTTGAAGAGGTTTTCGGCACATGCCTTGCCATACTTGGCCGCGGAATAACCGGAATAGATTTCATCTATCGTTTGATCAGCCCGGATCCTGTCAATCATCAAACCCAGCTCAAAAAAAACCGGATAAGTCAAGTTTAAAGTGTACTCGATGGTCCACTTGAACTGTGACATTATCCGGCATGCAAGGAAATCGTAATCGAGACTTACTTTTTCCTGTTCCTGGTCGACGTCGGTTTCTGACTCGACAGGATCACTTTTTTTTTGTCTTCGTCCGGTTCGGTATCTCCCCAGCCATACATGAGGTAATTGGCCAGGTCGGCGATTTCGTAAAGATTGAATCTTTCGAGCAATTCGATTTTTTCTTTTGGGAACACCTGACGGCAAAGTCCGAGATATTTTTCCCGCAACTCAAGCCTGGCGGTAATTCCTTCGGCCGTATCCATTTCAACTTCCAGCTGCTTGACATCCGGCAGTGTGGCTATCGGCAGCATGGGACATTCAAAGTATGTCCCATCGCCGTTATCGAACCGTACATGAGTTTTGTTGAGTTTCTCAAAGATTCTCATTGGTTATCCCTTAAGCTCCAGTTGCCCAGGTGAATACTTTACCGGTTGTGGAATCCGGCAGGCAAACAAAAGCCAAAGTTGCGGTGTGGTCTTCACCGGCCTTGGGAGCATAGCTCAAAGTCGGGTCTAGAAACGCATTGCTGAACGTCAGGATTTTTTGGCTTTCTACACCGATCGGGGTCATGGAAAGAGTCTTGGCGCTGGTTGATTCATAAATATCATCGCCAACATCAACAGCATCGATCAATGTCATTGCGAGATTGATATTTTTTGTGGTGATCTTGACCGTGGCTTTTTTCGCGGTCACAATTTTGGCTATCGGCTGAACGTTGTTGCCCTGTTCATGAATTTTGGACTCGTAGTTATCATACGAGAATTGCTCGCGGGGGTCGGACCCCATATTTTTGCTCGCGGGTTGCTCGCGGGGGTCGGACCCCATATTTGATTGCTCGCGGGGGTCTGCTCGCGGGGGTTGCTCGCGGGGGTTTGCTCGCGGGGGTTTGCTCGCGGGGGTTTGCTCGCGGGGGTTTGCTCGCGGGGGTTTGCTCGCGGGGGTTTGCTCGCGGGGGTTTGCTCGCGGGGGTTTGCTCGCGGGGGTTTGCTCGCGGGGGTTTGCTCGCGGGGGTTTGCTCGCGGGGGTTGCTCGCGGGGGTTGCTCGCGGGGGTCGGACCCCATATTTGACCCTTTTTTGAACTTAAAAAAATCATAAAATCACCACAAAACACCCCTTAGATTGATTTTTTGACGCAAAAAATTTGATTTAAGTATTTTCCAGTGTCATCTCAATCAAAATATACTGCTTATTCCCTGGCATTGCAAATAACGTAAGAGCATCCGGCAACATACATTATTTTATTGATGTTCTCCGGGAGCGCTGGTCCCCAGACCGGCATTCACGGGCATAATAATTGTTTCCCAAGCAAAAATGGTTCGAAAATACTTCAAATTCAAACAACCATGAATAATATCATCGAAGAAAAGGTTAATGCAAACTTTTGCGTATGCCGGTCTGGGGACCAGCGCTCCCGGATGGGAATAAAGAGAATGTTTGCGATATTATCAAACAAGTAAGCCTTGATTCGGCTTGAATACATTGCGCTCCTCTCGCTTTTTATATGCCGCGCTTTCAGTGCTTAGTACTTGTGTCACAAAGTGCGGAAGATTGCAAAAAAATCATTCCTGAAGAAATTTTTGAGGTTGAGCGTGGATTCAATCTAACAAAAATGAAACAATTCACTTGAAATAATCTTCTTCCGAGGTTATTTTTTATTATTGTTTGCGTTCCTCGTATAACAAAATCCTAATAAATAAGGAGATTACCAGGATGAAGAAAATGCTCGTGCTGTTTGCGGCGGTCGGATTACTGAGTGCTCCGGCGTTTGCGGCTAACGAAAAGTCTTCCGCAAAACCGGCTGTCAAAGTGGTCAAAGTTACTCCGGACAAAAAAGTGCCGCAGAGCGGAAAGCCCGCTCCCAAAGTTGCGGCGGCTAAAAAGGCTGACGGCTATGACCTGATCCAGATCGGTTTGTGGTTCAACCAGCCCAGCGAGACCAGGTATACCGATGTCTTCGGTGTCAAGGTCGGCGCTCCGATCTGTTCCGGGGATGCCCGGGTTGCCGGGATTGAAACCGCGGTTATTTGCGGCGCAACCCGCAGGGTTGACGGACTTTCAGCCTGCATCCTGTGGTCCGATGTCAAAGAGATGAACGGTATTCAATTCAGCATTGCCAATATTGCTGAAATGGTTTGCGGATTTCAGCTCGGGATTTTTAATTACGCCAAAGACAGTTCACTGCAAATCGGGATTCTCAACGTGAATGAAAAAGGCTTTCTGCCATGGTTCCCGGTCATTAACTTCAGCGTAAAATAAGGGAGAATGTAAAATGAAAAAATTTATCTTGCTGCTGCTCTGCCTGACCGTTGGTGCTTTCGCGGTTAAAGCGGATAATACAACCGATAAAAAAGCCGAACTCCGTCCGTTGGATGACTGGGCGTTTTTCCAGTTGGGATTGTTTTTCAATGTTCCGAGTTCAATGGAATATTCTAATATTTACGGGCTCAAAACCGGTTGGCCGATCTGTGACGGTAAAGGCCGTGTTTACGGGTTTGAACCGGCCTGGCTCTACGCCGGAACTCATCACGTTTACGGGATTCAAGCCAGTTGGATTTCCTGTTACTCTGAAGATTTGAAAGGTTTGCAGGCCGCCTTTGTTTTCTGCCGCACCAAGGGTGAAATGATGGGAGCGCAGGGAACTTTCGCTGTTTCAATCATTGACGACAGCGCCAAAGGAGTCCAGGGATCATTGGCCTATTGTCAGGCCATGAAAGATTTTATGGGTTTGCAGGCTGCCTTTTTAACCTTGTCCAAAGATTTTAGCGGACTCCAGGCCAGCGGCGTCGGGATTGCCGACGAAGTTACCGGAATGCAGGCTTCATTCTTCTCGTTCAGCAAAGGCGCGACCGGCATCCTGGTCGGCGGCGCATTGTCCCAGAATGACGGTCCGTTGACCGGGGTTCAAGCCGGTATCGTCAATATTTCAAAAGAAGTCAAGGGAGTTCAGTTTGGCCTGATCAATGTTGCCGAGAAGACCGGTTTCCAGTTCGGCCTGATCAATTATATCAAGGGCGGCATCATTCCGTTCTTCCCGTTCTGCAACATCAGCATCGGCAAAGACTGATTCAGACGGTTAATGCAACTTCCCTCCGGTTCGTCAAGGGCCGGAGGTTTTTCTTTTTCGCTTCGATTCCGAATTTTTCACAATAACGCTGATAAAGATTCGCGGCCTGGGGCCAGCATGAATACGGACTCATAAAGTGCGGAAATTCGTAAGTGATGCATTTTTCCGCACCGGCTTTTTCCGCGATATCCTGTTTCAGCAGCAGTTTCTGGAAACTGATAGGCAGGAATTTTATCGGCTTGTCACGATCAAAACTTTCGACATTACTCCAAAAATGAATTCCGTGTTTCTGCGCGTTTTCGCGATTGAAAGCGGTAAAGGCCGGCAGTTCATGAAAATCCACATGCCCGTCCTGAGTGGCAATAATATCGATACTCCCGACCAATTGAGGCATCATTTCGGTCCAGTCGGCAATGTGCTGTTCAAGTGTAGTTGGGGACTCTTCGTAACGAATCCTCGACTCATGGGCCGGGACGTTTTTTATGCCGTGGTTGCCCGGTGAGATCATTACCGGCAAGCCGTTTGACACGTTTTTGCAATGTTTGCCGAGTTCCTGAAAATGAGTCAACGGCTGCCAGTTGCGGGCAATTTCATGCGGCAGATACCACCCTTTGAATGCCGGACTGGAGCCATATTTACTCCATAGTTCATCTATGATCTTTTTCCCGTAATAGATCAACTCTTTGCATTCAGGGTCCCCGTGAAAACGGAAAAACCGGTAGATGCCCATAAAAAAGGACATTTCGTATTTTTCCGCCAGACGCAGGAACAGGGCTATCATATCCCGTTGGTCCTCATAAATTTCATTAAAGACCAGCGGCAGGACTTCCGAGTGATACACCGCCCAGCCGAACCCTCCGCTGTAATCTTCGATCCCGCAGCGTTGGAGAATAACCGTGTCGATGCCGAATGCTTTCATCACCGCGAACTCGCGATCCCATTCAGCCGGACCGTAGTTCAGGTCCGGTATATCGGTATAGCTGTCCGCTAAAAATGTTCCTGAAATTTTCATATTAACAACCTTATTTTTTTGTTATTACAACCGCCCTGAAATCATGCGGTTTTACTTGAACTGTGAACATGTGCATGGTATCATTCAAGACCATTGCCGATGTCAGCGGTACGGCCTTGTCGGATTCCGGATCGAATGCGGAATAACTGCCTGTCCGTGGAAAGACTTTTGCCAGATCGACACTGACTTTTACCTCCGTGGTTTTCCCGCCATTGGGATTTGACACAAAAATCAAGGCCGCATCCGGTTTTTTGTAGAGAGTCAGGTAAACATTTTTACTGGCGCAGTTAAGGTAGGAACCGCTCTTCCAGAACGGGACCCAATCGGCTTCCCATATTTTGAATGCCCCTTTGAGTTTATCGAAATTGACCAGGGTCAACTGATGGGCGGTGACCTCCCACTGGGTTACAGTGTCGCCCATGACCAGAATGCTCAACAACGAACGGGCTCCGGCTGCACTCAGGTTCTTGCCGGCGCATTGCGGAAACGCCAACGGCATGGTCCCGAACTGATGTCCACGGAAAAAGCCGCCTTTCATATCTTCGGGTTTGACAAACTCGCTCCACAACTGCTCCGAACCGGCTACTCGGGACAGGTATTCCGCCGTCAGACGAAAATCCCAGAAACTCAAAGGAGAGCCGCCGCCATTGACGAAGAAGAGAGCGTCGGGTTTGATCTTCTTGATCGCTTTGTAGATGCGTTTGTAATAGTTCCGGGTTTCCAGCAGCGGGATTCGCGGCCACTTCCTGCCGTCCTCATCGGTCCAACCCTGATGTGAAGCCGGATGCGCCGGATTCTTGCATGCTTTGGACCAGGTATTATCGCTGTAATATCCGTCATAGCCGAACTCCTGCATTGCCCTGACCAACAGCCAGACATAAAAATCCTGCAGGGATTTGGCATGGTAACATACTGCCTGTCCGTATTTAGGACGGAACCCGTTTTTCGTAGGCGGGCGTTTTTCAGGTATCGGAGCTCCGGCCCACTGAGCCTGATATTTTTTCCCGGCTCCCCAGTCCAGATTGAAATTATCGGTATTGATATAAGGGCAGACCAACCCGCCCGCCGCCTGGGTTTCTTTCATCCAGGTTCTGAATGCTTTGGGGTCTTCAGGCCACGGATAGCTGAATCCGACCCGGCTGGCCCGGGCATATTCCGGCAAACTGTTTTTATAAACTGTGCCTTGCATGGAAAACGGCCAGAGACAAACCATCGGTTTAAGTCCGGTGGCTGCTACTCTTTTCAATAGCGCTGGTTTGGCTTCCCACCACAAAGCTGTGTAACGGCGATAATTTTTCAGAGGCGGCCTGAATGGTCCCGGCTGTAAAGCAAAAACTATTTTGCGTTCTTTTCCGACTTTTACTCCCGCATAGGCATCAATAAAATTGACCCGGAAAGTAAATTCATCCTCGGACGGAATTACTTCCAATGCTCTGGAACGGCGCTGCAGCCGCCAGTTTTCCGGGGCGTCACAGGACCAGTTCCATGAAACATCCGTGCCAGTGAGTGAAAATGTATTATAAAATTTAAACTTACGCTTTTTTGTCAGAGTGCCCCAGGTATCCATGATCAGCATCGGAGAATAACCGCGAAACGGCGAGATATAATATTTCATCTGATCTGGGCGCAGCGGACAATCCAGATATAATTGTTTGACCTTGACGTTATCGGCCGCGCCGAGAGTCAGTTCAAACTTCATGAACCCATCAAATTCAACCGTTGTTTTAAGTTTGGCGGAAATTCCGGCTGCCGATGAATTACCCGCAAAAATCGCTTCATCCGGATATTTTTTTACCAGTTTTACCCGGTCCGGTTTGAATGACACGGTTTTACCATCGCTCATTACTGCTTTCAAGGTCAGCGGGGCGCACAGCATCGGTTGTCCCTGATTGATGACCTGGCTCGGAAACCCGCTGCCGTCGAGAATGATTTCCCGGCCCCAAACTTTGACGGTATTATCTTTAACTTGCAACGGGGTCCAGGGTGGCGGCACCTCATGTCCCAGCCCGAGTTTATTGTTCAGCCAGACCTTATCATCGACTTTGTCGGGATTGTCAGTCGCTCCGAACGTATTTCCGGCAATTACCAACCCCGTTGTTAATAAGGTGTAGAGTTTATTCATTGTTTTTTCTCCTTGCGGGTATAGAATTTTTCCATTGCGTTTTCATAGATTTCAGTCTGTTGGTCCTCGTTTGGCGGATTGTTCCAGATTTGGATATTGTCAATTGCGGTACGACCGTCTTTTTTGCCCCAGAACGCACCGAAACGTAGCTTGATCGGGCCGGACAGGTCAAACTGCCCTATCTTGCCGCCTTTTATTGTACCGTCTATCCAGATTCGCCGGACCGGTTTAGCGCCGGTTTTATCCCAGGCCAGTACCACATAATGCCATTTTCCCTGTTTCCAGTCACTTAGTTTTTTACCGTCAACCGAACAGCCGTGGACCGGTTTATTGTTTACCTTGAACAGCCACGGCATCCCAAGTCCGCCGGTGTCCATGTGCGGATTGCCATACTTGTAAAAACAAAACTGGTTTGGCGCTTTAATGGTTATTTCTTCCGCTTTTGCATCCGGTTTACCCAGAAATCCCCCTAAGAAGATCTGAAAACTTTTATCGTCATAATTCCAGTTCAGCGGACACAACCAGAAACTTACGGCCCCTTTGTCCCCGGATAATCCTTTGGCCAGGAATAATTCAACTCCCTGTCCGGGCTTGTTGACCAGAACCAAAGCTTGGCCTGATATTCCCGGAACATATTGCGGCTTGCCGAGAGCGGTTATTTTATCCGGGACAATTTTGCCGTTAGCTTTCAGATTCCCGTCAAGTTTCAACTCGGCAGTGATTTCACCGTTCGCGATGACTCCGCTGATGCAGAGAAAGATATAAAACATTATTTTCATTGTATTTTACTCCGGGATTATTTAAATTTCAGGATGCCTCCGGCGTAATGAAAGCCGCCGAATTTTGTGATCCAGGCTGAATATTCCACCTTTGTTTTGCCGGGGCTGCGTTGACGACAAAAATTTATTTTCCATGATTTGCCTTTGACCGGTTTGGCGTTCAGTGATTTATACGGTATCCTTATTTCAACAAACCAGCCTTTGGCGTCTTTTGAGACCGCCGCTTCCCATGGTTTGTTGTATTCGGCGATTTCATCGCTGTAATCGCCGCCGAAGCAGCCTTCCTCTTTTTTGCCGGCGCAATTGACCGCGAACAAAAAATAAGCCGGATCGTCAGCTTTGACCGACAAAGGAAACTCGATCCGGTCATCACCCCAGATCACTCCGCCTTTGGGAGCAAGTTCCGCGACTTTCGGTTCTTTCATCTCAATTCCCAGATAAAGCGCCTCCGGTCCGTACAGTGCCTTGACCACGGTTTGTTCGGAAATTTTTTTTGTACCCAGGACCCCCTTGAAACCGCTGACCGGTTTTGCCGTTTGCCATGCCGCTTCAGAAAGTTTTCCATCGATTTTGATTTTTCCGGTGACCGGAACCGCTTCGAGCGATTTAGTTGCGCCGGAGAGTGAAATTCCCGATCCGGCAATAAGCAATATGATATATCTTAACATAACAATCTCTTTCAATCCCGGTCAAAATAATCGCGATGGTCGTATAATTCCTGTTCTTTCATCCACTTGACATGACCGTCGACAAACAGGACATTAGGGCCACCGTTGTGCCAGTCGGCCACACCCCAGTTATTGTAATAGCCGGTTCCGATCATTGGTTTGACCAGTGGCGGATAGATAATGAAATAACCGGCCGGGCGCGTTTCGATATCAGCCAGATTCACCGTTGCCGCGGGTGATTTGATCAGGCTGAGCCGGCAATCATAACCGAGAACGTTGTAGTTGTAGCCGTAGGAAATATCCTTTGTGTTAGTCCAGTCATTGGCTTCCCAGCCTGAAATCGGCTCCCGGACAGCTTCGCATCTGAAAGTCTTGGGCATATCGGTAATAGCGACAAACTGGCTTTCCCCCATATATAAATATGCCAGTTTCTGAGCCCATAGCTGAGGCGCGGCGGCTTCGTAATGCTTTGGAAAATATTCCATATAATCGTCCAGGTAGAACTGGAAATAATTTCCCAGCTGCTTCAAGTTGTTGGAGCAATTGGCCTGATGCGCTTTACTGCGGGCCTGATTTAAGGCTGGAAGCAGCATGCTTGCTAAAATTGCAATAATTGCGATTACTACAAGCAATTCAATTAATGTGAATATGCCTGCCCTGTCTTGGTTTCTTTTCATTCTTTACCTCACTTTTCTGAAGGTTGATATAAATAAAACGAAATAAACAATTTCGCCAAATTCAGATTCTCACCACTATCTTTATCCATTGTGCGGCTTTATACCTTCCGCCGCTAAAAACATCACGCTGAATCCCTGATGATCAATGACGGCTTGATCACTACTGACTGTTCTTTTTTGCCGTGACATATCATATTGACCAGTTTTTTCACGGCAAGCGTTCCCTGCTGCTCAAGATTCTGATTGATTGTTGTTAAAGGCGGATCTGTCAGGTCCGACATGAACAAGTCGTCGTATCCGACTATTTTATAGTCTCGCCCGGCTTTGAGCCCGTAACGGTTGGAACATTCGTTCATAACTTTCACCGCCGCTTTGTCGGCCAGTGAAAAAACGCCGGGAACAAGTTTATTGTTAACGGCTTGTTTTATCAAGCCAGGTATTTGAGCCGTGTCCAGCAACTCTTTTTTATAACCGGATTTTTTCAACTCTGCGGCAAATCCGTCGAGACGCAATGCGGCGTAAGTTTCTCCGAGATCGATTTTGTCGATGTTGGCAAAGAATTCGTTACAGCCCTGTGAAGCCAGCCGTTCAGCGGCCAGTTTGCCGCCGTAAGTATTGTCGATGTTGATAACCGGGACATCCGCCAGTACTTCAGGGAGAGGTTCAAGATAGCTGATGAAAACTGCGTGCCCGCCGTTATCGAGGTAGCGGCGCATCAACTTAAGATTGGTCCCGGATGAGTCAAAGGTCAGCAGATAGGGATAAGTGATAATTCCGGTGGTCGAAGCGGACAGGTTATGTTCCAGAAACCTTGCGAAACATTCCGGGCTTTCTCCGTAAAAATAATTTATCGGAAAATTATGTTTGCAGGCTTCATTGCTGATGCCGATCCCCAGATCGCAGATCAGGCTGTTGCGGTTTTTTAACAGGAAGGCTCCGATCGCGGCGGTTTTGCCCTGACGTAGAAACTGGGCGTTGACATTGCGTATAAACCCCAATGCTTCCGCCGCTTCCTGGATTTTCCGCCGTTTTTCCCGGGATACCCGCACTTTGATACTTGCGTTCGGATTCAGTACGCGAGATACCAGCGAAACAGAACATGCCGATTTCTCCGCTATATCTTTTAAGGTTGCCATCAATTTCCTTTCAATCTCTTTGCGAAAACGTTTGACCAATATTTGTAAAAAAAATGCGAAAACGTTTGACCAACTTTTACCATTATATAGCATCAAGCCAAAATTGTCAACCCCCGTCGCATGAAAAAAACTTAAAAATATTGAAAAGAGCTTGAAAATATCGTAATCAATTATAGTTTTCCAGACCAACATAAAAAGGAATGGCACTGGACATGCAAAATAAAGAACTTATCTGGAACGCGGCTCATGTGGCGCCCGCGCCACGACAATTGGCCTGGCAGGAAATGGAGCTGACCGCTTTTATCCATTTTACCGTCAATACCTTTACCGACAAGGAATGGGGAGACGGCTCCGAACTGCCGGAGATTTTTAATCCGGTTGAATGCGACCCGCGCCAATGGAGCCGGGTCCTTAAAGAGAGCGGCTTCAAGATGGCTATTTTGACTGCCAAGCACCATGACGGTTTTTGCCTCTGGCCCAGCGCTTACACTGATCATTCGATCAAAAACTCTCCTTATAAAAGCGGGCAGGGAGATCTTGTGCGCGAATTCACTGACGCCTGCCGGGAATTCGGGATCAAGGCGGGAATCTATCTATCCCCCTGGGACCGTCATGAACCCTCATACGGCGATTCCCCCCGATACAATGAATACTTTATGAATCAGCTGACGGAACTGGCCACTCAATACGGCGAAATTTCCTGTTTCTGGTTTGACGGCGCCTGTGCCGAGGGACCGAATGGGAAAAAACAGGAATATGACTGGGATGGTTATTTCGGTCTGCTGCGCAAACTTTGTCCGAACGCAATGATCAGCGACGTCGGCCCCGACGCGCGCTGGTGCGGCAACGAGGCCGGTAACGGCCGTGAAGCGGAATGGAGCGTATTAAACGTCAATAAGTCGATTCTGGCATATAACCAGGAAAATGCCCGGCTTGAGGACCTCGGCAGTCTGGAAAAACTTGGTGACGGGGCACATTTGCAATGGTATCCCTCTGAAGTGGATACATCGATCCGCCCCGGCTGGTTCTATCACGATTCAGAAGACGGCGAAGTAAAATCCCTGAAAAAGCTGTTCAATATTTATGTAAACTCGGTCGGCGGTAACGCGGTGCTGCTGCTTAATATTCCGCCGGACACCCGCGGGTTGTTCCATGAAAAGGACGTTGAAAGACTGGCTGAACTGAAACAATATCTGGACAACGCCTTTACTGAAAATCTGGCATCCGCAGCAAAGCTTTCGGCATCGGCGGAAAAAGCCGGCTTTCCGGTCGTGAATGTTTTAGAGGATAATGGATATTGGACCACTGAAGACTGGACGGACACGGCGGAGATTACGCTTGATTTTCCGGCTGAAGTGAGGTTTAACAGTGTTATGTTGCAGGAGCAGATTACGGTTGGTCAGCGCATTTCCAGTTTCGCGGTCGATTACTTTAACGGCTCGGAATGGGTGGACTGTACCGCCGGAAAAACCGTTGGACACAAAAAGATTCTGGTGTTTGATGAGGTTGCGACAACCCGGGCCAGACTCCGGATTACCGGTTCACGGGTTTGCCCGACATTGAAATTCCTTGGCCTCTATCTGCTGCCGGAAATTATTGACGACAAGAGCGGCTATCATGTGACGGTGGACCGTAACAAGTGGCGGATCGCCGATGTTTCATCATTTACCGAAGGCTGTGAACCGGAAAAACTGTATGATGGCAATCCTGATACCTGCTGGAAAACCCGGAATACCGGTATGCCGCAGGAAATTATTATTGATATGGGAAAAATGATCGAGCTTGAGGCTTTGACTTATCTGCCGGTGCAAAACAGCGATGAAGGGCATATTCTGAATTTTGAAATATATCTGGCTCCCGAAGTCGACACTCTCAACAACCCGGCTTATGCCGGTGAGTTCAGCAATACGGTCAATAATCCGATTGAACAAAAAGTGGTGTTCCAGGATTGCGCCAAAGGGCGGTATCTCAAGTTGAAAATATTATCCACCAACGGCGGCTTTGATTTCGCCGCCGCGGCGGATCTCAATATCATTCCGGCGGAATAAATTCAGATCAATCCTGTTTAGCGGAACGACCGCAGCAGAGCAGCGTCAATACGACCCCGGCGACAAAGATGATCAGATAAATAAATCCGGTTGCCAGGTATTTGCTCCAGTCTGAGGTCGTTGCCTTGAACTGGACCGTGACCGGGGTATTGCCGCGCAGCAGGGCGCGTTCGAAGACCAGACATTGGCCGCCGAACGGCACCGAGATTGACAGCGGCATAGCCTGGTTGACCGCCGCCTGCTGCTGTTCAGAAATCCGGTCGGAAATCCGGTTGAGCTGGACAATTTCCTGCTGGCTGATCTCTTTACTCTTGCTCGGGGCAAAACGTTTGCCGACGCTGCGTCGTCTCTGGGTCATCGCTTTGATGTTTCCCTTGCGCTGTTCCAGCAGAATCTGCCCTTTGATATCGGCCTGGTTGCTGCCGGACATCTGGAGCGCGTTGTTATAGGTTTCGAATGCCTGTTGGCGCCTGCCGCTTTTGGCGTACCCGGCGGCTTTACGCATCATTGCCTGAACCATGTTCCGGTTTTTGTCACGGGCTTCGCTCCAGTTGGTGTCGTACGACTTCAGGTGTACTTCCTCTTTGCCTCTTGCGGTTTCAATGCGTTTGAATTCGAGTGTTCCGGTGAAATCACTGCATGAATAACGTTCCGAAAGAAAGAGTTTCCATTGCAGGTTTCGCACCGGCAGTTTCAATTCCGGTCCAAGGTAGGACATTTTACCGTTTTTGAACATGGCTGATTCGGGTGAGGCGTAAAGAATTACCACTTTCTGTGAGCGACGGCGGCTGATGCCCTGTTTCAGGGGGATCAGAACCTGATCTTTATCGCAACCGGCTTCGATCGCCATATCGTCAACGAACGCGGTCCACAAATCGCTTTTTGCCGGCAGTTTCAGCCACAGGAAACGCTCATTGCTGTTTGCCACCTGGATAGTCGCGCGATTAATAAGCTGTCCTTCAACCGCCAGGGATTCCAGGGTCAAATTGCTGATGACCGCGTCCAGCTGGGCCGCGGCGCGATGGCGGATGAGTTCCAGCAGGATGCGGCCGTCGGAGCCGACCGTCCGGTAGCATAAAACCGCGTCCGAAGCCGGTTGAGTGCCGAAGTTATGCGGAATCTGCCGTTGGCTGAACGCGGATGCCGCGCCCTTAAGTTCTTTTTCCCGCAACTGAACAGCATCTTTAGAACTGACCAGAATATAGCAGGTTCCGGCGGCGGAGTCCAGCGGAACTATCGGCTGCAGCAGGAAGTCTCCTTTACCCAGCGGCAACCTGAAACGGACGTCGAGGCGGTATTTCTTCATGACTTTGTTGAACAGTTCAACATTCCAGTCGCCGTTTTTATCAAGATTTGCTTCCGCTACGCCTTTGCCGCTGAATTCAGGCGTTTCGGCTCCGGCCGGCAGCCTGACCCTGAAACGTTTGACCCCGGAATTCTCGATGGTGTAATTGATGACCGCGGAACAAGTCGCGGCACCGTCGGCCAGTTTGACCGTGTAGAGTGTTTCAGACTGGATCCATGGCGCGGTCACGTTGAAGCCTAGTTTGAGTTTCCAGTCCGGCTGCAGGATTTTGAAGCTGCTCAAAGTACTGCGGATCTTCGCAATCGAAGTACTGGACTCCGGGGCGATCCCGGTTCTGGACAGGACATTGACCGTGACGCCGCGTTCGACGTTGATTGCCAGCGTGCCGGTGGTCCTGACGGTTCCCGGAATATAAATTCCGGGCGTATCCAGCGGTTTTGCAAAGTCGATTTTGACCATTTTAGTCAGCTCGATATGCAGTTCAACCGGGCCTAGCATCTGATCCCGGAAATTCAGGATTGCCTGACGCTTGCCGTCTCGGGTCACTTCATCCCAGTCGCGGATGCTTTTGCATTGGAGATTGCTGATTTCAAATCCGGCCGGCAGATTGAGCGCCACGGAAAATATTCCGGTCCGGGAAATCTCCAGGAACATTTTTGATGATAAAGTGATCTTCTCATCATCGATTACAATCGTGCTGTATTCGGTCAGGCGCAATTCCGGTTTTACCGCTTTGGCGCTGACTTTTATTTCCGCTTTGTCATTGAAACAGCGGAATGCTTTTTTCAGGATGCAATATTTGAGTTTGCGGCCAAGAATAAAGCCGTCGTTATTTATTTCCCCGCAACTTTTTTGAGCGGATGCCAGCAGTTGTACCTCGTTATCCGAATACAACCCGATTGAATTGCTCTGCCGGGTCGCGCCCTCGATCCGCAACGGAGTTATCAACCACTCCAGCGGCATGGCGTTCCGGCTGCGCAGGCAAACCATTGAAACGTTGACCGAACCGTATTGCGGCCGGTTGAAAGTGGCGGTCAGGGTCCGGGTTGCCGTATCGAACCGCCACAGACCCAGATCCTTGGCGGTAACTGAAGAGACCCGCAGATCAGCCGGAACTTTGACTTTGAATGTTTCAATCTGACCACGCACAACGTTCAGATTTACCCGGGATTGCACTTCAATCCGGTCGCGTTCGAAGATACACCCGGTGTTGACCGAGGCGTAATACATCGGTTTTTCATCGCGCCGGTTCCGGCTGATCGGGACCAGCAGCAAACAGGCTTTGGTATCCGGCGCATAGACGAATTGCATTTGTCCGGTTTTGCCGTTTTCCGAGATGGCGTTAGGTGATCTTACCCTGAGCTTATCGTCTCCGACGCTGATGGTGATTTCATTTTTGCATGAGGGTACATTCAGGAATATCCGGTAAATTTCCCGGTATTTGTGCAAGGGAACGGCGAATTCCAGCCGGCAGACTTTTTTGCCGGTTTTTTCGAGCGAGATCAACAGGCGGCCTCCGGCGTCGCCGATGGTCACATCTTCCGGGACTGAATCAAGTTTTTTCAACAGCATTCCTTGGAGGTCCATGCTGACCGTTCCGGTTTTCTCCGCTTCGATAGTGATTTCCACTTCGGCGGTTACGGCGTATTTGCCGGACGTGGTGTCCGGGTTTTCCTGTTTGTTTACCTTGAGCTGATAGTTGACCAGAGTGATGACCGGGCTGGCGGCGTTATAAGGTTGGGAAACCGGTTTTCTGTATTTTTTCGCATCAGCGGTTTGGCCGGACAAAGCGATGATACCGATAATCAGGCATGAGGTCAGGACCTTGCGATGTCGGTATCCGCTTTTGAATACCGCAACCAGAATGCCGCAGGGAATTATCAAACTGGCGATTCCCAAAGCCACAATCGGGGCGCAGCAGCTGATGACCGGCCATTGCATTACGGCCGCGAAAAACAGAGCCGCGGCGATTCCGCCTGACAGTATTTTGATTTGACGTTGAGGTATTTTCCATCCTGCGATAACTGCTCCGACCGCGGCGGCCAGCAGAATAATACACGCGGTCATATTATCCGGAACCGGCTGTTTCCAGTTGGCTACCGTCATATTGATCTGAAACGGCTCCGAACCCAGACTGAACAGTTTTACGAATTCCATTTGCCGGGTCAGCGGCAGACTCAGGTTCATAACAAAACTACCGGCGGCCAACAGTCCGGGAATACCGAAGCCGACACCAATGACAAAGAACAGAATTCCCGGAGTTTTCCGTCCGGAGCCCAGATAATGAAATGCGGCGATCAGCAGGAGGAAACTGCCGACCAGCATAACCCCGGCAAATAAAGCTTTGCCGAAATGCCGTTCAACCGATCTCAGAAAATCATTTAATGAGAAACTGCCGGATTTCGCTTCTTCTGACGCTGAGATAATCGTGCAGCCGTCCGGAACCGAAATATTCCAGCGGCGCATCATCGACTGCGCTTCGGTCACCGGTGCGACCAGTTTGAAATCCGCCCGGCGTTTCAGCTCCGGAACCTGCTGGGAATAGACGATTGATACCGCTATCGGGTGATTTATGTTCAGGTGTCGCGGCAGCGGAATCAACAGTTTTCCGTTGTCCATCGACAGGCGTTTGCGCTTGCCGTCAACACTGACCGACCAGAGTTTGCTCGACTGCGGCAGGGTTACCGCCATGAACTGGCCATTGACATTTTTGACCCGGCAAGTCGCTTCGGTAACCGCTTCCCCGTTATTGTCGATACTGGTTTTCAATTCCGTAAAATCGATGACCGAAACCGGCGGTTGGGCCTGTTTATATCCGCTGATGACAATTGGCGTGGTATGGGGGCGTTTGACGCAGCGGAAAGTCTTAAGCAGCGGATTTGACACCATCGCCCGGTATTCGGACGGCAGTTCGATCTGCTCGATCACGGCGGTTTGTTCCGGCAGTTTACCGGGGGTGACGCTGATATTGCGTCCGCTGGCAATCGCGATAAAGCCGTTCTCGCTGTCGGCGTTGATCGTATCGATAACTCCGACGGAAATTTCTCCCTGACCTGACGGCAGCGGAATCTCATAAGCGGCCAGCAGGTTCAGTTCGCCGATATATTTGCGCCGCAGATGCAGTTCCCATTCCGAAAAGCCTTTTTCCAGCTTTTTCAGTTTTTTCCAGTCGATGATCTCGGCGCCGCGAAATTCCAGGTTGCGTAGTTTGTCGCTGACCCGGAATCGCAGCCGTTCCGCCGGGGCTCCGGCGATGTGGTACGAAAACAGTGAACTGCCGTAAACTGAGCCGTCGCCGACTGATGCCAGGTGAAATACTTCCGAGACAATGCTGCCTTTGATCCGGCTGATTTTTACTTTGCCCTGCCATGATTCATCTTTGAACAGCATCGCGCTGATGCTGCCGGTTACCCGAATCGGAGCCGACCCGACCGGAATCCGGCGCAGTCCCTGCAAATCCGCTGTTTCCAGTTTCAGGCCTTCGGCCGCGGCCAGAACCAGGCAGCCCCTGACATCGCGAGCTCCTTCGATCTCGATGCGCGGCAGTTCCGCGTTGGTTCCGGCTTTTGCCTTTTGTTCAAACGACAGCTTAAAGCTGGAACTGCCCATAGTGGCGGAGGAGAAAATTACTTTTAAATACTTCTTCCCGTCACGCTGGAACAGTTCATAACTGTCAGGCGCGGTATGCCGGCCGCTTAAACTGTTAAAAGCCAGGGTTGGAGCATAACTGATCAAAAGTTCGCGCAACGGTGCGTCGCGAATGTCCAGTTCGCAACTGACGTTGAACACGGCGTTTTCACCGTTATACTCTACCACCCCGACTTCCCGGACCGAATAGACCGGTTTGACGTTTTCAGCTTTGATTTTGACTTCTCCCCGGTTTGCGCCAAAAGCAAAAGCATATGCCGGCATCGGTACGGTCATTTTTATATTACATATTCTACCTATTGAGCGCGGAGCCAGCTGATTAAAGCCGGAAATCGCGGTGACGGTGGTTTTAACTCCTGGTGCGTTATTGACCAGCAGCACCCCGTTCATTTGCAGCGCTCCTTCAACTGTCGGAGCCGACAGCATAAATTCAGAGGGAAACTTGTCCAGAATCTTTTCCCCGACCAATTTCAAAGCATAACTTTTTTCAACCGGTTGGGACAAAGTCATGATCAGGGTGTGGGAGTCTTTGATCTTTTCAACATTCCAGGTCTGGATGTTTTCGCCTTTGACTTCAAGCACATTAAAGCCATCAGGAAGTCTGATCCGGAATCCGGCGGCTTTGCCCTGCAATATTTTGAATTCCAGCGTATCGTTAAATTTGATCGCGCCGCTGCGAACCATTGCCTGGACCACGCTTTCAGTACTGATCGACAGCGCCGCCTGAGCCGCCGCGCTTTTGCGCTGCCATTCAAAACTGTATTTGCCGCTGCCCGGCAAAACCGCGGAATAACTGCGGAGTTGAGGCAGTGTTTTAGGCGTTGATTCAGGTTTAAACCTGAAAGAAGACAAGACTATGGTTTTTTCCGTCAAGTTGATCGCGCCCGGGATTTTTAGATCAACGGGACGATTAAAATTAAGATTCTGCAAACGGCTGACAACACTGGGCAGAATTTGAAACGAGCATTTTTCTTCATCTTTATCGGCTTCCACTGCGACATTGAAAGTCATATGGATAATAAAAGTTCCAGTACGGTCTAGGTGCAGATGCCAGGCTTTTTCATGGAAACGCAGTTTTTTCAGTGGTTCCGACTGGAACCAGCCAAGGTCTTTCTGGGTTACCGACAAACTGGTTATCATCAGGTTGCCGGATAAAAGTTTGATCGTTCCGGGTTTTGTCAACTTTACTTCCAGTACGGCTCTGAAAGCGGACTGGGTCTTTTTCACCGGATCATTGGAAAGGTTGATACCGCCGGAAATATCGCAAAATTCCGCCGCCGGAGTTACTGTTTTCAGCTCTTTTGCCTGTACTGTCGCAACCAGCGCCGTCAGCATGATAATGATCGACTTCAACATTTTCAACCCCTTCTGTTTATTAATAAGTTTGTAATTGTAAATTTAAACTGAAATATCAATAACTTGTCAAACCCCTGTAAAAGAAATGTAAAAACATTGTAAATAGTTTACCCCCTGGGAGCGCGGACGTCTCGTCCGCATGCAGGCGGGGACGCCTGCAACATGACACTAAAGTCTGCATATTCTATCCCTTTTATCGCGCATAGCGCGTTGAACCGTTATGATTGGCGGTCCCTTTCTGCGGACGAGACGTCCGCGCTCCCAGGGATTTCAGTTTTTCAAAAAAGTTCATTTTCAATCTCACCCAACGAAAAAGATGCAAGAGCGAAAAGTATCGATCTTTTAACCTTCAACCTTCAACTTTCATCTTTCCACTTACTTGCACGTTCTGAGCAATCTGAGGAAAGTGGTGATTTTAGGGTCGTACAGGTTTGCCGACGGTGCGATGACTTCGCGTATCCGGCTCGGGGTTGCCTTGTTAGGCTCTCCGGGAAAAGCCAGATACTCGGCGAATTCCGCCGCACATGCCGCCAGCAGGAATCCCGGCGACAGTTTATTTTCCGCCCGCAGTTCCCCGGCGGTAATCGTGAAAGCCCGCTCTTCCGCCGCCATGTTATGAGCCGTTTTGTACCTGATATAAACCTTAGCCCCCACTTCCTCGTCCAGGGCTTTTTTGCTGATCTTCATTTCATAAAGGGCGGTCGCGCTCTGGCCTGAACCGACTTCGCCCGCGTCGACTTTATCATCCCGGAACTGTTTGGCGGTAAGCTGGCGGTTGCGATAGCCGATTTGACGGTAAGCCAGGATAACCGAAGGATTGAAGACGACCTGAATCTTGAAATCACGGGCCAGCTCCCGGAAACGCGCGGCAAAATCGCGCTTGAAGACTTTTTCCGCTTCGGTGGCCGAATCTATAAAGACATAGGAGCCGTCGCCTTTGTTGGCAATTGTTTCCAGCAACTCGTCGTTGCCGTCGCCCCCGACTCCAATTACAGTATTGGTGATTCCGCGTTTACGGGCCTCAGCAATATCCCTGAGTATCGGGTCGGCTTTGCCGGTTCCCTCTTTGACGATGCCGTCGGTAAAGATGACTACCCGGTTTCCGCTGCCCGGCAGATAATTCTTCACGGCGGTATCATAAGCCATTTTGACCGCCGCCCGGAAGTCGCAAACCCCGTCCGGTTCGATTCCGGCAATGACCCGTTGCAGTCTTTGGGCATACAGTTTATACGGGACATTGTTGATGACCCGGGTATTTTCGTTGGCGGCCAGCACCAGGCTGACCCGGTCCTGCGGCTTGAAGCGTTTGAGTAATAATTCCAGCGCTTTACGAGTCAACCTCATCCGGTCGTCCTGGGCCATCGACCCGCTCGCGTCGACCAGCAGTGTCCAGGCGTTGGCTTTGGCAGTATCCGGTCCCAGGTCGCGCCCCTGGACCGCGATCCGCAGCAGAGTATTTTCCGGTCGGAAAGGGCTTGGCGCCGCGTCCAGGTAGACCGCGAAACGTTCTTCCCCTTTCGGCTTGGGGTAGTGATAATCAAAGTAATTGACAAATTCTTCCGCCCGAACATTTTTCGGGGTTGGTTTATCGCCGGCCAGAATCTTCCGCCGGGCCATGGTATACGAGGCGGTATCGGTATCCAGCGAAAAGGTCGAGACCGTTTTTTGCAGTGTCGGAAGCAGAAACAGGCTTTTGATGTTTTTCGGCAGACGCTTGAATTTATACTGTCCCTTAAATTCATCCGCCATTATCTTTTTGACCTCTTTTGCGGTTTCCGGTGACAGATCTAACTGAACCCGCCCGTTCTGAAGCGGGGAATTGCCGTAGGTGGAATCCTGTTTTAAGCTTATGAGATTCCGTCTTAGAGAAATATTTTTTCCCTTATAAAAATTGTCCTGGGGTTTACGACTATCCTTATCCCGTGAAAAATTAAGATAAATATCTGAGCCCCATTCTGAGCTTGCGATTTCCCGCTTTTCAGATAAATTTTTTTGATGGGCTATATAGTCCAAGGTGGTTTGCCTTCCAAGGTTTGCACCTCCTAAAGCAATCATCGGTTTGGGTCGTTTGCCGCCGGTGGCGACACGGTGAGGTGCGGGCATCGCCGCGCTGGTATCTCCCCAGGCGTTTGGTTTAACCTCTGACCGGTCATAGTCTTTGCGGTCGGCCAATGCAGGCATGGGCATCGCACGTGGCTTCATCGCCGGAGCGGGCCTTGATGCGGGTCGGGTATAGACCCTGTCCGCGGCAATTGGCTCGGTTGCGACTTCCGCCTCTTCTGATTTTGCCGATTCGCCTTCTGTGAAAGACGAAGAATCCAGTCCCGGCGCATTACCGCGATATTTTTTATTCAAACCCAACTGCTTAGGGGAAATATCTCTTTTTTCATCAAGCATACTCCTTGTTGTATTATCATCAACCGAGTCCAGGCTGCTGGTTGTTCCGCCACACATTAATCCCGCTTTCCCCCTGGTGGTATTGAGCGCCGGTAACAGCATTCCGGCAAGAACGATCAAAACCATTGCGATCGCGCTGTATTCGATTACCCGTTGCCAGACGCTGATTTTGCGTGGCTTTGTTAAGGCCGGCTTGTTCCATTCTTCGCGCATCTGTTCGAGCATGGCGGAGCTTTCCGCATTGTTGAGAGCCGAGTCGGGAAGTTCGGAAACGGCTTCTTCGGTCAGGCTGATGATCTCGCGCAGTTCGGCGTCTTCGGCCTGACACGACGGACAACCGGCAAGATGCTGCTCTAGTTGGGCTACCGCTTCCGGTTCGAGTTCCCCGGAGTGACGATCAACCATCATTTGTCTTGCTTTATAACAATTCATCTGACTTATACTCCGTTGCAAGTTGATCTTTCAGCGATTTCAGGGCCTGATGCAGGATAAATCCCACATTGCCGACGGTGGTTTCCAAAAGTTCGGCAATTTCCCGGTAACTTTTGTGATGCTTGTATTTCAATAACAGCGCTTCGCGCTGCCGGTAGTTCAATTCGGCGATATTCGCAATGATAATTCCGACCTTTTCCTGTCTGATAAGCTCCGCGTCCGGTCCCGGCACACTGCGCGA
Organism: Victivallales bacterium; assembly: GCA_963678305.2. Classification (GTDB taxonomy): domain Bacteria; phylum Verrucomicrobiota; class Lentisphaeria; order Victivallales; family Victivallaceae. The sequence goes on from CAXXVV010000003.1 coordinate 713,109, forward strand.
GTCCTCGTGTTCATTCAGGTTGACCTCGCCATGCCTATGCCTGGCTCTTAACCGGTCGATACAGTTGTTTTTCAGGGTACGGAACAACCAGGCCCGGTGCCGGCTGTGATCTGGTTGAGTTCGGGTTTCCCGCAGGAATTTGACAAATTTTATAAATGTTTCCTGCAATGCGTCCCGTGCCGACTCGCGATCATGCAGAATCCGCAGCGCCACCGCCATCATCGGACGCTGGTTGGCCAGGAACATTTCTTCAATTTGGGAAAAGCCGTCCTTTTCCATGCGGATCGATCCTTATTTCCTGATGCAATTGGTGTTTCTGAAAGTTATAACGAATAAGATGCCATCTTCTTAGAGCTTTTTCAAAAAAAAAAAGCGAATTTTTTCAGAAACACAGGAAAGTTAACCACGAAAAACACGAAAAGGTTTTTTTTGCTGAAGCAAAAATTTAGATAATTAAAAACAAGTTATCTGCAAATCATTTTTTATCGTTAAATCCATAATCAAAAACACTAAGTGTTTTTGATTATTTTTCGTGTCTTTTCGTGTTTTTCGTGGTTAAAAAAAGATTTTACAGGACGCCGAAGATTGAGTCCAGGCAGTAGTAGATGCCGACCAGAATGAAGATAATTCCGGTAATCGCGCGGGCGTAGCGCTCAAATAAAGCAAGCTTGTTGAATGCCTTACCGACCGCTCCGGCGCCCAGTCCGAACAAAAATGCAAACATGAGAACCGGCAGCGCGGTGCCGATACCGTAAAAGCAGGGCAGAAGAATCGCGGACCGGCTTTGCAGGGCCAATGGCAATAGGCTGCCGAAGAAAAGCGCCGCGGAAATTGGACAGAATGCCAGAGCGAAGATCATTCCCAATGGCAACGCGCCCCACATGCCCCAAGTGTCGATATGCTTGCGGAGTTTGTCTGAAACCCCGATCCCGTTTGCCGGCAGGGTCAGCAGTTCAATGAGAAACATCCCGACGATTATCAGGATCGGGCCAAGCAGTTTGTTCATATAGTGCTGCAGGAAAAAAGAGACGTTCGGAACCGCAAGCAGACTGTAGACCAGCAAAATACCCAATATCAAATAAACGACGGTCCGGCCCAGTGTGTACAAAAGACCGGTTAATACGACTTTACGCGGAGCGTCGAGACGTTGTCCTATATAGGAGATCGCCGCGATGTTGCCGGCCAGGGGGCAAGGGCTGATCGAGGTAAGAATTCCCAGCCATAACGCGGTTAATAATGCCGGAAGCAATTCGTTCATTTTTTCAATCCGGAGAACGCGGTTATTTCGTCGTGGACATATTGCTCAAAAAGGTTTTTCGTGTTAGCCAGTTCCCAAACCTTTTGAAGAATTTTGAACTTCACGCATTTACCTTTTTTATATTCCGTCAGAACTACGCTTTTATTGGTCAACTTGAACTCATCAATGAAATGCTTGTTTTTTTCTTCATCCACATTGACCGGAAAAAAAGTAATGCGTTGTTCCGCCAACGCCTGGGCAAAGTCTTCGACAACGACCTGTTGGGTATAGTTTTCGATGTTCCGGCAGGTGACACAGCGCTTGCCATTGAAAAAATAGTAAACCACATAACGGGTGTCAACCTTTTTCGGAACGTTTTGTGTCTGTCCCGCCGCACTTCTCGGCTGGGTTTCGCGTCCCAGCATGAAGCCGAGGGCGAAAGCCACAAACAGCAGCAGGAAAAAGGTGATTGAATCTTTGTGTTTCATTTGCAACAGCCCTGCAGCATTTCACGTCCTTTTGCCGCAACCTTGGCGATATTCTCCTCTGAAACTTCGGAGTCGCCTTTTTTCAACCCAAGCTCGGCAAGTTTAAGATGCTTGAATTTTGTAAATCCGGCTTCCTCAAGACAGTTTTTGACGCAATGAAGCGGACAACCGTCAATTGCCAGAATATCATCCGCTGCTTCGGTGGTCTTCATAATCCCGCTGACCCGACCGCCAATACCGACAGTGCAGAACATTTTGCCGTCACCGTCACGATTCAATTTTCTCGCGCCCTGATCGGCAAGCGCGCCGACGTCCGCCGCTCCCGAACATGCAAAAATCAATTTGGGTGCGGCACTGCATTCACATTTACATTTTTCCGACATTTTTCCTGCTCCCTGTAATTTTAATTAGAAATTAGAAATTAAGAATGGTAACTCCTTAATTCCAACTTGCTTTCATGATAGAAGACTCTGTATATCCTCGGCAGACGGGACTTTTCCAACAATCTGTACCTTATCATTCACCGCCAGGGCCGGAGTCATCATCACGCCGAATGCCATAATATCATTAATGTCCGTGATTTTAACAATTTCATAGTTAATTCCCATCGCTTTTGCCGCGGCTTCGGCATTCTCTGCCAATTTAGTACACTTGGGACATCCGGTTCCTAAAATTTGAATTTTCATGATTCAACCTTTCTTAATATATATGTTTATCACTAGAAATACGAATTATCCGTAAAAACAACCGAAGATCATTCCGGAAAAAGCCGCCATTATCACAACCAGCAGGACAAAAACAATGGTCTTTTTCCAGCCGAGAACCGAGCGGATGACCAGCATATTGGGTAAACTCAAGGCCGGTCCCGCCAGCAGCAGGGCCAGCGCCGGGCCTTTGCCCATACCGTTGTCGATCAGGCCCTTGACGATCGGGACCTCGGTCAAGGTGGCGAAATACATGAACGCTCCCGCAACCGACGCGAAAAAATTAGCCCCGATTGAATTGCCGCCGACTAATTTATTGACCCATTCGGACGGAATCAGACCTTCCTGTCCGACCCGTCCCAGCAGAAGTCCGGCAACCAGTACCCCGAACAGCAGTAACGGCAGGATTTGTTTGGCGAATCCCCCAGCTCGACTCGAACCATTCATTGCATTCTCCTTTGCTGGTGCTCATGAAGATTGAGAGTCCAATCGCTCCGACCGAGAAAGGCAGTTCGGGATGACCGGAGCTGAAAATCGCGGTGACCAGGACCGCCAGCGCCGTCACTATTGTTTTCCACCACTTCAGGCTGTACCACAACGAAAGGATAACTCCGAGACCAATCCCGAAAAAGGCTGTTATATACCACTTAATCTGATAGATTCCTTTCCATACTTCGCTTTCGGTTTTGGCTCCGCTCCAGTTGGCGAATACCAGTATTCCTACCATAGTGCCGAAACATAGAATATTTTGCCACAACGGACGGACGTTTTCAGGTTCCGGCATATTAACCGCGTTGGCTGCTTTGGCACGCTCTTCACGAATAAAAATAAGATGCATCGCCAATCCGATTAATACGCTGAATAAAATCGCCCCGACGCCTCGCGCGACTCCGAGGTGCATGCCCAGCACCCGGGCGGTCAGAATGATTGCCAGAACATTGATTGCCGGGCCTGAATAGAGAAAGGCCGTGGCCGGACCAAGTCCGGCGCCCATCCGGTAGATTCCGGCAAACAGCGGCAGGACCGTACAGGAACAGACCGCCAGTATTGCCCCGGAAACCGAGGCTACGGCATACGCGGTTACTTTTTTAGCCCCGGCCCCCAGATATTTCATGACTGAAGCCTGACTGATGAATACCCCGATCGCCCCGGCAATAAAAAATGCCGGGACCAGGCACAGTAATACATGTTCCCTGGCGTACCATTTTACCAGATGTAATGATTCCAGTACCGCATTGGTGAAGCGTTGGGAGCTCATCGGCAGATAAAAGCAGGCTAGAAAGATGCCAAGCATCACAGTTAGAGTTTTCCACTCTTTTTTCCAGTTCATTTTCAATATCCAGTTTAATATTAATTTTGTGAGGTTATTTCAAAACTTCGGTTCGAGTATGATTTTTAGCGTTTTGGACGATTATATTGTGACTTTTGTGCGATTGCGCATACCTTTGTGGTATGTAAATGAGCTCACAATCACAAGATGGCGTCCACAATCAAAAATCAGTTGAAATAGTTTTGAAATTACCACTTGTAATAAATAATCTTTAAATGTTTAATACAATTGGAGCCTGCGCTCCGTCGTCAACGGCTCTTTTAGCCGGCCAGACGTTCCAATTTGTTTTTCAAGACCTGTTCCACACAAGCCAGAGAGTTCAAAATACATGGCGTTTGCAAGGTGTAATAAACCTGGAGGCCACGCTTGTCGGTTGTCACGATGCCGGCGTTTTTCAATACAGTCAAATGTTTTGACACCGTTGACATATCTGCGCCGATCATCTCCTGCAATTCGCAAACACAACGCTCTCCCTGCGATAATTCATCGACAATGAACAATCGCGTTGGATGAGCTAAAGCCTTCATTATTTCAGCTCGAACTTTATATTTTGGATCAATTTTTTTGCTCATATAATCAACTCTCAACCTATTTGTCTATTTGGCAATATAGCCAAATATGATTAAAAAGTCAAGTGGTTAAAGTATTTTTTTGAAATTATTTTTGTTCTTCAGCGAGAAGTCGCGAGAATCTTTGTGCAGTGAAATAGTGGTGTAGGTAAATGGTTGGCAATAATTACTTTAAGATTTATTTAAAATCAAACTGTCTGATTATTGATGATAAAATATTCAGCACTCTGTATTAGTGGCACTAAGTGTGAAAGATGCTTTTTTGGGGGGAAAGAGACTAATTGATTTTTAAATATCAATGGAATCAAATGTGACAAGAGAAAATTTTAAAATGATTTTAGTTGAAGAGGAAACTGGCGCAAAACTTGTTTGACGAACGCCCGGGACCCAGATTATCTTATTGTCAGGCAGGCATAGAAGAGGATGAATACAGCTTTCCCTGGCGCTGACTCCTGCATCGGTAAAAATCTTTTTCAATTTAACCTCCGATTCTCGACCGAAAGGAACGATCCGGTCGCCGTCCCGGCGGTTTCTTACCAGCAGCTCAGCCGATAGCAACTCAGCATCCATATATGCTTCATTTACGGAAATTTCAGCCGGAAGCTTATCAACCATTTCGGAGTGAATGGTGGCAAAACCGTAAGAAACAGATGCTGTATCCTGCCAGTTCCAGCGGATTTCCTCAGGCGGGGTTACTTTTTTAGAGATGGATACTGAATTATGCTGGATAAGGATTTTTCCACCTCCGGGCACAGGTATTTCTTTCGGTTCGCTATGATCAGCATCAAGAGTGGCTTTGAAACGCCGCATAAAATGGCTGTCAGGAACGAAAAAACGATTCAGTCGAAAAGAGAGCCAGAGTTTTAAAACTCTTTGACAGAGGGCCGGATGCAGATCCTGCCAGAATTCGGCCGAAGTTATTTTTTTTACTTGAATGGACTTAAAGGCTTCATTTGCGGCGTGTTCAAGATAATCGGCGTCACATTGCAGCGCTTCGGCTGACGCATGGATTCCCGGCAGGGCAAAAGGAAATTTTGCGTTCAATTGCGGCAGAACTTCCCGGCGCAAGTAATTCCGGGCATTTGATGTGTCTTCATTAGTCTTGTCTTCACACCATGAATCCAACTGGTTTTCCCGGAGAAAATCACGCAGTTGCCGACGTGAAAAATCAAGCAATGGCCGGAGAAAAATAACATCATTGACAATTCGTTTCACGCGAAGCGCTGAAAGACTGCTGGCGTTGCCGCCGCGAAACAGCCGCAACATTACATTTTCCATAACATCATCAGCGTGATGACCGAGCGCAACCGCACAATCCGGCATCGTCGCGAGCTTTGCCCAGTGATAGAGTCTCAGGCGGCGGGCGGCGGCTTCGAGATTTTCCCCCGGAAGACGATTTTCAGGTGTATTCAGGGATATTTTCTGGAAATCAATTTGTCGCTTCAGACAAAATTTTGTACACCAGTCCGCATCACGCAGTGATTCCGCTCCGCGAATACCATGCTCAAAATGCACTGCTTTCAGAGAAATGTGGAGTTCCAACGCGACGTTTTGCAATGCAAGCAGCAGGGCGCAACTGTCAGCTCCTCCGCTGAATCCGACATAGATTTTCCACCCGGCATATTGAGCGAGAGATGATTTTACGCCGAGAATAATTTTCTGATTCTGGTTCAAGGCACGAGTCCCGGCCATTATTATTTAAAAAGAGACGTTGACGTCACCATTGATGCGAGTGGGCGGCGGCATCAGAACAATGCCGATTTCCTGTTCCCAGTCACGCTCCCAGGTGTTGAGCATTTTGGGATCGGTTTCTCCGCCCCAGGGATTAAGATCAAGGATCAGGACATTATTATCTGAAGTAATATAAATATCCACGACCAGATCCAGAGCGGGCATCAGCCAACCGGCCGGTCCATAAATTTTTTCGCCATATCCCAGTATTCTTCCTTCATTCCTTCAAGGCGACGAAAGTGCCTGGTCAGATTGTATTGGCTCATTGCCCGGAGTTCGCCCTTGTAGATAAACAACCTGAATTCACGGGTGCTGTTCATACGCCGGAATGGTCGCAGACAGACATATTCGACCTTTCCTGCGGCGGCGGCTTCCCGGACTTTCAGGCTTCTGGCAAGAAATTTCCAGCTGCTGGCAGCGGAGTGAACCGCGCCCCTTTTGTCCTTAAAACGTACTGTATCGGTAGGCGCGACTGTGTCGACAAACGCAAAACAATTGCCGGGCAGCATGTGCATTGGCTGTTTCATGCGGCGGATAATCTCTTTAACCTGACCGCCGCAGGTAACGCCGTTTGCCAACGCTTCTATTTCCGGTTTCGTCAATTTTACGAACATCGTCGGAAAAGTGAATGCTGCCAGATCACGGTACCAAACCGGCGCCCGATAAATATTGTCATCATGTTTAGACATTTTATGATCTTTCTAAGTAAGCTTTTTGCTCAGTGAAATAAAAACCCGGAAATTAATATACTTGTAAAAACAACTAATGTCAAGTTCCGTCACCAGGTGCGCCCGCTTCTTCAAGGGCGTCTGCGAGTGCTAAAAATTTTTCCACGGTAAGTCCGCCCGGCCTGGCATCAAGGCTGATTCCGGTTTGCGCGAAAGCATTTTCAAGTTTTCCGGCATCGCGGCCTTTGGACAGGACTTTGAACATCTTTTTCCGGCGTTGAGAAAAAGCGTCTTTAACGATCCGGTCGAGTCGTCGCCGTCGTTCTACCGACGGAATTTCCGCTTTACGGGTAAATCTGACAATAGCCGAATCGACATCCGGCGGCGGAAAAAATACCTGCGGGGGGGACTGTTTTCAACAGCTTGATATCATAGACTGCTTGGGCGCGCACAGAAAGGGAGCCGTAATTGCGGGTATCAGTGTCGGCGGCAACCCGCATTCCCATTTCTTTCTGGAGCATAAAGATCATTTCACGCGGCGGCTTTTCCAGATTGACCAGTCGGGCGATGAAGACACTGCTGATTGAGTAGGGAAGGTTGGCGGCGGCCCGGAAGTCGCGTCCTCCGGTTATTTCGTCCAAATCAACCCGGCAGGCGTCACCCTCAAAGAGGTGAAAGTTTTTATCACGCATATTTTTTTTCAGGTATTCACAAATTCTGCGGTCGAATTCAATGGCGTGAACCTCGGCTCCGGCGTTCAGCATCCCGCGGGTCAACGCACCGAAGCCGGGACCGGCCTCGAGGATCAATTCGCCCGGCTGGGGATCGACGGTACGCACAATCCAGTCAAGCAAATTTGCATCCAGCAGAAAATTCTGGCCAAGAAACCGGCCGGGATGAAAATTATATTCATGCAGGATTTCGAGTAATTCGGCTTTATTCACTGCATGGCTCCGGGACAGCCGCCGCAGGCATGTGATCCGGCTGACGGACAGCCGCCTTTCATGGCGCATTTTGACGCCGGGGTAGCTACGGATGCGGAAAAGACGGATAATTTCTTGTCAACCTTATTCGAATCGCATTTTATGCAATTCGGCTTATCGGAAGCGGAGCGGACCAACAACTCAAAATCACTGCCGCAATCATCGCAGTGGTATTCATAAATAGGCATTTTAATTTTCCTTAATTTTATTATTAACAAACCACCGTATAATATACCGCATGAAATCCGGTTATGCAATGTTCGCTATATGGTCTCAATAAAATTTGAAAACCCAGATAAGTGACGGATAAGTGACGGATGCTTTTTTGATAGAGTTTTGCAAAAAAATCATATAAAAACCGCGTGTAATATGTCGTTGTTTTACGCTTCAAAGCTTAGAGTAGTGCCGGTTTTTTTTAATGTATTATAAACTACCTGGTGTTTTAAAAATTATTGATATTCCGTCGAAAAAATGTAAATTGACGGATTTATGGAACAGGCTTTTGGAAATACATTTTCAAAAATTGTCCGGAATATTAATGACTAGATATAGAAGTCGACTTTCCCGCGGTACTCGGTCGGAGTCAGGCCGCTGATCTTTTTGAACTGTCGATTGAATTGGGACGCACTGGAATAATCGAGCCGATAGGCGATTTCTTTAATATTCAAAGTATTGTTCCGGAGCATATTTTGGGCGTGATGGATTTTTTCACGCTGAATATATTCTCCGATTGTCATGCCGGTTTCTTCTTTAAATACCCGGCATAAATGCTCTTTGCTGAGGTTGAGATGTCCGGCAATATCATTAAGGGACAATTTTCTTTCAAGGTTACTCAGGACAAACCTGGAAATGTCCGTATAGAGTGTTTTAGTGCTGAAATTCCGTTCATGTCCAGTCGCTATATCAACCAGTTCTCCAAGCATTGACTGGACCATGATATTGCCTTGTCCCGGGGAAAGCAGTTTGATTCCGGCTTTGTCGGCATAGTCGTTGAAGCTGTTTATCAACCGGGTTCGCGGCGGAATATCATAGACATAACCGGTGTACCGGTTGATTTCTGTAACCAGAGCTTCGGCATTGTTGAATGCAAAAAAAATGAAAATCCAAGGTTTGCTACCGCCAGGATGGTAATAACTGATATCGGGACTGGTGATATTAGTCAAAAAAGCTGATCCGGCAGGAATTTTGTATTTTTTACCCTTTATTTCAAGCATCCCGCAACCGGAAACGGTGTATTTAAAAACTGAATGGGGAGCTCTTTCTCTGCTGTTTACTCTGTAACCATGATAAACGGTGGATTGCTGGATGCAGTGAGGGACCAACAGAAAATCAGTTTTCGGAAAGACTTCAAATTCAATCCGCCAATGTTTTTTCTGCGTATCCACGTTAATCCTCAATATTTGGAAAATATTATCAATATTTGCTTATTTACAATACTCTTTAAGGCAGTTATATTCAATATTACAAATAAAAAATAAATCAATATAGGATTAGTTATGAATGATTCGTATACAAAAAAGATTAAAGGTGCTGAGGTCTCTTTCGCAAATGGTATTCTGGAAGTATCCAATGGAAAACTGAGGCGTAGGTGGCGGTTGACCGGCAACGGCTTGCTTACTATAGAGGTAAGTGATTTGAGTTCGGGCCGGGCCTGGACCAATTTGCAAAGCGATTTTGCCTGCGACTGGGAATTGCCGGGGTTTGATCAAGCGGCTGGAAAATTGATGTCGGTATATGCGGAGGATTCCGATGATGACGGTTTTACCTCCGGGCATCTTAAAGTGGAATGTTGTTTCGACTTTGAGCAGATAAAAATTGAATTAATCTATATTATCTGGCTTTATTATGATTTTGCCGGAATGCGCACCCAGTTTAAAATAAAATCCACGAGTGACATGGAAAACAGTGCATGGACCAAACAGGGCAAGCCGATGCCGGCCAGAATGGAATGTCTGCCGGTTAATCCCGGTTCTCTGACAAGGAGATATTTCGGATACTATTCCGATACCCAGAACCGGAACGACCCGTTTCTCGATATCCTGAAAGAAGCGGAGGCTGTTAATAAAAAAGTTTATCCTGAATGGGTAACCTGGGCCAACGCAATTTGCCTTGAGGATGATCATCAGGGGATTGCCATGGTCAAGGAGTCTCATAAGTGCGTGAACCATCCCGGTCATGATTCAGGCATGTTTATTGCCGATCCGGATAACGGCGTGTTAAATCTGGGCTGGGGTATTTACCCGAATGAGATACCTGACGGGAAATATGCAGAAAGTTGGGCGTCATGGCTGTTTTGCTGGGACAAGTCGGCCACCGACCGGGAAACCGCGTTTAAAAGTTTTGACCGGTTGCGTTATCCGGTAAATATTGAGCGCGATACCTACATTCAAGCAAACACCTGGGGCAGTACCAGTTCAACCGCTACCGCCCGGGCCGCTGCTCATGAAGGTAGTGTGTTGCATGAAATCGAGTGTTGCGCTGAACTTGGTATCGACATCCTGCAGATTGATGACGGCTGGCAGCCGTCGGACTATTCCGCCTGGCGGCCGACTGAAACCGCTTATCCTGAAGGCTGGACTAACGTGGTAAATGCAGCGAATGCAAGTAATATTAAACTTGGGCTATGGGCGGCGGCGGAGCCGGTTGCGTTGGAAGATTTGATCAGAAACCGTGAACAAGGCGGTTTTGTTCAGTATAAACTTGATTTTGCTCATCTTGATTCAAGAAGTAAACTGGACAGTTTAATGGCTAAGGCGAGAAAGTTCATTTTGAGTACGGAGCATCAAACCCGGGTCAACTGGGATTTGACGGAAATAAGTCCGCGTTACGGTTACTTTTTCGCGCGGGAATATGGGACTATTTATCTGGAGAACCGCAAGCCGTCCAGCCCCTGGTCGGCAATATACCGGCCGGATACCGTGCTGCGGGATCTGTGGCAGATCAGTAAATATGTTAATTTGTGTAAATTCCAGGCGTCGTACCAGAACATTGACATGGTCAATCCGGCAATGAGCAATGCCAAATACTATACTCACGCTTATTGTTTTGCGATCACCATGATGGGAACTCCGCTGTTTTTTCTGGAAACAAAATATTTATCCGAAAGCGCAAAAGCTGAACTGCGGCCGGTTATCAAGGCTTACAAAGCGGTGCAAAAAAATATTTTCAGCGGTATAACATATCCCATCGGAGACAAACCGGATGATGCGTCGTGGACCGGGTTTCAAAATCATAATCACCAGTCAGGAGACGGCTATCTTACCGTGTTCCGGGAACTCAACAATGAACAGCCGGAAGCAAGTCTGACATTACGCTATCTTACTCCCGGCTCGGAACTGAAATTGAAAAACCTGCTGACTAATGAGGAACAAGTTTTACGTTTGAGTACGAACGGGGAAATAAGTCTGAATATTCCTGAAGCGCCGGGGTTTTTGTTCCTGAAGTATGAAATTGCTTAAAACGGTTTTTCGTTCCGGCACTGCCGGTTGACGCGGCTTATTTTGAGGAAGAAAACGACCAGACGGCGATTGAGCCTGGGCATGATATATTCCAGCGGCGTCCGTTTCCGGCAGAAAATAATGGCGATGGTCCAGAGCAGGAATAAGAAACCGGCCAACTGGTTTTGCCATGAAAAAAACTCCCATCCGTAATTTGTGTAGAATTTTTCCATCGAAAAAGGCCAGTAAAAATAAAGATACCAGCCCATGCCGGAGCCGAACATATCCAGGGTCATGTGCAGGGTGAAAAGGCCGATATAGATAAAAAACGCTTTTAACCGGTGGTTGGAATATCCGGTCATGACTCCCGTCGCAAGTACGCAAAACAGGATGTTATGGGCGATTACGTGATGCCAGTCCTGATAGTTACCCCAGCCGCCGAGAATTGCAAGTCCGTCAATATCCGGCAAGGATGCGGCCAACATGCAGAAAAAACGTTCGCGCCGGTTCAGCTTGAACAGGTTTCCGACGCACCAGCCGGACATGACATGGGTTTGAATATGCATACTATGCCGGATCAGTTTTCAATCAGTGAATAGAGCCATTTGATCTCTTCGGGCCATAGCTCCGGATCGATCGTTTCCAGAATCAGCGGAATCTCGTCGAAGCGGTCATCGTTCATAATGTACTTGAAAACCGTGCTGCCGAGGTTGCCTTGCCCCAGACTGTTGTGGCGGTCGAGGTGACTGCCGAGAGTCGATTTGGCATCATTAATATGCATTCCGCGAAGATATTTAAATCCGACATGACGCTCAAACTGGTCAAATACCCAGTCGCAGTGTTCTTGGGTGGTCAAATCAAACCCCGCGGCAAACGAGTGACAGGTATCAAGGCAGACACCGACTCTGGATTTATCCTCGACCTGGTCGATTATTTCGGCAATGTGTTCAAAACAGTAACCGATATTGCTGCCTTGTCCGGCGGTGTTTTCGATGACGGCGCTAACGCCTTCGACCGCGTCGAGCGCTATATTGATGCTTTCGGCCACCATTTTCAGGCCCTCAGTTTCTGATATCTGTTTCAGAGTACTGCCGGGGTGGAAATTCAGCAGTTTAAGCCCGAGCAATTGACACCGTTCCATTTCCTCGATGAAAGAATTGCGGGACTGTTTGAGTTTATCCGGGTCCGGCTGGCACAGGTTGATCAGGTAACTGTCGTGCGGTAGAATATATTCCGGAGCAATGCCGGCTTTTTCACAATTTTCCTTGAAAAGCCTGATTGATTCCGAAGTCAGTTCCGGGGCGAACCATTGTCGCTGGTTTTTGGTGAACAAAGCGAAAGCTTTAGCGCCGATTGCCGCCGCGTTCAATGGAGCGTTTTCAACTCCGCCAGCCGCGCTGACATGGGCTCCAACTCTTTTCATATTAAACTCCTGTATATTTGATAATCAACATCTCCGAAAACGCAGAAAACAATTTTTTCCGGATAATTTCCGGTCCAATTCCGGACCGTTTCAACCGCGATTTTCGCGGCTTGTTCTTTTGGGTAACCGTAGACTCCGGTACTGATACACGGAAAGGCAAGGCAGGATAATTGATTTTCCAAAGCCAGATGTAGCGAGTTGCGGTAGCAGGCTGTCAGCAGTTCCGGCTCCCCCCTGCCGCCGCCGTTCCAAACCGGGCCCGGGGTATGGATCACATGTTTTGCCGGCAGTTTGTATCCGGCAGTAATTACCGCTTCTCCGGTTTTACAGCCGCCGAATTTACGGCATTCCTGCAAAAGCTCCGGTCCCGCAGCGCGATGGATCGCGCCGTCAACTCCGCCGCCGCCAAGCAGGGAACAGTTGGCTGCATTAACGATCGCGTCAACGGCCAATGTGGTTATATCTCCCTGTATCAGCTCGATATCCATATAATTACGGCTTTTTGAATTTTGGCGGAATAAAATCTTTAGAATCCAATTTGGGATTCAGGGTATAGGTGGTTGTCTGGTATGACTGCATCACATTGTGCATGCGCACAGTCATTTTTTTGGAAACCATCACTCCCTCATAAAGGTTGTACTGGTCTATACTTGAGATATATTGCACGCCATCGGCTTTGCGGGTGAAGGTGATTCTTTTAACCAGGAAATTGCTTTCCCCGACATAGATAGAGATCGGTGGAATATCTTTGTCATCGGTACTACAGGTGAGTTTGTAAAATCGTTTGTCTCCAAGCCGACAGCTTTGGAGCTTGATATTTTTAAAAATTTCCGACAGCGTCATGCTGGGATTGCCAATGTCAAACAACAAAAGAAAGCTCTTGAGCGCTTTTCCTTCCACCGGAGAAACCTTTTTCTCTTTGTAATCAATCATCCAGGCCCGTTTATTGTTAATAATCTGACCATTAATCGGGGTGCCGTTTTCAAGTTTGGTGATGCTTAGTTTATTGGGTTTCTGGAATCTTGTAATAATGACATAAGCATCTTTTTCTCCCTCGATATTAGTAATCAGCCGCTGTTTCATTAAATATGAATTTGCGTTGCGGAAAGTTCCTTTGGGGTCGGTTGCCTGTTTCATCCTTTTTTGTAAGTTATCCAGGCTGATATTGGCGGGGCCGATATCTTCCTCTGACGGCAGAGAAGGCAGGGAATTACAGCCGACGGTAAACATTGCCGCAACAGCCATAATAGAGAATATTTTCACAAGATTCATTTAGGTTCCTCCTGATTTATAACTAAAAAACCCGAAGCAAAAAGCTCCGGGTTTAATATTAACCATAAGTTCTATCTTATCAAGCGATAAAACAGAAAAAAGCTGTTGAATCTCGTCTTTGCAAGCAATCCGGAAAACAGAAAACCCGGACGAGTCCGGCGGGGATATCCCCGCCTAAAGCTTATGCGTTATATGTGGAACTGGTAGTGGTTCCGCTGTTTTCAGTCCAGGCGGTGTGGAAAAACTCACCGCGCGGCTTGTCGACACGTTCATAGGTATGAGCGCCGAAGTAGTCGCGCTGGGCTTGCAGCAGATTTGCCGGCAGGACCGCGGAACGATATGAATCATAATAGGACAGCGCGCTTGAGAATGCCGGAGTCGGAACGCCGTTAAGAGCGGCGGTCGCGACAACCTTGCGCCATGCGGACTGGCAATCGTCAATGATATTTTTGAAGAAATCGTCAAGCAGCAGATTTGCCAGCTGCGGATTCTTATCAAACGCGGCTTTGATGTCGCCGAGGAAACGGGCCCGGATGATACATCCACCGCGCCACATCAGGGCGATTTCACCGTTGTTCAGGTTCCAGTTATATTCTTCCGCGGCCAGTTTCAGTAATTGATAGCCCTGGGCGTAAGAACAGATCTTGGATGCGTAAAGTGCTTTGCGGATGCATTCGATAAATTCGGCTTTGTCGCCATCAAAAGACGGAGTCGGACCGGAGAGTACCTTGGAGGCTGCGACACGTTCCTCCTTGATCGCGGACAGACAGCGGGCAAAAACGGCTTCGGCGATAGTCGGTGACGGTGAACCGAGGTCAAGTGCGCTGACGCTGGTCCATTTACCGGTACCTTTCTGTCCGGCGGTATCGAGAATGATGTCGACAACCGGTTTGCCGGTTTCGGGATCTTCGGTCGCCAGAATATCTTTAGTGATTTCGATCAGGTAGCTGTCGAGTTCGCCTTCGTTCCATTCGACAAATACTTTCTGCATTTCAGCCGCGCTCATACCAAGAACGCTTTTCATCAGATTATAAGCTTCGCAGATCATCTGCATATCGCCGTATTCGATGCCGTTGTGAACCATTTTGACATAATGTCCGGCGCCGTTATCGCCAACCCATTCGCAGCACGGGCTGCCGTCGGCTACTTTAGCTGAAATAGCCTGGAAAATCGGTTTGACGTATGGCCATGCGCCGGGAGAACCGCCGGGCATGATTGAAGGACCGAGCAGAGCGCCTTCTTCGCCGCCGGAAACTCCGGTGCCGATGTATTGCAGGCCTTTGCTTTCAAGGTAAGCGGTACGGCGAATTGTATCGGGAAAATGGCTGTTGCCGCCGTCGATGACGATATCGCCGGCTTCGAGGTGCGGAATGACCAGTTCGATAAAGTCGTCAACCGGCTTGCCGGATTTGACCATCAGCATAACTTTGCGGGGAGTTTCGAGGTTGGCGCAGAGTGCTTCGATGCTGTGACAGCCAATGATGTTTTTGTCTTTACCGCGTCCATTCATGAAATCATCAACTTTGGACACTGTACGGTTGAATACCGCGACTGAAAAACCTTTGCTTTCCATGTTAAGGACCAGATTCTCGCCCATTACGGCCAGACCGATTAGACCAATGTCTGCTTTTTTCGACATTTTACGCTCCTGTTTATTTTTTATTGGGAATAATGCTGAACATTATACAATTAACCGCAAAAGTTCTTTAATATAATACGCGATCTTTGTAAAGCAACTTTACAAAGATGTTTTTTTGCATGATTTTTTTTCAGGCAAGCAGGCTAATCCTGTTTTTAAAGTTAAGTGAGGTGAATTAATCCTGTCAACAAATATCTTACTGTATTTGATAAATGTAAAAAAAGTGCTAATTTACCTTGTGCAGAGAGGTCTTTAGAGCTTAAGGTGGAAGTTATTACAGAGTGGGAAATCATTCGGGATTCCGAATGATGCTTGCAATAAATTCTTATCTGCTTCCATCGAAATTCAGGTCGATTTTTATTCGATTTATCGACTCGTTTTTCGATAAAATGCAAGTTGAGGTAATTTCAAGACTATTTCGACGGATTTTTGTTTTTGACCGGCATCTTGTGATTTTGAGCTCGTTTACATGCCGCAATGGTATGCACAATTGCACGAAAGACACAATCTACTTGTCTGAAACTCTAAAAATCCTATCCGGAATTGGAGCTTTGAATTTACCTCACTTAATAGAATTTGCATTAATAAAACAACAAAAAAGGAAGGATAAATTGAATGCATTGGATTGATTGGCTCATTGTAATTGTGCCGGTAACGATTGTCCTGGGGATAGCGGTCTATGCCAGGAAGTATGTTCGCGGAGTCGCGGACTTTCTTGCTTCAGGACGTGTTGCCGGCCGATATGTTATCTGTGTCGGGGATATGTCGGCCGGACTCTCGGTTATCACCCTCGTGTCATTATGTGAACGTGAATATTTATGCGGGATGGCTGTCGGGCTGTGGGGCAGGCTTATTGTTCCGATAACTATTTTTATGTCTCTGACCGGATACTGTCTATATCGTTTCCGCCAGACAAAATGTCTTTCTATCGGCCAGTTTCTGGAGCTTAGATACAACCGCCCCTTACGTATTGTCGCCGCATTCATCCGGACTGTGGCGGAGATGATTACCAATGCCATTGGCCCCGCGGTCGCGGCACGCTTCTTTATTTACTTTGTCGGTCTGCCTTTAACCGTAAATCTATTCGGATTCGAGATTTCGACCTTTGCGGTCATAATGGTTTTAGTGCTTTCCATGGCCATGCTGGTGATCTGGCCGGGGGGGCGTATCTCCCTGCTGGTTACCGATGCGATCCAGGGATTAATGTCATACCCGATCTTTGTTATTTTCACCGTCTTTATCCTGAGTGAGGTATCATGGACAAGCGATGTCGCGCCGGTAATGATGGACCGCGCTCCCGGCGAAAGTTTTCTAAACCCGATGGACATCAGTTCCCTGCGTGACTTCAATTTGTTTGCCCTGGTTGTGACTATTATCGGCTCAGTCCTCAACCGTGCGGCGTGGATCGGCAATGATACTTCCAGTTCCGGGCGAAACGCTCATGAACAAAAAATGGCCGGTATTCTTGGTGCGTGGCGCAACGGCTTTGCCTATCTGATGCTAACCCTGATTGCCCTTTTCATGATTACAGTCATGCTGGGGAACCGTTTTGCTGATGATGCTAAAGAAATCCGAGTCGAACTGGTTTCGAAAATTGCCGATGAAACGATTCCGAACCAGGAACTCCGGAATAAAATCATTAGTGATATTGCTGCCATTCCAGCGGCAAAACACACAATTGGAGTTGATAAACCGTATTCACGCAAGCACAATCCGGATACGAAATACCTTGAAGTGGCACATAAAAACCTGCCGCAAACTCCTGAAGGCAGTACTCAATTCCAGAAATTCCGGACACTTTACTACCAGATGATGGCTCCGACACTGTTGCGCACGAAGCTCCCGGTCGGGATAATGGGATTGTTCATTCTGTTGATGGTGATGCTGATGATCTCAACTGACGACTCCCGGATCTTCAATGCTTCATCGACATTGATCCAGGATGTGGTTATGCCGTTCAGGAAGAAGCCGTTCGAACCAAAGCAGCATTTGTTCTGGCTCCGCATGATGTCGGTTGCCGTTTGCGTCTTCTTCCTGATCGTATCATTGTTTTTCGCGCAGATTGACTTTATCCAGATGTTTGTCACTGTAATGTGTGCATTGTGGCTGGGAGCCGCTGGTCCGATCATGGTTGGTGGACTTTACACCCGCTTCGGGACAACAACCGGTGCGTTCTGCGCACTTATTTTCGGTTCCGGCACCTCATTGTTCGGGCTGATCATGCAACGATCCTGGAGCAGCAGCGTTTACCCGTGGCTGATGGAAACCGGCTATGCAAAATACGTTAACTCGGTTTTTGAGACGGTTACCTCGATCTTTGGTCCGCACATCGTCTGGGAAATGGACGCGGTTAAGTTCCCGATTAACTCTTATGAGATTTATTTCATGGCAATGATGTTAGGTATCGGCGCTTATATTATAGGTTCATTGCTGACTTATCGCGAACCGTTCAACCTTGACCGGATGCTGCATCGTGGCGAATACAGCGATGGTGAAAGCAAAGCGTCCAGCCCGTGGACCTTGAAGAACGTTTATTCAAAACTCATTGGTATTGACAGCGAATATACAACAGGCGACAAGGTTATAGCCTGGAGCGTATTCGGTTACTCTGTCGTATTCCAGTTCGTGATCTCGTTTATTGCCGTCGTCATTTGGAATGTGTTTGATCCATGGCCGGCGGAATGGTGGAGTATATATTTCTTTATCACTCTCGTTGTAGTTGGAATCATTGTTGGTTCCGTCTCGACCGTATGGTTTATGATCGGCGGTATCGTCGATTTGCGCGCTCTTTTCAGGGATCTGGCAAGTCGCAAGAACAATCCGCTGGACGACGGCTGGGTGGTTGGTCATGTTTCGCTGGTTGACGCCGAGGAACTGGGAACCGAAGAGGAAAAGAAAGAAGCCCTGGAAGAAGAAGCTCAAGTCAACTACGACGACGAAAACGTCGAAGACAATAAAGACAGGAAGTAATTTCAAGGCTTACTAAAACCATTAAAGCCGCAGTTTGATTCAATCAACTGCGGCTTTTTAATTTACCGAAGCGTAACAGATACTGCATGGAATGACGCCAGTGCGCGGCAAAAACATCAAGTGTTATGTTTCGGTCATTGAACTCCGGCGGTTGATTGACGGGGAATCAGAGTGGAATAAAAAATATGTCTGCTCTTTTCAATACTGTCCATTCCGAGATGATTGATTATTTCGTCTATCATCTCAAAAACCGGGACTTTTATTGCCGTTATCGGAACTGAAAAATATTTATTGCTTTCTATATCGCCGAAGCAAATAACGGAAAGATCCTCCGGGACCTTTATATTGTTCTCAAGCAAAACTTGAATTATTCCCTGAGCACATTGACAGTTATGTGATACAACCGCGGTCGCGCTGGTTTGTTTTAATGCTTCAATGACCATGGCGCCATATTCGCGACCAACGGCAAAGTTGGAATAAAAGCGTTTCATGTCAGCCCGCAGAAAGTCGAGAACTATCACGTCGTCAAAGAGACCGGTTTCCCGGATATATTTAAAATTATTATTATCAGCTAAAACAATTCGATGACCAAGACTGTAAAGATATTCGCACGCTTCTCTATATGCTTTCGCCCGTCCTGTCTCAGTAATGTAAATATTTTTCTCACAGTCAATATCCGGAGGATGAAGCAGATTATTGAAGAACAGGCGAAAATTGTTCATGTATGGGCGCAGGCGTTCCACTTCTTCCAGAGCCAGGGTTCCCCTTGATACCACGATTACGTCGGCGATACCCATGCCTTTCAGGCTGATCACCTCATCGACAAAAGTGTCGTCATTGATATGATGTATGTGAAATCTGCGCCCGAGCCTGGTCAGGTGTTCCACCAGATAAAACAGACCATCGACGCGACTGTCGTCTTTCCGGGAGAAATCATACAACAGGCCGATATCCTCGTTTAGACCGCTGGCAACTGTCTGGGCAAGTTTATTGCTGACGAAGCCGACTTTCCGGGTATATTCAAGAATTTTCTTCCGGGTTTCCGGATTAATCTTGTATTTTGCGTCTTTTCCGGCCAAACATAAAGATACGGTGGTTCGGGAAACCCCCAAAGCTTCTGCTATCTGCCGCATGCTCGGATTTCGCTTTTTTTCCATCGGGATATTCTTGTCCTTTTTATTTTTTTATATAAAATAGCATTTGAACTATTGACTTTCAATCAAAGAGCGTCTATAATATAACTAACGGCAGTTAGTTAAACTGTGAAAACATAATTGAATAGAAGGATTTTTAAATGAAAAAGATTGGTAAGGAAGGATTTACCCTTATTGAATTGTTGGTCGTGATAGCGATTATCGCGATCCTCGCGTCAATGCTGCTACCGGCACTGAATCAGGCCAGGGAAAAAGCCAGAACTATTAAATGCGCCAATAACTTGAAACAAATTGGAAACGCATTTATGCAGTATACGATGGATAACAATGACTTCTTCCCGTTTTATGATACATACAATAACAGTGCCGGCGGAAAAATGTGGAGCCAGGTCCTGAAAAGTATATATCTGGGCAACTGGGAAGTGTTCAAATGTCCGACGCATGTGTCAGACCGATATGACAGCCAGTATGTGCATTATGGATACAATCATAATCACATAGGTTCATCCCGGCGTTACGGCGGCGGTACTCCGGGCAACGGTCCACCGGCAAAAGCGACTCAACTGCGGCATTCATCAACCACGGTGCTGGCCGCGGATACAATAAGCTGGAAATCAAGCTCCCTCGTGAACGGTTCTTATCGGGCATATTATCTTCTGAATGACGGTCCGGCCGGTTACGATGCTTCTACCGCATATATCCCCTATCCGTTGCATAGCGGCGGCTTCAATGTTCTCTGGACCGATGGTCATTACAGCAGAGTAATTACCTCCGCTACGGATTATGCAAAAGCTTACGACCCATATATTCTCGGGATTACCACAAATACCGGGAGCAAGTGGCAGCGCTACTGATTTTGAATTACAATCTATTAATACCATGCCGGGAAATAATTTTGAAATCTTCTCGAGGGTATATTATTGCCAAAATAACAGGGAAAATATGAAAAAACATCAATGTATTCAGATATCCGGACTGGTGTACTGTCTGGCGTTAAGTGCGACTGCGTCGGAAAAAGTTTTTGAACTCAGCAAGACGGCGGATACCCGCATAGACTGGCGCGACGCTAAATTAATCGTTAAGGATTATATTACATATCTGCCTGAACATGATTTCCGGAAGAGCTCAGAGGCATGCAAAACGGACAAGGACCAGCATAACTGGACGGTCGTCAATACCTGGGGTAAAACGTCTGATATGACTTTCCGCAAGGAGATCGGGGTTTCCCCGGACAATAAAATGATTGAACTGAATGTGCAGATGACCCAGCCGCCGTACAAGGGGCCGGAAACGGAATCTTCATTTGCATATACTTTCAAGGTTCCTTTGAAAACCCTTCAGGGAATGACCTGGAAGGCAATCACTGGTAGAGGGTGTTATGACCCGATAACCAGAACCGGTAAGCTGAACAGTGCAACGCCGGACGGTAATTTTATCGGGGACGGAGTACGATGGATGGCGTTTGCCGGCAATGGAAAAGAATTGGTCTTCGACTTCAATCAGGAAGGCGTAACCACCTTTAACGACTTTGGTCCCAATCGGATTCAAGGTTTGTGGCAGATACGCAAAGACGGAGATGAAATCAGTTTCAGTTTTGGCCGTACAAAAAAGGCTCATGGCATGACTCTTAACAGTAAACTGGTTATTTTTGAGGGTGGCTTTGACGATTATGCAAAACGTCACGGCCATAAAAAATATCGTTATTTCAGTGAACTGCCGCCGGAGCTGCAATACTGTTTCGGTGCGCCGAAAGCCGGTCGGCAATTTATTAAAGTTTCTAACGGGGCCTGTTCTGAGAAGAAAACTTACGGCTGGCTGACAAGTGGCAACTCTCTAAAAAAGCAGACATTTCGCCCGTCAGGAGCGGTTTATTCTTCAGTTTTTTCTGATATTCCGGCAGTTTTCAAATCCATGATTCCAAAACCCGGTTTGTACCTGGTTACGGTTCGCTCCGCCGCGTATGAGGAATCATGCGGACCGTTTATGATTGAATGCAATGGTAAAAAAATAGTTGAACAGGAAAAAGTTAAACCTTACACGGTTAAAACAGTAACCTGGCCGCAATGGCTTGAAGACAAATCAGTCGAATTGAAATTCAGCGGAAACTGGCGGGTTTCAACTGTGTCGTTCCAGTTGTTGCAGCATTCAAAGGAGGATTACCGGTTTCGGCGTGGCTTCTGGCGTATTGCCGGACTTTATGAACCGTCAGTTATGCATAAAAGCTCACATTACGCCAAACCTCCGGCATTCAAAACCGCAATTACCGAAACCCCTTTGCCGCGGGAGACTATTACAGATCCGATCGAAGCTGTAGCACTTCCTCTTCGCAGCACCTGTCTGCCTGATCAGCAGGATAAAAAACTGGCCTGGCGCTTTGACGCCACTATCGGCTCAATGGGGCCGGGCAACAACGGCAATTTTGACGAATTCAATACGCCAGCCTTGATTAATCGCCGATTGACGGAGCTGAAAGAGCATAAAATCAATACAGTTCTGCTCAATGGTTTCCTTTCACGCCACACTTATCCGAATCACCTTGACCGGGTGCAAAAGATGGTTAAGCTGACTGCGCAAGAGGGAAAGAAACTGAATATAAAAATAATCGACCACTGGGATTTGACTTTGCTTTGGAATATGGGGTCGGGTTTCCGGTATTTGACTGAAAACACTGACTGGCTGCAGCGGACCATTGATGCGAATTTACCGAATCGCGGTCTATGTCCAGCCAATCCAGAGTTCAAAAAGCATTTCTTTGACTGGGTTTCCGGATTCATCAAAGATACTGAAATAGATGGTATCATGATCGATGAAGTAGCGTTTCACGGGCTTAATTTTTGCGGCTGCTCCCATTGTCGACAACAGTTTCACGCCGCGACCGGCTTGACTTTGCCGCTGGACGAAACCTCGAAGCTGTTAATGAATAAAAACTCCAAACTTTGGAAATCATGGTTGAACTGGCGTCTGGATGCGACGACTAAATGGTGGATTGACCTGAGGGAAAGGATCAATAAAATCAATCCGGACTTTACTATGATGCGTTACACCACGCATTACGGCTTGCGGTCGACTTACGGCACCTTGAACCAGGGGGCGTCATTGAATGGAGCCGCACATGCCTGTGACTTTATTGGAACTGAAATCATGAGCCGGAATGTCATGGCATCTTATCGTGCAGTATTTGCCTACAGAAAGTTCAAAAACGCATTCAGAGAGGCCTATGGCAGCCCGATCTTCGGACTTATATACCCTATTAACGTGCCGGAATTTGCCTATTTCGGCTGGGTGCTGAATAATATGAACGCACAGGTAACCTGGTATATTTCCGGGGCCCCTGAATCCGGGAAAACCCGATTTACCGCATTTTCCGACAATATGGATATGCATGAGGCCAAACCGATGGCGGAAACCGCACTGTTATTTTCTTTGCAGAGCCGTGATTGGGGGCAGCGCATGGCATATTATCCTGACCCGCTGGGCACCGCGGAGTGTATGAACGATTTGCATATTCAGTACACCACCTTAATAGAGCCTTCTCTCAATTTTGCTAAATTAAAAAACTACAAGAGCGTGATGATTCCAAGCGCGTCATGTTTGAGTGACAGCCAAATTGAAGAGTTGCTTAAATATGTCCGCTACGGCGGCAAACTATATCTTAGCGCTCATGCGGGAATGTTTGACCAGATTGGTAATCCGCGCAAGGTTTGGCCGTTTGCCAAACCTCTTGGACTGGCCAATCCGTTACCGCTGCGATTTGTTACGGGAGGAAAGCTGGAACTGACTGAAAGTAATTGCGGTTATGAGACGAAACAAAGGTTTATCCAGGTCCATCCGTTCAAGAGCAGCCAGGCAAAAGTCTTTATGACCCTGAAAGATAAACTGGGGCGCAAATTTTCCACCGGGGTTGTAACTTCCTGTGGCAAAGGTAAAATATTCTATGTTTCAGGACAGCTCGGAAGTGTTAATATGGAAAATGAGATGACTGTTAAACGCAAATGGCGCTACGAACCCAATCGGCAGGCATTTGCTTTATACGCCAATATTCTCGGGATGATGACAGATTCTGATAGAAGCTTCATTCCGGTCAACATTCCGGAGAAAGTTCTATGTACAGTTTATCGTCAAGGCAAGGCAGTATTTGTTAATTTGCTAAATGCCACCGGGGTGAGTATGCGAAAAGGCGAAATTGTTCCATCAACTCCGCCATCTCCGGCTTTTCCAAAATTGCAAAAAGACATCCAGTTTAAAATTAAGCTGCCGGGTCTTAAAAACGTTTTTGCCGCATCTCCAGACTTTATCGGACACAAACCGTTAAGAGTTGAAAAACTGCCAGAAGGATGGTATCAGATAACCTTTCCCGGCTCCTTGCTTAAATGCTACACGGTTGTTATAATCAACAGATAAAATTGTTGATAAAGAAATAAAAGAATACCAGGTAGTTTAAAAAAGAACAGGGTAAATGAGGTATTATATTAAACTATTGAACATGATAGTATGCGTTAAAGTTTAAGTGCCGATAAGATGAAAACCGGATAATTGCCATGTTCCCGCTGTTTTGTTCCGGCTAATTCATGACGGCAGTCTGTGAAGCCGCGTTGCTTAAGTTTACCTGCAAGCTCTTCCGGGTTGAAACCATGATGAGGGACTGGTTCCATGTTTTTGTGAAAATTACCATCTTCCGTGTAAAGATCAATTAAATGAATGGAACCGCCGGACTTTATAGCTGTCGTCAGGTTGTCCAGCAAGGCATCCGTATCGGATACATGATGCATTGCCATAATGGTAAAAGCGGCATCAATGCCGGAATGCGGGAAAGGTTTGACAGACAGATCGAGAAGCAGCGGAGTAATGTTGTTGATATTTTGTTGTGATATCTTATTTGATAATTCTTCAAGCATTCCCCGGGAGGCATCGACGGCATAGACATGCGCGACTTTTTCCGCAAGCGGTAAAGATGCGTTGCCGGTTCCGCAGCCATAGTCAATCAAAGACATATCGGCGGTTAATTCCAAGTGTTCCAGAAGTTTATTGACCAGGCCTTCGAGAAATTGGCGACGTTCAAGATTCTTATCCCACTCAGGAGCGGCATTGTCAAATTGCGAGACGGTTTTCATTAAGTGATGTTCCTTTCAATTTCACGGCAGAAGATTTCCGCCATTTTATCGACATTCGGCGGCTTCAGGATACTGGCGTGGTCACACGGGAAAATGTGAGATTCGATTTGTGCCAGTCCGCCCCAGTTCCAATGCGGGTCAGGGATAATGCCGTCGATGATAATTTCAGCCATAAAGACATGAACTTTGCCGGGATAAGGCTTCATGTAATAATTCCATCCGGCGGTAAAGTTAATCCGGTAAAGCCGTTTCATAGTTTCAATTTCGGCGGCGCTGGCGGAGTCTCCGGCCAGTTCACCGATAAAGTCCAATTGTTGTAAATTCCGGTCCTGTTTAATACGTTTCTTCAGGCGTCTTGAGAAAAATTCCATCCAGCCGGAAGGTCCCCAGTGGAAGAGGTTTTTCAAACGATGCAGCTTAAACCGCCAACCTCTTTGCGGTTGACCCCAGGTTTCGATCATGCCAAGGAAGCCAACTTTTTCACCAGCTTCATGGAGCTGGCAGGCCATTTCATAAGCCAGAAACCCGCCGAAGCACCATCCGGCCAGCATGTAAGGCCCTTCGGGTTGAACTTCTTTTACCCGCTCAACATAAAATGCCGCCATGTCCTGAACGGTTTTCTGGGCCAGGGAGATGTTTTTGAGCCCGACTGCCTGTAGGCCGTAGACTGGTTGCTCGGAGTCCATGTGGCTGACCAGGTTTGCATATCCCATAATGTCCCCGGGGGTGGTGTGCATAACGAATAACGGAGGCCTGGAACCGGTTGTTTTGAGCGGGACAACCGCTGACCAGCCATCTATCGTCAGGACATTTGCAGCAGGTTTCTCTTCGGTGTCTTCTGAGCCATTGGCAATGGTTGAAGAGTTTCCTGAAATATAGCTGGCGAGTTCTGTTGGCGTAGAGGTTGAGTAAAGCTGTTCCATACGCAACTTATAGCCGAATGATTTTTCAATCTCCATAACCAGCCGGATGGCTTTAAGTGAATCTCCGCCGACTTCGAAGAAACCATCGTCCGGGGAAACATGATCAATCATCAGCAATTTTGCGTAGATGTCACAAATAGTTTTTGTCATTGCGTTGTCGGACTGCCGGGATGTTTGACTGCCTTTTATGGCTTGACTGCCTGGCGGCGGAAGTTGTTTTGTGTCAATTTTGCCGTTTGGTGTGGTCGGAAATACATCAATCTGGATCAGGAACGCCGGAACCATGTAGGTCGGCAGTCTGTCGGCAAGATAAGTCTTCAGTTCGTCAAGGGCAAGACTTATGCCGGGTTTGACGGTGAAGTATGCCGTCAGATTATCATTATATACCAGAACCCGGGACATGGTTATACCCGGGTACTGATTGATCAAATTCTCAATTCCGCCGGGTTCGATCCTGAAGCCGCGTAATTTGATTTGGGTGTCCACCCGGCCGATAAATTCAATATTGCCGTCTGAAAGGTATTTTACCCGGTCGCCGGTGTGATAAAGGATATCATTTTTGACGAAAGGACTCGAAACAAATTTTTCCGCCGTCAAATCCGGACGGTTCAAGTAGCCTGGCCCGACTCCGGCTCCGCCGATCAGCAGTTCACCGCTGCAGCCGATTGGAACCGGGCGCAGAAATTTGTCAACAACATAAGTCCGGTAATTCGGCAGCGGGCGGCCGATGCAGGACAAATCATCGCTGATCGTTGCGATAATGGTGCATTCGGTTGGACCGTAGGTGTTGAGCAGTCTGATGTTTTGCGTATGCTCCTGCCAGCGTTTGTAATGTTCAACGGAGGCTTTTTCTCCGCCGATAACCACGGTCTTAACCGAATCAGGCATTGGCAGTTCATCAATCAGGTTAACCAGTTCGTGCCAGTACGCGGTGGGTAGATCGAGAAACGTAATTTTATGTTCCGCGATGAACCGGCATAGTTCCGGCGGGTTTTCCATCAGTCCTTCTTTGATAAAAATAAGTTCTCCACCCGCCAGCCAGGTCGGGAATATCTCTTCAACCGAAATGTCGAAATTCAAAGAGGCGAACTGTAATGTTTTAGTTTGATTGCTCAATTCGAATTCCTGAATGACCGCCAGGTTGTGATTAACCAGATTACGCTGGGAGATCATCACCCCTTTTGGAGCTCCGGTTGTGCCAGACGTATACATTAGATAGGCAATATCGTCAGGAGAAAGCGTAATGTCTGGTTCTATTACGGACGAGGTTTCCAGTTCCGGAATTACTGTTGCCAGGTCGAAAACCTGAACGCCGGGGGCTTCAAAGTCGCATCGGAGACCGGCGCGGTCATCCCAGCAAAAGAACCTGACGCCTGAATCATTGATCATGTACTCAATCCGTTGCCGGGGATAATTTGCGTCCAATGGCAAATAAGCGCATCCGGCTTTTAAAATTGCCAGTAACGCTACGGCGGTGTGAAGGGAGTGTTCGCCTCTCAAAGCAATGAACTGTCCGGGGATAACTCCCCGGGCAAGCATGTAATTGGCAAGGCTGCATGAAAGTTGATCGAGTTCGGCATAAGTCAAAGATCTATCGTTGCAGGAGACCGCTTTTTTTTCGGGTAACCGCGCCGCGGTTCTTTTGAATTTTGTTATATACGGCTCATTCAAATCAAAATCCACGGCGGTCTCGTTCCATTCCATAATTTGCCGCAGATATTCCCGGGGACAGATATTGCCCAATTGCGTCAGTGGGGAGTCAGGGACCAGCGCAGCATTGCGGCAGAAACATGCAAATCCTGCCAGCAATTCTCCGGGATCAAATCCGGCCCTGGTTTGTAAATATACTGTTTTCGACGATATCGCAATTATAAAATCGGAATTGTTTAAAGCCGCTACACACTTATAGCGCATCCAGGCATCTTTCAGGAAGCGTCCTTTCAACAGGGCGTTTTCACATGACTTAATTGTTTCCTGCAAACATTCCCTGAATGGTTGATGCAAATCCAATTCAAGCAGCCACGGCACCGTGTTGGCCAGTAATGCGGGAAAATGTTCGTCATGAACTGGTGCTTTAAGGGCTAAATTAGTTTGCTGTGAACGGCAGAGCCAGGCAATATAAAGGGCAAAAGCGGCGGCGTTGACTTGAGTTGATGCTCCAAAAATGGCGGAGAAGCAGCTTCCCGGATCAATTTCAATTTTACCGGTTGAATCGCCGGAGCTTTCAACATACACTGGCAAATCCGGTGCGGTGGAAGTTTTTAGTTGTTTGACTATCTTGTATTCGTTGCGGATTATGTCATGATAAAAATTATCCAATTCCGCAGCTGTTCCTTCATCGATCAGAGGCAGCTGCATTTCCGGCTTCAATCCAAGGTCATTAAAAGTCGGAGCTGAACCGTCAGGGAGGCATGCTTCAGTGATCTTTATGGTGCCATCACCGGTAGCCACCGTTATTTCCCTGTTGTCTATCGATATAATTTTACCCGGTTCACGGCCGACCGTGTCAGTGCCGGCAACTCCGGCATTACGAACAATCAGAAACTTATTGTCATCCAGTAAAAGTTTAACTACTCCAAAAGGATTATCAACCCGGCGGAACGCGCAGGCCTTTACCAGCGCAATGATATCAGAACCGGGTTTGGTCCAATCAATAACAATTCCGTGTTCGGGGCGTTGATAGAGACCAAACAGGGTTCTTCTGCTCAAGTCCTGGGGAAGTGGATTTGCCTGTCCGAGAATCAGCTTCTGCAACAGTTCGTCAAAGCCTTCAATGGCGGCCTGAAAGCATTTTGCGTCAAGCAGATCGACATTGTCTTCAGGTTTTATTACAACTTTTTTCTGAACCAGAATGTCGCCGGCATCGACCTCAGCGGTCATTACATGCCAGCTGACGGCATGGATTTTCTCCTGATTGATCAATGCCCATGAAGTGGCATACATTCCGGCATAACGGGGAAGCGGGGCGTCATGGTAGTTGATCGCGAATTTTCGCGGCATATCCAGAACATTCTGCCTGATGATCTTACCGTTGATGATGCTGAAAAGATAATCGAACTCGTATTGTTCGAGAGTTTCGGAGATATTTGTCTGGTCAAGATCATAAAACGGCAGATTGTGTTCCCGGGAATATTTTTGCATTTCCGGGTCACTGCTTACAACCGCCAGAACCTTGAACCCCCGGCGCAGTAATTTTTCGGTGCAAAGCAAAGCCATGCCGGTATCACCGATAACAACACACCTGGCGTTTGAGCTTTCGTCGCGGGTTCTACCGGTCAAATCGGAAATTTTCGCGTTACAATTACGGCAAACTGCGTCACAAAGAATTACGAACTCTTTTACGAAAGTTTCCATGCCTACGGTATCATACAATGACTTGTTGTATTCAAAAAAGGCTTCAAGACCGCCATTATCCTCCATAAAAGTGGCCAGGATATTTAATTTGGCGGACCCGTTGCCGATTTCCCGGTATTTCATTTTGATCCCGGCAAATTCCTTTTGGTGCCATGGGAAGTTCTGCAGCATCAAAGAATATTGAAATGCCGCGTCGTGTCTGCCGTAAAGCATGGACAGTTCCCGGTTAATCTCGACAAACGGAAGATCCTGATTATCTAAAGCCTCCAGGCAGGTTTTTTTCATTTTTTTCAGCAACGAGGCAAAAACCGGGTCCCCGGAAAAATCGGATCGCAGGGTAACGGAGTTGATGAACTCCCCCATTATTTTCTCAGTCAGCGGATGTCGGCGATTGGCGGAAACAGCACCGGTCAGCAAATCGGTTTGTCCGCTGTATTTAAAAAGCAGTGTTTGATAAATGGCCTGTAAAAGAATAAACAAAGTAACGTCATTTTGTTCCGCCAGAATTTTCATTTTCCGGGTTAGTTCAGGTTCAATTAAGAAATTGCAGCGCGCTCCTTCATGGGAGATTTGATGTTTTTCCAGATCGTGTTGGAAAGACAGCTTTAAAGGGGGAGGAAGCTCCGTTAATTGCTTGCGCCAGAAGTCGAACTGTTTTTCCCTTACTCCTGATTCCAAAACCATTTTAAGCCAATGCGCATAGTCAACGTAATCACATTCATCAGAGACGGGAGGCTCGTTGCCGAGAGCGTATGCCTCGTAATTACGGGTCAGTTCCGAAAACAGAATGCCCGAACTCCAGCCGTCGTGAATAATATGATGCAAATTGATAAACAGTTTGAATTCATTTTCGGATAGCTTGATCAACCTGGCTTGCCACAAAGGATATTTTTCCAAGGAAAATTTAATCTTTCCCTGCTGTCGTCGCCACAGATTGAGTGATGATTCGATGTCTGCCGGGCTCATCTCGCTCAAGTCGACCATATTCAGTTCCGGAACGGAAGGAGGGTGGATGCGGATAAACAGGTTCCTGCCGTCATGTTCAAACGAGCTGCGCAGCATTTCATGGTTAACCACCACGCCTGCCAGTGCTTTTTTCAGAATGTTTTCATCAACTTTTCCATTGAGAGAGACTTCAAGCGGAATGTTCATTCCAATGCTGGAAGAATCAAACTGATGTTGTCGCCAGGTTGCATCCTGCATGCCGGAAGCCGGAAAAAGATCCCGGTCCCTGGGCAATTTGACAAACGGAATCATGCTTTCGGCGTTTCCCGACATAACCGAGATAAGCGCAGCCAGCGAAGAAAGGTTGGGAAATTCAAAAATCGTATTTATTGGCAGGGAGACTCCGGTTTTAGCCTCAACTCTTGAACAGAACTGCATTGCCATAAGTGAATGACCGCCCAGGTCGAAAAAGTTATCCTCAAGACCCGGTGTGACATGAAGCAGTTCCTGCCATACATCCATAACAATCCGCTGGGATTTTGAAAGGATCATGTCTCCGGGATCATTTCCGGACCCCAACTGCGGTTTCGGCAGGTTCTTATAATCGGTTTTGCCGTTATGAGTCAGCGGCAGCGCATCCAGGACCTGTAAAGTGGTCGGCACCATGTAATCGGGCAGTTCCCGGGTACACTGGTCATATAATGCGGCGGTTATTGTCGAGTTTTCCCGTTTGAGTTCAACATATGCGGCAATGTACTTTCGATCATCGCCCTCATCAAATACTTTTACCGCCGACCGGGTTACGTCTTTATGCTTGTTGAGAACGGCTTCAATTTCACTGAGCTCGATTCTGAACCCCCGTATTTTGACTTGAAAATCGTTTCTTCCGATAAAGTCGATATTACCGTCAGGACGCCACTTTGCCAGATCCCCGGTCTTGTAAATGACCGGATCGGTAATATCATGTCCCGGGTCTCTGATATATGCTTTCTCTGTCAGATCGGGTCGTCCCGCATAACCGCGTCCGACCAAATCTCCGCCAATATAAAGTTCTCCCTGTTCTCCAACCGGGACCGGTTCCATTTCTTCATCCAGGATGTATATTCTGGCATTTCCCACGGGGCGGCCTATAGGTGGAAACCCCAGTCCGTCATTCTCGCCGGGATTATATACAGCATGGGTGGAATCCACCGTGCATTCAGCCGGACCGTAAAGGTTGATAATTGGACAAGGGAATGTCGATGGCGGGAAACGGGTAAAGCGCTCTCCTCCAATATAGAAATATTTTAATGAGCACTTTTCCGGCCAGGGCAAGTCCATGATACCGATTGTTGCCGGGGTCGGTAAATAACAGTCAACAATCTTGTTGTCGCAAATCCAGTTGACCAGTTCTTTCGGGTTTAAAATGACTTCCCGCGGGATAAAATACAAGGTGGCGCCATCCGGAAGATAACTCCAGAACTCACGAACAGAAGCATCAAAGCAAATACTGGCCGCTTGAGATGCATTATAATGGCCTTCGTGCGGAAATCGCAACTTTTCCCAGTGATACAGGTTCAATAAGTTGCAATGCTCGATTTCCACCCCTTTGGGTTCTCCGGTCGAACCTGAAGTGAATAAAATATACGCCAGGTCATGGCCGTCTCCCCCTGCCATCCGGTAATCATCCGGCACGGATTCCTGCCGCCAGTCAATTTGATCAATAAAAATGCCCGAAAGATTAATGTTAGCCAACTCGGAACCGGAACTGGTAATTACGGAAGCGCAGGAGATGGCTTCCACAATGAAATCCAGCCTGTTGGGAGGAAAGTGCGGATCAAGGGGAACATAACAACCTCCGCTCTTTAAAGCGGCCAGAATGGCAATTGTGAATTCGATCCCGCGTTCCAGATTTACTCCGACCGGTTGGTCGGGTCCGATTCCCCGTGACATGATCTTTGCCGCCAGGATGTCCGATCGCCGGTCGAGTTCGGAAAAAGTCATGGTCCGGGTATCATCCACCAACGCAATCCGGTCTGGAGTCGCCCTGGCCTGATCTTTGAATATTTGATGAATCATCCGGGTTTTGTCGTATGCAAAAGCCGAATCATTGAATTCCGTAAGAAGTTTTTTCTTTTCCTGAGAATCCATTTATCGAATACTCCTCTTACGTATCATGCATCAAATCGATTTATCGTGAAGACGGTTTCATTAACTCCGTGTGAACGCAGCCGTCTGGTTTCAGCTGTCAGTTCTCTAATTATTTTCATTCCCCTTCCTGCCGTGGCATATTTTTCATCCGCACTCCAAAGGTCATCTTCGAGACCTTTCTCCCGGTCCGGTTCTTCATACTGCCACTCTCCGCCTTTGTCATGGACTTTAACCAGAACTTGTTTTTCCTCAATGACCACTTTAATGTGAATGCCCGGTCTGGCCTGTTGATGCGGTTTATGGCCGTGCATAATCACATTATTTAAAAATTCTCCAACCAGTAATTCGACTTTCGCCGCAATTTTGCTGTCTTCAACCTGCGCCATCACAAATTCGGCGCAATCCCGGCACAGACCGTCCACCTGAGTGATGTTTGGAGGCATCATTCGCTGAAAAATCTGTTTGTCCCCGGTTTGTGGCGAGAGTTTTTTGAACATCAGCATTGTAATATCGTCGCCGCATTTGGTATAACCTATCTGCTCGAGAGATTCACGAAAGACAAACGGCACAAAAATCGGTTCTTTTACATCGGAAATACTTTGTATCAAGGAAGTGATGGTGTCCTGGCTGATCTGGTTGTCTTCCGAGTCCATGATTTCCAGAATTCCGTCCGTGACCAGGAAGAACATACTTTCATCAGCGAAACCGAAAGTCTCCATATCTTCTTCCCTGTATACGAATGAACTGTCCCAACCGACTGGAAAGCCGCCTTTTTCCGTGTCTTTATGCTCGTACATCTGTTTGGTCACCGGGTTATATTCAAAGATCCCCGGATGCCCGGCGTTGTAAAACGTCATGATATTGGCGTCGAAATCAATTATTCCGGTAATCGCGGTCATATAACTTTTGCTGGATATTTCCGAACTGAACATATAGTTAAGCTGATTTAAAGCGTCGCAGGGAGCCGCGTCCCCCGAGCCCGAGCTGACAATCATTTTCACCATTGCCTGAACCGCGCTCATATATAATGCCGCCTGGATACCGTGACCGGAAATGTCACCGACAAAGAAAAAATAGCAATTTTCCCGGATGTTGATAACATCGAAAATGTCTCCGCTGATCAACTGAGACGGTTCATAGAGTGAGCTGATCAGAATGCTGTCGTCGACATGCAGCCAGTCCGGGATCAGGAACTGTTGCACTTCTGCCGCCAGCTTCAGGTCATCCATGATTTCAGAGTAGCTTTCCTTGGTCGATGCTTCTTCCCGGACTACGGAAACCACACTCTCTATACGAGCAGCCAGTTCGTTGGCGTTAAAAGGTTTCTTTACATAGTAACTGTGGTTGTCGTCTGAAATTTTCTGGATAAGGTCATTGTCAAACGTATCGATCAGCGAAGTCAGGAAGATAATCGGCAGCCGGGGTTTATTGTCACGAATAATTCGCCTTGCCTCAAAACCGTCAAGGCCGGGCATAATAATGTCCAGTAACGCTATATCGTAATCCCCATGCTTGATCATTTCGATCGCGGCCATCGGGGAATCGGTTCCCTCGACCTGGTAACCAAAACGTTTCATTGATTCGGTAAGCAGTATCAGGTTGAATTTTTCATCATCAACCGCCAGAATTTTAATCGCATTGTCAGACATATTTGATTTGCCCGTTCATCTTCGCATTTCTATTGAGGGACATTCACCTCAAGCTACTATAATATGCTTGCTCATGTTTTGCAAATCAGGGAATAATTAACAACTTCATTTCTTGCATTTTTACAGATGACAATTTATGATAATATAAAATCGTAGTTGCCGTCAGGGTGGAAAAATGAAAAGATCAGACAAATATTGGAATAGATTCGGCGAAGACGAGCCTTATTACTGGGTCACAACCAATAAAGAGTATCACGGACTCTCAATCGATCATGATAAACTCCAGAAGTTTTTTGCCGGGGGGGAACAGTATCGTAAAGCTCTCTATAAAACGATCCAGTGCCGGGTTTATCCTGATTTTTCTCCAGTGCGTGTCCTGGATTTCGGTTGTGGAGTCGGCCGCATTCTCCTGCCGATGGCTCAGCATTGTGAGTCGGCCGTGGGTCTTGACATTGCCGGATCAATGTTGAACAAAGCAATCGAGCATTCTGAACAGTTCGGGCTTGAGAATGTCACATTTGAACTGTGTGACGATTCGCTTGTCCAGGCGGAAGGTAAATTTGATTTTATCCATTCAATATATGTTTTCCAGCATATCCCGTGTCGACGCGGTTACAAATTATTTCGGAACCTCCTGAAAAAATTGTCTCCGGGCGGAGTTGCGGTAATCCATTTGACCTATGCCAATGATTTGTCGCTTATTCGAAATATCATTGACTGGATCAAGTGTCATGTGCCATTGGCGCTGAATATTGTTAATATGCTGCATTTTCGTGCTCCCGGAACCCCGATGATGGAAATGCATAACTATTCAGTTAACCGGCTCATCCGTATTGTTCAGGAGATGAGAGGTACAAATAGCTATTTGCACTTCACCAGGGTTGGCCCTTTTCGAGGAGTAATGATGTTCATCCGGATGAATGATCCCGATCCTTCGGAATTTTCGGAGTTGCCGGAGTCTCCATAAGCGTTACCACTTCTTTCATCAATTGGTACAGGAACAATAATCGATTCAATAATGTAGCTCGCTATGAAGGGTTGGGTGAACACTAGTTATTTTATGCAATAAAGTTTGATTATTGCTGTTTGATAGCCTGTTCTTTGCATTTTGCATATGAGTTTCGATTGTCTTTTTTGCGCATGATTAAAAAGGCCAGCTTGATGATGTGGCTAATAACTGGTATTCGAGGCAGCAGCAATGCATCATAGAGCATACGGCTATTGACTTTCCATTGATAATGCCATGGGCAGTCTGCCAGTGTGTTGATTTCGTCCACATCTCCTTGTAAAAACGAATTTTCAATCATTTTATTGAAAAGCAAATTTCCCGGAGAAAAGAAGTTGTATTCATCAATAAAAGCAATTTTCATCACATAGACAATACGGTTGACTCTTATTGCATAATGGGCGGCAGTTGTACAATTATTTATTTCAATGAAGTTCCATTCCATCCAGCCGCGCTTTGCCAGGTCTTCCGCTGCCATCAACAAGGTGGCCGCATGTTTTGGATATGATTTTACTGAACCACGAACTTCCTTCTTCCAACCCGAATGTTCCGCATCCATAAAGCGGGTCATGTTTTCGTTCGCCGATCTTTGGCCTTCGCGCATTACAAATTGTACCTTATCCAACTCTTTAAGTTTTTTTGTGTTGCGTTTAATTAAGCGTCTGAGGTTTGATGATATGCCGGAGTGATATTCTTCATATGAGCCTGACAGTTCTATATAATTTTGCCTGGCGCCGGAAATAACAATAGAATATCCCTTGTGCTTGTTAAGGAAGCTAAGCGCCGGAGAGTTTTCAATCAACTCTTTGAAACTGATTATTGGCCATGTCGAAGGAATATTTGATAAAAAGTCATAAAATATTTCTAATGCAATGTGGTTGTCCGGTGGCATTAAACAATCTATTGTCGATGTATGCATAAGGGAGAAGGGAGTCCTGAAAAGAGTAATTGAACGCCCGAAGATACGATATGAACGGCGTATTACCAGAGGCAAAACACCTATCAGCTCTCCATCCAGATACGCAAACAGACATATCCATGACTCATGGCTTTCTATCAAGTGAGTAAAATAGGCATTTATCCATGGATATGAAGAAAAAAAAGAAAGATTGCTCTTTAGAAATAAATCGTCCCATGCTTCTGAATGCTTGGCCAATTCTTCAAAAGTCCTTACTCCAATAACTTCAATCCCCGCTGGTGGTTTATAGTCCCACGACTCGGGTAAAGCATGATCTCCCCGTATTTTTTGGTAAAACAATGATATACTCCCCGCCAAAATTAATACTTAATCCCCATCTGTATAATATAGTCAGCCAATTATTAATTTGTCAAGCTAATAACAGTGGTATTTTGATAGGAATTAACATTTAATGGAGAGGAGACGGCACAGCCAAAGGTCACAGTTTTGCGCTGTTTGAGATTCTTGAGACCTTCGGGTATATTGGATTTTACCTGAAACTATCAGCACTCAACAAAACAAAGTCTGTTTAACAAAGTAATGATGTTTATCCGGATGGCTGCTTCGTCTTTTTTGAATTTCCCAAAATTGCCGTGGGACGCCCTGATATAATTCTGGTTCAGTCTTTAAACTTGTATGGAGCTCCGGTCTTGACTGATTCATAAATGCCGCAAATCAATTTGACCGCACGCCTTCCTTCACGGCCTGAAAGAAACAGTTTGCCGTTGGATAATATCGCATCAGACAAATCACTTATTTGTCTCCTGTGGCCTTCACAGTTGATGGCCATCGGGTTGCCGGAACCGCCGACCATGCCTTCGCCTTCTGCGTTTTCCCGTCGAATCAGTTCGTCTTCCGGGCGTTCATCGTCAAACACCCATCTGGTTATTTTATCGTCCAATAAAGTTATTGACCCGGATTCTCCTGATATTTCGATTTTGCGCGGAAACCCCGGCTTGCATGAAGTGCTGACTTCGATGACTCCGAAAGAGCCGTTTTTCCATTTTACTGCGGCAACCAAATTGTCTTCCACCTGAATATTCTTATGGGTCAAATCTCCCGCATAAGCAAAAACTTCCGCCGGATCTCCATTTAAATAAATCAGCAGGTCGACCGTATGGATTGACTGATTCATCAGGGCACCGCCGCCGTCAAGTTCCCAGGTTCCGCGCCAGCCGGCGCTGTCGTAATACTCCTGCGACCGATACCAGCGTACTTGAGTTGATGCAAGTACGATTTTCCCGAATCGGCCCGCATCTAAAGCCT
This sequence comes from Victivallales bacterium, assembly GCA_963678305.2. Taxonomy (GTDB): domain Bacteria; phylum Verrucomicrobiota; class Lentisphaeria; order Victivallales; family Victivallaceae. Next base: position 750,056 of record CAXXVV010000003.1, read on the forward strand.
TTTTTACTTCCTGAACGCTTCGACTGAATCTGGACTGAAAAACAGCTGACAATAAAACGTTGTTTTGTTCGCAGGTGTTGATTATGGTATCCGCTTTTTCCAGTGTAACATCCAGCGGCTTTTCACACAGGACATGTTTGCCGGCATTGGCTGCCGGAATGGCCACATCGCCATGAATTCCGGTTGGAGTAGCAATTGTTACCGCCTTAACCAACTCGTCAGCCAGGAACTTCTCAAAATTTTCATAAGCTTTCACCTTGTGTTTTTTTGCAAAAGCTTTAGCTCTCTCCGGGACCTTGTCATAAACCGCAACCAGCCGGGAGTTATCCAGTAGACTCAAAGCTGCTGCATGCATTTCTGCAATCGCCCCGGTGCCGATTATTCCGTAGCCAACTTGTCTGTACATATTTTCTCCGTGTTATTTTATTTATTTGCCAACTCGATTAAATAACGATAATTATACAACCTGAGAGTACGATTGTCAAACTCCGGGAGAGACAAAACGGCGTTAATTTTTTTTCGAATCGGTTTTTATTTGTAAGCTGGATAACACAAAGTGCGGGATGTAATAATTATTTATCCAAAGAATTATCCTCAAGAATTTGCTTGATTGCAGGAGAATTTAGAATTTTCTTGAGACGTCTGGCATATTTTAAACGGGTTTTCAAACGGACCTTGAATTCTTCTTTATTCAACACCATTGTCGCATGCGACAAATGATAAATATATTCAGCGATATCAAATTCATCAATCGGATTGGCTTTATAACCTTTATGGATCAAGGTATGATATAAATCTTTGCCGGATGTTTTACCATTCTGCATGAAATGTTGATTTTCCTTTAGCAATACTTTGGTACGATAAAGCCCGCATATAGTTCGGATGTAATATTTAGAACCGCTATTTTTTCTTAACCCCAGCAGCCCTTTGATATCTGAATACTTATCGAGCTTCAGAACCCAGTTTGGTTTCAGGTCGATTTTACCGCATCCGGTGCAAAAAAAGTCCTCCCCCATGTGATCCACAAGGTACTGCAGCCAGCCGTGACGATGTGGAATGGTGTCTGAATGCATCGAAAGAAAGTATTCGGTCTTACATTTTTCCAGCCCGATATCGAGAGCGGTACTGTGAGCCTGCCCGCCTTTCATATTCAAATCATGCCGTTCTATAAGAGTTATCCAGTCAAGAGAACGCAGATAGTCGACTGAACTGTCTTTTGAATCATTATCAACCACAATTACTTCATAAGGGTATTTAGTGAAATGGCGAATACTGCGCAAGCAAAGTTTGATTAGCTCTTCTGTTTTGTAGTTGATAATGCAAATTGTTACCTTGTTGCGAATTAAATCTTTTTCCTGCTCCATGTTGTCCCTTTTCAACGGTTACTTCTGAGCAGCCGCCCGACGACGTGCTCTTGCTTGATCATGTTTATCTATTTTTGTGGCTTTTGCCTCTACCGCTTTGACGAAAGCCGGGTCATTAACTTTGTCTATAGTGCAATTCTGCCGGTAAGTATTTTTCAGCCGGATCATTTCCTCCTGGCTTAAGAGCTTTGATGCCGCAAAGGTAAGTTGCCCCAGGTCTTTAATATGCCAGCGCCGCTTTGGTGGTGATGCGAAAATTACCCGTTGGAGGTCGATCATATAAGCGGCATAGTCTTCTGACGGACGAATAAAGAAATGGACCATATACAAATCTTGATGCGTCATCCCGTTATTATGCATTGTCGCGGTCAACACTGCGATATTATCTATGGCTTTTAGTCTTGTTTCCCGACAGATACTTTCATCATTGAAGAAATCAGAAGCTCTGACACAGCCGGTTAAACCCAATGTCAATAGACAATTTGATCCGTTTTGCAGGTAACCGGCCGCGATGGGTAACATTGTATTCAAACCGACTTCATGAAAGCGAACTAAAGCGTGCCATTCATTTAACGTGTTAAAATTCCAGCGTTTTAGTTGCAGCAGGCATTTGATTTTTTCTTTGAATGGAATTGCCGTACAGCGCTTGATATAGCATTCAATTGGCTGGTCATTTTTATCAGTCAGAAATACTCTTTCAGTTCCTCGTTGCTTAACTGCTTTTTTTACAGTTTCACCCTGCAGATTATAAATCTTCTCAATCGTTTCCAGATTATTTATTTTGAGCAGCTTTGCGAAAGCGGCATTGATTATAATATTTCCGGATTCAATAATTTCTATTGTGCCTTCTTTCACTGATTTTTCCAAAATGATTTATTTATGAAAACGACCGCCAAAATATAACATCATTAAGGCTAATTGCAATTAAATAGAGGGGGAATATTTTTTTAATACAAACGGGCTTGAATTTCCGGGTTTGTAAATGTATATTGTAAGCTGAGATTGGCCGTTATAAGACGGTAATAGTGATAAATTATTTTAACCCTAGCAAGGAGAGAAAAATGCCTGCTGTTGTTAATGCTGAAGAGTGCACTGGTTGTGAAGCTTGTGTCGGTACATGTCCGACCGAAGCTATTTCCATGGAAGACGGTACTGCTGTCGTAAGTGCTGATGACTGTGTTGATTGCGGTGCCTGCGTCGGCGAATGCCCCGTGGAAGCGATCACCATGGAATAAATTCCAGGTGTAAAAACCGGAGTTTTGTATAAAAATTCCGGTTTTTTTAATTTATATTTTAAATTACCATGTACTTTTTATTTGACAATCTCGAAACCGGCATTATTGTAACTCATAAACCCAACAGGAGGACACAATGAAACGAATGAAAATTGCGGACCGGGGCTGCTATTACCACCTGATGAACCGGATCTCGGGCTACAAAGGCGACCTGCCGTTTGCTTCGGTCGACCGCGAGTACGGCTTTACGTTGCTGCAAAATCTCACGCAATACTTCTTGATCGAGGTCATTTCCGCCGCCTGGATGGGCAATCATTTTCACCTGGTGGTCTACGCTCCCGGCCAAAACGAACTGCCACCCGAGACTGAAATCGCCGCCCGCCACAACGCTTATTACAAGTCGATGGAGGGCGATTTGACCTACGCGATGAAAAAAATGCCGTTTATTGACCCCAAACACAAAAAACTCTGCCGCGAAACCGGCGCGAAAATGATCGACATCAGCTACTTCATGCGAGCTTACCAACAGCGTTTTTCGGTCGTTTTCAACCGGACCTACGACCACATCGGCCGCCTCTGGGCCGACCGTTTCAAAAGCGTCATCCTCGAAGGCGCCGACGCCCTCGAAGCCTGTCTGCAATACGTCGAACTCAACCCGGTCCGGGCCAAATTGACCGAAAACCCGGCCGATTACCGGTTCTCCACCTGGGGGCGTTACAACGGCAGCGGCAAACACCAGTACCACGCCAACTTCATCAAACACTACAAAAAATTGATCGATTATACCGACACTTCGAGCTGGAGCGACGCTGATTATTATACGGAGTTCAAGTGTTCCCTGACTAGAATTATCGCGGCCGAACGCGGCGCGAACGCGTCCGGAATAGCCGCAGAGGACCAGACCGCGCGCCGCAAAGAATCGATGCCGGTCCGCTTCCTGAGGCGGACCCGACACTTCACTGACGGGGCGATATTAGGTTCAAAACTCTTCATCCGGGAAACGGCCCGAAAATTTGATGATCCTGATCGAGTGGACAACAAACAACTCAGCCGCGGCCTCGACCCGAAAGGCACCGCAATCTACTGCTTCCGAAAACTTTTGATATAAAGTTATACTCAATAAAAGGTCAATTATTACTTAACCATTCCGGAATCAAGTTTTCTGGCTTGTTCCAGCAGATGACGAAAATCTTCAGCTTTATATTTATATTTACCATTAAGATATCTGACGACCTCAACACAATCTGTCATGCCTACTGCACGCATCATTTCAACATGTCCGTCAAGAAAGAGAACCGGGATTCTGGTTCGACTTGATTTGGGCATGGCGATGATCAGCGGTAAATTCGGGGACATTTCTTCTTCAAATCCGCCAATATAATAGTATTTGCAGCCGGACTTATCTTTGAGAATACTTGCCTGTATGTAATTTTGCTGGACTAGAAGATTAAGGCTGTCTGTCCCTGAAGTGACCGGAAACTTGTCTTTGTTATCCATCGCATACATTTTGAGGGCCAAACCGATTTGTTTAAGGTTACTCATGGTTTGGATGGATTTTGCTCTTTCTCTTGCTTTGCTTAAAGCAGGAGCTAAAAGGCCGGCAGTGATAGCAACCGGTACTACCGCAGCTTTGACCAGAATATCGGCTGTGGGGTCAATATTACAATTGAATACCGATAGCAAACCTTGATCATACAATTGCTCAATCTTGAATACTTCTACTGGTTTATTAAATTTTTGAACTTCAGCTAATATGCTTTGAACTGGATCGTTTTTTGAAAAAGCGTCCTGAATTTGAACTACAAATTTTGTAAAATTTTTGCTGGCGTAGGAAAAAGCCAGGCCACGGTCGGCCGGGAGACCAACTGATAATTTTTTGAATGCAGGAGTATCAATCAATCTGGCCTTAGCTCCGTCCGCCAAAATATCAACCAGCTCAGGATTGCTGGCAATAAAGAGATAGCCTCCTTTTTCAGCAACTGTTGGTTTGATGAACTCAGGCAGGAGAGGAAGGGTGTAGACAATCCTGTCCTGAGGAGCGGGAGTGCCGTTTTTAGGCGACATCGGCGGAATGCGAGATTTTATAAGTCTGAAAATCTTATTGTCTTTTACTCCAAGCATCAATGCAAACTGGAAATTACTTATTTTCAGCGTCTGTCCCTTAATGTTGATTTCATGTATGTTGTCCATATCAACCGTCATTACCATGCCGATTTCTCCGGTCGTTGACTGTAACAACTTGTTCAAATCGATTCCTTTACGGAGCAGATCATCTTCGAGTGAGTCAAAAACATCTTTATTTTCAATGCTGCTTGCGGCTAATTCTTTTTTCAACCAGGACCATAAAACATCAAACCGGATTTGAGAATTGTAAGCCATCACGGTATTTGCCGGTAATTTTTTCAAAAGAGAAAAATTCCGGTTTTCGCCGGCGATTTTCCAGATAATTCCCTGCCGGACTGGAGCATAGATTACACCACGACCGCGATATAAATCATTATTTACAGCGATTGAGCTGAAGCCGCAACCTTTGACTTCGGTTAAGCCGGAGTTGAGGGTAAAACTTTTTACCAGGCTGAATATTGCGTCCACCTCTTTCAGTTGAGCTTGTCCCTTCATTTTTGTATTGACAAGCTTTCGGGCGCCATTGAAGGTATCACCAATCATTTTATAGGCATTTTCCGGGGTAAAATAAAGATATGAGGTTCCACCGGGATCGAGTTTTGAAGTTACAGCCTTAAAATATGCAGCGTCCTTATTTTGAGGTTGAGCGATACTGAGCTCTCCGGCGTTAACCGAAAGCGACAGAAATCCGAAGACAAAAAGAGTGCCGGTTAATTTCATGGTATAATCCTTATTTTTTGCGATTAATCGAGGATACGTCTTATGGCAATTGCCATATCCTGAATTTTGTGCGGTTTGGCAAGAAAACCGGCCGCACCCTGATTTATTAAATCCTGGACCTCCTCCTCTGAAACGAAGCCGCTGGAAAGAAGTACTTTGGCGTCAGGGTCAAGTTGCCTTATCTTGAAAAATGTCTGGTGCCCTCCCTGCTTCGGCATAATCATATCAAGCAGGACCAAATCAATTTCATTTGGATTGTTCTCATAAATTTCCACGGCGTCGAGGCCGTTTTCAGCCAGTAAGACGGAGTACCCCAACTCCTGCAGAGCTTCGATCAAAAAATCCCAAATAGTTTCATGATCGTCAACAATCAAGATTGTTTCGTTTCCCCCCGGCAACTTCACTTTTTCACTCATTTTTCACCCCCGTAATTCAGGTTTATGCAATACTATCACGCATACGCAGTATTATTTGCGAAACTAAAGTACGTTATGAAAATCTTTTTTTCAAGCAAATATTACGAAATAACCGGAAAAAACCGTTACTATCGAGACGGTAAATTCTTTTTATCAAGAAGGTCTTTTGCCCGTTGCAGATTATAATTGATTCTGGTATCCCCGGGCCTTAATCTGGCGGCTTCGCTCCAGGCGGCGACCGCGCCTTTGAGATTCCGGCTCAAATAGGCTTGAAGGCCTTTGGCAAAGTAAAGGTCCGCAGGAGGAAGCCATTTAATTGTCTGATAATGGCGCAGACAGCTGATTGCCGCTTTGGGGTTTCGTTGCTGCAGGTAACAGTCTGTAAGGACCAGCCAGTAGCGAGGCAGAAGAATTTTCGGGGTGAAAATTTTGATCTTTTTATCAGAGGATGCAGTCATAACGTGTTCAAGAAACAGAAATGATGTTTTGTATTCTGATTTTATCGCATAGCCGATTCCCATGAGTATGGCTCCGGTGTTTGCACAGGTTTGGGGATCGACTAGATAGAAGTCTTTTTTTCTGCTGATTTGAATCAAGCCGTAACCGGCCTGTTGCATCAGGTTGGCATCGTTAGTATTCAACGCGACTTCAGCCAGAGCTACAAATACTTTCGGGTTCGGATGTTCTGTTCTCAAGGCTCGCAAGAATAATGTCTTTGAGCCGCGCCAGGCAAAAATATATTCCATTGATACGGCGAAATAGCCGATTCCGACAAGAATAGTAAGCACCATAAAGGCTTTAGGAGTTATTTTACGGCATTGTTCCGGTAATAAAAATTTGATGAACAACGCAACGATCAGAATAATGATCGGACTTAAAAGATAGTTGTAGCGGTCGGAGTAGTCAGTATTATTGAAGCGAAACATGCCGGCAACCGGTAAAAACAGGCAGGCCCAGCATATCAAAAGCGGTACGACGTCAAAGAGCCATTGTTTGCCTTTGATTTTCCGGGAGGCCTGAAATAATATGCCGGTTATCATTAGAATTCCAATTGAGATAACAATCCAGGTTTTTGTGTCAAGATAGACTCTTGGGTAAATCGGGTTCAGTTCAAACGGAACAATGGCGGTTATCAAATACCAGAAAAAATTAAACAACGGAACCAGCGGCATGCGAGGCCAGGAATCCCATTTTGGAGCAAAGCCGCCTTGAGCGCTTAAATAGCTGAAAACCGGGTAAAAAATAGCTGCCAGCAGAAAGTAGGGCCAAAGAACACGGAGATATTTTTTCAGTTGGAGGTCCTGCCTCTGGTGGAGAACGTAAGCGAACATAATGCCGGGAAGTAAAATTGAAGACGGTTTGGCTCCCATCGCCAGTAGGGTGCAAATGATTGTTCCCAATGCTATGTTTTTTCGGTCATAACTGCGCATAAACAGCAGTAAAGCGGCGAAACTGAATACTCCGGCCAGGACGTCTTTGCGTTCAGTTATCCAGACGACAGACTCAATTCGCTGCGGATGTACGGCCCAGAGAACCGCAGCCAGGCAGGCCCAGCGGTTTTCGAATTTCAGTTGCCGGAAGATGCCGTACAACAGGGCGGAGGCAATGCCGTGCAGCAGCATATTGTGCAAATGATAACCTGTCGGATTCAGCCCGAACAGCAACCGGTCAAGCATTAATGACCACATCGTCAGCGGCGTATACAACGTTTGCATGTCATGGGTAAGCCAGTAAAGAACATTGCTCCATGATGGAAGCAGATGTTCATTTTGCAGAACGAAATTGCCGTCATCCCATTCCGGATAAAATGGATAAGCTGTACCGGAAATAAAAACCAGAAACCCGATTATCGCGGGAATCAGAGGCCACAGCCATTTTTTATTGATCTTTATTCCGGTATTACCCATTGGCTTAGAGATATTTTGAGAAGAAGTTCAGAGATTTATTGGCTCCCCACGAATGCTCTCCGGGGAATTTGTCCAACTCGAGTTTATCCCGGGCTCCGGCAGCTTCATAAATTTTTTCAAGTTGTTTGAAGCATGCCATTGAACTTTCAGCTTTAAAGCATTGGTCATAGATCCCGATATCGATCAGCAATGGATCAGGGGCAATCAAACCTTGCAAATCGGGTAAATCGACCAGCTTATACAAACCGGGAGCAACTTGCATGCCGCAATAATTGAGGTCACGAATCCCGAAATGAGCCCACAGGTCGCTATAGCAGATTATTTCCGCCGATTTGATGCGGGAATCGCATAACTTCATCCAGGTTGTCATTGTGCCGCCACCGGAAAGCCCCATCACTCCGATTCGATTTGCGTCAACTTCATCAAGGGAACAGGCGAAATCGATCGCGGCGGAACCGTGGGCCACATTGATTGCCAGAGAGGTTGAGCCAAACATGGTGGCATGCAGATAATAAAGATTACACCAGTCCCGACTGCCCTGCATGGTTTTGGGATTGGGTTTGCAGGAATCGTTCCTTTCGCCGAAGCCGATCCAGTCGATGGCAAACGTGACAAACCCGTTTTTGGCCATTTCATGGCCGTAATTGTAATTGTATTTTTTTATCTGGTCTTTCATTTCCGGCGATGAATCATTACCCATAACCGGTTCTTTGCCATATGGTCCGTGTCCATGACAACATAAAATAGCCGGTAAATTCTGCGCTTTCTGCGGATAATTTATTAACAGGATTGCGGAGATATGCGGTCCGACATTGATCAGCCAGCGTTCTTTGCGCAAGCCGTCATGTTCCCAGTCAGCCAGCAGTTGCGGGATTAACGGTACTTTTTCAGGAAAGTCGCCCAGGCAGCTGATTACTTTGGGGTAAGCCTGTTTTTTCCACTCGTCAAAATCAGTAAGACCGCAAGTTTTAAAACTGTATTCGGGGTTGCGGAATTCGGCCCATTTTGCGAACATTTGCTGGGGACTCAGGTTTCTGAACGACATTTTTTGCTCCTTCAGGCGCTGTGATTCAATATAAAATACACGACTTTGTGAATTGTAACTTAGTTGCCGCTTTCTTCAGGAAGTTTGATCTTCAGGGTCAAAATTTTACGTTTATCAGCCTTGAGAACGGTTATAACAGTAGAGTTTTCAAGGGTTAATTCTTCCCCCGCTTCCGGAATGCGGCCGAATTCGCCGCAAACATAGCCGCCGATGGTGTCGACGTCTTCATCTTCCGGTAGGTTCAGCTCATATTCTTCGTTAAGGTCGCTAATCAAATATCTGGCATCAACCGCGAGGATATCCTCACCGATTTCCACCAGCCCGGTTTCGGCTTCTTCCTCGGAATCATATTCATCCCGAATTTCACCGACAATTTCTTCGAGAATGTCTTCCAGGGTGACGATCCCGGAAGTCCCGCCGTACTCATCGATAATAATCGCGGCATGAATACTGCCCTCTTTGAATTCTTCAAGTAAATCACCGACATTTTTTGTTTCCGGCACAAATGTGGGTTTATGGGCCAGGTCGGACAAGGTTCCGTAGACTTTATCATCATCAAGAAAATCTTTGGCGTAAATAATGCCTTTGATTTCATCAATCGAATTATCGTAAATCGGGATTCGGCTGTGCCCGCTTTGAATAAATTCTTTTTTGGCTTCTTTCACACTGGTGGTCGAGCTTAGTGCGGTCATATCGACACGCGGGGTCATAATTTCTCTGACGAGGGTGTCGTTCAAATCGAAAATACCGCGGATCATTCGTTTCTCATCTTCTTCAAGAGAACCTTTTTCACCTTCATCGTCGTCCTGATTGACCAGAGACATAATCTCATCTTCTGCTGTTGCGCTGTCGGAACCGGAGTCGCTGTCGGCCAGCTCACGTACACCGAGTTCAATCAAATGCAGCAGCGCCAGCAGCGGTAAAAATAAAGTGTTGGCAAGCAGCCTTACAAAAGGCATCGCAAGCCTCAGGAGCATTATATCAAACTTGTCCCGGCAGAATTCCGCCGCAATAATTGAGATTACAGTAATAACAAAAGTTACTCCAAGTTCAATCAGCAATGCCATATTGAGTGTGATATCCGGATAAAAATGGGAAATCGCTCCGTAAGCGGACAATGCCATAAGCGCAACAAGCAAAAAGATCAGTATCTTGAAAACAACATAGTAATCTTCTTTGTAATCCTTCCAGGCTTCAAGTTGTTCCGCAAGGAGGCGGTCATCCATTTCAATCCTGCGGATTCTGCCGCCGCTCAGCCTGTTGAGAGCGTCTGACGCGATTACCAACCATAAAAAGACAGCCGAAGTAATGAAAAAAATTTCTATACTCATTTATTTACCCCAATACTCAAATCAGTATCATCCTTATATTCCGGAAATATTTCATTAAAATTAAATTCACTGGTTAATTGCCTCATTACCTCCCGCTCCCTTCGCCGCATTCTTTTGCGCGGTATCGGTGAACGGTCATCTTCACCGGCGGCATGGAGCAGGCCATGTACAATATACAAAGTCATTTCCGCGGCATAACTGGAATCTTTTCTGGCCAAGCCTTCCCTTCTGGCGGTATCGGCGCAAATAAACAGCTCCACTGCCACTTCTTCCTCTGCATCAAACATTTCATCCTCACAATAACAAAAGGAAATCACGTCGGTTGTACCGATATGCCCCACATAATCTTGATTGATACGGGCCATCGTCCGGTCTCCGACAAAAGCGACTGAAATAACGGAATTGTCCGGAGCCGGGAGCCTTGACAACTCAGCCGCCCTTTTCACCATCCGCTTTATCAGTTTTCGGTTCGGTGGCGGCATTTTTTTCAGATTCCGCGAATAAATCGTCTTCATCCAGTTCATCTTTCGGATATGATATTCTGCTGTGATGCATGGTGGTCAGGGTTTTGACAAAGCTGTCACGAATCAGCGCCAGTTCGGCAAAAGTCATATCGGCCTCATCCAACTGCCGATCACGAATCCGTTTCCGGAAAATTTCCCAGACCAGGGTTTCAATTTTATTGTGAGTTGGTTTCTGCAGCGACCTGGTTGCGGCTTCGCAGGCATCGGCCAGACTGATGATGACCACCTCTTTGTCATGCGGCAACGGTCCTTTATAACGATATTCCTGTTCTTCCACCGAACCGCCTTTTTCTTTACTCTCTTCAAGGGCGCGATGATAAAAGAATAAGACAATATCCGTCCCGTGATGCCGTTCAATCGCGGCCCTGATGTCACGGCGCAGTTTATACTTGACTGCCAGGTCGATGCCGTCTTTAACGTGGTTCAGAATGACCATGCTGCTGATTCGTGGGTGCAATTCCTTGTGTTTTTCATGACTTTCGGCGTTGTTCTCAATGAAGTATTCGGGTTTTGTCAATTTGCCGATATCATGGAACAGTGCTCCGACTCTGGCCTTGATCGGGTTTGCCCCGATAGCGCCGGCTGCGTATTCAGCCAGAGTCGAAACCATCAGGCTGTGATGAAAGGTTCCCGGCGCTTCCAATTGCAGACGTTTGAGCAACGGATGATTGTAATCACACATCAGCAGCAACGACATATTAGTGCTGACGCCGAAGAACATTTCAAAAGCAAATGTCAGCAACAAACTGAAGATCGCGGTCATCAAGCTGGTGGCGGCTATAACGCCGACGGCCCAGGGGACGATTTGCGGATCTTTAGCGGCCTGGAAAACCAGGCGATAATCGAGCATTAACGAAGTCAGGAATACCGCGACCGCGATTCGGATAAAAAATGACCGGTAATTGGTTGAATGGCGTACCGCCAACGCGGCGATACAGCTTAATACCAGTCCTTCGACCGCAACATTGAAATTGTAGCCCAGCATAATCGCGATAATCATCGAGACAAACAGCCCGACATAAATGGCGATCCGCAGTCCGAGCAGGACCGAAAGCAGGATTGCCGCTGTGGCCAGCGGAATTGCATTGGTCATTAATTGTGGTGGAACCGAAAACTCACCGCTGATGAACGGAAAACTGAGAATCGAGCCCCAGCAATACATCAGACATATCACAATAATGACGGAGATCAGTAATATTTTTCGGTTGCTTGCGACTACATCCGGATGGATCTGATAAATATATATCCCGATAAAGATAATCAGCAGCAGACTGATGATAACCGATTCAGTGATCTTCTGCGGTTTTTCTTCCTGGGTCTGTTGTTTGTCCAGTTGCACTTTGTATTCATTCAACAAATCAAGTTCGCGTTGTCCGATAACCTGATTTTTCGTAATTAGCGGCTGGTGCCGCTTGAAACTTACCATAACCTGCTTGACTCGATTGATTGCGGCCAAACATTTACGCTGATAAAGTGCGTCGTCTTTCACCAGGTTGCCGTCCACTCCGATTATTTGCGCTATCACATTTGTAAAACCCTCCAGCATAACTTTGCGGTCTGAGCCGGAATAGTATTTCAAGGTGGATTTGGCAATTGCCGCCGCCGCTTCTTCCGGGGTAATCAGTTCGATTGCCGGTTTCGGCATACGATCACGTCCCTTGACGTCAATAATCCGAACCTGCTGACCAACTTTGCAACCGGCTTTCAGATTAACGCTGATGATGCCCTGACTCAATTCCCTTTTCAGCGCGTTCTCAAAGTATTTGCGCTGGACTTTATCGTGGGCGACAAAGTAGAAGGTTTTGGTAATATTATCGGGAAGGCCGGAAGCCAGTTTTGCCATTTCCGACTTATAAGCCGGATTGAATTCACGATTTTTCTTTTGTTGTTCAACCCGCAGTTCAATATAATTTGTAAAATCTTCCGCACGTCGCTCAATCTCTTTGTTTGAGGAGCCGGATATCGTGAAATAAAGCGGAACTTCAGCTTTTGCTTCATCCTGCTGTTGTTTGGTCGCTACCTTATCCTCACAGACAAAATCGAATTGTGAATAGATGATTTTAGGCGCATGCTGGCCAAGAACAAAGTCAATTGAAAAAGCCTTGGAGTTATAACCTGAAAAATGCAGCATAGAGACCAGAAATGCCCATAGAAAAAATAAAACAGCCAAGCCGAGAAAGCGGGATGAATCGGCTGCCTGGGCAAACGGACTCTCTCCGGTCCGCCGTTTACGTGAGCCGATCAATCCTTTTTTAAGCATCTTCTGGCGGGAAATTATGTTTTTGATAAATTGCACAGCGAATCCTCAGGAACGAACTTTTTCATACGCGGTTATTATTTTTTCGACCAGGGCATGGCGAACCACGTCAGCAGTAGTAAAATTGCAGACGGCAATTTCTTCAATCTCCCTCAACGCTTTCGCAGCATGTTGCAGTCCGGATGTTTCCCGGCGGTCAAGATCTGTCTGGAAGGGGTCGCCGGTTATTACGCATTTTGAGTCAAAACCCAAACGGGTCAGGAACATAAGCATCTGGTCGTCAGTTGTGTTTTGCGCTTCGTCGAGAATGATGAAAGCATTATTCAGGGTACGCCCGCGCATAAATGCCAGCGGCGCGACTTCGATAACATTTTTTTCAATCAGCACAGAGGCCTCCTCGAACTCCAGCATGTCATAGAGTGCGTCGTACAGCGGACGCAGATAGGGCATGATCTTTTCTTCAAGATTGCCCGGAAGAAAACCAAGGTTTTCCCCGGCTTCCCTGGCAGGACGAGTCAAGATGATTCGGGTGAAGTTTCCGGCCAGAAGTTCGGAGATTGCCATCGCCATGGCCAGATAGGTTTTACCGGTACCGGCCGGGCCAATCCCGAAAACAATGTCTTTTTCCCGCATCCGGCGCAAGTATTCAAGTTGAGCCCGGGTCCGTGGAACCACATCTTTTTTGCGCGGACTTACCTTGATTCGCTCGGCGAAAAGCTGTTTTAACTCACTTTCGCGGTTTTCGCTGTAGGCGGCTAGAGCCTGTTTGAAGTCGCGACTGTCAAGACGGCGTTCACGCAACAGAAATATCCGGGTAAGCTCTTCGAAAAAAGAGCATGCCCGGGTTCGGTTGGCTTCACTGCCGGCTATCTTTATCCAGTAGTCCCGGGCGGTTAATTTGACGTCAAGCTGTTCTTCAACCAGGCGCAGGTTTTTGATCAAATGCCCCGCAAACAACTCATTGAGGTCAGAGCCGTTTTCAAAATAGTAGATGTCTGAGTCCGACATTCGCCGCCATTAAATAATTAATTACTTCGACGGAATCAGTAATTTTGTTCCCACTTTGAGTTTCTTGGGATTACTGATTACAGCAGAATTGGCCTCGTAGATCTTTTTCCAGTTATTACCGGAACCGTAGACCTTTTGAGATATTTTGTACAGGCTGTCGCCTTTTTGGACAACATATTCCGTTGCCGATGTCATTTCACCGGTGATTACGGTGTCTTTTTTATCAACGATTACTTCGGAACCGTCCGGGCCGGGTGTCATCGATACAGTATCTTTCGTTACCTCACTGTCCACTTTCAGGACTTGCGGTGGAGCAGATCCGTCGTCTTTGGCTGCTTCCGGATCGGTAGTTGAACCGGGAGGAGTTGTTCTTGGCGCTTCCCATCCGGGATAATGCTTTTCAATGAAAGCGGCCCACTTCTTTTCTTTCGGTCCAAGCGGAGCTTGGGCCAGTTCCGGGGAACAGCCGGCAAGTACAGTCGCCACGGCCAAACCAAACAAAATCTGACGGTATTTCATATTGCGCCTCCTGAAAATAACGGTTTCGATACCTTATTATATATTCAAAAAAATAAAAACAGCTTTGATATTATACATGACCTTATGTAAATATCAAAGCCGAATTATATATTTAAGTGAAAAAGATCAGCCGTCGTAACGTTTCAGTGCGATAACACCGTTGTGTCCGCCGAAACCGAGGTTGATATTCAAGGCAACCTTGATGTCTTTTTCTACTGCCTGGTTGGGCGTATAGTTCAAGTCACATTCCGGATCCGGGTTTTCATAATTGATAGTCGGAGGAATGATGCCGTTAATCAACGCCTGTACACATGCAATACACTCAAATCCGCCGGCGGCTCCGAGGCCGTGCCCGGTAGTTCCTTTGGTACTGCTTATCGCCACTTTACGCGCAACGTCTTCGCCCAGGGCTGACTTGATTGCTTTGGTTTCATATTTGTCGTTAAGCGGAGTACTGGTGCCGTGAGCATTGATATAATCCACATCTTCCGGCTTAAGTCCGGCATGTTTCAAGGCTGATTGAATCGCTCTGGCCGCGCCATAACCTTCCGGGTGAGGAGAAGTGATGTGATAAGCGTCACCGGTTGCGCCGTAACCAACGATTTCCGCCAGGATATTGGCGCCGCGCGCTTTCGCGTGTTCAAGTTCTTCGATCACCAGAACGCCGGAACCTTCACTCATAACAAAACCGTCACGCTCGGCATCGAATGGACGACTTGCGTGCATCGGGTCTTCGTTGCGCTGGCTCATGGCTTTCATCGAACAGAATCCGGCAAAGCCGACCGGGATAATTGTTGCTTCGGCGCCGCCGCAGATCATCATGTCGGCATCGTCCCGCTTGATCATCCAGTATGATTCGCCGATTGAGTGACAACCGGAGGCACAGGCTGAAACAACTGAGAAGTTAGGGCCTTCTGCGCCATAACGCATTGACAAATTGCCTGCTGCCATATCGCCGATCATCATCGGGATCAGCAGAGGAGAAACTTTTGCCGGTCCTTTCTCATCCAGCAGTAAAGTCTGCTGAACCATAGTGCCGAGTCCGCCGATTCCACTGGAAACCAGAACCCCGATCCGGGTTGGATCGATATTGCTTTCCTTGAAATTCAATGGCAAACCCGCGGCTTGTACCGCTTCATCAGCCGCGGCGATCGCAAATTGGCTGAAACGGTCGATTCTTCGGGCCTCTTTAGCCGGGATATAGGCTGAGATGTCTAAATCTTTTACTTCACCGGCAATTTGAGTACGGTATCCTTCGCTGGCGTCAAAATGGGTGACATATCCCAACCCGCAAAGGCCGTTGACAAGAGCATGCCAAAAATCGGCGGTATTATTGCCGACACAGGAAACGACTCCGGTACCGGTTACTACTACACGTCTTTCGCTCATCTAATGATAATCTCCATGACTGTGAAAAACTATTTCTAATATGCAAAAATGGGCCACGCGTGGTGGCCCATCTTATTTACAGGATTTCAGAAGACCTGCTTAATTAGGCGTCGGCCTGTCTTTCCGTGATATATTTGATGGCATCACCAACTGAAGTCAGAGTTTCGGCATCTTCGTCCGGAATGTCAGCGCCAAATTCTTCTTCCAGAGCCATAACCAGTTCTACCTGGTCCAGTGAATCAGCGCCAAGGTCTTCGATGAATTTCGCATCTTCAGTAACCTGATCTTCGGTTACGCTCAACTGATTGACGATGATTTCTTTTACTTTGTCAGCAACTTCAGACATTTTGTTTACCTCTTGTTTGTTGTTATTAAGGTAGTTAACTTTTCGATAACTTTCGTTTTGTATTGCATATAATTTGCTTCATATTTCAAAAAAATCAAATTATAAAGCTAAGTTTGTGCGATTTTTTTTGATTACATCACCATTCCGCCGTCAATATTTATGGTCTGTCCGGTGACATAATCAGAGTCGGAACAGCTGAGGAAATAGACTACGTTTGCAACGTCTTGCGGGGTGCCGCCACGTTTCATCGGGATGACGCTCAGGAAAGCTTCAGTCGCGGCTTCAGAGAGCTTGCCGGTCATGTCGGTTATGATGTAACCGGGAGCAACCGCATTGACCTGGATGCCGCGAGTGGCCAGTTCTTTGGCAGCAGTCTTGGTCAGGCCGATAACGCCGGCTTTGGAAGCGGAGTAATTGGCTTGCCCGGCATTGCCCATAACGCCGACGACAGAAGCGATGTTGACGATTTTACCGGACCGCTGTTTCATCATCGGGCGGGTACACGCTTTGATGAAATTAAAGGTGCCTTTGAGGTTAACCGCGATTACCGCGTCCCAATCAGCTTCGGTCATGCGCATGATCAAAGTGTCGCGGGTGATGCCGGCATTGTTGATCAGGATATCGATGCAGCCGAATTTATCCAGAACAGCCTTGACAGTCGCTTCAGCATCCTCAACTTTGGCCACGTTGGCGGCAAAAGCAGCAGCTTCAACGCCCTGTGAACGAAATTCTTTGGCGGTTTCTTCCGCGACGTCAAGCATAATATCGACGATTGCCAGTTTGGCTCCTTCGTCTGCCAGACGATCACAGATAGCTTTGCCGATACCGCGGGCTCCGCCGGTGACCAGCGCAACTTTGCCTTCAAGATTTCTTGGACCACACATAATGGTTTACCTCTTTTTTGGTTTATCAAATTAATTTAAGGGATTCTCTTGATTATAAACAGACCTGTAATATATCCCTCGCTGCTATGATTGTCAAGTTTGCAAACACTTCCCTGATGGATGGACAAATATATCAATAATTTAAATTACAATCAAGGCGGTAATATCAGGAACGGTGTTCAAAGGTCAAAATGGATGCCGTTGGCTCAGGAAGAGTTTATTAGCTTGCGGAAGCAATACAGGGCGGCGCCGGAAGGACTGTGCCCGCGGGATAGTTGTTTTTTGCGCATTCGTTCAGGATTATCAAAACAACTTCCCGTTTCACGGATAAATATTTTGGAACCCAGAATTACGCCATCGGTGAAATGTCTGGTGCGACGCAGGAAAAGAACGTGCATCGATTCTTGCCGGCGCGCTTTATCGCGGGCGGCATATATTTCTTCGCTGGATGCCCCGGACTCCGCCGCGATGATTCGAGCCAGTTCGCCTCGGAAGAACGCAAGCAGTTCATGATCAGTCCATTGCGAGGTATCGCCGGTTGTGATATGCGGTTTCAGATGTTTGACAAAATTACCATAAAACATGTGTCTGCCGCTTTTGCAGTAGCGTCCCCAGGTGGAAAAACTGTATTCCGCCGGATCTTTTTTCAAGCCGGCCCGGACCGGGTTCAGTTCGACATAGATCACACACGCGGCCAGAGCATTGATCTTATCGAGGATTGTGCTTTTGAAACGTCTGCCCCAGAGTTGTCCGGTCCGGTCGCGGGTCTCATTATATACGCAGGAAAAGCGTCGTTGGTAGGCCGACATAAACCGGCTTATATCGATCATTTTGAGGGCGATCTCTTTGCATTGGGCTTTGTTTTCGAGGCTGATCACCGGAGTTCGAGGTCCGAATTTAGAAATCTTTGCCATTGACTTGTAATAGTTGTTGTGGCGTTTGACGATGGACTCAAGCGGCGGCAGTTCTTCCGGCCCGGGAGCGTAGACCACAAGGTGGAAATGATTGCCCATCCAGGCGGCCGAAATGACCTCGATCAGAAAGTAATCGCAAAGATTTTGCAGCAGCCGGAAGCCGTATTCC
Source organism: Victivallales bacterium (assembly GCA_963678305.2). Lineage (GTDB taxonomy): Bacteria > Verrucomicrobiota > Lentisphaeria > Victivallales > Victivallaceae. The sequence goes on from CAXXVV010000003.1 coordinate 768,208, forward strand.
TTATCGATCTCGGAAAATGGGTGTTCGCCTTTTCTGCAGCCGATGCGATTATAAAGATGATAGTAGCAGCCTTCCCCTCGGATTTTCATGCGCGAGTCCATATTCATCCTCCTGATTTGTTTCTTGCAAGATAATATATACGCTGAATTTTGATTTGTCAAATAGTCAGACAGTATGATTATAAATAAATTATAAATAACTACAAATTAAATATTTAGTTCTGTTTTGATTTTTCTGAAAGATTGACGTTGATTGCTTTAAGAAGGGCTTGGGCTGCATCTGGTTTGGCTGCGGTATGCGATTTTTTTCCCTTGGCTCGGTACTCCGCCGGATTCGCGGAAATATTCCTTAACAACTCCAGCGCCCATTCATAACTGCACTCGGCGTTGTCACGTATTTCCGCGCCGCCAGTCCGGGTTAAGAATCGGGCATTATCGTCCTGATGGCGTTCTGCAGCGTGCGGGAACGGGATCAGGACCGCATACTTGCCGAAAAACGCCAGTTCCGCAACAGTACTGCCGCCGGATCTGCAAATGACCGCGTCGGCGGCTCCATAGAACAAAGCCATGTCGGGGGATGATGCCAAGGCCAGGGACTTGACCGGAGTTTCTTTGTAAATAGTACGGACCTGTTCCAGCTTGTCATTGCCGGTGAGATGAATTATCTGGATTGACTCAGCCGGCATGTCCAGACAACATCGGGGAAAAACGTCATTGAGGGTTGCCGCCCCCAGGCTGCCGCCGACAATTAAAATAGTGGCATGGTCCGAATTCAAGAATGCTTCGTATTTTTCATTGATCTGCGCTATTGCGGTGTCTTTAGAGAAGCTTGTTTCCATCAGCTCCGGTCGTAATGGCATACCAAGACAGTGGACCGGGCATTTACAGGCCTGGACATTGACCGCCGGAAACGCGGTTCCGAGGAATCGGCACCAGCGGCTGATAAAGCGGTTGGCTCGACCGATCCTGGCGTTCCCGTCATGCAGAAAAAGAGGAACTTTCGTCCATTTAGCGGTCAATGCCGCCGGGAATGACGTAAAACTGCCCATGGCGAGGATAGCGTCAGGCTGGTATTCTACAATATTTTGTTTGACTTTGAGGCTTGCATTGATCAACATTGGAAAAAATTTCAGTGCCTGCCAGGGATTGCGCGGTAATCTCGGTGCATTAAAGGTAAAACACTTGAATCCGTAGCCTGAAACTATTTCACTTTGGCGCAAACGTTCTTTTCCGCTGAGGCAGAATAAGACTTCGCCACCGTGCGCGGCGAATTCCCGGGCGATACTCAATCCGGGATAAAAATGGCCGCCGGTTCCTCCGCATGAAATGACCAGGCGTTGCAGTTTATCAAATTTCAATTCATTATCCATTTGCCGGTTTCCGTTTGAAATTCAGAAATTTAAAGCGCTTGAGAATCGCTGTGTGCATATCGTGATTGATTCCCGGAATGGCTTCTTCAAGGGCGATATTGACCAGCAGAGCGATCGAAACCATGCACATAATCAGGTTACTGCCGCCGTAACTGATAAGCGGTGCCGGCATTCCTTTGGTTGGAAGAGCTCCGGAAATTACTCCTACATTGATAAGAGCTTGCAAGATTATCATGCAGGTCAAGCCGGAGCCGAGTAATACTCCCTGCCGGTCCTTGACGTTCAGAACAATTCTGACGGCGTAAAACAAAAAACCGGCATAGGCCAGCAACAGCAGCCACATGCAGACCAGTCCAAGTTCTTCGCCAACAATCGCCAGAATGAAGTCATTATGTTTTTCCGGCAGGTAATCAGCTTTCATCCGGCTGGCGAGAAAGCCCAGTCCGGTCCAGCCGCCGGAACCGAGAGCCAAAAGTGATAGCCAGAGCTGATAACCGGTGGTCTCCTGAACTTTTTCCGGGTCGATATATGAGGTGAGGCGATCCCAGCGAACCGGGCTGAAATGTTTTACCAGCCAAAAGATGAGCGGCGGTCCGCCAAGCAGCGGCGGCAGGAGCCAGCGCAATCGCATTCCGGCAATGAACAACAACAACCAGATAACCGCGATCAGCAGCAATGTCACGCCAAGGTCTTTACCGATCAAAATAAACCCGACTACTATCCCGCAAAACAGCAGCGGCCTGACTGGTCCGCGACGCCACAGCAGCAGATTATTGACATACCGGATGTTCCGGGCCAGATGCCGTGAAAGATAAAGGACAATGGAAAGTTTGGCTAGTTCCGACGGCTGAATGCTGAACCCGGAACCACCGATTGAAAAAACAATCCAGCGATGCGCCCCATTGATTTCGCGACAGAAAAAATCGGCGAACGCCAGTAGAAATGCGGAAAAAATCATCAGGCCGAGGCTCCATTCCGCAAACCGGCGATAGCCGATGACAAAGACTCCGATCCCGGCGCACAAGCCGACAAAACTCCAAACCAGCTGTTTGTGAAAAAGCGCGGCCCCGGAGGGATCGCTGCTGGTTGTAGAATATAGCATGGTCAACCCGAATAATTGAATCCCAACTGCGATAATCAACAGCATCCTGGCGCTGTTGATAGGATTGTGTACGACTTCCTGTTCATCAGGAGCCGCACCATCTTTTACCGCATTCAGATCAATCATTTCACCCTTTACCGGCTTTCAGCTTTAGTCATAAAAAGTCCCCAGATGAATTTCCCGGCAAAAAAACTGCCGACTGTGGAAAAACCCGCGGTCCAACGACTGTTGATTTCGCCGGTGATTTCTTCTTTGGAGAAACCGGGAAAACTGGCGAAACGATACTTTCCCGTTAACTTTATTTCGGGGTCAAGAATAATAATCAGGGTATGCTCATTGGCGCAGATTCCGGCAACCGCGGCATCTTCTCTGGCGCAGGCGCTATTCAGGGCATCGGAATAGCCGGCCGGGTCTATGACTATTTCTTCAAGATTGAATTCAATGCATCTGATCATTTTATGTAGATACCTCCCGGGCTGTTTTCCAGCTCCGTTAAGCCGGAAGCCGCGCACCAGGCAGCGGCATCGGCATCATCAATAATTATTCGCGGGGATATTTCCACCGCGCAAGTCGGTTTACAGTTGGCGTCACGCGGAATTTTGACTCCGACTCTTTCCAGTCTGGCGCAATCCCGCTCGATCATCATTTCCCGGCAGCTTTCGACAGAATCGACGCCGGTTTTGTTTTTAGTCGGAGCGAACTCCTCGTTGCGGTCGGCTTCCAGAATCACGGTTTTTTTCGCCAGCGGCAGGGCGTCGAAGATAAATGCTTCCAGTTTGACCGCATTGGGTTCTTCCGGCGACACCAGATTTCCGTCAGCGTCGATATACGGGACTTTTTTGTCCGCCCGGTGCCACGGCAATTCCAGGCGCCCGCTCGCGGTGAGACGCTCGACGAATTCCAGGCTCAAGACATGGATTGCCGGACTGCCGGCAATAAACGCAAGAGAACCATCCGGATTTGTCTGCTCCGCCAGTTCGTCGGGCAGGTCGCTGTATTCAATGATCTGCAAACGTCCTTTTGACATGCAGAAGTTACCGAGTTTTTCATAGGGTCCGGTTTTTGACAACATAATTGCGCTCATTTCCGATCCTTCAAGCGCGTGCAGCCCGATGAACAATTCATTGATGATGGAAACCAGCGGGTTGTCAACCTGAAAATAGGAGATATATTCGACCCCGTCATCTTTCATTTTCTTCAAGCAGCCGCTGTTATGGAGCGCCAGCAGGGTGCCGCCGTGACCGTCCGGCGCCAGAGCCAGCGAGTCTTTCGCCGCCAGCAGTAGTTTGCCGTCGTAACTGATTGCCGGCATCGTTCCCTGGGTAAAGAAAAAGACGGTATCGGAACCAAGTCCGAAGAAATTATTTTCGGTGAAAAAATCAACGGTTTGCTGATGGTTCAAACCGCTGGTCATAATATACCAGTTCAAAGCGGTATCATATTTTTCCCGGATCCGGGCAATGCTTTCAGCAAAATACTGAAACAGGGTTTTGCCGGAAACAGGGGCGATCGGATAAGTTCCTTTGGGGCCGTCAAAACCGAGTCTTGAACCCTGCCCGCCGGCGACTGTTAATGCCGCGACTTTTCCGTTCGCAATCAGATCATGGCCGGCTTTTTCAGCCTTTTTGTAAAGTTCTTCCTCTTCTTTATTCCTGGGATACAGTGGAAAAAACGGCGCTGGAGATAGATCATCCGGGATCGTGGTTTCCGGTTTCTGCATGACATATTCCCGGGCAAGTTCCGTCAGGTGTTCCAGGTCAATGGCATCCAGCTGGGCCGAGAGTTGTTTTTTGCCGGTTTCATCGAGTTCATCCCAGAACTGAAGAACCTGTTCCTGTCCATACTTTTTCAACATTTCAAAATTCATTGCAATACTTAATTCCTTTTTTGTTTTAAGAGATTATTTTATCAGAAAAGTTATATCAGGAACCGGAAAAGTCAACCGGAATTAAAACAGAATTAGACGTTTTAATCCGGCTCTCTACAGAGATTAACCATAAACAAATAAATAAATATTTACACGGCTTGCACAAACCATTTTTTTCGATTATATTGAATTACATATAAAGACTATGCGGGTTAGGCAAAATGGATTATAAAAAGCTTGAAAAAGATATCATCAAAAAACTGCGGCAGGAATTGTCGTGCGAGTTATATTATCACCGTGCGGAACACTCTATTCAAGTAGTTGCTGATGCTGAAATTATCGGGAAATCGGAAAATATCAGCGAAGAAGAGATGACGCTGTTGAAAACAGCCGCTCTTTTGCATGACTCCGGTTTCCTCGAATGTCCCTGCCTTAACGAGCCGTTGGCTTGTGAAATGGCTAAAAAGATTTTACCGGACTATGGGTACAATCCGGAACAGATTGAGCAGGTTAACGGGATGATCCTGGCGACGGCAATTCCGCAAAATCCCAAATGCCTGCTGCAGGAAATCATCTGTGACGCCGATCTGGCTTATCTGGGACAAGACAATATTGAGCCGCATGCGGAAAACCTGCGCCGGGAGATGGAGCATGTCCTTAACCGGACTTTTACTGATATTCAATGGCTTGATTTTCAATTGGATTTTCTTGCCAAACATCATTTTTTTACTAAATATGCCCGGGAAAATCTTGAACCCGGAAAAGCGGACTATATAAATTCGCTGAAAGCGGAAAAAAAACTTCTTGAAGGGAAATGAGCAGATATGCAGAAACTTACAAGCAACACCGTTTACCGGATTGTCAGCAAAATTGCCGAAGGCGGCATGGGGGCTGTCTATAAAGCGCAGAAGAGAGGCGCGGAAGGGTTTGAAAAAACTGTCGCGATCAAGACTTTGCTGGACTGCTATTCCAAAGACCGTAAATTTATCGACAAATTTGTTTCGGAAGCAAAACTGGTCGCGAACCTTGTGCATGAAAACATCGTCCAGATCTATCAACTCGACCGTTACCGGGGCGAATACTTTTTCGTTCTGGAATTTGTCAATGGGATTTCTCTGTACAGTTTCATGGATTTTCTGGTCAAGGCCCGCATCCAGTTGCCGGAAAAACTGGCGGTCTTCATCGCCAGTCGTATTGCCCGCGGCCTGGCCTACGCGCACAGCCGTTGCGACGCCAACGGCGAACCGCTCTCGATTGTCCATTGCGATGTCTGTCCGCACAACATTATGATTACGACTGAAGGTCTGCCTAAACTGACTGATTTTGGTATCGCTAAAGCCAAAACCATGAGTAATGATGACTCTGTTGCCGGTAAACTGCCGTTCATGTCACCGGAGCAGGCCAAAGGAAAAGAACTGGATTTCCGTTCGGATATCTACTCGCTTGGAACCGTTTTGTTTTATATGCTGGCAGGGCGTAACTCCAGACGCACTGACGTTGGTGTCAAAGACATTTTGCGGGAAGCTCAGGCCAATACCATTCACTGGGAATTCATGCCGGATTCAGTTGATGAGGAACTACTCGAAATTATTGCGAACATGCTGGCGACCGATCCGAATGATCGTTATCAGGATACTTCCGAACTGGCTCGCAGCCTGGAATACCATATCTATAAAGACGGGTACGGCCCGACTATTGTCACGCTTTCAGAATATATGCGGGAACAGATGCCGGTGCTTTTTGACACGTCCGCCGGATACAGTCAGAATGATTTGACGCCAACTCATATCCCGGAAAAAGAACGGACCCAGGAGGTCGAGCCTCTGAACGACAAGACCCAAATCATTTCGACCGAATCTTCCGGCACTCAGCGCATGAAAGGAATACCGGCACATGATCAGAAAACTATGGTTTTTTTTCCCGGCAGCGGCAAAATGGAAAAAACCATGGTCTTGCCTGAAAATTTTTTCAAACAGGAAAAAACTCCTTCCATCTCACTGAGTTCCAGTAAAACACAGCGCACGCTCAAACCTCCGGTTCAAAATACCTCTAAAACAATTCCATTGGAAAGATTGAAATCCAAAAACGCGATGCCTGATAAAACCGAATTGATGAATAATGATATTCCCGAGCAAGATAAAACCGCAAAATTTGATCCCAATGCCACAGACTGAGTTTGATCGCAGTGGTTCGCTATCATGATCAGCCTGCACAGATTTGCCCGGCAGAAGCCTGCAAAGCCGAATGCCTTCGTGAAATATCTGTTCCTGTTTGACTGGCCTCAGGCAATCTTTATGTTTGCGTTGATCACAGTGGGTATTTTGTTCATATATTCTATCGGACACCAGGTCGGCGGGATTGCTGAACAATTCTGGTCCCGGCAGCTGCGCTGGCTGATTCTTGGCGTCGCCGCCTGGCTTGGAGCGGCTCTGATTGATTATCGCCGCTTGAAAGTGCTTGCTTTGCCGTTTTATCTCATTTGCCTTGCTCTGCTGGCTCTTGTCCTGTTCAAGGGCACTGAGGTATATGGCGCGAAACGCTGGCTGGTTTTCGGCGGTTTGCGTTTGCAGCCTTCGGAACCGGCCAAGATCGCCACGATCATTCTGGTTGCGGCGATGATGGCGCTGACCCGGTTCCGGATCAATAACTTTCTTCATCTCGGATATGCCGGGGCGCTGATTTTCCTTCCGTTCCTGCTGATCATGCTGGAACCGGATCTGGGCAGTGCCCTGGTGCTGGCGCCGATTGGCGCGGTCATGGTTTTTGTTGCCGGCATGAAATGGAAGTACATGTTGATTATTTCCTCAATCCTGCTTGGGGTGATTTCACTCGAAATCGCGAATGAAGTATATCAGGTTCATCCGTTTCTGAAGGATTATCAGCGTAAACGCATTGAAGTATTCCTGAATCCGGAAAAAGACCTGTTGGGGCGCGGTTATAACCAGTTTCAGTCAAGATTAGCGGTCGGCAGCGGCGGGATGGCGGGGAAAGGTTTCGGCAACAGTTCCCAAAGCACCCTCGGGTTCCTGCCGCGCAGCGTTTCCAACAACGATTTTATTTTTTCAGTGATTGCCGAGGAAACCGGATTCGTTGGCTGCAGCGCACTGGTTTTATGCTATTTTTTACTGTTGCTAACCGGTTTGCGAACCGCTATTTCCGCCGGCAACCGGTTTGGTCAACTGCTTGCCGCCGGAATTACAACGCTGTTTTTCAGTCATATTTTTGTCAATATCGGCATGACGATCGGACTGATGCCGGTCACCGGCCTGCCGCTGCCTTTTTTGAGCTATGGCGGCTCATTCCTGGTGAGCTCAATGCTTTGCCTGGGAATTTTGCAGTCGGTCCGGATTCACCGCGATGAAGAACCTGATTCTACTTCGTCGGCGGAGGGGGGACTATTCGATAAATCCTCCCGTCTGGCGAGGAAAGTTCAAGCTTGAAAAACTGCGGCAGACGATCGATCAAGGTTTGCTCGATCACCGGAAAACCTTCTTTTGTTACCGGTAAATATCTTCTCTCAGCCGGGTGCATGGCAAATACCACCAGATATTCCGCGCCCGAATTGAAGAGGTTTTCCAGCCATTGTTTCGGATCAGGATTTTTGCGGTATACCGCAGGTTTGTGATATTTGTACCGTTTCGGATCTTTCTCCCAGAATTCGTAAAAACCGTCTTCCTGATTGCCGGAAGTATTGCAGTAGAAAACTTCATTCGCCAGGTTGGGCCCGGTCAGCGTATAAGGAATATTCAACCCGGTATAAGCGATCTTTAAGGGTTTTTTCCGAGGATAATTAAACGGAATATATGTTTTCCACCATACGATTGGAGGGGAAGTGTTTAATGATGCAAAATCACCTTTTGCCAGACTGAAAACCCTCATTTGCTCCGATTCGCGCATCGCTGAAAATAATGCGATCAACAATATTCCGGCGGTCAGGTAATACCGTTTGGTCCTGAGCGCCAGAACAACCGCCGTGACCAGAATTATCAGCAGCCAGATCGCAGGCCACCAGGAAAGTCCGTTCAGTGTTTTGTACATTCTGCCGGCATTGCCGCCGCAATAGAACATCAGAGCTCCGGCGTAAACGACAAACCGTCCGTTTAAAGGCAATTTTTCCAGCAGCAGACTCAAGCCGATGAACGCCATTGCCAGTGTCGGGAACAAGAACCTGATCTGCTGATTATGCGGAATAATGAAATAATAAATCAACAGCCATGCAAGGCCAAGAATCAGAACAATCAGATTGTTCCGTTTATCTGTCTTGCCGGAAAACTGGTTGACAAGCAAGCCGATCAAACCGATGACCAGAAACGCTCCGGTCAAATAAGCGCAATCACGGAAAAATTGTCGCGTCAGAAATGATATATCGTTAACGTAAAATTCTCCGGCCCGCAAAGCGTCTTCGCCGTAAGCTCCGGGAAAGATGGTTATTTTTCTGACCGCAACCTCCGCCGGGAAGAGCGGGCTGCCGTATTTAAGCAGATTGAAGATGTACCAGAAGCCGCCGCCGATGAACATCAATCCGAAAACACCGAGAGTACCGGTCCAGCGTTTTCGCCATAAAAGTATAAGCAGCAAGGCAGCCGCGACGATGCCGCCGAACGGCGCGTACGCTGTTTTAGCTCCGACAGCCAGGCCCAAACACAGGCCGCCGCATAATGCCGGCAAAAGCTGTTTATCTTTCAAGCAGTGCAAATAATAACAGACCCCGCCCGTCAGAAAGGCCAGCGCCATAATGTCCACATCGGATGAAAAAGCTTTGTCCATGATAAACGGTGCCGACATAAACAATGCCGCCGCTCCGCAGCGTGCCGTCAAGCCGCCTCTGAGTCCCCGGCAGATTTCAAACAGCGCGCAAGCGGCAAAAAGCAGATATGCCAGCGACAGCACGTTCAGCAGTAAATCCCGGTGCATCAAAGTCATTATCGCGGCATAGATCAAGCCGCCGTTTTTCGGGGCGTAGGCCGCTGCGTTATCCCCGAAAACGGTCGGCACATGAAAAATTTCCCCGGTCTGCATCCAGCGAAGCGGAATAAACAGGTGATAGGTCATTGAATCCCAGGCATTCGGGGTAAACGGTAAAAATACCGCCAGTCGGCATAGAATCAGGATGCCGGGAATCAGGAAAAGCCAATATTCTTTTTTAAACTCGATCCGGGACATTTTCAGGATCGTTCCCGGCTGCCGAACTAACAACCATAGCGCGGGAATCACCGGAATAGCGGTCAGGCAGTAAGGCTTGAGAATCCCGAGAGTTCCGGTCAGTAATACCGCCAGCATTGCAAACAGTGTCATTGCCATAACATAGAACATATAGGTTGCCGTCGGTCCGGCTTTAGCCTCCGTGAACAACCAGCCGCCGCAGCGCCCCGCCAGATAAAAAATGGAAACGGCGAACAGGCCCAGATACAATACCGGGACAACATAGTTTTCCGCGAATAACGTCAACGGTCTAGTTTGACGCGCTTTCAGGAATGACGGATTGTCCGGTGTCGGTTTGCGCAATCGCCCCATGTTCATCAACGCTTTCGGCAGATAATATTTTACTGTGTTATGATCGTACAAGCCGGACTCGAACGCTTGTTTCGGGCCGCCGAACTCATAAAGGATACAAAGCAGATTGGCCTTAAGCGGACTTTGGATTTTAACGTCGACCGTTTTTTTATTGGTGGAGGCGCCCTCCGCACAGACCGGCCATGGATTATATGCCCCGATCGCCGACGTTATCAGACCGACAGCCAGCAGCGGCCAGGCGATGATCATAAAGAACTTTTTCGCGTCTTGAAGCAACCATTTGCAGATCACCAGATAAAGGATCGGAATGATCGGAATCAGGAATCTGAAGCCGTAAGCCCACCCGCCGTAGTCGCCGGTAAACAACGCGTAGAACAGGATTGTCGCTCCGCAGGCAATCAGGAACCAGCGTAAGGCACCTTTGGGGAAACAGCCTTTCGGGATCAGCATAGCCGGAAAGATCAACAGCAGAAACGGCAGATGTGAAAACAGGCCGCGCGCTCCGAGCGTTATATTGAAAAAGTAGATAAAATAATTTTCGGGTCGCCGCAGTCCGGCGAAATTCGTCGAATGGATGTTCCCTTTGAAATTGTAAGCATCTTTGATCAGGTAAACCGGCAGGATATTTCCCCAGCCGCAGTAATCCAATGCCGCCATCGCCGCCGCCGGGATCAGACCCCCAACGAAGAACAGTCCGAGCATTTTCCAACGTTGTTTTTGCCCCGAAGTCAGCAGGCAGGCCATTGACGCCAGAGAAAATATTCCGCCGACCGGATTTTCCACTGCGCACAGCAAGCCTCCGGCCAGCCCGGCGAAAAACGCGGTTGAAGACAAGTTCTTTTCCCCGGAGTCCACCGCTTTTTCAGTCATCAAAAACAGCCAGAAGACCAGAAACGCCGCTACCGTGTGGTTATTGATCGAAACTGTGTAACTGAATATCCAGGTACAGAAAATCAGTGACGCCGCCAGCAACGTTTTGATATAGAAACAGCCGGATTCCCGTTTTAAGCGGTTAAGGAACAGCCAATAAAGTCCAATTGCAAAAACAGACACTCCCAACAGGTTGATCAGGTAGATTGCATTATTTCTGATGGGTTGAAAAGAGATCATCAATATGTGTTTGACAAAAGCGTATACCCCGGCCAGCCAGGCCGAAAACAGAATTGGTTTGTCAGAATAGAAATGACCGTCTAATTTGCCGACATCAACAGTTTTGAATGAACTTTTTTCGACCGCAAAAGTGCCCTGGTCTACCATTGATTGGACCAACGCCAGTCGACTTGATTCGTTACCCGCATTGGTGATATTGTCGGAAATAAAGAATGCCAATAGCAGAATTACGGCGGCAAGAGCGAGACCGCCAATGATTTTTTGCAATTTTTCCGGCTCAAGCCGCATCAATTAATTCCTGTCACTGAACATCGACAAAATGGTTTTTTATGTAGGTAACGGAAGCTTCCAGCGATCCGACGATTTTTGTGCAGTAGCGAACCATCCACGGACTGCATTCCTGAAATTCGAACGGCGAGAACGCCACGACAAATTTACCCAAATCATGGGAGGCGTAAAATACCTCCATACTGGTGCCGATACTCGGCTTATTGTAGTTGACCAGAATAATATCCGCGTCCCGCACATCCTGCAAGTCAAATTCAACAATCTCGTTCGCGCTGTCGACGGCGCGATCCTGAAAATTGCGTCGCATCGGGTCGAGCAGATTGAAGTCATTGCCCAGCAGCGATTTTACAGTTTCACGCCATTCCCGGGCAATTCCGGCATGTTCGTCCATGATCGGGCCGCTCAAATAAATCGTTTTTTTACCATTTTTCGCCATATTTTTTTAAATTCCCGCTTTTTCAAATGTGATTATCAGTCAGTCGCTGCCGTTCGATTATTGCTTTCAATCAGCAGTCCGGTAACTTATTCATAAATTTTAATGTTGGCCTTTTTCAAAGAATCCTTATCTTCATCGTTGATCAGCTTTGGCGGATTTTTTACCGCGGATTCAGTTTGTTCCCGAACGTTATCCACCGCGTCTCGTGAACGGTCAAGCGCGTCTTCCGCTCCATCCTTCGCGTTTTCCAGATGGTCGTCGGCTTTTTGCTTGATATCTTCCGCCTTGTTGAACCAGTCGTCTTTCTTTTCCGAAAACCATTGGCCGATCGATTCGAAACTGAATTCAGATTCGTCGATCTCAGGTTTAATGATAAAATAAATGACGACCGCGATAATTGCCGCAATCATGATTAAACATCCGAGAGTCTGACCGCAACTGCCGGATTTTTTGGTTTCCGGAGTTTCTTTTTTTGATTTTTTTGATTCAGCCGCCATTATATATACCGGAACAGGTTACAGGTTACGAATTTTACCGAGCTGGAATTGTTCGTTATAATATTTATTCCCCCAGCCCTGGAGCTTTCCGTTTTTGAAGACCAGCGGCGTACATTCATCCCGGGTGTTCATGCCGTCATGCCATTTGGAATCAACAAAGTAGTACCAGACGTCGGGAGTACTGTATTTTTCCTTGAGCGGTTCGCCCATTACTTTCAACACTTCCTGTTTGGTCATTCCGACCCGGAGTTGTTTAAGCTTTTCACCGATGGTAAATTGTGAATACCAGGAACAGGAACTGAGTAGTCCGGCAATTATGATTCCCGCAGCAATAAAAAATGTTTTGCAATTATTTTTCATCTTTGTCTTTCTGTAACCCGTTATGAAGTTTAATTAGGAAAATATAACACATTCCTCCCCGTTTGCAAAAGCATATTACGATTTTTAAACAACCATCAAATATAATAATAAAATACCAGGTTGTTAAAAAAAAATTGTCAGAAAAAAGGCATTGTATTAAGTTTTCATGTATAAAAAGTATTGCTTTTTGCTTTGTATTGCTTTTGTAGAAATAATTTTAAAGCAATGATATATATTGGCAGGACAGAAAAAAATATATATAAACCATGAATTATTTAAATTTGAAAAATATCAATTTTGTTCATAATATATCAATTATAGCTGGTTGATTGTGCAAGTATTAATATTATATTATATCAACAATGTTCCAATTAATAATCTTGAAAGGAATTGTCACCGATGAAAAAACGTAAAAACATCCTCTTGATTACCAGTGACCAGCAGCATTGGTGTACTCTCGGCGTTCTCAATCCCGAAATCCAGACGCCTAACCTTGATCGCCTGGCCGCTAAGGGTATCCTGTTTGAACGTGCGTATACCTGCAATCCCACCTGTACTCCGACCCGGGCCTCGATAATTACCGGACAATATCCCAGCCAGCACGGAGCTTACTCGCTCGGAACTAAATTGCCGGAAGAAGTACATACCGTCGGAGAGGACTTTCATAAGGGTGGTTATAAATCAGCCCTGATCGGTAAGGCTCACTTCCAACAATTGCTTGACCACCCTGACTATCCGTCAATCGAATCAAATCCGCTGCAGCAGGATCTTGATTTCTGGCGTGATTTTTCCGGTCCTTTTTACGGATTTGATCATGTTGAACTTTGTCGCAATCATACAAACGAGTTTCACGCCGGACAGCATTACGGTATCTGGATGGAGGACAAAGGCTTGACCGAGTGGCGGAAATATTTTAAGACATTCCCGGATTTCGGTGGTAACGATGATCAATTGACCTGGACGCTGCCGGAAGAGTATCACTATGATGCCTGGATTGCCGAACGCACCAATGCGTTTATGCAGGAATATCATGATAACGATGAAAACTTTTTCCTGTGGGCCAGTTTCCCTGATCCGCATCCGCCTTATCTGATTCCGGAACCGTGGGCTTCAATGTATGATCCGGAAAAAATTACCGTTCCGCAAATGGTCGAAGGTGAGCACGATAGAAACCCGCCGCATTTCCAGATGACTCAGGAAGACGATCCTGACTTCAGTTCTTATGACGAACCGGAGGGAAATGGGCTTCATGGCTGCTCTTCTCATAAAATTGTTCTGGCTGATATCAACAAGAAAATTGCTGTCTATTACGGTATGGTCAGCATGATGGATAAATATATCGGCAAAATTCTCGATAAGCTTGAAGAGCTTGGGTTGGAGCAGGATACTGTTGTTGTTTTTTCCACCGATCATGGCCATTTCTTCGGGCAGCATGGGCTTGGAGCCAAAGGGCCGTTCCATTATGAAGATATGGTGAAGATCCCTTATATAGTAAGCTGTCCCGGAACCGTGCCGGAAGGAGAACGTTCTGATTCATTACAATCGCTGGTCGATCTGGCTCCGACTTTTCTCAGTATTGCCGGGATCGATATTCCACGCTGTATGACTGGCATCGATCAAAAAGAGGTATGGTATGGTGAAACAGAAACCATAAGAGACCATGTTCTGGTGGAAAACCGTCATAACCCGACGACAATGTTCCATAAAACATATATTGATAAACGCTACAAACTGACCGTTTATTATCAGGGCGATTACGGAGAATTGTTCGACCTCCAGGAAGACCCGGAGGAAATAAACAATCTCTGGAATGATCCGGATTCAGCTCTGCTTAAAGGAGAACTGATGCTGAAAATGGTCAAAGCGGATATGGGCATCGAACCGGTGCCGATGCCCCGGGTCTGGGGCGCTTGAAGTGTTCATGAAAAAAACTGGCTGACTTGAATCGTTGTTCAAGTCGGCCGGAAATAAAAATTCTGTTTCAGGTCATGGCTATCCCCGATGCAAGCATCGGGGGCTTTACGCACGGCTTTATATCTCCGCTTCCGCAGCACAAAGTGCAGTTTAAAGCCGTATATCGCACCGGGACGTTCCCGGCGCCATCTGTCGTACGGATTAAAGCAGTTCGCATAACCATTGGAACTGGATATCGCTGAACTGTGGCAGTCCTTCATGCCCGAAGTCGGGATAAAGAACGACATCTTTCTTTGAAGTGATCTTATTGTATGCCGCAAACTGAGTTGACGGCGGACATATCGTATCCATCAGACCGGTCGCCATCTTAATTTCTGCTTTGATTCGCGGCGCCAGATGCTGGTTGTCGATGTAACCCAGCTTGAGAAATACTTCGTTGTGCCGTTCATGGCGTGGATCAAAACGGCGGAAGTAATCGCGCATGCATTGATAAGCGCCTTGATCCAGATCCATATCCCAGACCCGCTGATAATCGCACAAGTATGGGAAGATCGGTACGGCACGGCAGATTCTTGGTTCAAGCGCGGCGCATGCCAGAGTCAGTCCGCCACCCTGAGAGCCGCCTCGAGCGCAAACCCGGTTGGGGTCAACTTCAGACATGTCGAGGACGATTTGGGCTAGGCGGGCGCAGTCCAGATAAACGTTACGATAGTACATTTTTTCCGGAACATCATCAAGTCCCCGGATAATATGACCTGAAAGCGTATTGCCGATAGCACCGCCCGGATCGAAGGATTTACCACCCTGTCCGCGACAGTCCATTGAAGCGACACAGAAGCCTGCCGCAACATAGGGCAGTTTATCGATCCAGTCTCCGCTGCTGCCGGAAAGGCCGTGGAACTCGATGATTGCCGGGGCCGGGTTTTCAAGGTTTTTCGGGGATAAAAATTTAGCGTAGATCCTGCCGCCCCTGGTTCCGGTAAACCAGAGATCGTAACAGTCGGCGTAGGGAGCCTGGAATTCCGCCGGAGCGATCTTGATATCAGGATCAACAGAAGCTAGTTCAGCCAGTGAATCATCCCAGAATTTATCAAAATTTTCCGGCTTGGGGTTTTTTCCATTAAACTGCTTGAGTTCTTCTAATGGCATATCAATCATCGGCATGGTATCTTTTCCTTTCAATGGTTAAAAAAACAAAGCGTAAAATAAACTGTCGACATAACTTTTACAACAACCCGGAAAGATTTTTTGGCAAACTCCTTGCAAAAATGCAGAAAAGCCGCTATTTTTAAGAAGTTGTTAATTAAAACAAACAAGTTGAATTATTATGTTAAAAGTATACGCTGCAAAATGGTGTCCTCATTGCCAGAGAACTATCCGCTTTCTTCAGGAGAAAGGGGTTGAATTCGAATATATTGAAGTCGAAGAACAATCTCCGGTAGTTATCGCAAAACTGGTTGAAGTCAACGGCGGCGAGGACTGGGTTGTTCCGACATTGGAACTGAATGGCGCCTGGCGGCCGGGGCAAGTATTCAATCCCGAAAAATTGGAAAAATATTTAAAAGAGATGGAACTTATATGAAACGGGGAATGATCATTAATTGTTTGCTCCTGTCGGCTTTATCACTGATAGCAGTCGGGTGCAGTTCGACAAAACTGCCGGCCGGGGATGTCGAGGTTTTACAGCGTTATAGAACTGAAATAGAAATTCTCAAAGACCCTAAAATCAAGCCGAATACAAAGCTGAAATATGATGCCGCAAAAGTTATTTTTGCTAATGTTGACTTCTCCTATGCCCGTACCTATAAGGACGTTCAAGAAATATTCAGCTTCAATGACGTTGTCGGCAAGACGCTTTATGGTGGTAAAAAATCACTTGTCTTCAAGTATTCCTGGGAAGACAAGGTTATTGAAGGAAACTTCTTTTTTATCGGAACAACGATAACCGGTTGTAAAGTAAATGAATATTCCTTTGACCCCAACAAGCCGCTTAAGGTCAAATCATTCAATCCCATTAAACAATCTGAAAAAGCTGAATGGAAAACTTCCGGTGCCAAATAACTCAGACGTTGACGACGCGGTCCCATTAATTATTTTCGACGATGAACACTTCATGCGTGCCGCTTTGCGTCAGGCGGAGATTGCTTTTGAGAATGATGAGGTACCGGTTGGCGCGGTGGCGGTCCGTAATGGCATGATTATAGCCCGGGCGTCAAACCAGGTGGAGATGCTGAAAGACGCTACGGCTCACGCGGAAATCCTGATTATGACTCAGGCTGCCGCCAGGCTTGAAGACTGGCGGCTTGAAGATGTCGATATTTACGTAACCAAAGAGCCTTGCGCCATGTGCGCGGGAGCGATGGTCAACTCGCGAGTGCGACGGGTGATTTACGGGATGCCGGACCCGCGCAGTGGAGCCGCCGGTTCCGCCTTAAACGTAACCGGTTTTGAAGGAATGCTGCATCAGGTTGAAGTCCGTGGCGGCGTTCTGGAAGATGAATGTCGAGCGATCATGCAGGAATTTTTTCGGTTGGCCCGACTTAAAAAAGCGCAAAAACAGGAAGCGGATTCATGATTATCGGTTTAGGTACGGACATAGTTGAAACCGCGAGAATTGAAAAACTGGTGGAACGTCGCGGCCCTGCCGCTTTGGAACGGGTTTTTACCCCGGCAGAGATCGCGAAAAGCAAGACCCGCGGTAAAGCAGTTTCGCAGTTTCGAGCCGGGCGCTGGGCGGTAAAGGAAGCTATGGCCAAGGCTTTGGGATGCGGTATGGGAGAAAAGTGTTCCTGGCAGGAAATTGAAGTAATGAACCTCGATACCGGCGCCCCGAGCGTCACTTTGTCCGGGACTACCAAAGCCACTGCCGACGCCCTTGGCGTCAAGCAAATTCACGTCTCAATCAGTCACGAACAGCACTATGCCAGTGCCGTCGTTGTTCTGGAAAAATAAGCTCCATGATTTAATATAATGCCGTTTTTTAAATTAATTTAAAAAACGGCCTGGTAAGTAAATTTTTATTCCCTCCAACTGAAAATAAAAGATATATAATTTTTTTATTTCTTCTATTGACAAATCTTTGATCATGTTGTATAATATTTTTAATTCGACGTTGAATCAAATGAGAAATAAAACATGACAACTATCAATGATATTGCAAAATATGCGGGAGTATCAAATCGGACAATCTCCGCGGTTTTGAACAATCGTAACGGAACAGTCCGGGTCAGCCAGGCCACGAAAGAGCGGGTTCTGGAAGCCGCTAAAAAGCTTAATTACACCCCTAACACGCTGGCCCAGGGATTGAGGACGGGACAAAGTTTTCTGGTTGGCGTGATTATTGCCCAGATCACCAATTCGTTTATCCCGGAAGTCTTGCAGGGGATAGAAAATGTTTTGACCGTAAATAATTACAGCATGATTTTAAGTACCTATCATAATGACCAGGAACTGAAAGCTAAAATCGGTATAATGGAACAGAAAAAAGTCGATGGCATTGTTGTATTTCCCGGTACTAACCGGCAAATGCTCGAGGAATGTGATTCCCTTATAAATTCCCGACCGACAGTTTTTATTGGAAGAGACGCCGATCAATACAACCTTCCCTGTGTTTATACAGACGGGGTCAAGGTGGGGAAAATCGCGACAGAATATCTCTTGAGTCTGGGCCACCGTTGTATTGCTTTTCTCGCTGGAGCCTGCCCGGAGCGTGATGAAGGCTATAAAGCGGCGCTTGCAGAAGCCGGACTTCACTTTGAGCCGGATCTTTATATCCCGGACTGCGTTGATTTTGATTGCGGAAAAAGAGCATTTGCAACGATCAGCACAAAACAAAAACGGCCGACGGCAGTTGTTAGTTACAGCGATAATGTGGCAGCCGGATTTATTGCGGCGGCCGCAGAGAACGGGGTGAAAGTTCCGGATGAAATCTCGGTTGTCGGGATCGATGATTTGCCGATAGCTCAAATGTTGACACCAGCGTTAACAACGATCTCACAGCCCAAATCCGAACAGGGGTCCAAAGCGACGGAAATGTTGATGCAGATGATCAAAGGTGACAACTTATCGAAAAAAGATTCAGTCATTTTCGATCCGATGCTGATTAAAAGAAAAAGTTGCCGAAATCTTATATAATATACTAAATTAATAACAAGGAGAATGTAATTATTAAGAATCTTTTGTCCGTGGAATTTGTGGTTTTGAACAAAAAGTAAAGTCGATAATATCTGTAGAAAATGGAGAAAATCATGAGAAAAAAAATAAAACTATTTACATTGATTGAGTTGCTGGTAGTAATTGCAATTATTGCTATTTTGGCAAGTATGTTATTGCCGGCCCTTAATCAGGCGCGCTCCAAAGCGCGGCAGATTGCCTGTGTCAATAAACTTAAGCAAATAATGACCGCGACAATTATGTATATGGATGATGCAACCGGGTACTACCAGGTAAAAGGGGTCGGTTCTCCCTCTCAGATGTGGACGGATACTTTGCTTTCGAGTAAATACGTAACCTCCGATCCGGTGAAAATTTTTCGTTGTCCATCATTAAAGTGCAGTCCTTCGTTCTGGGTGTCCTCAAAATCATACGGGATAAATTGGCGCCGACCGGGAATTTACACTGGAGAATGGGGTGTATATGGAACAATTAAGGAGATAAAGGTTCCGACCCAATATGCCATATATGCCGATACCGCTTATACCATGATTAATACTAATTATCCGAATCAGGCATATTTATTCGCTTACAAACTTAGTCGTCAAGCCGGAGTTCACCTGCGGCATACCAATCAGGCAAACCTGGCATTTATCGACGGCCATGTCAGCAGCAAGGGTTTCCACGAAATGGTTCAGAACGAAATAACCGGGGTCATCCTTGAAGACGGTTCGGAGTTGTCGACCATATAATTTTGTTCAGAAAGAAAACATTATGCGTATTTTGATTATATTTTTTCTGTTATTTTCCTTATTCTTATCTGGCCACTCAGCAGACAACCTGATTATCAATGGCGGCTTTGATAATGGGACGTTGCACCAGTGGATATCCAATCAGCAGGGGGGCGGGAAGGTCAAACTGTTTGCAATTTGCAATGACGCCAAAAGCGGAAGTTTTGCGCTTAAATGCAATGGTGACCAGAAAAATAAGTATAACGGATTCATAACTCTGGCGCAAGTGATAAATGCAAAGGTTCTGCCGACGAAGCAATATCAACTTCAGGGTTTCGTTAAATCGAACGTAAAACCTTCTGCCGTTAAAAGCGTTTCTCTTGCGGTGAGGCAGGTAAATGCCAAAGGCGGAAGCATCACCTATACGAAAATCCCGATTGATTTTAGCAAAAAAGACTGGCAGTATTACGTCAAACAATTTCAACCGGCTAAAGATGCGGTACAATTGCAAATATATCTGATTCTCTCAAAATTATCTTCTGAAGATAAAGTATATTTTGATAATTTGTCGTTGAAACTGTTGGATGACAGCAGTAAAAAGTTTATTCCGGGGAAATCAGGTCCGGATCGCGATAAAATCAAATTGGGTGCCGATCCTTTAGTCCTGGAGGTTGACCGCAAATCAGGTTTAATGTGCAAGCTGTTTACCCGGGGATTAGTCATTCATCCTGATACGCAAAATGTTTCCTGCGTATTTCTGCAAAAAGACGGTGACGAGGTTTTATTTTCCCGTAACGCGGATGATGAAATTACGCTTCGTGACGCCAATATTCAAGCAATTCTCAGTCCGAATAACGGAAAATTGCCATTTCAGGCAATGGTGAAATATTCATTTGACCGGGGGGCAATCTCTGAACGAGTTTCTTTTGTGGCGGCTGATGACATTGATTATCCGGTTAAATTGGGAATCAGGCACGGCATAAATGCCAAAGACTGGAAACGTGTCTTCTGCGCTCTCCGGCCATTGCGGATCATCTCCGGCAGTCAACCGACAATATTTTCCTACGGCCATCGCGCAGAAGACTTGAATCTCAGCCGCCTGGACCAGTATCAGCGCACAGTTTATCCGTTTACCATATTGGAAAACAAAGACTTTTTCCTGCTGGTCGGTTCCCGGAATCTTGACCGGTTTGTGACCATCTCTCCCAATTATCCCGAGGGTTACATTCCTTCTGTTCAACAGAATCCGAAACGGGTAAGCAAGGGGCAGAAGTTTGAATTTGAATTGACCTGGAAGCTCTTTTCAAAAAAAGAAAATCTGCTGCGTGATGTTTGGCGCTGGTACAGTGAAAACCTCTATAGTGAAAATCCTTTGATCAAAAATTATCTGCCTTACAAACCCCATAGTTTCCGTACATTTTTTCCCGGGTGTTTTGCCAGTTCACCCTATTTTATGAAGAGTCGTGAAGATAGACTGTTTCCGGGAAGCAATGTGTGGTTTTTTGCCTGGCATGATTGGATTAATGAAAATTATCCGACTAAAGGAAGCTGGTGGACCGGCGGTAACAGTTGGAAGTTTAAAATGACTGCGGACCGGGTCAAGGCCGATACGGACAGGCTGCAACAGAACCATCATAATTTGATTTTCTATTTCCGGCAAATTGCCAACCTCCGCTTGAAAGGGAATAAAATCCCGAATGAATGGTATCGGCGCAACACCGGCGGCTCCCTTGATTTGTACGGAGGCGGTTATAAAGTCAAGTTGCCTGAAAATGTTGCAAAAGATCTCGGATACAATACGCTTCCCTGGGGAACATATGACTTTGATTATCCTGCTTTCAGAAACCACTATCTGCAAGAGGTCAAGGCCGCGGTCAACTTCTATAATCCGAAAGCTGTCGGCTGGGATATGGGATGGCATCCCAACCACATGGGAATGTTCGCGGTTCAAGCCGAAATATTCAACTGGCTCCGTCGTCAGCATCCGGATAAAAAGGTCGTCAGTAATGAAAGTTCAGGCCCGACCCAGTTCTATTCAGATATGGTCCTGCTTGAGAACGGACTGCTGGGCGGAAAAAGTAAATACGATTTTGAAATATCAAAAGGGCAGAATACCACAATGGTTTGTCTGGAACGCTGGAATCTCTTCCGGCTGGCGGTTAAAGCCAACCTGCAAGGTAGTAAAACCTGGCTGTCTTCTGCGGGAATCGCGGCCAACAAAAGATACCTTGATTATCTGTTGAAAAAACGCCCGGAACTCAAATCAAACATCAATGAAGCCGCCAGGTTGTGCCAGTTAAGGATGTCCATGTATGATTTGGCATTCGGAGCAAGTCCCGGTTACCTGGAAGAGGCAAAACCGGTTCCTCCGGCACTGGTGAAAATGTCCGGAGAGGCCAACGGATTGCCTTTAGTCACTAAAAGCTTTGCGGTAAAACTTCCAGGCGGCAGCGATACCGATACGGATATGGCGGCCAGCGCATGGATAAACGGTAATAAATTCCGGGTTGTGATCTTCAACGATTCACCGTTAGCGCGTGATACATCTTTGCGTTTGAGCAGAAAACTGGTTGCCGGAAAAGGCTGGGATCTGCAATCTTTGCGAAAAAACACCCAGTTCACGGTATCTCCTGAGAAGCAAATTAAACAAAAAGTGTTCTCATTGGAGTCAACTCCTGACGATCTGGTTTTTAAAGGAAAACTGCCGGCTTTCGCCGCGGTAATGATATTTGATGATAAATAAAACAGGAAAAAAAATGAAAATCACCGCTACTTTTATCGACGAAATAAGCCATGACATCCCGCATCAGAATTGGGGGGAAAAAGAATGGGAGAAAGACTTTCAGGCAATGCGGGCCATTGGTATAGATACCGTAGTGGTAATTCGCTGCGGCTGGAAATGCTGGATGGCTTATCCGTCCAAAATACTGCAGGAACGTGAAATGGGATCACTTCCTCCAATCGACCTGATTGATTTGTTTCTCCGTCTCAGCGGGAAATACGGGATGAACCTGTTTTTCGGGCTTTATGATTCCGGTCGTTACTGGATGCAGGGTGATTGGAACCGGGAAATTGAAATCAATATGCCGCTGATTGATGAAGTATGGGCGCGTTATGGAAGCTATCCCGCTTTTAAAGGCTGGTATCTCTGCCAGGAGGTCAGCCGCCGGACCGGTAAGGTGGTTGAAACTTATGCCCGGATGGGACGTCACTGCAAAGATATATCCGGCGGTTTGCCGGTCCTGATTTCTCCTTATATTGAGGGAAATAAGACCGGAGCCTGGGAATCTTCAATTTTTTCCGGTAAACAAAGCATCCTGCCGGAAGACCATGAAAAAGAATGGAGCGGCATTCTTGACGGCTTGAAAGGGGTGGTTGACATCGTTGCCTTTCAGGACGGCCACGTCGATTTTTTTGAATTGAGTGACTATCTTGAAATAAACCGGAAACTGACGGATAAGTTTGGGATGGAATGCTGGACAAATTGTGAAACCTTCGACCGGGAAATGCCGATTAAGTTTCTACCGTTGAAGTGGGAAAAGGTGCTGCTGAAATTGAAAGCGGCTGAAGCCGCCGGAGCCCATAAAGCTATAACCTTTGAATTCTCACATTTTATGAGTCCGAATTCCTGTTATACCCAGGCTCACGGCTTATACAACCGTTATTGCGAACACTTTGGACTGGATATATAATAGACTATGATTATTAAGCTGAAAAGATACGAAAAAAATCCCGTTATGCAGGCAAACGGCAACCCCTGGGAGAGCCTCAATGTATCCAATGCCGGAGCAGTTGTTCATGACGGAAAAGTTTATCTACTCTATCGGGCGGAAGGAGAGGAACGCCGCAAAGGGCCAGGCAGTTGGCCGGTAACCAGAATCGGTCTGGCGGTCTCGGAGGACGGGTACGACATTTCCTACCGTCATCCCGAGCCGGTTTTTGACCGCAGTGATTCCGACCTGTGGAATAAATATGGCTGCGAAGACCCGCGCATCTCAAAAATAGGCGACACCTATTATATTGTTTTAACCGCGATGACCGATTATGGCGATCATGGCGGCTGGCTGATGTACTCGACAACCAAAGATTTTGAATCTTTTACTCCGCTGCGCCGTCTGATGCCGGAACTTGAACAGCGAACCAGCGGGCTTCTGCCGGCGAAAATAGCTGGAAGATATTGTCTTTTCCACCGGCCGATGCCGAATATGTGGGTTTCTTTCAGTGAAGATCTGCATGTCTGGTCCGACATGACTTGTATTCAAAAGGTGGAGCCGGGAACCTGGTACGAAAACAAGCTGGGAATCGGGTCGGCTCCGCTTGAAACACCATACGGCTGGCTCTTGTTCTGGCATGGTAAAAACAACAAAAGCGAGTACGCGCTTGGTATAATGCTGCTGGACAAAAACGATCCGACCAAAATTATCAAGTTTCAGGAAGAACCCATTTTAACCTGTGAAATGCCTTATGAAAAGCAAGGATTTCTGGACAATGTGGTTTATACAAATGGCGTGGTGGAATTTAAGGGTAAATTCTTCGTCTATTACGGTTGCTGTGACCGCTGCTTGTCGGTTGCGACAATTGACGTTGACGAAGTGTATAAATGGTGTGAAACCGCTGATTTAATATAATACTCGTACGACGATGCGGTTTCCCCTTGGAGCGCGGTCCGTACGACGGACGGCGGTACTCCGCTTCAAACTCCGCACTTCGTGCTCCGGAAGCGGCCCCCCTGGGAGCGCGGTCCGTACGACGGACGGCGGTACTCCGCTTCAAACTCCGCACTTCGTGCTCCGGAAGCGGCCCCCCCCTTGGAGCGCGGTCCGTACGACGGACGGCGGTACTCCGCTTCAAACTCCGCACTTCGTGCTCCGGAAGCGGCCCCCCCCCTGGGAGCGCGGACGTCTCGTCCGCATTACCGGCACGTCTCGTGCCTCTTGACGCCGGCATAATCGTGCATCTTTCCCGGCGCTTTGCGCCGTCGGAAAAGAATGACACTGGAAGTAGAGAATCACAACAGTCCAGCTTGCTCCAGCAACGATAACTCTTTGATCAGGTTCGGTGTGAAATTGGCTTGTTCAGCGGGATTGAGTAATTCGTCGCGGGTCCAGAAGCGGACATAATTAATTTCCTCTTCTTGAAAATCGAATGGACCCGGATGAACCACCGAAAACACGCCGACATTTTCCGATTCAACCTCATTTCTTATTTGTGAAGTAAACAGAAAGGTCAATTCAAGATCGGGGGAAAGCCCCAGCTCCTCGGCCATTTCCCGGCGGGCGCCGTCTTCATACGACTCACCGGGAGCAAGGTGGCCGCCGACCGCGGTATCCCATTTGTTCGGCTGGACGTCTTTGTCCGCGGAACGATGCTGTAACAGGATTCTGCCGTCGGGATGGCGGACCACCACGTGAGCCGTCCGATGGATCAGGTTCGGATTGCCGTGGCATTCCGAACGCGGAGCCAGGCCGGTCGGCTGGTCATTCTCATCAAATATTTCAAAAAGCTCTTCGGAACTCATTTCTTATTTGTCGTCCGCTTCCTGGTTGTGGTCTTTCTGGTTGTGGTCTTTTTGGCCTTCGCGGCAGGCGCGGATGACGCTTTTTCCGGGAAGAAGAGTAACTTTTGATTATCCACTTCCGCCCGGACGACTTCGGCTTCCTTAAACATGCCGCGCAGAATATCTTCCGCCAGCGGATCTTCGATGTAACGTTCGACCGCGCGTCGCAGCGGACGCGCTCCATAGGACGGTTCGTACCCGCGTTCGATCAGAAATGCGTAGACCTTTTCATCCAATTGCAGTTCAAGCCCTTTGAACTGGAGGCGTTCACGCACCTTGCCGATCTCAATATCCACGATCTTGTGGAGGTCGTTTTGATCAAGCTGCTTGAAGATGATGATATCGTCAACCCGGTTGATGAATTCCGGTTTGAAGAACTTCTTGGCGGTATCCATAAGTTTATCCTGGCTCTTGGCGTTATCAGCGGCGATGCCGCCGCCAAAGCCCAATGAACCGCCGGATGCGAGTTTTTCAGCTCCCAGGTTACTGGTCATGATAATGATCGTATTACGGAAGTCGACTTTACGTCCGAGCGAGTCGGTCAGTTTGCCTTCTTCCAGGATTTGCAGCAGCATGTGCATGACATCCGGATGCGCTTTTTCAATTTCGTCGAACAGCACAACGGAATAGGGACGCCGACGGACACGTTCGGTCAATTCCCCGCCTTCGCCGTGGCCGACATAACCCGGAGGCGAGCCAACCAGACGGCTGACGTTGAATTTTTCCATATATTCGGACATGTCAACCTGGATCAGATGATCCTGGTTGCCGAACATGAATTCTGACAATGCTTTGGCCAGCAAAGTTTTTCCGACCCCGGTCGGGCCAAGGAAAATGAATGAGCCGATCGGTCTGGCCGGATTCTTCAAGTCCGCCCTTGAGCGCCGCAGGGCGCGGGCGATTGTGTTAACCGCCAGATCCTGTCCGACTACTACTTTCTCCAGATCTTCTTCCATTTTCAGCAATTTGGCGCTTTCGCCCTCTTCCATGCGCTGGACCGGAACACCGGTCAATTTGGCAACAATTTCAGTGATTTCCTGTTCGCCGATCCTGGCCGAAGGCTGACTGGTGTTTTCCTGCCAGGCCGCCAGAATATCTTCCTTTTCTTTCTGCAATTTGCGTTCAAGATCCCGGCACTTGGCGGCTTCTTCAAATTTCTGTTCGGCAATCGCGTTTTCCTTGTCGGATGCGGCCGCGGCAATCTTGCCGTCAAGCTCTGAGGTGTCCGGTGGGGAAACCGTATTCCTGATCCTGGCCCGGGCTCCGGCCTCATCCATTACGTCGATCGCTTTGTCCGGCAGGAAACGACCCGTGATATAGCGATTGGAAAGCCTGACCGCGGCCGCCAGAGCGGCATCGGTGAAGACTACGTTGTGATGTTTTTCATAGGTTGAACGCAGTCCTTTAAGGATTTCCAGCGCGTCTTCCGGTGACGGCGGTTCAACCATGATCGACTGAAAACGCCGTTCCAGTGCGGCGTCTTTTTCGATGCCTTTGCGGTATTCGTCAAGGGTTGTTGCTCCGACGCATTGCAGTTCCCCGCGCGACAGCGCCGGTTTGATGATGTTGGCGGCGTCGAGCGCGCCTTCAGCCGACCCCGCGCCGACGATGGTATGAAGTTCGTCTATAAAGAGTATTACCTGTTTCGAGTTGCGGACTTCATCGACAACCGCTTTGATGCGCTCTTCAAACTGGCCGCGGTACTTGGTGCCGGCAACCATCAACGCCATATCCAGGGCAAAAATTTTCTTATCGCGTAGAATATCAGGGACCGTGTTGTTGGCAACTGCCTGGGCAAGTCCTTCAATGATGGCGGTCTTGCCGACCCCGGCTTCACCGATCAAAACCGGATTGTTTTTGGTCCGGCGGCACAACACCTGGATCACACGTTCGATTTCGTTGTGGCGGCCGATGACCGGATCGAGGTCGCCGTTGGCGGCCATTTCCGTCAGGTTCCGTCCGAACGCGTTAAGGGCGTTCAACTGGGTTTTGGCATTGGCCGGCGGCGAGGCGGGGGCATTGTCACTTTCTTCCTCGTTGTTTTCCGGCAGGTAGTTCGGGTCAAGCATTTTGACAACCCGCTCCCTGACGTTGGCCGCATCGACTTTCAAATTGGCCAGAATCCGGGACGCGATACTTTTGGTGTCACGCAGTAAACCGAGCAGCAGATGTTCGGTCCCGACATAATTATAATTCATTTTTTTGGCTTCGACCGCAGCCAGAACCAATACTTTTTTCAGGCTCTGCGAAAGCGGCAGGCTGCCTTTCTGGGTTACGCTGCCGCCGATGCCGCATTGTTTTTCCACTTCCAACCGCAATTGGTCAAGATTCAAACCCATTGATTTAAGCACCGCAACTGCCACTCCTTCGCCCAATGCAAGGAGGCCGAGAAGCAAGTGTTCGGTCCCGACATAATCATGGTTCAATCGTTCAGCTTCCCGCTGGGACAGTTCAAGTACGTGTCTGGCCCGCTGGGTGAAATTATTCATACCGGAATCGTTTCCGTCATATTCAGCCATTTTTTCGTCTCCGTTTAGCTCATTATTTATGTCAAACTTATCAAATAAAATTATAAATATATTAATAATATAACGCCGTAGAAGGATTTTTACACCTGACAACGAAAAAAAATACCTCGCCGGGGTTGCAACCGGGGCAAAAGAATAATAGATTACTTTGATTAATAAATAACGACATATATTAATGGAAGATACATATTATGCAAAGAATAGAAGTGGATTTAGGAGATCGCTCTTACGATATCCTGATTGAATCCGGGTTGCTTGACAAGCCGGGACATGTTGCGAATAAGGTTTTTGAGGGACGCAGTATCCTGTTGATCGGCGATTCAAATACTGCGGCTCACTATATGGAACGGGCTAAGACGATGGTCCTTAACTCCGGTGCTGCCCGTTGTGAAACATTTGTATTCCCGGCCGGCGAAGAGCATAAGAATTTTATTACCCTGGAAGCCATGTTGCGTCACGCGGCGGAATGCGAACTTGACCGTAAATGCTGTTTTGTCGCTCTTGGCGGCGGCGTCTGTGGGGATCTGACCGGATTCGCGGCGGCAACTTATATGCGCGGTGTTGATTTCGTCCAGATTCCGACTTCGCTGCTGGCAATGGTTGATTCGAGTGTCGGCGGCAAGACCGGTATTGATTTGCCGGAAGGCAAAAATCTGGTCGGGGCGTTCTGGCAGCCGCAACTGGTTTTGATCGACCCTGAACTGCTGAAAACACTCCCGGCGCGGGAACTGCACGGCGGCTTGGCGGAAGTGGCGAAATACGCCGTGATCATGGATGCTGAATTCTTTGAAATTCTCGATGAAACATCAGAACGTCTTTTGGCGCTCGATCTTGATTTATACGAAGAAATTGTCGCCCGATGCTGCCGGCTTAAAGCCGATGTTGTTGCCGAAGACGAGCGTGAAGGCGGTTTGCGGGCGATCTTGAATTACGGCCATACTTTCGGTCATGCTCTGGAAATTGTCACTGATTTTACTTTGAGTCACGGCGAAGGTGTGGCTATCGGGATGAATATGGCCGCCAATATGGGCGTGGCGATGGGAATTTTCAGCGAAGCGGAAGCAGCGCGGCAGAAAAAACTGCTTAATTCGCTGGAACTGCCGCAGCAGTATTCAGGGGCCGATCCGGAAGCGGTGTTCCGGGCGATGTTCAAGGATAAAAAGCAATCCGGCGGCAAGCTGACGGTTGTGTTGCCGGAGAAACTCGGCAAGGTAAGAATCGAGCGCGGCGCGTCTGAAGACCTGGTCCGGGACGCGGTCAGGAGCTGCTTGTGACAGATCGTGACGCATATGTCCTTTTAAATTTTATTTCAGGGGTAGGGACCGCGAAATATAAATTACTGGTTGAAGCATTCGGGTCACCGGCGGCAATTTTCAGTCAAACTTCCGCCCGGATTGCCGGAGTCAAGGGAATAACGCAAAAACTGGCGGAGGCGTTGACCGATCCGGCCAATCCGGCCAAATTACAGAATGAGTATCAGTTGGCGGTCAGGGGCGGGACCAGGATAATTACTCTGGCTGATTCGGATTATCCGGAATGCCTGCGGCATATCTATGATCCGCCGTTTTGCCTTTATGTGCGTGGTACGCTGCCGGAACTCGGTGATGGCTGTGTGGCGGTCGTCGGTTCGCGCCGCCCTTCCCGTTATGGTCGTAAAATGACTGAACTTTTGACCGGTCAGGCGGTCGCCGCCGGCTGGAAGATTATCTCAGGCCTGGCTTACGGCATTGACGCGGTGGCCCATCAAGTCGCGGTTGACTGCGGCGGAATAACCGTCGCGGTTTTAGGCGGTGGCCTGATGCGGGTCCATCCTCAGGATAATATTCCGTTGGCCCGGGCGATAGTTGAATCCGGTGGAGCGGTGGTTTCAGAATTCCCGATGGAATACCCGGTCAACCGGCAGTCCTTTCCACGGCGCAACCGGATCGTCGCGGCCATGAGTGCCGCAACGTTGGTGGTAGAAGCCGGTTTGAACAGCGGCGCATTGATCACTGCCGATCTTGCCGCTGAGCAGGGACGCAGTGTCTTCGCGGTTCCGGGGCAGGCCGATAACGAGTTGGCCCGGGGATGCCATAAACTATTGCGGCAGGGCGCCCGGTTGACTGAAGATTTTGAGGATGTCCTGAATGAATTTGAGTTTTTACCGGGCTTTGGCTTAAGCGTAAACGAGACTTCTCTCGGGTACAACGCTACCGCCGGGGACCATACAACAATTAATCTTGATCCGCTCGAACAACGGATTGTCGGTGCGCTCGAGTCAGAGGAAAAACCGTTCGACACACTGATTGCCGAACTTGAGATCAACGCTTCCGAACTGATGACTGCCCTGATGAAACTGGAACTGCAAATGGTCATCTCCCAGGCCCCAGGACGACTTTACTCGCTGCGTCGCGGCTGAAATCATCCTGCAACCTTTCTTTCCCTATGCTTGAAAAAACATGTTTCAGTGCTAAATTAATCGTTTACGTTTTATGGATAAATTAATTATAAAAGCTGGAGAGCTACGTATGTCTGAAAATATTGAAAACACACAGCAGGCTCCGGAGGATATTTTTGCTCAACGCATGAGCAAGGTTGAAGAACTCCGCGAAGCTGGAATCGACCCGTTCGGACAGAGTTTTGACGGTACTGCCCTGATCGAAAATATCCGCGCCGGGTTTCGGGAAGAAGACGAATCCGACCAACCGGCCAGAGCCGCCGGCCGTCTGATGGCGATGCGCGTAATGGGAAAATCCATTTTTGCCGACCTGAAAGACAGTTCCGGCCGGATTCAGCTTTTTGCGAATCAAAAACAGTTGGGCGATGAATTGTTCGCCCGTTTCAAACGCCTTGATATCGGCGACATTATCGGTGTGGACGGCCTCTTGTTCGTGACCCGCATGGGAGAACTGACGATCAAGGTGAAAGAATATGCCCTGCTCAGCAAGTCGATGCGTCCGCTGCCGGAGAAGTTCCACGGCTTGACCAAC
Organism: Victivallales bacterium; assembly: GCA_963678305.2. GTDB lineage: Bacteria > Verrucomicrobiota > Lentisphaeria > Victivallales > Victivallaceae. The sequence continues at coordinate 798,602 of CAXXVV010000003.1, forward strand.
ATCGAACAGCGTTACCGCCAGCGTTATCTTGACCTGATCATGAATGATGACAGCCGTCGGACATTTCAACAGCGTTTCCAGATCATTCGCGAGATTCGCAAATATCTTGAAGGTCAGGGCTTCCTCGAAGTTGAGACTCCGATGATTCAGCCGCTGGCCGGCGGCGCGGCCGCCAATCCGTTCAAAACCTATTATGAAGCATTGAGCAGTCCGATGTTTATGCGTATCGCGCCGGAACTGTATTTGAAAAGACTGCTGGTCGGCGGGTTTGAAAAAGTTTACGAACTGAACCGCAACTTCCGCAACGAAGGCATGAGCCGCCGCCATAATCCAGAGTTTACTATGATCGAGATCTATCAGGCTTACGGCGACTGCCGGACGATGATGAATCTGGTTGAGGAACTGGTCACGACCGTCGCGCAAAATGTTTTCGGTACGTTGCAGATCGATCACGGCAACGGCAAAGTCATTGACCTGACCCGCCCCTGGAAAAGGGCGACTTATCATGAGCTGGTAAAGGAAAAAGCCGGTGATGACTGGTTTGACATTACGCCGGAAGATCGGATCAAACGGGCCGGTGAACTTGGCCTGGATGTTGAACCCGGAACTCCGGATTTTGAAGTGACCAATGAAGTATACGAAAAACTGATCGAGCAGACTCTTATCCAGCCGACCTTTGTCACCCGGCTCCCGGCTGAGCTGGTGCCGCTGGCTAAAGCGTGCAGCGACGACAGTTCGCTGGTGGATGTGTTTGAACTCGAGATCAACGGACAGGAAGTCGCGCCGGGGTATTCCGAGCTGAATAATCCGATTGAACAGCGTCGTCGTTTCATGGAGCAGTTCGAGCGCGAAAAAGAGGAAGGCGACGAAGTCGGCGACAAGGTTGACGAAGATTTCCTGACCGCGTTGGAACATGGCATGCCTCCCGCGGGCGGCATGGGAATCGGGATCGACCGTTTGGTCATGATGCTGACCGGTGCCGAATCAATTCGCGACGTGATCCTCTTCCCGCAGATGAAGATCAAAAAGTAAAGACCTGCTGCAGGGATATGTGTTTATTGCAACTCTCCGGTTGATTTAACCGGAGAGTTTTTTATTTTTTCGTTGGACCGCGTTCTTCCAAAATAGCATCGACCGGATCGTAATGCCAGTGCCTTTTGGCTTTTTGCTCCTGAACCCACTTGTCCATTTTGGCCTGGCAGTCTTGCAGGATTTCCGGACACTGTTCCGCAAGATTATTTGTCTGGAAACGGTCATTGACGATATCGTACAGTTCTTCATCCTGCCAGTTGTTGTATTCGTATGAATCAAAGGTTCTGATATACAGGTGAGTTTTGGTGCGGACCGCACGTTGTACCGTATACAGGCCGCTGTCCCAGACCAGATATTCCCGGTCGTTTTCCGCCTCGCCGGTGATATTGCCGGCGTAAGATTTGCCGTCCCATTCACCCGGAGCGGTAATGTTCAGCAGTTCGCAAATGGTCGGGGCGTAATCGACGTTATACATCAAGGCGTCAGAACTTGAACCGGGTTTGGTAATGCCCGGCCAGCGGATAATCAGCGGAATGCGTTGCACGCATTCGTCGATATTCACGTGATCTGAATAGACGCCGTGTTCGCCAAACGCATCGCCATGATCGGCGGAAATAATGATTACGGCGTCATCGAGTACGTCCTGACGATCCAATTCGTCGAGAATCTCTTTAACATGGTAATCGACATAGGCTATTGACGAATCGTAACCCGTAACCATTTTTTCGAAATCCGCGCGATTATTGATCGCGCCGGGCATCAAAGGATACGGACTCCGGTCACCGGCAAATTGCCGGTGTGAAGTAAACGGACCGGTGATATTCTGATGTTCCGCAATTGCCGCTTCGTCGGGCCATGCCTGAGTGATTGGATAGTCATTGAAACGGTCGGACCATGATGCATCCATCGGATAGGCCCGATGGGTGTCCCAGTAGTTGATATGCAGGTAGTAATCTTCACGAGTCGCGTTTTTCCGGAGCCATTCCAGGGCCTTTTCGTTAACTTCGGGAGCAGTTTCGGCCCCGCCTTTGAGGTTGATTGTATGGAATTCGCTCCACCCGCAGGTGAACCACATGGCGTAATGGCGGTCGGCAAAATTAGAAAAACAGACCGGATCGTATCCGTTTGCCTTCAGGCGTCTTGGAAACATATCATTGTCCTCGACCGGGCCGCCATAGGTGCGTTGCTCGATAAAGAATTTTGCCCCCGCTCCGTGGTTGGAGATAACCCCGTTACGAATTCCGAACCGCCCGGAAACCAGACAGGTTCTTGACGGCAGGCACGGGGAACTGGCACAATAATAATTATTAAAGCGCATTCCCTGTTCGGCAATGGCGTCGATAGTCGGAGAGGTGGGGCGATCATAGCCATAACATCCAAGATGATCCGGACGTAAACAGTCTATATCAAAATAAATAATTCTCATCTCTACCTCTTTTTTTTGATGGAGCGGATAAAATAATGAATATGGTTATATTATCACTTTCCTTGCTTTTTCCGCCATTCGGCTTTTTTCTTTTTCATCTCGGCATTGAGTTCAATTTGTTTGCCGGGACACTGATTCTTTTTATCGAAAATCCAGTTTCCCATCGTGTCTTGAAGAACTATCATTCGTTTTGCGACCGGAGGCGGAGTTACTGCTTTCGCCGGTTTCGCTGAATACCAGTACGCGACTGATGACATCTCGTTGGCCAGGTGATTGCCGTGTCCATGCTCAATCGTTACTTTGATCTCTTTTGTAAAACGAACCGGGTTCTCAAGGTGGTAAACATAACTGGTTTGGTAGCCGCCATGTCTGCCGTAAACTCCTTTGTTCGTGTTTCCTTCGTAGATTGAACTGCCGTTTCGCATATAAGCGTTGTCCTGCATGCCCCAGGCCTGGTTCAGATAATCCTCTGATCCGGTTCCGTGCAGATCCGGCGGCCATTTGTAACCGTCGACCCAGATCATATCATCGCCTTCACCCCACCAGTGGCCGTCAAAGTTGGATACGCTGATATTGCAGCCGATGTAATGACCCTTGCCTTTGGTTGCCAGAATAACGTAGTTGTTGTCCCAGGCCAGTTTGCCCTTATTGGCAATATCGGCTTCCGGGGTGTTTATCTGTATTTCCGGACCCCATCCACCGAATGGATTGGTACGCCTGAATTCCGCGTTGAAATAACCGCAATCTCCAGGGATATCAACATCGGTTTCATAATCGATGTAGAAATATTGCAAATGATCCTCACTGCTTTCGTTGATCAGTTCGATCAAGGCTCTTTTCCTGAACGGCATTTGAGCATAACAATTCAGGGCGCAACCGCCTCCATACAGGTTGGGATGATTGGCGGAAGCGGTGAACAGTAATGACTCGTAAGACGCGACAATACCGTGTCCCAGGCCGAAAAAGTCTCCGAGCGGACACAGGACGCTTGGGTGTTTTGCGTTGTCCCAGGTGATTTTCAACAGGCATTCACGGTAGTGGTTGGGTTGAGTCATCCAGATATGGGTGATTTTTCCCGGGCCTTCAATGTCGGCGAGAACGACGCTTTGTCCAGCGGCAATAGTCCATCGGTCGCTGTTACCCCCGGTGGTGTCCCATGATGAAGCACGTCCGGTTTTGGCGTTAGTGATGCGGGTAAGATTGTCCAACATGATTACCTCCTGCTTAGATTATTTCCAGACCGTCACGATCAGGAAGAGCCGGGAACGGGGCGGCTGGAATGGTCTGATACCAGAACGCGACTGAACACATATCGTGTTGACCGGGTAGGAAGCGGTGTCCGTCACGCCATCCGAGAGCCTGGATCGTCACTTTAAGGTCTTTTTTGAAGCGGATCGGGTCCATGACATGCCAGCGGTACATTGAATGGCGCTGATTGGCCTGATATAATCCGTCTGGCCTGATGACCTGATGCATTCCGAGATATGGCGAACTATAAATCTGATAACCATTAATATCCCAGTTATAGGAACCGCCGAAATAATCTTCGGTTCCGGTCCCGCAAATGGTCGGATATTCGCTGTCGCCGTCAATATAAAACTTGATTTCTCCCTCGCCCCACCAGACGTTGTTGTTGATTCCCCAGCCCATAGATGTACCGATATAATGGCCCTGTCCCTTGATGCCGTCAACAATGGTGTAAACATCCTTGTACGGCAGCGGGTTGACCCGGCGGAACTGGGCATGGAAGTAAGCCGCGTCCTCCGGCACTTCGGTCAAGGTGTAATTAATCTGGAAGTAAAGTCCGGCTTTTTCAGTCGGATGGATATTTTCCATGGTGATTTTACAGTGCTTGCGAAACGGCATTTCCCAGAAACAGTTCATCCCGTTTTTCGGGTTGACTGAGACCGGTTCGGAGTTGACCCGGGGAAAATGCTCGACTGAACGCGGATCTTTCCGGGAGTTCATCCAGGGGCAGGCGAAGAAATCATTGACCGGGCATTCAACTGAAGGCGTGTCCTGATCGTCCCAGTATATTCGAAGAATCGAGTCGCGACAGATTGAGCCGGTCATCCACATGCTTTGGATTGCGCCCGGACCATCGATATCAGCCATGATAAACGTTTCTCCGGGTTCAATCGGGTCCCATGCGTGGCATTTCCAACCTGTGCCGAGGTCGCGTGCCGGGCCGTCCGGTGCTGCCGGAGCCATGCCGCCCTGACCTTTTCCTCCTGACCTGTTTTCTGAAGAGATCGAACGGGTTTCCGCATCGCTTAAACGTGAAAGATTGCCAAGGCTCATTCCCAAGCCGTTAAATTTACTCATAATACAATTCCTTTTATTTGTATTTTATGATTGCAGTGATATTATTCAATATATTATTTTTATGCTTAATGTAAATGCACAATTCTATGATAAATTTGTAGTATATTATGGAAACTTCATTTAATCGCTTTTATCGAATATCAAAAAGAAAACCGGAATTCACCGTTAATGGCGTTGGGGTTCGTGAGCCGATGCTTAAAGGAATAGTTGACCGGCCCGGTGGAACCGGAGATTCTTTATTGATGTTTTTTTATGATGATATAGCAGTAAATCTGGAGAAAAATAAAAAAAACATTCCGGCCGGTTCGATGATCTACTGGGAGAAATGCGGCCATTACTATGGTAGAACTGATAAGAACTGGATGCATACCTGGATTCATTTTGACGGACCGGAAGCCACGCGAATAATCCGCAGGGCCGGTTTGAGGCCATTTCAGGTTATTTCTCCACCGATGGTATCAGTCGAAAGGCTTTTGATACAAATAGACAGAGAAATGAGCAGAATGATTCCTGATATGGTTATTGTCCGCAACCTTTTTGAGGTCTTTATCCGGGAGATAGTTCGAGCCGGGGCGGATGGAACAGTCCAGATTCCAATGAGAATGGAAGAGATAAGACTATATATCGAAAATAACTATCGAAAGAGCATTCCGCTGGAAAAACTGGCCAGGAAATTTTCGATCTCCAAGCCGCATCTTTCGGCGGAATTCAAACGCTGGTTTGGCTTGCCGCCCGGTGAGTACCAGATTGAAAAAAGACTGCGCGAAGCGGAAATATTACTGATGGACAATAACCTGCAAATAGCCGATGTTGCCGATAGAGTCGGCTGGGATGATGTCTGCCATTTTTCGAAGATATTCAAAAAACACCGTGGAAAATCCCCGTCAGCGGTCCGTCATAGACCCGGATAAAACAATCCGTCAGACTTCCGTCGTTTTTTACAATTGATTGATTAGTAAAGTTTTCAATCCGTCACTTGGCGGGTTTTACCCGTTAAGCACCTCAAGGGCTTTGGGTACCGTATCATTCGGCTTGACTTTATACCAGACGCCGATGAGCTTGCCTTTTTCGTCGATCAGGAACGAGGAACGGATAATTCCGAAGTATTTTTTACCGTACATACTTTTTTCGCCCCAAACCCCGAATGCTTCAGCGATTTTGTGTTCGGTATCGCAAAGCAGTTGGAAGTTGAGTTCATTCTTTTCGATGAATTTACGTTGCTTTGCCGGTTCATCCGGGCTGATCCCGAGCGCCACGATATCTTTAATTACCGGAATGTCATTTACCGCGTCACGGACCGCGCAGGACTGCGTGGTACAGCCGGAAGTCAGGGCTTTCGGGTAAAAATAAATCAGTACTTTTTTGCCGTGAAATTGCGCCAGGGAAACTTCCTGTTCATCCTGATTGCTCAAAGTGAAATCAGGCGCTTTGTCGCCGATTGCCAATTGCTTACTCATAATGTCCTCCTTGTGCGTTGATTCTTATAAGTAAGTTACATGGTAAATCAGAAAGATGCAATAGTCTGAAACGAAATAAAAACCCGGAGTTAAATCACTTTACTCGACTACTCCGGGGCTATGTCTGATTGTTCATTTTCAGCACAGACTAAATTTTCATTTCTAATTAATTAGAACGTTTCGCGGATCTTGTCAGTATAGTAACGAACCAGATCCCAGTCTGATTCCGGTGGCAGGCGGTGGTCGGGACATGGAATAAAGCCGCCAAGATCAACTTGTTCTTTAAGACGTTCGATTTCCGCATCGACCGCGGCGCGGTCCTTGCAGACAGCGTGTTTGTTCATGGCGCCGACGCCGCGCAATTCTTTTCCGTATTTTTTCCGCCACGGCGTGATTTTCGCGTCCCAGACGCCTACTTCGATCGGGAACATAATATTGACTCCGCCTTCCAGCCACAAGGGGACGAGTGCGTCAATCAGTCCGTCACAGTCGACCGCCGCCAGCGTACAACCGTATTTTTTCAGCAAATCGGTAATTCGTTTATATGCCGGTACGCAATGCTCCGCGAAGAAATCAGGAGAAACCAGCGGGCCGCTGCGGAAACAGATATCTTCCCAGAAATGCGCGAGATCAGGGCGAAAACCGGCTTCAAGCGTATATTTGACGTTCTGATAGGCGATCTCATTGATCGTTTCCATCATTTCTTTTAAAAGGACCGGATCGTCAATCTGCAGATAGCTCAAATTGACAACTCCGACGACATTCCTCAGGTAGCCGATGGTACTGCCGCCCCATATCGCATACGAGAAATCACGTTCATTTTGGGCCATGAATTCGCGACCGCCCTCTTTATAGAGCAGGTATTTTTGCGGTGTAATTTTGACTTTTGTATTCAGTATCCGGTCTTCATTCCATTGATAGCGATCCTTATAATATTTTTCCCAGCTCGGACGATCCGTCAACAGATGTTCAATTTCGGCCGGAATTGAAATGTTGTCAGGGGTATGCAGCAAAGTCACTCCCTGAGCGTCGCGAATATGCTTTGATCCATCCGGGAACTCTTTTATTACTTCCCGCTCAAATCCGGGATCAAGATAGGCATTGGGACAAAAACAGCAACCGCCGAAATCATGATCCCAGCCCAGCATGCGGTCCATTTCCGTATCGATTTCGTTGCCGTCGCTCCAGCCGTCGGCCATTGCCTGAGTGATGTGGCCCTCTGCCGCCCATTTCTGGAGCAGTTCTCTCCAATACCCGAAATGCAATACCGGCATCCGGTCATAGTCCTGATAATTCAATACTGCAAGTAAACGTTCCCGCGCGGTCATTTCCTGTTCCATGATATTTTCCTTTTTGTTTGAAAATAAGAAATTAAACAATGCACTTTAAATGAATATAATGTATAAAAAACATAAAATCTATGGTAAAAAGAAAGAATACATGTATAATAATAAGATAAACAAAAGGAAGCCTATGGAAATTAATATTTGTATCCTGACCCCGGTAAATCCCGGCAACCAATGGGGCCCCCGGACAATCCTCGATTACGAATTGGTTTATATTGAATCCGGGAACTTTTCATATCAGGAAGATTCAAAAACGATTGTCCTGAGGCCCGATCAATGTTTGCTGATTCCGCCGGACACAGAACATGTATTACGCGAGGCGGCAGGAAAAGAGGGGTTGATCAGTTGCGTACATCTATATCCGCCTGAAGATCTCAGACGACCGGAGCAAATAACCGGCTGCCGGAGTCAGCCGTCGATATCCGTTTTGTTTCGACAAATCATTACTGAATTTGCCGGGGCAAGTCCATGGCGTGACGAATTGCTGAGCTCATTGGCCAGGACGATTTGGCTGTCGCTGTTGAATGCCTGCGAAGGTGAAGCAGGTCGGCTTTCGGAAAGGACCAAGGCGATGCTGAAATATCTTGATCAGCATCTATATGAGAATGCCGGACGCAAAGATTTGGCAACGCGATTTAATCTGACCCCGGAACATGTAAATGCGATATTTCGTGAGGAGTTGAATACAACCCCGACCAATTACGTGAACCGGCAGCGGATATATCACGCCTATCGTTTATTGACGGAACAGGGATACAGCGTTAAGGAAGCGGCTGAAGCCGTGGGATTCTGCGACGCGTTCTATTTTTCAAAGTTGTTCAAACGGATAATCGGCACTTCTCCCGCCAGAATATAAGTCCTCCCGCTTTAAAGATCCCGGCTCTCTCTTTATTTGCTCGATTATATGATATTATAGCATCACTTGATTTGTTGAATGTTGATAAGTAGTTGTTCTCCAAGGTGTTGTGGTTGTTTTTTGCTGCTGTTTTTTGAGCTGGACAAATTATATTGGCCTGAAAAAAATTAACGTATTTATTGGGGGAATAACATTGTTAAAGGCTTGTCCGGCATCATTTTCCGGTGGTAATAACCGGATTGCCAACTAAATTATCTCTTTTGCCGGTCACGTTGTTGTTTTTTGGTCCGGATGGGACTATATTACCTGATAATTTTATGTATGGAATCATAAATCTGAAATATTATCAAGAAAGCGAAAAAAATGGCCAAAATTCATCCAACCGCAGTAGTTGAGGATGGCGCAATATTGGCGGACGGCGTTGAAGTCGGACCAATGTGCTATGTCGGACCGGAAGTAAAAATCGGAGAAGGCACCCGGCTTATCGGTCAGTGTCATGTTTCCGGCAGCACCACAATCGGTAAGGAAAATGTGATATACCCGTTTGCGTCGCTTGGCTGCAACGCGCAGGACATTTCCCCGCCGCCGGCCAAAACAACTCTGGTAATCGGTGACAAAAACGTTTTTCGTGAAGGTTGTACTGTTCACACTGGCGCTCACGATAAATGTGAAACCAGAGTAGGTAATAACAACTTTATCATGAACTGTGCTCATATTGCCCACGACTGCATTATTCATGACCACGTAATTTTAGTCGGATATGCCGGAGTTACCGGACATTGTGAAGTTTTTGACCATGTCATTTGTTCGGCTTACAGCGGGATCCATCAGTTCTGCCGAATCGGGCGTTTTGCCATGCTCAGCGGCGGTTCCGTGTTTTCTCAGGATATTGCCCCGTTTGTGATTGCCGAAGGCCGTAACGGTCCGGTCCGCGGGATCAATGTTGTCGGCTTGAAACGGAACGGCTTTTCTGCTGAAACAATCAAGGTCCTGCGGGATCTATATAAAATCTTTTTCCGTAGCGGGTTGAATTCTTCCAACGCGATCGCGAAGATCAAGGAAGAGCTGCCGATGCTGCCTGAAGTTCAGGAGTTTCTGGATTTCTTCAATTCCAGCAAACGCGGCGTCCATCAGGCGCGTACTCCAGGCAAGCGCGCTTAAAATCAGTAACATCATAAGGATATTAACATGGTTTCTGTAAACTCATTACAAAAAAATCCCGGTTTTACCAGACGCAAAGGTCCGGTCGTTCTGGTTATTATGGACGGAGTCGGGTTCGGTGAATTTGCCGACGGCGACGCGTTTCTGCAAGCATATACGCCGGAATTAAACCGGCTAATGGAAAATTGCCCCATGGCTAAACTCAAGGCTCATGGCACTGCTGTCGGGATGCCTTCCGACGATGATATGGGCAACAGTGAAGTAGGTCATAACGCCATGGGCTGCGGCCGGGTATTTGCGCAAGGCGCAAAACTGGTCGATGACTCTGTTACCTCGGGCAAAGTATTCGAAGGTGAAATCTGGCACGAGCTGACCCAAAACGTTATCGACAATGACAGCACTCTGCATTTCCTCGGGCTTTTTTCAGACGGCAATGTCCACAGTAACATCAGCCATCTGAAAGCGATGCTTGAAAAAGCCAAAGCGCAGGGAGTAAAAAAAGCGCGGGTCCACATTCTGCTGGACGGTCGCGATGTACCGGAAACCTCCGCTCTGGATTACGTCGATCCGTTTGAAGAATTTCTGGCCGGACTTGACGCTGATTACCGGATCGCTTCCGGTGGTGGCCGCATGGTCATCACTATGGACCGTTACGGCGCGAACTGGGATATGGTCCGCAAGGGCTGGGATACTCACGTCAAGGGTATTGGCGATTACTATCCGAATGCTCATGACGCCATTGTTGATCTGCGTGAAAAAACCGGCGCGATCGACCAGGATTTGCCGCCGTTCGTTATCTCTGATGACGGCAAAACCCCGATCGGTCCGATTGTTGACGGCGACAGTGTGATATTCTTCAATTTCCGTGGAGACCGCGGTCTGGAAATTACCGCCGCTTTCGAGCAGGATAATTTTGACAAGTTTGACCGTGGGCCGAAACCGGATGTCGTTTACGCCGGAATGATGGAATATGATGGAGACGCTCATGCTCCGAAAAAATATCTGGTTAATCCGCCGGATATCGACCGGACTCTCGGCGAATATCTTTGTGCCAGCGATGAGCGCCAACTGGCGATCAGTGAAACCCAGAAATTCGGTCATGTCACCTATTTCTTTAACGGGAACCGGACCGGTTATTTTGATGAAACCAAAGAAAAATATGTCGAAATCCCGTCTGACATCGTGCCGTTTGAACAGCGCCCGTGGATGAAGTGTGCGGAAATCACCGATTCAGTAGTCAAAGCGATTGAAGAGGGTGAGTACAGCTTTATCCGGTTGAATTTTCCCAACGGTGATATGGTCGGGCATACCGGCATATTCCAGGCGGTATTGACCGGGATGGGCGGACTTGATATTTGTGTCCAGCGCATTCGTAAAGCGATCGAAAAAGCCGGCGGCGTGATGGTCATCACTGCCGACCACGGTAACTCAGACGATATGCTTGAACACGATAAAAAAGGTAATTTGAAATACGACAAGAACGGCGTTCCGGCCCGTAAGACAAGTCATTCGCTCAATCCTGTTCCATGTATTGTTTTTGATCCGCAGAACCAGGGCGAATATGGTCCGGAACTGCGTGAAGGTCTCGGCATCAGTTCAGTTGCCGCAACTTGCATCGAGCTTCTCGGTTATATTCCGCCGGAAGACTACGATCCAAGCGTCTTGATCTTGAAATAACAGCTTGTCCGGGACCGCGAATACAGGTTAATGGCCCGGACTGTAATGAAGGAGTAAATTATGTATCTCGGAAGAATTGTCGCCGCAGGACAGACCAAAGATGGTCGCGCAGTTGCTATGTACCGGGTTTCTTCACGGTCTTTTCCGAACCGCGAAGCCCGTAAAATCAACGATACCGTATCGATTATGCCGCGTCCCGGTTTTGAAGGAGACTTGAGCAAGAATCCTTATATCGCCTATAATTGCATCCGGATGGCCCGCAACAGCGTGGTTGCTTCAAACGGATCTCACACCGACCCGATCGTTGAAAAAATCGCGATGGGAATGTCGGCTCGTGACGCTCTGGCGTTAAGCCTGCTGGCGATGGATTACGAAAAAGACGATTACAACACCCCGCGTATCGCGGCGGTGGCGGAACTTAACTCGAGTAATGTCGTCCTCGGAATAGTCCGTCATGACGGCTTGATCGTGCGCGAGTTCCACGCGGAGCCAGGACAAATTTTCTATGTTTCCACCTATGAAAAAAATGTTCCCTGCGAACATTACAAAGACGAGGCGTTCAAGGCGGAAAATGCCGCGGAAGCCTGTCAATACGCAATTGACGGCGGCGTCTTTGCCGATTTTGAACATCCGGTAACTTCCGCCGCGGCGGTAGCCGGTTACGATGGTTTTAATACTGCGGTCCTGAGTATCTGACAATGACCCGTAATCAACTTGACCAATTAAACCCGGAACAACGCCGGGCCGTGACTACTATTGACGGCCCGGTTCTGGTACTTGCCGGTGCCGGCACCGGCAAAACCCGGGTTATTACCAGCCGGATCGCCCATATGATCGAAGAGGGAATCAACCCGGAATCGATTCTCGGGATGACTTTTACCAATAAAGCCGCCCGGGAGATGAAAGAGCGTCTGGCCGAACTGGTCAAGCCTTCCGATGCGGAAAAGGTTACGCTCGGAACTTTCCACTCGTTCTGCGTGCGGATGCTCCGCCAGGAGATTCGTTATCTTGGTTTTACCAGCAATTTTACGATTGCCGACGACGCCGACCGGAACGGTTTACTGAAACAGGCTCTTGGTGAGACGATGTTCGCCCACAATAATATCAGCGTCGATGCCTCTAACTGGTATATCAGCGATTGCAAAAACAAACTTTGGAGTCCGCAGGAAGCATCACGCCGGGCGGTGGCCGATCGCGACGCGATTCTGGCCAACATCTACGGGCGTTATCAGCAGTTGCTGGAAAACCAGAATATGATCGATTACGACGATATGCTGATGTACGCTTATCGCATCCTTGAAGAAGATGGCCAGACCCTGATGAAGTATCGGGAACGCTATCAATATTTGCTGGTAGACGAATATCAGGACACAAATGTTGCTCAGTTTGAGTTTCTCAAGCTGCTGACCACGCCCCGCAACAATATCTGCGTGGTGGGTGACGATGACCAGAGTATTTACGGCTGGCGCGGCGCGAATGTTGAAAATATTTTGAATTTCCCGATGCTTTTTCCGGGTACCACGGAAATCAAACTTGAACAGAACTATCGTTCGACCAATCGAATTCTCAGTACCGCCAACTGTGTGATCAATTCAAACCAGAATCGCTTCAGTAAAAGCCTGTGGTCCGCCAAAGGCGACGGGGAAATGATCAATGTGGTCAAACTGTACAGCGCGGAAGACGAAGGCAAATTCGTGGCTGATTTGATTCATGAAGAAAAACGGAAAAATCCGGATTGGTCCTTCAAGGATTTTGCGATTCTGTATCGATCCAACTATTTGTCGCGGCAAATGGAAATGAGCTTGCGTGAAGCCGAGATCCCGTACCGGGTTGTCGGCGGTCAGGATTTTTACAACCGGCGCGAGGTGAAAGACGCCGCTGCTTTTCTCAAACTGCTGGTCAACCCCAAAGAGGATCAGAGTCTGTTACGGGTGATCAATCTTCCGCCTCGCGGACTTGGCGACAAGGCGATCAAGCGTCTGAAGGACCTACGGGAATCCGCGTTCATGCCGATGACTGAATTGCTGGGACATGAGGAATTTATTTCCGGGCTGGGTTCTTCCGGTGCCGCCGGAGCCAGAGAACTGTTCGGGATTATGAAGAAATATCAGGAGATTTTTACTTCACCCGGTGGATTGGCCGCGAAAATTTCTGATTACCTTACCGAAGCAGGCTATCTGACCGGACTGTTGAAAATATATCGTGACCGGAAAGATGCCGAAAAGCGGGCGGAAAACATCGGGGAATTTATCAATGCCGCGGCTCAGTTTGAGAACCGCCAGAGTGTGCCGCCTACTCTGCTGGAATACCTTGAAAATTTCGCGTTGCTGGAAGAAAATGACCGGACTGAGGACGATGAAGAAAACGACAATTGCGTTACCCTGACGACGGTTCATGCCGCCAAGGGGCTTGAATTTCCGTTTGTCATTCAGATCGGAATGGAGAAAAATATATTTCCCAATGAACGGGCGGTTGAAGAGGGTTCGGTTGATGAGGAACGGCGGCTTTTTTACGTGTCGATTACCCGCGCTCAAGAAAAAATGGTCATTACCTGCGCCGGCAGCCGGATGTATCGCGGCCGGGAGGCCCCGCAACGTCCATCTCCGTTCCTGAACCGCCTTCCAACTGAGCATGTCTGCCTGAAAGAGTCGGAAGATATGTTTGAAGCGGTCAACAACGATGCCCTGCTTAGCGATATCGATAATATCCTGGCAATGCTGAAAGCCGGAAAATAAGACTAAACGGTCAAGCTTATTTTTCTATAACATCATAGACATCGATTTATGATCAAAAACTTAATTGATAAAAAGTTGAATTGTGCTATTTTAAATCTTTGCGCGCATTCAATAAAAATTTTCTCGAGCGGAACGACCCAGAGGGTCTGGGAATGAAACCCGGCATTTGTTATTCCGCTTCCGAAGCGCAGAGCGCGAAGTATGAAGCGGCATATCGCCATCCGTCGTACGGATTCAGGTTATTAAAATAATGAAAGTATAAAAACGAATGTTCCCGAAATGCAAATATCCTGAAAAAATGGTTCAGGACTATCTCAGTCAGGTATCTACCGACGCGGTTAGACAGTCGATTTACCGTGAGAAACAGACTTTTACTGGTTTCATGAACCTGATTTCTCCGGCCGCCGCGCCGCTGCTTGAGGAGATGCGCGAACGGGCCGCGGTGATCAAACGAATGCACTTCGGCAAAACGGTTCGGGTTTATTCACCCTTGTACGTTTCAAACTGGTGCATCAATGATTGTGCTTATTGCGGATTCCGCACCTCATACCGGGGCCACAAACGCAAACGGCTCAGTGTCGAGGAAGTTATTGATGAAGCGAAGATTATTCGCGCCTGGGGTATTGAAAGCCTGCTGCTGGTCAGCGGCGAAGATCCGAAAGGTGCGTCGGTGGAATATTTTGAGGAGATCGTTCACGAGCTCAAAAAGATGTTTGCTTATATTTCGATTGAGATTTATCCGATGGACGAAGCCGGTTATCGCCGGCTTTTTGAGGCCGGGGTTCACGGCCTGACGATCTACCAGGAAACGTATGATCAGGATCTTTACAAAAAATTGCATTTACGCGGCCCGAAAATGGATTATCATGCCCGTCTGGCCGCGATCGAAGCGGGCGGCCGGGCCGGGTTTTACAACCTGGGGATCGGGGCGTTGCTGGGCCTCTCCGATTGGCGGCTTGAATCCGTTTCGTTGGCGGCTCATGGTACGTACCTGAAAAAGCAGTTCTGGCGCAGCCGGATTCAATTTTCGTTTCCGCGGATCACGCCGACGGAAGGCGGCTTTGATCCGCCTTGTCCGGTCAGTGAAATTGAACTTGAACAAATGATGCTGGCATTCAGATTGTTTTTCCATGAATCCGACTTGTTTGTGTCAACCCGTGAATCACATGTTTTCAGGTCACGTATGGCGCAATGCTGCGCCAGCCATTTAAGCGCCGGCAGCCAGGTGGTTCCGGGCGGATATCGCGACGCGGAGGACCGCAAGCAGGAACTCGGTCAATTTACGGTAAATGACCTGACTTCTGTTGATGCCGTGACCGAGGATCTTAAAGAACATCATCTGGAAGCGGTATTCAAAGATTGGGATCTCTCTTTCGGTGTCTGATTTGACGGATGTAATTTGTTAATAGTAAATACAGTAAAAATTTAACGGATAAATGACGGAGGATTATTATGTTCATTAACCTGTTGGAAAATCCGGAACTGATTTTCGGGGCGGCAAGGGTTATCGCCAGTGAAGACGGCTTGCATTTGAAACGGATGACTGAAGAGCTTGAGGAATTTTATAATTACAGTGAGGCGGCCACGAATCGCGCCGCTTGCACGAGCGGGATTCGTATCGGGTTTGTCACTAATTCAGGTCTTTTGGCGTTTGGAGTCAAATTCGACCGTTTTTGTCGTGAAATCTTTCAGATCGATGTTGTTATCGATGGTATGACATGTATGAGATTTGCTCCGGATGCATTTCAGGAGGAATACGTTTTTTCAACAGAACTGCCGGAGGGCGATAAAAAAGTTGAAATATATTTATCACATTGCGCCGAAATGATTATAACGGGACTTGAAGTGGCGGATGAAGCCGTGGTTGCGCCGTGTCCCGCAGTTGATCGTGAAATTATCTTCATTGGCGATTCGATCACCCAGGGAATGACTGTCCACGGCGGGTCCGATACTTATCCAGCCTTATTATCCGCGGAGCTTGACGTAAATTTTCGTAATATTGCGGTCGGCGGCGCGACAATGCGCGGCGAAGTCGGAGAAATGGCGCTTGCGCTTGATTGGGATGATGCGGTCATTGCTTTTGGAATTAATGATTTTAATCAGGGGCGTCCGCTTGAGGATATCACAAACGATACGGTTCGCATGTTAAAGGCGCTCACAAAACGAAAAAACGCAAAGATTTACCTGTTGACCCCGATTCCCTGGGCCGAACGGACCGAGCCGAATGCGCTAGGGTTATCAGTCCAGGACTATCGCAACACCATTGCGGCGGCGGCCGGGGGCTTTGCGACGGTAACGGTTATCGACGGAGCCGGGCTGGTTCCTGACGACTCCTCTTATTTTGTTGACTGTGTTCACCCTAATGAAGCCGGAGCTGAAGTGTATGCGGAAAATCTGCTAAAATTTTTCGAAAATTGAACACGTCGAACATCGGTCTAACGTTGAATATTGAATAAATAATTTTGAAAGATAATTGCATGAATGCCGTGATATGCCCTTGCGGTTCCGGGTTGAATTATGATTTATGCTGCGGCAAATTTCATAATGGAACTTTTCCCGCAACCGCGGAAGTGTTGATGCGGTCGCGTTTTTCGGCCTACGTCATGCATGAACTTGAGTATTTATATGAGACGACTCATCCGGATTCGAGAACTCATGATTTACGAAAAGCAATTGCCGGCTGGGCGGCGGAAGTGCGCTTTGTAAAACTTGAGGTAATCAGAACAGTAAGAGGGCAAGCTGATGATAAAACCGGAAAAGTCGAGTTTACCGCGTTTTATTTGCAAAATGGTCAAATGCACCAGCACCATGAAGTATCGATTTTTAAAAAATACAAGAGCAGATGGTATTATGTAGAGGGAGAGCAATAGTAATAATATAGAAGAATGTTGTTTATTTTTTTACTGTTGCAAAAATAGAACCAAAGCCTTATATTTATTTATGAAGATGCTAGAGGAAGAAGACCATGGGTTTTAAAGAATTACTGGAAAGTCTCAGCAATGGGCTGGAATCGCCGCAAGATGAAGATATTGCAATTTTATCTGAATCGGAGTTTGTCCGTAAGCTGATTGATTCTGTTCCGGAAGCGTTACTTATTCTTAATTCTGAGCGGGAAGCAATCTTTTCCAATATGCAGCTGCTCAAATTTATCGGCTGCGAAAGCTGTGAGGAAACAATTGGAAAGCTGCCGGGAGAGTTGTTTAAATGCCGTCACGCAATGGAGCCGGACGGCCGGGGATGCGGTAGAACGGATTCTTGCGAATACTGCGGCTTATTCAATTCGGTCAAAAAATCACTGGAACAGGGACAGTTCGCCGAAGAGGAATGCCATATTCTAACTGTTGACAATAATGCCTTTGACCTTAAAGTGTGGGCTACGCCGCTCAAAATCAACAATAAGAATTATACCATCCTTGCATTGCAGGATAACAGCGGGGAAAAGCGCCGGGAAGTTCTCGAACATGTCTTTTTTCACGATATCCTGAATAGCGCAGGGGGGATTAACGGTCTTGCCAGGTTATTGCATGAATCGTTTGAATCAATTGATCCGGAAGAAGTTTCCGGAATGATATTTGTCACTTCGGAACACCTGATTGAAGAGATAATGTCGCAGAAACAATTGATTCGCGCTGAAAATGGCGAGTTGGAGGTAAATGAGTCTGAATTCCGGGCATTTGAACTGATGGAGGATGTTATTCAGATTTACGCGTCACATGACGTGGCAAGAAATAAGCAGATCATCATATCCCCGAATGCTCAGAACTTGAAAGTCAAAACAGATCAGGCCCTGGTCAGACGGGTTATCGGCAACATGACAAAGAACGCGCTGGAGGCCTCCGGCAAAGGAGTCACAATTACTTTGTCATGCAGGCTCAATGGTCGATATGCATGTTTTTCCGTACACAATCCGGGAGTAATTGATGATGAGGTGCAGCAACAGTTGTTCAATCGTTCCTTTTCCACCAAAGGAAAAGGAAGGGGACTGGGGACCTACAGCATGAAACTCTTCGGGGAGAAATATCTGGGAGGTAAAGTTGGCTTTAACAGCAGCGAATGGGCCGGAACCGAGTTTTTTCTGGAGCTGCCGGTTTTGTAAATATTGAAATTTCAGGTTTACTTAATCCATTTTTCGGCTTCCGCCAAAGATTTGAAAACCCTGGTTTGCCAAGGGCCATCCCCGTAAAACGCTTCATACATACGGCATAAACCGAATACCAAAGGTGATTCTGAAACCAATGCGACTTTCATATGAGGATTTATTTCTGAAGCTTGCAGGTCCTGGCTGGCCAGTACTTTCATTTCTCCCGAGCTTAAAAGAAAGTCTTCGACTGCGGTAAATATCCATAACTGATATTTGTAGGAATTAAAATCCCATTGCTTATAGAGGGCGGTATTCAATCCCATTATTTCTTCCGAGGTAATGACGCCGGAGAGCTCAAAACGAGCTCCGTCTCTGGAATATTCCTTTGATATAATCATGACTGTTTCTCCTCGAAAAAATAAATGTCCAATTTTTATTTTGCTACAGCATCATTGACTTCTGATTTGCGATTGCCTTATTATAAATCAATATTGCGATATATTGCCAGGGAGTATGCCTGTTATTATTTTATAATGCGAAAGAGTAAAAGTCAATAAGCAATTTGCAGATCAGCAGCTGGTGCAGAGGAACAGGATTGAAAAATAATGCAGAATGCATCCGCCCAGAACAAATATGTGCCAGATAGCATGATTGTACGGCAGACGTTTCCACAAGTAAAATATTACCCCGACACTGTAGGTAATGCCGCCGGCAATCAACAGGACGATGCTGGAAGTCGGCATCATCGGAAAGATCTTTTGAAATGAAAAAATACACAGCCAGCCCATGCAGAGATAAAGTAAAGTTGATGTTTTGGCAAAACGGTCAACCCATAGCGCTTTAATGACCACGCCGATGATTGCCAGTCCCCAGATGATACCGAAAATCGTCCAGCCGGTTCCTCCGCGCGCGGTCAGCATCAGCGGGGTGTAGGTTCCGGCGATCAGGAGAAAGATCGAAGCATGGTCGAGAATCCTGAAAATCCTTTTGTGCCGGGATTTGGTCAGCGCGTGATAAAGGGTCGAAGACATAAACAGCATGATTGCGGTAATCCCGAAGATCGATACCGAGACTATCTGCCAGACCGTGGCATATAATGAAGCGTAGACAACCAGCACCGCCAGTCCGGCGCAACTGAGCAGCATGCCCAGCCCGTGGGTAATGCTGTTGGCAATTTCTTCCCCCAGGCTGTAACGTTGTTCCCTGGATCGTGTTTCTGACATATCATTCCTTGATTATTTCAGTTTAATAAATATACCACTTTACCGCACTTTTTTCAAGCACCTGGAACCGCTCCCTGCCGGGAAAAAATTAGCGTCTGTTTCTTTGCCTGCTCGAATTGCATTTTCAACTATCAGATGTAATGTTAAGTTAACGCAAATTGAATTGGAAAATAATATGATCGAAGTTGGAAAATACAATACTCTGGAGGTATATCGCAAGGTTGACTTCGGGGTTTATTTGACAGACGAGGAAGACGAAGTGTTGCTGCCGTTAAAACAGGTCCCGCCGGGTGTTGAGGTCGGTGACTACCTTGAGGTTTTTGTTTATCTCGATTCGGAACAGCGGCCGATTGCGACGACCCGGCGTCCGAAAGCGGTTGCCGGCGAAATGGCGCTTTTGAAAGTTACGGATGTTAACCGGATTGGCGCGTTTCTGGACTGGGGGCTGGAAAAAGAGCTGCTGGTGCCGTTCAAGGAGCAGCGTGAACCGATGATTGTCGGGCATGAATACGTGGTAAAGGTTATCGTCGATCCGGTCAGCGGCCGTCTGATGGGCTCCAACCGCATGAGTTATTACGCGAAATCCGGGCATGGAGATCTCAAACAAGGGCAGGAAGTCGATCTTCTGGTATGTTATGAAGTGAAAGTCGGCTATGCGGTTTTGATAAATGGCGAATATCAGGGCATGCTTTATCGTAACGAGGTGTTTAAACCGTTGAAGCCGGGAGACCGGGGCAAGGGATTCATCTCTAAACTCAGGGAAGATGGAAAAATCGACGTATCGCTGCGCAAGCCCGGCTTCACAGGGGTTGTCAAAGAGAAGTCGCCGGTGCTGGAGAAACTGGAGGCTGCCGGCGGATTTCTGCCTTTTAACTCGAAAAGCTCGCCTGAAGATATCAAAAAAGAATTTAACCTGAGCAAAAAGGTCTTCAAACAAATTATCGGTATGTTATATAAAGAACGCAAGATAGTTATTACTGACGACGGGATTGCTTTGGTAAAAAAATAAGGTAAAACGAAATGACTGCAAATAAATTAACCCTGCCTAAAAAACAACTGGGTCGGACCGGATTACGGTTATCCATGCTTGGAATGGGCGGATTTCATCAGTGCGAAGTGGATTCCGGCATTGTCGAAGAAGTTGCCCGGGAATTTATCGCAATGGGTGGAAATTATTTTGAAACGGCCCGCAGTTACGGTCAGGGCGGCAGTGAACTGAAACTGGGGCGGGCTGTTGCCGGAAAACGGGACCAGCTTGTTCTCGGTTCCAAAACCGCCAAACGCGATGCCGAAAGCGCCTGGCGCGAGCTTAACGAAACGCTGGAAGCCTTGCAGACCGATCATCTTGACCTTTATTTTCTGCATAACGTCTTTACCGCTGACGATTTGGCGGCAGTTATTGCCGCGCAAGGAGCGCTGTCAGCGTTCATCCGGGCAAAAGACGAAGGAATGATCAAACATATTGCGATCAGTACCCATTGGCCGTTGATTTTGCTCGACGCGATTACAGTTATTCCGTTTGAGGCGGTGCTGATCTGGGGAAACTACTTGGATTACTGCAACTATCCGGAAATCCCGAACGAGATTTTGCCGGTTCTGCGTGAAAACGACATCGGTCACCTGATAATGAAGCCTCTGGCGGATGGTTTTCTGCATAAATCAGTCGACGGCGCTTTCCGTTATGCCTTGCGGGAAAATCCGGCCTGTGTCGTCAGCGGATTCAACAGTGTTGAGATGCTGCGGGCCGATGCGGCCGCCGTTTGTTGCGGGGCATTGGATGATGATGCCGGGGCGGAACTGTTGAAAAATGCGCCGGAGCTTGGAAATTATGTCTGTCGCCAATGTCGGGAGTGTTCGGTTTTACCGGGGGATCAGGGTGCCTGGCTGAAAAAATTATTTGAGTTGGAAGGTAAATTCGATCGTCAAATGAACACATTATATTCCGCTGACGCCGGAACCTATGCCCTGCAGCAGCGTCTATGTAAATGGTTCGGCAACGGGGAGCGGGCAAAGTCATACTACTGTGAACATGAAGATAAATTTGCTGAAATTATTGGTGAATCCGGCAAGGTCAAATTCCCCGGATGCCGGTACGGAATCGATATTCCTCGTAAGATCCGGATTGTCAAAGAGAAATTGACCGACGGAAATTTGAGCAGAATTTAACAATAACTTGCCTAATTAAACGGATTTGTTGCCGGGAAAAGAAGAAATTTCACGATTTCGGCATTATATTATCGGGTTATTGTTGAAAAAAATACGTAATTGCTATACAGGATACGATGAAAACTTTAAACTGGTACGTGACAAAACACTTTCTGGTGACCTTTTGCATGGCTATCGGCATTTTGACTTTTGTCATGGTCGGAGCGCGACTGATCAAAGTATTTGAGCTTATTTCCCAGGGAATCCCGATTTCCACCATGTTCTATGTTATCGGTTATATGCTGCCGACGGTATTGACCTATACAATCCCCTGGGCCATTCTGGTTTCAGTCATGCTGGTTTTCGGTCGCCTGTCCGCCGATGCTGAAATTACCGCGATGCGTGCGTGCGGTGTTTCGATCATGCAGATAATCTCGCCGATTCTGGTGCTGACTTTTCTGTTGACTTGTGCCTGTCTGTATGTGCAGCTCTTTATCGGGCCGCCGCTGCTCGGGAAATCCCGCTCACTGATGAAAGATACTGCCATCAACCAGCCTCTTGCGCTGTTTGAACCGGGTAAACCCATCAAATTCGGGTCCACGACGATTCACATAGACGACAAGGGGGAAAATAATACGATCAAAGATGTGCAGATTATCAATATGAACAAGGAAGGCACGGAAATCGAGCAGGATTTGACCGCGGAAAGCGGCCGCGTATCAGTGGACGAAGACAAACAGATCTTGACGATTGAACTTTACAAATGTCTGGTGATTGACCGGAAATCCAACCCGCCGACCCGGGTTTTCAGCGAAAGCGTCAAATTTCCGTTTGAATACGGTAAGGAATTCAACCGCCGTCGGATCCGGGAAAGGGAAAAGTATTTGAATATGTATGAGCTTTTCGGGCGTATCAGGGTGGAGATGCAGGAGAATCGTGATACGACTGAATATGAGGTCGAATTAAATCAGCGTATCGCTATGGCGCTTTCATCGATTGCGTTTTTACTGCTGGGTCTGCCGTTGGCGATTCGGACGTCGCGTCGCGAAACTTCCATTGGTCTGTTTCTCAGTGTAATTCTCGGCGGCCTGTTTTTCCTTGCAGTTATTATTTGCGATTCATTGACCTCAATGCCCAAGATCTATCCGCAATACATCTTGTGGATTCCTAATCTGGTCTACCAGATAGGCGGGGGAATTCTTTTAATCAAAATAACCCGCAGATGAAAATTGACGGCTTATATTCCGGTGGCGTGATCACCAATTACCATTGTTCTTCCCGCTGTCTTCACTGTCTTTATAACTGCGGTCCGGAACGTTCACGTGATTATATTTCCGCCGCGATGGCGGCAAATATTTTTTCTACCCTGAAATCTCAGGGCTGCCGGGCGATTCATGTCGGCGGCGGCGAACCTTTCCTGAACTTCTCAGGTTTGCTGGAATTCGTCAAAGCCGCCTCTGCTGCCGGAATTGCGATTGAGTATATCGAAACCAATTCATCCTGGTACAAGAACCGGGCGGATGCCATTGATAAACTAGAAAAATTGCTTGATGCCGGAGTATCCTGTTTGCTGCTTTCGGTCAGCCCGTTCCATAATGAGTATATTCCCCTGCGTAAATTTAACGGTGTTGCCGAAGCATGCCGCTCAACTGGAATGCAGGTTTTTCCATGGATCAGTGATTTTTACCGGGAAATAGCCGCGCTTGACGTTGAGCAGATCCACCCATTGCGGGAATATGCCGGGGTTTTCGGCTCCGACGCTATCCCGGCTTTAAGGAGGCGTTACTCCCTGACGATGCGGGGGCGGGCTCTTGAAACATTCAAGGAACAGCTCAAGCCGCAATCATGCGAAAATATTTGCGCTTCCTCCGGCCCTTGTCACAATTTGACTGAAACCTCACACTTCCATATTGATCTCTATGGTAATTATATTCCGGGACTTTGTACCGGGCTGGCGGTGCGTTTGGAGGATATTGGGAGAGACCTGGATAACGGCAAATATCCGCTCTTGTCAACATTATATGAACGGGGAATAAGCGGACTGGTCGAGCTTGCCGCTGAATCCGGGTGGCAGCCGAAAAAAGATGGTTACGTGTCCAGGTGTGACTTGTGTACTGAAATCCGTTGTCATTTTAACAGCAAAGATTCCTACCGCACTGAACTGGCTCCGGCCGAATTCTATCAGGAATACAGCTTGCAAGGTTCTGAGCAAGGTTGAAATTTAAATTTTAAAGGGAAAATGCCGTGAAATCTGTTTTGGAAGTACTGGACGCGCTTGAGCTTGATAGAAGTTTTGCTCCGGATATTGAGATCGGATGGCGGGAATCGATGGGGACTTATCCCGCGAACGGTCTTTTTTTTATGGAGCGGGAATTCTATCGTGAACACCTGGAGATGATGGAGGTTGAAGATAATCTTTTGCCCATGATGGACGATGTGGCGATTAAGGTTAATCGATCTTGTGAATTGTCTCTTCTGGCTTGGCATGCTCATCACTATCTCTGTCATTTTGACGCCCTCCCGTCTTTTTCTAAATGGCCGGGGCTTGCAGAGATCTTGGATGATAACTGCGGCATTTTTTATCTTATGATTGGTCTGAGTGCAATTCCGGTTTTTACTCAAACTTATCGCAACATGGGAATTCCGGAAGAATATGCCGTTGCCGCTACCGGCTGGTTGAAAGGGACGATCGGCATATATAAATCCGCGCATGACGGCTATCCCGGCCATACTAAATCCCAGTTGTACTGGGTTCGTCACTACATCGACGGCAGATTGTTCCGGATCGGCCGTTTTGAATTCATGGAACAGGGATTTCCGGAACATTACAAAATATCGGTATACAAGAGCAGAATCAGCGGACAGGTTATCGCGCTGGCGGCGGCGGGGGTGGATTGTTCTGCTGACGGTTTGGTCATGTACGCGGATCAAGCTCCTGAAACCGCCGCTTTTACCACATCATTCTTTCAGGACAAGACTTGTGCTGTCGGAAACCCGGTTTCACCTGAAGGTTTTATTTTAGATTGTACCGTTAAACTGATCTTGTCGGAGTGGGAATGTGTGCTGGCTCCGGGGGATTTCGCACCCGGAATACATATTCCCGGCGGAGGAAAGATGTCGCTTGAAGTCTGTCGGCAATCGCTGGCGGACGCACATGAATTCTACAAAAAATATTTCCCCCGGAAAACGGTGAAAGCTTTTGTCTGCGGTTCCTGGATATTCAATCCCGACCTGGAACGTGTGTTGCCGGAATCGAATCTGGCGAAATTTATGCGGCAAATTTATCTTTTTCCGATGTTATCAACCGGCAAGGACGGGCTGTTCTTTATTTTCGGTAAGGATTATGGGGACATTTCACAATATCCGAGAGATAATTCGGTTAGACGTGCAATGTTAAGCATTTTTGATGAAGGAAAGCGTTTGAGAGTGGGAGGAATGTTCTATCTGCCGGAACATCTCGACCAGTTCGGGACCGAATATTACCGCCGGAACTGGACCCTGTCAACTTCAGTATAATTATTGCAAGTGTATTGTTCATAGTTGTTTAAAAATTAATTAAAATCAAACGATATGATTATTTGAAAAATTTGATTTTTGGGTATATTTTATCTTAAATCGACAGAATAGGAGGAATCAAAATGAATATTAGAATGAAAGTGAAAGATGAAGGGTGCTATTATCATCTTTATAATCGCATCGCTTGTTGCAAAGGAGAACATCCTTTTTCCGATTCAGATAAGGAGTACGGTTTTAAACTGCTCCAGAATCTTTGTGATTATTTCTTGATAGAGGTTATTTCCGCGGCCTGGATGGGGAATCATTTTCACTTGGTGGTCTATGCTCCCGGGCCCGATGAACTGCCGCCGCTTGAGGTTATCGTCAAGCGACATAACAATTATTACAAATCAATGCAAAAGGGTGGTAAATTTAACCCAAGGAACCCTGTTATAAGCCTTAATAACAAAGAACAATGTCGGAAAGTAGCCCTTAAAATGATCGATATAAGCCAGTTTATGTCTGCATATCAAAGACAATTTTCCTGCGTCTACAATGAAACCCGTAATAGAACTGGACAACTTTGGGGAGGACGCTTTAAAAATACTATTCTTGAGAAAATTAATGCTTTGGCTGCTTGCGTAGTTTATGTTGAATTAAATTCTGTTCGGGCCGGCTTGAAAAATGATCCTGCGGATTATAATTTTACTACTTGGGGGCGTTACTGCCGAAGCGGCAGACATATGTTTTATAATAATTTCGTTAAGCACATGAAACCAAATATTACAACCGGCGATACCTCGAAATGGACTGATGCTGAATTGTTTGCATTCTTCCGAGGTGAACTGGCGCGTATTATCACCGCGGATGCAGGCGCGTCCAGTAAAGAAATATATGCCGCACGCGATAAAGCCAGGCAAAAAGAATCTATGCATGTCAGATTTTTGCAACGAACCCGGCATTTTACCGATGGGGTGATTCTGGGATCGAAAATGTTTATCCGTCAGACCGGTTGCAGGTTTATGGAGTCGGAAAGATCTTTGAACAAACAATTATCTCGAGGAGACAGCCCCTATGGAACTGCTTTGTATTGCTTTCGGAAACTCACAAATACTGAGTAATATATATTTTGTTATAAACATAAATGTCTTTTGCCTGCTATCAAAACGGCAAAAGAATTTATAAACTTTGATTTTTGCAACTTGCATATTTCATGATAGATCATATATTAATAGAAGTTTTCCATAAACTTTAAAATGAGAGAGTCAATTATGTCTTGCAATAAACTTGAAGCCGGTTTTGGCCGCTGTTGTATCAACCCTGAAGTCCCGGTATCTCTGGCCGGTTATTTTAATAAACGTTACTGGACAGGAGTTCTTGACGATATCTATGTGCAGGCTCTGGTATTGCGGCAGGGGGATGTTTTGTCCGCAATAGTTCATTTCGACCTGGTTTCGGTTCCAACCGCGGTTGCGGAAGCAATTGCTGAACGTTGCGGCAGGTTTTCAGAATTGAATCGTCAGAATATGTTGATGTGCGCTACTCATACACATACCGCGCCGGAAGTGCGTTGTGGAAAACCCGGTAGTAACGAGGAATACGTTAACTTTGTTCTGGATAAAACCGAAGAGGCGGTCAAAGAGGCTTTGGCCAATTTTGAAGAGGTGGATGTTTATGGCGGTGAGGCTTTTGATGACCGTTTCGCGTTCAACCGGCGTTTCTGGATGAAAGACGGTTCGGTTGTTACCAACCCCGGAAAACTGAATCCTGAAATTGACCGTCCGGAAGGCCCGATCGATCCGTCTATTCCAATGCTTGGATTAAAAGTCGGCGGTAAGTTGAAATATCTGATCGTCAATATATCAAATCACTCAGACACTACGGCTGGAACTGAAGTTTCCGCCGACTGGCCGGGATTCACACGTCGTAAAATGGAACAGTTTTTAGGAGACGACACGGCTTGTTTTACGCTGATCTCCCCGGCTGGAAACATTAATCATTTCGATGTAAAATGGAACAATTCACAATATGGACCGGACGAAGCCAGACGTATCGGCGAAGGCTATGCTGAAAGCATCATGGCGGGAATTCCTTCCCTGCGTAAAGTTTGCTTCGATAAAATGCAGGTAAAAAATGTTGCGGTCAATTCCGGTCCGTCACAAATCTCCGACAAAGATTTGGAAGAGGCAAAGACAATTATCGAAAAATACCCGGAACTTGACGCTCGCAGTTCCGATATCTCCCTGACTTCGGAAGACCTGGCTAAAAAGGCTCCGATAGTTTTAAAATATTTTGCGGAAATGCTGTTGGAAACCGCTAAAGACCAGGAAGAACGGGAATTTAACCTGGTCGGAATATTCCTGGGCCAGGTTGCAATTGTTTCTCTTCCATGTGAACCTTTTGTCGAAGTCGGGCTGAAGATCCGTGAAAATATTCTTTACGGTAAAACCGTTTTGATCGCTTCCCACTCCGGCAGCGGGGCCAAACATCTGTTCGGCGGTTATATTCCCAATGCCTTTAATTATGGCCGCGGCGGTTACGAAACAACTCCTAGAAGTAATCCTTTTGCGCCTGATACCGCGGATAAGTTGATCGAGGGAATCGCGAAACTGGCATAAAAAAAAAACCCTGTTAAACAGAGGCGGATAATTTAAAAACCCGGGCAATGAAAGATGTTCCCGGGTTTTTTATTTGAAACTTTTTATTTGCGCTTGCGCCGGGTCGGCACGTGAGCGCTTTCGCCATGAACGGCATGGGCCGCTTCCATCATGGCTTCACCAAGAGTCGGGTGGGCGTGAATGGCGCTGCCGAGCTCTTTGGCGGTGATTTCCAGGCTCATGGCCGGAACTGCTTCCGCGATCAGGTCGGTTGCGTGCGGACCGACGATGTGGACGCCGAGAACCTGATCGGTTTTCGCGTCGGCAATGATTTTGCAGAAGCCGTCGGTATCATTGATTGCCATGGCTTTCCCGAGGGCGGCAAACGGGAATTTGCCGATATTCACTTCGATTCCCTGTTCTTTACACTGTTCCTGGGTCAACCCGACACAACCGATTTCCGGAGAGGTGAAAATACAGCCGGGAACCAGATCATAACTGAAATCTTCGCGGTTGCCACAGATATTTTCCACCGCGTTAATACCCATAGCACTGGCCAGGTGGGCCAGCCAGATACGTCCGGCAATATCACCGATCGCGTAGATGTTTGCAACATTGGTCCGGCATTTTGAATTGACCGGGACCCAGCCGCGTTCGTCGGTTTTTACTCCTGCGGCTTGCAGATTAAGTTCGTCTTTGACCGCTTTACGGCCGATTGAAACCAGCAGGTATTCAGCTTTCAGAGTCTTGCCGTCCGCTACGCCGCTGACGCCGCGGGCAGTGGCTTTGATATCCTGCAACGGATTCCCGGTCAGGATTTCGATTCCGGCTTCTTCCATCTTACGGGTCATGACACGCGAGACTTCCTTGTCAAGTGTCGGCAGAATTGACGGAAGCATTTCAACAATCGTAACTTTTGTGCCGAGTTCAGCAAAAAGACAGGCGAATTCACAGCCTATAACTCCGCCACCGAGAATCAACAGGCTTTTTGGAATCTTTTCAATCGCAAGCAGGCCGGTCGATGTCAGGATGCGCTTTGATTCCGGAATAAAACCGGGTACCAGCGCTTCTGAACCGGAAGCGATAATTGTGTTTTCAGCCGTGATAACGGTTCCGTCGTCATTGCCGCCGGTTACCGCAACTGTCTTGCGGTCAATAAACGATCCGGTTCCGTTGAAGACGGTTACTCCGGCCGCTTTGAGCAGTGAACCGATGCCGCCGCGCAGCTTGCCGATGATCTCGTCTTTACGACTCTGCATTGCACTCCAGTCTGGAGTGATATCGCCGGTAATGTTAATGCCGAAGTCAGCGGCGTGTCTGGCCGTATGCAGGGTTTCAGTAGCCGCCAGCAGGGTCTTTGTGGGAATGCAGCCTACGTTCAGGCAGGTTCCGCCGAATTGATCTCTTTCAATCAGGGCGGTGTTCAGGCCGCGCTGGCCCGCTCTGATCGCGGCAACGTAACCGCCGGGGCCCGCGCCGATGACGCAGAGGTCGAAATTTTCTTTTTTCATGTTAGTCCTTGCTTATTTAATAACAATGATAAATGTGCAGCCATATTGCACATGTCAATTACTTTCGCCGCAAATCAGCAATGCCGATTGCGGCCTGAAAAATTTCGAACCCTGGCTTAATGTATCACAAAACCCGATTTTTGCAATTAATATTTCATGCAAATATTGATCTATCAATTTAGTTGATGCAAAAATTTTAGCAGGAATTTTTATTCAGATTCATTAAAAAATTCAATATATTTTTCATTTTTGCCTTGAGTTGATCTACCAGACTTTCAGGCGTTTTCTTAATTTGCCAGTGTTTTATAACAAAGGTTTAAAATGTTTTCCTGTGCATCTGCTGGTATTTCCTTGGTGACATACCGTTGTTTTTGCGAAAAAAGCGGGAGAATGAATATACACTGCCAAAACCCACCCGTTCTGCTATTTGCGTAATGTTTAACATAGAATGCAGTAGCAAGTGCTGAGCTGTCGAGAGTTTTATTCTTTTGGCTACTTCAGTAGGAGAAGAGCCAATTGATGACTTAAATAACGCACGTAAATGACCAGGAGATATTCCCAGTTCGCGGGCAATATTATAGAATTTTTTTCGAGAAAATTTGCCTGATATCATAAGTTGACAAGCTTGTTTTACGTAATCATTTTTGGGTTCGTCAAATACAGGATTCAATTCTTCTTTACTGGTATCGGCGGTGTTGCGTAATGAATTAAGTAACAAGCCTAGCCGATAAAAACATTCGTTACTGATCATCTCATGTTTTTCGCGGTGAGCTTTTTCATAGCATTCAATGAATTCTTGTAAAAAAACTATTGATTTTTCCGATAGTATCAATAATTGATTTTTTAAGACATTAAGCCATTCGGGAGGGGTTGTTTCGAAGCGGATCAGCAACCAGTCAACTTTATAAGGTTTTAGAGGCAGGCGCATATGCGGCTGCCCGGGAAAAGTTATCATGGCCTCATTCTCTTTTACGATATAATCAGCATCGTCAACCAGCAAATGTCCGCGTCCCTTTAAACAGATCCATAAAATAAACTGGGAGTGAACGTTACAGCCAATCGTATGGTTTGAGGCACGGCGGAGGAACACATGGATATTGCCTGGAATAACCATGTCTGACACAAGATTATGAAACTGACTGCTGTCATAAAGATATTTTTCGTCAAGATTAAGTTTAAAGCGCATATTCGTCGTTTTGGTTAAAAAAATCAGTATATTAGCTATTTTATTTAATATAATCCAATCATATAGTATTTACAACAAAATGAAATAGATTTACTTTTTTAATACAATTATTTCCAACGAAAAAAATGTCCACGGGATATTAAATTTTAATTGAAAGGCATTGGGTTTTTAATTATGAAATACACGGGACTATTATCAGCGTCTGTTTTGTGTTTAGTAAATTCTGGATTTACGGCAAAAATACCATCAGACAAAACAATAAAATTCACAAGTGGAGGGTTGGATATCAAGATGGCGGCTCCCCGCAACGGAATGGGCTTTGTCAGTTTAATGCCGACCCGCAAACAGAGTGCAGAATTTATCAAGCGGCCTGACAAAAATAATAAAGCTGATTTATGGAAATTAGTGATGACTTCCGATGTAAGTGATGATAAAAAATTTTTTGGTCTTACCAATCTTAACAGAACCGGAAACAACAGCGCGGTAGTCTCGGATGAACGCATTGTTCTGAGTTGGAAAAACTTGGACATTCCAGGCGAGCCTGACTCTCTTGATGTTACCGTTACTATTGACAGAAAAGGCGACAGCGGGTTTGGTGAATGGCGCATAAAGGTTGTCAATCGCAGTAAAAGAGCAGGAATTTTCAGGGTAATTTTTCCAGTTATGAATTTTACTAAAATTGGGAAATCCGGCAAAGATGACTATTTAATGCTGCCGTTTGCAGAAGGATATTTGGCAAATGACCCTATCCGGATTGACGCAAAAGGTATATCCCGCAGTTACTGGGACGTGGCAACTGACGCTAAACCGATCTTCAGGCATATAAGGAAAATTGCCAAATCGGCAGCTCTGGCCGCACGTCCTGGAGGCCTGCCGTATCCTTCAATGGCCGGCCAGATGCAATTCTGTGCATATTACGAAAAAAATGGGAATTTTTACTATCCCGATAAGGCAAAAGGGCAAGGGCTGTACATTGCCACTTATGATAAAGCGCCATATCCCAAGGTGTTCTTTTTTACTCCCAACCCCCGGAGAGGGGTTATGACTTATGAACTGGCTAATTATCCGGATTATTCATCTAAACCCGGGCTTGGCTACGATATGCCGTATCCAATGCTTCTGGGAGCGCTGGATGGAGACTGGTATGACGCAGCGGTTATTTACCGCAAGTGGGCGATCCAGCAGAAATGGACTGCAAAGGGAACCCTTGTGGACCGCAAAGATGTTCCGGAATGGTTAAAGAAGACTACCGCGGTGCTACGCTTTGACAGCTGGCGCAAAAATAATCAGAAGCTGATGCGAGACGCGGACATCTTCCGTAAACGTCTTAAGGGACCGCTGCTTGCCCAATGGTATAACTGGGATGAACCGGAGGATCTAGCGTATTCTTTTCCGCCTGTCTTGAAAGCTGTGAACAATTTTAAAGGGTTTGTCAATGAGCTGCGAGGCAGGGAAATATACGCAATGCCATATTTCAATTCCCGCATTTATGGCGATGGAGCTGAAGGATACGATAAGGCAAAACCGTTCTTTGCGACTAAACGTGATGGCTCAACTCCAGGACTTAAGGATGGTAAAAAACTGCATCCTTACGCATGTGTGCAGTCCTCATTTTGGCAAAACCTGCATCGTAACCTGGCAGAGAAGATAGTGGCCAAATATGATCTGGAGGCTCTCTATCTCGACCAGGCTTATGGCTCAATCATGGTCGGACAGCTTATGCCGGGCAAAGCCGGCGAACGTGGCGGATGCTATAATTCCGCTCACGGACATCCTCCTGGCATTACCCGCAGTCTGATTGCGGCCGAACACAAACGAATTGCGATACTTCTGGATGCAGCCCGCAAAACAGACCCGGAAATGGTTTTATGCGGCGAGGGCAATGATGAAATGTTTATCGACGTAATGAGCAGCAGACTGCTTCCGGCCGAAATCTGGGATGGTTATATTCCGTTATTCCAAACAGTTTATCATGATTATATAACGTCGTATGGTCGTCGGGTTGACCTGATGGTTCCACAGGCTCCTCAAGACCCTTTACCGGCAATGCAAATCGGATGGCAGTTGGCAATGGGTAATCAGATCGGTCGCATTTTCCTGTGGAAGATGGATACTATGCAACATTCGGTTGTGCGCAAGCATTTAGATTATCTTGGTAAAGCGACAGAAATCCGGGAGCGCTGGGCAAATTATTTCTGTACCGGACAGATGCTGCGTCCGCCATATATAAAAGGGAATATTCCGGTGTTGACAACTCAGCATCACTGGTCAAAAAATGCCGTGACAATGCCGGCAGTTTTGGCGTCAACCTGGAAAGATGACAGCGGGTGCATTGCGATTCTGGTTGCAAACATAAGTGAAAAGCCGGTAAGCTTTGAATTCGGCATTGATTTATCTGAGTTAAAATTGAATAGCTCCAGTATAGTTTTTCAGCAAATTTACCCGACAGTTAAAGATTTTGGTTTTGCACGAGGTAATTCTGCCGGCAGAAAGTTGACTCTTGCAGGATTAAGCATCGCTGTTTTTGAACTAAAAGAAACCGGTTCTGCCGACTTTCTGCATTAATCACTGAACAATCCTTAAAACAACGGAGGACATCATGGAAAAATCATTTGCAAAACAAAAAGGCGATTTCACACTTGTAGAACTTCTTGTTGTGATAGCAATCATCGCGATTCTGGCGTCAATGCTCCTTCCTGCATTGAATAAGGCCCGGGACAAGGCTAAAACGATTTCATGTGTTTCAAATCAGAAACAGATGGGCAAAGCATTTACCATGTACCATAATGACTATGATGACTATTTCCCTCAATGGGTGCGCGAGGGGGTGCATAGTTCGATATGGAACTGGGCTTGGGAACTGAGGATATCCTACCTGAATAGAAAGATTTTGATTTGTCCCGGTTCAGACATGTTAAACTACACTCAACAACTTAAGAGTGGCCAATATGATGCGCCATGGATTTATTACTATGTTGCCTATGGTTACAATTATTTGAACATCGGGGGGAGTTACAGGATAGATGGTAAATTATATATACCCGCCAAGATGCCACAGTTGAATAAACCTTCAGATACAGTTATTATTGTTGACTCGTGGAATACCTCATTAAATTCAGGTTACGCGATCGTTGGCGATACTTCCGGAACGTCATTGTTCCATGACCGGCATAACGGCGGAGCAAATATTCTGTGGGGTGACGGACACGTTTCATATAATAAAAATTCCTGTGAAAGAATTGAGAAGGATCCAACCCGTTTCTTTATGAAACGTTTTAAATAAAATCACATCAAGAGGTTGAGTTGTTTGCGGTGTAAGATGTTTATTGTACGGCGTTTATTATTAGTTATCCTCCAGGGTGACGTGATTTTATCAACAATATATCGAATGGGATATTACACCGAAATGAGTGAACTATGAATCAATTTAAATTTTCACCTTCTCTGTATCATAAATATTTGCTGAGGACTACATCGCCGGGTATGTCGTTTGCCGGAGGCGATGTCATCGCCTGGCAGCAGACTTTGAGAAACACGCTTTGTGAATTGCTGGGTGATTTTCCTCATTCTAAATGTCCGCTGGAAGTGCGTAGCTTATGGAGCAGGAAACATGAGGCAGGGAACATTGAAAAGATTGTTTTTACTGCAGAGCCGTTTGTTGACGTTCCGGCGTATTTATGTCTGCCTGCCAATATCGCGGCGCCGTATACTACATTTATTTGTTTGCAGGGGCACTCGGTCGGCATGAATAAGTCGATCGGAGTCGATGCTGAAAACAACGAAATACCGGTAAAAATAGCGAATGACGAGGATTTTGCCGTTACATGCATGAAAAACGGTTATGCTGCTTTGTGCATAGAACAGCGCTCTTTCGGAGAACGGATCGAACAAGTCCAGATTATGCGTTCGCCGCATCAATGCCACGATGCTGTTTGTCAGGCTTTAATGCTGGGGCGCACAATGACCGGTGAACGGGTCTGGGATGTAGAACGTGGTCTGGATTATCTTGAGTCACGCGGCGATATCGCGATGGATAGAATCGGTATTATGGGGCACTCCGGCGGCGGCTTGGTCAGCATGTATGCAAGCGCTGTCCTGGACAGGATTGCTTATGCTATGCCTGCCTGTTCATTCTGTACATTTGCAGATTCGATTATGAATATTTACCACTGTGCCGATA
Source organism: Victivallales bacterium (assembly GCA_963678305.2). Lineage (GTDB taxonomy): Bacteria > Verrucomicrobiota > Lentisphaeria > Victivallales > Victivallaceae. The sequence continues at coordinate 833,035 of CAXXVV010000003.1, forward strand.
ACTATATTCCAGGCTTGCTTAAATTTGCGGATATGGCGGATATCATGGGACTTCATGCCCCAAAGCCTGTCGTTATTGTGGCAGGAAAAGACGATATCACGTTCCCCGTTGAAGGTGTAAAAAAAGCATTTGAGGAATTACGCAAAATTTATCGGGCATTTGATGCTGAAGATAACTGTCGACTTGTCATTGGTAACGGCGGGCATCGCTTTTTCGCGGAACCTGCCTGGTGGCAAATGGTACAATTAATCAATAAAGAAAGTCATGTTTAATTGCAAGAAAAAGTTAATATGAAAAATTGCCGGATTGGAATTATTGGAGTCGGACAACGCGGTTGCGCGTATATAGAACTAGCTAAAACAACCCCTGGCGTGGAACTCGCTGCTCTGTGTGATATAAATCGAGAGCGTATGCAGGATTTTGCAACTCGTTTGGACTGCGCCGACGTACCGCTGTTCACTAATGTGGATGACATGCTGGAATCCGACTTGATAGATGCTGCGGTCATTACGGTACCCGACTTTCAGCATGCTGCGGTTGCCGAACCGCTGATGCGGCATGGCAAGCACGTTATTCTTGAAAAGCCCATGGCGCCAAGCATAGAAGAATGTCGGAGAATTATAGATGCTTACAGAGCAAGCAACGTCGTTATGCAGCTTGGGTTTGTTTTACGCGAACATCCGATATATAAAAAGATAAAGGAAATAGTTGAATCAGGTCGTCTCGGACACATAATGAGTGTACAGTCTACAGAATCGCTTGGCGTCATGCACGGCGCGAGTTATATGCGACGCTGGCACCGCAAAATACGAAACAGCGGCGGATTTATGCTGGCCAAGTGCAGTCATGATCTTGACCTGCTCAACTGGATCATTGATTCAGTGCCGGTGCGCGTTGCATCATTCGGAGGCATTAATTTTTTTAAACCAGATAGGCAGCCTGCCACCTATTGCTCGCAGTGTCAGGACGAATCATGCCGATTTCGGTTCAAAGGAGAAATGGTTGTAATGTCGGATAGTGAAAAAAAATCTCCTTCAGACCAGAAATTTGATCTTTGTGTTTACAATGATGACAAGGATATTGTGGATACCCAGGTTTCGATTCTTGAGTATGCAAACGGAGTCAATGCCGCATTTGCACTTAATCTTTTTGCCCCGCGAGGCAAACGGACCATGGCGATAGTAGGGACCGAAGGTTATCTGGATGCCGACACTGAAAACTGCCTGATAAAAATTACTTCATCAATCGGTTTACCGGATGAAGAAATCTGCTGTAAACCTATGAACGGCTCAGGACATGGCGGTAGTGATTCTCTTTTCTTTGAAGATTTTATCAAAAACATCAATAATGGTTGGAAACCAAAAGCTGATTGGCAGGCCGGAATGATTACTACAATAGTTGGCAATGCTTTGGAAAAAGCAAGGTTAACTGGTGATAATGTTAAAATCTTGCAATCAGAATATAAATAAACATTTACCAAGCAATGCTTACAGATTAATTCTATTTGGCATTGCCAGCCTGCAAGTTTCTTGAATATAAACTCCTGTGCCCAACCATTCCTCAGATAGATGAAACAACCTGGTTTCTGCCTGAAAGTGTTGTACTGATCATTAAAATATCGAGGAATTTATTTTTCGGTTTGCAATATTCTGAATGACAATGCATATTTGTTAATATGAAAAAACTAATCACAATCGGAATCATATTAATTCAGGTGACGCTCATGGCACAGGAGATTGATGTTTATTTCGGAACTTATACCCGGAAAAGCAAATCGTCAGGAATCTATTATGCCGCGTTTGATTTAAAGACCGGAAAGTTTTCCGGCTTGAAACTGGCGGCAAAATGCTCAAATCCCAGTTTTATCGTTATCCATCCCAATGGAAAGTTTCTTTATTCCGTGGCCGAAAACAAAGAAGGTAAAGTCAAGGCGTTCGCTATCGACGCAAAAAACCATAAGCTGAAACTTATAAATGAACAGTCAGCCGAAGGTCGCGGGCCATGTCACCTTTCATTAGGCAAGGACGGGAAAAATCTGCTTGTCGCCAACTACAGCAGCGGTAGCTGCGCGGTCCTTCCGATAAACCCGGACGGCAGCTTGAAGCCGGCTTCTAGCGTAAAACAACATGCCGGTTCCAGCGTAACCCGTCGTCAGAAAGGACCACATGCCCATTGTATCGATCCGTCTCCGGATAATCGTTACGTTTTTGTTGTTGATCTTGGCCTTGACAAAGTTATGGCCTATAAATTTGATCCGGTTAAAGGGAAACTTATATCCAACAAGCCAGCTTTCGCAAAGATTCGTCCCGGCGCCGGGCCTCGTCATCTGGCGTTTCATCCCGATGGTAAATTTGCCTATGTGATCAATGAGCTTGATAATACCGTCACGGTGCTTAAATATGACTCCGCAGCCGGGGCCTTGTCCGAGATACAGCATATCACCACGCTCCCGGCTGATTTCAAAGGAACCAGTTATTGTGCGGAAGTAAAAATCTCAGCTGACGGCAAGTTTCTTTATGGTTCAAATCGTGGTTATGATTCAATCGTCATTTTCAAAATAAATGACGATGGGACGTTGGCCCCGCTGGGATTCCAGACCAGAGGAATAGACAATCCCCGTCATTTTAATTTTACTCCGGACGGAAATTGGTGTCTGGTCGGGAATCAGGATGCTGATACCGTAGTAGTCTTCAAGGTCAATAAACGGACCGGGTTATTGGAGCCGACCGGGCAGCAGATTACAATAGGCAAACCCATTTGCATTCAACTTAAAAATGCTGAATGACGGATTTTTTTAAGTTCAAAATAACAAATTGACGGATACATGACGGATGAGTAACTGGGCCACTGCCAAAGCAATGTGTACGCGCAGCCCGCGCAACGCGAGGTATAATCTCAAGAAACAGTTTTTTGTCGGTTTCCAGTCTCACGAAACATATGTGCATCGGGTAAAAAAATCATCATTGCTGCTTCGTTATACCCTGACTCTTGTAATAGAAGGCGGCGGCACCTACCGTGATGAAAGCGGTTGTGTGACGAAGCTTTACCCCGGCTTGGTTCTGTTGCGCCCGCCGAATATTCTTTATGACATCAGGCGGGATCTTGTCAAAGGTAAATCCCGCGAATTTGTCCTGAACTTGCCCGAGACAATCTACCGGGCGCTGTTGGATATGGAAATAGTTCCGGTCAAAACAGTTGTCGCCAAACTGGTCCTGAGCGATGCTTTATATGAGCGGACCAGCAACCTGATTGAGTCACTGGCCTCTGTAAATGATTATAATTTCGCACCCTGGATGATTGATGTAATACGGTATCTTGACCATATAAACGACCTGATAAAAGGCAGTGAGGATGATGCGAATAAGCGTTTATTGCGTAAAGCCTGCAAAGAGCTGGAAAGTAATCCGGAAGAGATTATTTCAATCAGGGATATTGCGTCCAGCCTGGGGATAAGCGCCAGAACGCTGCGGAATATTTTCCAATCCAATCTTGGAGTGAGTCCGAAAGACTACCGGCTCCACTATATCTTTGAATATGCCGCCCGGATGCTGGTATACACCCAGGCTTCGATCAAAGAGATTGCCTATCGGACCGGCTACGCCAACGCTCAAGGATTCTGCCGTCAATTCCGCCGGATTATGGGGTGTTCCCCCGGCGAATACCGGAAAAAGCATAGCGATTCGGCAAAATCCTGATTTTGCCGAAAATGGTTATAATATTTCCGATTCTGGTTGCTTTTGCGCCGAAATTTTCTTGTTAGAAATGATTATTGATTGTAAAATTATTTTTAGAATCAATAATCAAATATGGAGTCAGTCATGGAAAAGCGGAAATTCACCCTCATTGAACTTCTCGTAGTGATCGCGATCATTGCAATTCTCGCCTCGATGCTCTTGCCGGCGTTGAATCAGGCGCGTGAAAAAGCGAAAACAATAGCCTGCACCAATAATCAGAAACAGATCGGGCTGTCCTGCCTTATGTATGCGGGAGAGTATCAGGGGGCTGTTCCGATCGGCTGGCACCGGGTCGACGGTCAGAACAGCGGCTGGTATCAGTACATATACACCTACAGCGGCACGACGAATTTTTTCAAATGTCCGGCGGTTATGGCCGGAGACCACAATGCGATAGCTTTCCGGACTCCGGGTTCAAGCGATACTTCATATAAGGCTCCGATCGATTATGCGACTATATGTGAATCGCTGGTAAGTAAGCGTCCCGGCGCTTACGTGAATATCACAACCGGGGCAGATCAGGCCAGGTTTATGATTCCGAGGAAATTGAAAAAACCTACGGCAAGACTGCTTGTGACCTGTTTTCCGTTTCAGGACCGCATTTGCATACCGGGTCATACGTCGAGTTCTCACCGTGACGTAATAGAAGCGGTTGACCAATTGCCGGAGCGGTTTCCGAGGCACGGTGCCTGGCTGCCTTATGTCGCGGTTGACGGGCATACCGATAAGGTGCGCCTTACAAGTACCGAATTGGTCACCAATGATTCGCGCCTTTTGTGGATTACATACTGACAATCGTCAACAGACTAAAAACAACAGGGATAATTTATGCATAAACTTTTAATCGCCGGGATATTTTGCGCTTTTTCAGTTTCAGGCATCGCGGCAAAACCTGAACTGATTGATTCGGCGGAGGCTGAAAAGTCTTCGATAAACCAGGATTCCGCTAAAGTTGTTCAGGGAAAAAATTTTTCCGGCGGCAGCGGTGTTGCATTGCAGGATGGGCGTAAGTTATCGCCGGACGAAATGCGCAAGCCGCCAAAACCGGCGCTGGTAATTAAGTTCAACTTACCCAAAGGCGGCGATTACAATCTGGTATTACTGGGTTTCGCTCCGAATGGCGGGTCTGACTCGTTCTATTATTCTATAAACGGCGGCAGGCTGTTTATGCAAACGGTGAAAGCCGGAAAAGCGTTCAGGTTGAGAAAAAAAGTCAGATTGTCTGACGGCCCCCATACACTGGAGATATATTCTCGTGAAAACGGCTGCATTATCGACAAACTGGAGATATTGCCTTTTAAGGGCAGACACGGTGGGCGTGGAAAGTTGAAGATGCCCGATTGGCCGGCTCCGCCGATTTTTCCGCCGTCAACCCGGCCGCGGGTCCTGCTCAATCCGGAATTTATCAAAATATTACAACAGCGGATCGCTGTTTTACCGGCATATAAAGAAGCATTGGAACGCATTAAATATTTTGCCGGCCTGAAAAATGGCGGAAAAATCGGCCGGGATAAAATGTACCGTTCGATATATTCGCGAGCGATACGCTGTCAGGCGTTTTTATATGTGCTTACCGGCTCGAAAAAGGATGGAGAAGCCGCATTGGAAAACCTCCTGATTCTGTTAAAAGAAGCTAAATTTGAAAAACGTCAGGATATTTGCAGAAGTTACGGTGAATTGATTTACACCGCCGGGCTTGTTTACGACTGGTGTTACCCGCTGTTGTCTGACGCTGACAAAAGGACGGTCGTCGCCGGGATTATGAAGTTGGCGCCGCGCATGGAGATCGGTTGGCCGCCGGTGCGCCAGAGTGCCTTGACCAGTCATGCCGGAGAAGCTCAGTTGCTGCGCGACTTATTGACTGCCGGGATTGCCGTTTATGATACCGATCCGAAAATCTACGATTATTGTGCCCGCCGCTTTTTTGCCGAGATGGTTCCGGCCCGGGAATTTTTCTATAAATCCCATCGTCACCATCAGGGTGATTCATACGGGACTTACCGTTTCAACTGGGCCGTATGGTCCGCAGTGCTCTTCAAACGTATGAGCGGAAAAATGGTTTTTTCGGAAAACATGGGAAAAGTGCCTTATTCCTGGATTTATATGCGGCTGCCGGACGGGCAGACGCTTCGCGATGGCGATACTACCAGAACCGGCGCGTTCTGGATTGCTCCGTATCGACACATGATGATTGCCAATCTCTACAGTGATCCTTACGTCAAATACGAATCTCTTTACCAGGGGGTGGAGGAATTAGCCAAAACATCCTCGCTCAATTATCTGCTGTTCAACGATCCCGATGTCAAACCCAAACCACATAGTGAGCTGCCCTGGACCAAATTCTTTCCGGAACCGCTTGGGGGGATGATCGCCCGGACCGGTTGGCGGATGGGGCCGGACAGTCCGGTGGCGGTAGTTGAAATGAAGGGAGCGGGATATCAGTTCAACAACCATATGCACCTGGATGCCGGTACCTTCCAGATATATTACAAAGGCTATCTGGCGACTGACGGCGGCGCATATTCAGGCTTGAAATACGGTACTCCTTTCGACTGGAGTTATAACAAAAGGACTATCGCCCATAACGGGATGCTGGCTTACGATCCGAAAGAACAGTTCGCCAAGGGCGACAACGACGGGGGGCAGCGCCAGGTCAATAATGTGAAAGAACCGAAAAACCTGAAGGAACTGTTGGAAAAAGGCTATCGTAATGGACATGTTCTAGCTCGCGATTTCGGGCCGAACAAGATTCGTCCATATTACAGTTACCTGAAAGTTGATTTAAAAGAAGCATATAGCGCGAAGAAAATAGCCGCGTACTCCCGAACATTCTGTTTTCTGAATTTTGCCGACGACAACCGTCCCGGTGCCCTGATCGTCTTTGACCGGATGACTTGCGTTAAACCGGATATCCAAAAAATATGGCTGCTGCAATCGCTGTTCAAACCACAGTTCAAGGGTAATACTATTACCGTGGCCAGAGCGGATAAAGGCAATTCTGGGAAACTGGTCGATACTATTCTGCTGCCGGAGCAAAGCAATCTCAAGCTTCAAGCGATCGGCGGCCCTGGCAGGGAAAACTGGGTTTTCGGCCATAATTATCCGATCCCCCGGCACAGTGACCTCAGTAACGGCTGGCGTACCCAGTTAAGTCCTATAAAAAATACTGAAACCGATGAATTTCTGAACGTCATGCAGATTATGGACCTCAAAGCAAAGGCGTTGCCGGTTAAGATGATAAATCAACCTGATATTTTAGGCGTGGAGTTGAACAATCGCCTGGTCATCTTTCCGAAAAACGATAAGGTTTTTGATCAGGTCGTAATCTTTACTTTGCCGGCCACGGACAAACCGGTACAAGTTCTGGTAACCGGACTGAAGTCTGGTATCTGGAATATCAACGGTAAGTTCAGTTGCGAAGCCAAAGCTGACTCAGGCACAGTGTTTTTCGTGATGCCGGGGAAAACTCAAGTCAAAATGACTCCCGCAGCCAAAGGTTCTCTGCCACTGAAAAAATTCAATATCGCGCCCCCGGCTGAAAAACTGCCCGGCCCCCGGGTGATCATCAACAACAAGACTATTCCGCTCAAATCAATGTTTCAAAAGGACGGTAATACCTGGATTCCAGGTGTTACTGTTCTGCAAGCCGCCGGGGCGAAGTGTAATTATGTGAAGGGGGTTCTTACAGCCGAATATAAAGGACGCAAATTAAAGATTAAGCAGGGAACCCATCGCTGGTTTATCAATGGCGTCAAAATATATCTGCGGATGAACGCCCCTGAAGTCGATGGTGAACTTTACCTGCCGGTTGAGTCGGTTGCTTCATTTTTGCAAATGCGCCCGACTCTGCATTGGGCGTCGCGCTGTCTGGTGCTTAGAAGCTATCCGGACGCCAGATTCAAATATCCCTGGTACGAAGCCGTGCGGACTAACCGTCATAACGCGGCCCATCCGGTTATTGACGCCTGTGACGGCGATCTCAAATCCTACTGGGCCGGCCGTGGTGTAAACAGTTATATTCAAATCGATCTGGCTCAAACGATTTCTCTGCAGGGAGTCCGGATTGCCTGGTATAAAGGAACCAGCCGCCGGGCCATCTTTGAAATCAAAACATCTGCAGACGGTAAGCAGTGGCAAAGCGTCTTTTCCGGTAAATCGTCCGGCACAACCGAAAATGGTGAGGCTTACAGTTTCACTCCGGTAAAAGCGCGTTATGTCCGGATTATCGGAAAGGGAAACACGACCAACGACTTCAACTCCATCCGTGAAGCCGAAGTTATTCCGGTTAAGTAATTATATTCCGCCCCTGTTTTTTTCCGTTTATGGTTACTGTTTTGCCAATAATGGTAATTTCACTAGTTGTTTCAGCGTTGCTTAATGATTATAATAGAAATAGTACATTGTATGGCAATTAAGAATGGAGAGCAACTATGAACATGAACAGAAAGTTCACACTGATCGAATTGCTGGTTGTGATAGCAATCATCGCGATTCTCGCGTCAATGCTGTTACCGGCCCTGCAAAACGCCCGCGAATCGGCCCGGAAGATAGCCTGTTTGAGCAATATCAAGCAGCTTGGTATGGTGATGCAGCTTTATCAGGAGGATAATAAAGGATCATTCATCCCTTTTATGAGCCTTGATTATGACGGCAGCTCCGATGCCTACTGGCCGGGGATTCTGATGAAGGAAGGGTATGCAAAAAGTGCGAAATTCCTGTTTTGTCCCAAAAACGCGGCGAACGACATGCACGGGAACCTGACTCATAAAGCCAGTATGAATCTCGAAAATCCCATCTGGGGCGACTGGCGCTATATCGACTTCGGATATAATCGCAACCATATCGGCTCAAGCAAGCGCTATGGTTTTAACTCTACCGCACTTGGCTGTCTGCAATACGGTCCTCCGGTCAAAAACACCAAGATTGCCCGGCCATCGCAGACTATTGTTTCTGTCGATACTATGCATGGTGTAAATACCAAACGCGGCTGGTTTGTCGTCAATGACGTATTACCCGGGGCCGGCGCCGTCAGTTCAATCGGACCGGTCGCAACCCGCCACATGGGTTATGCCAATGTCCACTGGGCCGACGGGCACGCAACCAGTGAAAAGGGTTCCGGCAACATGGCTCCCGGGGGAGCTCTGAATGAAATGCCTGATCCTTATCTGGTCCTGCCTTTTAACAAAATATCTTCATTTTCCGTGACCGACTTCTGGGATCGCAACTGATGAAAAAACACTTAATCGCTTTTACTGCCGGAATACTGTTTTGCTCCTCCTGTCCGGGCGGCAAGCCGTATGCCAACACCTATGAACAGAACATTATCAATAAAGATCGCAGCGTTAAGGCTGAAAACCTGATTTTCTTTGACGGTTTTGAGACTGGCGGTTTCCGCTTTATTGTCGGAGAGTATAAAGGTCCGAAAACCGGTCCGTTGTGGGCGCAGGCGCAATTTCAGGGCGACCACGCCGTCAGTTTTGTCGATACTCCGGTCAGGTCCGGTAAAAAAGCAGTTCGTTTTGAGTGGCGGAAAGCTTTTTTGAACAAAACCAATACCAGCAAAAAAGCAATGATCCACTACGGTAAAGTCACCAGCGTCGAAGGCGCTGAACGCTGGTACGGATTCAGCATGTATATGCCGGAAAAAGATTTTCCGGTCGAACCCAAATATAATATTGTTTTTTTTCAGCTGCATGCGACTCCGGATAAGCATTTGAAGGAAAAATACCGGATACCATTGTTTTCCATCGTCCATCGCAAGGGCTGGTTGTGCAGTCATCACAGCTATGATCCGGTCAAGGTTTCGCCGCATAATGACAACATTAAAAAGAACAACGTGCTGATTAGAATATGTCCTTTACAGAAGCTGTGGAACAAGTGGACCGATTTTGTCGTCCATGTTAAACTAAGTTTGAAAGGTCAGGGACTTTTGCAAGTCTGGATGGACGGCAAACTGGTGGTTGATCAGAAAAATATCAACATCGGCTATAATGATGATATCGGGCCCTATCCCTCATGGGGAATTTATTCATATAACGGAAAAAACAAAAGAGTTCTTTTCTTCGATGAAATATATGTCGGGAATGAAAAGGCCGACTACTTCAAGGTTGCTCCCGGAAAATTTGATCATACCCAGATCAACCTGGTCAAATAATCCGCTTTTCCGATTATGATTATATTTTAACCATTTATGTTTATAGTCTTGTTTCAAAGTCATTGCAAAACGCTCTGAAAATGGTTATTATATAGCATAAGGAATCCTCTAAAAATTGGAATTTCCGGCAAAATCGCTTATTTGCGCCGAGCGGTCTTGCGTTGCAAAACTGCTGCATAGCGCTGCTATGCGCAAACTTACAACGCGTCGCCGCATCGGGCAACTAAACAATTTTTCGTTTCGGAACCAATATTTAGAGGTTTCCATAAATCATTAACCAGGCAGGAATTTTATGAGCAATATAACCTACATCGATTATACGGTGATAATTGTTTATCTGTTGTCGATGGCCCTGGTCGGGGTCGTATTTGAACGCTTCAACAAAAATACCGATGACTTTGTCCGCAGCGGCTGCCGGGCCACCTGGTGGCTGGTCGGGTCCAGCAGTTTTATGACCGCGTTCAGTGCGTGGACCTTCACCGGCGCGGCCGGGGCGGCGTTTGACGCAGGCTGGTCGTTTACGGTCATTTTCTTTACAAACGCGGTTGGGTTCCTGATTCAGGCGCTGTTCCTTGCTCCCTGGTTCAGGCAATTACGCGCAGTCTCAATTCCGGAGGTGATTCGAGGCCGTTTTAATGTCCAGACTCAGCAGTTTTGCGCCTATCTCGGAACGATTGTCGGGATGATCGGCGCGGCGATCACGCTGTACGGATTGGCCGTATTTACTTCGACGGTTTTCGGATTCAATATTACTGTCGTCATTTGCGCCCTTGGCTGTGTTGTGCTTTTTTATTCCTGCCTGTCCGGTAACTGGGCGGTAATGGCAACCGATTTTATTCAGGCGATTATTCTGTTTCCACTGACGGTTCTGATCGCGATTCTGGCTCTGATGGAGATTGGGGGAATCAGTGGATTGCTCCATGAAATCGAGGTTCAGGGGCTGACTGAACAATACAAACTTTTCAATACGGGTGAATTCAATGACCGGGTGATCGATTTTTCCCTGATGTGGGCCTTTGGATTGCTGATCTTTAAATGTTGCGGCTTCATGGGTCTCAGTGCCGCCCGAAGGTATTTTGCGGTTAAAGACGGCAAAGAGGCAAAAAAAGCGGCCTGGCTGGCTTTCTTTTTAATGTTGGGCGGTACTTTTATATGGATCATTCCGCCAATGGTGGCGCGGCTCCGCTTTGCCGATGCGGTTATGAGTGTCGGCGGCTCGAAACCGGCCGAAACCGCGTATGCGGTAATCAGTATGAAACTCCTGCCGCAGGGCATGATCGGTTTGATGGTCGTCGCGATGTTTGCCGCCACGATGAGTTCCATGGACAGCGGCCTGAATACAAATGCCGCCGTATTTGTCAATGACATTTATCCGGCGTTGTGCAAGCTCTTCAGGAAGAAAATGCTCGAAGGTAAAAAACTGCTGCTGCTGGCCCAGGGCTGGACCCTGCTGATGGGGATTGCGATAATTATGATCGCCATCAACTTTTCACAGCTTAAAGGCGTCGGAGTATTTCGTTTGATGCAGGAACTCGGCGCGATTTTCGGTTCGGTGATCGGAGTGCCGATGCTGCTCGGACTGTTTATTCGCAAAACCCCTCCGTGGTCGGCTATGGCAGCTATTCTGGTCGCCGCTATTCCTTCGACTATCGGTTATCTGAGCGGGAAAGGTTATGAGTTCATTCAGGCGATCCCGTGGATGGCTTCCCCGTGGAAGATCTATGTTAGATTTTTTCTGAATGCCGGAGTTGGTTCCGCCGTGTTTATATTGTCGGCGTTGTTTTACAAATATTCACCGCTTGATTACGTGGAAAAGGTTAAAAAATTCTTTACCAATATGCGTACCCCGGTTGATTTCGAGAAAGAAGTCGGCGGGGCGGTTGATCTCAGTCAATTGCTGATCATCGGTTGTTTTTGTTTTGTTATTGGAATTTTGATCTGTTTGCTGACGGTCTTGCCAAATACCTGGGGTTTTACCGGCCGCGGCGGAATTTTATTTGTCGGCGGCTCGATTGCCGGGGTCGGTCTGCTACTTTATCTTGCCGGACGGCGCAGCGTCAGGGAACTGAAAAAACTTCAAGCTGAAAGCGGAGAGAATGAAAAATGAAAATATGTTTTGCTAAACAATCCGGATCGGATGTTTTTTACGAGTTAGTCAACGGAGAAACCAAAGCCTGGCTGGAAGCGCATGACTGGATGCTTGATATACCCGGACCGTCAGACGATGTCAGGGAGTTTCTCAAGGGATGTGACGGGATTATCACAACCTGGGGATCGCCTTGTATGGACCAGGCTGTTCTCGACGCCAATCCTGACTTGAAAATTATCGGTCATGCCGCCGGTTCTGTCGCGGATTACATTGCGCCTGAAGTTTTTGAAGCCGGAATCAAAGTAACCACCGCAAACAATTTAATGGCAAGGGCGGTTGCAGACTGGTGCCTGACCATGACTCTGATCGGATTGCGGCGTTTTCTCGATTATGCGTCATTCGGAGGTAAGACGGACTTGAAATGGAACATGAACGGCCGGGCCAAATCGATACAAAGCGCGACGATCGGCATTTGGGGCTTCGGGACTATAGCGTCACACTATATTGAGCTGCTCAAGCCGCTGAACCCGGCAAAAATCCTGGTCAACAGCAATCATCTCTCTGAAGCGGATGCCGCTTCGCGCGGTATGGTCAAAACTGAGTTTAATGAACTTTTCGCAAAGTCGGATGTTATTCTGCTATTGTCCTCGCTGACGCCAAAGACGGCCGGAATGGTGGGCCGGGAACAATTATCCTTGATTAAAGATGATGCGGTCCTGATAAACTGCGGCCGGGGCAAACTGGTTGATGAAGCGGCCTTATATGCTGAACTCGGTAAAGGCCGTTTTACTGGAATACTTGACGTTTTCCATCAGGAACCGTTGCCGGAAACCTCGCCTCTGTTAACGATGCCGAATGTGATTCTGACTCCGCATAATGCAGGCCGTCCAAGTCGCGGCTGCTACGTTCCATTTATTCTGGATGAGTTCAAGCGCTTTTTCAATGGCCGCCCTCTGGAAGGCGAAGTATCCCGGGAGCGTGCCGGGACTATGACCTCGCAAAAATAACTTTCTTTATAAAATTAAATTACCGTGTCGCCAGATTTTGCTTATTTAGCTTTTTCAAGATAGGCGTCGATTCGCTTTTTGACGTTCTGTTTCAAATTATTGTACCAGAAAGCGTAGTCGTAACGATGATAAACTTCCGCCGGCCAGCGTCCCATGTTGACGATATCAATTTTTTTTGACTTGATCGGCTGAATGTCTGTGGCAATCAAAGCGCCGGTCCTGGTGTCGATATAAGCGCCGGCAAAATGCGGAATTGTTTCTATCAATTCTCCTGTTGCGTCGTTGAAAAATTCTGCTTTGACATTCTTCATTCGTGAGGCCGCGGTCGCATCGGTTTTCCAGTTTAGCGGATTAATGGCGATAGCTCCTGTAAGCAGAACCGGGGAGCCTTTGGCGTTAGGCCCCTGAGTATTGAACGTGATGATCCTGCCGGTGTCGGTTTCGCCCCGGGCCGGTTTCATCCACGGATATTTTTTCAGGTCCTGTCTGGTTACCGAATAGCCGATCGGGTAAGCGGCTACCAGCCGTTTCTGCAAGGCTGGATTATTCAGCCGGCGACGCATCAGTTCGACTATGACCATCGAACCCTGGCTGTGTCCGGCGAGGATGAACGGCCGGTCCGGGTTCAGGTTTTTGATGTAGTAGTCAAAGGCTCTTTCCACATCGCCATAGCCAATGCGGAATACAGGATCGGCAAAGGCGTTGCGACCGCCGTTGTTAGGCTCCATGCTTTGAGAGGCCGCGCTCTGTTGACGATAAAAAGGAGCGAACAGATTGGCGTGGGGTGAGTAGACCCCCGCCTGGGCGGTAAGCAGTCCTTTGGCATTGTCGCGCAGTTTCTGGTTCGAAATATCCATGTTTTTCGGGCTTTTACCAACGTAGATCGTGGGATAGACGTAAAACACATCGACCGGTTTTGAAATTTTGTCCGGTTTTGCCAGCCAGGCTGATTCCTGCTTAAAGTCAGGCGCGGCAGGTGTTGCCTCTGCCGGATTATCCGGTTTGAAACACCCGGTCATTAAAATCACGCTTAAAAATGGAACTGCAACGGCTGAATATTTCACGATCCCTCCTTATGGTTTGTTAAAAACTTATTTATATATAGGTTATCTTTGAATGATTGCAAGTTTTAAAGCCATAATTTAGTTTTTTTCACAAAGATAAAGTAATCGGTTACTCGGCTGGCCAGCAACTCATGCCCTTCGCTCAACGCCTTTGATTTAAGCAGCTACGCGCTTGAAATTAAAGACATCGCTACGAGCGAAATGATGTTACTGCGTCATGCGTTGCATGACAAATGCGCTTCGCTCAATTTCGCCTGCGGCGACCAGCGTTCCGTCTAATACCGTTCACTTAACAAAAACGCCAGGAATGAATTTCCCTGGGAACGCGGACGTCCCGTCCGTACTAAGGGCCCGTCTCGTGTCCGTAACCCTGGGAACGCGGACGTCCCGTCCGCACTACAAAGTCTGCCAATTGAAATAGTTCATTGCGTTCTGAGCGTTGCCGTGAAAAACAATAATCCTATAAAAAGCGGTTGACTTTTATTTTTTGATGGCTGTGTTACATCTTGTTTACAAAACATAAGATATGCAGCAAGTAATGATATAGCTGGCAGTAGCGCCTGCCTCGATGAGGCTGGCGGAGAACGTAAGTATCGGTTGTTAACGTCAATCAGTGACTGAGTAATCTGCCTGTGGGTGGGATGCTTTCGCATCCCGTCGCTTTCATCGAAAGCTGCCCTATTAAATACGCCCATCAAAAAAATAATCAGATAAAAATAATCAGACGGTTTGACTGTTAAAAAGTCGCAATACACTTGTTGTTAATACCTTAGTCGACTATTGGTGTTTGAGGATAGACTATTAAGGTAAGTTCAGCGATTAATATAACATCCAAAGAACAGATCTATTTACGGCATAATTTCAACTGCGTTTTTTAGGATAATTCAGATTGAAAACCAACCGAAAAGTAATGCTCAATTTTATTAAGTGAATAGTATTAAGTGGTTCGCCGCTGGACCACGCCCGCGTACAACGCGGTGCGGTATAACTGCTACGCAGAATTTTTTATAAATGTTACTGACCGATTACAAGATAAAAAATATTCTGTTTAAGCAAGGTTCAGGTTCACTGTTTATGGAATAATAGAGTGCTTTCTTGCTTTCCCGGGGCTGGTGCGAAAATGTTTTTTAAAAACTTTAGAAAAGTAAAAAGCATTTTCGTAACCGCATTCATCGGCAATGGCAACTAAATCTTTTTCGGTTGAAATGAGTAAATCACGAGCCAGGATCATTCGTTTTCGTTCCATGTAAGCATGCGGAGTGACGCCAAAAGCTTTCGTGAAAATCCGATGGAAATAATTTGGCGCCAGACAAGCCTGCGAAGCAATCCGCTGTAATGATGGATTCCAGAGATAATTTGCGTCCATGTATTCAATACTTTTCTTCAGGGTAGGTGAAATTTCACCCGGGATTTTTCCATCCTTAGATCTTGCCATCAGTCCGGCAAGCAGAAAAGTCATTAAAGATTGAAGTTTCAGCAGATCCGGATTCAGAGATGAAATATCCATGGAATCAAGATTAAGAAAGATATCCCGGTAAAAATCCAGCTCATCTATTTTCCAGCTTTCAACCCTGTCGACCTGTCTGATGATATTATCGGCCTCCGGACTCATCGGCAAGCCGTGAAACCAGTAAACCGACATTCGTTTCGGACATTCGTTGGAGAATGGATGATGACCGGGAATCAAATACACGTTTCCGGAAAAGAGGTCATAGCGCCTTTTACGAAGAAAAACCGCCGCCGAGCCGCTTTGGACATAATATACCCTGAAGAACGGTAAGGATATTTTCACTGCGGTTGTCCATGCCGGAGAACACTCCGAATAACCCGAGTTGATGATCTTTACAGGAAATGTGTTCATATTACATAAAGTTAAGATTTTATATTTTTATATTAAGATAATATATACAATAAATTATTTTAACAGTTATGTTAATATATATAATAAAATTAAAAAAACAACAAAATAAGGAATTTTTGTAATGACTTCCAAAGATCGTATAACTATTGCCATGAAATATGGAAAACCCGACCTGGTTCCGGTTACTCTTGGTTTGAGTGAGATAATTCCGGTTAAATATTACGGTAATGATTACATCCAGTTTCATATCAAGGATAAAATTCCGCTTTGGAAAGCCCGGGTTGAGCTGGAGCATGATAAGTTTGGCGGGGACGCTTTTCTGCATCTTGCTCCGGGGCCTTCGCCGCACGATCCGGAAAAAACTACTGCTGTGATTAAAGAAACCAGGGAAGAAATATATTACCGGGAGACATATCATACCCGTAAAGGGGATTTGTCGGCGGAGTTTCTGATAGGCAGACAAAATCCGGTCAGCAGTGTTACGCATTTCATCAATAATCCTGAAGCTGATTTCCCGAAAGTGGCCGAACTGCTTAAAAATCCTGATACCCTCGTCCTTGATGAAGCTAAAGCCGCGTATATGGAAATTGGCGACCGTGGGCATGTCGGCTTGTGGCTTTCCACGCCGATCGACTGGTGGAGTTCATTGCGCGGAGTTCAGAATATGGTCATGGACTTGATGCTGTTGCCGGATTTTATGTCGGATGTCTTTAAAATATATACGGAATATATGTCGGCGGTCACGGAGTATACGCTCAGGAACAGTACATTTGATTCGGTCGGATTGGGCGGTTCGACGACTTCAATGAGTGTGATCTCCCCGGATCTGCATCGGCGTTTTTCGCTGGATTTCGGCAAAGCGATCTGTCAAGTCGCGCATCGTTGTGACATTCCGGTGCAATACCATATGTGCGGAAAATCCCGCGAGGCTCTGCCGATTACCGCTGAAATGGGCGTTGACGGTTTTGATGCATTGGAATGTCCGCCAACGGGTAATGTCGAACTTGCGGAAGTAAAAAAAGTATTCGGGCAAAAGATTTCTCTGCGCGGGAATGTCAATTCAATTCATGTTATGGGTGCCGGCAGTGTTACTGACGTTGAGAATGCCGTAAAAAATTGCCTGAAAGCAGCCAAAGAGAATGGTGGTTATATACTTGGTGTTGGAGATCAGACTCCGGCGCAAACTCCCGAAGAGAATCTTTTTGCCTTCGTCGAAACCGGTCGGCAATATGGCAAATATTAATAACTGGAACTTTTTTAACAGGCGTAGACTCCTGTCAGTCAAAAAACATAATTTTTTTATAGCAAATTCAGAATTTTTTGTTTATTGTATGGTTTAGCGATAAAATCTTCGAATCCGGCTGCGAGATATCTACCTGAGGCGTTATTCATGACATGAGCAGTCTGAGCAATATATCTTATCTTATCTTCCGGAAACTTTTCCTTGAGCCATTCCAGACAGGTGATCCCGTCCGCATCAGGCAGGGCGATATCAAGAAATGCAATATCAGGTTTAAATCCTTGATTGCAAATATTCTGCATTTGGGCAAAAGAATTGGCGATTTTATAATTTACCCCGGCAGTCTTAAAGATTTTTTCAAGGTATAAAATACAGGACTGATTATCTTCAACAGCCAGTACGTTCGGGTTTCCGGTTGTTTTAACCGCTGGTTTATTTTCCGATGCGGGTTTATTATCGGTTGGTTTTATCAATTGAACCGGGTATGTGAATTTAAATGTGGAACCTTTATTCAACTCGCTTTTTATTTCGAGAGTGCCGCCAATATTATCCAATATTCTTGAAACAATGGTCAAGCCCAATCCGGTTCCGCCATATTGCCGGGTATTGGTTTGGTCGATTTGTGAAAACGGCTGCAGGATTAAATCCAACTTATCTTCAGGAATACCTATTCCCGTATCCGTGACTCCTACGGTCAAAACATTTAGATCGCAGCATGCTGTTACATCAATCCGGCCTTTCGGGGTAAATTTTACCGCGTTGCCGACTAAATTAAAAATAATTTGTTTTAATTTTCGAAAGTCTCCAACCACTGAATCCGGTAAGTCCTCTGCTGTAAATTTTAGTGAAACGTTATTATCGGTTGCGGCGAAATGGAAAACCTTGATGGTTTCGTCAAATATTTTGCGGGGATCGAATTCTTCATTAAGGATGGAAAACTCTCCAGACTCGATACTGGAAATCTCCAAAATATCATTGATTATATCAGTTAAAATATTGCCGCATTTATTTACGGTATTCAAATATTCGAAGACTTCATCGTTTTCATGGTCTTTAAACCTTTCATGCAGTTCATCTTCTATCAACTCATTAAAACCGATGATGCCATTAAGCGGAGTCCTTATTTCATGCGACATCATGGCCAGGAATTCACTTTTCGCTTTGTTTGCGGATTCCTCTTTCTTTTTCGCTGCCTCCAATTCACGATAGTTATTAATGCGGGCCAGGGCAATACCAACAGCTTGTCCCACGGATTCAATAAATTCAACAAAATCAAGCGATAACTTATCCGGCTCAATATAATTAAACTGAATCAAGCCGATCGCTTCCTGGTCTTTCATGATTGGAATTAGAGCGATAGATTGACTGCTGCTCAAACAACATTTATTCTCATTCAGGCAAATCCGGTTTATCTCTTTCATCCCGGTCATATTGTTTGACCAGAAACTTCCTTTAGCGGTCACATACGGCAATTCAACAGATTTAATCTCCTGTGATAATATGGAACAGCACAGGCATTCAAAGACAAGGCATCCAGTAACATCATTCTCAATTTTGCCGCTATTTTCAGGAGTACATAACTTTTCCCCGGAAAATTCAAGATCCTTTACTGCATAATATGGGTACTCGTTATTATTTTGAAACCTGATGCCGATTCCATCCGCGCCGGAAAATTCCTGTAATAAGTCAACCAGCCGGAGGATAACATCATCGTCGCTGTATTCATGATTTAGTTCAGTTAAAACTGTGTTCAAAAAAGTTTGCTTCCGTTCCAATATTTTTTGTGCGGTAATGTCGCTGAATATAGTTGCAAAACGGTTGTCCCCGGCGGGGAATGCCCATACCTCAACATATTTATTTATTGATTGCGAATAGTTTATGTAGAACTCCGCTTTTTGGGTAGAAACCACTTTGCCATACTCTTCAATCCAGTACGATTCCGTGTTTGGCATTAGTTCTTTGACCGTTTTCCCGACGGTTTCATGTGCAGAAAAACCAATTAACCTTTCAAAGGCGGGGTTGACTTCAATAAATCGATAGTCACAGGGATTTCCCGCCTGATCGTAAATCATTTCCTGGGATGAAAAACCGACCGTCATGTTATGGAACAGCATTTTATACTGCTGTTCTTTTTCCTGCAGCCGTATTTTAGCTAAGGTCAATTCAGTTATATCATAATTTACTCCAACCATAGAACTCAGAGAGCCATCAGGCTTTTTATGAATTTGTGAGTATGCTTTTATGTATCTAATATTTCCATTCGGATGAACCACTCTGAACTCGGCGTCAAAATCGTTATTAGATGTAATCGCACTTTCAAGTGACTTTTCAACTATTATCAGATCATCAGGATGCACCGCGTTACGCCACGCATCATAATTGCCTTCAAAATTTTCTTCCTCTATGCCATATAGAGCAAACATTGAACTGTCCCAGATCAATGCCTTAGTCTGTAAATCATATTCCCATATCCCGATTTTTCCAGAGTGGATTGCCAGCCGGAAGCGCTCATACAATGCTTCCATTTCTTTATTTTTTTTGTTCAGTTCAAATTCCAGTTTTTTGCGTTCAGTTATTTCAACTCCTACCGCCACAATTTCTATGCATGTACCATTTTTATCATAAATCGGAGTGTGACTCCAGGCCATCCAGCGGCGGGAGCCGTCCTTGCGCATGTTCTCACTTTCATTTTGCACATAAATTTCCGGATTCCCGGCAATTTTTTTGACTTTCAATGCCTGATCCCGGCCTTGAGAATCTTGCTCCGGCACAATTGTTCCAACGAGATTTTTGCCGATTATTTCAGTTTCTTTATACCCGAAAAATTTTTGTGCGAATTCATTGATATAAATTATGGTGCAGTCGGGCTTCATGCGTAAAATAACACTGTTAGTATTTTCTACCAGATTTTGATAATTATTCAAATTTTTCTGGAAATTATCCTCCAGAATAATTTCTTGTTCAATTCCCTTAAATAAGTTTATGATCACGAATGAAACAACCGGATACACAATAATAACCGGCAGTCCCAGATTTTCTATGGTGTTCCAGACCATTTCAGCCGGAAGCAGAAACATACACAGCAGCATCAAGAGGTGGACGGTCAAACTAAAGAGGTAAATATATAAAGGCTTTAACGCCTGAACATATTTTTGTCTGTAATAATAATAAATTACCCCTAATGCAGCAGATTCGCATATAACGGTTACTCCCATAACTGCTCCTGGTCCACCAATATATCCTCGGTATGCTATGGCAAGGGCAGCTGTCACAACCGCGCAAAACGGTCCTCCGAAAAGTCCGGAAATACTAATAATAATTGATCTGGTGTCGAAAATAAGTCCCGGCGCTAGAATTACCGGAAACGACATAACAGCAAGGGAGATAAAACCGAAAAGAAGTCCGTTTATGCATGATTTAGAGAGATTGTTTTCATGAAAATAACGAAAAACCCGCGAATAACCGAAGATTAAAATAATCAATAGCGCAAAATTTATGATAAATCCATATAACATTGCCATAACCATTTTTCCTTTAACTAAAAAGTCGACAAAGGTTCAGGTTTCAGTTGTTTTAAAGCGTAACCCGGATAAAAATGGAACTTTTTCATTAATTTTCAATATTTACGTTCAGCCTTAATCCGCTGGATTCAGGTAAAAACAGCAAACCATGTTAAATTAATTTTAACCTCATACTTATACACAAAGATCAGGCGGACACTGATATATCTCTAATATATAGATTAACATATCAGGAAAGTAATTGCAAGCATTTTAAGTAAAAAACAAGCTCTCATTAATAAAAAAAGGTAAATCGGGCAAGTTAAGATTTCCTGGGAAAATTGATTCCGGATTCCGGTATATTCCAATGAAAGATTTTGTTTGCCGGAGGATGCTTTATAACCCCAGGAACTGGATTGCCAGGCCACAACCGAAAATCGAGGCACCGGCAACTGCGTGGGTGTATTTTTCAAACTTCTTGAAGGTCAGCATCTTCAACCCGTAGAGGGAGCTCATGACCAGGCCAAGCATAGTCAGCAGGGTAACCACAGAGAAGATGACTGCAACCATAAAGACCGCAAAAAAGTCGCCTTTGTCTGCCGGGGCAAGCAGTAATGGAATAAACGGTTCGCAGGGACCCAGGACAAAGATAATGAACAATACCCACGGAGTTATATTGCGTTCTTTTGATTCGTGGACATGTGCGTGGGCGCTAATGTGAGCATGCGGATGTTCATGTACACTGCCGTCTTCATGAATGTGACAGTGTTCATGTTCATGATGCTTGAAGAGCCATTTGATACCCCAGACCATGTAGCAGAAACCGAAAACGATCAACAGCCAGCCGGCCAGGTCGCCGCGAATCGCTTCAAACCATTCAAGTTTGGTCAGCAATGAACCGAAAGCAATCGCGATCGCCGCCAGAATTATGGAACTGAAGACATGACCGAAGCCGCATCCCAGGGTTAACATCGCGGTTTTGAACGCGGACCAGTTCCGGGCTCGGCCGATCATGATGAACGGCAAATAGTGGTCCGGTCCGGTAATAGTATGCAGAAAGGCAACGGTTGCCGCGCCGGCGCCGGTTGTCAGGATCAGGGTTTGATCGGTCATTTCTTTTTCTCCGTAAATTTTTGCAGAGCCAGTTTTTTACCAGACTCCGTTTTAAATATTTTAATAATCTTATCTTCGCTTATATCAGGGCATTCTTCCGGGATATTGACCAGCCAGTCGGCATCCCAGATAATCCGGAATTCCGGAGTGTCAATATCTTTCGCGCTGTGATGAGAGCCGATAATCCGGCAAACATGTTTGATGGTTTCCGGTTCCAGTTCCAGCTTTTTCATGATTTTTTCCGCGATCGGCGGGCCTTCGATCTCCTGAAAATTCCCGGCGCTGGAACCATGCTTGCGTTCCGCTTCCTGAATACCGATGTCATGTAGAATCGCCGCCGCTCGAATTACCAGCGGGTCACCCGGCTCTGATTTAGAAATCTGCTCCGCGTAGCGCAGGACCTTCATTGCGTGGTCGATTCGCTTTTTATCCTCGTCGAATACCCGTTGCATCTCAACTACCAGTCGCTGGCACATCGAAGCCAGCATGATATCCGAATCGTTTTCGACGCCAAGGCATTTTTTCGCGAATTTACACCATTTGGCGCATCCGAGATCGATCTTCGGATTTCGGACTTCCTCTTCGCATTTCGGGCAGATCCGGAACGGTTCATCTTTAAAAAACTCGATATCATGACCGCAAAAAGGACATTTGACGTCGTATATATCTTCCGCCGTCCAATATCTGGTGTCTTGCCCGGGACATTTAAAATCAGTCATATCTTGCGATCCTTGTTTCAACTATTTGAGCAATTTTATCTTTCTCAATACCGTATACTATTACGTTCAGCGCCACTTTCAGTTCATCGATCTGTCCGCAGGGTAGACGTCCTTTCAAATGAGGTCTCTGGCCGGATGAAGTAGCGCTCGCCATAAGATACCCGCCTTTAGCGGTTTTTGCAACCGCCTTTATGTGACCAATCACCTCGCATCCGGCATTAATTACATCATGGCCTATTCCCTGAACAATATTCGCCAGAATGGTTCCGACATCACCATGCGACAGGTCTGAAAGTTCAAAATTATGTGCATAGGGGACCGGTTCAAGTCCCCCGCGCGACGGCATGAACGGCAGGACTTTATCCGGTTTCTTTTCCGAATCCGGCACGGCCATGAACTCATCAACCAGTAATTCAACATTATCATTTCGAGTTGCTGAGACATTGATGATGTTGATATCCTGCCGGATACTGCGTATTTTGCCGGATACTTCTTCCAGGACTTCCGGAGGGACCCGGTCAAGTTTGTTTACAACTATAATATCTGCGGCATGGATACCGTCGGTGATGATCGGGATGTTCAGTTTTTCCAATTTACTAAATCGCTCCGCGTCAATGATCACCGCGACATGTTTGCGGTCGATTTCGCCGCCGTACCCCTGCAGGGCGGAAAGAACCTGTCGTGCCGAAGCCACTCCGGATGGTTCCAATATCACGATATCCGGATCGAATTCACGTTCAATCTCCAGCAGGGTTGAGATCAAGTCGCCGCGTAGCGAACAGCAAATACAGCCGGAATAGATTTCTTTGACAGGCAGCCCTTCACCGGAAAGAAAAATGTCGTCGACGCCGACGTCGCCGATTTCGTTTTCAATAATTGCCAGTTTACGTCCGGAGTCAGAGACCGCTTTGGCGACCGCCAGCAACAGTGAAGTTTTTCCGGAACCGAGAAAACCGGCTATGACAAAAAGGTTCATTATTTATTCTTTCGGTTGATCATAAGTCTTATAGGTCTTATATGTCCTATAGGTTTTCTTCAAAGCAGCCCGATGCACACGCGGCTGGCTAAAACGGCGGCATCTTCAGCTTCAAAGACGCGTTTGATGCAGGAATCAAACAAGATCTCTGCGGCGGGCGGAAACTCTTCATCGCCAAGATGATATACTAAAGTAAGGTCCAGTCCGGCAAAAGTTTTGACCTTCGCGGCGAAGTCGCCAATTTTTATTTCCTCCCAGTCGAAACGGTCGAGGTTCTTTCGCAAACCATCGAGATCATTACCGAAACGGCCCAGCAGTGGATTGGTGGTGCGTGAGACAAACGGCTGGAAATAGAACTGGCCGCCGGTAAAATCACGGAATGAGATCAACTCACCGGTTGCTTTGACCGGCAGGTCGCATAACAGATAATGCAGCAGCAGGAGCCGGTCCGTCGGTTTGGCGTCCTCCCCGTCAAGGGTTTGCAGGGAATAATCATCGGGATCGAGAAACATATCCTTGCCGAATACCCGCATGGCTCCGGTCTTTTCCGCCGGGACATTGACGACTTTAAGTTTTTCGAGCGCCATCTTGATGGCTTCGTTGACTGCGATTGCTTTATTTGACATTTGGCTTCACTGAAGGAAAAAGGTTTTTATCTGTATGCGGCAGGAACATGGCGCTGGTGTACTCGTTCATATAAGAAGGATCGGTACTGAGGTCAATGTAGGTCATGCGTTCCGCGGCGCCCAATTGTTTCTGCCGGAATTCCTGGGATATCAGGACCATATAGGTTCCGGTCAGCGATGAGTTGCCGATATATTTGAACCTCTCCCGGTCGAGGTCCGGCAGCAGGCCGAGCGTAATCGCCATTTCAAGGTCGAGGAACCGTCCGAAGCCCCCGGCAATATAGATGCGGGAAAGATCTTCGAATCCCATTTCAAGCTGACCGAGCATCAAGGAGCAGGCCGAGTAAATCGCCGCTTTGGTCCGGATAATGTTTTCAAAATCAGTTTCGCTGATGATAATGTCTTCTCCGGAGTCCGCTTCTTCCGCCGGTGCGATAATATAACTGGCGAATCGACCCTCAACCCGAATGCAGTCGCAGGAACGCTCCCGGTCAAGTTTACCGCCGGCATCCAGCCAGCCGGTCAGAAACAGCTTGGCGGTCAGTGCTATCATCCCGGAACCGCAAATGCCTTTGGGTTTGACGCCGCCAATGGTCTGGTAGCGTGCTTTCCCGGTTTCCCGATCGATTTCAACTCGTTCGATCGCGCCGAGAGCGGCCCGCATCCCGTATTTTATCCCGCCGCCCTCAAACGCGGGACCGGCGGAGCAGGCACAGCTCATCATAAAATCATTATTGCCGATAGCGATTTCGCCGTTGGTGCCGATATCGATAAACAGGCTCAGTTCTTCGCTCTCACCGGCCAGTTCCGTACACAGGATCCCGGCGGTAATGTCACCGCCGACATAGCTGCCGACCGCAGGAGAAAGATAGATCCAGGATTGCGGATTGATGTTGATCCCGACTTCCGACGCAATCAGGTAGGGCGCCTGCATAATCGTCGGGGTATAAGGTTCAAGCCGGATATATTCAGGGTTCAAACCAAGCAGCAGATGCATCATGGTGGTGTTGCCGGAAACGACTGCGTTGCCGATATCGCTGATATCGACATTATACATCCGGGCCAGCTTGTCGATCAAACCGTTTATTGTCCCGAGAACTTTATCCCGAAGCTCTTCCAGATGCCCCGGTCTGGCGGCATAGTTGATCCGGCTGATGACGTCGAGCCCGCAGGAAATCTGCGCGTTATAGTCGGTCTGGGTGCCGACCGGAGTAGCGGTCGGCAGAAATACCAGCTGTACCGCCACGGTCGTGGTCCCGACGTCGATGGCGATACCGTAATGTTCTTCGGTCGTATTTCCCGGTTCGATCCCGATTACATGGTACTGCCCCGGCTCGCGAATGATGGTGACCGTGACATTGCCGTTATCGGCCCGGAGTGCGTCGGCAAGTTTACGAATCACCGCCAACGTACAGACCGTCCGCTGGTTGCCCCAGTCTTTCTGGATGGACCGAATCAGCCGGTCAAGGTCGGACAGACCGTCTTCAGGCTGCGGCGGATCGACTGTGACCAGCCATTTGATCGCGAGCGGGTCATACTGCCAGTCTCGCGGAAACAGTTCCTCACGGATCAGCCCGGAATCCTCATCCGCGGAAGTGAACTGTCCGCCTTTGCGGGCGACTTGTTCCGGGACTTCCACGGAAATATCCGAGTCGATCAGTTTCGCTTTACAGGCCAGGACGTAGCCGTCAGCCAGTTCAGCGGCAGTCAAGGTTCCCAGGCTGTTGGGGGTGACGGAACCGCTGGTTATCCTGACGATACATTTGCCGCAGGTGCCTTTACCGCCGCAGGGCGCGTCAATCTCAACTCCCGCTTTCCGGGCGCTTTCCAGCAAGCCGGCTCCGACGTTCACGTCGATAGTCTTACCTGATGGCTGGAAAGTTATTTTAGGCATGATCAGCTCCTTCAGCTGAGGAAATTGGAAAATTTCTGTTTGACAAAACCTTCGATGTCACTGGCTTCCTGGGTGCCGACGATGATTTCCCAACCCGGCATATTTTCTTCCAGTTCGCCGCTGATCTGGGCAACGTAACCCGGAATAACCAGTTGCCGGGATTTGACCGCGTTGTCAAGCTCGATCTCTTTACAGAACTTACCGATAGTCGCGCCGGAGAATTTACCGGCGGCCCAGGCGGTCAGCACACTCATCCCTTCACATTCGGGAATGACCAGCCAGGCGCTCAGGCCGCTGTTTTCAATTTCACCGGAAACAATGAAGTAAGTGAGAGAGAAGTTGGTAGTGACGAAGACCGGGGATTCCGGATTAGGTTCACCGATCTGGTACAGTTTCGGTTCGACCTGAATCGGCTTCTGCGGGTCGGTATAGATATTCTGGCGCAGCGCCATCAGGCCGACCAGCATTGCTTTGTCGAATTCCGGCAGGATGCAGATGCCGCCGTATTTGCATACTTCGGTAATTGCCGCGGCCGTGGTTTCCAGCAGTTCGCCGGTTTTTACATAAGTGATGCTGGCATAGCCCAGCGGCTTGTAAGAATCTTTCAACGCGGTCTTGCGGGCAATTGAGTTAACCTGGAACTGTTCCGCCAACGAAAATGTCTGGAAATTAAGGACCAGATCGTTGAACCCGCTTTCTTTGATTTTGGCGGAAAGCTCAACCATCGCATTCAAGTCCGGAGCGGCAAGCATAACCGCGTGTGCATTGGTTTTGGCGATCTCAACCACGGTTTCATAATTATCCGGCGTAGCCGGGCCGATCAAACTGTTTGAACCTTTGATCGCGGCGGCGGCACCCTCAAGGTTTTTTCCACAAAGAATCAGCGGTTTATTGGTGGTCTTCCAGGCTTTTTCAGCCAGGGCCGCGAACACGGCGGCGTCATCCCCCTTCTGGGTGACCGCGACCATTTCCACCGTCAGAATCTCGCCGACTCTTTCAAGCTGGTATTCGGATACGGCTTTGAGAGTGGCGTCAATGGATTCCGGCGCGTCAGTGTCGTTGACGTTGATCGCGAACAGAGTCTGGTTGACAAAGGTTTTTTCATGCCGGTAAAAGCAGGTTTCCTCGCCAACTTTAATATTCTTTTCAGGTCCGAAAGCAACGCCCTTGACCGGAGGTTCGGCGGCCGCGCCGAGAACGGCTTTGGCTTCGTCGGAAGCGTATGGACATTCCGCGAGGTCGGCTTTCCCGCTGGCCAGTTTCATCGCGAAAGCCAGACAGGTGTTAGACCCGCATTCTTTACAGTTTGTTTTTGGCAAAAGTTTTTGTATTTGCAGCCCGGTTAATTTAGCCATCTTCTTGACTCCTCGTTATATTAATATTCGCATTCAAATCAGTCAACCGGCTTCATGGCCGCCCCGCAGCACATCGGTGCGGCTTCACCGGGTTCTATAAACAGATATTTGTTGCAGACCATACAGCAATAAGCTTCCGTCGCCTGAGCTTCCTCAAGCGCTCCGAGTTCCTGATCCGAAAGCCCCTCGATATAGAACTGGGCGCAATCCTCCTTGCCGGGAATGTACTCTCCGACCGGGGCCAGGTTTTTTGATTTAGCGGTACAGCTTACCAGCAAACGCCAGAGCTTGACCAGTTCAATTTCCTCTTCTTTACTGTCGGCTTTGAAACCCACCAGATTTTTATTGATTTTGATTTCCATAATAAAACTTCCCGGACCTGATTACTGCATCAGGTCCATGATGGTTTTCTTCGTCTGTACGGCAGCTTCCGGATGGTACATGATCAGGATGTCGGCCCCGGCGTAAAGCAACCCGAGGGCGGTGGTCAGCTCCCAAACCGCGTAACGTTTGGAGAGGTCGCCCCAGTCCGGGAATTCGCCCTCCGAAGCCTTTACTTCCTTGATCTTCGCGCACTCGAAGCCCGGGGTCGCGATCATCGGCAGGGCCAGCATCGGGTCGCCGCCCAGCCCGGCCTGGCGGATACGTTCCATGACGGAATAGGTATACTCGATCCCGTAACCGGTTGCGCCGGTCATCGGGTCCATAATTATCTGTTCAGGCTTAATATCCATGTTGCCCATTAGAATATTGAGCTGTTTACCAATGTTGACGTCGATCGGGCTCTGGCTGATAACGGTGTGACCGTACGCCATCGCCGCGCCGGCGATAGTACGGTAATTATCCTGTTCGACCCAGTTCAGCAGCAGGTTTTCACCCGTGCAGGCCTGAGCTACAGCTTTCATTACTTCATTGTTGCGCTCGAAGTTGTTATGACCGGTCACGATCAAAGGCACTTCAACCGCCGCCAGAACCGATTTGACCAGTTCAACGGCTTGCTCCGGAGTACGGTTGCCCTTTTCCGGATGAGTGCCGTCAAGGCGTACGCTGATCAGATCAGCGCCGTATTTCTCAACACAGACTTTGGCCATTTCGGCGGGGTTGTCCAATAAATCGCCGTAGAACTTACGCAGTTCCGCTGGGTATTTCGGGCTTACCACGTCGAACACTTCCAGAGCCACCAGCGGCCGGTTCGGCATTTCGCCTTCCCAGAAGTGGAACGGCATACAGGTTGCGCCGCCGATTTCATAGGAGACGCCGCGGGTGCCGCCTTCCGCTTTGGTCGCGCCGACTTTGACGGTGCAGACAGGAATGTCGCATTTCTCCTGCGGCAGATTGAAAGCGATGATCTCGGCAATGCGTTCCGCCGCTTTCGGTCCGGCCTGGACAACTTCTTCCACAAGCTCTGGCGAGGCAATGCTTTCAGGCATTTTTTCGCCCAGAAACTTGCTGCTCAAGGTGCCGATTATATCACGGACAATTTCCTGAGTGATCGTTGTTTTAAGCGATGCGGCAATTTCAGCCTGAACCTGCTGCTTTATTTCCGCGATCAGATCGGCGGTCAGGGTTGTTCCGGCAGCCGGAGCAGCTTCTTTTACCGGAGCGGCTTTGACAGCTTCCTCCACCGGGACTGCGGCCGCGGCTTCAGCTTCTTCGTCGTGTACCGCGTATTCGGTCATATCTTTCATGGCGAGGGCCGGATGGCCGATTTTTTCCATAAAGACTTTTATTTCTTCCGGTTCAGTCGCGATGGTTTCATCCGCTATCTTATCCATGAAACCGGAAATGCCCTGTTCCTCGAAACGCTGGTTAAGTTCTTCGGATAACAGGTCTTTAAGTTCTTTCGGCATCCAGACCAGACGCTGGAACCCGCCTTCGGCGAACAGAAATTTTTTACTGGTCAGGAAGACTTTGCCGCAGCCCATGAAACCGGGGGTCTGCATGCCGCCGCCGACATTGCCGGCCAGAGACGAGAAAGTCATTCCGCTCGGGGTTTCGCCAAGGAACTCGCGGTTTACCACCATGACGCCGTTACATTCCGGCACGTAAGCGCAGATGACTTCAAAACAGCCGCAGCTGGTCATCGGCCGGTCCATAATCGAATAGGCGCAAAAGCTGTCAACCGCTTTATGGCTGTTGGTGTAAACATAATCATTGATGCCTTTCCAGACCCCTTTGACAGGGTCAAGGCAGTCGCCTTTGAGGACCGGCTGGTTGGGGCCGGTTTCGTCGATTTCATAAGCCGCTTTTCCGTCGAGCCAATTGTACGCGCCACATAAGCCCAGACGTTCCGGGGTGATGATACAGACATGGTCCGGCGCGAATGACTGGCACAGCAGACACGAGTAGAAAGTCTCGACCGAATCGTCAGTCATCGACTCGAGACGGTTGTTGCGTTCTTTATAGATCTGGCGCGCGACTTTCACCCTGCGCTCGACTTCGGCTTCGTCAGTGATCATGGTCACTTTCACTTTATCGACAATGGCCGGATAATCGCCAAGCAGTTTCGCGTGAAGGATTTCGCCATAGTGTTTCAGGCGCAGGCCGTTTTTGAACCCGGTTTTGGACACCCGGGTCCAGACGATGTCGCGCTGTCCCATGTGCCAGATCCCTTCCGCGCCGTTCACCAGATGGTGAATCTGACGTTCGAGAATCGGCTCGAAGTCGGACTGCATTTTGCGTCCGGCAACTTCCACCCAGATTGCCAGCGGCAGCGCGGAGCCGGGTTCAACCGTATCGATATCCGGTCCGATAATATCGATTTCCCCGTCATTTATGTCGTCGAGATCGACAGAGGTGACGAATTCAAACGCGGTGGAGTGTTTGCCGCCGAATTCGCAATGAACATCGTCTTTACGAATACGTTCGCCTTCAAAAGCCGGGCCGTAGGCGACCGGAACCGGGACCTCTGTGACTTTGATCTTGCAGCCGCGAATTTCCAGTGCGCGCTCGATCATTTCTTCCGGTTCGACGTTTGAGATAACGTGTTCGTAGGTACAGACCCCGGTCGGGAGGATTTCCGGGATATCGGTATCGGCGATAACCGGGAACCCGTAGTTGATCGCGCCGCAGGCCATCGCGTATTTATCCGGCGTAACTTCGCCGAACGCCAGGACGAACGCGAAGATGCGGTCTTTATTGTACTTCAGGTTGGCTGCGAAATCGCCGGGTTTTACGCCGCCGAACGATAACGCCGCCCGGTTGGCGAATCCGAGGATATACGCGATTGATGAAACATCTTTGCCGAACGGCACCAGGCGGGTTTCCCAGCCCAGCTGAACGCCCTCTTCCGCCAACTGGTCGGCAAATTGTTTGCCGTCGGTTTCACCGGCCATGAAGACGTAAATATTTTTTTCCTGCAATTCTTTGGCGATCTTGACCGCGATCTCGTTGGTCGGGGCGGCTCCGGTTATCGCGGCGAAACCGGGAGCGGAACCGTCCACGAATTCGATACCGCGTTCGCGCATGATTACGTCGGAAGCGGCTCCGAGCCAGATGCCGTCGACCGGGTTGGGGCCGATCAGGTAATTGCACGCCTCGATTATTTCGGTGGCGAACAAAGATGCGGCCCCGGCGTCGAGCGCACTGCCCAGATACGGCAGCCAGTTTTCTTCACTGGGCCGTTCCGGCAGCAGGTCTTTAGTGTATTTAAGCATATCCTGAAGATCGCCGAGCGTCTCCATTTTTCTGCCGGTAAACGAATAGATTATCGGGAGAAAATATGCCGTATCAGGAAACCCGACAGGAGCATCCGCGCCTTTGGCCCGGATCGCTTCAGCGAGTTTGGCTTCTGCTTTGGCCACCCAGCCAATAGCACCATCTATACCACTTGCACAAATTAATTTAGACACCTAACTCTCTCCTGTCTTTCATATCCAAAAGTTTACGTTCCGCTTTCTTGTTGATCCCCAAAGCTTCACGGGCGCTATTGATCAGTTCCATGATCTTTTCTACCGCCTCCATCGGGTCGGCTATCTGGTGGAAACCGCCCTGGAAACGCTCTGTCGCGCCTTCGCTCAGGTATCTCATAACATTCTCGGAGCCGCCGGTATGGAACGGCTGGCCAAGAATTACATCCACTCCGGACGCGACAAAGTAGCAGCCGATAGCCACGGCTTTTTCGCTCATCCATTCCGGCGCGACGCCGACGGCGGGAACCTGTCCGATCATATCGCCGAGGCCGCCTTCTTTGACAATTTCCGCCGCCGCTTCCAGAATCCGGCAGTTGTCGACACAGCTGCCCATATGCAGAACGGGCGGAATCCCGACTGTTTCGCAGATTTCACGCAAGCCTTTTCCGGTTTCTTCCAGTCCGACTTCCGGACGCAGTTTGCCGGCCTTGGCCGATGCCTGGGCCGCGCAGCCGGTTTTCAGGATCAATACGTCACGTTTAATCAGTTCGCTGGTCAGTTTATTGATGTAAGAATCGGTTTTGGTTTTGATATTGTTGCATCCGACGATTCCGACGACCCCTTTGATCCGGCCGCTGATGATCGCGTCGTTCAGCGGGCGGAAAGATGCCCGGAAAGTGCCGCCGAGCATATACTTGATGGCTTCGACGCTGAATCCGGCGATAAGCGGCTGCTTGACATTTGGAATCTGAACCTTTTCCGGATCGCGGTTTTTGAAGTTGTCTATCGCGATCTTGATCAGGTCTTTGGCCGATTCGTAAGCGTTTTCTTCATCAAATTCAACATGGGTAACACCGATGGTTCTGGCGATATCGGTCGTGGAGATCACTTTAGTATGGTATGAGGCGGCGACATTCGGCAGGCTCGGCATAACGCACTGGACGTCAGTGACCATCATTTCGACCGCGCCGGTGATGATTGCCAGTTCCTGCTGCAGGAAATTCCCCGCGACTTTTACGCCGCGCCGCATCAGGATTTCATTGGCGGTACAGCATAAGCCGGCCAGGTTGACGCCTTCGGCCCCGGCTTTTTTGGCGTATTCGATGATCTCAGGATCTTTAACCGCCGCGGCCAGCATTTCGGATAATGCCGGTTCGTGGCCGTGGACGATGATATTTACCTGTTTCTCTTCCAGAACCCCCAGATTCGCGGCGGAACGCAGCGGTTCCGGAGTCCCGAACATGATATCGGAAACCTGAGAGGCGATTCGCGCGCCGCCCCAGCCGTCTGAAAGTGAAGTCTTGAAAGCCATATCCAGCAGATTGCGGTAATCATGGTCAACCCCCATGTGGGTCCGGTGCATGGATTCAACCACCATCCGGTCAATCCCTTGAGGAGCGATCCTGTATTTTTCCCAAACCGCCCGGGTCTTGTCAGGTGCGAGATGCAGGGTTTTAAGCTCCTCTTCCTGTGAGGTGAATTCACCGATAAACAAGTTGGCCAGTTCCAGCGCGATGTCATTATCTTCACGGCCTGCGGTTTCAATGCCGTATTTACCGGCAACCCGGTAAAGGGCTTTGCGGTCGGTTATCTTGTAATCGGGATCTTTGCCCTCGGCGACTTTTTTCAGACGCAGAACCAGGTGACGGCCATGGTCGGAGTGAGCCGCGGTTCCGGCGGCGACTTCCCTCAGAAAATTACGGGCGACAATGGTGTCGGCATCGGCGCCGCAAACGCCGCGCGGCGCTTTCGGGGTAATGCGGCAGGGGCCCATGTGACAGATTTTACAGCAGACTCCCATGGTCCCGAATTTACAGGTGATACTTTGTGATTCCGCCCGGCTGAAACAGGTTTCCACGCAGTCTTTTTCAGATTTGATGATCGCCTCGATCGACGCCGCGTCAGAAACCAGCTCCTCGGGTCTAAGTGGTTCTTTAGCCATGAACAACTCCTCGTTTTAATTGTTCGCAGTTATGTTTTAATAGTTTTGTTTTATTTTATATTTAATTAAAAGATCATAACACCTCAGATAGCAATCCGTCGATTTTTGCAACTACGGAATTATTTTCAGAAACCGCAAGAACGGTTCCACCGGTTTCGGCAATATCGGCCAGTTCGTCGCAGTTCGGCAGGCCAATCAAATAATCCGCACCGGTCGCCAGCTGAACCTCTTTCGCGTATTCGGGTATTTCATCTTTACGCAGCCGGTTTACGACAATCGCCAGTTTATCAAATTCAATATTCATTTCAAGCGCAAGCTCGTGCAGTCTTTTGACTGTTTCCAATCCGCGTTTGGACGGATCGGCGATCATGACCATCAAATTGACTTTCTGGACAATGCGGCGGGACAGGTTTTCCAGGCCGGCTTCATTGTCCAACACGACATAAGGATACGCTTCCGACATTTGACCGATGGCGTTTTTCAGGACATTGTTGGCGTAGCAATAGCAGCCGGCCCCTTCCGATCGCCCCATGGCGATCAGGTCGAAATCTTTCGCTTCAACCAGACTTTCCGCTATTTTCAGTTCAATCATTTCCTGTTTTGAAATACCGGCGCCCAAGCCTTTGCTTGCCTCTTTGCGGGATTCTTCGCGGACCCGGCCAATCGTTTCGGTCACGGTGACGCCAAGGACGGCGTCAAGACACATATTAGGGTCGGCGTCAACTGCCAGGACCGGACTGCATTTGCGGGCAATCAGCCGGGTGACGATCAAGCCCGCCAAAGTGGTTTTTCCAACTCCTCCCTTACCGCTTACCGCAATTAAAAAACTCATAATTTCTCCGTCTTTGATTGCTCATTTTTGCGTCAACGCTAAAAAGCCGAGCAATCCGAATGTTTTGGTTTATATTAGTTGTTAACAGTTAATGATATGTATGGCCGCAACCGTCGCTGATCCTTTTCAGCTCGGTACGCTTTTCCGCCAGTTTGTTTTTGAGATCAAGTAACTTAGCTTTTTCTTCATCGGTCAAATTCTCATTAGCCTCGCATTCGGCAATTTTTTCTTCGGCTTCATCGATTTGCTCCATCAAGGCGGCAAACTTTTCCCGTTGCACATCTTTCATGGTCAGAATCCTTTCAGCTAAGTTTTTCCAATATTCCAGCGAATTTTGCCTTGATATCATCCGGCAGATAGTCGATGACCGACTGTCCGGACCGATCGGCTTTCCTGATCTCATTGGAATAGGGCAGTGCCGCCAGGACTTCATACCCGACCAGGGCTTCCCGGATAAAATCCTCGTCTCCGGCGTCGTTTACCTTATTGGCGATAAAACGAACGTCTTTGATTCCGATCTGTTTGGCCATCTTGATGATCCGTTTGGCGCAGTCGATTGAATTCTGCCCGGGTTCCACCACCACCAGCATGACATCCACGCCCCGCGCGGTGGCCCGGCCAAGATGCTCGACTCCGGCTTCCATATCCATGATCAGCGTGTCATCTTTGTAAAGGACCAGGTCCGTGACCAGCGCTTTGATCAGCACACTTTCCGGGCAGGCGCAACCGCCGCCGCCTTCTTCAACGGCTCCCAGCACCAGCAAATCAACTCCGGCATGCTTTGTTGCGTAATTATCCGCGATGTCAGAAACTTCCGGATTCAGTTTGAACATCTGCCCGTAACGTTTAACTTTCGCCCCGGTCCGCTCTTCGATTAAGTCGATTTGTCTGGCGATCGGAATGATTTGATCCAGTTCCTCACTGCTCAAACCAAGCGCTCCGCCCAGATTGGCGTCGGGGTCGCAGTCAAGCGCCAATACCCGGCCGCCGCGCTGTGCCAAAGTCAGCGCCAGCACTGCCGCGATAGTGGATTTTCCCACTCCGCCTTTGCCGGATATTGCTATTTTCATTGTCGTTTTACTCCAGTTGCCAGTAATAAAAAATTACAGATACATTGTCGATGGGGTCCCGAACTGTTCTCTACTTTTTTCATTAATTATTGTTTTCAGTTTGCAGTCAGCCAGCTGCCCATTTTGTGTTTTTTGCTGGCAACTGGTAACTGCAAACTGTAAACTTAATAACCGTATTTTTCCTTCATTCTGGCCGCGAGTTGCCTGGTCAATTCAAACACGGCTTCGGCATCTTCCGGAGCCATTGACCCGGTGCCGCAGGACGGGGTGATAATGGCCTGTTCACAGATCAGTTCTTTCGGGATTCCCGCGGTTGCCGCCAGATGGTCCATGCCTTCTTCGAGCTTGGCTTCAAGCGTGTCGACTGTTTGTTCGCGGATCGCGACAGAGGTCGGAACCACGCCCCAGGCCAGGAGTCCGCCGTTTTCAAGGTGTGTTTTTACCTTGTCTGGATACATCGCGATAGTATCGCCGAACTCGAAAGCGTCAAAGTTGACAATGTCGACTCCGGCGTCGATCAGGATGCTCCACTCCGTATTACCGCAGCAGTGAATTCCGGCCAGAGCGCCGTCAGCGTGTACCGCGGCAATTGTTTCCTCAAGGGCCGCAACCACTTCGTCCCGGCTGACTGAGACATAAGTGGAACTGCCGAAAGCGGACAGGATAGGTTCGTCGATAAAACAAATGATGTTATCGGCGTAAGCTTTGAATTTCTGGATCTGCCAACGGCATTTCATTGCCAGAGCTTTGATGATGACGTCGCGAAACTCTTCATTGTACCAGAGCGCACGTTTATTTTCGTCAACAATAGTTAAAGCAAAACTGCAGGGTCCAGTGGTCTGAACTTTAAGCCACGGCACTTTTCCGCCTTTGGTCTGTAATGTGGATTCCAGCGCGTAAATGCCTTTTGAGTAATCTTCGCTGATTGCCATTGCGGAGCAGTCCCCGTCGCCGTCTTCTTCATCCATCGCAACCATATAGGCTTCGTAGAATTCCGCGAAAGCGTCAGAGTAATCACCGGAAGTATCCAGAAACATCCGGCCTTTTTCCTGGTCGATCTGGACACAGGGAATCCCTTCGGAATATTGGATTTCCATTTGTTCGTACAGGCCGAAATGGGACAACTGCGGCCAGATCGGACAATCGAGTTTGTTAAGTGAAACTTCCACCGCGTGGGCCGGGTCTGCAAACGGCATACTGCCGATAGCGGAACTCATGAATTTTCCTTTAGCCATTTTTTCCTGCTCCTTCTTGATTTTATTTAGCCACGAATTTCACAAATTTCACGAATTTTTATTTCCGCCCAGCGGAAAAAGAAAACTTGTATTTCGATTTTGCGTTATCATTGTCAGGCGTTTTCGCCATTTTTTCCCGGCGTCCTGCCGACTTTTGCGACTTCGCTTTTATCTTGATTCCTGATTTCTGATTTCTAATTATTTTAAGAAACTACTTGTTTGATAGCTGAAATGTGAGCCGGGGAGGTGCCGCAGCAGCCGCCGATGATATTCGCTCCGGCTTCAATCAGCGCCGGGGTCATCCGGGCCATATCTTCCGGAGTGTCCGGGAAAACATCCTGACCATTTACATTCTGCGGGAGTCCCGCATTGGCGTGAACCAGGATCGGGATTTCCGCATTGGCATCACGAATTTCCTTGACGATTTCTACCATCCGGTCGATCCCGTTGCCGCAGTTGGTTCCGACAATATCGGCTCCGGCGGGGATCAGGGCTTCAACCATCTCAGTCGGGGAAACTCCCATCATGGTGCGATAGTCATCATTTACGGTTTTTTCAAAAGTGAAAGTACAGATGACTTCCAGGCTGGTATTTTCTTTGACCGCTTTAACCGCGATAACCGCTTCGTCGATCGCGGACATTGTTTCAATACATGCGGCATCGGCTCCGCCTTTTTCCAGGGCGATTGCCTGTTTCTTGAAAGCGTCATAAAGTTCTTCTTCGGTAACATCACCCATCAACAGGATTTTGCCGGTCGGGCCGATTGAGGCGATAACGTATTTTTCATCGCCGGCGGCTTCCCGGGAAATTGCCGCAGCCGCTTCGTTCAGTTCCGCAACCCGGTCGGCCAGACCGTAATGTTCCAGCTTGAAAACAGTACCGCCAAAGCTGTCACTTTCAATCATATCCGCGCCGGCGTCGATATAGCTTTTGGCAATATCCAGAACGTCATCCCGGTGTTCGACACACCATAATTCAGGACATTCTCCGGGCTGCATACCTTTTTTCTGTAAGAATGTTCCCCAGGCGCCGTCCGATACCAGAGTTTTGCCGCTTTTTACTGCTTCAACGATTGAAGTTCTGCTCATGTTGCTTGCATCCTTTTGCTTGCTATTTGTTTAAATTTGAACATATTTAGTCAATTTTGTAACTAAATTATATCATGTTTTATTACCAGTTGCATCCTGTATATTATTGGATTTTTGCTATATATTATCATGAAAGCAACTTGCTGTTATTCAGCCTTAATAAGCTCCTTATGAAAAATAAGCAATGAAAGTTTTACTATATTTTAATCCGTAACGATGGATTAAATGGAAGGAAAATTCAAAAATCAGGACCATGGTGAGGAAAGTCCAAGTTTCTCCATAATGGAACGATCAAGGATTTCAGCTCCGTGTGCGGAATATTCTTCCAGCAGGACACACAGTTCTGCAGAGTTGGGCCGATTGAGAGGTCTTTTCGCCAGCATGCGTCCAAGGATATGCTCCAGGCCGGTCGGTAAAGCAGGGTTTATTGTCCGCGGATTGTCCGGTCGCGCTTTCATGATAGCATCGGCGATTTCGGCGAAAGACTCTCCCTGAAACGGCTTTTGTCCGGTGAACATTTCATAGGCGGTTACTCCGAGGGCGAAAATATCATAGCGGTCCGAATAGTCAAGTTTTCCCGAAAATACTTCCGGGGCCATGTAAGCGGGAGTGCCGATTGCTTTCTGCCCCAGCGTGATATCGGAGTCAATGGTCTTGGCCAATCCGAAGTCCATTAATTTTATTTGCTTGTTTTCTTTGACCATGATGTTTCCGGGCTTAATGTCGCGATGGATTATTTCGGAGGCATGCACCATTCGAAGCGCATTAACCGTCTGTCTGAAAATCCAGTAGGCATCCGGCACTGAAAGATCCTTTCTCTGAATCATTTCCGCCAGAGTGCAGCCGTCGACAAATTCCATCAGCATAAAGGGTGCCCCGCTCTCTTTTGCCACCCCGGATTCAAAAACCCGGACCACATTCGGATGATTTATTCTGGCCAGCAAGCCGGATTCACGGGTGAAGCGCTCCGCCGCAGAACTGGAATCGACCAGTTCCTGATGAAGGATTTTCAAGGCATAGTTAATGCGGTTCCGGCGCAGGTGAATGACAATGCCGGAAGCTCCGCTGCCGATAACCCGGACCGGGGTATAGTCGGGTAATATATTCAGAGCGTGGAGGTTTATTTCAGATATGTCCGGTTTCTGGGATATGCTTCTAATCAGGAGTTGGCGCGATTGTTCCACCGCTTCATTCAGGCTTCGGGAAATACGTTCGGAGGTGAATGGTTTGACAATAAAATCGTAGGCTCCGTTGCGTAGAGCAAGAACCGCCGCTTCGACATCATTTTTTTTAGACGTGACGACCTGAATCATTAGCGGATAATGTTTTTGGGTGTAAGAAATGGTTTCCAGATAATTTTCGCCGCGGGAATCGATATCGGCAATCAGAATGTCGAATTTACGGTTCATTAGCGTATCGATTACGCCCCAGGAGCTGGCGGCATAGGAAAATACATATTTTTTTTCCGGGTGAGATGCTTTGATTTGCTCAAAAATCTCACGGTCAGGATCGGCTACCAATATTTTGATCACCTCATCCCGGTCATGAATCCGAGTATGTTCAAGGTTTTCAGGACTCTTTCCGATCCCGTCTGCCATTTGCGTGCTCCAATAATATCACTTATCAGCGGTCAAGTTTATTTTTCTATAACCTCACAAAACTTCAGTATTCAGTTCAAATACCGCGATTATCCGGTTATGAAAAATTATGATCAAAAACTTATTATAAATTCAACTATAATTGCTGATTCACCTTAAATCAAGTTCAAACACATTATTTTTCAGCTCGTTTTCCGATGATGCGGGGCTTTGTGAAAATCACAGACATAGCAATTAAATGTTTAGTTTTTATCCATGTCGTTTCTCATCAAGGACTTTGCATTTCGAAGTTATCCGGAGTATATTTCCCATCCGCCTGTCACTGTTTTTACTGTGCTACAGGCATGTTCCTGAATGCAACCATCTTTTAAGGGAAGAAAGGCAATTGAACACTTCTCTTTTAAACCCGGAACAGAAAGGATAGTAAAAATGTTTGCCGGAGTTACTTTAAAAAAAGAGATCACAGGGGCTTTGATATATGCAACGATTGGAATGGTGGTGGAAGTATTTATTACCGGACTGCCACGTTTGATACACGGTGATAAAAAAGCCTTCGGATTTGTCTCGGTACTCATGTTCATATTATATTTGATTGTTTACTGGACCGCGCCTTTTCTATTCAGGCAACTGACTAAATTAAAAGTTACCAATCGTTTTCTCCGGGCTTTTTGCCTTGTTTTTATAATTTATGCTTTTGAATGGGGGTTCGGCCTGGCTTGCAGATCAATCGGGTATAAGCCATGGACCTATACCGGCATGAAACCGGAATGGGTAACGTCATTCAGTGATGGAAACATTACATTATTATTTTTTCCATTGTGGTATGTATACGCTCTGGTTGTTGAACCTGTTCTCAAGTGCATAAGAATAATGGTGGCCGATCTGTACGACAAAAACTATTTGACCTGGAAAAACTTCTGGTCATTGACCGCGAATGAGCGGACGCAGATTTCAAATCAACCAACAGTTTCCAATGCTGAATAAAATACTTAACAGCTTAAGCTGATTCAGGGGAATAACCATGTTGGTCTTTTTTCAAACTAAACTTCCTTTACCAGGGAATAAGATATTTTTGGGGGTTCCTTTTATTTAGTGATACCGGTAAAGCGTGATAAATCTGTGAATATAGACTAAGAATGTCTTGAATAATAGTGCCGGAAGTGCTATTTTTTCAGCCTTGCTTTTCTTTTCGCAACAATAACAATATGGAACAGTGCAAATGTGTAAAAAAACAACTGTTATCATGGCCGGGGCAGCGCTGTTGGCGTTAAATGCCACCGCTGAAGTCTTTAACGCTGGAAAAGGCGGAGCGTCCACCACTAATCTGTTGGGCAAAAGTCTGCTGAATAAAGCGCTGAAACAGAAACCGCAATTGACCATTCTCATGGCGGGGACCAATGATATGCTTAATTCGGGCAAACTGGCGACATATCAGAAATATGAAGCAAATCTCAATAAACTGCTCGACATCCTGAAAAAAAACAACTCAAAAGTGATCCTGATGACCATGCCGCCGTGCAGCGAAACTCTGTTATTGATGCGGCACAAGAAAGAAAAATATCCGGAACCACCGGCTAAACGGATTGAAAAAGGTAACGCGATTATCAAAAAAATCGCTAAAGACCGGAAGATTCCGCTGGTTGATGTGTACGCTATGTTTACCGCGGTGACGAAAGATCAGGACAGTAAAGCAAGCCTGTTGCGCAACCAGGCGAATGTCAAGATCAAAGATGGAGTTCATCCCCGGATGGAGGGATACAAGATAATTGCCGAAGCGGTCGCTCAGACCATCAAAAAGAATAATCTGCCGACCGGCCGAATTGTTTGTTTTGGTGACAGCATTACTTACGGCGCCGGGATGAAGGGTGCCGGAACAGCCACTGGAGATACCTACCCCGGACAACTTGCAAAATTGCTTAAATAAAGGATCATGAAATGAAAATCATCGATGCGCATAATCATCCGGACTGGCATGGTCACAACCTTGACCGCTTTCTTGCCAATATGGAGAAAAACGGAATTGAAAAAACCTGGTTGCTGTCCTGGGAATTGCCGAAAAATGAATATTTGGATCACTATGACGCGATCACCCCCGGCGCGCTTCTCGGCGTTAATGACGGTATTGGCCCGGTTCCTTTTTCCCGCTGTATCAACTACAAGGAACGTGCCCCGGAGAAATTTATCCTCGGTTACGCTCCCCATCCTTCCGATCCTGACGCGCTGGATAAACTGAACGCCGCGGTGACACTGTATGATGTCAAGATCTGCGGCGAGTTCAAATTCCGCGTCTGCTATGACAATCCGGACGCGATACGTCTTTTCCGGCGGGCCGGAGAACTCGGATTGCCGGTAACCATTCACCTGCAATATGATCTGGATAAACGCGACAACTGCATGTGGAAACGTGAGGAATGGTTCGGCGGTTCGATGGATGCTTTTGAACGTGCCGTCGCGGCTTGTCCGGATACCAATTTCCTTGGACATGCCCCTGGATTCTGGATTCATATATCCAATGATGACCTGTATAAAACCACCAATTATCCGCCGGAAAATACAAAGACAGTTCCGGGCGGACAGTTGCCGGAAATGCTGAAGAAATATCCTAATCTGTATTGTGATATTTCTGCCGGATCTGGTTGTCGCGCCCTTTCCCGCGATTCCGAATTCGCGCGCGAATTCATAATCGAGTTTCAGGATCGCATTCTTTTTGCCAGAGACTATTTTGACGATCAGCATTACAAGTTTTTAATGTCGATTGATTTACCGGAAGCGGTTCAGCATAAAGTGTTTCATGGTAATGCCGAAAAACTGGTTGATTGTAATTGACGGATAATTGACGGGTAAAGTGACGGATGTAGAATGCTGTTGATCAATATCGCAATCATTGTTATTTTCGCATGGGCACTTGGGCTGTTTTGTGAAAAGGTGAAGTTGCCCGGATTACTGGGGATGTTGTTTGTCGGTATTTTGCTCGGTCCGCATTGTTTTAACGCAATAACTCCGGATCTGGAACACATTTCCAGTGAACTGCGCAACGCCGCGCTGATCGTTATTCTGATTCGGGCCGGCCTCGGCATCAGCAAACAGACTTTAAACAAGATTGGCGGTCCGGCGTTGCGAATGAGCTGCATTCCGGGAATTGTCGAAGGCGGTGTGATCATTGTCGTCGCGCATTATTTGTTGGGTTTGCCGTGGTTGGAAGCGGGCATGCTGGGCTTCATCGTCGCTGCTGTGTCCCCCGCGGTTGTTGTGCCGCAGATGCTGGACCTGAAAGAAAAGCGTTTCGGCGAACATAAAGAGGTTCCGACCCTGATTCTGGCCGGGGCTTCGCTTGATGATGTGTTCGCGATCACTATATTCTACGTATTTCTGAATCTGGGGCAGGGAAAAGGCGATAAAATAGCCGGGGAACTGCTGAAAGTGCCGTTGAGCATTGTGCTTGGCGTAATTATCGGTACGCTGATCGGTTTCATCCTGTTGCTGCTGTTCAAAAAGATTCACATGAGGGACACTCGCAAGGCGCTGATTTTCATGGCTGCCGCCATCCTTTTTCAGGGACTTGAACACAAAATTCCGGTTGCCAGTTTGCTTGGGATCATGACGATCGGTTTCGTTATCCTTGAGAAAAACAACGACCTGGCGAACCGGCTCGCCAATAAGTTCAATAAAATCTGGGTATTGGCGGAAATATTGCTTTTTGTCCTGATCGGAGCCCAGGTCGACATTACAAAAATCGGCTCTGCGGGCTTGATCGGTCTGGTGATCATCGCTGCCGGCCTGGTCGGCCGCAGCGCAGGAGTGCTGCTGGCTTTGCTGAAGTCGGAACTTGATGCCAAAGAACGTTTGTTCTGTGTCTTCGCCTATATACCGAAAGCCACGGTCCAGGCCGCCATCGGCGCGATTCCGCTCTCGGTCGGGATCGCGTCCGGTGATGTGATTCTGGCAATTGCCGTGCTTTCGATCATCGTCACCGCGCCATTGGGCGCGATCATGATCCGGACCACCGCGCCAAGGCTGCTGCATTGTCCGGATCAGACCGAACCGGAGATTATTCCTCCAGCATCCAGTTAAGCTGCGGCCAGTATTGGGGGCCGGTATTTTCCTGCGGCGCGCCCGGAGTGCTGCGGCCGTTACGGACGTATTGCGTCATCAAAGCGGTCAGTTTTTCCACTACTTCCGGATATTTATCCTGCAGGTTGGCCCGTTCGCTGATGTCGGCGTCCAGATCGTAAAGCTGGATCGGCGGCAACCCTTCTATTTCCGGCGTGTTTGGACGAGGAAAACTCCAGCCGCCTGAACCGGGGCAAAATTCCAGTTTCCAGCGTCCCTGGCGGATCGAGAACGAACCGTTGACAGAGTGGTGCACGATTGCTTCACGCAACGGCTCAACAAGTTCTTTGCCATTCCAAAGCGGCAGGTTGCTGACGCTGTCTTCGGCCACTGAATCAGGCAGATTGTCTTCGAGGATATCCGCGACGGTGGCGAACATATCCGCGAGACAGACCGTTTCATCCGAGACTGTTCCGGCTGTGATCTGTTCCGGCCAGCGAATCAGTAATGGAATGCGATGCCCGCCTTCATAGATATCCGCTTTGTGCCCGCGGAAAACGTAACTCGGGTTGTGCCCGCAGGCGGCCAGTTCGGCAAAATCCGCCATTGGCGAACAGCCGTTGTCCGAGGTAAAGACGAGAATGGTGTTTTCGGCTTTTCCGGCCTTTTCCAGCGCGACCATTACCTGGCCGACGACGTCATCGGTCATCAGACAGAAATCTCCGTATTCATTTGTGCCTGATTTCCCCTGGAATTCAGGCGTCGGCAGAATCGGGGTATGCGGCGCCGGCAGCGGGAAGTAGAGGTAGAAAGGATCATCGGAACCGGCATGATCCTCGATGAATTTACAGGCGCGCCGGGTAAAATTCGGCAGAACATCCTCATGGACGAAGTCGGCCCCGGTCGGGCCTTTGCGCCAGAAACGTTTGTCGGTATCCTCGGTTATCCGGTTCGGAAATGCGGTTATTTTATCATTTTCAACATAAACATAAGGGTCCATGTCAAGCGAACCGATGATGCCGAAGAAATAATCAAACCCGCCGCGGTCAGTCGGGCCGTTGGTGATCGGCGCGGAAAAATCAATATCTTTGGGATCGTCACTATTCAATTTCCAGTTCCAGCCAAGATGCCATTTACCGATGCAGGCAGTGTCGTAGCCGTGTTTTTTCAAGTATGACGCCATAGTTTCACGACCGTCTTCGATCAACGGTCCGTCATAACCGAAGAGAACATGTTCTTTCAAGCTGGAACGCCAGTTGTAGCGTCCGGTCAGGATACTGTAACGCGACGGCGTACAGACGGCTGAACTGGAATGGGCATCGCGAAACGCCATCCCTTCGGCCGCCATACGGTCCATATTTACGGTATTGATCTTGGATTCCGGATTCAGACAGGAGACATCGCCATAGCCCATGTCGTCCGCCAGAATATAGACGATATTCGGTTTATTCATAGTTCGCTCTTTCATTCTTAATTAAGTCCTAATCTTTGATATTGTTCTTCCGGCGCGTTATTTTCACGCATCAACTTAACCATCAACTCGATCATTTCGGTTTCTTTTTCGGGATCTTTCAAAGGGTTCTGCTGTTTCGGGTCACGGTCAAGGTCAAACAGCATGGTGCCGAAATTTGCTGCTCTTACGCCCTGGAACGCGGCTCCGGCAATCTGCATGACCGGAGTGCCTTTGGTGAAGGAAAATCCTTCGTGCCATTGCATGGTGCGCATTTCTTCAAGCGAGAACGGAACTCGCATGTGCGCCGGC
Organism: Victivallales bacterium; assembly: GCA_963678305.2. Taxonomy (GTDB): domain Bacteria; phylum Verrucomicrobiota; class Lentisphaeria; order Victivallales; family Victivallaceae. Next base: position 877,795 of record CAXXVV010000003.1, read on the forward strand.
ATGTGGGTATAGTTGAACAGAGGTTTATTATCCGGCGACGCCGGGCCGCGCATATAGACAAAGCGACCGTCAGTACAGTTGACGTGGCCGCCGTGCAGACCGTATAACGCGCCGTTCCTGATCTTCCGGTCCGCTTTGATTACCGGTTCAAGGTCGACTCCCTGCATATCTTGCGGCAGGTCGATGCCAAAATAACCGAGGACGGTTGCGGGCAGGTCAATGGTCTGGACCAGACTGCCGCGCCGTTCGCCTTTGACGCCGCAGCGCGGGTCCCAGACAAACAGCGGCGTATGCGCTATTTCGTTATAGAACGGAGCCCAGCACTTGGCCCAGCAGTCATGTTCGCCCAACAGGAACCCGTGATCGGTATTGACGATCAGCATGGTATCCTTCCACATATCGTTGGCGTCCATAAAATCGATTATCCGGCCCATATAATCGTCGCACATGGCAACCAGGGCGGCGTTGAGTTTGCGGTAGATTTCATTCTGGTCCCAGTTGTCGACCGCCCGGTACGGCGGCCAGTCGTTAAAACCTTCAAGATCGATATCGAACCTTTTGAGATACTCCGGCGGCAGATAATATGGTTCGTGGGGATCGAATGTTTCAAGCTGCAGGAACCAGTTGTCGGCGTCAAGGTTGCGTCGCATGAATTCCAGGCCTGCGGCAAAAGTTTTCGGCATCGGGAATTGTTCTTCGCTGGAAATGTACTTGCGATTGACCCGGTCCCGCTCCCGGGGATTTCTGATCGCGATGGTTTCGCGGTCCAGTTCGGCGACATCGGCCATCCAGGGATCGCCTTCCTGTCCCCGCAGACATTCCCAGGATGAAAATCTGGTGTGATAGTTGGCGCCGCCGTCTTCCCAGTAGTGATAGTGGTCACTGACCAGGTGCGAATATGTGCCGTTCGCGTTTAAAATATCCGGCATGGAATCGTCGAACGGTTCCAGCGGTCCCCAGCTGCGATGCAGAAAATTATAGCGGCCGGTATGCAGTTCGCGCCGGGCCGGCATGCACGGCATACTGCCGACGTATGAGCGGTCGAAAACCACGGTTTTTTCCGCCAGTCGGTTGAAATTGGGGGTGGGTGCTTCGGTGCCGCCATAGCATTCGAGCATATGCCGGTTAAGCGAGTCAAACATTACCATTATTGCTTTCATGAAATATCCCTTTGAGTTGAAACTGGATTGTTTACAGTTTATATTATACTTAAGATATATATATTGACCATGAAATATATTGACAAAAACATGAATAATATTGACTTAATTAAAATATCAGGCCTCAGTCCGCTGTACCGGACCGGGACCCGGATCAATGTCGGGTCTGACGTTTTACCGCATCGTCACAGCAAGATGGAAATGCACCTGATTATGCGCGGCAGAGGCGCGATGGACGTTAACGGCACCCCGTGTCCGCTGGAGGAAAATGATTTTATCATAACCTTTCCCGAAGACGTCCATAACTTGAAAACCGCCGCTGATTGCGACTATATTCTGCAATATATGGTTTTTTTTGAGCTGGTCAATAACAATACGGAGCTTCAGGCTGAACTGCGGAAGCATTTCAAGAGTGCGGTGAAAACAGATAAAGGACCCGAGGTGTTCACGGAAGCCGACCGTCTCTGGAACAGCGGCCAAAGTCATCTCCGGGCAGCGGCGGAACTTTTGTTGACCTCGTTTATTTACGAGCTGATCGGGGCGGGGGAAGCTCCGCCGTCGAATCTGTATATCCGCAAGGCCCAGGCCTATATGCGCAACCATGTTAGTGAAAGAATATCTCTCGATAAACTGAGTCGTCACGTCGGCCTTGAGAAATCGTATTTCTGCCGCCTGTTTAAGGAGATTACCGGGGATTCGCCGATGCGTTATTTTATGGAACAGAAAATTGAGTTGGCTAAAGAGATGATCTCCTCCGGACAGCGCAATTTGTTCATCGCGGAAGCCACTGGTTTTGCCGATGAATTCCACTTCAGCCGCTCCTTCAAAAAAATAACCGGTATGTCGCCACGCAGTTATCGGTTTACCGAAGCTTCGCGTTAATTGTCCCGTTTCCGGCAAATGACCTGGATTTCCATGCAGAGCCAGGGAACAAGACGCCCGAGAAAGGCGTTGAAACGCCAGAACCAGCGGTAATCTTCGAACGGGCCTTGAATTCCGCCGGAAAAGAACCTGAAACCTCTGGTGTCAACCACTTCCAGGTCTGGCGTGTTTTTTACCAGCCGGACAAAAGACAACTGGGAAAACATGCGCAGATGAGTTCCTCTGGCCGCTCTGGTGTAATGTTTCAAGTGCGGAACCAGATGCTGTTTAAGACGGCTCAACAGCCAGGCCGCTCCCGGCAGGCAGACCGGGACTCCCAGTATCGCCAATCCTCCCGGGCGCATGACCCGGGCGATTTCCCGCAGGGTGAACTCTGGATTCGGTAAATGCTCGAGAACCTGCTCGCATACTACAATATCGAATTGAGCGTCGGGAAAAGGAAGGCCGTCAGAAACGTCTCCCCGGGTCAATTTCCACTCTTCATTTTTGTACAGGGTTTCAAGTCTGTTAGGATTTATATCTATGCCGTGGAAATTAATTTTGTCGATAGATCCGTGGCCGTCGATAAACCGCATGGATCGGCCGCTGCCGGGGCCGATGTCAAGCAAGTCAAACGGCGCGGATTCAGGAGGTTGTTCACTAATCCAGGTTTCAATTGCTTCAACCAGACCCATATAACGGGCCAGCCGTAAACGGTATTTCCGCTTTGTTCTTTCAACTCCGAACGCAAGAGGTAATTCTTCTTTTATATTCATATTGTGATTAATTTACCATGATAAAAGATTTTTTATCACATCATTGGGAATAAGCAGCTTAACGGCGGCGAGAACCGCAAAAATTTCCACTACGATCCTAAACCATTTTTGCGGTACTTTCTTGAGGATGACAATACCAAGTACGGCCCCCAGAAAGACCACCGGCAGAACCGCAAGATCGGCCTTGAACGAATCCATCGTGATCCGGCCTTCCCATACGAACAAAGGTATTTTCAGGTAATTCAGAATCAGAAAATACCAGGCGCCGGTGCCCATATATTCATTTTTCGGCAGCTTCATCGACAACAGGTAGATCGCCATGACCGGACCGGCGGCGTTAGCCATCTGAGTGGTCATGCCGGCGAAAAATCCCATAAATGCGCCGAAAGCCCAGTGATGCGGGACATTGGCAAACTTGTCGGGATATTTTTCACGGTAGAAATTGAGTCCCAGCATTACCAGTACGATAATGCCGATAGCCGGTTTCATCTGTGCGTCATTGATGTATTTGACGATCAATGAACCGAACCCGATCCCGACCAGCGCCCACGGCAATAGTCGCAGAACGTGTTTCCACTGGGCATGACGCCGATACCAGGCGACCGCAACCAGGTCGGCGGCGGCCAGCAGCGGCAGCAGCAGTCCGGTGGAGCCGCGTGCGGCAAAGACCATCGCCAGCAGCGGCACGTTCATTATCCCGATGCCGGGCACTCCGGTCTTACTTATTCCAACCATTAAAGCACAAAGCACGAGAACGGCCCACTGGGCCTCACTGAAAGCGGGGAAAAAGTCCATGAAAAAAATACCTCAATTAATTATCTGTTCCGGTTTGCCTGTCGGAATGACCGGAACTTTTTGCCCGTTGCAGGCGCAGAGTCGCTTTTTCAACGACTTTTTTACTTTTCCGGGGCAGAAATATATAGAATGTGGTGCCTTTGCCGACGATACTTGACACGTCGATCCAGCCACGATGATTGCGCACGGTTCCGTATGCCATTGCCAGGCCCATGCCGGTGCCTTTGCCGAACGGCTTTGTTGTAAAGAACGGATCGAATATCTTCAGCAGAAGTTCTTCGTCCATTCCTTCGCCGTTATCCCTGATAGCGATGCAGTGATAACGTTTTTTGTTGATGCGGCGCTTGGCTCCCGGGGGCATGAATTCCTCGGTAAACTCATCAGCATGACACAGCCGCATCGACAATAAATGCGGTTCAGGAGTGTCTTCCATCGCGTCTGCCGCGTTCAGCAGGATGTTAATGATAACCTGCTGCAATTGAATGATGTCGCCTTTGACATACATATCGTAAGTCGGGTTTTCGATATCAAATGTAATATTATGATGACTGCCCGGATTAAACAGTTCCGAGCTGCGGTTGGCCAGTTCACGCAAATCAAAATAGGTTTCCTGATATTTGCCGCGCCGGGCAAAGCCGAGAAGCTGTTCGGTCAGTTTACCGGCCTGCTCGGTAATGAACGCGACTTTGTTGAGACGGTCGGCCACTTTTTCATTTTCCACATCATAAAACAGCCGGATAATGTCGACATGGCCCTGGATTGCGTGGATGTGGTTGTTAAAGTCGTGGGCGATACCACCGGCGAGACGTCCGACCGATTCGAGTCTCTGCGCATGAGCCAGTTGTTCGCTTAGCAAGGCTTTATCCTGAGCGAGGCGGCTTTCTTCGGTAACATCGCGCCCGATTGCCAGGAACATCCGGACGTTTTCAAAAACAATAGATGAAATCCCGAAATCGATTTCACGCCGGTCTTCTCTTTCACCATAAAATGCCTTGAAACGCATAGGCTCAACAATCTGTCCTTCTTTCTGGTCCTCGAAAAGCGCAACAAAAAATTCCCATTCCAGCCGGTTGCCGTTCTGATCCCGCATAAGTTCCGGCATGCAGATATTGGGCAGTTTGGCCAGAGATGTTACTTTCAGGGTTGCCAGGGCCGCTTTGTTGGCGTCAAGGATCATGCCGTCGGGACTCAACAGCATAATCAGTTCGCCGGCGCTCTCGACCACCATCTGGTAACGCCCTTCCCATTCACGCAGGTTGCGCTGCAGGGTTTGAGCTCGACCGTAGCTGCCGAAAAAGGCAAAAACGATATCCAGTGCCCGGCGCTGTTCGCCCGGTTTTTCCCTTTCGATCCGGAATACATAGATCGAGGCCAGCAGGCTCAGCCAGACGGTTGCCGCCGACTTGACCAGAAATGAGCTGTTAACGTAGATCCACCACTGAGGACGGTTCCAGTAAGTTACCGACAAATAGACGAAAGAATCCACCATCTGGGTAAATATCAACGCTCCGAGAATACAGAAAAACATCCGGCATTTCAAGTTGCGCAGACGCTGAAAAAAGATCGGCAGCAGAAACAGGTCCAGAGCCTGCGCCAGCGTCGAACCGGCCATTGTGTGGCGCGACTGCTGGAGCAGAAAGTCAACTGAATCGGCTGAAGTTCCTTCGGAGATGGCGTGCCCCATCCAGTTTAACTGGGTGATCGTCAGGCTGCTTAAATAGAAAAAGAGTCCAAGCGCGGTCATGGCCCCGATGATCATGCGTTGAGCCGCCAGAGTCCCGTCACAGACATAGATAAGAAGCAGGATCGTCAGATAGGGCAGGAAAAGCACAGTCGGACCGATATAAAAATCCATGCCGAGACCGCCGGGAATGGATATTTTAAGTTCCGCCGCGCTGACAAATTGGGTGAAAACGAACAACAGGCCGATTGAGATGTAGAAAGCGGTGCTGCCGAACAGCCTCCTGACGCTGTACATCAGCATCAGGGCGACAAAGACGAAACTCATTTCCAGAAACGCCAGTAGTACCGCGTAAATACTTTCCAACTTACATTCTCCAGTCCAGTGTTCAAGCTTTCTCTATATTTTTCAATTTTTCCCGCACCAGTTCGGCCCGTAAAATATTTCTTTCACGGTCGTCGAGTACCCGTCCTTCAAACTTTTGCAGATGAGCTGGATGAATTATCAGCAGCAACTCATTGACGGTATGCATTTCAAGCGCGGTAAACATATCCAGAGCCACTCCAAGACGCAGCGCGGATAGAGAGTTCAATGCTTCGCCGGAAGTCAGAACATGAGCATATCTGAGGACGCCATATGCCCGGCCGACGAAGTCCGCCAGCAGTTGGCGGTCCTGTTCCAGCAAATGCATCCGGAAGTGTTTTTCGTGGTTGATAAGCTGTTTAACCACTGCCGACAGCTGGGAAATTATTTGTTCTTCGGTTTCCCCAAGGGTGCTGCGATTTGATATCTGAAAGAGATTGCCCATATTGTCTGAGCCTTCGCCGAAGAAACCTCTGGCTTCGAAACTGAGTCGCCCGATGCCTTGAACCGCGGCGGCAATCCGGTTGGTCAGGACCAGGGCCGGCAGGTGCAGCATTACCGAGACCCGCAGGCCCGTTCCGACGTTGGTTGGACAGCAGGTCAGGAACCCGAGACGGTCATCCCAGGCGAAATTCAATTCCTGCTTCAACTGATCGTCAATCCCGCTTAACCGGCTCCAGGCCTTTTCCAGATTCAGACCGGGACACATGACCTGCATCCGCAAATGGTCCTCCTCGTTAACCATAATACTGCATGATTCGTCCCGGCTGACCAGAAGAATTGTGCCGATTTCACGTTCAATAAAGTCGCTGCTTGCCAAACGCCGTTCCAATAATACCTGGCGGTCCACGTCTTCCATGGTCTGGGGGACAAAGATCAAGGGGTCTTTTTCGGGGCATTGCAGTTTTTCGGTTGCGGCCTTTACGGCGTCGCAAACGGTCAGTAATTGACTGTTGTCCGCGGCGACCGGGAACGGAACTCCGGTCAAATTGCGTGCCAGGCGGATGCGTGAGCTGATGATAATATCATTTGCTTCGGTGTCGGCCAGCCAGCTGACTCTGCTGTTAAGAAAATGATCGATGGGATTTGATTTCATAGTCTAGTCAACTCTGTTCCATTTCTTCTTTCAACTTTTTGATCTGGTCGCGAATATCCGCCGGCCATTTCGTATTCCTCGCGCATGACCAGTTCCTGCAGTTCTTTCTGCAGGCGCAGCATTTCCAGCATCTGTTGAGGTGAACCGGTACGATCGCCGCTGGGTTTTTTACCGACATGCATTGTCCCCCGGTGCAGTTTTTTCCAGCGATGGTTTAAGCAATTCAGCGAATGCTTCATAGCAATCGGCACAGCCGAGGCGTCCACCGGACTTGCGCATTTTGTCGATTGTCCAGCCGCAGGTCTTACAAACTATTTTTTGACGCATCGAGCTCAACTTCTTCCTCATCCGTTTCGTCTGAAATCGGTTCCAGGCCGGGAATTTGAATTTTTTCGGAAATATTATAGATCAGTTCCGCCAGATTAAAGGGATTGAGGGCAGAATCGCCGGAAGCTTTGGCGGCCGCGCATTTAGCACAGATATGTAAGGTTTTCTTTTCGCCGTTGATAAATTCCTGAATATGAATAGTTGCAGGATTCTGGTGGCATATATGGCAAAGCATTGAGATTTCTCCAAATTTAATCCCTGTTCATGCAGTCTTTTAAAAAGAATATACATCAGACCTGGAATAATACAAGAACAGACATTACCCGGAAAGGATTTTTTTCAAATCCAAAGTTTTATTGACGACTCGGTAAAATTAATCATTTTAACTTATGTTTGCTCCGTCTTTATTCAGCAAAATTAAAAAAAATTACTAAACCTCTTGACATTTTCCAGGTTGTCTTGTATAATATGTTATCAACATTAAAGATAACATATCAACATTGTTGATAAATAGTAAAAAATTGAGGTAAAAATGATACAATCACTGGAACGAGCTTTTCAAATACTCGAACTTTTGAATTCGTTGGAAAGTGCCAAAAAAGGGCTTGGCGGACTCGAAATCAGTAAGCGGTTAGGGTTGAAACATCCGACGGTACATAATTTTTTGAAATCGCTGCATGAACTGGGCTATATTGAAAAAGACCCGGAAACGAACAAATTCCGACTGGGGCAGAAATCTTTGAACTTGGGACTTAGTATACTGAACGGCAACAACCTGAACCATCTGGCGCGGCCGATTGTCAGGGATCTGGTCAACAGCGTCCAGGAAACGGCGGTATTGACGGTTTTCGATCAAAACCTCCGTCACACGATTCTGGTCGAGGAAAGCTCAAAGCCGATAAAAATTTCGATAAATACTTTTGTTGATAAAAATTTTTATACCACCTCCACCGGGCGCGCAATGCTATGCTGTATGAGCAAACAGCAAATTGACGATCTTTTGAAAGCAGTTCCGCTCTTGGAAGACTATCCTTTTTGTCCTAAAAACCGTGAAGAGTTGAATGAAATCCTCAATCAAACCAGATTTCGGGCCTATGAAGTCATCGATAAAGGGGACATTACGGTCATTGGCGTTCCCATTTACAATAAGGAAACCCATCTTTACGCCGCATTGGGCGTATATTTCCCGACAAACGGCGGTAAAAGCCGTGAAGAGCTTGCGGGGATTATTGGTGAAGTAAAAGAAGCGGCGACTAAAATCAATTCGCTGCTCAGTAAGAATGGATAATAATCAATTTAAATGGCATAATCAAATATTCATAAATCTGATAAATTGAAAATTAAAACCAGGAGGTTCAAAACGGTAAGTTAATCACAATAAAAATGAGTTTTGTTGAACAAATATTGGTAATATAAGGAGAATGATAAAATGTTAAGTACGAAAAAATATTCAAAATTTACACTAATAGAGTTGCTTGTCGTAATAGCTATTATAGCGATTCTTGCCTCAATGCTTTTACCAGCGCTAACCAAGGCCAGAGACAAAGCAAAAGCGATCAAATGCATAAACAACTTCAAGCAAATTGGCCTGGCGATGGCCAACTACGCAGATGATCACGCAGGTTGGACAATGCCGACTTATTATCGCGGGATTACCTGGGCTCGTTCTTTTGATGTATTGGAAATATATTCCGTGTCCTCAGCCAAATGGATTGCCGGTTGATCCGCCTGCAGAATCATTTGTCAGTTGTCCAGCTATGAAACCATACGGCAAATATACAAATGAAGCATACGTATACGGGATGTTTCGGACGGGAGGTGCGCATACGGCTTACCGGATTAGCGCGTCTCCGGTCAAATACGCCAGGTTCAGCGGAAATAATCTGCTTAATGTAGGGACCTATTCAAGCTGGAAAAATCCTTCAGGCGTGTATCTCATGGGCGACACAAAAGGCTCAATCACTTCTGTTAATCAATGGTATTATATGGCAACTATCGGAGGCTCGACCGAAAAGCTGCTGCATACCCGGCATAATAACATGGTCAATGTTCTTTTTGCCGATCTTCATGCAGCTGCCAAAAACGGCAATGACTTGAAGAAGAAAGGCTACAACTACTATTCCCAGGACGGCTATTTAAAATAATCAAGGTATTATTATGTACAAGTTTTTAAATATATGCATATTATTTTTTTGGGTGGCTTGCAGTTTCAGTCAGGAACTTTTGAGCAATAGAGAATGGAAGACAACCGGCCTCGGGACACCGGCAAACTGGTCTTTTAACACATACAAGGGAAAATCCCTGGTCAAATTATTACCCGAAGTTTATGAAGGACATAAAATTGCCATTATCCAAAGCAACGACATTAATGGACGCGGATACATTGGACAACGCAAACTGCTTCAACTTCCGGCGGGAAAAATCCTTTTATTATCAGGTTTTTACAGGACGAAAGATATTTCTTTAGGAAAAAAAGGCAGACTCATGGTGGATGTTGCCTATAATTACGGAAGCAAGGATAAAGAATATCCCCGGAAATATCAAGCAATTACCTTGAAACCAAGTGATAAATGGCAAAAATTTGAATCTGTCAAGGCTCTGAATGTTCCGGTAAAAGATTTTTTTGCGTTATTTGTAATGTCGGGAGCATCCGGCAAACTTTTTTTCAGCAATTTGTCATTAAAAATACAGAAAATCGGCTGTAAAATCAATCCGGCGGAAAAATATATTTGGCGCGAAGCTGAAGATATTTCGAAGTATGATAGTGTATCGAACTGGGGACATGAGCAAAAGGATTATTATTCAGGTAAAGGGGGAATTTCCCGCAATAAGTCGCCTTTTAAATGGGATTTCAGGATTAACGAAGAAATTGACGAGGGCACTCTCAAGCCGAAAAAACAGAATTATTTTGTTTGGCTGAGATTATACGGTTACAGGCAGAAACCGGAAGTAGCGGTATTCCTAAATAAAAACAAGATATATTCTTTCAAGACTGAGGGCAACGAAAAGGTGGATGCCGGAGGCAATTATGTCGGGCCGGGCAAATACTATTGGCAACGAGCCGGATCGTTTCGTTCAGAGGGCGGAGATGCCAGTTTGAAAATTGTCCCGAACGGCAACATGCAGTTGGACGCAATTATCGTGACCACCGATTCGAAATATGCTCCCGCCATGTATGAGGCGCGAGAGGTGGCGGACAAAAAACATTTTAACGACATAAATACGCCCTATACCATCAAATCCGAATTCAACATATATGGCGTCAGTGATAAAGTGGTAACGCCGTTATGCTTCCGCTATCAGGGAAAAGTGATCAAGATTCCCGGCAGCAAAACTCCGGCGGTATTCAATCTGTCACTGCCGGAAAATGTGGAAATCAAAAATGTTTCAACCCACTGGGCAGGCAAAAACTGGAACAGTCCGAATCGCTGGGGCGGCAAATATCTGACATGGAAGCAGATCGGCACGGAAAACATTAACGGGATTAAGTATAATAAATACGCAATATATCTTTATTACCTTCAGGCTGCTCCATGTTACGTCTTTGTGCAGGCAAAAAAAGATAATTTCATTGCAGGCAAAAGACTGTCATTACAATATTATCTGGAATACGATGGAAAAAAACAGCTTACTGAAAGCCGTCCGCTACTCACCGTTGCGATGAAAAAGACAACAGGTTTCAAAAAGATCATGGTCGGCCCGTGCGGCGGTAATACCCGTTCATTTTATCAGGAATTTCCCGAGTTTGCAGAAAATATGAAATTCAATGGTATGAATATCGTCAACGCCTGGACAACCAGGCCGAAAGAGAATGGTAAACGCTGGAAAAATTTCCGGAATCGGTGCGTTAATAATAAGATTTCGATACTGGGTGCGTTTGGGCCATTTTGGGGAATATTCGCGATAAAAGATAAAAAATTCATGGCGTTAAGTATTGACGGAAAATCTGACGGGGAACACCCGGTGCTTGCCATGACCGAAGAGTGTGCTGCGTTGCGCAAGGCTCAAGATTATCTGACCGGTCAGGGGCAGCAGGGTGTTACCGGAGTGGTGCTTGACTGTGAAAGCTATAACAAGAAAAAGGATAAGTACGATTACAATCCGCTGACGATCGAAAAATTTAAAAAACATTGCGCGGCAAAGGGGATCAGATATATTGATCCGAAAATAATCATTAAGGACAAACAAAAATACGCGAAAGAGTACCATGCATGGGTTGATTTCAAATGCGACTGCATGGTGAATATTTTCCGCTTTTTTCAACAGGCATATCTGAAAGGCGTGACTGAAGCGCCAAGTTCCAGTACTTCGGGGCAGGAATTGTTTATCCCGCAGATACTTAAAGACAGTTCGCCGGTTGAGAGCAAGTTCAATACCTACTGGGATTACAAAAAACTAGCAACGGTCAGCAACTATATCAGCCCAATGATCTATACCTATGGCGGAGTTGCCTGGTCAGCACTGATCGGGGACACCATTGAGATGTTCAATGACGATATCGGACGTAAGGTTATTGTGCCGACATTGCTTTGCGAACACTCCGGCTTTGGTCATGTCAGTATGGATAACAAGGTCATGTTCAAGTATCAGATACTTGAGAGTCTGATGCAGCAGAGCAGAATCATCTTCTTCTGGTTTGGCAGTTCGGTGTTCAACCCGGTGAATACTCAGCATATAAGCGAGGCAATAAGCTGGGCATCTCCTTACGAAGATATTATTCTGGATGGGAAGGATTTCAAGCAGATATCTTCGCCACAGAAATGGGTAAGGATAAAAGGGTTGAAATTAGGAAATAGAATATTGTTATATGTCGCTAATTACCGGAATCCGGTTGGACAAAAAGCTCAAATCAAGTTAAATTATATTAAAACAGTTTACGAAATTGGTTCACAAAAGCAAATCCCCGTGAAAAGCAACTCTTTCACAACCGATTTTCTGACAGACCGTGGCAAACTGTTTTTGATCAAGCAATGAAAAGGTGCAAAATGTTTATTGAAACCTCTAAAAACGTCGTTAACTCCATTCAAAACAATATCCTGAAATATTTATTGCGCGTACAGGATTTTTCTCCGGGGGAATATTATGGTTCATTCTGGAGTATAAAAGCCTACCACGGTCCACTGGTCGACTGGCATGCCGGCGGGGCTCATCATCATCGCGGCTGCGGTTCCGCGGCACTGGCTCTCTGGAATATCGGCAAGGCGGAAAACCGGCAGGAACTGCTGGATCGGGCCGAGACCGCTTTTGACTGGCTGGTTTCCCGGCAGCACGAACGCGGCGGCTGGACCGAAGTGCAGAACAATGAAAACCCGTCCGACTGGGAACAAACCGGGCTGACCGAGTTATCCACAATCGCAACCGGTTTTGCGATTCATGGTCTGGCTCAGGCCCTGATCGACGGTTTGCCGCCAAAGAAGAGTTATATGGACAGCCTTAAGCTGGCCGGACATTGGTTTTTGAGTATAGAGTGGCCGCAGGGATCAGGAATCTTTCCGCACCATGAACGTTCCCCTTACAATACTTTGAACGCCAACACACATGCCGCGGATGCTTTGATGTTGATTTATCGCGCGCTCGATGAGGTATATGACGTCACAATCAATATTTTTCTGCAGGGAGCCCGGCGGGCAATTGCAAAGACCATGGAGTCGCAATGGGAAAACGGCTGCATGCCTTACCGGGATTATGGCGGGGAAACCATAAATTATACTTCGCTGGTAATCTGGTGTATGTTTAACGCGCTTGATAATCTGCCGAAAAGAACAAGCTCGCCGGCATACTGGTCGGAAACTGAAAAGAGCCGGACCACGATTGACCGGGCATGCGCATATCTGCGCAGCAGTATCAATGCTGACGGCTCCCTGAAATGGGATCGGGAATCATCGACCGCCAAATATAATATCTGGACTTATTTCATTACATTGAACGTTCTGTTAAGAGTTGGCGGTGCGGATAATGAAGCGGCATCCGTTCGCTTGCTGAAGTTCATTGCAACCAGACTCGGTAGTGACGGTCTGCCGCTGATGCGGGAGGATGTTGCAGAGGAAATAACCGAATGCGCCTATATGCAGGCGGATATTTTGATGTTCATATTACCTTTTATATCAACTGAAGGATAAAGAAATGTTTACGGTTTCCGGCAATTTTGACAGTGCCAACCCGCGACCGGAAGGAATTGAAAAGGTCGCGGAAAACCATTATATCCTGCGGCCTTTTTCTGAAACAGACATCGAGTCTTTCAAACTGGATACGCAAATTACCAATAATTCAACTGAATGTAGAACTATAAAACTGGACATATTCTGGAAAACCGAACCGTTTTCAGAACTTCGCGACTGCTTTTACTGGAAACATGAATTATCCGGGGAGTGGATTGTGATTCCGGCGTCAACCGCGCCCGGCAAATCTTTTATTGAGTTTGAGGTTTCACCAGGCCGCGGCATATTGTCCCTCCATCCGCATTACGGTTATGAGGACTGTGAAAAATTCGTCGCCTCGCTGGATCATCCGGCTTTGGACTCAAAAATCGCCGGCAAAACGGACAAGGGCCGGAATATCCGGTTTCTGAAAGTCGCTGCGGCTATCAATAAACCGGAGAAAAAATTTCTGATCTCGGCCCGGAATCACGCCAATGAAAGTTCCGGCAGTTATTGCGTTGAAGGTATGCTGCGCTGGCTCTTGAGCGATGATCCGTTGGCTTTATATGCGCTGAGCCGGCATGAGTTTTATTTTATTCCGATGAGCAATCCGGACGGCGTGGCGGACGGGATGGCCCGGCACACCGGAAATAAACTGACTGATTTAAACAAAACTGAACAGTGGCACCGGGATAATTGCCCGGCGGCATTGTCGGACAGCACATTGAAGGTTTACACCGGGTTGCTGGACTCTATTCAACCAACCCATTTCATGAATCTGCACAGCTATCTGTTCAAGTTTCAGGATGAACTTTATGTGCGGACGGCTGAAGAGGCCGAGAGGTTTTTCCGATTCATGCCGGACCAGATAAAATACGGCAAGGTTTGGAAAACCCGGATTCACGATCATAAACCGTTCCCGACCGGTTATTGCCATGAAAAATACGATACTTTTCCGCTGCTGCCGGAAATTCCGTGGTTCGGCCGGAACGCCGCTGCAATGCGGGAAACCGGGGCCGGCCTGCTCAGGGCTTTTATCCTGATGAATACTGTCGGAGCGGCCAACTGGGGTGATATATGATAATCTATATTGAGATTGAACATTGAACATCGAATGAAAAAATTTTGATTTAAGAAGAAATAATTAAATATCAAATCAGGGAAATACGACATGAGAAAACCGTTAAGTGAATTGTTAATTGTATTTATATTTGTGACCGCGGTTTGGGTGACGGCAAAACCGGTTAAAATTATCTGCTTTGGAGATTCAATCACCAAAGCGGCCAGAGTATCTGAAGAAAAATCATTTGTAGGAATACTGAGCAAAAAACTGCAGCAGGCAGGTGTCCAGGCGCAAATTATCAATGCAGGTGTCGGCGGCGATAAAACGAATAATGGAGTGGCGAGATTTCAAAAAGCGGTTTTGTCGCAAAATCCGGATTTCGTGGTTATTATGTTCGGTTGCAATGATTCGTATGTCGATCACGGCAAAACCGGTCCGCGACTGCCGCTTGCACAGTTTAAAAAGAATCTGAATTACATGGTTGACGAGCTGCGCAAAAGAAAGATCGTGCCGGTACTTATGACCACAACGCCTATCGATAATAGAAAAGTTAATTATTATCCTTACAGTTTCCACGGCTCAAACCATTTTTTAAAACCATATAACAATGCCGTTCGTGAAATTGCTAAGACAAAGAAGATTGCCCTGGTGGACAACTTTGCCGATTGGGAGAAATATTGTATGAGCGGCGGTAAAGTCGGAGATCTGCTGTTTGACGCGGTCCATCCGAATGAGGCGGGTTACGCCAGGATCGGCGCCGGCATGGGGCCGGTAATGCTGCAAGTTTTGACCAATAAAAATCATGAGGTAAAACCTGAGGTCGTAAAAGATAATCGCAACCTCGCTCTGGGTAAATCCTACGTCAGTTCGTCGAGAAACAATAAATCCGGCTGGCAGGCGGGTTTGACCGACGGGAAGAAAACGGCGGTGGACGGAGCCGACACGATTGTTGGTGGATATGCAACCGGTCCGGATGCCAAATTTCCTAAAACGGTGGTTTTAGACCTGGAGTCGAAGGTAGATGCCAGCCGAGTATTACTATATAATATGGCTAAATATGGAACTAAAACCGTAACCGTAAGTGTTTCGACCGATGGTAAAGCGTTCCGGGAAGTCGGAACACAGGTTTTCAAAAAATCGGACGGCAAAGTCTATACCTACAGTTTCTCGAAACAACCGGTCAGATTTGTCAAAATAGCCTTTACAGACTGTTATAAACTTGGCCATAATTATCTGTTTCTACGGGAGGTGGAAGTTTATGAAAATTGAGCCTTTTAAACTAAAAAATAACGCATAAATCAGAAAGGAAAAAAAATGCCGAACAAAAGTAGGAAATTCACACTTATTGAGTTGCTTGTTGTAATTGCAATCATCGCGATTCTCGCCAGCATGCTGTTGCCGGCCTTGAACCAGGCCCGGGAAAAAGCAAAGTCGATTGCCTGTATCAACAACTTGAAACAGATTGGACTGGTGATGGCCAACTATGCCGATGATCATGACAGCTGGTCCATCCCTTCATACTACCGGGGGACTCAGTGGGCGCGTTTGATAATGTATTTCAAATATGCGCCAAGTTCTCCCAACGCGGTTCCGGATGCGAACTATTCCACCTTTTTTGTTTGCCCGTCAATGGCGCCATGGGGTAAATATTCGAACGCTAGTTATACTTACGGCATGCGTCGCCTTTTCTCCTACCAGACGGCATTCAAGATCAGTGCTTCGCCGGTCAAATATGCTCTTTTCAGCGGCAACAATATCTATAAATACGGCACTTACAGCACCTGGAAAAATCCTTCTTATGTCTGGTTTATCGCTGATTCCAAGGGTAGCCTTACGTCAGAAAACCAGTGGTATTATGTGGATATTACGGGCTCCACCACCAGCAAGCTGATTCATACCAGACACGGTAATAAGGGTAATTTGCTGTTTGCTGATTTGCACGTTTCCTCCAAAGACGGCAATGAATTAAAAGAGATGGGTTGCAACTATTATACGCAAAAAAGTCTTTTCAGGTAAAAATAATTTCGGAAAAATAAAATGTTTATAAGACGAAACTTGATGGCGCTGGGACTGGTGTGCTCGTTCCAACTCTCGGCCGGGGTGTTCAAAAATACCGGATTTGAAGCGCAAAGCAAAGGTAAACCGGCGAATTGGAGTACTTACGACTGGCGTGGCAGAAGTAAATTTATTCTCGATGATACAGGTTGTAAAAGCAAGCGTTCTCTGCTGATTGAATTGTCAGACCTGAAAAACTCCAGAGCGACTTTTCATCAGGAGCAGAAACTGCCGATTCCCGCCGGACGCACCGTAACGTTGAGTTTCATGGCTAAGACTGATGATCTGACCTATGGTAACAAGGGGCAGACGTATTTACAATTGAGAATGACGCCGGCAGATAAGGAGAAAAAGAAAAAATACCTGACCGTCTATCTCAAGCCTGCGACTGAATGGACATTGTTTTCCCGGTCTCTGAAAGTCCCGTATGACATGAAGGAAATAAGCGTATTAGGCTTGTTTGACAAAGTCAAAGGAAAGATCCGGATCGATAATATCAACGTGACCATTCTCGATCCCCGCGACAAACTGGTCCTGTTCGGTTTTTTGAAGCCGGCGCCGCTGATCGACGGAATTCTCAATGATCCGGCCTGGAAAAACGCGCAGGTTGCTGATGGTTTCTGCCGGCTTGGCAAACTTGAAGCCGCGCAACCTGATACCCGGGTGAAAATGTGTTATGACCGGGACAACATCTATTTTGCCGCTTCCGCCCGGGAGCCTTTAACCGCCAAATTGCGGGGATCGAAGAAGTCGCCCTGGTCCGGGGATTGCATGGAATTTTTTATTGCTCCGGATATCGCCAGGAGCTACTCTCATATCATAGTTGACTGCGAAGGCAATATTTACACCGGCAGCAATGACGGGGTGGAACACCGGATCAAGTTGCCGGTAAAAGCAAAGTCTTATATCGGCAAAAATGAATGGTCCCTTGAAATGGCGATTCCTTTTGCGGCTCTTAATACTGTTTGTCCCAAAGATAATACAAAATGGAGTTTTAATGCAGTCAGAGTTCGGAGGGTTGATCATTCCGGAGCCGAAATCTCCACCTGGGCCATGTTGTCGGCTTTTGGCGAGAAAAGCAAATTCGGCAAACTTGCTTTTTACAAAAATCCGGAAATTGAGGGAGATATGGCATTCTGGGAAAACAGCAACCGGTCCGGCCTGATGGACCGCGCCAGTGTTTCAGGCATCGCGATTGCCCGGGAAATATCCGGAAAAAAACCGTTTCCGAACCTGTGGGATTACAGCCCGTTTGTCAAACGTGAAAAGCCTGATGTTAAATGGCGCAAACGCGGCTTGACTCAGGAAACTAAAAAGCTCTATCCGGAATTTTATCGTACCGCCATGCGGTTCAATGCCCTGATGATTGAAAAAAGTTTTGCGGATGAAAAATTGAATATGCTTTACCGGGCTGGAGTTGCGGATAAAAAATTCCAGTCGCTGCTGCAAAAATCCGCGGCGGTAAATGATGAACTGAACCGGATGTATCAGATATACGGTAAGGCCTATAATAAAAAACGCGATGTATCTATGCTGAAGCCTTTGCAAGTTAAGATTCCGGAAATGTCCTCCGGTATCAAAAAACTGGAAAGTGAATGTTCCGCGTTGATAAAACAGCAACAGCAGCAGATCGCGCAAAAATCCGGAACCTGGTCTTCCCGGAGCCTGAAAGCCGCATCGGATAAAAAATATCCGAATAAATACGGTTACAGTCGCAAGTTCGATTTTATCGCGCACGGTTTTCTTTATAACGAGGAATCACTGATGCAGCTCGGGCCGTTCAGCGCTCACAGTCTGCATCCGAATTATATATCTCCAAAACAAAAAGGCCCGGATTGCTGGAATTATGACTTCCTGACTGAAGGAATCGACATGCGGAAAAATGAAGGAATTATGAAGCGCATCTATTGTACTGTCGGGTTCGGGATGCATGACCTGATCGTCCCGATGGTTTCGGAGATCAGAAGTAATCCTGACGTCTACATGGTAAGTGAAGATAAACGCAAAGTTCATTCTAAAAATGTCTTCATCAGGCAGCGGGGCGCGAATATCCACAGCAAAGCCCTGATGGATTATTCCGAAAAATACCTTACCCGCTGCGTCAAGGAGGTAACCGACCGGTTTCCAATCGGTTCGATAGACCTTTTCCTGATCGGGCAGGAGGGTAAAAATACTTTCCGGGTCTACAATGCCAAAAATAAACTGGAAACCCGGTCAATGGGCTACACTCCGGAAGCCAAAGTTGATTTCCGCAACTACCTGAAACGGCGCTACGGTACAATCGCTGAACTCAATACCGCCTGGCGGACAAATTACGAGTCATTCGACGTGATCGAGCCGACTCAGGATAAATTTATTACCCCGCGACTCAAGGTAACCGGTTTGCGTCTGGAACATGAACGCTGGAGCCGGGTGACCTATCTGCAATGGATCGGCAAAATAAAAGATATTTTTCATAAAATCGCGCCGCAAATTCCGGTTATGGAGGATATGTCGTATTTCCTGTTGGACGGGAATATCTATCTGGCTTTCAAAGAAAACTGCGCCGATATTATTTCTTTTCATTCCAGCCCGGACCGCGAACTGCCGATGTGGAACTTCATGTCATCGATCAATCGTCATTTCGATAAGCTGCTTGGCTATTACGAAAATTACTGGGGTATGTTCCGTCGCGCGCATATGAGTAATGAAAAACTTGCCAAACGCGACGTCGATAAATTTTTCTTCGAACTGTTCATGCAGCATATCAATGTTTCCGGCTGGTGGCTGCGTTTTGTGAGCAGTTCCGGCACCTATCTGGCCAGTTATAACCACGGTCCGTATTATCTGGAGTATGACCAGTATATCTTCCGCTGGTCGACGACCACGCTGCCGGTGATGTTCCAGAAAGGGCTGAACCTTGAAAAAATGCTGCTCGAATCTGAAATAAAAAGATCAGCCAACGCGGTGATTCAACCTTGTTCCTCGGTTTATGCTCTGGGTTCTCAAGGTTATAACGTCTATGATTCCCCGCCGGTTACTATTCCTTTCGATCTGCATAATAATTTCATGCGTCCGCTCAATATCGATTACGAATATGTTCCGGAGGAAATGGTGCTGGACGGCAAGACAAAACTAAGTGAATTCAAATCAATTATGCTGCCGTACGCGCCGTATATGACTAAAAAGTTTTCGCGTGAGCTTAAACAATGGGTTGCCGCCGGCGGCACTTTGCTGGCAATCGGGCCTTTCGCGTTTTACGATGCGGCGGGATTCCCGCTTAAAGTTCAGGATTCATTGCTGAAAACGCTCTGGCCGCGGGCTGTACTGGGTAAAGATTTATGGGATTTTTCGATCTCGACAAAAAACACTTTACCGGGGATTGCCGCTAAAAGATTCGGTCAGGGCAAGGTGATCCTTTTTAATCGCCCGTTGCATGTCTACAATATGAATACGGATTTGAAGAAGCAAATGACTCAAGCATTGACCGGTAGTCTGCAGCAGCTTGTCAAAGCGGACGTCAAGGAGTTTCGCTCCGTCGTCCGGGTTGATAAAGACGGCTCTTACTGGCTGGCGGTAAACAACACCGATGTTTCCCGTGATATGCGGGCGACCGTAACGGTTCAGGGCGCGTTTCCCAGGGCTTGTGACGTCACTGTTCCGGGCTGGCTTTCCGTGAAAACCAAAGTTGTCGGAGATCAAACGACCTTGAAAATAAACTTGCGTCCCGGCGATTGGACAGTTATAAAATTGCAAAAATAAGCTTGAACTAATTAATTTACAGCAAGCATTTTTGGCGAAAAAAGTTTTTTCATCCATTGATTTGAGTTTTACCGGTGGTAGATTAGCCGAAGTTTTTCGGTCACACTCTGCAAACTCAAAGGGAATGGAACAATGTCTGACACGATATTTTTTATGTCGCCGACAGGAAACGATGCAAATACAGGAAACTCTCCGGATACGGCAAAGGCTACGATTAGCGGAATTATGGCCGCTCTCCGGCAGTTGCAGCCGGAAGGCCCGGTCACGGTTAACGTCATGGGTGGCTGCTACCACTTGACCGAGCCGGTGATTTTAAGTCCGGCGGACAGTTTTCCGGTGACGTTTCAGGCGGTTGAAGGAGAAAATCCGCTTTTTACCGGAGCGATCAAGGTTAACAACTGGCGGAACTGCGAAATCAACGGTTTGCAGGCGTTCTGCAGTGATATCTCCGGGCTGATCGATCCGGAATATGTCCCGGAAAGCCTCTATGTGAACCGTCAGCGGAAAACGATCGCCGCGTTCCCCAAAAAACAGGAATATCTGCGACCGGCCGAACCTGATTATGAGATTAAAAATGAGCTTTTCAATGGAGCCGGTCACTTTAAGCCCGAACCGGGAGATTTCAACCCGGATTGGACTGCTCCGCTGGATATCCGGGTGAGAATCCTGAATCGTTGGATGGACGCGCTGCTGCCGGTTAAATCTTTCGACGCCGAAACCGGCAATCTCTATTTCACTAAGCTGGCGATCTTTGAACTTGACCCGAAGATTACGGAATACGCGTGGGAAAACGTCAGAGAAGCCCTGCTGGAGCCGGGAGAATGGTATTATGACGGTGCCGCGCAGACAATTTATTATCTGCCGGAAGCGGGACAGGAGATCGATGAGATTCGCGCTGTTATTCCGAGTCCCGGTTCGTTGTTGCGACTGGAAGGTGATCCGCTGCGGGAAAAATACATTGAGAACATCAATTTCGTCGGGATTAAATTAGAATTCGGCGGCGGAAAACGCCCGCAAGTCGGTTCCAACTATGATTTTTGCGAAAACAAACCAAACGCCATCCGTAATTACGGGGTGAAGGATAACTGGGGAAAAGGTTATGATCTGAATGAAGTCGGTTCCTCGCCGCAGGCCGCGGTTCATGTTCCCGGGGTCGTTCATCTGCGTGGCGCCAGAAATTGCAGTTTCAAACAATGTTCGATCGCTCACAGTTCATGGTACGGTATGGAAATAGCCGGCGGCTGTGAAAATATCACGGTGGAACACTGTGATATTTATGATCTCGGCGGCGGCGGGATCAAGGTCAGCGGCGGTAACCATGTTTTGACAACCCCGCTTGAGTTGACCGGGCGCTGCATTATCACCGACAATCATATCAGCAACTGCGGCCTGGATCATTATGCCGCGATCGGGGTGATCCTGGTCAATGCCTTCGGCTGTCTGGTTGAACACAACCATATCCATGACCTCTATTACAGCGGCATCTCCGCCGGCTGGTGCTGGGGGTACGGCGATTCGGTCTCGCGGGAAAACCGCATTGGGTATAACCACATTCATGACCTCGGCAAGGGGGTCTTAAGCGATATGGGCGGAGTTTATTTGCTCGGTATTCAGCCCGGCACCCGGGTTTACAATAACCTGATCCACGACGTGAAGTGCCGCTATTACGGCGGCTGGGGGCTCTACACCGACGAGGGCAGTGCCCACATTGTATTGGAGAAGAACGCGTGTTTTAATTGTTCCTGTGAAGGCTATCACCAGCATTACGGTCGTGAAAATATCGTCCGTTTCAATGTTTTTGCCTACGGCGGCGAGTACGGCATGGCGATTTCCGCCGGGCGCAAGCAGCGCCAGACCGGTTATACCTGGCCCGGAGAAAACTATGTCCGCAACATGATGTTTTGCAACAACGTGATCATCGCGAACCCTGACTTGCCCTTTTTCAAAACCTGGACAGAAGGGATCGACGAGGACCAGTTCTACAGTGAAAGCAATTGTCTTTACAGTTTGAACGGGAACTATGATGCGTTCTTCTATTATCAAAACGAGGAAAATGAACGTACCGGTACGCTCGAGCAGTGGCGCAAGGAATTGCGGCATGACTTATGCTCGGTGATCGGCGAGCCGGGTTTTGTTGATATGGACCAATTTGATTTCAGCCTTAAACCCGATTCAATTCTCCATAAGATCAATTTTCCGGAACTCGACTTTTCAACCGTCGGCGTAAGGCGTGATGAATAAACCCGTCTCAGCACAAAAAATTAAATGATTTGAGTATCCGTCGAGTGCGTGCTATAAAATAGATTCGACAGTTCCTGTTCATTGATTTCGCCATCTTTTCCGGGATGCTTAAAGATGACAAAACCATTTTTAAAACTACAATCCAGCGGTTGCCATTTTATATGTCCCCGCGGCCTGAAAAACAGTTTTTGAATCTGACTGTCAGCTGGAAGTTTTAATTGAATTTTGCATCCTCTCCGGCCTTTGCCCAGGCCGATACAAATGTTATTTGATATCAATGCCAGGGAAATATTGACTGGAGAGGTTGCTTTAACTAATAGTTGCTTATCATTATACATAATTTTATCATTGACCATCAGGAAGCGATTGAGTTTTTTATTTTGAAAAACCATAACTTTCAGACGGCCCTGAACCGTTTTGTCCAGCGTGATTGTTGCCTTTTTGTTTTCCTGTTGCCATGACATCTGTAAACGGTCGTTGTCATCAATATATTTTTCGATGGTCGCCGGGGCCGGAATCTTTTTTCCTTCATAAACATTCAATATGGCTGTAATAGTACAATTTGAGCTTTTAGACCTGGTATCGGCGCGAAAGTGCCATTGATTCGGACAGGTTTTCTTTTTGCGGGTACTGAACCCGCCCGCCATGGTTGGCGGTGGCGTAAAGGTGTCATTCCGGAAGAATTGAAGGCCCTGGATTGAATTTAGTTTGACCAGGCAATTGGCTTCACCGTTGTGGACGGTCAAGCTGTTGCTTTCCGGAGTCAATTCCATTTTATTAAGCGAGTGGAGCAACCAGGAAAAGTTTGCAGGAACCGGAGCGGTCATTTCATCAATCAAAACAAAATTTGTGGCATCAAGTTTTATCACGTGGCGCAAAGCGCGCGAGAGTTTTCCGTCGTACACCCCCCTGGCATTCCCCAGGGCATAAGTCAGGCCGCTGCCGTCTCCATCTGTTATAAAAGCATCAACATTGGCTTTGCCTTTTCTTGGATGCTGGCCTTGATTATTGACCAGAATAGTATTGTTTGCTTTAGTTGTGCGAGTCCAGCCGTAATGATGAGGAGAACCGTAGCAATTGTAATAGCCCGAGGCGATGGTCAGCGGCATATTATAGGCGGAAAGCACAAAAGAATTCTGGTCGGCATGTGAATGACTTTGACCTCCGTATGGAGATGACTTAAAGAGCATAAAGACATCATCGAAAGGATTGCCGAGTTTTGAATGCATGGCGACCCAACCGATGGACTCAAAAAGTTTTGCCTGAGGTAGAAGATCAGGAGATTCTTGACTTAATACATTTCTTCTTCCTCCAGGCTCCCTTAACAGTTCATAAAAACTTAGTCGCCGGTTGCATTGTTTGGAGTACCATAGAAAAAATGGATTTTTATAGATATTCGCAAAGAACAACGCGTTCGAGCTTTTGACAATACAGGTGTTCTTTTCCGCCGCATCCCCGAAAGGAGCCCGCGGCAAGCTAAGAGGAGAACAATATATGCCGAAATAGGTTGTATTTTTGAAGAATGGTTTATCAAGGGTATCATTGTAGCCAATCAAATTATAAAGGGAATACAGATAATTAACCATATGCGCCATATACCAGGACCAGTAACCGGGGCCTTCCGCCCAGCCCCCGTCGTCCCCGCCCCATTTCGGGTAGTCTCCGGCTACAAGTTCAGCGGTTTTGATCATCCAGGTTTCAGCTTCAGGAAATTCATTCCAGAAAACAATTCCCGCCTCTCCCATGAAGCCGAGCATCCGGCCTTTATGACTGTTTACCGGGACTATCCTGCCTTCTCCGATGTGTTTCCACATCCGATTGCCGCGTTCCCGAAAGCAAACTTGTATTTTTTTTCGTTCGTCCGGGGTCAAAGCAGCATATATCCAGTCGTATGCCCGTGGTCCGAGCTGCATAATTGACATCGGGATTTCGTCGCATCCGTTTAGCCCCCCGCCTGCATCAGCCGGGATTTCGGAAAGATGCAGAAGCATGCGTTTCGCCTGGACAGCATATTCTTTATCGCCGGTCACCAGATAGCCCTGGGCAAATTGTTCCATCAGGGTACAAAACCGTCGGATTTTGTCCATGTTCTCGATATAATATTTCAGGGATTTGTTGTATTTTTGAATATCCAGCAGCTTGGGGTCGAATTTTTTGCGAAGTGCTTTTATGCTTTTCAACCCGGCAGGATTGTTTTCCCCGAAATCACGCCTCAAGTAGGGGAGGAAATCATATGAGACCATGTCTCTGGGATGTTTATTTGCCTGCCTTTTCATAAATTCCCGAAAGGGTCTTACATGCTTAAAACTTAATATGCCATTCCGGTTATTCGATCCATCTTCAGAATTTACTGTTGTTCCCATGCTTAATATTCCCAGAATCAAAATGCCAATATATAAAATGAAACCACATGAACTGCTGGATGTATTATGAATTTTCATAAATTTTAACATATCAGTCCAGTAATTTATGTCAAATATAGCTTCATAAATAATTTTGAATTTTATCTGATAATAGCGGGCAATAATCCAGTAATTTAACGATGAAAGATCGTTGGCAGACGGATTGATTTGTTCAAAGTGAATCCCCGTTTGCAATGAACCACAGGATGAAGTATATTGGATTTTGAAACAGAACAAGAGGCGTTCATTTTTTTAACGTCAGAAACAACCTGGTCTGGACCGTTTTTCTGAACAGCCGGAGCAAGAATAAATAATGCATAAACCAATACCGGGCAAAAGTTTTATTATTGAACCGGACGCGCTAACTGCCCGGAGGATGATGGAACTACGTCCTTTTATCCGGCAGAGCGGCAATCAGACCCGACCTCAATGGCACATCGGCAAACGTAAACTGCTGGATTATTTGCTGGTATGTGTCGAACACGGAACGGGGAGGTTTAGCGTCGGGGAAAATTCTTTCCAGGTTGGTGACGGCAGTGTTGTCTGGGTTCCGCCGGATACAGTTACTGAAATGCGGGGTAACAAGGATATGCAACTGATGTATCTGCACTTTGATCTGATATATGATCCGGCGCGCAGTCATTGGAACGCCCAGATTCCTTCCGGGACTCTTGATCTGAGCGATTTTACCGATATTATACATCCGCCGATAGGCGATCCGGTCATCAGTCAATGGAGCGGACTGCTTGATGTGAAAGAACCTCAGAAACTCTATCCTCTACTGCGGCGAATTTGCCTGGAACACTGTCGCCATACCTCTTCTGAACTGGCTTTGTGCGGAATGTTTTTGCAATTTCTGGCGGAGCTTTGCCGGGCAACTGAACAGCATGACGACACTGCAAGTATCGATAGCAGGATACGTGACGCGGCGACCTGGCTGCGTACCCATAATGAACAGCCGTTTGACCTGAAAACTGTAGCGCGTAAAGCCAACTTGAGCTCTTCCCACTTCCGCAAACTTTTTCGCGAGACCTATGGGATATCGCCACGGGATTTTCATCAACGCTGCCGGATTTCCCGGGCCGGGGAACTTTTGATCTACCTTGACATGACGGTATCTGAGACGGCGGAGATTCTGGGGTTCGGCAGTATCTACAGTTTTTCCCGGGCTTTCAAGCAAGTTACGGGAATCAGTCCGCATCAGTTTAAAACGGGTCATCCCGCGTCAGTAATGATTCCTGAATAATCATTTCACCTTTTTTATCCTGCTTCAGGTAATTGTGTATTATCTTTATTGTTAGGATTTTATATATTTTTTATAAATCACATGCTTCTATAATATTAATTTTATTAAACGTATTTTCAGCTTGAAAATGTCCAGTAAACAACGTTATTAATCGGAAGATTTTGCTTGAATTTTAAGGATAAAAACTAATCTCTTGAGAAAATTGGAAATATTGCTTTTTGCGGGTTATATTTACGATGTTAATAAAACCTGAAACAACAGCATATCAAGCTTCTCAGGTGGAACAATGCTTAAGAGCTTAACCCGGAGGGTAAATGCAGCATGAAAATAACAGATGATATAGTAAAAGCATTGCAAAGTTGTGTCGACGGATTCGGGTCCGTCGCAGAATTTTCAAGACGGACGAATGTCAGTATTGAGACATTAAGCCGTTATATGACTCAAAAAACCAGAGTTATCCGACGCGACACCTGGGATAAGTTGTATCCGGTCCTGAAGCCGTATCTTGGCGACCGCGGGGCGGCGAAAGCCTCGAAGGCGCACAGTTCTCACGCGATTGAGTTGACAAGCGATGAGCGAATTCTGCTTGACGCGTTTGGGGAATTGAGTTCGGAACAGCAAGAGGCAAAATTATTGGAAATTGTCGAACTGGCCCGGATTGAAGTAAAAAAACGAAATGCTTAATAATTCTAAATCGCTTAACCGTTAATTGAAACAGCCGGAGCCCCTAAATGAAAATTTATTTCCTGAGCCTAATTGCAATGTTGTTCACCTTATCCGCGACAGCCGGAGACACGAAAATTGCCGTAATCAATATGGATCTGGTTTTCCAGAAATATTACAAAACCAAACTGATTGACAACAGCTTGAAAAAACAGGCCGAACTCTATAAAGTCTGGACCCGGAAGCTGCAGGAGTCTCTGGATAAAATGCAGAAAGAGTTCAATGTGCTGCGTGACGCCTCTCAGAATATCGCCCTGTCTTCCGGCGAGCGTGATCGCAAAACGTTTGCCGCGCAGAAGAAGTTTTTGCAGATGAAAGAGAAAAAAGCGGAGCTGGAAAACTACTTAAAAAATAAAGGAAAGCAGTTCCAGGCGCTCGAACAGGCTAAACGAGCCGAAATTGTTACTGACATTAAAGATGCGGTTGCGAAAAAATGTTCTGTGGAAGGGTATACCCTGGTACTGGACTCCTCCGGTAAAACCTTGAACGGAATATCCGCGGTGGTTTACGTTAACAGCGCGTTTGATCTCACTGACGACATCATTAAGGATCTGAACCGCGGACAGAAACCCGTCAAACAGCCGGAAGAAACCCAGGCTGTTCCGGTAACCCAACAATAAACTTATGATATTTACTCAAAAAAGAAAGGTATGAAATGAGTACAAGAACTATTTTAGCAGGAGAATTGGCCGCTTTTGTCGAGGGGGAACTGAAGGGGAACCCGGGAATTGTGTTGAAGGCGGTTGCCGATTTGAGTGTCGCAACTCCTGAACAGGTATCTTTTCTTGGAAATAAACAATATCTGCCGGCTTTTGAAAAATCTCAGGCCGGAGTTATTCTGCTGGATGCCAAACTTGTAAAAGAGGTAGCGCCGCGTGAGGACCAGACGATTATTATCTGTCAGAACGTCGATGTCGCTTTTTCCAAAGCGATTATGGTATTTGCGCCCGAACCGATTAAATTCGAACCCGGCATTCATCCGTCTGCAGTTGTCGCTGAATCCGCTGAGATCGGCGAAGGCGTCTATGTCGGCCCCAATGCGGTGATCGAACCAAACGTCAAGATCGGTCCCGGAACCGTGATCGGCGCCGGTTGCTATATCGGCCATGAAACTCAGATCGGCGCGCAGTGCCAGTTGTCGCCGAATGTCACGATTATGCACCGCTGCATCCTGGGCAACCAGATCATTATTCACTCCGGCGTGGTCATCGGCGGCGACGGTTACGGCTTCTTCCCGACTCCGCAAGGCATTATCAAACTGCCGCAGGTCGGAATCGTTCAGATTGACGATGCGGTTGAAATCGGAGCCAATTCCACGATTGACCGTGCCCGTTTCGGCAAGACCAGAATTCATATCGGCACCAAAATCGACAACCTGGTCATGATTGCCCATAATGTTGAAGTAGGCGCACACTGTTTGCTGGTCGCACAGGTCGGAATTGCCGGCAGTGCAAAGATCGGCAACGGCGTCGCTCTCGGCGCGAAAGTCGGAATCAATGGTCATATCACCGTCGGCGACGGAGTACAGGTTGCCGCCACTTCAGCGGTTAAGGATTCGATTCCTCCGGGCGTTATCGCGGTCGGAACTCCTGCCCTGCCGCAGCGTGAATATGTTAAACGCTGGGCTATGCCGAAAAAAGTTGAGCGTCTGACCGACAAAGTAAAAGAACTTGAAGCACAGTTAGCGGCGATTAAAAGTCAGCTTAACGGCTAACCTCGAAAGGCCGTATGAATTATTTTGAGATTGTAATGCTGGTTTGCTTCGGGGCAAGCTGGCCGATGGCCATAGTCAAAACTATCCGGTCGAAAAACCCGGCCGGAAAGAGTTTCATGTTTATGTACCTGATATTGCTGGGTTATCTTTCCGGCGGCATGAATAAGCTGTATTATCACTGGGATAATGTTTTCTGGCTTTACATGTTTAACGGCTTGATGGTGGCGACTGATATTGTCCTTACCCACTATTATCTTTACAAAAACCGGAAATTGTAAACTTATATTATTATGAAAAAACTTTTTGGAACAGATGGAATACGGGGACAGGCCAACTGTTTTCCGATTACTCCGGAAATTGCGCTTCAAGTCGGTAAAGCTACCGCACGCATCTTTGAAGCCCGGGGAAAAGGAGAGCAAAAAGCAATAGTCGGCAAAGATACCAGACTTTCCGGTTACATGCTTGAGTCGGCCCTGACCAGCGGACTGGTCAGTATGGGGATGGATGTACTGGAAGTCGGCCCCATGCCGACTCCTGCGGTGGCGCTGCTCACGGTTTCCATGGGGGCGGCGTGCGGCATTATGTTGACTGCGAGCCACAACCCCGCGGATGATAACGGGATCAAGATTTTTGGACATGACGGTTTCAAGCTTCCGGATGCGATGGAGGACCAGATTGCCCGTGAAGTCCTCGGTGGAGAGATCACGAGTGAGCATATCCGCTCCAGCCAGATCGGTAAAGCATACCGGATCGACGATGCCCGTGGCCGTTATATCGAATACGCAAAAAGCACGATCAAATATCGCAGTCTCAAAGGATTGAAAATAGTTCTCGACTGCGCTAATGGTGCGGCATATCACATTGCCCCCCTCATTTTCAAGGAGCTTGGGGCCGAAGTCATTGCGGTTGCCAACTCTCCTGACGGACACAATATCAATGCCGGATGCGGTGCTACTTATCCGGAATTTGTCGGAAAACTGGTTCGGGAACATCAGGCGGATGTCGGTATTGCATTGGACGGAGACGCCGACCGGGTGATTTTCTGCGATGCCCAGGGACGTGAGGTAAACGGCGACCGGATTATCGGTATGTGCGCCCTGGATTACAAAGAACGCGGCAGATTGTCCGGTGATACGGTTGTAGTTACCTCGATGAGCAATCTCGGGCTGTCCGAAGCGTTGACCCCGTTCGGGATCAACGTGATTCAGACTGATGTCGGCGACCGTAACGTGATTGAAGAAATGTGCCGGAATAATTATAATATCGGCGGTGAACAATCCGGACATGTTATCTTTATGGACTACTCGACTACCGGAGACGGGATTATTACTGCGCTGCACATTCTGAAACTGATGAAAAGCACCAATAAAACGCTGGCTGAACTGGCCGGTTTCATGCGCGAATTTCCCCAACAGCTGATTAGTTTGCCGGTATTGGAAAAAGTCCCATTCAGCAAATTGCCGGGACTTACCGATACAATACGCCGTTGTGAAGCTGAACTTGGTGACTCCGGCCGGACGGTTGTTCGCTATTCAGGAACTGAGAACAAGATCAGGGTATTGCTTGAGGCTTCCGAGTCGGTTGCGGTGGAACGCTGGAGTAATGAATTTACCGACGTTATAAAACGTGAACTGGGTTAAACTGAAATGGACGACTGTAAAATAACTGTGATGAATGCCGGAAGCCCGGAGACGCTGGAGCCGGTTGTATGCTGTCGTAAATTGCAGGAAATTCCGATAGCCGGAATACCTTTGGAAAATTTGCTCAAAAAACGTCTTGCCGAGTTGGCGCAAACCGGAACAGTCAAGATTCATCCGGCGCTGTGGCCGTCGGCTGAACTGCTTGAATCACTGGACCCTTGCGGTTCGTCGGTCGTAATTGACGATGACGGCTCGGAATTACTTGTTTTTGTCCCTGAAGACTGTGACATTTCCGTTCCGACGGTACTGAAAGGCCTGCGCGGCAGTCTGGTACTGCGTTATCCGTGGGATTTACTTGAGTTGAACAGCCGCATCATCGACGGATTATCCGAAAGTAAAATAGAGGGGACTGTCCGGGAAAGGGTTTCAATAGACGGCTTTATCGAGCTGGGAGAAGGCTCGGTTCTGCTGCCCGGAGTTTATATCGAAGGCAATGCGGTGATCGGCAAGAATTGTAAAATCGGGCCGAACTGCTATATCCGCGGTAATACCGCGATCGGCGATAATTGCCATATTGGTCAAGCAGTCGAGGTAAAAAACAGTCTTTTTATGGATAATGTCAGCGCCGGTCATCTTTCTTATATCGGCGATTCGGTTATTTGTTCCGGGACAAACCTCGGAGCGGCGACGATTACCGCAAATTTGCGGCACGACGGAAAAAACCACGCTTCGATGGTAGAAGATACCATGATCGATACCGGCCGGCGCAAACTGGGGGTAATTATTGGGGATGACGTCCATACCGGAATCAATACTTCTATTTATCCCGGTCGAAAGATCTGGCCGCATGGGACGACCCGTCCCGGTGGAATAGTTACAAAGGATATAAAACCTGAATAGGCGTTAAAATGAACGGAAAAAGTGAGATTACAGTTCAACAGCTGCGGGTCCGCGGCTTTGACGATAATTTTTCTTATCTGGTCTATGCGGAAAACGGCGACGCGGCAATTGTCGATCCCTGCGGAACAGTTTCTATTATCCGCGAAGCTGTTCAAAATGCGTCAATTGCCTTGAAACCGCAATATATTCTGCTGACTCACACGCATCATGATCATATTTCAGGGATTGACGGGGTGTTGGACTTTTTTCCGGGCAAAGTTGCGGCTCATCCGAATTCCGGAATAAATAAAGATATTGCGCTCGATGACCGTCAGGTGCTTCCTTTTGGTGATACCGGGATAGAATGTTTGCATACTCCCGGGCATTCCCCGGACAGCGTCTGTTTCCGGATTATGGATGATTCGGGGATTTTTACCGGCGATACTTTATTTATTGACTGGTGCGGATATTGCAACGCTGAAACTATGTTCAAAACTATGCGGGAGGTTTTATTTCCGCTGGCGGATTCGCTGATTGTCTGGTCGGGTCATGACTATGGTCATGTTCCAAGCGCCACTCTCGGTGAAGAAAAGGTCGAAAACCCATATTTGCGGACAACTGATTTCGAACGATTCAAAAAGGAGTTGCGGAATTTATGATTTCAGCCATTATAAGTATAGCATTGATATTGATCGGGCTTTCATTGCTTCGTGACTGCCGCCGAAAAAAAAGGCATTCAAATCGGCTTGAATTAGTCTTTGGAATAATAGCGCTAGTGTCGGGCGCGTTTTTTCTGGCACTTTTGTCCGGTTCCAAAATCATGGATTTTCTGAACCGCGAACCGGAGAAAAAACGGAATAAAATCGGTGAAAAACAAATTGTGGCCCCGGCTGAAACCGCACTTGAAAGACGAATAAAATATCTCCAAAAATATGTGCCGCCGGAATCTCTGGCGGATGCGGATCCGCGTTTTTCCACTTATGCGGGAACCGCATCGAGTCCCCGGCTGCCGCTGGTCTTTCCATATGAATTACGGATGGACCCGGAAGATGGAACGGCGGTTCTGGGAATACATACCGGAGAAGCTCCGGTTGATCGTCCGAATTCTTTCAAACCGTTGATAACCGGAATCGAAAAAGCTAATTTCAATAACCGCTGCCTGGTCGCGAAAATGACGGCTGACGATGATAAAAAAGATAATGAGAATGCGCCAAAAGGCGAATATCTGCTTTTTATTTTTTCATCTGGAACGACTACAAGATTTGAAACAGAACAAAAATTATGGGACGAAGCCGACGACGCAGGTTTTGATATAGAAGAAATAATGTATGCGCCGAAAATACTAAGAGAACACTATTTCGAAGACGTGATAGATTCCATATAAGCGGTCAAGCTGATGTTTCTATAACATCAAAGATTGCAGTTTAAATTCGAATATCGCGGTTATCTCGCTATAGATAATTATGATCGGAAACTTAAGGAGCTTCTCAGTCAGCCTTCGTGACAGTTGCATAAGGGTTTGTCATGGGTGACTGCGACTGAACCGTCTACCCCGCCATCCATGCAGCGACAGCACCAGACACGTCCGCAAACATCGCATTTTATCTTGCCGTAATAGCAGTAAATCTGATTGAAAATATTTGCTTTGGCAGGATCGGATTGCAACAACAGATTGTATATTTCCTTGAATCCGATTGCAATATTAACCCCGATCGTTAGTTGAGGTCTCGCTCCCCATACCATCCCTATACCGTATTCATGGCACTTAGCGAGAAATTCTTTCTTATTCAAAGTTGCGCTGCCGCACTTAGCGCAATTATGGCTCGAAGAAATAGTTTTGATCTGGTCGGCGATAGCATGGCGGATGCTGCCGTTTTTATGTACTTCCGACAAATGCAGAAGCCGCTCCATATCCGTGATCTGAGCGACTGCCACCCGCATGATCGCCGGACTGATGTCATGCAGTGCGATGTACTCAAGCTCTTTTTGATCATTCAACGCTTCTATTGCCATCCATCTCACTTCGTCGTAGGAATCTCCCCGGGCAATTTTGGCCAGCAACTTTTGATCATGGATCTTGGCGATCAGCATTTCCCGCAGATTGCTGTTCTGTTCTTTTTGAACCAGTTCGGCCAGATAATTCTGGTCCGTGATCTTGGAAATTGCGGTACCCCGGATACTTACATTCTTTGAATTGAGGGCGACCCGGAGCAGAATATTCTCGAACGTAATTTTACCGACGGCCACTTTGCGGACGCTGGTATTTTCATCTTCCTCGGCAATATGGGCAAGTTCTTCCTGATCCGTGATCTTCTCAACGGCTTTTGCCCTGACGTTACCGCTCTTATCCGTATGAGCGATTTCAATCAGGACATGTTGATCCTCAAGCTTTTCAATGGCATCCAGGCGCACCCTTTTGTCGCTGTGCTTCCATTTCGGCTTGAAAATATCAGTAATAGACATATGCACTCCCTGGTTTTTCTTCCTAAAATACCAGCCTTACCCAATTATAATGTATACTGCCGTTAGATGTTTTGTCAACTATTTATTACTTTTTTTTGTTAAATATACCTTTTAAGTCTTAACCTGGAATACTGGGGAACTGGTTGTTTATCAACTGTTTATTCGTAAATATCAGAGGGATTGACCTGAAAGACCACTGGTATTTTAAAAAGAATCAGCGGTTAAACAGGGACAGAAAGTGTAAATTGGAAATATCTAATCTGTGATTTGCCGGGCGGTCTGACCGAAGCAAATACGGGTGATGCATTGATCAAAACTTTCCTGGCCGCTGAGAATGTCGATTTCAACCCGCATGAAGCATACCGGAATGTCACGGCGGTCCAGACGCGGAAGCCTGACCGCGTCTTTTTCCGTTGTTACAATCATTTGGGCTCCCGCAGCCTTGGCGTCATTGATAAAATCAATGATTTCCTGCTGGGTGAAGCGGTGATGATCGGCGAAATGTCTGGTAATTACCAGATTTGAATCAAAACGCCGCAGAAACTCATAAAAACTCTCGGGGCAGGCAATCGCGCAAATCGCGGCTATCTTTTTACCTTTCAAAGCTTCCAGTTTCATCCGGTCGCCTTTTTTATAAACGTCTTCGAGGTATTGCGGCTTGTGACAGCATTCGATTATTTCCGCCCGTCGATTATGTTTTCTCAGGAAAGTTTTGAGGTGCCTCAAATGGTTTCCGCCATTTGATTTGGTGAGGAAGATATAGTCGGCGCGACGCACATTTTTGATCGGCTCCCGCAGAATCCCGCGCGGTAGAACGTGATGATTGCCGAACGGGGTGGTCGAATCTACCAGGACAATGTTAATATGCGGTTTGAGGCGGAGGTATTGAAACCCGTCATCGAGGATCAAGGTATCGGTTTCATATTCGTCAATTGCGTAAAGTCCGGCATTAACCCGGTCCTTGTCAACCAGAACGACAACGTCTTTCAGGTTGGAGGCCAACATGTACGGCTCATCTCCGGCGTAGTCGGACTCCAGCAGCAGACTTTTGCCGTCTGAAACTACTTTAGGCGGCACTTTGTGTTTGTTTGAGCCGAATTTCTGTTTTAATTTGGTTGCGAAAGAACGTTCTTTACTGCGATAACCGCGACTCAGTACCGCGACCCGTCGTCCGGCTCTTGAAAGGGTTTTAGCGAATATTTCAACCACCGGGGTTTTGCCGGTTCCGCCGCAGGAAACATTGCCGATGCTGACTACCAGACAACCGATCGACCGGTTGCGGATTATCCGTTTATCATACATCCAGATGCGGAACTGAATCGCCATCCGGTAAAATCTCGAACCGATAAACAGGATGCCGATCATCAGTTTATCACGGGGCGACTTCCGTTTACCGATGATCAATTCAAGAAAGTATTGTTCAATATTTTCGCCGAGATTTCTAAATCGCATTATTATATTTTCATCTTTTTACTTATAATTCG
This sequence comes from Victivallales bacterium, assembly GCA_963678305.2. GTDB lineage: Bacteria > Verrucomicrobiota > Lentisphaeria > Victivallales > Victivallaceae. The sequence continues at coordinate 912,642 of CAXXVV010000003.1, forward strand.
GATGCTAAAACCGCTTTCTGTCGAACTGTCTCACGCAAAATTGGTTCAAAAAGTTATGGACGACAGATACAGAGATAATTTTCACCGTAAAACTTTCCACAAATAAATTCAAAATTGCAACCATGTAAAATACATCAATATCCGTTAAAAGCAACTCCCTGCACGACCATATTGGAATCAATCGAAAAAAATCATTTTATTATTGTAAAAAAACGTTATTCAAATTATTTTGCATTTGCGAAATGATATTTACGGTTGTAAATTACCTTTTATCCTGGTTGATTATTGCAAATTTGTAAGGCAGGATTATTTATCAAGAGGCAACAAAAAACGGAGTATTGGTATAATGACTATTGAAATTTCTTATTTATTTATAACGCCTTATACGCTGCGCAAGTCAAGAACCGGGGGGATAATCGCCCGTCTGCTTTCGCGAACCGACTTAGAACTCATTGGCGCACAAGTCATGACTTTTGATCAGGAAATGACAAAAATGTATGCCGCGATGCTGAAGGAAACTATCGGCCCGAAAGATAAGAAAGCCGCTGAACTGCTGGCGGAATATGTCAAAGATAACTTCTCCCCGGACCCGGACGGACGTGGTCACCGGGTAATGATGCTGCTCTTCAGAGGCGAAGACGCCTGTCGCAAACTTTCAGCTATTGCCGGTTGTTTCAGGCCGGGCGGAACCCGCGACATGGCCACCGGTGAAACCATTCGTGACACCTATGCCGACTATGTTTTAAGTCGTGGTATTTTCGGGAAGGTTCGTTACTTTGAACCTGCCGTTTTGACACCTCCGGATTATGAATCGGCCAAGGCTAAATTGAAATCTTTTGCCGAATTTGCCCTGAAACAGCCTAATATCGTGGATAATATTGTGACCCATGAACAGGGAACGGAGCGTACTCTGGTTATTATCAAACCCGATAACTGGCGTCGCCCGAGTACCCGCCCGGGTAATATTATTGACATGCTGAGTCGGACCGGATTGCGGATTGTCGGATGCAAGATCCACCGGATGCCGGTTGCCGACGCGCTGGATTTTTACGGTCCGGTCAAAGACGCTCTGCGTGGTAAACTGGCCCCGGTTATTGGTGAAAAAGCTAAGGATATTCTGGAAAATGAACTGGAAATCACCCTTTGCCCGAGCATTATTGACAAGCTAACCGAAGACGTTGGCGTTCCTTATGCTGATAACCAGTTCTCGAATATTATTGAATTCATGTCCGGCGTCAGGCCGGAAAACTGTCCGGAAGACCGGAGAAACGATCCGGGGCAGGCTAAATGCATGATCATTATCTACGAGGGCAAAGACGCGATCAGCAAAATTCGCCAGGTTCTGGGGCCAACAGATCCGACCAAGGCTCCGGGCGGCACTGTGCGGCGTGAATTCGGATCGGATATCATGGTCAATACAGCGCATGCCTCCGATTCACCTGAAAGTGTCGAACGCGAAATGAAAGTGGTCAAGATTGAGCAAAATTCTCTTGGCGACAGGATACTCGAACATCTGGGCGAGTAAAAATTATACCGTCATCAGCTTATTTTTCTGTGATACGCAGATTTTTAACCCTGCCTGTAAAAAAATTACAGGCGCCGGAGTCTGCTCCGATAAATATTGCGGATTGACTGTAGCATCTGCTAAAATCTGCTTTTCCCGTTGAAATTTTACCGTCAACATTGACGGTAATTTCGTTGGCCGGGGATAATTGAAAGTTTATGTTGTACCATTTTTCGCTTTTGATTTCCGCTCCCCGGCATACATGAATATATTCCCGCCCGTCAGCATAAACCGCGACGCATATTTTTCCATTCTGCAGAAAAATACGCCACCCGTATACCGGCTTCTGGTAAAGATTCGCTGCGATTATGATTTCACCTTCTGCGAGGTATTCCGGATAAAGATCAAGGCTTATATTCAGGACCCCTTGTACTTGTAAAGGCGTATAAAGAGGGTGGTAAGGGATTTCAATGAATGAACTGCCGTCAAAAACAAAATCTTCACCTTCTGTAATATTGGCGGGCGAATTATCCCTGACGCAAGTAATCGGCTCGTTTTGAACCGCAAAGTTTGATTTGTCCCGCAAATAACAATTTTCTCCCGGCGCCAATGCCAGTTTCAATTTACTTTTTACCAGTTGCTCTGCTTCAAGGGGAATCGTCCCGGAATCATAAATCTGCCAATTATCCAGCAGGACTGTTCCGGTATTATTTCTCGAATAAAATTCGATAGTCATAGCGACGTTATTCGCATTCGTCGTGAACCCCAGATCTATTTTCTGCCAGTCGTTCACTAACTCAAAAGGTATTTCAATAGAATTCTCAATATTCCAGCAATAATCATAAATCAACAGCCTGATTCCGTTATCCCCGGTGGCATTAAGCAAATATGCCGCGGCCTTGAATCTATATTGCTTCAGGCGATCCAGGGGAACCGCATGCACAATGCCCATTTTCCATTTTACCTCTGAATCTGCGGTGGCGGACAATCGCAACTGATGCCCGCTCGTTAAACGCAATTCAAATCCTCGCGGATAAGCACCTTCCACACCGGCATAACCCTGAAAAAACTGGTTGTCTTCCCGGTCGACAAAATACCCGGCCGGCAGGAATTCCTCGTCAAGATCATTGAACGTTTCCAGATAATTGACCGGAACGGGCGCTGCCGGAGTATAGAGTGATAATAAAGAAAGCAGAATATCCGCAGTGATTTGCGCGCCCAGCATGTCACTGCGCATCTGGATTTGATGCCGCAGCCTGGCATCGCCGGAAATCATGGCTCTACGAAGCTCGCGGGAAAGCAATTTTAATTCCGGCGCGATACGCCGGTCCAAAAGATCATCGACCAGACCTGGAACGTCTTCTACTGCTGAAAAGATTACTTCCGGACAGTAGCCGGAAATTTCGAAAGTCAAAACATCGGACATGCTCCGGCGGTGCAGAGTTTGCTGCTCCGGAAAAGTTACCGCATCCTGAAGGTGATGGCAAGCCGCACCGCAATAAGCCAGAGCATCTCTCAGGCGACTGTCGGAAATTGCGTCGATTGCTTTTGCAAGCAATATTTTGACGGCCGGCCGGCTTCCGGCGCTATCATGGCCGAAACGTTCACCGGTCCGCATGACCGGATTCCACTCCAAATAGAACGGGGCGTTCAAATTGCGCCTGATATCATAGGAAAAATGATTATTTATTTCCCAGTCGCCCAGCGTCCCGAAGATCGGCCAGCCAAGATCAGGCAGTTCGCAAAAATACCTGATCAGCAGTCCGGCTTCCTCCAGCATTAGTTCCTGCATGGCATCGGGCAAGGCCCGGCATGCCGCCAGGGTCATATAATGGTGGTCTCCGGAGAGCGTTTCAGATATGTCAAAATATAAAGTATGCAATTTTCAACTCTTTTTTATTTAATAATATTATCCGTTGCGATATTTTCAATTGAAAATGACTTTCCAGAGGCGGTCTTTTTCGTGAAAACCCTTTAAAACCGGAAACGCACTGGAAAACTCCTGTTTTCCGGAATGTTTTTCCCGCATGAAATTCATTTCCCAGGCTTGTCCTTTCAGTTCCTTCACGCCGAGAGATTTGAGTGGTATTTTGCAGAAAACGGTCCAGGTCGATTCGTTTTTATCAACTTTAACCTCCGCGTGCGAATCCCATTTCTTATCCGCTCCGAAAACATCATAGATTCCGCCGAGTGAGTTGATGACTACATGGTAATAGTCTGCTTTATTTGGCGGTTGAAGAAAGAACTCCACGCAATCATCGGTAAAGATCATCGAATCCCGCTTCGTATGTCTGGCACGCAACCGGTCTTTTTGAGGTTCCAGACACGTGAATTTGAGATAGAGAAATTTCTTGTCATATCCGGCTCGAACTGTTGTCCGGGCTGTTGCCTTTACCGGCTTATCGTCTTTCCAGTTTTTTATCGGCAGGACAAAATCACTCGCGACAAGTTGCAATTGCTGTGAAGAGTCAGCGGTTTCAGGAATATTGACAGGATATTTTCGCGTCTTGAAATCTTTGAGCAGAATATTATAGTTTTTTATCATGTTATTCAGTTCTTTGGTTATTTCAGCCTGTTTTTGTTCCGGCAGTTTATCAATTCGGCTTTTCCATGACGCAATATTCCTGATGGTGTTTCCGGTGAGAACCACGACTTCGTCTTTATGCTGGCCGGTAAATGGATAGCCCTGGAGCCTTTCTTTAAATTTGATGAATTCCGTTAAAATATTTGAATTTTTCCCGGCATGCTTGCTTAGAATCGAGGCAAATGCCCGGTCAGGATTATAACCGTTCGCATTCCATAAAAAATCTGCAAACATCTCTTTCATCATCTGATGGTCAGGCCACAGAACAAACATGAAACCGTTCATTTTACCGGTAATATCTGCCGGGCGCTTGAAGTTGAGCGGACACAATATTTCGGGTCGGATTTTCATTGATTCGAACTGCGCCATAAAGTTCGACCAGAAAAAAGGTTTGCGTCCGGTGATTTTGACGGCATTTTTTATCCCTTCGTCAGTCAGCGTGCCGCAGTTGATAAATTCCACATCGGAGGGTAACGCACTCAGGGATTTCAGGTAGGCTTTTTCCTCATTGGAGTAGAAAGTCGGATCATAATAATACATTGGTACGACATACAGCGTATTATTTTTATCGAGGGATTTCAGTTGACGATAAACTTTGTCTGCCAGAAAGTAATGGCCATTGCCAATGTTTTTAAAACATTCCACGTCATCTTTGAAACTTAACTTATCCCGCCCGATATTGAATAAATCGTCATAGGCCAGATAGAAATTTCTTATCCCGGCATTGTAGTAATCAGTATATTTGTCAAGGATAGTCTTTATATGAACCGGGTCGGAAAAATGCAGTTCGTGTTTGCCGAATCCCGGTCGGACGCCGTAAACCAGAGGCATCTTATACTTTGCGGCTTCTCCGGCCAGTTTCTTCAATGATTGTTTCTCAATGCCGGTCATCGGCCGGAGCCATTGCCGGCAGTTGTAGTTGCCGCCGCACATCCAGTACATGTTGAATTTATATGGAAGCAGATTTTTTATCGTTTCCACCGACCCGGAACCGGTTATAAACCCGCGTTTGCGGAAGTCCGGCCAATCCTCTATCATCATACAGTCCGGATGGTCTGTTTCAGTGAGCAGTTGAAACAGCGTTTGCAGGCCATAAAGAATACCCGATTCGGAGGTCGCGGTAAGACTTATTTTATCGGGATCGATGATCAGCTTGTAATATTCGGAGTTTTTATTCAGTTTTTTATCAAGACTTAAGACAAACGGTACTCCTGCCGGATATCTTTTTTTTTTAGAAAATCAGTCAATAATTGTTTAATGCCGCTTATTCCGGCAGTCTGCGGCAGCTTGCTCCAATCGACCGTAAGTCCGGAAACATTTATGGATCCCTGGCGTTTTTCAATAACTTTTGGAACCGGAAAAATACTTGCTTGCGGAGCGTTGCCGCCAGCTGCCGCCTTTACTTCTTTTTTCGGTTTTCGTTTTATTGAAACATCATCAAATAAAACTTTGCCCTTACAGTAAGAGATAACCAACCCCAGACGCATAAAGGCAATTTTGTCTTTTGCCGGCACAGTGAAATCTTCCTTGAATCTGGTCCATTCGGAAATTTCCGCACCGAACCGTTTGACGTCGCGATGGGCAATGCGCTTTTTATCTTTATCATAAAATATAATCATTACTCCCGGTTTGTACCAGTCTTTACCTGCTTGCAGCTTTTCTGTTTTAATCGCAAAACCGACCAGCAGTTTTTCGCTTTTGGAGACGGGAATAAAGTCGGACAACCAGGTCAGAGACTTCTTGCCGAGGTGATTTTCCAGATAGACGGAGTTTTTTCCGGTTGCCGCATCGTTAGACAGTCCGGCTTTAAAGCCCTGGGCCGGATAGTATAGCGGGGTCCAGTCGGCGACAAACCCGCTTGCCCCGTGTGAAATCGCTTTTCCGGGATCAGTTATTTCGAAACCGCTGTTTTTGACCAGGTTGCCGTCAGAAGTCTCTTTGGCAGGCATGTTCTGCCACGCCAAGAACAAGAAGGCGCCTAACCACAGATGTTTTACGGTTGCTTTTTTCATAAGACTCTTTTCCCATTAGTTTAATTATTAACAATATAGCATTTAAAATTATAATGAACAAAGATTAAAACTACCTGTTTCCGGGTTAACCTTTATTTTGAAAAATCCCATAGCGATGATGTTCCGTCGTCGGCTTCATGCATTTTCAAGCTCGTCACATGTCCGTCACATTTCAAAAAATTAGCGTATCCGTCGAAATTTATCATATAATCGGCTTTTCCGCTCGGGATCAGGCCACTTCCGTGATGTCTGAAATCCAATGGATTGTTTGATTTATAATAGTTGTCGATACTTTCAACATTGAGGCGTCCTTTATCGGCGGCCAGAACTAATTTTGAAGGTTTTCTGATTTGGGTGTTTTTCAGGACATTAGAATAAAAGGTTATATAGTTCATACCGTAAGAACCGGGAGCCCGAAGATTGGCGTCAAAATCAGACTTGACGCTGCCGCCGTTAATCAGATCTTTCCGGCTCGAACAATACCAGCTTTGGGGATTTTTAATGTATTCATTGACCAGCCAGATCCAGGTGAAACCGGGATTATGCGGATTTGGATTGATCGCCCCGAATACCGTGTGCCACGAATTAATCGGAGCGACAAAGCCGGTGTTGTCGCCGGCGTAAAGCGAAAATCCCAGACCGATTTGCTTCAAGTTGTTGATACAGTTGATCTTCTTTGCCGTCTCTCTGGCCCGGTTCAGGGCCGGGAGCAGCATGCTGGCAAGTATCGCAATGATCGCGATCACGACAAGCAGCTCAATTAACGTAAATCTTCTCTTCATTTTTGCCTCCTTGTATGTTGCTCAAAGAATTTTTATTATTTATATTCAAGCTTTTAATCAGCCTGGAAATTTTAGAGAACTGACCAATCCTGTCCAGCGTATGGGCATCCGAGCCAGGGGACAACTTGACTCCGTGTTTCAGCATAATCCTGATCACTTCAATATATGTTTTCTGAAGTCTTTCGGTTGGAATACGGTTTAACAGTTCTTCATTCATTTCGAATGCCACATCATATTCCGCGGCGGCTTCGGCTAATTCATTAAAATCTTTCAGGACTTTGCCGGAAAACTCTTCAATAATCCCGTTTTGCATGATTATTCTGCCGGGATGGGCGAGAATATCGACTTTGGGATTCTCAATCAGCTTGTGCATTATCTTCAGCCATCTGCAATAGATCCTGTTCTTTTCGCGCCGGGTAAAATTTACTTTTTCAAACCAGCCCCGGCTGACTCCCGGATAGCCGTGAAAACCGACCAGAACCGGAAAAACCTCCCCTTTTTCAAAGTCGTCAAAATGGAGCTGCCCGGGATTTTCCGTGTCAGGGTCTATTTCCAACCCGACGTCCACTTGAATTCCGGTTGATACCTTGTTCAGTTCCTGTCTGATCAAGGCAAGATTCCCTTTCGGCCCTTTATGCCAGTCAAAAGCATGTTCAGTTATCGCTATTCCCGTAAGGCCGATCGCTTCAGCTTTTTTAATAATGTTGCCGATAGTCATTCTCTTATCAGAATGGCCTGAATAAATCGTATGAATGTGATAGTCCTGCTTAAAAATCATTTTCAAAAACTTTTTTTCAACCTTTTCCTGTCATAACTCTTTTCATTATACACTTTTGATGTATATTAATCAAGATTAAAAATGTTGTATTATATTTGAAAATGATGCAGAGCTATGGCAAATCGTAATTTTGACCGATTTCTTTTTTCCTGGGCTAATTCGCTCTTATTGAATATTGAAGATTTTGATCTTTATTTGAGGGTATTCGCCCGTATGCAGAGCGACGGAACTTTTTCCCATGAATTTGCCTCTCCGGGGATTTCGTTCCATATCGTTAATTCCGGGGTCGGGATAATTGAATATGAGGGGAAAAAGATCAAAGCCGGGCCCGGCACCATGTTTGTGTTCTGGGCCGATACTGAAGTCAAATATTATGACTCCCCGGATACCCCGTGGGACTATACATGGTTCTGGCTGGCCGGGAAAAGTTCCCAGCGAGTTTTAAGTCTTGCCGGGCTGACGCCTGATAAACTGGTGTACGACATCAGCGATTGTCCGGATTTCATTACAACGATTCATTCTATTTCCGAATGTTTTGAAAGCAGGAATTTCTCGTTGTTTTACCCGATGGCCGCGGCCTGGATGATTGTAGATGCCCTGATGAATGAATTATCCGATAAAAATAATCTGGTCCGGGTCGAGGGGATTGCCAAGGCCAGCAGAATTATTATCGAGACAACTCCTCTGTCCGGGGTCAGCGTTGATACTTTGGCGGAGCATTTTGGCGTTAACAGGTCAACTATTTTCAGGCTGTTTAAAAACGCTTTCGGGATTTCTCCTAAGGAATACATCGACAAACTCAGGTTTGAAAAAGCATGTCAACTGCTTTCAAACAAGAATTTAAAAATTAAGGAAATTGCCGATTCCTGCGGTTTCGATAATCAATGTTACTTCAGTACGGCGTTCCAAAAACATTTCGGGATGACTCCGTCCCATTGGAGAAAAAATAATTAATGGTTCTGGTTAAAGAGGCAATTTCAAAATTTATTAATACCTTCGGCCGCGACGGCGGCTTTATCAAAGGTGGCCATTTCGGTCATAACCCGATAGGCGGCGTCGGTCAGATGCATCGCCAGAGCCGCGCCTGAACCTTCGCCCAGTCGCATTTTCAAATCAAGCAGACCTTCTTTACCCAACTTGTTCAGCATTGCTATATGACCGGGTTCCTGGCTGCGGTGAGCCGCGATCATGTAGTCGGTACTGGCCGGGCAAAGCACCTGGGCGATCAAAGCGCCGGCGGTGGAAATGAAACCGTCAATGACCATCGGCTTGCGCTGGGCCGCGGCGCCGAGAATCAGCCCGGCGATGGCGCCGATCTCAAATCCGCCGACTTTGGCCAGGATATCAAGGCCGTCTTGCGGATCGGGTTGATTTACCCTGATCGCGGTTTCAATGACTTCAACTTTACGGGGAAGCTGCTTTTCCGGCAGGCCGGCCCCGCGTCCGGTCAGATCTTTAACCGGAATACCGGTTAATACAGCGACGATTGCGGAACTTGGCGTGGTATTGCCGATCCCCATTTCCCCGGCCCCGAAAATATCGGTTTCCGGCCCGAAATCAAAGGCAATTTGAATTCCGGTTTCAATTGCTTGAACAGCCTGCTCGCGGCTCATAGCCGGACCGTGCATCATGCTGGCCGTTCCCGGGGCGATGCGCCGATCGAGGATTTTACCGTCAGCGTAGTATTCCGGCACCGGGTTTACCGCTCCCATATCGACGACGGTCACTTCCGCTCCGCAGTTGCGGGACATGATATTTACGCCCGCGCCGCCGTTAGCGAAGTTCATCATCATCTGGGTTGTTACCGCTTGCGGCTGTTGGGAGACCCCGTCATGAACCACGCCGTGGTCTCCGGCAAAAACGACCAGCCGTTTGTTTTTTACTGGTGGCTGCATGGATCTGGTCATTCCGCAAAGATCAACCGCCAGGTCAAGGATCATGCCAAGCGCCCAATGCGGCATTGTCAGAGTTTCAATATAACTGGTGGCCTGCTGGCGATAGGTATCGTCGGCAGTGGTGATTTTATTCAGAGTCTCAGATAAAACTTTCATTGTCCAAATGTCCTTTCAGGTTGACCGGCACTCCGCAGACAATCAAATAAAGCTGATTTGAAGCTGTCCCCAGAGTTTGATTGGCCCGACCGACCAGGTCGCGATAACGCCTCACTTCCGGGTGTTCCGGAACAATGCCGAATCCAACTTCATTCGAAACAAAAATGACTTGTCCCGGGTGTTCATTGCATGCCGCAATTACATTTTGAGTTTCTTCTTTTATCATATCTTCGGTTATCTCGTTTCCAGCGTGATACATAAGATTGTTGATCCAAAGAGTGACACAGTCGACCAGAACACAGTCAAAATCCCTGGCGCTGCGAATTGCTTCGGCCAGTTTTATTTCTTCTTCCAGGGTTTCCCAGCCGCCGATTTCCCGTTCCGCTTTGTGGCGTTCGATACGATAATTCATCTCTTCATCGAGAACCGGGCAGGTGGCGATAAATAACCGTCGCCCGGCCTGACTTTCCGCTACTCTCAACGCATAACTGCTTTTGCCGCTGCGACAACCGCCGGTCACTAAGATAATTTCAGCCAATGTCTTAACCTTTCCAGTAAATCCTGAACAATATTTATCCGGGATGTAAAATAGCATCCGAAGTACCTTTTGCAAACATGAAACCGCCATTTGCAAACTCGAAAAACCCCTTTACGGTTTCAAAACACCGGCTTTTTTTGTTATTTTTTTATAAAACTCGGCTTTTCCGATTGGACATAAGCAGGAAAACATGATATTTTTGAGTGTTTAACCGCCAGTGGCCTTGAGTCGTCGGGCGGCAGGCAAGAGGAGTAGAGTACAACAATTGGAGAACGCAAATGTCGGAAGAAAACAAATTGCCGGAAGAGAATGTCGACGCAAAAGTAGAGGAACAGGCAGAAGCCGCGGCTGAAACCGAAGAAAAAGTTGAAGAAGCTCCCGCTGCAACTGAAGAGAAAACCGAGCAGCCGGCAGCCGAAGCGGCTGAAGAAAAAGCCGAACCGGCCGAACCCAGATCCTGCTGTTCTAAAACTGGAAATCAAATCAATTTCTGGAAACTGGCAACGGTCTTTCTCCTGTTGGCCTGGGCGGTTCAGAATTGGCGAATCACTCAAGCTGAGGAAGAAGCTAAAAAACAACTGCCTTTCTATCGTCAGGCGTTGTCATCTCCGACCAATGAAGATAATGTAACAATGATGGATGAAGTCGGTCAGCAGCTGGCTGAAGCTCAGGAATATGTCGCGTGCAGTCCTCGCGGGATTGCCCCGTCACTTGACGACATGTACGAGTCCCTTAGTTACAAAATGTTTATTCCCGGACTTAAAGACTATAAAGTCAATTATGAAGTTAAAGGCGATGTCCTGACTGTTACCGGTACGGTAAAAGTTGCCAAAAAAGAGAAAAACGCCGAAGGCGCTTTGATCGCTGAAAGCAATAGCCAGTTCAAAAGCGAAGTCAAGCTGCCATGTGCGATAAAAACCGATAAGATCAAAGTTGAAAAGACCGATAATGTTTTAACTATCGTTATGCCGAAAGTTAAACCGACGTCCCCGGAAAGCGAAGCCCCGAAAGCGGCTTGCTGCCCCGGTACCGAGTTAAAGGCCAAAGCTCCGGCGAAGGCCCCGGCAAAAGAAGCGGCTCCGGCAAAGAAATAAGCCAGCTTTATTGCATAAAAAACGGCCGGAACAATCCCCGGCCGTTTTTTTATTTTTTAACCATTCACAGGAACCAGTAGTATGATCAAACCGGCAGAAGGTTTCCGTTATGACCCCGAGGATGACGGATTTGAAGAAAACAACGGGGCAATCCCTGTTCGCGGTTTTGATCCGGCGCTCCATGATTTTGATGATGATCTGGAAGAGCCGGGGTTCCAGCCTATTGATTTGACCCCGGTTGTCAACCAGACCCGGGAATTTTTTCTGCCGGAGGGGCCTTTGAAGAATTCGGAAGAATTCGGCGGCAGACCGTTTGAATACCGTCCGCAGCAGGCTGAAATGGCCAATCAGATAGCTGAAGCCTTTCGCGGACAGCATAATCTCTGTGTCGAAGCTCCGACCGGGGTTGGCAAAAGCCTGGCGTATCTGGTTCCCGCTATTCTTTATTCGATCCGGCACCCGCGTCCGGTGGTTATTTCGACCGAGACGATCAATCTGCAGGAACAGCTGATCAAGAAAGATATTCCGCTTTTGGCCAAAATGCTCGGAGTGGATTTCAAAGCAGCGCTGGCCAAAGGCCGCGGCAATTATTTGTGTTTGCGGCGTTTTAATCTGGCCTCCGGTGAAGGGCGCGGTGAATACCTGCCACGCAACTCCTGCCAGGTCCATCTTGAGAAAATTGCCGAATGGGCCGCCACGACTGAAACCGGGGATCGCGGCGAAATGCGCAAGGTCGATGAAGAAACCTGGAGCTATGTTTGCTGTGAATCGGGCGGCTGCGCCGGCGAACATAAATGCCCGTTCGGGAAAGAATGTTTTTACTGGCGGGTCAGGGAAACCTGGGAGCAGGCCGATGTGATAGTCACCAATCACGCGATGTTCTTCATCGATCTTAAAATGAAGGAACTGGAACAGGCCGATCCCGGCAGCTTTCTACTGCCGCGATATTGCGGTACGATTGTCGATGAGGCCCATACCATGGAAAACAGCGCGGCTGAATATCTTGGCCTGCGTTTGAGTTCGATTGCGGTCTACAGCACCTTGAACCGCCTCTTCAATCCGAAAACCGGACGCGGCATTCTGGTCAAGCCGGGCGACGCCGCGCTGAAATTACGCACTATGGTTACGGATTTGGGGATCATGGCCGCCGCCTACTTTGATTTCTGGCGCGATTATATTGAACGGACCGATGAGGATATCCGAAGTATTACCGCTCCGGATATCGCTCCGGAAGGGTTGCGCGACGCCTTTATCAAATTTTGCTATGAACTGGCGGAATATAATGAGGAACTCGAGGAGAAAATGCTCAAGGCCGAGATAACCGGCTATCATCAGCGTTGCTCGTCTTTTGCCGATATTCTGGAAAATTTCCAGAGCATGCTTCTCCAACCGCACGTTTACTGGGCGGAGCTGGATAATAAAAATATTGTCTTGCGGTCGGCTCCTTTAAATGTCAATGAAATGCTTTACGAGCTGCTCTTTTCCAAAGAGTTTCCGACGATATTGACCAGTGCCACCTTGTCCGTCAACCGCAACCTGAATTATTACCGCAGTCGGGTCGGCTACGGCAACGGAGGTGAACTGATCCTCGATTCGCCGTTTGATCCGAGGCAGGTCACGGTACTGTTGCCGAAGGAAATGCCCGAGCCGAATCATTCCAATTATTTTTCCGCGTTGCTGGAAAAATTGCAGGAGTACATTATGATGACCAACGGGAAAGCGTTTGTCCTGTTTACCAGTCACGCCATGCTGCGGAGCTGTGCCGACCGGCTTCAGGGATTCTTTCTGGAAAAAGGCATAAATCTGCTGGTTCATGACCGGACATTGAACCGGACCGAATTGCTGAAAGAGTTCAAGGAAGATGTAAATTCAGTGCTGTTCGGGACCGACAGTTTCTGGACCGGGGTTGATGTGCCGGGCGAGGCGTTGAGCAATGTAATTGTCGCCAAACTGCCGTTCGCCGTGCCGTCGCATCCGTTGATTAAGGCGCGCTGTGAGCGGATCGAGGCATCCGGCGGCAAAGCGTTTATGGATTACAGCCTGCCGGAAGCTATTCTGAAATTCCGCCAGGGGGTCGGAAGGTTGGTCCGCAGTAAGACCGATACCGGTTATATCGTTCTGCTTGACCGTCGGATCACCTCGAAGTTTTATGGCCGCTGGTTTCTTGATTCACTGCCGGCGCATCCAATCAAATATGTTTAAAATGAGTTGAAGATGAATATCTATCGAACAGAAAATACCGATTTACCGACTATTGCCGCCGCCTGTACGGCTGCCTTGCGTGCGCCCGGAGCAGTCCTGCTGGTCCCGACCGAAACCGTCTATGGACTGGTTTGCGACTGGCGGGATGAAGCTGCCCGCAACCGGATATATGAGCTGAAGCAGCGGGATTACGGCAAACCGCTGGCGATGTTCGCGGCTGATCGCGCTATGCTTGAGACTTCCGGCATGGTCCTGGACGAGCGGGCGGAGAAAGTGTTCAATGCCTTTTGTCCGGGGCCGATCACCATGAATGTGGACGGGCCCGATGAACAAACCGTCGGGTTCAGGATTCCGGACCATCCGCTGGTTCTGGAAATCCTCCGGCAATATGGCAAGCCCCTGGCCTCGACCAGCGCCAACCGTTCTGGTGAACCGAATGCTTTAACGGTTGCGGAGGCATTGGCGAAGCTGGACGGCGAACCGGAGGATAGTGGTTGACGAAGGCGCAATATCGTCACAGGCGCAAGCCTCTACAGTCGTGCAAATCAAGGAGAACAGCTGGGAATATTCTGCGACCGGGTCCGGTTTCGGAAGCGCAAATTCTGGCGGTTATCAAAGCATGAAGCTGTAATTGTTAACGGCTTCTCCTCCTCAAGAAAAGAAAATCTGCGAAGCACGTTGGCAAACTTTGTTTGCCGCAGTAACATCCATTCATCTGGAGCGATGTTATTTTAAAAGTGATTTTGAGCTTTTTAAATAACGATTGAGCAGAGGATGTAAACAACCTTAGGCTGGAGAAGACAGTGAGCGGCTGCATAAATCTGTTCTTTCCCCGCAAAAATTGCCGTTGAAAGTTGAATTGACGGCTAATGCAGTATATTATATATAGGTTAACAAATAATCAAAGAAAAATTATACAGGAGCACAATATTATGAATTTATCAGGAGTATTTACCGCCATGGTCACGCCGTTTTCCGGCGGCATGGTGGATTATGGTATGTTACGTGAAATGGTCGAATTCCAGATCGAGAGCGGAGTTGACGGCCTGGTCCCGATGGGGACCACCGGCGAGTCGCCTACTTTGTCTTTTGAGGAACACGCCAAAGTAATCCAGACCGTGATCGAAACCGCTGACAAACGTTGCGTCATCATGGCCGGTACCGGAGCCAACGCGACCAAAGAAGCGGTCGACTTGACCCGTGAAGCCAAAGAAATGGGCGCGGACTGCACGCTGCAGGTTACCCCCTATTACAACAAACCTTCCCAGGAAGGTCTTTACCGTCATTTTTCCACCGTTGCCGACCAGGCCGGTTTGCCGGTGGTCCTCTATAACGTACCCGGTAGAGCCGGACGTGAGATCGCGGTCGGGACCATTGCCCGCCTTGCGGAAAACGCCAATATTATCGCGGTCAAAGAGGCCGGCGGTTCGACCGAGCGTGTCTCCATGATCCTCGACGCCTGTGACATCACCGTCCTCAGTGGCGACGACGCCCTGACGATTCCAATGATGTCGGTTGGCGCCAAAGGCATTATCAGTGTCGCGTCCAATATAATTCCGGCGGAAGTCAAAGCGATGGTCGCGGCGATGGCGGCGGACAATATTGCCGAAGCCCGTTCTCTGCACCAGAAATATTATCCGTTGTTCCGGGATCAGTTTATCGATACCAATCCGATTCCGATCAAAGCGGCGATGGCGATCAAAGGCATGATCAAAGAAGAATATCGTCTGCCGTTGTGTGAGATCAGCGATGACAACCGGGAAAAACTCATTGCCACACTGCAAAAATGCGGCATAATCTGAATTAAAACCAGGCTATTCACAGCGGGAGCTGCCAACTGGCAGCTCCCGCTTTTTTTTTTGAATATCCATATATATAAGCGCGAGCATTGTGCAGGGCAATCTCCAACACGGAACGCCCAAATTTCAAGGTAAGATCGCTTCGCTCTGTGTATAGTAAGCATGTTCTTTGTCTGATTCGTCCTGAATATTGCTGTTGACTTTTTGGAGTGCGGCTTGATTAAGCCGCTTTGGCGGGGTAATTCACCTGTCACAAATAGATGTTCCGCAACAAAGTTGTGGTCGCTGATGCTTTGCCGTGTAACTATGGCAAAATATTGCCATAGGAACAATATGTCCGATTGTCAGACTCGATACCCAAAGTGCTTAAATCTAAGCGCACTCCAAAATGACCTGAAAAATAGCTGTATTGGAGCGTCGCGCTCCCATTGAGGTTCAGGTTTATTTAATGTCTTTTGAATTGAAGATGATCAGGGATAAGGCGGTGAAAACACAGATGTAAAGCGATAAGGTCGAGAGATTCAGCAGGACACGGCGGACCGGGATATCGGTCAGCCAGAAAACGACCGCGCCGTTCATCACTTTTGACAGCAGATAGGGACGCACCGTTTCCATAAACGGCAGTTTCTCCGCGATATAGCAGACAAAATAGATGACGATGCCCCCCACGGAAGCGGCGGTCATCCGGTTGAAAATGGTCGAAAGAAACAAGGTGACGGACCCCAGCGCCATCATTGAAACAGAGAAATAAACCGTCGTCATCCAATAAGCGGTCATTGCTTTCCACAACGGCATCATAACCAGGATCGTGCCGAGATCAGTGCCGCCGCCGAGGTAGACTAATTGGGTTCCCGGCAGACCGAAGAGAAAGATGCCGAATAACAGTCCGACAACTGAAAAATAGACACAGAAGATAAGGTTCCAGACGAATACGGCCCAGAACTTCGCCATGATGATCCGGGTCCGGGACCGGGGCCGGGCGGCAAACAGTTTCAGGCTGCCGTCCTGAATTTCCCCGGCGACGGTATCGCCCGCGATGGTGCAGATGAAGATCGGCATAATGACCACGAATGCCGGGATCAGGGCAAGCCGGGCGAACATCAGCCCGTCAACGTAGCTCATAAAATCAGTCAGGTTGAGTTCCGCCGATCTTCTGACCCGGCGTTCCATAAAATGCATGTTTGAGGTTTTCATGCCGAGATAACAGATCCCGAGAAAGCAGAGATGGCCGATCGCGACAATATAATTCTTCTTCTGGGATTTTAATTTAACTATTTCATAATAAATATCGCGCCACATCTTATTCCGCCTTCTGTAAAGTTGTCAGGAAAAAATCTTCCAGGGTCTGCCGGTCGGATTCGAGTCTGTGCACATCAAATCCGGCTTCGACCAGACAGCGGTTGAAACCGGCCGCGCGATCAGCTTCCGCCAGTATTACAATGCTGCCGTCCGCCAGCAGTTCGATATTGCCGGAGAAAGAGGCGGACAAACAATTGGCGGCTTCTTCCGGCCGGTTGCAGACAATCCGGATATGCGCTCTGCGTTCCAACAGTTCATCCATTTTGCCGTAAGCCGCCAGTCGACCGCTTTTGAGGACCGCGGCGGTGGTGCAGACATATTCAAGTTCATGGAGCAGATGACTGGTGATCAGGACGGTGGTGCCGAATTTTTGATTATAGTCCAGCACCAGTGAACGAATTTCGACCATTCCGCCGGGGTCGAGTCCGTTGGTCGGTTCGTCAAGGATAATGAAATTAGAATCTGGAAGCAATACCAGAGCCAGGCCGAGGCGCTGTTTCATCCCGGTGGAATAACGGCATATTTTCTCATCGACCCGGTCCTCAAGTTCGACAAAACGGATGATCTCATCCCGTTTAGCCAGATATTCGGGACCGTGTCCACCGGTCATAATATCAAGGTTGCGGCGACCGCTGATGTCGGCGATAAAAGCGGGGTATTCGATGATCGCACCGACCTGTCGCATGGCAAGCGAATGCTGCTGGTGGACATCGATACCGCGGATAAGCACCTGGCCGGAGTTGGGCCAGATCAGGCCGGTTATCATTTTCAGCAAAGTGCTTTTTCCGGCTCCATTGGGTCCGGCCAAACCGAGAATTTCTCCTTCATAAAGGGAAAACGAGACATCGTTAACCGCGGTTCTGGAGCCGAATTTTTTTATCAGGTTGCGGCACTCGAGGATCGGGGGCATCACTTGCCCTCCGGTTCACCGGCGGCGCGGGCATTAAGATACAGGAAGTTACGGGCGCGTGATTTGCCCTCTTTATCGTGAAAGTTTTCATAGTCCATCAGGATAAACCGTTTATATCCAAGCAGCGTGAACTTGTCCCGGTCGACTTTGAGCCCATTGTTCAAACTCTGCCACTCGTAGCTGGAGCCTTCTTTTTTGAACCATTTCTGATTGACGTCTGCGGGACAGCATAATGCGTCATTGTTTTTCAAATAGGGTTCGATCACCTCGGGGAATCCGGCTAAATGTTCTTCGCCAGACGGCGGGCTGCTGGGGCGCATGGTGCAAAACGGAATAATATAGTTGTTGTCAGGTAAATAGAGATGGAATGCCAGGCCGACCTGATGCAGATTGCTCAGGCATGAGGTTTTCTTTGCCTTCTGGCGGACGCCCTGCATTGCGGGCATAATCATTCCGGCCAGGATTGCGATGATGGCGATCGTGACCAGCAATTCAATCAGCGTAAAATATTTTTTTGCAGTAATCATAATTTATTAAGGGTGTTAAGCCAAATTTTAGTAATCGGGGCGAAATCGCGTCGTTCATCGGCTGAAAGCCGGGAAGTCATGATCCGATTCATTTCGGCAATAACCGCCTGACCTTCTTCGCTGTTAAGCCGTTGTTTGACGCGTTCTTTATCGGCCTGGCTCATTTTCTCGACCCGTTTGTAATTTTTTTCGGCCCGCTTCTGGATTACCTCGATCATTTTTTTGCGGGTTTCCGGCTTGACCGCCCGGAGCTGGTCCAGGCTGATGTGCATGGCCCGGCGCATCGCTTCCACCCTGATCTGTTTACGTTCGTCGGGAGAGAACTTCTGCATGTGTTTCTTAAGGTGGGTCATAACTTTTTGGCGTTGCCCGCGATGAGCCTGCGGAGAGAGGGTGCGGGCCAGGCCGTCGACTAATTCATCACGATTCCACTGCTTCTTTTCAAGCATTTCCTGCGGGGTCAAGGGTTCCATGTCAGTCATAAAACAAAAAACGAGAAGCCCCGCGATGATAGGCAATATGATTACGCACGGAATCAGTACGTTACGGGTTTTTGCCGACATTTTCATTAGCAACTCCTTGATTTCCTGATGATCCCGGATAAAACAGCTGGATGCCGGTAATCGGGATCTGTTAAACAATCTTTAATATAATTCTCAAGAAGGCATATGTCAATAGCGGGGTTTTAATCCGTACGACGGATGGCGATATACCGCTTCATACTCCGCACTTTGTGCTGCGGAAGCGGGAATGATGCAAAAAAATAAAGGGTTTAATTCCCCGCCCCTTGGGGCGTATCCGTTCGTTAATTTTGCGGCCTCCCGCAAAGCGGGAGTGAAAGGTCGGGCGTCAATATCCCGATGCTTGCATCGGGGATAGCCCTGACCGGAAGCAAAATTTTTAATGAACTTTGTGAGCAAAATTGATGATAGCATTTTCGATTTCCGGGAACAATTTATGCGGATTGGAGCCGGGAATCCAAATGCAATGGCCATCCTGCGGTCGTGAATATTTGAACAGCTCGGCCCTGGCGTCAAGGTCTATGCATTGACTTACAAAACTCTCTGCGTGTTCGATGCCGACGACACTGTCCACCGGACAATGGGTACAGAGAACCGGAGGCTGGCCCGCTGTAATCAAATCAATCGGAGAGGCTGCTTTAATATCATCCGGAGATGGCTCGTGTCCCCAGAATGTCTTGTAATCAATCCGGAACCTTGGTCCCCGGCTGCATAATTCCAGGCTGGTCCACTCCGGAGATCGAGACAATGCCCGAAACTTTTTCTGGAGGCAGCCGCATGCCGGTCATCAAAGCCAGGTGTCCGCCAGCAGAAGCGCCGACAATGAACAGTTTGTCCGTATTCAGCTCAACATCCTTGATTCCGCCGTCAAGCAGGAAATTTTGCGGCGGTTATGCAGTCGTCACCGCAAGCCGGCCACGGTGCGACGCCCAGCAAACGGTATTCGATATTGAAAGCGGCAAAGCCTTGTGAAGACATGTACTCCGCTACTCCGGCAAAGCTGTGGCGGTCCATTGCGGACCAGCCGCCGCCATGAATACAGAGGGCGATTGGGAACGGGCCGGCGCCCGCCGGGATGTAAAGATCGCCAAGCTGCCAGGGCGAGTCGGCGTTATTGTAACCAATGTTTTGAATAATATTCATAGTCCTGGTTCCTGATTGACGGTTGTTTGTTTCGGCCATTTATAAATATGCCTGTTTATATGAGGACATACAAGTTCAAGATGTTTTTTTCTCTTTAGTTTGTCCGTCAATTTAACTTTCATAAACCGGAAAAGATGGTTTTTTAGCTTGAAAAATAGTTTTTTTTTAGTTTTTAGTAGTATTTAACCGGTTGCCGCCCTTGATATTGTGGTTTATGTCTGATATAATATATCAATCATGAGACCGGTCAGAGGTGGCCGGCAGGGTATAATAACAACATAACAACGTGGAGGATACACGTATCGCTACTCTGATTAAACCTGATAATAGTCCGTTTGCAGGAAAAAATGTCCGCCTGGTTGGTGCGGAAGGGGAACAAGTAGGAATTGTTTCATTCGAAGATGCCCGCGCGCAGGCCGCCGCTATAGGAATGGACCTGGTAATTGTCGCGGATCAAGCCGACCCGCCGGTTATCCGGATAATGGATTATGGTAAACTTCGCTATGAGAAGAAGAAAAACCTTAAAGCCCAAAAGAAGAAGCAGCACACCCAGAAACTTAAAGAAATCAAGTTTCATGTGCGCACCGACAAGCATGATATGGAATATAAGATAAATCATGCGAAAGAATTTCTTGGGAAGAGCTACAAACTGAAGATATCTCTGCAGTTCCGCGGTCGCGAGATGGCCCATAAGGAGCTGGGATTTGAACTCATCAAGAATGTTATTACTGAACTGGAAGATTATGGTCAAGCTGATTCTCCTCCGAAAATTATCGGACGGAGTATAATTACGACAATCTCACCGTTAAGCGCGAAGAATCAGCGGGCCAGGGCCAAAGCAAGAGAACTGGCCGCTTCGAATACTGGAGGATATCCGGTAGAGCTTGAGGAGGCGCTTGAGACGGAAGAATCTGCTGAGCATAATACAGAGGAAATGGAATAAATTCCTGAAAAGTCTGTGAATAGTTCAACCGCACTGTAACATGAGTTACAGTGCGGTTTTTTTAATTAATTAAATAATAGTATGATCATAGCGAAAAGAGTTGCTTGAGTGAGGTTGATAATTTTGTTTTCCGGAGATTGACATTCAGGTAAAGATGTAGTAGATTTTACAGATTGGAAGAAATATTAATACAAAGGTGCTCAACCGCGGTATGAAGCAGGAAGAATTACTTTTTTTTTGATGTTGGTGAAGCCCGGTGTGCAATTCCGATACGAAGTACGGAACGAGTTATACAGGCTGTGGAGTTGACCACTTACCCGGATATGCCGGACACGCTTGAAGGAATGATGAACATCAGCGGAGAATTGCTGCCGGTGATGAATATACGCGAACTGCTGGCCAGACCGCGGTCCGGTTTGATTCCTGAACATTACTTTATTATTTTTAACACAGACCTGGGCAGAGCTGCTGTCAGGGCGGAGTCCCTGCCATATTCCGACCGGGCGGCTGTTAACGAAAATATAGTTTTTGATATTCTAGGTAACCGTCCGGAACAGATTTCAAACCTCATAGGACGGGGAAACCATACTATACTGGTACTGGAGCCGGCCGGCCTTTATCCGCAAGCGGTGGCGACTTATATCCGCGGCATAATCGAATCACAGCAAGCATAGGATGAAAGGTAAACTCAGGCATGGGAATGTCCTCTAAAGAAAAAAGAAAGATCGCATTACCTCCTGACTTGTTACAACGGCTTACTGCTTTTATTAAAGAAAAACTCGGTGCATCATATCCTAAAATTAAAGCAGGTGAATTCGACTCGATTATCAGTAAGACCGCGGCGTCAAGGGGGTTTGCCCATACCGTCGATTATGCGGAATGGATTCTTTCTGATACAGAGAACCATAATGAGGTAAATCATTTGGCGTCTCACTTGACAGTCGGGGAAACTTATTTTTTCCGGCATGCCGAGGTTTTTGACGCTTTTGAAAATGAAATTTTACCGGAAGCCTTGAATTCCCACCCGGCAGATCTGCAAAATCTGAGAATCTGGAGTGCCGGTTGTTCATCCGGGGAGGAACCTTACTCTATAGCTATATCGCTGGAGCGGTGTCGCCGGAAGTACTCTCCCTTTAATAGCGTTGTATACGCTTCGGATATCAATCAGGCATTATTGACAAAGGCTCAGAGCGCAACATATACTAAATGGTCATTCAGAGAGACCCCGGACACGTTGCTGGACAAGTATTTTTCAGTGGTTGATCAGCGTTATTATAAATTAAATCCGGGAGTTGCAAAGCAAGTCTCCTTTTCCTCCTTGAATTTGCTGACGGATGATTTTCCGTCACATCAACACCCGTTTGGAGAGATGGATGTGATTTTCTGCCGAAATGTTCTGATTTATTTTGACGATGATCAAATTCAAAAAATCGTTAAAAAACTTTATAATTGCCTGAGGCCCGGAGGATGGTTGATAACAGCGCCGGCCGAAGCCCCGGTGTTGCCGAAGACGTTATTTGACGCGGTAAAATTCCGGAATAATTTCTTTTTCCGCCGCCGTAATCCGAACGCGGTTGCCCGGCAGGACAAAGTTGAGTTGCCGCTGCCGCAATATGACCCGGTGAAGTTAGAATCGGAAAAAGTACATAAACCGGCTCGACGTCCTAAAAAGGCGGTCGCAAAGGAAAAAATGGGAGCACCGAAAATACAAATTCAGGATGCTCCGATTTCCAAAGGCAGCAAAATAAGCCCGAAAACAGTTGATATGCTCCATAATGAAGCGATCAAATTATTCCGGGCCGGTAAATACCGCGAGGCTTTAGCCGCGGCCGAACATCTGGATACAGGCAATGCGAGTCAGCAGCACGCACTTGAACTTGCGACCGCATTCGCGAATGTCGGCAACTTTGAACAGGCCAGGCATTGGCTGGATGCGGTATTGCTTCAGGACAATTTATGTGTTATGGCTTATTATCAGAAATCATTGGTTCTGATGGCTGAAGATGATTTTGCCGGGGCTCGAAAGGCACTGCAGCAGGCGCTGTTTCTGCAGCCCGATTTTGCGGCCGCATATTTTACCCTTGGTTCCCTGTTGCTGAATAAAGGAAAAAATCGGGAAGCCGGTCGCGTTTTTCTTGCGGCGCTTAATGAACTGGATAAGATTCCTGATGACCTGATTGTTGCCGGAACAGAAGATATGGCAGCAGGTGAAATGAAAATGTTAATAAAAAATTTGCAGAAGCAATGCAATTAAGAAGGTTGAACTGTAATGAATAGAAATCAGGAAAATGTCGGCACAATTCTCCGGCTGCGAGCTGAAAAGTTGGCGGAGGACAATCGCCGGGAAACGGCAGAAATTATTTATGAGATAGTCGAATTCCGGCTTGGAGATGAACGGTTCGGGATTAATGCCGGATATGTATCGGATATCAATAAAAGCAGTATTTGTCTCATATCTTCGGCTCCGGGATATATTGCCGGGGTTGCAAATATCCGGGGAAGAACCGTTGACGTTGTAAAATTGACTGGACTGCTTGGCATCAAACAAAAAGACAACAGGACTGATTTACTGATGACTATTAGCGGAAAACAACTTGAATTTGCGTTTCCGGTGGATGAAGTTTTCGGCATTCGTTGTATCTCAGCGGCGGAAATCCAGGATTCGCCGAACGCGGCTTCGGTCCTTGACCGGCGACACTGGCTGCAGGCCGTAACCATAGACGGGGTTCAGATAATGGACGGGGAAAAAGTTCTTTCTGATTCCAGTCTTGTGGTTGAAGAAGATGGATAATCGCATTAATAAGGTTTCTAATGATCGGTTTCCAACTTGATTTTTTAGTAATATAACCATATTTTAGTAGTTATGCAGATCTATTAACAAAAATTTAATTAAATAGAAAGATAATTGTATGTCATTAATTTCAAAACGCATTAATCATAAACTGGTTTTCATGTTTATTCTTGTTACCTTGATTCCGCTTGTCGCGGTTACAGCTTTCAGTGTCTACAAAATAGTGGATGCTTTGGAAACAGACGCCGTTACTAATCTGGTTTCGACCCGCAAGGATAAAAGTTTGGAATTATATGACTACTTCCATGAGATCAGAAAAGATTTACTGGTTTTGAGCCGTCAGGAAGCGGTGATTGAAGCACTGGGCAGTCAAACCGATACGAGAGCGAACAAAGATCAATTTATTCATTCCACTGAATTTATTCTCTTGTTTCTCAAAACTTATGACTTTCCAGGTGTAGTACTACTGAAAGCAAATGACCTGACGCCGACATTTTTCGCGGGCCATAACAAGGAGGAGGCGGAAGATATTGCCAGGCATCCTGAGGTCAAGATGAAGAGTCGCCTGGCTCTGGACAGTGGTAAAATTCAAGTCATAGATTACATTAAACTGAGAACATTCAAAAATGATGAAATGTTTGCGGTTTCACCAGTTGTCAGCAATGGCAAAACTATTGGGGTTGTTGTGCTGCAACTCAATTCCAAGCATTTGGAAGATATTCTTGACTCGAACCTGGGCCTGGGCTCCAAAGGTGAAGTTACTTTGGTTGGAAAGGATCGTTTCAGCCGCAGTGATTGCCAATTCGTCAACGAACTGACCACTAATAAAAAGAAATTCAGTTCTCCGCAGATAGATCAGGCATTTGCCGGAGAAAGCCTGGAATACAGCGCGCTTGGTCATCATAACTGGAAAGCTCTGATTTCATGCGCTCCGT
The DNA here is from genome assembly GCA_963678305.2 of Victivallales bacterium. Lineage (GTDB taxonomy): Bacteria > Verrucomicrobiota > Lentisphaeria > Victivallales > Victivallaceae. The sequence continues at coordinate 937,055 of CAXXVV010000003.1, forward strand.
TGAATTTAAAAAAGGAAACCGGATTTGATCTTGATTGGATAATTATGGCTGAATGCAGCGAAGAGGAAGTCTTTGCTCCGATTTATCAAATTGTCTGGGGAATCGCCATTGTCAGTATCCTGGCGGCATTCGCCGCCGCCTTTTTCGGAGTCATGGCTGCGCGTTCCATCGCGGTTCCGGTGTCACGACTGACGAAACGGCTCGAGCAGCTTGCTGAAGGGGATTTGACGGTTGAGAAGCTGCCGGTTAGTGGAGAAGATGAATTGGCTACGATGACAAATTCATTTAATACCATGCTTGAAACTTTGCGTAACCAGGTTCGGCAGATGCAGTCGGGAGTGCAGGAGCTTTCCGCTGCGATCGCCCAAATTGGAGGAGCTATCGCGGAGTTAGCCGCCAATTCAGCCGAAACTTCCACTTCCGTTACGGAAATTTCGACTACGATGGAAGAGGTCAAACAGACTTCCCATATGGCTTCGGAAAAGGCTCAGAATGTTGCCGAAATGACGATCCAGGTCAACGAAGTTTCCAAAGAGGGCATCAACGCCACAATGGAATCCGTTGACGGCATGAATCATATCAAGGAAGAAATGGGGTCGCTTGCCGACAGTATTATAAAATTGAGTGATCAGACCCAAAGTATCAGCGATATTATCTCCGCGGTAGGTGATATTGCCGAACAGTCAAATCTGCTCGCCGTCAACGCCGCGATCGAAGCGGCCAAGGCCGGAGAGTTCGGCAAAGGCTTCGCGGTGGTCGCTCAGGAAGTGAAGTCACTGTCTGAGCAGTCCAAAAACTCAACTCGTCAGGTCAATGCCATCCTGAATGAAATCCAGAAGGCAACCAGCAGCGCGGTTATGGCAACGGAACGCGGCTCAAAAGCAGTCGATTCCGGCGTGAAACTTTCAGAAGCCGCCGGCAGCGCGATTGAAGCGCTTTCAGAAAATATTTCCAATTCATCACGAGCGGCGTCGCAGATATCGGCTTCGAGCCGCCAGCAACTGTCAGGCATTGATCAATTAGCCATTGCGCTTGAGAGCATCAAGGAAGCGACCCAGCAGAATATTAATGGAGTTGAGCAGCTTGAGCAGGCGGTTGAAAGTATCAGATCCCTTAGTGAAAGTATCAGAGAAATGACCGGGCAGTTTAAAATCAACTGACCCGGATTAAATCAGAACAGGTAAATAATCGCATTATGGAAAACAACAATTTAATGGCCCGCTTGAGACAGGCTTTTAAACTTGAATCGGAGGAGCGCCTGCTTTCCATCACTAACAAGCTGATGGAAATGGAGCATGCAGCCGGAGCTGCCCGGCTGCCGATCCTTGAAGTTATTTTCCGGGATGCCCATAGTCTTAAAGGTGCGGCCAGGGCGGTTGATTTCAACGCCATCGAAACATTCTTTCAGTCTGTTGAAGATGTCTTTGGTGCAATGAAATCCTCTCCTGACCTTTTTTGTCCGGAAATCGCGGAGATCCTGCACCAGGGAGTTGCTACAGTAGAAAGAAGGATTTCCGAACCGGATAACGATGATTTGGACCAGGATCTCAAAGAACTCGGCAGTCATATCAGTCGCTTGCTTTCCGAACTTTGCCTGGCGGCTGAATCGCAAACTGAGGTCGGCGGTGAGCAGGATGCCGAGTCCCCGGATTACACATACATGCTGGACGATGATGCCGACGATGACGAGCAGATTCTTTTGGAACCTGAAGAAACCTCCGGTGAACATAGCGAATCGGAGATTAACCCGAGACCGGTTGTGCCTGTATCGGCTCCGGTTCAGGATTCAGTCAGGCCCGCGCCCGTGACGGGAGGGAGCTCGGTGAGAATTGCCCGTGATAAACTTGACGGTCTGCTGTTTAACGCTGAAGAACTTGTCGTATTAAAGCAATTATGTTCTGCCAATTCCCGTTTTTTACAAGACTTGATCGAGGAAGTTCAAATTCTGCGAACAGCTAATTTTCAATTGTCCGGAGTGATAAACTCTATTAATCGGGATATTCGTTTTCTGGCCGGACAGTATAATTCTCCGCATCTTCCGGTTGAGGACATTGACCTGGCCAGTGACATTTTATCCGTCTCGCGAAAACATTTCGGCCGTTTTGAGAGTAAAGTAACTGAAGTGATCCGCCGGGAGGAAAGAAACAGCCATGAGATTGAAAAATTGATTGATGACTGCCTGGATAATGTCCGGGATATAGCTTTGCAGCCGTTCTCCGTCCTGGCCGATACCTATCCGAGAATGATGCGTGACCTGGCGCGGGAAACCGGTCATGAGATTAACTTTGAAATCAAAGGTGGAGAGCTGGAAATTGACCGGCGTATTCTCGACCAGTTAAACTACCCGGTTATTCATCTTTTACGAAACGCGGTAGATCATGGGATAGAACCCCCGGCTGAACGGGAAAGCAAAGGCAAAACCCGTCGCGGCAATATTTCGCTGGAGGCAAATGCCATAACTGGAAAAAAAGTTCAGATTATTGTGGAAGATGATGGCAGTGGAATGGATATCGAATCTATCCGCCGGGATATTGTCAGTAAATCGGCTTTGTCGGTTGAAGAGGTGGACTCTATGTCGGAAAAACAGGTTCTTGAACATATTTTCACTTCCGGTTTCACCACCAGTAACATTATTACTTCAATTTCAGGCCGCGGCCTCGGCATGAGTATCGTTCAGGAAGCGATTGAGGATTTAGGCGGTTCGATCAATATCGAGAACAGGATTGGCTTCGGCACTAAAATTACCCTGGATATTCCGGTTTCATTGTCGTCACTCAAGGGAATCTTTGTGGAAGTAGGAGAATCATCATTTGTTTTTCCGCTGATCTTTGTCAGTTACGTGACCAGGATAAAACATCAGGATCCTGGTTTGATAAATGGCCGGCCTACCTGGAAATACCGGGACCGTTCCCTGCCGCTGGTCGAATTGTCCTCTTTGCTTGACCTGGAGGGGGCGACTGTTTCAGAGAATAATTTACGATCGGTCTTGATTGTTAAGGCGGGAGACGCAGAAGCGGCTGTCATTGTAGACCGGGTAGTTGAAGAGACGGATATTACAGTAAAACCGATGGGCAGCCTACTGAAAAAGGTTCCTAATTTTTCCGGAGTTGCGGTGCTGGGAGCAGGTGAACTTGTGCCGGTGTTGAATGTTAGAGATCTGCTGAAAACTATCTTGCGGGGCGGCGGCTCTGTTTCAGTTGCAAACGCCGCCGGAACAAGAGAAAAGTCAAAGATTCTGGTTGCCGAGGATTCGATAACCACCCGCATGCTGCTGGTCAGTATTCTTGAAAGTGCCGGATATGAGGTCGAAACCGCGATTGACGGACAGGATGCTCTGAATAAATTACGCTCAAATGATTATAATTTACTGGTTAGCGATATTGAAATGCCCCGGATGGATGGCTTTGTTCTGACGGAAAATGTCAGGGCTGATGACAGGCTCTCGGATCTACCGGTTATTCTTTGTACTACTTTGGCAAAACGAGAGGACCGCCAGCGCGGCGTTCAGGCCGGCGCCAATGCCTACTTGACAAAAAAGAATTTTGAACAGAGCAATTTACTGGAAACTGTTGCGAGGTTTATATAAAATAAGGAGAAATGCTGTGATTGACGAAAAAACATCTCCCGGACGTAAAATCGGCATTATGATTGTCGATGATTCGGCAACGGCCCGACTTCTTCTCAGAAGCATCTTTGAAGAAGCCGGTTTTGAAGTGGTAGGGGAAGCCTCTAACGGTAGAAACGCTATCAAACTGCTGAAATCAGTTACTCCTGATATCATCACCATGGATTTGATGATGCCGGACATGGACGGATTTAAAGTTACACGGCAAATCCTGAAATCCATACCGGTGCCGATTATCATCGTTTCCAGTTGGGCCGATAATCATGAACGCGGACTCAAGGCGCTTGAAGCCGGAGCCCTGGCGATTGTTGAAAAGCCCGGGGCGCCGGAATCCCCGCGTTATGAAAGCATGAAAAGAACTCTGTTGCAAACGGTTCAGGATATGTCCGAAGTCAGAGTGGTGGCCAGACGTTCCATCGGTGACTTCTTTTCATTTAAGCAAGCCAAGAAAACCATTCGCCTGAAACCCCCGGCCAGGAAAAAACCGATTATGCTTGATGAATCTGAAATTGTCGTAATCGGAATATCTACCGGTGGTCCGCCATTGCTGGTCTCGATGCTCAAACAGCTTCCGGCTGACTTTCCGTTGCCTGTATGCATTGTCCAACATATTCTCGGGCAGTTTACTGATTCGCTGGTCTCATGGCTCAGCAGCCAATGTAAAATGCCGGTGGAGAAGATTTCTGAATATACCAGCATGCGTGCCGGTCATATTTACGTGGCTCCCGGCGGTAAATGTGTCAAACTGAGAAACCGCCTGCAATTCGTCATTACCGCGCCGCTGGACAATACCAAACCGGCACCGTCGATCAACGAGTTTTTTGATTCGGTCAATCAGTTCTACGGCAGCGCCGCGGTTGCTATGCTTATGACCGGGATGGGGCGTGATGGCGTCGATGCCTTGAAACGGCTTTCCCGGGCCCGGGCCTGCACCATTGCCCAGTCTCCGGAAACCTGTGCCGTCAATGGGATGCCGGGCGAAGCCATCAAAGCGAATGCCGCCAAGCTTGAGTTGACGCCGGATGAAATCGTCAAATTCCTTTTGGATGTCAGAAGGTTCTAACTCTCAAAAAAAGCGCGCCGGACAAAAGTAAAAAAGAAAGAAAAATTTTTAGATTATTCCACCCCGGCACGTTGCCGGACTGGATCCAACGCAGGAGCGTTGGTCGCCGCTTGCGGCGAAAGCAGGTTACGCAATTTATTGCGTGTTAAACAGTTCAGTTCGCACGGAGTGATGGTTTTGAAAAACGATCCAGAGTTTTTCAAAAGCGTTGAACGCAGGGTGTAATTCGCGGCAATTCGGCATTGCCGACTTCTGTCGGCCCTGTCAAAAAAAATTGCTGAATACAAAAAAATTGTAATTTTTTTTGAAAAACAGTTTGATGATTTGAGGAAATGAGCTATTTTACAGTCCGCACATTTTTTGCAATGCGGAGAGGTGACTGAGTGGCCGAAAGTACAGGTTTGCTAAACCTGCGAACGGGAAACTGTTCCGAGGGTTCGAATCCCTCCCTCTCCGCCATTTTCTTTTATAAGTTAAATGGCATCTCGAAACGCTTGTTATTATTTGATAAACAGGATGAGATCCCCGGTTCGAGAGCGCAGCGACTGGCCGACGCGAAGTCGTCGGCAGTGACCGGAGGGCACGTCAATCCCTCCCTCTCCGCCATTTTTTTGCCCGTTATACAGGCAAAAAACACGAAGTATGTCGAAGACATGCTTAACTTCACGTTGCGTAGCAACACTTAACCTCTTCACTTTACCGCGGGCAATCCTCCTTCACCTTGAACTTCGACACGTGAAGTAGCTCATTGCATTCGCCGTGAAGTACCAAACTGGCGTTTGGAGTGAAGTATTCCTTCGGAATGTGATTGAAATATTAAGCAAACATACTTTCTTATATTCTCGGACATTCGTGATGGATACGAGAGACCTGAAATTTATTGCATTTTAATAGATCCCTTACATTACTCTTACACACATGAGGTAAATTTAGTTATAAATAAAATTAATCAGATAGTGCCGACGATCAAAGAAATCAAGCCGGAATAGCTGTATTTCCTGGCAAAAGGCTTAAGTTTTAGCACAAATGCTAATTAAATAATCACCGCAAGAAACGAAAATAAATATGAAAGAGACAGAATATGTATAGCCGTATTTCTAAACAAAAGGCTTAGCGAACCGTAATGAGTTGCCACACATAAGTGGCTTTAGCCACCAAAAGAAAAGGAAAAATATGACAAATAAAAACTCTCCAGGAGTCAAATAATTTTTAACATAAATCAACAACAATAAACCAAACTGAACAATACAAATATTACAGAAGGAATAATGAAAATGAACAAAAAATATTTTACACTAATAGAACTCTTAGTCGTTGTAGCAATTATTGCCATTTTAGCTGGAATGCTACTTCCTGCGTTGAATCAAGCTCGTTCAAGGGCAAAATCGATCGCATGCCTCGGCAACACCAAACAAATCGGCTTGGCTTTGGCTATGTACACTACTGACGCCAAAGGATTCCTGCCAAACTTTAGTGATGGCAATCCCGGCAGCAACCCAATGAAATTTACCAATCCGTGGCATCAGGCGCTGTCCGGTTACATCGCTCCTGATTCGGTGTATAAGGATCCAACCAATTTGATCAGCCCGGAAAAGGGCGTCTGGCGCTGTCCGGGCGTTGCCCCTGCTGAGATGACCGGTACTTACTGGGGCGGCGGATATGGCGCTAACCGGACCTTGATGCGCTATGCCTATGCCAACAGTTCATATGATCCGCTGGGTTCCACCAGGCTCAGCCGGATTCAAAATCCTGCAAGTGTTGCCGCCGCCGGAGATTCCGGCAGACCTGTACAGGTTGTCGACGGCGAGCCTGTGACCTACGTACCGTGGATGACCTGGATTACCAGTGCGCAATCGACCGGCAACTGGAAAATGCCTTCCAGTCTTGGACCCAAGTCCGGGACGGAACAGCCTGCGGCGCGCCATAATAAACAGGCAAATATTGTTTTCGTGGACGGCCATGTACAAGCTGTCAGTTTCAGTTCTTTAAACAGTCTTGACAATAAAGACACTTACTTCACCAGTTATTTGTACTGAAGCTAGATATTTCAAATAACTTGGAGAATCCTTGTGATAAAGAAATTTTTTACGTTAATTTTGCTTTTGCCGCTGACGATATTGTCAGCGGCCGAAGCCGGCTACTCATTTCCGGCCATGGGAGATTTTCACTATGACCGGATGGCGATGCATGACAAAGCTTTTATTAAAAAGAGATATCCTCGCGATATGTCGCAAATCACCAATTATATCAAGGCCTCGGAAAAATACGCGCCCAAACTGGTTGCGGCGGTTTCTGAGCAGATTACGCCCGAAACGCCGTTTGTTATTCAGCTTGGGGATTTTACTGAAGGCTTATGCGGCAGCCGGGAGTATCAGGAAGCGATGTTCAAGGGCGCGATCGATCAGGTAAAAGAAAAAATAAAAGTGCCGTTTCTGGTAACAAAGGGCAATCATGACATTACCGGACCGGGATCAAAAGATGCCTATGTCAATGTGATTCTGCCCTTTCTCAGCAAGGAGCTGAATCAACCAATCGGCCGCGCTGATTTTGTGGTTAAACACGGTCAGGACGCTTTTGTTTTCTTTGATTCGATGGTGCGTGACCTTGACTGGCTGGAGAAAGCCCTCGCGGAAAATGCCGGGGCGCGTTATCTGTTTGTAGCGACGCATTATCCGATTATTCCGTATGAATATCGCTCTGACTGGTGCCTGTTTGCCAAACCGGGTCAGGAAAAGCAGCGCACACGCCTGATTAAGCTGTTGAAAAAGGCCAATGCCATTGTCCTCAGCGGGCATATGCATCAGGCTTCATATATTGATTACCGGGAGCCGGACGGCGGTTTCGTACAGTTATCGCACAACAGCGTCATGCGTTCGGATAATCCGAAAATACGCAACGTTAAAGAGGGCGCAAAAGCCTATACTCCGGCATTGGCCGAACATCGACGCGCCAAATCGGATAAACTGGAGTATCGCAAGAAACTTTTTGCGGCAAGCGCGCCTTTTGTCAAGGATTTCTTCTGCGCCGATGCTGAAGGTTACATTCTGATGAAAGTTTCCCCGAAAGAAATCAAAGCTGAATTTTTCAGCGGCGCCAACAAAACTCCGGACAAAATAATTCGTGTACGCTGAAAAAAATCTCATTGATATCGATATAACCGGAGACCGCTGCCAATAATGAGCAAAAAGATCTTAGCTGGTATGTTTCTTTTGTGCAGTATTTCGGCAACGCTTATTGCCGCCGAAATACTGCAGCCTTTTAAGTCCGATAAAGACGGAAGCGGGACAACGCATAAAAACCGCTCGCTTTATGGTTTGGTAATGTGTGGTTACCAGGGCTGGTTCAACGCTCCGGGCGATGGCTCGAAACGCGGCTTTAATCATTATCAGGGCCAACATGACAAATTTGATGCTGATCATGCCGGAATTGACCTGTGGCCGGATTTGAGTGACGCCGGAGATGACGAGAAGTTTCCGACAAAGCTGCGTCATGCCGATGGTTCGACCGCGTATGTCTACAGTTCCCGTCATCCGAAGACGGTGGCGCGCCATTTTCGCTGGATGCGGGAATATGGAATTGACGGGGTATTTGCCCAGCGTTTTCTGATTGAGATCAGCAATCCCGGCGGCGAAGAAAACTGCAATACTGTATTGACGCTTATCCGGGCGGCCGCCAATGCCGAGGGTCGGGCATGGGCGCTGATGTATGACACTACCGGTTGTGAAGACTTTGCCGTGTTCAAGCGTGACTGGTTGAAGCTGATTCAACAGTTTAAACTCGGTTCCGACCCGGCATATGTCTATTTCCGGAGACGTCCTCTGGTCGCGATCTGGGGACTTTTTGCTTCAAGACCGAAATCCCCGGCTTTTTTCCGTCAGGCGATAGAGCTGGTATGCCGATCCGGATTCAGTGTAATGCTCGGTTCATGTTCGTCATGGCGCACCGGACACGGCAAAGTCGCCGACGAAGTCAGGGCGGTCATCAATACTGCCGATATATTGTCGCCGTGGACCGTGGGACGTTACAATCTGCAGACATTTCCAGCTTACTATGAACGGGTAATCAAGCCGGACTTCGCCTACTGCCGCAAACGGAACATCGCTTATCTTCCGGTGATATTTCCCGGTTTTTCATGGGGAAACCTGAAACAGCGCGATTTCAACCTCATTCCCCGGCATGACGGAACTTTTTTTCAGCTCCAGATTGACCGTTGTTTTGCATTGGGCGCCCGCATGCTCTATGTTGCCATGTTTGACGAACTGGACGAAGGGACCGCGATCATGAAAGTCCATCCGTCACCGCCCGCCGGCGGGCGGTGCCGCTTTCTCAGCAACGCGCCCCGGGAGCCGGACCACTATCTTAAACTGACCGGTGCCGCCGCCCGCCGCTGGAAAACACGAACAGAGTTACCGGAGTGCTCCCCCGTAAGCTTCAGGCGCGGGTCAACCGAAAAACCGGCAATCGTAAGGAAAAACTGGAAATGAAATCGCAAAAAAATTATATGTTGACCAGGAATATTTTATTTTTGATATTTATTTTCTTCCTCAGTGCGGAGAGTCTGGCCGACGGGCTGTTGAAGATTTATTATTTACGCCATGCGGAAGGGGGCCATAATGTCGTCCATAAGTGGAAACGCAAGCCAAAGCAGGAATGGCCCAAATATGTCGGTAATCCGGATATGTTTACTCCCGAAGGCAAAAAACAGATTGCCGAATTAACCGGGAAACTTGAAAAAATGCACTTTGACTTTATCGCGGTCAGCCCGCTGTGGAGGACGCGGAATACGATTCTCCCTTATCTGAAAGTCAAAAATTTGCAGGCGGAAATATGGCCCGAACTTACCGAAACAAAATCAATCGTCGATCTGATCGCGAGCCGTAAGGATTTGCCGCCGCCCGGTCCCGCGCTTTTTGAAGGCAAAAAGAAAATAATCATCCCGGAGGATGAAAAGTCGCACTTCATCATCAGGGACGACGGTAAATATGCCTTGAAATTCAGTCATAAGAACAAAGCGCAGTCAGCCGCTGATGCTGTGGCCGCGGCGGAAAAAACCATTAAAATGCTCAAATCGCGTTTCAGTAAATCGGGTAAATCTATTTTACTTGTCGGGCACAGCCATGCCGGGGCCGCTCTTGCCGCATTGTTGACCGGGACCAAAGTATCACGCTTAAAAAATACCAGCCTTTGGATGGCGGAGGAACAACAGGATGGCGCTTTTAAGCTTAAGATGCTGAACAATAAAACCTTATGAAGACGAGTGCTTGGCGTTGACAAATCCCTTTGTTTCGCCTGTTTTTTCGTATTTGCTCAAATCTGTTTTCATTCAGAAAGCTTAATTTCATTCGAGGTATAGGACGCTGGTGGAACATTCCTCGATGGTCAGTTTTAATTGATCGGTATTGTTGCCAAGTTTTTTTCCGCTTATCGCGTCAAAAATATTGGTTTTACGAGGCAGGCTGAGCTTAATGCTTTTTGCTCCGTTATAGCCGTTATGGAGAATGATGAAATTCCGGTTTGCGTCAAAGACAATTTCCTCGTCAGTATAAATGTGAACTCCGGCCCAGCGGCAAACGTTCATCAGAAAACTTCGATCAAGACGCGGGACGACGGAATATACCGATTTCCAGTTGCCGAAATCCCTGGCCGCGATCGCGCCTTTGCCATCGGCAAATTTCGCGATAATGTCCGCTTTATTATCGGTAATCCGGAAACGGGGGCCGAATTCCGTCGGGTGCATTTTTTTCGTTGCCGGATAACTGAACCCGGCCGCGGTAAATTTCCGGTCCAAAGGTAGTCCTTTGCTCAACGGATGATTGGTGTTTGACAGTTTTGCCTGCATCTGTTCCCTGCCCGGAAGCTCTGCGACATTCATTCCGGTCATGGCCTTGATTCCGGATGCTTGCAAGCCCTTGTTCCAATCCACGTAACCCGGAGCGTAAAACCACAGGATAGTTCGCTGGTCAGCTTTCAACGCGTCAACCGCTTTACGGTCGGCGTCGGAGAGAAAGAATGTGTTCATCATGACAATCATTTTATATTGTTTTGCCGGAAATTTGGGATTCCGCAAATCGCTGGTAACGTATACGTCAAACGGCGCTCCAAGTTTGAAAAACTCAGTATACCACATCCATTTGATCAGATTGCAACTAAGCGTCGGGCCGTAATAGACATCTTGAAACTTCGGGGTTTCCGGGCTGAATATAACTGCAATTTCCGCCGCGGATTGATAGCCTTTCCTGATTGCCTTTGAATATACTTCATCCATTTCCCCGATCATTTCAGTTACTTCTTTTTCGCCGAACCAGGAGATGCCGGAGCGTCCGGAACCCTGACTCATATCCGAGAACCATGATCCGAAATTGCGGGTGATATCCGCGCCCATATTCCGTCGGGTGATGGCGCGGGTTTCGCGCTGACTGCGGTTGCGTCCGTAATTAACCGGGGCGGCCACGTATGTGCGGTTGTCGTCATCAGGCAGGTACATCCGGTCGTGAAGCCGGAATGAGGTCCAGGGGAAATAGGTTACCATCGGGGTGCCGGCCTGGCGGAATCCGTAACTCGGAGCTCCGATATAACCGTCAATCGCCGGGTCTTCAAGCATGTCGGGCAAGTCGAAATTATTGTTGTTCAGTTGAGCTCCGGGACTATTGTAGCCCTGCATATGAGCAATCAGGAATCCATAATGAACAAAGATCATTTTGTTCCAGTCGGTCTCTTCTTTGACAAAGCGGCTGAGTTCGCGCAGGAATCCGCCGAGAATGGTCGGAAGGAACTCCGCGTAATCAAAGGTCATACGCCCTTCGGTCGGATCGCGAAAAATGTTTCCATCTTTGCCTTCCGCGACTAACTCCCTGATATCCGGGGTGGCAGTAGCAAAAGTTACCTCAGGCTTTTTCCATGATCTGCGTAAGGCGGAAACGTTGTTCTTATATTTTTTCCGGAGAAAATCGCGGAACATTGCCAATGCCTGGGGATTATAATCGCCGGCGGTGATTTTGCCGCGGTCCGCCTGCCAGACATTGTTCGATACTCCGCCCATGACCGAGTCCGGCATCCCGCAGCTCCAAACATGAAATCCGACGATGCGCTTCCAGTAAGGTTTCTTTTTCAGGTGATCAAGCATGAATTTCCAGAAATCTCGACATTCACGCCGATATTTCTTTGACGCGAACGAGACGACATCGCGTTCGCCGAAAGCGGTAATCAGGCGTTCGCCCGGATTGGCCTGAAGCCATTGCATGGAGGGGCGCAGATCAGCCAGAATAATAATGCCGGCATCTGGATCGACTCCAAGTAATGTCGTTATTCTTCGCTCCAATTCCGCCATTTTTGCCTGCCAGCTGGTTTTTCCCTTGTGAATGATGCCGCCGTAAAGCAAAAATTGATGAATTTTGATATTTGAATATTTATCCATGGTGTAAAGTCTTTTGGGGTCGGTCAAATAGATATGCCGCCAGAAAAACGGAGTGGTCGCTTTGTCGTTAATGACGAATGCCGCCTGACCGTTCGGGTATGCAACTTTCGCGGTGTCGATTGGTGACGCGTTAACGGTTCGCGGCGCGGTTTCAATTTCGGCAATGACATTATCTTTAATGCCGTCCAGGTCCAGTTCAATGCCGTTTTCACTGTCATACCCGCATAATCGCAGCGGAATTTTACCTGACGGGGTCCACGGCGGAAGGGGGATTTTTGCCGTAATTGTGAGTGCGTTGACTTGGCCTTTGGTTGAAACTGAATTGACAATTTCACGGGACACGATATAATCGACGTTTTGCGGGTTGAGTGCGCGATGACCCAATTCAAAGGCGAAAAAATAATTTCTTCCGAGCGGCATTTCCGGTTTCAAGGTAACGGAAACCGTAATTTCAGAGCCGGGCTCCGGTTTTTCAGGAGTAATCTTGACGCCTGCGAATTTAATTTTTTCGCGAATACTAGTGCAATGATATGCAATTTTACCCCATGGTCCTTCCGGCGGCCGTTTGTAACAATAGATTTCCTGCCATTTTGAATCGTCAAATTTCGCAGCGGTCCAACCTTTAATTTTTTGGTTAAAACTTTTCCATTCCGGCCCGGTGCCGATACGGAGCGAACCGTTCGGGTAGTTGACGCTGAGTTCCACCAGCAATTCCCCCCAGCCCCATTGCCCGGGATTGCGACGCAGGTCAGACTCGACCGCGATGATATTTTTGCCTTTTTTAAGGTATTTGCTGACGTTGACCGGGGTGATCATTGTGGACCCGGTCGCAACTTCGGTCCCGTTCACCCAGATACGGTAATAATCGTTGGAACGGGCTTGAATGAACGCTGATTTAAAAGAGCTGTCAGTCAGGTTGAATACGCGGCGGAAATAACGCGGCTGCGATCCTTTGTGGACTTGATCCGGTTCCGGATACCAGATATACCAGGCATCCCAGTAAGGGGAATTTTTTCCTACCACGGGCTGAGGGGGGCCGTAAGCCTCCAGTTCAGACAAAGAGACTTTAGCTTTTGCCTTTTCAATCACAAACCTGAGTTGGCGGCATGTGATGCATGGAAATGTGATCGTGCCGTCCTTTAATTCAGCCGCGGTGGCTTGTTTAATGGTTTTCCATTTTCCGCTTATGCGGTCAAAACTCCTTACCGAAGCGGCGTCAATTGCGACATTTGAACCGGAATGGAATACTATTTTATCAATCTTTCGTGGAAATTTCCAGCGTAACTCCAGATATTGCGGATATTCATTTTCTTTCGGCTGCCAGACTGTATCCGGATTGTTATCAATCAGGTTGTCGGAGTAATAAGCGTGATAATCCCCAAAAGACGATGCGAGAATCCAGGCTCCGTTCGCGGACAGCGCCAAATCATGATCTTGTCTGAATTTTTTCACTTTTTCTCTTCTTGTAAGTTTTGCTTTCATTGCCGGGTTGGCTGCGATTTCAGCGTCAAAGTTGCGTTTGATGTCACTGGCGGTAAATGCTTCCGGGAAGATGGTAAGTTCATCAATAATTGTTTTACTCAACCCGACGTGGCCCCATGATGGCAATGCGGTTCCGAGGGCAATGTAGTTCCACTTGTCAAGCCCTGCCAACGTTACCGAGCCACATGCCGCGCCATCAATAAATAAACGATATGAGCCTTTGTTCCAGACCAACGCAAACTGATGCCACTGTCCGGGCTTCCAGTCCGCAATTGACTGTGACAGTACTTTCGTTTTTTTGGTCTGGGTATTTTGCAGGATCAGTGATATTTTGGCGCCGTTATATGATTTCAGTAACAGACATCTTGTGCCGGGACCGAAAAGTGAAAGCAGGAAATAGAATTTTTTTTCCTGGGCCGCCCATTCTGGTTTGACCCAGAAAATACATGTGCCGGTTTTTGCGAACATATTTTTATCGGCATTATAATAAATTTTAATTTTCTTGTTCCCGGCAACTTCGGCGGCCTGGTTTTTAATGCCCGGGACTATGGAGACTTTTTGTCCGTATGTATTGACTCGCTGGTTTGAAGCTTGTTCCGGCTTTACTCCCTTGTCAAATGAGGCATGAAAAAGGGCCATGTTTTTTGGTGAAGGATCTTTTTTATCCTCTGCTTTTCCAATTTGATTAAGCGTATTTTTATACAAAGAGGCAACCTTTTCCGTCGTCAGGCATTCATTGAGAATGACAAGCTCATCAATTGCTGTTTTCTCATCTTCAATCATTATCCAGGACGGGTAGGGGGCTCCAATAATTATTTCTTTCCAGTCTTCGGGTAATTTAAAATGCGCCATACTGGAAACTTTTTTCCCGTCCAGATAAAAGGTGACGGTCCGGGCATTCCAGGTCAAAACAATGTTGTGCCACTGCTTATTCTGCCAGAGCGCGATGTCTGTCTTCAGCGGAATCGATTTTTTTGCTGCACGATTGCGCACCAGGAGCGCCAGGTCGGTCGTTTTGCATACTTTATAAGTAATAATATCGCTGTTGGTGTTATCGTGAAAAGCCTTGAATGAAACAAAAAAAGCAAAGTTTTTTGTAGCCGGAAGCCAATTCTGAGCTTGTATCCAGAAAGAACATGTTCCTTTTTCAATATTAAAGTTTTTTGCGGCGCTGAAAACAATGCGGTCCGTTTTGCCGCCGACAACTGCGGCTTCGCCCTTAATCCCGTTAACGTAATTTATCTTGCCGTAAACCCTGGCGATTTTGCTTCCCGCGGCGGCTTCAGCGTTGGCGGTGCCGTCAAACGGAGCGTAAAAAAGCGTTTCGGCAATGGCTGAAAATGAGGTCAGCCCAATCATCAATAAAATTAGGTTTTTCATTAATTAAATATTCCCGTGATAATATTTTTTCTGGTTTACGGATATAGTATTTGCTTCTTGCACTGTTGTCAAAAAACTGTTTATGATGTTTTTAATTTATTACGGCAGCACCAGTTGCGGTCCGTAACCGCGGAATATGACTTCTTTAGAGCCATGCAGGTCATCTTTATTGGTAAAGAAATCCTTTGTCGACATATTTTTGACTTGTCCCCCCGCGAACAGCACATTTAATCGTCCCGCATGTCGCGGAGAAGTCATGTTAAACGGCGCACTGGTGCTGTAAGTATCACTGACTCCGTCGCCGTCCAAATCGATAATAGGCTTCCAGTAACTGATAATTGGCGGATAGTAGCATCTGGTGTCAAGCGACTCCTGTCGGTCGGTGAATGTACAAGTCGAGGGGCGGATGTGGTGAAGTTTCATTGAGGCGACGGTATACCTTGTCTGATTCATGTAGCCGAGGATGGTTGGGTAATTGGTTCCGTAAGTCGGCCCGTTGAAGGTATTGTTACGGACAACGCTTGGACACTTCATATAATTAGTGCCGAAGGAATCGTTAACAGAGCCTCCTGCATTTAAGTTGGTTTTATTAAAGTATGGACTGATTAACTGATCCCACCACAAGCGGTTTCCGTCTGCTTCTCGCAACGGAAAGAGCTGACCGTTGAAATCATCGGCATAGATTATTACTGTTGTACCAAGTTGTTTGAGGATGTTCATGCACGAAATGCTTTTTGCCTTTTCCCTGGCTTTCCCCAGGGCTGGCATTAACATGCTGGCGAGAATTGCAATGATAGCAATTACGACAAGGAGTTCAATTAATGTGAATGTATTTCTTCCCTCAAGCTTGTGTCTGCCAAAGACCGATTTCATGTTTACTTCATTTTTCATAACTCTTTCTCCTGTATAAAATTATGATGGATTATTAATTGAATAATCGATAATGTATTATCAAGCACTTTCCCTGATTACCAGTTCCGGTTTAATAAAAATATTTCTGGGCGGAAATTCTTCTCCGCGAATTCTGCTAAGTAGAATTTCAGCCAGCAGCCGGGCTTTCTCATCCCGGTCATATTTTATCGTGGTCAAGGCCGGCACTGAAAAAGCGCCGAATTCGATATTGTCGAACCCGACAATATCTATATCATGCCCGACTCTTAGATTCATGTCGGAGGCAGCCTTGATTGCGCCTAATGCCAGAAAGTCAGAGCGCATAAACAACGCAGTCGGTTTTATTTCCGTATTGAGCATTTCCTTCGCTAAATCATAACCCCCATGAAATTTTGTCATATTAGCCGCCATTTCAGGAGTAACCACAAAAGGCTTAAATTCCAGATTGTATTCTTCAAAGGCTCTGCGCGCGCCTGATGCGCGCTCGGGAAAACCCCGCTGGTCATCCCCGCTGGTAAAAGTCGCGATACGGCGGTGCCCCTTTTTCAGAAGATAATTTGTGCCCAGATAAGCACCCAGTTCATAATCGGCGGAAACCCAGTCCATTGCGGTATTCCTGATAAATTTTGTAAAGACGCATTTAATGCCGTAATTTTGCAGTTTTTGAATAAACGGCTGTTCCAGCGACGGCGGTACCGGATAACAAATTATGCCGTCGACAATACCCCGGATTGATTGCAGCAGAAAATCCCGCTCTTCCCGGTTGTTGATGTCCGCGATAAAAAGTTTGAATTTGTACTCATGGGCAATGAGATAACGCTGGACCGCGATCGCTTCTTCAAGGTATATATTGTTCTGGCTTGGCATAATAACCATGCCGATAAAAAATGTTTTCCCGCCAACCAGATTCCGCGCTGCCATGTTTGGCACATAACCAAGTCGTTCCGCAACTTCACGCAGCCGCTGTCGTGTTTTCAACTTTATTTTTTCATTGCCGCTCAAAGCCATGGAGGCCGTGGATACCGCAACGCCGGCTTCCCTGGCTATATCCTTGATATTTATTTTTTTCTGCATATTACAAACCTTGAAATTGAAACGTTACAAATAATTATATAGCCGGTTTCCCATTTTGTCAATACCATAAAATTGAAACGTTACAATTTTTTAAAGAATACTCTTTCACTGATGTCCGTCAGTTAACTGAATACAATGCCGCTTTCCATTTCGCAACCAATTTTGAAATGATTCATTGATTCCTGAAATATAGCACTTTGCATATTTTATATAATTTCACCATTTCAAATCAACAATCCTCAAATCAGGGGTGAATTATGCCTTTTTTTTGAAAATATTTCATTTTACAGGGGGTATATGAGACAATTAGAGCTTGTATTTTCTTGAAAATAAACTATATTAGCAAGATTATAGATTTGGAATATAAGAAATCATAAAAAATATGAACATGGAGATAAAGCGTTATGGCAGTTAAAGAAGTAACGAAAGTTCCTAAGTTCCGCGGCAAGAAAAAAGAGTTTTTCGAGTTGCTGATGGCGGCCCGTGAAAGTATTGTCGGACAAATGGAATTCCATGCCGGTGAAGCATTGACCCAGAACGGATCAGGCGCTGAGTCTCGCGGAATGGCGACTCATATGGCGGATCTCGGTAGTGACAATTCTCGTCATGAAATGGAATTACAGCTGCTAACCGAAGAAGGTGACGTCCTTGAGAGTATTGAGGAAGCGTTGGAACGTTTAAAGAACAATGAATTTGGGCTATGCCTTGACTGCGGCGATGAAATCCCCGAAGCCAGACTGCGCGCCAAACCTCATGCCCAATGCTGTATCAAATGCAAAAGTATCCGGGAACAAAACGGCGGAATAAATCCCTACGTTGATTAAGTTATTAGATAAATCTGAATTCGGCAGTCGCTCAGAACGCCGGATTCTTTTTTTTGCCATTGCCGTGTGTGCGGTTCTGGTAGTTGTTGATCAGGTCACAAAACATCTGGTAGTTCATAATATCGCTTACGGAAAAATCATTCCGATTATCCCCGGCTTTTTTAATCTTACCTATATTACCAACCGCGGCGCCGCCTGGGGAATCCTTGAAGGACAGCGCTGGTTATTGCTCGGGTTCGGATTTTCTGTCATGGTTGCCGCGTTGTTTGCCTTACGCTGGTTTACCGAAGGCTGGAATGAGCGTTATGTGGCGTTGTTCATGGTCGTCAGTGGTATAATCGGTAATTCCATCGACCGGATATGGCGTCATGAAGTGGTCGATTTTCTCGATTTCCGGATATTCACCTATCGCTGGCCGTCTTTCAATGTCGCGGACAGCGCGATATGCGTCGGAATCGCGATCTATATTTTGTCACTGCTGCTGCGGCCGGAGAAGAACAAGAAGACTGAAAGCGAAGATCCGGAAGCGGCTGAAACGGCAAAATAGTCAGGGGTGATTATGTTGCATAATCAAAAAATACCGGTTATCATGGGCCCTACTGCCAGCGGTAAAAGTGATCTGGCGCTGTTTCTGGCCCGGGAACTGGACGGCGAGATTGTTTCGGTTGATTCGATGCAGCTTTACCAGGGGTTGGACATCGGGACTGCAAAGCCGACCGCGGCGGAGCGCAATCTGGTTCCGCACCATCTTATCAATATTTGCTCCTTTAATCAGCGGATTGACGTCTATCAATATGTTGAAATGGCGGACCGGGTCATTGGAGATATTTTGAGTCGGGATAAATTGCCGGTTTTGTGCGGCGGGACCGGTATGTATTTCAAAGCATTGATGTACGGGCTTGACCCGCTGCCGGGAGATTCGGTTTTGCGAACGGAACTTGACGCGAAATATGACAATGATGCCGGTTTTGAAGATTTAAAAGAATTGATGCGCAAGCAGGACCCGGCGGATTACGAGCGCTGGCACTCGCATCGTCGTAAACTGATTCGGGCGCTCGAAGTATTCACCCTGACCGGGAAATCAATTACCGAGCTTCAGACGAACAAACAGCCGGAATTACGTTTTCCGGTCGCGGCCCGGATTTTGCTTTGGGATCGGGATGAGCTGCGAGCGCGAATCGCTCTCCGGACCGGAAAAATGCTTGAAGCCGGCTGGATAGAGGAAGCGAAAGAAGCCATTGCCTCCGGAATTTTAAAATCGCCAACCGCCCACCAGGCTATCGGCTATCGGATAATCGGTCGTTATCTTGCGGGTGAAGTCACTTATGACCAGATGCGAGAGTTGATCATAACCGGAACCTGGCAATATGCCCGGAGACAGCTTACCTGGTTCAAACGGCAACATTCCGAAGCCCAAATGGTTGATATGCCGGTTGACCGCAAAGATTTTCTCCTGGATATGAAAAACGCTTTAAAAGGTTGAATGGATGATTATCTATGCTATCTTAAAAAGAGAGATTTGTTCATCATAGACGCAGAGGGAACGGGCAAAGATTATTTTGAGCCTGGTTAATTTTGTTTGAGTATCAGCCTGGGCTATTCATACAAAATGAGGGACTTTGCCTGAAAATAGATAATTTAAAATAATATTTTTTTAATCTTGAATTTTATTTGAAAGTATACTATATTCCTTTGCTGAATACATTGTGCATTTTGCGGGATATTTAAAATTTACGGAAGGATTACCATATGAAACAGTTTAAAAAAGCAGTTTTAGCGACGATTATTCTGGGTGCGGTGTTTATTGCTCCAAGTTCTTTTGCCGGAAACCCGATGGAGAAACTTGGCCGTGGTATTGCGAATGTGGCATTCAGTCCGCTTGAACTGTTGATTCAGCCCTATGACGTCATGCATGAAAAAGGTAATGTTGCGGCTCTTACCTACGGAGTTATCAAAGGTGTTGTCTGGACCGTCAGCCGGATCGGCGTCGGTGTTATTGACATTATCACCTTCCCGATGCCGTTGCCGGGATGCACAGACGATCCGTATGAGAGCGGCTGGGGTTATGGTCCGATGATGCGTCCGGCCTGGGTAGTTGATGAGGAGCACAACGCTTTCAACTTCTTCTATCAGGATGAAGCGGTTTCCAGGTAAAGGGCTTTTATGAATATTATCCCGCTCGATTTCCGGGCGGGTTTTTTTTTGAATCCGTACGACGGATGGCGGTATACCGCTTCAAACTTCGCACTCCGTGCTTCGAAAGTGGAGAGGAAAAGCAAAGAAATGCGGGTTTGCCTCTCCCTTTGGGGCGTATCCGCCGGCCGGAGGCAGAATTTTATTGTGTTTTGCAAAGATTTTAATATAAGATAGTTTATGGAGAAAACAGAATGAGTTTTTCGTGTGGATTTGTCGGTTTGCCGAATGTCGGAAAGTCGACCTTGTTTAACGCCTTAAGCAAAGGTGGCGCGGCTTCGGCCAACTTTCCGTTTTGTACGATTGAGCCCAACACTGGAATAGTCCTGGTGCCGGACGAACGTTTGGATGTTCTGGCTAAAACAGAGAATTCCGCTAAAATAATTCCCACTTCATTAAAGTTTATCGACATTGCCGGCCTGGTTGAAGGAGCCAGCAAAGGCCAGGGGCTGGGAAACCAGTTCCTTGGTCATATTCGCAATGTTGACGCGATAGCCCATGTAGTCAGGGTGTTTGAAGACGCTGACGTGGTCCATGTTTCCGGTAAGATCGATCCGGTTGGCGACCTGGAGGTAATTATTACTGAATTGATGCTTGCCGACCTGGAAATGCTGGAAAAGCGGATGGCAAAAGCACGTAAACAGATGCGTTCAACCGATCCGGAAATCAAAGCGGAGCTGGAACTGATCCAGCGCATCAGTGCCGACCTGGCGGAATCCCGTCTGCCGCAGATCGATCGTGACAATCCGGCAGAAATGCGCCGGGTCAGGGAATTTGGTCTGCTGACCGCGATGCCCGCATTTATTTGCGCGAATTGTGATGAAACCGCTTTCCGGTCTTTCGGAGAAACCGATGCGACAAAAGCCTTGCTTGAATATGCCGGCGGCCATAAAATGGAAGTGGTTCCGGTTTGTGCCAAGCTTGAGGAGGAGCTCAGTCAGCTTGACGAAGAGGAAGCGGCAATTTTTCTCGAAGATCTCGGTATATCTGAAAACGGTTTGACCCGGGTCATTGAAACCAGTTACCGGCTGCTCAATTATATTACATTTTTCACAGTCGGACCCAAAGAAACCAGAGCCTGGACGGTTACCGCAGGAACCCCGGCTCCGGAAGCCGCCGGCAAAATCCACTCTGATATGTGCCGGGGATTCATTCGCATGGAAGTGGTATCTTATGAAGACATTTGCGAATACGGCAGTTGGAACGCCGCTAAGACTGCCGGAAAATTGCGGATTGAAGGCAAAGACTACATTGTCCAGGACGGCGACAACATTCACGTCCGTTTTTCAGTATAATTGTCTGGCTCTTCAAGCCGGAATTATACATCCAGCAGGAACTTGATCTCGTCCAGTGAAATCTTGCGTCCGGCGGCGGGATTTTCGATCAGGGCATCAAAGATTTTCTGTTTATGCTGCTGCATTTGCAGAATCCGTTCCTCAATTGAATCCTTAACCACCAGTTTCATGATATTGACGGGTTGGGTCTGGCCGATCCGGTGGGTCCGGTCGGCGGCCTGCAGTTCAACCGCCGGATTCCACCAGGGGTCATAGATAATGACCGTGTCCGCGGAGGTAAGATTGAGACCGGTTCCCCCGGCTTTTAAACTCAGCAGAAACAGTGACAGGTCCTGATTCTCGTTGAAGTTATCAACTTTCTCCAACCGGTTGCGGGTTGAGCCGTCGAGGTATTCATAATCAATCTTGTTGCCGTCAAGCCAGCTCCTGACCAGTGCCAGTTGAGTAGTAAACTGACTGAACAACAGCATCTTATGTTTACTGTCAATGTTCTCCAGAATCAATTCCCTCAGCAGATCCCCTTTGGCAGAGGACACTTTGGCGCCCATTTTATTCGGCAGCAGTGCCGGGTCGCAACAGGTCTGCCGTAGTCGCAGCAGCGTCGTGAGCAGTTCGATTCCTGCCCCTTTCTGACCGCTTTTCAACATTTTGCCGCACTGGGCTCGTCCCTGTTTCAGTAATTCGTCATACAGTTTACGCTGGTCTGGCTCCATCTCACAGAAAATAGTATGTTCCATCTTCGGCGGCAGCTCCTTGCATACCTCTTTCTTGGTACGACGGAGGATCAAAGGACCGACTCGAGAGGACAGATCATCCTGCAGCTCCCGACTGTCGTGGATATCGGCGTAGTAGTCGCGAAAAGCGGTTCTACCGCTAAGGAGACCTGGTTCCAGAAAGTCAAAAATGCTCCATAGATCTTCCGGTGAATTTTCCAGTGGCGTACCGGTAAGGACCAAACGCCGTCGCGCGACGACTGACTTACAGGCCCGGGCATTTGCGGTTGCCGGATTCTTGATATGCTGCGCTTCATCGAGAATCAGATAGTCAAACTGCATTTCTTTAAGCGCCGTCAGGTCGCGGCGAATTATTGCGTAAGAGGTAATCAGCAAATCTGCTGATTTGCCTTCATCCCATTGGGTTTTACGGCGCGGTCCCCGGATAATTGAAACTTTGAACTTCGGGACAAAACGTTTTGCTTCGCGTTCCCAGTTGTCTGTCAGACTGGTCGGACAGACCAGCAGCGATGGACGGTCTCCGGCGGCCGAACGGGACAGCAATGCCAGAGTTTGCACCGTTTTACCCAAACCCATTTCATCCGCGAGGACCGGGTTGAAGCCGCGTGCGGCCAGCTGTTCGAGCCAGGCGATGCCTTCACGCTGGTAATCGCGCAATTTTCCTTTGAACCGGTTGGTTTGGACCGGCGGGGCAATGATCCCGGCATTCTGCTGGGTGAAAAACATATAAGGGCCAAGTTCAGGCGGACAAGCCTGAGGCATTCCCTTTGCCATATTCAACCAGAAATGAACTGTGTGACGAGGGATCTCGAGAACCCCGGCCTGTGGGTCATTTCGACGTAAAATTCCAGAAATACTGCGTAAAAAACAGCCTAATTGATATGGTATAACCAGCATTTTGCCGCCGGCTGACTTGATGTATTTGCGATGTTCCCGGGCTGCGGAGGCCGCGTCCTGCCAGGCAATCCTGGCTTTGCCGGCTTCCAGACTGTAAGATATTTCAATGCTGTCATTCAATTCTACCGCGCGCGGGCATATCAGGCTTATTTCCCGGACGCCAAGGCCGCCGCCTGATAACAGCGCCAGTCTTGAGTCGAGTCGGAATGTCCGGCCCTCTTTTTGCCATTCCGCGACCAGCCGGTCCAAAAATGTTCCAATCGCTTCCGGATTATTTTTTATGATGAAGCCGAAAAATCCCGGCATGCCGCCGTCTTCAAGGTTGAACCCGAAGCAGCGAAGTTCTTCAACATAGATTCGTTCCGCCAGTTCATCGCGCTGGATGGCTTTAGGGGCGTCCACAATATAACGTCCACCGTCCGGATTGCAGAATTGACCGTTGCCGTAATCGAATTGCAGTTGCAGATGAAAGGAACCTTCGGCGGTCAACATGCCGGAGTAGACCGGAACACATTTGCCCTGGACGGGTTTTTCCGGCGCACGGCGGAGTATCTTGACCGGCAGACGCCTGGCTCCGAAAATATTAGCAAAGGAAGCGGTGTTGGCCATAAAAGGCTTTAAACGAATGAAACTGCGCATCCAGTTGATTTCGGCCGTTGCGGGAACCCACCAGTATTCATTATCGATACCGGCCCATAATCCGGTCCGGCCGATAATGACTCGCGCTTTGTCAAGTTCGATTAGCGATTCTCCGGCCAGCAGGGCCGGCTCCATCCGCATTTTGCCGCCGTGGTCTGCGGCGGCCAGAACCAGTTCCGCCGGTTCATTGCGGACCGCCACGGCGCGCCCTTCGCGGAAAAAGCTTTTAAAGCCGTGCATGGAGTGAAAAAGTTCAGCGGTTTGTTCCGAGTTCAGCATAACCATTGATTTTTCAGGGGCTCCGTTCAGGGCCAGATATCTGATGATCTGGCGTTCCAATGGCGGAAAATCGTGATATTTCAAGGTGACTGAAAGTGTCTTATCAAAAAACAGCGAACGCAGATTGTTGACATTTCCAGTGTATTCCCGGCTGCCCTTGCAGAGTTTGATCTTTAACAGTGCGTTTTCCCACTTGCTGGGGACATGGATAAATTCGCTGGCGGCTTCAATCCGCAGTCTTGCATCCGGTTCAGCGGGCAGCTCTTTTATAAGTTCTTCAAAATCCCTTCCGCGCATTCCGGCATAAGCGGCTCCGGAATTGATTTCCGGGATCGCCGGAGGCGTGAATCTGGTGAAATAAAGTTTGGTCGCGATCGCGTGCTCACACAAATTGCCGTCCGTGCATTTGCCGCAATCACATTCTCCAGTACTCTCCGACGCGCTTGTCGCGACGGATAAATTGCGCTCGGCTACTGTGAAAATAGCGTGCAGAAGTTTTCCCTGTTCAGAGCGCCAGGCGCAGACCGGAGTGCTACTTTTGAGCAGCAATTTGGCCTTTTTCAGGGTGTCTTTGCCGGAGGCGTCTATCAGTCTGTCTTCAAAACTTTGTTTCATTATTTTTTGAGTCGTTTTCCGCGTCAAACTTTGTTTTTATCTAAAATTCAAACGGGTAATTTAGCATTCCCCGGGGGCTTTTTCAACCCTTGGCAGGAGTAAAAGCGTCGTGAAAACCTTAAAAACCACTTTTCATATCGGTAATCAGTCGAAATAAAATTTTTTTTCTAATTATATCGCAGCGGTTATGCCGTTTACCCTGATCTCCGTTAGGCGAAAGCAAGCGAAATTGCGGGCAAAGAACAATACAACTCGACTAATCGGTTACTCGTATCATTTAATTGGTAAAAAAGCTTAACGTCTCAGGGGCTTGACAAAATCAGTTTCACGTATTATGTAGTTATTAGGTCATGATCTCAATTATTTGTCACAAGATAATTGCGGTATTTGACTAAAATCTAAGCTTGGGACCTTATATAAAATAAGCTTGATTGCTTAGTATAACGATATTTTAAAATAAAACATATAATAAATAATTGACTTATATAATCGTTTGTGATATAATAAAATTGAAATAGCTGAAAAAAGTGTTATCTGATGGAGGTTTTTTTGGGTTTTAATCAGATATTTCCGATTATCTCTGCCAGTCAGGGAGTTTTCTTTTTAATGGCTGGTTTGATTTTTTTAATAATCGGCCTGTCGGCGCTTTTGTTCTCCGTCTGGCTTAAAATGACCCGTCTGCAGAAAAAACTTGACGGACACTTTTCCGCGCGCTTCTTTCCCCGTTCCAAAAACGGCGCCGATCAATCCGATGATGGTAAAGAAAAAGATAATTATCATCAACCGACCAAAATTAGTATAGGGGAATCGACTCCATCCCCTAAAGCTGAAGAGGCGGACGAGAAGGAGAAGCCCAAAAAACGCTCTTTCAGGCAGTTTAAGGGAGTCCGCAATACTCAGGGTTTTGTGACTTTTAAGTCAATGGACGAAAATAAGGATTCTCCGGAATCAAAAGCCAATACCCGGAAAAAGATCATTCTGGACCAACCTCCGACTCCGCGCCCGACTAAAAAAGCGATGGAAGCTGAAAAAAGCGAACCCGAAGATCCGGAAGTCGAAGAAGAACTGGCCTTGGAGGAATTGTGGTTTTATACGACAAAAGAGCAGGAATTCGGGCCGGTTCCGGAAAATGAACTTAAATCGCTTATTGAGCGTGCCGCCCTGGATAATGACTCGTTTATCCGCCGCGCTAGTGAAACCCAGAGTTCCGAAATGACTGATTCGGCATTTTCAGATTATTATTTCTCTCACGGTTATTTCAAATTCCGCTGTCCTGTTTGCGGTCAGAAGATCAAATCCCGTTTCAACTGGGCCGGACGCCGGCATAATTGCCCCGGTTGCAGTACCGCCTTGCTGATCCCTGTCTACAATCCAGATTCCGACTCCATTGCCGCCGAAGCGTAAATTATATCATCAGAACACCTGATTCAACCTCTATTGACTTTTCGGTCCTAGGTGTAATGCCGCAGTGACCTGCGGCGCTCCCAATGAATCTTTCCCGCAAAATTTGCAGTCTCTTTTATAACAGAGTATATTGGATTGGGATGACGCTGGAAAAAGCTTCAATTAAATTTTTAGCATCAAAAAAATCAGAGAGAATAACATAATGGATAAATTTCTGAAGGCGGCTTATGAAGAAGCCTTGACCGGGCTTGGCGAGGGCGGCATTCCCATCGGCGGCGTGCTGGTTCACAACGGCGAAATCGTTGCACGGGGACACAATCGGCGCGTCCAGCTTGGTAATCCGGTGCTGCATGGTGAAATCGACACGCTTGCCAATGCCGGACGGCATCCGGCGTCATTTTATCGCGAATGCACGTTGTATACGACGTTGTCGCCATGCATCATGTGTTCCGGAGCGATTGCGCTTTATAAGATTCAGAATGTGGTGATCGGCGAGGATGTGAATTTTCCCGGCGAACCGGAATTTCTCCGTTCACGCGGGGTGGCCGTGGCCATCGTCAATGACCCGGAACTCATCGACATGATGAAAAAATACATCGCGGAAAATCCGGCGGTCTGGAACGAAGACATCGCGGAATAATCCTGCCCTGGTCCATCGACAATCCACCAGAAACGATGATGGTTTTAAGCATTTGGACAAGTTAAAAAATGAAAAATAATAATCAAGCGCTTAGTATAGTAAAGGGGTATCATAAAGTTACTCCTGTCCCCAAGGATATCTTGAGGTTCGACCTAAATCGTCGTGTCGCTATTATTTTGCACACATTTACCTCACAACAAGGTGAAATGGATTTTGACTTAGATTTTCTAAATGCTTTGTTGCAAAATATTTCAGCTTCAATCGGGTGTAATAAGCTGGTCCTTGAAATAGATAGTGGGGCAAGGTATAGCTCAATTGATGCTTTATGCTCATATTATAATTCAATACCGAAAGAAGACCGCCTTCCTCCTTCGCGGATATCCTTTAAGAATGATGACAAGCTGCTGTGCTGGGAAGAAACAGAATTTTGGGTATTTAGCGGCGGGGACTATCCTTACAGTGACTCATATACAATGTCTTTTTATATTGACGATAAATTATGTGATATTATTGAGGCGGCATGTAAAATAAGTTGTAAAGAATATTCAGTTAAAATAATTGATATTATCGAAGGTAATCCCAGGAATGACAAATAAAGCTTTATATGCAAGTTCAAAACAAACTATTTTAGAATACAAATATTTTTCCGTCGTTTTTCTATTTTTTTGGGTAACGGTTAATGGGATTGAGGACTTAAATTACTTGTTTTCTCCATTGTATGCTGGACTGGTATCAATCCCTGTTCTTTTACTTATTTTCAATCTTATCTTCTTAAAAAATGTGAAAGTAACAGAGCAAGGGCTTTTTGTGATCGGAATATTAAGTACCAGAAAGTATGCTTTCAGTGATATTAGTGATATTCGTCAAACTCATTATTTTAGGCCTAAAGCAATCTTAATCACTTTTAAGAATCAACGACTACTCAATAGATTTGTCATTACACTGCCAGAATGTAGTCATAGGGATATCTTTTTATCACAAACTGAAGAAATTACTCAATATATACGCGGAAGGATTAATAAGTAATATTTTTTGCGGTGTTTTTTGTACTACATTTTTTGTTATTTGGGGAGCTGGGCTTCTTTATCACAGTACATAGTGAGGTTTGGAAAAGGGAGAGCGCGAGAGGGAAAGAACCTTTCCTCAAAAGGTTTTTCCCTCTCGTGAAAAAAACTTTTTCAGTAATGACTAAATAACATCATAACCCTTAACAGCATTTATTGTTTGCAAAACGATTAAAGAGGGTATAGATTATATATTCCGGCAAATTTTTGTGTGCTTATAAAGAGGGCAATTGCCGGTGCTGCAGCGTTACAGCTCAAAAAAAAGCAAAAAAAAATGAAATTTTATTGGAAAATTGCCCTGATTGGGGTTATTTTAAATACTCTGTTTGCCGTTTTGGCGAATGGAAACCCGAAAGGGACGCTCAAAACACCGGGTGTTTCCGGCTCAGAAATCGGCCTTCGGGCTGTCGTGACATTAAAAGATGCTGATGTCCGCAGCCAGTTGCATGTTCTGCGTCAGGAGTTGAAAGCTGCCCGGAGTGAAAAGCTGGCGCTGGTGCGGGATCGCGAGATGCTGGACCGGAAATGGCGCAAGTTGAGCAAAGAGTTGATTGAAATACAAGAGGAGTACCGTAAGCAGAACGCGAAACTGCGAAGGATCCAATTGAGTGCCGCGGCGGCCATGGCAAGTGGAGATGCGAACGCCGTAGGCAACAGGGAAGCTCAATTGACCTATGATCTTCGTACGCTTTGCGAAAGTGGGCGCAAACTTGCCGAGCGCTCAAATGATCTCTGCACTCACGTCGATTTGTTACTAAAAAAGATGCCACTTGGAGCCGTCGAGAAAGCGAAGATTCGCCTTCGTATCGATGAGCTCCGTAGTGAATCGCGTAAGATGAGTACTCTCTCAGGTCTGGAGCAGGACAAGCGCAAGGTGGAAAGATGCAGAATCCTCGCTGTGAACGATCAGCTCCGGGTCGTTGTATTACCAATAGGATTGGTACATGGAGTTGCCAATGGACTGATCCTTTATACAGGGAAGAACCATGACTGCAAGCTGCAGGTGATAGCGGTAAGACCGTTTGTCGCGGCGGCGGAAGTTGTGGAGGGCAGCATTAATGGGCTGTCACCGGGAATGGTGGCGGCATCCAGTAAAGAAAAGTTGAAAA
This sequence comes from Victivallales bacterium, assembly GCA_963678305.2. Lineage (GTDB taxonomy): Bacteria > Verrucomicrobiota > Lentisphaeria > Victivallales > Victivallaceae. The sequence goes on from CAXXVV010000003.1 coordinate 965,677, forward strand.
ACTAACACAAGAGTTTCAGAAATGGAAGTCAGAGCAATAACAAGAAACGTCCGCATTTCTCCGGAAAAAGCGAGACAAGTAGCTCGTTTGCTTCAGGGCAAATCAGCTGTGGAAGCGCTGGCGATGGTCGATTTGATCCCTCGTAAAGCAGCCCGGCTTTTTGGCAAAACCCTGCGTTCAGCGGTGGCCAATGCCGAAAACAATTTTGAACTGAACCGAAATGAGTTAGTAGTCAGAGAAGCAGTTGTGGGTCCTGGACCGACGATGAAGCGCTGGCGCCCGAAAGCTCGCGGTTCCGCTGGGCGGATACGCAAGCGGACCAGCCATTTCCGTGTCATTTTGTCAGATGATTAAAATAAAAGGGAATGCACTGTGGGTCAAAAAGTAAATCCGATCGGTCTGAGAACGACCATCACTAAAAACTGGGAATCACGTTGGTTCGCCCGGAAGGATTCTTTCGGTGATTGGCTGCATGAGGACTTGAAGATTCGCGATTATATCAAGAAGGAATTCTATTCCACCGCAATCTCCCGAGTTCAGATTGAACGATTCTCCAGTCGCATCCGTATTACTGTATTTTCCGCACGTCCGGGAATGCTGATCTCGAAGAAATATGGCCGCCTCGATCAGATGCGCCAGGCTATCTCCAAGATCACCGGTAATAGTGAAGTTTATATCGATATCGCTGAAATACGCAATCCTGATGTCAACGCCCAGCTGGTCGCCGAGAATATCGGCATGCAGTTGGAACGTCGTATCGGGTTCCGTCGTGCAATGAAAAAAGCTATCCAGGTCGCCATGGAACGTGGTGTTGACGGGATCAAAATTCATTGTGCCGGCCGCCTTGGTGGTGCGGAACTGGCGCGTTCAGAACAATATAAGGACGGCCGTACTCCGCTGCACACGCTGCGGGCTAATATCGATTATGGTTTTGCCGAAGCGAATACAACCGCCGGCATAATCGGAATAAAAGTTTGGATATGTCATAACCAGCCTACTGAGGAGCAGGAATATGCCGTTAATGCCAAAAAGGGTAAAGCACAGAAAGGTGCAGCGCGGAAGTAACACCGGTATCGCCGCCAGAAATAACAAACTGGATTTCGGTGATTTCGGTCTTCAAAGTTTGTCTCGTGGCTTTGTCACGAACAACCAGATTGAAGCCGCACGTATCGCGATCAATCGCCACCTGAAGCGTCGCGGTAAAGTTTGGATTCGTATGTTTCCTTATAAACCTATTACCAAGAAGCCTTTGGAAGTGCGTATGGGTAAGGGTAAAGGTAACGTCGAAGGCTGGGTAGCGCCGGTTAAACCGGGCCGGGTACTTTTCGAAGTAAGCGGTTGTACCGAAGCCGTCGCCCGCGAAGCGCTTTCTCGCGCCGCCAATAAGCTGTCATTGCGCTGCAAGTTTTTGAGCCGCTAATGACAGGTAATAAGTAAAGGTTACGCAACATGAAGATAAAAGATATCCGCGAAAGAACTGATGAGGAACTGACCGGGCTGTTGCAGGAGTTGCGCGAAGAGAAGTTTAAGCTTGTAATCGCCTCCCGTACCGGGCAGTTGGAAAATAGCGCCAGGCTGCGGACTGTACGCCGCGATGTTGCGAAGGTATTGACTGAGCTCAATACTCGAGCTGCCGCCGCTAACTAATCTTTCAGGTTAACTAATTCTAAGCAATGGAAATTATCATGAGCGATAATAAAAGAGGAAACCGGAAAGAGCGTGTCGGCATCGTCGTCAGTGATGTTCAGAACAAGACAATTGTGGTTGAAGTCACCAGGCGTGTAGCCCACAAGCTCTATAAGAAAGTTATTAAACTTAAAAAGAAATATACTGCGCACGATGAAGCTAATTCAGCCAAGGTCGGCGATACTGTAAGAATCGCTGAAACCCGCCCGCTGAGTAAGAATAAACGCTGGAGACTTGTTGAAGTCGTCAGCAGTGCTGCGGAATAAGTCTCGGAGGATATTACAATGATCCAGATGCAGACTAGACTGGAAGTGGCCGATAACTCCGGAGCAAAGGAGATTAAGGCTATCACTGTACTCGGACAGCGTCGTCGCTTTGCCAGAGTCGGTGATGTAATTACTGCTGCCGTACAGGTAGCACTGCCGGACGGCGCCGTCAAAAAAGGCGACATCGTCAAGGCCGTGATTGTCCGTACCGCCAGCAAGATTCGTCGTCCTGACGGTTCATATCTGAGCTTTGACCGCAATAGCGCGGTAATCATCGATGCTCAGAAAAATCCTGTCGGTACCCGTATTTTCGGACCGGTAGCCCGTGAACTGCGTGAAAAGGATTTTATGAAAATCATTTCACTTGCACCGGAGGTACTCTGATGCAGAACAAATATCACGTCAAAAAAGGTGACAAAGTCTATGTGAACTCTGGCAAATGGCAGGGTAAACAGGGCGAAATTGTTGCCGTTTTATCTAAGAAGGACCGTGTCGTTGTCGAACTTGAAGGTTTGAACGACAAGCAGCGCCGTGACATCGGCATGCGTACGGTAAAGCCAAACGCGCAGAATCCGAACGGCGGCCTGGTCGCCCGTTCCGTATCCGTGCACGTTTCAAACGTTAACAAGCTCCGGGATGCGAGCGCCGAGTAACCTCGGGCAAAAATGGAGAATCTATTATGCCTGATATGCTGAAAAAGTATAATGAGGAAGTAAGATCGGCGCTGCTCGAAAAGCTCGGTCTGAAAAACGTCATGCAAGTGCCTAAATTCGAAAAGATCGTCCTCAGCGTTGGAATTGATTCCACCGCGGAACGCGACACTTTCGGAGAGGCCAGAAAACAATTGTCATTTATCACCGGTCAGATGCCAGTCATCACCAAGGCCCGTAAAAACGTTGCCAACTTCAAATTGCGTGTTGGCATGCAGAACGGTGTCATGGTCACGCTGCGCGGCCACCGGATGTACGATTTCCTTGACCGCTTCATTCACAACGCGCTGCCGCGTGTTCGTGACTTCCGCGGTGTTCCCAAGAAATTGGACGGAAGAGGCAATTATAATGTTGGTGTCAGCGATATTTCTGTTTTTACTGAAATTGACCCTGACAAGTTGAAATATCCGCTGGGTTTGAACGTCACTGTCGTCACTTCCGCAACGAATGACGATGACGCCCGAGAGCTCTTAACCATGATGGAAATCCCGTTCGAGGATTAAGGAGAATATTCAATGGCCAAGAAGAGTCTTATCGCAAAATCGTCCCGCGGCAGCAAATTTCCGGTTCGGAATTACAACCGCTGTCAGGCCTGTGGACGCCCGCGCGCATATATCCGTAAATACAAGCTGTGTCGTATCTGCTTCCGTGAACTTGCCTCTTCCGGCAAGATTCCGGGTGTGGTAAAAGCCAGCTGGTAAGCAATAAGTAAGGAGATTTAAAGCTATGAGCATGCAAGATCCTATTTCAGATATGCTTACTCGTGTACGTAACGCAGGTGCGGCTAAACTTGAAGTTGCTTCAATGCCGGCTTCTAAAATGAAGATCGCGATTGCCGAAGTCTTTAAGACCGAAGGTTATATCGCCGGATATGAAGTTACTGGTGAAGGTGCCAAAAAAACTTTGACTGTTCAGCTCAAGTATTATAAAGGCAAACCGGTTATCGAAGGCCTCAAGCGCATCAGCAAACCCTCTTGCCGCATCTACTGCGGCAGCAGCGAAATTCCGAAAGTCCGCAATGGACTCGGTTCGGTGGTTCTCTCTACCGCTTCCGGGATCATCAGCGGAAAAGCCGCGAAAGCTAATAACGTCGGCGGTGAAGTTCTCTGCTACGTCTGGTAAACCAAGAAGGCGAGGAATTCTAATATGTCTCGTATAGGAAAAAAACCGATCACTGTTCCGAGCGGCGTTAAAGTTAACATCGCTGACGGGGTTGTGGTTGTAGAAGGTAAAGCCAAGCTCTCAACCAAGATTCCACCTTTGGTGGCGGTTGAACTTGAAGACAATAATATTGTAGTCAAACGCCTTGATGAAGATCGTTCATCCAGCGCGATGCAGGGCCTGGCCCGCAGTCTGATTAACAATATGATCGTTGGTGTTACTGAAGGTTACAAGAAACAGTTGCAGGTTATCGGCGTCGGTTTCCGCGCCCAGGTCAGTGGCAAAACCCTGACTCTGAACCTCGGTTTCTCGCATCCGGTCGAATTCGCGATACCGGAAGGTATCTCTGTTTCCGTCAACAATAACACCGAAATCATTGTCGAAGGCGCTGACAAACAGGCTGTTGGTCAAGCTGCCGCGACAATTCGTGCTTTCCGGAAACCTGAACCGTATAAAGGCAAAGGTATCCGCTATGCTGACGAACAAGTCCAGATTAAGGAAGGCAAGTCTGTTGGTTGATAACAGGAGTTGAAATATTATGACTACTTTCAAAACAGTTAAAGAAAAGCGGCGCCGGCGTCAATTGCGTATTCGCAAGACGATCAGCGGCACTCCTGATTGCCCGAGAATGTGCGTCAGCGTTACCGCTAACAATATTTACGTACAGTTTATCGACGACGTTAACGGTTTGACCCTGGCTTCCTGCTCCACTTTGGACAAGCAGTTTAAAGAAGCTGGCGCCAAGACCAATGTCGCCGGAGCTCAAGTACTCGGAAAACTTGCTGCTGAACGTGCCCAGGCTGCTAACGTTTCCAAGGTTGTTTTCGACCGTGCCGGTCGGACCTACCATGGAAAAGTTAAAGCGATTGCCGAAGCCGCTCGCGAAGTTGGACTTAAGTTTTAAGAGGTAAATTATGGCCAGAAAATTTGAAGAAACTCAAGAAGTCAGCGAATTTGATGAAGCTGTGATCAGCATCAATCGCTGTAGTAAAGTTGTCAAGGGCGGTCGTAATTTCAGTTTCGGCGCGCTGGTTGTTGTCGGTGACCGTAAAGGTCGCATCGGCTACGGCTACGGCAAGGCTAATGAAGTCGCGGATTCTATCCGTAAAGGCAGTGAAATGGCCCGTCGCAACTTGATGACAGTCCCGCTTAACGGAACAACTCTGCCGCATGCGGTTGAAGCCAAATTCAGCGGCGCTAAAGTGCTGTTGCGTCCGGCTTGCTCCGGTACCGGTTTGATCGCCGGTGGTGCGGTACGTTCGATTCTCGACCTGGCAGGCGTTCATGACGTTCTTGCCAAGAGTCTCGGCGCCAGCAATCAGCTGAACGTTGCCAAAGCCACGTTCAGAGCGATTGAAGCTCTCTCTTCCAAGGAAGATGTCATGAGCAAGCGCGGAGTCGAAAGTCTCTAAACAGTTAACCTATAAATACGGGTAATAATAATGAAACTGCACGAACTTAAAAACACTCCCGGGGCCAGAAAGTCCCGTCAGCGGGTAGGTCGTGGCGACAGTTCCGGTTGGGGCCGCACTGCGGGTCGCGGCGAAAAAGGTCAGAAATCTCGTACCGGCTCTTCTATCCGTCCTCACTTTGAGGGGGGGCAGATTCCGCTGTTCAGGCGGTTGCCGAAGCGCGGCTTCAAAAGCCGGAACCGTGTTGAATACAATCTTATCAACCTGAGTACGCTTGCTAAGAATTTCGCAGCCGGTGACGTTGTTGACGAAGCCGCTCTGAAAGAAAAGCACCTGCTCGGTAAAACTGAACTTGGACTGAAAATCCTCGGCAACGGCGATCTGGACATCGCTCTGACCGTCAAAGCCGCGAAATTTTCCGCCACAGCTCAGGAAAAAATTGAAAAAGCCGGAGGAACTTGCGAAGTCGTCTAATGACGACTTTGCCGTTTCCAACGGCAAGGACAGGTAATATTATGATTAAGGCATTTTTTAATATTCTCAAAATTAAAGAACTGAGAAGTCGTCTGCTGTTTACCGCCGGAATTATCATTCTGGTCAGAATGGCGGCGAATATCCCGTGTCCGGGAGTTGATCCGAAAGCTCTGAGCGAATATTTTGGCAGTCTCTCGCAGACCGGCGGTTCAGGCATGCTTGGAATGGTCGACTTGTTTACAGGCGGCGCATTGCAGAAATTTGCTATCGCCACCCTCGGGATTATGCCTTATATCACCTCTTCGATCATTATGCAGTTACTGGTTCCGGTCGTTCCGTCTCTGGAAAAACTTCAACGCGAAGGTGAATCCGGGCGACAGAAGATCAACCAGTATACTCGCTATCTGACCGTGGTTATCTGTTTCTTCCAGGGAACTATGGCTGCGCTGGCGATGATCAATCCGGGACGTCTGGGAATGACCACCCCGGAATCAGCTCTGGTAATTGAAAATCAGATGCTGTTCATTCCAATGACGGTAGTTGTCCTGACATGTACAACAATGGTATTCATGTGGCTCGGTGAACAGGTTACTGAGCGCGGCATCGGCAACGGTGTTTCGATCATCATTACCATTAACATTATCGCCCGTCTGCCTGCCGCCTGTTTTCAGCTTTATGATATGGCGATCAATCGTACCACGATTGGCGGACAGACCTTTAAACCGGTCCATCTGCTGCTGCTGGTGATCGTCTTTATTGCGGTTACTTCAGCAACGATTATGCTGACTCAGGGGGTACGCAGGGTGCCGATTCACATGGTTCGCAAGACCATCGGCAACCAGATGCAGGGCGGTACCACATACATGCCGTTGAAGGTGAACTTTTCCGGGGTTATGCCGATCATTTTCGGCGGTGCCATTATGATGATCCCCGGTGTTGTTTTGAATTGGCTCGCACAGCGACTGGACTTTCCGTTCCTGTTCAAAGTAGCGGCGGCGATCCGTTACGGATCTCCCGGATATATGATCTGCTACGGTGCATTAATTATGGCTTTCGCCTATTTCTGGGTAGCCAATATGTTCAATCCGATTCAGATTGCTGACAATCTGAAACGTGAAAAAGCCTATATTCCGGGTATTCGTCCGGGCCAGCCGACGGCTGATTTCCTTGACAATACCATGACCAGGATCACTTTCAGCGGCGCGATTTTCCTGACCGCCCTGGCAATTTTCCCGATGTTCCTGGGTAATGAATTTAAGATTCCGATGATGATCGCGTCATTTTTCGGCGGCACCAGTCTGCTGATTATGGTCGGGGTCGTGCTCGATACCATGAGCCAGCTTGAATCGCATCTGACGATGCGCAACTATGACGGCTTCATGAAAAAAGGCCGGATTAAAGGCCGCAGAGCAGGCGGAGTCAGCGGACAGTAAATTCTGTTCCAATATACTGAAAGGGTCGCTTATCAAGCGGCCTTTTTTGTTTATAAGTATTTGCTGTGGACTGCTAACTTTTAACTTCAACTATCTCGCTCACGGTGGGGATGTGAATATTTTTTGCAGCCCGAGTACGACTCGGCAAGGTTATACTGCTGCTTTGCAGAATTTTTTAAATGGACTGACTGATGAGACGGCACCGAAAGTCGGCAATGCCGAATTGCCGCGAATTACGCCCTGCGTTCAACGCTTTTGGAAAACTCTGAATCGTTTTCCAAAACCATCACTCCGTGCGAACTGAACTGTTTAACACGCAATAAATTGCGTAACTTACTTTCGCCGCAAGCGGCGACCAACGCTCCTGCGTTGGGTCCAGTCCGGCAACGTGCCGGGGCGGAATAATTTAAAAATTTTTCTTTCTTTTTTACTTTTGTCAGTAGCGTCTGATTACTATTTTTATATAAAAAATAGAAAATTAATGTCTTGATCTATTGCTTTTTTGTTAATTATAGTATATAGTTATATACAATAATTAAAATATAAAAAGTTATTTGCTGGTTAATATGTACGTTACAGCCAAAAATAAAAGAAAAATCATCCCCAAGGTGAATCTGGATAGCGACTCACCAATCCCTTTGCACTATCAGTTGTCGTCTGCCATCATGAATCATCTTCGGGACCGCCGGGTAAAGGCTGAAGCTCAATTGACTTCGGAAACGAATCTGGCAAAGCTGCTCAAATTGAACCGCAACACTGTAAATAAAGCATACAGCCGGTTGATTGCGGACAATGTTCTGCGTCGCAATCCCGGCGAACGGAGAATTGTGGTGACGCCGGAATTTGTGGCTTCCTGCCGCAAGGAATCATTTCCCACGATCGGGCTTGTGCTGCCTGATAAGCTTAACACCTTGATCAGTCTTAATGCAATAGGGCCATTGAACTACATATCCGGGGTTATTGACACTGCCGGAGATTTCGGATTTGCCACAACAATTATTTTGCTGCCAGATCTGGATACTTCCCGGGACGACTTACATAAATGGTTTGACGGGGTTCGTGAGAAACTGTGCGCGCTGGTCTATATTGGTGACCGGGCCGGAGAATCGCACGATCAGGCATTTGAAATCATGCTGTCAGAAGAAAATATCCCTCAGATCGGAATGGGAGTAGAGTCGCGTATGAAGCATTTTGCCGGTGTTATTGTCGATGTGAAAAACGGCATGGTAGCGGCGTTCGAACACCTGATCAGCCTGCAGCATCGGAAAATCGGATTAATATTCAGACATGTGCCAAAAAGAAAATTCATGCAATTACAGAGTTATTCCAGGTTTTCAGATGCAATGGAGGCAATTGACCGTCTGGGCCTTGAAAATCGTCCTGAATGGACGATCAGGGATTTCAACGATATGGAGTCTTTGCGGAAACAAATCATTGCGATGACAAAGTTACCGGAGCGACCAACCGCCTTATTTTGTCATAATGACCAGCTGGCGAGATCTGTCATTGATATTTTAAACTCTATCGGGCTTAATGTACCGGAAGATATTTCAGTTATCGGATACGATGATGATCAGTTTGCTGTTTCGGCCAGTCCTGCCTTAACGACCATTCATCATCCGCGTTATTTGCTTGGCAAAGAAGCCGTCAGGATGATTTATGAAGATTACAACGGCAAAACGCCAATTCATGGCCGGGAAATGGTTATTCCGGCTAATCTGGTTGTCAGAGGTTCAACTGGTCCCGTCAATATTAATTTGCCGGAATTTCAATTCTGAATTAAAGTAAAAATTAATTTTATAAAAAAGACTTGCTATGCTTAATTTGCGTAAAATTACAGAGTCGTCGATTGTTGTGGTTGTTTTATCCGCAGGAACACTTGTCGCCAATGATGTCGATACTGTTTTCAATGATATTTTTCAGAAGGGACTGGAAGGATGGGGATTAAAAGGGAAAGTATCGTTTTCCAAACCGCATTATATTGATCTTGATTGTAATGTTAAAGGTAAATTCACGGCCATTCAACGCAGGTTAAAAAACATCCGGGTTGGAGATGTTCTGGAGCTATGTGTCGAGATGAAGAGCGACAGCACCGGGGGCCAGGTGATTATTTGTGAAGGCGGCAAGTGGGGCGAAAAGCAGGCTCTTTTTTCATACAAAAAAGGATATTATCGCAATAAAGGGCAATGGCAGAAGGTCATCGTAAGAAAACGGATAACCGCTTTGCCGGTCTATATCGGAGCAGGCTTGTATAAAGCGCCGGAACAGGTTTTACAGGTCAAATCAATCCAGGTTGACAGACTGAAGAAAATGGACTCTATAACCCTGCGTGAAGCGGCAAATCCATGGAATACGACATTTATACCGCGAAGTGATATTTATGATAAAGACATTTTCAAGCCTTACGGCGCAGTGAATGTTTATGCTGCAGGGAACGAATATGCCGTTGCCGCGATTATGGCCTATAATCCGCTTAAAGAGAATCTATATGTTACAGCTCGATTGCGGCCGGAGAACGCTTTAGCAACAGGAATCGGTCTGAAAAATATCTCTATCAGAGAGGCTTTGCACATTCGTGCCCGCCTTGGTCAGTTAGCGGCTGACCCGCTGCCGTTAATATCGCGTGACCAAATAATATCTCTGCCGTCCGGAGAATGTCGTCAGTTGCTTTTAGAGTTTTATACAGGTAATCTGGCTCCGGGAACCTACAAGTACAAATTGAGTCTGAAAGGTCCTGACTTCCCTGGAAATGCGGAAATTCCGGTCAATTTCACTGTCTTACCGTTCTCCCTGCCAAGCCGTCACCCGTTGGATATTATGACCTGGGACTGCAGTTTGGCCAATAGTAAAGGGGATGCGCAGGTTAAAATTTTGGATATGTTGCGTTCGGGGCGGGTAAATACATTTCATGTTCTGGCCGAAATGAAAGCCCGGTTTAAAAGCACCGGAGAGATGGTCGGACAGCCGGATTTTTCTGAATTGGACAGCTTATTGAAGGTCCTGGGGACTGAAAATATTCAAGTATGGTTTCGGGGCGGAAGGTATTTCCGCTCCAGAAATGATAGCAAGGTTTTAAATACGGTGGATGGGAAAGGTATTAAAATCTATTCGCCGGAATGGTGTCGGGCATTCAAAAGCTGGCTGCTTGCGGTACGGAATCATATGACGGCAAAAGGATATAAAAAATCGCAGTGGTGTTTCTATCCTTTCGATGAATATTTGGGTAAGCACTATCTGAAAATTATGGATGAGATCAGGAAAGTTGACCCCGGTATGAGGATTTTTGTCAACCCGGCTGATCTGCGGAAGGAAAATTCCAGCTTTGAAAAAATACTGAAAATGGCTGAAAAGAAAAATTTCGATATCCTGTGTCCGGTTTTTGGTAAATATTATCCGCGCAAGGGATATGATAATGTATCTGAAAAAATAAAGCAACTTGGAATCAAACAATATTTTTACTATTGTCCGGTTGTTCAAAAACGTTTATCCCCGATAAATTTTTATCGCGAAATGGGATGGAGAATGTACCATTATAATCTTGACGGCGGCGGCTATTGGACCAGTACCGGGATTGGGGCGGCGCGTGATAAAGGAGATTGGGGCGGTAATCCCTGGAATGATTTTGACGCGAAAACCGCCAGTCCGGTGACCATCTACAACTTTGCGGCGGAGGTTGTTCCCGGCAGACGATGGCTGGCGTTCAGGGCGGGGCTGGAGGATTATTGTTATATTGCCCTTTTGAAGCAATGCCTTTCTCGCGAGGAACTTGATAAGTTGCTGGGCGAGTCGTCCGGCATGCCGCGGCGCAGTTATTATGATATTCAAAATTTGCGCGGTAAAATGATTAACAAAATACTTAAGTCCAAGGGGAAACCTCCGATTGGTTTTGAAAAAGCGGAGATGGTCGCAGACAACTGGAAGTGGAATTATTTAGTTGGTCGTGACCTGAAGGAATCAGCTCGTCTTAAATTAATGTTGAGAAATTATTTGAAAGCCGTGACAGGCCATTCTGGGTTGCCGGCTCAATTGCAAAAAGAGATCACTGACAATTCAAAACTGTGCAAAGAACTGCTGCGGCGGGAAAACATGCCGGTTGATATGATGCCGAAAGGTCTGGAAAAGATCAGAGTTGAATATAATAAAATAATAAATCCCGAAAACATTATCATCGAAAAAAACGGCAAGGCAGTTATTCGTTTGAAGCTATACAATATAGCGGTTCCATATTCGGTCTGGGCGGCTGTTCAGATGACAGCTGAGGGCAGGCCGGTTAATTTACCGGTTGAAATCTTGAACGGGAAAAAGAAGTTCAAGACAAATGAAGCAGGGATGGTGCAGATTCCGGCCAAAAGTTCCACTGAAATCGAGGTAGTGATTCCGGAACAAAATGTGAGGCGTGATCCGTTGGAATTAATTATTTTTCCATTGGATCATTTAAATAGCGGAGCCATTAGGAAAATCAGAATTAAGTCAGAAAGGAAGAAGTAAAATGAAACAAAGACGATTCACTCTTATCGAATTGCTGGTTGTGATCGCGATCATCGCAATTCTCGCAAGTATGCTGCTGCCGGCGCTGAACAAGGCAAAAGCAAAAGCTCATTCCATCAACTGCATCAATAATTTGAAGCAGCTGGGAACCGGGTTTCAAATGTATGTCAATGACAATAACGAATATTTTCCCCCTTATGCCAACAGTACAGGAACGGTTACCTGGGGAAACCTGTTGATTAACGGAAAATACAGCATTATAAAGTCATTCGTTGACCCGGCTTTAAAAGTAACCGGAACCAAGCCTCAGGATTATAACGGAATGTATGGGGTGTCTTATACCGGTTACGGATATAATTACCGTTTTATCGGCAGTGCCCTTGGAGATGGTTTCAGTGCTGGAACCGACACAAAGGCTCCTGCCAGGTTGTCACGTTTAAAATACCCTTCAAAGGGTTATCTGTTGATAGATACTTGTTATAAATGGAATTTAAACCAGGGGTACAGCAGGTGTTATGATAAACAAAGCACCGGGAATGTCGGTCAGGCGGATGCCCGCCATGAAAATTCAATAAACGCTTTATATGTTTCGGGCCATGCCGGCAGCCAGAGGGTGAATAATCGTTATATTCCGTATACCGATATCGGCTTTCAGGTTGATGTTCGCTGGACGGCCGGTCGTAAAGAGCTTCGCCCAGATATTTTAGCACGTTACTAAGTGGAAAAAAATGATAGAGAAATATGATCCGCAGGAATTTCGTAAAGAACTGTTTTTAGACCTGGCCGTGATTGGCGGCGGAGTATCCGGCGTGGTCACCGCTATTGCGGCGGCCAGGCTGGGTTTGAAAGTGGGGTTGATGCAGAACCGGCCAGTTTTCGGCGGCCCTTCAAGTTCGGAATGCAACAGCGCCAACGACGGTGACCGCCTGTGTGTAAACGGCGCGTCCGAATACTATAACCGTAATGCCCGGGAAACAGGTATTATCGAAGAAATGAAACTGGAGTTTTTCCGCCGCGTCGAAAACGGCTGGTACAATCACTGGAGTCTGGTGCTTCATGATTTCGTCAAGCGGGAAAAGAATATTGTCAGTTTCCGCAATTGCGAGGCTTATGAGGTAACGGCTGCGGACAATAAAATTTCTCAGGTCAAAGGACGTTTGGTCGGGTCTGAAACAACCGTCATATTCAATGCTCCCTTATTTGTCGATGCATCCGGGGATTCATTTGTGGGAGCTGCCGCGGGGGCTGATTTTCGTATGGGACGTGAAGGGCGTGATGAGTTTAACGAACCGCTTGCTCCGGAAAAAGCGGATAAATGCACTCAGGGAAATACTATTTTGTTCAGGGCTATTGACACCGGAGCCCCGGTGAAATTTGAGCCTCCCGAGTGGGCAATGAAGTTTCACAATGACAAAGATCTACCCTACCGCCCCCACCACAGTCCGGTTGGCGGCTACTGGTGGATTGAAAGCGGCGGAACTGAAAACACTATTTCCGATAACGAAAAAATATATGATGATTTGCTGGCTGTGTTGTACGGGGTTTGGGATCATCTCAAAAATCATGGTGATCACGGCGCGGAGAACTACGTGATCAACTGGGTCAGTCCTTTTGTCGGGAAACGTGAGTCAAGGCGTTTACTCGGGGATTATATTCTTACCCAGGGCGACTTGACTGAAAGCCGGTCATATCCGGACCAGGTGGCCTATGGCGGCTGGCCGATAGATATCCATGACGTCAATGGCATTCGCGGCAAAAGTCATCCCGGCAGCACTCCGCCAATGACCTTTCCCGGCATCTATGCTATTCCGTTCCGGTCGCTGTACTCGAGAAATATCGAAAACCTGATGATGCCGGGCAGAAATATCAGCGCCAGCCATGTCGCACTGGGAAGTTCCCGGGTCATGGCTACCTGCGCCACCTGCGGTCAGGCTGTCGGAACCGCCGCGGCGCTATGTCTGAAATACAATAAAACACCGCGCCGGATTGGTCAGGAGCATATCCGGGAATTGCAACAGAAACTTTTTGAAACCGACCAGGCCCTGCCGGGAATGCGTTTTACCGGTTCTTCTCAATTCAAAGTTTCAGCGACCAGCGCCATGCCCTTGCGTTTTGAGTCATCTGACGGCATCATGCCGCTGGTTGCGTTGCCGGTCAATACTTACGATCCCTGCGATATTCCCCCGGCGGATCGCACCCGGGCACAACTGCTGCCGGTTTCGGAAAATTTTATTGAGTCGTTTATGGTCATGGTGGATAACGGCAATTCCGGTGAGACCACGCTTGAAGCAACGCTGTTTATTCCCGTCGATCAGCATGATTTTGCCGGGAAAGAGATTGCGGTTGCACAAAATGTGATCCCATCCGGAAAAAACATTCCTGTAAAGTTTGAATTTAATGTGGAACTGGAAAAAGCGCCGCTTGTCGGGATAAAATTCTCCCGGACCGCAGGAGTCGATATTCATACCACCAGCTGTGCTTTGCCGGGAGTTCATCTCAAACCTGACGGTTGTTATATCAATGACACAAATATCTGTTGCGAAGTTTTGCCGGAACAACGGGTGTTTGAGGCGCAAAACGTGTTTAGCGGTTTGAACCGTGTCCATGTGAAACCGGAAATGTGGATAGGTGAAGCAACATTGCCGCAATCGCTGATCTTTAAGAGAGAAAAGACGCAGGAAGTCAATGAAATCGAAATTATTTTCGATACCAATTTGAACAAAAATCCACTGCCGGGCTGTGTTCCGCAGTGTGTCAAAGCTTATGAGATTTTAATAGACGGCAAAGTCGTAGTTTCAGTGGAAGACAATTTCCAGCGCAGAAGACTCCATAAGCTTGCCGCTGAATGCACAGATATTGAAATCCGGATCACCGCGACAAACGGCATTGCCAATCCTCGGGTATATGGAGTGTGCTTCAGCTAAGTGAACTAAAAATTTACTGCGGTATTCCCGCCGCGAAAACGAACCGGTGATCTTCCGGAATACAAGGCGCGATATCCAGTCCGGCCAGCCACCCGGTCAGATAACGCCGGTGGTTGTGCAAGGTGTCTTGATATCCCGGTTCATTTGCCAGATTTACGGTTTCGCCGGGATCATTTTCCATATCGAAGAGCAACTCGACCGGGTCATCCCGGAAGACGATATACTTGAACCGGGCGGACCGGATACACTGGCCTTTGCCGCCGTGTCCCTGGACGCTGACATACTCCCGGACCAGCGGAGTGCCGGCGGTGAGTAAATCTTTCAAACTGAGTCCGCAGGAACCCGATGGTATCGGCAGATCAAGACAGTCGTAGATCGTCGGAGCGATATCCAGCAGCGAAATAAGTCCATTAACGGCTGAACCGGGTTTGATACGACCCGGCCAGCGAATAACCAGCGGAACGCGCGCGGCGGAATCATACAGATAATGTTTGGTGACCATGCCAAGTTCCGCCAGTCCTTCACCGTGATCGGAGGTGCAGATTACCAGCGTGTTTTCCGCCTGTCCCGAGGCATCCAGCGCCTGTAGAATCCGGCCGATTTCCGCGTCGAGCATCTCCACCAGGCGGTAGTAGCCCCAGAGATAGACGCGCCATTGGTATTCGCTCCATTTGCATACGCTTGCCGGACGGTCGGCCCGGTAGGCGGCGTGGATTTCCGGCTCGGCGTATTCCGCCCGGAAATTATCCGGCAGCGGCGGCAGGTCCGTTTTCGGAATATGAAACCTGCCTTCTTCAATACCGCAGCAGTAATGAATCCATTCACAGATGTCATGCGGCTGGGTGTACATCGCGGCTAGAAAAAACGGCTCCTGCGACCTGCGGTTGCGCAGGAAACCTTCACAAGCCATGGAAACCGACGCGTCGGAAAGCTGGCCCTGACAGTTGATGCCGCTGGCCAGCATATCGAAGCCGGGAACATTGGCTGTATGAGGTTGCCGGACGTGCCATTTCCCGGCATAGACGGTCTGGTAAGTACTCCCGCAACGGTGCAGCCACTGGCCGATATTGGGAATATTCGAACGGATATTATGTCCGTTTTGATAGACACCGCATTCCGACGGCATCCGGCCGCTGAAGATGGACGCGCGGGACGGCCCGCAGATCGGTTCGGTGCAGTAACAGTTCGGGAAGCTCATGCCTTCGGACGTCAGCCGGTCCAGATTAGGGGTGTTCACGAATTGCTGTCCCAGCGCTGAAATCGTATTGGCGTGCTGCTGGTCGCTGACGATCAGCAGAATATTCGGGGTATCAGTATTCATAGTGATGGCCCCCCTGTACCAGTTCTTCGATCAGGACGTCGGTCTTGCCCGGCGCGTCTTTGTCCAGAATATACATTACCGTCCCGCTGAACGCGTAAAGGACGCGCCCGGCGGCGTCCTGCCAGTATTCCCACGGTAATAAACCATGTCCGCGCTGAACAGTCAGCGCAAGTGTACCGGCGGCGTTGGTTGCCTCGGGCCGGACCGGCTGTGACGGGATCAGGCAGTGATGCGGCTTCAGTTTCATTCCATGTTCAAGTATGGCAAAATCGTCCAGGTGTTCACGACGGAGTTGGATGTTGTCGCAAATGAGCCATTGGCACAACAGAGGGCGCGTGAGCGGATATGATTCGGTTGTGCCGTTCACCGTCATTTGTACGGATTCCGGTGATACGGTTCCGGTTATTTCCAGATCCATATCGGCCATCGGACATTGCGCGGTATCGTAAAAATAAATCCGGGTCTGCCAGTTTTGTACGGAGCCGGGGGCGTCGTTGCTGCAATTAATTTCAGCTTCGATACGCTGGAACATTCCGTCTTGATTGACGATGACCTGTCTGACCTGGAAGTTGACCGAGTCATTTTGCGCGTTCCTGGCAATCGAGATATGTCCGGTGTTTTTGTTCTGGGCTTTGCAGTCGCCGTGATTGGTCCAGACCCGGTAGTGATGCAGCCAGTTGCCGGACGGGTCAAATCCTGATGCGTCCGGAAAAAAGTTGCCTTCTCCCATAATTTCAATGAGTCGCGGCGAAAGCGGCGCGGTCAGCATGCCCCCGGCTTCCAGAAATGAACAGCCGTGGCCCTTGATCCCTGGTATCCTGAATTCTTCGAGTTTTATATGGTTCATATTTTTATTTTGCCAAATGAATTATTCCGAAATTGGATGCGTTCTGTGAATTGTTGGCGTTTCCGAACAACATCAGTTGGGTTTTACGTTTTCCATCCTTTGGGTCCGCCCCGTCAATGCCAATATCAAAGCCGATAAAATCGTGTTTGCTTCCATATTTTTTCACAAAAGACCAGGGGATGAACATACCGATGTAATAATGTTCCTTGTCCAACTTTTTACTATATGATCTAATTCCCGATTCTTCAAGTGATTTTATTTGCGGACAGAAAAGTTTACAGCCATTTTTCGGCGTAGCCAGGAACTGAAATACTCCGCGGCCGTATTCGGCGTTGCCCAAACCCCTGTTTTTATCACGGAAATCAAAAAATATTTCGACACAGGCCCCGTGAATGGTCGGCCATTTTCCGGGCATAACCATATGCGCATCCTTAACCTTGATGCCAATAATAATTCCCTGGTTGTTGTGAGTGATCGCGGCTTTTCCGGAAAGCTCGTTGCTTCCCTGCCAGTAGTCGGCCTGCTGGATCGATTCGGTTATCGGCGGCGCCCCCAATACGGCTTGTTCGACGGTGTCGATAGCCATTACGGCCGGGAACTTCTTGATATCGCACTGTTCATAAGCCTTTGCGTTCAGGTTGGTTTTTTTAGACCGTTGGAATTTTTTCAAGCGGACAGTAAATTCCACTTCATAAGTGTTATTGCCGCTTGTAATTTTAAACGGCGTGAAAATGCGATTTTTGCTTCGATGTAAAAGCTGCCAGTGGAAGGTCGCCTCGCCACGCATTTTCGGCGGAATTGTAACTTGACGTGACTTCTCCACAAATTTCAGGTTGCTGCCAGTCGGCGCAACTAAGGTATATTTAGCCGGTTTATCCGTACTGTTGAGTAATTTGATGGTCAAAGTTCCGGCGTTTTGCGCGGTATTTGCGCTGATGCACCCTTCTATCGGACTCGGCAGCACAGTGATATCGCCCCGGGAATGAACATAAACGGGCGCATTCCCCAGCGAGAGGGTATACACATATTTTCCATTAGACGCTTTGTTTAAATCAACCTGTTTAGTTTGTCCATACATGTTGACAATTTCAAGCCGGGGTTGATTGGTCTCGAAGACACAAGTGCTTTTCTGCTGGTTGCCCCAGACAACAGCCAATTTTCCGCCGTCGGCTTTGGAGAAAATACCGCCGGTGACGCCGTAGTTCCTGACCCGTTTATAGTCGTCTTTTTTCAGCGTAACTTCCTCAAACTGGGTTGTCAACACTGCGAGGGCAAGTGTGTATCGGGAGGGCGTTCGCTCATTTTTTGCCGATATTGAAAAAAACGTTGAAACCGGGGGTTTTAGTAGTGTTTATGTTCCCTTTTGGCCAGGAGGTGGTCCAACCGAAGAACGTGAACGCTTTGGCACCGGCAAGAAAATTGATCACGGCATTTTTGACCATGCCTCTTCCGGCATCATATTCGCTGTGGCATTTGCCGGGCCAGGCCGCTTTTGAGACAAAGGCCGGATGTTTTAGTTTATTCTGACGGTCGACGTATTCCTGTGAAAGCGGTTTGTCAACCTCAATGCGCAATGCCTGCAGCATCCCGGTTTCAGAGTTGAAGGTCCGGTTACGAAATCTTTCCGGCATCTTTTTTTCCGCGTCATCCAGAAAGTCAAGCAGCAGAGTAGGCTGGGCATTGCCGAAATACGAGTGGTATGAAACCCGGTCCATATACTTGTCCCCGCCCAGCTTGAAAACCGCTTGCATCCATTCCGGCCATTTACTGGTTCCGCTGATACCTAAAATGGTTGATTGCGGATCATGTTTTTTGATGACCGTATACACTGTTTTCGCGAGGCCGACGTATTCCGCCGGGCGATTCCCAAGGTGGGTTGCGGTGTTCGGTTCATTTTCGACTTCCCATAACCTGACTTTACCTTTGTAACGTTTGATGACTTGTTCCAGATATTTGGCATACCGTTTGAGATCGGTTTCTCCGCCCAGCTTGCCCCAGGCAAGCTTTCTCATATGTCCAATTTCGCGAACCCGCTGATAATCGATGGTCGGGCCGCCTTGCACGCAGACAAACGGGATCAGATCCGGCTGACGCACAATCGCGTCGATCCGGGTGTTCCAGACCCATTGGTCGGGTTTGGCGTCTTTTCTTAATCCCCAGGTCTTATCCGGATTCCTGAGCCAGGGATATGACTCGGTCCACCAGCGCAGATATTTGTGCGCATAACGCATTGGCAGGGCTTCAGGATAATAACCGTACTTTTTCTCATTTGAATCATGGATGCCGAATTTCATTTCACCGGGCTTCCCGGAGCGGCGTTTTGCGTACATGAAATGTTTGTACTGGCTGAATTCTCCCGATTTGATCTTCAGGTGGTAAATATCGGTTTTCAGGTTTGCCGGGAGCTTTATTGCGGTTTCCTGCCAGCTTCGTGGCGGGAGCTTGATCGTTTGAGAATAATTCTCTTTGAGCTTATTGACTTCCGAGTGGAGTTCGTAGTCAATTTTGATTGACTCCGATTTATTGGTGTTGTTATATAATACGACAAACGGGCAGTCCCGCTTTGCCGGGTCAAGGCTGATGACCATCGTATCAAAACCATAGGTTTTAATAAACGGTTTTTCATTTTGATATTTTGTTTTTACTTTTGCCGTATAATCTTTTTCCCAGTCCAGGCTCAGTTCACAGTTCTTTTCCTTGATAACTAATTGATCAATAGAATAGGCCATGCATTTAAGAGTGATTGGCGAAAAATTGCGGTCTATTTTTAACAGTGCTTTGCCGTCAAAAATTACTTGTCCCTTGTCTATGCTTATCCGGTGCTTTTTCCACTCAGGGTCGTACGGAAGTGCAAGTTTTGCCTTGCTACGGTCATACGACAACATCAGCCACCGGGTTTCGGCATATTGCGATTCGGTAAGGGCAAGGCTCCCGTTAGTACCAGTCAGTTCGATTACCGTTCTTTCACCTGGATACCGGCTCTGTCGCAGATAGAAATCAATATCGACCTTCGACTTGAAATCCATTAATGAGGAAATGTCATATGTAAATAAAAGCTGCTGCACATTAATAGCTCTGGAGTTCAATGCGCCGCCCGGTTCGGGTAATAAGAAAGGGCGTCTGGCATTCAGCACTTTTAAATTACCATTTACATTATCATGGCCACTTTCCGGATATATCGTGTATGTTGCGGTATCAGTATCGGGTTTACATATTGGTTTTGTTATCTTTTTTTTTTGCGAAGGCGTTGCGACCATTGCGGCGGATTTGACTTTGCCGCAGATTATTTTTAGGGTAGGAGTATAGAAAATACCATGTTTTTGTCCGAATTCGCTGGACCGCCAGGTCCACATTTTCATGTCTTTACCGTCTTGTTTCGGATCGAGGCGGAAAGCGATATATTTTGCTTGGTTTTTCAGCGCTTCTTTCACAAAAGTTGTAACATCAAGTTCCAGATACCGCTGCTTTTTCAGGACGTGATCACGCTTGACCGCTATATTCAGACTTTTGCCTGTGTTAAAATCATTGAGGGATATTTTGCCGTCAGCGTATTTATCGTAATAACCCCATAATTCGAGTTCCGGGCCACGGCCTTTTTGTTTTTTTTCCGAGTCAAAAGCCCAGTTGAGACATACGCTGAATATTGCTTTGCCCACATTTTTATTCTGTAATTTCTCGGGTGTTTTGAACTCGAAAACAGCCTTGGAGAGTGCTTTGCCGTCGAAACTGTTCCTG
This sequence comes from Victivallales bacterium, assembly GCA_963678305.2. Classification (GTDB taxonomy): domain Bacteria; phylum Verrucomicrobiota; class Lentisphaeria; order Victivallales; family Victivallaceae. Next base: position 986,134 of record CAXXVV010000003.1, read on the forward strand.
ATACTGAGAACCTGGTTCGGGTTTGATGTATCTGTTTCCGACGCGACGGCCTGATCCGCTATTTTGTCGTTGTTCTTGTCCATGACATAACCGTCGGCCGCCGGAACTGTTTTCAGATTAAATGTCTGCGCATGGATACAGCAAGTGCATACGAGCAATACCAAAGCTATTATTAGATTTTTCATACGTTCCTTTTATTTTAATGATTTAGATTCTTGTGATACTATTATTTGCACCATGAAGAGCATGAAGGACATGAAGAAGTATTTAAATTTTCAGCTCAAGCTGAAAAATAAAAAAACTTTTTCGTGACTTTTCGTGTTTTTCGTGGTTGATATTTGCATTTCGCACGACTCTTTTTAATGATTATATGTCTTAAAATGCGTAATAATATTTGGCTTTTGCCTCATCGCCGATCAATTCGCCAAAGCTTTTATGCGAAACATGACCGTCCACCCATAAGCAGTTTGAACCATTACGGTGTCTGACGTACGGATATGCGTTCGACCAGGCATAATTAATGTAGTGCCCGTATCCTCCTTCCGCGTTCCCATCGGCGGAGAACAGAGTGCTGGCTGGTTTCTTGACCTTTCTCAAACTCCAAGTCCGGTGCCAGGTACTGTAATCATTCAAAAAGACATAGTTCATACCGTACATCGTCCAGTAGATGGAATATTTCGCGGCGTATTCAGACACGCTCATGTTCTGCACCGGACACCTCACTATCATATCTCTTTTGTATTTGTATGCTTTTTCGGCGTTTACGAAGTTACTGTTGAACTTGTAGGGATATAAAAGAAGATAAGCATAATTTTTATTCCCGTATTGAGCCGGAGGGAAAAATTCCTGATTGTCATCCAGATAAAACTGCATAAATGTACCCATTTGCTTTAAATTATTAGTACATTTGGTTGCCTTGGCCTTGTCCCGCGCCTTATTAAGCGCCGGCAGCAGCATACTGGCAAGAATAGCAATGATTGCGATCACGACCAGAAGTTCAATTAGCGTGAAGGTTCCGACTTGGTTTCTTCGGCATTGAGCATTCATTTTGTTTTCCTTTCAGAGTTTGTTTAATTCGCAATATACTATATAAATCCTTAAACATTTCCTGCTTCTCCACGAACAGATACTTTATTCAATAGCCTGGTCCGGGGCTTGATTCTCCTTCAATGAGAGTGCCTTTTACCTCTTTGTCGGCATGCTTCAACAAGTTGCTGAAATTATTTTCAATAATATATTCCAGCGTTTTCTTTGCCGCGACTTCCGGATCATATGATATTTTGGTCAATTCAACCGGCCCGATTATATCATACCCTTTATTATGATGAGTAATCAAACCGATATCTTGTGGTACGTTGAGACCCAAATGCCACAGGGCCATGAGTACACCATGCAAAGCGTTATCATGATTGACGAATATTGCGTCAGGTTTTTCCCGGCAATGCATCAAATAGTCCAAAACCTCGGTGAAAACAACTTTTGAGTCGGTTCTGGATAAAATAAACGGTTCGGCAAATTGCTTTATTCCGGAGTGAGCCTTCCGGTATGCTTCACATTCAGTATTATAAAGGTCGCTGTGATTGGCGTAATGAAATTTCTCGCGGCTCCCCATGGATATCATTAAAATTTTCCGGTATCCCTTGTTGATTAAGTGTTTCAACGCAGTGAACGAACCTTGGTACAGATTATTTCCAATCCCCTGGGTCCATGGAATATTCATCATATTAGTCAATTGGTGGTCAAGCGGGTCCGAATTATGAATAACGACAAGCGATCTCAAGCGGTTATTCGCATAATCACTTTTAAGATCATGAATCGTGCGTGATTGGTTATTTTCAAAGTCAATATAGGTTTTTATTTTAATGTTGTAGTCGCCGGATACTTTTGACAAAGCGTTCATCAACAGTTTTGGATAGTTTGTACTTAAAAAATAAGGATTCAGTCCGAAAACCACGCCAACAGTATTTGTACAGGATGAACTGCGGACAAAAGTACCTTTGCCGGGAACCCGCTTAATCAGGTCGCGGGCAGATAAAACCTGCAGCCCTTTTTGCATCGTCACCAGGGCAACATTGTATTGTCGGGCCAGGTCGGGAGTCTTCGGCAGCAGTTGGTTATTTTTCAAGAGCCCGTTATTGATATCCCGTTCGATCCGGTCGGCAATATCAATATAAACAAAACGCTTCTTTTTCGATTCTGTTGTTTTAACGCTCATAATAATAACCGAATAATTTTGTAATTATACCTTTATTATATATTATATAGGTATAATTTAAAATTGTCAACAGCTAAAAAAATAATTTCAAAGATTTTCATTTGCCTATCTTTAAAAATGAGATATATTCAGTTCAGGAAACTAAGGGCGCACATATGACGGACTTTGTTGCAGCTAAAAAAGAACTAGCTAATTTGCTTGATGAAAAGGGAATTCCGTTCCGGGATTGGGGCGATGCTGTTTCTATTCACTTCAGTGACGGCTGCGATGATCTTTATTACACTTCGGAAAACAGGGAAACCCCGGTTGCATTGCTTAAAACTTATCAGGAACTCGATCCGGTCCGGTCTCGGATTCTGAATGCCCTGCGTCACGCGGCGGTTCGCCGTGGATTGTATCTGGAACTGGACCGCAGCGGCAGTTGGTCGGTCGGTACGGAGGACGGGGCATCCTGGACGGTTGAGGTAGGCACCGAATTGACCAGAATGATCCGGGAGCAGGGTGAGGCCGAAGCCTTTCGGGCCAAACTCAAGGAACTGGTTTCATGGGAATCGGGTATAGGCTGCCTGGGCGCGGTGATCACTGGCGGGATTATGATCTATAAAAAACAGCTCTTTCGCGGCGCGTTCAAGATTGCCGGTGGAATTGTCTGCTCAATAGCCGGCTGTCTGGCGAAAAATCTTACCAAATCAGTGCCGGTACATGGATGTGACGCGGAATTGCTGGCCTACATTGATTCGCATGCCGCGCCGCCGGAGGCGGAAAAGTCATGGGAGGATTTTGAAAAAATTGAAGATGAACAGGAATGTATTGAACTTTTTCCGGAAACCGAGGGTGGTGATGACGGCAAAGACTCCGGCAATCTGCTCGACATGTTCTCCATCAACCATAAGGCAGGACCGGAACTAGTGATGCTTGACCCGGAAAAAACAGCTGAGCTTGACCGGGAAACCGCGGAGATAATCTGTAAGTTTCATGAATCTGTCAAATCAGAGATGATGGGCTATGACAAGCTGTCTTTGCCGTGGCTGGATCTCGATCGTGATGATTGGATTTCGCGTGAATATCTGGTCGGGGTCTACGAGGACCGTGCCCTTGAAGCACGCCGGAAAGACGATTTCTGGATGGAAATCAATGCCCTGGAAACCCTGCTGATTCTTGGGTGTGATAAATACCGTGAACGGACCCGTTATCTAATGGATGAATGGTGGCGCGGAGGCGGACATGATATGCAGGATTATATTCATCTGCTCAATGCCTTTCCCGACCACCCGGCCGCGAAAGAAATGCTCGAGCCGGGAGATTTGTCCCCGGAACACTCGATGGAGGCGCGTCGCCGGATCGAAGTGGATCTTTATCGGGAATGGGTGGAGTTGAAGCAAACGGATGAGGTAGCCCGAGGCTCGGAACTCAACGATATTCTTGAGATATTACACCGGCTTTCGCCGGAATTGATTAGGCTTTTTCTGACGGAAGAGCAAACCCGGCATATCCATGACTTTTGCATCAATGCAGCCAAAGGCGCGAAAACCGAAGACTTGCAGTTTTCGCACGAACATATTTTAAGTTTGGCCTGGAAGATGGGCTGGCCGGAAATCGCGAAAACGTTGCGACAGCGTGATGACTATACTGCATTGTTGATCGGTTTTTGTCTTCCTGCTGAGAAAATAGAGGAAATGGCAGGTAATCTTTCAGAGAAAATATCAAATGCAGTTGGAGCCGAACCGGACATGCCGAAAGAAATTCCGGATGTTTATGATACCTGTTATTTCGACAAGACACTGTTGATATGGAGCCTGTTTATCCCGGATGAGTTTACCCGTCGCTTAATCGCTACCGCGCTGGCGAAACTGGATAATGGTCGCGGCAGTCGCGACGACTACCTGGCCTGTGCCGTAGCCTGGCACAGGTGCCGTGACAAATAAACTTCGTGCCGCCTGCATCAGTTATATTTGCTCATTGATGTGCTTGGCAACAAAATCACGAACGCTCTTCGCGTGATCGAGTGTGATTCTGGCTTCATCTGCGGGAATCGGCTCAGTGCTGTATTCCAGCTTGGAAAAGAAAAAGCAGACAACCAGCATGCTGCGGCTTAATTCATAGTCCACCTTATTCAGAACCGCACAGTATTCATGCAATTCCAGATTCCGGATTCGCGGCAGGTCGCTGATTACCAGCAACGCCCGGGCAGCTTGATACGCCAGCAGGACCGCTTTACCCGGAGCCTGTTCAACAATCTGTTCAGCCTGTCTGAATTTCAGGCGGCATTTTTTGAGCAGGAGTTTGCGGCGGATATAATACAGCAGCATAAAAGATATGATTTTTAATGCCCAAAGGACAACCAGAATCACGACAATTGCGGGCCAGTACTTCCGGGCCAGGCGCATTGTTTCAAAGAATCCTCCTCTAAGCCGCATATAGATGTTTCTCAACCGGTATTTAAATTCTTCGTACATCGACCGCTTTTTGTTCTTCTCGTTCTCATCTTCATTTTTTCCGAAGAACTCGTCGAACTTGGCCTTGAGTTTGTCCTGCATTTCAACCGTCTTGATCAAAATCTGGTCCTTTTTCGAGGTGTCATCCCGTTCTCCGCCCATACGTTCCATCTTCTTGATAATCTGACTGCGGACAACCTCCTGGGTCTCCTCTGTCAATTCAGGCGGCTGGACCCGCCAGGAGTCTCCGAACGGATCTTTGAGGGACGCAAAGGTCAAGGGAGTTGTGCGCGATTCGACTGCGCCCGGAGGTGCTGCGTCGAAAGTCAGCCAGCCCATGCCTTCGATAAATATTTGAGTCCAGGCGTGAGCGTGGTATTCGTGAACCTCAAAAAGACCGGTGATGACATTGTAATTGCCGGGAGAAAATCCGGTTGCGACTCTGGACGGCAGATGGTTTATTCTGGCCATTACCGCGAGTGCCGCGGCAAAATACTCGCAATGGCCTTCCTTCAGTTCAAAGAGGAAATAGTCTGCGGATTCCCTGCCCTCCGGTAGCGGTTTGGATTGTTGTTTATAGCCGTAATTCTTGCGTAAATAATTCCTTAGAATCATCGCTTTTTTATAGGGGTCTTTTTCACCGCGGGTTAAGTCAAGGGAAAGTTTACGCAAACGGCGGGATACTTTTCCCCGGGGCAGTTTCAGATATTGCCACTTGCTGGTATTGTCAATAAAGTAACTGAGTTTCACCGTTTTTTTCCGGCGTCTGGTTTGGACTGTACGCATTGTCGTTTTATTGACATCGTGAGGCTGATAAAGTCTGGATTGTGCGGTATAGACAAACGGTATATGCGGCATCTCGTCGTTTTTGGCCAGAATTTCAGCTCCGAAGTAGCTTTGCTTGACCAATGGTGCCAGTTTTGCGTTGACCGGAGCCAGGGTAACTTTCTGAAACGCTGAATAAAGTTTTTTGGAAAACCATTTTTCGATCACGAATTCCTGCTTGATGTTGGATGAGAAATAGTTCAGCATAGAGGCCCGCTGGTTGTTCGGGCGCGCTCTTCTCAAAAGATAATCCGAGGTATACCATTTAATGCCGTCATAGTCATCATATAACTGGGCCAGCCAGTATAGTTTTACCGGCGATTTTACCCGGAATATCAATTCTTTGCCGGGCATACCGGAGCCGCCCTGTCCATCCGCGGCCATGGACGGGTTGTTTTTGACTGCAACCTTCGGTCCCTTCTTTGCCATAATCGTTGGATTTTTAGTACCGAATTTGACTGTTTCTCCAGTGGTGCCGGTCTTTTTACGTGTCTTGGCGCTTTTTATCCAGCGGTTGAAATTAGGCGCCAGGTTTTGATTTTCATTTTTGAATGATACGACAATCAGGCCCGAGCCTTCTTTATCCTCTCCCCGGTTGGGCAGCAACAGGAAAAAATAATAGGTAAAACCGAGAAAAATGCCGAAATGAATGAATATCTGAGGCCAGTTTCGTCTGAGAAAGCGTTTCGGCTTTCGTAAATTAGCCTTGTTGAAAAGCGCCTGGGTCCGGGTCATGTATAAAAGCAGCGGTAATAATAACAATGCGCCGCCGCCGAAAAACAGGTAAACCGCCCGGGGAATTAACGAACCATACAGCAGCAGGATTATTGAAATCAGCAGCAAATATTGATAATCCCCCCTGCTGCGGGCGAAAATGAAACAGAAACCGAACATGCTGATTGCTTCAGCCAATACTTTATCCGGGGGGACCCCCTGGTCGATCCGGTAAGCACCCCAGGCGCAAGCACCGAAAGCGGCGGTTACCTGCAGAATGACTTTAGGCCAGTCGTTCCAGATTCTTTCCGGTAGATACGCCAGCATGCCGACCGGGAAAATTGAGCCCAGCAGGATTAGCGAAAACATCGGATCGCCATGCTGCCAAAGCGCCGCTCCGGCAGCGCCGAAAAAGAATATCAGCCACAGAAAATGGGACGCAAACCGGTTTGGAATCGGGGTGTTGTCTTGTTTATCAGCCATTACGCAACATCACTCCTATATTGATGTCACGGGTTGCGACGATCGGTTGAATCCCGTGAAATTCCTGTTCTTCAAAAGGCTCCGGCGGTAGACTGGTCAACGGCATATCACGCAATTCCTCCGGAACATATGGAAAATATTTTTTTGGCGCGCATATCCAGCGAATATCCACTCCACGCTCGCTCAAGATCTCGAACCGGTCCTGAAGTTCTTCCGGAGAAGACATCGTCAGGCAGTAAAAAACCGAATCGGGGTAAATATTATCGGCGACAGTATCCAGCAGATCAGCGGCGGAAGTGTCCCCGGGATCCATTGTTGCGAGCGCGTTGACTACTTGATTCCTGATGCCGGAGGCACCTCCTTCGAGTCGAATAATTGAATTGTTCTTCCCGCCGGCAAAGAACTGCATCCGGCAGTACATTTCAGCCAGACAATCGGTAATTGACGCAGTGGTGTTGATGATAAACTCAAAATTATTTTCAAATTCGTCTTCGCCGATCATCACGGATTCGGTGTCCAGTAAAATGGTGATATTTTCCACACTGTCCACTTCAAATTCCTTTACCATCAAAGCCCCTTTGGCGGCACTGGCTTTCCAATGGACAAAACGAAATTCATCATTATTACGATATTCCCTTACTCCGAAAAATTCCTGTCCCAGGCCGGAGATCCCCAGCGGGCGGCCGTTGGCGTCGGGTTGAAACCGCCCGCGCCGGTGCAAAGGCAGTGAAGAGATGGGCACAGAAGCCGGATAAATGGTAATTTGACCCGGAAGTTTAAAAGTTTTTCGCCGCCGGAACAGGCCGGCCGGGTCGCCACCGTTGATATGGATCTTGTTGAGTTCGAAATGGCCTCTTTTCAAGGGGGTGACCATTCGGGTCAAGGTCCTGACTTCGCCCGGTGCCATGGGGTCAGCCTGGGTGCAAATGATCTTTCCGGCGACAAATTCACAAGCCTCTTCAACCACAATAGTCTGGCGATAATAACGGGAACGGTTGCTGAGGCGCAGCGGTAATCTGACGCCGTTGCCGCGCTGGCCGTCGCGGTGCGGCTCACGGTCCAATTGGATTCCGTGCAGCGAAAGGACGGCGGTAATGAAACTTCCGGTCACCATCGCCAGTAAAATTGCGGCAATTATTGCGGATACCGGACCGGGATTGACCATGGCTGCTCCGGCGGCTCCGGTCGCCGTGAGAATTATGATGATTCCGCGTCGAGTCGGCAGGGGCAAAATCATAAGATATCCTGATCCTCGTTTTCGAGTGAGATTGATTCAAGAATGTTGTCGAGTACAATGCCCGTATTGCGCCATTCGCCCTGGTAGCGAAGCTTGATCTTGAGGCGGTGGGACAGTACCGGTTTGACCATTTCACGCACGTCTCGCGGAATAACATATTCACGGCCATGATAGGCGGCCAGACTCTGGCTTACCCGCTGCAGCGCCAGTGCGGCACGCGGACTGCAGCCGCCGGCCAGAGCCGGATGGTTACGGGTAGCGTCGGCAATCTTGATAATGTAATCACGCACCGGCTCGGCCACATGGATGCCGCGTACCAGCGCATGGCATCGAACGATGTCCATTGCTTTAATAACGGCTGAGATATTGTTCAACGGATGCACTTTTTGCTGAGTCTGCAGGATTTCGTGCTCAGCTTCCTGGCTGGGATAGCCAATCGACAGCCGCATCAGGAAACGGTCAAGCTGCGGCTCAGGCAGCGGATAAGTTCCGTGGTAGTCATCGGGATTCTGGGTTGCGATAACGAAAAACGGTTTTGACAGCTTATGGGTGCGTCCGTCGATCGTTACGGCGGATTCACTCATGCATTCAAGCAGGCTTGACTGGGTTCTCGGGGTTGTCCGGTTGATTTCGTCCGCGAGAATAATATTTCCGAAGATCGGTCCGGGCATAAACTTGAAATCCCGGGTCTTTTCATCGAAGATATTCATCCCGGTAATATCCGACGGCAGCATGTCGGGAGTAAACTGGATGCGGCGATAAGAACTCTGGATCGATTTAGCCAGAGCCTGCGCCAGAACGCTTTTACCAAGTCCCGGCGCATCTTCGATCAGGATATGCCCATCCGCCAGCAGGCAGATTATAATATTGCGGATTACCTCCTCTTTCCCCTTGAATACTTCGGCGATATTGTGCTCGAGGCGGCCGACGACAAACTTCATAAACTCAAAAGAACAATTGGCCGCGGTTCCGTCCTGGGTTGCCGAGGGATCGAAACGTGACGGCGCCAGCGCGTCAGGATTATTGAAGACCAGCATGCTTGATCCGATCTGGATCACGTCCATGTGTTTGATCTCCGTCGGTTCGGTTATCGGCACGGTGTTGACGAATGTCCCGTTGAAACTGCCAAGGTCCTCGACTACATAACGCTTGTCGCGGATATTGACTCTGGCGTGAACGCGTGATACATCGTTGCCGTCAATAATCACATCGCATTCGCTGCCGCGTCCGATATTCATTACCTCCTTGGTAACCGGTATTTCAACGCTTCTTCCGTATTCTTCCTGAAAAGTAAAAAATGCGCTCATAATTAACTCCTTTACGCAAATATAATGATTAATATATCACTTTATGTAAGAATATAACCCGTTCCGGCCTGCTTTTCCAAGTCTAAATCTGAAATATTTGTCCGGAAATCAAATCCAGGCGTGATGTTTCGGCCCAATAAAAAAAGACTTACAAGTCTTATAAGACCTGTAAGTCTGTTTAATTCAAAGAGAGAATAACAGGAGTGTATTTGCTGAATAAGGTGTAAATTATTCAGGGCAGGCGGGACTTCAAAAAGTTTATCGCGGCACTGATGTCTCGAATGGGATCGGCTCCGACTTCGCGTTCGATAGTCAGGAAACCGTCAAAACCGATGGACTTCAGCGCATCAAGATAACGCACCCAGTCCACCTGGCCTTCGCCCAATGGCGTTTCGGCAAAGAGTTCGCCGGTTTCGGCGACCAGTTGTTCAAAACCGCCTTCCGCGAACGCGGCGTAGACCCGGGCCGGGTCACAGGCCCGATAGTGGACGCCGTCCTTGGCGTGGGTATGGACAATATGGTCTTTCAAGGTCATTACCGCTTCAACCGGATCGGCATTCTGGACCATTACCAGGTTTGCCGGGTCCATATTGACTTGGATTCCCCGGCTGCCGACCGCGTTTTCGATGAAAGTTTTCAACGCCGCCGGGGATTCCGGGCCGGTTTCTATTGCCAGGCAGGCCCCGGAAGCGGCGGCGTATTCGCCGACTTCCCTTAATGCGGCCGCCATTTTTCCGTAATACGGATCACTGGTATCCTCCGGCACCACGCCGATATGCGTAGTCATGATCCGCGTATCCAACTTTAAACCGATATCGATGATCTGTTTACTCAGGGCGATGCGCTCTGAATTGCCCTGAGGTTGGCGGAAGCCATGACCGCCTAGGTCACCGCAGATCGCGGATACCACCAGGTTATTGTCCTGACAGCGTGATTTCAACTCTTTAAGCTGCGTATCGGAATATTCAAGCAGATTGTGGCTGTTATGCGCAACCGCGTAAAGCTGGACGCCATCTGCTCCGAGTTCGGCAGCTTTTTTCAGGCCGTCGAACAAGGGCAGCCGGAGCGATTCAACAATGATACCGATCTTCATGCGAAAATACTCAACATTTTTTCTGCGGTTGTTTTTGCCAGTTCCGCGTCAGGCATGACCAGGTCCGGAAGTCGGCAGAATGGAATCATTTCAACCGAGATCGGGCCGGTGAAATTGATCTTTTCAAGTGCGGCAAGCACTTTCGGGAAATCAACCAGACCGTCAAGCAGGTCATCGCCGAAACCGTGCAGGCCCCCGCCGCAGTCTTCACTTTTCCAGTTTTTGAAATGGACCGCTTTAATCCGTTTGCCCAGTACTTCGATCCAGTCCTGCGGATAACCGTTGAGCAGGCAGTTGCCGACGTCAAAATAGCTGCCGACCTTATCCGAACCGAACTGGTCAATAAACTGCTTCATCTCCATCGGGGAATAAAGAAATTTGTTCCAGACATTTTCCAACGCGATATTTACATTGAGCTTTTCAGCTACCGGGACCAGTTCACGGATTGATTTGGTCGCCTGATTCCAGCATACCGTGTATGGGACGACCGGACGGGACGGGTCCCAGGCTACATCTACCGCGCCGGGAACCACCAGGGCGGTTTCCGCTCCGAGCCAGGCGGCGATCTGTAAATATTTTTTGGAGAACGCCAGCGCGTCGGCGCGTTCCTTTTCGTCCGGAGACCCGAGTGAGCAGCCCCAGTAAAAACCGGTGGCGACTGAACGCAGTCCAATATTATTTTCAGCCGCGAACGCTTTGATTTTGGCGCATTCCTCTTCGGAAGTTTCGATTGACACGCAGTCTCCTACGGTCAGTTCGACTCCGTCAAGTCCGAATGTTTTGGCGTCGCTGATTGCTTCGCAAGGAGTTTTTTCACCGCCGAAACCGGCGATGACCCATGAATTTATCGCTTTGTAGAAAGACATCTTAATTTTCCTTTTATTTATATTCGACGGTGATTTTGGCGCCGTTGTTATCGACAGACTTTTGTTCCGCTTCAGCTATACAAAGACCGTCAACCGCTTCCGGTGGAGTTATGTATTGATTGGCGGGAATGCCGCTTTGGACGGCGTTCAGCAGATTGTCAAGTTCCGCATGCCAGCCGGTCGGCCCGGGGTAACCTGATACGTCAGGCTTGACAGTGGTTCCGTCTTCGTAATATTCATTCAAGCCGGCAGAGTTGAAAATAACGGTGGCCTTTTCACAAATCAGCTGGAAGCTCATCTCAAACGGAGCGCTGCCGTTAGCGCTCCAGCCGCCTTCGGCAACCACCATTTTCCCGTCGGCAAAATCATAGAATGTGAAAACATGATCGACGGCGTTGTCCGAACGCGTCCCCTTGCAGCCGGTCGAGCTTACCGCGGTCGGGCGTCCGAACAATGAGACAATCTGATCGATGTCGTGAAGATGCAGGTCAAGCAGAGCGCCGCCGCTGCGTTCATCATTTGAGAACCAGTCCTCCCAGGCTTTTCCTTGCATGGTCGGAGAGAAACGTTTGAAGAACGCGTTTACCAGCTTGCCGTATTTTCCGGCTTTGAATTGTTCATAAACGTAACGGTACTCCGGCCAGGCGCGAACACACATGCCGACCGTGAAACATTTGTCGCTTTTGGCGGCTGCGTCAATAATTGCTTTGGCGTCTTCGCTGGTTCGGCCGACAGGTTTTTCAAGCATCACATGCTTACCGGCTTCGAGCGCGGCGACCGCGTACTTGCGATGCAGGAATGTCGGTACGCAGATGTCCACCAGGTCTACATTCGGATCATTGATCAAGTCAAGACCGCATTCATACAGCGCCACTCCCGACAGGTCCAGCGGAATGGTGTTGTCGCCGCCGCCGATATTAGCGAAAACGGTGCTGATATCACCAGCGAGTTTTGCCGGATTTACGTCCGCGACCGCCACTACTTCCGCTTTATCGTTTGCTTTGTAAATATCCAGATGTGTCGTTCCCATGAAACCGAGACCGATAATTCCAACTTTAACTTTTTCAGCCATGATTTTTCTCCTGTTGGTTGAATAATAATTGAATATAATCCGGCTGCCGCTTAAAATAAATGGAAATTTACGCAAAGTAATGGACTTTTATGCAGTTGTACTGTATATTTATCCAGTAATTCGGAAATTTCGTACTTTAAAGTTGAAATGGTTGAAATGGAAAATGCGATTGAAATTGTTCTGGACGAGGAGATTCAAAAGATCTTTGACCACTTCGCGGCTGGATTCGGCATTGTCATGATGTTTTTTGCTCCGGACGGGACGATCTTGCGGCGCGGTCTGGATCGTCATAACTCAAGTTACTGTCAACTGATCCAGGATGAAATTTTCGGAGCTGAGAGCTGTACCGGGATGGATGAGTCCAAGCGTCTGGAAAGCATCAAAAAACAACAGATCGTGAATTATCGCTGCCATGCCGGAATTGAGGAGGCGATAGCGCCGATTTATGTGGAAAAGCAGCTCGCGGGGTTTGCGATGATCGGCCAGTTCCGCTCAAGCAAAGCCATCTGTCCGGCGGTATACAAGGCGTGTCCGCCGCATTTGCGTGAACAGCTTGAAAAGGCATTTTACGCGCTGCCTTATTTTGAACCGGAACGGGTCAAGGATATTCTCGGCCTGTTTTCAGTTCTGACCGATTACATTATCACCAAAGAAATCGTCCAGGTGCGCGGGGACCGGATCGTTCTGCGGGTTTTAGCCTGGATCGAAGAAAACATGGAGCGCCGGATCAAGCTCGATGACGCGGCCAGATATGTCCACCGGAGCCGGTCAACAATTTCCCATTTGTTTCGCAGTGAGCTGAAAATGTCGTTCCAACAGAGTGTTATTGAAGCCCGGCTCAACCGGGCCGAAAAGTATTTCCGGGAAACTCCCGACGCAACAGTCGCGGAAATCGCCCTCCGGGTGGGAATAGAGGATCAGTACTATTTTTCCAGGTTATACCGCAAAAATCGCGGCAAATCTCCGACGCAATATCGTGACGCCTTCAAGAAAGCAGATCGGTCCTTGAAAAGTTGATATTCTTAATATCTATTGGCGTTCTCTGCTCAGAAAAAAGCTCATATTTAACTGTTTATCTTAAAAAACAGTCATTTTTCTTAATTGACTTTTTTGTTGTTTTTACCTACAATATAGTATAAGAAAATTATTTAAACAATAGGAAGGAGTGAAAATGAAGCATAAAACTCAACTTTTTACTTTGATTGAACTGCTGGTTGTGATCGCGATCATTGCAATTCTCGCGTCCATGCTGCTTCCGGCGTTAAACCAGGCCCGGGCAAAGGCTCAGGCGATCAAATGTGTCAGCAACTTGAAGCAATGGACTTTGTCATTCGCAAATTATTCGGATGATAATAACGATTTTTTCATACCGATTTACCAGAAAACCCTGGATTCAACTCCAAGGCAAAAACACTGGTTGTACTTTGCCTCTCCTGTTGCACAATATTTCCTCAACGGCGTGACTTCCGGAACGGTTGAAAAATGGCGTCGGAGCGGAACCGCGATCAATGCCTGCCCGAGCCATTCCCCGCATAAAGTTGAGCTTGGCGGCGATATCAAGTCGTGGCGTTATTACAGCTTTATGGCCAGCGGCATGGTTACCAACAATACTAAAATATCGTCCAACAAAGACGGAGCAAGTGACGAAGCCAGGTCATTGAAAATGCCGCAGGTGAAATCTCCCTCAAAAATTGTTTACATTTCCGATACGGTGGACCAGGTTGTCGGTCAGTCGAACGGGACTTATTACAGTTTAACCAGTTATCCCAACCGGATTGGTGGAGTTCATAACGGTCGGGCTAATATTATGTGGTGTGACGGTCACGTTTCCCCCAAGATGCCTGAACATGTTACCCGGGAGGACCTGGCCGGAAAAGACGAGTATTTGAATAACGGATAATTCTAAAATTTTGTCAATCTCCGTTCATTAATGGACGGAGATTTTTTTTTGATCTAAATGATGTATATTAATTAACGTGAATTATTCATGAATAGTTCGGGTTGGCAAAAAAACTCAGGGAGAGTACAATGTATAAATTTCTTGCTCTGTTACTGCTTGGATGTGTCGCGCTAAATGCCGCGGATAAAAATTTGCTGGTCAACAGTGATTTCAGCAAAGTAAGCAGGGGAAATCCCGTTGGCTGGATTCTGATTGACGGCAATAAAAAATGGGGGAAACAGGGAACGATTGGACTTGTTCCGAGTGAATTGCGTAAAGGCGGCAGGATGTTGTTGATCAGCCGTACAGCCGCAGATGGCTATTATCCTCAGCTGCGTTCCGGTCTGGTTAAAGTTGAGCCGGGCGTCTATACCGCAAAATTATGGGTCAAGTGTCCGCATCAATGGGTGTTTCGATATTTTCTCAGTGCTTCCGGCAAGCAGAAAAAAGAACGAAAACCCGGAATTAATTTCAGGCCGTTTAATAATTTTCAAGAGGCAGTTGTCACAATTAAGGTCCCGAAAGGATATGACCGGTTGGCTATCGGGGCCTATACGCAGGCTAAAACTCAACTTATGGTTGACCGGGGGACTTTGACCAAAGGTGGGGATATCCATAAATCGGCAACCGCCGTGGCCGATGTCGACCCGATCCACGGGCTTCGCGAATTTGCCTCCCGTACCTCGTTTGTCCCTGAAGATCTACGCGGCATTGTCAAAGAATATCCTGCTGAAAGGCTGGTTTTCCGGGATACCGATACCGGGGCTGAAATAATTAAAATGACCCGTTATCCCGGCAGTACCCGGCACGTTTACTCAAACGCCCTTACCTATGACGCCGACGGCGGCAATGTTTTTATCCGGAGTACCCGCGGCGGCAGCATGAAAACACAGTTTTTCTCACTGCCTTCAGATGGTTCAAAACTGGTGCGTCACAATCATGCGGGGCGGATTTTTGACGCCAAAAAACCTGATACTGTCTGGTGTCGGCAATGGCCGCCGGTTGACGGCAGGATGAAACTATATTCATATAATGTTAAGACGGGGAAAAAAAGCGTTTTGCCGGGAAGTTATCCGACCGGAGGCATTGGAGTGCCGCATTCAGACGGGAAAAAACTGCTGGTAACCAGTTTGAACCAAAATAGAACCGCCCGCCGTTCCAGTGCCACAATTATCGATATAGCGACCGGAAAAGCAATAACCTATCCGTTTCCCTATACCACACATCAGGTCTGGTTTACCAAGACTCCGGATTATATGTTGTCTTTCAACCTTGAAAAACGCAATAAATACGTGGCGGAGAAAAAACTGGAAGGATCTTTTCTGGCAACGCTTGACGGTAAATGGCGTAAAGTGCGGAACAAACACATGAGCCATCGCGGTTTCAGCCCGGACGGAAAACGAGTCGCGTTTCATCACGGCGGCATCAAAATCATGAATATTGACGGGACTGACGAACGTCTGGCCACCCGTCACGGCGGCGGTCATTTGAGTTGGATGGTGACACCCGAATGGTTCCTGGTAACCGCCAAAAATTCTATTCGCTGTATTGGCGCGAACAAGCAGGATTATGATTATATCATCTGCCGTCCCAACACTCAGTTGTATTTCAGCGAATACAATACGGAAGCGCAGCTCGATTCAAGCCCTGACGGAACTAAAATCGGTTATGCTTCAAGCATGTTGCAGGATACGGATTTTTATCAGGCGATATCGCGTTTACCGTTGCCGCCCCGCGGCGTTTCCGCTCAGGTTCATGGAAAAGAGGTTTCGCTGACATGGCAGGCTCCGGCCAGAGCCAAAGAGGTTAAAGGTTATTTCATCTATAAAGCGGATTCTCCGAACGGCCCATTCAAGCAGCTCAATGCCAAGCCGGTTGCCGGCAATTCCGCTGTTTTCAAATTGCCTTCGGATAAAGATCACGCTTATTATTATGTAAGTTCAGTTGAAAATTCCGGACTTGAAGGGCAGCCGTCTTATGTGGTATGCGCTGCTGCCGATAGTAAATGGACAGGGCCTTTCTGCCGTTATTTTGAACTTGAAACTGAAACCGGGCAGTTGCCGTTGCGTGAACAGTTTGATCCGCGGGGGCTTGACTTGCTGGGGTTGCTGCTGCCTTCCGGAAAAGCACAAGCTAAAATCCCGGTTGAAGTACCGATGGCCGGTGAGTTTCAGTTATATTTGCGGGCTAAAGGCAAGGGAGCGCTTAATCAGACGAAAGTGTCTTCCTCAAGTTTTAAATGGTTCAACTGCGGAAAGGTTGCCTTGAAAACTGGCAAAAACGAATTGTCCGTGGACGTTTCGGGTACCGGTCTGCTGGTTGACGCGGCTTATGTGACCAATGCGAAATTGCCGCCGCGTCCCCGCGGCATATATGACGTAACCGCTCCCCAAACACCGTCCGGCTTGAAATGCCTTAAGTCAGCGCCTTATGATATTACCCTTGACTGGAGTCCGGTAAAAGAATTGGACCTGGCTTATTATAACGTGTATGCGTCTCGTAAACCTGGCGGCAAATGCGTCCAGGCGCAGCGTATCAGTTCTCCTTTGACAAATAAAGCCCGGGATTGGGGACTGAAAAGTAATACCGATTATTACTACCGGGTGACCGCGGTTGATCGTCGCGGCAACGAATCACTGCCGTCTTCGGAAATAAAGGTCCATACTCCGCAGGGCGGTAAAACCGTGATTCGCCAAAAAGTCGGGAAGTCGCGCCTTCTTCCGTTGAAAAGCTATAAGTTCGGCGCTCCCGCTCTGAAAAAATTCAATGGGGATACCGGGACTTTCTATAATATAACCAAAGCCGGGCCGTTGAAACTTCAGGTGAATATACCGCAAACGGGTAGATACGTAATTTGGCTCAAACTGTCTCTGGCGCAGCAGCGCGGAAACAAAGCCAGAGTCGGCAAATACCCCTCGCTGCGGGTTTCCGCAGGCAAAAAGACGGTTAACTGGAACCTGGGATTGAACCGGGCATCTCTGGGACACGGCGGACCGGTTCCGGGGCTTTTTGTCTGGGATCTGGTCGGTAAAGCCGGCGACAAAAACCAGATTTTTGAATTGAAAAAAGGCATACAGGACATTATAATACGTGATGTGGTCAGTGACGGCGCGGTCAATATCGCGGAAATTATTGTTACTGACAATTTCGGTTTTGAACCGGAAGGCATTGTCAACTGGATGTCGCCCGGAGAGATTCTCGGTAAAATCAAACTCGATTGAATGGAGCGGGATAAATGAAAAGCGTAAGCGTTCAGCAAATGCGCGAACTGGATCGCAGAACGATTGAAGAATTCGGTACTCCGGGATGTGTGTTGATGGAGCGCGCCGGAAACCGGGTGGCGGAAACCATGCTGGAATGGTGCGCCAATCTGGCTTCGCGCCATGTTAAACGCTTTGTCTGTCTGGCCGGGAAAGGCAACAACGGCGGGGATGCTTATGTCATTGCCCGTTACATATATGACAATACGGATTTTGACGTGATCGTTTATGCGGTCTGCCCGGTCGGGGACCTCCCGGCCGACGCGCGGCACCACGCCGGAATGCTCCCGGATGATGTTCCGGTGATTATCAAAGAGCAATTGTCCGGAGATGATTTTCAGGCTGGTGATATCATTGTTGACGGTTTGCTCGGGACCGGAATTTCAGGCCCTTTGCGTCCGCCCTATGCTCAATGGATCGCGACGGTCAATGCAGTTCAACTGCCGACGGTTGCGGTCGATATGCCCTCCGGTATGAACGGCGACAGCGGTTCTTTTGAGACGGATTGCGTCATGGCTGATCTGACGGTGACGATCGGGCTGCCCAAATATGGTCTGGTCAAAGACCGGGGGCCGGATTATTGCGGCCAACTGCGTATGGTTGAAATCGGGATTCCGCAATCGTATATTGCCGAAACCGAATCACAGCTTGAAATGATCTTTGCTGAGGATGTTAAAAGTTTTCTCGGCCGGCTGCCGATGCGCAGTTATAAAAATATTGTCGGCCGGGTGTTGATCTGCGGAGGTTCGGTCGAGTATCGCGGCGCGCCTCTTCTGGCGGCGGAATCCGCGTTGCGCAGCGGTGCCGGCATGGTCTATCTGTTGTCTGCCGGGGGCGGTCGTCTGCCGGACGGTTCCCGGGCGTTGATCTCCAAACATCTGAATTTACCATATCTCGATGACCGGACAATTCATGAGTTGACTTCTCTGTCGGAAGTAACTGACGCGATGGTCTGTGGTCCCGGCATGGGGCGTAACGGTGCCTGTGCCGACTTTGTCAAAGCCTGCGGCAATACCGGCAAAACTGTGGTTTATGATGCTGACGCCCTGGCCTTGATCGCCAATGATTTTTCACTTCTGGTAAACAGCAGAAAAGCCGTTCTGACACCGCATCCCGGCGAAATGAATATGCTGCTTAACGGCTTTGATCTGGAATATATGCGCCGGGAAAGCCCGGAAAGTCAGGCGGCGGAGCTGGCGAAAGTATCCGGCGCGACAATTGTCCTGAAAGGACGGAATACGATTATTGCGTCGCCTGACGGCAGGCTGGCAATGAACAGCAGCGGATCTCCGGCGTTATCCGGGGCCGGCAGCGGGGATTGTCTGGCTGGTTTGATCGGTGCTTTTATTGCGTCTCCTCAAGGAAGGAAAGATGTTTTCAAAGCGGTTTGCGCGGCTGTCTTCATTCATGGTCTGGCCGGAGAACTGAATCCCAACGGTGAGCGCGGGGCTATAGCTGACGACCTGCCGCTTTTGATTCCGAAAGCGATGCGTCAGGTCGCCGCGTTGGCCTGATTTTTGGTTTTTTCCTGATCATCTTCATCCCGCGACTCGTTGGACGCTGTTTGAGTCTGGACAAATACCTTGCATGACGGCAGACTTTGGCAAATCTTTTCAATATCGGAAAAATGGTATTTTTTCTCACTGCTCAAATAGACGACCTGAAGATTGCGTATTTTCATCAACGGCAGGATGTAGAAGACATTATCACAGTCCTTGAGGTCCAGATAACTCAAATGTTCAACCTTTTCAAGCGGTGCGATATTTGCCAGTTTTTCGCACGATTCAAGTTTTAACGCGTTCAGATACGGCAGCTTCTCCAGTGCGGAAAGGTCGGTCAGATTATTGCAGTTCGCAGCATTCAAATTTTGCAGAAACCATTGTTTGACCACCATTTCCAGATTTTTCATTTTGCCGCCGCTGACGTCAAGCGAATGCAGCGCGGGCATTTCCGGCATCGGTTCGTCGGGGAATTTCTCCCAGTCCATCATTTCCAGTTGACCCAGTGATTTCAGTCCGGACAAAGGACTCAAATCGGTGATCAGGTTGCATCCGCTCAGGTCCAGAAAAACCAGTGACGCCAGTTTTTCCAAAGGGGTAATATCACAGATTTTCTTACAGCCGGATAAATTCAGGTATTTGATATTGTAGCGCTTTGCCAATGGAGAAAGGTCGGATATCTCCTCGCCTTCAGTCATGTTGATGCCGAATAGATCCGGTGTATCTGCCAAAGCGGAAATATCCTGTAACTTTTTGCAACCGGGGATAATCAGCTGGTTCAGACATTTGAGATTGCTTAAGGCTGAAATGTCTGAGAGATTTTCACATTGGTCCATTTCCAGGTAATTCAGTTTTTTTAGCGTACTGAAATGTCCGGCTGTAGTCAAATACCGGCATTTTTCAAGCTCCAGATATACCAGATCTTCGAGCGGAGTAATTACGGCAAAGTCTTCATCCTGAATATTTTCGGCATAAAATTGCAGGACTCGCAACTCCGGAGTGTTTTCCAGCCCGGATATATCGGAGAGATTTTCACATCCCAGCAGACTCAAATGCTGCAATTGAGATTGATGCTCCAGCCAGGCAAGATCTTTTATGGCGGATGAACCGTTGCACAGCAAGTTATATAAAGCAGGCAGATCAGGCAAGGTGGTGATCTTGTCAAAATGCTTCCAGCCGTTCATCGTCAGTTCCCGCAGTTCCTGCATTGTTCCAAGCGGGGTAATATCAGTCAATTCATTGCATTCACTGATATCCAGCGAAAAAAGACCGGACAAAGCCAGATCGCTCAGATCGTTCAGGCTGGATGCTCCGGCCAGGTTAACGTGCCGTAACCCTTTCATATACGTCAGAACGGAAATATCCTTGAGCGCTGAACATTTGATCAGGGAAAGATATTCGAGTTCGGGTCTGGCATTGAGTGCTGAAATATCCGTCAAGCCGTCGCTTTCAATGATTTCCAGATGTTCCAGTTTTTTCATCCCGGCCAAATCAGGTAGTTCAATCATTTTATGGCATTTTTCAACGCTCAGAAACTCAAGCTGTTTCAGATTCGACAACAGTGAAAAATCTTCAACCTGATCGACAATGATATCCAGAACTATCAGTTTCCGGCAGCGGGAAACAAGGGTCTCAAATACAGCAGTGGAGACTGGGTTGAGAACGATGAGCCGCTTGATCTTTTTGCGATTTATTTCCGTCGCGTATTGTGTGACGTTTTCCTCCGTCAGTTCTTGAATCAGAAAACGCCTTCCCCGGCACGGCGGAATCTTTACCTTGCCGGGAGTTTCACCGGCAACAATGACTTCGCCGTCGTCATCGGTGTATTTAATTTCGAAAGGCAATTTGCTGCGAAATGACCTGGCCGGGATCGGCAGATCTTTCTTGCGTTCCTTGTAGAGTACATACCCGATGGAAGCAATGACAATGACCATGGCGGCAACACCGACATTGACGATGGAGTCATGTTTCGCAGTCATAGCTCCGGTTCCGGCCAGAAACACGATTATCATTGCGAATAATAAATTTTCTCGATTAGACATTCAAATCCTGAGGTTCAATACAGTTCCCGTAAACAGATGTCTAAAATAATCGGGAATACCTCAAAGTCAAGGTTTTTTCCAATAAATATAACATCTGTTTTTTCTTCGTTATTACTTGCAATCACGGTTAATTACATTAGATTTTGTCTGAATTTAAACAATTTTAACTTAAACGGACGATTTTTTATGCAGATTTTTAATTCATTTATGACCTGGTGGCGGGAGAACCATCAGAAATTCGAAGCGGTTCTGTTCGATGTTGACGGAACTTTAATTTCAGGGACCAATCCGCTGCCCGGCAACGCGGAGATTATCGACTGGCTGCGGGAAAATAATTTTCCGTTTTTTCTGCTGACCAATGACGGTAATCACTCGCCACAGCAAAAGTGCAGGCGGATTCAACTTGGTGGAATAGATATTTCTCCGGATGAGATCATTTCCTGTGCCCACGCGTTGGTCGAAGCCGCGGTTGAATATGATCTGGTCGGGAAAAAGGTTTTTGTTCTTGGCAGTCTCGGAAACCCCTGTTTTGGCGAAGCTGCCGGAATGAAGGTAGTCCGGGAAATCGAAGCGGCGGATGAATGCGCCGCGATCATTGTCGGAGAGGGCCAATATGACTGGCAGAAATACCTGAATACCGCGATCAACATGCTGATAAAAAATCCCTCTTTGCCAATGATCGTACCTAACCCGGACTCATATTGGCCGAACGGGGAACATGGCGAAATAGGCGTTGGAGCCGGTGGTAAAACCCGGTTCATGACCGGCTTGCTTGAGGAAATGGGGATCAAGGTTTCACCCTTATACCTCGGCAAACCTTACAAAGCGATCTTCCATCATACTCTTGAGGAAATGTCGCGTCGTTTCGGGTTGGACGAGAAGCCGCATCCGGAAAAAGTGATCATGCTGGGCGACTCGTTGGCCTCCGATATTCGCGGCGCGAATAACTGCGGCATGACTTCAGCGTTGTTTTTGACCGGGATTACCAATCTCGAACAGGCCGGGAAAGCGGAAAAAGAATTCAAACCGGATCTGGTTTTTCACTCTTTGGCCTGATCCTCATCATTCGGTTCGATATGGATCAGCACATCGACAATCCTCGGTTCTTTTTCAAGGATCATGTGTCGCAGTTTGCCGCTGATGTTGTGGCCTTCTCTTACCGTCATGTCCGGCGGTACAAGAATATGCATGTCGGTAAAGACCGAGCCGCCGACCTTCCGGGTGCGAATGGCGTGGATCTCCGCGATGTCATTGACTTCGGCCGCGGTTTGCCGGATAATATTTTCAAACTCATTGCCCGCCCCGGTTTCTGTCAGTTCGAGCAGGCACGGTACCGCGATATCCCATGAAGCCTTCAACAGCATGGCGGAAACAATTACCGCGGCTAAATGGTCCAGGTATTTAATATCGGGAAAAATCATACTGCCGATTACCGCTGCCGCGACCGGGAGAGAGCTCAATGCGTCTGAACGATGATGCCACGCATTGGAGACCAACGCCGACGAATGCAGTTTGCGTCCGATACCGATGGTCCAGCGATAAAGCCATTCTTTTGACACGATTGACGCGATGGCTACCGCCAGCGCGGGCCAGCCAGGCAAGGTCACTGGATGAGGCGTGTTAAATCCCTTTATAGCCTCCCAGATCATGCCGACCGCCGCCGCTGCCAGGACTCCGCCGATAACTGTTGAAACCAGTGATTCCAGTCTGCCATGTCCGTAAGGATGTTTTTTATCCGGCGGCTGTGTCCAGTATCCTGCTCCGACTATCACGACCAGGTCCGTCGCCATATCCGATATACTGTGAATGCCGTCGGCAACCAGTGCCTGACAGGCAAAAAGTATCCCCACCGTAACTTTGGATATTGAGAGGCATATATTCAGTATTAGGCCGAACCACGTAATCCGGCGTATTTCATGAACATCCTGGGTAAAATCTTTCATTTTGGCTCCGGGTATTCAGTGCATAAAAGGTAAAGCGGGGCAGTGTCTTCAACTATTTCCGGAAAACGGCCGACATCTTCATAAAAACGGTTGTCGGTCCGGTCATCGTTGGTTTTCGATACCTCTCCTATAATGCAAGGGCCGTCTTCCGCCCGGAAAGTATGATAGACCCGGGGCATCAGCGTAATGCTTTCGCCTGGCTCGAAACTTATTTCCTTGCCGGCGGGAAATGTTCTGGTTATCCCGTCGACTTGCGCGGTTATCGGTTCCTCGGACAAGTCCTCGTCTTCGGTTGCCAACCACAGTTTCATGACCAGACGTCCGCCGCCGCGGTTGATGATGTCCTCGGCCTTGCTCCAGTGGAAATGAATCGGAGTAACCTGCCCCGGTTGGGCTATCATGATTTTTTCCGCGTAATTTTTGGGATCGTCGGGGTTTTGAGAGCCGTTTCTAAGTGTAAAAAGGAACAAACCGATATTATCAAAGTCGCCGCTGCCGAAATCTGTCAGGTCCCAGCCGAGAAGTTTTTCCCTGATCTCGTTGCATTCCACCCCGGCGTCGGACCATTGTTCCGGGCTCCAGAAAGCCCATTGCGGCAGCTCAAAACAATGCTTTTTAAAAAAATCGCAGGCAAAAATCAAATGGCGATTTATTTCAGAACGTTTCATGATTAACTCCTATTTTTATCTCAGAATCGACCAATGCGAAATATGAATTGCACCACGGAGGACACGGAGAGACACAGAGAAATGTTTAAGTTTTCAGCTAAAGCTGAAAAATAAAAAAACTTTTTCGTGACTTTTCGTGGTTTTCGTGGTTAATTTTTGTATTTAACGCGACTCTTTTATCTCAGAAGTTAAATTTAACCCGCATTCGGCTGAATTTCAAATAAAAAAGCGACATCCGCCAACGAGGAAACGCGGATGTCGCTATTGTCAAAATCGATCTGTTTTATTTATGGTCAAACAGGTCGTTATTGTCTTCGCCGAACCAGCCGACATGGTGGACCAGTTCATTTTCAACGGCGCTTGAACCGTCATAATGACTTTTTGTGAAAGTCATTTTTTCACTCGTCACATGGCCGTCGACCCAGCCGACATTGGCCCGTCCGGAGTGACGGAAGTGAATCGTCGGGGATGCATCATATGTCGGATAAGCCGCATATTTAGGAGAGGTACACTCCGAGGCTTCAACCAGTTTACCGTTGCTTTGTTCCGCCGCATCGGTAAAGGCAACGGTTTTAGCTGCTTGTCTGATCATGGAAATCTTGGGCAGATCATAGCAATTCGGATAAGGTGCGCTGTACATTGTACTGCCAAGATACTGGTTGTTGTAACCATAGCCGCCGGAACCTTTTTCAAATGCGTCAGTGGAAATTTTGTCGATTCCCGGCGTGGACGGACAGCGTTTGGCTCCGTTGCTGTTGTTAAGGTAAGCCATCAGTGGACCATTGTTTTCCCAATCAGCGCTGGATGAAGCACGGGTCCCCCACCAGCGGATATTGTTGTCCAGCGAACTGCCGGGAACCATGAAGCCGTTAAAATCGCTGGTGTAAGTTATCAAAGCGGTTTCTATCTGTTTTATATTGCTGACGCAATTGATGCTTTTGGCTTTATCCCGGGCCTGATTCAGCGCCGGCAGCAGCATGCTTGCCAGAATGGCAATGATCGCGATCACTACGAGCAATTCAATGAGCGTAAAATAAGACAGAAGCGGCTGAAACGCAAACCGGCGTTTCCCGAATTTTTTTTGCGGCAGAGACATTTCTTTTGAAATTCCATTTTTATTTTGTGTCATGCGCACTATAGGAATTTCAGTGGAGAGATCTTGTGAAGCTGCAGTTTAACGGCAAAAAAAACCGTCGCCCTTCGGTTCACAGTTTCTCAGCGCGGAAACTCCCGTCGAACTAGTCAACTCCAGGTTCCGGCTTACGTTTTGAAACGTTCACGGTTGCGCGACAGCCCTCGATTTTAACGAGATTCACTGCAAGGTGACTAACTTTAATTTACAGCAAATTTCAAATATTGCAACCCCCGCATCACGGAAATGTTGAGAAAAAAATTATTGTAAGTATTTTAAATATAGTAACAATGAAACTTTAACTTCATATTATGATTGTGAAATAATACAAACTTATTCACTGATCTTTTTTTCGGGACGGCTGGCCCAGAAACCGGCGAGGAGGGCGCCGGAAATATTGTGCCAGACACTGAAAATCGCCGCGGGCAGCATTGCTTCCGGCATCGCGGCAAAATGAATTTTCGCCAGTGATGCCGCTAAACCGGAATTCTGTAACCCGATCTCGAAAGAAAGAGTCCTGCACTGCCTGGGCGTATAATTAAAAACTTTTCCGGTGCAGTAGCCCAGGGTCAAGCCAAGCAGGTTGTGTACGATTACGGCAATGATACAGATTATGGCGACGCTTTTCAGTTTTTCCGCATTCAGCGCCACGACGATTCCAACGATAAATGTTATAGCCGACATAGACAGCAGCGGAATATATTTTTCCGCCAGCCTGGTGGCTTTGCCGGCGTAACGATGGCAAAGCATCCCCAGCAATACCGGAAGGATAACGATTTTCAGGATTGAGAATAACATGCCGATAACATTAACCTCCAAAGATTTACCCGCCAGGAGCAGCGTCAGGACAGGCGTTGCCAGCGGCGACAGCAAGGTGGAGCATGCGGTCATCGATACCGATAAAGCGACGTCTCCTTTACCGATATAAGCCATCACATTGCTGGCGACGCCGCCGGGACAGGTCCCGACGAGAATAATGCCGATAGCCAGCGCGGGGGAAAGCCCGAAAGTCTTGACAATCAGGTAAGCCAGCCCGGACATGATGACATATTGCGCAATCAGGCCGGTGATAACGATTTTGGGCGCTTTCAGCACGACTTTGAAATCATTCGGTGACAGAGTCAGGCCCATTCCGAACATTGCGATCCCCAGCAGCGGAACAATCAGGCTTTCGGCCCAGATGAAGATTTGAGGAAAAAAAGCGGCTATAATCGCTGCGATAAGTACGGTAAGGGGAAATATAAGCCTCACATTTTGCTCCATTTTATGATTTGCATGATCAAATATTGCTGCCTGAATAATCTTACCGGTTAATCGCGGCCATAAAGCAATATAAAAATATGCATGACCGCATGTCGGTATCAATATAGCTCGAAAGTCGTTATTGTCCAGTCATGTCTTGCAACAAGTGACGGGCTAGTCGTTAAATAATCAATATGTGCTTTTTTAAAAAATTATAACAAGCTGGTAATAAATAATTTAAGCCTTTAATGAATTCCCCGCTTCCCACTCGCAACTCATCACTCATCACTTCTTCAAAAAAAGAGAGTGCCCGGACGAATTCGGACACTCATATGGAGGGGAGGGGCTATTTTCAGATTCCGCTGATATTGAAGTTTTCCACCAATACCGCGGTTACTCCGGGTGACAGGAATGCCGGGAGCGTCGGGCCGAGTTTGATATTTTTAAACCCGAGCGCCAGCAACGCCAGCAATACGGCCACGGCCTTTTGCTCGTACCAGGCCACATCAAATTCAAGCGGCAGATTATTGATGTCATCCAGTTCAAAGACTTCCTGCAGTTTCATGGCGATAACCGCCAATGAGTAGCAGTCGTTGCACTGGCCGGCGTCCAGAACCCGTGGAATACCGTCAATATCGCCGAGCGCGAGTTTATTGTAACGGTACTTCGCGCAGCCGGCAGTCAGGATGACCGCGTCCTGCGGCAGATTTTTCGCCGTTTCGGTATAGTAGTTGCGGTCCGCTTGTCTGCCGTCGCAGCCGGCCATGACTACAAATTTACCGATTTTACCCGCTTTGATCGCTCCGACTACTTTGTCTGCCAGAGCAAGGACCTGATTGTGGGCGAAGCCGCCGACAATCTGTCCGGTTTCGATCTCGGTCGGCGGCGGACAGGTTTTGGCCAGTTCAATTATTTCCGAGAAATCTTTCTTGTCCGCGTCCGGAATATGCTTGACGCCGGGATAACCGGCCCGTCCGGTGGTGAACATGCGGTCCTTGTATTCATTGGCAACCGGAGTTATGCAGTTGGTCGTCATCAGGATCGGGCCGTTGAATGATTTGAATTCCTGGCGCTGTTTCCACCAAGATCCGCCATAGTTGCCCCGCAGATGTTCGTATTTCTTCAACTCGGGATAATAGTGTGACGGCAGCATTTCACTGTGTGTGTAAACGTCCACTCCGGTGCCTTCGGTTTGTTCGAGCAGCTGCTTGATATCTTTCAGGTCGTGGCCGGATACCAGGATGCCCGGATTAGTGCCGACCCCGATGTTGACGGTGGAAATTTCAGGATTGCCGAAAGTCGAGGTATTGGCCTTATCAAGCAGTGCCATTGCTTTGACAGCGGTATTTCCGCATTTCATGACCAGGCCGATCAGCTCATTGACTTCGAGGTCTTTCGTCGTTGCGGCCAGCCCTTCGATCATGAACTGATAGATTTCGGGATCTTCATAGCCCAGAACCAGCGCGTGGTCGGTATAGGCGGCAGCGCCTTTCAAGCCGTAGATAAGCAACTCTTTAAGAGAACGAATGTCTTCATTGCCCTCGGCGTCGACCCTGACTTCAGCCGCGGTCGGCTCACAAGCCTGGCCGGGAGCGACTTCGGCCAACAGAGCTTTGGCCTGACCGGTGGCTTTCTCGACTTCCGCAGTGTCAAACTGCGCATTGGTAATGGTGGTGAACAATGCCTTGATAATGAAACGTCCAAGTTTATTGACGTCGGCATTCGGCGTTTTTTCAGCTGCGACCGCGATTTGTTTCAGGACATAGATCAGTGTGTCCATTGAATTGGCGGTTTCAGCTGATTTGCCGCAGCATCCTTGTACAGTACAAGCTTTGCAGCCGGCGGCTTCCTGGCATTGGAAACAGAACATGTTACTCATAATTACTCTCCTTCTTATGGTTTGAGTTGATTGTTTATGTTAATCGGTGATTTTTCCGTCAAGGGTAACGACAATCCGTTTGAACGGGATATCCGCACCGGAGCGGTTCAGGGCCTCCTGTACCATATATTCGACTCCACCACAGCAGGGGACTTCCATCCTGACCGCGGTTATGCTTTTGATATGTTTCCGGGTGAACATTGCCGTCAGTTTTTCAATATAGGTTTCATGGCATTCATCCAGTTTCGGGCAAAATACAACCAGGGTTTTGCCTGCAAGCATGGTCTCATGAAAACCGTTCAGCGCGAAGGGAACACAGTCGGCGCATACCAGCAAGTCCGCACCCTCAAAGAATCCCGCATCCGGGTTGACCAGCTGCAACTGAACCGGCCAATGGGTAAGCCTTGAAGCTCTAATTCCGGCTGATGAATCTTCCGCTCCGGTCTTGTTGTGCGCAAATTCGCGACTCATTCCACCGGGACAGCCGCATTTTTCCTTTGCCGGCTCAGGACGTTCAAATACTCTGCTCAGACTTCCCGGACAGCCGCCGGAAACCGCCGGCTTGGCTTGTTCATAATCCGGAACCGGGATGTTATTTGCTTTAAGATAACCTGTTGCTTGTTCCAGCAGCTCTTGTTCGTTATGATCGCGTAAATGCTGCAAATGAGCCTTGATAGTGTTCTCGCCCTGAGTGGCGATTTTCGCCATAACGGTCACTTCATCATAAGGTTCGGCTTCGCGTTCTACCACCTTGATTGCGCCCAGCGGACATTCGCCCACGCAGGCCCCGAGCCCATCGCAAAACCGGTCGCTGATCAGGCGGGCTTTTCCGTCTATGACCTGGATCGCACCCTCGGGACAATTCGGCAGACACGCTCCGCAGCCGTTGCAGAGCTCTTCATTTATTTCTATTATTTTTCTTTTCATTGTTTTTAATTCCTATGTTTGTTAACACTAACTAACTTTTTTCTTTGTAAAAAAAATGTCCTTAAAACGGACCGGTTATTTAACGATCATCAGCCTCATGCTGTTCCAGAGTTTTTCGCCCTCGGTTTTCAGGTCAAACGCGAATCTGCTTAAACACCACTGCTTAATGAGTAACCGGACTGACCCGAAGATGATGCGAAACATCACAATAGGCTCGACATCCTGCCTTATTTCGCCTTTTTGCTGGCCTTCCTGAACAATCTTTCGCAGTTTGGCGCCATGCGAATGCATTATATGCAGAACTTTGTCTGACAGTCTTTCGTCATCCTGAAATATTTCTTCAGAGAACATGACTCTGGCCAGATGCGGATTATTGCTCATCCGGGCGATTCTATCTTCAATGAACAACTGGATTTTTTCAAGCGCGGTAATTTTTTCATCCGCCAGTTTATCCAGAACTTCGTCCGAAGTATCTTCAAAACAGTCCAGTAATGTATCAAGAATATCGAATTTATTTTGAAAATGGCGATAAAGCGCCGGTTCGGTCACTCCGACCGCAGCGGCTAAACGTCGAATCGTCAGGTTCTGGATTCCTTCTTCAGATATTAACCGCACCGCGCAGTTGATTATCTCTTCCTGACGTTTTGTTAATTCTTTACTCATTGTATTTTCCTGTTAGTTAACATTCACTAACATACATGTTGTGAAGAAAAAGTCAACCCCCTGTTTGCAAAAAAAATCACTTTTTATTATTATTGATATCCGGGCGAATATCCTGTTTTTTATAATGATAAATAATCATTATGTAATTTTTTATTTATATATAAATTATTAATGGATAATGCTATAAGTATTGTTGTTTTTTGTGGTTGATGCGGTTGGATCTATGAGGTTAGTCAGTAAATGATCAGTAATACATCTATTTTTAAATAATCTTTTACTTTACCTGAAACGGCATTTGTGTTGATAATTTCATTTGGGCATGTAAAATATGATATACTATTCTTTAATTAAATAAGGAGGCCAATCATGAAGGTATCGAAACACACATTGCTGATTCTTATTGACAAACGCAAAGAAGCTGCGGTAAATGTCCAGAAAACCTTGACCGCGTGGGGCTGTCTGATCAGAACCCGGTTGGGAATTCATGACGGCGTACTGGAAGATTGTTCGCAACATGGCTTGATTTTTTGCGAACTGGTCGGCGACGAGGATAAACGGGACGAGCTGACGAGAAAGCTCAACCTGATCAAAGGCGTTGTCGCCAAACAGGTTGAACTTTCACTGGAAGACTGAAGCATCCCGGTTACAGTTCCGAGTCAGGCTGCTCGCGAAGCTTTTTAGTGGAAATGGCATACAGGATCACGCCCATTGCCAGGATCGTCCCGCCGACAAACAGAAATGCCAGCCGGCCATAGAGCGGGTTTGGAATGAGCATTCCCAGAGTCGTTCCGCCGCCGAAGACCAGGCACATTATGCCGACCAGACGATACTGCATCGCGTCCTGATTACGGACATCTTCTGTGGCATGGTCAATCGGAGTGTCCATATCTTTGAAGAGATTTTCAACCCGGTCCTTGTGCTCCTGCGGGCTGTTTTTATAAAAGAAACTTGTCGCGAAAAACCACGCGGAGGTAATGACGGTTACAGAAACTGTGATGAAAATAAATTGCGCATCCCGGCTTTCCTGCTTCAGCAGCGGCTCGGAAAAGTTCATAATTTTTTGATAGAGTTCCGGCGAATAGCAAATCTTGGCAACTCCTCCGGCAAGCAACCCCACCAGAACGGAACTCCAGCCGGACCAACCTGGCGTACGCTTATAGACCGTGGCCAAAGCTACCGGAATAACCGCCGGCAACGAGATCATTGAGGATATGATCTGCATTACGTTAAACATGTTCATGGTTCTAAAGTAATCAAAGCCTAAACCGATAATGATGGTTATCAGGCCGAAGAACAGGGTAAAAACTTTACCCGCGAACAGTTGTTTTGCCTCACTCGCGCCACGGTCAAGGTATTTAATGTAAACATTTCGGACAAAAAATCCGGCGTTGCGGTTCAATGCAGTATCCATACTGGACATCGCGGCGGCAAACATACCGCAGATCAGCAGTCCCATTAAACCCTGGGGGAGGGTCCTGAACGCCATGACCAGAAAAGCGCCTTCTTCGGGCATTTTCATATTGGGAAAAATTGCTGCCATGTCAGGATAGACTTTGGCCGCGCACATTGCCGGCAGCAGCATGAGCGCATTGACCGGCATAATGACAAACAGGAAAAGTTTGAGAATAACCATCTTTTTCGCTTCACGAGCATCTTTGACCTGCAAATATTTCGCGCCCTCTCCAGCCATGCTGATATGACCGAAAAACCTGGTTACTTGCGACATAATAAACCAAAGAGCGACAATGCCCATCCTTGAACCGAGAGTAAAATCATAATGGCGGTCGGGTAGATAATGAAAGAATTTGGTCATTCCCCCGACTTCCGGCAACCGCATGGTAAAAAAGACCACAACCAGAACAATCAGCAGCATCAGAATCCCCTGGACAAAGTCACTGGCGGCAACCGCCCATTGGCCGCCGAACAACGACATTACCGTGACAATCGCCCCGAGTCCGACCAGTGTCAACTGCATATTGATATTCATTGCCGCCGACATGAACACGGCAACGGTGTTCAGGCCGATGCCGCCCCAGAACAAACCCATCGGTAGGACCAGGTAGACAAAAAACTGTTCCGTCCCGAATCCGAAACGCCGAAATACCGCCTCCATTGATGTGATGACCCGCATCTGTCGGAATCGCGGCGCGAGATACCATAGCACGATCACGCTCAGCAAGCTGCCGGAAAACGCTCCCAGCGGGTAGAGAAAACCGCTCTGGTAGACTTTGGCTGCCGCCCCGGTGAAAGTCCAGGTGCTGATCGTTGCCGCGGCAACCGAGACCCCGGCCATCCACCACAGCATATTACCGCCGCCGCGAAAGTAATCGCTGGAGCTTTTGTTAACATGTTTGAACAGAAAACCGATGCCGATGATGAAAAGGAAGTAAAAACAGATGACGACCCAATCCCAGGCGACTAATGAAGTAGAAAGCTCGTGATTCATGCCAACTTTTATTATTTCAGGGTAAACGTGGTTTTGAGACTTTTCACAGGCTGGGCCGTCTTAACGTAGATCACGCTGTGTTCATGGTATCTTTTGCGATACTTGATAGTGTGATCAACCTGAGTTCCGGTGGTTACAGTTACTGGTTGATCGGCGGTGATGCTGATGGTCATGCCCGCACTTTCATAAATATCTTTTTCCGGCTTTTTGCCCCATTCAGGATAGAAGTCGCCATACCAGCCGGGCAGAACCTCTTTGCCGGGAGCAACTGTGATATTCCAGCCGCCCGCGGTCTTTTTGATTTGCGGTTTTACATTTGACCCCAAATGCCAGCGGAGAGTGATCGTGTCGGCATTTTTCAAGCTGACGTTATCCGTTGCCGTTAACTGATCGGCATTCCAGACTACCTGACGGGTGTATTTTGCTGCTTTGTCGTAGGCTTTTGTCGCGTTAATCGTTACATTCCCGCCGGATTTATCGAGTTTGGCGATCTTGAACGGGGCCTCATAAGGTTTTTTATTATTGAGGATATCGTTGCCGATCTGCAAAACATTATGACCGCGCAGCGATTTGTAATCGTAGGTCATGCGTTTGTCGCTGTAACCGGTGGTGGCAGCTTCCATCAGCATGATCTTCCCGTCTTTTATGTAGTTGATATGGCCGCAGTCGAAGTGGGCGTGAAAATCCTCGGGATCGCGTCCGCGCAGCCACAGGCCGGAAGCGTTGTCCTGCCAGGAACTGCGCCAGGTCAGCAGCCGGCCCCGTTTGAAATTATTGTAAAGCGGCGGTTCCTTCATCCGCTGCGGCGGCATGGCGCAGCAAAGCAGGCCGTAGCCGTTTACCGGAATACGGGTATGCTGATTGAAGACGATCCATTGCAGATACGGCGAATCGGATATCGCGGCAAGCGCGGCAATATTATCCAGCATATACCGGTCATACATATTACGGCAGCCGCCCCAGTAGTCAAAGCAGTTGATAATATTTTTGCCGGGTTGATAATGAGCGGCCAGCCATAACGGAAACGCCTTGAAAAAAGGTTTGGACGCCAAAGAGTCGTCGCCTTTTTCCTGCAGGAAATAAGCGCAGGTGTAAAGGGCGGGAACGGTCCAGCCGGTCGCATAGGCGAAGCCTTCGCTGGAAGCGCCGTCATTACCCATTTTACTCATGCTCGCAAGGATGTTTTTCAGTCCCTGGGCATACTCATCCGGGACCCGGTCCTTACCCAGATAAGACGCGGCGCAGAGCAGTCCGGCTGACGGCACGACCCACTGATTTGACTGTGATGCCTGCTTTTTCACGTACCACGGAACCTTGTTTTTCCAGTCGGAAGTTATCAGCTTGACTTCATACAACAGCCAGTCGTCGATCTTCTTTTTCAAAGCGGGAGGCAGCGAGTCCGGGGGCAGCATGTCGATCGCGACCAGCGCGCCGATAATGGTGAATCCGGTTCCAAGCCAGACGCCGCTGCGTCTGCCGGAATGGGATTTTGTCCGCATATTAATGGTCCAGCCGGTCCGCTGGATCGGTCGCCATGATGCAATTTCATCAAGCTGTTTAAGCAGGTAATCCAGCATTTTTTTATCGCCGGTTATCCGGTATGCCGCGGCCACCAGCGGCAGCTCCTTGTAAAGCAACCGGGCTGCGGCCACATCGGAAAGACCAAGTCCGAATATTTCAGCCAGTTTCATCTTCTTTTCTTTTACCAATAACGCGGTCCGACCGTGAGCCGAAATTTTTCTGGCGCCTTTGCGTCCGTTTAATACTTCGTCCAGAGTTCGGCTGCGACGTATCAGCGGTTGACTGCAGATGGTTTTCGCCTTTTTGATGATCGGATCGATCTGTTGTCGCATTTTCGGCTCGGACGGCAAGCGGTTCTTAAACTTTTCCAGTCGTGAGCCGAATGTGTCGGCATTTGCGGCAGCCGCATACGCGAACAGCAGAAGAAAGGTAAAAATTTTCATTGATGATGTCCCCTTTAATATTTTTATTAATTTTTTACCGGTAACAGAACTTCGAAGACCATCCTGGACTTATCCGGGATGAATTTTACATTGCCGCCGATTACAGCGGCAAACTTCCGCGCGTCAAGATAATACGGATCCTGGCTGAGATCGACAATCTTATCGGTTTTGCCGGATTGGATAATGAACTTGATAAACTTTTTTCCGCCTACAGACGTTTCCGAGGCGGCAATCGTGTCATCATAACGTTTATGCTGATAGATGCAGTACATTAAAGAATACAGTGTATTCCGGGCAAAACCGCGATCCGTATGCATGGTCAATGATTTATCCGCAAGTTTATAGGTGAACAGTTTGCTGTTGTACATTTGCAGGGACAAAGTGGTTGCGTATTGCAACAGGTCGTCAACCTTGAAAGTTGTTTTATATAAAAACGGTTTAGACGCAGGATTGTTGCGATCGTAATACTCCGGTAAATTCTGCTTTTCCAATGCACGTTGAGTGTGTTTTGCGGCCGATATCCATGCCGGGAGTTTATTCAGCCGGAGTTTGAGCTGGGCTTCATACAGTGATTCCGGTTTGACCGTAGTGCCGGGAGACTCGAGGATTTCAAGTTTCTCTTTGACAAAACCGATCGGTTTGCCGTGGATTCCCGTGATGATCGGGTTCAGGAAACAGTTATTTTTGCCTTTTACCCAGAAATCATATTCGATCTGCTTGTCCTTGGTATTTTCCATATTCCAGACAACCATGAACCGGAGATGCTGCGGATAATCGCGTTTTCCACCGCTGGAATTGAAGCCCGGCGCCGAAATATTATCAAACAACGTTACATAGGGGCGACCGGCATGGCTGTCGATTGGGGAATTCCCTTTACAGCGCCAGAAAACAGTTCCGGTACATCCCCAGTTAAGGCTCGGACCGTGATCGAAACCGGCCCGGTCCTCCATCAGTCCGGCAAAAACGCCGTAGTTAAGAAAAGTACTGCGGGCGATGTGATGCCCTTTATTCCCGGCGACGATCAGATTCAGGAGGGAAACATTCAGGGACATTGCCACCAGAACTGTCTGATTGCAGTTGATGAAGGAACAGCGCCGAACCCAGCCGTCGGTAACGCCTTTCATTTTGATAAAAGCCCAGCCGCTGTCGTCATAACCGCTGCGATGGTGTTTGTAGCGATGATAGGAATTGCCCATAAAACAGATATCTTCCACCCCGACATTGCTGATGGGCTGATACTGCCGGAGCGTCCAGCCGTGTTCAGCCCTGATATTGTAACGCAATGGTTCAAAAAACTTCACCTGTTTGCCGTCGATGGCCTTTATCCGATGGATTTCCACCGCGTATGCTTTGTTTTGTGTGATTGTGGTCCAGGTGGGATCAACTGAGTAAGGTTTAATCATTTCTGTATGGATTGCCTTGTTCAGAGCATAGAGATAAACGATTTGACCGGGCTTAAGCAATTTTGTGTTGTTGACGTTCAGGGAAAAGGTTTCACGCGGGGCGTCGCCGGTAACTTCCGTCAAGGTTTTGCGGGTTGTGATGCTTTTGTCCTCGGGAACCGAGCGGATTAGAAATACCGATTCGCCAAAATAAAGTCGCCTGGTCAAATGCGGATGTCCGCCGCCATAGGGCTCGATTGTGTGAATAACCGTACCTCCCGCCGTCGATCCCGCACCTTTGATGATAATATTGCCGGATTTAACTTTGATCATACCCCGGGTTGCCATAGTGGTGTTGACAAGGTAACGTCCTTTCGGCAGAAAGACGATGCCGCCGCCATTCTTTTCCGCCGCGTTGATGGCTTTCTGGATGGCCTGGCGGTCATCTTTCAAATCATCCGGGAACGCCCCGAAATCAGTAACGTTGAATATTTTGCCGGTGGTTTCCGGTTCGCTTTCTCCACGCTGATATCCGGCATAGGAAAAATCCGGCAGCCAGGTTGTTTTGCCGGCTTTTTTTTCAGCTTCATATTGCTGCCAGAGTTTTGAAACCGGAGCGGCATCAACAAAACCGGTTGCGATAATTATCAATAACAGGACATTATATTTGATCAACATGATAACTTACTTCTTCTGTGCTTTCCAAAACGGGGTGTTCTCATCCGAAAGAGGAGCGAAAAGATAAGGGTTGTAGCTGGCATCCCAGTCGTAGCGGGAACCGTTGATAGGAATTCTGATATTTCCGGCATGACCATCCATATACAAGGTGTTGAGCGATTGGTCGTGTCTGACGTCGGCGACTCCCCATCCGGTCCCGGAACCATATTTACTGAGCAGGGAATAACGTCCGCGATTCAAGTTGTCCTTGGCGTAAGTATCCATTGAAAATACGGTTTTACTTGGGCTTTTCACGTTGGAAACTTTCAGTTTCAGCAACAGGTTGCCATTTGCATCGTTTGCACTGAAGTCCCAAAGCCAGTTCATGCCATAGCAGGGATAGCGGAACAACGCATTCTCTTTGTTGGCTGCCGCCTTGGTCGGGGTCATTGCATAAAACTGGTCCATGACCTCTTTACCGGTCATCGAAGGACACCATAATGTCTTCCCGCTGAGATTGCCCGCAATCAACACCTCGCAGTCCCAGAAAATATACGAGGTGCCTACCTTGTGATACGGTTGCGGGAAATAGTCATCGTATGATTGCTGGTACATCGTCACTCCGAGGCCTATCTGTTTCAGATTGTTAAGGCAGCTGATCGACTTGGCTTTTTCCCGTGCTTTATTCAGCGCCGGTAACAGCATTGACGCCAGGATTGCGATAATTGCAATCACTACCAGAAGCTCAATCAGTGTGAATTGTTTTGTTTGCTTTTTCATGTTTCGACTCCTTTAACTTTAGTTGTTGACTATACACTTAATAAAGATATTTAAAGTTTTCTATCGAGCAGTTCCCAGGTTACGACACTCTCAATTTTCTGACCGGGTTTCAAGTGCAGTTGGGGACTCAGGGTTTCCAGTTCAACGTAGTCCGGGCTTAAAGCTTCAGGCGGAGCGTTTGAAGCCATCGGTTTTACAGTATTCAGCGCGGTCCAGAAAACTTCCACCGAAGCACGGTCCGGGTAACACCCTTTCGGGTCATAGCTGGTTGACTGCTTAAACACGCAATCGGCATATATTGCCGCACACCAACGACCGAACGCGCAAACTTTCAGAAAATTTTCCGGGAGCATCCCGAATCGCAGAGTTTTCGCCCCGTTACGCTTAATAACTTCTATCGGCGGTTGATTGATTGTCCAGTAAAGCTGGTCTTTGAATGGCCGTTCAGCGGCAACGTCCAGCTGGCAATACAGCGGCTGTTTGACCTGGGTTACTGTCCATATATAAACTGGAAACGGAGAATATCCCATTCGTTCCATAAGATTGGTTATTTTGACCGTCGGTTTATTTCCGGCCAGCTCAATTGTTCTGGTAATTTTAAGGTTGAGATCTTTTGACAGCGGACTTTGCATAACAATTTTCAGCGGTGATTTATGAAGAACGTTCCAGCGGGTTCCGTCGATATAAGGGTCCGGTATTTTGTCACCGTGAAATCTCCGCCAAAGGTTGATCTGGGATGGCCAAACTTTGTCACCGCCGTAATTGGTCCATTTCTTATCTGCCTTACTTTGCTCAACTGCCGTCGCGCTGTTGCGCCAAAGCAAATTGGGGCCGCCAATCCTGCCGAACGCGACAATCCGGCCGACCTCCGGAGCCACGGTCAATTCAATCAAATTGTTTGAGATCGTTATTTCATTATTATATCCAACCGGCACAGCTGAATTTTGCATGACGCATCCGGTTGCCAAAATCAAGAACATCAAAGTTGAAAAAATGGACAGGGTCCTGACTGGCTTTTTGTGTATAATTTTCATAAGCAATCTGTTCCTGACGGTTTATCGAAATACCGTTTAAATAATTAATTCTCAGCTCAAATTTTATTATTGGATCAATTAATTTTCTGTTCGATTTCCCGGGCGGCCTCAAATCCGGCGGCAATGACCCGCTCGCGATTGCCGTTAAGCATTCGCAGCGCGGGAGCCATGATTCCAACCGCGGCCACCACTTTGCCCTTTTCGCGGACTGGAATACCGATTGTGGTCGACAAGTTCATCAATACCTGGGGATCATCAGTATCGCTCTCCAGAATATAATAACCTTTTTCCCGGATTTGCCGACACACTTTCAGCAAATCCTCAACATTATCGACTTTATAACAGTTCTTGCCGCTATGATAACTGTCCCAGTAGGCAATAATTTCGTCATCGGTTTTATGGGCTAGAATCGCGCAGCCGGTGGCGCTCTGAAGCAGATTGCGCAACCCCGGGTCCGGATTGACCCGTAAAACGGCGTTACCCTCAAGCCGGATCAGTTCATAGCGATTTCCGTTATTTTCCGTAACCAGAACCACGAATTCATTTATTTTTTCTTCAAGTCTCTTCATGATCGGCATTGCCGGTTCCACCAGGTGCCGCCGGAAAGGGCCGCGCCGGGTCAGGAAGAAAGGAGTATCGCCCATAACAAAACCGCGTCGCGGTCCAAGCGAACGCAAATACCCCAGTTCAGTCATTGTTCTGACGATATTTGAGCAAGCCGGGGCGGAAACATTGATTGCTTCCGCAAATTCAGATAGAGCGTGAGCCCGATCCGGTTCATCCGAAACCAGCTCAATAATTTTATGAAAACGCTCTATTACTTGAATCATACGTTACTCCATTGCTCCAACCGGTCCTGCCAGATTCGCTGCATGAATTCAGTCATATCAACAAATGCACGATAACCGGTGGAAGACGAATTTTTCAATAGCAGCTTATATTCTTTACAACCGTCATCCAGAACCACATTCAGCGCCTCAGCTATTTCAGCCCGCTTGTTCAAGTTACAGTCCCCGAGCTTCATCAGCGCGATCAGCGTATGGGAAAATTCCTGCAGATCAAGCTCTGGCGTCAGGATAAATTCCAGCAAGCCAGTTATTGCTTCCGCACCGCCCAGATTTCCCAACAGGTGAATTGCTCCGAGAATGCGCCGTTGGTTATGGCTGCGACTGCTTTTGGGTTCAAACTGATCATGAGTCCCGATAATTTCAATAAGTTTCGGAATTGCCGCCGGATCTTCGCCCAATCCCAGTGCAAGAGCGCTGTTTCGGGCAAGATGTTCGTTTTCAGAATCGAGATTGTCTATCAGCATTTCACGATACCCGGCAAGATGGTTTCCGGCCTGCCAGATGGCGGTTCCGGGAGCGTCGGAAGCCAGAATTTGCTGTATTTCATCAGGATCCGATGCAAATTTGTCACCTTTGAGGCTATCTGCTTCGTTCAATGCTCCGGAGGTTTTCATTGCTGCCGCGATTTCATTGTGGTCAACGCTTCTGATGCCGATATTATCGCGGGCCGCGAATGCGGCAATGTATCCGGCGGCTTCTCCCAGTTTTTGAAGTGCGCGCTGCATTCTGATGGCGCTGGCCATGTCGTGATCGATCGAGACATTACGTCCGGCGCACAAGAGATTGGAAAATCCTTTGACAAACATGATCTCCTTCGGCAACGGAAATGAGAATACAAAGCCCCATAAGCTGGCGACAACCATCCAGTCCTTGATCGGGTCACTCTCAAAAGCCCAGTCCTGAGTATGACTGTCGAAATTGCTGAATGCGTAAGTAATCGGCGTGTCGCTTCGCTTGCCGTGGATAAAGTCACTGAAATACAGGCGTTCATCACATTCGATTAAGCGTCCTTCACGCGGCCCCGGCGGCAAAGTTACCCACAGCAGACCGTCGCCGAAGTTTTCCAGGCCACCGCGATGCAGGGCGTTTGCCGCCAGCAAGCCGCGTGTCAGGTCTTCAGCGTCGTTCGGGAAGACGTATCCGGCATCAAAATTAGCCAAGCCCAGGCCTTTGTCTTCCCGGACAAAAACCCTGATGCTTGAGAACGGCTGCGGTTTGCCGTCAATCTGGCGGCCAAGGTTAAACTTTGCTCCGGCTGCGGCGCTTACTTCACCGTCGCCGGTGCAGTCGATTAAAACTTTACATGAGATATTGATTACTTTGCCGGAAGAAACGGTCTTAACGCCGCGAACAGTGCCTTCCTCCAGATATACGCCTGCTACCGCGGTTTCGTACATAATTTTTCCACCGGCATTACAAATAGCGCATTCTTCAGCATGTGATTTCGCGTAGGGATGGCGCTGTTCAGAGAGAAAATTTTCTTTTCCCAGTTCATAAGTTACTTTGTCAATTTCCTCGAAACGACCACCGGGCAAACCGTAGTAGTAACCAAAGACGCCGCCAGCCGTTGCGGTTCCGCCACACATTTTAATGCGTTCAATGCCGATGACCGATGCGCCAGATTCGGCCGCGCTGACCGCCGCCAGTGCCCCGGCTGTCCCGAGGCCCGCGACGACGACATCGCATTCAAATTCAAAATTAATGTTCGCAACTTCGGTTTTGACCGCTTGACCTTTTTGCAGTTCAGATAAATACATCATTTCACACCTCCCCGGAGAGGCCGGCGTCAAACGCGGCCAGCGGACACTTGAAAGCCAGCGGGTTTCGATAGGTCCAGCCCGGCTTTATTTCATAATAATCATTTTTGACTTCGTAATCAAACTCGGTCCCGAAAGAGGCGATCTTCCAGTATTTCATTTCAACCGGACGTTTTTCCCAGGAAACCAGCAGTTTTTGCCGGGCATCCATCATAGAAATGTCAAGCGACACCGGACATTCAACTATGCGTTCATCATTACACTTGCCCGGCCTGATTGTCAAGTCGGCAAAATCGCTTGTTTCCAATCCGGATTGACCGCAGTTGCGGACCAGCATGTTAAGCCGTTTGCTTTGGAGGTTGTTTGTTCCCCAGTCCGGGCATGTCAATGCTTCAACGGTGTTGTCAACCAGTTCTTCGCAACAGATGACACGACGACCTGATACCGTGTATAATGTAAGTTCAAAACCACGGTCTGTCTCAGAAATATTTTCAAGTTCGGTCCACAACATGAACCGTTCAGGAACCTTTTCCAGGAATTTATAAAGCAGAATTGAAGTGGCCATTGCGTTTTCTTCCGGCTTGGCCAGTCCGAGTCTCGCTAATTCAGTTACAATCGATTTTGTTAAAGCTCTTTCCGGGATAAATGATGTTGCATCTATTTTACGATAACTGTAGCTCCACTCGTCTCCGACAGAGCTGTTACGACCAATCACCAGAACATTTCCGCCTGGACTCAATGCCTGTCCTGTCGCGTAAAAGCTCGGTCCGATAATGATTTTTTGTGCTTTTTTCATAGAACCATATTAAATATTATTTAATCCAATTAACCTATATTTAATTATACTCTAATAATTCATAAAAGTCAAGCCCATTATTGACAAAAAACAAGGATAGATTGCTTTGATGCAGAGAATATTATCAAAATATAATGATAAATAATCAGTAAGTGATGTTTTAAATCAATGTAAGTGGTTTATATGTATGATGATAGTGTGTTTTTAGGTGGGCGCGCTGATAAAATGATGTACTATCTTTTGGCGGCAAGTCAGGTGGTGAAGCGGAAGGGGTGCAGGGGCACGATGGGTGCCCCGCCAAGCGATAGCGCAGAAAAAAACTCTGCTTTGAGTTGCAACACAACTAAAAGCCTGTAAAAAAAGGTCAAGGATGATATCCTTGCGCTGCCTGCGTAAGGCGCGGAGGGAGTTTGAGGGGCAAAGCGCCCCTCAATTAACATCATATCATCAGCACGCCCTTTTAGGTTAGGCTGTCATTTTTGTAAAATGACGTTTTAATCTATATCAAGACAAAACCGGTACAGGCGTCGATACAGAACATGATATATCAAATATATCAATAATTAGTTTTTAATATTATTGTAAAATTTTTAAGTAGAATAAATTGCACTGATTTAGTGCAGGACGTCTGTCGGGACGACAGTTGAGTGGAAGCCGGGCCATTTAGCAACCTGGCCGGGGCCTTCCGGTTCTGGTGAACAAGTCAATTTTTCGTCCTTGATCCATTGACTTCCGGTTTTAACCAGAAAATCAAAAAGTTGTTTCCGCATTGCTTCAAGCCGGGCGGAATCAGCATCTGAATCAATCAGATTGTGCTGTTCTTTGGGATCATTCTTGAGGTTGAAAAACAATTCACCGCCGCCAAGAGAAGTCCAGGTGTACTTGAAATCTTCCTCGATTACGGCATATTGTGTTTCGCCCGAACTGCCGTAGAATATCCTTTTCTGTTCCGGTTGAACGGCAAGTTCCAGTAAATCCTCTCCATCAAGGTCGTCCGGGCATTTTGTTCCGGTCAGTTTCAGAATGGTCGGCATAATGTCAG
This sequence comes from Victivallales bacterium, assembly GCA_963678305.2. GTDB lineage: Bacteria > Verrucomicrobiota > Lentisphaeria > Victivallales > Victivallaceae. The sequence continues at coordinate 1,028,281 of CAXXVV010000003.1, forward strand.
TCAGATTTACGACTGTGTCACAAGACACTCCTTGCAGATTGTTGGAATCCCAACAGCCGGAGGGAGGACGTACCAGCAGCGGAATATGAGCCGAACCTTCCATAAAATTCGTTTTGGCACCCATATGATGATCGCCCAGGTTATCGCCGTGGTCAGCGGTGAAAATGATCCAGGTATTTTCAAATAACCCGAGTTCCCGCATTCTGGCAAAAAGCAGCCCGAGTTGATAATCAATCTGGGTGATACAGGCATAATATGCCCGTTTGTAATCCTTGAGTTGTTCTTTGCCCATCCGGTAGGCATTGTTCAGCATATAAGTAGACTGCATAAAGCCCTGGGGAATATCTCTGAGTTTTTTCGACCAATCACCATAGGTTGGCAGCGGAACGTCCCTGTTCTGATAAAGCGCCCAGTAGTTAGCGCAAGGATCAAGCGGCGGATGCGGTTTGGTAAAACTGGTCCAAAGGAAGAAAGGCCTGGTGTCGTCACGGGTTTCAAGAAAATCAATCGAACGTCTGACTGTCCAGTGTGTCAGACTCTTGCTCTCGTGCACAGTGGAAATGACCGGTTCGATTTCATTTTCTCCGACGCCGTGTTCTTTAGGCAGTCCTTCATGGGCGTTACAATGACGTTCCCGATAGTAATCCATCGGCAGTTCCATGTACTCGAAGCCGTAATTGGCGCGCATGGGGTGAAAATGCATTTTGCCTTGAGCCCGGGTCTGGTAGCCGTCTGCTGTCAACAGTCCAGGTAACGTGGCATTTTCCGCCAACGGAGTGACCTTAGTGCTGTTACCGGTCAAACCATGGGTATAACCATGCTTTCCGGTCATTATAGTGGCCCTTGCCGCCATACAGATCGGACTGTCGGTATAGCAACGCCTGAAATTGATTCCCTGATCCATCAGCCAATTCAGATGAGGGGTATAAATATGTTCATTCCCCATAGCGTTGATGGTGTCAAAACGCTGTTGGTCGGTGGTAATCAGCAGAATATTCGGGCGTTCCATAATTATCTCCTTAGCAGCAGTTGAGGCGGCCGCCGGCCAGAACGATTTGAATGTCCTCTTTCGACATATTATGAGTCAGTGAGATTTCGGTTGTTTCACCATTGGCGTGACGGATTTTCGCTTTCACCGGACTTCCGACTGCCAACTGGTCGCGAACATCGTTGATCAGGATAGTATCGCCTTCCTTGATTTTATCATAATCGGCCTGATCCGTGAAAATCAGCGGCAGAATTCCAAAGTTGATCAGGTTGGCCGCGTGGATGCGCTCGATCGCGAATGCGATAACGGCTTTTACTCCAAGATACATTGGGCAGATTGCCGCATGTTCCCGGGAAGAACCTTGCCCGTAGCTGTCACGACCAACGATGATGCCGTGATATCCAAGGTCGCGGACCGCGGCGGCACGTTCGGCGAAAGATGGATTGTTTTCTTCCGTGAAGCACTCAAAAACGACTTGAGAATAAGCCGGTATGTTGCTTCGCAGTTTCAAGTGGATGCCGGCCGGCATAATGTGGTCGGTGGTAATCTTGTCTCCGACTTTGATGATAACCCGGCCATCTATATTGTGTGGCAGTTCACCGTTTTCCGGCGGTTTGCCGATTGTCGGTTTGCGGACGATCTCGATATTTGAACCGTTTTCCGGCGGTGCGATGATCATATCGTCGTTAATCAGGAATTCGTCAACTTCCTGAATATCAGGATATGTCATGCCGAGTTTCCGGGGATCGGTGAATTCACCGGTCAATGCGGCGGCGCAGGCGACTTCAGGGCTGACCAGATAAGCCTGGTCGCCGCGAGTCCCGGTCCGGCCGGCGAAATTACGGTTGAAGGTCCGCAAGGTGACGGTGTCGGAGGCAGGGCTTTGGCCCTGTCCGATACAAGCGCCGCAGCCGGCTTCAAGGATTCTGGCTCCGGCCGCGATGATATCGGCCAATGCGCCGTTTCGACTGAGCATTTCCAGAACCTGGCGGCTGCCGGGAGAAATTGATAAGGTGACTTTAGGGCTGACGGTCTTGCCTTTAAGCATCGCGGCAACCAGCATCAGGTCGCGCAGGCTGCTGTTGGTGCAGGAGCCGATAATAACCTGTTCAACGCTGTTTCCGGCCAATTCGCTGATGGTTTTGATATTGTCAGGGCTGGACGGGCAGGCGGCCATCGGTTCGACTTCACTCAAATTGATGTCAATGACCCGATCATATTCAGCATCGGCGTCAGCCTGCAGCGGAGTCCAGCAAGCACCGCGGTTCTGGGCTTCCAGAAATGCTTTGGTACTCTCATCCGAGGGGAATACGCTGGTGGTAACGCCAAGTTCCGCGCCCATGTTGGTGATGGTGGCCCGCTGCGGAACAGAAAGGGTTTTGACCCCCGGACCGAAATATTCGACGATGCAGCCGACATTTCCTTTGGTTGTCAGGATCGATAAAAGTTTCAGAATTACGTCCTTGGCCGCGCTCCATTCCTGAAGTTCGCCGGTCAGGTTGACGCCGATAACCTTGGGATAAGCCATTCTGAAAGGCTGCCCGGCCATCGCCATAGCAACGTCGAGGCCTCCGGCGCCGATCGCCATCATGCCGATCCCCCCGCCGGTCGGAGTGTGGGAATCAGAACCCAGCAGGGTTTTGCCGGGAACTCCGAACCGTTCGAGATGGACCTGATGGCAGATCCCGTTGCCGGGGCGGGAGAAGTAAACTCCTTTTGCGGCCGCTACGCTTTGCAGATAAAGATGATCATTGCGGTTTTCCGGGCCGTTCTGCATCATATTGTGGTCCACGTAAGACACGGAAAGCTCAGTCCGCACTTTTGGAATTTTCATCGCTTCAAGTTCAAGATAAGCCATAGTTCCGGTGGCATCCTGAGTAAGTGTCTGGTCGATCTTCATTGCGATGGGGCTGCCCGGGATTTTTTCGCCGGAAACGAAGTGGACGTCAATAATTTTTTGTACAACAGTACCTTTAGCCATTGTAAAACTCCTCTATATTATAATTATGTATTGGTTGAAAATAAAAAAACCGGCGCGACATGCAGTCGCGTCCAGTCTGTAATATACACCGGTTATCCGGCAAACTCAAATTAACGATATGGATTTCAGCTCAATGTCCGAACCACCAGCGCTTGAGCGATTTTTCAGAAATTCTTGTTCCGGGGTCTTTCCAGTCCTTGGAGGTGATGAGCTTGTCTTTTCCCCATACTTCCAAATGATAAGCGATAATTTTCCGGCTGTTGATCTTTGATAGTTTGATTTTGATTTCCCGTTGTCCGCTAACACTGCCGCGCCCCATTCTGGCGACCCGGTCAAGATGAATTCTCGGACGCTTGAGGCTGTTTACCGCTTCCATGATCTCGGCGGTGTTATAATTGTTTTTTGATTTGATTTTGAATTTTGAAGGATAGGTATAACGGAAGATCGGGCGGCTACCGTATTCACTGCTGCCTTCAGTCAAGACCGCCAGGTAAAAATACGGGTACTTGACAATATCGCGATTAGTTGTATCGTCTTTTTTGGGGAACGGTACGCTTAAAGTGTACTCTATTTCACAATTGGTTGTAACGTATTTATTTTTTTTGCCGGTTTTTTTATATCCGGTTTTCGGCATATCAACTTTCATGATCGTGACGCTGTACTCCGAAGTGTTGTCAATATCCGCACTTCCAGTGCCGAGCTTGAGGTCATTTGAATAAAATTCCTTAATTCTGCCGGTAGAAATGGTGCGCTGCTGGCCGTCACTTTCGATGACCATTATTTTTTTTGAGAAATTAATGCTGATGACTTTTACCTTAGACATACTTGAGCCGTCGCTAAGGATCAGGGTGGCGGCATTCACCGAAATCATCCCGGTACACAGGATAAAACATGAAAATAACAATAATTTTTTCATAATCATACGCTCCCGCAGGTTTGTGTTTATATAATTAACGACATTTTACTGTGATTATTATATACCTGTTCAGGAAAAATGCAATAAAAAAAACGGACACTGTCAGCAGTGTCCGTTTAACAGGTACTTTTCGCAGCGAATCAGGATTCGCTTTTGGTCTTCGGCAGACCCAGGACATTCTTGCCCTCGCTCCAGCGATTAGTTTCTTTCAGAATGTCAATACGTTCGAAACGTTTGAGGACATTTCTTTTCTTACGGATTTTTCCGCCAACCCGCAAACTTGGATGTTGAGACATTTTATTTCTCCTTCAAATATTTATGTGATTTTTCATAATCTTAAAACTAGAGAAAATTAATATATACCCGGATAAAAGTTTTTCAAGCTGCTGATTATTTTTTTTTAGACTTTCCATTGCCTGTTTCCGTTTTCTGCTTGTACAATTCGCGTTTAAAGAACCAAACAACGCTGCGGTTCAATTCAGGGTTGCACGGGTTATAAGAATTAAAAGAAGTGCATTTATCACGGAGAGGACTTGAAAAAAACTGATTTCCGGTTTATTGTACTGCAGATTTAAATAATAAGGGAACCAAGGAGTTAAAATATAAAATGTTTAAAAGGATTTGGCACCCGGAGATGATCCAGGGGCATATTATGTCAAGGGTTGACAAAGAACCGTTGAACGCTCATTATTATGCAACACATTATCCGGATGTATATGCGGCTGCGGAAAGGTTGTTCGGTTCCTGGAAGGCCGCGATCGAGGCGTGCGGAATTGATTACAGCAAGGTTCGCAAATACAAAGTATGGAATCGCGGCAAAGTGTTGAAGGAAATCCGCGAGTTGCATTCGAAACATGAAATGATCCATTCACAAAACGCGCAACGAAATTATAAAGCTTTGTATATGGCTGCGATTAAACGTTTCGGAAACTGGGGCAACGCGGTCGAAAGCGCCGGTATTGATTATGATACCGTACGTCGTCGCCGGACGATGACAGAAGAGGATATTCGGAAAGCGATCATGGAACTGTATCGTCAACGTCAGGATCTGTCGTATACCAATATGCGCAGAAATTATCAATATTTACTGGCCGCGGCGATGAAGAAACTGGGTCAGGGCAGCTGGGCCAGGGCTAGAAAAAAATGTGGTATTTTAACAAATTATCGTTTCAGTAAAAAAGTTGAGACGACAAATAATTAAGTTTAATTAGGGCCGGTTATGGATACAGCCTCTCGTTCATTTCAAATCAGAACGGTTATCCTGATTGCCTTTATGTTTGTATATGCGCTTGGTGCGTTGCCGGTCCAATCAATGCTCTTCCGCGGCTATACTCAGTCATACGATAATCCACTGTTGATTTTATGGGGTCCGTATCTGTTTCTCTTCCATATGGTCAATGATGAGATTTTTGTCCGGTATGTTTTCGTATGCCTGCCGTTTTTCGGTATGGTCGGAGCCGCGACCTATACCTCCAGGTTGAAATACTTTTTCATTTTTCTCGGAATCGGCCTGCTATACTACCTGGTATGCGGGTATGCGATATGGTCATCCCTGCCGGAAGTAATCGATCCGGAAACCATGATTTACTGATTTCCTGGACGCAAGTCTGGTGCTTTAGAGAGCTTTTTTATCAATGCGGACTGGCGCATCCACGGATTCGGGGTTATTTTATACAGTTTGATTTTTATATAACCGGCTAGACTAATATACAGAAAACTGAATGAAACAAAAATTATTATATATGGCGGCTGTTTTGGCCGTGGGACTGTTTGTCGGATGTGGCAAAGAGGAAGCCAATCAGGCGGAATCTCCGCATGAGATGAATCGTTTGACTTCCGGAATTTTTCAGGCCGGTAAAGCTAAAAACTATGCCGGTGCGGCCAGGCAGATTGAGAAGCTGAAAGTGCATTTTCCCAATGACGTAAGGCTTTCCAAGTTGTATCGGGTTGAAATGGATAATATTGCGGTTGAAAAGGCCCAGAAACAACTTGACCGCGGTAACCTTCAGGCGGCTCACGATGAAATAACCGCCGCAGTCCGGAGTCGCGGTGAAAGTCTGGCGCTTGACGCTGCCGCAAAGGAACTACAGGCTCTGCTTGAGATTGACGAGACGGTAAAAGCGGTCGATAAAGCTCGTGGCGCCGAAGATTTAAAATTTCAATTGGACCGGATTGAAAAACTCATCAAGAAATATCCGGTTGCGGCCCAGTTGAAGGCAGGACTGACCCAGCGTCGCAAACTGCAAAAAGAAATGGCCCGACAGGAAAAGATCATGGCTCAGTTCGACTTGCTTTCCGATCTCGTATCACAGCCGGCACGGGAAGTCCCGATGCTGAAAGCTCAGTTCGAATATGAAAATCAAAACAAGCAAGTTGAAATGCCGCCGGGTTTGCTTAAATAAATTGCCGCGAAACAGATTTTATTATGGAATTTTCACAAGACATTGATAATTTTCTTAAACTGGTTTCCCGGCGTTTCAGTTGTCGGAACTACCAGGACACGCCTGTTCCCTCAGAGATGATTCATAAATGCCTGGAAGCCGCCCGACTGGCTCCATCGGCGTGTAATAAGCAGCCCTGGCGTTTTGTGGTTGTCACCGAGCAGCGCTTAAGAGCGCGGTTATGCGATGAAGGGTTGTTGCCCGGCCTGCCGATGCCGTGGCTGCATCAGGCTCCGGTAATTGTCGCTCTATGTGCTGAAACATCTTTCGTTACGCATAAAGTTGCCCCGATGCTGTCCGGTGTGGACTATCGTCTGGTTGACCTGGGGATTGCCGGAGAACATTTTGTTCTTGCGGCTGAGGCGCAAGGCCTTGGAACCTGCTGGATCGGATGGTTCCGGGAAAAAGCGGTGAAAAGAATTTTGGGAATTCCCCGAAGCTGCCGGGTTTTTTCGCTTTTGAGTCTTGGTTATCCGGTTGAATCATCGGACCCGGCATCCCGGATGGAATTGAACCAGCTGGCTTATTCCGAACAATGGGGCAATTCGCTCAAGTGATCCAGTTTATACTTGAAATGCTTAAAATATCAACTTTCTATTGCATTCTGCCGCTACTGTTGTTTGCCTTTGCAAATATGAGGGAATAAAGGTGTTGCAGAAATTATTTTTACATTCGGAATAATCACATTAAAAGTCAAATACCTTCACGCTCAAAGTCAATTAAAATAAGCCAGATTCCATCCATTTTATCTACGAGATCAAGTCTTACATAATTTCTCATTCCCTCCGTCATGTCATTGCCCGACAAGCTCCCGGTCAATTGAAAATACTAAAAAAAATATCGCAGGCTATTGACAAATATTAATGTTTGTTGTATTATTAATGAAAGCGCTTGCATAAGTTATGAAATCGCTTGCATAAAAGGTGTGATATATGGTAACATTAAAAAACATTGCAGAGAAAGTCGGGGTTCAGGAGTCCACGGTATCAAGGATTCTGAACCGGAAAAACTCGACATCAATGAAATTTGCCGAAGCAACGATCAGGAAGGTCGAAGAAGCGGCCAAAAACTTGGGATATCAGCCAAATTCGGCCGCCAGAGCTTTAGCCACCAGACGAACCGGTTACATCGGGTTCATTCTTTCCGACAGTGTCCAGGGCGGATGGAGCAACCAGTATTTTGCCAGTTATCTGGCCGGGGCTGAACGGGCTGCCCGCCGACGTGGATATGGTCTTAATATCAGTCTGTATAACTTATCCAATCTGGAAAGTTTTGTTTTTCCGAAAAGCATTGGACAACAAAGCGTCGACGGTATAATTCTTTGCGGTCCGACTGAAATGTCAGTGGTCAACAAATTCAGTGAAGCACATATCCCCGCAGTGCAAATTGGTACGAATATCTCTACTGAGGGGGCTGTTCCGATAATATCTTTTGATACAATTGGCGGCTATTGGAAAATGGCTCGTCGCTGTGCCGGGCTCGGGCATCGCCACATGCTGCTGTGCATTGCGGACAATGCGGTTTCACGCAATAAAGCTGAACAATTCGCAGCCCGGTTGAAAGAGGAATCTGAAACCAGTCACATGGAACTGGATATTTTCGTTCCACCCCATGGTCTGATAGATCTTAACGCCGCCAGGCCATTGATGAATTATTGGCTTTCGCATCGCCGGGAAGATCGTCCAACTGTTATTTTAGGCAGTGACCAGATGATGGCCGGAATGACTCGTGAGCTATTTGCCCGGGGAATTAAGTGTCCGGATGAGGTTACGCTGGTCAGCGGCACTGATACCCTGATCTGTATGCTGACCAACCCGTCACTGACTTCGATCAGTTACGATCTTAAAGCCATCGCTGAAAAAGCGGTTGACTCTTTAATCGATTTCCTTGATAACAAGGTGGAGATTCCGATGTTGCAGATATTGGAAGGTGTTTGTGACGGGGTAGTTATCGAGCGTGAGTCAAGCGGTCCTGTTCCCCGGTTTGCCTCTTTATGATGTAAAACAAAAGCTTAACCATAAAAGGAGTAAGTACAAAAATGAAAACACGCAAATTACAATCGATCGCCTTTTTTACGTTAATTGAATTATTGGTAGTAATAGCTATAATCGCGATTCTTGCCAGTATGCTGCTGCCTGCCCTTAACAAAGCCAGGGAGAAAGCAAAATCAATAACTTGTGTTAATAATTTGAAACAGATAGGACTTGGCGTCGCAATATACCAGGAATCATACGAAGGATACTTTCCGCAGCCTCACCAAAAAGTTTCCTCTGTAGATTATTATTTCTGGGATGCCGCCATCATAATCAACGCGAATGTTACCGGCAAGTCATTCTGGTGTCCGAACATGGTTGGTTCCGACATAGAGCATTTTATGGAACAGACTCCGACGAAGGCCGCTCTTCATCCGTATAATACGCTGTTCCGCTATCCGACATACGGGATTAATTGTTGGCAGGCGGCGTATCGAGATACCAGTAATGGGCATTTTCTGCTCAAGTTGAAGAATACTCAGGTGAAGAAACCGAGTAAAACAGTATTAAGTATGGATACTTACGCAAAAGACAACCTGAAGCGCGGCAGATATACCCTCATGAGTTTTTATCCTTCATCAAGCGGTTGGGGAATCGCTGATGCCCGCCATGACAAATCACTGAATACGGTTTATATGGATGGACATACTAAAAACATTCGGATAAACATCGACGGGTCCAGATTTGACTGGGATTCCGGGTATAATCCGTATATATTTTCTCCGCTGGGCCCGACAGAAAGTACAAGCTTCTGGAAAGTTGATCTTTAAGCAGTATAATAATTAAAGGATAATAAACAGGATAAAACATGAATTTTTTTTCTCAATTGTTCCGGCGTTCAATCAATATTGCCTTGTTTTTGACGGCAGTATGCGGTTTTAGCCGCGATTCACGCTCAATATCCGTTAATCCGGCAAATTCACAAAAAGACCTCAGTAATTCTTATATGGGAGCCAACGCCCAGCAGTTCCGGTCTCATTACAGCATCCGCAAGATGCTTGATAATCAAAAAAAGTTCAGTGACTTTCTGCTGAGTATTGGATCGCCGGTCCTCAGGATGGACGGCAGATCAATATACGGCTGGTTCAGCACGGAAGAGTGTCTGAAACTGCGCGAAGCCAATATTAAGATGAGCCGTTTGAATAAATGGCGGAGTACTGGAAAAATAGCTTCGAAAAAGTATCAGCCGGAAGACTATGAAGCTGTTGTCAAAAAATATCGGCTGTCAGCGTCTCCTGTTGCTGTCAAAAGTAATCATCCTGATATTGCTTGGTTTGATCCGGATCTTTTTCACCGCTTCTGCCGTGAAAACAAAATTCGCATAATAGGGGCAATCAGTGATGAGCAATATTATGATAATGCAAGCGGCAAAGTCGTTTATTTTCGCGACCGTCCCGAATATTTTGACGGTGCGGTTAAAAGCAGTATGAAAAAGATTGCATGGGTTTTGAACCACGGTTACAAAGATTTGTATGTGGCCTGGGAGATCGGGAACGAGTCCTTTGCCTCCTGGGATCCTGTGTTATACGCCAAGTACGCAAAAAAAATAGCCGATGCGGCCTTGAAACTCCAGCCGGATATCAAACTTTCCGTCCCCGCGATAATCCGGGATACGGATGATCCGTTCATCAAAAGCTTCATTAAAAGACTTAAAGCAAAAGGCAGCACCGCAAACTGGTTTGACTGGCACAAGAAAATGATTCCGGCCATAGGCGATTCAATTGCAAAGATTACTCATGTTACGGCTCATGTTTACGGCGCCAAAAGCAAATACAATGCTAATGCAAAAGGGCTTGCTCTCGCGACTGATTTGAGTGATATACCGAATACCGGACATCTGAGGTTTCTGGTGACAGAGTGGCGATATACCGGAGTTGGCGGTACTGATCATCGTACTTATGTGATGGGAGCGCTGTGGAATGCGAAATTTGCGATGCTTTTGCTGAGTCATCCAAAAATAGATTATTCAACCGTCCACGAATTTTTGTGTACCAGCGGTCTTGGCTACTGGACTCCCGGAAAGAGCAATGGCGATCCCGGTATGGTCGGTGATGAGTGGATTTATCAATATCAACCCGGCAAAAAAAAGAGCAAGCAGTCTCAGTTGCGTGATCCTGTTGGTAAACCTTGTTTTGATATTGGGCCGTTTGGCCCGGTTAACCGGATGTTCAATGAACTTATCCGGGATTGTCCGGTTTTACTTGAGCATGAATCAGATCTTGGCAAGATGAGTTCCGCTAAGTTTGCAGACGGGGTGGATATCAGCAAACACGTTAAAAAAAACGGAGATATTGACTGGATCATTTGTGTCAGCAAAGACCGGTCCAGCCTTGGAGGCATCATCGTTAATACGCTCAATCACCCGGTTACTGTTACTTTAAATTTCAAAAATAGCAAGTACGAGCTTAAAAATATAGCGCAAATGACCTGCAGGCCGGAGCGCATATTCACTGCTGAAGAACCGGGACAACGCAAGTTCTGGAAAGTTTTGCATTTTCCGGTCAAAAACAATTCATTAGCCCTGCCTCCCGACAGCATTACCAGCTTCCGGGGATCTTTCTTCTCAGGTAAAAAATAATATTCAGTCTGACAATTACTTGATAATTGGACAAAAGTCGATAAATTATTGATTAATGATCGATGTAAGTAGTTGCTTTTTACAACGGATAATTGCGGTGTTTTGAATTTAAATAAAACACCGTAACGTTGCTGAAAAATACGCTGGATTGCTTAAAACTGGACTAATGGAAAGGAGTTTTTTTGATGAAAACAATGGTGGGCGTTCTTATTTTTTCTCACTTTGCCTGATTGCGGTGATTGTTGTGAATGTAGCTGCTCCAACCCTGGGACCGGAAAATAATCCGGCGGCGTTGGCCGCGCAGCAAGCCGCGGAACAAGAGGCTGATGAACCGCAGCCATTGACTGATTTACCGGATAAACCGGAAGTACTGATAAAAACCTCGCTGGGTAACATCAAAATCCTGCTCTTCTCGAAAAAAGCTCCGATTACGGTTAACAATTTTCTCCGGTACGTCAAAAGCAAACACTATGACGGAACGATTTTTCACCGGGTTATTCCGGGATTTATGATTCAGGGTGGAAATTTTACAAAGGACATGCAGCAGAAATCAACTCGCTCCGCGATTAAGAATGAGGCCGATAATAAATTCAGCAACGAACGTGGAACGATAGCGATGGCTCGCACTTCGATGGTTCATAGCGCCACGGACCAATTCTTTATAAACGCAAAAAACAATACTTTTCTTGATCATAAAAGCAAAAGTCCTGATGCGTACGGCTATTGCGTTTTCGGAAAGGTTATTGACGGAATGGACGTTGTCGATAAAATAATAAGCGTGGAGACAACCAGCAAAGGCGGTCACAGTGACGTACCGGTTACCCCGGTTGAGATTAAAGAAATTTCTTTGATCCCTCAAAAAACAAAGCCGATCCCGGCAACAGGATCGACTCCAAAAGCTCAATGATTTAATTTATTACTTAACTTCAACTACCTTTATATCATCAAACTGTACCGGTGTCTTGTTGAATCGAACATAGATTTGTACCATACTGTAATCCGGCTTGATCGTATATTCGGCTGTCAAATCCTGCCACTTGCCATTGCATTTTATCCGCTTGGAGTGCAGATATTGCGGCTTTAACTTCTTCGCCTTGACTTCATTAGTCCGGAATGAAGTGTTGACAAGAGCCCCGGCGGGTCCCTTGAACTTAAGGGTTACTTTGTATTTCTTTTCCGCTCCGACCGGTTTATTGAATGCCTGATGTATCAGCAAATTACCTTTGCCTGCTTCAGATTCAACCAGTCCGGCTTTCTTCCCGACAACCGCGTCATCGGTTTGTTTAATGGTGATTTTCCCTTTAATATCTTTACCGTTCCAATCGCTTGCTCCCCAGTTGGCAATTTTCCCTTTTTTGTTGAGTGTTTCAAAACTTCCGTTTTTCAATAGATTATCATTGTCTGCAGCAAATACTCCCATACAGAGAATTGCGGCTGTGAAACCACACATAAGCTTCTTCATGATCTCTTCCTTTCCGATAAGTTTGGTTTTCTTTGCATGGAAAATATATTTTCCTGAATATGGTTAGAGTAGCATAAAATGGTGGATATGTCAAGAAATACGAATTTATAGCCGCTTGTGTTTTAAGTATAAAATCTTTTATGTTAAAAAATAATCATAGGCGCTAAAGAAATCTAGTAAAATAATTGTATATTATTGATTATATAAATTGTTTTAGTTAAATTATACCAATCGACTCCTGAAAGGAAGCATGTCATGAGAAAGCCCGATTTCGATAATATTTTAAAAGTATTGAATCTTGAAGCACCGGACCGTCCGACTCTGTTCGAATTTTTTCTGAATGTCGACCTTTATAATAAGCTGGCTGGCCGTCCAGAAGGCTCAGAAGTCACAATGCAGACAAGAATTGACGCATATCATACCGCCGGATATGATTATACAACTGTTATTTCCGGGTTTCATTTTCCACGACCCGAACGTGAGAGCGACAATTCTGCATCACTGAATGACGGTTCACTTTTTTACAATCGTGAAACCTATGAAAAGTTTGTCTGGCCGGAGGTTGATGACGCGGATTATTCTGAGCTTGGCACTCTGAAAGTTCCACCGGGAATGAAGTTGATTGGCCATGGCCCCGGCGGGGTTGAGGAAAATATGATTGCCATGGTTGGCTATGACAACCTTTGCATGATGTTGTTTGACGATCCTGAACTGGTTCAGGAGATTGCCGAACAGGTTGGTTCTCGCCTGGTCCGTCATTATGAAAGAATGGCCGAATTTGATAACTTTGGAGCAATGATTTCAAATGATGACTGGGGATTCCAGGGGCAGACTATGATCAGTCCGGATGATATGCGGAAGTATATTATTCCGTGGCACAAGAAAATAGTGGAAGTTATTCATGGTGCCGGCTATCCTGCTATTCTGCATTCATGCGGCAACTTGCGTCCGGTAATGGATGACATTATTGACGTCTGCGGCTATAATGGAAAACACTCGTATGAAGACAAGATCCAGCCGGTTGAAGAAGCTTATGAGGAATATCATTCAAGAATCGCCATATTAGGCGGTATAGATGTCGATTTTCTGTGCCGCAAATCGCTCGATGAAATAAAAGAACGTTCCAATGCCATGCTGGAACGTTCAGCTTCCCGTGGCGCTTATGCCCTTGGATCGGGAAACAGTATTCCGTATTACGTTCCGAGTGGAGCTTATATGGCAATGATCTCAGTCATTAATGACTGAGATCATTCCACAATTTTCAAATCGGTTATTTGGGTAAATTTATTATTTCTTCTAGCACTTTGAGGGCATCATTATATTTTTGAGCCTCTTTGTAGATGTCTTTTATCTTAAACAAAATAGCCTTTCTGGCCACAGGCTTTTTTTCTGCCAGTGCCCTGAGTTTTGGGATTGCTCCCAGGGGTTCACCCTTTTGTTTGTATATTTCCGCAATCGAATCAGCTGCGAAATAAATTGCCATATCCTCTTTTTTCAACATTGTAACCCATTTTTCGGATACCGTCATATAGTTATTCAGAATTTCGATAAAGTTCTTCATCATTACTATCTGCTGAACCTTGACTCCCTCCATTCTGCCTGCCTGTAACTTCATGCCGCCGAAAATTGTCAGCATAGCTAATGCCAATACCATTGTTTTTGTGTTTTTCATTGAAACATCTCCTCTATTGTGGGCTTAAGCCCGGTTGTTGTTATGGAAACGCCGCTTCCGGCGTTATATAAATTGATTTTGGATATTCCGCTCGAAACAGAAAGCGGAATATTGCCCGGTCCTGAAATTGTTATTTCACCGGGGGTGATACAAAATTGATGCTCTCTTAAAAAATTTTTCTTTCTGACTTTGTTTCCTGCATTGATGACTGCGAGAATAATCAGCAAAACAATAAAAAAACTGGCGGCTAAAGCTGTAAATTCAAGTATCCGAGATTTCTGGTTGCTTTTCACTTGACGATCACATTGTTGCCAGTTAAAATTCTTCTGGAATTCTAACTGGATATGGTTATTCCGATCCTGAATTAAAGCTTTTTTTAAGCCTTCGGGTAGATTTTCAAAGTCTTGATTATTCATTTTTAAACCTTTCCTTCAAACTTTTCAACGCCCAGTGCAAGTTGCTCTTTACGGTGCCTTCGCGGCAGCCCATGATTTCAGCGGTTTCTTTAACGTTTAGTTTTTCATAAAATCTTAGCACAATTACTTCTCGTTGTTTTTCCGGTAATTGCTGTAATGCCATGCCAAGTTTTTGTATACTTTGATCTCTGTTCACAGTATCTGGGACATCCGGCTCATATTGTTTCATCAAATTTGCATTTCGACGCTCCGTACGCCAATGTTCCCTTACCACATTCAGGGTAATGCTGTAAAGAAAGGTTCTAAAATTTGCTTTTTTTCTGAACCTGTTTTTTTGCTGATATATCCTTAGAAAAACTTCTTGAACAATATCATCTGAAACATGTTCATTTCCAGTTAATTTTACCGCCACTCTGTACGCATAACTGCAATGTCTGTCAAACAGAATGGTAAAAGCGTTCTTGGAATTAGTTGCTTCTGCTAACAAGGTCCAGTCATCCGCTTTTGAAAATTTCATTATCAGCAACTCTTTTTACTGTTAATGCGAAAGATTATGATAAGGTTTAATTAATAACTAAATAAATTTGTTTTTTTATTTTCAAGATATCACCCCTGTAATTTTCTGAAGCAGTAGATCACGGTTCCGGCGGGGCTGAGGCCGCGGCTTAATTGTTTTTTGTTGATTCGAGCGGGATTGTCGAATTTGCCGCCCATTTCACGGATGAATAATTTGGAGCCTAATATCGCTCCGTCGCTGAAGTGGCGGGTGCGTCGCAGAAAACGGATCGGCATCGATTCTTTGCGTCTGGCTCGTTCCTGCACCTCAAATATCTCTTCACTCGCGGCTCCGCTTTCCGCCGCGACGATTCGCGCCAGTTCACTGCGAAAATAGTTGAATAGGTCGTTGTCGGTCCATTCCGAGGTGTCGCGATGCCAGATGTTTTGTTTGAGGTGTTTGACGAAATTGGCATGAAAAAGGTGTTTGCCGGTGCCGCTGTAGCGGCCCCAGGTCGTGAAATGGTAGTCGGCCGGATCGGTGGTCAGGCCGGCGCGAACGGGGTTTAATTCTACATATAAGACGCACGCTTCCAGGGAGTTGCGACTGTCGAGGATGACGCTTTTGAATTTGTTGGCCCAGAGTTTGCCGATGCGGTCGCGGGACTGGTTGTAGACGACGGTGAAACGTTGTTGGAAGGCGCGCATAAAGTAGCTGATGTCGATCATTTTCAGGCCGGTTTCGCGGCATATTTCCAAGTCGGCCGGGTTGATTTTCGGCATTTGTTTCGGCGCGTAGGTGAATTTATCCAACATACTGCTATAGTAGGAGTTGTGTCGTTTGGCAATCTCCTCGATCGACGGCAATTCGTCCGGCCCGGGAGCGTAAACGACCAGATGAAAGTGGTTGCCCATCCAGGCGGCTGAGATGACCTCGATCAGAAAATATTCGCAAAGGTTTTGCAGCAGTCGGAAGCCGTACTCCATGTCGACCTGGTTGAACGGTTTTTCGCCTTTGCAGCCTGAGGCCCGGTTCATCAGGTGGTAGTAGCAGCCTTCGCCTGTAACTTTCATGCGCGTTCCGCGGCCTGACATGATTTTTTCCTCCGTTGGTTGACGAGTTTACAGTTAATATAGTGGGTGGAGACGGGTTTGTCAAATTTAAGTATTATGTGATTTAATAATTTTTTTAAACGCGTTAATAGTAAATGTATTATGTTGATTTTAGTTAGATTAATTGAGGCCAGATTCTGCCGTTTGAGGAATGGTGAAGTTTGATGTTCATGTTGAAAGTATTATAAATATTTTCCTCCGTCAGTATCTCTTCTCTTGAGCCTTTTGCAATTATTTGCCCTTTGCGCATAATCATTCCACGAGAAAATATCGGCGTAATATCTTCAATTCGCTGGGTAATGAAAATCATTGTCGGAGCATCGGGCCTTTGCAATAGTTCTTCAATTGTTGATAATAAGTATTCGCGGCTGCACATGTCAAGATGTACACAGGGTTCATCAAGAATCAACAGATCAGGCTTGCCGATCAGCGCCCGGCAGATTAAAGCTTTCAGTTGTTCTCCGGAGGAGGTTTTGACAAATTCGCGGTCAGTGATGTCTTCACAATTCAGTTGCCGAAGCATATCGTGAGCTTTTGCAATTTCCTCCGGTAACGCTTCTCGATGCAGGCCAATGGCTGAGTCAAGCCCGGAAATAACAACTTCAAGCACAGTCGTGTTGTCATTTGTCCAACGGGCCAAGAAAGGACTGAGCCAAGCGATACGTTTACGTAATTGAACTAAGTTGGTTCGTCCGAATACTCCGCCCAGAACCTCAACATGGGCACCGAATCTGGCCCAGGCATAGCCCATTAATAATTTTACCAAAGTTGTTTTGCCTGCTCCGTTAGCTCCCAGGATAAAATAATTTTCTCCATTATGGACTTGCCAATTAATGTCTTTCAAAACATGATGACCATCTAGGAATACATCCGCATGGGCTATTTTAATTATAGGATCTTTATTAATCATTTTTACCAGTTGCAATTGTGTTTAGTGTTTTTATATTTAATCCAATCATCGCGAAGTTCTTTGCCTTTGGCAAATTCCTTTTCAAGAGAATCGAAGTCGCGGTTTTTGATAATTTCTACTAAATGGTGCCAGCGCTTTTCAAATTCCTGAACAACTTCCAGAACTGCCGGCTGGTTGTTTTCAATTATTTCCCGCCACATCAGCGGCGAAGATGATGCGATTCGAGAAGTGTCTTTAAATCCAGTGGCACATCCGGAATATCGTGGTCCTTTAACCCCTTCCTCACAGTCCAGGACAGCCTGGGTCAGGGCCAGGGCCAGAATATGGGAAATATGACTGGTATGACCTACCAGAATATCATGGTCTTTTAAGCCGAGTGTCACAACAGAGGTCCCAATGGATTCCCACATTTTTCGGACTTCCGCCAGCGCTTCCGGATTCGATTCGGGTGTTTGGGTAACGAAAACTTCAGCGCTTCTATACAATTCCGGAAAGGCGTTTTCCGGACCGGATTTTTCCGTCCCGGCCATGGGATGACTACCGATAAAATTTACCTCGAGAGGATGTAATGTTGTTTCGCCGTTGAGGACAATCACTTCTTTTACGCTGCCGATGTCTGTGACGATGGAACCGGGACGCCAGGCATGGGCGTGGTCTTTGACGAATTCATTGATCCGCGGAATAGGCAAACAGAGTACGGTCAGATCGGCCTGGGCAAGGATGTCATCAACGTTATCCGCAGTTTCGTCAATATGTCCGGCGGCAAGCATATTTTCCCGGACCTCTTGTCTTCGGGTCCAGCCAAGGCATCTATAAGAGGTCTTTTTCAGGGCCATTGCAAGGGAGCCGCCGAGCAGACCAAGTCCAATAACGGCCACATTGTTTACTTTTATCGACTTCATAATATAAACATTCTCAAAGTTTAAAACAATTAATTATCGGGAAATATCCCGGTTAAGCAAAATCATCGACGATCAATGTCCGAGTAGAGCGTTATTAACCAGCCAGGAGCAGAGCGCCTCAAAGCATATTTTTTTCGCTGCGGCTGCTTTGGGAACAAGAGAACTGGCGGTAAAACCCGGCAAACTGTTGCCTTCCAACACATACATCTTGCCGTCTTCGCCAATTATTATATCCACCCTAAGAATATCCCTGGCTCCACAGGCGTGATAAAATGCCAGGGCAACTTCAGCGGCTTTTTTCTGCTGTTCTTCCGGAATGGTTTCTGGCGGACAAAGGTATCTGGTTTCTCCAAGGGCATGGGTATATTTGGCGTCAAAGTCATAGATTTTACCTGGAATTTGAATTTCCACCATCGGCAATGGTTCCCCGTTGATGATTCCGACAGTGGTTTCTTTTCCGGCAATAAATTTTTCGACCAGTAAAGCAGAACCATCATATTTGAATGCCCGGTCAAGTGCGCTATTCCAATCCGTCATGGATTCAACCAGGACAATACCGAAAGTGGAACCTTCACATGGAGGTTTAACCACAACAGGCAAAGTCAGGTTTTCAGGAAACTTACGATTCTCAGGGGTGACTACTGCCCAATCAGCAGTTGGGATTCCGTGCTGCCGCATTATTTTTTTCGACGCAATTTTATCGATAATCAGTTTGCTGGCTACGCTGCCGCAACCGACAAAATTCAGGTTATGCTGTTCCATCAATGTTTGAATTTCGCCGTTTTCACCAAAGCCGCCGTGCAAGACAGGAAAAATAATGTCGGCCTGACGCATTTCGTCAGTCACTGCGGGAGCCTGAATATCGATTTCGTTGACCCGGTAACCGGCATTACGCAAGGCCATGGCAACCGCGCCGCCGGATTCCAGTGAAACGTCGCGTTCGCTGCAATTACCGCCTTTGAGAACAGCAACCAGCGGCGGTTCAGGTTCGTGAAAAAGTTCATCACGGCTGGTCGGGTTGACAAAGACAATTTCCGGTTGCAGGAAAACGCTGAATTTACCATGGATCAGACGACGAATTCGAGTCAGTAAACGTAAATAATTTTTTTCTGTTGCTTTTCCGGTATTGATGATGTAATTAGCGTGGACCTCAGACACTTTTGCGTCACCTTCAGCCCAGCCTTTGCATCCGGCATTTTCGATCAATTTGCCTGACGGCAGCTCATTACAGACGTTTTTGAAGGCGCAGCCGGCACTGCGTCCGCCAAAGTTGACGGCACGTTCGGCCAAACGCCCATCGATCAGTTTACTTTCCGCGACTGGATCACAGGGGGTGACCCTGAAAATTACCGTGGTAATAATGACGTCTTCAGGGATATTGCTGCCGCGATATTTCCAGGCAATTTCGGTTCCGCGCGAAGCCCAGGGGGACCCGTCAAGTCGATACCCGCACATATCTGAAACGAAATCGGCGGTACAGACTCCGTTAGCCCCGGCATTCATTCTGGCCGCGCCGCCGACTGAACCGGGGATGCCGGCCAATGGACTAAGGCCGCCGAAGCCGAGAGTCGCGGCGCTGCGGATTAAAGTGATTAAACGAACTCCGGCGCCAACAGTGAGGTGGCGGCGTCCCGGACGAATACGCCCGAAATTATTATGATCAAGGGTGATGAACACTCCCGGTAAATCAATGTCGCTGCCGACAATGTTGCTGCCGCCGCCGAGAACAGAAACCGGAATCCCGTGTTCATGGCAATAACGAAGCAAGTCAGCCAATATAATGTCATCGGGAGGAGATACTAACAAAGGAATACTTTTTCCGATACCAAGGGTGGTAAGGTCACTCCATGTTTTGTCATCGCAAATTTCCAGTTCCGGAAAATGCTGCAGCAGTTCAAGTTTCAGACTGTCTTTTTTGCCAGGGTCGCTCATGATATGACTGCGGTTTTATTTCTTGTAAACTTCTGCCGGATCGAAGACTCTTTCACCTTGGATCTTGAGCTCGCCATTTTCAAGTTTTCTGAAGAAGCAGGAACGATATCCCTTGTGACAGGCCGCGCCGCCGATCTGATCGATTTTGAAAATTACGGTGTCGGCATCACAGTCGACCAGAATTTCCTTGACCTTCTGGACGTTGCCGGACTCTTCGCCTTTACGCCAAAGTTTTTGCCGGGAGCGGGTCCAATAGGTGGCATTGCCGGTTTTCAAGGTTTCATTCCATGACTCTTCGTTGATGTAGGCCAGCATCAGGACTTCACCGGTCTGGTAATCCTGTGCGATGGCGGGGATAAGGCCGTCGCCTTTTGAAAAATCAAGTAAAGACATTGTTACTCCTTCTTTATGTTATGGTTTCTGTCTAAAGCCTGAGCAATATACAACTATGATGGGGATTTTTCCATTGAAGATAACTTTTTTTACCGGCAAATTGACTTACGCCGCGGGAATGAGGAAGACAATAGTTCAGCGCTGAGGGTGAATTATCAAACCGGTAAAAGTGTTACTTCATGGTGTGAACTTTCATTTTGTGAGTTTTTTCCGGCTGCAGGAGAATATCCTGAGTCATTCTGAACTCACAGAGATAGAGATTATGCAATCGGCAAAATTCAATTATTCTCCGCTGGTTATGAAGATCCATGTTCCCGGCGGCAATCACAATCCGGTCAAAACGGTGTTTCTGGTATATTTTTTCGAGCATAGTGCTGTCCCCAAAAACCAGATGTCCATGTACTTGCAGTTCTTTAAGTTCAGGGTCCTCATCGATCAAGCCGATTACCTTCATCGGGTGGTCGATATATTTAACTGACAGATAAGCAAGGAACAGCTGACACATGTCTCCTGCACCATATACAACACATCTTGAAACATTGGTTCCGGTGAAACGGTTCAGATAAATCTTCTTTAACATAACCGCTTCGATGTACCGCAGTAAGAAGCGTTCTCCCAGGATCAGGGCAAGGCCGAGGACTGAAAAGAACATATACATCGCCAGGAAGTTAACATGGAGTTTGGTTCTCGGGACAAGATAATATGATGCAAAACCGCCAATAATAAATGCGACGACCAGGGTTTCGATCAAAATTCGATAATTATGAATTCCGGCCCGGACCCAGTGTACCCTATAACATCTCCCAAGATGAAGGCCAAGCAGCGGAACAGAGATCATCGTAATCAAAAATGCCGAATTAACATCATATTTGTAAAAAAACAGACGTCCGGCGACAAGATATGAAACGATTAGAATAAACATGTCAAGAAAAGGATGAATCATTGAAATGAGCAGGGCGCGATGCGGCTGCCTCATCCCATTTATGATATTGCCGGCTGACTGCCACATTTCCACCGCACCGAGGCGTCGGATGACATAGATAAAGGCGGATAATACGACCAGAACAGCCAGGGCCGGGTAAATATTCTTCGGCATGCCTTTAATAGGGCCATTTTCCGGAAAAAACATCAGGCAGGTTGCTGATATGGCGAAAATTGCCCCGGCCAGATATAGATATAGCGCCGACCGGCTTTGATTGTGATTGCGCCCTAGCAGCCGATGGTGCAGGTGTTCGCGTTCCGTTCCCATGATTTTGGTATCGAAGCCCGGAACTTTGGAAATTTTTTTGAATATTCGTTTTGAAGCCCGAAGCCAGATGGCGATGAAAACATCAAACAGCGGGACTCCGAATGCCAGCAGCGGAATCATAACCGCACTTAGAGCTGCTGCCTTGTCGGCGCTCTGGGCCGGTGTATAAATCCCGCAAACCGCGATGGCGAAGCCGACAAACATGCTGCCGGTGCGTCCCATATAAATTTTTGCAGGGTGAAAATTGAAGAACAGAAAACCAAGACAGCAACCGCCCAGAGTGAGGGATAATACCGCCAGCTCCGGGTCCTTTGTGAACAAGAACCAGACACAGAGGCAACTGGCCGCAACCATTCCAAGTCCGCCGCCCAGACCGTCCATCCTGGTGACGGCCGTAAAAATATTGATGAAAGCGATGATCCAGATTATCGTCAGGAAGAAAGATAATACGTCAGGAATTTGATATCCCAGCACCTGGGTTAGCCTGGCATTAAGCAGCCAGGCGGCAGCCCCGGCTAAAATCTGACCAAATATCTTGAGATAGATTGACAGTTTTGTCCGGTCGGCATACAGTCCTACCGCGCAAAGAAAAACCGCCGGAAGAAAGATTCTGCCGCTGACTCCCTGCAGGAATTTGTACGAGGCGTCCAGTTCCTGCAAAAGCAAACCGTAAATTGTCATCGTCAAAATAAACGAAATGACAATCGCAAAACCACCGGCATTCGGGACCGGTTTCGCGTGCGGATGTTTACCGTCAGGATAGACGATAAAGCCCAATCCTGGCATCACTCTGATACAAATCAGGGTAAAAAAACAAGAAATGACACACGCTAATCCGGGAAAAAAGATAAGTGGAATATATTTTTGTAAAATATCTCTCATACTATTTCTGCCGTTTACATCTCATTTCTTTTTATCTTTTTCATCCGTAATAACCGCCGGGGATTTCTTTTTAGCTTCATTCGGGTCGAAGCGTAAAACAGTTTCGCCGTCTTTGCACAAACCGAATTTTTCCCTGGCGACTTTCTCAACCGCCTCCGGGGAAACGATCAAATCATGTACGTTACGTTTCAAACTGATTGTTTCAGCCGTTTCTTTGGCGGCTGCTTCCCGGAGCTTATCAACTTCCATCTCTTTCTTACGATATTTGCGATAAACCGGCCACAGCAATACCGCGGCCGATGCAATCAGCAAAAAGACTACCAGATAAATAAAATATATCAAAGTATTTTTATTACCGGCTTTCATGGTGATTCACACACTCCGTCAAGCGTTATTTTGCGGTAACGACATCAGAAATTCAACATTGGTGCGTTTCTGCTTCAGCTTGCTGATCAGCAGTTCCATGGCGTCAACCGGAGTTGAACTGTTCAACGCTTTCCTGAGCGTCCAGACGCGTTTGAGTTCGTCAGGATGCATCAGCAGTTCTTCGCGCCTGGTTCCGCTCTTTTCTACATTGATAGCGGGATATATGCGCCGGTCGGCCAAATGACGGTCCAGATGCAATTCCATGTTGCCGGTTCCTTTGAATTCTTCAAAGATAACATCGTCCATCCGGCTGCCGGTATCGATCAGGGCGGTTGCGATAATCGTCAAACTACCGTGTCCTTCGATATTTCTGGCCGCGCCGAAGAAACGTTTCGGTTTATGCAGTGCATTGGCGTCAACCCCGCCAGAAAGAATCTTGCCGCTGTGCGGCTGCAGCGTGTTGTAGGCGCGTGCCAAACGGGTAATACTGTCCAGCAGGATTACGACATGCTTGCCGTATTCAACCAGGCGTTTCGATTTTTCAATAACCATTTCCGCTACCTGGACGTGGCGTTCCGGCGGCTCATCAAACGTCGAGCTGACGACTTCAGCATCGACGGAACGCTGCATATCGGTTACTTCTTCAGGGCGCTCGTCAATGAGCAGAATAATCAGGACAACGTCCGGATCGTTGGCTCGGATCGAGTTAGCCACTTTCTGGAGTAAAACGGTTTTACCGGTCCGTGGCGGCGCCACGATCAGTCCGCGCTGGCCTTTGCCGATCGGAGTAACCAGATCGACGACTCTGGTTTCGATGCCTTCCGGAGCATTTTCAAGAATCAGTCTTTCAGTCGGGAAATAAGGGGTTAAGCTGTTAAAAGGAATAATTTTTTTCTTGCGGTCAGGAGAATCGTGGTTGATGGATTCCACCTTGAGCATAGCGAAGAAACGTTCCTTTTCCCGTGGCGGGCGAATCTGGCCGGCAATAAAGTCACCGGTCTTCAACGAAAAACGCCGAATCTGGGAGGGACTCAGATAAATGTCTTCAGGGCTTGGCATGTAACAATAGCTTGAAGAACGTAAAAAGCCGTATCCGTCCTGAAGTACTTCCAGGTGACCGCTGCCGTACATAACCCCGCTGCGTTCAGCGTTGGCCTTGAGGATTTCAAAGACCAGACGTGATTTTTCAAGTGAACCGATACCTTCAATTTCGAGTTCCTGCCCCATCTCGGCAAGATCAACCATTGAACGTTTTTGCAGTTCGGCAATATCCAGGCTGGTCGCGGTTTTGTCACGGATGACATCCCGTCCGTTCCGTTTTTTCTTATGGATGCGCTTTTCAACCTGCTGATCCTGGGACTCTGTTTGCTGTCCATCCGGTGCGGGTATATTTTCATTTTCTGCCGCAGGCTCATTTTCCGGTTTTGCTTGGGTAACGGCAGATTCAGGCTCGGCCGGAGCGGATTCATCTCTTGATGGAGCTTTTGGCTGCTCTGCTTTTTTCGCAGGTCTGCCACGACGCTTTTTTTGGGGCTCGGTCTTTTTTTCAGCCGGGGCGGATTCCGCCGGAACAGCTTCAGCCGGGGTGATATCCGCAGGGGTGGATTCTGCCGCTGCTGTTGTTTTGCGCGGTCTGCCGCGACGTTTTGTGGACGCTTTTTCTACTTTTGATGAATCTTCAGGATTAGCCATGTTATCTTTTTTTGCAGGCATATTAGCTCCTTTCATTAATTAATTGTTCATTCAATATAACAACTTGTTTTTTTAATAAATCAATATTTCCAGAGTTTATCAACCCGTAGTCAGCTCTTTCCAGCTTGATATCAGGAGGAAGCTGGTGTTTTGAGCGTCGGGAGAAATCTTCCGGAGTTATACTTCTGGCCTGTAAATTTTCCAGTACTTTTTCAGCCGGACACCATACCGCTATGATATAATCGAAATCTTCGGTCCATTCTACCTCATAAAGCAACGGAACTTCAAAAATAATATTCTGTCCCCGGCGGTTTTCCAGTTCATCCATAAATCTCTCTTTAACCAAAGGATGCAATAGCTCATTTAAAAAGACCAGTTCATCCTCATCATGGAAAACAATATCCGCAATCACGGCCCGGTTGATGGTTCCGCTCATGCGTTTAAATACTTTTTTCCCCCAACGTTCTCTCATTGCTTCGATAAGTCGGGAATCATTGGCGTCATACAGCTCTCTGCATATTTCGTCGGCGCTCAACGTGAACCAGTTGAGGGCCTGAAACATTTGTAAAACTGTGGATTTTCCGCTGCCATATCCGCCTGTAAGTCCGGCGACAACTGCCACAACAGCCTCCTGATGTGATTACGTCCAGTATCTATTCTCGCAAAAGAACATTGATTGAAAACGGTTAAAATTGCTAAATAGACAGAAAATTGGAATTAAAAGATCGGAAATCATTACCCGGTCGAATTGAAATAACTCTTTATCAATGTTATTTTAATATAGTATAATTAAAACAAAAATGCAAGCTGAAAACCGCAAACTGTTGAAAAAAAGCTGATAATGATTAAAAAACCTTATGTAATTGAGCGGAAAAGTGTTTCGGGCGGGAAATGGCTTGAACTGGAAAATCTTACTTACAGCGATCATCTTGGACGTTTTCGAACCTGGGAATGCGCAACCCGGGTAAACTCCCGCGGCGCCGTGATAATGATAGTCCAGTTACGTTCGAGCGGCAGGTTTATTTTAATCAGACAATACCGGCCGCCGGCCGACAGTTTCGTCATTGAGTTTCCCGCCGGTCTGATCGACGACGGCGAACCGCCGGAAATTACCGCAGTTCGGGAATTATATGAGGAAACCGGTTTTAACGGTGTAGTCGAAAGAGTTGTCCCTCCGGCCCTGAATTCACCGGGATTGAGCGGGGAAACCGTGACAACCGTGATGATGTCAGTCGATGAGTCGGCGCAGGAAAACCGTAATCCTATTCCTCAATTTGAGGATTCTGAAAATATTGAAACCTTTCTGGTTGAACCGGGTGAATTGTCGAACTTCATCAATGAAGCCAGAGAAAGAGGTGACCGGATTGATGCCAAAATTATTTCTTTTATCTGCGGCATGAGATTATAAATTCTGGAGAATGACCATGAAAACCGATTCCCTTGACCGGAGAATTATCCGCGTTTTAAATGCTGACGGTCGCTGTTCGAGCTTGGAAATCGCCCGGCAACTGGATGTTTCCGAAGGCACGATTCGCAATCGCATCAAAAAAATGAATGATGCCGGATTGCTTCGGGTTTCCGCGTTGCTTGACCCGGAAAAACTCGAAGAAAAAGAACTGGCTCTCCTCGGAATCAGGATATCTTCATCTCGTGACCTGGTCGAAACAACCAGCGGTATTGCCGATCTGCCGCAGGTCAAGGCTGCTTATATTACCACGGGGCGGTATGATATTATCGTTGAGGTTCTGGTTGAAGTAAAAACCGGCCTGATCGACTTTATCGCGGAAGAGCTGACAAAATTCCCCGGAATTGTCTCAACTGAAAGTTTTATGGCGATGAAGTCTTTCAATAAATGGGTTATTGACGACCTGGCGGACTGAATCATCAAAATTTTATATTTACAGCAAAAACAGGAGAATCACAATGAATTTGGACAAAGTGGAATATTACAATGTTGGAGATCGTGAAAAAATACCCGGTCTGGGAGAAAACGGACTGGTCCGGGTTCCGCGAGGAGTCAGGAACTGCCTGAATAACCGCGCCCGTTTTGTCGCGATGGACTCGGTCGGCTGTGAGGCGCGTTTTGTTACTGATGCTACCAATATTGATATTTACGTTTCCTGCAATAAACCTGAATTTCTGGAAAGAGGAGAAGTAAGGATATTCAAGGGCAACTTCCGCTGCCAAGTTGTTGAACTTGAGCCTGGCAAAGTGCATAATATCCGGTTGACTCCGCCGCCAAACTTTGCATCGGCGTCAGAAGAGGCAATTAATGACGGTGGATTTGCGTCGAATGTCTGGCGGGTCATCTGTGGTCGCGGCTCTGTTATCGTCCTGCACGATATCGATACTCACGGTTATGAGATTCGTCCTCCGAAACCGGAGGAAAAACCGGCGCTTGACTGGCTGGCTTATGGATCATCCATCACCAATTCGCATCTTGACGGCTATCCGCATTTTGCCGCGAGGAAATTACGGGTTCAGGTCCAGAATAAAGGATTCAGCGGTGCTTGCCAAATTGAAAAGGAACTGGTTGATTATTTCGTTGACGAATGTGATTGGGATTTTGCCACCTGTGAACTTGGCATTAACATGCGCGGCGGTTTTACACCTGAAGAATTTGGCGAACGCGCGTCATATCTGATCGACCGTTTTACTGCCACCGGCAGGCCGGTTTTGATAATAAGTTTATTCCCGAACCACAAATCAGCTGATAAAGTAGCTGTTCGCGAGGAAATAACTGATTGTGAAGTCGCTTACAATGAAATACTCGAAGAGTTGGTCGCCAGGAAAAACGCCGCGAATCTGCATTTTATGGCCGGCAGCGAAGTTCTGGATGATTTTACCGGACTTTCCGGTGACCTGCTTCATCCGTGTCCCTACGGTCACGCCATTATGGGCGCTAATCTGGCGGAAAGACTCAAAAGCATTATTTAACTAATCCATAAAATATTTATATAGCAGCTCTCTGCTCTGCTTATTGTTTTGTTTGTTTTTTTGATTTTTTAGCAACACTTGGTTTAACTTGGTTTAATATATATACATATGTTTTTATCTATAAATATGTTGCATGGGTTGCATACAGGGTTTACTTGAGTAGGGACACTAAAAATATGAGCGCTAAAATCGGTATTAGGATCAAAATGCCGGCCAGGATTTCGTTCAATAACGCTTTCCAGGCGGAGAATCCTTGAACCTGGCCGATGCATTTCAAGGTTATAACAAAAGACCAGATTCCGAGGATAAGATCTGCGAGCATAAATAAATAGTACAGAGAGAAAAGGAGAATATCATCTCCCGGGTTCGGGGTCCAGGGAGTAAATAGTTTATTCCCGAAAAGAACGAGTTGCGGCGGCAGCAACAGAATTCCCCAGATAACTGGAAGATATCCCCAGGCAAGAGCGGCCCGTATTTCCTCAGGAGAAGCTTTCCCGTTGAGCAGTTTCCCGGAAATTTTTATGAGGAGCCCGTGTAAATATATTATTAAAATTCCACCGATTGGTCCGGCGATTATACATCCAAGCACAAGCATACTTAATGTATGCTTCTCTCCGAGATTTTTATTGGAAGCTCGTTGAAAAGAGCCTGAAATTCCGTTCAATGCAGCCAGCAGCAGAACGTATTTACAGGGATCGCTGTCAATGATCTGTTGAATCGTCGCACGCGGCCTGGTCCAGATTGAAATCCAGGGATTATACGGCCATTTGTTTTCAGTCAAGAGTTTTATATTTTTTTCTGGCGTGATTTTTTCATCAGGTTCCGAAGCCTGTTCAGGGGTATACACCATCAACCAGGAGTGGGCGAAAACAATTTTCCAGTCGGCTGGCTGTCCCTGTCCCGTCAACGGGAATTTATATATATTTTCAGCAATTTCTTCCAGTTTGCATCGATAAGTATCCGGAACGTGGATATAAAGGTATCCTTGCATTTTTCCGGGCCGGTTTATTTTACCGGTAAGCTTCAGGCTCTCCTCGTCCCATTTAACTTCACTAAGCTCGATTCCGCCCTGAGTAAAATGAAATGATGTCGAAAGTACCCACGGGTGATTGCGTTCGGGAACAATTGCCGTCAGCAATACTTCCTGCCCCGAAAATGCATAACTGAACGTATCGTTTGTTTTTCCAATATAGCGTCGATTCCAGAAATCCCACAAATGATAGGTTTTGTTTGTATCCAGACCATATCTTCCCAGAGAAATATCCAACACTTCGGGGCCGCCATAATTGAATATCGCTATAAGGTCGCGCACATCCCATGAATTAACCGGTAGATGCCAGATGCGCGGACAGTCCTCCGGATAAACATGTTCAAAAAGATCGAGCGGGCGGGCGGCAATCCCGTATGGGGGGCAAGTTTGTTTAATCAGTTCCAAACGGTCAGGTTCAGCTAAATCAAATCGGTCCCCCAGGAAAAACTGGCCGCCGGACATTGCCACCAGCGTAGCCCGGAGCCGGCACTCAGCCATATCCGCCGGCGGCGCGACATTCAAGCTGTCCGGATTGAGCAGCAGAAGTTTCTGATGCATAAAATAGCGGGACGCAATTGTTGTCGCAGCCCGTTTGAAGTAACTTATATCTTCAACTCGACCTTCAACTTTCCGTGCCTGGGTGAAGCCGGTATTCCCGATATCATTGCAGGCCATGCTGGTTGCACCGTATCCGATGCCGAAATGCAGCAGGTTTGAACACCAGTAAACATAGTCATCATCGTCCATCATATCCATAATGATTGACAGACCGCGCCGGTAAACTTCAACCCCTTTGACATTTTTGCGGTCAAAGGGCGTAAAATCCTTATCCACCCGTCCCATGCGACCACAGAAATCCAGTTTGAAATATTTTACTCCAATGGATTTGAAATGGCTGATCGTGCGACGCAGAAATTTTTCTCCCTCGGGATGAGTCGAATCCAACTGGTACATCCGACAGAATGGCTCCCAATGCCATTTGTCGCCGTCGTTAGGATGAAAAGCCAATAATGCTTCAGGATGTTCCCTGGCGAATTGTGAGTCAGCTGCTATTAAGAAAGGACACAACCAGACGCCGAGTTTATAGCCTTTATTATCCAGCTCGCGCTTCAAGTGTTCCAAACCATGCGGATAGTTATCGTTAGTCTCGAAGAATTCACCCGGCAGATTATCTTTAAAATAACCCAGGTCAAGTTGAATATACTCGAAATCGAGCCCGGCAAGTTTATCACGGAGCAAATCCGCCGTGCGTAGCGTATCGATTTCATTTTGCTCCAACCGGTAGCCGTACCAGGAAAGCCAACCCATTGGAGGACGCTTTGGCCAGACTTCAACCTTACGTCTTTCCTCACATAATGTCGCCCACTCTTCAATTCCGTCATACGGATTTTCAAACGAGCCGATCATAATATCTTCGGTTTGAATCTTTTCCCCGGGAGCGAGTTCATATCCGGCAAAATTATTGGACAATGCAATTTTTTTGACTTCGCCGGTATCAGGATCAGCCATCAGTAACGGCAAGGCGCAACAACGTTTCAACGGGACCATGAATCCGAAAATCCAGGTTGGATGGTCCAAGCGGAAATGAACCATCATTCCGCCAAGGCTGTAGTGCGCTCCGTTTTCCAGGCCAGGACAAAACTTTCTACCCCAGGCTATATCCTCT
Source organism: Victivallales bacterium (assembly GCA_963678305.2). Lineage (GTDB taxonomy): Bacteria > Verrucomicrobiota > Lentisphaeria > Victivallales > Victivallaceae. The sequence goes on from CAXXVV010000003.1 coordinate 1,058,335, forward strand.
TCAGCCAGATAATATGTCTGCCATTTTTCCATATATTCCGGGCTGGCGGCGTTGACCCGCATTGCCCCGGCAACACCGAACCCGGAATCCATATATATCACATCGTCGGGAGAAGTATCAGGAATGCCGGTTCCCTCTAAAATATGTAATGCTCCCAGCTTGACGGTTTGGTCGCCACTATTTTCCAATGTTACCCGGAGAATGTTCCAGTTTTCAAAATTCTCAGTCTGCCATAACACTTGCAGGTCCGGGCAATCATCAACAACAGCTCCGTTTGCGAAATCGACTTTACGCCATTGACTGTCAACAAATATCCTGGAACTGAATTCAAGCATTTCCCCGTTAAGACCCGATATTATCTTTTTATTCATTTAGTTTGCCAATTCCTTTTTGAACTTTTTCATCTCCGGAAAAAACTTCCCCGATAGAAGCAAATACAATGATAAATGACATTCGGAATATACACCAGTCATAAGTAAATGCAACTATGATAGGATACATGAAAGTCATGGAGTTTAAAACTAAACTGCTTGAAAATCTTATTATTAATAAAGCAATATGTGGTTTGTTAAAATAATATAAGTGATTGTAAAGTAATATATTATGTTGTAATTGATTGTGCGAAAATGAATGTTATTATTTTTTTGTTTGGATTTTTTTCATCTGGTCGATAGCGATGAAAAGTCCGCGGGGAAGGTGGAAAAAAGTTTTCCATTTGCCACCTTTGAGAAAATGAGTGGCTTCACCGCGCCGGTTCAGGTAGCCGAACCATTCGCCGTATTCCGGGTCAGGAAAATGTTGCCAGGTCCAGGCATCGATCTTTTCAAACCAATCCCGGAAAATTTCTTTCCCGGACAAACGCCAGGCATAAAGGCAAGCCAGAGTTGCTTCATTATGGACCCACCACAATTTCATGTCATGCTGCAGTTCAAGATGAGGTTTACCAAGGGCATCCATAAAATAATAAATCCCGCCGTATTCCTTATCCCAGCCGAACTCGAGATTTCCGAGGATCATTTCACAGGCACGTTCAATCAAATCTTCGCGCTGATTTTGTTCGGCGTAATTCAGGATAAACCACATCGATTCCAGGCCATGGCCCGGATTCAAATCCCGTCCGGTACATGATGCAAGGTCAAATGAACCGTCCGGACAGACATTCTCGAAAATAACTTTCAGCTCCGGGTTCCAGAACTTGTCCATGACCGTATCGACCGCACGTTCGGCCTGGCTGTCATATTCGTCGGATTCCAGGCATTCTTTCATGACGCAGCATAAATTTGCCAGAATCATGTAATGTCCCAATGCCAACCTTTTAGGCTGTCCTGACATACCTTTTTCCCAGCATCCTTTCGGATTGTCAATGCGTTTGATGTAGCTGTTCATCGCACTGCGGGTTTCAACCGCGTACGCTTCATTTCCGGTTGTTTTATAAAGCGCAGCCGCGCCCATCGCGGCAAAACAGTCGGAATAAATATTATAAGGAGCAACTGCGGGTTCTCCACGCCGGTTCAATGCGAAATAGTATGAACCGTCATCGCTTTTGCCGTTTTTTGTCAGGAAATCATAGCCCTGAAGAGCGATGTCCAGCCAGTTGTCCTTGCGGTATTCAGTCTGATACAAAGTTGAGAACATGTACACAATACGCCACTGCATCCACATGTATTTTGTCGTATCGTAAACGCTGCCGTCGCGATCGAGGCAGGTAAAATAGCCGCCTTCTTCCAGATCCGGACAATGTTTTTCCCAAAACGGAATGACGGAATTAAGTAATTCGTTTTCGTATCTGGTCACAACTGAGTGCAGATTTGAGTTCATGCTGAAAAATCATCCTCACTTTTAGCTTTACGGGTCATTAGTTCCCGGACCGCGAGTTCCGGGGATTTGTCTTCATATAAAATTGCGTATACCGCGTCAACCAGCGGAGTATCGACTCCGAGTTTCAAGGCCAATTCTTTGGCGCTGACAGCGGTTTTTACCCCTTCGGCGCAAACCATGCCCATTTCAGCCTGAATGTCCGCGAGTTTACGTCCTTTGCCGATCTGTTCGCCGACATACCGGTTGCGGCTATGGCCGCTGGTGCAGGTTACGATCAGGTCGCCGACGCCGGAAAGACCGGCGAAAGTAGCGGGATTTCCGCCCATTGCGGCGCCGAGACGGCTCATTTCGGCGATTCCGCGCGTCAGTAGTGCGGCTTTCGGGTTATCTCCGAGCCCCATGCCGTCGATAATGCCGGCGGCGACGGCCATAACGTTTTTCAGGGCGCCGCCAAGCTCGACTCCGACCGGATCGTCAGAGGTATAAACCCGGAATGTGTCGTTGATAAAAAGGTCGCGCACAGTTTTTGCCAATTCACGGTCCGACGAGGCCGCCACTACTGCGGTCGGGACCTGGCGTGCCACTTCTTCGGCGTGACTAGGACCGCAAAGGACACAGAACCGGCATTCACCCAGAATCTCCCGGCACATCGCGTCAATGGTCTGCAGAGTACCGTTTTCAATCCCTTTGGCAACATTTATCAAGGCGTGACGTTGCGGGTCAAAATAAGGCTTAAGGGTTTGCAGTACTCCTCGCAGATATTGGGTCGGGGTGGCGATCAGCAGAAAATCCGACTTTGTCGCAATTGCCATGTCGGCTTCAAATTTCAGTTCATCCGGCAGGGTTACACCTTTCAGAAAACGACTGTTGACATGAGTTTCGGCCATTTCTTCCAGATAATCCGGAAACGCTCCCCAGATCGTGACTTCATGTCCGTTGCCGGCCAGAACCATCGCCAAAGCGGTTCCCCAGGCTCCATCGCCAAGTACGGAAATTTTCATTCGGCGGCCTCCTCATCCAGCGGTTTTACTTTAGGTTTCTTTTCAAAGCGGTTTTCAGTGCCTTCAAGCAGACGTTTAATATTGGAACGGTGTTTAAAGATTGCCAACACTGCGATTAAAACCAGATAAACTTGCACCGCGACAGGTTGAGGACTCCAGCCCAAAGCGGAATAAACTATGACCGTAATTCCCATCAAAGCCGCCGCGATTATACTGGCCAGGGATACGTAGCGGCTGACCAGAAAAATAATGACCCATAAGACAATCGCGGTTAAAAAAGACCACGGCGCTAAGATCAACAGGCCGCCGCCGGCGGTGGAAATACCTTTGCCTCCTGTGAACTTGAGGAAAATGCTCCACATGTGTCCGGCGATCGGGCAAAATGCCGCCAGAATCAAAGCAATTGCGTTCGGATCATCAATGACTTTATATTTTATCAGCAGTGTGACAGTCAAAACCGGAACAAGTCCTTTTAACATATCCAGAAAAAAACAGAGTTTTCCGGCCCATTTACCGACGGTGCGGGTTACATTAGTGGCTCCGACATTGCAACTGCCGACAGTGCGAATATCAATACCTTTCATGCGTCCGATCAAATAACCGAACGGAACTGACCCCAGCAAATACGCCAATACGGCGATCAACGGATATATTAAATACGCCATAACCAATACCTTAGTTTTAATTGAGAATTTTGATATAAGTAAGTTTTTGGGGACCATGCCCCGGAATCAGACGGAGTTAGAACAGGCGGTGAATGCTTGGATGGAAGTGCTGGTAATTTTTTTCAGCATATTTTTCGATGCGTTTTGCATAAACCTCGTCAAACGGGATTGGTAGAGTTATCCATGTATCGTCTTCATTAGCAATGTACTTAGGCATAAATGTAGTGTAGACGACGCCATCGATGAGGACCGCTATCTTTTCGCCGCGGTACTTGCCGGTGACATACATCCAGCTGAGCCTGCCGGTATGGTCCAATTCGGCTTTAAGATGATAGGTGCCGGGATTATCCGGGTCGGGAACGGCCTTGATCCGTTTCATATTTTTGCTGTGGAGTTTGGGAATTATATTGATCCACATTTCCTCTCCGTCCATTGTTTTGACTTTTCTTTCAATTTTTTCCGCGCGCGGATACTCGACAATCTCGTTGAAGGTCATAATAAATTTAGGCTTATATTCCCCGAAATCACCATCTTTTTTACTGGTCGGATCATCGGTCCCCCAGATTTCATCCCAGGTAAGGCCCTCGAGCGTTTCGCAACCGGTTAAAAATAAAATAGCTGCCGAGCATATCAAGAGATATAGATATTTATACATTAGTCAACTCCTGAAAATTGAATTTATCCACACTAACGGCTATAATATACCGCAAAGCTTCCGGTTTTCCACCCTGCCGGAGATTAAATTTCTTTAAAGGCTGTTTTTCTGTATGCAAAAGATACTTTTTTTCAGTGAATATTTCGCGGAACGCTATGGCAGGCCGCTTTATCGTATTCCGCTGGACCTGGCGCTATCTTGTCCAAACCGGGTAAAAAACTCGGGGCGAGGGTGTATTTTTTGTGCTGAAGATGGAGCCAGAGCCAGACACTTGCGGCATAATCTGAATTTGCCGGAACAGGTGGCTGCCGGAGTTGAATATGTTATACGGCGTTATCAGTCTGAGCCGCCATACCTCGCCTATTTTCAGTCCTATACCAATACGTTCGCTGATGTTCAAAAACTTCGTGACCTTTATTTCAAGGCGTTGGCATGCGCCGATTTTGCCGGGGTGATTGTCGCTACCCGACCCGATTGTCTGCCGCCGTCGACGCTTGATTTGCTGTCAGAGATAAATGAACAATATGACCTGTGGATTGAACTAGGGGTACAGACGGCACAGGACCGTACCTTGGAGCTGATCGCGCGCGGGCATGATTTCGTTTCGGTTGAAACCGCGGTCAAAGAGCTGGCGGCGCGCAATATCAAAACTGCGGCGCATGTGATTCTCGGACTTCCCGGCGAGACCGGCAAAGATTTTATTGATACCGCTGAACAACTTGCAAACCTGCCTTTTTCCGGAGTGAAACTCCATAATCTTTTGATCCTGAAAGGAACCGAGTTAGCCCGGAAATACGCCGCTGACCCGGCATTTGTCAAAGCGATGAACGAGTATGAATATGCCGAAGCGGCGGCGGCTTTCCTGAAAAAGCTGCCGGACGACTGGGTTGTCATGCGGGTTACGGCGGACGCACCGCCGGAAAATATCATCGCACCGAAATGGTGGATGAAAAAAGGCCAGTTTATTGAACTTTTGCAATCATTCATGGAGGGCTCCGCCAATGTACTGGGGATTGCCACTGAGGATGGCTCAAAGACACTATATCAGCCAGAGTACCGGCAATATTTTCACACTCTGGCCGGAGCCGCAACTGAGGCTGAAACAAAATTTGTCGAACCGTCAGGACTTGAATCACGTTTGAAAGAACAGGGCGCAGTGAAACTGCTGGACATCGGTTTCGGTTTGGGATACAATACCTTTGCCGCGTTGAAACGAGCGCGTGACACCAAAGGCAAAATTATGATCACCGGCTTTGAGAAAGATCCGGCAACCGTCGCCAATGCCGCTATGCTTTTTCCGGAGGCTTCACTTGAGCACAATATGTTGAAAAAACTTGCTTCGGACGGTAAATGGCGGGAGGCTAACGGCTCGATTGAACTGAAATACGGCGACGCCCGGCAGTGGGCGGTCAACTTAAATGACCATTTCGACGTGATCTTTCTTGACGGTTTTTCTCCTGATAAAAATCCGGAATTGTGGACCTATGATTTTATCCTGCACCTAAAACGGCTGTTGTCACCGTCAGGAGTTCTGGCAACCTACTCTTCCGCCTATCCGGTTCGCGGCGCCATGCTCAGGGCCGGATTTGTAATCGGCGAATCCACGCCGTTCGGCCGCCGCCGCGGCGGAACGATTGCCGGATTAAAGCCGGAGATGATAGACCAGTCGTTAAGTCGAAAAGAAATGAATATTATCCGGAAATCCACAGCCGGGACTCCATATCGCGATATTGGCCTGAATTCCACCCGTAAACAGATCATACAAAGACATTCTAATCTGGTTGCCCGGCTGCGCCGGTACGGTGTGCCGCGCTGGTTTAAAGAGAAATAACCACAAAAAAATTGTGGCATTTATACTGTTTTGCTATCTTTAGATAATTTTTTGCCATTTTCTTATACTTGATTCAGGAGTATATTGATTATAGATAAACGTTATTTTAACAACTAGTGTCCAGTTTCGTGATAAATTTAATCCCAAGTCTGGTTATTTAATGGCTTTTCTTCATAAAATAAAGTTTACATAACGCTGCTATGTCATATTTTATTTTGAAACCGCCAAAAAATTTCGGCGACTTAAATTAAATATTCCCTGAAGCTGAACACTCCAATGCAAAAATATGGAGTAAATATGATGCAGAAGTATAAAGTCGGGGTTCTTGGTTTGCGAATGGGTTTTCGTTGGGCCAGGGCGGCTCAGGATTCGGATAAAACCGAGCTTAGTTATGTCTATGATAAGTATTTTGAAGAAAATGAAAAAATCGATCATGAATATTTTCGCAGTCGGAGTTGCCGGATTGTCGATACCGATGACGAGGTTATCAATTCAGATGTCGACATTGTAATTGTCGCGTCACCGGACAATTTTCATGTTGAACAAAGCGTCAAAGCGCTTGAGGCGGGAAAACATGTAATTTGTGAAAAGCCTTTGGCTCAAAGCGTTGCGGAATGCAGAAAGATAATTGATGCGGTGGAAAAGAGCGGCAAGTTCTTCATGGTCGGTCAGGTTTGTCGTTATGCTCCCGGGTTTAAAACCGCCAAGCATCTGATTGATCAGGGGCGAATTGGGGAAATCTATTATATTGAAAGTGAATATGCCCACGACTATAACAAAGTGCGTGGATATCGTGACTGGCGCGTCGACCCGGTGGTTAAACGGGAAGGTTTTATCGGCGGCGGCTGCCACGCATTGGATCTGACCCGCTGGATCGTGGGCGATCCGACAGAAGTCTTTTGTTATATGAACCATAAATGTCAGCCTGACTGGCCGGCCCGGGATACCGGTGTCGCTGTGGCAAAATTTGAGAATGATGTCATCGGCCGGATATTTGTCTCGCAGGGTGTGAAACGTCCATACACTATGCGTACGGTAATCAACGGAACAAGAGGAACTATTATTTGCGACAATACCAGCGATCATATCCAGTTATGCGAAGAATCTGTTTATGATGTGTCCGGCAAACTGGCATTCACACAGGTTCCGGTTCTGGTCAGCAGTCATAATGTCGATGCCGAACTGGCTGAATTCATCGAATATCTTGATAAAGGCGAACAGTGTCCGACCGACGTATACGAAGGGACTAAAACCGTTGCGTTCGGTGAAGCGGCGATAAAGTCTGCGGACACCGGGTTGCCGGTAAAAGTGGAAATATGAGGGGCAGATTATGCAGGCAGGATTTTTTGAGACGGATATAACCCCGCCGATCGGGGCGGAACGTCCCGGTTATGGTAAACGATGTTTGAGCGGTATCCATGATCCGCTTAAGGTCAGAGCCGCGGTTTTTGCCGCAAATGACCAACGTGTAGCGTTGATTGGAGTTGATGCTTCATATCTGGGTTTTGACAGCGTGGTCGAGGCCAAGAAGAGGATAATTGAACTGACCTCGATTCAGCCTGATAATATTTGTATCGGAGCCTCCCATACTCATAGCGGGGCAGCCGCAACCGCCATGTTTCAAATGAGTAGTCTCGATACTTTGCCGCCGGAGATTTATGACCTTGCGGTTGAACACTCGGCCTGCCCTTCGCCCGGCTATCGCGAATGGGTGGTTGAACAAATCGCCAGTGCGGTATATGAGGCCGACAAGCATAAGGAAGATGCCTTGATCAGCAACGGCAGCGGTTATGAGGACTCGATGATCTTCAATCGTCGGTTCAAGATGAAAAACGGACGAGTCTATACTCACCCGGGTAAGCTGAATCCGGACATAGTCGAGGTAGCCGGGCCAGTTGACCCGGAAGTAGGCGTAACCGGAGCCTGGAGGCGGGACGGCTCCCTGATTGGCTGTGTTGTCAATTATGCCTGCCACGCAACCTGTGACAGCAGTCCGGTGGCATCGGCTGACTGGGTGCATTATCTGCAGCTGACTATCCGGAGAATGATGGGGCAGGATTGCGGGGTAGTCTTTCTCAACGGAGCCTGTGGAGACGTTACCCAGGTCAACAATCTGGCGAATACGGTTGATGGCGGACAGGAGATCGCAAAAAAGCTGGGAACCAGAGTTGGCGCGGAAGCTGTAAAAGTCCTGACTTGTTCAGCCCGTGAAGAGTTCCGGGAAATAGCGGCGGAAACAACTGGTTTAACCTTGAAAAGGCGGAAGCCAGCGCCTGATAGTTTGAAGAAGTGCTGGAAGATTGTCAGAGATGCGGGTGAAGATGACAATTCGCCTGAGTACATCTTTGCCAAAGAACGGATTCTGGCCGATTACCTCTGTAAAACAGAGCCTGAAATAACCATTCCGGTTGGGGCTGTAAAAATCGGTAATGCGGTCTACCTGTCCAATCCTGCAGAGTATTTCTGCCAATTGGGGCTGGATATTAAAGCCGAGAGCCCTTTTGACTATACTTTTATCGTAAGTCTTGCCAACGGATCGCTCGGTTATGTTCCTAACGCTGAATGTTTCGGAGCGGCAGGCGGCGGCTATGAGACGGTATTGACCTCATACTCCAATATGGAGGTTCAGGCCGGCGAAAAAATACGTTTTGCAAGCATTGCCCTGGCGAAGCAGTTAGTACCTGAAAAAGCGCCTCCTCCTCCAAAAAGTAAATCCTGGCAAGCTCCGTGGTCATACGGTATTCTGGGGCCGGATGTAACATGACATTTGTAAAACCTGAAAAAATTCAACTGGAAGCATGATGACAAAGAGACCCGATATTCTGTTGATTCACACCGACCAGCAGCGCGGTGACTGCCTGGGATGTGAAGGGCACCCGGTGCTTGAAACCCCGGTCATGGATAATCTTGCGGCAAACGGAGTCAGGTTCAACAGATTTTACGCCGCCTGCCCGGTCTGTGTTGCAGCAAGAAGATCAATCATGTTCGGGCAATCCCCGCAAAAACACCGGGTAATATCCAATGCCTCGCTGGAAGTACCGGATTCGGTTCCGAGTCTGCCGCGGGTGTTGAAGGAAAACGGCTATCAGACATACCACGTCGGGCGGGATATGCATCTGCATCCTCCACGCAAACGCTACGGCTTTGACGACATGGAAATAATGTCGGGCCAATACCGCAATTGTTACGGAGAATATGAAGAATGGTTCCGCAGAAACGCTCCTGCTGGAGCGGCGGACCAGGGAACATATCAAGGTGGTATTCTGCATAATGACTGGAATGTTTATCCCTGGTCGCTGCCGGATTATCTGCATCCTGTCAACTGGACGGTTGCCCGGGCGCTTCGTTTTATCGAAAGGCGCGACGACAGTTGTCCGTTCTTCCTGTCTGTAGGCTTTATTGCGCCGCATCCGCCTTTGCAGCCGCCGGATTTCTATATGGAGCGATACTTGCGAACCGGAGTGCCTGATCCGGTTTTCGGGGACTGGGCGTCGGCAGAATTGGGAGAACAGGCAGATCTGGTCGCCCCTTACAAACTGATTATGAACGAAGAGGAAACCCGCACCACCCGGGCTGCGTATTACGGCTCTGTCAATCATGTGGACACCCAGCTGAGAAGACTGCTTAATGATATAACCGGGTTAAAATTATGTCGCGACCTGATTGTGATATTCGTCAGCGATCACGGCGAGATGCTCGGGGATCATTGTATGTGGCGAAAATGCCGGGCGTTGGAACCGAGCGCGCGAGTTCCGTTTATAATCTCCGCTCCGCAGGAGTTCGGAATTGGACGAAACCGGATTATGGATTATCCCGCCACTCACGCGGATATTATGCCGACGGTACTGGGAATGCTTGATATGGAAATACCGGATACAGTGGACGGAGAAAATCTTTATCCGCTGCTGAGCGGCGGCATCAGGCCGTCCCGCGATCACATCCATATTGAATACAAGGGATATCATCAGGCCGTGACTGACGGCAGGTATAAATATATATGGGATATCGATGAGGGTTATGAACTCTTTTTTGACTTGGAACAAGATCCGGCTGAATGTAAAAATCTGTTGGATCACCCTGATTATCAGGATTTGACCAGCCATTGGCGCGGGTTGTTAATCGACAAATTACAGCGCCGTCCGGAAGGTTTTGTCAAAGATGGGACATTAGTAAAGTCGGCTCGATGCAGAAATATTATCCCGGAATCATGATTTTATACTTTTTTGCTATCTGATTAATATTTTTTACCATTTTAATTCTGCTTGGCAGGCGTTATTCTATAAGATAACTGAAGTCATTTTAACAAACAAATACAATAGGAGCTGAAATGTCTGTCACCTCATCAAAAACAGGAAATAAATTAACCACCCTCGCTGTTTTATTGTTTGCCGGCGTGTTGTTTAACACGGTTTACGCAGAAGATATCACTATTGTCAAAGACCATAAAGCCCGATGCCGGCTGGTGGTTCCGAAAAGCAAAGACCAATGGCTTAAACTGGCGGCAGACGACCTGAAAGATTATATCTTCAAAAGCACCGGAGCCAAACTGAATGTTGTATACGACAAAAGCCCGGACAACAAACTGGTGAATATCCATATCGGGCCGACCGATTACGTCAAAAAACTCAACATTGACCTGCCGTCGCCGCAGGGATTCGTGATCCAGTATCCCGATCAAAAGAATATTGTCATCATCGGACGGCCGATCGATGGGATCGAATTGAACACAATGTATGGGGCGCATTGTTTTTTAGAGAAATACGTCGGGGTGAAATGGCTGTTTCCGCTGGAGCTTGGCGAATATGTTCCGAAACATGATTCAATATCAGTCCCGATGAAAAACATTATCGAAAAACCCTCTTTTCTCAGACGGAGCAATTCAGGATTGGGAAAAGCATACAAAAGTAAAAAAGATCAACTGGCCGGACTTGTCTGGGGAATGAGACAGGGCTACTTAAGCGGTTCCGGCTTGCAGTACAACCACAATATCGGCAATATTCTGCCGCCGGATAAATATACAAAAACACATCCTGAATTTTTTCCGGAAATCAATGGAAAGAGATTTTTGCCGAAACCCAACCCGAAAAACCGGAAATGGCGGCTGAATTACTGGGATGGGTGCTATACCGCCCCCGGAATCGTTGATGAAGCGGCTAAAAACATTATTGCTTACTTTGATGCGAATCCGGGAAAAAACAGTTATTCTCTTTCAATTAACGATAACGTTAATATTTGTCAATGCAGCAAATGCCGCGCAAAAAATAAAGATTTTCCTGAAGGCATGAGTTCCCAGAGCTACTATGAGTGGGTCAATGCCGTTGTCAAAAAAGTCAGAAAGAAATATCCGGATAAATATTTCGGCCTGCTTTCGTATCAAAAGGTGGTTTTGCCGCCGAAGAACATCAAGCTTGACGACCATGTTGTTCCGGTTCTTTGTCGAGACCTGGTATATTGGGCCGACCCGGAAATCAGAAAAAACATTGATGAAAAACGCATCGACGCCTGGAGCTCCATTGCTCCGACATTCGGACTATGGGATTATTTGAATTCCGGTGCTTACATAGTTCCCCGCACGACTTCGCATCATACTGCGGATACCCTGAAATACCTGTATAAACGCGGTATGAGGTTTTACAGCGGTGAATTGCACCCGGCCCCGGAATGGAAAAACGCTCCGCAAGCGTACTTGCGCTTCAAACTGCTCTGGAATATCGATCTTGATCCGGACAAAGTTTTAAAAGGCTGGTACGAGGCGTGTGTCGGAAAAAAAGCCGCGCCATACCTGGAACAGTATTACAATCATTGGGAGGATTTCTGGACCAAACGGGTCATAAAGACTGAATGGTTTAAAAACGGGGCGGAAAACCGGCCGTATCTGGAAAGAAAAACCCTCGGATATCTTGTGGCTTTAAAGCAGGAAGATCTGGATAAATGCGAAAAATTGCTCCGAAAAACCTGTGAACTTGCCGGGACGCCCAAACAGAAAAAAAGAGCCAAATTTATTCTTGATTATTTTCTCTTTGCCAAAAAGAAATATCTGGAACCTTACATTGAATATGTAAAGATGTCCCAGGCAAACATGAAAATAACCCGAAAAGCTCTTGTGGTAAAGTTTGACTGTGATAAAAACGTGAAAAACTGGAAACCCTGGAAAAAATCACACAGTACCGGAAAGTTTTTCTGTGATAAGCGCGAAGGCTGCAGTAAAAAGGGATCACTGGCGGTTGATACCCGCAACTCGCTGCCGGGCACTTATGTTTTCAGAAAGAATGTTGATATTGACAGCGGTAAAACCTACCGGGTTTCGGCAATGGTCAAGACCAAAAACGTGTCTCCCCGATGCAATATTACATTAAGATTACGCTTTATCAGCGATAAAGGCGGTTTTATGGGCGCGGACGTGAATCGTAAAAGAATATACCAGTATGCTGAAACCATCTATGGAGGAACCGGAGACAAATGGCGCAAGCTGCAAATATGCTTCAAGGTGCCGGACAAGGCATGGAGCGACGTTAAAGCAATGGCAGTATGGTTTACTTTCGGGGCCGGAGAGCCCAATGCCAGATTCTGGCTTGATGACGTCATGATCGAAGAAGTCGCGGCAAAACAGATATAAACGGACCAATAGTACTATATTGCTATCTTAATTGAATTTTTTGCCATTTCATTTAAGCTTAAATGGTGTTATTATTAAATTGTGAATAGTGTTTTTTTAACAAACAATATAATTAAAGTTAGTTGGAGACAAAAAATGAAAAATCAACACAAATTTTTTACGCTAATCGAACTTCTGGTTGTGATAGCGATTATTGCCATCCTCGCCAGCATGTTGTTACCGGCCCTGAATAAAGCCCGGGATAAAGCAAAAGATATCAGTTGCGCAAACCAACTGAAGCAAATCGGTACTGCCGGAGCATTATACTCTGACAGCTGGGACGGTTATGTCGTTCCGCGTTATCAATACCACTATATCGGTACTGCCAGGCAAAGCGGACTTCAAGCGTCCTGGGTCGCATATCTCAGTGGTTACGGCGAGCTGCCGAACTGCGGTGTATTCTGGCTGAAAAGTTTTGTCTGCCCCTCTGAGCCAAGGCGGGTCTATTATCGCCATCCGACCAACAATACTTTAGTCTTGGATGTTTTTAAATATACCCACTATGCTGCCAATCCGTACATCTCACAGGACCCCGCGATGAGCACCACCTGGTGTAAACAGTCCCAGATAAAAGTGCCGTCACGCAAAATCTTTGTCGGGGATCAAAAACGTACCGGGACCAATTATCTCAGGGACTACTATGACTTCTGGTTCCGTCACGGCAACAATGTCCGGGCGAACATAGTCTTTCATGCCGGAAATGTCGGCAGTTACCAGGTTAATGAGCTGATCAAAGACAGTTCCGGAAACAGCGGCAAAGACATGTATTATCGCGATACCAAATAACAATCGAAAATCCTGGAGACCTTGATTTGGTTAACAAAAAACGCCCCAATATCTTATTGCTTATATCTGACGAACACCGGGCCGATATTTCAGGCGCAAACGGCAATTCAATCATTCGCACCCCCAATTTGGACCGGATAGCCTCCCGGGGAACTAATTTTTCATGCGCTTACTGCAATTGTCCGGTGTGCGTTCCCGGACGGCAAAGCTTTTTAACCGGAAAACAACCCAGTACGATTGACTGCACCCATTTTTATGAAGCGTTTGACAGCGCCCTTTTGACCATACCGGGGCATTTCGCGCGACATGGTTATAATACAACCGCTTTCGGAAAAATGCATTTTCAGGATATCGACCAGATGCACGGCTGGCTGGAACGGCCGATGGGGGATATCCATACCGCAATTCGTCCGCCTATGGCGGAAGGCATAGTAAAACCGGGGATGAGCAACGCGGAACGCGCGGAACACGGTATTGGATTCTGGGGCCCGGCCAAGGAAGTCCGGAACGCCAGAATCATTAATGAGGAAGATTCCTGGGATTATATGGTAACTCAGGCGGCCTGTCATTATCTGAAAAAATACTTTGCGGATTCCGGTTATGACCGGCCCCGCGGGGATCAACCGCTGCTTTTCTGTCTTTCCCTGAACAACCCGCATTATCCGTTCCAGTGCGGAGAGGAAAGGTTTGAATATTATCTGAACCGGGTCAAACCCTATTACGAAAGCGCTCCGGATATGCACCCGTCTTATAAACAATACAACGCTGCGATTACCAGTGATGTCCGCGAACCCAAAGATGTCTGCGAACGGGAGATCAAACGGGCGACAGCCGCCTACTACGGACAGGTTGAATTTATGGACGCAATGTTCGGTAAAGTTGTGGACCTGCTTGACCGGTTGAATGTGTTGGATGATTTTATTATTATTTATTTCAGCGACCATGGCGAGATGCTTGGACAACACGGCTGCTGGGAGAAAAAACAGTTTTACGAAGGCTCTGCCAGAGTGCCGTTGACGATTTACAGTCCGGGCTGCAGTCATAAACTCAAACAATCGGATTGCGTAGTTTCACTCCTGGACGTTTTTCCGACTTTGTGCGATCTGGCCGGCTTGCCGGTGCCGGAAGACCTGGAGGGTGACAGCATGGTTCCACTTTTCGATCAAAATGATCCGCAGTGGAAGAATGAAGCGGTGTCCGAACTTTGGGGCGATTGGTATCACGGCGGCAAAGGGTGCTTTATGGTCCGGCGCGATAATTACAAATATATCTGGTATGGGGCAGATGGCTATGACGATCAGTTGTTTGACCTTGATAATGACCCTGATGAAAAACACAACCTTGCAGAAAATCCTGCTTTTTCCGGGCTATTGCATAATTTTAAAAGAGAAATTGAAGAACTCTGGAAAAAAGTTCCGGCAAGAAAACAAAAACTGCATAATTAATTGAGTACACATTATGACCATTGAATTTCAAACGGCCGCCAAGCCGAAGTTATTCTTTACCCTGCCGGACGCAGCTTCCGAATGGAGTGAACTATATAATACCGAGCCTCCGGCGTTGACCGATGTCTATTCGCCCCGCAGTTCCGGTTCCCGGCATGAATATTTTTCCGAAGGCGATTACTGGTGGCCGGAAGCGAATACACCCGGAGCGGTTTATGTCCGGCGCGACGGCATGTCCAACCCGGATAATTTTATCGAACACCGGAAATTGATGATTAAAATGAGTAACTTGGTCACCGGTTTAACTTTGGCCTGGATGAAGAGCCGTGACCGTCGGTATGCGGCAAAAGCGGTTGAGGCATTGCATCGTTGGTTTATCGATGAAAATACCCGCATGCTTCCTCACTTGCGTTATTCCCAGGCCATCAACGGAATCTGTATGGGACGTTCGATCGGGATCATCGATACGATACATCTGATCGAAGCCGCTTTGTCGGCCCGGACTTTAATTCATCACGGATTAGTGCCCGGTTCAGTCGAGGCTGGACTCCGAAAATGGTTTAAAGAGTATTTGCGGTGGCTGCAGGAACATGATTTCGGTAAACAGGAACGGGCTCAGCAAAACAATCACGGCACCTGCTGGTATCTGCAGACTGCCGCCTTTGCGAAACTGGTTGAAGACGATGACTTGCTGGCAATGTGCCGGGAAGATTTTAAATTTATCCTGCTGCCCGGGCAAATGGCGGCGGACGGATCATTTCCTAATGAACTGATCCGAACCAAACCTTATGGATATTCGCTGTTCAATCTTGATGTAATGACCGCGTTTTGTCAGTTGGCGTCGGTTCCCGGAGATGATCTTTTTGCCTATGAAACCGGTGACGGGCGGGGGATTGCCAGGGGCATCGAATTTCTTTATCCCTATGTGAAAGACAAAGCACTTTGGCCTTACGGAAAGGATATTGCGTATTGGGATAACTGGCCGGCTAAACAGTCATTTTTGTTTTTCGGAGCCGTGGCATATAATGAACCTGAGTATCTGGATTTATGGGAATCTCTTACTACGAACCGGAATTGTTTCGAGGTATTAAGAAATCTTCCCGTTAAAAATCCTGCTGTCTGGCTTTAAAAAAAACAGTGGCGCGTTATAGTAACTGGTCTGAAATAAACAAAAGCTCGAGTGTTGCTATGTCAAATATTGATTTGCCGGAATGTGAATATTTGTACCACCAGTTCCGTAAAACAGTTAAAAAGCATAATGCCTACAGCCATACGCATCCTTTCTGGCAGATAGAAGTCATCGAATCCGGCGGTGGCTGTTGTGTGATTTCCGATGAAGAGTATTCTTTTCAAGCCGGTGACATTATTATAATTCCCAAAGGCGCCAGTCACTCTTTTACTTATCCGGAACAAGGCTGTGAATGGCTGTCCATAAAATTGAATTTGATGCTTGATGATGAAAAATACGCCCCGGCCATTTATTCAAATGTTTCCCTGCTCGAATCAGCCAAAGATATTATTCTGCAACTGCTGCCCCATGAAAGTCTGCCCGACAATAACATAACCTGCATGCTGAATACCTCCCTTGAATTGATTATGGAATACTATTTGATCAACTGTTCGGGACTGGCTCCCGCCCATTCGGAATTCCTTAAAAAAGTTTTCGCCGCCATCGCCGCCAGATCAGGCAGATACACAACCGTCAATGAAGTTGGCGAGCTGGTCGGTTATTCCGGTAAATACACTGCCAACCGGTTCCGGAAAGAGGCGGGCTGCACCTTAAAACATTATATTGATGAGGACCGCTTTAACCATGCCAGAAAAATGCTGAGCTTCACCAGTGACTCAATTACCGTAATCGCGGAAAACCTGGAATTTTCCGATGTCTACGCGTTTTCCCGATTTTTCAAACACTGGTCCGGTCAAAGTCCTTCGCAATTCAGAGAAAATCAACTGCGCGGCTTATAAGCGCAGCATTTACTTCTGACTCAAATCGATTAATTGATTCAGAACCTCTAATCGAACTTTGTCGGCAATAGTGGTATCTTTAGCGACGGTCCAGTCAAGCGCGGAGGCGTTTGCGGCATCCAATACTTCGGCCGGTCCGGCTTTCAGAAGCTTTTCTGCTTTTAAAACGATGTCTTTCGCAGCACCGCGTTTTTTTGCCGCCGCGATTGCGTCTTTGAGCATCATGAAGTATTCATAATCCCGGACGCTTTCGACAATTGCTTCCATATATTTGGCCGGAGTCGCGGTTCTTTCTCCTAAATAATAAGGAATAAAACTGGTGCTTTTCTGCAAATAGGGATTCCATGATGATTTTCCGCCGCCGGTATCGCCGAACGCCCAGAAGTGAGTGCTTTTCGCGCCGATCCGGATACATTCCCAACCCTGAAGCAGGAAATACGAATACGGATCAAGTAAGCGGCTTGGACCGCTGCAGGAATATAGCCACAACGTCTGTTTTTTTGCCCGGTTTGTATAAAAATTACGATATGCTTTATTGCTTAGATACATTGGCCGGTTGGGACATAAAATATCCGCGATATCCAGCATTGCAGTCAAATGTTTGGCCGGGGTTTTCCAGGTCGGGTCCTCCCATATGATAAATTCAGGACAGGCTTTTTTAATTACTTTAGCCCAGGCCAGGATGCGCTCATCCTGTTTTTTACTGTGCGGCTCGTCCACCAGCAGCAAAGCTATCTGTTCGGGTTTGAGCCCTTTTTCAAGGCAGTGCTGCTTCCACCATTTGACCCAGTTGGTGACCGCGGCGGCAAAAAACGGGGTTCCCATCTTCAGCCCTTGAATATTGTCCGGGATATTGGAGAAAACGGCATAGATACTGGCGTTGGGCCAGCGGGTGACCCATTTGTCAAACCGGTCAGAATCCGGTTCTTTGACCATCCGGCCCGACTTATCAAAGCGTCCGAACGGCATGGTCCCGCTGGTGGCCCACGGTACATCGACGAAACTTTCCTGAAGGTATTTTTCAACGGCGTGCAAATTGTGTCTGGTGATGCCCCGGGAAGGGACTTGATCAGTGTAATCCCAGCCCCCGAGATGCAGTCTCGGGCGTTCAGGAAAAGAGATTGGCGCTATTTTCACTTCGATCGGGAGTTTTATTTTGCCGTAAGTTCCGGCATCCAGAATAATCTCCCCGGTGTATTCGCCAGCAGCGGTTTTCAGCGATGACGCCTGAATCCATAGCTGCCTCGTCATGCCGGGAATAATCTCCAGCGGATCTTTTCCCTGCTCAACCAGTGCTGCGGCAACCGGGATCCCTTTTCGGGTGTCAACCCACTCCACCCTGCTGAATTTCAGCATGTCTTGCGGAATATTGCCGGTAGTCGATAGCTGAATTTTCACATTACGGGCAAATGGATTGGATATATTGACGGTAACGGCGCGTTTTTCATTGCGCATCATTGCTATTTTCAAAGGTTTCAGAGTTGCCGAAATATCGGGATTATCCCAGAATCGCAGCATATCCCAGCGATTTGCGTCGTTCACCAGCAGCTTGTTCAAGCCCCTTGCCTGCCAGAGATCGGCCCGGATGCCGATCAATTGACGATGCCAGGCGTTATACGGAATAATCGCCTTGAAACCCTCGCATTCTATTTGTGCCTCCCGTTCCATTTTTTCCTTTAGTCTTTCAATTTTAAGCAGCAGCTGGGTTTGGGTTTGTTCATCTACCTTGCTGTTTTTAACGACTTTTTGCAAGGCTTGCAGATCTTTGGTGAAGCGGGTCCAGACGTAAATGAGGAATTGTTTACTGTCGGCGTACTCTTTTGGTGCTATTGATTTGCCGCGGGAAAGTTTAAGATCGATTTGAGATCCCGGAAAAACTTCAATCTCGTCGACAAAAATATAAGGACCCGGAGAGGCAGCCATAAACTTGACGTAGCGTCCATAGGTATTGACGTCTTTTGCCATATATTTAAATATTTTGAATCCGTCTCCCATCGGCTTATCGCCTTGAGTCATTCTAACCAGATTGCCGACCGGATACCAGGTCTTGTTGTCATCGCTCACCATCACCAGAATCAGATTCGGCCAAACTACTCCGGCTCTGCCGGCGGCGCAATTCCAAGCGAACCCGCTGATCGGCAGTACCTTGCCCAGATCAACAGTGACCTGAACCGTGCCGCGTCGAGTCCAGCCGACCACGCCCTTATTCACCCAGAAGCCGCCTGTCGTAACATATTTGCCGTCGGTCAACTGTGTCTCGTCCAGTTTATCTGTACATAGCCGGTAATTCGGTGGCGGGGAAAGCGAGACTTTTTTCCCGGCAGCCAGATTTACCGGCTTTGCGGCATAACTCATAGCGAATACAACAATCGTCAGAAAACATCCAAGTAGTGATTTCATCTTTTGTTTCTCCTTAATAAACAAAATCGAGTATTGATTAACATAATCCGTCAGAATAAAAAAGCAAAAAAGATCACATCATAATTCCGCAATCTTTTTTAAATAATAATAAATTTAAATAACTTAAATAATCAATACTTACTTTATTAAAAAAATACAATCAGCTGAATACAAGGAGATTAGCTTATATAATTTTTTGTGGTGAGATAATGGAGATACTTGAAGTGATGCCATCTGTCCGGGGCACAAAAAGATTGTCATGATGTGATATGAAAATTTAAATGACGGATAAGTGACGGGTAAGTGACGGATCAAGGCAGGAGGCCTGATTCACGCGCTTTTTGCAGATCCCATTGTTGATTGACGCCGCTGACAAGTTGATTCACTGTCTTCATTTCATTCAACAAAATCCCTCCGCAAACCTTATTCCCGTCAAAGATAACTTTGTGATAACGCCCCGCCGTTTCGTCGCGAATCGCGGTAGAACGATATGTCTCAATCTTATCCGGGGTGATATTGCCGACAGAGAATAAATCCATATCAAAAGCATGCAAAGTGGCTCCGAATGTTGCCGGTTTGAATTTCAGCATATCGCCGACCATATTGGCTCCGGCAATTCGGCCTTGCTCTAACGCGGGTTCCCAGATCCCGTAGAAATTCCCGTCGCAGACACAGCAGTCTCCGGCCGCGTAAATATCCGCGGCGGAGGTGCGCATGTACAAATCAGTGACAATGCCGTGTTCAATTTCCAACCCTGCCTTTGCAGCCAGATCGGTTGAACAGCGGATTCCAGCGGAAATAACCACCAGTGAACATTTTATTTCGTCCCGGTTGCTCAAGCGGATGCCGACGACATGACTGTCGCCCAAAATCTGCTCGACATATGCGCCGTAAGTGCATTTCACCCGACCGCTTTTTTCAATCAGGCCGGTCAGTATTGGAGCGCCCTCGGCGTCTATCTGACGTGAGAGAATGTACGGGCTGGCTTCAACCACCGTTACATTAGCGCCGCCTTTGGCGATGGCGTCCGCCGCCTCCAGCCCGAGCAGGCCGCCGCCGATGACTGCGACATCTTTCACATCATTTTCTTTAATCAGCTTTCGCATATTTTCCAGATCGGCGCTGTTTCGCAGCACCGTCACTTCCGGCAACTGCGCGCCGGGAACCGGCGGGACAAAAGAATTGGCTCCGGTTGCCAGTAACAACTTATCCCACGCAACAGTCTCTCCACTTTCGAGCATTATGGTTCTGGCTGATTTATCGATTGACGCGACCGGACTATTAATGTGGACATTAATTTCCATGGCCTCGTAAACATGTTTTTTATGGATTAGAAAGTCATTGGCACTGGTGCCTTCCGAGATCGCCTTGGTCAGGTTGGGGCGGTGATAGGGCAGCACACTTTCAGCCGAATAAATATCAATTTGGGCTTTCGGGTTGCGTTCCCGGGCCGCTCTGGCCGCGGCAACCGCCGCAACGCCGCCGCCAACGATAACCAGATTGATCTCGCGTTCGTCGTGGTAGGAAACTTCCTGCGGAACATATTCAATAAACGCTTCGCGGCCGGCTCCACAGACCGGGCAGGTCACCGGCGGCAGCGCGCCTTCGAATACTTCGCCGCAGACAGTACATTTCCAGTATAATTTCCCGGTATTCGGATTTCTTTTTAGTTCCCATGCCTCTTTGAGTTTACGACCGAACTGCCGCCCGAAATCCCGGGCCGCTTCAACCTTTTCCGGCGAGTTGGGATTGAACTTTATCTTCAATGGCGGCTCAACGATCGCCATGCGGAGCACTTTCATCCGGGCTGCGAGCATATCCGCGGCTTCGCCACTCCAGCCGTAACTGCCGAACGCACCGCCGACTTTACCGCCATGGAGCACTCCGTTAAGCTGCATCAGAAGGTCAAGTACCGGCGGCAACGCGTCTCCGTTTATAGTCGGAGAGCCCGCGACAATGCCGTCGGCCAGCGCCATTTCAGCGGCGACTTTGGTCGCGTCGGAATGGACCATGTCATGCAGAAAAATATCGCAATCCTGTTCCTGCCGGATACCGGCGGCAATCTCTGATGCCAGCGCCTCGGTATAACCGTAGGCTGAGACATAAGGAACCGAAACCTGCGGTTTTGAACGAGGCGGCGGAGCCGCTTCAGCGCTCCATTTGACATAAAGGTCAATATAGTACTGCAGGTTTTCACGTAAAACCGGACCGTGTCCCGGGCAAATTGTTTTTACCGGGAGCTGCTTGACCCGGTCAAGGGCGTAACGCATGTATGGTTTGAATGGTCCCATGATCATGTTGTAGTAGTACTGATAGGCCGGTTCGAAATTACCATCGATCAAGTCGTTGCATATTTCATTCGACGCGTAATGACAGCCGAATGAATCACAGGTTACCAGCGTTTCCATCTCCGGAATCCAGGTATATATCGAATCGGGCCAGTGGAGGAACGGAACCGACATGAATTTCAAGGTGCAGGTATCCAGTTTGACTTCCTGATTATCCACTACCGGACTGCCGGAAATCTCCCGGTTGCAAATATCCTTGAGAAATTCCAGCGCGGTTGCGGATGCCAGCACTTCGGCGTTCGGGGCCAGTTCCAGGATTTTTCTCAGCGAACCGCTATGATCAGGTTCAGTGTGATCGATTACAATGTAATCCAATTCTGAAGGATCGCAGATTTCTTCCAGATTTCGAATAAAAGTATCGAAGAATTTATCTTTAACCGTTTCAAAGAGAACTTTATATTGCGGTGTTTTTAAAAGATAACTGTTATAACTGGTGCCGTATTCGGTCATCATTACGACATCAAAAACACGTAAATCGAAATCCTGGGCGCCGATCCAGTACAGGCCGTTTTTTATTTCAAATGCACTCATGGTTGTCTCCAAAACTATGTTACTTTAAGATGCGGGTGAATCAACACTACTTAAAAATAATAATCGTTATCAATTTTTTTTCAAGAGCAAATCTAATATTACTTGATTTTTCCGTAAAAAGAGGTAAATTATTAATATGGATACCGGTAATTGTTGATTTGGAATTAATCTAAATAATCTTCGATATTTTTAAAGTAACATAGAATAAAGTGACATTAAAGTGATGCAAAAGAAGGGATTGTCTGACATGGTTCATACTGATGAAACAATCATCAGCAACTCGTTAGGGTTGCATGCGCGCCCTGCATCGTTGATTGTCAAAGTTGCTTCACAATACCAATGTGACATTACCCTTGAAAAGGATGGTGAAACCGTCAACGGCAAGAGCATCATGGGGCTATTGATGTTATCTGCCGGGCATGGTTCTTCAATTAAGATAACTGCAGTCGGAAGCGATGGTGCTGATGCGCTTAAGGCGTTAATGGAGCTATTTGAAAAAAAGTTCCATGAGGAGTAAAGTTCGTGCCTCAAAAGAAGAAAGAGATCGAGCTGCATGGAATTGCGGCATCGCCCGGTATTGCTATCGGGCCTGCTCTGCTGGTTGCTAACCATAATACTTCGTATACTGAACCTTCTGATGAACCTATTGCCGCAGATCAGGTGGATAATGAAATTGACCGTTTCAATGCCGCTTTGGATCTCACCCGCGATGATTTGCTGGAACTCCAGAAACGCATGCAGGCGAAAATGGAGAATCGCGAAGTAAGTATTTTCGATGCCCATTTGCTGATCATTGAAGATCAGATGCTGATGTCCGAAGTTGATGACATGATCCGGAGGCGTCTGAAAAGCGCCGAATATGCTTTTTACAAAGTTATCAATCGCTATATTACCGCCATTTCCGCAATGCCGGATGAATATATCCGGGAACGCTCCGACGACATTAAAGATGTGTCGTCGCGGGTTATCGCCCATTTGAATGAACGACAGCGTCCGGTTCTTGACCATCTTGAAGGGCGCAAAGTCATTTTAGCCAATGACCTTACTCCATCTGATACCGCATTGCTTGACCGGAAAAATGTTATGGGGTTTGCGATATCCGCCGGCAGTCGGACCAGTCATACCGCCATTCTTGCAAGATCTCTGGGAATTCCAGCAGTGGTTTGTGTCGAAGGCCTGCTGGAAAATGCCAAGCCTGACGATTTTGTGATCATTGACGGTTCATTGGGAAAGATCATTATAAATCCCAGCCCGGATGTCGGTCAGGATTATTTGAATCGCGCTTCCGAAGACCGTAAATTTTATGAAATTCTGGCCGGCGAAAGTCAGCTTGAAGCCAAAACGGTCGATAATGTCAAGATTCATTTAGCGGCCAATATTGAAAATTTTGAAGATGTGAATAATGTCAAACGTTTCGGCTGCGAAGGCATCGGTTTGTTCAGAACCGAATTTCTCTACATGGGAGCCGGCCCGTTGCCTTCTGAAGAAAAACAATACAGTATTTACCGCCGGACCGCTGAAGAAATGGGTGATAAGCCGGTTATAATCAGAACCCTGGACATCGGTGGGGATAAGTACAATAACAACATCGTGATCAAGCGAGAGGCAAATCCCTTTATGGGATTGCGTGCCATTCGCCTGTGCCTTCATGGGTACCCTGATATTTTCCGGACTCAGCTTCGGGCAATCATCCGGGCTGCGGCTAAAGGAAGAATCAAAATCATGCTGCCGATGATTACTTGTATGGAAGAAGTTAGGCAGACTAAGGAACTCATCGCGCATATCTGCCAGGAATTAAAGCGCAAAGGGATCGAACACAAAAATGACGTTGAATTGGGGGTCATGATTGAAACTCCGGCGGCGGTAATGCTGGCACCGGAATTGGCTCAGGAAGTTGATTTTTTCAGTATTGGAACCAATGATCTGATTCAATATTCGATGGCGGTCGACCGCGGTAATGAAAAAGTATCTTATCTGTATCGCCCGATGCATCCGGCCATCTTGCGAATGATCAAACATACGGTAGAAGCCGGGAACGCGGCCAATATACCAACCGCTATTTGCGGTGAAATGGCTGGTGACCCGAAAACCGCAATGCTGGTGGTCGGCCTGGGAGTTCGTGAATTGAGTATGATTCCGCTTTCGGTTACCGCGGTCAGAAGAATAATTCGCAGTGTTTCGATCAAGGACCTTCAATCGGCTTCGGAGCAGGCATTGAAACTGCATACCTCGAATGAGACTAACCAGATTGTCAGCAAGTTGCTTGAAGGCATTGCTCCAGAAATCGTTAATCTTGCCATGCACGGCCTGTAAAAAACAATGTATACAATGCTTGAAGTCTCAATCATTTTAAGGAGAGCATTGTGATCTTCAAAATCGTTGCGGTCGGAAAAGTCAAAAAAAAGCCTTTGCTGGGGCTTACCGCAGAATATCTAAAACGTATCAACCACTATGCTGCAATTGAAGTTGTGGAGATCAAAGACAGTAACAAGCAGGATGAGTGTTCCAGGTTACTGACTCTTATTGATAAAGAAAAAGCCTTTTGCATTGCCCTGTCGGAAGACGGCAAAGAATTCACATCCCGACAATTTGCGGATAAATTATCATCCATTCACAGCAAAATACTGTTTGTCATTGGCGGCCCGGACGGCTTGACCGACGAATTGAAAAAACGTACTGATATGATCCTCTCTCTTTCCCAAATGACATTTCCTCATGAAATGGCCAGAATGTTGTTAGCGGAACAACTTTTCCGGGCGTTGAATATTTTGCGCGGCGGCAAATATCATAACGATTAAGATTCAAACGATTACTTTCGTCCAATCAATCTTTTTGCATTTATAGCACTATGTGATTTAAAATTTATACATAAACTGCTTGATATAAGCGCTTTGTCTTTGAGGCTTAAAGGGGTGGGGGTTCTTGAAGAATCGCTTTTTGACGAGGTATTAACCGGGAAATACTGTGTAATATGATCGGACGTTGATTAAAATATATTGTATATATCTCCAATATCACTTGAAAAATATTTCCGGAAAAACTATTGTTATCTCTATATTATAAATACAAAATGGAGGTGATACATGAAATCGCTATTAAAAAAATTTCGCCGGTTGATCCCTGCCGTTCTGGCGGTGTTTTCGGCAGCGGCATTTAATGGCTGCATCAGCAACGGCAGTATGTACGGCAGCAATTTCCAGGATACGATCCAAAAAGGTAAAGATAAAGTATTTCCGGCGGTTGTATATGTCAGGGGCCTGAAAGACGACATGCAGCGAGGCAGAAAAATCGCCAGCGCAGTTACCGGCAGCGGTGTTATAATTTCCGATAAAGGTGAAATTCTGACCAACTGGCATGTTGTCAATAAGATGAAAGATATCAGATGCCAGTTATATGACGGCTCTTCATACGATGCAGACTTGATCGGAGCAGACAAGGATACAGACCTGGCTCTTATCAAGCTTAGACTTCCGGTCGGGCACAAACCGGTAACCGTTGCTGAAATCGAAAATCCCAAAGACTTGAAGGAAGGCGATTTTGTGATGGCCATGGGAGCGCCGTGGGGATTGAACCGTTCCGTTTCAATCGGCATCATATCCTGTGCCAAGCGTTATCTGCCGCAGCGGAGCCAATATAGTTTATGGTATCAGACCGATGCGTCAATCAGTCCCGGTAATTCCGGTGGTCCGCTAGTGAATTCCGACGGTTACGTGATCGGAATAAACACTTTGGGTTCAATGGCCGGTGGCGACATGGGATTCGCGGTTCCGGCCGCGACCATTCTGAAAGTCATACCTCGAATCAGGAAATACGGCAAGGTCAACTGGGCCTGGACCGGCATAATGCTTCAGCCGCTTAAAGATTTCAATCTGAATATGACATTTAATTTCCCCAACGGAGTGATGGTTGCCGGAACCGATCCGGAGAGTCCGGCCAGAGTCGCAGGTCTGATGGACCGGGACAGAATAGTCAAGATCAACGGCAAACCGGTCACCGCTGTGACCGCTGAAGATGTTCCGGCGATCCGCAGTATGCTGGCACTGATGCCGTTTGAAAAGAAAATTGACCTTACTGTCGTCAGGGACGGAAAGACTGTCCAAGTCGCCTTGATTCCGCGTGAGAAAGGTCAGGTGGAAGGCGATGAAGTTGAATGTTCCAGATGGGATTTTACCGTTAAATCGATCAATCAGTTTGATAATCCGGAACTCTATTTTCATTGCAAAAAAGGGGTTTTTATTTATGGTCTTGAATATCCCGGCAATGCCATTGCCGCAGGGCTCAGGGTTAAGGATATCATCCTGAAAATAGGGGATCAGCCCATTAAGTCACTATCGGATATCAAGAAAATATATGACGAAAAAATTAAAAATATCAAGAAGAACCACAAGGTACTCATAACAGTGTTGAGAAACGGGTTGATGTATCAGGTAGTCCTTGATTTTTCCAGAGATTATGATAAAGATTAACCGGTTTGGAAGGTGAAAATAATGAAATTTCTTACAATATTCCTTTTGCTCATAACAAGTGCGATCAAACTTCCGGCTGACGCGAAGCAGTCTTCCGGCAAAAAAAAGAGTTTTACGAAAACCGGACAGGAGGTAATGCAAAAAGTCAAGCCTTCCCTGGTGCAAGTGCAATATTATTTGCGTTTTGACAAAGGTCAGCAACCATCAATAATCGGATACAAATGCGGGAATTGCAATGGAGTGCATAACAGCAATGCGACCCGTTTTGTAGAAGAGGACCGTCCGGCTGAGATCCCCGGTTATCTGATTGCTCCCGACAAGGTCCTTTCCGCCGACATTCTGGTCAATCCGCGCTTTGTTCAGTCGATTAAAGTTAAATACGGTGAATCGATAGTGGATGCGAAGATTTCGAGTTATTTCATTACGGAAAACGGGGTGGAGTTGACCTTGGATAAGCCCCTGGCCGGAGCTGTTCCTTTCGTGATAAATCCAAAGGCCAAGTCGCCGTTATACAATATCTCGTATTCAACAGAAGGCGGTTTTTGGACGTTGACTTTTGGTGGATTCTTCAGGAATAAATTCTTTTATCTTTACGAAAATAATACCACTTACTTTTATGCCCGGGCAAACTCTGTAGTTGTGGATAAAGCCGGACAGGCAGTTGGCTTTACAACTTTTCCGCGTACGTCGCTGGATGATTCGTGGAAAACCCCGCCGATGCAGTGGAAGCAGTATAATTCGGCCGCGATGAGCCAATTATTGAAGAAAATTGAAGATGCGACAGTTCAGGGAGTATTCCGGGTTCGTCTTGGTTTCAGAAGCCCTAAGTCTGATAAAGCGCGCCGCTATCCATATAGAAACCGTGATCGGGTGGGAACCGAAGTCAATACCCTGGGATTGCTTTATGATAAGCAATACCTGATGGTTTTAGCTGATCTTGATTCCAGGGCCACGGCCAGACTGGAAAACATTGAAGCGTTTTCCATGAGCGGTAGTCAATTGAACGCGACTTTTCAAGCCACATTGAAGGATTACGGCGTTCTCATCGCAAAATTTCCCAAGCCATTGCCGTATAAAGGAATTACTTTTTCTAAAAAGCAAATCCTGGACAAAATAGGTGATTTGCTGCCTGCGGCTGAAATCAAAATTGCCGGTCGCAGACTGACCGCTTATTACGAACATTCCAGAATTAATTCTTTCAATATCGGTTGGAAAGGAATGAAACTGCCGCTTCTGCCGAAAAATTCTCAAAGCACTTTCCTGTTTAATGATCAGGCGGAACTGGTTGCTTTTCCGGTTGTCCGCCGCCAGCAGGCGTCGAGTGACGGTTCCTACCGGAACTCCAGTCCACTGCTGACCCAGAGTTATTATCTGGAAACGGTTCTGTCCGATTTAAAAAATAACATAGATCCCAGTAATGTTCCGGTAGCCGAGGCGGAAGAGGACCGTTTAGCCTGGTTGGGGATTGAATCACAACCGCTCAATCCTGAACTGGCAAAAGCACATAATATCTCGGAACAGACAGATAACGGTAAGAACGGAGTCATGATCTCTTACGTTTATGCCGGCTCTCCAGCCGCTAAGGCCGGACTTAAAGCCGGAGATTTTGTCTTGCGCTTGTATGTCGAAGGCGAATCCTCTCCAGTCCCGATTCGTTCGCACGCCAATCAGCGCGGCCCGTTCCCGTGGCCGCAATTGGATAAAGTTCCGGAGATGTATTTTGACCGTATTCCGACGCCGTGGCCGTCGATTGAAAACCAGATAAACAAATTATTGACTAATCTTGGGTTTGGCCGGAAATTCACGTTGATCTGCTATATCGACGGCAAACCGGTGGCTAAAAAATTCGCGGTGGAGCAGGCGCCGGAACATTATGAAACCGCGAACAAAGGTTACAGCGGTTATCTGGGCCTGACCGTCAGAAATATTACTTTTGAACTGCGGCGTTACTTCCAGATGAAAAAAGGTACTCCCGGTATTATTATTTCGAAGATTAAACCGGGCAGCCGGGCTTCTGTTTCCGGCCTGAAACCTTACGAGATCATTACCAGGATCAACGGAGTTCCGGTTTATGACGTCGAACAATTCAACAAACTCATTAATGGACACAAAGAACTCAGATTTTCCGTCAAGCGCATGTTTGAAAGCCGGATTGTCAAAATACGGATGAATCAGGGACGATAAAACCGTTTTATCCGGAGTATCTGGTTGGATCCGGGATACCGGCGGCGGCAAAACCCTGACGTCTGAGTTGACAACTGTCGCAGCGGCCGCAGGCAAGACCTGCGGCGTCCGGATTATAGCAACTGTGCGTCAGGCTGTAATCCACGCCAAGATCGGTCCCGGCTTTGATGATCTCTTCTTTGGTCATATATTGTAAGGGGGCGTGGATATTGAATTTTTTATTCAAGTCGGCAGCTTTTGTTCCAACTCTGGCCGCTTCGGAAAACGCCTCGATAAACTGCGGACGACAATCCGGATAGCCGGAATAATCAATCGAATTGACTCCGATAAAGATGTCCCATGCGCCGATAACTTCGGCCCAGCCGATGGCAAATGAGAGGAAAATTATGTTTCTTGCCGGAACATAGGTAACCGGAATATCCTCTTCATAACAGCCGGCGTCAGGCACGTCTATCTGGTCCGAAGTGAGGGCGGAGCCGCCCCATTGGCGAAGGTCTATATTGATTACGACATGTTTTGTCACGCCGGAGTTTTGAGCAATTTTTTTTGCAGCGGTAAGTTCGCATTCATGTCGCTGCCCGTATTCGAAGCTCAACGCGTAACATTCGAACCCCTGATCCAGTGCCATTGCCAGACCGGTTGCCGAATCCAGTCCCCCGCTAAGTAAAACAACTGCTTTAGGCTTTTCCATAATATCATATCCATTGCTGAGTTATTGTCTTGATTGCGTAAAAGTAATGCTGTTCAACCCTTTTTTCAAGTCGACGCCCGGCTTTATTTAATATGGATTACTGCATGCTGATTAAAAAAAGCTATCGTAAAATTGTTATTATTATATATCATCATCTTATTTTATATTATTTTTTAAGTTGTTGTTTAATATGCTTTTGTACCTTGATTATCTTGTTGCGTCAAGCGAGGAGTCCTGGTAATTTAAAAAATTTTTCGTTAGGGTATTGACAAATGCAAATAGACATAATATAATATGTATATACATAAAAAACGAAGGCAGTATAATGACGAAAACTGAAATGTTAAAAAAAGCATTGGAAGAACGCATTGCTGAATATTCCGCCGGAGATAAATTGCCGGGTGAAATCGAGTTGAGCGAGGAATACTCTGTTTCCCGCATGACTGTGAATAAAGTGATTACCAAACTGGCGGAAGATGGCCTGGTTTACCGGCGTAAAAAAGCAGGAACATTTGTCAGCGGCTGCCGCCAGAGTGAAGATCCTATTTATGTATTGATTCCTTATCCGGGTTTTCTGGAGGAAGCCACTTTGATCGGCAGCACTTATTGGCGTTTAATGAATTGCCTGCATACCGTAACGTTCGGTAAAGTAATGCCGGTGGTATTGGTAGCGGTGTCTCAGACAAATGATGAAAATGATATTGACGAAAAAAACCTGGAGGTAATCAAGCCCGGAGGGACAGTGGTATGCATGGGGATTTGGTATCGCAGGACATTTCCCTGGCTGATTGAACGTCAATGTAATGTTATTTACGTCAATAATCAAATAGCTGAAGATGTTATGGATTATGCCGACAAATTCCATTATATTACCCTTGACGCCCGTCAGGCCGCAGCCGACACGGTGAAACATCTGAAGAATTCCGGCCGCTGCAATCCTGCATTTCTTTCCATGCTTTATCATAATAAGTCAACGAAAATGCTGCATCCGTTTATTGACGGCTGGAATCGCGGGATCAATTTATTATATCCGGACTTAGATTCACAAGAGACTCAGATTCAATATTATCCGGAGGAAGAGACCGAGCAGCAGATTGCGGAAAAAATTGAAAATTACCTTGACAATCATGAGTGTGACGCGTTATTTATTTCAGCAGTCAGCATGATACAGACGTGTCTGCAGGTGTTGAAAAACAAAGGACTAAAAGTGCCTGAAGACATTGCTTTGATAACAAATCATGGTGAGGATAAAGCGGTTGATTATCCCGTGGCTTATTTCGATTTTTCCATTTTCCAGATCGCCGGCGAGATCTTGAATATCTATCATCAAGCCAAGCGGCAGAATAAGTTTATCAGCGCCAAATTTCATTGCCTGGAATACCTTGAAAAAGATCCGGTTGAAGTCAGGCAAAAACCGGCTCAACCTGAAAAGCCCAGAAATTTTAAACTCGAAATGACCCATATATAATTAAAAGTCCTAAGCAACAAACAAAAAGGAGATCAAAAAATGGGAAGTAAAGAAGGTAACAGAGAAGTGAATCAGGTGCGTTATTTTACGCTGATTGAGTTGCTGGTTGTAATTGCTATTATAGCAATTCTGGCTTCGATGCTGCTGCCGGCATTAAACCGGGCCAGGGAAATGGCAAAACGGTCCAATTGCGTAAACAATCTGAAACAACTGGGGGTGGCGTGCAGTACTTATACCGGGGATTTCAGCTATTTTCCGCCTTACCGTCTTGGCAGCGGTATTACCTTTAACGGGATTGCTTACAAAGCAGGTTATCCCAATTGGGCGGTTACTTTAGGAATTTGCGGTTATGTCACCTATAATCCTTCAATCTACGCACAAAAATATTGTACGACCGGGATTTTCAAATGTCCGTCACACATCAAAGGCGAGTTTGCGGTGACCTTGCAGGATCTGGCAAAAAACTCTAGCGGATATTACGGCAGTTATGTGATTAACGCGGTATGGGTAACCTCAACAACCGTGGCGGACCATATGAAAGGGGTTGGCGGTCGAAAAGAGAATTTAATTAAATATCCGTCAAAAGCCATTTTGCTGGCTGACGGTGATTACAGTGGAATAACCTCAACTTCCAGTGACATGAAATTGTTGATTGCTGCCCGGCATGCGGCAACGGTCAATTGTGCTTTCGCGGACGGTCATGCAGAATCAATGGCTGCCAAGACTTGTGTCCCCGATTCCGGGTCCTGGCGCTTCTGGTCCGCCGGACTTATGCCCTGATCTGGATCACAAATAACTACCACCAGTTTGAAAGTTTATCATGTTTTTTTCAATCCGTAAACTCATTGTCATTGTCAGCATTATATCTGCATGGACATTAAGCGCTGCCGTTAAATTTACTCCATTGACAAATTTTAAAAATGACTTCTCAGCCGGATTTTTCAAGTCAGGATCCGCCAACGTTATCAGTGTTAAGGAACAGGATGGCTCCCGGACTCTGCAAATTAAAGAGAATGGAGATAAATATGTCTCCGGTCTGGGAATCGCCCTGAATAAATTCAATGGGATGCAAAGCATTTATCTCTCGGTTTCAGTTAAAACGGTCAACCTGACAAAGAACGCAGCTGTGTTCTATTATTGGACTGATGCCGCGGGTAAAAATATCGGGTCGGCGCGGTATCTGGCTAAAATGAGCGGTTCCAGAGACTGGAAAGAATATGCAAAAGTCATCTCTTCTCCGGAACCGTTGAAGACTGCCGGGATAAAAGTCTATTATTCGGTATACCGGGCGAAAGGGGATGGTTACGCGTTATTCAAATCACCGGTTATCAGGCTGGCTGATGCAAAAGATTCTACCCGGAAAAAGCAAAACGCGGCCAAGCCTGTTAAATCTGCTCCCCGGTTGAGTGCGGCGATGTTCAAACACGGATTTTCCAACAAAATGCATGGCGTTCCTTATACCGTTGAACGCGGCGGTTACGGCTGGCTGCTGATGAGCAGTGCCCAGCGGCTTAAGCGGGAAAAGTATCAAGTCGCAGTTACGGCGCCCAAAGGGATCGATTTTGAACTGTACCTGGCCAATGGTAAAAGGTCTGTTTACCGTCCCGCTAAAATCACCCCGGCCGCCGCAGGCAATACTTATACATTCGGGCCGTTAAATGCGGTTTGGTACTACTGGGGGAATGTCCTGCTTTTCAAGGTTGGAAAAAACGTTCCGGATAAATTTAATATAAAACTGACTTTCAGTGACAATGCCGGACGGCATATTTTTACTGAAACGATTCCATGCAAAACCATCAACCTGGAAACCCAGGCAATCGGTAAATCATCCTTTGCCAACCGGATGTTCTATGCGTACCCTTTACGAAGAATCGACTTTTCGGACAAACGGGCAAAATATCCGCAAGCGGTTCTTGATTACCTGAAAAAACACGGTGTGACATCGGTTGGGTATCTTGAATTTGCGAATGATTCACCGTTTCCGTTTGAATCGGGAGAGGTCATTTCCCATTCCCGCTTTTTCCCCTATAGCGTGTCATCCTCCGGGTTTCGCAAATTATTGGAAAAATACAAAATTCCAATGGCGGTAAATTTGTCCGGCATCAGCAGCGACGTTGAAATCGACACAGGAGAACTGGCGGCAAAGGGCTTGCCGTTTTACCGGGAGCTTTTGAATAAAAATAAAAATGAAAAATATCGTACCAGCCAGTTAGTCTGGATTACTGATTACGAGCCATACGCCCACGAGGGGCCGGTAACCAAATATTCTTTTTCGCCTGAATCGATCAAGGCGTTCCGGAAGTTTATCAACGCCCCGGCCGAAACAGAGTTGACGCCCCGGCTGCTTCTGACCAAATACCTTAAACAGTGGGTTGAATTTCGCTGTCGGCAACGCGCTGATTTAATCAAAACTCAAGTAAAAGCACTGCGCGAGTATAACCCGAAAGCGTTGTTCGCGCTCTGCACAATGCCACAGCCCGGAGTTGCTGAAAATCAGTTTGAATATTTCAAACGGTTCGGCATTGACTTGCGATTGTTTGATCCGTATGTCGATATGCACCTGCCCATGATCTACGGCGACGACGCTATGTTTTACCGCCGGACCGACGCAACGGTCACGCAGTTGAAAAAGCCGGTATATGTGGTCATTACCTGTGGGTACAGTCGTGGAGTGCATCGTCCCGGGAGGCTGTTCAGGATCATGACCGGTTCCGCTTTTCTGGGCGCAAAAGGGGTTTACCACTGGCCCGGACTCAAAAGCATGGATGGGGAGTTTCTGCAGAATATGCATCGGGCAATGAACCTGATTTCGGAAATCGAACCTTTTGTAAAAAACTCGAAACGCCTGCCGGCCGGGAAGATAGTTTCATGTCCGGGAGCAAAAACAGAGAACTTTTTTTCCGCGGTACGCATTAAAGATCAGGCTTGTATGATCTTTCTGGCAAACGAAGGAAAAAATACGACTCTCTATCCCGCCATCAGCTTACCTGAAAATGTCGACAACCAAAAGATTATTGAGCTGATTGATAAGAAAAAAATATCAACCGGCAAACGCCGATTCAGGATTGAATTACCACCGCGCTCTATCAGGATCATTTTTGCCGGAGCTGAAAATCTGTTATCAAATGCGGAGCTTGGAGTTATCGATGTAAACGCCGTAGAGCATAAAGCCAAAGTCTTGCAGGATAAAATGGCGTCGCTGTGCCGGAACGGGGCGGCTCACAATATGTCATACTCTTTCAAGGGTTCAATCCTTGAGGTGAACACTCCAAGTCAAAACATAAAATTTGATATGAATGATTGTGCCCTCGGGAAATGGCAGCTCAAAGAAAAAGGGCGGCGAATGGAACTTTTGTCATACCTGGGCAGGGATTATTTTGATTATCCGGCGATTTTAGCCTTGAAGAATATTCCAGTTGAATTGGAAAATATCAAAATTACAAAAAATAATGTTCAGATGAAGGTTTCTTTCAGGCTCAAAGATGCTCCCTATGACGGGCTGGTTGTGAGAAAAATCTTTGTCATAGCTCGCAATTCACCGGAAATCAAAGTCAAAATCAGCGTCATTCCGGCCGGGGGCTATCGTCAGTTTGCCTTGCGGGTCAATCATACTTCCGCCAAACCTGATGCTGTTTTTTATGCTGGTGGCAAACCGGCGGGAAATATAAAACGCTTCGGCAATGTCTTTACCCGCAAAGGCTTTGATATGCAAACTCTTTTTCAGGCGAAAAATATTGTTGGAAGAGGAGTTTTTGCCGCTAATTCCTGTGGGTTGATGCTGCCGGGAGAAAAGCTGCTGATAAAATGTCTTTTCAGTGACAATGTCCAGGCTCTTATGAGCTGGCATGACTCAACCGTCAATACCATGGAATTGATTTACGGCAGAGCTTATCCGGATGATGACCCGCACAAAATCAAAGAATTTGAGTACGCTTATACATTGCAAAGCGTTGTGGAGAAAAACTGATGCCCTGGAAAATTGTTTTTCTTTTAATTATCATATTCAGCGTAAAGACTCAACTACATGCAAAAAAAGATTTGAGTGTTGACAAGGGAGTCTTTACTTTAAAATGCGCACCTTATCAGGTAACCATAAGTAAAGAATGCAAATATACGATTACTTCCATCAAATATAAAGAATATTTCATTGTCCCGAAAACCGGCTATAACGGTTCGGTCGTATTATTCAAAGAACCCGGAAGCAAATTAAAAATTTGCGGAGTCGGCCATGTCAATGGTGGCGAAGAACAAATCCTCAGTTTCAGTTTAAAGGCGGACGGCAAAGTAATCCAGCCCGAAGAAGGTCAGATCCTAACGGCAAAATCGTTTGAATTGGCTAAAGTCTCAATGCTGGCGAATATAAGGCTCAGTTCCAGGATAACTATTTCAGAAAAAGGAATATACGACAGCAGGGGTATCCGGTCTGAAGCTGAGCAGAAACTCCTGTTTTTTTATTTGTATATGTATTGCTTGTCGCCTGATACTCAGGAGTGGACCGCATTATTAACGAATGGGACAACCATGGGCGGGGTATTTGAAGGAAAAAATGCGTTCAAACTGAACCGGGATGTCCAGTGGCTGGCCCAGTTCGATCCGATTTCAGGTACTGGAGTCCTGCTGTATTTTACGACGCCGGTAAAAGGTAAAAATAAAAAGAATACGTTTTGGGATAAAAAACATTATCACAAATATTACTTCATTTTAAATACTCCTCCTGTCTTACCGAAGGGGTACTCCATTGAAGAAAAAACTTTAATTTTTAAATGTTTTGACGCTGACAAAAAAAATTGGCGACAAAAAATAAATAACTTAATCAACGATCTGAAAAAGAACAAATCATGAATTATCCTGTAACCTTGATAAAACCGGGCAGTGGCGATACCACATATAAAATTGCCGGTGAAATTTTTCTCTCTTACTGGCAGCAAATAACCGGTAACCGCATTAACGAATTAACCGATGCTGATGCGATTCCGCATAATCATCTTTTGATTGTCCTCGGAGACGATACCGTCAATGCTTACACTGAACGCTTGATTCAGGATGATATTATTCCCGGCCTGGAGGTACGTTCCGAAACTGATGATTATCAGCTGTTATCTGCTCGACAAAATGGACGAGATATTCTTATTGTCGCCGGCGGCCGCGGCAGATCGACCATATATGCGGTTTATGATTTTTTCCAAAGACAGGCCGGAGTGCGTTATTTCTGGGATGGAGATAGAATTTCCAGGCTGGATAATATTGCTATTTCAAATATTAATGTTGTTGAAAAGCCACGTTTTGAATATCGCGGAATTCGCTATTTTGCTCACCGTGGACTGCATCGTTTTCAGGCCGAACATTGGGATTTTGACGATTGGAAACGTGAAATAGACTGGATGCTGAAAAAACGTCTTAATTTCTTCATGCTGCGCATAGGTCTTGATGACCTGTTTCAACGCGCTTTTCAGGATATTGTTCCGTATCCGCCTGAGGATGGCGTTGATCCGCAGGCAATTCCGCGGTCCTATAATGACCGTACCAGTTTCTGGCCCTTGCGCCAGCGCGGAATGTTACGGAAAAAGGTGCTGCACTATGCTTTTGAACGCGGTCTCTATCACCCGGAAGACGCCGGGACCGTCACTCACTGGTATTCGCGGACTCCGCAAGCTTTATTAGACGAAGAAAAAATAACTTTCACGAACCAGAAAAGCAGCTCATACAATGACCCTTCCGGCTTGGTATGGAATATTCACGACCCGAAATCATGGGATCGCTACTGGAAACTTACCGAAACTCACATCAGGGAATTCGGCAAACCGGATTTGTTCCATACAATCGGCCTTGCGGAACGTACCTACGGAGAAAACAGTGAGGAAAACCTGAAACTTAAAATCTGGTCTATTCAAAAAATAAATCAAATGATTCGAGAGCATTATCCTAATGCCCCGTTGATGATTGCGTCATGGGATTTTATGTCAACCTGGAAAAGTGAAGAAGTCCGGGAGCTGATCAGAAAACTTGATCCGGCAAAAACGATTATTCTGGATTACACTGCGGATGTGATTGATCCGAAAGAAAATATTTTTACCAATTGGGATGTCATTGGCAAATTCCCCTGGATTTTCGGTATCTTTCAGGGGCTGGCGCCCAATACTGATATGCGGGGGGATTACCGGCTGATAAATCAGCGCCTTGAATTAGCGGTTAATGATCCGGCTTGCAAAGGGATGGCTTATTGGCCGGAGTTTTCACACGGCGATTCGTTTATGCTGGAATATTTCACCGCCAATGCGTGGAGCGGCAAGGAACAATCTGTATCGGACCGGGTTTTCTGTTTTTGTGGCGACAGGTATCCGGCGGAAATTGTCCCGGAAATGGTAAAAATTTGGAATCTGTCTTTAAAAATATCTCAAACCAGAAATTGGACCCGGAACGAAGAATTTCCTCTGCGGGAAATAAACGGTGTTATTTTTTTTAATATCCTGACAAGCCCATGGTTGACGAAAATTGATGAAAAGGTTATTGACGCGATTGAATACCATCTGTCTACCTTGAATTATATTGTTGAAAATGTCCCTTATTTGCTGACATGGCTGCCTGAAATATTTGAACAACATTATGATAATGAGTTTATACGTCGTGACATTATTGACATCGCCAGGACAGCCGTTTCAAGAATGCTCCATGCGTTATTTTTGCAACTGGCCTCTAAAATGGAACAGTGGCGTAATTTCAATTGTGATGAAGAGGAAGTTTTTTCTCTGCTTGATCTATGTGGAAAATATCTTGAGTTTTTATGGCAAACCTTAAGTTTGCATGAAGATTTTTCACTAAATGAATCATTGAACAGGCTAAAATTATTTGCTCCGGTAAATCCGCATGCGGAAGAGACATTGAAAGGCAATACTGAAAATGGCTATTGTCGAGGTTTCTTTGCCGAACTGTTTCCATCAATGTACCTGCCGGAGTTCTTCGCGTACAGGGATTGGGTCATCAAAAAAATAGAGCATCATGACCGTTCGCCTTGGTTTATAAACGATGAAGTTAAGGCCATAAAGGAAAACATTCAAGACAATTTCTATAATCAGGAAACCATAACTGATTCGATATTATCGGAAAAGCCATCAAAAGTATTCCGGGAAAAACTCGATCATTTAATGACTCACGTGAATACCAGATCTCAAGAATTGTCACCTGTATTGTAAAGTGTGTTGTAAATTTTATATTAAACTTTGAGTAGGACAAGACAAAATGGACCATATTCTGTCGGACTAAAAACACAAAAGCAAATGACTTAATTACAGCATAAAAATTAATAAATAACACTATATTAAATTAAGTTATATGGAACGAAGCAAAATGAATGGTAAAGAACGTTATAAAGGAGTTATGGACGGAACTCCTGTAGATCGTATGCCGACAATGACATGGATTACTCCTTTGGCAAAGAAGAAATACATAAAGCACTATGGCATTTCTTTTGAGGAAATGGATAATTTAGTTAATCCGGATAATATTTATCGTTTAAAACGCTGTAAATTTATAGGTGCGATAAAAAAACCGGATATCGAAGCTGATTATTATGATGAATGGGGAGTCGGTTGGATACAAGACGATCCAACTAAAGATGTCGGCTCCATAAATAAAGTTGCTCCCATCAAAGACTTATCTGATATAAAGCGCTACCG
Source organism: Victivallales bacterium (assembly GCA_963678305.2). Lineage (GTDB taxonomy): Bacteria > Verrucomicrobiota > Lentisphaeria > Victivallales > Victivallaceae. The sequence continues at coordinate 1,096,920 of CAXXVV010000003.1, forward strand.
CATTCCTAATGTCGACCAATACTCGTTTGATGAATTGAAGCCAGAAATATTGAGAGACGGAGAGTCTGCGTTCTTCGTCGCATATCAGGCGACAGGAACTTTCTTTAATAAATATCGCTTTTTGCGTGGTTTTGAAGAAGGGCTTATAGATATGATGTTATATCAGAGCGAAGTAGAATATTTGTTGGATATGATACTTGAATATCAAATTGCATTGGCAAAGAAATTTATATCCTGCGGGGTGGACGCCGTTAATACTGGCGATGATGTTGCTTTGCAGAAAGGCCTTGTCATTGATCCGGCTGTCTGGAGGAAGCTTATAAAACCAAGACAGAAAAAACTTAATGATATCTATAAATCGGCCGGGAAATATGTAATTCATCACTGTTGTGGAGACTGTCAGGATATCATAAAGGATTATATCGAGATAGGGGTTGACTGCCTTAACCCGGTACAGCCGGAAGCCATGCCGATTGAAAAAATTGCAAAAGAATATGGCTTTGACTTAACATTTTATGGTGGAATTGGAGTACAGAGCTTAATGCAGTATGGCTCCCCGGAAGATGTGGAAAAAGGCGTAGAAAGGACAATAAATATTCTTGGAGCGTCAGGTCGATATATTATTGGCGCTTCGCATACTATCCAGGATTGTGTCCCGTGTGAAAATGTACATGCTTATTTCAAAGCTATTAAAAAATATAACAAATAATGGAAATAGAATCAAGATAGGCTCGAACTTTCCGCGGCAGAACAATCGCCTGAAAGGAAAGCGTTATACTTTTTGGGCTAGCTCCGTTTACCTGTTTTCTTTGTAGACGTTATGCACAGCAAATCTTTTATTTGACGGCTCTTACTGGTTCTACGCCTATGACGACTTTTTAGGTGTCAACCCCCGACAGACACAAACGCGTACAAATCAATATGAACTATGGGCGTGTAGTTCCAGTTGCTCGCTCCCAAGTTTTACTCTTTTGGATGTTGACCCTGTTTTAAAACTAATTTAGTACTTGAATTTTGTTTAATATTTAACTTTTTATGACCTTAAATCTATTTTTTTAAGAAAATTTAGAAAATGCAGCATATAGCATAACCCCAAAGTAATTATCAGGTTTACTACCGCGTAATAATGCAGAGCTAGTCCTTTGATCAGGAATACGGTCAAAATACTGCAAATAAAACCGGAAATTGTACCACTAAAAACTGCTTTCGCCGAGATTCGTTTAGTACGCATTGCCAACAGCATAATTGCGAGCAAAGGGCTGCCCAGTCCGTGGATTATTTTATTTATCATGACAAACACAGTATTGCTTTGAGCTAAAAAAGCCATACATAACAGGGCGAGAGAGATTGATACTGAACCTACTGTTAAAGTTAAATAAATGCTGTATCGCCATTCCCGGCCTTCTTCCCGTTCCTTTTCAAAAAAGCGCTGATGGAAATCACTGAACCATGCTGCGGAACAGGCATTGATGCCGGAATCGATACTTGACATAGTCGCCGCCAGTAATCCGGCAACCATCAAGCCGCATCCGCCATAAGGTAAAGTACTGAAGATGATTTTAATGATCTTCAACGGAGCCGCAAGGGTTTTATGAGGAGTCAACAAGTTATGTTCAGCGGCATAATTATAAAGAATCAAACCGAATATCCCAAGCAGGGCTATTGAAAACATTGCACATATAATGTTCCACCAGAAGCTGGTTTTCGCCGCTTGCAGACTTTTAGCCGTGGAGTAACGTTGAATAACAATCTGGTCAGCTCCGTAACGGGTAAGAAAGGCAACGAAAACTCCAATCAAACAACTAAAAAAAGATATTCTGATTGTCGGATCTGGGGAAAAGAAGCCTGGGTCAAAAGGAGAAAAAGGTTTAAGCAGCCCATGGGAACGAGTCGTCGCAATTATTCCATCAAGGCCATTTTTGCTTTGAACAACTAAAATGACAACAATCATTACTAAACCGGTAAGAAGAATGATAAATTGAGCGACATCGGTCCATATTACTGCTCTGATGCCGCCCCAGGCGGTATATGCCATGGCGACAACCCCGCAGATGATTATCAGTAGAGGCAGGCTGAAACCGGTTATCAAGGCCAGAATTTTCGCTGTGGCAAAAAGAACCACCCCCATCCAGAGCATCCGCCAGAAAATAAACATACCGCTGGCAAGGCAACGGACTTTGACGTCAAATCGCTGTTCCAGAAACTCATAGGCGCTGACAGATCCCTGCTGGTAAAAGCGTGGAATAAAATAGTGGGCGACCGGGATTCCGACTAGAATAAAAACCGGTAATGAGGCCATGACATACAGGCCGTATACTGCGACTTCCTGAGGTACCGCCACAAAATTTATGGCGCTGAATACCGTAATCATCACCGACAGGCCAACCGGAAACCAGCTCATCGAGCGTCCGGCCAGATAAAAGTCGCGTGCAGTATGGTTTTTTCCCCTGGCGATAACACCGATTACGATAATCAGGAAAAAATAAACAACGCAGACAATGATATCATATAAGTTCATCAGGGGCAGGGATTATTCTTCCTGGTCTTCTTCTTCCCGACGGATAAAATCATCGCAATCAGACATTGGACTGACTTCGCATTCATGCAACGTGCATCGATTCATAAAAGGATGTTTGATGAAATAAGTGCAGTCCCGGCAGAAATGCCCGGATTCTTCGCCGAAATCAATTTCCGGTTCCGGGTCATCATCTTCCCCCAATAAATCGGTAAGAGCCGAAATATCACTGGATTCTTCCGGATCCTGGTCCAATGATGTTTCACTTTGGCGGCTGAGATGGGCTTCACACAGCGGACAAACTAAAACTTTACCGACCACTTTCCAGTCGTCCATAAGGTTTTTTTCCTGGACAAATATTTCCTGTCCGCATACGGGACAGATGGTTTTTTCTCCCGGTTTCATATCAACACCCCCTTTTTAAGGTGATTTGGCCTTTTTGATAATCGCAATGCTTTCGACAATCATCCAAATCTCAAAAATAATGATGACAATGCTGATCGACAGCAAAGTCCAATTCCCTTGACTGGAAAACCTGTCAATATTATAATACATGCCCCAAGCTGTCATTGCAAGCATGAAAACCATTGGAATTGCAGTATAAATGATAGGCATTTTTTTATGGATGAGATATATTGTTACAACCAGCAGCGCCAGGCCGCCGAGAAGTTGGTTTAAACAGCCGAACAGCGGCCATAATTGAACCGCTCCCTGCCCGGAACCGTTAAAGAATGCCAATGCCGCGGCGGTGCCGACAGCGAACATAGTGGCCGGATGTTTCTTTTTCAGGATTGGCACTTTGAAAATACCAGCCAGCTCGCTGACGATATAGCGTTGAATACGAGTCGCGGAATCCAAACTAGTCGCGGCAAAGGAGACGATAAAAACGCCCATCAGGGTTTGGGCAACGGCATTCGGAACTCCGACATCATCAATCATTGCTCCGGCCCCGACTACAAAAGCGTCGAGTTTTGCCCCCAGACCGTTTGCCGCCGCCCAGGTGGCGTAACGCGAGAAATAGGCTTCTGATCCCCCTCCGGCAAGCGCAATGCCGGCGCCGCAGGCTACCAGGACGAAGATCGCCAGCATGCCCTCAACCAGCATTGAACCATAGCCGACAAAGAGGGCCGTATGTTCATTGTCGCATTGCTTTGAAGATGTCCCGGAGGACACCAGGGAATGAAATCCGGATAACGCGCCGCAGGCAATGGTCACAAAGATCATCGGCAGCATCGGGGGCGCATCGGCAACGGTCCTGTACGTCGGGGCGGTCATTTGCGGATGGGCGACGATTACGCCGAGTCCAAGCAGCAGCATTGCCACCATCAACTGCCAGGAGTTGATGAAATCGCGCGGCTGCAACAGGGTCTGGACCGGAAGAATCGAGGCAATGTAGACATAGATTAACAAAATAACGATCCAGATTGAGATCGGGTCGAGGATAACTTTACTGCCGCTTTTTATTGCCGGCATGCTCAATGGGAAATATGCCCCGAGAATAATGCTTCCATACATTAAGAGAACTGCGATAGCGCCAAGAACCAGAGCACTCATGTTTTTTTTGTATACCAGATAACCAAGTGCTACCGCGATCGGGATCTGGGTCCAGACCGGGATGACCGCTTGCGGATATAATTTGAAACATAGACCGATTACCACTCCGAACACCGCGACCACCAGCAGCAGGAGGAAAAAGATTATCAGCAGAAAAAGGGTTCTGACCCTTGGGCTGATCAGGTCTCCGGCGATATCGCCGATCGAGCGTCCCTTATTGCGCAGAGAAACGACCAATGAACCGAAGTCATGAACCGCACCCATAAAAATCGAACCGAAAACAATCCATAGCAGAGCCGGCAGCCAGCCCCAGATAATCGCAATTGCCGGCCCGACAATCGGCCCGGTTCCGGCTATTGAAGCAAAATGGTGCCCGAACAGCACCTGCGGATGGGTCGGCACATAATCATGGTCGTCGCGCAGTTCTTCACTGGGGCAGATGTTGTCTTTTGTGAGTTTGAAAATTTTTTTTCCGAGGAAGCGTCCATAGGTGTTATACGCGACAATATACATTATTGCCGAACCGATTACCAGAACCAGCGAGTTCATTTCAAAACCTTTCTGAATGTAGTGGATTTTCGAGTTTAATATAGCCGTAATTTTGATTAAAAGCAAACCTCAAACTAACTGAAAAAAAATAATCCGGACGCTATAGTGAACAATATGAAAAAAACGTTGTCCAACCCTTATAATAATAATATTTAATGAACATAGACTGTAACGTAAAATATGGAAGGAGATTGAATGGAAAAATTATGCATTTCCGGATATTGGTATTGTTAGTGAATTGGTTCATATTTGAAAAAAATATTGATAGCATGTATAATATTTACAGGTAATAAAGCCTGAACAAAATCTCAATGGAGAATAAAAATGAAAAAGCTACTTGTTTTATTGGGTTTAGCGTTTGCGATATCAGTTTCTGCCGCCGAAGGTTGGAAAACCGATTTGACCGCGGCTCTTAAGGATGCGGCGAAAAACAAAAAGCATGTTCTTCTGGCTTTCACCGGGTCCAACTGGTGTCCGCCTTGCATGTATCTGGAAAAGAAAATCTTTGCCACAAAAAAGTTCAAAGATTTTGCCGGGAAGAATTTAATTCTGGTCATGGCCGATTTTCCTCGCCCCAACAACCTTTCTAAAGAACAGCAGAAAAAAAAACAATGAACTGGCGGTGAAGTATAAAGTCGGGGGATTTCCGACTGTTATCATTATGGATGCAAAAGCAAAAGTACTAAAGACGATGGAGGGAATTCCTGAAGACGCCACCACGCCGGAAACCTATGTTAAATTTGTCAAAAAGATAATCAAAAAATAATGCCTAAAATTCCGTATTTTATTGTATTGCTGATAATTTCGGGACTTGGCTTGAAGGCTCAAGTCCCGGCTTTTTTGCAGGCTCCTTTCAAATGGGAAGCCAGGACAGAGAACCAAAAGATAGAAGTCCGGGTTAAAATTCCTGCCGGGTGTTACCTGTATGTTGATAAAACAAAAATCACTGTAACCGGAGCTGACGGAAAACAGGCAAAGTTATTAACTTCACCTGAAAAGGTTGAACATCAGGATGATATTGTTGGAAAAACAATGGTCTATCCGAAGATCGAATCAGTCTGGACCTGGCAAGCTGGTTCCAAAGGCTTTCCGTACGCAGTCAGGATAAATGCAACCGGATGTCGGGGTAGTACAAAAGAAAAACCGGGCCTCTGCTTTCCACCGCAAAAATTGTTGTTAATGGTCAAAGCGAACGAGTTGCCGGAAACTGCCGCGGCAACCGCAGAATCAGCGTCAGAAAAGCCTGTAACAAAACTGCCGTCGCAATTGGCGTCGATTCTCGACAAATTTCAGATTGCGGATAACCAGTCTGGTTACATGAGATCAAAAGATTTTATCAGTTTCCTTTCCGGCGAAAATCAAGTCAAGCAGGAAGATGATTTTGCCGCGCACGGAATCCTTTTGACTCTGCTGCTGGTGGTCCTTGGCGGTTTGGGGTTGAATCTGACGCCGTGCGTTTTACCGATGATTCCGATTAACCTGGCAATTATCGGGGCAGGGGATCAGGCCGATTCCAAACGCAAAGGCTTCATGCGTGGTTCCGCTTATGGTGCCGGGATCGCTATGGCTTACGGGGTTCTCGGACTTGTCGCGGTCCTGACCGGGGCGCGTTTCGGGACATTGAACTCTTCGCCGTGGTTTAATCTGATCATCGGGGTGGTATTTCTGGTTCTCGGCCTGGCGATGTTTGATATTTTTAATATTGATTTTTCCCGTTTCAGTTCAGGCAAAGTGTCTCAGGGTGCGCAAAAAGGCCGCCTGGTCACTGCGTTTATTATGGGAGCCGTCGCCGCGCTGCTGGCTGGAGCGTGTGTCGCGCCGGTGGTCATTGCGGTGCTGATCTATGCCGCGACATTGTATAGTCAGGGCAATGTATTTGGTTTGCTGCTGCCGTTCCTGCTTGGAGTAGGCATGGCTTTGCCGTGGCCGTTTGCCGGGGCCGGAATGGCGGTTATTCCAAAACCGGGCAAATGGATGGTGAGGATTAAGCAGTTTTTCGGCGTTCTGATTATTATTGCCGCAGTCGCGTTCAGTTGGACCGGGATCAAGCAGTTCCGGCAGCAGGCCGAGAGCTCAACCGCTTCGGTCGGTCAGGCGGAAAACCGATTGGCGGACGACCTGGAAAAGGCCTATGCCGCCGACAAAAAGGTGTTGCTGGATTTCCATGCGTCATGGTGCGCCAATTGTTTGAAGATGGAAAAAGAAGTATTCCCTGATCCCAAAGTGAAGGATGCTTTGAAAGATTACGCCATCGTCAAATACGCGGCTGAAAATTTTGATGATCCCGGAACCCGGGCGGTGCTGGATTATTTCAAAGTACCGGGTCTGCCGACATTCGTCATTCTCAAGCCGAAGAAACCGTAAGTTGCGGTAATCTTTATTCCTGACGCCGCGGTCTACGTCGTGGACGGCGGCGTTTATTACCGGCGTCATGCGCCTGCTCGTAAGCCTGTGGCCCTCCAAGCCGGGGAAAATCCCTGATCTCTTTGCGCTTGATGTTCCAGTCGAGGAAATCCTCGATCTTTGCCAGATATTCTTTTTCGTCATGGGAGACCAGTGAAATGGCCTCACCCTTGACTCCGGCCCGGCCGGTCCGGCCGATGCGATGAACATAATCTTTCGGGGTATTCGGCAATTCGTAATTGACTACGTGCGGTAAATTACTGATGTCGATCCCGCGCGCGGCGATATCTGTGGCTACCAGAACCCTTGTCTCACCCGATTTAAAGTTGGTCAATGCCCGGGTGCGGGCGTTCTGACTCTTGTTTGAGTGCAGTGCTTCGGCGGTAATCCCGTCCTTGACGAGTTTCTCCGCCAGCCGGTTGGCCGCGTGTTTGGTCCGGGTGAAAACCAGAACCTGACGCCAGTCGCCGGAGGTAATCAGATAGGACAGCAGATCGCGTTTCCGGTTCTTTTCGACAAAGTGGACTAACTGCCTGATCTTATCGGTGGTCTCCTTTTTGCCGGATACGTCGATCACTTCCGGATTATGAAGCAGTTCCCGGATGAACCTTTTTATTTCCCGGCCGTAAGTGGCGGAAAAAAGCAGATTCTGACGTTTTGCCGGCAGAAATTCAATAATCCGGTTGATATCCTTGATAAAGCCCATGTCGAGCATCCGGTCGGCTTCATCCAGCACCAGGATCTCGATCTTCGCTAAATTGACTGAGCCCCTTTCGAGATGATCGAGCAGGCGTCCCGGCGTCGCTACCAGAATATCAACTCCCTTTTTAAGCGCTTTGATCTGCGGTCCGATCGGGACTCCACCAAAGACGTAGCAGGCGTTAAGTTCCAGGTTCTGGCCATACTTGTGAACGCATTCTTCGACCTGCGCGGCCAGCTCGCGGGTCGGTAATAACACCAGTCCGCGTAATTGCGGTTTGTGAGTTTTATTATGGTTGAGCAGTTGCAGCATAGGCAGTGTGAACGCGGCGGTCTTGCCGGTTCCGGTGCGCGCCTTTGCCTGGACATCGCGTCCGGCCAGGATAGCGGGGATCGCTTTCTCCTGAACAGGCGTGCTTTCCGTGTAACCCTGAGTTTCTACCGCACTCAAGAGTTCAGGTATCAAACCCAGATTTTCAAATGACATATTATTCCTGTTCTGAAAAGGCGATTAACAATAGCCTTATTCGTATTTATTAAATTCTTCGTTGATGATTTTTTGGAGTTCCGGCACGACTTGATCAAGGTCGACCATTAATGCGTCGCGTTCGCCGCGGCGTTTAAGTTCTACTTTTCCTTCAGCCAAAGTTTTCGGCGACATGATCACCCGGAACGGAATCCCGATCAGGTCGGCGTCGTTGAAGGTGAATCCGGCTTTTTCGCCGCGGTCGTCATAGAGCACTTCTATTTTTTCGGCCAATAATTCTTCATAGAGTTTGTCAGCGGCCTCGGCAACGCCTTCCTTGTTGCGGTTCAGGGCGCAGAGTTGTACGTGATAAGGCGCGATGGTGATCGGCCAGATCGGACCCCAGTTGTCGTAAGACTGTTCAATGACCGACGCCATGGAACGTCCTACCCCGATGCCATAACAGCCCATGATCATGATTTGGGATTTGCCGTTTTCATCCAGATAGGTGCAGTTCATGGCTTCCGAGTATTTGGTGCCGAGCTTGGAAAATGTTGCCGACTTCGATCCCGCGTTCCATGACCAGCGGTTCGCCGGTCAGCGGACATGGATCGCCGGCCCGGACGGTGGCGATATCCGCCACGGTGACGCCCTCTGGCATATCCCGGTCGAAGTTGAAGTTTTCATAGTGGTAATCCGCTTCATTCGCTCCGACGATCAGGTTGGACGATTCGGCTACGGAGCGGTCGACGATGATCTTGACCTTTTCCGGATCGATATTCAACGGTGACGCGTAACCGGGTTCACAACCGGCTTTACGGATGGCGTCGTCATCGGCAAAGTTCAGTTCATATGCTATCGCGATTTTCTGCAGCTTGCTTTCGTTGACCTCAAAATCGCCGCGAATCATCGCGAATATCAGATTTTGCTCGCCATCAACATAAAAGACCGCCTTTCCGGTATTTTCAGGCTTTTTGTTCAGGAATGACGCTACTTCCTCGATGGTTTTGTGTCCCGGAGTGTGAACTTTTTTCAATGGAAGTTCTTCGCCCTTCTCAAATTTTATCGATGAGGTGGCTACTTCACGGTTGGCTCTGTAGGTGCCGTCGGGTGATATAAAGATAGTGTCCTCGCCAAACTCTGATACGGCCATGAATTCATGGGAGATTTTACCACCCATCATACCGGAGTCGGCCTCGATCGAGACGACGTTGTCCATGCCGATACGCTTGAATATGCGCTCGTAAGCGGCGTGAGCTTCCATGTAATATTCTTCCAGGCATTCCTGACTGGTATGGAACGAATAGGCGTCTTTCATGGTGAATTCACGAGCCCGGATCAGGCCGCCGCGGGGGCCGGGCCTCATCCCGGTATTTTGTCTGGAGCTGATAGAGCATGACCGGCAGCTGCTTGTAACTGGAAACTTCGCTGCGAACCAGGTGGACAACCGCCTCTTCGTGAGTCATGCCCAGGATCATCGCCTTGCCGTTGCGGTCCTCGAATCTGAGCAGTTCCGCTCCGACCGATTCGTAGCGGCCGGACTCTTTCCACAATTCTGCCGGCATGACTACCGGAAGCAGGACTTCCTGACCCTCGATTGAGGCCATTTCCTCGCGGATGATCTGTTCGATTTTGTCGATGATCAATTTACCCAGCGGCAGAATCGAATAAATTCCCGCTGAAACCGGACGGACATACCCCCCGCGGATCAAGAATTTGTGACTGATGGTCTTTGAATCTTTGGGATCTTCCTTGATCCGGCGTCCGACAAGTTTGCTCATGCGCATAATAATTTACTCCATATATGTTTTATTATTAAATTTGAATATTTGTAAAAAGCCTGTGATAGATCATTTCGAGTCTGGTGCCATAGAGAATCCACAGATAAGTGGCGATTGATAAATAAAGGCCGAAAGGAATTGTTGCCTTGAAACCTTCTTTATGGCGATAGCGGATAACTTGATATATTCCGATGGCCGAGCCAAGCAGCGAACCGATCAGCAGGATGAAAAAACATGATTTCAGGCCCAGACAAGCGCCAATTGCCGCGATAAATTTCACATCGCCCCAACCCATAGCCTCCACTTTGAAGATCTTTTCGCCAATTACGGCGATCAACGCCATAGCTCCGCCGCCGATCAGTAATCCGGCTCCAGAGAAAATCAGCGACATGCGATGAGTCGTATCCGCACCCCAGATTTCCGGATAGAACAGCGACATGGCAAGGCCGAAGATAATTGTCGGATAGGTGAGCTTGTTCGGGATCAACCGATGCTCGACATCAATAAAGGCGGTGCAGACACAGAGCATCGTCACTCCCATATACAGGACGGCCGCGGCCACCGGCTGAAAATCGAAAGTGACTTTGAACCAGACCATATAGAACAGCAGCCCGGTCATGAATTCGACGATGAAATACCGGCTTGAAATGGGATTTTTGCATCCGCTGCATTTGCCGCGCAGGCATAACCAGCTGATCAGCGGCAGATTTTCATACCAGGTGATCTTGTGATCGCAGTTAGGGCAGTGTGACGGAGGGGTGATCAGCGACTCGCCGCGGGGAATCCGCCAGATGCAGACATTGAGAAAACTGCCGATATTGCAGCCGATAACAAACGCCATAATGTGCCATATCCACATCATGCCCGGTATGAAAGGATATGGATAAGGCTGATTGAACGGAATCGAAAAATAGTTCACGGTACTGCTCTCGTCGTTATTTCAGGTTTTTTATTTGCTTAAACATTTTATCTACGACTCGCAAGGCGGCGAAGTCGAAAAAATCTCCCGGCTTTTCAGTTCCGCCGCAATAGAGTTCAAAGTCTTCCCGTACGGATGATACTTTCAACTCGGTTACGCCGATCGCGAATGCGATCTTTTCCATCTTTTGAGCATCAACCCAGACCAGAGTAACTTTAACCGAACGCTGATCACCGCTGCCGCGATATTCGGAAAAAGCGCAAAGCAGCCCGGTTTTGCAACTGATAAACCGGCAGATTTCAGCGAAAGGGGTCAATTGCAGGTTGTTTTTGACTAGCAGTTCACGTGCGGTCAGCCGTGATTTGAGCGTCGGCATGGCATCGCCGTCAACCAGTAATCCCTTGATTTGCGGCCGGACCAGCGGAGCAAGTTCGAATTTTCCCTTATGCGGCCGACTGCTGTTGGTGTAGATAGTGGCGCTCAGGGTTCTGGAATATAACGCGTTAAGTGCTGCATGACGGTTGTTTACTTCCACAATACAGTCAGTCTGGCATCCGCACAACACGGTAACCATCAACAAAACTGCCGGGAGAAGTTTCAATTGCATCCGCATTTCCTTATTTCGACAATTTCTTGATAAACTCGGCAGTTGCCGCAGCATAAGTGTCAGGTTTGTTGCTTTTCAAGTTATTCTTGATCAATTTAAGGCTCTGAGCATTAATTTCACGTTCATAAGGAGTTGGTGATTTTGGTTTTTTGACTAGTTTGGATACATCGCGCAGTTTCTTTACCGCATCGGTATAATTGCCGTCGCGAATGGCAGCTGCGGCCTGCATATACATAATGCCGGGATTATCACTTTCAATTCCGTTTGCCTTCTCCAATGCCTTTTTAGCCTCAGCGTTTTTACCGTCAAGCAGGCTGTAAACCGCGTGTTCATACAATATTTCGATGGACTTGTCGTCTTTCGCAACCACTTGACTGCTGAACCAGAATGCCGAATCGTAATCTTTTTTTGTCGCGGCATCAGCCGCGGATTGACGCAGAAAATTCAGATTTTCAAGATCCTGCTTAACCGGTTTGAGTTTTTTCATGAACGCTTCCATTTCCGGGTCCTCCGGGACTCCGCCTTTACGGGCCTGACTGTAAGCCTCAACAGCCTGAGCCTTGAAGGCGGGGCCCTTGCGCAGGGCAATTCTTGCCTGAGCAAGTTCCAGATATGGATTTTTGCCTAAGGCGCGCTTGGCGTCCTCAAGTTCTTCTTCCGCATCACCCGGTCGATCTGATTTCAACAGCGCACTCACCAAAGCGGCGACTGCCGGACCGGAAGCGGTATCAAGTTTTCGGGCAGATTTGGCCAGCACAACCGCGATGTCGCTTTTACCGGCAGCGAGCGCCGCCTGACTGGCGTAAATATCCAGTTCCGCAGATGGCGGCAACTGTTTTCTGGCTTTAATCAGTACCGGATATGCTTCAGCTTTTTTACCGAGCTGGAGCATCGTGCGTCCGAGTCCGGCCAAGGCGTGCGGGTCGTCGGGGAGCAGTTGCAGGGCCTTTTTGTAATGCCATTCCGCAGTTTTCAGGTCATTTTTGCCGGATGCGGCAACTGCTTCGGCAAAAAGGAAATTGAATTTTTTACGCAGCGCCGCGAGCTTCGGCTTTTCCGCGGCAATCTTTTGCTGCTGTTTTTTCAGTTTGGTAACTTCCTGTGCCAACTGCTTTTTCTCCTGCGCCAATTGTTCTGCGGTCTTTTCGGTATCGCTCAATTTCTTTTTAATTGCGGCTTTTTCCGATTTCAATACCTTGGTTGTCCTGGCAACTTTTTCAGTTGATGACAAACGTTCCTGCAGTTGTTTGATATTCGATTTCAAAACTGCATTCTGATTTTCCACCATAGTCAATTGACGCTTCAGGTCCTGCTTGGGTTTGGCGCTGAATTTCTTTTCCAACGCGCTGTATTTCTGCTGCAACGCATAAAGCCGTCTTTTCAGCGTGGTATTGTCATGCAATGTCGCATCGACTTTTGTTGATGCGTCTTTCAGTTCCTTTCTGACCGTTGCTAGTTGTTTCTGAGCCAGGGCATATTCCGCAGTGTAGTCTTTCAACTGCTCAAACTGGGTTCTCAGGCGATTAAGTTCAATCAAAGACTTTTGCAATTCGGTGATTTCTTTTTCCTGTTTGGCAATTTTCTGCTTCATTTGCACCGAACTGCCTTCCGGCGGTTTTTTCAACTGCTTACGGGCCGCGGCCAGCTCTTTTTTCATCGCCGGATAATCTTTAATATCAAGCTTTAACTGGGCAATTTCGTCCTGCAGCTTCATGACCTCGCCGCCTGAAGTCAGCATTTTATTTTGAACTCGTTTATATTCCTTTTCCAGTTTTGCATATTTCGCAATGGCTTCACTGGCTTTTTTCTCGATCGTCGTATATTTATTGTTTTCTTTACGTAGATTGACAATATCTTTTTTCAAAATGTCAATCAGTTTGATTTCCTGCTTCATATCAGCGTTTTCAGCTTGCAGTTTCTGCATGTCGACAGTCATCTTCGCATTGGATATGCCATATTCTTTCAAGCGCTTTTCCAGGCCGTTGAAATCAGCCTCTTTCGCGCTTAAAAGACTGCGCTGCTCGGTCAGGCGTTTATTCAGTCTGGTAATAATATCTTTATATTGTTCCGCAACATTGTCTCCAGCCCGGATGTTGTTCATCCTGACCGCAAATCGACGGAGTTCTTCAGCCAGTTCCTGATTCTTTTTTTGCAACTGGGCTATTTTGGTCTGGTCAACTTCACCGGAACCAGCCAGGCCGGAAGAGTTCTTTAAAGCTCGTTCATACTCTTTACGCAGGGCCAGATAACTGTTTTTAACTGAGCTGATGGTATCTTTCAATCTGGTTGCGTCGATGTCCGCATTCCGCAGTCTGGCCTTCAGTTCTCTCTGTTCGTTAACCAGTTTGTCGTTATCTTCCGTAAGTTTTTTCATTTCACCGGTCAGTTTGGTGTTTTCTTCGGAAAGGATCGCTGAGGCTTTTCCCGTCGAACTTTTGCCGGCTTTCTGTTTGATCGCTTTCAGCAGTTTATCATAAGTGCCTCTCATCTCGGCCAAACGTTTCTCGGATTGTTCAAGACTGTAGGTGAGAGAGGCTTTTTTGACGTCAGCGTTGCGCTTATCACGTTCCGCAAGGGCCAGCTTATCATTCAGGCCATTTATTTTTGCTTCTAGCCCATTTATTTTTTTGCGGTCTCTCTCCAGCTGTACCCGGGTTGTCGTACGATAACGGCGCAGGGCGTCAAGTTCCTGATTATACTCGTCCGCCTTTTGTGTCTGCATGGTTAACTTTTTTGAAACTTGATCTGATTTCATTTTTTCCGCAACGAGAAGATTGCGTAAATTGGTAATTTCCTCGGCATTGGCGCCGCCCTGGCTTCGCAGTTTGTCGTATTTGCTCAAAAGCCGGTTGTATTGTTCTTCAAGAAAAGATTTTTCGCGTATGATCGATTCAACTTGCCGGGCGGTTCCGAGACTGCGGTTCAGTTGTTTCTTCAGATCCTCAATTTCCAGTTGTGCGTTAATGTATTTTTTCCGGTATTCCGCCAGTTCAGCCGCGGTACTGCTGCTCGAGCGTCCGGGCCGGTAAATATCCGACTCGGTATTCAACGACGGTGCGGTCGTTCCGGGTTGATAAGTTTTGGGGGTATATTTCGGCTGGCCGGGCCGGTATACGTCATCATCCGGCAGCCTGGTCTTAGGGCGATATGTCTTGGGGCGATAAATTTGGGTTGATTGGGTCGAGTCGCTATTGGTTGAACTTTTGACTGAACCGGTTGAATTGAACGAATTCATTGACTGCAGCAGTTTGGTGATCTGCCTTTCGCACATATTTATCCGTTCATTGATTTTGCTTTTCTGCCAGTTGGGCTGAATTTTCTTGATCTTCTGGTAATAATCACGGGCCTGCTGGAAGCCCGCCAGCGCCTCGGAATTTTTTCCACTCAACTTGTCATGCTCTGCCTGAGCATATACTTCGTAGCCGGCCCTCCACATTTCCCAGGCCGTCATCTCCTCCGCCCGGGATACCGTCGCGGTCATCAGCAGTGACAGCATTACCGCGGAATATATAACTATTTTTTTCATCGTTTTCCCTTATTTTAAACACCCTGTGAATTTTATCTGTTAAATCAGTCAAAACGTAATATACAGGACAAAGTCCTGAGGGGCAAATTTTTTTTGATATTTTAATCGCGACATCGACGCGAAAATCAGCCAAACATGTCCGGAGTAAACATGTCGGGCTGATCCGGTTCCGCCTCCGGGCTTTCTTCAACCTGCATCGGGGACATTTCGTCAAGCTCTTTCACCAGGCTTCTCATGTTGTATTTTTGAAATATTTCACGAAGCCTGTCCCAGTCCGGTTCAGTTCTTGACAAACAAGTCGGATTTGCCTGCCATTCCGGTTCCGGAATATCGGTCCGCAGCCGGACCAGTTCAATGTTTTTCCGTAATAATTCGGCGTTCTCAGTTACCTTGTCCCGGAGTTTCGGATTGCTTATTTTTTCAGGTTCGGCCAGCATGGTTTCGATGCTGCCGGCTTCATCAAGCAGTTTTACCGCAGTCTTCGGCCCGACTCCCTGAAGACCGGGGATATTGTCAGAACTGTCGCCGATAATTGCCAGATAGTCGATTATCTTATCCGGCAAGATGCCGAATTTATCCATTACCTCTTCCGGGCCGCGCAGTGTCAAGCCGCCGCCTTTATGATTCGGGGCCAGCATCTTGACCCGCCCGGTGATAATCTGACACAGATCTTTATCCGCGCTGACAAAACGGATACTGTCCTCTGTCCGGTCCGCCGCGATTGCCGCGATCAGGTCATCCGCTTCAAAGCCTTCTTTGCCGATAATCGGCCAGCCGAAAGCTTGAATCATGTCTTCAATCGGGTCGAGCTGTTCCCGCAGGTCTTCAGGCATAGGAGGACGATTAGCTTTATATTCGGGCTGAATCTCAAGTCGGAAATCAGGTTTGCCGCGATCAATGACTACCGCCCCGCCGGAAGAGGGATAATCGTTGTGCATTTGCAGGAGAAACTTTGCCATGGCATAAATTGCGTTGACCGGTCGCCCCTCGGAATCGGTCAGATAACGGATCGCGTAGTAACCCCGGTAAATCTGGGCGAACGCGTCGATAAGAATAGTTTCTGAAGCCATGACAAGCCCTCCAACGTTTACTTTTTCAGATTCAAAACGTCCTGCATATCGTAGAGACCGGGCGTTTTATCAACCAGGAAGCGCACCGCGCGTAACGCGCCTTTGGCAAAGGTGTCGCGACTCGATGCCTTGTGCGTCAGTTCGACTCGTTCGCCCTGGGTAGCAAAGATCACGGTGTGATCGCCGACAACGTCGCCGCCGCGCAGGGCGTGCATGCCGATCTCTCCGCGGGGACGCGCCCCGACCATTCCGTCACGACCATGGACCACATCCTCTGTATATGATTTGTTGCGAGCCTCAACCACTTTTTCAGCCAGAGTGACCGCGGTGCCGCTGGGCGCGTCTTTTTTCTGGTTGTGATGCATTTCGACGATCTCGATATCATAATCTTCGTCCAGAATGCCCGCCACCATTTGACTCAGATGAAACAACAGGTTGACTCCGACGCTCATATTTGAGGCGAAAACAATGCGTCCGCCGTTATCCGCCAGCTTCTGCAGTCCGGCCTTGCCCTGGTCGCCGAGGGCGGTCGTACCGATAACCACGGAGCATCCTTCGGCCGTCGCCTGGGCGGCGTTTTCCAGCACCGGGCCGGTGCTGAAGTCGATTATCGCATCGGTTTCAAAAAGAAAATCCTTAATATCGGCGGTAATTACGATATCGCATTTGCCGCAGCCGGCGATTTCCCCGGCGTCATGACCGATAAACGGGCTTTCGGCATATTCCGCCGCGCCGCTTAAAATCATATCATTTGCTTCACATATGTTGCTTATCAGGCGTCGGCCCATCCGGCCCGCCGCTCCAATCACTGCTACTCTGATCATTTTAATCTGCTCCTTGGTTTATGTTTTTCATTGCGCGTTTGAATGCGTCGGCGGAACGGCTGATCGAATCAGCGTTGCCGGCACAGAAAGTCAGGCGGAAATAGCCCGGACAGCCGAAGCCGGAACCGGGTACCGCCAGGATTTTTTCCTGCAGCAAAATATCGCAAAAATTGAAATCATCCGCGATCGGGGCTTGCGGGAAAAAGTAAAATGCGCCTTTCGGCATCGAATATTTGATTCCGGCGCCGTCGAGCACCGCGGCCATGGCATCTCTGCGTTGCCGGTAAATGTCCACGTTAACCTGTGCTTTAATTACTTTGGACAGCAATTTCTGGGCAATCGCCGGGGCGTTGACAAAGCCCAGAATCCGGTTGGTCAAAGTACATGCGCCGAGCACTTGCGCCGCTTCCGGCATTGCCGGGTTGACGATCAGGCAGCCGATGCGTTCCCCGGCCAGAGACAGGCTTTTCGACCATGATGTCCCGATGACGCTGTGTTCGTAAATATCCAGCACTGACGGCAGTTCATAACCGTCATAATTCAGAAAACGGTACGGTTCGTCTGAAACCAGATAGATCACTTGACCGGTCTTGCTTGAATGCTCACGCAGCAGTTCAGCCAGCTGGACCAGTTCGTTTCGACTGTATATCACGCCTGCCGGATTATTCGGGGAATTGATCAGTACCGCGCGGGTCTTACCCGATAATTCCGCCGCGATGGCCGATAAATCCAGCTCAAAAGTAAAATCTTTCGACATTGCCGGACGCAATTTGCCACCGGAATTACCGACGTAAAAACCATATTCAACAAAATACGGAGCCGGACAAATTACTTCATCCCCCGGATTCAACGTCGCCCTGAAAAAGGCGTTCAATCCGCCTGCCGCTCCACAGGTCATAATAACGTTTTCTGCCGGAATTTCCACGCCCTGGTCCTTGCTCATCGCGGCGGCGACGATTTCCCGGGTGTCCGGATAGCCGCTGTTCGGCATATAGCCCAGGACAAACGCTTCGTCCAGATGTCCTGCGATATTTCTAAGTTCATTCGCCACTTCACGCGGCGGCGGCAGGTCGGGGTTGCCCAGACTGAAATCAAAAACGTTTTCAGCGCCGAATTCCTTTTTCAGCTCCATGCCTTTCTCAAACATCTTACGGATGAATGAGGCTTTTGCCATATATCCTTCAATTTCCCGTGCTATAACCGTCATATGTTTTCCTGTTCTTTTTCTTTATCATCCCATGATTCGTTGCTTTGAACTTTTTTTACCATGAAGACCATGAAGATCATGAAGAAGTATTGATATTTTCAGCTTATGCTGAAAAATAAAAAATTTATTTCGTGATTTTTCGTGATTTTCGTGGTTAATACCCCGTTTTACTATTCGCTTAAATCCTGTCGGGAGGATTAGTTAAGCATGACCTGGCCACCGGTGACCGGAATGGCCTGCCCGGTTTCATACTGCTGCCCGACCGCGTAAATTATTGCCCTGGCGACGTCCGCCGGGTAACATCCGCGGGCCATCGGAATTTTCTTTTCGTAAAACTCTTTGACGTCTTCAATGCAGGTCGCGCCCGGAACTTTGTTGCTTTTCAGGTACTGGACAAACAGGCCGTTTTCCGGATTGCTCCACAACGGGCCGTCAAAAAAGTTGCCGGGACAAACGCTGTTAACTTTGATATGGTCATCCACCAGCTCCATCGCGAAGCTCTGGGTCAGGCCGATGGTGCCGAATTTGCTGCCGGCGTAGGCTCCGTTACGGTTACTTCCAGCCAGACCGCTTTTCGAGTTGACCTGAATAATATCCAACCATTTGCTGCTGTGCCGGTTCTGGCTGGCCATTGCTTTGGCGACATGCTTGGTGCAGAGAAAATAGCCGGTGTAATTGACGTTGGTTACGAAATCCCAGTCTTTCTTGTCCATTTCCTTCACGGAGCCGGCCTTGAGGACGCCGGCGTTGGCGACAAACAAATCGCAGCCGCCGCAAATTTCAACCAGGTCGCGAGTCATCTTCACTACGGATTCTTCATTCGCGATATTCACTTCCAGCGCGAAAGCCTTATCCTGCCCGAATTTATCGCACAGCATGAATGCGGCTTCTTTGGCGCCGCCGAGGTTCAGGTCGGCGATTGCCGCCACGGCTCCGGCTTTTATCAGCTCTTCGGCGATTCCGAACCCGAAACCCTGGGCTCCTCCGGTAATCACCGCGATTTTGCCGGTCAATGGACCTTCGCCGCCGCTTGCCGCAACTTTTTTGCGGTAGGATTCCACTTCCCAGTTCTCAATAAATTCGCGATTGCGGTCGCTCAGATGACGCACTCCGCCGAAAGCTGCGGTCAGTTGACGTACCAGCGCGGCGTCACGGGTCAGTTCACAAACGGTTCCGGCGTCTTTGATTGTCGCTCCGGCACAAAAGACTGCTTTGCCGGGAATGCAGACGACTTTCGGCTTGTAACCGTGTTCTGAAACAAATAATTTGACCGTCTCAGGTGTGATTTCGTCGCAGACCAGTGCAAAAGATTTGGCGTAAACAATATGGTCAGGGGTGAGCGGCCCCTCAAAGATTTCACATGGCGGCATCGACGCTACCGCTACGGCGGCGTCATCTCCCAGCAACGAACGCAACTGCGGCGCAGTTTCCATTACCGTATCGAGATCTTTTTCCCCGTATGGGACTTCCGTGGCTACTCCCGCTTTGGCGTAAAAATCAATCAGGGTCCGCATGATTGTATCATAAGTTCCCATGATCTCAGCTTCGTCGTTTCCACCCACAAATACGCCGTGATTTTCCAGGAAGATCACCGTTGGTTCGCTGCCGTTCGCCGCCGCGTATTCTTTCATACGTTTATCCAGCGCCGCCGCCAGACAGAATCCGGGATCGACGAATTCAACCCATAATGCTTCAGGAAAGAGTTCGGCGCATTTTGCCTGTCCGTCTACTCCGCAGGTCATGCCGTTAACCATTGCCGGATGCAGGTGAACCACATATTTAGTTCCGATGCGCTCATGTAACGGGGCCTCGACCGAAGGACGCCCGGTAGAGTCGAAACATACCGCGTCGGCCATCATTTTTTTAACGATGGCTTCGCGTTCTTCGTCGCTGTTCCAACTGGTCAAAGAAAAAACTTTACGGATCGCTTCCCGGTCGAGTTTGACAAATTGTCCCGGAGTGATGGCCGCCAACGTGGTTCCGCTGGGTTTGACCCAGAGGTTTTTATCATCTTTGAATGAGGTGTTTCCCCCTCCGGCCAGAACAAATTTCGGATCGGCTCCGTAAAAATTAGAAAGGTTTGTGATTGTTTCAAGACTCATTTGAATGCTCCGATATATTAATTTAATGGTGAAATCAGCAAAAGGTAAATATAACGCAAAAAGGGCTTGATTACAAGCCCTTTCCCGAATATCTCAACTGTGGTATCATCAGTTAATTTTTACTTTTCCGGAGAGTTTTTTTCCATCGGAGGATTCGTTTCAGTTTTTGCATGCTCAAGCACTTTTTTCAAAGTGTCCGCCTGATCTTTTATTACTATGGTCTGTGCCTCACTGGTTTTGCTCAAATGGGCTACCAGTTTGTCTTTCTTCTCAAGTTCCTGCTGCATTTGATCAAGTTTTTTCAGAACCTCAAGCTGTTTTGCGGCAAATTCATCTCGTAAACGGGCTATTTCCGCCTGCTTGCTGGTCGCCGCGTTTTTTGACAGTTTCTGCAGGTCTCCTTCAAACTTCTTTTTCCGCGCCTGCATATCAGCCATTAGTTTATTAACTGTGCGCTGGTAATCTTTATCGCGCTTGTCAAGCAGATTTGTGACTTTCGTTATTTCCCGATCTTTTCCCTTGATCTTTTCCGCATCGGATTTCAGGTCCATCAGCAGCTTGAAATTTTCCGATTGGTATTTTTGCGCGGTCTCACTGGTGTTTTTAAGTTCGGACTCAAGATTCTTGTTCCTCAATTCATAAGAACGATACAGCACCCCGGCAAAGACAATCAGCATCAACGGTAAAAGCAGCATGATCAAAACGGTTGAGACTACCGAACGGATCATTCGCCTGGAAAAATTCTTCTGTGCCAGTTCCGCTTCCTGAAGTCTTGTTGCCAGATTTTGCAGATGGTCACTGAGCAGCGACCCGATCTCATCGGTCTGCCGTTTGACAATTATTGCGTAGTCGGGTGCTTCGACGTTTTCGTTTTGAGTCGGTTCCGTTTCACTTTCCGTAACCTGATCTGCCTTGACCGGATGATTTTCCGCCAGTTTTAGTTCTATTTCAGAAGCGCTCAAACCACTGTCACGCAGTTCCTTGATCTCTTTAAGCACCTCGATACCGGCATCATCCAGTACTTTTCTCTTGCCTTTAAGTTCAAAGTGCAGATAATTCGCATGCTTGCTGATCCAGTCGTTGATGGTGGTTCGCGGTACATCGACAATCTTAGCCGCATCCGATAATGAAAATGTCTTTTTCTCGTTCATAAGCTCCCGCAAATGTTAAATATGGTTAATAGTTTATGATAAAATTTGATTGACCAGTTTGACATCTGTGTATATTTGTTCTTTCAACTGATCGGGCGTGGCGAAGCAGCGCTCCTCCCGCAGCCATTTTACCGGTTCGATTTCGAGATACCTGCCGCGAACGCTTTCATTGAAATCAAGCAGATGGGCCTCGATTCGACCGTTCCGGTCCTCTGTCCGGGCATAAGTTGGTGATATTCCGATATCTACTGCCGCTTTGAACATTTTTCCGCCGATATAGGCTCGAGCCGCATATACTCCGGCCGGAGGCAGAACCCCATGCTCGACTTGCAAATTCGCGGTGGGGTGAGCCAGTTCCGTGCCGGCTACACCATGCCCTGTCCCGATATTGCCGCATAACCGGTAACGGCGCCCGAGCATTGCCGCTGCTTTGTCCAGCAGCCCGGCTGATACGGCCCGACGGATTGCGGTACTGCTGACGACGATGTTGCCGTCCAGAGTTAATTCGGAAACGGCCCGGAAGGAAAAATGCCCGTTTGCGGCATATTTCTCAAGCAGTGCCGCGTCGCCTTTGCCTTTGGCTCCGAAACGCCAGTTGCTGCCAACGCAGATCCCGGCCAGTTCGACCTCGTCGCAGCCCAGGCATTGATTCAGAAAATCCTCCGGTTCCAGTGCCGCCAGGACCGAATCAAAATGTAATGTGATAACCGCCCTCGCTCCATATTGGTGCAGAAGCTGCACTTTACGTTCTGGCGGCAGCAGTAAAACCGGATGCTGTTGTCCGGAATGCAAAATTTGCCGCGGATGCGGATAGAAAGTCATTACCACCGGCACGGCGTCGATCTCTGTCGCGGCTGAAACCAATTCGGTCAACAGTTTCTGATGTCCCCTGTGAACCCCGTCAAACACTCCTATCGCAAGAAAAACCCGGGTTATGTTATAGTCTGCCAGTTCTTCCAACCCGGCAACATTAATAATATGTTCCATTTACTGTTCCAGTTTATTAAACTTAAGATGAACTATAGCTTTAGATGGCTGGAAATGCAAGTGTGCTCCAACGTTTTTTTTATGAAAAATGACGATTGTATTAGACTGATTGTCAGGATATTACAAAAGTGACGGATGATTGACGGAAGTCTTAACTGTAACGCTTCAAAGGCTTTTCGGCATAACTGGAAGTTTTTCGATTTGCCGTTGTCGATCACAGATTTTACGGGCGTATATAGTTTGTTTTTCAGGCAGCATATTTTGTTTGATTATTTAAAAGCACTGCGACAAAGCATTAAGACATCAAGATTTAAATATTACTTAAGTGATTGTAAATAATATATATATGTATAAACATAAAATCAATTGATGATATAATATTAAATAATAATAATCAGCAACCAAGTAGCATATAAAACGGGGAATTGATAAGGATTATGATCATACCAATTGCTGAAGCAGGCGATAGTCTTCCGGATAAGTCAGTTTCAGGTTTGGTGATGGATTGTCGAGCAGGAATACCTTACCGCCGCAAGCGGTAAATACTCCGGCGTCATCAGTAAAATCCTTTGCTTTATCACCGAGGGTCGTGTAAGCTATACGCAGTTTTTCCAGATCAAAAACTTGCGGAGTCTCGATCGCCCGGAGCGGAGTCCGGTCTACAGTGGCGACCGCAAAGCCGTCTGTATCGATTTGCTTTATGGTATCGGTAACCGGCTTTACCGGAGCAGCTCCGCCGAAGCGGGACGCTTGTTCCAGGCAGGCCATAAGGAGTTCAGCGTCAGCCAGAGGCCGTGCCGCATCATGGACCGCAACCCATTGCAATCCCTGGGGAAGTGCTTGCAGCGCGTTAATCACTGATTCCGGCCTCGTTTTGCCGCCTGAAGCCAGCTTGACTCCGCTTTCCGGCAACAGTTTTTCAAGATACTGTTGAAATTCCGATAACGTGTCGGCAGGAGTCGCGATAACAATATTTTTTCCTGGGCATACTGACAAAAAATTACGGACTGACCAGATAAAAACCGGCAGTCCGCGTAATTCCATAAATAGTTTATTCCGGTTCCCGAAGCGGGTTCCGCCGCCGCCGGCCGCGATGACTATTCCAAGTTGTTCGGCAGACGGCATATGAAATAAACTCAAATTATTTCGGCAACTGAATGAGCGTGCCTTTTTTAATATTGCCGTCTTCCGGAATCGTCGGATTGAGCAATTGGAGTTTTTCAACGGTAGTATTGTATTTGGCGGCCAGTCTGGCAACCGTGGTGTCTGAAATCGTCTCAATCTGTTTTCCGAAACCAAGATCTTCGTCTGCGTCCTTGGCTTTTGGAGCCTGGGCCGGAGCTGCTGCCGGGACAACCGGAGCTACAGCTTTTTCTTCAATGACTTTAGGTGTTGCAGCAGGTTTGTTTGCCGGGGTTTCGGGAGTGTCGACTGAATCAAGCAGTGAGTCCAGAGATTCTTCTTTTTTCTCTACCGGTTTGTTAACCGGGGTGACTGCGGCTGGAGCAATTACAGTTCCGCTCGGAATAACCAGGGTCTGGCCTACTTTAAGCATGGATTTGGAATTCAGGCCGTTCGCTTTCAGTAAGTCTGAGAGTTTAACTTTGAAGCGACGGGCGATCAGCCAGGGATTGTCGCCATTGCGTACAACATATTTATTGCCGCCTGACAGGGTAACTGCTGCCGGAGTTCCTTTGAATTGCGGCTTGCTTCCTTTTCTGGTTCCTGATTTGCGCCGTTTCATTCCTGCGGTCACTTTTGCCTTTTCACTGGAGGATGCTTTGTAGGTAGCCGGCGGAATTCTCAGAACTTTACCGATATACAAAGGTTTGTTGACCGGAATATTGTTATAAGCGGCCAAATCCACAAATGATACGCCGAACTGGCGGGCGATTTTCCAAAGGTTATCGTTTTTAACAACAGTATAAGTTTTTTCCGCTGCCGCCGGACCGGGGGTTCCAGTATAATCAATCGGAGGATATTCATTTGTGCTTGCCGGAGCCTTTTTTACTTCCGGCTGAATTTCCGGTTTTGCAGTCGGAATTTCCAGTGTTTCAGTTTCTTTTACTTCAAGCGTCACAGGCTCATCCATCGGGGCTGGAATGCAGCGTCGCGGCCCCAGAACTTTTGGAGAAGTACAACCGCTGATAAAAAATAATACTGCCAGCAACAAAATTTGTGTGAACGTCACACCCGAAATAATTGATTTTAATTCAGTCTTCACTGTAATCCTCCATTTATCGGAATTAAAAATAAATAAATATCTAAATAAGAATATACAAACTCTTGTACGAAAATCAAAACGGTTTTTGAAAATTTATGCGATATTTTTTCTCGCGTTAATAATGAAGTAGAATAAATTCATTCATATGCTTTCAAAGCCCAATTTTTGAGATGATATAATACCTGTCATTCCCGGTACAAAAAAAATGGTTCTGAGATTTGAAATCCGGTTATTTTCTTCTGGACTGGAAAGCGGCAGTTTTGTATTTTTTTTCTTTTTTCAGTTTGGCAAGATATTTCTCATATCCCATACTCTCGGCTTCTTTTAACATAGCGGCAAGCCTGGAACAGACTTTTATGTCGCTACCGTCGCCATACCATAATTGCCAATACTTGGCTCCAGGCTTGATATAGTTCAAAACCGCAAGCTCCATTGAGCCCTGGCGTTTGGCTGTTTTGGAATGACACCAGGCTGATAGACTCTGAAAACCGTTATGTCCACGATCCTTGAAATCCATGATCAAACGATAGGTGAACATTCCTGAATTATCAAACTTGCCGTTCAATTGATCGCTCTGGACCGTAAAGCGCCGAGGTTGTTTTGAGAAGCCGTATTCCAGGATTTCCCTTATTTCCCGCTCTGAACGTCTGGCGCCGACCAGCATTCCCAGCTCGAATGTTAATTGTTTATCCGGAAAAAGATTGGCATATTTATCAATTGCGCATTTTGCTTCCTCCCCTAATTTTTGCTTGTAACCGGGGTAGCGTTCCCAATTTTTTAAATCCTGCCGGGATGCCGGCAGATGCAGTTCACTGCTTTTAAAACTGTACGGGACTATTGTGACGGCAATCAAGCTCGGGTCATTGCGGTATTTCTCCGCTAATTTTTCAAGCAGCTGGTAATAATATTTTTTGTAAACCGGATCCCAGGGTAATGGGATAGTTAACTCCTGTCCGTAGGTTTTCCGATATTTATTAGGATCGACAGCTTTAAATTTAACACAGCCTTTTTCGTAGAGATATTCCGGGCTGGAATATCCCGGATAGATGGTCAGGTGATAGTATAATTTATTTTTCCTGACAAGCGAGATCATTGTGTCGATACGTTCAAATTTATATACCCCGTCTTTCGGGTTGAGGTCTTTCCATTTGGCGTTTAGATATACTCCTGACAGATATTTATTGGACTTCAAGTTATGGTCAAATTTGCGCAGAAAATTGTTAAAGACCGAATCCGTCGCCGATAACATTCTACCGGTCCCGGACATCCAGTAGAAGCCTTTGAGAACCGGACTTTTTCCGGGAGATGAAGAATTGCTGTTTCCCAGGCATATTAGCGAGATCGAAAAAGCGACAATAACCGGAACAGACCTAATCATACAAAGTCCCTTTCAATTTACCAGATGCTTTAATATGCTTTTTTATCGGGATAATACAAATAATTATAAATTAAAAAATTTTGATTTCTGATATGGCTATTCCTGATGCAAGTATCGGGGGATTTTCACCCTGCCTCGCATTCCGCATTGCGGACGTCCGCAAAATTTGGAGAGAAGTTCATCGCCATTCGTCGTGCGGATAAAGATTCCGGATACGACTTTTTTTCAATATCCGGATTGTTATGTGGGATTTTTATATTATTGTATAATCAGTATTATTATGATTCTCTATGTACAGGAGTGGATTATGAGTAACAATTCTGAGCATCATGTAGTAGTTCTGGGGGCCTCTCCGAAGGAAGAACGATATTCCAACAAAGCGGTCAAACAACTTTTGGAACATGGCTACCGGGTTACCCCGGTAAATCCCTCCGGTGTAGAGGTCCATGGTTTAGTTTGTGTGCGGGAGCTGTCCTCCGTCAGCGGCCCGGTGGATACTTTGACTATGTATGTCGGACCTGACCGGTCAGCCGTTATGGCAAACGAAATTCTGGCTTTGCAGCCGGAAAGAATAATCTTCAACCCCGGTTCGGAAAACCCGGAGTTGGCGAAACAATGCGCCGCGAATGATATTCTGGTTATTAACGCCTGTACTCTGGTTCTGCTGGGCACCGGGCAATTCTAACAGGGATTCTTTATGGTAGACGATCAGACAACTCAGAGTCGAAGTTTTATCATCAGTACGGTCAGGCACTTTCTAACCGGTCCGCTCTCCGCAATCTTTATCGCTATGGCAATGATTCTCGGTTTAATGGCGATATTCCTGACGCCGCGTGAGGAAGAACCGCAGATTGTTGTGCCGATGGTCGATGTTCAGGTGAATTTTCCGGGACATTCTCCGGAAGAAGTTGAACAACTGGTGACCGTGCCGCTTGAAAGATTGTTGTGGCAGGTGGACGGGGTGGAACACGTTTATTCGATCAGCCATCGTGATTCCGCTTTTGTGACTGTTCGTTTTTATGTCGGGCAGGACCGGGATCGCGCCATGGTCAAAATTCGCGACAAGATCGACGAAAACCTCAATCTTGTTCCGGACGGGGTAACCAACTGGCTGATCAGCTCGGTCCAGATTGATGATGTGCCGATCGTGTCCCTGACCGTGTATTCGCCCAGGCGTACTCCGTACGAGTTGAGGCGCATGGCCGAAGAATTGAAATCCCGCCTCGACTCTCTGCGTGACATATCCCGCACTACTATTCTGGGCGGATATCCGCGGGAAATCTCGATTGAACCGGATATCGAAAGCATGTCGGCCCGGAAAATCAGTCTGAATGATATTATCACGGCCTTGCAGCGAAACAATACGGTTGCTACGGTCGGAAAAACTTATGCGGCGGGAAAAGAGGTAAATATCCTGACCGTTCCCGGCCTGAAAAGTGCCCGGCAGATTGCCGATACGGTAATTAATGCTCCCGGCGGACGCCTGGTCCGGTTGGAGGATATAGCAAAGGTTATTGACGGCCCGGCCGAACAGACCAATTACGTGAATACCGGATTTGGGCCGGCATCCGGAATAAAGTCGGCTAAAGACCGGATTTATCCGGCGGTGACGATTGCGTTCAGCAAGAAAAAAGGCACGAATGCGGTCGAGGTGGCTCGGAATATCATTTCAGAGGCGAAATCGCTGGGACAGAAGATTTTTCCCTCCGATGTTGAAATAATCGTCACCCGTGACTATGGGAAAACGGCAGACGACAAGGTTAACGACCTGATTTCCGGGATGGTTTTCGCGATTCTGACGGTGGTGCTTTTGATCACTATAACCATGGGCTGGCGCGAAGGCACGGTGGTCGGTCTGGCGGTGCCGGTCAGTTTCGCGCTGGCGTTGTTCGTGAACTATATTTTCGGTTTTACGATCAACCGGGTTACCCTTTTCGCGCTGATTCTCAGTCTGGGATTGGTGGTCGATGACCCGATCACCAACGTCGATAATATTCAGAGGCATATCAGGATGGGACAGCGGAAGCCATTTGACGCGACGCTTGAGGCGGTAAGAGAGGTCTTGCCGCCGGTGATCATGTCGACGCTGGCGATTATCATTTCATTTACACCGATGTTTTTCATTACCGGTATGATGGGCCCGTACATGGGCCCGATGGCGATCAATGTTCCGTTGACGGTTACGTTTTCCACCGTCTGTGCCCTGACCTTCGTGCCAGTGGCTTTCATATCGCCTGCTGAAAAAGAAAGCAGGGCGACCGTCATCGGACAATGCGCCGGTTACCGACGTCACCCCGCAATGGATCAAGTCAACTTACGCTTTTTTCATTTCGCCTTTCCTGAAAACGCGGAATGCAATTTTACTGCTGGTCGGAGTGCTGATTCTGGTGCTCTGTGCGGCGGCTTTGATGCTGCTGGAAGTCCCTCTGAAGATGCTGCCGTTCGACAATAAAAACGAACTGCAATTAATTGTAAAAATGCCGGAAGGTTCAACTCTGGAACAGACGGCCGATGCGACACGCGCTCTGGAAAAATATCTGGGTCGGGTCAATGAGGTGAAAAATTTTCAGGGTTATGTCGGGATCAACGCGCCGATTGACTTTAACGGCCTGGTCCGGCATTACGGGATGCGCCGGAACTCGAATCAGGCCGATATCAGAATCAACCTGGCGGATAAACAGGACAGGAAAGAGCAAAGTCACGCGATTGCGCTGCGGCTGCGCAAGCCATTGACGGAAATTGCGACAAAATACGGTGCGATATTGAAAATAGTCGAGATTCCGCCGGGTCCTCCGGTGCTGTCGACGATCACGGTTGAAGTATACGGTAAACCGGAAGACAACTACCAGTCCCTGATCAACGGAGCGAAAGAACTGGAAAGAAGGTTGGAAGAAACCGACGGCAAGCACATTGTTGAAATTGACGATATGGCGGAAAAACCGCATCCGCGTCTGAACTTTATTATCAACCGTGATAAAGCGGCGTTGAACGGCATAACCGCGGCGGAAATCACCTCCGCGTTGAATACCGCACTGACCGGTTCGCGGGTTGGGCCGGTTCATGAGGAAGCCGAACGCATGCCGCTGTATGCCGTGGTGCAACTGCCTTTTGATGACCGGTCAAGCGCGGACAAGCTGTCGCACCTGTGGATTAAAGGAGCGTCCGGGGATATGGTACAGCTGGCGGAACTGGGTAAATTCAAAACTGTTACCCAGGAACAGCCGATCTACCATAAAAATCTTGAACGGGTGGTTTTTGTCACTGCCGAATGCGTTGGTAAACCACCGGGCGAGTTGATCCTTAAGACCGAGTTTAACACGCTGCGCAAACATCCGCTGCCCTCCAATATCCGGGCCGAATGGGCCGGGGAAGGCGAATGGCAGATCACGCTGCGCGTGTTCCGTGATCTGGGGATCGCGTTCGGGATTGCCATGATCGGTATATTCCTGCTGCTGATTATCCAGACCAACAGTATTGTGCTGCCGCTGATCATCATGTGCGCTATTCCGCTGACGATTGCCGGGA
>CAXXVV010000004.1:0-325914 GCA_963678305.2 Victivallales bacterium
TCACCGGAACAGTAACGTACAACGGGCAAAAAATCGATATGGCAGCTTATGTCATCAAACATGAAATGAATAAACCCAACCTGGCGAAAACAGCCGACGTCAAACTGGCAACGTTGCTGCCTTCCGACGGCTACAAGCTTAAACCTCGCCGCAAAAGTCAACCCCGATTGATCATGCGCCAGGACACCACCTTCCTGCTGGCCGCGACCAAAGGGCAGGAAGTTAAATTTAATCTGCTGCTGCAACAAGTATCCCGACGCTATAAAACTCTGCCGATGAAAGTAACACTGACCACACCGTCGGGTCAAAAAACAACTTTGCCGGAAGCGAAATGTCAGAATGCCGCGAACCAATATTCATTCAAAGCGGCGGAACCGGGAGTTTATGCCGTTACCGGTCATCCCAAAGGAAATAAACTCAGTATTCAGTCAAGCAATGTCCCGTACAGCATAATGCTGCCGAAAAATAACTACCTGGCGTTGTATCGCCCGGCGGGCCGGGTTTACTTCGGCATCCCGGCCGGAATAAACGAGTTCACAATTGAGGTCGGCGGCCAGGGCTCGGAAACAGTCAATGCGGCAGTTTACATCGGCAAAACCAAAGTAGCCGCGGCAACAAGTATATCAGCGCCGCGCAAGTTCAAGATATCCTGCAGGGAATCCGACAAACCGCGCTACGGCAGTATGGTTTTCGACAAAGCGGTTGAAGACGTCATGCTGAAAATCCCGGTTCCCCTGCTGCCGGTGATTGCCGCGGACAAACCGGAACTGATGATAGAAACCGACAATCCAACTCCATAAAGGTTACCTCCGGCAAGCGGTCAGGCAACTCACCTGACCGCTTTTTTCATGTTCACGGCCGCTTTTCAGGAGTGATTTTTTTCGCTATATATGTCGCAGCCCGGATTGCCGCGTTTTCCAGGTAATCTTTCTTTTTCGGATCAGCAACAAGCATCTTGCCGGATATCTTGCCATCAGAACATTTGGTCAGTTTCAAATTTATAATTCTGCTGCCTTCGGCATCATACATCCTGCCGGTAATTATATAGTCGGCATTGACCAAGGCGGCAATCTCCATAAAGTTTTGTTTAACCAGGCCAGAACGCTTTAATTTACGTTCCCTGATGATCTTGTCGATCTCTTCCCGTTCGACCATCTTAACACCATCTTTCAAGCTCAATTGAGCAAAGATCAGCAAGCTCAGTTTGGAACCGGCATCCGACGCCCGGCCTCTGACCCCGTAAAAATCAAAGATTGCGATAACCGATTTTTGAGATGCCTGACTACTGAACATGTAAAATAAGCAAAGCAGACAAAAAGTTCTCCGGATGAAAATTTTCACCAATATCCCCTTAATTGAATTTGTAACATTTCGTCGAAATAATCATTTTTCACATTTATATCATATAATAGAAATAAAGCCTGTCGAGCCGCCTTTTCAAGCAGTTTATTTTTGTTTTCAACATATTTTTTAATCAGCGGAATACTTTCTTTATCCCCCATTTCAGCCAGAGCTACAATAACATATATTTTAGTTGCAAAGTCAATATTCTCTTTGGTTACATACGGCCTCAGTAAAGGGGCTGCCGGCAATGCATAAATACCCCATCGTTTCAATCTGGAACATATTTCACGTACACTTTCCTCTGTCGGGTTGTTTTTAAGTTTTTCAATATATTCCTGAATTTTATTTTCAGACGCGACTGCAACCGGTAATTTGTTTGGGTTCAACACCTGAATGGCCTTTTTGTATGCATTGTTGTGTCGTTTCATATAATTCTCATCTTTTACTAATGCCTCCAGAAGTGCTCGATTCAAAGCCTTTTGATCAGCACAGCAAGCCAGATTTCTGGTTGCAACCGGATTGCGGGCAAGGTCATCAACTGTCAAAAGCTTAGCATATCGCGAATGAAGTTTCAGTGGTGAATTATACCCATGCCGGAACCCGGATAACTTCGCAGTTAATAACGCAATGATTTTGCCGGCATTTTCATCATTCAAACTCCCGTTTTCAAAAATCAGGGAGGAGGATATCATCATTTGCAGCCGGGGCAACTCTCCTTTGGTTCTATTTCGATAGCGTTGATTAAGTCTATCCACGATTTCATACGCAAGATCAAAAGCCTTGTTGGAATCACCGGTAAGGCGAGCATAACTGAGTACCAGCTTTTCCCTGGTATGAATTTGCTTCAAAGCCTCTTTTGTTCCTTTCAGATAGACTTGCACCGCGCGGTCATCTGCATAAATAAAATCTTTAGGAGGAATAATAGAATTGAGATTATTAAGGATTGCCTGCCGCAATTTCGGATTATAAATTCGAGCACAGGCCAAATTGGCGTCAAGGGTCAAAACCCCGTTACCGCCATCCAAGCCCCAATATCGGATAATCTTATCAATAATATCTTCAGGCAAATCACCATTCAAGCGGGCCAGAAGGTCGTAAAATGCGCCTTTATTACGGTTATTTATCTTTTGCTCATCAAGCAGTCTTCGGATAATTGTTTTTTCGTCCCATTTTTGCACGAATGAATGATAAATATGAGAATTTGTGTTCGGTCCGATATAAGATTTTTCAAAACGCTTGAGATAGTCATTTATATCTTTTGCCTGCTCAGTATTTGCTGAAATAACAAATCCCAGGGCTTTGTATTCACGAATCCGGTTGCGGTCCTGATTCATTTTGTTCAATAAAAATTTATGCTCTTCCCTGGCGCACTCTCCAAAACTTTTCAATAGAAATAACGCCTTTGATTTCGTATCATTCCCCCAACTGCCGAAAACATTGTATAATATGAGAATAGCGTTACTTTTGTTTTTTTCAGGAGGAAAATCCATCCAAAACGATATACAGACATCAGTAACATTATTTGGACGTAAATAATACTCCGGGAAAAAACCAAGTTTAAACATTCTTCTTTTCAGGGTCTTGGTAATCTCCCACTGCACAAAGCTTCTGTGATTCTCATAGAATCTGATCTGATCCCAATCTTTAAAACGTTTATTCCTGCCGTCCTGCGATACGACGTATCCGCCACGCCGACTGGGATACTGCCTGATAAATTCAAGCCATTGAGAAAGGTATTTGCCATCAGGTGAAACAAAACCTTTACTATCAATTTTCTGATTGATATCAAAACATCTCACGGCAAAACTCAGCCCCAGGAAAATAATCAACAATATTTTTTTAATACTCATTTTTGCTCCTGTTTTTTGTCTCGAAGCCTGGACACAGCGGCTAAATGCCTTACTTTCAGGTCATATTGCAGTTCATCAAGCGGTTTGCCGAAATATTGCATTAAGTCATCTTTCTTTAACCATTTCCAGGCCGCGGCATCATTACGGGAGCCCATAATCAAATATTTTCCGACCTTACTCCATCTGGAAAAACGGTCCGTATATTTTATCAGGATATTACTCAAAGTTTTTTTATCGGCCCAGCGTAAGGCATAAAGTCCACGCTCTCCACCATTTTTCAGCACAATTTCAAATAAAATATCACTTTTGCATGATCTTATCAACGGATATACCACGTCAAATCTCTCCTGCTCCGATGAGCCGCTTCTAAAGTTTTCCAAATGTGCCTTATGCGCTGCCAGATAACGCATAGCCAACTCGCTGCCGCGCATCGCCCGGAAAATCATAAAGTCGTAAGAGTCCCATGGATGTTGCAATTTAGTGAACTGTTGATAATTTGCAGGAACTTGTACCTGCAGCGCCTGAGATAATATTTTTTTCGCTAGTGCATTACCTTGTTCAGCCATAATATCGACCGCAAGAAATTGCGACATATTTATGTCTTTACTGAATCTCTCCGTCAACGATTTATCAGCCTGCTCAACCAACTCATTGAAATAAATTCGGGGAGTGAACGTTTTACGATCTCTTGTTTTGTTGTTTGGGAAAGGAAAACTCAGATCCAGCTTGTCGCGGAGCGCCATGATTGAACGAATTTTTGAAACCATGTACAACTGTGATAATTTAACGGCTTGATTTTCATAATTACGGGTCATCAGAGTTGAACTTCTTGTAAACAACAGGTCACGCGGAATATCTTCACTGAACGGTTGAACCGAGTTCCACCCGACAATAAATGCCAGAGATACCGGACTAAGCGGACCTTTATCGGTAACCATTTCATTTCGCTTGAGTACTTTATTGTATCTGAGATATTTTTTATGAAAGTATGGCCCCAATTTGTTTATCTGGCTCAATACGCCGAACTTTTGAATATCCGGAGACAAAGCAACGTTATTCATCTCCTCTGTCGGAATCTGCTTTGCCATTAAAGAAATCCGGTATTCCCCGCCAGGCAGCCATTCCGGACAAACCTGGTCCCGGTCAATAAAATACATAGAATCAAAATGATAATTATAATAAGAATGATGCCTGAAACTGATAAGGACAGATCTGGCAGCGTTATTGCGACGCTGATTATAACCACCCGAGGCGGCCTGGTCAACCGGCTTAGTCAATTCTTTCATTTTTTTGAACTTAAGATAATATTCCAGAACTGACTCAGGGCAATTCTTCATATAGCACATTTCCCTGCTTAAATCAAAGCCTTTGTCTTTATACCCCAGTTCAGCGTAATATCCCAGCAAGGTTTGACCAATATGGAGTAATTTTTTATCATTCCAGGCTTCTTCCAGCACTTCAACCGCTCGTTGCCTGAAGCCATCTTTCCACTGACGACGAGCGAATTCCAATGGAGAAAAATGCGATCTGGTTGATGTCGGAGTCTTTCTTGTATAGCGCCACGGGGCAAAGTCATAGTCATAGCGTTTAATACAATCATCACTGATCCGCCATGGACGACGATAAAGCTGAGAGTGAGAGGTTGAGAACAAACTGACCTGAAAGTCCTGCTTTATATCGTCACAGACCCGCAAATTTCTGCACCACACTCCAACCGCTTCGGCGACTTTCCTAATTCCCCCCTTAAATATCTTCACTCCTAAAATCTCTCCCGAAAACGCATCCGAAGCTTTAACCAGAAAGGCATAACTTGTTCCTTCCCGCCACATCCTCCCGGTCAATAATACTTCACGGTCATTATTATCAATTATATCGTAACCGCGATAATTGGACCTGAGCCGCTCGCCCAGAATCAAAGCCCAGTCCGCCTTTGACATAATCTTGATATTGTCGCAATACTCGCCAAGACACAACGCAAACGTCTCGGAAAGAGCCGTGTACTGCCAAACAAGATTTGCCTGATTGACAGGTCGGAACTTTGAACAAATGATCTTCCTTGGAACAATTTTTTTGGCACGGTTATCAGGACATGTAAAAAAATCAACTTTTTCTTTAATTTTTTTTATCAGCAGATCGGCTGCATGCATGAATTCAGATTGCCCCGCTGTTCCTGGGATTCGGGCAATTCTCCAGTATCGATAATTTTTACGGTCCCACCCCCATCCGGTACTTGACGTGCGTTTAAACAACCACAGTTCCAACCCGGTTCCATCGTCACCGGTGTAATCACGTAGCTGGAATGAAAAATCAGACTCACGCAGTTCAAACTTCCGGCGAATATTGTCTGACATGGCAAAAAGCTTTTCTCCCATAACATATTCGCGCGCATCCGTATCATAAGTAACAATTGATTTTTCACGCCGCAAGCGTAACATAATAGTATCAAGCAGTTTCATCGCTGGAATGCCGGTGTTTTCGTAAACCAGATTTGTTTTAATAAGTTCCAGTCGAATTGAATGTTTTTTGGTAATATCCGGCACCACGAACTTCTGTTGACTCCAGGTTGCCGGCTGTGAATTAAAACTGAACACCCAACTTTTCACGCCGCCCTTTGAACTCCAAACATTACTACGAATTGTTCCGTCTTTCAACTGTAATGTATAGTCAACCGGCTCTCCAGGATAAACGCTGACATCATCAAAACGGCCGGCTCCAAGAGATTTAGTGGAATATATTTTCTGATATCCCCGCATCAAAACCAGCTCTGGAATTCGCAGAAAGTGCTGTTTATCAAAAGCATGATCGACCCCGTCCCAGGACAACGCGAGATGTTTTTCTTTCGGAAGAAATTGCTTTTTCAACGCAGGTGAAGGCGGAACCAGGTAGAATGAATAATTAACATTTTTATATTTTCCCGGGGAATCCAATACCTGCAACTCAAGGTCAACTTTTCCGCCGAATGGATAATCCATATCATACACATCTCTTATACTCTTGACCGTTTTAGTTTTCCCATTGCTTGTTTTGCATTTCCTGACACAAAAAGAGGAAGAGGACCTCCTGGGATTATATTCAACTCCATCAATTGTCATCCTGGTAATTTTATATGAGTTGCGTTTCCTGAAGTTACAAATCAATGCTCTTCTGGGATAGAAAGCCGGGTATACAGCATCCTCATCCTCGTCAATAGTCATACTGGCTACAACAATTCGACTGGAAGCATGTGTTGGTGATGGTACTGGCATAGTTTTAAAGCTTAACCTGACAGGCTTTCCCTCAAGGATAACCCTTCCGTCCGCATGACATAAAAATGATCTGAAAAACTTAACATCATTTTCCAGCTTTCCTGTATAAAAATCCCCGCGATAATCAAACTCCGCCTTTCTGGCGATTATTTTATTGTTCCGCGGTGAATTTGAATAGGAAACCGGATACAGCTTTGTCAAACGGTCAAAGATCAGGCGATATTTACCGCTTGCCCGATCTCCTTGAAAGATCTTCACGCGAATATCATCGGTAACATCAGGCGGAGCACTGATACGCAGATGAATATTAGGTCGATATCGACCTGACCTGCGTTGAGAAGAATAAAATCCGTGTTCAGGCTGTTTTGTCGCAGAGACATACATATTATATTTATCACTGTGAGCCGCTTTGCTCAACTTTAATGGAAGCATTATTTCTTGTTTGTTCAAGACACCGACATCTTTTGACGGAGTCGAAGTAACATAACGCCTGGCATAAGCAGCCTCGCTCCGGACTCGCGGGTCTCTTTTATGGTAATAACTCCACAAATACACTCCACATCCGCATATGACCGCCAGTAAACCTGTTATTTTTAGCGAATTTCCAAACTTCTTATTCACATTATTCCTTATCAAACATTCATTTTCACTATCAAATAATTATTTGACAAAATGATATTTGTCATTAACCTTGAGCAGCAAATAATCCTTCATCAATCCAATAACTCCGTAAATAATTAATTCTTTCTTACCTTGCATTTAAAAAACGGCCTGCAAATCATGCTTTGCCCAATTTACTGACTTGCCTCTTTTTCATGGACATTAAATAAATTACGGGAATTGGCACTATTGGTTGATGACGGATTATCTGCTGGCGAGCTTTGTCCCCGGAAATAGATCCACAAATCAATTGCAAGACCAATAACGGCTCCCAGTATTAATATGATCAGAATTATTTTTATTTTCTTCTTGTCTTTTGTTTTCTCAATTTTCTGAACGATAGAATTTTCAGTCATACATTCTCCCCTTCCTGTTTAACAATTTGCTCGTACGGAACGACCCAGAGGGTCGGGACATAAAACCCGGCGTTTGTTATTCCGCTTCCGAAGCGCGAGCGCGAAGTATGAAGCGGCATATCGCCATCCGTCGTGCGGATTAAATCACTAATTTCACAATCATCCTCAATGACCACAAAAACCTTTTATTCTACATTTATTAGACGCACAAAACAAATTTTTTTTAGTCGATTTCAGATTATTTTTGCTTTTTTTTTGAATATCATTTCCCAAATGCTAAATTAAATACCACACAAAATCAACAAAATGGAGTAGCTCATGAACAATTTTGAATACTACAATCCGGTTAAGATCATTTTTGGCGAAAATACCGTCCTGGAAAAACTAGCGGACCAAGTCACAAACTATAAAAAAATCATGGTTGTATACGGCCACAGCGCATTAAAGAAATGCGGAGCCTATGACGAGATCATCAACGCTCTGTCCGGCAAAAGCATTGTGGAGTTCGGCGGCATTGATCCCAATCCGAAAATCGAACAACTCAATTCAGCGGTCAAGCTCGCCAGACAGGAAAAAGCAGATTTCATCCTTGCCGCCGGCGGCGGGTCGGTAATCGACGGCGTTAAATATATCGCAATGGCAGCATATCTTGACAACCTTTCCGACAGCTGGAACATTGTTTTAGGCAAACAACAGTGTACCTCCGCCCTGCCCTTCGGCAATATCCTGACCATTCCCGCCACCGGTTCTGAAATGAATAATATCGCGGTCATCAGCAGTGAAGAGAATCAGGGAAAATATGGTTTTCGCGCCGAATGCCTGTTCCCCAAATTTTCAATTCTCGATCCGCGTTACACCCTGACTTTGCCGCCTGATCAGACTGCCAACGGTATCGTCGACTGCTTTGTCCATGTGGTAGAACAGTACATGACCTATCCGGTCGACGCGCCATTACAGGACCGCCAGGCGGAAGCAATCCTTTCGACCCTGGTGGAGATCGCCCCGGTGCTGATTGACTCACCGGACAATCTGCCGGCCCGCGCCAGTATGATGTGGTGTGCGACAAACGCCCTGAACGGCCAACTCGGCTGCGGCGTTCCGGTCGATTTTGCCTGTCACCGTATCGGGCACTATCTGACAGCGCATTACGGCATTGTCCATGCCAGGTCTTTGTCTTCATTATACCCCGCCATCCTGAAAGTGATGATCGACGATAAAAAATCAAAACTGGCACAGTGCGCCAGGAGAGTGTTTGGAATTACCGAACAGGATAATGACGACGCGGCAAAAGCCTGCATTGATGCCATTATCGATTTCTTCAAATCGGTCAGCCTTCCAACCACCTTTACCGAGGCGGGATTGGTCGTGGATACGGAGCTTATTATCGACGAAGCTATCGGGTTTTACGGTTCATTCGGTGAAAAGAACAATATAAGCTCGGACACGATACGGAAAATTTTTCTAACTGCGAAATAATTCATGTTTTTCATGCTCGACAGTATCAGGGATAAATCCTCGGTTTGGCTCGGGGCGTTACTCGCTGTTCTTATCGCGCTGTTGATGTGCTATCTGCTTGGCGGGCCGCGCCAGATCAATTTCGGCGCAAAAGCCTGGAACTGGACCAAAACAGAAGCGACCATAATATCCGCGAAAACGGTAGCTGACAAACAATATGTGAACTTAACAGTTGAATATAAATACTACGTAAACGGCACGCCCCATAACGGACAGGCTTTGTTTTCCGGTAACACCTATGATAACATTCCATGGTTGAAAAAATTCCATGCCAAAGACCGCAAAGTGGATTGTCTTTATAACTCGCAAACCCCGAATCAATCAATGCTGGAGTACCAGTACCGGATGTTCGAGTTTTTTGCTTTCATGAGCATAGCGATCATCATCATTGCAACTGCGACCAGCCTGGTACTGGTTTTGATAATCAAATTAAGAAATAACCCGCTTCCGGCCGGATCACTCCTCCCAACCGTTATTTTTTATGGAAAGATTATCGGCTGGTCAGCTTTAGCCTGGTTCGGCCTGGTGTGCTTTTACTATGCCGGGATAAAGAACTTCATCAAGGCCGCCCAAGAACCATTGAGGATTAAATGTGACGCGCAAGTCATTCGCAGCCGCATGATTACCAAAAGCGACAAATTCAGCTTGTGGAAAGAGCTTGACTTCGCCTATGCTTATAAGTACCGGGGGAAACAGTATGAATCAAATCAGGTGTCGGCGTGGGAAGATGAAGAAGACACAAAAATTCCGGCCCAATATCCGGCAGGTAAAAAACTGCCCTGTTATATTATGCCGGACGCACCGGAAAACGCAGTCATCGAACACGAAATTCCCTGGGGACTTTGGGGTGGTCTGGTTCCATTACTGGTATTCGGGGCCGGTATCTATTGTGTCAGAGGAACCATTAGGCAGCGAAAACTCAACCTTAATCCGCCGGAAGAAGCATACGATGATGAAGATGTTGACTTTGAAGAAGAAGGAATCTTTGATGAAGATGAAATGCTTGAATCAGAAGAAATACCTCCTGAAGAACTTGAACAACTGCGTCGCAATCCGTTCCGCAACCGGTATTACCGTGACAAGGTAAAAACCGATATTGAACTTATGCTTTTAAGCGGAGGCCTGGGCTGTTTTCTGTGTTTTTATCTGAACTTCAAAACATATGCGGATTTTATTAATCCATTTCTGGGAGTTTGCCTGTTAGGCCTGATAACCGGAATAGTCTGTCTCATCAAGGACATAATAAAATACCGCCCGAAATTATGACTCTTTTTTTTTGTCTTTCGGAGTCTGATTTTCTTCTTTGGCGCCTGCACAGTGTTCGCGCCAGAGTTTTGTCCGCCACTGTTCAGGAAACGCTCCGCACTGAGAAGGCTTAACCGGTTGAATAAGACACCCGGGCGGTGGTTCACTGTAAAAAATACAACCGCCCTGTTCATTATCAGTCAGCACCAGACATCTCCGGTCCGGTGATAAGCGGGTATATTTTTCGATAAACTCCTCGAATGGAATTCCCAGGTAATCAGCAATATTATCCGCGTCTTCATCGGTCAGACGCACAATTCCCGGCCACTTGCAGCAGTTGCCGCAGCGCCGGCATTTAAAATTTTCCAGTATTTCTTTGTCTGTTTTCATACCACCTGCTTGACATCATTGATTATGCTGTATATTTATATAACACAATACCTGAAATTACAAACACCTGAAAAAGAAGATTCAAGATGATTTACAAAGATTACGGTAATACCGGTAAAAAAATATCCGCGGTATCTTTCGGCGGCATGCGTTTTGATTTAACAAAAAGTAAAGAGGAAAACGCGGAACTGCTTCACTATGCTTTTGAGAAAGGAATAAACCTCTTCGACACGGCTCCGGGTTACTGTGAAGACAAAAGCGAGGCAATCTTTGGAGAAGCGTTTAAAACGCTGCGCGGCAACTTCTATGTATCAACCAAAGCAATGCCGGAAGCATTCGACACAGCAGAAAAAGCCTATGAAAGAGTCTGCCGGTCACTGGAAATCCTTAATGTCAACAAAATTAACTTTTACTATATCTGGTGCATCAGAAAGATGTCGCAATACAAATTGGCCATGCGACCGGGCGGACAATATGAAGGTCTACTGAAGGCCCAGTCGGAAGGCCTGATCGAACATATTACCTTATCGTCGCACCAAACCGGGAACGAACTAAAACAGATTATTGCGGAAAAGAAAATCTCAGGAATCCTGATGGGAGTTAATATTCTGAACTTTCCATATCGCATCAACGGGGCTGAAGCCGCCTGTGAAAACGGAATGGGTGTCATTGCCATGAATCCGCTGGCGGGTGGACAAATCCCGCAAAATGAGGGTTCATTCAAATTTCTTGCCCGTCAGGAAGAAACCCCGACCGAGGCTGCCTTGCGTTTCCTGATAGCCCATCCTGCTATCACTTCGGCGCTAAATGGATTCACCACCAGGGAACACATTGATACCGCCTGTAAAGTTGCCAACAACGCATCTCCTTTCACGAAAAATGAATTGGATACCATTCAAAATCATGTCAGTGAAAAATTCAACTGTATCTGTACTTCATGTGGATATTGCAAAGACTGTCCAATTGAAATTCCTATTCCTAAATTCATGCAATTTTATAATGATAAATTGCTTTTCAATAAATCAGATGAAGAAATGAAGAAGCGTCTTGATTTCCAATACAATTGGGGATTGCTGGCAGATACTGGCAAACGAGCATCAGACTGCATAGCATGTGGCAAATGTGAAGCAAACTGCACTCAACATTTACCAATAATAGAACGCCTGAAAGAGATTGATCAGTGGCATAAAGATACTCATTAATGTTTTTTAACTGATTTAAAATAAATTTATTTTTTAATTACCATGTACTTTTTATTTGACAATCTCAAAACCGGCATTATTGTAACTCATAAATCCAACAGGAGGACACAATGAAACGAATGAAAATTGCGGACCAGGGCTGCTATTACCACCTGATGAACCGGGTCTCGGGCTACAAAGGCGACCTGCCTTTTGCCTCGGTCGACCGCGAGTACGGCTTTACGTTGCTGCAAAATCTCACGCAATACTTCCTGATCGAGGTCATTTCCGCCGCCTGGATGGGCAATCATTTTCACCTGGTGGTCTACGCTCCCGGCCAAAACGAACTGCCTTCCGAGGCTGAAATAGCCGCCCGCCACAACGCTTATTACAAGTCGATGGAGGGCGATTTGACCTACGCGATGAAAAAAATGCCGTTTATTGACTCCAAACACAAAAAACTCTGCCGCGAAACCGGCGCGAAAATGATCGATATAAGTTATTTTATGCGAGCTTACCAACAGCGTTTTTCGGTGGTTTTCAACCGGACCTACGACCACATCGGCCGCCTCTGGGCCGACCGCTTCAAAAGCGTCATCCTCGAAGGCGCCGACGCCCTCGAAGCCTGTCTGCAATACGTCGAACTCAACCCGGTCCGGGCCAAATTGACCGAAAACCCGGCCGATTACCGGTTCACCACCTGGGGGCGCTACAGCGGCAGCGGCAAACACCAGTACCACGCCAACTTCATCAAACACTACAAAAAATTGATCGATTATACCGACACTTCGAGCTGGAGCGACGCTGATTATTACACGGAGTTCAAATGTTCCCTGACCAGAATTATCGCCGCCGAACGCGGCGCGAACGCGGCCGGAATAGCCGAAGAGGACCAGACCGCGCGCCGCAAAGAATCGATGCCGGTCCGCTTCCTGAGGCGGACCCGACACTTCACCGATGGTGCGATATTAGGTTCAAAACTCTTCATCCGGGCAACGGCCCGCAAATTCGATGATCCCGACCGTGTGGAAAACAAACAACTCAGCCGCGGCCTCGACCCGAAAGGCACCGCAATCTACTGCTTCCGAAAACTATTACTGTAAAAATTTATGCAATTAAAACATGATTTTAATTCATTGACCTTATCTTCTTTTCTGACTGTCTGACTTTTCAAGATATTTCTTTCTTTATAGCTTGATTTCTACTTTTTCTATCGTTACAATTCGCAACGTTACTAAGTAAAAAAACAAGTAACGGGGCGGAGCGTGCTTTAATATATAAAAGTACAAAAATTTCTTATCATTTCTGTTATTCAAACATAAAATAAAAAACACCATTATATCGTCTGAAAAACACATGCCTTCAATAGAAAAAAAATCAATTACTGAGATGAATCAATTTTTGTTCAAGAGAAACTCTTTTTATCAAATTTTATCCGGACGATAAAACGAGCCGGAACCTTTGATATTCTCGCGGCGGCGCCAGTCAGGTTTCCACCAAAGCTGGTTAGTGCTGTCGGAATCCTTATCATCCACGGTAATATTCATTCGGAAACCGTCCCACTTTCCTTTGTTCTTGTCATTCAAATATGTGATCGGTACCGCAAACTCGGCTATATATCCATCTTTGGTCGTCACGCAAGCATATTTGGATCCTTTCGGTAACTTTCCAGTGCTCTTTTGATATATCCAGGGATCGGAAACAGAATTACCCGGGCTGATCGCATACAGAAGAAACTCTTTCAACTCTTTTTTGCCCTTTCCCTGTGAACGAATTTTCGACTCCCTGGCGTCAAGCCTGAACTCAATACCGTCCTGATTCCAGGGATCAATGCCTTTCTTTGAAATAACTTCGTCATCAGTCACCTTGACCGCGACATAGATATAATTTTTGTCGCACGACACATCAAATTCAAAGTAACAATCCTTGACGCCGCCCCACGGTTTGCGATCAAGATGTTTAATCATCAGCGGTTTCGTTATTTTAAATCTTAAATCGGTCCAGTCATCGAGTTCAGCGTCAATTTTCTTCGGCCCGGCGGCTACCGAACACTTGTAAGGAGTGACCAAAGATACTTTTCCCACCTTGCTGTCCGCTTTACCGTCATTCACCACAAATTCGATAATCTGGGTTTCTCCGGGAAATTCTTTGAACGAATATGTCAAGTTCGGGGGAGTACCGGTAAGTTTCCCAACCTTCGGA
This sequence comes from Victivallales bacterium, assembly GCA_963678305.2. Lineage (GTDB taxonomy): Bacteria > Verrucomicrobiota > Lentisphaeria > Victivallales > Victivallaceae. Next base: position 13,989 of record CAXXVV010000004.1, read on the forward strand.
AATTTGACAACGCGGAAGGTCACCTGGTCCCCGTCCGGATCGTAACCATGCAGCGTAATTTTTTCATCCTGTCCATTGGCCAACTGAAACTCTTCATCTTTCGCGACCGGAATATCCTCAACCGGAATAATCTTGACAGAAATACTTACCGGCACCGTTTCACTCAAACCGTCCGAAGCAATAATAGAAAACTCATCTTTTCCATTATAGTTTTCAGCCGGAAGGTAAACCATACACCGTTTACCAGGATCATATTTCGCGCTTCCGTGTCCCGGTTTTTCAACCACCGTGCAATGATATTTTGCCGGCAGTTTCACCGGAATATCAACCGGCGTATCTTCAAGCGTGACGGCATCTGACGCTTTCAGGACCGGCGCTGGAACAGATTTACCCTGCTCTGATACCATCAGAAACTGTCCCTGACTGGTATTCTCGTAAGTTCCGCTGCCGCTTTTCTGCAACGCAAGAACTTTTACCATATAGACAACTTTGCTCCGGGGCCACGCGACATCTACATATTGAGTCGCTGCAATCGGCTTATCTGTCAATAATTTAAATTTCCCGGCAAGCGAATCGTCACGATATACCAGATAACGCGGGTCCTTGACTGAAGGGACCGACCATGACAACTTCAATTTGCCATCAGCAAGCAGTTCTGATGCGAGTTTCCTGACCGGAACCAGCGGATGCATCCGTAATGTCGGGTCCCCCATCAAAGCAACATGAACCGGATTGTAATTCCATTCCGCATCGTCTCTTTTGCCGGATTTAGTGGCCCGGACATCGTCACATTCAAGATAATCGCCGTAACTGTTGTTGCCCTGGGTCCGGAGCGCTGAATAGCCAATATTTTGCCCCATACCCATGTGGTGGAAATACCAGTGCGGCCGACCGTCCCAGACACAAGTCAAACCGTGCGATTCCGCCGCGAGCGGCGCTCGCAGAAAATTATCCGACATATTCCAGTCACCAAAATAACTGCCGAACAACATTGTGAAAACCGCTTTTGAACCTTTCTTATAAAAATCATAAGTAGTCCCAACGCCATTCGCACCTTTATTGTTCCCGCCCCCGCAACCGTAAGCCCAAAGCCAGGGATTGACCGGCAGCTCGGTGAACCAGTCGCCCAAAACGCAATTATCCGCCCCCATCAAGACGGAAAAGTTCGACCAGCCGCTCGAACCGAAGGCTTCACCCCGGAAAGAACCGAAATTGTCATCGATCAAACCAGCTTGTTTAACCGGCATCATCCCATGCCGGAAAAAATGGTCTTTGTTCAAATAACGGCGCAATAGTTCAACCTCACCAGCCTCGAAAGTCGGCATATCTGCCAAATCAACACGCCCGACTTCCAGTTCCAGCGAATCCGGCGGAATGGTACTCTGATCATATTTACCGTCATTTGGAATATTGGCCTGATTGGCTCTCGGATAAAATTTATGTTTTCCGGTATCGGTCCATACACCGTCAACATCAGCGTAAAACAAGTCGGCTGGCCAGGCACCGCGATGATTCTTGTGACCGTCAGGATTAATATTGCCGGAATACGGTACCGGAATATGACCAAGCAGAAAAACCGTTTTCAGTTTACCGCCAGTCTTTTTGTACTCATTGACAATCAGTTTTTTTACTTCGGCAACTTTATCCTCCCGACTGACCTCACGTCTGATAACCGTCCAGCCGTCGCCTTTCAGGTCCAGCCCCAGCCGTTTCAATTCAAATTTCAACGGCGTGGCAATACCTGACTCAACCAGTAAAAGAACAAGTCCACGATCATTGACGAATGGAACTTTAATTCCGGAGCAAATATAACTGCGCCCGATATAACTTCGGGTGATCTTGTCAATCCTGTATTCATAAATTTCTCCGGTCTTGACTTTAGTGTCAGTGAAACCCGCAGCGTCCCCTTTGAGGACCGCGAATGGTGCGGGAGTCCAGAGTTTATCTCCAAGAAAACGACGATACACCACGTAAGATAAACAGTCGTCAACTTTGGGCCAGTATAATTTAACCCGAGGCGGAGTATCCTGCACTTCGGCACTCACCATAACCGCGTACTTTTTCGTCAGGTGTCCCCGCTGTTTTTGTTTTTTCCTGTCCTGCGCCCCGCAAACAATAAAACCAAACACCAATAAGGTCATTACCAGAAAACTCAAAACACCTGATCTTCTCATACGCAAGGTACTCCATGATTGAATTTACGCAAAACAATCACCAATATAACATCAATATGAGAACCTATCCAGTTTTGATCAGAGATTTACCGGGAATAAAAAAGCAGTTGTATTCGGAATGTGACACCATAAAAACCGACCGGAATCAAGTATACGCATTCGTTTGTCCTGCCCGGCGACCAAGGATCATATCGATATACAAAGTCGCGGTCCAGCCAAAATCATGAAACGCCTGATGATAAGAATCCGGCAGATTCCTGGATTTGCGCAACAAGTCCGGAGGGTCTATTTCACAACGATCGTCGTAAAATTCAAAAAAGGTTCCATATTTCAGATACATTTGCTCAATTTCAGCAATTGATTTGTTCAAAATCATCTCAGCAGTGCTATCCATGCCGTAACGCCGGAAACCATACGCAATCAGCCAGTTGATATTCATCCATACCGGCCCGCGCCACATATCTTTGCTGTACACATTATCGTGGCAGCATGCCACAGACGCGACCGGCAAAGCGGTTCCAAAAGTTTGGGAATTCATGAGGTGTTTAGCCAAGTGTTCAGCTTGTTCACAGGTAGCCGCGCCGCAGATCAAAGGCAGGAAACCGGAACTGGACATGATATCAAGCATTCTGTTTCTGGACACATCATAATCAAAGTAAAAGTTTCGTTCATTATTCCACAATCTCGCATTAATAAGTTGATTTATCTTTTCGTTCCTCTTACGCCAGCAGCGCGCCTCTTCGTCAGATCCAAGCTGAGCGGCAAATTCCGCCATGATCTCACACTCATGGGAAATAAAAGCATTAAAATCGGTCGCGTCAATTTGCGTCGCGCTATCGAAGCGGGGAGAATTATCCATGCCGCTTTCACCGCTGCGACAATTTTCAACTTCTTCGATATACCATTCCAATAAGCCGGCTCCATCCGTATCCCGGTTCTCCAGATCCCATTCCAGATATTTTTTCAGAAATGGATAAGATTCCGCAATGAACTTTTTAGACGGCGATACCGCATTCACCAGTTTTACCCCTAAGGCAAGGACCGGCGGCTGGGTCATGATTGTCTTGTAACCGGGAGAACCGCATAACGGAATAAAGCCGTCTTCGCGCTGCAAATCGAACACCGCAAGAATAGCCTCTTTCGCAAGATCATGATCAATGTGCCTTATCCCGATGGCATGGAAGACACTGTCCCATAGCCACATATTGCGATGCGGCCAGCGGTCGGGCGTGGTCCAGCGATGCTTAATTTCACCGGTTGGCGAATAGAACATGGTCCGTAACTGCGAGTAAGCCTTCGTCAATGCTTTTTTTGTTTGAATTGAAATATCATCGGGAACCGGCCAGGACTCAAGTTTGCTTATCCGTCCTTTGACCAGTTCTTCGATATCCTGGTTAATCAACTCCGGACACAGCTTGCCTTTTGATCCGACCAGAATGCGGTTTCCGGCTTCAACCGTCTCAATGGAATCCCCTGGACGAACTTTAAAAGCGCCATCCAACAGCAAATGCCAGGCATCGATAAAAATAGCTTTGAGATTTCCGGCGACAAAAAAATCGCCGGCCAGCATCAGATTGTCGGATTCCAGTTTTTTGTGATCGAACCTGATTGAACCGCCTTCAAGCGGCAGCCGGATGTCAAAACCGCATTCATCAAAAGCAGTACGCATGACAATACCGTTGTCAAAATCAGTTTCACCGTCGATACCCGAAAACGACAGAATCTGCCCCCTTCCCCAGATATTCAATAATTTCATATTTATATAGTCAATCTTATGTTATTTGATTTTCTGCTCCCGGATCACAACCCAATTAGGTTTTCCGGACGCTTGGATAGTCTCGAAGATTCTGGTCCTGATATAGCGGGCGTTACACGGCTTGAATTTATCATTTGCAACAACCACCGGCAAATAGGCCGAAAGTTTTTGAATGATAGCCGTTTTTTCGTTTTTCCGTTTCGGCACCAGCGTAAACCATTTTTTACCATCCATACTTCCCTGAATTTCGTAAGTGGTACTTTTATCTTTCCAATTGAAAACAGTCTCGATGGAACTTATGGACCGGGGTTTCGCAAATTTGATCTGCAACCATCCTTTAAAAGCTCCGCCGTTCCATGACGACCGCAAATTTTCATCGAAAGCCTGGTCCGGCTTGCCGCCATAAGCATGAGAAGCCGTTACCTCAAAAGTGCGATAGTATGCTGATTTCAAATCGGCCAGAGCCTGTTCCCGCCGTTTCATATTAATTCTCAAATCCTTGTATCCGGCAGTACTCTCGGCAAAATTGTGATAAACCTGATCAAACGTACCGGGTAACTGCAATTTGAGTCGCTTTGCCTTCCGTTCATACTCTTTCCAGCCATTGAGCAACACATATTGCAGTTGCATCAGCAGTTCATCGACATGTCTTTTATATATCGTTTTTTTCGCCGACGCCATTGCTTTCTGGAGTAGATTCCACGATTTGAGCAGAATCGGAAGCTGCAAACTTGGAGGAGTCCCGGAGTATCCGCCATGCGTCATTCCGGTATATCCGGCCCGGATATTCGTATCGCGAATCAATTCCCAATACTTCCGCACATACGCTGCCGCCGGCTTGCCGTAATAACTATCAGTAAAGATTTTGACCGTCTCATCGGTCGATGCATTCACATTCCACAATCCCCGGGTGAGCAGGAAAATCCTTGCGGCAGACTCGCCGGAACGATAATTTCCCTCATTATGGTCCGCTTCCGCCAGAAAATACCTGATTCCGGCATCATGATATGCTTTCAGATTAGGAATCATTGTATGCAAATTAGGATGGGGGATAAAATTAATAAAGTATGTCGTGACATAATCCCAGATACCAATGTCGGGACAGACTTTTTTCCACTGTTCCAAATTAGCCATAAATTTACGGCCGGTCAGATTGGCTGGATCATTGTACGGCACCGAATGCACCGGGTTCCAGGCACACAGCCTGATTAAGACATTTTTACCGGCTTTGATGCTTCGCGGAGCTTTTTCACTATGGATATAAGCCAGAGTGGTCACCATGATTTGCGGATATTTTTTATGTATTATTGCCGCCACCTGATTGACGAAGTTCAATAAAAGTCCGGATTTGGCCTGGTATCGCTTAATTAATTTCCGACACTCCGGGCATTCGCAATATTCCCGGATCGTATCCGCTTCCGAAATGGAGATATACTTACAATCCGGCTGCTTATCAATCATGGCAATCGCATTTGCCGCCGTCTCTTTTATCAATGCCTGATTACTCATGCACATAGCGGAATTCGGACCGTTATTTTGTCGTTTTCCATTTATAAGCTCCCACCATTCCGGATGCTGCTTGAAATATTTTTTAGCAGGGATCAATCTTGGAATCGTATGGGCAAAGGCTGGCGGGGCATAGTCTTTACCAATACCGTATTGTTTATCTTTCAGTTCCGGCACTTTCTTTTTTGCCAGGTGGTTCCGGTACCAGTCCCCCTGATACATCGTCCGGTCGATACGGTTCCGGTATTGCCACGTACTGTCTTTTACCGGATACGGATGCCTTGAACATAGAATAATGCAGCGCTGCTTGAAATCAGGTTTTTCATGAATATCAAGCGCTTTCAAACTTAAACTCGGCCTGTCCGGGATATATGTGTAATCATAGGTCAACCACTTTATTCCGATGACATTGTCAAGAAAAAACATAACCCCGTAAAGAGTTCCTCGCGGACGGCCGCCAACTATATAGATATTTCCTTCAGGCGAACTCCTGATGATGAATTCTTCTCCCCCGAGTTTATCAATCGTTGCACTGCCTATATATTTATCGGCATATTTATTACGGCCGACTGAAATAAACTTGTACTTTGGAGCATTGGTAGCCTTGAAATCAGCTTTTGTAACCTTTTTTAAAAAAGTTTTCAACTCTACAACAGCGGTATTTTCGGAAAGAGTTGCGGCTGATGGTTCAAAATAAATAGTGTAATTACTTTTTCCTTCAGCCGCGAGAATCAATTCAGAGTTGTAACCTTCCCGGGCCATGAGCGGTATACAGATCCCCATCAATGCAACCAGCAAAGTTGATTTCGAAACGCCGCATATTAAGATTCCGCAACACATTTGCCGTATTGCGATAATCAATGCTTCATAATTCGTCATAATAAGCCTTTTTTACTAAATAATTAACAGAATAAGTTCACGTTTAATGATTATGGATTTACGGCCGGATCAACCATACTTTGAGTAATGTCATACAATGATGCATCGTCAACATGACCGTCAAGAAACAAAAGGTTGTTTTTGTTCCTGTGATGAAATCCCATCCGGTCACTCGCTGATTCTGAAACCGGAAAGATCGGGTAATTGCCGATATAATTGTAAAACCCCCGTCTGGAAGAGTAAATAGATGAATCCCCTAATGATATCATATGCGACGGACGTTTTATTCTGGAAAGCTTTTTAGGACAGTTCGACCAGGCCGATATAGGATGAACTCGCGCGTTAGGCGCATAATCAAAATTTCCATTTGTTCCCTGCCAGGTATTTGCCGGGCAATTTATTGGATTGTTATTATTCCATCGCAAAAAATCTTCTTCCGAAAGTCCCGATAACCCCAAATAACTTAACACAGGACCAGTCCTGGTATTTAAAAACCCCTTACCGGTACTTGGGTCACCGGCATACGGCAGCCAGCCTGACGACTCGTCCACATAAAAAACGATAGCCAAACCAATCTGCTTAAGATTGTTGGCACATGATATCTGTTTAGCGGAGGCACGCGCATTTCCCAGCGCCGGCAATAACATACTGGCCAGGATAGCGATGATCGCTATCACAACCAGAAGTTCTATTAATGTGAAGTTCCCGACTTTTTCTATAGAAGTCTTTTGAGATTTTTCCATTACAGTCTCCTTAACTTTTTGTTTTTACTGAAATCATTCAATAATTTTATTGTTCGAACAAATATAATTGAAACCTTTGACATTAATTATAATTTCAAAATATTAATATTGCAATTCAAAGAAAACGTGATATATATGATATATACCCAAAAATATCTGAAAATCGAAAATGTTAAAAAAGAAATACACAAATCTGCGGGTCGATAGTCTCGACGGCTTATCGAAGATATGGCACACTCCTTACGAGCAGGATAATGTCAGGGAATATTATTACGATCTGGACCATAACGTCGGCAACTATCTGCCGATACGGGTACGATACGTTCATGAGGAGCATTGTTTTGAACAATATTATCGCAAAAGAGAACATGCCGAAGTCTTTTCCATTGAGCTGGTACTGGAAGGATCAATGTTTTTTTCACAGGAGGGGCGGGATTACCGGGTAATGCCCGGAGAAGTTTTTCTGGTCCACCTCGACCGCCAGAATGAATTCACCACCGGCCCGGAAAAGCATTGTCATCGTCTGGCCTGCATCCTTTCAGGTAAAAGTTTGAATAATCTGCTGCATACTACCGGTCTGTATGAATGTGATGTCATAAAGCTTAAATCCGATTCAAACGTTGAATCACTGATGCGGTCGTGTTTTGACGAATTCAAGCATGTGCGCCCCAAGTACAGACTCCGGGCATCGGAACTGGCTTATCAGATATTGCTTGAACTCAGCCATTGTCACAACCTGTCTGAAACCCCGGAGCTGATTGAAAGAGCGGTGGAAATAATGGAACATCACCTGTCAAAACGTCTAACATTGAATCAGCTCGCAAAACTGCTGGGATCGTCCCGATCATCCTTGACAAGATTGTTTTATCGTCATTTTCAGGTCACTCCGATCAATTACTTTATTCACCTGAAAATGGAAGCCGCCAAATCAATGCTGGTAAGTACAGCCCTGCAAATCCAGGAAGTGGCAAGAAGGGTCGGTTACGATAGCCCGCTGTATTTTTCCTCCGAATTCAAAAAACGTATCGGACAATCGCCACGGGATTTCAGGAAAAAGCTCTCCGGCAATCCTGAATAATTAATGAGGCGTATTCACCCCTTTGACCACTTTGGGCTTGACATAATCTTTAAGAGTTCTGTCCCGTTGGTTGAGACTGGTGATTATCCGGTGAAACTGCATGTCTCGATCAAAATCTATGTAGTCAATATCCGGCATCGAGCTGTCCCCCAGCAGTTTCACCGTCACCTGTTTCAGAAGCTTTTCGCAACCCATTTCCCTAATCGCGTCGCGCAGAGGAAAAGCGTTGCTTGACGAATCGGCAAAAATTCCGGTTTCGACAGATCTGGATTCGCCCAGCAGCTTTGCCAGTCCTCCGCCATGAATGAATTCACGAATATCGCTTCTGATAAACAAACTGTTACCCACGCCCTGTTCATCAAGACATTCCCGGCAGCCCTGCTCCATTAATATGCTGAACGGCGGAACCTGCTCCATCTTACCTGCCGCCAGAAAAACAATCCTCTTGCATCCCTGTAACAAAAGAGAAGTCACCGCGGCGTAGCCGGCCTGACGATAATCCGGCATCAGATATTCCTGGTCAACCGGGCCCTCCGCCGAATACGGTTCAAAATGAATAACTCTGGTTCCGGCCTCGACCAGGTTATTCAATAAATTTTTATTATAAGGAGGATATGGCGTGCAGCTGGCTAGCAACGCTTTCGGCGGCGTATGCAGCAGTTTACCCAGAAAATCCGCTTCATTGGCCAATGACCAGCCAACGGTTTTCTGAGAAAATAAATTCATTATATAATTATGTTCCAGCAGCATATTCTGAACCCGGATGATCAAGTCGATATTACCGTGGCACATCAATGATACCACATTGCTGAATATCCCGCTTTCAACCACATACGACCCGACGTTCCGATGATGCACCACCCGCCCGGTCGAATAAAGTTTTTTAAAAACATTCCGGATCGTATTGCGGCTCGCGTCAAACCGCAAACACAATTCCTGTTCGGTCGGCATCCGTTCGCCGGGGCGTATATTGCCTCTGGCGATATCTGACAGCAACACGCTGTATATTTTCTCAGCCTTATATCCCAACTTCATATTGTTCATTTCCATTTGCATTGTTCAAAACTTGTTCATTAATATATCATATTATCAAAAAAAGCAAAATTTATACGTGATTTCTTTAAAAAAACGCTTGAAAAAACTTGCATATAAATTCCCGGCACGTTTTATTAAAACAAGAAATGAACAATACAAATACACCATCTAATAACCTTAAGGAATAGATTCATGATTGTCAACGGCACCAGAATAATCGCCCAGCAACTTGAACTGAACGGCCCGGAAGTCGTTCATTTCAACGATAACCATTATACCGAACTGACCCCGGCTCCATTCACCCCCGCTCCAGTCGAATCAAAACTATATCTGGACGGCCAATGGAGTGTAAAACGTTATCCTGATTTCACGGATGAGGATTTCGACGTGGAAGCCGACACTTCGGGTTGGGAAAGCGTTCACCAGCCCGGAAAGGTCTTTTACGCCGATCCGCTGGCCGAAGGCGAGGATACTCCTAACTGGAATCGCGTCACCCTCTCACATATCGACGACGATGACGGCGCAATCCTGCGACGCGAAATCCACATTCCAGACGATTGGGAAGGGAAAAAAATATTTCTGCGTTTCGACGCCATTTATCCCGCAGGAACCATCTACCTGAACGGCGAAAAACTGGGAAATCACTTCAGCGGCCTGACTCCAGTCGAATTCAACGTTTCAGAACAGGTAATTCCCGGTAGAACCGCTCACGTTGCGGTCCGCCTGCGCCGCAAACATAAATTTGTCAAAATGGACATGGTCCGCCATGCGCTGGAATTTGCCGGTTTGGCCCAGAGCGCTTATTTTTTCGCGGTCGAACCGATGTATGTCCAGGAGTATCATCTGATATCCAGTTTGAACAATGATTTCACCAAAGGTACGGTATCCGGAACCGTAAAATTACACGGCCCCAGCGAAGGCGAACTGATTGCAGCACTCCAGGATGATGAAGGCGAATTCATCTCCCGTCAGGTTATCACGCTGCGCGAAGGCCAGCATAAGGTTGAAATAAAACTCGAAATAGAAAATCCGAAATTATGGAACGACGAGCATCCCGACCTTTACTCGGTCTGCCTGGCGCTGGAAGTCGACGGGGAATCCACGGTCTACGAATACCACACTGGTTTCAGGAAACTTGAACTTTCACCGGAAGGACCGAAACTTAACGGAAGCTTCATCAAGTTCCGTGGAGTGAATCACCTGACGTTTCACCCTGAATACGGCATGTACACCCCGAAAGATTGGCTCAAAAAATGCCTGTCTTTAATGAAAAAGGCCAACGTCAACGCGATCCGGACCCATTTTCTCAGTCCGCCAGCCTTGGCCGAACTCTGCGACGAAATGGGCATCTACCTCTTGCAGGAACTGCCGATTGACTGGGGCACCAATTATATTCATGACCCGGAATGGGTCGGTCCGGCCCTGATGCGGCTTGAAGGCGGCATCCGCCGGGACCGCCACCACCCGTCGATCATGGTCTGGAGCGTCGGCAACGAAAATATGCCGGAACGCGCCGAAGTAGCGGCCGACGGCTGGAATCATTTGCGAATCTACGACGATTTCTGTAAAATCCTCGATCCGAGCCGTCCGACCATGTTCCCCCCGCCGGGACCGGCCAACAAGATCAAAGGCATTTTCGAGCTGCGGGTCGGCGACGTCGCCGATATTCATTACAGTTTTGTCCTGCAAAAGGAATTCAGCGAAAAAGGCCGGATAGTAAATCCCAACAGCTGGGAAGGCGACATGGTCGAAATCTCCCGGGAACAGGCGCTTGAACGCGGCTGGAGCGGTTGCTGGTTCAGTTCGGAATACGGAATATTCAACGCGGTCCCGGATAACTTGAACGGACCTTATCTTTCAATGATCTCCGACCTCGACGTCGATCCGCTTTCAGGCCGTAACACCATGGATGTCTTTGTCGAGCGCCTGCGCGACGAATGGGGCAATATGCGCCACGACCCGACCTGTCTCGGCGGCGCGTATTTTCCGTGGCTGTGCAGCGGCTCCGGCGATAATCCCTGGGGCTGGGTCCGCTGGGGCGAGGACGCCAACTGGGGCGTGGTAACCGCGAATCTGCTGCCTAAACCGGAATTCTGGGCATTGCGTACCCTTTTCGCCCCGGTCTGGTTCCCGGACCGCGTCAACTGGCATGACGGCGACGATGTATTCCGTTTTGAAGTAACCAATCATTATAACGATATCGACCTGAGTGAATGTACGTTCCGGACCCAGCAGAACGGCGGCAGCCGCTGGATCAGTATGCTGCGCCAGTTCCGCGACGTAAAAATATCCTGTGCTCCGGGCGAAACCGTAACGGTTGAAATTCCAATCTGGCGTGACGCCATGCAAAACGCCCTGAAAGACGGCTCTCTCGGAATTTGCCGCATCACTATGCTGGACCCGCACGGCTTCTGTCCGGTAACCGCGGATATTCTGGTTCTGCCGAAGAAATTACAGCAACAGGATGAACATATGCCGGTGGGGCCAGATGCAATACTCTAAGCCGAACAATCGTCAACAACTGCTCGACGCGATCAGCCTGAAGAAGCCGGAGCGTATCCCGTTTACTTTTGATGCGAGACCGGAAACCGTAGAACGTCTGACCGCTTATCTCGGCCTGCCGCAGGATGCCGATCTGAACGCGCATTTCAACTGCAACACCATGAGTTCGCCGTGGAAAATTCTTGGCGGGGGACCCGCCAGAACGGAACGGATGGAACGCCTGAAGGCGGAAAATCCCGGTGCCGACATCAGTTTCTGGGGAGTCAAATACGAGTGGCAGCAGGCCGGCGACGCCAGGTATTACGAGATTGCCGAACATCCGCTGGCCGGAGCTGAAACCGTCGCGGATATCGAGGCATACGACTGGCCGACTCCCGATGACGTGGTTTTTCCCGCTATCCCGGAGGTAATTGCAAAAGGAGACGATCCGGTGATCGACATGAGTCACATCTGCCCGTTCGGTATTCCGTGGGCGCTGCGCGGCATGGAACAACTGATGATGGACATGATCCTCAATCCGGCAATGGTTGAAGCCATTGTCGCGAAGGTCGAGGAATACTCTCTTGGTTGCATGAAGATTATGTTTGAACGGTATCCCGGGCTGGTCGATATGGTTGGCTGCGGCGACGATTACGGCACGCAAAACGGCCTGCTGATCGGACCGGATATGATCGAACAATTCTTCATGCCAAGTTTGAAAAGGCACTACGACCTGGCGGCAAAACACGGCGCGATCGGCTATCATCACTGCTGCGGCGCGATCTTTGATATGATTCCGCTGTTCATCGATGCCGGGGTCAAGGTCTTGAATCCGATCCAGACCTCGGCGGTCGGCATGGACCCGGTGCGCTTAAAGCAAACGTTCGGAAAATACCTTTGTTTCCACGGCGGCATCGACACTCAGGAAACTCTGGTAACCGGTTCACCGGACGATGTCCGGGCGGAGGTTCGCGAACGCATCGACGTACTAGGACCGGAAGGTTATATCCTGGCTCCCTCCCATGTTCTGCAGCCGGACGTTCCCCCGGCAAACATCGTGGCGTTATACGAGGAAGCGATGCAATACGGCAGCTTGTAACGCCGCAGTGGCCTGCGGCGCTTAAAGATTAAGGTTGAAAGTTAAAAGTTGAAAGAATCGCCGTTCAGCAGGGGGATTCACCCCCGTTAAAAAGCCCGGCTCACACGGTATTTAAATCATTCGATGTTCGATGTTAAAAGTTCGATGTTCGATGTTCAGAGTGTTCATTTTTCTTTCTGGACGGGACCGAAGACTACCCGGAAGCCGAGATAGTTGCAGGTAAATCCGAGTGAAAAATAGAAGCGGGCGGAAACCCGGCTGTCACGAGCGAATAAGTACCAACTGCCGCCGCGACAAACCCGGATAGTGGTTTTTCCGAACCAGCAACTGCCGTCAGACGGAGCGCCGTCATATTGGGTATGCCACTCGTCCAGACACAATTCCAACACATTCCCACTCATATCATAAAGCCCAAGTTCGTTCGGTGCTTTAGAGCCGACTTCATGCGTCTTGCCATCGGAGTTGACGTCGTACCAGGCCACGTCATTGACCTTGCTGCTGCCGCTGTAAATTGTGCCGCGACTTTTCACGCCGCCGCGGGCCGCGAATTCCCATTCAGCCTCGGTCGGCAGCCTGAATTCATAGCCGTATTTGATTCTTCCGGCCTTTCGCTCGCGTTCGGTCAATTTCCGGCAGAACGCCACCGCGTCATTCCAGTTAATCATTTCTACCGGCAGTTTGGCTCCCTTAAAATAAGCCGGTTCGATTCCCGTTATCTGTTTATACTCAGCCTGGGTGACTTCATAGACGCCGATCCAGAAGCCGTTTTTAATGTTGACCTTATGTACCGGCTGCTCGTTGGATTCACCTTTTATCGATCCCATTTCAAATTCACCCGGCAGCACATAGGCGAATTTCATCCCAAGGCCGGCAATCTCATTGTTCCACAAACTTTTGCGATATGAATTCAAGCTCTTCTGATAGTTATCAAGTTTTTCCCGGTCCGATTTCGACAGGTATGCTTTATGGTCGGTTCCGGCAAATTCGCTTATCAAATCCAATGCCTGTTGGCAAAAAGCGTAGGCTTTCAAATCATTCCGATCGAGACCTTTGGAAGACCGTTCCAGTTTCACTGACAGGGTATATGCTTTGGCAAAAGCTTTTTTCGCGGCGGCACGCTTCGCGGCCAACACCATAGCTTTCCGGGTTGCCTTGATCGTTCCCGGCAGATTTTTTACAACGTACGCGTATTGCTTCCGGGATTCCGACATATTGTTGGCCTTGTATTCACTTTCCGCCTTGTCATAAGCGCTCTTCACCCGTTTCCACCTTTTACCGCCAAAACGTTCAAATTGTTTTTCGTCCGGAGCATCTTTAACGATCAGGGCATAGCGCTTCTTAAAATTCTCAACCGCGCGATAATCCCTTGCGTAAATGAATGCCTGGGAATAAGTTTTAGCCGCGCTATTATAAAACTTCATAGCGTTATCATAATCACGTTTCAACATGTACTTTTTAGCTTCGTCAGAAAGCTTTTGCGCTTTCTGGTACAATACTTCAGCATCGGTATTGGCGTTGGATTTTACCGCCTTTACCCTGGCGGCCAGACACTCTTTTATTTTTTCTTTGATCTCACGGCGCGCGAGGTCCTGTTCAAGCAGCAGATTACTGACCGCGATCACCTGTTTGAAAGCTTTTGCCGCTCCATCGTAATCCTCTTTCTGAAAAAGAATTTCACCTGAATCAAATTCTTTTTTCAAGCGGACCAAATCTTCGCCGAAGCCGTCGCCGATATCAATCTTCCGGGCTTTTTCCCAGACCGCTCCGGCCTTGTCACGCAAAGGGGTGGCTTTTGCCTGCCCTATCGCCTTGGCAATCTCCTGTTCAAGCCTTTTGGCGGCGGGGTTGTCATGATCCAGCTCAAATACCTGCTGGAGATATTTCCCGGCCTCCTGATATTTATCCTGGATATAACACTTCCGGGCAAACCCCAAAGCGTTGCCAATCCTCCTTTGCCGTTTCTGTTCTTCTTCGATCCGGCGTTCTATCTCAGCTTGCGCCTTCAGTTGCCGGTTATATAAAATAGCGGCATAAACTACTCCGCAAACAATCGTAACAAATAATATTCCGGCTATAATGACGACCTTGCCGGTAATCAGGGACTTCCGGTGATGGTGGGTCTCATGATGCTGGTCGGAGTCGTGATGATGGTCGTGGCTGTGATCATGACCCTTTGGGTCAATAAACACTTTTTCCGTTTCCATTTTATCTATATCTGACTTGTCATCAGGCATTTTCTATTACCTCACATTCAGTAAACAAGCAATCACGCTTATTCTTTTAAGCATTGTTGCATAAATAAACATATTAATTAATCGCGGTCTCTAATCTCAAGCCGAAGCATGTAAAACAATATAAAAATATGCATGACCGCATATAATATTCCAGACTTCTATTTTGGTTCAACTGCCAATTTTATAAATAAGGCCGAAGTCTTAAATATGCTACCCTGTCTGTAAAATAACCCTGCCCGGTTAAATATGCAAACATTTTTTTGCCGGTTTTACTATTTTTCACCGCCATCCCGCAAACGGGACAGCTGAAGTTAAAAGTCCACAGTCCATAGCCAACAGCAAATGCAACATAAAACTCCCGGGGCTCAAAGCATGCTCAATGGCGCATTCCATTTAAAGGAGACAAGGGGTACAATCTAACAAAGTCAATAGCAGGAGAGCCCCTATTGCCTTCCTTGGATTCCTCAATTAAGTATATCTCTTAAATAAGAGGCTTTGCAAAAAGGCTACAGCACAGTACTTTTACTTATGTTTGGATATAAAAAGGGGTTTCCAAAGGCGTACTACTTATTAGTCTACCCTTCTCATATTTCAAAATGTATAATAATGTTGAACCGGCAAAAACTTCTCCGACACCGGACTTATACTTAGATAAAAAAGTTCCTTCCCATGGTTTTTCATGTTTAAAAATTCCTTTTGAAATAATTCTACCTTTCTTATCATAATATATGTAATCCCCATCACGATAAGCAGGGACGTCTGGATCTCCTTTTTTAAACTTGTAACCATAATCCAGGAGAATGGAACCATCTGGATAAAATAAATAAGCTTTACCGTCCAGCCTCCCTGACTTATAGTTAACCTTGCTATATAATTTCCCGTCATTGTAATATCCTGTTGCCGGCCCATTTTCAATTCCATCAACATAGGGAATAAACGCTCTTAATCGTCCACCTTCATTGAAAAATCTTATTTCAAAAATTTTTCCATTTTTATATTTTATATGTTGCTTTTGATTTCCTTTTTTATCATACAGAATTTTCATGATAAGCTTTTTGTCTTTATAAACCTCCTCAGACCGAAGGCAACCATTGTCGTATATCTTCTTAACTTTTCGGTTGTCGCATCCGCATAGCAATATTATGATGCAAATTGAACTTAATAAATATATTATTCTCATAGTTTTGATTCCTCAATCAAATATATCCCTCTATAACAGTCATTACAAATAAGGTTGCTCGTACATTTAAAATCAACCCGCTTGACTTTAAATAAATCATAACATCATTACAATTAAAGCATTAAAACAAAAACAACAAATCCACAAATATAATATTATCTTTAACGGTGAATACTTTCGGGCTTAACGGTTGATTTATCGACACTGGTGAATTTACCTGTTAATTGAGTTTGAAAATAACTTCACAACCATTATATTTACTTTAAAAGAAGTCTCACGACAAAAAAGGAACTTGGTAATGAGTATATTTCTCGGACTCGACAGCAGTACTCAGGGATTGAAAGCGGAAATAATCGACGTCACGTCGGGTAAGATAATATGCAGTAAGGGCGTTAACTTCGGCAAAGACCTGCCGGATTACAACTGTCATGACGGTTTTCTGTTGAATGACGACCCGCAAATCAAACATGCCGACCCGCTGGTTTGGCTGGCCGCGCTGGATTTGCTGTTTTCCAAACTTCAGGCCGCCGGAGCGCCGCTGGCGGAAATCGCCGGGATCAGCGGTTCGGGGCAGCAACACGGTTCCGTCTATCTGAATGACAAACTTTCACATGTACTAAGCAATCTGCATCCTGAACATCATCTGCCTGCCTTGCTGGTTCCGGCGCTGTCGCGAATGACTTCACCGATCTGGATGGACAGTTCGACCGTTGTCGAATGTGATGAACTGGAAGACGAATTCGGCGAACGCCTGCAGGAAGATACCGGTTCTCCGGCTATTGCCCGCTTTACCGGACCGCAAATCCGCAAGTTCGCCAAAGAAGATCCGTCAGCTTATGAACAGACGTCGACCATTCATCTGGTCAGTTCTTTCCTGTGTTCGGTATTATGCGGCAAAAGCGCGCCGATCGACCACGGAGACGGCGCCGGCATGAATCTGATGAATCTGAAAACGTTGGACTGGGATGAAGAAATTTGCGAATTCACCGCACCCGGTCTGGCGGCAAAACTGCCGCGCCTTGCACCGTCTTATTCCCTCGCCGGAGAACTTTGTGAATATTTCACCAAATACGGCTTCAAAGCCGGAACTCCAGTCGCGGTCTGGTCAGGCGACAATCCGAACAGTCTGATCGGCACCGGGGCGGCGGCTCCCGGCACGGCGGTGATCAGCCTGGGAACAAGCGACACCTTTTTCGCCGCCATGCAACGCCCGGTCACCGACCCTGAAGGGTGCGGCCACGTTTTCGGCAATCCGGCCGGTGGCTTCATGAGTCTGATCTGTTTCACCAACGGCTCCCTGGCCCGGGAAAAAGTCCGCGATATGTGCGGGGTTGACTGGGATTATTTTGATTCCCTGGCCTGTACTCAAACCGCCCCCGGTAACGACGGTAACATGATGCTTCCTTACTTTACTCCGGAAAGCACACCTCCGGTATTTGTCCCCAAGGTGATTTATCAGGGCAGCGAAGAATTTTGCAGCGGTCAGGCCCCGGCTCCGGTAATGATCCGGGCCATCCTTGAATCACAGGCTTTGACCATGCGTCTGCACAGCGCCTGGATGGGCGAGACTTTTGACCGTATAAGGATTACCGGCGGAGCGTCGGAGAGTCAAGACTTCCGGCAAATCCTGGCCGATGTGTTCCAGGCGAGGATCGAACGGATAACCGTTTCCGATTCAGCCGGACTCGGAGCCGCCATGCGCGCCGCCAACGCAGTCGAGAATATCCCCTTCTCTGAACTCGAGACTATGTTTGCTCAAACTCTCGATGCCACGGAGCCGAATCCCGCTAACGCGGAAATTTATGATCAGGCCCTGGAGGCATTTAAACTCTTTGAAAAAAATGCCGTAGTCGACTAAAAACATTTAACTCCACAAAGTATAGCATAATCAATGGCAGATCAGTTTTTCAATTTAGATTTTCAACAATCGATGAAGCAGGAGCAAGTCATGGCTCCGCGTCAGCTTCAGGCTCTCGAAATGCTGCAGGCTCCGATCATGGAACTGCAGACCAGAATAACCCGTGAAATGGAAAACAACCCGGTTCTGGAAGTAATCGACGATCCCCGGGAAAGTCTGGTCGGCGACCTGATATCGGAAGAAAATGATGCCGACGATTCTCCTCCGGCCGGTTCAGCTGAAGACGAAAACGACGTTTCCGAACTGATCGCATTGAGTTCAGACTGGCACGAAAGCCTGCCGTCCATTTCCGGTTCGCGTAATCCCGATGCGGAAAAAAAGCGCGAATTCATGTTGAATTCACTTTACGACGAACCGACAGTTCAGGAACAGTTGCTGGAGCAGCTGCACATGTCATCACCGCCGCCGGAACTGGCCGCGGCCGCGGAATACGCAATCGGCAATATCGATGAAAAAGGCTATTTGCAATGCACCGCCGCTGACATTATCCAGGTTCTCGGCATTTCCGAAGCCAAAGCGGAAAAGGCCATTCAACTTGTCCAGAGTTTTGATCCGCCCGGTATCGGCGCCCGGGATCTAAAGGAATGCCTGCTACTGCAACTTGAAAGATCCGGGATAAAGGACCGGAAACTTGAACAGTTGATTCGCTGCCATCTTGATGATCTCGCCCGCAACCGTTTACCTCAGATTGCCAAAACTATGCGTATTTCGCTGGAAAAACTGCATGAGCTGGCCGAAGAACTGAAAAAGCTTAACCCCAATCCCGGCGGCTCCGTTTCGACCGAACTGCCGGAATACGTAACCGCCGATATTACTATTGAAAAAGTAAACGGGGTGTTCAGGGTCCTGTATCACCGTGAAGCGGAACCAAGGCTGTTTATCAGTGAAACTTATCTGGAGATGCTGGAAGATAAATCGCTGCCCAAAGAAGCACGCCGTTATATTAATGAAAAAATCGCCAGGGCCAAAGACCTGATGGAAAGTCTGGAACGCCGCAAATCGACCTTAATGCGTATCGCGGAGGTTATTCTGGATGAACAGTACGCGTTCTTTGAAGAAGGCGTTGAACAGTTGCGCCCCCTGACCATGCAGCATGTTGCCGATAAACTCGGCTTGCATGAAACAACCGTGACCCGGGCCGTGGCCGGAAAATACATGCAGACGCCTTTCGGTCTTTTTAAGTTCCGCTTTTTCTTCACCAGCGGCTTTGTCACCGAAGAAGGTGACGACGTCTCATCCCGCAGTGTCAAGCAGAAGATCAAGGAAATGATCGACCACGAAGACCCGGCCAAACCGCTGTCCGACAGCAAAATAGCTCAGGAACTCGAAAAATCCGGACTCAAGGTTGCCCGTCGTACCGTAGCCAAATACCGGGAGGCGATCGGTATTCCGTCATCCAGTTTGAGACGGGAACATAAATAAACTTGAATCAGCTTACCGATGTTCCTGATATTCAGAACTTTTTTCATATAATTATTCATTTTTAAAAAGGGAACAAGTATGATTGTAAAAAAATGGTCAAACCTGATACTTTTCACCGTTACGTTGCTGTTCGTTTCCGGCTGCTGCTGCAACCGGATAAGCAAACTCGAACCTGCCTCCGGTGTAAAATTGAAGAACTTCTATACCGACAACATGGTATTCCAACGCGATATGCCGATTGTACTCTGCGGCACCGGATCTCCCGGCGGCAAAGTCTCTGCCGTCATCAACAAAACCAAAAGTCAATGTGAAGTCTCTCCGAACGGTTCGTGGCAACTTTCTCTGCCGCCTCAGCCGGCCGGCGGTCCTTTTGCTCTTACTGTTTCCGGCAAAAAACAAATCGTCCTGAAAAATGTGTTGATTGGCGATGTATGGATTTGTTCAGGCCAGTCTAATATGGAATTCAGGCTCAAAGATACGATTAATGCCAAACAGGAAATAGCCGCGGCAAATTATCCTGAGATACGCCTGTTCACAGTTAGAAAAGCAAGATCACCAGGGAAACCGGCAGAAGATGTCATCGGTAAATGGCAGATATGCTCTCCTGAAACAGCTCCCGGCTTTTCTGCGGTCGGATATTTCTTCGGACGCAAACTTTACCATGATTTGAAAATCCCGATCGGCCTTATTAACAGTTCCTGGGGCGGAACGATGATCGAACCCTGGATCAGTTACAAGGGATTCGCCTCATCACCCGAATTCAGCAATATCATTAAATCAGTCCGCGCCTCGGAAAAAACCACTCCGGAAACTGAAAAAGCCCGACTGCAAAAACAGATGAAGACCTACGCAGCCTGGTACGATGCGGTCCTGGATCAGTATAAAAAAGAAGCTGCGATAGCCGGCAACTGGCAGGCGACGGACCTTCGCGATGCAAAGAACTGGAAAACCAAGCTGGTCCCGGCATCAGGAGACAGCATCTTCGCGGAAGTGGACGGCGTGGCATGGTTCAGGAAAACCGTTGATATTCCTGCTGGTATGGCAGGAAAACCGCTCGTGCTGTCTCTGGGGGCAATCGACGATTGTGACGAAACCTTTTTCAACGGCGTCAAGATCGGCGCAACCGGCCCGACAATACCAAGTCACTGGGCGGTAAAACGTCGTTACAAAGTTCCGGCAAACTTGGTTAAAGCCGGTAGAAACGTGATTGCGGTCAGGGTCATCGACGTATTCTCGTCAGGCGGCATCAGAGGACCGGCCTCTCTGATGTATGTTAAACAAGGGAAAAACAAGATCAAACTTGCCGGAAAATGGTACTATAAAACCGAATCCGTTTTTAATCCCAAAACAATGCCGAAACGGCCGGTTTTCGCCATCTCTCCGTCAAGCCAGCAATTTCCCACGACGCTTTATAATGCGATGATTTCACCGCTAACCGTGATGCCGGTTCGCGGCGCAATCTGGTATCAAGGCGAATCAAATGCCGGGGCTCCGGAACTATATAAAAAATTATTACCTTTGCTGATTAAAGACTGGCGAGACAACTGGCACAACCCTGATATGTCGTTTTTCTTTGTTCAACTGGCCTCATTCGAGCGTCATACTCCGAAAAAACCTTTGCCGGCTGATTACTTTAAAAAACAAAGTCCCGGCGATCCCAAATGGGCCAGATTGCGTGAAGCCCAGCTTGAAACCATCTCGGTTCCCAATACCGGCATGGCAGTCGCTATCGATATCGGCGACCCGATCGATATCCACCCGCGCAATAAGCAGGATGTCGGTGCCAGGCTGGCGCTTGCCGCCGAACGGATCACTTACGGCATGAAAATTCCATACTCAGGTCCAACCTACTTGAGCATGCAACCGGAAAAAGGCAAAATCAGACTGAAATTCCTCCATGTCTGTGGCGGTCTGGAGAGTAAAGGCGGACAATTGAAACAATTCGCGATTGCGGGAAAAGACAGGAAATTCGTCTGGGCCAACGCAAAAATTGACGGAAACACCGTTGTTGTCTGGTCCGATAAAGTCAAAGATCCCGTCGCGGTCCGTTACGCCTGGAGTAAATACCCGGAAGGTTGCAACCTATACAATAAAGCCGGCTTGCCCGCCTCTCCGTTCAGAACCGATAACTGGTAAAACCACGGAAATATAACTTCAAGTGATCAATAAATCAGCACTGCAATCACGGATTTCACGTTTATCCGGATTTTTCTCGAGTAAAACCGGGATTGCCGTGCTATTTGTGTTTTCTGTTGTTTTTTCGTTCACGATACGGACGATTATATGCGAACGGGAACTCACCAGGGTAAGGAAACAAACCGGGGCCGATTTCGCCCCGTATTTTGTCGAAAGCTCGATCATGGACGATTATGCCAGGGATGTCGCCGGCGGCAAAGGCATACCTGAATATGACTCACAACTCGGCCCGATGGCAACAGTTCCACTAAGTCACCAAATGTCATTGGGGCTGGAATACTATCTTGGCTGGACCTACAGAATAAAAAATATGATTTTCGGACAACCGAAACTAAGGCCGGAAGATACGGTTTATGAGGACGATCCGCATTTCACCAATTTCAGCCGTCACGCGTTACGTTTCTGGTTTTGTCTGGCAAGCGGCTTTCTGCTGCTCTGGTTGGTTGCGTTGCGCTGTCCCTGGTATTTCGCACTGGCCGGAGTGCTTCTGCATACGGTATCCCCGGCGGCTATCGCCAGATATACCGGCCAGGACATCCTGCGCGGCAACTTCGCGCTGACCTTCATTGTCGCCACCTTAATGCTTGGCGCTTGGATTATGCGAAAAAACTCTCCCGTCAAGCTGATATTGGCGGCATTAACCGCTTACTGCGCAGCCGCCTTCTGGGATGTTTCGCAACTCTGGTTCAGCCTGTGGGCGATAGCGGAACTTATCAGACTGCTGGTCACAGGCAAATTTTCAAAACACCGCATCGCGCTCTGGACCACCCTTTATATCGCATTGGGTTTGGCCGCTATCACCGTTCCATACTGCCGGGCCCATAAACTGCTGCTGTCCCCAATGCTCATGCTGTTTATTCCGGCGCTGTTAACTGCCGGCTGGTTCAGCATAAAATCAAAAATAAAAGGACGCATTGCGTTACTCGCCGGGGTTGCGTGCTTTTTTCTGATCTGGAAAGGTGCAACTTCTTATACCGGCTATGCTGAAGCGTACAGTCACTTCAACGAACTGGTCAAAGCCAAAATCGCATTTCACAACGTCAAACCCGTAGACCCGCATAAATTGTCCTTCGAGGCGCGCTATCTTTGGGTCCCTGCCCTGCATTCGGCTACAACGGTAATCACAATGCGACTGTTTCCCGGTTCCCTGCTGTGTCTGGCAGTACTGCTGTCAAGCACATTGATTTTCAAGCGTTACCGCAGACACCTGCGTCTGAAAATATTGCCGTATCTCTACTTGCCGCTGCTGCTGACTTTTTGTGCGTTCTTCATCTATATCTTTATGGTACGCTATCATGTTTTCGCTATTCTATTCGGCTGCGTTGCAATCCCCTTACTGGCCCAATGTGTTATCGAGGCAACAAGGAAGCCACGTCTGGTTGGCGGGTTGGTCGCATTTCTGCTGATTCTTTGCTTCTGGGCGGAAATCGACAAAGATATCCAACTACAACGCTCATATCCGGAGAAAATGCTTCAGTCTACCGCCGAATTGATCAAGTGGTTCAGGACCCAACATCTTCATGATAGAGTTGTGCTTGCCCGGATGACTCTGTCGCCGCTGTTAAAGAACTATTGCGGAACGGCAATTGTCCTGCAACCAAAATTCGAGCTGAAAAACACTCGGCAACTGGTCCATGATTACATCATGATCATGTATCGCGGGAACGAAAAGATGCTGGCTCAATTCTGCATGAAATATAAAATTGAATATATCGTATTCGACATCAACGACGGCTTTGACGATACCCATAAATTCTCCCTGCCCTATATGGCCGGAGTGAAAAAAATCGGCAAACAAGCCCCGGCATATCTGCTGAGAACTCAACCACTGGGGCTGAAATACTTTTATCGCGTCAAACCGCCCACGGATTGCAAAGCCGCTTCGGACCGTTACATGGTTTATCGTTTTATTTACCCGGGCAATCACGCCAAAGCAAAAAAATTTGCTGACTTAGCGTTGTATTACTACAAGCACGGCAACTTGAAAATGGCCCAAAGTCTGGCCAGATCAGCATTTCTTCTGGCTCCGAACAGCAAGCAGGCCTACATTGCCTGGTTCCACATCTTTGGTAAAATCCCCAGACCTGCCCTGGAAGATTTCCCTTCTTTCCATAATTAAAATAATATAATCAATATGCTTGACAAAATTACTTTAAAATAATCTCAAAACAATCAGACGGTCTGATTATTATTTCAACATAAGACACTTATTACAAAGCAATTAAACAACAAGCGACCATGCCATATCCCAGTATATATTGCAAAATAAAACTAACAAATACCTGATATTCTTAAATAACAGGCGTTTTTCTCCATTGCATTTATTTCAAGAAATGTTATTATAGCTAAAACATCAAAGTGATATTAAAAAACAGGAATCAATATGAAACGTTATCTGACCTATCTTGCGGCGTTTGCCGTTGTTTTTTCTTCTATTTCCCTTTTCGCTGACGCTATCCATGATCTGGGATTGACGCCTGAAATGATGAAAGCGCTAAAAAAACTGCCGCTGAAAACCATTAAACGCACCGGCAAATCAGCTCCAAACTTCCAAAAACTCGAAGCAGCCAGTCTTGGCGATAATGGTGTTTTATTGAAGTTGACTCTGGATCGGCCAATGCCTGTGAAATCAAGCATCGTTGTCTATATTGATGTCGACAACAACGCAACAACCGGCCGCCAAAATTCTGCTCATGCCGGAGTTGAACTGATGGGGATGTTCAATAAAGGCAAGATGGATGGACGAATTATTGGATTGAAAAAGGCGAAGATTACAGGCAAAATAGACAAAAATACTCTATGGCTTGTCATAACCACGCCCTTGCTGATCAAAGATAATCAGGTATATTTGAAAATGCATTTTCTGTCCCAGGAACCGGGAGTTACAACTAATTATGTCAAGGATGCCCTATACAGTTTTCCGGTCAATACCAAGTTAAAACCGCCAATCCCGGTTAAACAACGAAAAGAAACCGGAGTCGATCCAAGAGACTGGCGTTACAGCAATGCATTGGTGAAGTATCTGCCATTGAGAGATAAAGGGCTGAAAGCAGCGGATATAAAAAAATATGCGCCGGTGAAATTCGGACGCCCCTGTCCTGAACCATTGTTTGCCAAAAACTCCGGACCAACCAGAAAGGGTTCCGTGTCCTACCGACTGGTCCCGATCGAACTGCTTGAAGAAACCGGAATCGCGCATACAGCGGATATCCGTTTCGGATTCCCACTGCCCCAGGGCGCGATCTTCAATACAAGACATTTCCAGGTATTCGATCCAACCGGCAAAACCGTAAATGCACAATTTACTCCGACTGCGTTCTGGCAGGATAAAAGTCTGAAATGGGTCTTGATACAGTTTCCCGCCTTTTTGAAGAGCAAAGAAAAAGCGATATATAAAGTTCTGTTCGGGCGGAACATCAAATCAGAATTAAAATCCAGTAAACTCACATTTACCAATAGCGGCGACAGCGCCGTAGTGGAGACCGGAGTTTTGAAAGCCAGAATAGGCAATAAACTATTAAACAAAGTCTGGTATAAAAACAAGCTTATTGGCGGATTTCAGCCGGACGGACTTATTTTAATTGACGAACATGGGAATAAATTCACCAGCGCCGCAAGCAAACCGGCAATATCACTGGAAGAATCCGGTCCGGAATACCTAGTCGTAAAACTCAGCGGTAGCTATCGCGACTCGAAAAAAAGAAAATACATGAAATATGTTGCCAGACTCAAATTCCGCCAAAATTCCCCGGTAGTAAACCTGACTCTCTCCCATATAAACGACTACCTGAATACGGAATTCACCGATATAACCAGCTTAACCCTGCCTTTTACAGCTGATCCCTCAAAGGTTCAGGGCAAAAATAAAACAACCTCCTGGCGGTCTTTTCAGATGGACGACCAATACGCTATGGTTGCCGGCAAAAAAGTCAAACAACAGATTGACGGCGCACTTGCGATTGACCGTAAAAATGGCAATATAACAATGGCCTGGCGTGATTTCTGGCGGCGCTTTCCCAAAGCATATCAAGTCAAAAACGAAGACATTGTTTTGGAAATTCTTCCGGAACAGCCCAGCCGCGACTTTGGAAAGAACCTGCCGTTTTACTTGATGTTTCCGTTTTGCGAGGGTAAGTACCGTTTCAAATGGGGCATGTCGTTCACGGAAAGATTAAGGTTTGATTTCAGCGGTAAAACTCCGGCGAAAACACTGCAGGCGGATATTGACCTGCCGATAATCGCAGTCATTCCGGCCGCCTGGTACGCTTACACCAAAGCATTCCCATACGCGACAGTTCCGCAAGGCAAACAATTTTCAGCCTGGGACAGCTTTGTCGAACGCTTCTTCAACACCCATATGAGCCTGAAAATGCGTCAACGCGAATACGGCTATTTCAACTACGGAGACTGGTATGGAGAACGGAATCGTAACTGGGGAAATAACGAATACGACCTGGCGCATGGCATGTTCTCTTCTTTTGTCAGAACCGGCCAACGCGCTTATTACCGTTTAGCCCTTAATGCCGCGAGACACCAGGCCGATGTCGATATCGTTCACGCCTATCCGGATCCGTATTTCGTCGGGGCCAACCATCAGCACTCGATAGGCCATACCGGGATCTGGAGTCAACGCCCTGAACACGCCACCTGGACTCATCCGTATGATACTCACACTTCTGCCCAGAACGGGCATACCTGGTGCAACGGCATGCTCGACGCCTGGATGCTTGCCGGCGATCCTACCGCAATGCAGTCGGCTTATGAACTGGGAGAACACATTGTCTGGGCAATGGCACCATCTTTTAAGCGTCTCGGAACTCATGAACGTAGCGCAGGCTGGTCATTAAAAGCTATCCTAAATCTTTACAAACTTACTCATGATCCGTTATACCTCGATGCCGCCAAAAAAATCGCGCTTGTCGCGTTCAAAGAGCAAAAAGAAAACGGGGCCTGGTCGCATCGTCTTCCTCTGGACCATGCCAGAGGGAAAAAAAATCTCTACGGTAACAATATATTTTTATTGGGCATCCTGCTTTCCAGTCTGAAGGATTATCACGAAGTCACCGGCGATCCAAAGGCCGGAAAGGCGTTTTTGGCCGGGGTTGACTGGGTATGCAAATCCTATGATGCAAAGAACATGGGCTGGCCTTATTCAGCATTGAAAGACGGAACCCCGGTAGGGCCATTTTTTTCCAGCCTGAATATGCTCATCATCGACAGCATTGCATACGCGGCAAAAATTACCGGCAGGAAAAAGTATGCGGACATTGCCGAAAGTGCTATGTCCAGCCGTATCATGGGCGGGCACGGGGCAGTCGGGAAAAGCATGGCTCAGACAACAATCTACTCAGACAGCATTATACACAACTTGAACGACTACTATCAAAAATATGACCGTCAGAATGCCGACTCAATAGTTTCTCCTGAAAGCATCGCGATGCTTCGGGCAAAAATTCCCGACAAAAAAACAATTCAATGTTCGCGGCCCGGACGATAAAGTGTTCTACATAAAATTAAATAAAACTGACCCGGTAATCACCTTATCAAGACAGAAACACGGTTCCCGCCCCAAAGGCTGGCAGTTCTGCAATGTGACTATTTTCGACAGCAAAGAAAATAAAGTATTTTTCCATCAATACAAACCCGACAGTGAGTTTTCCCGCAAAGTCAAACTGACTGGAAAAAGAGGAAATATTTTTAAGGTGATCTTTCATGATGATATGCGTGGAATGTGTGATATTTCTGGTCGAGGTGTCCTAATAATGTTAAATCTGGTCCCAGGAACGACCCTTGGCAGGGCCGGCTCCGCAAAAGCCTACCTGACAGTTCCGGAAGGAACAAAGTCATTCTCGATCAAAATGCAAGGAGTACACACCGGGCCTTATGGCATGCTGTTACTCCAGCCTGACGGACAAATTGGCGGCCTCGCAGAAAGCGTTAATTCCGGCAAGTGTCTGCTGCCATGGGCCACCGGTATGGCCAATAAAGATTCAGCCTCAAGACAACTGAACGTCAAAGTCCCAGGCGGACAAGACGGAAAAGTCTGGCAGCTTATCATGTGGGCAGCAGGTGACGCCGGTCTGCAGGTACAAGGCATTCCTCCTTACCTGACTTTAAATAAAGAAAAAGCTTTTAAAACCGATTAATTTTTAATTTTCAGCATTCGGAAACAATAGAGGATTCCGGAGGGGCTGAGGCCTCGGGAGAGGTGTTTTTTATGGATTCGAACTGGATCGTCAAACTGGCTTCCGGTTTGGCGGATGAATTGTTTTGAACCTAAAATAGCCCCTTCGGTAAAGTGTCGGGTACGACGCAGGAAGCGTACGTGCATCGATTCTTTTTGGCGGGCTTTGTCGCGCGCGGCGTAGATCTCTTCGCTCGAGGCGCCGGTTTCCGCCGTAATGATGCGGGCCAGTTCGCCACGGAAGAATGCAAACAGTTCGGCATCAGTCCATTGCGAGGTGTCGCCGGTGGTAATGTTCGGCTTCATGTGTTTGACAAAATTCTCGTAAAACATGTGTTTGCCGCTTCTGCAATAGCGGCCCCAGGTGGTGAAATTGTAATCCGCCGGGGAGTTTTTCAGGCCGGCCCGGACCGGGTTGAGTTCGACGTAGGTCACGCAGGCGGCCAGGGCGTTTACGCGCTCAAGAATCACGCTTTTGAAACGGCCGCCCCAGAGTTGTCCGGTGCGGTTGCGGGTCTCGTTGTAGACGCAGGTGAATTGGCGTTGGCAGGCCGACATAAAGCGGCTGATGTCGATCATTTTGAGGGCGATTTCCTGGCATTGCGTTTTATTTTCGAGACTGATGACCGGGGTTCGCGGGCCGAATTTGAAGATTTTTTTCATTGCTTTGTAGTAGCTGTTGTGGCGTTTGACGATGACCTCGAGCGGCGGCAATTCGTCGGGGCCGGGAGCGTAGACTACGAGGTGAAAATGGTTGCCCATCCAGGCGGCGGAGATGACTTCGATCAAAAAATAATCGCAGAGGTATCGAAGCAGTTTGAAGCCGTATTCTTTGTCGGCGTCGGAGAACGGGTGTTCGCCTTTGATGCAGCCGATTCGATTATACAGGTGGTAGTAGCAGCCTGCGCCTTTGACCTTCATTCGAACTTCCATTTCGTCCTCCTTTGGGTTGGTTTTGGAGATAATATATACGCTGAAGGCGGGTTTGTAAAATTATCAGACGGTTTGATTATAAATAAAACATAAAATATTAATCTATAATATCTTACTGTTAAGTATGACTGTTTCGAAGCAACTCTGCTGTGGCAATTAGTGCTTCAGGGACAACCCGGTTGTTGCCTACTACCGCCATGAAGTTATTGTCCCCAACCCAACGCGGGACAATGTGCATGTGCAAATGATCCTTTACTCCGGCTCCAGCCGCCGCTCCTAGGTTGAAGCCGATGTTGAAACCTTCCGGTTGCATCACTTTACGCAAAATTTGCTGTGCTTCCACGCAAAGTTCCATCATTTCCGCCCGAACTTCAGAGGAAACCTCTGCCAGATTCCCAATATGGTCGTAAGGAGCAACCATAAGATGCCCTGAATTATATGGGTAACGGTTAAGGATGATAAAAGCGTTTTTACCCCGATGGATAATCAAACGTTCTTCCATCGTGTCTGCACCCGGATGTTTATTGCCGCAGAGAAAACATTCCCCGTCTTTTTCGGACCGGATAAACTCTATTCTCCAGGGAGCCCACAATGGTCGATCCATGATTACTTCCTTTTCTTGTTGATCTGCTCAAGGTAACTTTTATAATAACGTTCCACTTTTTCACGCTTTTCACCCGGAGTTTTTTCCAAATAGGTTCCGCCTACGCAGAAACAGGCAAAGCCGCCGGAAGCAGCGCCCCAGGCCGCGGCTTCAATCAGGTCAGGTTTTTCATCCGGATTATCTTTAAGTTGTTGGCAAATTCCAGCTACGACTCCACCGCAGAAGTTGTCGCCACATCCGGTGGTGTCTCCGCGCAATTCAGGATGTTCTTCCATATCGATGTCAGCCTGTTTGCAGACCGGAAATGAATCAAGCTCCTGTTCCTTGCAGGAGCGTCCGCTGCTCCAAATGTAGAAGTTTTTAGCGCCATGCGTGATTATGAACGAGGAAACTCCGAAAGCTTTCAGGAAATGAGCTGCTGATTGAATATTGCCCGCGCCGGTCATTTTCATGGCCTCATCCCAGTCCACGATCAGCAGGTCAATATAACGATAGGTGTCGTCACTTTCACCAATGGGCCATGGAGTACCGGGATTTTCTTTTTCATTACGGAAGTCGAACACGGTGCTGACGATATTGAAGCATTTGTTTTCAAGTCCTCTGAGCAACACCTTGTTCAAGTGGTCGTGGAGCTCCGGAACAAGAGCGGTCGCTCCGGCCAGGATTACATTGGCTTCATAAAATTCGTCATTGATCATCTCCGGCGTGTAAAACCATGCCGCTCCGATGTTGTTGATGAAGGTTCGTTCTCCCTTGCCATCGTGGTGATTCGGGTCGGAAAGCACATACGTAAACGGAGTGACACCTTTTACTGTGACATAGTTATCAATGTTGATCGGAGTTTGTTCCACGATTGATAATATGTTCTGTCCGATCTCATCATTTCCCATTGCACCATAGAAGTTAACCTGGAAGTCGTCATTTTCAAGCAACTGTGCAATATTGATTCCGGCCACAATAGCCGGTCCGCCGACGTTCCAGGCGTCTGGCTGGCTGGAGCCGAGAATCTCGTGTGCGATATTGGAAAAACGAGTGTTGTCGGCAAAGTATTCCAGTTCTTCAGCGAAGACCAGTTGACCCGGGATCAGGCCGCCGTCACCCTGTTTTCTGGATTTGTATTTCTGAAATCCGGGGCTGCTGAAATCAACATTTGTGTAAAGATAGTCGCAGAGCGAACAACCTAGAACCGAAACCTTGAACATAAAAAACTCCTTATTAGTAATATTTGATCTTCTAACAATATAAGGATAACGGGATTTTTTCAAGTTCGCAGTGAAATAAAAATGCTTAAATCAGCGCTTCTTCTATCGCTTCATGCAGTTTATTCGTAGTTGCTTTGTAGTTTCCGGTAATGAAGTGATTGCAGACAAACCGGTTCGACCAGTTCGGATATCCAAGCGTTTTGAAGTATATTCGTTTAAACCAGGGATGTTTCCAGGCTTTATTGATGAATTCCTGCATCCTGATATGATGGTGTATTAATTCCAGTCTCTGTTGATATGCCTTGTTCAAATCAGCGTTTTTATCGAGATATTCGATGATTGCCCGGGATGCAAACAGTCCTGAAGCGGCGGCGTAGTACAGGCCTTCTCCGGTAATTGCGTTGGCCAGCCCGGCAGCATCGCCAACCAGAATGAGCGGCATTGTCCGGCTGTACGGTTCTCTGACATAATTGCCGATTGGAAGAAACGCTCCCTGCCACGGTCCGACTTTATCGGCTACGCCGTAATCCTCAAGAAATTTGGCGAAGGCTGAACGGGTGTCTTTGACCCATGAGGTTTCGCCGCCGATTCCGTACATCATCGCGCCGTGGGCGGCGGGAAATTTCCAGGCATAGCCATTTCTGATATAATTGAAATAGATACAAACATCGTTTGGCTCGGTATTTTTTTCAGCCGGAACAAAAGCCTCAAAACAAAAACAATTGGTTTGATAATTCTGGTTGATCAGCTTTCTTACCTGGCTCAATGCACCATCGGCTCCAACCAGCACTTTGAATTCGATAAGCTCTCCGGACGCAAGCGTAAGAGTGTTCGCCGTGATCGAATTCGGCTTGATCATTGAATTTTCATAAACGGTTCCACCGGCTTCTTTGAAATGATCAATCAAATAATTGTCGAAAGAAACCCGGTCGATTAAATCAAGAATTTGCGTATTAAAAGAGGAAAAGTGCCGGTCTTTCATGAAAAATCGGACCCGGTCGGTTTTTTCGACAAAGATATCGTCAATTGATTTACCGAGCATTTTTTCATAGACAAAACGCGCCTTGTGAGCCATCAACCCGCCGCAAAGTTTGTGGCGCGGGAAACTTGCCTTATCGACAATCGCGACTTTTTTGCCCTTTTTGCCAAGCATGTAGCCTAAACTTGAACCAGCCGGTCCCGCCGCCGACTATTACAGTATCATATTCTATTGCCATTTTTTAACCTTGTTATTATGCTCAAACGCTTCTCAATATGTCGCGCTTCTCCGCTTTTTCAAGTCGTTTTACTTGACAAAACCCGAAATTACGCATTTTCTCATGTGTGGAGGCGCTGACAAAAAACGCAATTAATTACTGTTTTTATTGTGAATTTTATGGGTGTAAGTTGTTTGTTTTAAATATTTTGTTGTTTATTTATAGTCAAACGGTATGAATAAAATCACATTACTAATAAGCGTCTTACAGGTTGAACTATTTTGATATATATGCTATATTTTTCACAAGATAAATTGAAATAAATAATCCTGGCAACGCGAAAATTATTTTACGCCATTGTCATTTTACATTCAGAGTGGTATTTATGAATAAAAGTAACAATTTTAATGTGGTTCTGGTGGCTCCAGAAATACCGCAAAATACCGGAAACATCGGTCGGTTGTGCGTTTCCACAAACACGCGGCTGCACCTGATCAAGCCATTGGGATTCTCACTTGAAGACAAATATCTGAAACGGGCGGGAATGGATTACTGGCCACAACTTAAACCTGATATCTATGATTGCTGGGATGATTTTCTGGCTGCAAACCCTCACGCTGAGCTATTGTTTTTTTCGACAAAAACCGATAAAATATTCTGGGATTGCCAATATTCGCAAAACGCTTATCTGGTTTTTGGTAATGAAGGACATGGGCTGCCGCTAGATTTTTATGAAAAATATCGTGATCGCATGTATACTATACCAATGCGTGGTGATTTTTGCCGGAGTTTCAATTTGGCCAACTCAGTGGCAATTTCTCTCTTTGAGGGCCTAAGACAGCAAAACGTCAGGATATAATTATGGAAAAATTTTTGAAAATTGTTTTTATAGCGATCGGCGCAATAATCATTATCGGTCTGGTAATACTATTATTGCCGCTCCTGATAATCGGAATATTGCTGGGACTGCTCTTCGGAAAGCTCAAGATTGCTCAATTTAACGCTCTGCGAAACCGGAATTACGGTTTTCCTGATGAGAATAATTTTGATGATTCAAACGATGTGCATACATCTCCTGAACAGAGTGTTGACTATGCGGATGGAGAGGTAATTGATGTACAGGCAAAAGAGATAGACGAGAAGTAATAATTTATACCTGAAAATACGTTTGTTCCAGCTAGTTTTACCTTGACTTTACCTAGAGTAAGTGATAGATTTATATTGATTGGTAACGGACTTTTAACAAGCGAAAAGTTTTATGCAAAAAGATATGACTAAAATGCACTTACCGCAGGATATTTCAGCAACCATTATCAATGGTTTCAATATGGCCGTCTGGAGTTATCGGGCTGATGAAAAAAAATTTGAACTGAAAGACAATGCCGAAGGGACTACCGGCTGGACTCAGGAGGAACTTGAATCGGAGCATGTCAGTTTTCTGGACCTGGTTCATCCTGATGAACGTGGCGAACTCGAGTCCCAATTGACCCATTGCACCTCGGGAGAGGAACCTCTGGTGAGCACTGAATTCAGGTTGCGGCACCGCACCGGCGGATACTTCTGGATGCGCTGCAGCGGAACCTGCGGAGAGAATGACGGAAACATTCTTACCGGTTTGATCGAGAATATTCATCGGCATAAGCTGAATGAACAGGCCTTGC
Source organism: Victivallales bacterium (assembly GCA_963678305.2). Lineage (GTDB taxonomy): Bacteria > Verrucomicrobiota > Lentisphaeria > Victivallales > Victivallaceae. Next base: position 47,470 of record CAXXVV010000004.1, read on the forward strand.
TGGAAAGTGAGGAAAAATTTCATAAAGTCGTATCCGGGGCTGCCATCGGAATTATGATAATCCAGAACGGTCGGCTGGCTTTTGCCAACACATTTTTACTTGATCTGCTGAATGTCAGTCAATTGGAATTAAAGATGATGGAGATTGACGACATCCTCCATCCGGGGGATCGGGTTGCCGGTGGTCGTACTGCGATGCTGCGTTATCAAAACGAGGGAGCCGATTTTAACCAGGAACTTCATCTCCGGATAAAATGCGAGAAAAAATGGCGGTCAATGGCCTGCAACGGCACGGTTATTGAATGGAACGGCCGCCCGGCGGTACTGCAGTTTATGACAGACGTTACTGAAAAAGAACGTCTTGAAAGTGATTTGCGGCAATCTCAGAAAATGGAAGCGGTTGGTCAGCTTGCCGGGGGAGTCGCTCATGAATTTCAGAAATATGTTGAATGTGATTCTCGGTTACGGTCGAATGCTGGAGAAAAAAGTGGAACCTGAATCACGCGAGCGCAATTATATAGATCGCATGCTGGAAGCCGGGGCAAGGGCTGAAAGTCTGGTCCAGCAGCTTTTGACATTCAGTCGCAAAGAAGCGATGAATCCGGAATTGTTCGCTCCACAGGCGGCGGCGGGAGGGCTGCTGAATATTATTGGGCGGATACTTGGTAAAGATATTAAAATTGAATTGGATTACCGGAAAGATCAGGATTTTCTGGTCAATGCTGACCGAGGGCAATTTGAGCAGGTTTTAACCAATCTGTGTGTTAACGCGCGTGATGCGATGGATGCCAAAGGCGAACTGAAAATCTTTTTCGAAAGGGAAAATGTTGAAGACGGGATTTCCGCTGTTTTTGCCGATACTAAACCTGGAGACTTCGTCAAGATGTCGGTAACTGATACCGGGTCGGGAATTTCACCTGAAGATATGGAACATATTTTCGAACCATTTTTCACCACTAAGGAAACCGGTAAGGGAACTGGTCTGGGACTGGCTACGGTATTCGCTATTGTCAAGCGTCACAAAGGTCTGATCAGGATCGACTCAACAAAAGGCGTTGGTACGACATTCCATATTTATTTGCCGGTGGCTGAACAATAAATCAGATCATTTTACCTGGCCGTATCCAGGGAAAGCAGTTACTATGAGAACAAAATTCTTTATTCTAAAGTTTCTTATGGTTTCATTGTTTCTGGTGTCTTATAGTCTCTATTCTCACACTCCGCCAAAGGCAAAGGAGATAGCGCCGGTTAGAATTGGCTATATCGATTTTTCGCCTGTTTTTTTTCGTAATAACGAGGGTGATGCCGATGGTTCCTTTATATACATTCTCCGGCTTTGGAGTCACAGCAGCGGCATCCGGATAAAACTGATTTATTTTGATGAATGGAAAAATGCCGTAGCTGCACTTGAAAACGGCTCAATTGATTTACTGCCGGGAGTTTACAGAACTCCAGAGCGGGAAAAGAAATATATTTTTTCCACTCCTTTTGCCGCTTTCAGGGAAGATCTGTTTATTCGCAAAGAATTAAGTCGTACTGAAATTAATACTGCTGTTTTCGGTGTAATACAGGATACTTACCGGGAAAAATGGTTGCGTCAGGATTATCCGCTGGCCACATTTAAGCTCTGCAAAAATCCCCAGACCCTTGTTTCTGAGTTCGCAAAAAATAATATTCAAGTCTTCGCAATGAATCAGAATTCCGGCGTTAGATATTTGAGCCAAATCGGGATGTCGCTCAACCAGCAATACCGTATTCAACCGTACCGAACTCTGGATTCGTGCGCGGTTGCTATGCCGAAAAATGCGGGTATCATAGAAAAACTGAACGAAGGACTGAAAAAAATTGGTCCCCAAAAACTTGATTCAATTCTCAGGGCCTGGCGAGTTGACAAAAATCAACATGATCGAGTATTCTCCCGACCTGTCAGGATTATCTATGTAAAAGACATTTCTCCGTACCAGTATGCTGATAATAATGGTAATCCTGCCGGGTTTTGCCCTGAATTCTGGCGAAGATTTGCTTTTGAAAATAATATTGAGATTGAATTCATCGGCGCTGGCAACTGGGGAAAATCGTTGGAAATGCTTTATTCCGGCGAAGGCGATTTGCACTGCGGAATGTTTTATTCAAAAGAAAGAAGCAAGCTTCTGGCATTTACCAGGCCGTACCTGACAACAAAACTGGCGTTATACATAGATGATTCGATCAGCGGCATTAATCGACTTTCAGATATTTCCGGTTTCGTTGTGGGTTGTACCAAAGGGTCTTTTGCGGCAACTACTTTGACCCGGAACAAAATTATGACCAAACAATTCAATAACAGTCAGGAAATGCTTGAAGACTTCTACTCGGGTAAGACCAAAGCGGTGCTGATGCTTGATGAGTTTCCTGACTCAATGGATCTGCCCAATAAGAATAAAGATTTCTATAAGGTAGTTCTGCCGCAACAGTTCTCCTGGCATGGAGCGGCTTTGGCGTCGAACAAAAGGTTGATTGAGCGGATTAACAAACTGATGGGATTTATTCAACAACCGACCGCGAAACAAATAAAGGTATGGACGATTGGGGTCCCGTTAGGTCAACCGCCGATGTCTTTTGCAACTCGTGACGGTTCCGTTTTGGGGGCTGTACCGGAATTCTGGCGGGAAATGGCCGAAAAAAAGAATTACAAAGTTAAATTTGTTATTGGCAACTGGCTGCAGTTAAGGCAATGGCTGAAAGATGGCAGGATTGATTTTATCGGCCTGTCTCCCGGCAGTTATACCGAAGCCGCCTGGCTGCGAAGTATTCCTTTTGGAATTGTTTGTTCCCAGCAGCTTTACAGTGCAAGCGGGAAAGCTCCCTCTCCCAGAGAGAAATTCGGGGTGCTTCTGCCGTCGTCAATCTCTGCGGCGCTGCAATATCCGACGTTGCGTCTGCAGGCATACAATTCAGAAAAACAGATGATTTCTGATTATAAAAAAGGCGATATTTCAGGTTTCTTTATCGACGATAAACTGAAATCAAAAATCGAAGCATATTATATTTTGGGAAAGACACTTACTCCGGTACCTGACACCGCGTTCAAAAATAATTATGTTCTTCTTTACCCCTCAAGTCGCGGTCTGCCGATCTCTGTACGGGAAATCATGGTATCACCGGCAGATATTGAGATCTTCAAGACAATTGCTAATAAATGGCTGGTTGAAGGCTCTCTTCCCTGGAAGCAGATTATCAGCAGTGCGTTTATTGCTCTTATTTTTCTGGCCTTGCTGATTATCTGGATTTTGCAGTTGAAGAGGGAAATACGACGGCGTGTCGCCATCACGGCAGAATTGCGTGAACGTGAATCGGAACTGAGGATTCAGCAGGAACAATTTCATATGGTTGAACACGCCGCATCCATGGGAACCTGGCAAATAGATCTGCATGAAAGAATATGTTATTTCAATGAAACAGCCCAGGATTTATTGGGACTGCCTTACAACAGACATGAACTGCGGTTTGATGATGAGTTCATAACGAATGTTCACCCGGATGACCAGGCGGGTATTTTATTTAACATTGTTAACAATCTCAGCGCCCCTTTGCTGAAAAACACTTTCAGATATATTAAAGAAAGCAAGGAAATGGTTTGGATCCACTCGTTCGGGCGAATTACCAAATACGACCAGAATGGGACCCCTTTGGTTTTGACCGGTTTCTTTCAGGATATTTCCGCCAGGATCAACGCTGAGAAGGAAAGCGAACAGCAGCACATTTTGATCGACAGCCTGTTTAAAAATATTCCTTTCGGTTTGGCTTGCAGTGATCCAGAAAACAACTTCAAACTGACTTTTTGGAACCCGGTAATGGAAAACCTGACCGGAATAAAGGCCAAGAAAGCGGTTGGACACGACCTTAAAGAATTGCTGCCGAATAATTATGAAATTTTCAACCGTGAAGTTTCTCTGGTTCTGACTCAGCGCAGTAAAGTTGAAAATATCCGGGAAGTAAACATTAACGGAAAACATTTAAGCATCCGCTTTTATCTGTTTCCAATCTTTGATCATAACGGTAAGATGAAGTTGATAGTGACGATGCTGGAAGACGTGACTGAAAAGGTAAGTATGGAAGAGCGCTATCGCTTGTCGCAGAAAATGGAAGCGCTTGGACGTTTGGCTGGAGGCATCGCCCACGATTTTAATAATTTCCTGCAAACCATCCACGGCCATGCCGAAATGCTGAAGGACGCCCGGCTTGACAGTCCCTATGATACTGATGTCAATGAGATTATAAGTGCGGCGGAGCGTGGTGCAGCGTTGACTGCCCAACTCCTGATTTTCAGTCATACCGACTCAATGGATAAAAAACGGATTGAACTCAATGAATTCATTTCCGATATGTTTAAAATTATTAAACGTCTGGTGAGATCGGATATTGATTTCAAATTTACTCCGGATCAGGATAAAGTTGTCATTCTGGGCTCGCCCGGAACTATCGGGCAGATTATTCTCAATTTGTGTATCAACTCGAGTGATGCGGCACCGGATAAAGGCGCTTTTATCAATATATTTGTGTCCAAACGACACATATCAAGCAAACAGGATGTTGATTCTCCTGACGCCAGGACCGGGGAATATGCGCTGCTGACGGTTTGTGATAACGGCAGCGGTATTACCAGTTCGACCCAGACATCAATATTTGATCCATTCTTCACCACTAAAACCCCGGACGAGGGAACCGGAATGGGGCTTGCTACCGTTTATGCGATTGTTAAAAGTCACGGAGGGTTTATTGAACTGAAAAGCGAACCAGGCAATACGATCTTTAATATTTACATCCCGCTGTTCAGGCCTCATATTGAAACCATCGATACTTCCGCTTTGTCCGCAACCCGCAAAGGACAAACGATTCTTCTGGCCGAAGACGATCAGGCGATCAGGGCTATGGCCTCCAGAATATTGGCTCAAGCCGGTTACAAAGTATTGGAGGCTTCGAACGGACATGAGGCGGTTGAGATTTTTATGCAAAATCGTGATCATATTGACCTGATGATGTCGGACGTGGTTATGCCCGGAAAATCCGGAGAAGCCGCCTGTCGGGAGATCCTGCTTGAAAATCCCAATTTACCGATAATCTATTGCAGCGGCTATTCAATGACCGAACTAGAGAAAGATTTTACTTTAAACAGAAGAAACAGGCTGCTCAGCAAGCCTTACGGAATCCACGACTTACTGGTCGCGGTCCGTGACGTTTTGGGCCCGCCGGGAGAACACAATTAATGAAGCAAGGCAATCTATATATGGTAACAACGCCGATCGGCAATCTCGAGGACATAACTCTGCGAGCTCTGCGGACCCTCAAGGAGGTTGATATTATCGCGGCTGAAGATACCCGCCACACTAGAAAGCTTTTATCGCATTTTGAAATTAATACTCCGATGACCAGTCTCCACGCTCATAACGAACATCGTAAAGTCGAATCGCTGATCGAAATGATTCTGGGCGGCTCAAATATTGCCTCGGTTTCAGACGCCGGGACGCCATGCATAGCCGACCCCGGGTTTCTAATTATCAGGGAGGCCCTGAAAGCAGGAATTGAACCGGTGGTCATACCAGGAGTATCAGCGTTGACGTTCGCTGTGGTCGCGGCCGGATTACCTTGCGACAGTTTTACATTCTACGGTTTTATGCCGGTAAAATCAGGCCGGAAATTGTCCACTGTTCAAAAAATGGGACAGGAAGAGCGTTCAGTCTTTTTTTACGAGTCACCGCACCGGGTCTCTAAAACGCTCAAATTGATAGCGGAAACCCTGACGCCTGATATGCCGACCGCAATTGTCAGAGAAGCAACAAAAATACATGAAGAAACGATTCGCGGAACAGCCGGCGAATTGGCCGAAAAATATTCAGATCACCAATGGAAAGGTGAATGCGTTATGGCTATTTCGCCGCAGATGTTAAATAAACCTGAAAAATAAGAGGGGAAAAATGAAACAAGAAGATATTCTGCACTATCAATGTACTTCCTGCGGCAGCGGCATGGAATTCGCCCCGGGGGAACATTCTCTGAAATGTCCAAACTGTGGAACAATGAATGAATTGCCGACTGCGAACGGGCGCGCGGATGAATATGATTTTGAGCATGCAATGCAGCTCCTGGATGAAAAAGCCATTTCAGATGAAGAAACGATTGTCTGCGTCAACTGCAAATGTTGCGGGGCGGAGATAGAGTTTCCGGAAAACATTGTGGGAGGGCTTTGTCCATACTGCGGAACCGCTATTGTCGCGGACCAGCATAATCGAAAAGCCATAAAACCGCATTATGTCCTGCCTTTCAATATCAGCTGTGAAGATGCCAGCGTGAATTTTTCCAAATGGCTGCACAGTCTCTGGTTTGCCCCGAACGCGTTGAAACATCAGGCCGTCAAGAGTAAACTCTCCGGCGTTTATTTGCCTTTCTGGACCTATGACTGTGAAACTTACAGTGATTATACCGGGCAGCGCGGCGACTATTATTATGTCACCGAAACCTATACCACAACCGAAAACGGCAAAACCGTGACTAAAACCCGGCAAGTGCGAAAAACCCGCTGGACCTATGTTTGCGGCCATGTCCACAACCAGTTTGACGATATTCTGATTCCCGCCTCGCATTCCATGCCGGAGCATATTCTGGAAAAACTGGAACCCTGGAATCTGCACAAGCTGGTCGATTATGACCGGCGCTTTTTAACCGGGTTTTCCGTTGAAACCTACGCCGTTAACCTGCGTGACGGTTTTATTTGCGCCAAGGAAAAGACCGAAGAGCCGATTCGTTCCACTGTCAGACGTGATATCGGCGGAGATGAACAGCGGATACATGTTATAAATACCGCCTACGAAGATATTGCTTTCAAACATATCCTGCTGCCAACCTGGTTGAGTTCATATAAATTCAAAAATAAGAGTTATTGTTTCGCAGTCAATGCCGAAACCGGTGAAGTCCAGGGGGAACGGCCCTGGAGCTGGATCAAGATCACCATTGCGATTCTCGTTATTGCGGCAATAATTACCGGAATAATCCTATATTTCCAGCATCAGGGGTGATTTGTACTATGTGGGGAGCTTTAACTCTAGCGGTCATGGGATTTATCCTGATTTGGAAAGGCGTAACCAATGATATTCTCAGAACGTGGATGGGCGATGCAATTATTCCGCGCTGGGCATATTTGTTTGGTGGAGTCGTTATGCTCTCATTTACGGTAATGCTGTTTGTCGTCCACAGCGAGGCAGGAAGAGTCTGGCTCGGGCTTTCAACTTAATAGATTATCAGTTGATAAAATTGGGATAGTATCAAATACAGGGAGGAACATGCAGACACAAGTTGTTTTCAAGGACGAAAAAGGAACTATTATCTCAGCTACTCTTCAGCTGAAAAAAATGGGACCGAAGCACTATATGCTGCTTGACCCGACCAGGGACTTACGGACTTTAACCCCGCATAATCTGGATTTGCAATACAAAAGCTTGATAGTTGCTGAAGAATCGAATGACGGGTCACTGGCGTTTATCAAGAAGACCGACCTGTCTGAACTTGATCAAATCAATGCATCAAAATATAATCTTACTCCTTTAAAGATCTTCTGTGGTATTTCCAGTGTATTTTTTATCATAAGTGTTATCGCTCATTTTTCCACATATTCGAAAAATTATTCAAGTCCGGGCGAGTATCTTTTGTTGGGATTACAAATTGCGGTTATTTCGTTGTTCATTATTTCAGTATTTTATGTATTGAATGTCAAAGAAAAAAAATGTTTTGACACTGTTTCCCGTCATGCCCCGAAATGGTTATTTGTTCCGGCTGTTGGATTGTGTGTTTATGCTTTAGTCAACCTTGGTGCATGCTGTGAATTTATGAAAGATACTCCGGCGAACAAAGATGACAACAAAAAAAGTTCTCTGCAGAAAAGTGATTTATATATATGGGAGTCGCCTTATTTGTTGTTTTCCCGTCTGGCGTCCGGACATTTGCCGGCGTTTTCTGCCTATACCCTGGTCTTTCTTTGCGGCGTATTGGAAGTTAAGAGACGAAAAATCAGGCATCAGGACCTGATTCCTGAAAAGCAGGAAAAAACACCCCCAAAAACAACAGCTAAAAGCCTTCCGCCACCATTACCGGTGGGCCGGAAACGGGGACTGGCAGCTCTGGCTTGTTATATTGTCGCTGTAATTATTATAGTTTCAGGTGAGCCGATCTTAAATCTCCTGATCAGTCCGTTCATCATCTATAACGGTTACAAGCTGTTGGTCAGAATGTGGAAGCGCAGCAGAGACAACGGAGATGAGTCATCAGAGACGCTGGCCGGATGTCTCGTCCTCCCGCCTAATTTTTTCTTGTCAGTATATATGGTCAGAACGGTTCTGACTACTTTATATATTGCATGTCATGCCGGGATTTATTCCGCTTTCTCCCGGCAGGTTACCTACATTGGTTCGAGACATGGGATCGACAAATTGTCAAATGGGGATAATGTCGCTGTATGGTTTGAAACCTTTACCCTTATTCCGTTATCATTTGCTTTGCTTCCGTTCTTGATCTTCGGTCTTACGGAATTAATGCATATTTTCGGGAAAAGCACAACTCTGTATCGAAAGCAGCATTTTTAATTTGTGGCTAAATACTTGATAATCAATTTTTAAGATTTTATCTAAATTCAAACCGTCTGATAATTTGACAAACCCGCCTTAAGCGTATATATTATCTCAAAACCAACCCAAAGGAGGACGAAATGGAAGCGCGAATGAAGGTCAAAGGCGCAGGTTGCTACTACCACCTGTATAATCGAATCGGCTGCGTCAAAGGCGAACACCCGTTCTCCGACGCGGACAAAGAATACGGCTTCAAACTGCTTCGATACCTCTGCGATTACTTTTTGATCGAGGTCATCTCCGCCGCCTGGATGGGCAACCATTTTCACCTCGTAGTCTACGCTCCAGGACCGGATGAACTACTGCCGCTCGAGGTCATCGTCAAACGCCACAACGCCTATTACAAAGCAATGAAAAAGATCTTCAAATTCGGCCCGCGAATCCCGGTCATCAGTCTCGAAAATAAAACGCAATGCCAGGAAATCGCCCTCAAAATGATCGACATCAGCCGCTTTATGTCGGCCTGCCAACGCCAATTCACCTGCGTCTACAACGAGACCCGCAATCGCACCGGACAACTCTGGGGCGGCCGTTTCAAAAGCGTGATTCTTGAGCGCGTAAACGCCCTGGCCGCCTGCGTGACCTACGTCGAACTCAACCCGGTCCGGGCTGGCCTGAAAAACTCCCCGTCGGATTACAATTTTACCACCTGGGGCCGCTATTGCAGAAGTGGCAAACACATGTTTTACGAGAATTTTGTCAAACACATTAAGCCGAACATTACCACCGGCGACACCTCGCAATGGACTGATGCCGAACTGTTTGCGTTCTTCCGTGGCGAACTGGCCCGCATCATCACCGCGGAAACCGGCGCCTCGAGTGAAGAGATCTACGCCGCCCGCGACAAAGCCCGCCAAAAAGAATCGATGCACGTACGCTTCCTGCGTCGTACCCGACACTTTACCGAAGGAGCGATTTTAGGTTCAAAACAATTCATCCGCCAAACCGGAAGCCAGTTTGATAACCCCGAAAGAATCCAGAAAAAACACCTCTCCCGAGGCACCATCCCCTCCGGAATATTATATTGTTTTCGGAAATTACAAGATTAAAACAATTAAATAGCAATTTAAGTACGTGACGAGTTTCAACCTTTTATCTTCATAATATTGAAGATAACAAATACAATATATGCAAGAAGTAAACCAGCGCCCTCAAGCCTGACCAGTTTCCATTTTGTCCGCATAAAGATTGCCAGTAAAATACCGCACGCAACCATAACCGGAATATTAAAATACATCATCTCCCGAGTAATCGGAATGGGATTGATGCTTGAACAAATACCGATAATCAGCAGGATGTTGAATGTACAACTGCCGATAATATTGCCCAAAGCTAAAGAATGCTGTTTTTTAATCGCTCCGGCTACCGTCACAGCCAGTTCCGGCAGAGAGGTGCCAAATGCAACCACAGTAGCCGCAACCAAAGCAGTACTCAACCCCAAATCCAATGCCACCGCAAGGACATTGTCTACCAGTGCTTTAGCTCCACTAAAAATACACGTGACCCCGACTATTATCGCGAAAGACGCGCCGAACATAGTCTTGATTGACGTTTCCTCTGCTTCCTCTTCTTCCATCTCATTTACCTTCTCTGGATGCCGAAAGAGAAAATATAGATAAAAAGCCAAAATAACCAATAGCACGACTCCCCAAAATCGACCAATGTGAAGTTCTCCAGATCCACTAGTCAGTGCAGCGACCGGTAACAGCAAAAAGATAATAAGCATGAACACTACGTCACGCAATAACAACTGCCTGGGAGTCGCAATCGATCCCATGATAATCGTGCCGATACCGAGAACTAAAGCGATATTTGTAATATTGCTGCCAATGATATCACCGGCAATGATTTCCCCGGCATTTCCGGAACCGGCAAAAGCTCGACAGGAAGCGTAGACATCTGTGGCCAGTTCCGGCAATGAAGTCCCAATACTGACCAGGGTAAGGCCGATAACAACTTGCGGCACATTAAAGCGCCTGGCAACAGCCACCGCGCCGTCAACAAACCAATCGCTGCCTTTAATAAGCGCGGCCAGGCCGCAAACAAAAATAATGATGTTCAACCAGATAAAGGGCGTAGTAAATGCAGGCATAGAAATTCAATCATTCAGTTCGGGTTAAATTAATTCAGAATATCGAATTAATATACCGCTGAATAACTGCAATACAAGTTATTTAGCATTGCTTAAACGGCGAAATTCACGCCTGAGACCGGAGTGTCCTGTCTGATCAATCATCTTCCTGATCTGACGATAGCCAGCGCCGTAAATCGGATCCTTATTTATCTCTATGAAGTGATTCAAATAAGCCTGGTTCATCGCCTTGTTTGCACCGTGTGCGACATATTGAGCCCAGCCTTCACGAATTTTCAGATCCTTGATGCCGGGGTAGTATTTTTGCATCCAGGCATGTCCCATTTCATGGGCCATAACCTCTTTTGCTTTGTATACCGGCAGGTGGTCAAGTATATATATAATATATTTCTCATCGGTCTTATAGGTCTTGACGGTTTCTTTGCCGGTAAATATATTCCTTTTAGTTTGAGCATGCATCCGACACTTGTACTCAAACAATCCCAGTTCCATTCCCTCTGAATAATCAGGCGACTTCTTTTCCAAAGTGGGAAAATCTACAAGCCGCAATTCAACTTCCGGTGGAACATCAATATTTAAATTTGTTTTTAAAACCTGCTGAACAAACTTACGGATTTTTTCCAGATGTTCCAGACTGGAAACAGGCTCCCTCATACATTTTTTGCAGACCTGACGACCGTCGGAAAGAGTAATCCCGTCAGCGGGTTTCTGACAGCAGAAACACTTGGGCCTGGCGGCACAATTCTTACAATAGAAACTACCGCCGATATTCATATAGGCGCCATGCAGCCTTACTCCACACATGGAACACTTAGGTAAAGTAGTTTCAGCACACTCACGAGAACAATAATATTTTCCGTTCTTGATTATTCCACCACGCCTTACCGGTTTATGACAAACCACGCATTTCGGCAAAATAGTATCAAGACATTTTTGCGAACAATAATCTTTTCCGTTGACCCGCCAACCGCCATTTATCGTTTTACCGCATACAGCACATTTAGGCAACGACTTGTTAAGGCAGCGCTTGGAACAATATACTTTTCCGTGAAGTTTATAATAATTTCCCCTGATAACATCGTTACACTGGCTGCAGCGCATTGCCGCGTAAACAGGAACTACCAGAAGCATCAGAAAAAAGATCAGCAGTCGTCTTGTATTTTTTATAATTTTTCGATTTACTCTATCCATTGTAATTACCCGAAAATTATTTACGTCTCTATTAAGTTAACGCTTATTTGCGATAAATCATGCCTGTAAACAGAAAAACTTATCACTTATTATTTCAAGACAACAGTTTCAGGAGAGAAGTTCCCTATCATGGCCGGACGCTGTTTGTAGATCAATGCACCGGACAATTCTTCCCGGATATAACGAACCAGTTCATCAGAGGTAGTCTTGCCGTCATCATTACCGCCATTGACCACTTTGTCGGCCTGCTCGCGCAATCCAAGGGCCAAATACCAGCCGAAAATATCCGCCCCTTGGAAACCGACGTAGAACCGATAAGGTTTATCGTTGGCGGAGTGGCTGGTTACCAGCAGCCGCATTTCCCGTGAAAGGTCGTATTGTTTTTTAAACGCGGGAAGTCCGGCCAGGTATTCGATTAATTTACCCGGATGTTTCCCTTGCAAATATAAATCAGCAAACACCAGGATACGACCGCATCCGGCATCGTCCAGCTTTTTAAAAAGAGCTCCTAAATCGATTGCTGTCTTTGCAATGTTCTTTGGATCGGTATCATAGCAAAGCAAAAAATACCGGTTGTTTAAAGAGACAACATTCCCGGCAATGAACGCAATTAAAAAAGTATTTTTTCCACATGATTTAAGACAGCGTTCTATTTTCTTCGAATTGTCATTCATCCCGGCCCGGGCGGGCGGAGAGGAATAAACATAATCAAACTTATCATCCATCGCACTAAGAACAATTTCAAAACTTTCCTGAATGTACCCGGAATTTTGATATGCCTTATCCTTAAACTGGCCAGGTGCGATTACCAGACCAATCCGTTCGCTGATCACCCCAAGCGGCTCTTGCTTCATACGGGCCGTTTCATCAATTGTGTAATCCGGACGCAAATCAGGTTCCCGCTCATAAACTTTCTTTTTGGGCGTCCCGGAGCAGCCAACAAGAAGCAAGTTAGCCGTCAATGTTACTAACGTCAGAATTTTCAATCTGCCGATAAATTTTATTGTTTCAAATCCTGTCATATTGATAATCCATCACCTTGAGTTTTATTGTATCGAACCCGTTAGATTTAACTAAAATGAGCGTTACCGCGTCACCGATTCCCACATTAATATTAGCACTATTAAGGACTTTTCCATTCTTAGACATCACAGAAAGTTTGTAAATGCCATTACCGCTTTTCGGGAAAACCGCCCCTTGAGTCCGCATTGGCAGAGTCTGCCAGCAACGCACGTCAGCCCGGTTGAAAGCAACTTTATAGACCTGCATAACAACAAATACCGCTAACTGAGCGCCATAACCGGCAATCGGGTTGAAACGATCGCCAATTGCTTTAGCCGTATACTGTAAAGCAATACTGGTAGCTTCTTTCACCAGAGCGCTGATTACTGCCCGGGTTATGATCTCCTTGATTTTGCTTTCCAGCGCAAAATTGGATATAGCGCCGAAATCCCCGATCGTACTGGTCTGAAGAATACTACCGTTCTCTGATTCAATCTGCAAGCAGCCAACATCGGTGGGAAAGTACTCCAACACCGGATAGGCAATTCCGACATAGCCGACCGGCGGCGGCAGGATCATTTCAAACAATTTTTCTTTACGGGCCGGAATCAAACCGTCTTCAAAAAGCAAATAAACAACTTTGCGGTCAAGCGGAAAATCAAACACCGGAGCGCTCTCAAGCTGCGCCGGCAGCGGCTCATCCTGTTTCTTTGCCAGGGTTACATAGCACTTTTTGAAAAAAGGATTACCGGGGTCTATACGATGTAAAATCCGGAAATCAAGCAACGCCTCATCCGGTTGGCGCTGCGCCAGAAAATCAACCGCGGAGATGAAAGTAACAGTCGGGTTGACAATATTACCATATTGGAAATTTTTTTGCTTTTTAATCCAATCGCAATCTTTTTTGACCTCTTTCTTGTTCAAAACGTCATTAACTGAAAATCCGGGAACCTGTCTGCCTGAATATGTCGGTTTCTCCTGGACATATTCTTCAATCAGGTCAATTTCGAATTTGCGTCTTGCGATTTTTTGCCGAAACCTGGCCCGGCGCATCTCTACCGCGGCCGCTTCCGGATTATTCATGGACAGATAGTTCATTGACTTGAAAAACATTTATCAGAATTTTCTCAAAGTAAAGACCGGTATAAGGAAGAGCATTGGCATTGGTGTATGCCGCGCCAATTTCAGCCCCTACCCCGCGCAAATTGAAAGTAGCCCGGTTTTCGTAGTCATTAACGACGTTTTCAGCTTTTTCAAAGGATTTCAAGCTGGCGGAATAGTCTTCGATAACAAAATTGACCGTACCGTGTTCCAGATACCACATCAATTCATCACCGGTGCCTTCCCTGGCATCTTCATATTCACTGATTAATTTTTCCGCTTTCTTATAATCCCCTGCGGAATAATATTTCATCGCTTCCTTTTTCTGGCTGCGGGCACTTATCAACGTTGAACACCCGGTATTGACCAGTGCAAAAGCGCATACAAGCGTTGAGCCGAAAACTGCCAACCGTACTTTATTCTTTGTCTTTTTCAAGTTATCCCTCACTGTCTGAAAGCCCTGGCGGGCTTCTCTTTTAACATCCACGTCAGTCGCGTTTATGGACGCATTTTTATCCAGATACTCCCAATGCTTTTATCATTTCCAATCCTCCGCAAAGCTCTGGCCGCGGCTCTTCTGGAACGGCTATCTTTATCAACCTTTGGACATCGCGGCAAGTTTAATCAACAGCCGAGTCAATCTTCAGCCGACCGAGAGCGGTGGCTGCCGCGACCCTCACCTTGGGGGATTCATCGGTAAGCGCCACCGATGAGTAACATCTATATGGTCCCTCATTAAAACGTCCTTGAATTTTTCCCAGATTTTTCGCAAACATATCCGCCTTACCAGCGGGGACATCAGAAATCGCCGTAAAAGGGTCACACAGCAGTTTCCGACGCTTTTCTGGCCGCCCAAGCCGATAAAACCGCAAAAACCCGCCGCTTCACGGACCTCTGGCTCCTTATCTGTTTTGAAGCGCTTTAAGCAAGGACCGGGAAATCTTTTTTCACTACCACAGAATCCAAGCATCTCGTAAGCCAATATTCTAACCACATGGTTTTTTGTCCGTTAATAAAAAGCAGGAGAGAGGAATGAGCGTCTGGTCCCAAGATCAACAACCGCTTCCCAATTTACCATCCGCAATATTGAAACAGGCATTTTTTCATAAGTAGTAACCGGCTGCCATCCCCCGGGTCTTTAAAGCTCCCGCAGCTAAACTTGCGATTGAAAAAAATCGTCCATCATCCAGGGGCTGCCGCCAGCGCCTTTTTCCGCAAACCGGTCCCCGGAAAACCGGGAAAAGTCCCCGCTATCGCTCTTCTTCTTACTTCCCAATGATCCTTTTTCCGCAATGGACCGCTAAATCGGCGACGACACTGTCATCCCGACTCAGGGGCGAGCGCGGTCACAAACGTTACCGCGAAAAATTCCGGTTCGGTGATTTTCATCAGCCCTTTTGAGTACGGGAAACGGCTTTGGTTGAAACGCAAAGCGCCAAGAGAATCAAACCGCGGGCCAAAACTCACTTCCCTGATCCGGGTCATCAAGTAATTTTAATCAGCTTGTCTTCCGCTTTATAACAACGTATCCGGCCTAAGGCCCTGGCGGCGGCAGCCTTCAACTTGGGACTTTTTTCATCGAGAATTCGGAGCAGAACTTTTTCATCCGGCTTTTTAATCGATGAAATTGTTTCCACCGCGGAACGACGAACCCAGCCTGCCTGATCATTCAGCGTCAATTTAAGCGGGACCAGCGCCGGATTACCCAATTTTATCAACCCGGCCCAATCCTGATCCGCCACCATGAACAAGGCTTTTTCTGCATCATCCTGCGGCTGCCACTTCAGATTATGAAGCGAATCAGCAGCAGCCTTACGGACCCGCCAGGAAGGATCTTTAAGCGCTTTCACCAGAACATCCATGATTTTCTTACTGGCAATCGCGCCCATTGAACGAGCGGTCGTTTCCCTGACCAGCGAATCATTATCTTTCAATAACATACTTAAAGCGGCCGCAGCTTTATCCGTTCCGATCAAACCCAATGACCGGGCCGCCTGTTTCAGAATCAGCGGCTCGTCCTCATTATCCTCGATCAATTCAAGCAGAGCCGGGATTGCCGCATCTTTATAACGCGCAATGCTTTCAGCCGCCACCCGACGCACTCCGATCATGGGATCATCAAAAAGTTCCAGCAAGGCATCAATATCTTCAGGATTGCCGATTCCCCCCAGAACCCTTGCCGCACTCTCCCGATCCATTGTTTCAGAAGATTTTAATTTTCCATTCATGGCATTCCGCGCCGCCTCTCCGATGGCAATCAGCACATTCTCAGCGTTGATTCGATAAGTCCGGTCATAATCATTCAACACATTTGCCAGCAGCGGAACCGAAGCCGGGGATAGTTTTACCAGGGCTTGACTTAATGCCTTGACCACATCGGCATCTTTAGTTGTCAGCAGCGGAACAAGCCAGGCACACGCGGATGGATCTTTGAATTCACCTAAAATTTCAATTGCACAGAGCAGTTGCGGACCGGTATATAAAGACAGGTTTTTACACAGTACCGGAACAATCGTTTCAGCCGGAAATTTGACTATCGCTTTTTTCGCTGCGGAAAAATGCCTGACCCGGTTATTATCAATGACTGCAATCAAAGGAGCAATTCCCCGTTCGTCTCCGATAGTTCCAAGTGCTTTTATCGCCAGATCAACCGTTAACGCACTCCCGCTGTTATTGACCAACCGGGTCAATTCAGGCACGGCCGGAGAACCCTCTTCGATCAGATATTGCATTGCGGCCATTTTCTGTTCGGGGGTCCCGTTATTTAAAATATCGGCCTGGCGACTAAGCTCCTGATAATTCACACAACCGGAAAAGATTACCGCGGCAAAGCAGTAAATCAACAACCAGCAAAACTTTCTCCTCATTAACTACCCTCAAATGTTTATTAAAAAAATTTATTATAATTCCTCATTCGATTAATTCAAACTACAAAATATACATTTTAAACAAAAATATTGAAAGACTCGGCATAGGGCAACTTACCGCCGAGTTTTTCCGCAATGAGATGATTGACTTTCAGGATACGTTCGTCAAAACCGTGTCCGCGCGTATTTAAATTGCGTTGATGTTGAGACTTGTGGCAACGCAGCAGTTCAGCTTTCCAGCCGGCTTCATCTTTGTCAAACCAGGTAATCAATTCATCCTGCATTGCGATAGTTTTGGGATCACGGTTGCATAAGACAGGAATATTGAAACGGGCAACCATTGCCCGGGCAAGCCGGTGATCCGGGTTGGTATCGTTGCCATGCGGCATAAAGATCAGATCCGGCTGAATATTTTTTACCAGGGAATTCAGGATTTGAAAATTCTCTTCAAAATCCATAATATTACCAGCAGAATCTTCCCGCATACGCAGGAAATATACAGAATCTTCAGATAATCCGAAAAAACGGCAACTGGCAAGCTGTTCATGCTCACGACAGCGCGACTTTGCAGCAATTGAAGGCGGCTTGCAAAAAGAATCATCCACCCCGCTCCAGGCACCGGCAAAAACCGCCAAATGGAGTTTGCCGCCTCCGGCGGCAAAGCGTTTTAAACTAACCCCGATTGCGTCAAAATCGTCCGGATGCGGTGCCGCGACCAATGCGGAAAACCGTCCCCGAAACGTTGTTTCGGTAAATTCATTCGGAGCTTTTTGCTTTAAAGATTCAAGTAAGATTCGCAGTTTCAATAAAATTTTGCTTTCAGTCATCAAACATCGGGGTATTTGCGCCAAAACTTACACGCCCACGGTACGGTCATCCATAAAATGGGCAAGCAAATACGCCCCAAGGGGCGGTAAATTAAACCCTCAACTTATTTTTACATTATTTCCGCTTCCTGAGCACATAGTGCGATGTTCGAAGCGGTACATCGTCATCGGTCGTACGGATTAAAACGGCGCGTCAGAGCTGTCACTGCCGACTTCACGCCGGTCGGCTGCGGCCGGATTAAAATCCCGCCACTGTCCGCCTTCAGCGGTTTCTTTGGTCAACACTTCAATCTTTTTTTCAAAAGCGGCAAGCTGTCCTTTGCAGACGGCGGCCAGTTTAGCCCCCTCTTCATAGGCCTTGAGCATTTCATCAAGCGGCAGCTCTCCGCTTTCCATTTTATCAACCAGATCTTCCAGACGCTGCATCGCTTCCTCAAATTTGAGGTCGTCCGGCTTTACATCAGATTCTTTTTCCGGCATAATATTCTCTTCCTCCCGAAAAATAAAAAAAGCCGTCTCTCCCTGAATCAAGGCTAAACGGCATAAGCGACTAAATATAAATCAAGGAGCAGCAGTATCTACGCCACCAGTATCAAGGTTTTGCATTTTTTCCAAAGAACTGCCTTCATCAACCGTTTTCTCTTCGCCACCAAGGGAAGTAGTTGCACCCGCAATCATGGTGCGGATACGGTCACTGAAAGCGCCCAGGATCACCAATGCAGCCAGGGCGACGACAACGACGATAATCACATACTCGACAATCGCCTGCCCTTTTTGTCTTTTAAATCTCTTTTTCATGCGAATCCTCCGTTTGTTATAGGGGTTTGTTTTACATAAATTTTATGGAACCGGGACACTGACCGTATTGATCAGTCTCCAGTTGTATTCCGAATACGCATATAACAAAGCCAGCGTTCCAAGCGCGATAATCACAAAAAAAGTCATAATAATCACATATTCAACTGTGGCCTGACCTTTACAACTGTTCAATCGCTTTAACATACCAGCATTTTCCGTTATTGTCAAATTCCGCTTATCAATAGCCGGGTTTACGGCCTTTCCTTTCAACTATATCATTGTTTGCGTCAAGAACGATCACGTTAGGCTCAATTACCGCCGCCGCCGCATCATCCACCACCGCAAAAGCCATGATGGTGATGACGTCACCCGGAGCGCCCTGATGAGCAGCCGGACCGTTCATGCAGAAAACTTTACTGCCGGCCTCGCCGGGAATCGCGTAGGTCTCAAGCCTGGCGCCGTTTCTCCGGTTGACCACCAAAATCTTTTCATACGGCAATATACCCGCTTCACGCATCAAATCGATATCAATTTCCAAACTGCCTTCATAATCAAGTTCACACTGCGTCAACCGGGCCGTATGAATCTTGCCGTTTAGAACTATTCTACTCATTTTTTAATTCTCTTCCTTCATTTAATATACCCTTTCGGGATAGTTATTATTACACCTGTATTGCAAAAATTCAAAAAAAATTTGGAAATCTTCCATTATTTTAGACTTTTTTTGATAAATTCCACTAAAACGACTTCCGGCTGACAATTCCAGCGTACCGGGATAATTGAGCAGCCAAGACCGGAAGATACGATCATTTCAGCACCGGTCCGGTCGTGCCTGAACCGGCCATAGGCAAACTTAACGCCATATCGCGACGACGCAATGACCGGCCCTATCCAGGGCAGCCTCACCTGACCGCCGTGAGTATGTCCGCATAAACATAGATCAATCAACTTAAGGTTTTGCCGCCGGCCAATTTCGACCACCAGATCCGGGTTGTGGGCCAGCAATACGGTGAAATCACTTTTTTCAGTTAAATTAAAATACGGAAACCCGGCCTTAATATCGTCCAATCCGTAAAACCGGATGCCTTCAACCGTCCTTTCACGATTGATCAGATAGTCGAATTCAAACTCGGTATATAATTTGCGATGACGTTCAGTTGGATACCAGAACTTTTTATAGCGATCCCAGTTGCCGGCCATCGCCAAGCGCACCTGACCTGACGGCAGTCTGCTCAACAAATCCCTGAAGCCATTAATTTCACAATTAAAAGAAACGATATCTCCGCCGTAAACCAGAATATGCGGCTTTAATTCAGCGATCATATCCGCTATCGTTTGATTTCTTTCTGCCACCGCCGGCGTAAGGTAATGCGTGTCTGAAAAGAAAACCAGACGTTTTCCAACAACGCCTTCCGGCGCTTCCACCTGATACTTGACCGCGGCGATATCGGATTTTTCGAAAACAATATTCCGCCGGCCATAGGAAACGATATTTCTCCAGTCTTTCAGACGATGGGAATACCGATAGATTTTTCGTTTAAAAGGATTCGGATGGCGCATCAACATCAGGTTGCAGCTTCCGTTTTACGCCTCCTCGTCAAGGAGACTGATTATATCTTCCGGCAGTGATTCGATCTTGACAATTTCAGCATTACCGCCATCCGGCAGGGAAAGCGTGTCATTGACACTCAACCCGTAAACCGCGGTACCGAGCCGGGTCCGGCATGATAACCAGTTTCTGTCAGGATCCCCATCCCAAACCCCCAACAGGAGATAAGTTGTTTCTTCGCCGGAATCGCGACGCAAAGTCACCTGACTGCCGATAACCGCCTGCCCTTCAAGTTTAACATCCCTTAGAACCAGCGGATGGATTTCCATCAGATCCCGTTCGAGTTCGGCCCGGCGCGAACCCAGGAAATTCCTGCGTTCCTTAGCGGCGTCATATTCGGCATTTTCACGGAAGTCGCCATGCGCACGGGCGACTTTCAAGGCTTCACGGTTCTCCGGAATCTGGACCGCGATCAGGTCCGCCAACTCTTCCGCCATCAGACGGTGACTGCGCATCGAAGTGGCAGACGGAATAACCACTTCACTGCCTTTTGCGACATGTTCCTTGCCCAACAGTTTTTCAGCCCCCCCGTCCTCAAGTGCGTCACGCAGCCGGTCAGATACCCGTGAGAGTTTTACCAGCAGACTTTGACGTTCGCCCGAATTCAGGAAAATAGCATTCTGCAAGGCCATCATCAGTAATGACGGATTATCACCTGCTTCATGAATCAAATGTTTGTGGAAATCAGCTTTATCGATCAGCAGCTTACGCAACTCACGTTCAGCCGCGCCCCAGGCTTTCGGCAGATTGCCACCCGACAACGAGCGGATGACATGTTCAATATTGACTTCATCCAACAGCTCTACCGAATGCCCTTTCCGGTTCTTCCATATCCAAACCAGGATATCACAACTGCAAGTTCTGGAGCAACGGATAACCGAAGTCAAAAGTTCCTCATCGACAACAGCGCAAAATGAATTGAGCGCTTTCAGTGGCAGTTTCAAAGCGTATTCAGCCATATAATCAGGACTTAGCGCAGCCGCCATCATCGCGCTGACACCTTCCATAAATTTAACATTAACTTCGCCCCATACCGCCAGTTCCTCCAGCTCACAGGTCGTTGCGTCTACAGGCCAGAACTGGAGTTTGCCAATCAGCGGTTCACAAAGATCCGCCATTTCCTCATCGTCGATCAGGTCATAAAGCAGCCCCAAAGTTTCAAACACCATTTTCAGGTCTTTATTATTCGTCGGCGGACGGCGTTTGACAAAAAATTCTTTCAGTTGAACAAGATAATCCTGATTGAACGGCGCAATACCTTCTTCAGAGGTAGTCAGCAAAGTGTTCAGTTCCTGCCAGCTGCGGGCGCCGGACGGATGACGCTGGCCGACAGGTTTCGCGCTCTCCGCGGCGGCCTGCCACCACTGGTCGAATTTATCGCCGGACATTGACTCGGGAACGAGGATCATCCTGGCCAATTGCTGCAGAGAATCTTCATTCAACGGAGTTACTGCCCGGTCCATCGCAATGCGGCGGAAATCCGGCGCGTTGATCACCGCTTTACCGGTATTGGTCAATTTTATGGTTTCAGGTGAACTCTCAAAAATAACTGAATCCGAGAGCAGAGTAGTCAGAGGAGTTGAAAATGAACCGTGTTCCGGAATGGAAGTAATGGCCGCGTTACCGGTAAAAGAGTCGATATTTGTCAATTTCCCCCAGCGTTTAGTATTCTTCATAAAAGCCAAAATACCGATTTTCAAGCCGCTCAGATTGCGGTACCTTTTGACGACCTCATACGGCGCGATATCTTTGTCCCGAAGTCCGAGAGCACGCAGGAAACCTGTCTTCGCCTGATACGGCGGCAGTTTTATTTTGATTGCCTCAGCGAGTTGTTTGCGATAAATCGAATTCCCGTTATAACCGCGATCAGCAAGAGTGAAAATAAAATCAGCCTGTTCTTCAGTCAGTTCCTCGCCCCAGCTATCCAGAAGAAAATCTATACTTTCGACAATTTCCGAAGCATTTATATCTTCGGTTGACTGCAGCGCGGTTTCCAGTTTTTTCAAAACTCCGCCGGCAGTACTCTCGGATGCGGCAATAAACAGATCTTCCAAACTCACATTTTCCATCTTCAGATATATTCCTTAACTCTTGTTACAGACTTTTAACAACCAACATGATCACATGTGTTTTTTGTATTGCTCTTTTCCAATACAGCCGTTTAATATACACCATAAACAAGTCTATTGCTAACAGACTTTATTATTTTTGTCAATGTTCCGGAACGGCTTTTTAAACGAGTCCGGCAAAATATTAAATCACAGCAAATTTGTTGCTTAAAGCTCGGATTTTCAACTTGAAAAATGACAAAATTGAGCTAAATTACTAGATACATAAATTGCCTGAACATTAACTTAAACAATTATCAAGAGGTATGCAATGACAAGTCACTACCTGGAGCTCACGCTTGGCGCGGTTCTGGTGTACAACTTTGTGTTGGCACGTTTTCTGGGTATCTGTCCGTTTCTGGGGGTTTCCAAACGGTTGGATACGGCTCTCGGGATGTCCGGTGCGGTTATTTTCGTAATGACCCTGGCTTCCCTGATCACTTCAATTATTTATAACTACCTTTTAAAGGTGGATATCAAGATTGGAGATGGAACGGTAAATCTGGCGTTCCTGAAAATTCTAACCTTTATCGTGGTTATCGCGTCTCTGGTTCAACTTGTCGAGATCGTTCTGCAGAAGGTCAGCCAGCCCCTTTACAACGCGTTGGGGATTTATCTGCCGCTGATCACCACCAACTGTGCGGTCATGGGGGTTGCCACCATTAACTCCAACAAAGGCTACAGCGTCCTCGATTCAACTATTTTCGGTTTTTTCTCAGCTTTGGGTTTCGCTTTGGCGCTGATCCTGTTCGCGAGCCTGCGCGAACGCCTGGAACTTGCCGCTCCCCCGAAACCGTTTGAAGGAATGTCCCTGGCATTGATTACCGCCGGCATCCTGGCGATGGCATTCATCGGTTTTTCCGGCTTGTGTTAAATATAGCAAATTTAAATATTAAAGGAAGAAAATGTTAACTACGATTACAGCTATTATCGTAATGGCCCTGATCGGCTTGATCCTCGGCTGCGTAATCGGGATTGCGGCAAAAATATTTTTTGTCAAAACCGATCCCCGGATCGAGCAAGTCTGTGAGATGCTGCCCGGCGCGAATTGCGGCGGCTGCGGCCGTGCCGGATGCTCCGATTTCGCCAAAGCAATTGTTACCGGAGAAGCCACCCCTGACAAATGTCCCGTAAATTCGCCCGAAGCAATTGAAGAAATCTGCAATCTTCTGGGTATTGTCGCCACCGGCGGCGAAAAACAAATCGCGGTCGTTTTGTGCGGCGGCGACATCAATCAAACCAAAGTCAAATCATTATATAACGGCGTCAGCGACTGTATTTCCGCCAACCTGATCGCCGGCGGACCTAAAGGCTGCGGCTACGGCTGTCTCGGAATGGCAAGTTGCGCCCGCGCCTGCCCTTTCAACGCAATCGAAATCCTGAACGGCCTGGCGGTAGTACATCCGCAATTGTGTGTCGGTTGCGGCAAATGTGTTGAAACCTGTCCGCGCGACCTGATCAAGCTGGTGCCGGCCTCGGCCAAAGTTCATGTTTACTGCAGTTCACCGGAAAAGGGACCGGTCAAAAAGAAAGTCTGCGCGGTTCCGTGTCTGGGCTGCCGCAAATGTTTCAAAGCCGCGGAAGAAAATATTGAAATGCATGGTTTCAGGGCGATGGTCAATTACGACAATCCGCCCGGTGAAGAAATCATTGAAGCGGCCAAATGTCCGACCAATTGTATTTTACTGGATCAGGACCACTATAACAAGTGTAAAGCCGATTCGGAAGGAGCCGCGAAATGAGCGATTACAAATCTATTGAGAAAACCATTAAATTCAAAGGCGGCGTCCATCCCAAAGAGGGAAAGGAACTGGCTGAAAAAAGCGCGATAGCCGACGCGCCGCTGATGGATAATTATAAGGTAGTAATCCACCAGAACATCGGCGCCCCGCCGAAATTGCTGGTAAAAAAAGGCGATGTCGTCAAAAAAGGTCAAATGATCGCTGAAGCCGGCGGCTTTGTTTCGGTTCCGCTGCACGCGCCGACCAGCGGCACGGTTGCCGATATCGAATTTATTCCCGGAGTAATGGGAATCATGGTCGAAGCTGTTTCAATCGATGCCGACGGCGAGGACGCCTGGGGTGAACTGCCGCCGCCAATCGACTGGAAAAACGCTTCCGCCGACGAATTGAAAAAACGCATTTGCGACAGCGGTATTGTCGGCATGGGCGGCGCGGCTTTTCCGAGCCATGTAAAACTGTCTCCCCCGCCGGATAAGAAAGTCGATACGCTGATCCTTAACGGAGCGGAATGCGAACCCTACCTCACCGCCGACCACCGGCTGATGCTTGAACAACCGGAAAAGGTACTCGAAGGCGCGGCAATTCTGGCTAAAGCCGCCGGCGTAACCGAGATCGCGATCGGGGTTGAAAACAATAAACCGGACGCGATTGCCGCCCTGGAAGCGGTTGCTGATAAATACGGCGTCAAAGTCAAAGCTTTACGGGTTAAATATCCGCAGGGCGCGGAAAAACAGCTGATCTACGCGATAACCGGACGAAAAGTCCCGGCCGGCGCGCTGCCGATGGATTGCGGTTGCGTGGTCCAGAACGTCGGAACCGCCGCGGCGGTCACCGACGCGGTCAAAGAAGGCAAACCGTTGATCGACCGGATCACCTCCGTGACCGGCGAACCGGTAAATTCTCCGGCTAACCTGCGCTTGAAACTCGGAACACCGATCGAGGCGGCAATCCAGCTCGCCGGCGGCGTCAAAGGCAATGTCGGCAAAGTCATCCTCGGCGGACCGATGATGGGTTTTGCGCAAAAATCATTGCATGTTACCGTACAGAAAAATACTTCCGGCATCCTGTTGCTGAGTCCCGATGACGTGGTTCAATACCAATCGGAACCATGTATCCGCTGCGGCCGCTGCATCGGCGCTTGCGCGATGAATCTGCTGCCCGGGACACTCAGTACGCTGATTGAAAGCGAAAAGTTCGAACTGGCCGGCAAATACAATGTCATGGATTGTCTGGAATGCGGTTCCTGCGCCTACGTGTGCCCGTCACACCGTCCGATCATCCAGCACATTCGCCGCTGCAAGGCGGAACTCAGGAAAAAGAAAAAATAATTAAATGCAATTGATAATATAAAAATGGAAACAAAACAAGAAATGAGTACGGAAAACAAACCTGATGTAAGAATGCCGGATGAGGGTTCTTTACTGGTCAGTTCCTCGCCGCACCTGCACGCCAAACAGGATGTGCAGGCGATTATGGCGCTGGTAATGATCTCCCTTATGCCCGCGACTTTTGCCGGAATGTACTTTTTCGGAACCAGCGCTATTCTGGTCGTGGTCCAGTGCGTAGTGTTCTGCGTTCTAGCCGAAATGCTGTGGTGCAAACTGGCCGGCAAACCGATCTCAACCGTCAAAGACTGTTCAGCCGCGGTAACCGGCTTATTGCTGGGCCTTAACCTGTCAGCCATGGCGCCGTGGTGGCTGTGCCTGATCGGCGCCCTGTTGGCGATATGGCTTGGCAAACAAGTCTTCGGCGGCCTGGGGCACAACCCGTTCAACCCGTGTCTGGTCGCTCGTGTCGCCCTGTTGATCGGCTTCCCCAAATACATGACCACCTGGGTCCCGACCAACTGGATGCAATCCAGCACCATGACCTCGGATTACACTAAAATGTTCAATGTGGTTGAGAGCAAATTCGTCGACGGCCTGACCTGCGCTACTCCGCTTGGCGAAGCAAAAGAAGCCTTGACTCCGCATTTATACAGCACCGAAGCCTACTGGAACTACTTTATCGGCAACGTTGGCGGCTGTATTGGAGAAACTTCCACTTTGGCGCTGCTGATCGGCGGAGTCTTTCTACTGTGCCTGCGCCTGATCAAATGGCAGGTGCCGGTTGCGTTCCTCGGAACGGTTGCTTTGTTTACTCTTGGCATGAACCTTTATGATCCCGGTTCATACGCTCCGCCGTTGTTCCATCTGTTGACCGGCGGTCTGATGCTGGGGGCGTTTTTCAAAGCGACCGACATGGTAACATCTCCAATGACCAATCTCGGTGCGTTTATTTTCGGTATCGGCTGCGGACTAATTACCGTGGTGATCCGTCTCTTCTGCAACTATCCGGAAGGAGTCAGCTTTGCAGTTCTCTTCATGAATGCGCTGGTTCCGCTGATCGACCGTTTCGCCCGGACCACACCGTTCGGATTCATTAAACCCAAAGCCGTGGAAGGAGGGTGCTGAAATGAGTCTTAAAGATACTAACAACACTTTCCTGCTGGGCGTGTTCCTGTGCGTCATCGGCGCGATTGCCGCGCTGGTTCTGGCTCAGGTGGACAGCTTGACCAAAGAACCGATCAAGAAAAACGAACAGAAGGTACTGAACGACGGACTCAAAAAAGTTCTGCCGGAATGCGATGAAATTGTCGGTCCTACCAAAAACATCAAATCAGCCGACACGGAAAAATACGATGTGCAGTTTTACGGCGCGCTTAAAAGCGGCAAACTGGTTGCCGTCGCCGGGATCTCAAAAACCATGAAAGGCTACAGCGGCCTGATTCAGGCAATGGTCGGAATCAATGCCGACGGCAAGATCCGGACCGTCATCATCACCAAACAGAACGAGACTCCCGGCCTCGGAACGGTCGTCTGCGACCGCAAACAGGAAATCACCATCTTCGATCTGCTGAAAGGCGGGAAAGAAGCGGTTGCCCTGCCCCCGAACCCGATTCTCGATCAATATGACGGCAAAACTGCCGGCAAAGAGCTGTGGAAAGTGAAGAAAGACGGCGGCTCCCTGGATTACATTACCGGCGCGACAATCTCGAGCCGGGCGGTTGCCGATGTTGTTTACCGCATATCACACACCTTTAATGTCGATAAAAAAGTGATTAAATCAGATCTTGCCTCCGGCAAAAAGAAGGAGGATAAATAATGAGCTTAGTTCAAGATTTCAGCAAAGGCATCTGGAAAGAAAACCCGGTTCTGGTTCTGCTGCTCGGTATGTGCCCCACCCTGGCCGTTACCTCCAACGCCAAGAACGGTCTCGGCATGGGCCTGGCCACCGTATTCGTCCTGCTGGGCAGTAATATTGTGATATCCTGCATTCGCGGGATCGTCCCGAAAAAGATCCGCATCCCCTGTTACATCGTGGTCATAGCCACGTTCGTAACGGTGGTAGACATGTTGATGAAGGCTTATGCCCCCCCGGCTATCAACGAGGCGCTGGGTATCTTTATCCCGCTGATCGTTGTTAACTGTATTGTCCTCGGACGTGCGGAAGCCTTTGCCTCCAAAAACAATCCGCTGCGTTCAGCCATGGACGGCCTTGGCATGGGCGCCGGCTTCACCCTGGCGCTGGTCGCACTGGGCTGCACCCGTGAATTTCTCAGTGCCGGAACTTTGTTCGAAGTCAAAATGATTCCGGCCTGGAAAGTCAGTTTCATGCTGCCGACCGGAGCGCCCGGGGCTTTTATTATCCTTGGCTGTTTCCTGGCGTTCATGAACTGGCTGAATATCCGCAAAGCGGTCAAGCGCGGCGAAATTTATCTGACCCCGAAGGGTCTTGATTGCCGCTCCTGCCGCATCTGCGACATCAATACCGACGATTAAGTCGTAATTATTGAACCATCAAAAGCGGGCCCATTCAAAAGGGTCCGCTTTTTTTATTTAGTAATCGGTCAGTCGAGTATTCGGCATTCGACATTCGGCAACTTACGCTCAACCTCATTTATTAAAGCAGCTTCGCGCTTAATAATAAAGAGATCGCTCCAGTCGAATGGAAGTCTCTGCGTCATGCTTTGCATGACAAATACGCTACGCTCACTTTCGCCTGCGGCGACCAGCGATTCTTCGCTGGACCACGCCCGCGTACGACGCGGAACGATCATACTGCTTTGCAGAAATTTCTTTTTTTAATAAATCAACTGACCGATTACTTTATTTATCCGGTTCTGCAAAAAAGTCTCCGCTTTTTATTGCAATGTTTTTTTTACCGGGCTATATTATTATTTCTTAAACATCTCACAAGACACAGGAAATTATTATGTCGCAGCCCAATATTATCTTGATTATTGCCGATCAGTGGCGCGGAGATTGCCTCAGTGTAACCGGACATACCGGAGTGGATACGCCGAATCTGGATTCTCTGGCCCGTCAGGGTTCAGTGTTCAATCACGCCTACTCATCCTGCCCTTCATGCATCGCGGCCCGGGCCTCGCTCTTCACCGGACTGGCGCCGAATTCACATGGCAGACTCGGATACAAGGATCAGGTGCCGTGGAACTATGATAATATGCTGGCCCAAATATTCAGCGACGCCGGATACCAGACGCACTGTTCGGGCAAAACCCATTTTTTCCCGCAGCGTAAACATTGCGGCTTTCATTCAACCGACTCGTATGAGGGCAGTCAGAATTTCGACGGGACATACGTCAACGATTACCGGGAATGGCTGCGCGATAAAACCGGCGGTGAATTCCACGAATGGGATCACGGCATGAACGATAACTCCTGGATGGCCAGGCCAAGTCAATTACCGGAACATCTGCATAACAACTGGTGGACGATGAATACCGCGCTGGATTTCCTCAAACGCCGGGACCGTACCAGACCATATTTTCTGAATATCTCTTTTCACCGGCCGCATCCGCCGATCGATCCGCCGCAGGTTTATTACGATATGTACAAAAATCGGGATATCCCGGAAATTCCGGTTGGCGAATGGGCGGAAAAATACGCGGTTCCGGTCAAAAATACCTCAACCGCATACGGACTGCTGCCGCAAGAGGTACTGAAACATTCGCGTCGCGCTTATTACGCTCAATTAGCGCATATTGACAACCAGATAGGACGGCTGTTGTCTTCATTCCGTAATTTGAATGAAGATATGCCATGCATCATTTTCACCTCTGATCACGGGGAACTGCTTGGCGATCATAATTTGTTCTGCAAGAGTCTGCCTTATGAGGGCTCGACCCGCATTCCGATGATTATCTTCGACCCGCGCAAAAAGCCGCTTGAAAACCCGATAAATGAACAGCCGGCGGCGATTGAGGATCTTTATCCGGCAATCCTTGAAATGGCCGGGCTTACCGTTCCCGGCGGAATTGACGGCATCAATCCGTTGTCCCGTCCCACCGGCAACGACAAAGATACCTATATCCACGCAGAACATAATTGGGACGGCGATAAAAGCTGGCAGATGCTGACTGACGGCCGCGAGAAATATATCTGGTGGGCACAATCAGGGGAAGAACAGTTGTTTGACCTGACAACCGATCCGCATGAACTCTTCGACTTAAGCAGCAAGCCGGAGCATAAAAACAGTCTTGAACTCTGGCGCAAACGCCTGATCGCAAAACTGGCGGAACGCCCGGAAGACAGGCTCTCCAACGGAAATAAACTGATTCCCGGTAAAGCCCTGACTTCAGTCAAACAGTGGCTGCTTGACGCTTGTAAAATATGAGTCGAAAAATGCTGATTACTTTTTATATTTGAACGGCTGAAGCATGACATCTTCGTCATACGCCTCGTTCAGGTAGCCTTCCGTCGCATACATATAAAGTGACGCGATATAGATGTGTTCGGTCAATTTAACCAGCATACCGATAACGATCATCGTGACTACCCCGAGGCAGATCACGGCAATCGCCAAAGCCGGAATACCGGCGTTGAAACAGACGGCAGCCAGAACAATCGTCAACAGAATAACCGGCAGATCCAGCAGAAAACTGAGCACCGACAGCCCAAGAAATCCGATCAGCGATTCGCCCCAGGTTTTGGTAATGATCCCGGCTGATTTTTTCAAGTTGGTTATCGGATTGAAACTGTCTTCATTACAGATAATGACCGGAACCGCGAAAATCGTCGCGACAGCCCAAACCAGGCCGATAAGCTTGATTATCAGTTGTCCGAGCCAGCCCAGCCGTTCTTCCAGCATCTTCAAAATAGTACCAACCGTTGCGGCCAACAGCGCCCACATGGCGATTGACGCCAGTTTTGACAACGCGAAAGCGAATCCGCGTTTGATAAAGACCGGATTGCCACGCAACCCCTGGATGATTTCGCTGTAAAAAGCGACATTGAAAAAAGTCGCCATGAAAAACGAAAGAAAATATCCGGCAAAAAGAATTACGACATATAAAATATTATTGATCTGGTCGGCTTGCCCCTCAGTTGTTTCATGGGTTGACTTAGCTGAATTTACCAGTTGCTGCCACGCTTCAGGGTTCAACATAAAGAAAGCGGTTCCGCCGCCTAAGATCAGCATTGCAATAATGATGATGAAGATCGAAGATAAAATCGGAAACAGTACCAGTTTTTTATTTTCAGCAAGCACCTTCAATGAATTGTTAAAGATCCGCCAGCTTCTCTCAATCCGGACAAACATCGCACCATCCTCCTTGTTGATTAATGTTTACAGCAAACACAGATAAAATAAATATATAACAACGCGGAAGATTTTTCAAGTGCGTATTATAACCGGATTATTTGGAAACATATTATCGAACAACATTTATTCAGAAGAAGAGCCGGCTGAGTGTTTTATTTCAAGCGATCGCAGCAATCCTTGATAATACAACGGCTGCCTTTTCGCGCCCAACCTGCCGCTGCCGCCGAAACTGCTTATAGTCAGCCAACGGGATACGCCTGTGCAGGGAAAAGACTCTGTTTTACCGTTGGCGCTGATAGAAACCGTCCTCTCATCGTATTTAAATATAACTTTTTGCCATTTACCAACAACTAAAGGGACTTTGGATTTGAAGCTGACGGTCGATATCCTGGTCTTTTTATCGAATGGGGTCCAGCGGTTAAATTCAATATTGAACATTCCATTCACCACGCTCAGCCTGAACCCGGTAAGATAAATCCCATATTGAGCAAAAATTATTTGTTCCGGCTTAATGATTTCCGGTTTCAGTTCAAATGTCATGGTAAAACCGGAGCGATGCGGCACCACGGTATTCGGCAGAGCCAGAAAGTTACCGTATTTACCGTCAAAACGCAGGGCCCATTTACCATCGGGTTGTTTTTCCCAAACCGGAGCGGATTTATTAATACCTCCGGGCGTATTATATTTATAGTAACACTGCGGAATACTATAACGGGCATTGATTAGTCCATTAAAGGCAATTGCCGTGGAAAGATAGCCGCCGGCGTGCGCGTAAAATTCACGTCCGGCGTCAGTTGCAAGAATATTGCCGTAACGTGGAGTAAACTGATATTTTATATCCGGAACGCGGTTCTTTGCAACCTCCAGGACAACAACGCCTTTATCCTCAGAATAAACCTGAACGGGAATTTTAACAGATGATACTTTATCGTTGACCGCAAACCCCTTGCTCCAATAAACTTTGCCGTTTTCACTGACAGCCCTGACCGCTAGAATACCATTGGGTTCATCCGCCGCCAACACAGTTTTAAAATCAACCTTGCTGTGATTTAAAGGCAACGGAACAATCGTCGGGCGATATTGAGTCTGCAACGCGAGGATGAGTCCGTCGTCGAAAACTTTTGATTTCACACCATATTCACCAACATCTTTCAGGGGCATATTCCACTTGAATTCTTTACCTTTGTTCTGGCCGCTGGTCCTGACTCCGGAGACGGTTATTACTGCTTTATCGACGTCCTGCTTTTTTATCGAGATGAAATCATCATTTATCCATGCGCTGACCCGGACAGGTTTATTAACTTGATCTGAAAAAGCTTTCACCGCCTTCGCTTTGACGGTCGGATTTTCAAACCTTTTATTGACCGGGTCCAGTTGCGGCGTAAAAGTCAAAGCGGAAGGCGCATTACTTATCCGGGTCTTGATTTTAACGCTTATACGCGCGGGATTATTGATGTATGAACTGGAGAGCTTATACAATCTGCGGTCGGGATCATTCCTCAAGTATTCATCCTGAGGATCATAGGCATAAATCTCATGACTGTCCTGAACCACCTCCACGGCATTCAGTTTGTCCTTGAACTTCAGTGAAGCATCCAGAGCAATCTGTTTTACTCCAGGCGCAAGAATTTTACCGGTTTCTTTGAAACTAACGTTACCGGCTTCGACAAACAGAATATTACGTAACGGAGTATTAAAATAGGTATGGTCCCAGCAAGCGGTTGTTCGCATAACGGTAAAAGGCAGCCCCTCGGATATCACCCTCTTTTTCCGGTCGTAATCAATTGTCAAACGCGGTTGAAGAAGCTGACAGGACGCGAATTGTTCACTTGGAAGTTTAAAGGTATGGTCTTTAAGTATTGCGGTATTGAATGTTACCGGTTTTGATTTAAAAACTATTTTATCTTTCTGGTCGAGCAGTTCCAGAATTACGGAATAATCCTTGCCCTTTTTCGTATCCGGAACGTTTAAAAGCTCGACATCCATAGTCCAGCCGTAAAGCAGTTGCCGACGCTGACTGATAATCATATTCGGCAGACTCAAATCATCCCCGGGATTAGGGGTTGGAGACTCTTTACGCAGTTTGCTCATATAGTATTTGACTATCCGCTGTGAAGCCATCGGCTTGGCAACCATGGGCTCGAGATTGGTGTCCTCGTTCAATTCATCCCATTCCGTCCCGATCATGATATCAAGGTTGTTTTTGATGCCGATATCAAGATAGTGACGCAATGTTTTAGTGCCGTCCCGAGATATAGTTTGAGAACCGTGGAAACTGGTATATCCAACCTCAAAACGATTGCATAATATTTTTTTGCCGTTGAATTCGTCCTGCGCTATCGCCGCGGCGTAGAGAGGGATTGCAATATTGTTGTAATAGTCAGCGTTTACTTTCAACGCGGAAGTATTGTAGATCGCCCCCATATCCAACCCGCCGCTTACGCGCAGGTATTTTGACAAGTAATCAATATGGTGCAATAATAATGTAGCAGGTATTGAACCATGCTTGAGATACAATTCATAAGGGTCATGGAGTTCTTTTCCCCGCCATCCCTTGCGTATATTGAAACCATGAATCTGGGCTATCAACATAACTTTTTTGCCGCCGGCTCTATTTTCAAGCTTACTGGTATATTCGGCCAGCTTTTGGGGGCTTTGACGGTCTGAGACGTAACTTGCGGCGACATTATCTCCTTTACAACGCAATGAATAAGGGCTATTGAAAAAAAGATCGAGAGACCCGTTATCTATTTTTTTATAATCTCCAACAGCTGGAACTATCCCAAGCAGGATATGAAATTTTTCCGGATCGAGTTTTAAATCAGCAGCGGCTTTATAAATTTTACTCATCGTGCGTCCGAAAGAGAATATAAATGACGAATACCCGTCCAAACCATAGCTGTTGAATAGTTCAAGTGTTTTTCTGAAGCTGGTATCCTTATAGTCATATTTGCCCGGTTCCCATAGCATCCTACTGGCGAACAAAGGCCTGTCGGTCCATGAATATCTGCAATAGTAAAGACGCCCGGAACGGTAGGGTTGTGAACGCGCGAACAACAGCGGGCGCCCATACACCGGTTTGCGTTTTTCCGCCTGTTTTCTGATAGCTTTTAAAAGTTTTTTACCCAAAGCAAAGTCTTCAGATGAAAAAGGTTTTATTTGGGCCGCTTTCCGTCTGAATTCCGGAAATGATTTTTCCGGAATTCCAAGTTTAATGTTTTCCGGTAACTCATTGGCCTTATTTTGAATTTCGTTTTTTGCAACAGGCATTGCCTGATGAATATTTTTTATTATCTGTTCAGCTTTTTTAACCCAGGTTCCAGCTGACGCACGATAAAAATCAGTTTCCATGCCGTACGAATAATTTTTGCCGACCTGCATCGTATCATTTTTCAGAGCGCGGAGATATATTTTTTTATTACCGCGACGATCCCACAGTAAAATATCAGCTGAACCTCCGGACGCTTTTGATACGACGCCGATATTGTTGACTGTATCAAACAGCGTTATCCATTGCGCGGGTCCATCATAGATAAAACTGCCGTTCGCGGTAAAACTGCCGGTTGCGGATTTATCTTTGTTCACCTGCACGTAAAAATTTGTCAATTTTCGATTCCAGGGATGCATGAAATTGTACATCAGAACCAGCTTTTGATCTTTGGTCGTCCGCAGGCTGCAACTCTCAAAAAGTTTATCATTCTTCACCGTTAAGACGTAATCAAAAGCAATGTGTTTTACACTGGAACTTTTTTTCAGGGTAAACTCTTGACACTTTATCTCTGAGTCCGCAGCCTGTTGCGGTGAAATATATTTACCATCGGCAAACAGTTTTAAAGATTTGACATCTTCCCCCTGCCCCTGTTTGGACAAGTGACCGCTGCCTACCAGCCCCATACCGGGAATTGCAAACACCGTACCCCAAAAACCGCTTGATTCTCCAATATAGTAATTTTCGTACCAGAGTTTATTAACATTCCAATATGTATGTTTACTAAGTTGTATTTTTATCTTACCGCAGCGGATCGTCACCGCTTTGGCATACTCTTCAGCCCCAACGCTCCCGGTTAAAAAGATTATTCCCAAAACGATTGCTATTACTTTTTTTAGAAACATGATTGCCCTTAATTATACTTACGTTCAAAACATATTTTTACGACTTAGGAGATGTTCACTCTATTTTATGGAGCCGCTTTCCAACCAACCGGATTTGTGTTTACATCCCCCATATAACATGCATCATACGGATTTCCAGCCAAACCTACCCGGTAACTGCCAACATGCCCATCGACAAGCATAACGTTCACAACACCCAAATGACGCGGACTCGGCCAGCCGCGGTTGCTATTGGTATCGCGGTAATATCTGACGGTATAGTACCCTTTTGTCATATCCTGGGTAAGTTGCGAATCCATCGTTGCAAATATTTTACTCGGCTTTTTGATCCTGCTTACCTTGCAATGTCCGGTGTAGTTCCCGCCCTGAGTATATGCACTGCCGACTCCCGCATAGGTTATGCCATAGCTGCAATACGCCCCCATACTGGTATTACCGACTCCCAACCTCGCGTTAACATGACCAGGACAAAGAAACATTTTCAATGGTAAATATTTTTTTATAATCAAAGTGTTACCCCATAATCCATCACAGCCATAGGCATAGTTTGGGTAAAAATCGTCATAATCGGCTTGGTAAAGCTTGAACGCAAGGCCCATTTGTTTCAGGTTTGAAGCGCAGGAAATGCCTTTGGCTTTTTCCCGAGCCTGGTTTAACGCCGGAAGCAGCATCGATGCAAGAATAGCTATTATAGCAATTACCACCAGTAATTCAATTAATGTGAAGATATTTTTAACTCTCATAATTTCTGTCTCCTCTTATTTTACTTTTTCTTTATTTATTTCTGTTAACATCAAGCAAATATTCTTAATAAACTACCTCCTGGTTTTTTATTTGTTAAACATTGTCGAGCTGCGTATAATCAATTTAGATGGCAGGGCCAGACGAATTGATCTTAATTCACTGCTGTTAATTTTTCTAATCAAAAGTCCGGCGCATTCTTTGCCCAGATCACAAAGCGGCGGCGCGATCGTTGTCATTACCGGATTACTGCTCATATAATTAATATTTTCCTCCATATTGTCAAAACCAACGACAGCTTTGTCTCTGCCCGCAACAAGTCCTTTCAGCTCAATCGCTTTCAGGCCGCCTATCGCCATAAGGTCGTTACTGAAAATATAAGCATCATGCATTTGCAGTTCCTGCCAGTTTTTTAAAGTCCAGTCAAAAGAATCAGAAATCGCTTTCAGGTGTTTATACTTGTAATCGTAATTTACCTGTTCAAATTTGATCCCTGCGTTCAACAATTCCCGCCTGAATGATTCCGCCCGGTCCACACAATAATTTCTTAAATTTACCGCGTTAATGTAAGCGACTTTTTTTACACCGATTTTTTTCAAGTGGTCGACGGTATCATAAATTGCCGGATTATTATCGATGTAGACATAAGAAATATTATCCTGCAGTGTTCTTGAAGACGGCATACACAGTATAATCCCGGGGATATTAGTCTTCCTGAGTTTTTCCACACTGTTGTCAGTTAACATTTCGCTGAGAAACAGAAAACCGTCAACCCGCTTTGAAAAAACAATGTTGAGAAGTTTCTCATTCATTTCCTCCAGAGTATCGCCAGGACAATGAATCATATTCAAACTGTATGAATGCTTTTCCAATTCTTTTATTACCGCGTCAATCACAATACTCATGGTGGGAGAAGTTAACCCGGAAGCAAAATCATTCATCACCAGTCCCACTGTAAAAGTTTTGCCGCTGGCCAATGAACGCGCGGAGTATTTTGGAGAATAATCGTACTTTTTGCAGATCTCCAATATTCTTTCTCGAGTGGCTGCTTTGACCTTGTCCACATAGCGGGGATTAAGAGTTCGGGAAACCGTCATCAGCGAAACATTCGCCTCTTCCGCTATTTTTTCAATTGAAACCATGTTAGTAAATTCTTTCAAAATGTTTAAAAATGTTAGCGCTATCATTATTATACAACAGAATCTTTTTTTTGTCAATACCAACTTAAGCTATTTTATTAAAAATAGGATATTTTGAACTGAAAATACTACTTTAAAAAACTGTTAGATACAAAATTAAAAGCATTTGAAGAGGATTTCGGCGATTAATTTGTCTGAATAGAAAGCAATAAACAAGCTGTTATTTTATTCCTTATTTACAGCGAATAAGAAAGAGTTATTTAAATGCGACTTTTCCGGCGTTTTAGCGGCTGTAGACCACGGGTGCCTTCAGTTACAGACTTACAGCCTTCTCATAGGAGGCTGTAAGTCTGCAACAATAAACAATAAAATATAGTCTATCAATAAAAACACTGAAAAAAACTTAAATAAAAATTTTGCCGATTATTCTGCCGGAACTTTGCATTTTATTTGCGGAAGCCTGGCCGCGAGAAATGAATCTATAATGATCTGGAGGAAATGAAAGCAGACGCAAATGATCAGGGCCGGCGGAGAGATGATGCTCAGCGCGGTCAAAACACTGATCGCGACCGGCAGGGTCTTTTGGGAACAGACAAAAAACAAAGCCCGGTTCTTCGTCTGGTCCAGTCGCAGACAATAACGTCCAAGTACATAATTGATTCCAAGCAGGATCGTATGAACCAGCATTACTGCCGGAATAATAAGAATAAAATCCTTCAAAGGCATGGAAGTCAATCTGTCGGCGGAAGCGCTTACCGCGCCCCACACAATAAAAATAATACACAAGGTCGGCAAATATTTCACCGGTACCGGGGTGTTCTTCTTGATGAACTTCTTTAAAACAAAACCAACAATAAACGGCAGTAAAACCATTAAGGCGAGTTTTCTCATCAGGACCATTGGCGACACGTCCACCCCTTCCCCGGCATTCAAAGTCATACTTAAAACAAACGGTATTGTCAAAATAGACATAACGTTCAGCGCAACGGTGAAGATAATTGCCCAGACAACACTTCCCTCGGCGGAGTCGGTAATGACGATCCCGGAAGAAAGCGTGGGCGGCATTGCGGACATCACGATCAACCCGGCGGCAAACGCCGTTTCAAGGGCCAGAGATTTCCCGACTCCCAGTCCTATAAATGGACCGACCAGTAATGCAGCAATGCCGCCAAAAATCAAAGCCGTAAAAAAACTGCGGTCACGAGGTATCTCTTCGGTTTTTGTCCCATATCCATTGATTAAAAAAATCAACCCGACCAGGAACGAGGTCAATCCCCATGATTTAAAGACCTCTCCGGGCGGGGGATAACATAATCCTACAGCAAACGCGACAATCAGCCCGACGGGCAGAAACAGTTTTTTAAAGCTCATTTATTACTCGAAAAAAAGACGACCCGTCAACCAGGAGTGACAGGCCGAATTAATTGTTTATTATCTTATTTATCCGATTCTTCCAGAATTATATCGTCAAATTCGGTAACCATCTTGCCGGTCTTGTCGCCGTAATTGGCAATTATCACAACCCGGACAGCTTCAGTTCCGGGCCACCAGGCATTGGTCGGAGCGCCGAAAGCAACTTTTTTGGTAATCGGTTTAGAACTAAGCTGCTTCATCTCTTTACCCGGACGGTTGTTTGCCGCGGCACAATACATGTATCCTCCATACAGAAGGTGCTCCCGCACAGCGGTTCCGGCCGGATAATCTTTGCCAACCGGTCCTTTCAATGTTACTTCCCAGATGTCTCCTGCTTTCTTGATGGAAGTAATACCACGGGACGATAGGGACGAAGTATTTTTGGTGGGCAAATCGGCATATTTACCGCCTAAATCCACTTCAAAAGCCACCCCGGCGGCCGAATATTTCTTCCATTTCGACGCATCCTGCAATTTCAGCACCTTATCGGATTTCTTGCAGGCGGCGGCTAATTTAGTTTCAGTACCGACAACTGGATTGACCATGTGTGGTGAAAGATATTTGTTTTTTGCATCGCAAAGAATCAAACCGAAGTACAGCGGTGCCGGTTTGTCATTCAGATTGCGAAATGTTCCCTTAAGGACATATTTTTTTGTCGGATCTATTTTGTAGATCTTTTTGCTGTAGACATAATTGTGTCCGGTCAACGTATAAGTCTTTGCTTCTGTTTCAACCGGAATTTGCTTACCGACAAAAAGCTTTTTAGCCGAGTCTTTTTCACCATCAGCTTTAAAGATTTCCGCGGCAAAAATACCTGAAGCGGCTACGATCGTCAAGGCAGACAGAATTTGTGTTCTCATCTTCTCTTCTCCTTATTTTTTGTCCGAATGTTCCGTGGCAACCCATTTGCCGTTTTGTTTTTTAAACTTAAAGGACCATTTTACGGACATGTTATAGAGGCCGCCGGCCTCTTCCATTTTGCATACCGCAGTGGCTTTATTCCCCTGGATGTCCACTTGCTCAAAAGATTTCACTTTCATTCCCATGCTCTTGCCTGAACAATATTTAGCAATAGCACCGGAGAGTTCCTGCTTTGTCGCAGAATCAACTTTTCCCGTAGATTCACCGCAGCCGCAGAACATAAAAACAGCGGCAAAAAGAGTCAGAAGCCTTTTCATACTCGAGCCCTTGATTTAGTTAAAATATACAAATGCTTTCAAGCTGTTAATCCAAACTCCAAACTTTAGTTTAGCATGGACAAGCAAAAAGTCAAGTTGGCTTGAGTTCAAACTTGCAATGGAACAGCCATATTCCAGGCCGTAGTGTCCTTTGATTCATCCCCGAAGCCTGAACTGCCTTCCCAAACCGCAAAGAAAAGATGGGTGAGGTTACCCGCTGCATCATGTAGACCGGAAACCCGCTCCATATTACCCAGAGTAGACATGGTGCCGTCGGTCCAGTTTATTTTCTTTGAATACGCCAGAGGTTCCGGATCAAGACGCCAGTTAAGGCAATCTTCAGAATGCGCCAGAATACCGTTGCCATGTCCGATACCGCAAATCGTTCCGCGTTGATCTTTAGCCAGCAAATGAAATCCGTCTTTATCTTTCCAGATATACGGATCTTCGACTTCGCCAATAGTATCCTCAGAAAAGATCGGTTCACAATTTATCACTGTATACGGGCCCATAACATCCGGCGCGGTAGCCAAACCGATCGTCATCGAACCATGCGTATTACCATCATAGCGCCGGGCTTTAAAAATCAGGTAAACCTTACCGTCATCATCGGCAACCGGCGAAGGATTTGAAGTCAGAAAACTATAGAAAGTATCGGGTTTTGTCTTAAGAATCGGCTCGTCAAAACGTTTCCACGGGCCGAAAACCGAATCGCTGACGGCAATCCCGACGCGCTTATTGGCCCGGGCCGCGATACACCATTTACTGGAAAGATCAAGCAAGTGCGCATTCTCCGAGGTCAGATCCTCAAACGGATGCGTGGACCCCATGTAGAACAGGACGTATTTATCCTTGTATTTAATGATCTTGGGGTTATGAGTCGAACGCCCGTCCCAGTATTGAGCCCCTCTTGCCGGCAGGACCGCCTCCTCAAAATTGTAAGGACCTTCAGGCGTATCCGACGAGGCCCGGACAATTTCAGATTCAACCAGCCAGCCGGGATGGAACCGGACATGATCGGGAATCCGTGAGGCAAACATATGATAACGTCCGTCGTCACCGATTACCACGGAACTGCCCCAAATCCGGTATCCTGTCATACGAAAGCCGCACTCGCGGTTCACTTTTCCGATTGAGGCATAAATCCTGTTCATAAAATTCCCAGCTGCGGCTGCGGGTCGATGATGGAGCGGAGTTCGGCAATCAACGCATCCAGCCCTTCTCCGGTTTCAGCACAAACCGGAAAGATTTTCTTATCTGACAATTCTGCCTCAAGCAGGATCAGATTTTCCTCGCTTGCCGGCAAGTCGGTTTTATTGGCGACAACCAGTGAAGGCCGTTCTGACAGGCCTTTCATATAAAGTTCAAGTTCGCGCTGAAGGTGCGCGAAATCTTCCCATGGGGTTCGTCCGTCAACCCCGGCGGTATCCAGCACATAGACCAGAATACTGGTCCGTTCAATATGCTTGAGAAATTCATGTCCGAGTCCGACATTGTCATGGGCGCCATCAATCAAACCGGGAATATCGGCTATTGAAAGCCGGGAAAAGTCATCAAAATCAACCATTCCGACTACCGGATGCAGGGTCGTAAAAGGATAAGGCGCGGTTTTCGGGCGGGCATTTGAAACCGCCCTGAGTAAAGTCGATTTACCAGCATTGGGAAAACCAACCAGCCCGACATCGGCAATGGTTTTCAGTTCCAGTTCAATTATCCTGAGTTCGCCTTCCTCACCTTCCTCCGCCGTTCTCGGTGCCCGGTTGACGCTTGACACAAAACGGCAGTTGCCTCTGCCGCCTCTGCCGCCTTGAGCAATAATATACTGCATTCCCGCTGTCTCGAGGTCGACAATTATTTCGCCTGTTTCGGCATCACGGATAACCGTCCCGGCCGGAACCTTGACGATAACATCGTCACCTTTGCGGCCGTGCATACCCTTGCCTTTTCCGTGAGGTCCGTTCTGAGCCTGAAAATGACGGTTGTAAACCAGCGACACCAGACTCTGTTCGCCAGTGCAAGTCTCCAGAATAACGTTACCGCCGGCTCCGCCGTCACCTCCGTCCGGGCCGCCTTTCGGCACAAATTTTTCCCGTCGGAAGCTGGCGCATCCATTGCCGCCGTCACCGCCTTTTACTTGTATTTTCGCTTTGTCTACAAACATGATTACCAGTTGTGAGTTATGAGTTATGAGTTGCGAGTTATGGGTTTAATAATTTCTGTAACTCTGATAAAAAAACGGCCCGCTAAAAGCGGGCCGGCAATTTGCTTCAAACAGTTCCTGTTTTATTGAGCCGGAACAATGCTGACACGACGGTTCTTTTTGTTGAACTCAACGGTGCCGTCACAGAGCGCAAACAGCGTGAAGTCGCGACCGCAACCGACGTTGTTGCCGGGATGGAACTTGGTTCCGCGCTGACGAACGATGATACTGCCGGCACTGACCAACTGACCGCCGAAAGCTTTTACACCCAGATACTGCGGGTTGCTGTCCCGACCGTTTCTACTACTTGACTGACCCTTCTTATGTGCCATTTTAAAGACTCCTGTTTATCTATTAAAATTGTTAAAAAATTCTTTATCATAATTCGAGAAAAAACAATATAACAGCAAAATACAACTTTTTCAAGTTAAAATCATAGAAAAAACAACAGTTTTTTGTCAAATTAGTTGGCAAAACGGATCCGCCTAATGATTATTTCAGCAGTTCGGGACAAATACGAGCGGTAGTTTCCTCAATCAATTTGAATTCCTGAAATGAACCGCGCCACCGGGAAATTCCATAATCTACATCCAACAGATCCATGACGTCAAGAAACTTGCTTTTGGGCGGACGTTCGAGAACATCACCGAAAAAGTCGGACCATTTGCGCCAGTAAGCATCGAGCCGGTCCTCGGTTTCCGCGTTAAGCCGCATAATCTCTTCGCTGTTCTTTTCGGGTTGGGCCTCAAGCTGCCTCAAACGTTGCATAACGGTCACTCCGGGCTGACGCAATGCCATAATCCGGGACGCAACGTCAAAATCAGAACCGCAGACCTGGCAGTGGACACGTTTTCCGGCATAGGAAGCTCGAAGTTCAAACCGGTTCCGGCAATGCGGACAAAAGTATTTCATAATATTGATCCATCTGATTTAATGAAAGCTCAATACTATAACTCTTTAGGATTAAAATACAATTAATGTCCCCATTTAACATTATCAAAAAATTGTATGAAGCAAGGCTAAGTTTAGTCTAAATTAGGATTGACTACGCATCGATTTAATTCTAAAACCAAAGAGATGCATATCGGGTATAGAAAACCTTGGATTTGCATAATATATTTTGTCGAAAATCAGCAATCACTCAGCTTTCACCACGTATTTTTTTGAGGCGTATTGATTATTTGGATTTACATTCATTACACGCATCAGTCTTCCAATACGGCTTCGTATCTTTTTTTACCCAACCAGAGGACGGATAATGATTCTTTGAGCATGACTTCTCCCAATGATAAGTATCATTAGTTCTATCATCCTTGTAATAATA
This sequence comes from Victivallales bacterium, assembly GCA_963678305.2. Classification (GTDB taxonomy): domain Bacteria; phylum Verrucomicrobiota; class Lentisphaeria; order Victivallales; family Victivallaceae. Next base: position 90,171 of record CAXXVV010000004.1, read on the forward strand.
TGGCGCTTTTTCTTTTGACATAGTAAACCTTCTTTCTTTTTTTTACTTTAATTACAACACCAATCAACACAAAAACACAAACAAATAAAATATCAAACCATATACAAAAAACCTTTCTTGCTTCATGTAAAAAAAATAATAAATAATATATAATAAACACTATTTAATACATTTCAAGCAATGAATTGATTTTTATACTTTCTAATTAAAAAGATCAACTGATATATATTTTGCTGAAATAATACTTGAAAAAGCTCTTTATGAACATAGCTTTAGTAATGAAATAAACTCATGGAGTACGTTACAATGATCAAGAGCAATCCTGACAGATTTACGGAAAAAGAATTTTTTCCCTTCGGCACCCATTATTTCTGCAACCCAACGCCCCTGCCCGAAGAATGGGAGTACGACCTGGCGGAGATAGCCAGGGCGGGTTATACCCATATCCAGTTCCGGACCGTGTGGCGATGCTACGAACGAATCCGCGGTAATTTTGAATGGACTGAACTCGATCAGTTGTTTGATACAGCCGCCAGACACAATTTACGGGTAATCCTGAAGCCGATGCTGGAAAACGCCCCGGACTGGGTGTTCACAGAATTGAACGGTTCCCGGGTCGGTTTTCATGGAGTTCCGCTAACCCGGCACGCAATGAATTCAGCCTATTATGCCGGTGGATTCATGCCGTGCTTTGACAATCCGCAGGTCATAGACGCTGCCGTTATTTACTTGAAAGAATTGACAAAACGATATTGCAATCACCCCGCCCTGTGGTGCTATGACGCCTGGAACGAACCCCGCAGCCGGCCAATGGACCAATGCAGTTGTCCCCACTCTCAGGAACTGTACCGGGCCTGGTTGAAAAACAAATTCGGCTCGATCGAGGAACTGAACACCAAACTCCATAAATCATGGACCAGCTACGAAGCGGTGATCCCGCCGGTCTCCAACGCCTGCCTGATCGAAATGTTTTTATGGCGGCAATGGGCGTCGCACGCCGTTTCCGAACAGGTTAGATTCGTCTGCGACACCATAAAATCTGTTGACACCAGCCACCCGGTAATGGTCCATGTCGGCTGTAACAACATTTTCCGCGATCCGGCGGTCGACCCGAGCGACGATCTGCAAAATTCACAGCATGTGGAACGCTACGGTTTCTCAATGAACCTGCCGTACAAACCGAAAACCCCGACCGATCATGATTCGGCGGAACTGCAATCCGCCTGGCTGGCCCGGATCGATGAAGCCTACTGGTGCCACGAACTCTATCCGCGCGGCCCGAAATGGCAACGGCCGATTGAAGAAAAAACGCTTAAGCGCCACATCTGGATGGCTTTGGCCGGCGGCTGCGGCGGCCTGACCTTCTGGGAATACCGTTCCGCCCGGATGGGCATCATGTCACGCGGTTTCGGGATGCGGGACGTTGACGGCTCGGCGACCGAAACCAGCCTTATCTGTGATGAAATAGCGTTAAAACTAAAGGATTACGGCAAACGCCTGATAAAAACTCAACGTCCTAAAGCCAGGGTCGGCATGCTGTATGCACTGGAATCTGATCTACTGCACCGGCTGCTGAAAATGCAGATATGGATGGGGCGGGCCCAGAACGTCATGCCTGACGTCGACTACGCCTACAAAGAGGCGATTCGCGGCGCTCACGTCGCTTATACCGGCCTCGGAGAGGATGTCGACTGGTTTGTTGCGGGAGACGATATTTCTCATTTAAAAGTCCTGCATGCAGCCTGTAATGAAAATTTAGGCCCGGACACCGCTCAATGGCTGAAAAGTTTCGTTGAAAACGGCGGTACGCTGATAATCGAATCTCCGTTCGCCTGCCGGGATGAAAAAAACTGGGTTCATTTTGAACGCCCCGCCTACGATCTGAACAAACTGCTGGGCTGTTCTGAAGAAAACCGGTTCGTCATTCAACCGGACGATAACGATATTGCCGTCTTTGCCAACGGTACAGAGATAGCGGCAAAATACTGGCGGACAGACTTCAAACTCGAAGGCGGAACTGCGTTCGCGACCTGGCGGGACGGCAAAATAGCGGCGGTGAAAAACCGCTGCGGCCATGGCATGGTATATACAATGGGTTGCAGTCCATCCACCGCGTTTACGAATAAATGGGATGATGGACTGTTCGGGCTGCTTGACTGGATTCTGCGCGATGCGGGAATCGCGCAACCGGAAACTTATGAAGACCGCCAATTATGGGTCGGACGTCGCATCGGGGCGGATTTTGAGATACGTTTTTACTTTAATATTTCCGGGCAAAGCAAACAGATAGAGTTGCCAGTCGAACCGACTGAAATAGTTTATGAATCCGCGACTGAAAGTATTTGCTCAAAGAAGTATATTATTTCCTCCGGCGGAACCCTGGTCCTGGAACTGCCATTGTCGCAAACCACTCAAGTTCGTGCTGAAAAACAACAAACTTAACTATTTTTTCATGGCGGGTATTGACTTTTTAAAAATATCTTGTATAATTTACTAAAGCAGTTTAGTAAACTTTGGATTCAATCATTTTATGAAAGGAAAAACAATGCGAAACAAAAATTTTACACTTATTGAATTATTAGTAGTTATCGCTATTATTGCCATCCTCGCGTCCATGTTGCTTCCGGCTTTGAATCAGGCCAGGGAAAAAGCCAAGCAGATCAAATGCGCCAGTAATCTGAAACAGATGGGAATGATCTTTAACAACTATGTACTTGATAACAATGAATATTATGTTCCATTCAACTGGATCAGTCCGTCAAAATACTGGCACCAGACATTGGCTGAAGTTTATCCGGAGGCGGGGATTGATACCAAAAAAGAAAATTCAATTGTTATGTGTCCGTCATGTAAAGTTGACACCGGCAGCGCTTCTCGCTACTACCCGGGATATGGAGTCCTCGAATATGGTCCGACAAACTGGCTGCCCAATACCTATAAAGATCCCTGGTCCTCCGGAACAAACCGACCTCCGGCCAAAGCTTCTCAAATAGATAAGTCTACCCAGACAGTGTTATTATCCGACAGCTACCACCTTAATACGAAAACACTTGGCCGACTTCGCATCGACAGCGTCTCAACCTGGCAGGTATTCGCGCCGCGACACAATCAAAAATTTGCCAATATGCTTTTCTGCGACGGGCATGTCAAAAGCAAGAACGCAATTCTGATTCTGGCATACTGGCAGGCGACTCCAATCGCTTATGTACCATTTAACTTTAAAGCTCTAGGTCAAATCCCATACTGACACAACAAGAGCCCATATCGTGAATCCCGGAATATTATTTTCGGCATATCCTGCCGAATAAAATTTCCACACACTTAGATCGGAGTATTGATAATGAATTTGCTTAAAGCCCTGCTCGTCTCATCAATTTTGAGTCCGGGAATCCCCTCCATTGCTGAGAATGTGATATGGCAAAATGATTTTGAAAAAACAGAAACCTTGAACAGCGGTGTATGCGGCTTGCCGGTCAGGGGATTCAGTTGCCGCGGCATGACAACCAACCGGAGTCACGGCGACAAAGGGGACTTGAAAATCATTTACAAAGGGTTGAGTGACGAACAGAAGTTTTCAGGAAAAAAATCCCTGAAGTTGGCGATCAGCGCAAATAAAAGCAGTTTTGTCTACTTCAAAAGCGATAACCTGAAAACAAAGATTCCGTTGACTTCCGGCATGGTGTTTTCCGGCTATCTTTATAAAAGCAAAGGAATCCCTGCAAAAACAGTCGTCAAAGTTTGTCCTCGTTTTGAATCAGTCAGGTTAAATGACAAGAAAAAAGTTTCAATAGAGTATCGTATCGGCGGATTCTCACCCCAGGCGGGATTATCACCGCAATCAAAAGAAAACTGGTTTCATTTCAGCGCCGAAATGGAACCGGTCATTAGCGGCATCTGTCGGAAAAAAAACTATTCGCTCAAAGACACCTTTTTTGTCGGATGGTCGTTATTGATCAACGGCGCTGTCGGGGAAAAGCCCTTAGTGGTGTTCGTTGATAACGTTAAACTCATAAATAGAGAAGATCCGCGTAAGAAATACGGTAAAAACATCGCAGGCGGACGTCCTTATATCTGGAATTCAGACCCGAACGCCTTTCCACACGGCTATCAGGGAGATCCAATGTGCAAAGACCCCGGTGACAAAAAACAGTTGACCAATGGACGCCTGGCCTCACGCTGCTGGTTCGACCGGGAAACCGTCGGCTGGTGGCAGGAAAACAAACCGGTGAATATTGCAATTGACCTCGGAAAGACCTTGCCGGTAAATACCGTTATGATTCATCTTTCCAGCGAAGCGGATGGCAAGCGGGTTCCTTCGTTAATCCGGGTTTTCACTACCGATGATAATAAAAAATTTCATCTGGCTGGAGAAATGGAAAAGAAGGACGCGCTCAATAGCTGGCTCGGGACAAATTCCGCCGGCAGTATGGACGGTAACCCTCAGGGTTGGGTTTTGCTGAACAACCTGAACAGCAAAGGCCGATATGTCACATTATCACTGGAATCATCAGCGCTGTATCTGGATGAAATTTGTGTTTTTTCAGGAAACCTGAAAGCCGATAAGATAAAGCTCCCCAGAAAACGGATGTATAACGATATTCGCTCGGTAACTCCTTTCTATAAACACCGTTCAGCCGCGGTCGCAACTGAAGTCATCACTCCCATGCATATCAAAGAATATGACCGTAAACCACTGGATCTGTATCTGGACCTGCCGGAAGGGCTGGCTCCGGCTGGTAAAAGCAGTCAGCCCGCGGAGATCAAAGTTGAGGGCATAAAATACAAACGTTACACCATCCGTAAAGCTCGTGAAATCTACATTAAGACAACACTTGCAGCGGGACAAATGACAAAAATTCAATTGACCGGGATGAAAAGCGCCGGCGACCTTGCCGGAGTAGTTCAACAAATACCGATCGAGATCATCTCGATCCCGGCTGTAAAACCGTTTAAAAAACTTATTACAAACGTCGGCTTTGCCGGGTTTGACTATTGGCAAAGATGGCCGGACGTCGTCAAAAATTACAAACACCTCGGCTTAAACCTGTTTACCCCGTTCAGCCACAATGACTATTACTACCGGATGTGGAAACGGCAGGATCGCAATGTGCTTGAAATGATCAAAGAGGCAAAACAGGCCGGACTGCTTGTCGGCGGCAATTACAGTCCGTTCTGCAATGCCCAGATCAATGATAGCAGCTTGACTCCCAGGAAAGCCGTTTATATCGACAGCGAAACCCGAAGTAATGTCAACTGTCCCCGTGTGTATACGGAGCAATATTTGAAAAATCCGGATAACCAGGACATCAACAGCGTTATTCAGGGCTTCAAAAACGGGCTGGATATAATGTTCCTGGACTCGGAACCCCATTGGTCTGGTAAAATCTGCGCCTGTTCAAAATGCGATAAACTATGGCGTGAATTTCTAAAAGCGAAAAAAGCAAAGTCCATTTCTATCAAGCAGGCCGCAGCCTTAGAACCGGATTTACTCCAGCAATTCTGGAATGAATTCTATATAGAACTCTGGCGGTACTTCAAATCCGCCGCACAGAAAGCGGCCGGCGGCAAAGCTGTCAAAATAGGCGTCTACGGCTGTCCCGGAATGTCAACTAATTACAGGTTCGGCAACAATACTTCTTTTGCGCCGGTCTACAAGGCGAACGCGCTGGATTTTGCCAATCCCTCCTTATACAGCATCATTACACCTGAACTGGGTAAAGCGGTGAAACACGTCATCGCTAATAATCCCGCCGGCGCGCCATTCTATGTGTGGTTGACCGGCGGCGGCGGCAGCTTGACATTTGAAAAAACTCCGGCCGACTTCAAAAATCGCGTCTACGAAGTTTTTATGAACGGCGCTAAAGGCATTGTCATCTGGACCGCCAGGGGATTCAACACCCGTGAATATCGGGCTTTCGCCAGGGCAATCAGCATACTGCAGCCATATGAGGAAATCATATACAGTGGCAAAGCGGCAAAAGCTTTTTCATGCTCCGACAAAGCGGTTCAGTTAACCGGTCTTACGCTCAACGGCAAAACTTTGCTGCTGGTAACCAGATATGGTGTAAATAAACCAGGTAAAGTGACGGTCCAGGCATCCGGCTCATTCCGGAAAGCGGCAAGTCTCACCGGAGGAAAATTGACTGTAAAAAGCAGTTCTCTGATTATATCATTCGATGGTTCGGAAGAAAACTATACCCAGTTACTGTTGATCGACAAATAAACGAAAGGAAGATAAGGCATACAAATTTAATTGTTTAACGATTTCCCTGAAACAGGAGACAAAACAGGTTCATTTACTTCCCCCGGGGGGAATTAATAATTTTATCAGAAAATCAATAACTTAACTTTATAATGCCATATTGTTGGCTATATTAAAAAAAATAAAAATGAAAGAAAATGATGGACAAAAATATTCTCAAGGAAGCTCTGCGAAAGAACCTCGATTGGTTTAACAACTCCGGCGTCATGATTCCGGAGGACGGCAAATGGGGTGTCGCCGAAAGGGTTCTTAACACAGTCGACAACAGCGCAAAAGAAAAGGTCTACCGGAGTTTTCCGGCGTGGACCGCAAACGACGGTTTCAGTATCATCGAACAGCGCCGGGCCGATTGTAATTTTGAGGTCGCGGCATTGTTTCTCATGGCCGCTCAAATTTTCAACGATAATGTCTACTACTCCAAAGCAGAGAATATTCTTGATTTTCTCTATTTCCGCAGCGGCCTGTTAAACCGGGAAAACGACGCATATCCGCTTGGCGCCTGGAACTGGTCGCATATCAAATGGAATGACATGATCTGGTTCGACGATAACGGCTGGAATTGTTTTCTGCAATTGCTTATCGCCGGAAAATACCCGGAACTTGACGCAAAATATCAGATGACGGAATGGGCGCTCAAACTGGCAGACAGCATGACTGAAGGCTTCAACCGCACTTTCGGGAAAAATCATCCGGATCTGCCGCAGCACTGGCTCGACCCGGAAGATGTCTGGAAAGGCAGACTTGACCTGCCTCATTGGGGTTCTCTGGTCTGTATGGCCCTGGCGATGGCATACAAAGTCAAGCCGGAACCGGCATACAAAAAAGCTATTTTCACCTATCACAAATATCTGTTGGAGAACCGCGACAACTTTATCGTCAGTGAAGACGCCTATGCGGTTATGGATGCCATAATTTCCGCCAACCTACTGCCGGATGAACCCCTGCACCAGGATCTGGCAAAATACTTTCTGGCCAAACTGACGGCAAAAATCGACCCGGCAACAGGGAACATCCCGGCAGAGCACGCGGAAGCGCCGATCGGGCCTCATCTCGCGGATATGATCTATACCGTCAACTGGGCATTGCTGGGCCTGCAACTGGCCGCAGCCGACTATGACGACGAGTACCGCGACGCCTTTGAAAAAGTCCTGCGCCTGGTAATCGAAATCCAGGATGATACACCACTGAAACAATATTGCGGATGCTGGCGGGGGATGTATGATATCAAAGCGGGACAATGGGGCGGCGGCGACTGTTATGAAGGCGGCGCCGGCAGTATTTACACCGGCTGGACCAATGCCCCGATATCCTGGGTGCTTGCTTTTGAAATCCTTAACAATTCATTACTTAAACTATAATGGCGGTTCAGACAAAAAAAATTACCCTTAAAGACATTGCCGCGCGAGCGGGGGTATCGCTTACCTCCGCTTCGATGTATATCAACGGCAACGCTAAGAAATACCATCTTTCAGATGCGGCCTGCAAAAGAATCCAGGACGCGATCAACGACCTTGGATATATCCCGAATATCCATGCCAGGGCCATTGCCAAAAAGCAAACCCTGTTGATCGGGATGGAAATTTCATCAGGTATAGACTCATCTTTCTGGCTGAATATCCTGAGCGGAATAGAAGAAACTATCAGGCAGGACGATTATCACATGATTTTGTCCGTTTCACATGCCAATATCGAGAAAGAGCTTGAAAACATCAAATTCATGCTGAACAAAGGTATCGACGGCCTGTTTATCACTCCGACGGGGAGAGGCGAAAGTAATTTGGATTACCTGATAGAACTGAACAAAACCATTCCGGTAGTAACGATCAATAAGCCTTTAGCAGAACTTTCCGGGGCCTACAATGACGACTATCAGTCCGGGGCATTGGCCGCAGAACACCTGATTGCTAACGGACATCGCAAAATTGTTTACCTCGGTCCATCCGATCAACAACGCGCTGATTCATTTGCACAAATCCTGCGCAGCAACGGTCTTGAATTTACCGGCTACGCAAATGTCGGGGAATTCATCGATCACATCCACGAATTTACCGCCGCATTCTGTTTCTGCGACTACCTGGCATTGGACCTGTACAAAAAAGCCGCCAGTCACAATGTCAAAATTCCGGAAGACCTTTCAGTGCTCGGATTCGACAATATGGATTTTTCCGAACTGACCGTTCCGCGTCTGTCAACGTTCAACCAGTACAAAAAAGAACTTGGAGTAAGTGCCGCGAAAATCATGCTGGAAAAACTTAAAGCGAAAAAATACGATCCCAGGCCGGTTCACGATCGTTTTATGCCGAACCTGATCGAAGGAGCCAGCATTATGAACATCAGTTCTCAGCCATAAGCAGATCACGCAGCAGCAGATAAGCCTGAGCAACGGTCCGCATTCTGATCATATCACGCCCGCCGCGGAACTTGAATTCCTGAACTTTTATCTTGTCTTTGAATACGGCGCCGATATAGACCAGTCCGACCGGCTTTTCCGGAGTACCGCCGCCCGGACCGGCAATCCCGCTGACCGCCACCGCCGCTTCCGCGCCAAATAAATCAGCCACATTCCGCACCATTTGTTCGACACACCCGGAGCTTACTGCGCCATACGTATCTAGTATCTGTGCGGAGACTTTCAGCAGATCACGTTTTACCTCGTTGGCATAAGCGACCGTCGATCCGAGAAAAACTTCCGACGAGCCCGGATAGGCAGTCATTTCAGCCGCAATCATCCCGCCGGTGCATGATTCTGCCGTGACAAATTTACAACCTTTTTCACGCAACAGCCTGAAGACATCTGCCGATACGGAAAAACATCCGGGCGGCAGCGCCTGCGCTGGACATTCCTGCCGGATAATCGCTTCAGCCCCGGCCACCGCCTGACGGTCATCCGCGGAAACATATATTTTCACTCCGGCGGGAGTGGCACAGTAAGCAATGTCAACGGTATCCTGCAATAACGGTTCAAATTTCCGCTGCGCCATAAGCTCAGGAATCCCGGCCAGCATAATCCCGGCCGTATGCAACGGAGCGTCAGGTAGACTTTTTAAAAGCGGAATAAGCTCGTTATCAACCATTGGTTCCAACTCGACCGGAGGTCCGGGCAGCATAGCGACAAATTTACCGTCATGTTCGATCCAGAGTCCTGAAGCGGTTCCAACCGCATTGTTCAACACCAGACTGTCAACCGGTTTCAATGCCTGGGAAAAAATCTCGTCCGGTGGAGGAACATCATCTCCACGGTACTGGCGCCAGCGCTCACGCAGCCTGACTTCCAAATCCGGGTCGGACCGCAAAGTCAACCCAAGCGCGGCACAGATGACATCACGGGTCAGATCGTCACGGGTCGGACCCAGTCCGCCGCTAGTGAGAATCAAGTCAAACTTATCCAACGCCGACCGGAAAACTTCCGCCATTTTTTCAGGTTGATCCGGCACCATGACACACTCTTCCGGAGGCAGCCCGATTGCCGTCAGGCGTTCTCCGATATACGCCAGATTGGTATTTACCACTGCTCCTTTAAGCAGTTCATTCCCGGTACATATCACACATACTTTCATTTATATTCCTTTTACATCAATTTTAGTCAGATGGGCCAGCGCTTCTTCTTTTGACTTAACGTCTCCCGACAATTGTAAATCCGCTATCTCCCGCAATATATGCCCGAAATCAGGTCCAGGTTGATACCCCAGAGCAATCAAATCACTTCCATTCAACAACGGCGGCGGCAACTTAGTTTCTCCTCCGCTTTCCGATAGACGATCAAGCATCAACAGGTAGTTTTCTACTTTACCATGACTGGCCATACAATCGATCCGGTGCAATTCCAGTTCCATTGGGAACATCTTATCGCTGATCATTCTCCGCCATTTAGCCGGGCGCATTTGATCGACATGAGCGAACCGCATGTGGTTGCGCACCGCATGGCAGACCGCCTCGGTCATATCTTTGGAATGCCGCAGCCGGATCATTATTTTTTCCGCCATTTCCGCGCCAACACTTTCATGACCGAAAAATCTGGCCGTCCCGTTTTCATCGATAAATCTGGTTGCCGGTTTTCCAACATCGTGCAGCAGAATGCTCCAGGCCAGTTCAGACGACGGCAGTTTCATGTAATCGAGCATCAACAGCGTATGGACCAGAACATCGCCTTCAGGATGAAATTTTTCAGGCTGTTCAACTCCATCCATCGCCGACACTTCCGGCAGAACAGCATCAAGAAGAGCAAGCTTATGGAGCAACTTGACCGCCCGCGACGGCTGAGGCCCTGTCAACATCTTATCCAACTCCACGCGAACCCGTTCCGCTGCCAGTTTTGCGGTTTTATCCGCATTCATTCTGATTGCGTCTGCAGTTGCCGGGGCAAGTTCAAAATCAAGCTTGGTCGCAAATCTAACCGCCCGCAGCATGCGCAAGTAATCTTCGGAAAATCGTTCAACCGGGTCTCCAACCGTCCTGATGACACCACGACGTAAGTCTTCCTGTCCACTAAAAAAATCCAAAAACTCATCTCTGACTGGATCATAAAACATCGCATTCACGGTAAAGTCACGTCTTCTGGCGTCTACCTCTGGATCATTTGTATAGCTGACGTTTTCAGGTCGACGTCCATCCAGGTAGTTACGCTCAAGTCTCAAGGTTGCGACTTCAAACTGATATCCGCAATGCCTGACCAGCATCACCCCGAAACACGCGCCAACCGTTTGAATGTCCTGGAACAACGCACCGACCTGCGCCGGCAAAGCTGAAGTTGCAATGTCAATATCCTTCGGAGCATAGCCCAGCAACATATCGCGCACGGCACCGCCGACAAAAAAAGCGGCAAAGCCAGCATGCTGCAATTTTTCAACAACCTCAGCCGCCGCTTCACGAATGCCATATAATTTCGTTTCATCTGTTTTCATAGTACACACAATTAAATATTCATTATTATCCCAACATGCTAAATTAGCGTCTCAACCTCGATTTGTCCAGTGCCATTGTCATTTTTTCCAGTCCGGATAATTAATAATAATAAAATACCAGGTAGTTTAAAAAACTAAGATAAAAAACGGTATAAAAGTAATATATTGAACATAAAACCATAACAAAATAACCACTTTAAAAATCGTTAACTATTGAATTTAAAAAAACAATCCAAACATTAGTTTTGTTGTATAATAATCGGAACAATTTGTATGCGTCGTGTCTTTTTATCAGTGTTCAGTTAACTGGATAAACCAAAATATTGACATTTTTCCCGTTTTTTTTCCGAATCGGCTCTTGCATAGTGAGATTCCGGATTTACAATACTTATAAAGGATGAATTTCAATTGGCACAAAGGAGTTAAATGCGAATTGCTTTTTTCGGCGGGACTTTTGATCCGCCCCATAAAGGACATATAGAATTGGCTGATAATGTGTTGCAAAGCAATGTGTGTGACCGGATAACATTTATTCCGGCGTGGGTTCCGCCCCATAAGGCCAATAGCCATATAACCGCATTTGAACACCGGATGGCAATGTTGAAACTGGCCATTGAATCTTATCCTGATATGAACGTTGACGACATCGAGTTTCGTGAACAGCGGATACCGTCTTATACACTCGATACAATGCGTTCTTTACGGCGGAAATTGCCGGATGATGACCTGATGATGCTGATCGGCAGCGACAGCCTCCGACAGATGCACTCATGGTACCGGTCAAAAGAACTGGTGGATGAGTTCACAATCGTCACCTATCCTCGTCCTGGAGAAACCGTTTCCCGCCGTGAGTTGTTGGAACACTGGAATGAAAGTCAGACAGACAAGCTGTTATCAGGCCTGTTATCCGGATTGGAAAAATATGATTTATCTTCGACAATGATTCGAAGCGGCGGGAACAACGGCCTCAATATGGTGTCTGATAAAGTAAAAGAATATATTAATGTTAATTCTCTATATAAAGGAGCAAAAAAATGACTAAAACCGGCGGGAATGTGTCCCCCGAAGAATTGGCAAAACTGTGTGCAGAGATAGCAGACAGCCGTAAAGCGGATGACGTTATAACTTTGAATGTTTCCGAGTATTCAACGATAGCCGACTATTTTGTGTTGTGCACCGGACATTCGGAACCGCATCTGAAAGCGATATGTGATTGGATCGGTCGCAGCGTCAAAGAAAAACTGAATATTAAACCACGAGCAACTGAAGGGACTCCGGCAAGTCAATGGATTCTGCTTGATTACGTTACCGTCCTGGTTCATGTTATGACCCCGGACATGCGTGACCTTTACCAACTGGACAGCCTCTGGGGCGATGCACCTGCCCTCGAAGCCGTCAAAAAGGTAGAGGAAATTTCAAACAAGAAATAAGGCTTGGCAGCTATAATGAATGAAAATCGCAAAAACTGGTCTGAATTCGAGTGGGAACGCGAATTACAGCGGGACGAACGCCGGATTAATTCATATTTCGGCGAACTGCCTACTTACATCGACCTGCCCGGCGAAGAAGACGTTATCATCAAAAAATTGATGTCCCGTCCCGAACTTGTTCCAGCCGGCAAAGAATGGCCCGGGCCGTTTTTTGGCGGCAGCGATGAAGATCCGGACGGATTTTTTGATTTTGGCGACTGGCGGTATGAAAAAGATGCCGGCTTGATCAATAGTCTGCAGACTATGGCGTTCGACTGGAACCGGTGTTTCGCTGCAGACGTCAGCGACCGCTATTTTGCGACTGGAATGTCCATAACTTGTCTGTTCGGCAAGCTAATGTCCCGGACTGTGGAACTGCTGTCAGCGGGAGAAGAACTGCCGCAATTGTCCCGTTGTCTATGCAAACACCTCTGTTCAGATATCAACGACTTAATCGGTCTGCTTAGAAAAATGAAGCGCGGCAATCCGGGCGCAACTTACTGCGACAATTTTATATCCGGCCTCCTTGAGGTTCGGGAAAAAATAATTGACCGTCTGCACAAGCCGATTCCGGAAGATAATTCATCTGATTCAGACGATGATTTCAATGATGATTTTTAAGTTGGAATCGGGCCGATAATCGCGTTCTGCGATCTTAACGTATCCTGAAGGCGCTTGATCTCAAGATCAAGCGCTTTTTTATTTTCCGTAACGCACATTGCGGCGGCAACACCCGCTGCATGACCGGTAACGGTACAGGTCGGGATTGCCCGGGTGACATCCCAGGCGTCACCGCCGGAGGAGATACAACGTCCGGCAGTCAATAAATTCCCGTTCACTTTACCGGCAATCGCCCGCAGGGGAATCGAATAAACCGGTCCATTCTTGCGCCAGTCACCGGTCAACCCGACACAATCGTCAAAGTCAATGCCGATATGTTGTTCATCCAGCACAAAATCACTGTCAAGCCGGCGCGTCATGCGAAACGCCGGAATTGACGGAATCAGAAACGGCATAACGTCATCAGTTCCCGCGCTCTGACGCTGCTTGACCAAGTCCTCCCTGATCATTTGCCGGCTTTCCAGAACCTGGGCGGTCACTTGTTCCGGATCGACTCCAGAAAAAACCCGGTCATCCGGTTTAGAGGATGGCTTACTTAAAGGATTTATCTTTACTTTTTCCGGAGTTTGATAATAATACCAGGCGGAGCGCACGTTTGTGTTCAATACGGCAACCGGCTCACCGGCAACCGCGCAGACATCAGCATCCCCGCTGGCATCAACAACCGCACCGCAGGCAATAGCGGAACGCCCCCCCTTATTCTCAGCTATAAGATGAGTGATTTTCTCATCATCACGTTCAACCGCACATAAACGGGTATCATAAAGCAACTTGACGCCTTCATCGATCAATAATTTTTCCAGAGCAAGTTGATATACGGTCGGGGCAAATTCGACGAAATAGCGGCCGGCAGCTTTGCGTTCCTCACGGGTACTGTCCGGATTTTTCCAGCAACCTGGAACATAACGCCTTGATTCCCGGCACATCGGAGTAGTCGGCGTGTTTTCGGATTCGGCCAGCAGCAGCAACTCTTCTCCGAGACCGCCGATCACCTGATTACCCATACCATCACACAACGGCAGCCAGACGGTTACTATTCCCAGGGTGGCAAGTCCGCCCAAGCCATACTCTTTTTCAATCAAACAAACATTTGAACCCATGCGAGACGCCGCAATCGCCGCCGTAACCCCGGCAATTCCGCCGCCGACAACCACCACATCATACCGGGCATTAACCGGTAAATTACGCCCCGGTTCATGAATAAAATATTTCTTTGTCATTATCCCCTCTTATACCTGTATATTTTTTTACAAGCCATCAAGGCTCGATCGATTGAAATATTATTAACATCTGAATCATGGCCAAGCAAGTCAATTCGTTGCGCTGCGGCATCTGCTGTACGCCATCGTTTGTAATCGGCGGGCCCGTACAAGACAACCGCCGGAGTATCAACAGCCGTAGCCAAATGCGCCGGGCCGGAATCCGGACCAAAGAAAAATTGCGCTTTGTGAATCAGCCATGCCGACTGATCGAGCGTCAGTTCACCGGCGATTGACAAGCAGTTGTCACCAAGGCTTGCCGCCAGCTGATCGCACTTTTCAACATCGCCCCTGCCTCCTGCCAATACCAGTCTCAAACCGGATTGCTCATACAGTTTCCCGAAAAACTCGGTCAACTTTTCTACCGGCCAGTTTTTATTATCCTGTTTTGAAAACGGTGCAGAGACAACGTAAGGGATTGACATATCCACTTTTCCGGACACCACTTCCGGAGTATCCGGCTTGAACCAGCTGTACTCGGAACGCAGAGACGGGGAAAATTTCATTTGAATTCCGTAGTCCGCCAACGCAGCGGCCACCAGCCGGACACAGTTTTCCGTTTCATTGACTTCTGTATCCCATTCCGGTTTACAGTCAATCATGAACGGCAGTTTTTCACTTTTCCACTTTCCGCGATACAATACTTTCGAAAATCCGGCAATCTTCTTAGCCCCTCCCATCAGAGCCCAGGGACAACGGCCAAGATCCTGCGGTGAGATAATAAAACAATCTAGCTTACGTTTGCGAAACTCCCTGATCAACCGCATCTTCTCTTTCAGTGAACGGTTTTGCACTATGATCATGTCATCATAATAAGGGCAATCTTTGATTATCTCAATACCTCCGGAATGCTTGCACAGCAACGTTATTTTAGCATCCGGCATGGCCTGGCGCAGTAATCGCAGCGCCGGAACAAAAACCAGCATATCACCTATATTCTGGAGTCTTGTAATCAATATGTTCATAAATCATTTTCCTCTAACAAAGAACGGATAATTTCGCCGGAGAAGCCCCGGGTCATCATATAACGGTAAAGTTTTTCACGTTTTTTCCGCGGATCATCTTCCCGAATCAGCATACGCATTTTAGAGGCAAAAGCCTGCTCCGCCGCCTCCCGTTCGGCATCAGGATTTTCATCCGCCACGCCATTGACAGCCTGCTCGATCATATCAGCCGGAATGCCTTTTTTACGCATCCGGAACTTGATCTGGTAAATACCGTATCCCCGGGAATGAAGTTCCCGACACAGGTCAAAAGCGAACTGTTCATCATCAAGAAGCCGTAGTCGGTAACACTCGGATTCAACATAATCCACCGCCGACCGGGTAAAATTTTTCTTTAACAACTTGGCCCGAAGTTCTCCACTGTAGTGAGCCCGGGCCGCCAACAGCCGCATCGCACGATCCATGGCTTTGGCTTTATCGTCAATTTTCGGCTCAGTGGAGTTTCGACCCGTTCTCAACACTCACCTCATCGATTTTCAAAGATACCGGAAAGACCGGATCTGCCTTATCGGAATAGGATATAACTCCTTTGATAAATACTTGCTCACCATTCTGCTCAGTCAACATTTTCGCTTCCGGGGAATTGACCGGCAGAGATACCTCTATTACCCCAAGCGGTTTTTTAACACCGGGAGGCGTCAACTTAAAGACCTTAAATTTGGCGTCACCGGCTTTTGCTTTATCCGCATGATGAACCTCGGCATTAAAGCGAACCCGTTTATCAGCAAAGCGTTTACCAAGATCCTCCCTGAAATTATTAAATGTAACTTTGGCGTAACGATCAGGCATCATCGGCTCCAGAATCAGTAACAAACACCAGGCAATTCCACCTGAAAGCAATGCAGCCATCAAACCAATCTTAAGCCATTGAAAAAAACCGACATGAATATGAGAGCGCTTCTCAAGCATTCCCAGAGCCACAATGTTAGCAGTACTGCCGATCATCGTAATATTACCGCCGAAACATGCTCCGAACAGCAAAGCCCACCACAAAGGCAAATCTTTGACCGTAGTTGAAAGCTGATCGATAACCGGACAGAAAGCAGCTACAAAAATAACGTTGTCAACAAAGGCCGAACCAACTGCCGTCACCGCCAGAATGAACGGAACCAGGATATGAATATTTGTCCCGCATATGGCGGAAAATCTTGTTGCCATAACCTGGTCGACGTGGGTATGTTCCAGCGTTCCGGCAATCGCAAACAACAACATAAAAAATAACAACGTCCACCAGTCGACTTCACGCTCGACATAGTACCTGGCACGGTCACGCCGGATAATCATAACCACCCCGGAACAAATCAGCGGAGCGATCAACAGAATGGAGTTTTTTGACAGGTTGAACAACAATTCCAGCTGGTGGTGAGATGCGATGACCGCAATCGTTACGCAGAGCAAAACCAGACCGCGTTTGTACGGTACAGTTACTTTAGGAGCCAAACTCAGGTTACGTTCAAGACGAGCCTGCAAACTAATGTCAAATTGTTTCAGGTCTTTGCGAAAATAAAACATGGTCAGAGCAGTTGTTGCCAACAAAGCAATCATCATGATAGGAAACGACCAGAGCATGAAATCACCAAAAGTAAGTCCGCCTTTGTTACCGATATAAATCCCCACCGGATTCCCCATCATTGTCCCGGCACTGCCGACATTTGTACATAATACGCAAATGAGAATATAAGGCAGCGGATTCAGTTTCAAACGGTCGCAGACCTGAAAAATCAGCGTTGAAATGAAGATGATCGAAGTAACTTCGTCGACCGCACAGGCCAACAAAGCCGACGCCACCGCCGTCACCGCAATAAATTTCCGCCCGTTAATATTCGGCATCGAGACAATCAACTGCACAATCCAGGTGAAAAAACCCAGGTCGCGCAACGCGCCGACGATGATCATCATGCCTACCAGAAAGAGAATAACCTCAAGCGACGACGACTGAACAAACGCGGCAATATTCAGAGAATTTGTAAAAATCAGAACCGACAATCCGATGAACGCAATCGCCAAACGAAAATTCCAGAAGAACAAAGTCCCGAGAATAATTGCCAGAAAAACCGCACAGGAAATAGATTGAGCTCCACCTAAGACCCCTGACGCGATTCCGACATAACCGGAACCTATACTGACCGCCAACAAAATAACCAGGCGCTTCAACAGCATCATGGTCGATAATTGAACTGAACCTTCTTCTCCATGCATAATTTTTCTTTCTCCTGAATATTATATATGATTTATACCACAGCTTGAAACGTTACTTAACGGGAAAATTTCCAGAGATTATTCCCAGAACAATTTGGTAATCATACTGTTCAATCTGACAATCCCCACCAGACGCCCCTCGTGGGTAACCAGAAGCTCATTCATCTGCTCGACTATAAACATCTTCGCAACCTGAATCGCCGGAATTTCCTGATCGACCGTAACAAATTCCTCGTTCATAAAATCAGCCAGCTTGGTCTCTTTGTCATCCCGCAGCATTTCCGCGAAGGGTTGAAAACGGTAAATGGGGGTTAGATCATCCATCCATAAAATATGTTCCGGCAAACTGAATTTCAGTACGTCCATTCGGGAAACAGTCCCTCGCAAATCCCCGTCATTATCCAGAATCGGAATATACTGGACATCATCATTATGGGCAAAAGTATCGATAACTTTACTCAGCGTATCAGTTTCAAGCATTGTGATCGGAACCGGGTCCATAATATCTTTTGTGTGCAGATAATCGATAATTTGTACTTGGGCGCTGTCAAAATACTGCATGATAGCCGCAGCTGAATTCAGACTGGAAATTTCTTTTACCGCCTGAGGTTCCTGAAAATCTTTAGCCAATGCTGCCAAAACCTGAAGATGCAGTCCAGGATCGTCTTTCGGAGTGAGAATCATAATCGCCACATGAACCGGCTCGTCACTGTTAAAATCCACTCCCTGCTGAGAGGTGCCCAGAACTACCAGAAGTTTGTCAACCTCCGCCAGTCTTGCATGCGGAACCGCCAATCCCGGAGCAATTACGGTTGGAATCAGTTTTTCACGCGCCACAACAGCGTCGATAACCGTTTCTTTTTTAAGACCGGCAGTGTTATGGCAAATGACTTCCGCCAACGCTTCAATCATCTCAGAACTGTTTGTGCTGGACATATTGCATACAATGTTTCCCGGTGCCAGAAAGTGATAAAAGTGAGAGTCCAGTTTTTCATTCATTTATACATTCTCCTGAATATGATTAAAGACTATTATAGGCTTCTTCAATAAAAGTGTGATTAGCAATATAGTTGTTAATCCGTAAATTACAATTTCTTTTACTATCCGCATCAGGCAATAACTCTCAGGAAATAAGCAAAAAAACTTTCTGCTTATTTATCCCGAAGGACGCTTCCAGCAGATCACTCCTGCGTCTTTACTTTTACCGCGTCAAAAACCGACTTACAATATCCGCATGAATCACAATTATGTCCGCATGTTGTCACGTGTTCATGCCAGTCTGCGGGGAAACGAGAATTGTCCAGAATCAATCCGCGCAACAGCAGAGTATGCCCAGGCTCCAGTAAATCCAGGATGTTTCCAGGATATTTGCCGTTAGCATAGGCGGCCAGAATCTGTCGGGGACGAGCATGTATTCGAGTTGCCAGTTTGATCGTATCGAACCATTTTTCATAATGATGAATATCTTCAGGCCTGACCCAGGTATTCTGCAGCAACCGGACCCAGCGTTCATCGTTGTCAAGAAATTCCCAGCAAGGAGCAGGATATTTCACGCCGCGTCCGGGAACGCTGCGAGCCTCCGCTTCATGCGCTACCAGATTATCGTGAAATGATTGAAAGGCACAATCGTGTAAACAACCGCTGTTCGCAAGCATGTGCAGGGATTTACCGTGAGCGTCACACCATTCGCGAAAGATTTTAATCTTGTCAATGGAGCGGTTATATTCCCGCTGCATGTAGTATCCGTCAAAACAATCTGATAATTGATCCATAGCGGTGACCGAGCCGATCCGCATATTGACCGAAGCCCGCACCGGCAATTCCGGCCTAGCTTCTTTAATCACCCGTGCGACAAAAATCGAGGTAGTGGTCACCGCGCTCAGAGGCACAACTGACTCGACTTTTTTAAGACCTTCAACAATCCGCTTCTCCAACTCATAAGACATAGCTTCAGCCCCGTAACAAGCTGAATTAAAGAGCAGGACAAGATCAACACCTAAATTTGATATATATGCCAACTCCTCCCGCATGTTATCCCAGGCCTCATCTGCACTCCAGCCGTCACCGTTACCCAATGGCGCTCTTCCGCTGGGTTCATTCGGAAGAGGAAAGTATACTTCTGAAACATTGTCGCGATAATCCGCGACCACTTCTCCGATCGAGTCAACCTCACTCGGTAATTGATAGCCAATAGCAAACTTCATATAATCAATCCTGATATTTTTTGAGTCTTACATGATACCGCTGATATACTCAAATGTCAACCCGCTCCAAGTGTATATTAAGCCAATATTTTCGAAAATTTGCCAATAACCGCAAAACAGAGTATATTTAACTCAATCAAAAACACATGGAACAATAAAATGACTCAAATTATCATGGAATTGGATTCATTAGAGACGATTCCGTCGTTTCAATGGCCTCCAGATTTCAGTATCAGACCATACATCCCGGGAGATGAACAATATTGGTTGAACATTCATCGCCTCGCTGATGAGTATTCAAAGATAACCGATAGTTTGTTCTCAGAACAGTTTGGCAACGATCAAAGAGTTTTGCACCAGCGTCAGTTCTATATCCTTCACAATGATTTTCCAATAGGAACTGCGTCCGCCTGGTTTAAGCCTGAATATAAAGATGGTTCATATGGACAAGTTCACTGGGTGGCGATTGTGCCTGAGTATCAAGGCTGCGGGCTGGCTAAACCATTACTCTCAACCATCCTGATCCGGTTACGAGAGCTAGGAAACGAAAGAGCAATGCTGAACACCGACACCCGGCGTTCAGTCGCCATAGCCCTTTACAAGAAGTTCAATTTTCAAAAAGTCAATTGAATAGAAGTTCGATCACTCCAATAATTTTCGGAAGCAGTATATTGCGGTGCCTTTCGAGTCGAGGCCGCGGCTGAGTTGTTTGTTTTCTACACGGTCGGGATCATCGAATTTGCGGGCTGTTTCCCGGATGAAGAGTTTTGAACCTAATATCGCACCATCGGTGAAGTGTCGGGTCCGCCTCAGGAAGCGGACCGGCATCGATTCTTTGCGGCGCGCGGTCTGGTCCTCTGCGGCTATTCCGGACGCGTTCGCGCCGCGTTCGGCCGCGATAATCCTGGTCAATGAGCACTTGAATTCCGTATAATAATCAGTGTCGCTCCAGCTCGAAGTGTCGGTATAATCGATCAATTTTTTGTAGTGTTTGATGAAGTTGGCGTGGTACTGGTGTTTGCCGCTGCCGCTGTAGCGCCCCCAGGTGGTGAACCGGTAATCGGCCGGGTTTTCGGTCAATTTGGCCCGGACCGGATTGAGTTCGACGTATTGCAGACAGGCTTCGAGGGCGTCGGCGCCTTCGAGGATGACGCTTTTGAAGCGGTCGGCCCAGAGGCGGCCGATGTGGTCGTAGGTCCGGTTGAAAACCACCGAAAAACGCTGTTGGTAAGCTCGCATAAAATAACTTATATCGATCATTTTCGCGCCGGTTTCGCGGCAGAGTTGTTTGTGTTTGGGGTCAATAAACGGCATTTTTTTCATCGCGTAGGTCAAATCGCCCTCCATCGACTTGTAATAAGCGTTGTGGCGGGCGGCTATTTCAGCCTCGGGTGGCAGTTCGTTTTGGCCGGGAGCGTAGACCACCAGGTGAAAATGGTTGCCCATCCAGGCGGCGGAAATGACCTCGATCAAGAAGTATTGCGTGAGATTTTGCAGCAACGTAAAGCCGTACTCGCGGTCGACCGAGGCAAACGGCAGGTCGCCTTTGTAGCCCGAGACCCGGTTCATCAGGTGGTAATAGCAGCCCCGGTCCGCAATTTTCATTCGTTTCATGGTGTCCTCCTGTTGGGTTTATGAGTTACAATAATGCCGGTTTCGAGATTGTCAAATAAAAAGTACATGGTAATTTAAAAAATTAATCCTGATAATAGTTAGCTTAAAGGGTGACAATTCAGTCCTTTTTTATAACTATTGCAGTCCTACTGGGCAAGTAAAGCATTATCTGATATCTGCGCGGGAATTTGCCAGGATTGGGATGAGCAATATAACTCTGTCCGGAAATCAGACGGCGGTATCCTCCAAAGTCTGGTTCATCACTGTCCATTAACAAACGATATTTTCCCATTGGAACTTCCAATGAATAATCAGTGAATGACTGGGATGGATTAAAATTGAAAATTAGAATCAATCCGCCGCGCTCAAAAGCAATAATTTTGTTCTCTTCATCAAGTCGCAATAGCTGCGGAGATTTGCCAAATAATCCGGGAGTGTCGTTCAAAATACCGATCATAGCATGATCAAACGTCAGCAAATGGTTGTAACGCAAATCATGATTATCAGCAAGAGACCACTGTCTCCTTGCATATTTATAGCTCCAATTGTTGCCTTCACGCGGGAAATCAATCCACTCAGGATGCCCGAATTCATTACCCATAAAATTTAAATATCCGTGTCCGGCGGTAAACAATGTAATCAAACGCGACAGCTTGTGCAAAGCAATGCCACGGTCAACCATCAGGTTTTGACACCCCACATGCATCGAATCATACATAGCGGCATCAATCAAAGTGAAAATCGCAGTTTTACCACCAACCAGAGCCTGGTCATGACATTCAACATAACTTACGCTCTTTTCGTCCTGACGGCGATTGGTCAACTCATACCACAATCCCCCCATATTCCAGTCTTCATCACGAATGTCAAAAAGTTTGAACCAGAAGTCTGTAACGCCCATCGCCATGCGGAAATCAAACCCTATACCGCCGCCACAGACCGGGGCAGCCAGACCGGGCATCCCGCTGACATCTTCAGCTCCGGTTGTCGCATCGGACCGGAGTTCGTGAATCAGTTTGTTCGCCAAAGTCAGATAGGTTACGGCATCTTCATCGACATCGCCGCCAAAATATTCCTGATAACTGGTAAACGCAGTACCCAGTCCATGGTGATAGTACAACATGCTGGTCACACCGTCAAAACGGAATCCGTCAATATGATATTCATCGAGCCAGAACCGGCAGTTTGACAGCAGGAAATGGAGTACTTCGGGTTTGGAATAGTCGAAGCATCGGGAATCCCAGGCATCGTGCATGCCGCGGCCGCCCTCGTGGAAATACTGATATTCGGTTCCGTCAAATCTGGAAAGCCCCTCGACCTCATTACGGACCGCATGGGAATGAACCAGATCAATTATCACCCGCAGGCCAAGTCCATGTGCAGCATCAACCAGTTCCTTGAATTCTTCAGGTGTACCGAAACGGGAAGACGCTGCAAAAAAACTTGAAACATGATACCCGAATGAACCGTAGTAAGGATGTTCCATAACCGCCATGATTTGAACCGTATTATACCCCGCGGTTGCAATTCTCGGCAGCACCTGATCCTTGAACTCAATGTAGGTTCCAACATTCTCGGATTCTGTCGCCATACCGGGGTGAGCCTCATAAATCAGCAAAGGAGCATCCTCAGCAAGCCCGGGAGAGCTGTTTCTAAAAACATACTGATGCTCCGGACGCCATACCTGGGCATTGAAAATATGGGTATGATGGTCCTGAACAACGCGTCTGGCCCAGGCGGGAATACGGTCGCCCTGCCCTCCCGGCCAATGCAAGCTGAGTCGATACAGCATATTATGACAAAGCACATTGGCGGGCAGCTTGATTTCCCAAACCCCATGTTCCAGTTTACTTAATCTGAATTCCGGCCTTTCCTGCCAATCGGAAAATTCCCCCAGCAAGTATATAACCGAAGCATTCGGAGCCCATTCTCTGAATACCCACTGGTCATCGGCAAAATGCAATCCAAAAAATTCGTGTCCTGATGCAAAATCACAGAGATTACCGCCACAGACTTTTTTTTCCACCTCACGAACTCTGGCAACACGCTTTGCAAGAACATCTGAAAATTCGGCCAGATAAGGGTCTTCGGTCAACGGCCGTGGTGTATTGGAACGGGGAACAAAGTATTTTCTACTCATAGCTAAAAAATCTTATTTGAATTTGTCTCAGGCCGGATCAACAACCAGAGTACGATGCAGCATCGCTTCATAGATATCAATATATTTACCGGCGGTAACATCCTGATTGAAATTATTCTTAGCCTCAATCATAATACGCTTGATCTGGGTGTTTTTTTCCGTCTGCGGACGCCGATAAAACGCCATTGCCTGATCAATAGCCCATCTTAAGCCGCCGGCATCATAGGTTTCAAAGCTGAAACCGTTACCGGTATTTTTGCGGCAATTCAGGTGGGCAACCGTGTCATGGAGACCACCGGTATCATGAACTACCGGCAGAGAGCCGTAGAGGCAGCTGATCATTTGCGGCAAACCGCAAGGTTCAAATTTAGAAGGCATCAACATAAAATCGGAAGCGGCATATCCAAGTCTAGACATCCGTTCGGTAAAGTCGACAATTCCAAGACGGTTGAAAATACCGTGATGGCGGGCAATCTCGTAAAAATGCTGTTGATACGAACCATTGGCCACAACCGCAACCTGTAAACCATCGCCCCAATAATCTGATATAACCTGAAATAGAATATCGGTCAACAACTGGCATCCTTTCTGCATTGGGTCAAGCCGGGACGGCCAAAGGAAAATCGGAGCGTCAGGGTTGACTTCAAGCCCCATCCGGTCCTGAAAACGCATCTTGTTTTCTCTCTTGCCCTTAACGAAAGAATTTTCATCGTAATTAGCGACCAGGCGGTGATCAGTCGCCGGGTCGTTGCTGGGATCAGGGGAATTCAAAATACCGACCGCGCAACCGGCCTGTTTTTTATTATTGATCTCATGGCGGATATAGTCCGGAATAAAATCATGTCTGCCATCCGCAATCTCCTCAAGGAAGGTCGGGCTGACCGAGTTGATGTAGTGTGCGGCAAAAATACCGCTGGCAAGCAAATCGACCCGATTACAGCAGCGGGTTTCCTCATAGTTGCCTGGAGGACGCTCATAATAAAGGTTTTTCCAGAACTCAGCCGCATCAATCCCGCGGTCTTCGATAAACGCCAGCGGCATTTTCTGAGTATGGATATTATGAATGGTAAAGAGACATGGAATACCGAGGCGTCTGGCAAAACCGGGAATAAGCCCGGTCATCCAGTCATTGCAGTGAATCAGGTCCGGATTAACTTTCGGGATAATGTTATTGATGACTTCACGCTGAAAAGCCAGTGCAACTTTGAAGTTATCCTCTTCATAATTACTGTAAACCTGATCACAATAGTAAAACGAGCGATCTTCAGCCAGGTGAATACGGTCGTTCGACAAGTGGCTCATATAAACCAGCAGCTCGTTATTGACCAGTTTTCCAACGTCGATACTGAACATCTGGCGGTAATGCGGCAGCGCAACATGAACATCGGCGCCAAGGTTGTACAACGAGGCAACCAACGAAGCCGAGACGTCGGCCAATCCTCCGGCTTTGGCGTTTAACCGGTTCGACATATTACCCATGCCGTGCGGCAAATAGGTTATCTCCGGAGTCACAACCAGAACTGTAGGGTTAGTTTTTCCTGTTGAACGTCTAATCTTCATAGCATTACCATCCTTAATTCAGTGTTCTTATAATATAACATTTATATTACAAAAAACAAAAAACATTGCCGGAAGCAAGTTCATACTTTCGACAATGTTCAAATTTTTATTATTATCCTTGAGCCCAACCGATAAATCCGGGAATACGTCTTCCCCAGTTATGTTTGGACGGGGTTATCCTGGCAGTCAGACCAAAACGTCCGGCCTGGCGACAGGAAAACGAGTGTTCATAGAGGAAGTGGCCCTCGCCCAGATCTTCTACCATCTCCATATCTTCGGTATGGCTTTCGATGATATTGTTATGGGCGTCGACCGGTCCGTAATAGACTTGAACCGCAACTTCTTCCGGAGTAAGTTCACCCAGGCAGACTTCAGTCGAGACTTTGATCTGCTCATCGACATAAACATCGCTGATTTCACGGTGAATCACGGGAGATTTGATACAAATTGATGCGCGTTGATCATTGTACCGGGCTTTTTCCTTGACCATTTCCAGCGCTCCGGCCGCATTGTTCTCCGTGATCCGCTGATAATTTTCCATCCCGGGCTCATAGAATTTCTCATTGTATTCCCGTACCATACGGCCGCTTGAAAAGAATCCCAACCCCATTTTAATAGATGCTTTCATCATGTCCACCCAGCGAGACGGACACTCTTCTCCGCCACGCTCATAAAATGTCGGCACTATCTCATTTTCAATCAGGTTGTAAAGCGATTGAGCCTCTGAATGATCGCGCTCTTCGGGATTGGTACACAGTTCATCACTTTCGATGGCCCAACCGCAATCAGGGGAATAGCCTTCGCACCACCAGCCATCGAGAATACTGCAATTCAAAACACCGTTGATAGCGGCTTTCATCCCGGAAGTCCCGCTCGCCTCGTGCGGCCGCAGCGGTGTATTCAGCCAAACATCGACGCCCTGAGTCAAATAGCGTCCAAGCGCGATATCGTAGTCTTCCAGAAAAACGATTCGATGCCTCAAATCCGGTTCCTGTGAGATGTTGACAATTTCCTGAATAAATTTTTTACCGCCGTCATCAGCCGGATGCGCTTTGCCGGCGAATACCAACTGCACCGGACGTTCCTGATTCAGAAGAATACTTTTCAAACGATCGATATCGCTGAACAGCATCGTGGCCCGCTTGTAAGTGGCAAACCGCCTGGCGAAACCGATTGTCAAAACATCAGCATCAAGCACGTTTTTCGACATGCGAACCTCTTTGGAAGACATGCTGCGTCCACGTAATTGACGCTGCAGGCGCATTCTGGCGTGACGAATCAGGCGTGACCTCAACATTTCTCTGGAGTGCCACAACTCTTCATTAGGGATGCTCTGAATCATTTCTCCGAATTTAGGAGAATCAACCGCTTCCATCCAGTCGTCAGACAAATAATGATCAAAAATCACTTTATTACGGTCGGCAACCCATGACCCGACATGGACGCCATTAGTTATATGGTCTATCGGCAGTTCGTCAATCGGACGGCCCGGCCACAGGAATGACCACATTTCACGCGCCACTTCGCCGTGGAGTTTACTGACTCCATTGCTGAATGTCGCCATACGCAGACCTAGTATTGTCATTGACAGTTCATTGGTTTTGGAACCATCCACCGGCAGTCCCCAGCGAATGACCCGTTCAGTATCAAATACCAGATCTTTTTCAAGCGCCTTGAGATGGGGGCGCAATAAATCAAGTTCAAAAACCTCATTCCCGGCCGGAACCGGAGTATGGGTTGTAAAGATATTGGAATTCCAGACAATTTCCACCGCGGCGTCAGGATCGATTTTCTTGTTTTTTACCAGGTGGCAAATTCTGGCCAGCGAAAGAAATGCGGCGTGCCCCTCGTTCATATGACAGACGGACGGATCGTATCCCATCTTGATCAACGCCTTAAACCCGCCGATTCCCAGCAGAATTTCCTGATGCAGACGCATCTTCTTATCCCCGCCGTAAAGACGCCAGGTGATCTGCTGCAACTCCGGAGGATTCTCCGGAATATTGGTATCGAGCAAAACCAACGGGATATTTCCGACATTCAAAACCCAAATCGCGGCAGTCACCATCTGGTCAATCAGACGAACATTGACCGTAATCGGATTGTTGTTTTCGTCTGTAGCCTGAACCAGTGGCATGTTGTGGATTTCATTTTCAGGATAACGCTCCTGCTGCCAACCGCTGCGATCAAGCGATTGGGCAAAGTAGCCCTGCCGGTACAACAAGCCGACCGCCACCAGAGGCAAACTTAAATCAGACGAGGCTTTGAGATGGTCTCCAGCCAACACTCCGAGACCGCCAGAATAAAGACGCACGCTTTCATGAATTCCATATTCAAGCGAAAAATAGGCTATTTTACGACGTTCGAGATTCTCCGGCGTTGGTTCCGTCAATCCCCGGACATGTTTCTCATAAAAATATTTTACCCTTTTCAGATGGGAAAGAAAGCTGCGGTCATTGCCCAGCTCCTCCAACCGCTCCTGCGGCACCTTGGAGAGATAAAGCCGGGTATTGCCGTTGACCTGACGCCACAATTGCGGATTGATTCGCCGGAAAAGTTCGATAGCGTCGTAATTCCAGCACCACCACATATTATAGGACAAGGTTTCGAGAAACCGTAATTTTTCCGGAATATTCGGAGCCACATTAAATAATTTTATATCAGGTATCATTGTTTTCTCTTGGTTTAATTTTGTCGGTTAATTAGGCATTAAGATGTTGCGACTGACAAGTCATTTACTCCTTATCAGTTGTAAAATCTCCTCTTCAGCTTAACCTGACAAGAAACTAATAGTACATACAAATGAATAATAACCCACTTTCCCTGTATTTACAAGGAAAGTGAATTATTCTGGAAGGGCATTTGCTTATACAACTTCAATTACGCTGTTAAGGGTACCCTGATCGTTCGGAATAAAATTCGGATTATTCGGGTCAAGACACCAGGCGCCGTTCACAATGAATTTGTATTCATAAGTTCCCGGAGTCAAAAGCATCGTGCACTTGAACAACCCGTTCCCGTCTTTATCCGTTAATTCTTTTTTACGATCGTCCCATTCGTTGAAAGAACCGGCGATAGTTACTTTACTTCCAACCTCCGCCTCAATCTCAAATGTTACCCTCTTACGGCCTGCAGTCTGAGCTTTCTTAGCCATAATTATTCTCCTTTTTTAAGGTTCAAAAGGGATTAACCCCTTTATTCTTATAATAATACAATATACACGCTATGTTAGATTTTTGTTAGACGCTTATTGATATTACATGTATTTCAAACGATTTTTTTATAGACTCTGTATAATTCCGTCACCCCCCATGCCTGGGCTCCACAGCCCCTTTGTTTGTGCGGGGCATCACCATCAATAACTTCCGGTATCTGCCCCGGTATTCCATTTTGCAACAGCTCACGCGACGAAAGCAGGATAGCTAAAGCCCGTGATCTGCATTGCTCGCCACCATACATATGCAGCGCTTCACAGTATGACGGAAACGGCCAGCTCCAGGCTGTACCATTATGATACGCCGGCTTGCGCCTCGTATCCTCATCACCAAGATATTGTCCCCAATAGGGTTTTAGCGGATCATTCAATGGTTGACCGTTATTCTCAACCCGCACCGGCACTTTTACCGGCAAGTCAGCTAAACTCCTGATCGCTCCGGGAATAAGCAACTGTTCACAAGCCCGAATAACCGACCTGGCTATCGCCGGATCGTCAATCGCCCCGAGTGTCAATGCCAGCAGTTGATTGCAGCGGCAGGCATCATCAGCAATCGCGCTCCCGGCCGGGGTTCCCGGTTCACAAAACAGGCAATCGCTGAGAAAATCCTGCTCAGGTCTTACATAGAAGCGGTTTATCGAGTCTCGAACCTGTCCAGCCAGATCTTTCCACTTGCCGGATGCATATTCGCCAAGCAGTTCCAACGCGTTGTACCATAATGCCTGAATTTCAACTGGATATCCCTGACGCGGCGTCGCCGCTGGATAATTGGTATCCATCCAGGTATAATGCGACGGACTGAAGACCAGTCCGGAAGCATTATCCATATAAATCCCGTTCGGAGTGCCTTTCATAATATTTTCCGCTATAGATATCAATACATCGAGCAACGGACGGCCGCTACAGTCGTCTTTCAGTACCGCGTCGGAACCGGCCGCGATATAATCCGCCGTCGCGGTAAACAACCACAGTGGAGCATCGCTGGTATCTCGGTTTGAATCGTCTCCGCCCCGAATCATATTCGGGATCGTACCCTGTTTTTCAAACCTGGCAAACGCCTTCAGAATCGCCCTGCTCTCTTCAAGCATGCCGGCAGCGATCATACCGCGCAGGCAAATCAAAGTGTCACGTCCCCAATCGAGGAACCAGGGATAGCCGGCAATCACCGTATTCAAATCGTCACGCCTGACGACAAATGGATCAATTGCGGCCCTGACCACCGTCTCAAACGTATGACTTTCAGGCAGCAAATCAACCACATTGATAGCTTTAGCAGGACATTCGACGTTAACCGCCGCGAACAGCGTGGCAGTTTCACCGCCTTCAAGCTGTATCTCAAAATATCCCGGACTGAACAAGTCGGTTGAATCTTCCAGGCCGCGTGACGCTTCGACCGGCAGTCCGACCATATATTCCCATTCCGGCTGGTGGATATATATACCACCCGGAAAACGCATTGACAACCTGCTGCCGTATGGCGCAAAATCAAAGCCGTCGGCAACCGGACTAACACTCTCCAAAAATCTCTGTTCCGCACCTTTGAAAGCTTTGGTCACTTCGTGATTGCACCGGGATTCCAAATCGGGGCGCAGGATCAATTTAGCCGGAACATTATCCGCCAACAGGTCTTGACCGCTGTTTTTTGAACGAACGAAAGTCAAAGACGCCAGATTCATTTCCGGATCAATTTCATAATTAAGCAGCAATGAAACATATTTACCCTGCCCGGTCGGAATATGAAATTCCCATTGGGCGCTCCGACCTGCTCCCGCAATGAAATATTCCAGACAGTCAAGGCACAATTCCTGAGAATAGTCGTTACAGACAAGCCACCCCCGGCACCGGGACAGCATCACCGTCCGGTCTACCGGAAAGCGGTCGTGGCAATTGGCCGCCAGTAAAGCATCATATTTACTGTGTACCTCACCCCAACTTCCGCGAATCTGGGCCATCGCACCGCGCCTGTTGGCACAAAATGCGTAGATGTCACGGGAACGCAATTCGGTGCGGTGATATTTCAGTTTTACTCCGGTTACATCCGGCGAAGGCAAATACAGCAGTATCGATTCGGAACGTTTCGCCGGTGCGGGATGAAAAGTCGTTACAGCCAGCTTTAAACGTTTGATGTCATCAGGCACCGCCAAAGGCGGAATAAACGCAAAATTCCCGCCATGCGCATCAGGCAGAGAGCTGCCGCAGGCAAGAGCCGTTTCACCATCATAAACCACAAAACGGAAGCCGCTGCCGTTATGCAGCAAGACCATGCATTCAGGCGGAACCATCACCTCGCGCCGCTGATCAATGCCATCGGCCCACCGGACAACCGGCGGATAATCCGCTCCGAAAATCTTCTCACAACACAGCTCAGGATTTTCCAGCAAGATGTCAGTCAAACCGTCAACATCGAATTCGCTGACGTCGTCATAGCCATGAACTGCTTCAATCAGATCAAGCGTAACCGCCCTGGCCCGTTGATGCAGACAACTGGCAGGCTCTGAAAACTTATGCTGCAATGCTTCGTCCAGTCTGGCAAGATCCTCCCGATCCTGAGACAGGCACAGAGCCTGACCGGGCTTCAGAGAAATCTTTTGAATATCATCAAAGGTGTTGCCGGATAACAGGTCATACCATTTATCCAATGTCAGGTCTGGAATAATTGGAATAACGTCACTCACGCGTGAGTCGTCCAGGTTGACCAGAACCAGCAGTTTCTCTCCATCCGGGGCTTCACGCAACAACGCCGCGGAATTGCCTCCATGGTTTTCCAGCAGTCTGATCACGGCTCCGGGACCAAACGTGCAATGATTATGCAGAAGTGCATGAAGCCGACGCAGGTATTCGACCATGTTTGGCTCATGTCCCCAGTTTAATGACCTGGAACCATGTACCTTGATCTGATCGGTCGCATACCATTCAACCCCATTGGCAAATCCAAACGCCCCGTTAGGGGAAGTCAACGCACACAACGCAGCCCGCAAACGCGCAAACTCAGGCGATTTTGCCGCGAGACGACTGTTGTCATGCGTTTCACAAAAATTTATCAGCAATCCTTTTGAGACGGAAGTATGCAAGGCATCCGGCAGATACCATTGAACCTGATCGCGGGAATAGTTTTGAAACAATTCTGAATAAGCCCAGTTAAGGCCGCAGGTGCTCAGCAGTTCCTTCACAACTTTCAAAGGGCCACCGAGTCCTTCCAGCAAAAACAGCGTATCAGGATATTGTTCCCTGACTCTTGATGTAATATATTTCCACGCCGATTTTGGCAGCATATATCCGGCGTCACAACGGAATCCGTCAACCCCGCGAGTACACCAGTAAAGGAATATATCAGCCATCATGCTGTGTATTTCAGTAAAATCATAATCAAGTTTGATCAAATCTGCCCAGATCACCCCCCAGGCACCGGGACTGAGGAATTCACCATTATTTTTTCGGGCAAAATATTCCGGATGCTCGGCTTGCAAGCGAGACGCCCAACCGGTGTGATCAACCGGAATATCAATCAGCAGTTTACCGCCATGAGCGTGAGTGGCATCCACAAGTTCCAGAAACTGTTCCAGCGGCGTGGCGGATTTGTCAAACTCAGCCAACGCCGAATCAACCGCAAAAAAATCCAGCACCGCATAAGGACTGCCATAACGCCCCATGCGCCCGTAAACGGTCGGAACCGGATGAATCGGCAGCAACTGGAGATAACGACAGCCCAAATCACCGATAATAAAATCAAGTTCCTTGACAACATCCCGGAATGTTCCGGATGGGGGAATCACCGTATAGCCGGCATCGTCAAGTATTTTTATTGCTTTGGAGTAATTGTCGTCATGTCTGACGCCGTCCTTGAAAGGTCCAAACTGACGCGGAAAAACCGTATACATGGTATTCCCGGTCACCGTATCGGCAGGATCAACCTTGACTCTGGTATTTCTTCCGGGAACCCATACCGGACGAGAACCGTTAACCGGCATAACATAAGCCTTGGCTTCAAAACAACCGACCTCTGTTAACGGCAGCGCCACCATATATGTGGAAGAACCGTCCACCCGATTCATCTCGATGTCGTGCCAATCACGTCCAAGAACAGTTTCACCTTCTTCGGTCCCGGCGATAATTTCCCGGCGATGCACCCCGGCCCGGCCGAGATTGGTCCGTAAATAGGCAGTACCGGAAAGCGATTCACCGCAATCCAGCTCAAAGACGATCACATCTCCGCGGTAACGAAGTATTTCTTCCCCTGGCGAGGGTAACTGTTTCAATTTATCAACCTTTCATTTCACGAGTGTCGGACAATATGCACTTGCCGCACATACTTTACAAGCAAACCACGGGCCAATTAATAAAACAATCACACATATCTAATTATCCGCAAACACCTTGCAAAAACAAACAACACTATATCACAATTACAATATAATACATTTATGTAATAACAATATATCTAATCAACAATATTGAGACATGAAATTCCTTAGTGGTTTCCTGTATTTATAATATACCTGTCTATGAGATAAAATACAAGTATCCCGTAGCTACCACTGCAAGTCCCTGTTCAAGATTCTATTCTGGAAATTATCCATTAAAACAAATACGAGTATTCACGATTTCGGCGAAGACGTGAAATTAATTTGACTGTGTATTTTTGAAACAATCAGTCATCGAGCCTGTGTATGGTTATGAGACAAATCACAATTTGATCAACATAGCTCAATGCACTGAACTTTGCGAATTTCTTTTACGTAGGATTAAAAAACTTCTTGAAATATCCGGTAAATTCAATATTGTAAACAAATCATTTAAATCAGCAACAAGCCAAAGTACAGCAGGATGGATTCCAGAGGATTTACCATAGAATCACAGTTTGAAGTTAGGCAGGTATCCCGTCCCGGCGGTTGCGAAAGACCTCACTCTCATTCAGAGCTGACAATCACAGCAGTGACCGGCGGGACGCTTCGCTTGAAAACAGGAGAGGACCTACTTATCCTTGAACATGCTAAAACCGCAGTCATATTACCGAATCAAAAACATTATTCTGAATATGAATCAACAGGACCTGAAAGCGTCTATGTCATTTATCTAAATCCTGATTTTATATCTTGGAATTCCAACATATCATCCATGTTGTCCGGAAAAAAGATGCAGTTAGATTACGTGTTGGTTGACGACCTTTTTTTTTACATAAACTTTCTTGATCTTTGTAATTTTCTACTTGGACCAGGACCAGAGCTAGCTAAAACAGCCAAACTGGCAAACTGGATAAAAAACTGTCTAGCCGAGAGATTAAAGGTAATTCTCACGGAAAAAAAAGTTGATTCCGTTAACGACCTGGCCGAAGCCATTAAAAAAATTCTGGATAATTATCCCGGAGAACGGGCGCCGACAGATGAAATAGCAAACGCATTCAAACGTTCCAAAGAACATTGCAACAGGATATTCAAAGCAGCGTATAAGATATCAATTCAGGCTTACTTTCTCAATCTCAAAGCACATCGTGCAAAAGATCTTTTGGGAAAATCAAAACACGATCTCGGCACGGTCGCCCTGGAAAGCGGTTTTTACGACCAAAGTCATTTCAGCCGCATATTCAAAGACATTTTCCAAATGACTCCGGACGAATTCAGAAAAGCAATGCTGAGATAATCTATATATCACGTCTGGAGTTTTCTGAAGCAGTAGATCACGGCTCCGGCGGGGCTGAGGCCGCGGCTTAATTGTTTTTTATTGATTCGAGCGGGATTGTCGAATTTTGCGCCCATTTCACGGATGAATAATTTGGAGCCTAATATCGCTCCGTCGCTGAAGTGGCGGGTGCGTCGCAGAAAACGGATCGGCATCGATTCTTTGCGTTTGGCTCGTTCCTGCGCCTCGAATATCTCCTCGCTGGTGGCTCCGCTTTCCGCCGCGACGATTCGCGCCAGTTCACTGCGGAAATAGTTGAATAGATCGTTGTCGGTCCATTCCGAGGTGTCGCGATGCCAGATGTTTTGTTTGAGATGTTTGACGAAATTCGTATGAAAAAGGTGTTTGCCGGTGCCGTTGTAGCGGCCCCAGGTCGTGAAATGGTAGTCGGCAGGATCGGTGGTCAGGCCGGCGCGGACGGGGTTTAATTCTACATATAAAACGCACGCTTCCAGGGAGTTGCGACTGTCGAGGATGACGCTTTTGAATTTGTTGGCCCAGAGTTTGCCGATGCGGTCGCGGGATTGGTTGTAGACGACGGTGAAACGTTGTTGGAAGGCGCGCATAAAGTAGCTGATGTCGATCATTTTCAGGCCGGTTTCGCGGCATATTTCCAAGTCGGCCGGGTTGATTTTCGGCATCTGTTTCGGAGCGTAGGTGAATTTATCCAACATGCTGCTATAGTAGGAGTTGTGGCGTTTGGCAATATCCTCGATCGACGGCAATTCGTCCGGCCCGGGAGCGTAAACGACCAGATGGAAATGGTTGCCCATCCAGGCGGCTGAGATGACCTCGATCAGAAAATATTCGCAGAGATTTTGGAGCAGTCGGAAGCCGTACTCCATGTCGACCTGGTTGAACGGGCGTTCGCCTTTGCAGCCGGCGGCTCGGTTCATCAGGTGGTAGTAGCAGCCTTCGCCTGTAACTTTCATGCGCGTTCCGCGGCCTGACATGATTTTTCCTCCTTGGTTGACGAGTTTACGGTTAATATAGTGGGTGGAAACGGGTTTGTCAAATTTAAGTATTATGTAATTTTATAAAAACACCTAAAAATCTAATTAAAAACAAGATACACTAAATAATAAATCCATAAAAACATGCATTCCTTCTGTTTTCTCCTATAGTTTCTCATCAATCTATAAGAAAAATCACAAACTACGTCAGTTGCATACAATACAATTTCACGTCAGACGAATATAATAAGCCTCATACAAACTGTTGCCAAACAATAAACTTTGTTAAAAATGAGATACAAAATGACAAAAATTAACATCCTGAAACATGATGAGGAAATCATTGAACAGTTCACTCAACAGGCAATCCCTTTTACCTGGCTGCCGGGGCACTTGAACGCGATTGAAATGCTCATTGAATTCAGCGGGGCAACTAAATTGGACACGGTCCTGGACGTCGCATGTGGTCCCGGACTTGTAGCCTGCGAATTTGCAAAAATAGCAGGACAGGTTACCGGCATCGACATTACTGCAAAAATGATCGAACAAGCAGAAATTCGACAAAGAGACAACGGTCTGGACAATATCTCATGGAATGTCGGTACCGCCTTTCCACTGCCTTATAAGTCTGATTCTTTTTCCATTGTAGTTTCCAGATACAGTTTTCATCATTTTCTCAATCCGCATGCAGTTTTGCATGAGATGATAAGAGTATGCAAACCGGACGGAATCGTATTGATCGCCGATGCAGCCATCCCCGACAATAAGGTTGACGCCTACAATCAGATGGAGAAGTTGCGGGATCCGTCTCATACCCGAGCGTTGTCACATAGTCAGTGGGAACAACTTATGCGGCAATCAGGCTTGAAAAATGTTAAATGTGGCAAGTATAAAGTAGATATGGAACTTGAAGCTCAACTCAGCGCGTCATTTCCCAAACCAGGAGACGATGCTAAATTGCGGGAATTATTCCAAAATGATCTGGAAACAGATTCTCTCGGCATGGATGTTCACCTTTGCAAAGGACAAATTCATTTTTCCTATCCAATATCAATTTACGCCGGATATAAATGAAATTTAATAGTATCTTTATGTATTTTGGGGAGAGGCGGTACTTGAACGCTCCTTAAGTTCGCAATTGATTGTGCTCGATTCGGGACATGTACCGTTCTCAATCCATTCACGAAGCATCAGGACGGCTTGTTTGCCCATTTCAAAAACCGGCTCTTCGAATGAAGTCAGACCGCGATATTTTGAATCCGGCCAAGTCCTGTTGTCAAAAGATATTACTGAAATATCTTCAGGAATACGTACGCCTAAAGCTGCACAATTATCGTACAAATATTCCGCCCGATAATCACGTGCGGTAAAAAACGCCGTCGGGCGATGTTTAGACTTCAATACTTCTGACAACTTAGAAGGCAAAAAAACGCCCTTCGTATTTTTGATGCATTCAATCTGCCACTCAGGGTTAAACGGGACATTTTCTTCGGCCAGCGCGCCGCGAAATCCGGCGATAAATTCATTATAGAAAAAATTATCCTCACCATGCAGGATACCGATATCTCGATGTCCCAACTCAACCAGGTGACGTACCGCCCGCCTCGCTGTTTCACGACAATCGACCCTGACTGAAATGACCTGATCAATCCCGCTTTCATGTTGAGCAACAACAAATGGAATACCAGCCTTAACCAGCGGCCTGGCCAGGGAATCGTAATTTCGACAATGCAAATAGACAACCCCCTGGATTTCCCCCGCGGCATACCGTTCGATAATCCGACTGGTCAAAGTCACATCATCTGAAAAACTCATGACGACTTCGGCGTGGCTGATTTCAGCCCCATGGCAGATTCCGCCGATGATCCGGTCAACGTCGACCCGGCCGCCGTAATAACCAGAGCTTGAGGGCCGGAAAAATATCCGATTCATTCTGGCGTGCAAACGCTCGTGGGCGGCGACCAGAGCGCCTTTACCGGAAACCAGAGTAACCGCTTTCTCCTGCTGCAGGATTTCAAGCGCATTGTGAACCGTTCCTTTTGAGACCGCAAGCAGATCTGCAAGCGCCCTTTCAGTCGGCAGAAAGGTTCCCGGTTTATAGACGCCTGATTTTATATCCCGATGCAGTTTGTCAAGGGTATACCCCAAAACTGATTGACGAGAAACCATTAAATTACCTTAATTTGTAATAGAATTGCCCGCTGGCATCACAGGCCGAACCTACCATAACCGGATTGGTGTTATAGATTTGCGGGGTATAGTAATTTACCATTTCATTTTTATCCACAGTTTTTGCATGCCCATCAGCGAATAAAAAGTTCACCCGGTCGCTGTGTCCAAGATATGCCCTGCCATACCCAGTACTTGTTACGTCATTTCTCAGAATTGCCCTATAACAGAAGTTTTTGTAACTCACACTCCAGGAGCATGCAACCAAAACGACTTTACTTAATCCGGCTTTTTTCACCAAATCATACTGCTTGAGTGAAATACAGGGAAAATTTGCTCCGGCGGAAATGTAATACGCACCGTAGGTCTCCCACCAGGCCCCTGGTTTTTTATTCAATGAACAATATAATACCTTCGTATCAGTGATATATTGATCATACTTCAAACGCGCGGCCCAACTGGTCAAATTAATCGTTTCGCTAATTGTGCTGACGTTCGGGCTATAAAAATAAAAGTTATTATCGCCCAAATACATGTTTATGGCCAGGCCGACCTGCTTCTGGTTGTTAATGCATTTAATTGCCTTGGCTTTATCCCGGGCCTTGTTAAGCGCCGGCAGGAGCATGCTGGCAAGAATTGCGATGATCGCGATCACGACCAACAGTTCAATGAGGGTAAATTTTTTGTTTTTCATGATAACCTTTCCTTTTTCTTTTCAAGTTTGTTTTGATGGTTACATTATACTAAATTTTTGAGCAGAAGTCAAGATTATTCCGCCTCAATAAATAATATTCACCTTTGCAAATTTCCGTAAATTCTGAATGCTTTCACTTCATAAGGTTTAAACTCCAGTTCCACCTGGCCTTCCGGGGCGGTGAATTTGTCCTTTGTATCGAACAAATTCTGAACCGTGACAACACTGCCATAAACCAGGCCGTCAAGCATCGCCTCGATCTTTTTCCCTGTCGAGTTCACCATAACAACATAGCGACTGTTATTCCAGGCTAGATTGGCAAACCCCACCGATGGATATTTTTCTTTGAATTTATGAAATTTGAATTCAATATTCTCCGGACCGTCGGTTATACTCAAGGTCAAATCCTTTTTGGTTTGACCGAATAGAAAAGCCTGACCGAGTTCTCCGCGCAATTCCCGGCAGACCTGCATGTACGCTTTCAGGTATATTTCACGCGCGGCAAAAATTCGGGCGTTTGCTGGCGGAAAAAACCAGCACCCCCTTGGCTCCGGCGACCATCGCACAGTAAACATCGTGTCTGACCCATGTTTCAATCAATTTGAGCTCCTCCGGCTTCGGCTGCTGAAACATCTCCGGCACTGCAACCGGAACCATCCCCGTCCGGCCAACGCGCTTGATCGCGTCAAGCTCCTGTTCGATGCTCCACCGGCAGTATACCCGCTGGTCTTTCAAACGGGAATAATTCACATACATACCTTTCCCGAGAATATCAAGGTATTTTCCGGTTTTCGCCATCCGTTTACCATTTACGTGGCCCGGGTCATACATGAATATCGGTCGTTTAAGCGGATCATTCTTACGAATGGTTTCACATGCCATTTTCAAATAGGCAAACTCCTGTTTAAACCAGTACCGGGTTTCTTCGGGAGTAAAATTCCACCAGGCAACAGTCGGGTCAGCCCCAATCTTTTTAACAATAGCGGCAATACTTTTCCGGGCTTTTTCCAGGTCAAGCACCCCCTTGTTCTTATTCAGTTCATTGAAAAACTTATGATCGATCGTCTTGCCGTCAACCTTTCCAACAATTGTATAAACTGCTTTTACCCGGTATTTTTTCGCATCCGTGATTATTTGGTCGTTAAGTTCGTATTGCGGACCGATCATGGTCACGCCGGATTTGATAATCTGCTGCTGATCTGCCAAACGCTCATTCTCAGGCAAAAGGTCGCCACGTTTTTTCACGGTACCACCACCGGTGGTAATAAAAACTGAATGGAAAAAGCCGTCCGCGTGGATATACCTCATCTGCCGGAAGATTTTTTTCAGGTCCCGGAGCCGTGGAAAAAAATCCTTTGATATCGGTATTCAGGGCTGACGCCTGAACCGCAATTGCCATAAGCGTAATTCCGGAAACATTCTTCCAATTAACCATCGTATTATTCCTTCTTATTTTATCACGTTAAAACTGTTTTCGACACTCAGGTGATTCAGCAACGATACCGCACGGATGAACCATTTTCCAGGCTGATCGTTCAGAGCCGCCGAGAACTCAACCTCGCAGGCACTGTCAACGACATTGAACACTCCGGAAAATTCATTTTCATTACCGTTTGGATCAGTTATGGTGATTTCCACCGGAACGATTCCCGCCGCGCTCGGCAGCTCAACCTTGAAAAGGACTTTTTCGGCACCACAGCGGATTTCATCAGGACACTTGACAACCGGGGCGGAAACTGATCCGGGCATTGCCGCGATGATCATGCCGCCGGAAGCCGGAACATTTATTTTGCAACGGCAAACCTCATCGACAAAAGACGAATCAAGCCGTTTTCCTGCAACCATATCGTACAAGACAGTTTCCGGTGACAGGCCGCGCCAGGACAGCGCAGCCTCGACCGGCAAACCTTTGCCGAGAATAGCCTTGAACTGCCCCACCCGGTCATCATAAGTCCGATGGTCATTGACCACGATCAGATATTTTGTTCCTCCGAAGTCAAGTCTGTTCAACAAGATTTCAGGCGTATCGGCATCTACCTCACGAGAGACAACCGGGTCAAGACGTTCACGCATTACTCTGCACAACGCTTCAAGTCTATCCTGGTCCTCTTGAGCGGTGACCCCGGCGACCTCTCGTTGTTCCCATTCTGTTTTGAATTGCGTATCTTCGTTACTGACAAATTCCTTGCCGGTATTAATAGCATTGGCGTTCACCCGGCGGCGCCAGGAAAAGTCGAAATCAAACTTGATGACATCCGGCACCGCCGCCCGCAAATACTGATCGGCAACCAGCACTCCGCCGGCAGCGCCGAAATCACAAATTCTACGATAAACAGTCTCCGGCAGCGTATCACAGCACGGCATAACCAGCATATCATACTGATCCAGCCCCTCCTTTTCAATTGTCTCTTCAAAAACAACATCACAGGGCAAATGGGCCATATTCAATAAAGTGACAAAATCATAAATATAATAGTTGGAATAATGGTTATGGGGTCTTGGACTGAGCCCGAAAGTCCGGGATATATGCGAATCAAGCACGGCAATCCGGCGCGGGGCGTTTTGCATTTTCCTGACGGCTCCGCCGAATTTACGGGCAATATTAAGCGCAAAATCCCTGACCGCTTCCCGGGTTTCCGGGGCGTAAACCAGCGGATCGCCACACTCCATCGCCAGTTCCAGCAGACTGCTGAAATAACAGCCCATACCAAGGGGAGCGCGAGAAAAATTTATCCAGGCGTTTTCATAAAACCGGGTCGGTCCGGAACTGATGACTTTGCCCCGCATTTTCCGAT
The DNA here is from genome assembly GCA_963678305.2 of Victivallales bacterium. GTDB lineage: Bacteria > Verrucomicrobiota > Lentisphaeria > Victivallales > Victivallaceae. Next base: position 130,905 of record CAXXVV010000004.1, read on the forward strand.
CATTCGCCGGAGTCAGACTGCCGGCGTAATTGTAGAAAGTAATGGTCTGCATGACCTGTTTATTTTCCGGCGCGGCCTCCCGGCGCAAAGTTTCAATGTACAACATGCTTTTAGGGTCAGGATTGGTGTAAGTCCAGGAGCTTACCGTATCGATACCGTCAAAACGGCCATAGACGGAACAGAGTCGCAGAGGATCGGCAATGGTTGTGATATCCGGACGATACTTTTTAATAATTTCAGCCATACTGCGGCCGGTCGGCGTCCAGCCATCGCCGTGTTTGAAATAATATCTGGCATAAACATTGTCCGGATCGTCATCGGCAATAACTCCCGGAGCTATATATTCGGCATCATCATCCGGATCGGCAAAAACTTTTTCCAGGTGTTTGACCGCAAGCGGCGAAAACCCCAGTTTTTCTTCATGCATCGCCAGTGTTTCCGGATTGAAGGACAATTTCAAGCGGTCTTCCAGTTCACTGTTCAGGAAAGCGCTTGTACAGCTCGGATAATGCCGGAAAAAACTCATCATTATCTCGATGTCCCGCTGATTCCGGGCAATCAGCGCCGGGTGGTGCGGATTCGCACATTCCGACCTCTTCCCGTCGAGTGAAAGAATCGCCGCATCTGCGGGCAGATCTTCCATTCTGAAACAGCCGTTGAACCAGTTGGGAACCAGCAGGCCGGCCTCAAGCCCCTTTGTCAAGGCGTAGTCGATGATCTTGCCGGCTTCAGCCGGATGCTCAGCGGCCCAGTCGCCACGAATCTGAAACCAGGTGAAACCGTGCGCGGCCAAACGGTCAACCTCGCGCCGGGCCTCTTCTTCAGAAACTTCCAACGCATTATAATGCACCGTGGCGGGCCAATGCCACATAACCATTCTGGAACGGTCCAGCGGCGGAGCAATCGCAAACTCGAAAGAAGTCCGGTCAAGAGTTTCACCGTCACAATCCAGCTCACATTCCAGTTGATAATTTCCGGTTTTGAGAATATTACTGTCGAGTTCAACCGCGATTTTTCCGCTTATCAGCTTCAGTTCGCCAAGTTCAATCTGCCGCTCCCAGACTCCCGCGACTTGAAACCTCAAAAGGCAATTCATCAATCGTTCAGGATGAAAATTCTTTATATCGGATTGGAACGTGACTATCTCGCCCCGCTCATATGCGTGACGGCGATTATGGATAACAATTTTAACTTTTGAATTCATATTTTTTGAACTTATTTCCGTTTAAATATATAGCCCTTGACTTCAAGGGGTTTGAAGGTTAGTTTGAAAGTTCCATTTTCAGGTCCGGCCGAAATGGCTTTGCCGGAAAAAGCGTCGAGTGTTTCTACCGCGGGAAATCCGGAAAACTCAACCGTTACCGGTTTGTCAGCGGAATTGACCGCGATCAAATAGCGTTTGTGTTTGTACGCGATATTCGAGAAATTAACCGAGTCATAAGTGAACATCTGAATTTTTCTGAGACGGACATTACAATAAGTTTTTCCCGGGCCGGACAACACTTTCATCATTAAATCACTCTTTGGTGTACCAAATAGAAATACCTGACCGAGTTTTTGTCTCAGATTTAATTCCGAAGCAATCTCACAATAAGCGTTCAACCAGGTACGGTGGGAGGGAAATTTACGGCGCGGCCACAGTGAATAAACAATCACGCCTTTGGCTCCGGATATCATTCCCAGATAAACATCGTGTCGAATCCAGTCCCTGATCTTTTCCTTGTCTTCCGGTTTGGGTTCCCAGAACATTTCAGGTACCAGTATCGGAATTTTTTTCTTGTCGCCAACAATATCCAACGCACTATATTCGTTATCCATGGTCCATTTAACCCAAATACGTGAATCTTTCTGGCTGGAATATCCGGTATAGCAACCCTTGCCCAGTACATCGAGATACTTCGCAACTTTAGCCATAGCTTCGCCGTTCCGGTGTCCGGGTGAATACATCCATACCGGCCGCTTCATCGGGTCAGTCTCATGAATCGCTGCACAAGCTCTTTTCAGGTATTCAAGCTCGTTCTTTTTCCAATAACGAATTTCTTCCGGCGCAATATACCACCAGGCAATATCCGGATCATCGGCATGTTTCCTGACAATATTTTTAATATAGTCAGTTATATACTTCCAGTCCGGCTTCCACTTGGGATTGGATAAATGGGTATTTTTTTCCAGTCTTTTACCATCCGGCATGATTACAGTAATGCCGTACATGCAAGGCAGCTTCATTTTTTTACAGGTTTTCAGGAACTCCTCATATTTACCGTACACCGGCCCCAGCGCGGTAAATCCGGATTCCTTCAAAAAATTCAAATCATTCTGATGAGGAGAAAATCCGGAGTATGGAAGGATGCGCCCCTGAGGATATAGTTTGTCCGGAGATAAGCCGGCGCCCTTGTCGGGAGCATTAGCAAAAAAATCTCCGCCAAGCAGCGAAAACGAACTCAAAAACAACACACAGCATAATTTAAAACTAATCATAGCAGCCCTCTCTTTTTGACGCTTGTTAATCGATGATTATTTTTTGACCATTGGTTAATTATATATTACGAATGAAATTTTGTCAATACATTAACAGACAAATATCCATGTTTTTTTTGATAAAACCGGTAAAAGTGTAAGATTGTTAACGTGTGAACTGTATACATATTAACAATTCACACGTTAACAAAAAAAGCAGGTGTAAAAATGGACCCGATAAGAAAATCAAAATTTCATGCCCTGACTGAACACTCCATGCCCTTGCCCGGCAAACTGTTTCATTTGTTATCACATGTCGGCAAGCTGATGGATGACCAAACCCGTATAGTATTGAATGATCTAGACATTAACCACGGTCAGGCGCGAGTACTGAGCGCACTGTACAGGCGTAACTCCCTTAACCAGATCGAACTGGCGGAGCTGCTTCACATCAGCCGCAGCGGCGTCACCGCCCTGCTCCAGCGCATGGAAAAACTGGATCTGATTTCACGCTGCCGGACGCTTGACGATGATATGCGCACTATTCAGGTAAGACTGACTTCAACCGGCAAAAAAGCCGCCCAGCAGGTACACGACGTCTGGATGGAGACGGAACTTAATATCCAGGCGCCATTGACTGATGCGGAAGTAATTCAGATGCAAAGCATATTGATAAAAATACGCAACTATCTTACAAAGGAGGCAGAAAAATGAAAACATCAATCTTTATCACTGGAATCACTTTGTATTCGGTCTGCGCCTTCTCGCAATTAACCTATCCGATCGTTGACACCGGCCAGAAACGGACTTTTAATGATAGCGAAGAGATTCACTATCCAAAATTCAACTATTCCTATTACGGCCAGGACGCCCAATACAAGGGTAATCAAGCCCGTTATCAAAATAACGGGGACGGAACCATCACCGACCTGGTAACCGGATTGATGTGGCAACAGAATCCAGGCAGCAAAAAGTACTATTCAGATGCGGTATCCGACGCAAAAAAATGCCGCACCGGCGGCTATAAGGACTGGCGCATGCCGACAATTAAAGAGTTATATTCCCTGATTGACTTCAGTGGAGTTGACGTTGATATCAGATCCTCATCCACCACCGGACAAAAACCTTTTATCAACACCAGGTATTTCAAGTTTTCTTACGGTAAACCCTCAGACAACGACCGCCTTATCGATTCACAATTTACCAGTAGTACGAAATACGTATCAAAAACCATGGACGGGCAGGATACAATGTTTGGAGTCAACTTTGCTGACGGGAGAATAAAAGGATATCCCACCAATCGCCATAAGAAATTCTATACCTTATACGTTCGCGGCAACCCGAATTACGGAAAAAATAAATTCGTCAACAATAATGACGGAACCATAACCGACAAAGCCACCGGATTGATGTGGACCCGGCTTGACTCTGGCAAAGGCTTGACCTGGAAACAGGCCCTGGAATTCGCGGAAAAAATGAAATATGCCGGATACAGCGACTGGCGTCTGCCGACCGCAAAAGAACTTCAAAGCATTGTCGACTACACCCGCTCTCCCGATACAACCGGATCAGCCGCAATCGACCCGATCTTCAAATGTAATCCGATTAAAAATGAAGGCGGCAAAAAAGATTATGCGTTCTATTGGACCTCAACATCCCATAAAAGATCCGTAGGAGCAGAAAATGCGGCATATATCGCTTTCGGCCGGGCATTGGGCTGGATGCGCAGTCGCCGTACCGGGAAAACATCGTTAATGGATGTTCATGGCGCCGGCGCCCAGCGCAGCGATCCAAAGAGCGGAGATCCTAAAAAGTACCCTAAAGGCCGTGGGCCCCAGGGTGACGTCATCCGTATCTACAACTATGTTCGACTGGTTCGCGGCGGCAACGTTGCGAGAAATACCAGCGGTCCATCTTTGCTGTATACCAAAAGTGCTGAAAATAATATTTCCAGAGGCCGTTATTCCCCTAATAAAGGCAGTGAGAGCAGCTTTACCCAGACCGCCCCACTTGAAAATCCGGGTTCATCTTCCGCGGGAAACTTATCTCACAGTCAGAGATTTATGCGCCGTTTGGACAAGGACGGTGACGGAAAAGTCTCAAAAAGCGAATTTGACGGCCCCGGTAATCATTTCTCACGTCTGGACAAAAATAACGACGGCTATATCTCAAGTGATGAAGCTCCGAGCTTCCCTCCTCCCGGAGGTAGAGGAATGAGGCGCGGCCAATCAGGAAACAGATAAATGAATAATCTTAGAAGAATCAAACTTGCCGGAGCCGGACTGATTGCTCTGGCAAGCGGATACGAAATGTCGGCAAAGAATCCGAATTTTGTCCTCATCCTGGTTGATGACATGGGATGGACCGGAACCTCTGTCCAGTTAAGCCCTCAAATAAAGCAATCGAAAAGTGATTTCTACCTAACTCCTAATATTGAAAAACTGGCAAGCGAAGGAGCCAGGTTTTCTAATGCATATTCTCCTGCCGCCATGTGTACTCCGACCCGCGCAAGCATCCTGACCGGCAAAAGTCCGGCCCAGTTGCATATCACCAGTCCGGGACCAATTAGAAGGCGAACTCCCCCCTGGTATAAAGTCATCCCGCCTAAACATAAGAATTACTTGCCCGAACAGGAAACAACAATTGCTGAAATATTGAAAAAGAAAAACTACGCGACCGCTCATTTCGGCAAATGGCATTTATCAAACGGCGGTCCGGGCAAACATGGTTTTGACGTGAGTGACGGCAATACCGGCAACGGCGGCCACGGAAATTACAAAGCCCCCAACCCCAAGGATATATTTGGAGTTACTAAACGCGCAAACGCGTTCATGGACAAATGTGTGAAGAACAACAAACCGTTTTACGTCCAGTTATCACATTTCGCCGTACACGATCCTCATGAGGCACTGTCAAAAACCATAGCTTCATGCGCAAAACGCAAGACCGGCAAATATCAGCATAACGTAAAATATGCCGCAATGACTCAAGATCTCGATACCAGCATCGGCCAGGTTCTGGAGCAAATAAAAAAACTTGGAACAGCCAATAATACCTATGTTATTCTGACCTCAGACAATGGTGCCGGGATGCGTGGCAGCCGCAATGAAAATCACCCGTTGCATGGAGGCAAGGGATCTCTATTGGAGGGCGGAATCCGGGTTCCTCTGATTATCCGCGGACCGGGAATTAAAGCAAATTCATCACTCAGCGAAAACGTCATCGGTTATGATCTTTTCCCGACAATCTGTGAACTTGCAGGAGTCAAAACAATGCCGGGCAGCATTGAAGGAATCAGCCTGGTTCCGCTGTTCTCCGGCAGAAAAAACAGTTTTGAAACGCGGCAACTGATTTTCCATAACCCGCATTACGGTATTGGACCGGGGCAAAAACCGCAATCCGCGTTGATTCAGGGCAATTATAAAATCATCAAAGACCTGGAAACTGGAAACTTCATGCTGTTTGATCTGGACAAAGATCTCGGGGAACGCCATGACCTGTCAGGGTCGCAAACGGCTTTAACCGCAAACATGCAGGAAAAACTGAGCGCCTACCTGAAAAAGGTCAATGCCCAGCAGCCGGTAAAAAATAAGAATTACAATCCAGACGCAACTCCAGGAAGACGGCGTCCGTTTAATCGTTAATCATGAAAACCGCAGTTTGATTAATTTTTGATATTTGACTTATCTCAATAGTCTGACCGCAACCACCATTAATCAATTAAGGCATTAACGACAAAGCCCTTACAATTTTTTACCAATCAAACCGTCTGATTATTTCAATCAAACCGTCTGATTATTTGTAATCAAAAAAATAAATGTCAACTGCTTTTTACAGGAGCTTTTTCTAATGTAAGGGTTGACTTCATTGCCTGAGGGTTTATCATGTATTATAAAGGACTACACTCTATATGAAAGGAGTCTGCCATGAAAACATTACTCTACATTAAAGGATCTCCAAGAACCGAAAGATCCGCTTCAAGTAAAGGCGCCGAAGCGTTTCTGCTTGAATATCGTAAACATAATCCTGATACAAAAATAGAAATTCTCGATTTATGGGAAGTTCCCCTCCCGGAATTCAATGAGGACGCGGTCACCGCCAGATATAAAGTCTTCCGGGATATCCAGATGACTGATGCTGAAGCGTCCGCCTGGAACGCGGTTTCCGAATTTACAGGGCGCTTTATGCAGGCTGATGAATACCTTTTCTCGGTTCCGATGTGGAATTTTTCAATCCCATACCGGATCAAGAATTTCATTGATATTGTAACTCAGCCGCACATTACGTTTGAAGTTACCGATGCTGGATATGCCGGTCTGCTGAAAAATAAAAAAGCCTGTGTGGTTTTCTCTTCCGGCGGAACTTATGACGCGCCGGAAACCGCTCCTTACGACCATTGCCGACCATATTTTAAAGGTTTTTTAAATTTCATCGGGATAACCGATATCCAGGTAATTGACATTCCAGGGACAATGTATGGCGCGGATGTTGACTTGCTGATCAAAAACGCAATAAAAGATATTTTTTGAAATATAGTAAAGCCGGAGATGGCCCCGGATCAAACGCTCCAGGTATCGTTTGTACCTGGTTGAACTTCGTCGTCTCCGGCTGCCTTGCTTTCATTTGCGTCAATCAGCAGAATTGAATGGTAGCGTTCCATATACAAGTCGATAAATACAACAACGACTCCGCCTGCTATTATGCCGGGAAGAATGGATAAAAACCGGCCGGTTACATTAAGTACAAGACCGTAGCCGGTTAAAGCGTCCGCAACCATTTTTACATGAGGAGATATAAAAAACAGGCCGACAAAAACACTTATGATAACGCAGTACATGACAACGGCCAGCCAATAATACCAGCGGTGTTTTCCGGCAAGTTTTACTTGACACAGCGGACATGGGAATTTTCCGGTCGGCGCTTTCAAATACATCATCAAGGTAAAGTCAAATTCGTTTTGACACGCGGGACATTTCATTTCTCAACCTCCCTTATTTTCAATGAACTCTTTGACCTGCCGGTCAGTGTCTTAACTTCAGGACATTATACCAACCGAAAATTATGAAAGCCAGTGTCGGGGAAACCCCGGCAATGAATGGCGGCAGCCATTGCTGTTTACCTAAAACGACAAAAACCATTGAAATTACATAATATGATACGATCAACAGCACGGCCGAAACGATTGCCAGCATGATTCCGGAACGTTCGTTTTTTGTCGCGAGCGGAATCCCCAGAAATACCGCCAGAAAACAGGACCACGGAAAAGCCATGCGATGATAAAATACCGTCCAATATATCGCCTTGAGCTTGGGTGCCATATTTTTGGTTTTCTGTAACAAGCCCATAATATCAATGGAAGACAGTTCCTCCGCCGGTTTGACAAAATCCAAAATATCCTTAGGAGTTTCCGGCAAACTTTTCTCATCTTTAACTAAAACCTCAAAATATTTCGAAGGTTTCGGCATTAAGCCGTCATTAGTGTAAGGGGTCAGCCTGGCTTTGAAAAATGTCCATCCCCGCCCGGGTTCATAACGCGAAGACTGGGCCTGTATGTCCCATTCAAGAGTTTTATTCTGACGATATTTTTTCAAAGTAATTTGCTGCTGGTCACCCGTTGCGTCAAAATTCTTGAACAACCAGGTACGCAATTTATCCGGACTCCGATATGTCATCATCGTCAGGGCTTCCCGTAATTTCTGTTCATCATTTGTCGCGGAATAAAACACCACTTCCGCTTCTCGATTGAACTTAGGAACCAGTTTTTCATTAAACCAGATATTAATCGCGGTCACAATCAGCCCAACGATCATTAACGAGCCGCCGCACCGGAACAGGGAAACCCCTGAAGCCCGCATCGCGGTAACTTCCAGATTCTTGCCGAATTTTGCCATCGTCCACATTGCGGCCAGAAGTACCGATATAGGCAGAACAAAACGAATATTCCCCGGCATCTTTAATAGAAAATAAGTAAGAATATCGCTCATCTTGGCGTTTTCTTTAAGAAAGTCGGAAAGGTCGTTGAAAACGTCGCCCATGAGAAAAAGAATCACACACAAAAGCATCAAAACCATAAAGTGAATCATGTATTCACGCAGAATATAGAAGTCCAGCGTCTTTAAATAAAACCAGCACCTCGGCTGAACATTGAGGCCATTGACAAATTTTGTTTTTTTTGATGACTGCATTGTGAACAGGGGCGTTCTTTCTTAATGAGTTGTTTATTATCCGTATAATATAGCATTCACTCCGGTTTCCCGCAAACGGCAAACCATTTCATTTAAAGTGAAAGTTAGTGGATTAAGTAATCCCTCAATATTTTCTCAAACTCAAAAAAGAAAAAATTCTGCGGAGCAGTATAATCGCTCCGCGTCGTACGCGGACGCGATCCAACGGCGGAACGTTGGTAGACGCAGTCGAAATTAAGCGAAGCGCGTTGGCGAACTGGTTCGCCGCAGGAATCTCCTTTCATCCGGAGCGATGTTGTTTAAAAAAGCGATTTTGAGCTTTTTAAATAACGGTTGAGAAAAGGATGCAAGCAGGATTAGCCTCGAGAAAATACAGAGCAATTACCCGGATTAAGGAGCCGTTCAGAAATGCCCCTTACAGATCCTAAGTTATAAAAAACAAAGACGTCCACATTCATGAACGTCCTTATTATCGAATCCAATCGTCTTCAGCGTCTTTTTCTGGACTTGATGCGACGATTCGTTTCACTGGGTTTCTCATAGTGACGACGGTTGCGCAGTTCTTTGAGAGTTCCCTCTTTATCGAGTTTCTTCTTCAGACGACGCAGGGCACGGTCGATCGTTTCACCCTTTTTTACGCGTACTTCGGTGGCCATTGCTTATTCACCCCCTTTTATATTTTTAATTAACAATTTAATTTTATTCCTATGCTCAAAGCATCATTCATTTACATAATCTATTTCGTCGGCCAGCAGGCTGCGCAGTTTAGACAAAGCCTGATTCTGGATTTGCCGTACCCGCTCACGGGTGCGACCGATTTCCTGAGAAACTTCTTCCAGGGTCCGGGGACGACTGCCGTCAAGACCGAAACGCATTTTCAAAATCATCTGCTCGCGTTCTTCAAGTTCATCCAGCAAGTCAAGCAAACGATCGACAGACTCAACATCACCGAGAATCCGGTCCGGAGTCATCGCGCCGCGGTCCGGGATAATATCCTGGAATTCGCCGTCTTCACCCTGCTGAATCGGGTCATGCAGTGAAAAGGTTCTGAGATCAGCCAACCGTAAACCGGCAACAGTACGTTCACTGAAGTCAAGGTGACCGGCGATCTCCGCATCAGTCGGCTCGCGGCCAAGCTCTTCGGCCAGCTTCATGCGGACAGATTTAATTTTATTGATCTTACCGGCGGATTGAACAGGAATACGGATAGTCCTGCTCTGGTTAGCCAGCGCACGGCGCATTGACTGCTTGATCCACCAGGCGGCGTATGAACTGAATTTCGCACCTTTTGCCGGATCGAATTTTTCAACCGCGCGCATCAGGCCGATATTGCCTTCTGAGATCAGGTCAAGCAACGGAAGGCCCAACCCTTTAAAGTCGTGAGCAATCTTGACGACAAGACGCAAGTTGGCTTTGATCAAAGTGGAACGGGCTTCGTCATGCTCATATGTATCAACGCCGTGGATCTTGGCAGCTAAAACAACTTCTTCCTCTTTTGAGACAAGATCTATCTGGCCGATGTCCTGCATATAGACTTTCATTGTGTCATTTTTGGAAACCGGCGGCGCTTTGCTGTCAAGAATTTTCTGACGTTCTGTATCTTTTTCTTTTTTGGTAATCAAACGGGGAGCTGTTTCAACCGCCTTTGACCGGGAAGTCGACTTCTTGGCCGCAACTTTTTTGCCGGCGGCAGCAGTCTTTGAGACAGCTTTCTTAGCGGATTCAGATTTTGCAGGCACGACTTTATCAGCCGAAGCCTTTTGGGCTGTGGCCGGCTTTTTAGCAGCTTTTTTCTGTGCCTTATTCTTTAATGTTTCTTCTGTTTTCTTTTTATCTGTTGCCATAAAACGCTTTTTAACGCCGTCAACACGGCTCTACCTGTTTGTTTCCTGAAGATTTCTTCAGGACTGATTTGCCATTATCCATATACGGATATATAATAGCAATTATGGTTCGTTAATAACTTTGCAATCCATAACTGCCAAGTGAACACGTCTGGAAAAGATTATTATATACCAATTCCAGAAAAAGTCAAGTCCTTTTAGGTCTTTTTTGGGATAAAAAATGAAGTGGAAAGAACAATTAAAGCAGTGGACCGTCAACGGAAGCGGGATTAATGATCGCCTCGGCATTACTGCTGAAACGATTTCTCTGCTGCTGTTGCGCGAGAGCATGCAGCTTGAAACCCCGCTGCTGGCTATCTTCCCGGACAGTTCAGAAGCGGAGCGCTGTGCCGTTGATACCATCGGCTGGATTCATTTGCTTGAACTCGACCGGGAAGTAATGAACTTGCCGGAGTCCCTTCGCAGCGGAAACCTTTACATGCCGGGCAATGAAGCATCCAGAGCACGCGTTTTACATCGATCCCTCCAGGGAGGACCGGTAATCATTACCGTCAGCGCCGCCGCAGCGCTGGCTAAAGTTCCGTCCCCGGAAAAAATCAAATCATCTGAAATCCTCCTTGAAACCGGCGACTATCCCGGCTTCAGTAAATTACTGGAACAACTGGTTGAAATGGATTACGATGATGAATTCGAAGTAACCGCGCCTGGCGAATTCTCCCGGCGCGGCGGCATTATCGATGTCTGGTCACCGGACAGCGACTTCCCGGTCAGGATTGAATTCTGGGATGATCAGATCGACTCCATGCGCCAGTTCAACCCCGCCGATCAGCGTTCAACCGGAATTGTCAACGAATACCGGTTGATCTGCCGGTCAAGTCTTGATTTTGACGAATCCGGCTGCAGTTTTCTCGATTGCGCCAACGATATCAATGCCACGATTGCGATCATCGATCCGGTAAAACTTGAACTTCATCTGGATAAATACTCCACCGTGGAAAACCGGGAGCAACTTGAGAATTTCTTTGCTGAGAACAACGATAAACTGATTCGCTACTATGAAACACCGCCCAGCCTCAGCTCCGCCGAATCGATGCTGCCGGATTGTTTTCCCGCAACCGAACACCTCCGCAATAATCTGCCGGACGAAATACTGGAACTTGGCCTTGAAGTATTAAGAAAACTGACTGCCGACCAACTGCGTCAATGGCTCGATACCGGTTACCGGGCAATTCTGACCGGAAGGGATGAAACCGCTTGCCGCCATATAAAAAACTGGTGCGAAGAACACCAGTTTACGACAGATTCGGTAACCATTGACCAGGCCTATCTACCGGGCGGTTTGATTTTTCCATCCTTGAAGATGGTCTTTATGACCGAACGCGAGCTGTTTACCGCCGATGTTTTCAAAAAGAAACCGGCACTGATTCCCGATACCGCGGACACCGAAGAAACCGCCCAAACCAAAACTCCGGCGGGAACGGACGAAGCAGCCTTCTATGCCGATCTGGAGGAAGGCGACTATGCGGTCCATATCCTCCACGGCATCGGAATCTATCGCGGCATTCAGGAAATCTCAACCCTGGGCGTGACCCGGGAAGTCATCGTACTTGAATATCGCGACAACGCACATATTTACGTTCCGGTCTGGCAGGCCGGCGTAATCAACCGGTACGTCGGCTCCCGTAAAGGCAGTATCACCATTGACAAACTGGGGGGAAGGCGCTGGAAAAACATCAAGGTGGAAGCCGCCAGATCGATCCGGGATTTCGCCCTCGACATGCTGCGGATGCAGGCATTGCGCGATTCCGCCGACGGCACAAAATTTGCCGAAGACTCACTCCAGCAGCGCTATTTTGAAGATTCTTTCCCTTATGAGGACACGGTCGACCAAACCCGCTGTACCACGGAAATAAAACATGATATGACTTCCGATACGCCAATGGACCGGTTGCTTTGCGGCGATGTCGGATTCGGCAAAACCGAAGTAGCCATCCGGGTCGCTTTCAAAGCGGTATCAGAGGGCAAACAGGTCGCGGTACTGGTCCCGACCACCGTCTTGTGCCAACAGCATTACTATACTTTTATGGAACGTTTCGCGGAATATCCTTATGTAATCGATTCCTTGAGCCGCTTCAAAAAACCGTCCGAACAGAAAGAGGTCGTCCGCCGCCTGGCAACCGGCGGTATTGACATCGTCATCGGCACCCATCGATTGCTGCAGCGGGACATCGAGTTTAACGACCTTGGTTTGATCATCATTGACGAAGAACAGCGTTTCGGAGTGGCCCACAAGGAACGCCTCAAACGTTTCCGGTCCACGGTCGATATCCTGACCATGACCGCCACCCCGATTCCACGAACCCTCTACATGGCGATGAGCGGTTTGCGCGACCTGTCCACCATCACCGTCGCTCCGAACTTCCGCCTGCCGGTCAAGACCGTCGTCGCCTACTCCGACGAAGTACTGACCATGAAGGCGATCAGCGACGAAGTCGCGCGCGGCGGCCAGGTATTCTATCTGCACAACCGGGTCGGCACCATCAATAAAACCGCGTCACGCCTGCGGGCGCTGCTGCCGAATATCTCATTTGAGGTGGGACACGGCCAGATGCCGGCCGAAGACCTGGAAGAGATCATGACCCGTTTCCTTACCGGCAAAGTCGATGTGCTGGTCTGCACCACGATCATCGAATCCGGAGTTGATATTCCCAACGCAAATACAATCATCATCGACCGTGCCGACCGTTTCGGGCTGGCTGAACTCTATCAGTTACGCGGCCGGGTCGGACGCTGGAACCGTCAGGCATTCGCATATCTCCTGCTGCCGAAAGACAACGTAATGACCTCTGACGCCCATAAACGCATTTCCGCCATCCGGCGCTATACCCATCTCGGAGCCGGCTTTAAACTGGCCATGCGCGACCTTGAAATTCGCGGCGCGGGAAATCTGATCGGCGCCGAGCAGAGCGGCCATATCAACAATATCGGCTTCGAACTCTATTGCCAACTGCTGAAAAACACCGTTTCGGAACTACAGGGAAACAAAGATAATTTCCTGCCGGCAGTAGACCTGAATATTGATTTCATCGCCTTCGCCCATGATGCCCCCGAAGACAAACTGCCGGCCGCCCTGCCCCCGGAATATATCCCCAGCGAAAGACTGCGGCTTGAGGCCTACCGCCGGATGGCGTCATTTACCATGGTGGAGCAGCTGGACGATTTTTCGGAAGAACTGGAAGACCGTTACGGAACCCTCCCGGCGCAGGCAAAAACGATCATAAAAGTTATAGCCATCAAAATTTACGCCGCCCGGAGCGGTTACGAATCGGTCAACGTAGCCAACGGCCAGGTTATCTTCCAAAGCGGCAACGGGTTCTTCCGCGCGTCGGACGGCCGCCCGCCCCGTCTGAATTTCAAAAACCCGCTTCCGAAGCGCCTGGATGAACTATTACTGATCGCCTCTCACCTGGAATAACAGGCAAAATCAGAAGACAACAAACAATTAATGATAAAAACTTTACAAACAAATAACAATCAAACTGTCTGATAATTAAAAAAACCGAGAGAGCCAAATTGTATTCCCACCTTGGAGCGCCGCAGGCCACTGCGGCATCTTGTGGAAAACCGGCAAGTCTCAAAAGATTTTTTATTTCAAAATAAACCGCACCTTCAATCAAGGAATAAAATATGCTTTAATAAGCCTGCATGCCGCAGTGGCCTGCGGCGCTCCGAAAGAATACATTTGCCGCAGTGGCCTGCGGCGCTCCAAATACAAATATACAACAATCAAACTGTCTGATTGTTTTTCAATAAAAAAACAGTCTTTACCTGACCCGAATTGATACAGTTTGACTCCATGTCCCCTTGCTGTCGGAACAGGTTATTTTATGAGTTCCGGACGACAGACGGCAACTCAAGGTATTACCGAAAGCCGTCCGGCCAAGATAGCGACTACCGCTGAACCAGAAAATCTCCCCCTTCTCCGGGCCATCGGCCCGGAAGGTGATTTTATCCAGATAAACAATCCCGGTTCGTGGTGATATCAGTTGAGGTTGAGGACCAATTCTTTTATCTGTTCCGCATTGACAAGTTACGGCATGGTCAAACCCGGCCTGAAAATAATCCGTGGTTGTATTCCGGCAGGCGGAGCATGGCATCAGACCGGTCCGGCTACAGACAGGACGCCGGGAAATCTGCGCTGGCAATCGATACCAGTTGTGTTCATTGCCCGCCGCAAGACCGATAAGCGCAGCCGCGGTTGGTGCGGCATTCTTGATCCCGACCAATGACGCATTGCGTCCCGAACCGGCACAAGTAAGCATGACCCCGACCGTCCAGTCGGGATTCCAGGCAATAGTCCAGGCGTCCAGCAGATTATTTGAGGTCCCGGTCTTCCAGGCAAAGGTCTGCGGAGAAGCGCCATTTTCCCACAAACTTATCCCCTGCAGCCGGAAACGGTCCTTAAGTATATCGCAGATCAGAAAAACGGCATCCTTATCCGCGATTCTTTCCGGGTACTCAGTCGGCGCGTTCTCGACAAAGCGCAACGGCAGCATCGTCCCCAGCCTGGCCAGCGCGGAGTACGCCCGGACCAGCTCAAGCAGGGAAAATTCGGCCCCGCCCAGCGCCAGTGCCAACCCGTACCGGCGCTCCGGCGCGGCCGGAACCCGCAGGCCGAAACGTTCCAGACTTTCAGCAAACGAATCGACACCAATCTTATCGAGCATCGCGACCGCCGGAACGTTATAGGAAAAAGCCAGAGCTTTACGGATGGAAACCGAGCCGTGCCACTTCCGGCCATAGTTGCGCGGAGCATAACCGGCAAAAGCGACGGCACGGTCATCCAGGATCGTCGCCGGCGCGGCAAGGCCCCGTTCGAAAGCAGTCAGGTAAATGAAAGGTTTAAGCAAAGAACCCGGTCCGCGTGGAACAGCAGCGTGGTTGACTTGAGAGGCCACACTTCCGAAGCCGGCAGATCCGACAAAAGCACGCACCGCGTTATCACGGTTGTTGACGATGACGACCGCGCCGTTAACCCCGCATGGAGCGTCGCTGACCGCTTGTTTGAGCAAATGGGCGGCATGATACTGCAACCCGGCGTCAATGGTTGAAATTACCTGTTGTCCCGGGTATTTCTTTGCCAGCAGCGCGGAAAAATGCGGCGCGGCAACCGGAAGCCGGTTGCGATGACAGCGGATCGATTCCGACCGGGCCGAAATCAAGCGGTCATAATCGATATATGAACTCTGGTACATCCGGCTCAGGATAACCTGCCGCCGCCTTTCCGCTTTTTCCGGATAACGATACGGTAAAAGATTACTCGGGGCCTGCACCAGTCCGGCAAGTAACGCGGCTTCTTCCGGCGTCAAATCTTCCGGCGTCTTGCGAAAATATATCCGGGAAGCGGCTTCAACCCCGTAAATATTGGAGCCGAACGGCGCGAAATTCAGATACCAGCATAAAATATCCTTTTTACTCATTTTCCGTTCGCATTGCAGAGCCCGGAAGGTTTCGATCAGCTTGTTCGACCACGAACGGCGGCGATGATCCAACGACATGCGCATCAGCTGCATTGTCAGCGTCGACGCGCCGGATTTGACTCGACCAGATGCCAGATTCAAGATTATTGCCCGGAAAATTGCCGGAATATCCACGCCGCAATGGGAATAGAAACGGCGATCTTCAGCGGCAACAATCGCGTTTTTTATGTTGCCGCATCTGCGGAGGTCATTCCGCCACAATGTCCAACTGTCATCCCGGCTCAAAAACGCCCTCAGCAGTTTACCCTGCCGATCCATGATCACCGTCGACGACCGCCGGCGCTTCAACTTCTCAAGGCGGTCCACCGGAAACGGATAAACAGCGTCCAGAATCAGGAAAGCTGTTACCGGCAACAAGACAAATATGATTGCTGCAAGCGCAGTCCACTTGCAGCTTTTTCTCAGAAGTTCCTTATGCTTGCACCAGAATTTCATTTTACGATAATCCGCCCCGAGGATGAACAAGAATAAATATCCGGATCGTACATACAGGTTCCCGAAATAGCCGGCAGTTTGAAGCGCCCCCTATAGGCGGCGCGAACCGCATAGTAAAACGTTCGTACCGGTTTTACAATAGAATACTGGCTGTCGCAGAAAATCAGATAACGGTCGAAACGCGGCTCAATACGGACCGGCTTGAGCGTGTTCTTGAATATCCCGGCGGCAGTGTTGTCGCGAGTCGCCAGATTGGCGTTTTCTACCGTAAAACATCCCGGCAACAGATCGTTAATCACCAGATTATCAAGCTGTCCCCGGCATGATAAAGTTATTTTAACCACATACAGTTCGCCAACGCGGATATCTTGAAGGTCAGCTTTCGAGCCATCCGTTTTCAGAATCATGCGGCGAACAACAATACCGCGATCTTTTTCAACCGGCGCCTCCGCAGGGATTCCGGCCACGGCCAACCGATAATAAATCCGCCCCCTGCCCCGGCTCCTCAGCTCCAGAGACGCTCCGGCATCAGCTTTAACCGGCAGTGTAACAAAGTTCTTAGCATCGGCACTGCTGAAAGAAGCAAGCACTTTACCACTCTGCCATATTTCTGCTTTAAAGTCGACCGGCGCGGACGCAATCGTTTTGTTGTACAAGGCCAGCGCCCGAAGCACCCAGGCGGCATCCTGGGTAGTATACCGCCTTCCCCGGCAGTATTTTGACAGACGTTTGACCAGCTCAACAATTTCCGGCGAATCAGGTTTCATTTTCAGCAAAACCATCAATGCCACCGCGTCATCACGGATCGAACTGGACAGAGAGCCTCCAGTGATAAACCGGGCGGCTCGCGTCGGTTTGATATGCGCGTCCACCACCTTCAACGCCGCTTTTCTAAGTCCGACATTCAGCAGCGCCATTGCATACAGGCCTGATACGGTATTATTATCCACCGATGCGGGGCTACCCGGCATTTCTGATTTTTTCAGCTTTCCAGCCCGGGACAGTACGTACAGGGCATAAGCCGATAATTCCGAATCAAGGTGTCCGCGCATACCGCGCAGATATTCGCCCATTCTCTCTATCGCATTGCCGGGGACCTGACAACCGTATTTTTTAGCTTCCAGCAGAAAATCGGCAGCGTATATACTACCCCATTCCCAATCATCCCGGCCGCGCGGCCACATCGCGAAGCCGCCATTATAAAGCTGCATCGACAATATCCGGTCAACTCCGGCCTGCAAATATGTTTTGATCCTGGCTGAATTTCTCACCTGCGGAGACATCTTTTGATATAATTCCGGAGCCTGCAATACACAGAATGCCGCGGAGGTCGTCTGTTCCAGGCAGCCGTAAGGATACCTGACCAGGTAATCAAGGCAGTCCCCAAGTTCAAGTCCCGGGACAGACGACACAGTTAAAGTTCCCTGAGCTGAATTCTTCAACCATTTCCCGGGAATCGAAATTGACCGTACTCCCGCCTCTGCCGGAAACACTCCGCTGACGGACTCAACCCGCGGCGGATGCGCCGACCGTACCAGCACCGGAATTTCCCGCTGCCACGAACTGCCGCCGTTCAGCAACGCCGCGCGAAGATCAAACCGCAGTCTGCCGGGATATGACGGCGCGACAAGTCGCTGATAAACCGTTTGAGATTCTCCTTGCGCCAAAGCCATAGAATATTTATCATCAGCAATCCGTAGATTAACATCGGCCTTTCTGCCGGTATTGTTGAAGATAGTGACCGGCGCGGCCGCCTGGTCTCCCGGCGCCAGAAAGGCCGGAAAATTAGTCAGCGTGGTCAGCGGATCGGCAACTTTGACATACGCCGTACCCGATCCGAAACACGGTCCGGCAAACGCCACCGCCATAATCCGCAATTGACCGGTAAACCGGGGCTGCTTGACTTTAATTAGCGCCACTCCATCGGCTCCGGTTTTTATATTTGAACGCCATATCTGGGCAACTTTTCGCTCATCAGGACGGGCAATACGCAGCATCCGGCCTAAAACCCCGCCGCCGCCGTAAAGAATATTATCCTGATTTACCTGAGCAGCGGTAAGATCTTCCATCAGCCCAAGATAAACGCTGAAAGTATCAACGTTCAACCGGCGTTTGGCGTAAAAATAATCAAGTGGCGACGGTGTTTTATATGCAGTCAAACGGCAGACGCCCTCGTCTACCATGGCCAGCGTCAACGATGCCGCACGGGGTTTGCCGTCAATATCGGCAACCGATATTTTCACTTCAGCTTCGGCCCCCGGCAATGATTTTTCCGGTGCTTCAATCTGCACATTCAGAGTCCGGGAATCATGATTCAACCGGACCGGAGTGTAACCGCAGGCAAAATCCCATGGAAAGTCGCTCTTCAAACGGGAATCACGGGAAACCGCGGCGAAAACATTGAAGCTGTACGGATAATCCGTCTTGACCGGGATACTCAGGTTAACCGTCGGCTTGTCCGCGAAAAACGGATAGAAGTCCAGAACGGAATTACTTTCCACAGTCACATAGCCATGTCCCATAACCGGCGTCTGCAACTGCAATTGCATCGTATCGCCATGCTTGTATCCGGTTTTATCAAACTTGATCGCGATGCGCTGCAGATTGTTATTCTCTCCCGCCTGACCATTATAAAGATAATCATAATAACTGCGGTAACAGTTGAGTTCCACATCCGCATTGTGCCCCGAAGCCGGGTCATGGACGGTAAAAACGAACTTCCCCTGCTGCCTGGGTCGGAAAAAGAACTCCCCGCATCCGGCCGCCAGTGTGCGGTTGTCCACCGTGGTAATCTCCTCGATCCTCCGGTAATTAACCATTCCATTTTTAAGTTGTCGCTCCCAGCGGTAATTAATTCTTTTCACGGTAAGTTGAAGCGGTGACTCAAGGCGCTGCCTGGTACGTGCGTCCAGCAACACACAACCAAATTGCAACGTATCCCCCGGTTCCGGGCGTTTGCTCCCAAGATACTTGATCCCCGCCAGAGTCGGATATTTGATCACAGGAACGCTCTTGTAACCGGAAGCGGAACCGCCGGACGGCGAATTTACCGTAACCATATATTGCGCCCGGTAATTGGAGCGGGCATTCCAGTCCGGCGCCGAAGTGGCGAACAATACCTCACCGCCGGTACTCAGGCTGGCGGAAGCCAGGCGGGCTCCCGTTATGACGCTTTTGACCGGAGTTGAAACCCGGAAACTGTAACCGGGATAAGCATCAGCGAAAAAATCAGTTTCAAAACAACTGACCTTCAATGCCGCCTTCCCTCCGGCCACCGGCGCGCCGAACAAGTATTCCCCAACGGCCTTGATCCGCAACGGCTCTTCCTGCTTGTAGTCACGTTCAGGAATTGATAAAGTGACCTTCATTTTGTCCGGGGTAAACTCGTCTACCAGGAACTTGTAACGGCCGAGTACCACCCCGCGCTGCCCCGGTAAACTAACCGTACAGTAATACCAACCGGTCCGGGCCGAAAACGGCAGTTTACATACCGCTTCACAACTGCCGTCATCTTTCAGTTCGATTGTAAATTTTTTGAAGACCACGCCGTCCGGACGCCTCACTGTCACCATAACCGGAAACCGTCCGGGAGATTTGACTCCAATACCACGGACAATGGTAAACAGATTCAGCGTTTCTCCGGGGCGGTACAGATCGCGCGGGGCATAAACAAATGCCTCATAACCCTGACGCGGATTTTGCATGCCCTCGACCTTGAATCCGGTCGTTGCCAACTGATTGCCCGACAGTTTCAGCTCGCAAACGTCTTTCTCCCTGGTTACCCGAACCGTCAACGGCAGATCACCGGACTCGACTTTCCGGGCATCCATAACAACCTGTCCTTTATCGCTTTTGCCTTGAGCCAGCAACTGATTCCGGGCAGTGAAGATTTGGACATCAGCCTTGTCAACCGGGCTTGAGTCGTCAATCTTATTCACGTAAACAAAAAACTGCTCCCCTGCCCGTTTGACCGTAACCCCGAGATTGGTCAGGATGATCCGGCGATGTCCGCCATACCAGTTGCCGGCAACTTTCGCGTAAATCTCATACACTCCGGGCTCTGGATCTTTCAGTACGCGGCGCAAATCAAGATACGAGACCACCGCCTGATCCGGAACGTCCTTAATCGTAAAGGTATGGGTAAAGACCTCTTTGCCGTACTTGTATCCGCGATTGCTCCAGTCATTCAAATACCAGACCGTATTGTTGGGATAAATCCGGCAAATCCGCACCTCCAGTTGCTTGACATCCGCAGTTCTTACCGGCACCAGCATCCCGCCGCCGGTCCGCAAAAAAAACTTATCCGCATCGACAAAATCCACCGAGGTCGATAACCCCGGAAACAGTACCGTCCATGACACCTCTGATTTTAACGGATTGCAGCCGTTGCTCGCCAAACCTTTTTTCAAGGTAACGGTGTAATTAACATCGCCTGTAAAGTCTCCGCTGAGGTATATTCCGTTCCCGGTCTGCCTGGCGATTTTCCAGTTCACAGATGGCGTTATCGCCAAATATTTGTTTAATTCCTCCCGGTCAACCCGGTCGTTCAATTCCATTCTGAGGCCGCGACCGCAAAAAAAATCCCGCTTTGCGGTCAGCGCCGTTATCGCCAATTCCCGGTTCTTGAGCATTATCCGGCGCGTCACCGGATTCGCCAATTTGAAGTCCGGGTTTTCCGCCGGCATACCGGCGGCAATTCCAATATCCAGCGTCATTCCCTCTTTGACCGCCTCAAGTTTCAATGTATGCCGGGTTGAATACCCGTTTGATTTGACCTGACAATTTACCCCGGCGGCAGTGATCAAATATTTTTTTAAACCGGTTGCTGAACAAGGCGCATTAAACAGCAAAGTAACCTCGGCCGTATTCAACTTCCGATCAGCCCCGCTCTGATAAGCGTCCAGCAAAGCAAACTCATCCGTCTTCAAAATAAATTTGCGTGACCCGCGATATCCGGTCCCGTCAAGACATTCCAGTCCCGGTCCGAATGTCAGTTCATATTTCCGTGCCGGCCTGATCCGGTATCTGCCGGACGCTTTATAGACCAGAGTCCTGGTTCCGGACCAGAATAACGGCAGCACTTTGCCGTGCTGCGTCAATGTCGCCGCGTCCAGTGCGGCAAATTTGCCTGCATCCGATCGATCAACCATTGCCCGCTTGAAGGTGATCCGCAGTCCTTTTCCACCTTCCAGCCAGGTGAAATCAGGCTCCTGCCGCGCCTGCTCAACCTCCTGCATCCGACGCGATTCATTCTTTCGCAGCGCCTCCAACTGCGAACTTAAATTATAATATATTACGACCGTTCCGGCAAAAAACAGCACCGAAACCCAAAACCATAAATTTTTTAAAGTATTCATTCGAAAAAAACTCTTCTGTTAAACCTTTCCTTCTTCAATATGACAATACCCGCCCCCAAAGATCCCGGACAATAATTTGTTTTTTGACTCAAAATACCTCCCTGCCGCCAACGCAAAAAACACGCCGTCGGCCCATAGTTAATATCTCTGACTCCGCCGCGAATCCGCCCGCGCATAATAGTACAAAAAATTATAAAAGCGGTCGCCGCCAAACCCATTTTTCCAGAGTTATCAGCAGTAATGCACCAGTGAAAAAGAAGTGAATCTTCGTATTCCAGTGAAAAAATGGCCCCCACCATTTTTTTCGGAGAATGGGACGTAAAAAAACGTCATTCCTTAAGGAGTATTCTACCCCCTGCCAGCGTTTTTTCCAATCGAAAAATACGTTTTTTCCAAGTTTTTTTAGAAATTTGCAGAGACACGAAATATATTATCCCTGAACGAGCTTGGTCAAAACCAAATTAAGAATTTGTAAATTTGTGAATATTGGAAAAGGAACGCATCCCTTTTGTATAAACAGTTAACGCAACTCGCTAAAAATATCCTCCTCAAAAATGACAGGATATTACGAGTCAGAACATAAAAACAGTCACTGGCGACTGTAAACCGATATGTTTCAGCGTTTTGGATTGCTGAGGGTCTCGGCTATCTCGGCTTTGCTCATCTCGCGCCAGCGGCCCGGTTTGAGATTGCCCAATTCCAATGAGCCGATTGCGCTCCGGCGCAACAGCTTAACCCTTTGCCCGGCGGCAGCGGCAAGACGACGTATTTCGCGCTTTTTACCTTCGTTCAATACAAACAGATAACGCCCTGCCCCAAGCCGGTCAATCCGGATCGGACGGAGTTTTTCTCCGGCATCGACAATGCCTTTGCGGATACGCTCAAGTTGCTCAGGAGCAATATCCTGATATGTTTCAACATAATACTGTTTCAGAATACCGTTGCTCGGATGCGACAGTATATTGACATAATCGCCGTCATTGGAAAAAATGATCAGCCCCTCGCTGTCGCGGTCCAGCCGCCCGGCGGAAAAGAGTCTGACTCCGGGCAGCGTGATCAGGTCCACCGCCAGCCTGTCCGCGTGTGGATCTTCCGCTGTACACCAGTAGCCGGCCGGCTTGTTCAGCATCACATAAACTTTTTTTGCATGAGAAACCAGAAGCCCCTCAACTTCCACCCGGTCATCCGGGCCGATCCGGGTTCCGGGTTCAATAACGATTCGACCATTAACCGTAACAAGTCCTGCTTTGATCATTTCCGCGCATTTGCGACGTGCGGCCACGCCGCCGGTACTCAAATATTTTGTCAGATTCATATCACCCATATAAACTGTTTCTCTATCGTATTGTGTAGAAGCAAAACTTAGTGGTTAAAGCGGTAATTTTCAACCTTGAAAGCATAAAACCTAACACTTTGCTAATAAAAAATTGACCAACCGCACTTTTTGAGTTATATTAATAAGGGTAAGTTATAGTTCAAAAACAAAACTATTTCATGCGCGATGTCAAAGAAGGGTTCAAAACACAAAAGTAAATTTCAGATATGGGCGGAGTTTGTTCCGTTCTGGCTGTTTCTAGAACTTGTCAGGCTGATTCCCATGAAAATGGCATATCTGATAAGTTTCTCCATATTTCAACTGATGTTCCGTTTTGAGAGAAAACATCGCAACCGGGCAATTCAACATCTAATGCATGCCGGAGTAGCAAAAGACCAACAGGAAGCGATGGAAACCGCGAAACGGGTGTATAAAAACTTTTCCATGCTTCTGGTTGAGATTTTGAAACTCGACCAGTCGATTGATTTAAACAAGATTCAAGTAACCGGCAGCCAGGCCACCATTGCGGAAGTCTGCCGTGAAGACGTTGAAAAAAACATTCCGGTAATCATTGTCACCGCGCATTATGGCAACTGGGAGCTTGCAGCGACGGCCTGGGCCCGGCAATTCGGCATCCCGATGGTCTCGATCATGCGCGAATTCGCCAATCCGCTGATCGGAAAATATATTCTGAAAAGCCGCCAGTCTGAAGTCCACCAATGCGTCTATAAAGACGGCGGTATCCGGGCGCTGCTGAAAGCACTGAGGGAGAACAAGACCGTCGCCATTCTGGCCGACCAGCACGCCGGCACCCATGAAGGCGTGGAAACAACATTTTTCGGTCAGCCCTGCCGCACCCATTCCTCACCGGCCCTGCTCCATTTGAAAACCGGCGTCCCGATCATGCCGGAAGTAACCAGAAGAAAACCGGAAGGCGGGTTTGAATTCGTCGTAGCCGACCTGATCCGTTATACCCCGACCGACGACAAAGAGGGTGATATCCGGAAAGTAACTCAAATGTACACAACCGCGCTGGAAAAATTGATCAGCGAACAGCCCGATCAATGGATGTGGGTACACCGCCGCTGGCTCAACATCAACCGGAAAAATCACTGCGCGACCGGCGAACCTGACGCGACCGACAAAAGTAAAAAAGAAAGAAAAATTTTTAAATTATTCCACACCGGCACGTTGCCGGACTGGATCCAACGCAGGAGCGTTGGTCGCCGCTTACGGCGAAAGTAAGTTACGCAATTTATTGCGTGTTAAGCAGTTCAGTTCGCACGGAGTGATGGTTTTGAAAAACGATTAAGAGTTTTTCAAAAGCGTTGAACGCAGGGCGTAATTCGCGGGAATTCGGCCTTGCCGACTTTTGTCGGTCCCGTCGAACCGGTGGAAGCCCAATAATTTCTCCCATATTTTTTCTATCGCGACTTGAAAAAAACGAAAAGCAGATTATTTTATAGGCCTTGACAGCGAGAAAGCAATCTTCTGTCGACCATTAAATGGGGCATTAGCTCAGTTGGCTAGAGCACCACACTGGCAGTGTGGGGGTCATCGGTTCAAGTCCGATATGCTCCACCATTTTTTTGCCCTGATTTCTGACTTTCAACCTCAAAACAACCATAAAAACGCATTCCTGTAGATTTTCTCTGTCAAGCCCTGACATCCCGTTTTCACCCGTTTCGTTACATCAAACGCATACAAAAAGCATACAGTTTTTTTGAGTTTGATTTGAGCTTAAGAAAAATACAAAAGAGGGATTATTTTAATCAAAAAAAAGCCTTCCTTTCCTCCTCAAAAACATACGAGCATCCTGAGTTATCGTAACAAATCAAGAAACCAACCAACTCCATTTAGAAATCGATCTTAATGATGTTCATTTGATCCGAAAATATTGATGATCTTAAAAACAAGTTAACCGAAGAACCACTTTATTGAAGTTTTCAAAACAGCATAAGTTTTATGTTTTTAGGAGTTCGCCCTCCTCATAGGTCTACTTAGATCATAATTACAACCTGCTTTATCATTAAATGTTGCATCAATTAGAAAAGATAATTTATTCGGATTTTCTTCAATTGTATTCCAAGCAACAACAGATATTTTTACACTTTCTTGCAAGAAATTGTCAATTATCCTAGCAGGCATGTAGGGGTATCTAGATTCATATTCAGTTCTCGAATTAATTGTCGTCCAGTTTTCTATTTCAGGATGTACAATTATCTTTTCCTCTGCATGTGCCGCTCGACAAAGAGTACAACCCGTCGAAGGTAAATTAATAACGAGAATTCCGGATTTCTTGTTCACTTTCCCATTATACATACTTGAGTAAATTTCCCAGTCAAGATGTTTACGCTTCTTTGTTTCAGTTCCGACAAGTAAAATTGTTACAGTTGAATCTTTCAAATATTCATCTCTAATTAGTTCTCTAATTTGGGAGTCATCTAGACTGTCATCAATACCTCCGGTATCAACGGATTTGTTAATGAAAATATTGTGAGATTCGTTAATAGTTAAAAGTTTCTCTTTATACACCTGATCATTACCATGGTGGTAGCTAATGAATACTTTGTGCATCTTTCCCCCTTTTTCTTCTATTGTTTATGTAGATAAAAAAATTTTTAAGGTAAAATGTTCCTGAGTCCTTGTAATATCAAAGATATTGCTTCATCAATAAACTGAGTTTTGAATAATTGTATATTTTGATCTGGAGTTAATCCATTATTTTTAGAAATGCCATTCAGCCCCAAAGTTTTAATTCTATCTACGATTGTGTTATAATCAATATCATCACAGGATTCGACCTTTGATATTTTGTCTATAAGCTCGCAATATGTGGACGTATGCTTGGTTTGCCAATCTAATGTCAATTCTTCAGGAATGCTGTGAGTAAGTAATAAATCACAAACTCTAGATGTTACTCCTCCAAAACCTCCGATTAGAAATATAGGTTTGTTCAGTTGGATCGCTATATCAATTTCCTCCAAAACCCCAGGGTATTTACCTTTATATCCGGATAATTTTCCTCCAGCGCAAATGCGCACGTCGCATGCCGTAATCATTTCTTCGCGCATTTTTGTTAGACACAATCCCCAGATGAGATCAACGTTTTTAGGGGGCAAAAAAGATTGAATATCTTCAGCTTTTACTATATCATGTGGTTGTATTTCAATCATTTCTGCAACCCTGCTATACTTTGACTTCCACTTAAGAATAGCATCATTATCAGCTGTATAGATTGGAAAAGAAATAAAATTCTTTACATGAGGTATTTCAAATTTTAATATATCCTGTGCAATTATAGCTTCTTCGAATAGATATTCAGTGAAACCACTTGGACGAAGATCCCCTCCATAAGCGAGCGTTCCATTCGAATAAATAACATTCCTAGCAATGCATTGCGACAAGATGATAAGATGTCTTTGATCAAGCCCAATATTCAGTAACTCTTCATTCGCCGGATCTGATATAGAAATACCTATAGATATATCTTTCAAATCAACATATTCTCTTGTTAAAGGAGTTGCGGCTCTAATCGAAAATGATTTCAAAAACATTAACTCATCTTCATAAACAGGCGGGTCTGGATATAAAATTTCATCAACTTTTTTTTCGATTCTCCCATTTTCGCAAGAAAGTAATCTAGGTATATCAGATAGTTCAGGAGGTCTTGTCATTACAAGTGCATTATCAATATTTAAAGATTCTAACTTTAATTTATGGTAATTGTGGCGCAATGTTTCCAATAGAGCCATTTCTAAAATACGATAAATATCTTTTTGAGGAATATTATCACTCGACTCAACCCGTGCAGATGGTGCATTCACAGAATGTGTGAATGTTCTATCCTCACAGTCCTTGACATGGTTGACAATCACCATTGGGCGTTGCTTGGTTTTTGCTATCACCACTTCTTTCTTACACCAATATCTTGATGAATAGCTATCTGAATGAATTGAAATCAAAGTAGATTCATTTAAATTCCCTTCAATTTCTTCATCAAAATAATGAGCAGGATGTATATCATGGGCATCAAAAAAGCGACGTAAAGAAGAATTATCTATGAAATCTTTTAATTTCACTGCTAGATTAACGGCCCAGGAATCACTTTTGGCATGACTCAAAAATAATTTCAGTGCAGTCTCATCACCTAAAGCAGTTCCTCCTTGATTGAAACAAAATCTGAATATTTCATGGGATGTGCAAATGAAAAACATTTGTTCAATGAAATCATGGTCAAAATCATATAAACGAATGAAATTTGTTGTTTTATAATTTGCATTCAAATTGAAACCAAATTCAGAACTTAGAGCAATTGGTATGACATAATTACCATCACTACAAAAAGTATCATAATAATTTCTCCAACGATCATCACCTGTCACATGCACGCTGGAAAAGCAAAATATAACATTCTTTTCTGCATTTGATTCAATGGCTTCAGGAACACTGCCTTTTGAAGATGTTCTAAAAAATACTGGCATATTCATACTACGGGAGAATGGATAGTCAATATCGCGTTGATATCTATTAAAAACATAATCAACTAGTGGTTGCACTACTTTTGAATCAAATGGATGCCAAACAAAATAAACTGCGATCGGAATCTTCATTATTCTTCCTTATTGACCGTTGTATCTTTCAAAATCATTTTTAAACATAGTTGGATTTCCAATGAGACCTGGGGCATAATTATGTTCTATGTATTCAAGCACCACTTTTGCTATAGTTTCATCTACTATTCTATGACTTGGGCCCTTTTTACAAAATCTGCTTTGAATATCTTCAGGTATATCGATACCATCAACACCTAAATAGAAGAAATAATTTGAAATTAAAACAGCATCACTTGTAGATGTATCTCTTTTTAAATTGTAGTAATTAGTTTTACCTTCTTCATAACTATGATGGGAGT
Organism: Victivallales bacterium; assembly: GCA_963678305.2. Lineage (GTDB taxonomy): Bacteria > Verrucomicrobiota > Lentisphaeria > Victivallales > Victivallaceae. The sequence goes on from CAXXVV010000004.1 coordinate 158,953, forward strand.
CATCTTGAACCCATTGTTTAATATCATCAACAATTTCTGTATAATGATAAATGTTATCCCCATACATTTTTTTGTGGCTACCATTAATTACAGGTTTTTTTCTCTGAAAGCGTGGGTCATTATAATACGAATTAAAATTTGTTTTCTCTGTAACCTTCATTGCATATACTAGTTTAGGTTTCCTCTTTCCTGCAATTGATGATGTTCCCAAAACCCAATCGCCCACATTAGCCATTTTTCTTATCAAGGGCTTGCATGTAGCAAGAGTACAATATTGTCCAAACGGATTGGGGGCAAAACCAAAATCCCTAGGTATAACGTATGAATAATATGTAGTCATTAGCAGTTGCCTCGATCCATTTTTCTTGAGTTAATCCAAGGAGTTCCATCTGGATTTGTAAAATCATTACACTTCCCATTGATCGCATCAATAATTTTCCCAGAATTCCATCCTACAAGAGCATCTCCATACTCTTTGAAATTACTTGGCACATCAGAATCTTTAGCTCCTTGAATGAAAACTCCTATGATCGGCTTCCCTAATTTATGTGATTGCTCTATCTCCCAGTCAACCCACTCTCTCGTATGCGTTTGAGGACCAATAAGAACAATAGTACTTCCTGCCCACCTAATGCCTTTATTTAGCAAGCTTTCAATGTACTTGGGGTCTGATGCTTGGTTTGGTTTTGTACTATCCATAGAGCTGTTTCTTAGAACACATCCATTATCGGAAAGTAACTTCTTTAATGCTTGAACACTATCATCATCTTCCCCATAATGACTAATAAATACATTTTTTTGCTCTTTGCCATTCATAATAATCACTCCCTATTTGATTTGTTGTTGACTTTGCTTTATTCTATCACAATATAACTCCATTTTATATTTCATATATGTTGTATCTTTGTTTCGCGTGATGATTACCATCCTCTGGTCCTGTTACTATGACCTCATTAAAAACTTGCCTTGTAGAACTAAAATTAAATTCCCAAGGTATCAGTGTTTGTTCAAAATAAATAATCCATACAAACCTCATATTTCTTTTTACATCATCAACAGCAGGTCTCAGCCGTTCATGCCAAGTTTTAAAAATTCTAAAAGAATTCTTTTTCTGTAAATCATATCTGCACTCTGGAAACGTAAAGCTACACCGAATTTCACTTTTGCTTTTATTAATATCTAATTTTTCTAGTTTTACTACTGAAGCTCCAGATTTTTTGTCAGATATAATATCTGACATCGTAGGACGATTCCATTCATGGAGATCGTCGCATAACATTAGAATAAAAGCTAAATTATTCGCTAAAATATGATACACCTTGGGTGTTGTATGTGATGCAATTGCATGTAACATCTCTACCCGTATCGCAAATTGTCTCGCATCTTCAAACTCCAGACCTTTTGCATCCTCAACAGTTGCATCTGTCTCTAAAAAATATGTTAATGATCTCAGTAAAATTAAACTGCTAATCATTCCGTGGTCAAAGACTTCCCACGATTTTGAATATTTGGTGAAGTATTTGGGTCTAACATGAGTGCTAAATTTTCGCGGAGCTTGATTATCTTTATTGAATTCAACAGAAGAAGCTAACAGTGTTAGTAGATGCTTAACCAAATAAGAATGCTGATGACCAATACTAAATTCCGATGGTTTAAAGTCAACTCGTCCAAACTTTTCAAGCATTTTTTTCAATTGAGAGTTTATGAGATCTACTTTTTGCAACGGATAGCCTAAGTCATGGGTAAGCGCAACAATCGTCCACATTGCACCAATTTCTGCTGAAGAAACAGTTTGCCTTCTCAACCTTCTAACTTTTCTCTTATCTGCATAATTAAGATTGGCGGATTCCTTAACCTCGATATCAATCACACTTGAAACTCTGAATGAACAATACTCAACACAATCAGTTAAAATATGCAAGCCTATTAGCCAGACAAATAATGGATGCTGTACGTGGTCACGATAAAACTCATCAGATCCATATAGGATTGATTCAAAATTTGTGAATTCATTGAAGTACGAATATAATTCCTCAACCCCATATGCATTTAGTTTGCGTGCCTTTGCTGCATCTTTTACTGTAGACTTCTTATCTTTTTTTATGAACGAACGTTCACGCGCATCGTTGATCCTCAGAAAGTTTATTGCATCAACAATAATTTCTTTCCATAACTCAACCAGTTCATTCGTTTTAATATCTTCTAAGGGTCTAACTTTTCTTTTGTTATTACATATATTAAATACACTTTTGAGTGCTCTTTTTGACTCATCCCCTATAAATAGCATTAGATACTGGGTCTTTTTATGAAATACCTCTTTATTATTTACCAAATAATAAATGTTTTTTAATAATTCTTCTTCATTCTTTAAGTCAATAATCATTTCTCACCCATTATTTTTTACTTTAAAAATATTTTTCTATTTCCATTTTCTGTCAGCCCAATTTTGCCACAAATTTTTGAGTAATTCATTTGTGCATGCGTTTTTAAAATCAAGAGCAAGACATGTGTCTCCGTACCTCATTATGGCATCTGCGACAATAATATAAAAAATATTTTTCCATGGTTGTGGAAGAGACTGATTGAATAGCTTATATAATGATTCTGATGAAGGCCTTGAGTTGGATAGTTGTCGCATTACTGAGTATATGAACTTCAGATATGAGTTTGATTCTTCATAAGAACATGCCAAATTATCATGGTTCACCTCTTCAGAATTGAAGTCAAGAGAATTTTTTAAATAGTTAAATTGTTTTTCATAAATATGTAGACTGTCACTCAGGTGATTATATGATCCCACCTCTAAGTTTAGCCACCCGGCCATAAGTTCTTGAATAGTTGTAAACTGAATAAAATTATACGGCAACCCCAGAAATAGATCATTACTTCTCATGACCTGCATCCATTCAAGTTTTCCGTCTCGAACTTTGAGCATGGAACTAATATTACATGGTATATCTGCTGCTCGCGGAATTCCGCCTTCGTGAGGCAAGTCGATGTGGCTATCCCATATTTGCAAAACTACTTGTCTTGAGGTTGGATTTGATTTTAAGGTTAGATAAGCATTCTTTAATTGATCCATTTTAAAATGCTCTCTGAGGCGAAACCCATATGCTCCATGGTACTCATTATCGTTACCGGCGTATTTGGGCAAAGCAGAGTTCCAAAAATTAATTACACTACTTTCATTTGCCCCATTCATAATCCAAACAACTTCGGCCAGCGCAAATGCAGGATTTATTGACGGTTTTCTAGAATATATCCATCGCTGTCGTGGGTTGCTTAGCGAAAGGCACACGTGTAAATGCTCTTTCATGGGACCACAGCGGCTTTGTAAAACAGGAGGATTATGAGAAACAAAATCTTCTGCTACTTGTCTCCATATTTCGTTAGCGCTGTTACCCTCATAGAAAATCATATCAAATCCTCTTGATGATAAACGTTTTTCTGAATTTCTTCCATCTTCTCATTAATGTTCCACTTCGGAGGATAAAAATACTTTATGGGGTCATTATTTATTTGAAACTTTTGTTTGATTCTAGACCTTCCCGATATCCCAAGCAATTCAGGATGTGCAACTCTTGAGTACTTATCAACTTCACAGAATAAGTTTTGACAATCAATAAGTTGAAGTTTTCTACCAAATAAGTTATCAAATGGAATTCCCAGTCTATCGAACTGTTCATCTTGCTCTTCAGTTACTTTTTTTATCAAGTCAGCATCAGTCCTGCCGCTGTTGGATGAAAAACATTTTTTTATTCCATCTTTTGCTCCTGGACCTGGACACACAAACGACATTTCGTCAAAATCAGTAAGTGTACTGTAATTTAGGTCTATAGTTAACTGGTATGCAAGAAAATCCCCAATTGTTGGACAAGCCCTAAGCATATCAAAGACATGCGACATACTAGTTGCTCCAATAATCTTTTCCGGCAAGTTATCATTAATCATAAGCTCAATCAGCTTAAGATTGTTTTGGTGCTTATAATTGTAGCCGAAAGAGCTTTTCCCTGATGGCATAATGTATGCCGCAGAATAAATTTTATTTTTAGAATTTATAGAATCAGTAAGGATTTTATCATACTTCCTGAAATCATAGTCTTCATAAAATATTTCTCCAAACTCTTCTTTCAATAATTCCCAAGTTGAAATTCTATTAAATAGTTTAAATAGTATTATACGGAAAAATGTATCAAGAGAAGAACCCTGAAAATCATTATCGTAAATAACATTTCGAATTAAATACTGACTAACACGATCAGATGCCCTATAAGCGTTTGTAAATTTGTGCACTTTTAGTATAGGGTCTGTCGTCCAGGGAGAAGACTCTCCTCGCGCTCGCTTAAAGAAGATTTTTTGACGTTCAGCAGCAAAGCGCCAGTAGGTATCATAAACAGGTGTTGGCTTTATCACAGATTTTTTACAAATTATATTTAAATTTGAAGGCTGCTTCTCGATTATTTTTTGAGTAATTAATTTAATGTTTGTATCCATATCACCTTGATTGTTTTGTATCTTTCTTACTCGAATAGAGGAATTCTCCGCAAGTTTATTATATTCTTTATTAAGTAATCCCCATTTTGATTTCTCAGAAATTGATCTATACGGAATATCTGACTGAATAAGAAAAAGTTCAATATTTTTGACTTTTTTCCAAAAATATAATTCTAAGCCAATTGCCATTTTTAACGGCCGAGGCTTTATCCCTGCGGTAATGCCATAAACCCAAGTAGACCACCAATTTCTATCAAGAAGGACAATTGCCCCTTCGTTAATAGCAGGTTTAATCTCATTCTCTATACAGTCAATATGAGCAGAAATATGAAGCATTTGAAGTGTTAAAGGATGTATATTCTGAAGGTCAAATGTTTCTGGTTTGTGGTGTAAGTCGTAAACAAGCTTTCCGATCGAATGTGGTTGTTGTCCAGGAAAAGACAATGAACAAACTTTCACATCTTCTAATAGAAGCTTCCTTTCAACTCCTCTGATAATGGTACTTTTACCAACACCATCGGGTCCTTCGAATATCCAAACAGCCCCATTTTGACTTGTTGTTTGTTTTTTCATTTCAATATTAACACCCCTAAAATTCAGTTTATTTTACAATAACTATTAATCGTACAACAGTCAATCGTTATTTTTATTTTTATTTTCTTTTTTTTAATCGCTAAACAATAATTAGTAACATAATATATAACATCTCACTGATCTTAAAAGTTCCTGCATTATTTACCTAATTAAACCGATAGTCCTCATATATCAATACTACTTCTTCATAATTTCTACAATATGTTCTAGTTTAAAGCGTATGTGACGAGGACCAAGTTTCCAATATTTTATTTCTCCGGCTTGGCACATGCGGTCGATTGTGCGAGTGGAGACTTTCAGCATCTTTGCAACTTCTGCTCTGGTGAGAACTGTCGGTGTCGCTTTGGCTCTTTCTTGTTGGATGCTTTCGGGCTCAAGAGCTAACCTTAATCTTTTGTGTTCGTTTTCTGATATCTTTCCGGTGTTTTCCAGAAAACCTATGAAGTCAATAACTTGTGTTCTTGTTTCGTTGCGCATGGTTTGTTCCTTTCATCTAAGGTTGAATACAAGTTGTATATTTGCGATTTTCAGGCAACTTGAATTTGTAATCTTTATCCAGTTTTTTGAAATGAGTGTACCATCCAGAAAGGCTTGGTTTTTATTGGCAATATCACGAATTTTGGCCGTAGTTCCACTGTAAGTACATTCAAATTGCTTTTCTGAAATATAATTATTCTGTGGAGCTATCTCATTTCTACCCAAAGTAAATGTTCCAATAGGAATAATTAACGTCTTTCCGTCTCTACGAGTAAAACTGAACTCGTACTTTGCCCGTGAACTTATCGGATTTTCCAGATTATTCAGAAGATCCCGGGCGGTCTGGTAACGTTTTTCCGGAGCTGGATTTATTGCCTTAGCAATAATCCTGGCTGTATTGGGGAATCTCTTAGTAATGCTTGAAATCTCCAGATTGTAATTCTGAGAAGCAAACTGGTTTGTACCGATAATGGCTTCATACAGCACTATCCCGATGGAATAAATATCGACTGCCGCTGACAATTTTTTCCGTTGGGCTAACTCAGGTGGCGCATAAGGTTGGGTCCCAAGTGATATTTCAGGTATTTTACCAATTCTTTCAAAACAGGTAAGGTCGATTATTTTTACCTGTCCGGTATTGTTGATAAGGATATTTTCCGGTTTAATATCGGTGAACAGCAGATTATGACGATGCATATCACAAGCCGCAATCGCCAAACGGGTTCCCAGGTGAATCACATTATCTTCGGCAAGACCGTCTCCACAACAAAGAATATCACTTAGGTTACGCCCACGGATATACGACATGACTGAATGCAAATAACCTTTGTCTTCGAACACCTCGTTTGAAGTGACCAAATAGGAACTATTCAGATTCAGACTGGCTTCTTCATGAATACGTTCGCGCATTTTATCCGAAAGACTTTCCGGCTTGAATCTCTTGACCACAACCTTTTTACCGGAATTAGTTTCACAAATCACGGCTATAGCGGTCCCTCCTGGAGAACCGGCAATATTGATAACCTTGTAATTACCAATACGACTGCCGACTTCAGGTATAAAATTAGCATCATCAAACATACCCGAGCCTCCTGCGCTTTTTGTGAAGGATTAATTTTCGACGCATTTTGCTCCTGGGATATTCTTTAACCTTTGTTGCCACAACAGTAATATTATCACTGGAGCCATGTTCAAGAGCAGAAATAATGATCTTATCCGGCAAACACTCGGTCAGATGAGTCTTAGCGAAAATATCCCCAATTTTCTCTTTCGGGATACAATCAATGCCATCACTTGCGATAGCTACAGAAAATGGCGGCTTGCACACTTTCACATTGACGCTTGGAGTTGCATCTTTGAAGCCGATACAACGAGTCAGGGTAGAAGCCAAACTGGTTTGTTTTTCAATCTTCTCCCTGTCCTCTCCCTGTGAAATCAGCATTTCCGCCAGAGTGTGTGACGGACAGGCGAGACTGGAGAGTTGACTGGGGCAATAAAGTAAACATGGACTGTCACCGACCCAAAAAGTAATAACCGTAGCTTTATATATAAGTACCAACGTCAGGGTTGTCCCGCACGAATTAAGGTTCTGACAAAGAAATTTCAAGTTATCAATGTCTTCTGTAGTATGTTTGATCGCATTTCTTCCAAGCTGGATAAGTTTCCTAAGAGTGACTTTTTCCATTCTTGAGAGACCATAAACGATCTCTCCGCTAAGAAATCTTGCCGCACAATCTGCAATAACCTCTCCGCCTTTACCGCCATTGCCATCGCAAAGAAGCATGATCTTTACACCGTTTATGGTAAATTCAGAACTTCGGTCCTGATTAACCTGTCGAAGGCCGGTTGTTGTTGCTGAAGCACTAAGATATTTCATTTTTTATTCCTCAATTAGTAATTGTCTGTGTCTGCGTTCCCATGTAACGACTCAATGAGCTAAACTCTGTAAAATGCATGTACATAGGCTGCCCATCGTCAGAATCGCTTGCGATTTCTTTCATCGCTTCTTCATCAATTTCACCGCTTTGTCCAAAGCCAATACAATGAATTTGTACCCCCATAGCTTTCAATTTGCCAGCGATTGAGTTACAATCTCCATCAGTTCCCATACCATCTGAAATCAGGTATAATCTTTTGAAATAATTTGCAGGAGCCTTCTTTAATTCTTTCAATGCTAACTTTAATGCACTACACATGCCGGTGGCTCCCTGGTAGTCCAGTTGCTGAATCTTTCGAATTGCAGTCAGTTTTTCGTTTAATGGTTGAAGCGGTATCTCAACTTTAGCCGGCTCATCAAAGCTAATCAAAGACAAATACGCGCTTGGCGGCAACTTACTGGTAAACATAGTTGCAACCTCTCTTTCTCTGGCCAATTTTGGAGTGTCGTCAGTGGCACTGGTTGCATCCTGTGTTGAGGCTGAATTGTCAAGCAAAACCGCATTTGCAGTCACATCAACTCTTGCCGCATTTGCCGCAACGGGTGCAAGGGAATAATTTTGATTATTATTAGAATTATTCCGATCCTGATTGTCGTTAATTCCATTCCAGATTCTTGTTTCCATTTTGTTCTCCATTTTTTCATTTTCAAATTTAGCGAATTTTAACCGGTTTTTATTGTTTCCTGGACCTCCTTTCATGATTGATTTGCTTCTATTAAGCCCTTTGATTGGGGATTTTTTCTTCAGTTATTCATGCGCTTACGCCTGAAAGTAACATTCACCAATGGGGAATTCTTGATTTTTAAAATTGCATCATAATATCTGGCCTGTATTGTCTTATGATCCCGGTTGAGCTCTTTACCGATTTCTCTGAATGATTTATGCTCAACCGCATATCCAATCAATGATTTGCGCTCCTCTTCAGAAAAAGAATCGAAAATCATCAATATTTGAAACAGCTTCCGACCTAGATAATTATTGACTGCATCTTTTAAGCATTCCCCGAATTCATTATCAAACAACGGACAATCTTCTAATGCCCCGAAATCAAACTCAACAGAATTCCGATTAGTATTCTCTAACCAGTTTTCCTTGTTTTTTTGATTGTTGTTTGAATATTCCATCTTGCGGCTCTTGAGTTTTCGGTTTATTTATCTTCCGACGACCTGCTAACAATGAAATAAATGGTCAGAACAAGTGCTCCCAAAATCCATAATTCATCCGGGATACAAGGCATTAAAAACATCACAATGGCAATCCAGTGCTTATATTTTGATTTTTTTACCTTGTCGAGTTGTTCTTCTCCAACTGCGATTAAGTGATCCATCTTTTCCGAAAATTTCTGTTCCATTTTTCATTCTCCATTTAGATTTTTAAGAACTAATTAAAATGTACATGAATTCTTTTTTCCCGATGTATTGTTGCAGTATCAAGCAAAATTGAGTTCAAATCAAAAGAACCGTATTGGAGCTGTATCAAAAGCAAAAATTTTTAAGGAATGTTTTCCATGGATAATTATGGTTTTAAAAGAGAATAACAAGGGTGTTGAAGAGATTTCAGAGATACTGACAAATGGAGAAAATCGTGTACCTCTGAAAGAAGATTTAGATCGTTTTAGAAATGTTTTATCACAAAGAGAATACCAGGTGTTAACTGGCAGACTAGGTTTAAATGGCAACCATCCTTTATCCGGAGCTCAAGTTGCGAGGAATATTGGAACTGATTCCGGATATGGCTATTATTGTATGAATCAAGCTTATTCAAAGCTTAAACGTCAACATGAAACGAGCTGTTTGATGGAAAAATACCGTCAAGGGATGTTGGAAGCGGAAAACTTTCCTATTACAAATATTGATATCCCTAACAATATCCGGGCACGTTTACAGACAGAGGGGTATAAAACAGCGGGAGACATCGCAAAACATACTTCAAGGGAGTTATTGCGAAAAGATAAATTTGGTCCTACAGCATTGAAAAAAATTGAACACGAACTATCAAAATTAGGTCTAAATTTGAAACAACAATAATTATTCCAAGATTACATTTTCGGGATGAGTTGACAATCGATATTTTCCCCGATTATCATTTTGAATAAGCCATTTATTCAGTTGCATGGCATCTAATTTATTTCTCAATTGATTAACCTGGGTTCTGATTTGAGGATATTGTGTGTTCTCATTCCAGTCGGGCATATTATCAATTATATCATCATAGTGTAGCCATCCCTGTTCGCTGGAATGCTTGTCAATATCGGAAATAAGTTGATTGGCTAGCGCCAAAAGAAAGTTGAATTGAGTGGGAGTCACAGAAATCACTTTCAAATCAACTTCAAATTCACACTCGCTACAACTAATTTTCCGGAGAATAACTTCATAAGAGGTCGCATATTGTCTTGATTCTTTACGCTGTCGGGCAATTGTATCTATTTTCCGGGTAATACGGTAAGAACTATCATCAATTTGAGATTCAATGTTTTTTAAGTGATTTTCAACTTGACTATTATCTATTTGTCCAAGGGAGCTCATTAATTCCTGTTGGCTGTTGCCTGAATTATTTTCATCGAAATTAATGGTGATTTTTTCAAGTTTCACCTTTACTTCAGGAGAGACCTTAAGTTGCTCACATGCTTGAGATATAAGTAGCTGTAATCGATTAAAAGGAATTTCATCAGAACCTTGTTCCCGTTCATATATTATTCTTATGGCCACAAGGCCGCTAATGACTTCTTTTATTTCTGAGTTTGCATCTTTGGCAAAATTCAAAAAACTATTCGTTTCAGGCTTTACTTTTTGATCAATGTTGTCTCTATTTTCGTAAATATTTCCAACTGAATTCCAGATTTTGTCAAAACGATAAATATAATCAGGAAAAAATTCTTTAATATACAACAGAGCAAAACTCTGCAAATCACACCGTTTCATTTATATACTCCTCGATTCGTTCGACTCTGTAATTAATATCAGGATGTATGTACGATATAATATACTCAGAAAAATATAATTGGTAAAGTAATTTCAGATTAATAATGAACTTTTGGCCCCTACTTGATCCGTCACTTATTTTAATTATATTCTTCCTGTACTCCTGATTCTCTATCCCTTTTGCAAAATTAAGATTCCCTATCAACTGGCTAATGTGACTTTCCTCATTTATCTCTGAGCTTGCATCTAATGCAGAAACAATTCCTGCCGGATCTTTGCCTTGTTTCTTCAACCAATCAGCCGCAAAAATATCAGCTGAGAATTCTAATTCGTAAGAACTTCGCAATATCGCTAGGAAACCATTTCCCAAAAGAGTAAAGTCGGATAATAAATTCAGTATTTTCCATATAATAGTATGTTGCTTTAAGTGGTATATCTCATGTGCAAGAAAAGCCTCAAGTGCATCGCCTCGCTTCATTAACTGGTCAACTGTTTGCCTCTTGATAATTAAGATATTCCTATAGACTGGGAACCCAAGAAAACTTCCGCCTTCAGGTACATCGTCCGAATCAGAAACCCAAATAATAGGAACCTGGATATCCTCTGCCTGACACATCAATTCAACCTGGCGGGATATAATTTCATGCTCTTTCGCATTAGCGTTCTTACTCAGTGAAATAGCCCTTACTGTCAATCTCAGGTTTTTTAATAAAACCCCAACAAATAAAAGAGGAATTGGAAGTGCATATGAAAGTATAAAAGTAGCGTGCAAATACTTGGATGAACCATTGTTTTCACACAAATAAGAAATCATAACTCCAGACCAATCATAAAACAAGCTTACTATTTCTGATTTGATAATTGAGCTTCCCGGAAATAACAACTTTCCTAATGTTGAAATGGAAAGAAATAAGCCCGAAAGGTTAGCGATACCAAGTGATAACCATATTAAAACCACACAACAATTGAATAAATTAATAACTCTTTCCGGCTTCATCGCCTTAAAATAAAGAGATTCTTTATTTCTCGTTCCAAAGTGATCAAGTCTCTTGAATATTTCCACAGGTAAATAAAGAGCTGATACAATCAGAAAAATAATAATCAGGATAACTATCATATAAAAAATACACATGCCTATAGAAATCTGTTTCATCATAAGCTTGATTTCTTTCACCTCGGCTCTATCGGACAACTCGGGATGTTCCTTAAGCTTGTAACTTAATAACTGGTTTTTATCGACTATTTTACGGGCAATGTTAAAAACTCGTTCCGAACTAAATCCAATCAGGGGCAGATTGGCATATATAGACATAGGAACACATAAACATAGCGCTGTTAATAAAAAAATAGTTCTAACTGTTTTCTCTTCATAAATAATGATAGTTACCAATAAAAAAATTGCAAGAGCGGCAAAAGCCATAGCCCCTATTAGCATTGCCCCGGAATTTCTTAATTTAGTAACATTGGTTAACACATACAGGACAATAAAAATAATAAAAACAATAAATCCAGGCATCATTTCAGGAAAACTTGGATGTAACTCAATAGCTTGTTCTTTATTAAAAGTTATACGTTGAATTCCTTCGTAGTATTTATCAAAAAACCGTGCATACGGTTTAGTACGATTATGCCAGAGAAAAATACCGGCTGCTGCGATCAATAATGAAATGAATGTAAAATAATTGATAGGATAATCAGAAGTCCCTTTTCCATCGACTCTCATACTAATATTAAAGAATACCCCTGCCAGCGTTAACAGAGAAAATAATATTCCATAAAAATAGTATTGGAATTTTCGAAAACTTCGATGCTTGGCCGTAATTTTTATCTCGCCATTATCGCATTTACAAAGTTTCCAAGAAGTGATATGGGAAGATGGATTCAGCAATAATTTGATGACGGATTTATTTTTGTTTTCAGCAACAATATGCCATTCAACATCTGTCTTTGCTATCGCGGTAACTTTGTAACCTCGTTCTCCAAGATAAATTTCAAGCTGTGTGGCCAAAAATTCCAAGTCACCGCGAACTACTCGAATATCCGAATTACTCAGCATAAATAAATCATCCTTATCAGTTCCCAATTAAGCTACAATGGAATATATAAAAATCAAGGGATAACATATCATGACATGAATTTATGATCAGATAGAATGTATAATTGACTGTTTTCCATCTGTTTCGAGAACATTTCATCAATAATTTTATTTCTGATATTTTCAGAATTACACAAAGTCCAAACCTCATTCCAACCCGCAGCCAAATCTTTTTCGATGTTGGAGATTTCACCTTGAGGACTCATGGCGATCTCAACGGCAGCGGTTTTGCCGGATTTATCTTTTAGGCCGATGTCGGCACATTTGCCGTTTTTGCATTCTTCTATCACGGCTTTATAGCCTTGCTTTTCAAATACGGCTTTTAACCGATGCTGATGGAATCGATGCAGGAACCCGCCTTTGCCTGCACCCAGATTTTGTTGACCGATTAGTTCAATAGCTTGTTTGGTCAGCTCATAAAATTTCTGCGGACGCCCACGAACATTAACCTTTATTTCATGTTCAACCAGATAACCAGTCTCTATCAATTCGGAATACAGTTTCCCTGCCATGTATGTTGTAAAATTCAATTCCTGCTGTCTTTCCGTTGCCGGCACATATGGACGGTTTTTAATATCCCACAATAAAGCGATTTCATTTTCACCCAATTCATTGTTTGGTTGTTGTACTTGCGAATTTCCAGTATTAATTTCCTCGACAGACGCTTCTTCGACTTCAACGACAATATCCTTTGTAAGCTCAGCAAGTATCGGTTGCATATGCTTTTCTACTTCATAATCTGTAATATTTTTATCAACCTGAAGTTCCGGTATATGAATCATAAACGGCCTGGTGTATCCTCCCGCCAACTTGATAAGGGCCGATTTTAATGGCAGAGAGTTCAAACACTTTTGCTGTTCCGCATTCAACCCCATGGAATATGACATTGCCCTGATGTCTCTTGTCGCGGTCAGGTTAAGCGTTATTGTGGAAAAAATATTGGCATGAACTGCATGATCCAGCGCTGATGGCATTTGATCCGCCATTATCAGTGCCTGACCAAATTCGCGCGCCATGGAAACAAGCTGACTGACTAGCGGGATTCCGAGTGAAAACAATCGTTTCGCCTCATCAAACATCAATACATGTTTCAGTTCGCCGCGTTTTGCCAGATTCAGGCGATAGGTAAATATCCAGTGAAAGATCATGGTTGCGAGAAAAGTTTGATATTCAATTGTCAGTCCATCGAGCTCCAATACCACCTGTTGATTCAATAAATCATCCATCGCAAAACCTTTTCCGTATACAGACTGTCCCAGAATACTGATAAATGGCCTCAATCGGAGTTGTATCGTCCGTATGCTGTCCTTGGTACTGTTCGGGCAACTGCCATCAGACAGTCTCCTGTTCAACGCATCACTGAACTTCCCCATGGTCGGAATGCCGGGTTGGTCATAAATTGACATCAGTGTTTCAAGGAAAATGGCTTTGGCGGAAGGAGCCGCACTGGCATAAAAATTTCCAAAGAATATATCCGTAAATATTGAGGCCCATTGCACGGCTGGAGTTCCCTGCGGAGCTGTCAACGGATTGAACTGAAAATTTTTCCAGTTGAATATATGAAGTTTATCGCTGCTTCTGAGCAAACACCGATAATCGCGTTTAAAGTCAAATATCCAGAATGGAATTCCGAGCTTTGCCAGGTTTGACAAGATTATGATTAACAATGTAGTCTTACCCGCTCCGGCGCGTCCGCTTACCAGCATGTGTTGCATAAGTGCATTGCGACTAATTCCAAAAGGATAGCTGAATTTGCGAATCTCGTCGTACACATAACCGATTTTAATTTCACCATTGATAGCTCCAGGAGGCGGATACGGTAAAAACGGATTATTGCTTTGCAACAAAGCGATATAGGCCGGAGTCTTCGTGATGAGGCTGTGCATGCGGTTTACTATCTGCTTAACCGCTGGCTGATCATTACTTTTATATGTAATCATTTTTAACGCCTGGACAACGCGCGGATCGTTACTCATCCCGGTTTGATGCGCAAGGACCGATATATAATTGCATGCCCATAGCCCATAACTGATTTTCGGATCTTCTTTATTCATTTTTGCACCCACGTATCCTGATTAAAGTCAAGTTCTTTGTAGTGTCTGATGCAGACAATGTTATTTTCAAATGTCCTGTAACAACTGAAACAAAGCGGGATTTTGCATATCGCACAAAACTCAATTTTGTCGGTCAGTCTGCCACACTGACCACACTGACCGCCGCCGTGTAATTCATCAGGCTTTATCAATCGTCCGTCCGCGCTGGTCATCAGAGCATTGCTTTTATCTGAAATCAAGCCATCCTCCGTAAAAGATTCGTGACTATATGAGGAAGGTATATTCCCCCCGGATGATTGACCGAATACCCGGACGGATTGTTGCGACTGTGTACAAGTTTCCGCCGCGAATTCATTCTGAATAATCTGCTCTTGGAAATTACGCGGCCCGGTTTGCGGTATTTCCTGAACCGGAACGGCATTTACTCTTTGCGCGGTTGCTTGCGGCTGTATAACTGCCGGTGGATTAAAATTTCCTTGTTTCCAGCCCCTAAAACCAGCGGAGAACGCATTCTTAAATTTCCTAAAAAAAGTTTTCATGTTTCACCTCGCGATCAGAACTATTATTTGAATTATCAGCAGTAATAACTCTGTCCCGTAAACAACCTTGCAAGCGATAACTTGATAACCTTTGCGCCGAACAAGAAAACGCACGGCGACATAGGGCAGCAGTAAATATCCGCAAAATGTTAATATCAGCAATGATGTCCGCTGGTTATCGGTTAGTTCATATAGTTTGGCAAGCGGAACCGCCACCCCTGCAATCACCGCGGCGAGAAATGCCGCGATCTGTAAAGGCAAAGTATCCCGTAGTCCTTTTTGCGCAAGCTCCCTGAGTCCTTGACCAAAGCACACGCAAAGCAGACAGATAATACTGCATCTTGTAAAAAGCGCCGTAAACTCAATGGGCAATTCTCCCATCCATTCCCAGGACTTAATCGAAACCCAACGAATAATGTCCATTTGTCTTCTCCAATTTAAGTTTTCAATACGAAAAAGGCTTATATTGAACACAATTTTGGGGAAGAAAAATTTGATGAAAGATATGAATGAGCTCAGAATACAATTCCCCATTGGAGAATTAATGACCTAGTGAGAATAAAATTTCAGTAAACGAAATACTGGTAGTAGCGGGTTCCCTGGGATTCCGGGACTTTTGCAATATAACAGGAGAATACCAACGTTGCCGGGGGCTGCTCGGGGGATGTCTTGGAGGTGACGACTATTGTGTACAGCCCGGATTCTTTGAAGATGAATTTGCTGCGGACTTTGGCTAGAATATCTGGATCAAGTGATTCAGAAAGTTTTGTCTTGTTTTGACGCCATTTTGCAATGGCTTCCAGTACGCTCTCGGCTTTTTCTTCGGAAATATTACAACGCCCCATAATCTGGTATTTTCCGGCGGTAAAGATAGATGGAAGTCCGGAAGTCGTTCGCAATCCGGGCGGAGCAATTAGACGAAAAAGCGACAGGCGATGATACTGATCCAACTGGAAAAGTTTTTCAGCCCCGGGGACAAGCATTATTTCCTCACGGAACTGCATTTTATTGTTCCTCGGCAAATTTGGCAATCCAAGTTCAAGATATTTAGCTTTTTCCGCTCCATGCAGGCGAACAGTTTCATCTCCGTCAACATAATCCAGCAAAGCGTCCTGGAATGAGGTTAAATCTTCGTTTTCAGTCATCAATTGGGTAATGAGTTGTTTGTAGAATTGCAAATCGCGAACAGGATTCGTCCCGTATATATCTATTCCTGAGCGCATGTCGTATATCCTTATAGTACTCTCTTTACCACCGCTGGTAATTGTATGGGGAATTCCGTCCGCCCTGAAGTCTTTCAATAATATTTCTGTATCCTCTTCTTTATCAAACTTATTACCATCGCTATCAGCTTCTCCTAACAGGCCTAAAGAATTGGTGTTGCTTTTCATTAAATACCACTGAATTCGGGCGGCAGCGCTTTCAGCCGCATATACAGCCTCTGAATGTCCGGTCGAGGCCGCAGTAACCATTGCGGTCAACTTTGAAACGGTTATAGCGGAGGCGGTCAGAACGGCTGCAAGCATGAGCAATCCCAGAACGGTTATCAAGGCGATGCCCCGTTCGTTTTTGTCGTTCAACTGTTTATTCTTAAACTTCATGTCAATATAACCTGTTCCCGAATGATTTATACTTCCCCATTCCGGCGGTACGGCGAAGCCAGCGTGCGCTTCTTCCGTCATTCCAAGTTATGGTCATCTGGATCGCGGATGGTATGTACTTCATATCTTCGTCATTCCAGCTTTCGCTCCAAGTCAGTTTATCATTTTCGTACCATGCGTAGAGGAAAGAAATTGATCTGACATTTTCAGCCAGAACTTCAGTTTTGCAATAACTGTCATCAGCACTGATCTCATCATCCGGCAAAATCGGGCTTTTACGGTAAATGGCCAGCAGCTTGCCATCACTCAGTTCAAGTTTAAGAAACCGAATTCCCCCATCTTTTATCGACTCTGGGCGGTGAAGGTAAGTTATCAATAATGAATCGGAATCTCCCTTAAATACAAAACGGTTTTTATTGTTATTGTCGGTCCACTGGAACGGGACCGCATTGCGAAAAGCGGTATTAACGATTTGATCGATAACGCGATATTCATCCAGTTCGGCATTGGCACTGCTAACTTTTTCACGCGTGCTGATAACTGTGTGCAATGCCATGACAACAGTCAAAGTAATCAATGTAAAAATCCCTAGAGCCAATACCAGCTCGACCAGGGTAAAAACGCTGCATCGCTTAATGTTTCCGGCAGACCTCATAAATCCAGATCCTTCATTATGGTATCAACCTGTACCTCTTTAAGCACATGACTATCTTCACGCGATAACACTTTTATCTTAACGGTCGCCAGTTTCCATGATCCGGCAATATTATCAACCCCGTCAGGAAAATTATCTTCGCACGGTTCAACCCTGCACTCCGCATAATATTCTTCATATGGAAAAATACGCACATCAATATTCCCCTCTCCGGGGGTAAGCAAATAATATTCAGCCGCCTGCTCAAGTGCATGCTGTTCCTTCCAGCGTTCCCGAGCCCTGATGATCCTGTTTTTTGCGGTTGTTGCCAGCGCCAGTGAAACACTCAGCCCCAAAGTCAGGATTGTCAGGGCCACGACAACTTCAATCAACGTGAATTTTCTCAGTTTAATCACTGGCTTCCTCCTTCTCCGGATCACGAACTCTAATTATTCCGGTCAGCCTTGAGCAACTTACTAAACGCCGGTGCCCGGACAACTCCAACTTGAAATCCGACCCGAATCCGGTTCCTCCTGCGGAAAAAGAATATACCACTGACTCATCACCCAAATTCTCTTCGGAAGGTTTATCAGATATTGAGAAATCCGGCATTTTAGGCAAGGGATTTTCTTTTCCGGATTCTTCCACCTCCTTTTCATCTTCTGATATACGGGAAAACTCCACGCCATTAGGTAACGAATATGTCAGATAACGTTCTTCGATTCCGGAGGCCGTGGAATCAGACTGTCCGCCTGATTCGGACACTCTGAACCGGCGGTTATTTTCATCATAAAGCAGATAGGTTTTGCAGTTTTTGGCCGTCGCGCGCATTCTGGCGGTTGTCAACATTGACTTCAGTTCCTGAGCGCAGTTATCGATTTCCACGGATGCCGGGACATGGGCCATTTTTACAACTCCGATTGTCATTATAAGTGCCAGCACCACCATGACGACAATCATTTCAATCAACGTAAAATGTGACTTCAACCGATTTTCGGGAGGAAATAAAACCATGTTATATTCCGGGTTAAGCTCTTTACATCTCATTCATCTCGACCACGGTCAGGAAGACGGCCAGAACCATCAGAAAAACCACCAGCGCCAGAACGATAATTACCGCCGGCTCAAACAAGGCCAGCAGACGCTTGATCTTGATCTTCAGCCTTTTTTCCATTTCGCCGGCAACATTGTTCAACATATCTCCAACCCGCCCTGATTCCTCGCCGACTTGCAGCATCTGAACTGCGTTTACGGGGATATGGGGACTCTTTGACAAGGCGGCTGAAAGTTTTGCGCCGCCACGCAATTCCCGTTCAACATCGGCAAACGTCTTTTTGATGGTCCGGTTGTCTATTACTTTGATCGAAACCTGAACCGTTTTGAGCAGATGAACGTGATTTTGCAGCATGATGGCCAAGGTCCTGATGAACCGGCTCAAATTGATGGCGGAAGTAATCGAACCGAGTAACGGCAGTTTCAAAACAAAGCGGTCCCACTTATCTTTAACCGGAGTTCCTTTGCGGACCTGCATGATCAGCCAAATCCCGGCCACTACCAGGAACACCCAGAACGGCCACAGCATAATGACAAAATCGCTTGTTCCCATCATAATCCTGGTCAGCAGCGGCAGTTCTTTTCCCATATCAATAAATATTTTGGCGAAACGCGGAATCAGGAAGGTAAAGACCAGACCGGAAACCAGCAGCGTTATGGACAGGATAATGACCGGATATATTGAGCTGGTAATGATAAATTCCCGTAACTCTTTTGAATCGGTCATAAAATGCTGCAATTCGCTTACTACTTCCGGCAGACAGCCGGTTTCCTCTCCGGTTTCCACCAGATTGGCATAGATGTCCGGGAAGCGGGTCCCTTGCTCTCTGATGAGCTCGGAAAACCTGCGCCCTTCATGCAGACCGCGACGCAATGAGATAACTACCGATTTTCCCTGTTTTTCAGTCATCCCGGTTCCTATAATCTGCAACGCGCGTTCAAGTTGAATATGAGATTGCAATAACGGTTCCAGCCGGTCGGTAAAATCATATACGTTAAACCGGCTTAGTCCAAAGAACGGCAATCCGGTCCCTGCCAAGCCGTTTTCGTTGGCTTCTCCAAGAAATTTCAGCGGCTTCATTCCGCGGTTGCGCAAACGGCTTACCGCATCATCGCGGTGCTCGCCCTCGATCACCGTTTCGCAGACCTTACCGCCTGCATCAGCTATTTTAAATTTGTATAACGCCATAAATCACCATTTTAATCAATACAAATCCATCGAAACTCGCGCGGCTTCAGCTTCGGTTGTAATTCCTGCTTCCACTTTACGGGTTGCATCCTGTCCTAGAGTAACCATACCGTTGCTGCGAGCGATTGCGGCAATTTGAGTACTTGATTTACCAGCGATAACCGCGGAACGGATTTCTTCGTTCATGGCCAATAATTCAAACACCCCGGTCCGGCCTTTGAAACCGGTTCCTGAACATGTTCGACAACGACCGCCGGTAAGATTATAATTAGTTCCGGTTCCATTGCAATCATGGCAAACAATTCGCACCAAACGTTGTGAAAGCACCCCGAACAATGCTGATGAAACCAAAAAGTTTTCCACGCCAAGATCAAGCAGACGGGTAATCGCACCTGCCGCGTCGTTGGTATGTAGAGTGCTAAGAACAAGGTGTCCGGTGAGAGCGGCATTAATTGCAATATCGGCTGTTTCCTTATCGCGGATTTCCCCGACCAGAATCACGTCCGGGTCCTGACGCACAATATGCCGGAGTCCGGCTGCGAAAGTGAGTCCAATTTGCGGATTAACCGGTATCTGCGAGAGCCGTTCGAACTGATACTCGACCGGATCTTCAATGGTAATGATTTTTCTTTTTACACTGTCGATGCGAGAAATGACACTGTAAAGCGTAGTAGTCTTTCCGCTGCCGGTGGGACCTACCACCAGAATGATGCCGTGGGGAATATTGATCAACTTTTCGAACGACTCAAATATCTCCGACGACATACCGATCCCGGTCAAGTCAAATGAGATACTGTCACGACTTAAAAGTCTCAGAACAATACTTTCACCTTTCATTGTTGGAACAGTGCTGATACGTACATCAAATTCATTTCCCCCAAGCCTGAAACTTGTCCGGCCATCCTGAGGTCTTCGTGATTCGGCGATATTCAACCCGCCGACCAGCTTTATTCTGGAAACGATGGCAGGATATTGTTCCGGCGGACATTCCATGATCTCAATAAGTTCCCCATCTATTCTGAATCTGAAAACCAGTCTTTCCGATTCCGGTTCAACATGAATATCACTCGCTCGCATTTCCTGGGCCCGAATAAAGATGTCGTTGACCAGACGAACTATCCTGGCCTCTCCGGCCAGAGCACGTAACGTATCTTCGGACTCTTCTCCAGGTTGAATATTTTCTCCATCATCATTACTGTATGCGGCGGTAATCAGCCTTTCAATCAGCGTCTGCCGGGCTAACTGAAAATGAACATCCAGACTGGTTAATTTTTTGAAATGATAATACAGCTTTGCGGCATTTAACGGATTAGCCAGCAAAAGAGTCAGAACCGAATCATTCTGTTCATAAGGAATGCATTGATAACGGTTGAGAAAATCCGTATTTATATTCGGCAGCGGTGTCGGAACAAAAACATCCTGTTCATCAAAAACAGGTAGTCCGGATGCGACAGAATATACCTCAAGCAGATCATTCTCTGTTATTGTTCCGTTCCGGCACAATTCCGCGGCAACCGGTTCCTCAATATGTGGAACCAGTTGCTTGAGTTGTTCGGTCAATGCTTCGGAAACATGAATTGGATGTAAACACGGTAACATATTTACTTACTGTTTCTTGGTTTCTTCCTGCTTTTCCATTTTAGCCGTAGCTTTTACACAATTAGGTTTTTCACAACTGGTGGTATTTGTTTTAGAACATTCAACTTTCTTTGTGCTATTTGCCGGGACGGCCGTTTTCTTAACACTCCTTCTTCTTTGTGATTGACTATGGTTTCTCATTTCCATCTGTACCGCACGCAGTTGTGGCATGATCTGTCGATACCTGTTCTGCATAAGTTTCATTTCCTGACGCATTAAATTGTCTCTTTCTCGCAATAGTTTTCCGGCAGGAGTTTTGTAAAACTCAATGATTCCTTTCATTTCATTAATCGTAAAAGTTTTAGTATAAAGCTTGATATACTCCCCTTTTATATTTTTCCAATCAAAAGCGTTGTCAATCAGCGTGTCAAGCTTTTTTTTGTACGTGGCAATCTTTTTCGGGTCGTTTTTCCCTCGCATACGTAGCAACATTCGCTCATTCATCTGGGAGATGTTCCTTTTGGTATTCTGAATATTTTGCGATATTCCCGTCAGGTTAACTAGCTCTTCTGCTAACTTTTCCTTTTCTGAATCCCCAGCAAATACACTCATAGAAGTAACTGCCAACAACACGGTTAGACTTTTTTTCATGACACAATCCTTTCTTTTTTGTATCAATAGAGATATTGGTTATTAAAAAAGCTTAATTCGCTTTTTTCTTGATCTTCTTATCTTTATCCGTGATCTTTTTATCAACATCCGGGTTTTGAAAAGCATGAATAGCCCAGACCGCTTCACGATACTGTCTAAGCAAGTTCTGCAATTTACTTTTCTTGGTTACAATATGACCGGTAATCATGATGATCATTTCAGTTTTTTCGGAACTATTATAAGTGTTTCCAAGTAATCTGTTCACCCATGGAATGTCAATGAGGAAAGGGATACTGTCCAAAGAATCCTGTTTCTTTTCCCGAATCAATCCACCGATAATCATGGTTTGATTGTTCTCCAGAGACATCGAGGTTTTCAGGGTTCTTTCCTGGATTTCAGGAGAGTCAATACTTGAAGTTTTATTTTCAATCGCATCGGAAACAGTCTGCTCAATATCAAGAGTAATTAAACCGTTCTGGGTGACATGCGGTGTAATAGTTAGAATTATTCCGGTATCGATATACTGCACATTCTGAAGTAATGTTGTCCCTGATGTCTGAGTGGACGATGTATCACTAAGCTGAGAAGAAATAATGGGGACTTTGTTCCCTACCGATATTTTGGCTTCAGCGTGACTGACTACCAGCAGTTGTGGACTGGAAATTACTTTTGTCCGACCACGCCCGGCCGTTGCTTTTATATAAGCATATTTATCATCCGGGCTATTGGGATTGAAAATCAGGAAGTTGGCCCCGTATTGATTGTCTCCTCCCGGATTGAGAGACTTGTAATTTGTTCCTCCGGATGCGCCGGCACTGTTACCCATCGCACCAGCAATATTAAATTCGGTTCCGAATTCCGTGGTGTTATCCAGGTTGACTTCAACCACAAGCACCTGCAGCAGAACTTGCGAAGGTGCAATATCCAACCGATCCAGCACCGCCTTGATCATCGCGTATGTTCGGGTCGAAGTTCTGAACACCAAACGATTATGAACCGCATCCGCGAAAACCTTAACTTTTGCATTGAACACATCCTTTTCATCCAACTCATTGTTCTTCGACTTGGATGATAGTGTCTTTGTACTACCTGAACTTTTAACTGATTTGGTGGAATTTCCAGTGTTGCCCCCACTGCTGGATTTGTTCGCCGACAGAGAACTGCCCTCAAGATTGAATAAAACGCTAAGTGCCTGAACCAAATCCTCCGCTTTATCATTGAAAACCTGGTAAATAAAGACATTTTCCTGGTCATCCTCACTTGGTTGGTCCAATATCTCCATCCAGTGCTGTAATTCGCCCAGTGCTGATTGAGTCGCGGCCACTCCGACAATTGTCTGCATGCGATCAATTGTCGTTAATTTAATCATTCCCGGCCTGACTTTATCTTTGTCAATTGCGACGGGAAAACCAAGCATTGGCAGAAGTTTACCCAGTTCTTCGGCAATCTTTTCCGCCGGCGCATTGACACAATGCATCACTATCCGGTGTTCCCCTCTGGGAACCGGACGATCTATCAAACGCAAAAGACGCCCCAGTTTGCCGATATTTTCCGGCGATTCCACGACAATCAAACGATTCTGATCTTTTAACTCTAATACAGTCCCTCCCGGAGACATGAATGGTTTTATTTGATTCGCGGCCACTTGAGCCTCAATATTTTTGAGTTGGAATTCCAGCACCCCGGCTCCTTTCGCAGCACCAGCCTTGTCAAAGAGGTAATGGTCCTCCGGCATCTTATCGATTCCCCTGATATGAAGCACATTCCCAGCCCCCGGACTGCACCAGGCCCCTGACAGCAACAATAAATTCTCAAAGACCTCCCAAATCTCACGTTTTGTCAATTTAGCACTTAACGAAATGGTCACCGAACCTTTCAGCCCGGGGTCAGTGAGGTAATTGAAATTCAGCATATCAGCGAAGGCTGGAATTACATCACCTAGTGAAGCCGAGTTAAAATTAAAATTAACATCCACCTTTTTATTCGCGGTCTTTGAAGTCCATGGTTCTTTATCATAAAATTTGATGATTTTATGTTCCGATGCCGGGTTGGATTCTTTTCCATTATATTTTTTCAACACGGTTTTTTCATCGGCGGTTTGCTCTGAAGCGCTAAAGTTTATTTTGTCCCCTTTGACACTACGGCGTTCTTTCTTTTCATCAACAACCAAATCTTTCGGGAAAATATTAACTTCCAATTCCTTATCGAGCTTAAGAGTTTTCTTTTCCTGCATTTTCTTCTGTTCCTCAGCAAGGGCTTGGCAACTGCTGCAAATAACCGCAGAAAACGACACCGTTATGATGAGGACCGGAAAAAGAAGTTTTTTTCTCAATTGAAGTAAGTAAGTCATTTCTTATACTTTCCAACGTTATTTATATTTCTTTTATTATTGATGTTTCTTGATGTCGCCCTGTGACTTGTACCGCCTCCGGACTGACTGATTATTCTTTTGGGCGGCAGCGCAACGGCTCCTTTGGCTTGTTCAGTATCTTCAAGCTTCAACTCAAAAGAGTTATTTCCCTGAACTAGTAATACAGAATCAACTTTAATCTCTTTCAAGGTATATCCACAGGGCAAACTATCTCCTATGCGATAGTAGCAACTCTTGCTCCCCTGTTGCGGGGGGACAACTTTTGGCTTGACTGGAACCGGGCGATGCCTGGAAATGCGACTTCTCGTCCTTGTTGGTGGTCGATGCACAAGCCTCCTTGCGTTATCAATAATAATTGCCCCGGCCCGGCCCTGAACCTGACATATGCCTTTCAGTATCAGATTGGGCCTTCGAGAGTTTACTACTTTTTTTTCTATTTTGGGAGGCGGCGCATCTGCCGTGTTTACAACTCCACGCTGAGGTTCGAAAAGATTTGCATCAACTACGCGTTTTACATCAATCACATTGATCTGCTTTCTGGTCGGGACAGGCTTCAGGGCTACAGATTTACTTGCAACAATATTTTCGGCATAACCGGAATAATCTTTTCTTGGCGGAGTGCTTCGATAAAAAATGTATCCCTGCCAGGCAGTCAACAAAAAAACTATATTAAGGATAAGCAGTATTTTCTTCATTTATTTATCTTATCCCTGGCTTTTGTTTTAACTTTAATAGAAACTGATTTCTCTTGCTTCCGGGATTTACTCTTTGCGGCATTTTTGTTTTCAAGTTTATCGAGATTGTCCGAGTCCATGCTGAACGCGCAAAATGTCGCGGTCAAACGTAAACTCTCAGTCGAACGGGTCGATACTGGACGCAAGCTGAATCTGCGCCACAAAATTTTATTTTCATTAGTCGCAATATCCTCGCAAAACTCCATCAGATTCTTCATCGTTCCGTAACAGGAAAAGTTCAACTGCCAAAAATTGCCGCCCTTGAACTTGGTTACGCTAGGAGTACCGATTGTCATTACCATGACACCTCGTTCTCTTGCCATCACTTCCAGACGCTTACGCAATGAGGCTGCATCGGATTCATTGATAAAATTATCCTTGACGATCATTCTGAAGTGGTTTAACCATTTTTCAACTTCCTTGCCTGCGTCAACTTCTTTGCGCAGTTCTCTTTTTGCTTCTTTCAATCTGTCAATTTTGCGATCGATTAAACTCTGCGCCGGATACAATTGCTTTATAACGTCCCACCACATAATCATCGCGACACAGCCGAGTATCAATATGCCGGCAGATGCAAACAACATTTTACGGGATATTCTTTGCATTGCGTTCTCCCGTTGGTATTTTTTGCTCAAGCTTCATATAAATATATGTTGATCCGTCTCGATTGCGACGTTTCCTGACACTTACCGGAGTTAAATAACCGGATTTTTTTAATTCGTTAAAACCGTCGCTGCTTCCGCTGTTGTTCTTCATTGTTAAATTGACAGTGTTACCATAGCCGGCGTAATCAGTAATATAAATATCTTTCGGCAGCCATCGGGATAATCCGACCAGCCCTTGACCGGGCCCGATCTGACATTCCTCAAATTGTTTAAAAACCTCTTGAAAGTTTTTCTGCAGTTTTAGATTTTTTAAATTTTTATTTTTCCGATGCATCAGTTTCTGCTCGACAATACTCAATGCTCGGGAAACCGCGTCATAGTGCCGGATTCTTTCCTGCATACGCATAATTACACCTAAGCTGAAAAATACTGCTGATGTTAAAAACAAAAAAACAGCCGCGGTCTGCAAGATTCGACTGCGCCTGATTTTTAAATAGGTCGGAGATGATAATTTCTTTACTATCCCTTTTCCTCCATCTCTGAAGTAACGCTTCGCTACGGCTAATGCACCGGTAGTCTCTAGTAAATTGTTATGTGAAACAGTTCTTTCATCGCTGTCCCATACCGCCGGCAAGATATCGGAACTACCGGATTCAGTATTTTGCGACATAATGAATTCAGGTTCGCATTCAGGGTAATAGCACTCTTCAAATCCTGGCTCAACCAGAACTTCAACATAAGGATGAACCCAGTAATCAAAACGGCCCCCCGCGACCGACAACTCTTTGATCATATCTTCCCAGCTTTTTGCCGGTACTGCGCAACACCGTAATTTTACTTCATCGTCAAGATGTTTAACCTCTGGAAGAATCCTACCATACCACTCCATGTCCGCGAACTCCACGGGGAAGTGACAAGGCAATTCATACTCCAACCCTTCAAACATTTCAACACGATGTAATCGCGGCATATCAAGCTCAACGATCTCTGCATCAGGAATACCGCCTATTATAATTACCGGGGCATTACGATAAAGTTTAATATTTTTCAAAACCTCGGCAAGCCGGTCACTTAAGCGAGGGAACTCTGTCATTGAACAACACCGCCGTTCTTCTTCCGGAACGATCTCCCCGCGACGATATACGAGCTTGACGCAATACACGTCGCCGCTATGTTCCAGACATATAAGGTTTAACTTCATCTACTTGTTCCCTCTTAATATACTTCCGGGAGTATCTCTGCTCTAATTCATCTTTCAGTATCAATCTGATTGAACTAAAACACAATATGCTATCTTTGATCTCTAGCGATACTTTTCACTTATCAATGATATCATCGTTGCAGAGGATTTATTGCCGGTTCACCGGGTAATCCGAACCAACCCCTCTTTTGTTCTAAACAATGACTATATATCATATTATGAATATTCGAAAATTCAAGTTCAAAAGCAAAACTGTTCTACTCTTTTTAGTCATTGTTTTACAATCTGGTGTAGTTGAGAATAGCATCAGGAAACTTGCAGTATTGTAAAAGGATCGATATTTTCTTTGGTAAGAAGCTGTGGGAAAATAAAACAGACAAGATAAATGCCATATTCTGTAATGATTTGCGACATCTCCGAAGAGGTGCATTGTCTTAGCTCATCAATACTCAAAATGTCTTCTTTAGATATTTTACCCAATATTGATGCAGTGATTTTGGGAACACGTATAAATCAAAAACAACTGAAAATAAATATTTAATTCATTCTCTGATATAGAATTATTGATGAAATAATGCTGCCCGGCATGTCACCG
This sequence comes from Victivallales bacterium, assembly GCA_963678305.2. Taxonomy (GTDB): domain Bacteria; phylum Verrucomicrobiota; class Lentisphaeria; order Victivallales; family Victivallaceae. Next base: position 186,276 of record CAXXVV010000004.1, read on the forward strand.
GACAGCACATATAATACAATCTTATTCCTTGATGACGTAGATTCTAGTCTTGTTATCAGCTGTTACTTGAACGTCAACTCCTTGAATTCCATCAAAATCCTCAATAGTCACAGTTCTAGATGTATAATTTTCCCATAATGGGTCATACGTGGCGATGATGTGATAAGGCCCGAACTTTACCCTGCGGACTATCGGAGAAGTGTTACTCCATTGAGTTAAAGCTGACTCATCAATACAGGTGATACCGTGATATAAGATATACTCGAATAGTTTGGCCGCCGCCATACCTTCAATCATGGCACTTACCGGTTCTGCTTCGGTTCTCAGGTATTCTGAAAGTGAGGACTTACTTATGGTGTAAACCGGAAAAGAATAATCTTCGTCATCATAGATGCTGTTGGCCGGATCTGCATCAACACCATAGTTTTGACTGGAACTGTCTATCAGTTGGAAACGAACAACATCCGAGGCAGTTACTTCAAGAATGTAAATAGCGTCATATCGATAAAATGTTGCACTGCCGCCACCTTCCTGATCTGCAGTAAATTCAGCTCTGATACTAAGTGTATCTCCGGCTTCAGGAACCGGAGCGATGCTTGGATTATATCCGTCACTGAATCCGGACCAACTCCATAAAACCAGGCCATCGGTACCGCAAAAGAAATTCATCATAGACATCGCTCTGAAATCTTCGTTGCGTAAAGGCAACTCTCTCCACCAGCGCCATCCGCCACCGCCTCCATGGAGCAGGTTCCAGAAATAAGGCCGGGTCGGTTTAAGGTTTGACGCAGACAGCTTATTGGCGTATTCCACGTTTTTGTCAATATTATGAATTGCGTAGGCGACATTCTTAGTATTCCAGTAGAAGCAATAAACAGACGGATAGAGTAAATTTACTTCAGCAGCGATGTATTTGCCGTAAAGATTCCAGTTTTCAAGCATTGTTGTTTCATTGACCGTGGTAAGATACCAGGTTCTGGCCCAAGGCTGCCAGCCGTATATGCCGACATCAGTCCAGCCTTGAGTGTGAGCTGTATCAACTGCTGCCAGTTGAGCATCAATAAATCCGTTATAATAATCTTCCTCAAATTGGGCCTGGTTAGATGTCGGATACCATGCTTGTTGACGTAAGACGCTTAAATCTAATGGTTTGGCCGGATTTTCCATGTCTATCATATAATTATAGCCTCCGGTTGTAAACGGGAATAAATTGTCCCCGTACATCACTGAGGCAATACTTGATCTACTGGGAAGTGTGTCAAAGCGTCCTGAGACATAACCTTCATCGTCCATCCAGTCATTCAGACCTAAACCTCCAACTCCTAGAAATTTTGTTCCGGTTGGAAGGTGCGACCAGGACGCTGCCGCTCCCGAGATAATATTGAACCCGTGCATTGATGCGTATTCCTTCATTTCGGCTGTATGCTGCCCTCCGTAAAGGAATTCGTTATTGAAATAGTTGAATCTGAACGGGCCTATATTACCGGCCACGTAGGGACCGGTTCCGTAAGTAAGACCATCACTGTCGCTTGATGAATAAGGATCATGCGCACCTACCGACAATGCCTGATCATTCTGGTCAACGTTGGCAAGATCATCTGTCGAGATTGAATTTGCTGTTGCTAAAGTTAAAGTGCCGGAAGTCGGCAGGGATGAAATGCTGAAAGCGATTTTATCAAAAATATTATTGATTTCCTCATAGCCTTGCCAGGCTATACCGCCAGCAGAGCTTGCATCGCCATAAAGCGTTCCATCGTTGTTGTTCACAGAGTCGTCTGTCGCATTTCCGGCGTCGAATGAGTAGTACGCAACCAATCCGTCTGATAAATAATTAGGACTGAAATTCATCAGCATCTTAATTTCTCTTGATGACAATACTTTGTTATAAACGGCAACTTCGTCGATGCTTCCCGGGAAAAAGCGGCTTTGCCCCCAGTACACTGCAGCTCCGATTGCGAATGGAGAGGAATTGTCAAAATTACAGTCAGTCGGAACAACTTCTCCGCTGGAACTTTTCAGGACGCCGTCAACATACAAGCGCAATTCCTGTCCGTCACGCATTGCCGTTACATAATGCCAATTGTTATCCGATAGAGCCCCGGAATAAGAAACAGCATATGTTATCTGGTTATCCAGATCCCATACATTGAACCTCAGAGATCCATAGTATTGAGATAATCTGTAGCCGGGATAGCCCCCTGATCCCGAGGTAAATTTTCCTGCCAGGTTTTTACCAATAATGGTATAATCATTGCTTGCAACTCCTGAATTCAGCTTAACCCAGCACGATAATGAAAAGTTACCTGTTCCGAAGTCAAAGTTCGACTCATTCGCACATGAAATATAATCACCATCGCCATCAAAAGCCATGCCTTTAGTGGAAACAACTGCTCCGGGAACATATTTTGTGTCACCATACTTAGTTGCGTCATTATTATTGCTGGTAGCATCATTGCTGGTGCCGTCATCAAAAGGATAGTACGCAACTATTCCCGAAGTAGTCTTGTTGACCCCGGTATTTGAAATTTCCGCAACTTCTGTCGTTGTCAGAGCCCGATTATACACCGCGACTTCATCAACCGTTCCGGTGAAGAATCTGCTTTGACTCCAATAAACTGCGGCGCCAATCGAAAACGGACTGGAATTGCTGGTGCTGATGTCACAGTCGGTTGGGACGACATTGCCGGATGAATCTTCCAGGACTCCGTCAACATAGAGCTTTAATTCCTGTCCGTCTCTCATTGCTACAACCGTATGCCATTTGTTGTCTTTCAAAACATCACCGGCAGTGACCTCGTAGACTGTTTGATAGTTTATGTCCCATATATTAAAGCGAAGATCTCCCCAGAATTGAGATAATCTGTATCCAGGGTATCCACCTGTGCCAGTGGTATATTTTCCTGCCAGATTTTTTCCTATAATTGTATAATCATTGTCTGCAAGCCCGGGTGCCAGCTTGACCCGACAGGTAATCGTAAAACTTCCGGTCCCGAAATCAAAGTTTGACTCGTTATCAGCTGCGATATAATCTCCATCCCCATCAAAACTGACTGCTTGCGGAATGACTTCTCCGTAGGCTCCCAAACCTATCACCAATCCAGCCAATATCGCTATCGCTGCTTTTACCCTCTCATTTGTTCTCACTGTATTCTCTCCTGTTTAATCATTCATGTTTCATAAAATACATACGCGGCAGAGAAAAAATCTCACATTTTTAAAATATTATCCCCTGTTTTTTGGAAATCCTCTCTTCACAACCTCCTTTCTCCTTTTGATACAAAGAATCATGAAAATATAATATTTTGCATGACTCAATTTCTCAGTGCACGTATAATAACATCATGTTTCTTCATGTTCAGCAGTCGAGTTTTTCGCATATTTCATAGCATATCAACAGTCTACAAAAAACATTATTTAACTACGAAGCTTACTACATGGCTTCATCGTCAATCATAGGTTTAAATAAGATTGAAATCCCTCAAGGGTAATCCGGAAAATAGGAATCACTTAACACTCAAAAAATACATGATTTTATACATGTATAAATAGCTGTATAATTACTAATTATACATGCTGATAGGAAAAAAATCAATAGAGAACAAGTAAAAACAAGGAAATAAAGGCATCATGGAATGCTTTATATCAAAAACATTTTTGGGGAAGAAAATTTGGTGAAAGATAATAATAAGCTCAGAATACTGCTTCCCATTGGGGGAATAAGTATTGACGAGAAGATAATTGTTATTTCCCGGTCAAAATATGAATGTCACCTTCCCGGTCATCCGGCATGGCATTCTTGATCGCGTAACGCTTGATGCCGGATTGGACGGCGGTTGTCTTCAACCAATCAGGTTCACCGACGGCAATTGCTTCGCTCCAATATGCCTCCCTTTGACGATTGTTACTGGCGACCAAATCGTTCAGTGTGACGATATACCAGCGTCGAAACGCCTCTTCGGATTGAATATCGAGATATTGCAGCAATCTGCCCATGTTTATCAACTGGTAGCGTTGACGCTTTCCGAGCAGTTCATGGATACCGGAATGTTTCCATTCTTCCGGATGCCTTACTGCTCCGGCCCGGACCATGTTCATATCGATGTAAAACAAACACCTGCTCAAGTGGTTTCCGCTTTGAATGTGGGTGGAATGAAACCGGTCGCTCCAGAATGCTCCTTCGCGTTTTTTCAAGAGATTGTATTGTTGGCCGACCGAACCGTGTAAAAACTGTAACGCACTGGATATATCCCGGCCGTGACGGGCGGTCAACAGTAAATGTACATGATTGCTGGTAACCATATAATCAAGGATATCCACCTTAAAGCGTTTTTTAGTTTCCCATAACTGACGCAAATAGATATCACGATGCCTGGAGAACTTGAAAAGAAATTCCCGTTCATGGCACCGATGGGTTATATGGTAACATCCCCAATCTATCCAGCCTCTGCGTCTACGCGGCATATTCTCACCTCAATTTTCTTAAAATCAATAAATCACCTTAAAAAATAGCTCTAAATCCATAAAAAATCAAATATAAAGCCAGTTTCAAGTTCAAAATTAACAAATAAACAGGGTCAGACCCCTAATGATATCAGACCCCTAATGATAACAGGGTCAGACCCCTAATGATAAAGTATGAAAATCCCCACATTTTTTTGTATGACAAAGCGATTATATCATTCATCAGAGTTCCTGCATCAACTGTAGAAGCATCAATTAATTTAACATTAAAGCCAGCGGCCTTGAACCTTCTTCGTGTCAACTTGGCATCGGCCCACATAAATGGATATGCAGTGCCTAAGCTATCACCGACTAAGATAACATGAACGTTGGGAACCTTGTATACGACTCCATAACGGGGATTTTTGACTAGCATTCCGTGTTTATCTCTTAGCCAACTTCCAACTTGGCTTGGGTCAAGCCAAACCATCGATCCTATAATCTGAGCTGCACTATATGTTGCAGGCTTGTAATCTGGCCACAAACCTGCAGTGACTGCATCAACTTTTTCTTTTTGGGGCTCTTCCGCGCAAACTTGTGCATAAGCTTTATTTTCATTACGGATGTAAAACGATTTCAGTCCAAGCTCATCCAATTGTCCGATCAAGTTATTTCCAACCATTCCATAAAGATTATATCCTCCATCTTCACCTAGCGGATCTCTTGTTGCCCAACGGCCGAGGTTAACTATCAACGGGCGGTAGCGGTAGTTAAGTAAACCGGTTTCGGCTTCGTAATTTTTCGTTGAAAAACCGAATGTCAGGTTACTGGCTTGAGTTCCGGTTTGTTTAAGTGTTCTTCCGAACGGACTATATTCATATTCGGCAACCAAATTGCCGCTTCCATCAGAATATGCAGTTATGTTGCCGTTGCCATCATACAATGGGTAGCTACTGCTTGTATCGGTTACAACCAATAAACCGCCAACTCCTCCAGCTCCGTCCAGTGAACCGGACAAGTCTTCGCCCCACAGGTAGGATTTCTGTAGGACATCTGAACCGTTGTACAATGCGATCCGGTTATTGTTGTCATAAATATATTTTTCTTCACGGCTCAAAGTCCAATTCCCAGTCGAACCGGTATAAACCTTTTTGCTGAATCGGCGGCCTTGATAGTCATAACTGTACTCCAGTCTCTGGTCCGACTTTTCAGCGGCGATCATCCGGTTTTCGGCGTTCCATTCATAGGTCCATTCGCCGTTGGTCAGCATATTGCCGTCATCGTCATAAGTGAAAGCCGCGTCACGCTTCGGAACGGTATACTGCCGGATTTCCTTGCGGACCAGTTGCCTGTTGTTGGCCGAATCCTCTTTGATCGCATAGACGTTGAAAGATATTGTTTTGGATGCGGTTGAATTGTCGATCCCGGTAAAAAAGCCGGTGAAGTATTTGCCGTCACGGGCCGGAACAAGTACCTGTTCACCACTGGGAACCGGAGTTTCATCGGTCCGCAGTGCCTTGACCGTCGCATTGACGTCGGCATCGCCAATAACCGGGACGATACCGGGATTGGTCAGGCTGGTATATTGATTGAGCTGGTTACTGGCGTACTGATACCGGGTGGCGGCCGGCGCGGGCACTCTATTTTCATCGTCGGAATACAAACCGGGATCAGCCCAGGTCCGGTTGCCGATGCCATCGTAACCATAACCGAACGAATGACCGGGAACAGCTTTGCCGGCAGCGTCATATTTAATCCCGCTGATCACCTGGCCTTTGGTATCATAGGTGTAATCCCAGTATGAACCGTCGGCAAAAGTGATCCTGGTACGCTGGTCTTTATCATTTTTTTTCCACATCACTTCTTGACGGACAGAGCTCGTCGTTTTTTTAAATTTAATAATTCCCTGATCAGTAGTTCTTTTTTAACAAATTCACATTTACCGTTGACTCTAAGAACATAAAACCCCTTTTCTTTTGTTTTTCTATCTATATATAATGGGAAAGGTGTATAAACCATCGGGTCCGTAGGCTTGGAATTTTGATTGGGTTTTAAATATATAAATTTAGTTTTCCGCAATTTATTCCTGAGTGCAAGAGGACAGTGGTAAATGTCTTTTTTAAAATCTAAATTAATTTTGTCTAATTTGTTTGGATAAGTTTGATTGTGTTCTTCTAAGTAAATCTTTATTTCTTGTTTTATCTTACATAAGTGTGAGTAACAAGTCATGTTTAAGTATATAGGATATGGATACTCTGAACATCCCAATAAGAATATTATTGGTAACAAAAATAAGTATTTCATGATAGCTCCTGTTATTTTACCTGTGGGGGATATGCGTATTTAAAAAACATCTCAGCTCCAGTGATGCCGTAAAAATTATAAAAACCCATTGGAGCAAAATCCTCTCCTTTAACAACAAACGTCCGAGACGCCGCAGAGCCCCAATTCGTAGATGCAGTAAAACAGCCCAATAATGAAGCCATGCCTTTTTTATAACGTCTGCCAATATCGTCAGGTCCAATTAACATTGCAGGCGTTGAAAACCAATCCATTTTAGGGACTAAATATCCCTGTCTTGGCCTGTTAGGTACTTCTTCTCCTAATAGTTTAGATGCCCAATGCCCCCACTTAGTGGAGCCATCCCCAGCATAGCCGTGTCCAAAGTATGAAAATCCCCACATTTTTTTGTATGACAAAGCGATTATATCATTCATCAGAGTTCCTGCATCAACTGTAGAAGCATCAATTAATTTAACATTAAAGCCAGCGGCCTTGAACCTTCTTCGTGTCAACTTGGCATCGGCCCACATAAATGGATATGCAGTGCCTAAGCTATCACCGACTAAGATAACATGAACGTTGGGAACCTTGTATACGACTCCATAACGGGGATTTTTGACTAGCATTCCGTGTTTATCTCTTAGCCAACTTCCAACTTGGCTTGGGTCAAGCCAAACCATCGATCCTATAATCTGAGCTGCACTATATGTTGCAGGCTTGTAATCTGGCCACAAACCTGCAGTGACTGCATCAACTTTTTCTTTTTGGGGCTCTTCCGCGCAAACTTGTGCATAAGCTTTATTTTCATTACGGATGTAAAACGATTTCAGTCCAAGCTCATCCAATTGTCCGATCAAGTTATTTCCAACCATTCCATAAAGATTATATCCTCCATCTTCACCTAGCGGATCTCTTGTTGCCCAACGGCCGAGGTTAACTATCAACGGGCGGTAGCGGTAGTTAAGTAAACCGGTTTCGGCTTCGTAATTTTTCGTTGAAAAACCGAATGTCAGGTTACTGGCTTGAGTTCCGGTTTGTTTAAGTGTTCTTCCGAACGGACTATATTCATATTCGGCAACCAAATTGCCGCTTCCATCAGAATATGCAGTTATGTTGCCGTTGCCATCATACAATGGGTAGCTACTGCTTGTATCGGTTACAACCAATAAACCGCCAACTCCTCCAGCTCCGTCCAGTGAACCGGACAAGTCTTCGCCCCACAGGTAGGATTTCTGTAGGACATCTGAACCGTTGTACAATGCGATCCGGTTATTGTTGTCATAAATATATTTTTCTTCACGGCTCAAAGTCCAATTCCCAGTCGAACCGGTATAAACCTTTTTGCTGAATCGGCGGCCTTGATAGTCATAACTGTACTCCAGTCTCTGGTCCGACTTTTCAGCGGCGATCATCCGGTTTTCGGCGTTCCATTCATAGGTCCATTCGCCGTTGGTCAGCATATTGCCGTCATCGTCATAAGTGAAAGCCGCGTCACGCTTCGGAACGGTATACTGCCGGATTTCCTTGCGGACCAGTTGCCTGTTGTTGGCCGAATCCTCTTTGATCGCATAGACGTTGAAAGATATTGTTTTGGATGCGGTTGAATTGTCGATCCCGGTAAAAAAGCCGGTGAAGTATTTGCCGTCACGGGCCGGAACAAGTACCTGTTCACCACTGGGAACCGGAGTTTCATCGGTCCGCAGTGCCTTGACCGTCGCATTGACGTCGGCATCGCCAATAACCGGGACGATACCGGGATTGGTCAGGCTGGTATATTGATTGAGCTGGTTACTGGCGTACTGATACCGGGTGGCGGCCGGCGCGGGCACTCTATTTTCATCGTCGGAATACAAACCGGGATCAGCCCAGGTCCGGTTGCCGATGCCATCGTAACCATAACCGAACGAATGACCGGGAACAGCTTTGCCGGCAGCGTCATATTTAATCCCGCTGATCACCTGGCCTTTGGTATCATAGGTGTAATCCCAGTATGAACCGTCGGCAAAAGTGATCCTGGTACGCTGGTCCTTATCGTTCAGGGTATAGGTATATGACCTGGTGACACTGCCGGCAGTATTGCCGATACTTGCCAGACGATGATACGAATCATAGTTCCGGTCCCGGGTCAGGACAGTCCCGGAGGCATTGCTTATAGTCGCGGTATCCAGAAGGTCCATACCGGTGATCCGGGCATAGGTAGCGGTATTGGTCCCGTCGGAAACCGTTTGCAAACGGTTCCGCACGTCATAGGTGTAGGTATTGGTCAATACCGCCGAACTGTTTTGATTAAGCGTCATTCCGGTCCTTTTGCCGTATCCGTCATAAGTATACGCAACGTTACCATTTAATATATGGGGTATGGTGACACTTGTCAACCCCGGATGCCCCGCGGTGGTGTAATCATAAGTGAAAGTATGGGTTCCGCTCGCATCGGTAATCGTCAGCGGATTGCCCATCCAGTCATAGGTAAACGAAATTTCCGGGGTTGAATCAGAATAACTGACTTTTGTCTTGCGCCCGGTGGCAGCTTTATAGGTGTAAGAGGTCGTAACCCCGCGCGCCCAGGTACGTTTGGTCATCAGCCCGTCGTGGTTGTATTCGTAGGTGGTCGACTTTCCATCAGGGTAGGTTTTTGCGGCTAAAAAGCCGCGGTTATTATAGGTATTGGTTGTGGTTTGCGGTGTCGTGCCGGCCTGGTAGGTGGAGAATGATGCCATACGCCCCTGGTCGTCGTAAGTGAATGTCTGTTTATAGGTGTCCGCGCCGTAGACCGCTTTAATTTCCCCGGTAGGGTGGTGTTCGTAGGTCACAGTACGGGAGCCCGGCATGGTAACACCGGTACGACGCCCCATTGAGTCGTAGGTGTAAGTGGTATCGCGCCCGTTGACGGTAGTTTTAGTGACCCGGTTATTGGCATTATAGTAATTTTTCGTTGTATTGACAGTATTACTATTGAAAGACTCGGTGATAGTATCGACCCGATTAAATTCATCATAAGTATAGGTAATGAGATTACCCGTGGAACCGTCGCGGTTATAGTTCTGGACTGTCAATACCCGGCCGTTAATGGAAGTAGTTACACTTTTGGTCCCATCCGGAGCCTCCTGAGTGGTCGTAACGGAGCCGCCGCCGTTGCGGACCGTTTTGGAATGGGAGGTTAAACCGTTGGCGGTAGTCCATGATTCGAGCCCATCCAGGGAGGTTTCACCGACAGACAGGACTTTGCTGTTGGCTCCGACAATCCGGGTTGTCGTCACGACGGAGACATATTCGCCATCCCGGGTTGAGTATGAATAGGTGGTCCGGGTGATTTCATCGTCACCGTCAATGATCTTGTTAAAGTTCGTGTCCACCGCGGTCTGGTAGACTCGCCCACGGCCATCATATGCATAAAGAGTCAGTCTCCCGGATGGAGCTTGCCGTCTGATAACCTGCATTTTGGAGTTGTAGAATGTTTGCTGGTATCTCTCATCAGCGTAAAAAGTTCGATAATGCAGTCCTAACATGTTATTATACGTGGTTACCCCGGTGATATTGTTTTTGGTCCAATTCGGCCCGGTGGAGATCGAGGTGGGATGCACTGCGGTCCCGGTCGTCCCGGTCGCTTCACCATTGGTATAAATGGTTGTTACATAGGCCCCATCCGGGTATGTTACTTTATCGCCAGTTGAATCTTTTGAATATGTAGTGGTGTTGTTCATCGGGTCGGTAACCGTTTTCAGTTTACCGTCTTCATAGGTGTTAGAGGAGGTTATTGGTGTCTCGTTTTTACCTATTATCGTGGTAGACAAAGTATTTCCGGCTGCGTCATAGAGGTAGTTAGTGGAAATGCCGTCCCTGGTACTTGAAGCGAGGCGTCCGGTCGCGGTATCATAGAGGTAATCGGTTCTGGTCCCGTTACGGTCAATTTCCCAGTTAACGCCGCAGCAGCCATATTCGCGTTCGGAGGTGGTTCCATCCAGGTAATGGGTCTTGGTTACCCGTCCGAAATCATCAATCGTCATGGCGTAGGATTCGGACAATTTCAGTTTGGCGCCGGTACCGGCATCCACAACAGTCGCAATGTCATACGATGCGGAATAAACCGTTTCCCCTTGCTTATTGACTTTGTCGACCGTCCTGATACCGTCAACAATACTTAAGTTGTCAGTTGACAACTGGCCGGAGTCAACCGTCGTGACAAGCACTTCACCATAACTTGTGTCGTTCTCCTTGGCGTAGGAATAAATTGAGCCGGTCCCGTCATAGTTGACGGTTTTGCTGACCTTGCCATAGAAGTCTCCCGGAGTGGCGACTTTGTAGGTATAGCTGGTATAGGCGTTATTACTTTCATCATACATAATGCTTTCATCCGGGGCATAGGAATAATCAGTATAGGTAATATAACCTCTCTTTGAGGTAAGTGTGCCGTTACAATAGCTGGATGTTATGGTTTTTCTTCCGATAATCGAAAAATCATCCGTATCAGAAACCGTGTATGAAGCCAAACCGGTAGTCGAATTGATCAGGTATTCACCAACAATATCATTGATCCTGACAATAACATATTTGGCTTCATCATCACTATATATATTCCCCCCCCTCATTGTTGATGTAGATTTTTGGTTACCCTCCCCATCATAGTAAAATAATTGATAATATGTTTTTCCTGGAACCACATCTGTGTATAAAATTTTCTTTATTTTTCCGAATGCACCGGGACTACTGTCCCGACTCTCATAATACTCATAACTGGTGGTTTGGCCTGAACTTGAAGCCTGGATAAGCGAAGTGCCCCATGGGAATTTTTTATATTGTTCAGTCCTGATATCGATAGGCAACATAGAACCATTTTCATCGATTCTATAGGTTTTATGAGTTTTAGTGGTAATTCCCTCTGATTCCGACTCTCTCACACTGCTGATTATACCGTTATTATCAAGCAGAATCCGTCCATCAGCATCTTCAGTAAACTCATAATGGCGGGTTGCCCCGTCATAGGTATTTTCGACTTTGAAAGAAGTTGTATTGAAAGTTTGAGTTCCGCTGTCATAAGTGAAATTATTAGTCATAGTGATAGTCCGGAACAAATTATTACCAGAAACATTATAGAACTTCAGGGTCGTGGTTTTCACATAACTCTTTGAATCATACACCTGGGTCGTATATGAAAAGTCAACTCTGGTTGACGGAGCATATATAGTGGCGGGAAACCCCTGCAAAGCAGTGACTGGAGAGTAATCATCGGCATAATAGACAATAGACACCGCATCCGGATCAGGGGTTATGACTTGATCATTCTCATCTACAATCTGATTGGAGCTGTTAAGGTTGTAAATATTACCATCGACAGCTATTTCAAGATTTTTCGGATCAGCGCAGAATTCGTCAAGAACCCTGGAATAATAACTAATGGAACCGACAGGAAGCCCGTGATCATAATTACCCAATGAAATATTTCCGGCAATTGAACCAGCCCACCAATCACTGTCTCCGGCAACGCAAGAAACGCAGGGACAGAAACTTTTTATTGTAAAATTAAAATTATCAACAGCAATGACACTATCTTTATTGTTATTCGAGTCTTTCGTATAGCTCGTCAAAGAAACATTGACTTTACCGGAATTAAGGCCCTTCAACAATAACGTAACCGTACCGCCATTGGCAAGTCCGGCCAATGGTCCGGACGGGCTGTCCATATCAACCTCACATCGCTGCAGGTCAATTTGTTTTCCGGTAGCACTGAAGACCTTAACTGCTTCATTTGGTGATACTTGAAGTTTGTTTATGCAGTCTTTTGTCATATCCCTGGCATTTAGTTTGATTAAAGTAAAACACATTAGTTCATCTAGGAATTCATTGGGGTCTTGTGCAGCAAGAATAATGCATTTTGCTTCATTTTCTTCATCCTCAAATTTATGGTCATCCGGAGCCATATCCGTTGTAAGATCCGGCTCTGGCCAGTCTCTTTCGTAATCCCGAATTTCCTTAATAGCTGCACCCTCACCGACTTTAGTTGCAACTGGTTTAAAGGCCTTTATATCCGCTTTTTTAAAATCAATCTTAAAATTAATCGTATCGATACCAGCATTATTGTTATCCCAACCACAAGATGTATCATCATCTTCATTTGTGCTATCGTCACAATTAAGGAAATTATCAGCAATAAGTGTCATAGAAGTGCTTTCGGCCGGTGATAGCGATATAAATGACAATATCGCTTTTTCACCGGAACCAAAAGCATACAAGGGATGAGAAGTCGATTGAGGCGGGTTATCAAAATCATAGACAAGTTCAGATGGATCGACAATTGTACCTGTGAACGTAGTTTTCCTGATTAAAAATAATTTCTCATCACAATGGAATGTGATTTTCCCTGTAAAAACTCCCCCCGGATCCAGTGTAACCACTAATTTTCTCCCAACAATAAACTGCTTTTCCGGATATAAAGATTCGGTACTGGGGTCATATTCTTCATTATCTTCACTGATATGCGGAAATGACGTGTCGTTTACGACTATTGCGCTCAGGTTAACCCCCTTTAATTCAGTCTTATAATAGATAACATCCTCCGCCAATAAACTGCCCCCGTCGCTCCAGGACAACTTCAAACCTGTTTTATCAGCCGGAAAAACCGGCCTCATGTAAAGCGTAATTGACTTTTCTCCAGAACCATACAGACCTTTTAACGGATGATCGCTTGCGGGTGCAGTAGCGGAGCCAAGATCCAAAGAGATGGAATCTTGTGTCAAAATGATTCTTTTATCTTTTGAGCAGGCAGCATCGGTATAAAGATAAACAGCTTTGCTGTCAGTCAAACTCAAAGTCAAGATTCCGCCGGTCAAGCCTTTCTGTTCCAGTTTAAGAGCAACCTTATCGTTTATGATATTACCCTCTGCATTTTCTTCTTCATTCTCTGCAATTTCTCCCGGTGTAGCCAAGTGTCTGTAACCGGTTAACTCCAAGCCTGGCTCGTAGATTTGAAAATTGACTTTATCAAATGCAGTTGAAGAAGCGCTATGGCTTAACTTGATGATACCGTTGTCCACCTCTTCATATTCCTGCCCGGGAATAACCTTGGGTTTGACATACAATTCCATTGTACGGTTTTTAGCCAAAGAATACAATATATTGTTTTTATCCGGCTCAGCCACATTACAGGTATATGTGTCATCTTTTAAGGGCTCCGTATCGTAAAGACTTCGAAAAACTTCAAACTTACTTCCGTTTCCTCCTGAAATTGTTAAAGTTAAAACCCCAGTGGTTTCGTAATGTCTAAGATCAAAATGTGCGTATTGGAGGGTTGAGAATCTTAGATTAGCCGGATCGTCTTCTTCGAATTCCGAAACAGGATCTTTCCCTACAATATTTCCTCTAACGTTTGGTCCTGATACATTCACATATACTCGTGCAACCGAAACGCCGGAATAGTTTGCCGCTTTTACATCAAAATAAAACGAATAATGGTCCGGAGTCCCCGGAATTGTTCCAGTTATTTTATCTACAGAAAATGCCAAAAATTCAGGCAACGGAGTTAAATTATCATCTTCACCTTCTTCATGAACGGAAAATGTGACCGGCTTTGCTCCTTTTTCCAGCTTTATATCATATGTGAACGAGAAACTTGGCCTTGTGTTAAAAATTATTGGTTCCGGAAAAACAGGCGGGTCGAAGTTTTCAATTTTAATTGTAACTGGATCCCCGCCGTAAATTCCAGTGAAATAAAATGTGCCATTACCATAGTCCCAAACATTTATACCTAAAAAATCAACACCATTCACGTCAAAGTAGAACGTGCCGTCCTCATCAAAACTTGCTTCCCACAGATACCCATCTTTTTCACTCCAACGGGGAACGGAATCTCCAGCGGCAAACTCGAACACCCTCGTAGGCTCCGTTTCCGCTCCATTATGGACTGTAACAGTAAACTTGACTTTATCCACGGCTTTAGCAGGCAAACCGAGAAAAAATAGTACCAGAATAATTAAGGGTAATTGTTTAATAACATTTGTTCCAGAGAATTGAAATAATTTCACAAGCGATCGAGTCATACTTTTCACTGTCTCTCTCCTATTTTCTTATTTAATTTATTAATATAATTAATTGCAATATGTATAGATGTTCAGTTCAATAGAATCATTAAATTCCTGAACTTTACTGAAACTTAACCCCAAGCAGTCTTCTTCAAGGTTAGTAAGTCCGTCATTATCATGATCCCCTCCCGGGGTTTGACTCTGATTGCCGAAATTGATCAATTCCCAAGTATCAGACAATCCATCCTTATCGGAATCTTTGCTATTAGGATTGGATGCATAAGTTTTTATTTCATTGCCATCGCTAATTCCATCACCATCAGTGTCGCTGTTATTTATATCGGTATTGTATAATATCTCTTCAAAGTTCAGCAGGTTGTCATTGTCGATATCCGCATTTGCATCTGAAGCGTCATTTTTGTCCAAATTATTCGCATCTTCAACGGAGTCGGGAATCCCATCACCATCTGAATCAATAAATCCCATCAACTTGATATCGTCGACCATTCCTGATCCGCAAATTCTGATTTGGGAAACACCATCAATAACCGCATCAGGGAATCCGGTTTTCAGATCTGCTTTAAGATTCCGGACAAACACTCTCCAGCCACCGATACATGTATCTGCCCCCAGCTGAATATTAACGGTATCCGAACCGAAACTTTGTGCAGTCGGGGTATAGGCAATATATCGATCACCTTCTGAAGTATTGAGTTTAACATAGATAATATAAGCCTCGCTAAATTTCATCCGCCAAAATATTTTACGCAGACATTTTTCTGCCGGGGACAGGTTGATTTCGAATCCGGATAATGTACCGCTTCCCTGGAATTGGATCAGTTTATTATCAGGTACATCGGGATCATTTATATTTGAGACAGAGGCGTTAGTATTAGTAAATTCAGACCATCCACTTGTAAGACCGTCTTCAGCATCTTCAATTATACGCTGTTCGAGAAGATAACCATTATTCAATACAGCCGCTGAATTCGGATTCATATTGTTGGCTATTTCGATATCATCATCAATCCCATCAGAGTCAGTATCTTTTTTACATGGATCTGTATTGTAATTATTTATTTCATCACCATCAATAAGATTATCTCCATCTGTATCAGCGTTCGCCGGCTGAGTTTTGTAAATATATACTTCGTCTCCATCATTAAGACCATCAGAGTCAGTATCTGATGCCATTGGTTCAGTGTTATATGTATTTATTTCATCACCATCGCTCAGACCATCGGAATCTGAATCAACTTCAAGAGGATCCGTATGATGAACCGTGACTTCATCACCATCACTAAGACCATCGGAGTCAGTATCTCCAAGCAATGGGTTCGTGTTATATGTGTTACATTCAACTCCATCACTCAAGCCATCATCATCACTGTCCGAATCATTGATATCAGTTCCACGGTGGAATTCGTCAAGGTTATTAATACCATCTTGATCTTTGTCTAACTTAGCATCGGACGAGTTTTCTGAAGAAAGTCCGGCCGCTGATTCAACCGAGTCCGGAATTCCGTCCTTATCGGCATCAATAAACAATATCAACTTGACATCGTCAATATATCCGGAACCGTTTACAATAATTCCGGTAATACTATTGATAGTTGCAGTAGTGAAAACCGATTGCAGGTCTGAGCGCAAATCACGATTAAAAGTTCTCCATTTGCCGTCATATACTCTTTCTCCGAGAGGAATATTAACAGTTGTTGAATTAGAACTCTGTGATGAAGCGTTATAGCAAATATAACGCTGTCCCACAGTAGTATTCAGTATAACTTTAATAGAAGACGACAGGTCGCTGGATTTCATACGCCAAGACAGGGTTCCCACCTTATTAATTTCCTGATAATATGTCGTCAACCCCATAAATTTAATCACTCGATTATTTACATTATCCGAGTCAATAACGTTAGATACCATGAGATTTCTATCAGGCTGTGGGATCCATCCGGAGGTAAGCCCATCCTCAGCATTTTCAAGTACAAATTCATCATAAAGATAGCCGCTCCCTTGAGTTGCTGCACTATTAGGATTCATGCCATTTGCAATTTCAATGTTATCATTAATGGTGTCACCATCAGTGTCAAGTTTATTTGGATCTGTTTTATAAATTTTAACTTCGTCGCCGTCACCTAAGCTGTCACCATCAGTGTCAAGTTTATTTGGATCTGTCTCATATGTAATGATTTCTTCTTTATCGTTAAGGCCGTCATTGTCGCTATCCGCCAGCAACATATTTGTAGAATAAAGATAATATTCATCGCCATCATTTAAACCATCTTCATCAGTATCTTCTTTCAATGGATCAGAATGCCAACTATTAACTTCATCGCCATCATTCAAGCCATCTCCATCGGTATCCGCTTTGTCAGGGTCAGTCCCCCTCATTGCCTCCTGAGCATTCGTTAACCCATCTGAATCAGAATCAAGCGTATCATAATTGATATCAATCGGAGTGCCGTTGATATATTCATCAAGGTTGTTAACGCCGTCACCATCTAAATCGCCAGTTGCATCAGAAGCATTATTGGGATTAAGACCAACATTAATTTCTACGTCATCAGGTATCCCGTCTGAGTCGGTATCAGCCAGCAACGGGTCGGTTCCATGTATATTAACTTCATCGCCGTCGCTTAAGCTGTCACCATCGGTATCGACAAGATTAGGATCAGTGTGATGAGTATGAACTTCGTCGCCATCAGTCAATCCATCATCGTCGGTATCTGCAATGTTCGGATTCGTTCCGGCTTCATTCTCTTCGGTATTATTCAACCCGTCAGAATCAGGATCTCTTTCATCTATGTTAATGGCTGAACCGTTATTATGTTCATCTAAATTACTTATGCCGTCACCATCCAGATCCTGAGCTGCATCAGTTGCATCATTGGGGTCAAGGTTGACATCAAGTTCTACTTTATCAGGTATCCCGTCAGAATCGCTATCCGCACTCAACGGGTCAGTGTGGTATATATTAACTTCATCTCCGTCGCTCACCCCATCTCCGTCGGTATCGGCAAGATCCCGGTTGGTACCATTGTCATCTTCTTCCGAATTATTCAACCCGTCAGAATCAGGATCTCTCTCATCAATATCAATTGCCGTACCGCCATTATATTCGTCAAGGTTGTTAACGCCGTCACCATCTAAATCACCAGTTGCATCGGAAGCATCATTTGGATCAAGACCAACATCATTCTCAACAACATCTGGTATTCCATCATTATCGGAATCTGTTTCATCCAAATTAATCTTTGTTCCGTTAATATATTCGTCAAGATTACTAACGTTATCTTCGTCTAAATCTCCAGCCGCATCTAATGCGTAATTCGGATTAAGACCAACATCAAGTTCCACTTTATCAGGTATCCCGTCAGAATCACTATCCGCACTCAACGGATCTGTATTATATATATTAACTTCATCCCCATCACTCAGACCATCTGAGTCTGTGTCATTATTTAACGGATCAGTTCCATAATAATGAACTTCCATCCCGTCTGTCAATCCATCAGAATCACTATCATCATTATCAGGGGCAGTTCCCCATATAACTTCATCTATATCAATTAGCCCATCTCCATCTGAGTCAGTTTCATCAATATCAATTGCTGTACCAGCATTGTATTCGTCAATGTTATTGACTCCATCACCATCCAAATCCTCAGTTGCATCTGATGCTTTATTCGGATCAAGACCAACATCTAGTTCTGCTTTATCAGGAATACCGTCAGAATCGCTATCCGCACTCAATGGATCAGTTCCATATATATTGACTTCGTCTCCATCACTTAAATCATCCATATCTGTATCAATGATTAACGGCATAGTATGATAGACATAAACTTCTTCTCCGTCTGTCAAACCATCTCCATCGGTGTCAGCAACATATGGTTCGGTTCCCCATGCTGCTTCGTCAATATCAAATAAACCGTCTCCATCTGAGTCTGTTTCATCAACATCCATGGCTGTGCCGTTATTGTATTCATCAACATTACTATCCCCATCACCATCCATATCTCCAGCTGCGTCTGACGCATTATTAGGGTTAAGGCCATAATCAAGCTCAATGTTATCTGGAATACCGTCAGAATCGGTATCCACGCTAAGCGGATCAGTGTGGTGTATATTAATTTCGTCCCCGTCACTTAGACCATCTCCATCTGTATCACTATTTAATGGAGATGTGCAATAAGTAAGCACCTCAACTCCGTCACTCAAGCCGTCGCCATCTGTATCCACAACATTAGGATCAGTACCCAATCCCGCTTCATCAACATCTTTTAAACCATCTTCATCAGTGTCTTTGTCGCTAACACTCATATCTGTCCCGTCTTTATACTCCTGGACGTTACTTATTCCATCACCATCCATGTCTTTTGCTGCATCAGAAGGATCATTAGGATTAAGACCATAATATAGTTCGACATCATCCGGAATCTCATCTCCATCAGTATCAGTATTCAATGGATCAGTTTTGTATGTGTGCACTTCGTCTCCATCTGTCAAGGTATCGCCATCAGTGTCAATGTCATTATTATTGGTTCCATAACCATCTTCATCAATATCCCGCAATCCATCATTATCCGTATCTTTGAACGAAAATAATTTCACGTCGTCAATCATTGCATCAATATAACCATGAAACTTATATGAAATTCTTTTTACATTATTTATTGTTGCATTTGGAAATCCAACTTTCAGATCTGTAGAAAGATTGCGAATAAATACTTTCCAACTGCCAGTATATAAATTTCCTAAAGGGATGAAAATCGATGTGGAGCCAACAACCCTTGCATAATCCGTATCCTGATACACAATTTTCTTGAGACCTTCATTCGTGTCTAATTCAATCGTAATGAAATAATGATTACTTGAAGCTTCCTGATCATGAAGTTTCATTCTCCAAGATAGTAACTTCATTGAACTTTCTACAGGATCAAGGTTAAGCTCAGCGCCAACAAACGATCCCAAATATGTGGGCCAATTGAACTTGATTACTCTGTTGTTTTCATCATCTGGATCAATGACATTTGAGGTGATACCAAGAAGGTAATCATCAGCAACCCAACGGTCTAAAGTCCCATCTTCAGCATCATCTAAAACTCTTATATCCTGTATATATTCTGCGTCTGGAATGATAGCCGATGAGGGATTCGTTCCATTGGCAATTTCAACGTTATCTTCAATAGAATCCTGATCCGTGTCTTTTGACAACGGATCTGTGTGATATGTATTAACTTCCAGTGCGTCAGAAATGGTATCTCCATCACTGTCTGCATTCAACGGATCTGTCTTATAGTTATTTATTTCTTCACCATCATTCAAACCATCATTATCCGTATCCGCATCGTTTATGTCAGTACCGGCAATAAACTCATCAATATTAATAACATTGTCCCCATCCGAATCAATCAGTGAATCTTCCGCATCGTACGGGTTAAGACCGGATGCAAGCTCTACGGAGTCAGGAATACCATCACCATCAGCGTCTGCAAATGATATCAGCGTAATATCATCAATCAAACCTTTTCCGTTAACCCAAATGGCATCAACACTAATTAAAACTGCATCTGGGAATCCAGTTTTCAGGTCTCTCTGCAAGCTACGAGTAAATGTTTGCCAAGTGTTATTAAATGCACTTTCCCCTAGAGCAATATTTACAGTTGCAGCAGGGTTCCACTTTTTCTTAGCAAGATATGTTATATATCGTATGCCTTCTGAAGTAAACAGTTTTATTGATATAGTCCCACCTTCTGATTTCATTCTCCAAGATATAGTTTTTTTCGTTTGCTCCACAGGGGAAAGTGCCAAGTAATCATGATATCCATACTGAATGACTCTATTTGTATAATTATCAGGGTCGACAATATTGCTGGCTGAAGCCCCTAACGAAGTCCATCGATTATTTAAACCATCTTCCGCATCTTCAATAACGCGTTGTTCATATAGATATCCATTTCCTTGTATGGCTGTATTATTCGGGTCCATTCCACTTTCAAGTTCTATATTGTCATTGACGCCATCATTGTCTGAATCAGAATCCATGGGATTTGTTTTATAGGTGTTTATCTCATCGCCATCTGAAAGGGTATCATTGTCACTGTCAGCATTCAAAGGGTCTGTATTATAAAGTTTTATTTCATCTTCGTCTGATAGCCCATCTGAGTCAGAATCTTTCATTAATGGATCTGTATTATGTAAAAGCACTTCGTCTGCATCATTTAATCCATCTGAATCGGAATCCGCTTTCAGCGGATTTGTTCCTATAATAACCACTTCCATTCCATCATTCAATCCATCTGAGTCCGTATCGGACTTATTAGGGTCAGTTCCTAATTCAATTTCTCTAGCATCGCATAAACCATCACCATCTGAATCAGGCTCACCATTATAGTCATTTATGTTTGTGCCATTTATGTATTCCTGATAATTACTGACTCCGTCCCCATCAATATCTGAGTAGGCATCTCTGGGGTCGTTAGGTCTCATTCCTGAAAAAACTTCCACCGCATCAGGAATGCCATCATTATCTGAATCAACCTTTAGCGGATTTGTCATATGCATGTTTACTTCTGCAAAGTCGTCCAAACCATCATTATCGGTATCAGCATCAAGGGGATCTGTTTTGTAGGTAACAATCTCTAACTGATCATCAAGTCCATCGCCATCTGAGTCAGAATTCGAAGGATCCGTTTTGTAGTTGTATACCTCATCTCCGTCACTCAAGCCGTCTCCATCACTATCTGCAACATTCGGATCTGTTCCATACTCAACTTCTTTGGTATCAATCAAGCCATCGTTATCTGAATCGTTATTGTTAACGTTAATCTCTGTTTCATTCAAATATTCATCCAAATTGCTTACCCCATCATCATCGGCATCCAGTGCCGCATCTGAGGGATCATTGGGGTTAAGACCTTCTTCCAGCTCAATGTCGTCAGGAATTCCATCTCCATCTGAGTCACCAGCATATTCAAAGCACCCCATATCAGTTGCAGTCAGTTCTACTCCAATCATTGGTTCGCCATGTACTTTTCTCATGTTCATATTTAAATCATGAGTGGGAGCGCCATCGTCATTACCAGCATCGATACAAGGAGACGTCGATAAGAGATATCCGCTTGAATTTAGTTGCGGGTCATCAGTAATGTTACCATCCCCATAATCAATATTTAATGTATTGCTGTAAGTAATTGAATCGATATTTTCACTGATTTGGTCACGAATAATACAATTCATTATAGTTACAGTTGTTTCATCATGAAATACCATATCTATTTCATCTACATCTTCATCTTCTGTATTAGAGACATTATTGAAACTAGTAACGTTAGTCATGGTAATCATACCAGCATAACTGCTGCTGCTGTCAATGACAGAACCTCCATGCTTTGCCGTATTTCCTGAAATCAAACAATTTGTCAATTCTAAATTCGATCCAAATGTAGAGAAAACACCTCCAATGTTTTCCGCACTGTTCTGCGTAAAAATACACCGTTCAAATACAGCGCGTCCACCAGAAAATGAAACAACTCCTCCATTTTGGGTCGCTTTATTAGAAATAAATGTACAGTTTGTCACCTTTAAGTAGGAGGAAACATCGAAAACACCTCCATATTCTGCTAAACCATTATTGATTGTTAAACCAGAACAATATAACTCACTTCTCACTGAAATAAATTTACCTTGTTGTCCAAGGTCAATAATTGTTGAATTTTTTTCACTTGGTGATGTAGAAGAAATCGATAGCCCTATTCCCGGTAAATTACATATGAGGTTGCGGTTATCTGGACCAGAGTAAACCCCTGGTCGTAAAAGCATCATGACATGCACGAATCTACTTCGCACTCTAATGGATGTTCTATTGTCTAAATTCATCAATGCGGATAATGCTCCGGCGATTGTTTTCTTTGCACTATCTCTCCCTCCGTTATTCGTATCATTTCCATTATTCGCATCAACATATATTAACATTGGAGATACAAAAGGAATTCTTTCTTGTTGTATTTCTTCTCTGTCATCCATCCCATCTCCATTGGTATCTTTATTGCATATATCAGTACCGAGGTAATATTCCCTTACATTGCAGAGTAAATCCCCATCCTTATCAAGTAATGCGTCTGCTGGATTACGGGGATTTAATCCGTTAGCAATTTCAACAACATCCGGAATTCCATCTTTATCTGAATCAACAAATTTGTAACATCCTATGCCTATGGCATCTGCTGACCTTGTCTCTCCCATTAAATCTGTTTCTGGAGCACCAGTTGATGTCCCAAGCTTGTTGTAGATTGACCCGGTTTTAAGCATTCCGGCACCAGTTAGATTTGCATCCGCGTTAATGTTTCCGATTCCATTATAATCATATTTAGTCAATGAGTATGTAACAGAACCAGCTACAACCGCCCCACTTTCTTCATCTATAGTAACAATATTATCTAGTTCATCGTTGATAATACAGTTAACAATTTTATTACTCCCGTTACCTTGAATACCAGTAACATTAGATGCATCATTGTTAAACAGAGTACAGTTTAACATTTTCTGGTAAGAACCCTCTTTATTGATCGATACTCCTCCTGTGCCGCCGGCATAATTATATGTAAACAAACAATTTGTTAAAATATTTGATGATGCTCCTTGTACGTAAACTGCCCCGCCATCCCTTTCCGCTGCATTTTTAGATATAACACAACTTGATACATTAACATTGGCGGTGGCCACTGCGATCCCTCCGCCTGTCCCGTATATGGAAACATTGTCGCTAATCTCACAATTGCTGATCTCTGCGCTATCATAATAAATCATGATGGCACCGCCATGCCCGTATCCTGTGTTATTAGTAAATTTACATTTATTGATAATTGCATTACCATGCTCTGAGAAAATAGCTCCGCCGTAACCATCATGAGAATCGTTACCCTCAAAAGTATTATTTACAATCGTCATGTCAGCTTCGTTCAAACGTACCGCTCCGCCTCCATTAGCATAACCGTTGCGAACAGTAAATCCGTCCAGTAAACTTTCCTGTGTTTCACCGGTATGCAGGTAGATGAAGCGTCCGCTGTTTTCGAGGTCGATAATCGTGGAAGCAGCTCCGTCAATACTGCGCAGTTTTATATCATAACTGCCAAAATCAATGTTACGGTTACCGCTGCCGGAATAAGTTCCGGGCGCGACCAGGATCACGTTTTCATTGACAGTATCCTGTGAGACGCTTACCGCGGCGCTTATGGTCTTTTTGGCCATTGATAGACTTAGTCCATTAAAGGAGTCATCGGGTTTACTTGCGTCAACATAAATTATTTTTGTGTAAACTGCCGGGTCATAACCAAGTGAAATTTCAGCATTGTCATCTATGCCATCATTATCGGTATCTGTTTTATTAATATCGGAACCGGCCTCATACTCGGCAAGGTTGTTCAGGCCGTCAAAGTCTTTATCTCCTGATGCGTCGCTCGCGTTATTCGGATCAAGTCCGGCTGCGGTTTCTACGTTATCCGGAATACCGTCGGAATCACTGTCCTTAAATTCATAACAGCCCATGTCAACTCCGGAGCCCACCGGACGAGCGGTTCCTTCAAGGTCCGTCTCAGGCGATCCCTCTAACGCTCCGGCATCAATACACGGAGATGTTGATTTAAGCATGCCGACTGCCGTTAACTGTGGATCTGACATAATGTTTCCACTGCCGTAGGCACTGCAATCAACCGGCAAACAGCTGTTGTTGACAGTAATAGCCCCGGTAAACGAACCATCTGTGATACTGTCGGAAAACGTGCCATCCATGATGCAATTGGTCATACTTATATCACTTATTCCGACATTGAAGTTGTTGTCACTGGCACGCGACGCATTGTCAAAGATCGTGCTGTTAACTATATCAACGGAACTGGGGGCGCACCATGTTGCATCATCCCATACATACATGAAGCCGTAATCCCCCATCGAACTGTTATAGTAAACCAGACAGTTGCTTATAACAAAAGATGAGGTGTCCGAATAAAAAGCTCCGCCTGCGTTCCGCGCTTTATTTCGAGATAGTATGCATTTTGATACATAAACGTCTGCATGCAAGGCTGCGATACCTCCCCCAGCGCCTTCAATATCTACAAAATTACCGGTGATTTCACAATTGCTGATCTTTGCAGTTTCATTTAAAACCATAATGGCTCCGCCATAGCAATCTGCTGTGTTATTGATAAATTTGCATTTATCGATGATGGGATTTCCATATTCAGAGTAAATTGCCCCTCCATAACCGCCATCGTTATCTTCAAAAATATTATTCTTGATAATCATATCAGCTTCGTTCAGGCGCACCGCTCCACCTCCATTAGCATAACCTTTGCGAACAGTAAATCCGTCCAGTAAACTTTCCTGTGTTTCACCGGTATGCAGGTAGATAAAGCGTCCGCTGTTTTCAAGGTCGATAATCGTGGAAGCAGCTCCGTCAATACTGCGCAGTTTTATATCATAACTGCCAAAATCAATGTTACGGTTACCGCTGCCGGAATAAGTTCCGGGCGCAACCAGGATCACGTTTTCATTGACAGTATCCTGTGAGACGCTTACCGCGCCGCTTATGGTCTGCTTCGCTGTCGCCAGACTCAAGCCATCGCCTGAGTCATCGGCTTTACTTGCGTCAACATAAATTATTTTTGTGTAAACTGCCGGGTCATAACCAAGTGAAATTTCAGCATTATCATCTATACCGTCATTATCGGTATCTGTTTTATTAATATCGGAACCGGCCTCATACTCGGCAAGGTTGTTCAGGCCGTCGGAGTCTTTATCACCTGATGCGTCACTTGCGTTATTCGGATCAAGTCCGGCTGCGGTTTCTACGTTATCCGGAATACCGTCGGAATCACTGTCCTTAAATTCATAACAGCCCATGTCAACTCCGGAACCCACCGGACGAGCGGTTCCTTCAAGGTCCGTCTCAGGCGATCCCTCTAACGTTCCGGCATCAATACACGGAGATGTTGATTTAAGCATGCCGACTGCCGTTAACTGTGGATCTGACATAATGTTTCCACTGCCGTAGGCACTGCAATCAACCGGCAAGCAACTGTTGTTGACAGTAATAAGCCCGGTATAAGAACCACTCGTGATAGAACCGTTAAACTGGCCATTCACAATACAGTTTTTCAAATTAATATTACTAATCCCTACATTGAAGCTGTTGTCACTGGCACGTGACGTATTGTCAAAGATCGTGCTGTTAATTATATCAACGGAACTGGGAACGCACCATGATGCATCGTCTTTGGAATACATGAAACCGTAATCCCCCATCGAGCTGTTACCGTAAATCAGACAGTTGCTTATAACAAAAGATGAGGTGTCCGAATAAAAAGCTCCGCCTGCGTTCCGCGCTTTATTTCGAGATAGTATGCATTTTGATACATAAACGTCTGCATGCAAGGCTGCGATACCTCCCCCAGCGCCTTCAATATCTACAAAATTACCGGTGATTTCACAATTGCTGATCTTTGCAGTTTCATTTAAAACCATAATGGCTCCGCCATAGCAATCTGCTGTGTTATTGATAAATTTGCATTTATCGATGATGGGATTTCCATATTCAGAGTAAATTGCCCCTCCATAACCGCCATCGTTATCTTCAAAAATATTATTCTTGATAATCATATCAGCTTCGTTCAGGCGCACCGCTCCACCTCCATTAGCATAACCTTTGCGAACAGTAAATCCGTCCAGTAAACTTTCCTGTGTTTCACCGGTATGCAGGTAGATAAAGCGTCCGCTGTTTTCAAGGTCGATAATCGTGGAAGCAGCTCCGTCAATACTGCGCAGTTTTATATCATAACTGCCAAAATCAATGTTACGGTTACCGCTGCCGGAATAAGTTCCGGGCGCAACCAGGATCACGTTTTCATTGACAGTATCCTGTGAGACGCTTACCGCGCCGCTTATGGTCTGCTTCGCTGTCGCCAGACTCAAGCCATCGCCTGAGTCATCGGCTTTACTTGCGTCAACATAAATTATTTTTGTGTAAACTGCCGGGTCATAACCAAGTGAAATTTCAGCATTATCATCTATACCGTCATTATCGGTATCTGTTTTATTAATATCGGAACCGGCCTCATACTCGGCAAGGTTGTTCAGGCCGTCGGAGTCTTTATCACCTGATGCGTCACTTGCGTTATTCGGATCAAGTCCGGCTGCGGTTTCTACGTTATCCGGAATACCGTCGGAATCACTGTCCTTAAATTCATAACAGCCCATGTCAACTCCGGAACCCACCGGACGAGCGGTTCCTTCAAGGTCCGTCTCAGGCGATCCCTCTAACGTTCCGGCATCAATACACGGAGATGTTGATTTAAGCATGCCGACTGCCGTTAACTGTGGATCTGACATAATGTTTCCACTGCCGTAGGCACTGCAATCAACCGGCAAGCAACTGTTGTTGACAGTAATAAGCCCGGTATAAGAACCACTCGTGATAGAACCGTTAAACTGGCCATTCACAATACAGTTTTTCAAATTAATATTACTAATCCCTACATTGAAGCTGTTGTCACTGGCACGTGACGTATTGTCAAAGATCGTGCTGTTAATTATATCAACGGAACTGGGAACGCACCATGATGCATCGTCTTTGGAATACATGAAACCGTAATCCCCCATCGAGCTGTTACCGTAAATCAGACAGTTGCTTATAACAAAAGATGAGGTGTCCGAATAAAAAGCTCCGCCTGCGTTCCGCGCTTTATTTCGAGATATTATACAGTTTGATACATAAACCTCTGCATTTGCTGCAGCTATACCGCCTCCTGCGCCTTCAATATCTACAAAATTACCGGTGATTTCACAATTGCTGATCTTTGCAGTTTTATTTGAAATCATAATGGCTCCGCCGGTCGCATTCCCGATGTTATTGATAAATTTGCATTTATCGATGATGGGATTTCCATATTCAGAGTAAATTGCCCCCCCTGAACCATTATTTGAACAATTATCTTCAAAAATATTATTCTTGATAATCATATCAGCTTCGTTCAGGCGCACCGCTCCACCAACGTTTGCATAACCGTTGCGAACAGTAAAACCGTCCAGTAAACTTTCCTGTGTTTCACCGGTATGCAGATAGATAAAGCGTCCGCTGTTTTCAAGGTCGATAATCGTGGAAGCAGCTCCGTCAATACTGCGCAGTTTTATATCATAACTGCCAAAATCAATGTTACGGTTACCGCTGCCGGAATAAGTTCCGGGCGCGACCAGGATCACGTTTTCATTGACAGTATCCTGTGAGACGCTTACCGCGCCGCTTATGGTCTGCTTCGCTGTCGCCAGACTCAAGCCATCGCCTGAGTCATCGGCTTTACTTGCGTCAACATAAATTATTTTTGTGTAAACTGCCGGGTCATAACCAAGTGAAATTTCAGCATTATCATCTATACCGTCATTATCGGTATCTGTTTTATTAATATCGGAACCGGCCTCATACTCGGCAAGGTTGTTCAGGCCGTCGGAGTCTTTATCACCTGATGCGTCACTTGCGTTATTCGGATCAAGTCCGGCTGCGGTTTCTACGTTATCCGGAATACCGTCGGAATCACTGTCCTTAAATTCATAACAGCCCATGTCAACTCCGGAACCCACCGGACGAGCGGTTCCTTCAAGGTCCGTCTCAGGCGATCCCTCTAACGTTCCAGCATCAATACAGGACGAACCAGCAATTAGGAAACCATTTGCATTTAATGTCGGATTGACTATTGAATTTCCGACTCCTGCACTTGTGTAATCATCTGTTGTGTTACAATAATTTATTGAATCAACTTCACCAGTAATTTTGTCGAGAATAATGCTGTTCAAGATAATTATATCTTCGCCGCCAAGTCGCATGTCAGTATCATTTATAGAAATATTGTTAAAACTTGTCACATTTACCATTTTAACAGCATTAGCCGGCTCGGACCACATCAGTTCATCTTCCCACCATTCTTCATAGCCAACATCATACATTGGTTCACAATAGATTACGGAATAACTATCTCCAGAACTATTACTCCGAATCAAGCAGTTTGTCAGAGTCAATTCACTACCATCAACATAAAACACTCCAGCATAATAAGTGCTGTGATTGGTCGTAAATACACAGCGATTGAATTCTGCTTGGGTTTTGTAGCCCAAATATAAAACACCTCCATTCGTTGCACTATTACCGATGAATTGACATTCTGTAGCACTTAAACTTCCATCATCACCCAGAAGCCGAATCACACCGCCCCAATCACTGGCAGAGCACCCCGAAACTAAGACATTGTTCATAACAAGATTGGCATTGTCACAGTAGATTACCCCTGAAGAACCAGGTGAATGACAATCTTCAATTCTTAAATCGCTCAATTTAGCAGAGGAACCACCAAAATAAAAAACACTTCCATTGTCGCTTTGCCCATTACGAATAGTAAAACCTGCAATTTCACTATCGTTTGTTTCGCCATTGTGCAAGTAAAGAAAACGCCCTTGCTGCTCTAAGTCAATAATAGTGCTGTCTCTACCATCAATTGAACGTATTTTTATATTAATACCATCAAGATCGAGATTGCGGTTATCAGTACCACTATATGTTCCAGCAGCTACCCTAATTACATTGTCTTTAGAAGATTCTTTTAGAGCAATCGCTGCACTCAAAGTTTTCTTGGCGGAAGCCAAACTCAAACCATCGCCTGAGTTATCTGCTCGAGAGTTATCAACATAGACAATTTTTGTCGCAACAAGAGGATTACTGTTGATATAGTTAACTTCGTCTCCATCAGTCAAACCATCGGAATCAGTATCAATATTAAGGGGATTTGTCCCCATTGAAACCTCTTCTCCATCAGTTAAACCATCGGAGTCAGTATCACTGTTGTTTACATTTGTTCCAAGTAGAATTTCTTGTGAGTTCGTTAATGCATCATTATCAGCGTCTTCATCTGCATCGCTTGGATCGTTTGGGTTCATTCCATTTGCAATTTCAATATGGTCCATAATTCCATCCCCATCACTATCCACTGCCATGAATGGGGTTCCCGCCCAAAATTCATCAACATTACTGACTCCATCTCCGTCATCATCTAGTAATGCATCAGCTGCATCATTTGAATTCAGCCCAACATTCGTTTCCACTGAATCGGGAATACCGTCCGAGTCTGAGTCAACATATGCCAGGAAATTAATGTCATCAACATAGCCATTGCCACGGAACATCAGATACTTCACCTTGACAAGTTCTTCATTCGGGAATCCGGCCTTAATATCCGCTTTGATATCCCGGATAAAAGCTTGCCAGGCATTTGCCGCATATCCGGCCGGAAGCGGGAAATTTACATTGTCTGCAGTTGCACTTATTGAAGAAAATGCCGTGTCATAAATCAGAAGCCTTGATTGGACATTGGTATCTACAGCTATATAGATCCGGGGTTGTCCGTCAAACTTAACCCGCATCGAAAGTTTGCGCATGGTTTCTTCATCCGGAGATATATCGTACTTGAAGATATTGCCATAAGTACCGTCAAGGCGAATGACTTTATTGTTTGCATCATCCGGATCGGTGATATTACTCAGGCTTGCTTCCGGATCATTGTCGATTATTGACCAGCCGGCAGTATCGCCATCTTCAGCATTGTCCAATAGTTTCTGTTCATAGACGTATCCGCTACCCTGCAGCGCAGCAACCGCCGGGTTCATGCCGCTCGCTACTTCAGTGCCGTCATTGATACCATCTCCATCTGAATCAGTCGTAAACGGGTCTGTAAAATAGGTATGCACTTCTGCTCCATCCTCCAGCCCATCCGAATCACTGTCAACATTATTCATATCGGTTCCCAAAACGAACTCGTCAAGATTGGCTAATCCGTCAGAATCCAAGTCGGCAGCTCCATCTGAAGCGTCCTCCGGATCAAGCCCAACATTCGTTTCCACTGAATCGGGGATCCCGTCAGAATCAGAGTCAACATAAGCCAGAAACTTGATGTCATCAACATAGCCATTGCCACGAAACATCAGATGTTTTACCCTTATGAGTTCTTCATTGGGATAACCAGCTTTCAGGTCCGCTTTGATATCCCGGATAAAGGTTTGCCAGGTATTTGCCGCATATCCGGCCGGAAGCGGGAAATTTACATTATATGTGTCCGCCGAAACTGTACTAAACGCTGTATCGTATATCAGAAGCCTTGATTGGACATTGGTATCTACAGCTATATAGATCCGGGGTTGTCCGTCAAACTTAACCCGCATCGAAAGTTTGCGCATGGTTTCTTCATCCGGAGATATATCGTACTTGAAGATATTGCCATAAGTACCGTCAAGGCGAATGACTTTATTGTTTGCATCATCCGGATCGGTGATATTACTCAGGCTTGCTTCCGGATCATTGTCGATTATTGACCAACCGGCAGTGTCGCCATCTTCGGCATTATCCAATAGTTTCTGTTCATAGACGTATCCGCTCCCCTGCAGCGCAGCAACCGCCGGGTTCATGCCGCTCGCTACTTCAGTGCCGTCATTGATACCATCTCCATCTGAATCTGCAATAAGAGGATTGGAGTTGTAAGTGTTTATTTCGGCACCATCATTCAAACCATCAGAGTCAGAGTCAGTTGAGTTGATATTCGTACCAAGATTAAATTCGTCGATATTATTAATGGTATCTCCATCTTTATCTCCGGTTGCATCAGCTGCATCGTTTGGATTTAGCCCAACATTCGTTTCCACTGAATCGGGGATCCCGTCTGAGTCTGAGTCAACATAAGCCAGAAACTTGATGTTATCAACATGGCCATTGCCACGAAACATCAGATGTTTTACCCTTATGAGTTCTTCATTGGGATAACCAGCTTTCAGGTCCGCTTTGATATCCCGGATAAAGGTTTGCCAGGTATTTGCCGCATATCCGGCCGGAAGCGGGAAATTTACATTATATGTGTCCGCCGAAACTGTACTAAACGCTGTATCGTATATCAGAAGCCTTGATTGGACATTGGTATCTACAGCTATATAGATCCGGGGTTGTCCGTCAAACTTAACCCGCATCGAAAGTTTGCGCATGGTTTCTTCATCCGGAGATATATCGTACTTGAAGATATTGCCATAAGTACCGTCAAGGCGAATGACTTTATTGTTTGCATCATCCGGATCGGTGATATTACTCAGGCTTGCTTCCGGATCATTGTCGATTATTGACCAACCGGCAGTGTCGCCATCTTCGGCATTATCCAATAGTTTCTGTTCATAGACGTATCCGCTCCCCTGCAGCGCAGCAACCGCCGGGTTCATGCCGCTCGCTACTTCAGTGCCGTCATTGATACCATCTCCATCTGAATCTGCAATAAGAGGGTTGGAGTTGTAAGTGTTTATTTCATCCCCATCGGATATAGTATCTCCATCTGAGTCTGCACTCAATGGATTAGTGGAATGAGTGTTAACTTCAGCTCCGTCTGTAAGCCCGTCCGAGTCACTGTCAACAATATTAGGATCAGTTCCAAGTGCTACTTCGTCTAAATCAATCAAGCCATCACCATCAGTATCTGTTTCATCAACATCAATTGCTGTTCCTGCAAGATATTCGTCAAGATTATTTACGCCATCACCATCTAAATCCAGGGTCGCATCCGTAGCACTGTTAGGATTAAGACCGACACTTATTTCGACTGCATCCGGGATCCCGTCAGAATCACTATCCGCACTAAGCGGATTTGTTCCATGGGTATTTACTTCCACTCCGTCAGTTAAACCATCCGAGTCACTGTCTTCATTATTCAAATCAGTTCCCAAAGTTACTTCCTGAGTATTTGTTAAACCATCCCCATCAGCATCTGTAGCCGCATCAGATGGATCGTTAGGATCAAGCCCATTGGTAACTTCTATTCCATCATCTATACCATCCGAATCACTATCTGCAACAATCGGGTTAGTATTATATATACTTACTTCAAGTCCGTCAATTAAGCCATCCGAATCACTATCCGAGTTATTCAAGGCGGTTCCCAGTGAAATTTCCTGAGCATTGGTCAACCCGTCATTGTCAGCATCTGCAGCCGCATCAGATGGATCATTAGGATTAAGACCGTTCGCAATTTCGACATCATCTGTAAGCCCGTCTCCATCAGTGTCGTTAGGAGGACGAAACTCGTAACACCCCATATCAATTCCGCTGCCATAAGGTCTAGTTTCACCTTCAAGGTCAATAGTTGGAGCACCATTGGTTATTCCAGTATCAACACATGGAGAAGATGATGTCAATTTACCATAAGAATCAAGCAAGGGATCCGAAGTAATATTTCCGGTTCCAGAGTATGCCGCAATGGCATTACTATAATTAATTGAATCTATAGTTCCATCAATTGTTCCTCTGAGGATACTATTCAGGATGATTATATCCTCTCCTCCCAAACGCATCGTTTTACCATTAGCCGCACTATTACCGAAACTCGTTACGTTCGTCATGCTTACAGCGTTAGCCGGTTCAGCCCACATCAGTTCGCCTTCCCACCATTCTTCATAACCGGTATCATACATAGATTCGCAATAGATTACAGCGTAATTATCCTGCGCGGTATTACCTGTCATCAGACAGTTAGTCAAAGTCAACTCGCCACCTTCGACATAAAAAACACCACCATAATAGTTTGCACTGTTTTGTTTAAAAACGCAACGGTCAAATTCAGCCTCAGACCATGCAGACACATATATTACTCCGCCAAACCCGGCACTGTTATTTGTAAAAACACAGTCTGTGGCTTTCAGGGAACCATTGTCTCCGCGTACCCGCATGGCACCACCCCAGTCCCACTCGCCGGAAGTACTGCCGTCAATGGTTACATTGGTCATTTCAACATATGCGTTATTACAATCAATTACGCCGCATGAACCAGTACAACTTTCGAATTTCAAATCATTTAATTTAAGGCTTGAAGAGTCTGCTACATGAAATACTGAGCCATCTCCGCTTGTGCCGTTTTTAAATGTAAAGCCTGAAACTTCACTTGAAAGACTCTCTCCACAATGAACGTATAGGAAACGATTTGACTGCTCAAGGTCAATTATTGTCACATCTTTTCCACTGATAGAGACAAGCTTAACATCTGTTCCACCAAAGTCCATATCTCGGTTACCACTGCCGGTATACGTTCCTGCTGCAACTTTTATTACATTCTCTTTACTGTTGTTTTTCAACAACAATGCAGCGCTGATAGTCTTCTTTGCTGTGGCCAGGCTCAGGCCATCGCCAGTGTCGTCCGCTTTTGCGTTATCTACATATATTATTTGGGTATAAACTAATGGATTGTAGTTATTCGCGATTTCTACATTGTCATCTATACCATCGGAGTCTGTGTCAACGTTATTGATGTCGGTTCCAGAATTATATTCATCCAAATTAGTGATCGTATCTCCATCTTTATCTCCGGATGCATCAGATGCATTGTTCGGATCAAGCCCCGCGGCAACTTCAACGGCATCGGGAATCCCATCAAGATCACTGTCTTTAAATTCATAACACCCCATATCAACACCACTTCCTACAGGACGAGATTCGCCTAAAATATCAGTTAATGGAGCACTAGCAGAGGACCCGGCATTAATGCAGGGAGAACCGGTTATAAGCATTCCGGAGCCGTTCAGATTGGCTTCTGCAGTGATGTTTCCATCCCCGACAAAATCATACATTGTGCGAGAATAAGTAACTGTTCCCATATTGCTGAGTTCATCATTAATAATACAATTAAGCAATTCGGTTTTGTAATTACCCTTTATGCCTGATGTATTTTTCGAACGGTTATTGAGCATTGTACAATTGACAAATTTCAAGCTTCCGGCATTATCATTATAATGGTATACAGCTCCACCATAATTCCCTGCACTATTGTTCATAAAAAGACAGTTCGTTACCGTTGTATTTGAGTAATTTTCTACACGAATAGCCCCTGCAGTATCATTTGCGCTATTCCCGTTAAATACACATTTGAATATTGAAGTAACGGCAGAATTTCCATAAATCATAAAAGCACCAACATTACCTGACGCTGCATTACCTCTAAATAAACACGAAATAACTTCAACACTAGAGTTTTCCTGCGACATGGCCCCCGCATTTTCACTTGCGGTATTGCTGATAAATTCACAATTGGTTATTTTTACTATCCCATTTTCTATCATCAAGGCTCCAGCCCGCCAAGTAGAATGATTGTCGATAAAAATTACATCTTCAAGGGTTATTCCGGCGCTACCGATCCTTACCGCGCCGCCACGATCAGACTGACCGTTTTTTACAGTCACGTTAGACAATTTCGATTGCAGATTTTCTCCATTTTGTAAGTATAAGAAACGGCCTTGTCCTTCTAAATCTATTATTGTTGTCGCTTTGTCGGCTCCTTCTATTTTGATATTATAGCCATCAAACACGATATCACGATTAGACGATCCATTATATGTTCCATCTGCTACTCGGATAATATTTTCAGTTCCAGAATTTTTTGCAACAGTTACGGCTGCGCCAATACTCTTTTTTGCACTGGCTTGGCTCAATCCATCTCCTGAATCATCGGTCTGCGTTGAATCAACATAAAAAAAGCGAGTAATTTTTAGCGGATCATACCCAATATCGATTTCTGTATTATCATTAATTCCATCTCCGTCAGTATCTACATTATTGATATCAGTACCCAAATTATATTCATCAATATTACTTATGGTGTCCCCATCTTTATCCCCAACCGCATCATTTGGGTTATTCGGGTCAAGCCCAGCGGCCAATTCAATTACGTCAATGATACCATCTGAGTCAGTATCTTTATATTCATAACACCCCATATCAACTCCATTTCCGACAGGTCGAGTTTGAACATCCAAGTCAGATGCAGGAGCCCCAGTCGTTGAACCGGTGTCGATACAAGGAGAGTTGCCAGCCAGATAACCCTGAGTATTCAAAAGCGGATCCGAAGTAATATTTCCGGTTCCAGAGTATGCCGCAATGGCATTACTATAATTAATTGAATCTATAGTTCCATCAATTGCTCCTCTGAGGACACTATTCAGGATGATTATATCCTCTCCTCCCAAACGCATCGTTTTACCATTAGCCGCACTATTACCGAAACTCGTTACGTTCGTCATGCTTACAGCGTTAGCCGGTTCAGCCCACATCAGTTCGCCTTCCCACCATTCTTCATAACCGGTATCATACATAGATTCGCAATAGATTACAGCGTAATTATCCTGCGCGGTATTACCTGTCATCAGACAGTTAGTCAAAGTCAACTCGCCACCTTCGACATAAAAAACACCACCATAATAGTTTGCACTGTTTTGTTTAAAAACGCAACGGTCAAATTCAGCCTCAGACCATGCAGACACATATATTACTCCGCCAAACCCGGCACTGTTATTTGTAAAAACACAGTCTGTGGCTTTCAGGGAACCATTGTCTCCGCGTACCCGCATGGCACCACCCCAGTCCCACTCGCCGGAAGTACTGCCGTCAATGGTTACATTGGTCATTTCAACATATGCGTTATTACAATCAATTACGCCGCATGAACCAGTACAACTTTCGAATTTCAAATCATTTAATTTAAGGCTTGAAGAGTCTGCTACATGAAATACTGAGCCATCTCCGCTTGTGCCGTTTTTAAATGTAAAGCCTGAAACTTCACTTGAAAGACTCTCTCCACAATGAACGTATAGGAAACGATTTGACTGCTCAAGGTCAATTATTGTCACATCTTTTCCACTGATAGAGACAAGCTTAACATCTGTTCCACCAAAGTCAAAGTTACGGTTATTGCTTCCTGAATAAGTCCCTGCGACAACTTTTATTACATTTTCTTTACTGCTGTCTTTTAAAGATAATGCCCCACTAATAGTTTTCTTCGCCGTTGCCAAGCTCAGGCCATCACCAGAGTCATCCGCTTTCGCATTATCCACGTATATTATTTGGGTATAAACTAATGGATTGTAGTTATTCGCGATTTCTACATTGTCATCTATACCATCGGAGTCTGTGTCGGTATTATTAGGATTTGTTCCATTGGCTATTTCGACATCATCATTGATTGTATCACCATCCGAATCTGCGCTGAGAGGGTTGGTTGAGTAGGTATTCAGTTCAGCAGAATCAGTTAGACCATCATTATCACTATCAGTATCATTGGGGTCCGTACCATACGAATTTATTTCATCCCCATCAGAAAGTCCATCTTCATCGCTATCTGCAATAGCAGGGTCTGTACCATAAATAAATATCTCACGTCCGTCCGAAACACCATCACTATCGGAATCAATGTCTTGTCTTGAAATCATATAAATGCGCATAAAGGGAACCGTGATATTATCTCGGGCAGGAGTTGTTGAGCCTTGATCCGTCCAAGTACCAGTTATTGCGCTATTTGTGTTTATGTTTTCAACCGCTAAAAACCAGCCGCAATCAGGAGCTGGACTTTGGGAGTCAATAATGTCTTTATAGAAAATTTCCAGAACTTCCCCCGTTGTCCCAGTACAAGAGTACGTGATGGTCAATTCTGTAAGAGCCGCATTCAATGTAAGGGCGGTAATTGAAGGAGCGTTAAAGGCAGTATTGAAAGGATTAAGATATGGACGATTCTCCGTCCAGGAAAATCCACTAACACCACTACCGCTATACCAAAAAGCGGTAGCGGTAGGAATCAAGAGAGATGCAAGATTGTTTGATGTATCAAACCATAATCCAGAGTTCGGTTGACCGCTTTCTACATATAACCAAAATTGATTCACTGGTAAGATTGTCGACAGTATATCTGGATTATTAGCCTGACTAATTGCTCCAGTAGCACCGGAACTGAAAAAAGAAGTTGAATTAAGGTTTATTGAAACTGGATAAGGATAACCAACAAGGTTTTGGTTTTGACTTATTGAAACCGTTGATGAGTCATCCAGTGGTAATTTTCCTAAGATAAATACATTTTGTGTGGCACCGTGATTGTTATGAATAAAAAAACCCTTTCCGGGCGAAAAAGTAATTGTACTCGGAGTCCATGTTGTATCATCAAAAAACCATTTGCCATCTTTTGCGCCATCACCTGTATTATCAGCTTTAAAAGCATAAATATATTGTTGACTGGAAATGTCCCAAATAGAAACCTTATCTGCAGTTGCATTAGTTGTCTCTCCGGTGAGTTGCCCGCTTAAAACAGAATTAATACCATTATTGAATGGAATAAGAGGATAGCTCATTGACTTTTGAGCTTGAGCAGGAACTTGAATTCTGATGAAGCCAGCGGGCTTACCATAGGCCTCGGTCTGTGCATAGACATTTGAGATGGAAGTTAGAAAAGTGATTAAAATATAAATTGCGAATGATCCCCAGCAAGAAGCTCCAGCTCTTCCCATTGTCTTCCTTCTTTCCTCTTTATTTATGATCTCAATATATATATAAATACTAATGACACTTGCTGTGACATGCAAAAGAATATAAAAGAAAATATCCATTTAAGGACATTTTCTCTCTGAAGGAATGATTATTAAAAAAATCCCCCCCGTTAATATTCATTTTATAACTTTAAAACTAAAATATATAGTGAAGATTATTTTGTCAAGAGAAAAAATAAAAAAAACTTAAAATCTGCATTCATTAATTTAGTATAAATTATAATTTTAATAAAGATAATTTCCTAATATAGTTGATGATCATCAATTGTTCCAGCAAAACATTATTTACACATATTTTGCTTTTTTTTATAAAACCAATTGTAAATTCATTTTGAATAAGTTATATTTTTATATTGATGTAAAAACTAAGAAATAAGGTCTATTAAGGAGGATTCGTTATGCGAAAATTATTTATTATGTCATTTTGCTCTTTTTTTATCGGGTCATTGGCATTTGGAGAAAGTACTGAATTAAGTAAAACTAAAACGCCTGCATCCAAAGCAAACAAAAAAGAAATTATATGGAAACGCCACTTAGAAAAACTTAAGAAAACGTTTCCTGAGGATATGGCCGAAGTTGAACAGCTCAAAGCTGCAGGTAAAAATTCGGAAGCATCATTAGTCATGCAAAATGTCTACAGAAAGCGTGACATTATGGAATTAGATAAATTGGCAAAAAAATACCCGGAAGAAGTTGCCAATATTAAAAAATTAATGCAAGATGACAGCATTAAGGGAAAAAAGGCTTATAATAATGCACGTATGATGCTTAGAAAGCGTTTTATCGCTGATCGAAAAAGAAAATTAAATATCAAAAACGCTAAAATTTCTCAAAAAAATTTTAAAGATGAATAAAATTATATTATTACTTCGAAATGTAAGTAGTTGTAAATAACAAGTAATACATATTGTTTTGGTTCAATAATTATACATTACTAACAGTACTTGTCTTATTTTAATAAGTATTTTTAGAAAATTATCATTAACACTACCAATATAATAAAAAATAGCGCCATAACAAATTTTGACCATACAATGCTTTTTTTGCCGAGATTTATTGTGCTTCTTAATTTTAACCCGGCTAGCATCAAACAAAAAACTCCGGCGACAGGTAATGTGAACATCAGGTTATAGACAATTAATAAACATAAATGCCTGAAAAAGTTGTTGTCCTGGCGCATCATATACACTAATGACGGAACATAAATCTGCCCGGTACACAGAGTCTCTACTAAAGTGACAGCTCCACCGAGAAAGAATGCAGCAATAATCAAGTGATGTCCAGACGTTGCCTTTTTCATCCAACGGTGAATAAGAACCTGCAAACGACGAGGCAGTTTCAAAATAACATTGCTACCGCTATGTGTTTTATAGAACTTTATACCGTCCCATATAGACACAGCGGCAAAAATCAACAACAATACAACAATCCCGTTATTAATGATTGCGCGTAGTCCATAAAATGCACTCAGTTCACGAACCACTGTTAATAACCCAAGCCCAATCAGAGTATAAGTAATAAAACTCCCGAAACAGTAGCATAATCCGGTAACCGCCAAACGTCTGCCGGATATACCCGACATAGCCAAAACTCCCATCAAAAAAATCAAAGCGGATATGACGCAGGGATTAATTCCATCTATCACGCCGGCACAGATAATAACAGCTATTGTCATTTTAGACTGAATGTTTTTTACCGGCGCGTTGTTTTGCTGTTTCTCTTCCGAACCAGTTACCTGTACCACCAGCTTATGATCGATTACTTCATCGATTTGGCTTCTAATATCGTTTTTTCCGCATAAAACTTTATTTCCAATAGATATGTGAGCCGTCGCATTACTCGTTATTCCGGCTTTGTCGAGGTCGGCAAGTAATTGAACAAAATTCTGCTCTATACCTGTATCAAATTTGATGATATTAATCTTATCCCCGTATTTCTCACGCAGACGCGGCAAATCCAGATGCTCGATTTCTTTACATACCGGACAATCTTTTTGATAGAAGAACTTGACCTTCAAGGCTTCGCCGTACAAAGAACAAAGCCATGCAAAAAAAAGAAAAAAAGCAGTTATCGAGATTGATTTAGTGCGTTTCATGTACTATATCTTAACAGTTCCCCATTTTGTGTTATAAACCTTATTTTTCATTAAACTATTATGCTAATCAAAAATTTCAAGTATCCAACAACCCTGATTATTTTGTTTTTAATTTTTTTGTGCGATAACTCATACGCATCAATATTTATCAAAAACAGCTCTATTGACCTTGGAATTCTCAAATACAATGAAACTAGAAAGGTTGAAACATATATTGTCAATAAGTCGAAAGACCCCCTGGCGATCAAGAATATCATGAAGTCATGCGCCTGTGCAAAAATAGATTTGAGTCAAAAAATAATTCCTCCCGGTCTGCAAGCCAAAGTGTCCCTTATTGTTAAAAATGATTCCTTAAAAGGAAAGTTCACAAAAAAAATCTACTTTGTCACCAACCTGAAAACTCCGCGTTTTCTCAGCCTGACAATATCCGGCACAGCTCAACAATTCTACACCGTAGAACCGTCAGAGTTCGTTTATCTCGGAACCGTTAACACCGATGCGCCTCTACAACGCATCCTTACAATAACTACAGTTGACAAAGCAAAATGGGGAATCCCGGTAATATCTCCACTTAAAAGCGCAAATGTTTCCATATCGGCCATCAACAATAATACCTGGCAACTAGAAGTCACCATTAAACCCAACCCCAAGTATTCATTTTTCCGCATTCAAATCACCCTCCCACTGATTTCCCCATCAAAAATTTCCCCCTTGAAGATAATCCTGACCGGAAACGTTGTGAAGAAACCTTAAGCTCTTCTTGAAGTTATAATGATACAAAATTAAGGTCACGAGGTAAATGCATATTTCCACAATACCAAACGGTGGCAAACCATGCTCCTTGCCCTTTTCCATCTGGAGTTTCAAATTGAAATCTCTTATCTGGTATTATTAGTTGAATCCCACCGTTTTCGCGATAGATACTATTCCTTGTCTTGCCTTCGAGAGCAGTCAATGGCATTAAAAGCGCAAAAGGCTTTCCTATTTCAAAGCATTTTCTCAGAAACTGATCTTTCAGCGAGTAAGGAGGATTAGTAACAATGCAGTCAAACTTAAAATCCATCTTTAAGGGATATTCAAGAAAGTCAACACCCTGCAATACATCTGTGGCTATAAGGTTAAAATTATACTTATTAAATGCTTTACATAAATTTCCTTTGCCGCAGGCACATTCCCATATGACCCAATGCCTATTCAGGTAAGGGAGCAGTATCTCAATAGCTTCTTGAGGAGTTTGAAAATCATCCCGACTGCCTTGACGCATCGGCTTCGGCCTTTTTGTCGACTTCACAAGTTCAACCTGTTTTACTTTTTCCATTTTTTCACCTCGCTTTTTTTGTTAATTGGAGTTATTAAGAATGCGAGATGGGGAAAATTATTTAAATAAAAAAGATTTCAGGCCCACAAAAAACTTCCCCGGTGAGGAGTATGATAAATAACACTCCGGGGGATTCCCCGGAGTGTTGTTAAATTCTTAAGCCGCAGTTTTTGCTTCCTTGTTTGCTGCAGCTTGAAGTTTTTCCTGTTGTTCTATTTTCTTCCAGGCTTTGGGATCTGGCAGGGCTTCAAGGGATTGTTCAAAAGCTTTGTCAAGGTCAAAGCTGACGATTGGAGAGATTATTTCTGCCTCTTTCCAGCGGGCTTCGACCGGGCCTGATTGACCGAACTTTAAATCGCGAATGATGTTGATTATCAATTTCTGCCAAACATCAGCGTTCAAAGAATCTTCTTTCAATTCTGAATATGAAAAAATACCTTCAGACAATGAATCTGTCTCCCAATTTGCATGATAAATGGAATTCACGCCAAGACAGGCAATAAGCTTGAATATGATATCTCGGTCAGGAATTTTATATTCAATTGACTGAATGTGTTCAATCAAGCCAGCTATTGCATGGCGTTGCCGCTGGCGGTGTTTACGCACCTTCCTTTCAGCCAAAGTGCTTGGTCGTTTGGGTTGATCTTCATGTTCGGACTTATCTCCTGAACCATCATTATTTCCGGATTGCTGATAGTAGTCACTAATCTTTGCGAATATCAACTTTCCGGTCTGAGGACCATTGACGACCAAGGCTTTTTGTCCTCCATCTTTTTTAGTTGATTTTGTCCACGCATGTAGAGGATAAATTTCCTCGGCATCCAGCGGGAAATCTTCGGATATGTTATGATCTTGAGCAACTAGTAGAATGTCCGGGAACTCCTGTTTGGTTTCCTCTACTTTTTGCGCAATAAACTCATGGAGTTTTTCAAAATAAAATACCCGGTTCATACAACTCGACTTAGAATAATCGTTCATTTCCGGAAAAAGGAAACTGTTGTCTTGCCGGTCAAGGCATGCCGGACATGTGCCGCATCCCTGATATGAATCATCCGTATTCCACGGGGCGTTTTTCAACAAGAACGTAAAGTTTTCCTTAAGTTTTTTTCTAAAGTTGGCAACTGAAATTTTATCGTCAAAATTCCAGCTTTCACAATAGGCAAAGACTTGTTCCTGAATTTCCGCAGGATATTTGGCGATTGCTTAATAGTGTCCTATGACAAAATCCGGAAACTGATTTTCCCGCATGGCCTGTTTCCAGCAGTCAACCAAATCATTGAGTTTTATTCTCGCGGCTATCCACTGTGGTGAATGGCTCAAATGACTTGATAGTTCCGCTATCCCGAATTTCTCCGATAAGGCAGAGAGTTTGTCAACCTGTTCAGCCAGCGAAAGATTGGTACGTTCATCATTTTCAGCAAACGCAATGATATCCGCATCGCCTTTGATAAACGATACCTCATCAGAGACTGACAATTCAGTTTTGCCTAGAACCTGTGTCAATGCGGCAAAACTTTTCCTGCCGGCAACGACCTGGTATTTATATTTTTCATGCTCGATGGGCTGTATTTTTACCGAATGGATCAAGCCGATTCCTTTGATACTTTCAGCCCGGTCGTTGATTTCCTGTTTTGTTGTTGCACGGTCAAATTCACATTTGATTTCATTAACATTGATAGTCTTCATTTCTCATATTTCCTTTGGTTTGCGGGCATAAAAAAAGACTCTGTAACGCGCCCTTATTTATGCCTGTGTTTTGTTGTTTTTGCTTCAGTAGTGAGTCATGCGAAAGGTATTTGAAGCAGTTTATAGCCGTCCGTTGTACGGACTTTTAGTTGTCCTTGACCTCCTTTCAATAGTGATTCTTGATTACTTTCCTGCGAATATCCGCAAGAAGCCGGTTCAGTTTCTCTTGCTCATAACGTGATAGTTCTTCAAGGTCGCAAATCCCTTTAAAGTCGTCTACGGTTTTGCCTTGATACCTGATCGAGACCTGTTTTGCCGTCCACATGTAAATGTTGGAGTGTTCATGGTCAAGCGGAGCTTCCAGAGATGATGGCATCAAAACCGCAACAGCCTCAGTAAGCCCGGCATAGATGCCGACTTCGCCTTGAT
This sequence comes from Victivallales bacterium, assembly GCA_963678305.2. Lineage (GTDB taxonomy): Bacteria > Verrucomicrobiota > Lentisphaeria > Victivallales > Victivallaceae. The sequence goes on from CAXXVV010000004.1 coordinate 229,966, forward strand.
TGTGTTCATTACAAATAATCTCAAGTCGTTCCTTGTAGATAGCTTTTTTCAACCAGTCAGGAAGTGCGTCCTTCCACATTGACTGGCTGGAGATTATCGGCGCATTGAAGTAATGCAGGTGCTCTTTCCTTAGGTCCAGCATTGCCAGGAGTACTGATATTGCTTTCGGTGACATTCCCGTATCCAGCATGATCTCTATCATTGTCTGGCTCTTTTCGGTAAAACCGCAGCTTGACCTTTCCAGTTCTCCAATGATGTCAAACAAGTTAAGTTGAATCATTTTGTTCATATTCAATTCCTCCGAATTCGAGTTCTTTGATATATTTTTTACAACAGGCATGTCCGAAATTTTCAAGGTCGGATTTTATTCCGGTGTGACCACATTCTGGACACTCATACCAATCTGGGAAAGCTTGCATTTCCAGTTCGGTTTCTTCATAATAGTCAATCGCTGTTTCCATTGTCTTTCTCCGTTTGATTGCGGTTGAGTATGAAATCACAGGCTTTTTGTGCGGCCCCGGCTGCTATCAATACCAGTTTTTTGTCGCTACGCAATTTGTTAAGCCAGGAGTTGATATAGGCGGCGGAATTGTCAACTGTTCGATTGACGAATCCTGCTTCAGAACACAGGAATGTCGCGCCCATTTCTGCGATCAGTTCTTCTTTTGAATAGGTTTCCGAACCGAATGAGACAACATTCGCCACTCCGGGACGATTTAATCTCGTTATATACCCGGTTGCGTGGGTCAATTCATGGAACAACGTCGAGTATAGCTCAACATTTGATTTGAATGATTCTTTCACCGGCATCATAACCAAATCACGGTTTGGGATATAACATGCCTGGCCGCCTTTGAATTGTATTTCCGGTCTATTGGGCATTTTGTTCACAATGGCCTCCGCATCCTCAATCGGATGAAAGCTTTGTTCCTCAAAGTCCGGAATATACTTGGGATCAAGACAAGCACATTGTTCGACATTGAAAACATGGTAATACCGAAGCAGAGGTATTATCTTGGGCTGCCCGTTGTCCTGAATAATGGTTTCGCCTTGATCATCGGTAGCTTCCAGCCATTTGTAGAACACTACCACATGGGCTTTTTCTCCGCGCTTGATCGCTCCGCCAAGTTGCTTGGCTTGCTTGAAACTCAGATAATATGGGAACTCATAATCTAATGCTTGCAGCAGGAATACATTGATTCCCCGGTATGGTCTTTTCGAGACAAGGTTAATTGGCGCGCCGAACCCGTTCCACGGCTTTTGCCATGGCACTACACCCTGTTCAAGTTTTTCAATAATAATGTTGGTGATTTTTTCATATACCTGGTTATTCATTGTTCTTCTCCGGTTTGAATTTCACTTGTTTCTTTTGCGGGTATAATCGGAACATTCCGACAAGCGGCACGGAGTGAAATGCAGGTCGCGTTCAATGGTCAGAAAAAACGGCAATTTTATGTTTTCCATTTCCTCCATTGATACATAGCCGAATTCATTCTGATACATGCCGGTTACATATCCAAAAGCAATTTTCGTCTCCAGATTATATTCCGAGATGAACCACGTCTGCGCACCGCATGGATTAAAAAATTTTGCTAATATTAGCGGGTCTTTATCTCCTTGCTGCGAATACAATGGATAGTCTTTCATTTGTTCGATAAATTCTTCGGTTATTAGTTTCATTTTCGAACCTTTCATTTTGTTGTTTTCTGATTTCAGGGCAAAAAAAATGCGCCGAAAATGGCGCAGATTTTTTGAGTGTTTTTTATGTCTGAGAGCTACTTCATGATAATCACCTCCCTTGATGATTTTGATTAAATTCTAATGGTTATTAAAAGAGAGAAAGATTAGAAATAAATGGTTAGGCGGTCTTTTGGCAATTACCCAACAAGATGAAACACCTTAATTTTCAGGTTGTTATGCATTTAACACAAGGTTTTTCACGCTGTTTTTCCATTAGAAATAATGTTTTGCGGGTGAAATACCTTGTTTTAATCGACAGCATCAGCTATGATAATGTTTTTAACTGATTCTGTGTTTGATTTGATTTTCATCACTTATGGACGAACCGAAGGGCAATGAAAAGCAAATTTTTCTTGCGATTTGTTCCTTCAATTTTTATATTTTATCATCCCGAAGCAATGATAAAATGCTGTAGCCGGAAACGGATTTCGGCTATAGGTTTTGAAGGATATTGATTGGGGGTAAGTTTAAGTTAGAAGGTAAAGGTATTTTTACCTTAAATATAAACTTGCGGTTTTGTTGGAATATTAAACTGCAGCCAGATTGAGCTTTTTTGCCAATAAATGTAATACCTCCGGGTCTTTTAGAAGAATTCCCATTATTTGAGCAACCTGAATTTGCTTGGATTCTTTTTCCAATGTCATTTTGAATTCATCCTCATATAACGGCATTGAACACATTTTGCAGAAACGGTTTGTCGTTTCATTAACTGTTCCGCACCTTTGACAGGAGACTGGCTGTAGACATTGTTCCCTTGACTTCTTTTCAACTTCAATACCGTTAGCTTGCAATATTGCCGCGTCAGTATCTTTTCCACTCATATGCACGTACACGGCCGCCATCTTACTTCCCTGAGTCCACCCCAGGTATTGTTTCAGAGCAGCCTCACTCATAATTGAGGCAAGTCGTGTTGCCCGAGAGTGCCGAAGTAAATGCGGATGTATCCTTTTATTAATTCCGGCTCGTTTCGCGGCCTGTTTCAGTATAGCGGTAATCCGGTTGTAACATAGTACATCTCCATTTGGGCCGCTCCACAAATACATATTGGGATTATCATTGCCCGGATGCAGGTTCAGCCATTGTTTTAAATACTGAGCGCTACTGATAACCAGAATTTTTCTTGCACCAGTCTTGCCGGATATTGACAGTCTTGCCCCATGTTTCTCAAAGGACACATGCTTAATTTTCATCATACCAATTTCTGAAATCCTTCCTCCTGATTCCGCCAGTGTACTTATCAACGCTTTATCACGCACACTGCCGCAAGCTCTAATAATTCTTTTCACATCTTCTTCTGATAATAGTTCTTCCGGCATTTTCCGGTCTTTTTGAGGTATTCTGATGGATATCCAGGCGACTTCCGGCGGATATTCTCCTTTACGAGTTACTCCACGCAGAAAACGATAGAATTTCCGGATAAAGATTTTAAATGTTTTCTTTGTTTCAGCCGCCAAGCCAGTTTGCTCCATAGTTCCAATTATCTTTCTTATATCCGACTCGGTTGCTGTCTTGACCGGTTTATCCAGCATTCGACAATATTTCCTTGCGTCAATCATGTAACGTGCAATTTTAGCTATTCCAATCCCCTCACTTAGCAAGTAATCTTTGAACTTAATAATCTGCTTCTTGTTCGTCAGGGAAATATCTTTCTCTAATTGTAGTAACTCTAATTGCCGCTTCAATCTCTGGTTGTAATTATGCAGGTCCATTTTCTTATTACGTGAAAATTCATAAAAAGGATGGTTTTGTTTCGGTTGGGAAATACCTCCAGAAACCATTCCTTTATACAGAAAGAGATTTGAACTTTTTCCAAACGCTCCCGCCGAGCGTAAAGAATAAATTCAAATCTCTAACCATTGAATTTAATCACTTTTAGAAAACCATAAACTCAATTATTTAAATATTTTGTGGTTAGGAGCAAGAGGTATTTCATGCTGGATTAAATACAATATGTAATATTGTGGAAATAAAAAATATACAAATAATAATTTCTTTACTTGAAATAGATTTTTTTTAAATTATTTTTATTAAAAATGTATTTATATATTTTTAAAACCAATATTTTTTACACACAAAATTAGGAGGATGGCGAATGATTAAAGAATCTTTATTTTTTCAAAGAACTCTTGAAAGACGGAAGTTTTTTATAGTATCCTCTCCTCATAATGATGAAATGAAGGAATTCGTACACCAGCTACAGCAACATCAAGCAACAATAATAAAAAACTACCAAGATACTATTGATAACATTAATAAGTATACGAAATACGTTGTAAGAAAATATGATTTTAAATTTGAGTGTAGAATATATGACCATGAAAATATTGAAGAACTTTTTGACGAACAGGAATACTCTGATGCGTACAGAGGAGCCATAATAGTATCTGATGTTAATTATGCCAATAATGCTATTTTAGAACAATTAGGTGTTTCTCATTTCTTATATCTTGTTTCAACTGAAAACTGTGCTCATGGTTGGAACAACGGAATTCATCAGGATTGCACATCATTCAACAACTCCTTAAAAGACCATAGTAATGATTCGAAATTGTTATTCTGTTGGATGATAGTTGATTTAATGCTTGACATTTCAGCTTTTAACTCTCTTGAGTGGTTTGGGCAATACGCCACCACCAGAGAAAATAAACAAAAAATATCATCTCTTAAATCTAGATTCCTTAATCTCGAAGGGAAAAAGCTTTTCTATGGGCCGTTACTTAATACTGAACTTCCATATATCTCATTTGCTTCTGCAGTAAGAGATTCATTTACTATTTTTGATAGAGAGCAGTGCGAGGAGTATTCGTCTTTACTCGAGAAATTCTTTCCATATGTATTCAGTTCAATAGAAATACCACTACCTGATATAACTAACCCAGAGGATATTATTGACGAATTTAAAAAGTACTATAAAGGATTTGGTCATTTAAGTAATAAAAAAGTACAACCTTTGCTCGAGGCGATTGATGCTCCTGGGAAATATTGCCTAATTACATATCGGTCAAGATGTAAATTACCTACTAAGCGTGTCAAAAATAAGCTTGCCAACCTTTTCCGAACCAGCAATATTGATGACTTAAAATTACACACTCCTCAAGTTGTCTCTTGGAATGATTTTCTTCATTGGTCAAAGCATAATAATTTTTTGTCTTTCTTTCTTTTTACAATTAATTCTTTGGAGGGAAAAAATGAATCCTCAAAATAATGATGCAAATTATTCTGCATATATTGGGCTTGCTGGAAGTCACTATTTTTCAGAGCATTTTCCTGAGGATTATTTTCATGCAGCGGACTCTCTCTTCAATGCATTAAGAACTCCCCCAAATGACACAGAAGCGTTTTATTACAATGGAGAAGGGATTATCAACTCCCAAAACTTACAAAATTTAGTTAATTATATTGTTGATATAAGAAAACAAATGTCAGAAAACAGTTTTTATATTAAATCAGCAATATGCAAAGAAGACGAACCTCTTGATATAAAACTGGTCAATAAAACTAACTTTAAAGGTTTAAAATTAAGGAAAGGTTACCACCTTCGCTCTCTTGTCAGACAAGGAAAATTTAAAGGAATTGGTGTTTATATAGATAATGTACTTAATGAAATGAATGAGGATGGAATAATATACAATAACAATTACTACCTTAATCCCAGCCGTCCCTCCAGAATAGTTCATTTTTACGATATTCCTTTATCATCTGAAGAGCGTAGTAAAAACTCGTTAAATAATTTTTTAAGAAGTTTTTCGCTTAGTACACACATTTCTCCCAAATTATCTCGATTTCATATTTCCTACCTAGCAAATTGGATATTGAGTATTGATTTCAACCAACCTAAGCTCCAAACTGAAGATGAAAACTTTTTAAGATTTATTGTTGATAGAAGCTTATTCGATAGATCATTCCGAGACGTGACTCGTAAAGACTTGATATATTACACTCTTCTCAATCAAATTCATAAACACAGAAATATTCATCTTCAAACATATAAAGACTTGTATGCTTTAATTGGGTCGAAAAAAGCTTATGTTAATGAATTAAGAGATTGTGGTGACACGAGGATTATTTCTGATGAAGTAAAAGAATCCTTTTTAAGAGAAATATCAGAGAGATCACACGCAGCATTATTAGGTCTATAATTACCGCATATTTAACAACTAATAATTTTCCATAAACACCAGTCGCTTTTTATTTATCAATGTAATATTAGAACCTAACAATATCATTAAAAACTAAAGTTTTGTTAACAATAAACTCAGCCTTATGATTTTTTCAAAAAAAGCAATTGATCTGATAAAAAATCAAGATACAACGGGATGGAATACTTATCGAAAAGAAAATCCAACTCCTGTGTCTATGGAAGATGAAGTCTTTACCAAAGTCAAGTTTGCTGGTATCAACTTAAAACGAGTTACGATTGAAAAATCGATCTTTACAAATTGTTGGTTTTACAAATCGACCATGATAAATGAAGCATCAATTCAAAATTGCATCTTTAATAAATGCACATTTGATAATGTTCAATTTCATGATTTAGAATTGTTAAAAAACATCAAATTTATTAAATGTAAGCTTCTAAACTGCAACTTTTCAAAAATCACAATAGACGAGTTATATTTTGATAAATGTACTATGTATAATATTAATTTTCTAGGTTGCCAAGCTAAGAAAATGACTTTTAATTCGGGACAAATTGAAGGCATCTTAGTTAATGATAAAACAGAATTTACAAATAGCATATTTAACAAAACAAAAACTTTTCGTTACGACCTGAACAAAATTTCCCTAATAAATGGTATATCTCCTCCGTGCATTTATTCTATTGTACTTCTTGATACTGATATCAAAATAAAGCTTGAATTTGGAGGGTATAAAGCTATAACGCACCTAGTTGCAATAGGTGGCTTTTTTTCTCCATTGCTAATACTAGTAACGAAGATAATTTTCACTGACACCTGTTTAAGAATATTCGATAGATTGCCGCCAATGATTCAAAATTCTATAATAAATAAACAAGTTTGGGGAGAGAAACTATACTCTTGTATATTGATATATTTGGTCAACAATCGTATTGAAGCAATTTTCCTTCTTTTGGGAGTTATATTTTATGCTATCAGGATTTATTTTCTAATACAGGTTCTCAACTCTGGACTTAAATATGATATAACGGGCCTTGACGATGCATATAAATTCAGACTAAAAAAATACTCTTACCTCCTTCTTTTATACAAAATACTTTTCATTTGTGCTGCATGTAAATTAGTAACTAAACTCATTTATTTTCTTTGTTTCGAAACAGTCCGATCTTTGTGTTGGTAAAATGTATTAAATACCATGTCTAATATAAATCATATAATATCTATGGCTATTATTGCTTATTGAACCAACCCGGTCATAAGAAATTGCTGGCTCAATTTCGCCATCAGCAATACTATTTGCAAGTAGTCGAACTGCATTAATAACAGACGTAGTGCTTCGGTTGCAAAGCTTACTAAGCCTGGTTAGTGTCAATGGATATTTATAGCAATCCCGTGTGCCATATAGCTCAGAATAGTAGTACTTTATTTTTTCGAGTACAAAGTCTAAAAATGCCTGCTGGCGTTTGTCCAATTCTTCGACTATGCCGCTTCTGATCCATGTTCGTTTTACAATGTCAGTATCACCTCAAATTCCCCGGCGGATTAAGGCGAGAAAAATAATCAGCCTTCAAATAATTCATGGTTATCCCTGGTATATTGACGCTCAGATATTCGTTCAAGAGTTTCATTCAAGGTTTCCTCGAAATCTTCGAGCTTACCAATGACCTCTTCAAACTTGTTCAACAAGTTCTCCAACCCTTTGAAAAAATCCAGCGCCAAGTCTTCATATTTAGTTTCGTTTGCCATAACTCCAGAATGACAACAACTTTAAAAAAGATGGTCACGGATTTATTGGACTTCTGGAAATCGGCCAAGCATATATTCACATATTTTCCCCCCGGATTGGGTAAGCTTGTATAGCTTGGAATTTCTCAATTTAGTATAACCAACAATTTTCACGACTCTTGCTTTAAGCAGATAGTTCATTGCGCTATAAGTTTGACTGAGGGTAATGGGATAAATCCGGCTAAGTCTTTTACGAATAGCGGCTAAAGTTATCCCGTTTTCATGATAAGATTTAATAAAGAACATTTCCTTTAAAATTAACTTGCGGGTTTTGCCGGCAACAACCAAAGCGTATCGATTCCAATTAAATTCCTTGTCAAGAGATCGAATGTTTAAAACAAAGACCCGTTTTACCAGTTGCCGACCATAATCAGTCATACAATAAATCCTGCCGGTCAGTTGTTTGGGAGTCAGACACTCGACGATCCCACGATTCATAAACTCGCAGGTCAAGTTTGAGAGATCACCAAAAGAGATTCTCCGGTTGATTTTCCTTGCTTCACGCAAAAGTTGAGTTGGCGTCATAGGATGCGTCAAAGCCTGCAAAACAGCTTTCTTTTGACTTCCCCAATTCACCCATTTAATATCTTTTTCTATTACCACTTTTTAGTAGGAAAGAAATCGTTATTTATAGACTCTTACGTTTTTATTGGGAATTTATATGACGGATGACGGCATCATACTTCTTGCATAATTTTCCCAACAAATCCATAATTCAGTTTAAAATATCAATCAAGTTTGAGATACAATGAATGAAATACCCCCTCAAACGGAAACTCAGCTAATCCAGCAAATTTGGAAAATCCTCAATGAATTCAGAATGTATCATTTTTTTACAAAGCCCAAAGACATGATTGATGTCGGAGATTTTGATGAAATGATGGAGCTCATTCAAGGAGAGTTTTTGAAATTTGAAAACAAAAAGCAATTATCCAAGCGAATATGAAGTATATTTATATTCCTGCATCACCTTAAATGGTAATGTCACCTAAATATTATCAGTCATACTTCTCGAAACTGGAAAACACAGAACTCAAGGATAATTCATTAGACGAATTTGTCGGACAAAGAAGTAAGATACTCAAAAGCAAACTTGACGTCTTATTGCAAGAAATCTGGGTCAGGTTGGGGATAAAAAGCCAAAATCTCAATAAACTTGACAATGATTTATCAAAAGTCCGATCTCAACTAAGCGATTTAAGCAATCGGGCTTACTTTCACGGCGACACCGGCGAAAGGGAAGAATTTCAACAACTCCGGCAAATCAGATTTGAGATGGAAAAAGAACAACGAGAGCAGGATGTTTCCTGTTGGAACGATATAGTCAAGGTCATGCACGAAGTGCTGAATACATGGGAGGCACATCAACAATCAGCAGCCAGGGCAAAACTGCTGAATAGCCAAGGCATTGACAGTATTCTAAATGAACTGGAGGCTGGTACCGATGATTGATCCAAATATAAAAGACCTCTGCCAAAAACTTAAACCATTGATCGGAAAGAAAGCGGACTCCTTATGGCTGGCTTATACAACATCAGAGAATATGAAAGCCAGACAGGAAGCCGAAGCATTGGTTCATATGTTCGCGGCTCGACATTTAACCCGGAATGTCAATGATGAAACCATTATGCTGCCTAAAATATCCCAAGGCAAAGCTCAAGGCGAATTTGAGCTTGGTCAAGTCCAGTACGCCAACCGTCCTTTGTTCAATGTGGGCTTGAACCGGGATAACTTTATCAGGCATATCGGAATTCTTGCCATGACGGGAAGCGGCAAGACTAATGTTGCGCAGAATATGCTGCTTGGTTTGCTGGATAAGGATATTCCTTTTCTGGTAATCGACTGGAAGCGTTCCTATCGGCACATCAAATCTATAAACAATCCTAAAGTCGAGAATATCCAAGTTTTATCGGTAGGGCGTGAATCCAACAATCCATTCCACTGGAATCCTTTAAGGGCTCCGCCTGGAGTTCATCCGCGTACATGGATAAGTATAATTGCGGAAGTTTTGGAAAAGACCCATATTTCGGGACCAGGTGTTGCCGACATCTTTATTGACCTGTTCGATGAACTCTTCGAAAAACATAGATTTTACAGCGGCCAGCATGAGGAACGTTATCCCAACTTCCATGACGCCAAAGAAATGCTTGACAGGACCCAATTCCGGGGCCGTAGAATGCTTTGGCGGGACAGTTGTATGAGAATCCTTAAAACTTTCACATTCGGCCCGGCATCACGATCATTCAATGCCAGAGAACCACTAAAACTTGAGGAGCTCCTGAATAAGCCGGTCATTCTGGAACTAGATTTTGAATTACCAAAACCATTGCGGACTTTCCTGTCTGAAATATTCCTTCGATTTATCCACCTGTGCCGGCTGCGCCAGGGAGAAACAAATCAATTAAGGCATGTCACATTTCTTGAAGAAGTACACAACCTTTTCCCGCGAACGCATATGGAAAACCAGGCGACCAACAGCCTTGAGAGCCTGTTCAGGGAAATCAGAGGGTTCGGAGAAGGACTGGTATACATCACGCAGCATCCTAGTTTAACCCCGGTATACCTGACCGGAAACTCAAACACCTTAATTATTCTTGGGCTACAGAGCGAAAACGATATTATCGCGGCCAAACGTGCATTATTTTTGCAACAAGGCGAAGAAGTATTCCTGGACCGTCTAAAGGTCGGTGAAGGCATCGTCAAGATTAAGGGCAGAGTATCCCCGTGTCATGTAAAGTTTCCTTTGGTAGACATAAACCCACCTCAACAAAACTCACAAAATTTCTTATCCCAGTTATTCAAATCAATTAAACTACCCGACCTGTCAAAATAATGGAAGATAATGAATATAACGAAGAGAATTGGATGGATATTTTGCTTTCGCTTTATGGAGATAAAGAAAATGAGAGTCAATCCTAACTACAAGCAAACTCAATAACTTTTATATGCGTTCCAAATGTATTTGAGCCTCCTCTTGACATTTCGCATATGCATTACACAAAACATCATCTTCATTCACAAAAACATATTCAGCAACTAACTTTAATGCATCAATAAACATGTCGCCAAATATTTCCTCTGCCTCTTTGCGCAAATTAACTGTAATAACAATATCAGGCTCACGAATAATGCCAATCTTGAAAATAAGTTCTGCAATTTGTGGAATGAATACTTCTTTCTCAATCTCTGCCGCCTGCATAATTGGAGGGATTAAAAAACTCCATTCTGAATAATTAAAGTCTGTCCATTCAATAACTCCCATAGGAAATAATACAAGACGCATTAAGTTTGAACATGGAAACATATTACTTCCCGCATTTTTTAGCGAATTTATCAGGGTGTATGGGTTATTTAAGAATATGTTTTCAATGATTGAAAGTCTTTTATTAGCAACGTCTATCAAATTGGCTCCAGGAGGATAAATATTGATCCAATGAAAATAGAATTCATTTGACCATGACATATTATACTTCATTGTTTCTTGGATAATAGCAAGCATCCAGTTTTTATATTCATCATAGTCCAATGATTCAATTTTCTTCATTACTCCATAACAGTTTTCAATAAATGAGCTACTACCTTTATCTAAGCATATCTTACCTTCATGGATCGTTTGTTCTATTATTTTACCAACAATTTCTTGTATCTCAATCTGATCTTTAAACAAATCACCTCTGAATTGAAAAATTTTATCAGCCCAATTTCTATTTTCAGTTAATTTTACAATAATATTATCATATTTGCGCTGCATTATTTCATAAACTATTTTTTTTGTTTCACAATCTGTTATTTCTTCGGGCGCAAGCTCTCTCGCGTGGAGACGTGTCCAATAATCAGTTGGATATCCACAGGAAATACCATTGAGCAGTCCTTGCCTTGAACACAATGATGATGTTCGGAGTTCAGGGAATAGGTATTCAATTATTTTCCATATTGGTGAAGTATGAATGAAATACTTTCTATCTGGCGGTTGATTATTTATTTCAAGTTCTTCTCCTGTGCTATCTTTCCATGCGCGTATTATATTCTCAAAACGCTTATCCTCAATTTTATATACAGAGTGATAAAGACTGCTAAATCCATTTCTGAGCTGCCCTATATAATCTCCAATAAAAGCATAAGCTTTAGGCTCAGTCGCTTTTAGAAGATTAACCAAAAACAAATCTTCAAAGTCAATTTCATTTCTTAACATATTCCATGAATAAAATGTATCCCAAAGCACCTTCTTTAAGTGCCTGGGATATGGTATTAATTTTTTTACGATAATTGAAAATGATAATGTTCTTTCATCAGCATCATACCTATTAGGAGAAAACAATGAATTGTCAGGAAAATCTACTCTACAGAGTGAGAAAAAATTACTGAAAATGCGCTTAGAATTTTCTTGTGACATTTTAGGAATTATTTCTTCATGGTCTGCAATTTTAGTCAATATTTCATTTACATCCTTCATTTCTCCAACAGCAAATGCGAAAGTAACATTGTCAAGATTCCCAATTCGATCAAGCAAAGTAGACATTTCCAGAAAAAACTGAGACTGATTGTAATTTCGATCGCAGTCTTCTAGATAAATAACAATTTTTCGACCAATCTGATACAAGAGATAATCAAGCTTTTTTAAAGTATCTTCTGGACTTGGTTGTAGGCTAAATAACGTTGATATGAATTTGCCATACTCAAACCAGTTTGCACTAATTGCTAATTGGTAATCCTTTGGTAGGCCTCTTATTTCCAAACAATTAAATTCACGTTCAACTGTTTTAATCACTTGTTTCAATATAAACTCTGAAGCATTGCAATTATCATGTTGTCCCCAGGTGCTAACTGAACAAATAATAAATTCTTTTGCACGCCCATTAAAACGTGCATTCACTTCTTCTGGATTATATAGATAGTGACTTACAAGATTTAATATTGAGCTTTTACCTGAACCATAAGGTCCAACCAGGCCAATTTTTGGCAATCTTTCATCACCCGCTTCTAAAATGATTCTAGCAATTCGACCACTGATAATTTTATGATTGCATACATCCTGTTCCGGGTTAGTTATAGGCTCTTCATATCGCAACCATTTTTCTAGAGAGGCGGTATCATCAAATATATTTCCGATGGGCCTATAAGCGTTTGATAACTTTTTATTACGTCCAACATTTCGGACAATTTGGCTCCATAGGATAAAAGCAATTATAGGGGAGACGAGAATAAGGATATTGATAAGTGATTGTTGATAATTAGGGATATTAGTAAACGCAATAATCTTATACTTGACCAGAAAGATTTGAACCGGAGATAACTGAATTAGAATTACAAATATCCATGCATAAAGCCAAGCAGGAGGATGCAACAACCAATATTTAATCAGGTTTACGCGTTCTCTACGTTTATGAAAAGAGATAATGCCTGCATGTGCCATTATGAAAATCATTAGTAAGCAAAGTAAAAACAAAATAGTTAAATTCACTCCAATAGGTTCTTCTTGAAAAAAAATATCGCTGATAAAATTACTCGCTGCCATAAATGGGGTACGGAGTAAAACATAAAACAAAAAGGCCGGGATTATGTACATTAAAAACATCTCTATCAGGCGATAGATGAAATGTCTAATTGATTTTGTCATTCTTCTATTCATCAAATAATTTCCATTATGCAATAAGCAATCTCAATCTCCTCCACTAATAGTCGAAATATAGTTTAGAATTAAAAACCTTTTAACTTTGAGCATGTTAAATATATGTCAAAATACATAAAAAACAACTATAAGATTATCTATGATATAAACTTTTATTAACCAGAGACATTTTATGCTGAAACGATATACGGAGATAAAAGAGGGCTGGAAAGTATATTCTTAACAGTTCAATACTGGGATTGATCGTTGTCTCAATAGTTTTTTTCAGGATAATTTGAGCAAATATTGTTTGAGTCTGAATGCATCCATGTGAGCATTCTTGTCAGAGATGTTTTTGCGACTTGTCCCTATGCGCCTTCATCTAAGACCGGGAAAAACAGATCAACTCATACCAGTACAAAAAAATCTGCGTCTCCTGCGGTAATAAATAGTAGATCGAATAATGCAGAAAACGCAGACTCTTTTTTGCGTTATTCTCTAACTTGCTTGATGCTTCCTGTAGTCATTCCTGCTCTAGTGAAACTTGGCGTTAGTATTTTCATGGAACATGATCTTGAAACAGCCGAGGCCGAAACCTTCACAAAATTATTTTTTCCTGATTCTCCCTTTCCGCCTTGTGTGAAAGAAAGTCCTCCTCCAGAAACTCCAAAGGATTTTTCTCCAGTTTTGCTATTTGAACAAATTGTCACACCGCTAATTGTGCCGCAAGTGTTCCCGTCTTTTGATTTTGACGCAGAAACAGGACCAACTGAAACTTGCGTTGTCTTTGTACAAGAAAATGCCACAATCGACTTGTGAGTCATATTTTTCGAATCAGAAGCAGTTCTTTCTTTCGTTTTGTTAACTTGATTTTGAGATGTGTTTTGTGTTTTCCTTGATAATAACCGGGAAAAATACGATTTAATGAAACCTTTCTTTTTAGCTCCAGCAAAAGAACTATCAAGACCACACAGCAAAATTACAATACATAACAAATATTTCATTTTTATCTCCAATTCTGTTTTACGAAAATCACGGGTTTCTCTGGTTATTGGTCTGTTTTAAAATTATGAAGCCTTTTGTCAAGGCTGATGAATTTACTCTCCTTTCCCAAAATATAATTTAAATGGTTAATTGCATTGGAACTGAAAAATGATTTTTCGGGATACGACAAGATATAATATATGCAGTTCTCTATTAGCTTATCCTGATTTCCGTTATCCTTCGCATTTCCAATTTCATAAATGAAACGTTCGCCATGTTTTCTCATGGCGGAAATAAGAAATTCCCTTATATCACTTGATGCATCTGTCAATGAAGCATCCTCGAACTCGCTCCGGCTAGGGAGTTCGAGCGGGTCATCTGGAATATTCATGCGGTCATTCCCGACAATATGCCGGTCACTTGCTTTATATTCACCTGCAATTTTCCGGGAATCAAGCAGCCTTCTACTTAAAATGTCGAATGCTTTGAAAGAACATTGCAGTTTACTATGTGCATGTACCATGTAAATTGGATAAGTCGCGATAAATCGCCTTGGAACTTCTATTTGATTCGGAGTATTTGACAATATCACCTGAGCATTTGCCAATTCCGCTTCAGCCTGGGCAACGTCATTACGTTTAGAGCCGGCATCAGCCGCACTACCAATTTGCCCAAGCAGGGTGATCGCGCCGGCAATCCCACCGCCAACAGGCGTAAAAGCACTCGCGGTCTCAAATCCTTCAGAAACACTCAAATCACTTCTTGCATTTCTCAATCTACCTAATGCGGCCATTACTCTTTGCTTTGCCCGGTCATATTCCGGATTCCTTACCCATCTTGTCCCATCAACATAGTGAGAAGTTCCCTTGGTTTTAGTCCTATTTGCAGTCAAGGAATAATTATCGATAGAATATAAAATTATTCCGTCAACACCATTCAAAGCCACGGTCCCGGTGTTTGAGTCGCACCATTTTTTCAGATCGAATGTTTTGCGTGGAATCAACCTTTCAATGCTTGGTGATGTAATCACCACTACATTCTCAGCACATGATTTTTTTGCGGCTTTTAACATTAATCTCGCAAGTTTACTGTTCAAGACCTGTAGGTCATTGCGTTCTGTAACATTCACAAGCGCAAGCCGGTACCTGATTTTATCGTTGATCTTCTCTTTTGCCTGAATCAGAAGTCGTTTAATATTCTCATTATCCGGTTCATGTTCATAAGCACAGGCAAAATGGAAAAAGGCATTGGCATAACAACTTTTATTCAGGAAATCTTTTCCCTTCGCCAAATTCACATCAGCGAGTTTTTGTCTTGTTTTCTTGATATGGTTGTCAATATTGCCGTATGAGGGCAAATACTCTTTGCTTGTACAATAGCACTCCAGAGCATCCACAAATTTTTCCTGTGAAAATAACTTACCCCCTTTGGCTATTTCTATTATACAAATATTTACTTTTGTTGCTTGGATTTTCTGATCAAGGCCAGGTTGTGTGTTATATAGGCCTTTTGCTTCCATGAAAAAAGCAAAGGCTTTTTTGTAATCTTTTTTTGTAAAAAGCAAATCTCCTTGCTCCGCCAATTTTTTTGCTTTCCGGCGATTTGACACCTCTTTCAAGATTTCTTTTGCAGTTTGGTCTTTCTTTCCGAAATCAAACTCCTTTTTCGCCATTGATTCAGCGATGTCCCATTTATCCTGAGATAGCGCGGTCTGAGCTTTATCAATATAAAAAATACTTGCATCCTGCAATATTTTTTCCAATGCCTTATTCCCATCTGGATAAGTTTTAAATGTTCCCAGAACAATACGCATCGAAGCCACCGCATTGTCCCATGAATTATTCTTTGCCTCTTTCTGTGCTTGAACAAAACAACTTTTAGCAAATCTTATATTCTCATTAATCGTCTTTAGCAAGTCAGCTATTTTCTTATTATCCGGAGTGTACGACAGAGCCTTTTCTATCCTATCTTTTGATTTTGTCAGGCAAGTTTCCCGAAATAGTTCTTGACCATAACAGTAATGATATTCTGAGGCCCTGAGTTTGGCTTTTTTAAATGCCGCTTGATAGTCCTCATCCTCTGGAGAAAGCTCCACCGACTTTTGAAAATTTTGAACAGATTGGTCGAAATTACCTTCGTCAAAATTTTTCATTCCAGCCCGATACGCCTCATACGAAGCACAGCCACTTATCAGGGCTAGCAATAGCATACAGGCGACTATAGTTATGTATTTTCTCATCCTTATTTCCTTTTTAATCAAGAGTGGGGTTAATTCCCCTACCCTCTGGAGCGTTCCGCTTAAAAAGTTTGTTTTGCCAAGCTTTTTCTAAAGCGTTCTTGATACCTCGCAAGCTCTGCCTCAAGGTAGTTCATTTTTCCCATTTCCCCTTAGAATAAAAAAGGGGCGTACTCAGCTGTATTCACACCAGGTACGCCAATACCCTCGGATACATACAGACAGAATACGCCCGCAAATGCGAGCGCAACATCCAATTACTTGTATCCGAATTCAAATTTTGGCGTTTTGGTGCGACACAGCAATCGTTGTTACGATTATTATTTCAGTTGTATTGCTGAACTACATTCAGCGTTTTTGAAAAATTATTTAGTAGTTCACCTCCATGTTTTGTTAAAAATTCTCCCATAAAAAAATGATTAATATAAAATAACGCCCAGTAAGCAAAATAGCAAGTGTTTTCACCAATAAAGTTTCAGTATGAAATTCGGAAGATCAAGAGAAAAAAGAAAGAATATACGTTTATTGAACGAAGAAGCTTTTCAAATGTAAATGAATAAATTTTTTTTTTAGTTGTTATTTTATTTATTCTCTCTGTTTTTTGAGTGTATGATTACGGAATATATATTAATTAACCATATATTGAATTGATTCTGAAATATAAATCGTAAAATAAAAATATTATCGACAACAGCAATTAATTGATTTTCGCCTAAATTTTGCATGCTTTATTTATATTTCTTGCAATCAGTAGTAATTACATGTATTCCTCCATATTGATTTTTTATGTTTTGTGATGTAAATTAGTTTCACTTTATATATAATCGAGATTACTAGTAAAATAAACACAAGGCTGACTTTAATGGCTATTTTAAGATTAATTAAATCTTCAGATAAACACTGTAATAATAATTGCATATACTGTTTTGCCAATAGACATGATTATGAAAAACCAGTCTTTGATGATTGCATGCAAAAAGACATGATTTATGTAATTTATCCTAATTGTGATGGAGAAATAGATATAGATAATTATATAAAGCACTTTCATAAAAAATATCCTCATCATAATAGGAATAAAATCGTTATAGCCTTCTCAACAAAAAATTCCTTGCCTAATAAAACACTTGAATTTCTATCAAAGTTAAACCAATCATTTATGGTTGATAATATCGGCTTTGTAAAAATTGCAGTCACAATTACAAGCAAGACCTATAATAATTTGATTGAACCAAATGCTTCTAGCTACAAAGAAAGGCTTACAACACTAGAAAAAATTCGAGCTACAGGAATTGAAACGGCTGTTGCTTTTAAGCCAATAATACCATTCGTGAATATTGATGAGTATTATGAGATTATGAGAGATGTACGACCGTTCACAGATAGAATTTTGATTGGCGGTCTTTACGTTGAAAAAAAATCATCATTTTATAAAAAATATCTCCTGGAGTATAAGACCACAAAAAGACATGTAACATGGCTTCCAGAGTGTCCAGTTTGGAGTTACATAGACTCATCTGAAAAACAAAATGCTATAAAAAAATATTCTTTAAAATTAAATTTATCTGTGTTCGAATCTGACATAGATTTGATAAAAAATATTTGTTTCATTAAAGGATGGGGGAAGCTTATATGAATAATTCAGCTGTAAATGTAATAAGCTATTTAATTTTTGTAATCCTGGCTCTTGCGACGCTCAGAGACGTTATCTCAAAGTTTTTCTCGATACCTATGGATACAAAATGGTCTTGGATTTTTTACTCAAAGCATGAAAAAGAATTTATCAGCAATTTTCTATGTGAAATTGGCCTAAAACAACATGAATTTCGATCTGCTGTAAAAAAACAACAAGCATCCTCTCTTACAAATGGAAAACCAGAAATTAAGTTAGTTGAATTAATCTCAAAATATCTCATGAAAACAGAACACACTGTAACTTTTGGACAAGGGCATAGATATCATAGTAGTTTTTATATTAATACAATGGGGGCTTCTCATAATGATGAAGACCTTATTACTATGTCCAACCTATTGATAGAACTCATAAACAAAAAACAGAGCAATATTATGCCAGATTTTATAATTACTCCAAAAGCTGGCAACTCAATCCTTGCACATCACCTTGCCGCAAGAAATAGGCTTTGTTGCATATTAACAAAAAATTCAACAGATCATTCATATGCACTTTTTCCAAAGGAAGATTCCGAACTACATTTTACTCTTAACTTTGAAGGTGCTTCAAGACTGATAGATGAAGCAAAACTTTGCCCAAACAGAGTTTTCTCTGGAGCAATTATTGATTGCAATGCGACCAGCGGGTCTCAGCTTGTTCATGTAATGAATTCATTTAATAGAGATTTGTTAGAATTGCAAGGAAATAAACCTGAATATAAAAATATATCTCCCGTCACTAATGCCTATGTCCTATTTCGCCCGACATGTGAATCTATCGACAATGCATTTGATGACGATAATGCAACGTGTGACAGGTTTTTTGATCTAAACGATGAGCATAAATCTCTAATTTTTGAGTTTTGTAATAATAATAAAATTAATCATTTAGATTCAATAAATGAAAAAGATCGAAATTTTATTGTCGATTTCTTAAAGAAAACTGAAAATATATAACCGATACAACACTGCCATTGTTTGTTCTTAGCCTTACATTGTATCAATTTTCAAATATACTTTGTTGAGAGAATGTATATATCATTCTCCAATGATTCTTAAGATTTGTTGTTTTAGCAAGGAATCAGTCTTCTCATTTTCAAGAAGCTTCTGTATTTTTACAAGCTTTTTCTCTACAGGCGATAGCGGTTGGTTGTGGAGTTGTTTTTGCCCGTTATCAAGGGCTTGGATCATTTTCTTGCGGCTCTCTTCTTGAGCATGAATGTAGTATTTGTTCAAGGTCGAGATGTTATCGCCAAGGATTTCAGCTAGCGTTGCGACAGGAACGCCTGCATCAGCACAAGTGGACGCAAAGAAGTGCCGGAAGCTATGGAAACCGTAAAGACGACGATTAAGCCCCCTGCCCTCACCACGTTCTTTAAAGCCACAAAACTCCAGGACTTTAACACAATCCTTTTTGACTCCTGTGGGATTTGAGTTATATCTGGCAGAGCTTTTAGGCAATACTTTTAATTTATCATCTTTCCAGCCAAGGGCTATTTCAAGTTTTTCTTTCAGGCTGGGATGAATCGGAATGTTAACATGACGTTGAACTTTCCGTGTCTTTTGAGGAATTAACGAGATAATATTACGGTCAAGTTTTATAGAATGCCAACTCAGATTGACAGCATCAATCAGTCTTAATCCGGTAAATGCAGCTACATAGAATAATATTTCAATCTCTGCTTTATTCAATAGTTTTAATTCAGGCTTTGAAAAGGATTCGAAAATCGTATTTACTTGCTCATGAGTAAATTCTTTACGGTTCTGTTTTACTTCTGACTTACGGGTAATTTCACTCCAGGGATTAGTATCAAGCCCACCTTTGTCGAGAAGAACTCTGGTAATAAGGGTCAGAGATTTTATATGATAGTTGAAGGTTCCAGTAGAAATTTTCTTTTCCTTAAGAGTCCACAGATAATTAGAATATTCTTTAGCAATATTATCATCTATCTCAGAGAGACGTTCTTTTTCCGGATGTGTGCCTTTTAACCAATCAGTAAAATTCTTCCAGTGCCTTTCATGATTACCGAGAGTGCCTTTGCTTGAATCCGGACGAGATGGTGTTTTGAGGTATACTTTCCAGACGTCTTTCAGCAATATACTGGACGCCGTAATTATTTTTTTAGCTTTAGCAACATGCAGGATGACTTCTTCTTTGGTCTTTGCCTGCATCGCAGGTTCAAGCAGTTCTTTTGCTTTTTTTTGAGCATCTCGTTCTTTTGTCGTATCAAGGCTTTTTGTTTGTCTTATTCCGTTAACATCATACTGGACATAATATTTTTTGCCACGCCTGAAAATGTGACCTTGTCCTTTGCTCCTAGCCATTTTTCCCTATTCCTTTCGTTTGCGTCAATCATCGTCACGTCCTGTCATATACTATACAGCGCAAAAACACTAAACGCAAACAATAAGCATACAAAATCAAATATTTATACTTAAATCACTACACTGGCAGTGTGGGGGTCATCGGTTCAAGTCCGATATGCTCCACCATTCCTTACATTTAGACGAACTTTCCCCGGCAACTAAATGAAAGTAGAAATTTCCATCTGAATCTGAAGTTATCTTTTCAATATTTGCAAGAATTATACGTCGCAACGCATCAGCATGTTCTTCTGTATCTTTTGCGGATTTCAGAAAGTTGGAAAACTTTTTCATCTGATTAACCATGTCAACCGCTATTTGATAAGTATCAATATCTGAACCGACTTGCATTTGTAAAATTTTTACACGGCCTTTCAATGTCTCTATTTCTTGATTTAATCCAGATATTTTTTCATTAGCCATTTTGGTTATGTCTTCATTGAAATCTCCGGACATGATTATTTTGAATATTTTTTCTTTTTCCTGCCTGGCTTCAGTCAATGCGGATTGCACTATCTGTAATTCCGGTACGGCCTTTTTTGCCGCTTCCTGGCGGTATGACTCAAGTTTTGCACTGGTCCGGTTTATTGTTCCTGAAGAAAAATCCTGATTCTTTATTGTTCCCAATACAGCCTTTTCGATCTTTTCAGCCTTGATCCGTTTTTTGCAATTATCGGTATCGGAACATTGATAATAGTGATATTGGCCAGACTTGGCGCTGGCCGGTGACATGAAACGGCCACAATGACAGCGGATCAAGCCCGTCAAGAGATATTTATGGTCTTTATATGCCTTGGGCCGGGCATGAGTCCTTTTCTGCGGTAGCTTAGCTTGTATGGCATTGAAAAGATCAATTGGAATGATGGAATCATGTTTTCCGGCAAATTCTTCACCAGCGTAAACAATCCGTCCTAAATATGTCCGATTTCGGAGAATAGTAAACAGTTGAGACCTGGAAAGTGTTTTTTTATATTTACTAATGATATCCCGGGTTGAATATTTGTCAGAAGAATACATTTCAAAGATATCCCGGACTATTTCAGACCGGCGCGGATCTATGTAAAGTTTGTTATCACCTTTGGCGCCGCGTTTATATCCAAATGGCGGGTTGCCGGTAGGCCATTCGCCGCGCATGGCGATGTTGATCATTTTATTGCGGATATTTTCGGCGGTCTGTTCGCGTTCAAACTGATTAAAGACATGAAGTATCCCAAGCATGGCCCGGCCTGCAGGCGTTGAAAAATCCAGATTTTCAGTGATCGAGACAAAGCCTTTTGCATTCTTGTAAAAGAGCTCAAAGAGTTCCGCTCCATCGCGCAGCGACCGGGTCAGGCGTGAAAGTTTATAGACAACGACCGCATCCCATTCAGCCGTATTGCTTTCAAGTTCGGTCAGGATTTTTTTAAGTCCCGGACGATTTTTATCTTTACCGCTCAAAAATTCGTCCACCAGTTCACAGACGATCGTTCCGCTGTGCATTTTAACATATTCCCGGCACATTTCAAGCTGCATGGTAATTGAAGTTTCCCCGGAATCCCGGGAACCTTTGGGGCTTACCCTGGTATAAATCAGGTATTTCATTTTTTTCCTTTGCGGTATTCTGCCGGATCAACAGGATCAGGCTTGGACCAGAGGCCGCGCTTGGCTTTTTTTGCTTCGGTTTCGGCTTTTTCCAGATCCTTGTCTTTCGGGGCGTATTTCTTGAACCAGTGAGCCTGACCGCGTTTTACCATCTCCAGGTTGACATAGGTTTTACCGTTGTAAACCTTGCCTATCAGGCGGCCATAAGTATCCTGACCTTGCTTCTCGACTTTGACATTTTTATTCTTAATCAACTTGATCAGAGCTTTTGTTGAATCTTTTCCACCTTCTTGTTTTTTCTCCGGCGCATCGATGCCATACATACGTATTTCATAGATAAGTCCACCAGATCGCATCATAAACGAATCGCCGTCCTTGATCCAGTAGACCCGGCCAATGATGACTAAGAGTAGGATGTTGATAAGATGCTTCATTTTAATCGGCTATTCCATTTCTGCTTACATTTCTCAGAACAGAAATACGCTTCATCTGTAGAATATTCCTTTTTGGCTTTTTCCCCACATGTAATACATTTTGCTTTCAATTCCCAAGCTTCTTTTTCGGCTATCCAGTTTCCCTGATTATCCATATAGTTTCTCGGTTCAGATGAATTATTACCAGAACTGTTTTTTTGAAAGAAAAATGCATAAATAAAAATAGAAACAAATAATACAATGAGACAAAAACCAACAATTACGGCCCAGTTATCATTATATATTTTGTTTCCGCATTTCTTACATTTAACTGCTTGAAAATCGTTGACTTTTCCACATACAGGACATTTTTTTGAATATTTTGTCATCCTTCCCTCCCCAATTAATTATTCATAATCCTTGATTTTATTCTGCCAGCGATGTTTGATGCCAGCTTCATCCATAGCCTGATCAAGCCTCAGTTCATCACGGACAGATTGAATTACTACAAAAAGATTGCGGATTGCCTGGTAATCATTTTTTGCAAAGTGCATATCTTCTCCGTCATGATCATTGATTGACAAAAGATGTATATGGTCTTTGGTTTCGCTGAATATTTTAAACACAACTTCGCCATCACCAAGTATAGCAATAACCCGCTGACCGTTTTGGGGTCTGGCGTTTGGCCGAATAAGAACCAGAGTCCCAGGCGGATACCACGGCAGCATTGATTCACCGGTTATTCGAATAGCGATATCGCCTGGCAATCCTAAATCAAAATACCGAAGTTCATCCGAATTCTCAATAGCAAAGTCAGCAATTGGAATATATGCGGTATTGCAACTCACCGCCGCCGCTTCGCTGATAACGGGGAAAACCTTGCCTTCTGGATTGATTACAACCGGTTCAGCATCCGATCTAATTTTATTACCTTTTATGTATGGACGCAATATAGGTTCTATTCGTTCCCAAGTCTTTTCCTCAAAATAATTTGATTTACCATTAATTAATTTTCCAATATAAGCTCGACTTAAACCGAGTTTCCTTCCTAATTCAGCATTAGTTCCTCCACAAACCAGTTTAAGTTTGTGCAGCGCAGCATAAATGTTATCATCAATAATCTTCATAATAAAACCTCATTGCTTTTTGCATGGTTTAATAACACAAGTTTACACTCTGGTTTTCAATATGTCAATTTTTTGACAAAAAAAAATCAAAAAAAAGTCAAAAGCAGTGTTGACAAAGTATCCTGTGTAGTTTACAATAAAAGAAAACAAGAAACCTATAAAGTAAACAACTAAACCGAAAGGAAAGCAGGCATGCAAAAAAGAAAACACTCAACTCTCGACCCTAAAATCCACAACGACTTGAAGCGTGTAGCAAAAAAAGCAAATCAAAAACTTGCAGGATTCCATGACAGCATTGTAATATTGGGCTTGGAAAAATTCAAAGAGATTTCTTCTGCTCAAATCGTAAACCACACGGGAAACAATTAAGATTCAGCAAGGTATCCAGGATACATTGTTTTAAAAAGGAAATTTATGAAAACGGAAACAAAATCGTCTGACGATTTAGAAATAACGATCGATAAATCGTTGTCAGACGTGGCGGTTTTCAATATTCACCAAAACACTTTGCGCTTACCGCCAAAGATGGAAATATCCCCAGACAGCGAACCGATCATAGCGGAAATGATCTGGAAACGGGCGGAAAAAATTGCTGAAGCAGCAAGAAAAAATTAACCACTGACCACACGGAATTAACGGAAAGTAAAGGAGTAGGAATCATGAACAGAAACGGATGTACCACTTGCAATGCACCAGGTCAGGAACAGTATGAAAAGTTTACGACAAGAATCGGCCGGAAACAAGTAACCCGGATTCAATATGATTACCGGTCCTATTATGGACAACTGTTTTCCTGCGTTGGTAAATCCCTTGCAGAGTGTAGGAAAAAGCGGAATGCATGGATTGCGGAAGGTAATTAATCATGAGTAAGATTTTGTTGGATTGTAATGGGGTTCAGTTAGTCGAGACTGAGGAAAATGAACAACAGTTCTATGACGTGGTGATCGATGAAACGGTTACAGTCAACTGTCTGAACGCGGAAGCGGCTCAAGATCTGATCAATATGCTTACTGATCAGACTAAATATTCCCTCAACGAAAAATTTGATCTCTTGAACTACAAGGCGGGTTGAAATGTTATTGCCGGAAGAAATTGAAACTGAAAGAAAGGTCCGGATAGAATCATCCAGACATTACCGCCAGGAGCTGCACGAATGGGCGGCAATAGCTTTTCTCGTGCTGGCATTGGTCATTCTGGTAATCAGTTGTGATCAAGAAAAGAAAAAGGGCGGCTTACTGCCGCCCAGTACCGGAAAAAAGGGAAGATCTACCAAGAGACTTCCGGTGTCAACCAGAGCCGCTGAAAGCGGAATTAAGAATTAATAATTATTAATTAGAAATCAATAACTTACAAAGGAGAAATCAGAATGGAAAATCAACAAACTATAACCAGTAATGAAAATATGGCCCGGCTCGCGTCAAAGATCAACGCGATTACCACTGAACTTGGCGCGGTCGGTCAGGACGGAACCAACACTCAGAGCCATTACAACTACATCAGCTACGAACAAATGAATGTTTTAATGCGTCAGCTGTTGCCGAAACATGGCCTGAGTATTCTGCCGTCAATTGATGATATCCGTGAAGTTCCATACGTCACAAAGACCGGCACTCCCGGGGTTCGCTCGGTAGTTAAAGGATCATTTTTACTTATTGACTGTGAAACCGGATTCGCGATTGAACGGCGGTTTGTCGGCGCTGATCAGGACGTTGGCGGCAAATCAGGCGGTCAGGCCGTTACCGAATGCACCAAGCGTTTTCTTCTTAAACTTTTCCATGTATCCAGCAAAGGTGATGTAGACCCGGATTCCAAAACTGTTGAAGGTGGTATTCCGCAGGCCGGCTGGAATGGTCAGCAGCAGGGTAATCAACAGGGTCAGAACTGGAGCGACGGGTTTTAATCCGTACGCTTTTAATTAGAAATTACGAATTAGAAATTAGAAATGTTGGAAAAGGGAAATTTCCCCTTTAACCCTTTAAAGAGAATTAAATAATGGCCAGAAAAACTTTCAGATTCAATTTACAGGAAGAAAGCAAGGATCAGTTAATCCAGAGGTTTACTGAATTTCTCGATAAGGTCAGGGGCGGCAGATATGTCATCACGATCGAGAAACAGCAGCGGGAACGGACCGGAGAACAAAATAAATTTTACTGGGCCATCCTGAAACAGATTGAAGAACAGACCGGGCAGCTATCAGAAGAACTGCACGAGACATTCAAATCAGAGTATCTGGTAGATCGCAGCGCAAAACTGCCCCGGATCAAAAGCACCTCTGAACTTAATGTAATCGAGTTTAATGAATATATCTCAAAGATTTGCGCGGGGATGGCTGATTTCGGAATCATTTTAGAATTTCCAGAAGATAAAAGATAAACCTTTTTAACCCCAAAAAATAACGAAAGGAAAAATTGATGTCAAATCAATGGAACAATCAAAATCAAGGCGGCTTTCAGCAAAATGGAAACTGGAGACAGCCTCAGGGCGGCTTTCAGCAACAACCGCAGGGCGGTTTTCAGAACCAGCAACAACCACAGGCTGAAGAAAATCTCTATGTCGGAACCGGGAAACTGGTAGAATTGCAGAGCGGCCGGTTCATAAAAATCAGCTTCCGGCGTGAAGATCTGGAAAAGATGATGCAGCACCTAAACGCCAATGGTTGGGTGACCGTTAATCTCAATCACCGTCAGCAAGCCAGTGCAAACGGCGCCACTCATTACATGAAGATCGATACCTGGCAGCCTAACCAAAATCAACAGCAGGGCGGCTATCAGCAACAGCAAGGTCAGTGGAACAATCCAAACTTACCACCTGGTCAGCAGTATCCGCAGAATCAGCAACAGGGATTTCCGCCTGTCAACCAGCAGCCGCAACAACAGCAATTTCAGCAGGGCGGTTTTCAGAACCAGCAACAACAGCCCCAACAGCAACAGCAAGGTGACTGGCGGCAACAGGGAAACTGGCAGCCGGATAACGGCGGGTTTGGCGGCGGCTATGATGGTCAGGAAGATGATATACCGTTTTAAGTCCGTACGACGGACGGCGATGTAAATAACCAAGTAAAAATTAAAAGAAAGTGAAAACCATGAAACAAGAAGTCGTAGTAACATTAGGCCAGATTATGGGAAACCGGGTCGGAATTCTTTTGAAAGAACATACAGACGCGATCATGAAACGTCTCGATGAAGAATTCGAGGAAAACGAAGGCGGGCGCACTCAGTTAACCGTTCCTATCAAGGTTTTGATTGTCCGGGAAGGTGATGAATACCAGATTGAAAGTTCGCTGGATCTGGTAAAGCGAATCAAGGAAACTTATTCTGTGGATCCTGTCAACTTCAATCCTAACCAGCCGGATCTTTTCAACGGATCCGACCCGGTACTGCCGGAAGCTGGCTGCAAGCAACTGCCGGAAGCTGGCTGCAAGCAACTGCCGGAAGCGGTGGATCCAATTGATAAAATGGAAATCGGACCGAATGACAAGGATCTTGAAGAAAGTCAGCAGGAAGAAGAAATTTCCCAGGAAGAAGATACCGAACCGATCGAACAGCCGGTTGACACGGCTCCGGCCCCGGAAGAGGTCCATACGATGGACGGCGATGGATCAACTGACACCGGAAAAGAAGAAAGCACAATTGAAGGCGAAGAAGTTGTCCAAGAAGTTGTCAACGAAAACCCCCTGCCGGAAGATTCGGAACGCTGCGAAGTAACCCATCCGAAATGCAAAGAACTCCGCTGTATTCTCCGTAAAGGTCATGAAGAAGGCCATAAGCTGGATATTTGCGGAGAAAAACACGGTGACGGCGTCCGGGTCTGCATTAAGCCTAAAAACCACGACGGTCAACATAAATACCGTGATCTGACTATGTAATCCCTTCCCTCCTTATTTCCGGACCCGGGCATGTCTAAAAACTGCCCCTTCTCTGGAAATCAGGAATAAGAAATTAGGATAAAATTATGACAAAAAGATACACCGACACTAAAAAATGGACTCAAGAGTGGCACATCAAGCTACCGATAAAAGCTAAACTTTTTTGGATATATGTAAATGACAAATGTGATGATAATGGAGTTATCACTCTTGACTATGATAAAATAAGTTCTGATATGAATTTAGATATTGATCACAATATTCTGCTTCACTTTTCTTTTAGTCAAATTCATCATTTGGAAGCGAATAAATATATCCTTCCCGGTTTTGTTGAATCCCAAAGCGAGTAATAGAAATGACTGATAAAAAAAATCTTTACTACTTTGATTTTGACGCGAATAAATGGCTGTCGATATCATCAAAAGTACAGCTGCTTTCACATGAGCAAAAAGGCATTTTTATAGACCTTGTAGCAATGTGTTTGATTGCTAACGGCTATATCGAAAATAACAAGCTACTTTCTAGCAAGCTCAAGCAAACGCAAGCAAATCTTAGCAAATGTTTAGAGTGCTTGAAAGAGCTAGAAATTTTAGAAGAAAAAGACGGCTATTTAAGTATAAAATTCATATCTGAAAAGTTTGATAGGATTAACCGGATTAAAGAGCAAAAAAGAGTGGCCGGAAGAAAGGGCGGTCAAGCAAAAGCTAGCAGAGCTAGCACCCCTTATAATAACAATAACAATAAAAATAATAAAAAAGAAAATTTAATAAAAGAAAAATTTGAGTCGGCGATTAAAGAAAATTATTCTCCCGCTGATCAAAAACTTTTGACGGAAGCGGCGGAACGGATTTCCAAGAAACATCCCTGGCTTAAAGAACCGCCAAAAACGATGTGCCTGATTATCGCGGCGATTCATGGAGAAGTTGACAAGGGCCGCTCTTTAGAGTCGGCTATCCAGTTCGTTGAAACCCAGACCGAAAAATATAAACAAGCAACAGATAACTGGTCCGGCAAGGATCGCGATTATATCACCAGAAGCGTGAATTGGTTTTCCAAAGGCGGCTATCTGGAAGATCCGAAAACCTGGATCAAAGAAAATTGTGACGACAAGTTTGAAGTTCGTGACGGCTGGATCTGGCGCGGAAATCAGATAGCAAAGGATTTTACCGGCGCTTATGACGGCTTATCATTCAAAAACGGAAAATTCACCGGTCATGCAAAGGCGGTTAGCTGATGCAGAAGACCTGGTCAGATTTTGGCATAAGCGGAGTTCCGACAACATTCAGCGGCGATCGCAAGGTAAAGTGTCCCAAGTGCAGCCATAAGCGGCAAAAGAACCCGAATGAGCCATGTTTAAGCGTCAACGGTGATAAAGGCACGTGGAACTGCCATCACTGCGGCTGGTCCGGTTGTCTGGAGCAAAGCAGCGAGACAAAAACTTATCGCCGGCCGCAGATAAAAGTTCCGGAATCAGAATCAATGGCGCCGGACGTGGCAAAATGGTTTGCGGGCCGCGGTATCGGAGTCGACGCGCTGCATGCCCTGAAAATCTTTTCAACCAGCCATTGGATGCCGGCAGTTGGAAAGCCAACACTTTGCATGGCGTTCCCGTTTTTCAAAAACGGGGAATTGGTAAATATTAAATATCGCGACGCCCGGAAAAATATGGCCCAGGAAAAAGGCTCAGAACCGTGCATGTTCAATATCGACGCCTGCCGGGACGTAGAAACAATCGCAATTTGCGAAGGTGAAATTGACGCGGCAACGCTGGTTGAATGCGGAATTTTGCCGACATGTTCGGTTGACAACGGAGCGCCAAACCCTGACGATGAAAAAGTTGACGGCAAACTTGCTTGCGTAAAAAATTGCAAAGAGGTACTTGATTCAGCCGATAAGATTATTCTGATCACCGACAAAGACGCGCCCGGGCTGAGACTGGAAAAAGAATTGATTAAGCTGCTTGGCCCGGAAAAATGTTTACAGGTCCGCTATCCGGCCGATTGCAAAGATATCAACGATGTTCTGATGAAACATGGCAAAGAGGCAGTCGCAAAAGTGATTGACGGCGCGTTTCCGGTACCGGTGCCGGGATTACACGAATTCAACGACTACAGCCAGGACCTTGACCGGTATTACAATCACGGGGCTCCGCGGGGATTAACAACCGGCTGGGATGAATTTGACCGGATTTTTACCATGGCGCCGGGAACGTTAAACGTCATTACCGGCATTCCGACCAGTGGAAAATCTGAGTGGTGCCACGCATTGATCATCAACATGATCCGCTTGCACGGCTGGCGCTGGGGATTGTTCAGCCCGGAAATGTTGCCGGTGGAAAATCTGATTCAGAATTTTTCTGAAAAAATAGTTGGGAAAAAGTTTTTCGGCAAGCCGGACGATCGTATAACTTTCGATGAATTTCAACGCGCTAAAAACTTCTGCAACGAGAATATCAAGCTGCTGATTCCGGATGAAGATGAAAGCGTCAACCTTGACCGGATTCTCGAAGTTGCCAGAGTCTGGATTCAGCGTTATAACATCAACGGAATTCTTCTGGATCCTTACAACGAAATCGAACACACCCGGCCAGCCTTTATGACTGAAACCGAGTATACCAGTTTTTTTCTCGGCCGGCTAAGAACATTCGCCAGGCTGCATAAAGTCTGGGTTGGGATTGTCGCACATCCGACCAAGCTGCAGAAAGATGATCGGACCAAAGATTATCCGGTACCGACGCTGTACAACATTTCAGGCTCCGCCAACTGGTTCAACAAACCGGATTACGGCTTGAGTATTTGGCGATCACTCGAGGCAAAAGACGATACAACCGTGGAAGTTCATGTTCAGAAAGCAAAGTCAAAATGGATAGGGAGAAAAGGAGAACAAAAATTTATTTGGGACCGTAACACCGGACGCTATGAAGTGCATCACGAAGATATTGAGCCGACCGGAAATTTTAACGGATTCAATAGCAGCCAGTCATCACTTTACGAATAACCAGAACGAAAGGGAAAGATCATGGAAACAAAGGAAATTCAAGTCGCAATCTGCAATGTCCAGAACCGGGCAATCTCAGACGTATTGTATCAAGCCTTACGCGATTACCAGGGATGCAATAATGTGCTGATCTACGGCAGATTCAGAAAGCTGATAAAACACATTTCCCAGGGAAATAAATTCTTGTACGACCAAGCCGTCAACGTCCTGTATGAAATTTTGAAAAAGGAAGCGGCATAATGGGAGAAGTAATATATCATTGTCCTGGCTGCGGGTGGAGCGGTCCGTTGCGGGAAACCAGATCAAATGCAGTCTGCAAAGGCGGGTGTCCTCACTGCTGGGTAGTTTTAGGGCGGTTTTGTCCTGTCAACCTGAAACCGGTTGAAAACCCGCCGCGGTTAGACACCCGGGTCCGTACAACGGACGGCGATGGAAAAAATCAGGAATCAGGCTGGAGCTGGTAATATGGCAAGATCGGGAAACAATTACAAACACCCTTACGATGGAAAAATCTTTGATTCGGAAGAAGAAAAATTTTTCTGGATCTGGTGTAAAGAAGCCTACAATCATGGGTTCATCAGCGGAGTGACGTTTCACCCGGAAACTTTTATTCTGGCCGAAGCGGCAAAAGTATATGTCCGGAAGCAACTGAAAACAAAAGCGAAGATCGAAGAAAAATCACTGCTACAGGAAGTGACTTATACCACGGATTTCCTAATCAACATCACGCCAAAGATGTGCAAGTTTGATCACCGGCTGTTTACATTTGACCAGTCCACCGTCTGGATTGACATCAAGCCGGAATACTCGGTTTACAATGACGAAGCAAAGTTTAGCGTGATCCGCAAATGGATGTTGGCTAAACACGGAATTTACATCAACAAGATTTTAGTCAACAGTTTTTTTGAAAAGACCTGGGTGCCGTTGCAAGTCGCGCGAAAAAAAAACGGGGGGATCCGCAACGCTTTTCTTCACTGCCGAAATGTTTTTCAGACCAAGCAGTTGCCGGAAAATTACCCGCTGCCGGAAATCGTGCCGGCGCCGGAGGAAGCCCCCGACTTATTTGATCAAACACAGTCGCAAGACTGGGAAATTATATAAACCAACCGAAAGGGAAAATCATGGACAAAGTACCACAAGAACTCAAGAACCAGATGACCGCAGACCATCACCGGGCAATCGTTGATCACCTGGCTGCACTCTGCGACAAGAACCCGTCTGTAACAATCAGTATCCGGCGTTCCGGAGACAATTACATGCTGACGGTTTCCGCGCGGCAATATGCCGACACCGACAAAAAGAAGATTGTACCGCCGTTGACCATGACCGGGAAGCCGGATCAACTCAGCGCTGGAATTACTAAACTTCTGGAGCAACTGGAAAAAGTCCCGGAACCGGTCAGTACGACTGACGGCGATGGACCGGCTGACGCCGGAAAGCAAGAAGAAAAGAAACCGGCTCAGTCAAAGACAGAGGAAAAGCCGAAAGAGGACTCGAAGCCGGAAGCAAAATCAGAGCCGAAGTCAGAAGAAAAAATTGAACAACAAACATTCACCTGGTAAGACAGCGAAAAAAAGGAAAATCATCATGGCTAAAAAAACTGAAACAAAAACCGATTCGACCAAGCCGCGGCAATTTGAATTCAACGGCGTCAAACTTGACGATCCGGACCCGAACATGAAACCGGAAGAAGTACGCGACTTCTACACAACCCATTACCCGGAACTTGCCAGCGCCGGCGTCAAAGGTCCGAAAGACCTGAAAACCGCGACAGTCTGGACATTTGAAGTCAAGACCGGAACCAAAGGTTAAAAAAGGCCGTGAATATGGGAAAGATCAAACCAGTCTCACGGGAAAGATTCAAAGAACTGACCGGGAAATATCCTGGTCAGGACTTTTCTGAAAACGCAATCGAAAAGGAACGGGAACACCAATGCAATCACAAGCTATCAAACGCATGTCAAGCAGCAAAAAACAATGTGCAACTCCCCTCTCAGATATTGCCTCCACTGCTCTGATACTGCCGACAATTTCACCGGATATTCCGGACCATTACAAGCTGAAAACAAATTATGACGTTGCGGCAAGTTTTGCGGAAATACTGAGCTATCACAAAGATCTGTCGCATATTAAAAAATTTGATTTTCTGATTTTTAAGAAAATATGGGAGGAATTTTTCAATCAATATGACAGTGAGGCATTTGAAAAGGTTTTTCGTAAATGCGTCATCACATTTATGAATCTGGAAGAAATGGATGACAACCTTGGATTAAGCGATGACTGTTGGTATGAGACACATGATCCGTATGGAATTCATATTGAATCCTGTATTAACGGTCCGGAACGATATGAAATTCTTGATTTACTTGATTCATGGGAAAAAGAAAATCCGGGGCTCGGCAAATTAATTTTAGAACTGTTAACAGGATGCCCGTTCTACATTCTTACTCCGTTTAATTTACGCGTCTCTGTCTCTGATTTGTATTGGCAGGGATTTGATGATGATCTTGATGTCATTAGCGAATTTCATGAGATGGAATATGATGATGAACAAATTGAATCTCAAATTGTTACCAGTACTCAATTAACCTCAGCTTTTCCTGCATGGATGTTTACTTTCAATGGGGAGAATGAATATAAGGGCTGGATTCCGGAGAATGTAAAAAAACTTCAGGAATGTCAACTCAACTATCGACAGGTACGTGATAATCGTAAACACATTGAAATAGTCCCGATGCGATATGAATTAAGCGGAGTCGCATTATCCTATAAAGAAGGGTCCGATTCTCTGGACATAATCGACCGGGTACAAAATGAAATAAATGATTGGGCAATGAGCACTTCTTACGGGCCCAATGTTTCGTCTCACTGCCTACTGCTGAATGTATCAAAGCCGGAAAAATGTGTAACATCGTTGTTTGAAGAACTTGACGCGGTATTCAGATATGCCGCGGCTGCGGCTGAATTACTGGTTGATCTTGAAAAACAAGCAAACATAAGGAGTAAAAATGAAAGTTAATCTGGAAAGTGAATCAATAACAACCGTAAGGTTGACACAGGCTATTTTGTTTTATTCCGGAAGTCAGTCATTCTGCACAATTCACGAAATTGAAGATAACGAAATCCAACCAGGCAAAGCGCTTGAGTTGGCAGAATTGGAATTTCTTTTCAAAAACGGAACATCACGCCGGCAGGGACAAGCCTGGCAAATACCGGAAGGGCTTCTTGAATTTGGCCCGGGAACAATGACCTGGCTATGTAAATCCCGGATTGACCCCATCTTTTGGGCAACAAAAGACAAGAGACTTAATAAATTCAATGCGGTAAAAATCCGTTGGCCAAATCTGATTTTTAACGTGAATGGAACCAGGATGAGCGTATGGGCAGTAAAAACCACCAGACGCCCAACCTACAATACGGTATTCTATAAAGCGCCGTTTTTCAACATTTACAGTGATGGCGGCATCTGCACCGGGGATGCTCCGAAGTTTGAGCCCAACCCGGCAAATATAGAAAAGATTGAAAAAAGTTTCTTTAAATCGGCCTTTTCTCACGGGTTAAGCAACTCAGGGGAAAGGGTCAAATTCAAAGGCGGGCATAATGCGTTCTGGAGAAAATATTGTGCCGAATGCAAAAAGCAAATCCCGGCACGTTTCCCCAATGAAATATTAATTCCGCAAAAGGATAAAATAAGATTATGAAACACATTAGAAGTAATAATATCACAACAAACTGCACAATAGATCTGGTAGGTTGCGGCGGGACCGGCAGCATGGTTCTCGGTGGTTTGGTTAGGCTGGTATTGGCCCTCCGGAGTATTGACGGGCCCAAACTCGATGTTGTTGTTTACGATCCTGACAGAGTATCTCAAGCCAACGTAGGCCGTCAACTTTATTATCCCGGAGATATTGACCAAAATAAAGCCGCTGTTTCAATCAACCGGATCAACATAGCGTTTGGTTTGGATTTTAGGGCCATTCCAGAAAAATATGATCCCGTTCTTTATGAGACCGGCAACATAGTTATCGGTTGTGTTGATACACGAAAGTCAAGAAAGAAGATCAGAGAGGTTTTGGATCATAAGCATAACCATCCTTATTACATCGACTGCGGCAACGGGGACCGATACGGGCAGGTATTAATTGGGAACGGATCAAAAGAACTGCCCTGGCCCTGGGAAGTGCTGCCGGATCTGGTATCAGACGCGCCGGACGATGACGGCCCCAGCTGTTCTCTGGCTGAAGCGCTCGAGTCGCAGGATCTTTTCATTAATCAGGAAATCGCACTTTGCGCGTTAAAGCTGCTCTGGTCCTTATTCCGTTACGGTGGACTGGATCACCGCGGCTATTTCATCAATCAGAAGACTGGAAAACATATTCCGGTTCTTATCGATAAAGACAAATAACAACAACGAAAGGTGATGAAACGCCCGGGTCGGTACGACCGACAGCGATGAACTGCTTCATACTTCGCACTATGTGCTACGGAAGCAGAAAATCAGGTACGACCGACAGCGATATACTGTTTCATTCGGAAGCGGTATTTCAGTAAAATTATTGGTTTAGGTTTTGGGTAAAAGACCCGGGCGCGGATTCAACAAAGAACAATGGAAAAAACTGAATGCTTATCACAATGCACTTATCAGGATGGTGTGATAAAACTTCCTGACGTGCAGTTGGACCGGAAAGTTTACATGGCGGTGAAAAAGACGCTTGAAGGCATCGGCGCGAAATGGAAAGGCGGCAAAACCCAGGGCTTCGTTCTCGGAGAAGATAAAGCGGAATTGTTTGCCAGGCTCCAGGACAATCCGGATTACAATTATCAGCAGTCAACCCAGTTTTTCGAGACGCCGCCAGCGGTATGCGATCAGATCAGGTGTATGATAGCACTTCTTTATGATGATTATGATAGTTTTGATGATATCCGGATCCTGGAACCGTCTGCCGGCCGTGGAGCTTTGATAAATACAATCCACAATTATCAAATCAATGCGACTATCCATTATTGCGAATTGGATTCATATAATCAATCCGTATTACAGGAAATCTGGAACACTGAATTTCTATGTGATGATTTCATGCAGTTGGATGAAAAAGAGAAGTTTGATTTGATTGTGGCCAATCCTCCGTTTACTCGCGGTACCGCGCAAAAGCATCTGGCAAAAATGACAAAACACCTCAAGGAAAATGGAGAAATCATTTGTGTAATGCCTGAAGGCTGGCGGGAAAGATATACAAAAGAATTGGAAGTATTGGAAGATCAAGAGGATCTTTTTTTCAAGGAAAGAGCATGTCCGGATAAGGCATTTAAGTCCAGTGGAACCAATATCAAAACCGTTATCGTAGTTATTCAAAAATATTAACAGAAAGGATCTCATTATGGAAGTAGAATTCAACACAACAGAACAAACAACAGATCGGCCGATGTTTCCGTTTGTCGAGTTTGAGCCGGCAGACGATTATCACGCCAGGAGCAAGAGCGGCGAATTTGTCAGCAGTCATCTTCTTGCGGATTTCCGCACGAAAGGACCGCTGTATTATCACAAGAAGATCACCGGGGAAATCCCGGACAAAGACAGCGCGGCCTATCTGGTAGGACGCGCCACGCATACATTTATTCTCGAAGGCGAACAAGCATTTGACAAAGAATATGTCGTTGCTGACGGCCCGATCAACGAAAAGACCGGCAATCCGTACGGCAAAGAAACCAAGGCTTACAAAGAATGGTTTGGCCTGCAGAATAAACAGATTATCTCAACGCTGGACTTCGCGTTGATCGAGACCATGGCCGATAGCGTCAGGAATCACCCCATTGCGTCAGCGATGCTTGCAAAAGGCGTTGCTGAAGGTGTGGTAAGAGCTGAGATCCAGGAAATCGGTTGTCAGATCCGCTGCGACTGGTTGAGTCCGGAATATGGCATTATCGATTTGAAGACCTGTGATGATATTGACTGGTTCGAAGTCGACGCCAAAAAATATGGGTATTATCATCAGGCGGCCTTTTATCAAAGAGTTATTTTTGAAGCAGCCGGCAGAAAACCAGACTTCATATTTATCGTTGTCGAGAAAAAAGAACCGTTCCGCTGCGGAGTATGGGCCATTAATGAAAGATCTATGGAAATGGCCTGTGATACGAATATTAACGCCCTGATGCAGTTGCAGGCGTGTCGTGACACTAAAATCTGGCCAACCGGATATGAGGACGTCCGGGTACTGGAAACCAAATATCTTTAACTACAAACCGGGTACGACCCGGAACGAAATAAAAAAAGGAACACGAACATGAAAACAGTAGGTACTAAAAATGAGCAACAATATGATCAAAGAAAGAATTACCGCCAAAGAGGAAGAAAAACCAAAACTCAAACCATGCCCGTTCTGTGGTAAAAACAATCTGGAGTATCTCAAGCTATGGAACGACACATATCAAGTGGTATGTCGGCAATGCAATGCGTCAAGGTGCATGACTGGATTAAATAAACAAATGGCGGCTGATTTTTGGAACTGGAGAGCCATTGAAACAGAAATGCTGGAAACGCTTGAATTAGCTTATGAAGTCATTAATTATGCTGGTGATTTTATCAATGCTTATGATATGTGCGATTCAGAAATGGAAGATTTTGCTAATCCTAAAATTGATAAAATTGTAGCCGCAATCAAGAAAGCAAAAGGTGAGAAATGAAAACAGGAATTGAGCTAATTGCAGAGGAACGTAAACGGCAGATCGAAGAAGAAGGCTTTGATGCAGAACGTGACGACCAGTATACAGACGGTGAACTGGCACAAGCCGCCGCCGCATTCGCACACCCAAGCCGACATATCGGCCTAGGATTATGGCCTCGTAATTGGGCTGCAAAGTGGTTTAAGCGGCAGACTGTGCCGTCAATAGATGAACGTATACGGCAACTGGCAAAATCAGGCGCCTTAGACGGCGCAGAGATTGACAGGTTGCAGCGCTTAAAAGCAAAAGGTAATAAATAATCATTCGTTTGTTCACAGATCAACCGTCCGCAAACTATCGGCGTCCCGGATTGAACAAAGCGAGTTAGACGTCCGGGACCTCCTTATTGGGTCGAGCGGTGGCGATTCGCAATAGTTTGCTCCACCGCAAAATTTAATAAATAATAAAAGGAACATAATATGATAATCGCAGTAGATTTTGATGGAACTATATGTGAAAGCGAATGGCCGGAAATCGGCAAACCGCTGCCTGGATCAATTGAAACAATGAAGGCATTACAGGAAACAGGGCATACGCTTATTCTGTGGACCTGCCGAAGTGGTAAATGCCTTGATGATGCCGTTGACTGGCTGTTCAACAAGGGCATAGTTCCGGATGCGGTAAATAAAAATGTCGAGCGAGACTTTTTGACGTTGGGTGACACACGCAAAATCTATGCTGACATATATCTTGATGACCGGTCATTCTTTGGGATCAGTAAAAGTTACGATTGGGCCGATGTCTGGAACCGGTATATCGAAGCGCCGATAACATGGAGTAAACAACAGGAAAGCGAGGATGATTTTGACGAAACACCTTATTACGAAGATGAAGATCATCCATATTTCTCGAGCGAAAAGGGGTATGGAGAAACTATTTATGATCAATAAAGAGAAAAGGTAAATTATGAAAATTAAACATTATAATCAGGATGGAGTTAGAACCGCTTGTGGGAGAATATTAGGTTCTAACAATGCAACAAATGATGAAGATTTCGTTACCTGCAAGAAATGTCTTAAAAGAATTGAAGAATCAGAGATTGATTCTGCTATATCGGAGTTTATCCATGTCTTTAAAAAACTTTCATTTGAAAGAAAAGAAGAAATTATCAGTCGTTTAAAATGGGAATGCGAGATATAACATGTCAACGCGGAAATATAAACAATGGGTGATCTACTGCCGGAAGACCCGGAATATCGTATCACTCCGGAGATATGGGCGGAAGCCAAGCGTCAACCGCGATCTTAAAGCGCTGAACGGATTCATCAAGCCGGGCCAGTACTGCAAGCAGCTCCAGGTATTCGATCAGGATGATATTCTAATTAAGAAGCATCCGAACATTGAACTGAAGCCGTGTAAAAGAGTTTAATATTCACCACGGAGAGTTTGAAAAAACCCCGCCAGAATTAACTAGCGGGGTTTTTTGTCAATATTTTTTATGCTTGATATTTGCTTTTTATCCATGTTAACCATATATTAGATTAACGGTTAAGGTGGACAGCATGAACGGCGCGAAAGACAGAGACGGCTCAAAAGATTGTTATGGGTTCTTTCATAAGAAATATTATGTAACCCACAACGGGCGGGAATTTCCCAAGAATCCCGGCAATTGCACTTCTTGCAAATGGGCACAATGGTGCAGAGAAGCCCACGACCGCACACAGCTTACAAAAACTCATACCTGCTTTGACAATATTGCCTATTCTGAAGATTACGCGTCAGACGCTCCGGAACTGGTTGAACCCGATCCCAGCGACATTCCCCCGGAGACTCCGGTTTACACGCGAAGCGATTTATTGGAAGTGGTTGCTTTTCTCTTGTCAATGGATTTAAAAACGATCGATATATTAAACGAAAAGATCAGAGACCCCGAAATCAGTTTTGCAAAAATCGGAGCCAAGCAAAAAAAGAGTCGGCAGGCAATTCACAAGGCAGTACTGCAGATATGTGAAAAGCATCCGGAGCTGGATATTTTAATAAGAAACAATCGAAAAGAACCAAAACAAGAAACCTTTATGGAGGCAGTATGTCGGATCAAAAGAGAAACGTCAAAGAAAAGATCGAAGCAGCGGAAAGAAATCTCGAAATCCTCAGGGATATTGACTTACTTGATGCAGAATTTAGACTTATCGAGAATGAGTATCTTCAAAGACGTCAGGAACTTGAAAGCAGATTGAATGACCAAACGCAAGCAAAAGCCGGGTAAAGTCGGACGAAGATCAAAGTATAATCCCAAGACTTTCCCAACAACCGCAGAGGATCTCGCACGGCAGGGATATACCGATGAAGCGATAGCTAAAAAGCTCGATATAGCCCTATCGACCTTTTACGATTATCAGTTAAAGTTTCCGGAATTCTCGGAGGCCCTGGAAAGAGGAAAAGCCCCGGTTGACTTTGAAGTGGAGAACGCGCTGCTGAAAAGAGCGCTCGGTTATGAGTATGAGGAAGTCAAGATTGAGAGTCTGGAACGCGATGACGAACTGGAAAAATCGGGGGAAGTGGTTGCCGGAAAAAGCGGTACTGTCAAGCGTGTAACCAAGATAAAAAAGAAAGTGGCTCCGGATACCAACGCGGCTAAATTCTGGTTGAAGAACCGCAGGCCCAACACCTGGCGCGATAAACACGATATAAAGCATTCCGGGGATATCAGTATCAATATTGACTCAGACGATGCAGAATTATGAATACATTCAAGAAGACCGCAAGGCAAGTTGAAGCCGTCAAACTCCTAGCATCAGCGGCAATTTATATTTTATTATTCGGCGGTTCACGGTCCGGCAAAACCTTTATCATCCTTTTCGCTATCATTGTCCGCGCGGTAAAAGCCCCGGGATCACGTCACGCGGTGATCCGTCTGCATTTCAACGCGGTCAAACAGTCAATCGGGCTGGACACGCTGCCAAAGGTATTCCAGTTATGTTTTCCGCAGCTCCCATATCAGCTGAATAAATCTGATTGGTGTATTACGCTACCGAACGGATCAGAAATCTGGCTGCTTGGTCTGGATGACAAAGACCGCGTTGACAAGATCCTTGGAAAAGAGTTTGCAACGATTTACTTTAATGAATCAAGTGAATTATCATGGGATGCGGTGGAAACGGCTATCACCCGTCTGGCCCAGAACTGCCCGGAGATCAATAATAAGATTTTCTTTGACTGCAATCCACCAAGCAAAGTACACTGGAGCTATGTGCTGTTTATTGAGAAGCTGCATCCAGTTGAACGCACTCCACTGCTGCACCCGGGTAATTATGCGTCAATGATCATGAATCCGCTGGATAACGTTGACAATTTGCCTGAAGGCTATATTGACGAACACCTGGCTGGATTGTCAGAGCGCAAGCGGCAACGATTTCTTCTTGGTATCTGGCTTGATGATGTAGAGGGCGCGTTATGGACCAGGGACATAATCAACAAGTACCGGGTTGTCAATGCGCCGGATCTGGTCCGGGTAGTTGTTGGCGTGGATCCAGCCGTCACCGCCAAAGAGAACAGCGACTACACCGGGATTGTTTCAGCCGGCATAGCCAAAGACGGCCATGTGTATGTTTTAGCGGACGCCACGATCAAAGGGACGCCTTACGAATGGGCCAAAGTCGCGATCGATGAATACCGGCGCTGGCGCGCCGACCGGGTAATTGGAGAAGTCAATAACGGCGGCGATTTAATTGAAATGAATCTGCGGAACGTCGACCGCAATGTAAGCTATAGATCCGTCAGGGCTTCACGCGGGAAGTTTACCAGAGCCGAACCGGTCGCGGCATTGTACGAACAGGGTAAGGTTCATCACGTCCGCAGTTTTACCGAGTTAGAAGATCAGATGTGCAGTTACAACCCGGAAACCGCAATCGACAGTCCGGACCGCATGGATGCGCTTGTCTGGGCTATCGCGGAACTAATGAAGCACAGCGGAGCAAGCAGGGTTATTCTAGCATGAAAAAAGTTTACAAAATACTTGAGAATAATATGTACGGGGTTCCGGTAACTATCTTTATCGGATCTTATGCGGAATCAGAATCTTATTTACATAGAAATTTTGGTCTTGAGCGATCAGAACAAAGATATTATGGTGGTACAACCTCACTCATGACTGATACAAAAAACGGGCATAGCTTTGTCTATATCTGGATGCCGCATTACAACCACACAATTGATGAAATGGGAACTCTTACGCATGAATGTACTCATGCAGCCATGCGAATACTTGAAGCATGCAGTATCCCTGTAACTTACAAAGATCATGAATCTCTTGCCTATCTGCAATCATACATATTTATGGAAGCTCTTGCGGCTATGCGTCACCGTATAAGTTGACAATCGCGGCTCTTGGGAAACAGGAGCTTTTTATGGATTATGATTATATTTTTTTGCGGCGGCATCCCCGGATTATTGAACAGGCAACTTTTTTCGATCGCGCACAAAAGGCTTACAGCGGCGGCGCGGCTTACATCGAAACAGCGTTAATCAAACACGTTTCGGAAGTGGATCCGGAATACACCGAACGCAAGGAGCGAGCCTGCTATTTCAATTATCCGCGTAAGATAGCGCGGTTAATTAGTCAGTTTGTTTTCAGTAAATCCCCTGACCGCAAAGACGCTGATCCGGATGTTTCAGAAGACTTTTCCCGGACCGGGCTGCGAGCGGATGAAGTAATGCGGAAAGCATCGACCTATTTGAATTGCTACGGCCTGGCATGGTTGCTGGTGGATATGCCGACTTTCTCCGGGGATCTAGATCTTGAAACCAAAAAGGCCGGTCGTATCCGTCCATATTGCCGGGCGCTGAAACCGCAATCAGTACCGGATTGGAGTTATGGCGCTGACGGCCGGTTGGATTGGGCCATCGTTGAAGAAATCGGCGTGGATAAAAGCGATCCGTTTAAGAAGCCGGAAACTGTCATCTATAGACGGCTATGGACGCGTAACAGTTGGATACTATTGAAAAAAGGCGATGCCGGCACTGCTGAATTGGTTGATGAATCAACTCACAGTCTTGGCATGGTTCCATTGGTCCAAATCGAAGAAGTAGACGGCTTCGGCATGGACGCCAATCACTGGTTTGAAGATGTCGTCAGGATTTCAGATGCAATCCTTAATGCCGAATCAGAAGCGCAAATGAATGTGATCAAGCAGATGTTCGGCTTGCTGGTGGTTGCTGA
Organism: Victivallales bacterium; assembly: GCA_963678305.2. Classification (GTDB taxonomy): domain Bacteria; phylum Verrucomicrobiota; class Lentisphaeria; order Victivallales; family Victivallaceae. The sequence goes on from CAXXVV010000004.1 coordinate 272,354, forward strand.
AAGTTTCCGCAATGGAGACTTTACCGGCGCAAACGATGAGGGTGAAATGAAATTCAGCCACGTTCTGGCCAGAAGCGCGGCAATCTGGGAATCAGCGGAAGAAGAAGGCATCAGCCGTTACATTGCCCCAACAGGAGTTGAAACCGCAACAATAAGAACCGAGATCCAAAACCTGAAAAAAGAATTGATGGATGTTGTCGGTTTGGCGGTGCAATCCGAAAGTAAAGAAGCGCAGACGGCAGAAAGTAAAGCCTGGGATCATCAGAACGTTTCCCAGTTCCTGGCATCACGTGCGGACATGCTTGAGCAATCCGAAATGCTGGTTTGGCAGATCATGAACCGCTGGGACTCTACAATCAAAGTTCCGGATGTCAGTTACAACCGGGAATATGCAATCATCGATCTGAAAGACGCGGTTGCGGCTATTCTGGAATTCGACACGATCAATGCAGGCGATGAATTCAAACGTGAAGTTGCCAGGGCTGCGGTCGATCTTCTGGGCCGGGTCAAGCGCGTCGACGCGGAAACCCGGAAAAAGATTGAAGCGGAAATCGAAACCCTCACTGAAAAGGTTGAAATACCTGAAAGCACTCCCTTTGGTTGACACGTAAATCCTTTGGTTAAGTCGCGGTCACGCGCGTAAAAACGATGTGAAGTGATCCCCACACAACCAAAGGAGTAAAGAAGTATGGATTTGAAAAAGATCCTCGCAAAGGTCGCAAAAGGCGAAGACTTAACGGACACTGAAAAAGATTTTCTGACGAAGTATGATCCGGACAATGACGGAAGAATCCCGAAATCCCGGCTTGACCAGGAAATTGATGCAAAGAAAGCAGCAAAAAAACAGGCTGACGAATTGCAACAGCAGCTTGATGAACAGAAAGCCAAAATCGAAGCTCTCGAGAACGGCGATCTGACCGAATCGCAGAAATTGCAAAAGGCCAATGAGAAGCTCCAGAAGCAGATCGACGACCTGACCAAAGAACGTGATTCATTCAAGACTGAAACCGAATCGATGAAGTTCAAAGCCGCCGTCAGCAAAATAGCTGCGGAACACAATTTTACCGATGCCAGTTACCTTGAGTATCTGGTCGGGAAAGAAAAAGATCTGAAACTTGACGATAAAGACGCCGTCAAAGCGTTTGCCGACAAGTTGCGCGAGGCCAGCCCGAAACTTTTCAAGGTTGAAGCCAGTCCAGGCGGCGGCTCAAATCCGAATGATAAAAAGGGGCAAAACCGTGAACAGGAATTTGCCGAAGCCAAAAAGAATGGCAACATCGGGAATATGCTGAAATCAGCACCGACAACGGATATTAAAACACAATAAGACATTAACTTTAAACGAAAGGAAGTATCATGTCTGTATATGAATATTCTCTGCTCCACAAAAAACGGGACCTGAGCGAAGTTCTCAGTACCGTCATTGCAAACGAACCCCGGTTTATCTCCGTGTTTCCGCGCCGCGGTATTTTTGCAGTGGCAACCAAACACGAATGGCTGGAAGATCAAATTGCCGGCCGTAGCCTAACCGTAGTTTCAATCGAGACTCTGACCATTACCGCGTCTGAAGCGGATGCTGCCAAGGTAAAGATTGATACACTGCTGACAATCAGAAATGATACCGCACTGTTTAAAGTCACCGCCAAGCCGACCAGTACGACTTTTACTATTGCACTGGTTGCGGCTAACGGCTCTACTACCACGGCGCCGGTTGCGGAAAACGTCATGAACATCGTTTCAACCCCGATGAATGAAGGATCCAGTACCGGCGATGGTGAAGATGTTCATCGCGTTGTCGGCAAGGATTACAATTACACCATGATCCTGCGTAAAGAAATTGTTCTGACCGGTACCGCGCTGGCGGTCGATACTTTCGACAACGTTGAAAACAGCATCAACCGGCAAACTGAATTTGCGTTGGCTGAAGCCGTTCGCGACCTTAACCGGCTGGCCTTGTATGGTCACCGGATCGAACACACCTCAACTGCAAAAGGTGCATTCGGCGGTCTGTACGAATATGGTATCCAGGTTGGCGGCCTTTATGTTGACGCATCAGCAGCTACGCTTGACAGCTACATTGTCAATGACGGAGCTCAGGCGGTTCTCGGTGAAGGTGGTAACCCAACCCAGATTCTTTGCAGTCCCGGCCAGGCGCGTGTTCTCTCCAACGAATACAAAGGCCAGCTGCATATTGTCCGTGAAGATCAGAAGCGCGGTGCTTACGTCGCTTTGATCGTCAATGAGATCAACGGCCGGACTATGACCATTATGGCTGATCCGGATATGTCGGATACCGAAATGTGGGTAAACGATATTGACGGCTTCGCTCTGGCTCCGCTGAAAGGCCGTGATATTGTAGATTCTGACTCAACCCCAAAAGGTTTTGACGGGATCAAACGTACCGCCATTGGTGAATTAACTCTGGAATTCAAGAATGCCAAGCAGCGTTTGTGCAGGGTTTATAATCTCAAGCCGAGCGCTCAGGCATTGAGCGAACTCAGGACCGGAGCGTCAAGCTAATCCAACTAATCCTTAACCGGGGGCTTCGGCCCCCTTTTTTAGGAGTATGACATGAAAATTTTATCAGTTATCGGCCAGAGAACACAAGCGACGGTTAACTATAAACTGATTGATAATGTGGTAAGGTCAAAGCAATTTTCCTGCAAAGTAGCCAGAGATGAAATTGAAAAGCAATTATCAGATGAAGAAACTGCTTTGTTTGGCAAATGTACGGACCGCATTGTTATTCGTACCCGTCCGGGACACGTGCGAAACAACATTCTTATGGCTTTTGCTAAAGGGTGTCTGACCTCCGGGTATGTCCCGGTAATGGTTCCTTTGAAAAACACAAAATTCAAAGGGAAAGCTGCTGCTGTCGTTATCTGGGGACTTCATGCCGGCGCTGATGAAGTTTTGAAAGAATGCCGTAAACGCAATGAAAAAGTAATTGTCCTAGATCTGGCCATGACCGGCCTTTTGCGTCCGGACTATTACCAGGCTTGTTTAAATGGCTTGAATAAACTTCCTGAAAAAGGAAATTCCGAACGCGCAAAAGATTTAAAGCTGATTGCTTGCAACCGGGCCAAGCGGGGAAAAGATGCCCCGTTCCTAATCCTGGGACAATGCCCAGGAGACAAGCAGCATAACCTTGCTAATCCTGATGGCTGGGCTAAAAAAATCACTGCTGAACTTGAACAATACAAGCGGCCGGTTGTATTTCGTCCGCATCCCAAAGTAAGGAAGTCGGAAACATCATTGGCTGAAGATCTGGCTCAGGCTTATTGTGTTGTCACTTACAACTCAAACGGAGCCGTTGAAGCGTTCCAGGCAGGCGTGCCGGTGATCTGTGATCCATCCGCGTCTTATGCAGATTGTGGCAATAAAATGGGTGATAAAATCACCTTTTCAAAAGAAAACATACAAAATTATCTGGATCGTATGTCTGCGGTGAATTTTACGCTTGATGAAATTCGGGCGGGTCTGCCGATTCAGCAACTTTTAGGAGAAAACGAAAATGAAAGTAGAAATCATTTCAATTTTTAATACCGGTGATAAAAAGCGGGTAATCTATAACGATGTCAACGGCAAGCAGCAGACCAGAGACTTCCCGCGCGACAACTCCGATGACGAAATCAAAAAAGCCCTGGGAATCCCTGGAGCGGAGAAAAGTAAATAATGATCACTGTTGAAATAGCCGACAACTATTTTGCAACCCATCTTGATAAAGGTTACTGGGCCGGTCTTACTGATGACAAGAAGACCGGCTCGGTCACTATGGCTGAAGTTGACATAACCCCGCTTATGGTTGCGTCAGCCGATCTGGAGAATGAATATTTTATCGCGGCGGTCTGCGAACAGGCCGTCTATCTGGCCCGGAATCATGGAACGATCAATAATATCGATCGGGTTAAAAGCGAATCGATCAGCGGCGCCGGAAGCGCATCATACCGACAACTTAACCAGGCTGACAACATTGCGCCCAGAGCCCGGATGTTCATTCGACGCGCAAACGGATCAACCAATTTGCGCTTTGGCCGCGGCTAAGTCAGTACGACTGACAGCGATGGACCGCTTCATACTCCAGTCGCTAAAGCTCTTTACGGAAGCGGAGAAAAATGACCAAACGCAAATCTTACAACCAGATCGAAAAGACTCTTAATGCTCACGCAGCGGAAGGCTTCACCGCGATCCAGGCACAAGCTGCAAACTTCGAGCAGCTTTATCAAAACGCAAAAGCGGAAATCATCGCAATCCTCAGACGGCAAGCGGATTTAGGGAAAGATCCGCTTGTCGGTAAGCAATACGCGGCGCTCCTGGAATCATTAAAAAAAGAATTTTCCGTTTTTGAAGGAGATTTACGAAAAGCCGCACAGCTCGGCATTAACGAAGTTTCCGGTATCTATTATGACAAATGCGTTAAACTGCTGAAATCGCAGGGTTATGGCATACTCAGCGAATCAATAAGCAAGACTTACGTCACCGGTATGGTTGACGATGCCTGGAACCATATTGCTGGCGCGACAAAAAAGATGCAAGCCGATCACATCAAGATGCTGCGTGATCTTTCGGCTAAAGCATTCCGCCAAGCATCTTTGACTGGCGAAACCCGGAAAAGCATTTCTCAACGGCTTTATTCGGATGCGGTCAATAAATTCAACGGACAATTCAAGTTTACCGCCAAGAACGGCGCCGTCTGGAATTCCGACGTCTATTTTGACATGCTGGGACGCACGGTATTGCACAATGCCAGCCGTTCGGCATATCTTAACGCGTGTGCGGCCAATAAAGCTGATATCGTGCGAGTAAGCGTCTCAGGCAACCCCTGCCCGGCATGTGCGCAATTTGAAAACCGGCTATTTTCCATCAGCGGCACGGCTCCGGGCATTCCGTCTCTTGATGATGCGATCGCGGCCGGGTTGTTTCATCCGAATTGCACGCATACGATTACGGTTGTTCCGGCATCGATGCAACGTAAATACTTTAACGCAGACGGCAGGCCGCAAAAAGGCTTGAATTCGCCTGGTAATATCCAGACAGCAGGAAAAGAGGATTGGAGTAAGTACCGAAAGGAAAATAAACCGGTTGCGAAGTTGATCAATACCCCGGTCCCTGAAATCAAGTTGACACAACGGTTGAAAAAACTGGAGCAAGAAGCCGTCCGGTACTATACAACAAATGAGGGCTACGAGAAAATCAATAATGCATTCAGAAACAAATTACTTGGAATTAACGTATCCCCAGAAATTGAAGAAAAAATCTCATATATCAATTCTGCAATCCAAAAAAGTAAAATACTCGAACCGGTTACCGTTTATCGAGGTCTTAACAATGATATTCTCAGAAAACAATTGGAAAATGGAGAAAAATTTATTCCCATCCAGCATACCCAAAGCACCAGTTTGAATAAAAAGAAAGCAATTGGATTTTCTAAAGGCAATATTCTTTTAAAAACGGAACTACAAAGGAGTCATAAAGGATTGCCTCTCAAGGAACATAGCAAATACCCGAACGAAGAGGAAATTCTTTTACCCCCGACTGGACAATTTACAGTTACCAATGTATATTATGATAAAGGTCTATTAATAGCGGAGGTTGACTATGAGCCTTAGAGCAGAAGCTCTCAAGACGCCGGAAACTCAACGGCAAGAGGCGGCAATAATGTTTGCTGTCAATATTCTCAGTGGAAATGCGTCTTTGCAAGACTACACCAATATCCAGGATGATTCTTTCAACAAGCTATTGATTAAAACAGTAAAACAAATCCGCAAATCAAACCCTCAATATCATAGCGTTATTGTTCCAGGTCTTGATTAATTTTTTACTTCAATGTTGACATAATAAGCTCTTGTGTAAAACAGGAGCTTTTTTTTATGTTTGAGAATAAGTTTAATCACAAAGTAACCGTCAAGATCCCAAGCGGTACTTATATTGACGGCAAGCCGCAAACAGCGGAATACCCTCTTATGTCTTTCCGGACTGAAGTTTCACAATTTGATTTGAATTTATTCGGCCAGGTAAAGCTTTCCCGGGTATACCTGGTTGACACGACAATGGATATCCCCGTTGATTCGTTAATTGTCGATGGAGAAGATACAATTACCGTGACTGCGTCCAGACCATGCCGGAAGGTCAGCGGTGAAATTGTCTGCATGAGAGTGGGGACAGACTGATGTCATTAAAAGTCGACATGAGTAAATTCAATGCCGGAGTTAAGCGACTGCTGGCTGAAAGCGAAGAAAAAAAACATCGCGCCCTGTTGGAAATCGGCTGGCATGGAGAGGGTGAGTCTAAGGATAGAGCGCCATTCGACGCCGGTACTCTGACCCATGATATTGAGAGCGATGTCCAGGGAGATGCCGCGGTGATCCGGGTACCGGTCAATGCTCCATCCAGCCGTTACGCGGTGAAAATGCATGAAGGAGATTACAACCTGGGGGAAGGCTCTGTCAACCGCCAGACCAAAACAGGCAAACAGGTTGGGAATAAATACATCACCCGGGCCATTGACGACAGCCGGGATGATTTCAAAGATATTATCATCGACAACATGAAAGTTTAAAGTATGGATACAACCACTTTGGAGCGCGCTTTTACCACCTGGTTTGGCGAACAATTGGAACTTCAGGTTGACACGCAAATTTTCCGGGGATCGCTCCCGGCTGAGCTTGATACCGGGGTTGGGGTTCTTCTTTTGGATGATATCCCGTCAGTCAATGCCGGCTGTAATGTTTACAATCTTCAAGTGATCTGTAAATACCATGACCGGGATGAAGTCCGGACGCTGCTTGATCAACTGGCGGCGCTGATGCCGTGTTATGAAACGGCTATCTCCGATACAATCACAATCAAGTCCATGATCCGGCGCGGCGGCGGTCATCCCTGGAAAGAACAGGATAACGGCCGGGCTAAATATTTTGGTTCATTCAACTGTGTAATCGCGCTAGTTGGTTGACACGCTCCGCTCCTTGGTAACTGTCAACAAACAATCAACAAGGAGTAAAAATTATGGAAACAGAACAACTTGCAACCATTTTGAGACATGCCGTGCTTTCCGAGTTCGGGACTGACTGTCTCGGGCCAAGCGAGGGAAACCCGGAAATTGAATTCTCGTATGACAATTACGAGTCAAAGATTCATGAGCAGGGCAATAACACGCAGCCGATTGCTAACATTATGACGGCAAAGAAAGCTACGGTAAAAATCACTACGAAAAATATCGAACTGGCTATGACAATGATTAATTCAATCGATGTCGGTGATGATATTTATGACCCTACGCTTTCAAAGGCCCTTGCTATGACTCCGATTGGAGTAACTGGCAAAAAGATTTTGACGTTTACCGATGCGTTTTTTGACCCGACTTTGAGCTATGCTCCAAAGGCCGGTGAAGACCATACCGCAACTCTGGCGTTTGTGTGCTTCCCTAATTCCGTGACTGGTAAAGTTTGCACCTGGGCCGCCGGCGCGTAAGGAGTAATCAATGCGGATTTTTGAGAAACTCAATAAAACTCACGTGCGGTTCGATAACGGAGACGGTACATATTTTGAATGTCCCATGTTCCCTATTGCCAAGCTGCCGGATATCAAGCAGCTGGAAGCGGAAATGGAAGCGGCAGAAGATATCGCGTCCCGGCTGGAAGTCCGGAACAAATATCTCGAACTTTGTCGTGAAGTGTTCCCGACGGAAAAGATCAAGCTGCTTGAAAGATTCGATCTGTACGAAATTGCCGACCTGGCTAATTACCTGATGTACGCCTGGGGAGATACCGAGCCGGACGAAGACAAAAAAAAAGTGATTCTGCCGAGCCAGCAGCCGAAACAGACCAGGAGCAAGAAGAAGTAAAACTTGATTACGACTTTCTTGCCTGCCGGATAATGTCACAATTTAAGTGGACTATCGAGTACACATTAAGTTTGACTTATCCGGTTTTTTTTGAGCTTGGTCTAATGATCGACCGGATCCGGGCTGATAAGACTATTGATGAAGTATACTCCGGTTATGCGGCTGCTAAATATGGCAAGTCATGCGCTGAAAATTTATTCAGGCGGCGTGGTAGCTTTACTCTGAAATCAGAAAAACCACTCTATACCGAAGAAGATCTCAGAAAAGCACAGGAAGTATTAAAGAACAATCGGAAAAAGAATTTGACAAAAGAATAATCGGCATATATTATATTTCAAGAAATATAAGGAGCCATTAACATGTTTTTTTCTTGTCCGTTCTGTGCAACCAAGTGTGAGGCCGATAAAGATTTAGTAGACCAGGTGGTTAATTGCCCGAACTGTAAACAGGAAATAGTTGTCACTCCGGACATTGACTATGGTGATCAAGCAGAGCCGAAACCGGCAAATAAACCCGTTGCAAAATCAAAGACCGTACCGGAACCGAAAAGAATACCGTGTGAATTTTGCGGCGAAATGATTATGTCAACCGCCAAGCTGTGCAGGTTTTGTAATCGTTCCACCGGCAAAGGGGAAGTCATCGACCCGACTTCACCAAATGCGGTTTTGTTGCCACTTGACCCCAAGCTTGCTAATAAAAAACAAAACTGGGGCATTGCCTGTTGGGTTACTCCAATTGCAATGTTTTTTGCTTGGATTGGAATCAGGGCTCTTTTTGATGTATTTCATTGGGAGATTGGCTTTTTTCCGGCTTTTATTGCTATCACCGAGTTCATATTATTAGTAGTTTTCATCTATTCAATCATATATTATTTGGGCTATCGAATAGCGCATAATATAAAATGCCCCTGCGGGTTCACCGGACAACCTAAGATAAAAACGCCATCTATATTTTGGCTGCTCTTTTTCTGGCCTGGATACTTTCTTATCGGCACATCCTACCACTGCCCGAAGTGCGGACGTAAAGCAGTATAAACCAATTTGACGTTGACATAATAAGCTCTTGTGTAAAACAGGAGCTTTTTTTTATGTACGACCTTGGAACAATCGGCGCGGCTGTAACACTTGACACTAAATCTTATGAACGTAAACTTGCCGGAATGGAAAAGAATTCCGAACTTACTTTTAAACGCATGGCGGTAATGGCCGCAACTTATCTTAGCGGTCGTGAGATCGTCAGATTTGCAGACAGGGCCATTACTTCATTTTCAGACCTTCAGGAAACGGCAAGCAAATTTTCTGTAGTTTTTTCTTCTATTCCGGAAGAAGCGAAAAAAGCAGCGTTGGAAATTCAAAATCTTTACGGTCAGTCTGAACGATCCGCAAAACAGATAATTGGAGACACCGGGGATTTGCTTGCCGGATTCCGATTTGATCAAAAAACCTCTCTTGCTCTGTCAGCCCAGGTTGCCAGACTTAGTGTTGACCTGGCTTCATTCCAGAATTACGCAGGCGGAGCTAAAGGAGCTGCTTTGGCCCTTACCAGGGCCATGCTTGGTGAAACCGAACAGGCTAAAATGCTTGGTATTGTTATCCGGCAAGGAACAAAAGACTATCAGGACCGGATTGAAAAAATCCAAAAAGAAGAAGGATATACCCTGCTCCAGGCAAAAGCCTATGCCGCACTGCAGATTGCAACCGAGCAGTCAAAGAATTCTATTGGTGACTACTCCAGGACCATGATGGAACTTGCAAATTCAAAACGCAGACTCGGTGAAGTTGCGGAAGATTTTAATGCGAAAATCGGCGAACAACTGGCCGGAGCCGCCAATACCGGAGTCCAGTCTTTAACCTCCCTGCTTACTGCGTATAATAAAGCTGACCAATCCACTAGACAATTAATAAATAATTCTACCCTGTTGGCTGGGGGATTGTTGTTATTGCAAACAAACGCCGGAAAAGCGGCGAATGCCGCCTTTATTTCCGCGCCCGGCAAACTGAGTGGTTTTTTTAATGAGAGTGCCAAAAGAGCTGAGATTGAATTATCAAAACAGACAAGACTTATGAAAGAAGCGGAAGGCGCGGCTCACGCAGCAGTCGAAAAACAAAAAGCGGCGTCAACCGCCAGTAGCATTGCAACTAGAGACGCACTTGAAAAAAACAGACACTTACGGGCCATGCAGAACGCGGCAAAGGAAGCGGCTGCCACACTAAAAGCCGCCAGAGCAAAGATAAAGGGATCCAGTCTCACATCAACGGCACAAACCGTTGCGTATCAAAAAACGGTCACGTTAGCTGAACAAGAATATGCGGAAGCGAAAAAAAAAGTAGTTGTCGCCAACCAAGCTTTTGTTGCCAGTTCAAAAGCCGCCAAAGTTGCTAAGGAAGCCGAAAATGCCGCTACTTATCGTGCTATAGCTGCAAAAGAAGCATCTGCAATAGAAACACACTTAGCGGCAAACGCACAAAAAGCGGCCACTTCGGCTATGTCGATAGGGAGCCGCACAGCTGCGATGCTGGCAGGCGGATTTAATGCAGCAGGAAGGGCGGCGGTAGGTTTTATTGCCTCTATTGGTCCCATTGGCTGGGCTATGATTGGAATCACGGCTATTTCAGGTATCATCAACAAAATTAATGGTGATCTTGAAAAAGCAGCCCAGGAAGCCGCTGATCTAGCCCAGGAAGCCGCGAATGCAAACAGCAAAATTGACGAAGCTAATCAAAAAAGGTTCAGCCAGCTTGCCCGCTTGGAAAAACTTGCAAGTTATGAGCGACTGAATAACCGGGAAATGAATGAGGCAAATGATTTACTTCAAGCGCTTGAACTTTCCAGTATGCAATATGGAATAAGGCTCGACGAAAATACCGGCAAACTGATTTTCCAAAGAAAAACCCTTAAAGAGCTTACAGAAGAAAAGAAAAAAGCCTGGACCCAGGAAAAGATTATTGGACTCCAAAAAGAAGCTGATGCCATCATGAACCAGATCGATTCCAATGATGCTAAAAAGGCGGATCCATATAGTTTTAGAACTTCTGCCACTGGGCGGATGTTTATGGATTCAGTAGAAGATGTAAATGCCCCGATCATCAAAGAAAACAACAAGCTTTATGCCAAACGGTTTGAACTTTTACAGAAAATTGCCTTATACAAGAGCGGCAAAATCAATATTGAAATGAATGAAGATGAAATTGCCGCCGCCAATGAAAAGTTGCGTGATCTACAGGATAAAGTTACAAATAAAAAATGGCAAATCAAATTTAATGCATCTGAAGCAACCACAAAACTGAATATGCTCGATCAAAAAATCAAATCCGTTACCGAAAAGAAATTCCAGACAAGAGGTGATGAAGAAAAATCCCTTTTACTTGAATTGGAAATTCTTGATCTGACAGACAAACGCGGCAAGCTTGAAAAACAAATCGCGGAACAACGTAAAAGAGATGCGGAACAACGCAAGCGGGATGAAGAACGGCTTGCGAAACAACGTAAAAGAGATGCAAAAATGTTGGCTGATATGTTAAAGTCTTTCAATGACCTGATAGCAGGCTTCAACCGCAAAGACCAAGCCGGTGTAATAGACCGAGCAATAGACTATGCTGTAAAAAACAAAGACTTCGATTCAGCACAAAAAATTGCTCTTGCTCAATACCAGGCGGCGAAACAGCAGGCAGAAGACGCAAGATCACGGTTTGCCGCCGCTTACAAAGAAGCTGCAAAAGATAAGGTTTTGACCGAAGAAGAACGCAAGATGCTTGAAGAACTCAAGCAAAAGTATCTCAATGCTAAAAATATCGAGAATAAATACGCGAACAAATACCGGGACACGGATACAAAAAAGAAGCAAGATCTGAAAGACTCGGTAACTACAACCGGTGCTTTTGGCGGGATGCTTCTTGAGTTTCTTGGAGGTCGTGATTCAGCACAAGATAGAACTGCACAGGCAACAGAAGCAATGGAGCGTCACCTTGAGTATATCAAGCGGCGCGGCGGCTTAAAATGGACATAATGGAGTAAAATATTATGGCAGTAACTTGCAAACAGGAAATAATTAACACGCTCAGTTGGGATAAAGACGGGAACCCGATTGAAAAAGAAGTTAAATACGTAGTATCCGGGGCTATCGGTTCTGAAACCGTAACCGGGGAGTCACAGGCATTTGATGCTGTTAAATCTGCCGCCCCTGCTACGCTTACCGGACTAGCTCTATCCAAGTTTATGCTTGACCAGAACAAGGGCGGCGGGACTTATATTTTTAATGCGATCTATGAAGAATCAAATGTTACCGGCGAGGGGGTTGTTTCTACAAACGATGCCTCAACCGGCAAGTATTCTTTTGATATTAACGCTGGCGGTTCCATGCTTATTAAGCAGTCCCTTAAAACGATTGGAAAGTTTGGATCGACCGGATATACACCGCCTGACTTGAAAGGCAATATTAACGATGACGGGAAAACAGTTCACGGGGTCAATAGACGAACTCCGGTTGCTACTTTTTCTGAGACCCATAGAATTAAGAAATCAAAAGTTACCACTACTTACAAGAGAATACTAAACAGATTGGTTACAACGGTTAATGACGGTACGTTTCGCGGGTATTCTCAAGGCGAAGTTATGTTTCTTGGTGTATCCGGCACTCAGAGAGATGATGAAGATTGGGATTTGACTTTCAGGTTTGCCGTATCTCCTACGAGAAAAAATATTAAAATTGGTGACATTGTCGTTGCCCTAATACACGGTTGGGATTACGCTTGGGTTAAACATGAACGGGGAACTACCTCAGATGGAAAGGATAGGGCTATGATTCCCAAGGCTGTTTATGTCGAGCGTATTTATCTTGTCGGTGATTTTAATTTTTTAGGAATAGGGAATTAAGTTAATATGACTTTAGCAAGAAAAGAAGCTGGCGAAGCGTTTATTCCCGATGTTGAAGAATTCAATACTATTATTGATGCTACAAACCTTGTTATGGGTGAAAAATTTCCCGATGATAACCAGTTCAACCCAAACGCCGGTGACGCAGACTTGGTTATGATTAAGAACAATACCGGGAGTAACTTAGCAGAGTTCAGTATCGTAAAAATTGGTGAAGTTGTTATTACCCCGGATAAAAACGAAGCTGATTTCAAATACGAAACGCCGCTTTTTTACGGTGAAGAAATCGACGATGCGGATAATACCTTTGTTGTTATCCAGGAGCCAATAGAAAAAGACAAAATAGGCTATGCCAAAATAACCGGGGTGACTATTGCGAAGATAACTGTTAGTTCTGAAACAGATAAATACGCTGTTTTAGATACGCTGACAAAAAAACTGAAAACTGCAACTTCAGGCATTACAAAGATTTTATGGAGACAAACTGGAACCGGTGAAAAATGGGCGGTAATACTACTAGGGAGTGGCAGCGCGGGGAGTACCTATAATGGTATGTTCAAAATAATCGCGGACCCCGATGATGCAACTAAAATAAAAGTTATTGACGGCAATAATCCCGATAGCGCTAATTGCGGTACGGTCATTGCCGGGTCGACTACAAACACAATCCCGGTCCAGTCATTTGCCGGGACATCTTATATCTGGGAAAAAACCGTGTACGATCCCGATGCGGAAACCTATACTTCCACTTTGATCAGCGGCGCCGCGCCGCAATCAGGCGATTATACACATCTTGTATTTATCGGTTCTGCAAATAATCAGTCATGGGACGGCGACGCGATTAATCTCTCTGAATTTAACATCTGGGTATCATAATGGGCTGGACTGCATACAACTCAATTCATAACTTACCGCCGACTCAGTCGGTAGCACTGGCCCTGAATGAAAGAATTGAGGCATTACAGGAATACAATATTTCCAGCAGCTCTCCGGCAAATGTGCCAGAATGCCTGGAGATTTGCAATAACTTCCAATCTTATCTTGCGGCCTATGATGTTGTATTAAGCTCGTTAATTCCGCTTTTTTTATCGGTCACGCCTTTGGGGGCAGATAGTTATATCCCGGCTACTCCCCAAAAGGAATGGACGGTCGAATCGATTTATGAATTTATCGGCGAGGACCGGATTTTGATTTCCGAGGCAATGTTATGCCCGACCTTTTTCCGTAAGTGGTACAATCAAGTACAGGAGGTAATCAACTTGCTTTTGTTTATCCGTGACGCAAACGAATATAATTTATCCGATTTGTTTGATATTTCCGGGGAGCATACCGGCTTGAGCGCTGGCGGTACTGTTGTCAGTCATAATTTTATTCCTGAAGTTGATCTTGAGACGGCTGAGTTGTGGATAGAAAACCGCCTGAAAGCAGAAGTCGCGGACGACTCCGGCGCCGGATTTGATGCCAGAAATGCTTTTATTATCTCTAATAATATCGATGTTTTTTGTCGCAGAGATACCACTGATGCCTTTCAGGCCGTTCACAACTACTGGAATTTTGCCAATATATCCGGCAGTCAAACATTTACCCGGACTGGCAATCATCCTGATATCATTATGACGTTTCCGATAACCGTCAAGTTTTCCCAAGTGGCCGGAAGTGAGAAAGCCCCCATTGAAATTGGTGAACTCGTTGCCAATTATCCTCCCTACGTTGTTAACGGTGACGGTAGCTATTGGCACTTGCTAGGCTATGCAAGCAGTAGTATATCTGTCGGCGAAGCTGTCACGTTTGCCATATCAGCCGGAGAACCATACGAAATAGCGCTTGAAAACTGGTATCTGGCTTATAGCCAGGGCTACTACAGCTTATATCACCCTGACAATGAAGATATTGGCTGGTATGCCGAATCGCCTGGCTATAACAGTACTGTCGGCGGCGAACAACCGGCGCCGTATCATCGACCGGATTTTGAATTTATCGAGGGAAGCTAAGTTGACAAATAACGACACTGTAAAAGAGGTGTTTTTATGAGTCAAGATATTATTATTTATTTGTTGTCTAACGGGGTTTCTGCTACCGTTGTTGATGTCTACAAACAAGAAGCTACAGCCAAGATAACCAGGGGCATGAGCTTTAACTTGCTGCTCCGCATTATCGATGAAAACGGAGTTCCGATTCCCAAGGCTGCACTTGATGCCATTGCTACATGGGAGTTTGTTTTAGCTAACGATTGGGATACTGACACCCCGGTTCAGTTGCGATCTACCGGAGCTTTTGAGACTTCCGAGGTTGAAGTCTCCGTTGCGCTTGATCCGCTTAGCACTGCCGAAACGACAACATACTCACAGTTAACAGTCCCGCTTACTGAGACTAACACAGAAGAACTTGTTGCCGCTCTTGGCACGTCTCCAAGCGTAGTTCTTGGTGCTGAGCTTGCCGGGTTTGCATCCGGCGATACTGAACCTAGTTTTCTGCGACAGTTCTATATGACGGTCAATAACCGGCGTTCTGATACCGGCGTTGTTGACCCCACCCCGATACCTGATAATGTCTATAACACCGCAGAGATCAACGCACTTTTCGCTAATCCCGGCATTTATCAATTCAGCATTGATGGCGAAACCAATTGGCATGAAACCCAGTCCGAAACCGATTGCTACTATCGTTGGAGTTGGGACGGTGAAAACTTCGGTGACGCTATTCAACTTCCTGACGGAGTAGCCTCATATACTTATTTTGCCTACGCATCCGATAATACCGGCACGGGATGGAGCCTTATCCCAACGAACAGTCTCAAATACCGGGCGGAAATCATTTCAGATACTCCGTTGACTCCAATTGAAACCGATTTCTCCGAGGCAACCTGGGTAAAATACATCGGAGACGACGGCGCTCAGGGCATCCAGGGGCCACAGGGAGAACAAGGCATCCAGGGACCGCAGGGAATTCAGGGAGTTGCCGGAGAGGACGGTATAGACGGCGTTGACGGCGTTGATGGCGTTGACGGCCAGGATGGACAAAACTTCACCTTTGATGCAACCGGGTTATTGTCAACTCGCAGCACTTACGACGATGAAGCCGAAGACTTCGCATTTCTCGCGACTGACACCGGGGATCTTTACATTAAGAATTCAGCTACTTCCGGAGATTGGTCTAGCGCTATTCCATTCCGAGGGGAAAAAGGCGGCAAAGGGGATACTGGCGATACCGGTCCGCAAGGGCTAAAGGGCGACAAAGGCGATACCGGTGATACTGGAGCCCAAGGTGCTCAGGGAATACAAGGTCCACAAGGGGTTCAAGGTCCGCAGGGTGCAACCGGCGCGACCGGACCGCAGGGAGATACTGGCCCAACCGGACCCCAAGGTATAAAAGGCGATACCGGAGACACTGGACCGCAGGGCGCAACCGGCCCGCAGGGGGAAACCGGTCCGCAGGGCGAACAGGGTATCCAAGGTGAAACCGGACCGCAAGGAATTCAGGGGATAACCGGTGATGACGGTGAAAGCGCCTATCAGATCTGGCTGAATAACGGCAATACCGGCACGCAGGAAGACTTCTTGAATTCTCTTATTGGACCTCAGGGGGATGCGGGAATCGATGGTACAGACGGAATTTCCGCCTATCAGGTCTGGTTGAATGCCGGCAACAGCGGAACTGAACAGGATTTCCTTGATTCACTAGTCGGACCGCAGGGGGCACAAGGAGACCAAGGCATACAGGGAGAAACCGGACCTCAAGGAGATCAAGGCATCCAAGGAGAACAGGGAATCCAGGGGGAACAGGGCATACAGGGCGAAACTGGTCCGGCCGGAGCTGATGGCGATAGTGCCTATCAGGTATGGTTGGACCAGGGCAATACCGGGACCGAACAGGATTTTCTTGATTCACTAGGCGGCGGTGGTTCTACAGCAGACATGATCAGAATAGCATTAATATTTGGATAAACAGGAGTATTTAAAATGGCTTTAAAAAAATGGGTAAACACCAATGTCGGCAGCAGTGATGCAACAATTTTGACGGTTGGAACAGGCAATACTGCGGTAATTTTCGGAATTAAACTGGTCTGTGACAGTTCAGCGACCATTACGTTGAAACTTGGCAGCTTTGAAAGCAGCTATCAGCTTACCGCGAATGTTCCGTATTCAATCGACGATAAAACCGTCATTGAATCGGACGGGACTTTAGTTTGCAATGCGTCAGCCGGGACCTGTCAGATTTACGTCAGCGGAGACGAATCATGAGTCCGAACGAAAAATTATTGAGTAATTATTTGACTGCGGAAAGATTCAATTTGTTAATCTCCAGACTTGATCTGGAACACGGTCGTTATCAGAATCTGTTCAGCAGGATCAAAGCTCATGTAGACAGGTTTTTAGATGATGATTCAATCTTTATCAACCACCCCTATGTGCTGGCAATTAACGCAGTCGCAAACGGCGAAACAATAAATCCTGCTGATATAGTTACAGCCATGGAAACTTTTGTTTTACCTGAATCGACTTATGGAACTACGGGAGAGTAAAATGGGAATAAAAAAATATTCAGGAGAACCCGGAGCGGACGGCAAGTTTTTATCTCACCGTGATGCTAAATACGCTGACAGTGGAATTCCGTCGTATTTGAACAATTGTATCGGCTGGTATAAGAATGATCTCCTTGATAAGAGTGATAATGTATGGGCCAACTATATCAAGGATAATGTCACATGGGCGTCGGATAAAACATATACAACCGGAGATTATGTATACTGCCCCGGCATTTTTAAATCGCTGATAAACAGCAATACGCAATCTCCGTTTAATCCGGATGCATGGGAGCAGATCAGTTCAGTATGGGAACCGGATAAAACATATGCGACCGGCGATTATTGTGTGTTTCAATTTCGGTGTTTTAAATCTCAGGTTGATGACAATCTGGGCAATCAACCGCCTATAGCGGAAAATCATCCCGGCACTTATTGGGAAGAGTCCAGTGATGCTTACTGGTGGAATCCCGGCAGCTATTCAGTCGACAACCTGGTTATTATGCCTGCTGTCTGGCTTTGTATGGACTCGGCGGCGAACTACTACCAGCCGCAGAGAGGTTTGCCGTTAGCGGTTATGTCCACAGGCGCTAAAACACCGTGGGATAGCGCAACTGAATACAATATATCTGATTTCGCGTTTTATAACTCAACTGCCTGGAGAAGTTTAACTGACAACAATACAGGCAATGTGCCGACCACGGGGTCATCTTACTGGGTGGAGGACACGGCTGGTTGCATAGTGCTAACTGACGTATGGCAGGCTTGCGATACAGTATGGGATAGCGGTACAACCTATACTGATGGCGATTGTGTCCGCTATCACACACACATTTACGAGGCAACATCAGCGGCTGACAATTTAAATCAGAATCCGGTGAACAATCCCACATATTGGGAGGATAAGGGCATTCCCGAAAATGTCTGGCAGTTGTGTGACGTCTATTATTGGGCGAGTGGAACGACGTACAGTACAAACAGTAACGCCTATGAAAATCTAGTCTGGCACAACAGCAGCGTATATCTTTCTCTACAATCAAGCAATACAGGGAACAATCCAATCACAGCAGATACGTACTGGGATGAGGTTTTTACTCTTCCGCTACCAGATGCTAGAAATGCCGGGTATGATTATCGGTGTCCTGCACAGTCAGAGTATGATTACAGGCCTGTTGCTGATTTTGCTTATTCACGCCAGGCCGAGGACGGTGTTAAGGCAAATATATACATACAAGGAAATCCGGCTACTTATACCATCACGGACTACACGGTTATAGTGGTGTTTAATCCGTCAGAAAGAACTCAGGATTATGTAATCATAAGAAATTTCGTGGATTTCAAGCGGCTTTCTAATAAACTCCTCTTGCGGAGTATGAACCCCGAGAGCGCATTCTACTGCTCAACAGGGATTACGTTAACATATAATAAACCGGTAGTTGCATCGTTGGGATGGAGTTCAGGTAATGGCGCTTACGCGAGGGTTAACGGCGTTGAAATATCTTCGCAAAGCGGTGATTTGGGCACCCCCTCAAGAACAGGTTCCGGGGGGCTAAATAATGCCTTTGGCATAGTCGGCGGGGGAAGTAGCGAACAAACACAAGCCTATACCTTTGATGTTTTAATGTTTAACAGGAAATTGAGTTCAACGGAAGTTGCAGCGGTTGAAAATTTTCTTATGGGCAAATGGAACATAGCTAAACTAAAAGCAGTAACCGCCTCCGGAGCCGGAAATTCAGACGGAGACGGAACTTATTTGGAGAGTACGATGTCCGCTGTAACATTTGCAAACAATGTAGCTGCTTATGACGGTGAATGGAATACCATGTACACATTTGATAAGTATCTGCAATATAACTCTGAGGAAGATCGCTGGGAATTATGGCACGATTATACCGAAGACTACGGACCGCTTCCGTCAGGCGCGGTAGAGGGACCGGAAATGCAGTATGTGGTGTCCAGTTTATTGACGTATTCAAGCGAATACGGAAACAGTCATTATCTGTTATACAACGAAACTGACGCCCAGTGGGAGTTCTGGATGTACAACGAATTTTACGGCGAAGAATCAGAGATGTGGCAAAATCTGCTGACCTATGTTGCAAGTGGCACATCTGACACCGTACCCACTTCGGGCTGGACCAATGTCAGCGGGATAAGTGCATACGATACCGTCCCAAGCATTACAAGCAACTTCTAAGGAGTATGCCATGACTGAAAAAGAAAAGCAAGTATCCATGCTTCGGGATGAAGCAAAGCGCTGCGGGCTCGATGCCCCGGAAAGTTTCTGGCTTGCACCGGTTTCTGATCTGGTTAAAATCTATAACGGCTGTGGTCCGGAATGGATGAGTAAATTCAGCCGCGCCGCTTTGACATTTGCTTTGCGAGTATTTGAACCGGCAATTCTAATCCATGATTACGAATTCAGTCTGTCAGACGGATCAAAGGAATCATTCAAAGCTGCGAATTCCCGGATTTATTCCAATTGTGTTAAATTAGCCAAAGCGGCTTATGCCTGGTATGCTCTTTGGCGTTACCGTTGGCTGCGTCGCGCGATCGTAGTCTGGGCGTTCTGTCAATATGGCGGCTGGTCAGCCTGGAATGATGCATATAACTTAAAATTAAAGGAGAGATTTAATTCATGAACCAGTCTGACTTACACCAAAAAATAGGTTCTATCGATAGCAAAGTCACTGATTTGCATGCGGCTATGTTTGGCAATGGCAAGCCTGGTATAAAAGAACGCGTACTGACAATTGAGAGCCATATTAACCATTGCACAAGACATAAAGCAGAGACTAAGCTTGATTGGAAATTTGTTGTTATGGCGGTAATTGCCGTTGCCGCGATTCTCAAAGATGTTTTTTAAACCATGTTTACCGAGGTAACAATTATTATCCTCGGCATTCTGATTTTTATCAATTACTCAAACCCAAACCAAAAATGAAAGGTTTTAAAATGAAAAATCTATTCACAATCGCAATCATCGTTATTCTCTCCGGGCTATTTTTATCCGGGTGTAAAGCCCCTGATTTATCTGGCAAGGCACTTACAATCAAAGGCTATAATGCTTTTAACCGTATCTCCCCCGCGATTGATCCCGTGACCGGATTTCCAACTATTGGAATACTAAGTATTATCAGCAATGGCATGTATTGCAGTATTCCGGCAACAGGGAAAGATAGCTGTAAGTTTTATTCATTCTTTTCGGAGGAAAATTCAAGCAGTGTGTTTAATGCTTCTGCCACAACTTATACTTGCATGTCGATTTTTGTAACGACGGATAAAGAGTTAATGAAGACTTACACGCAGGGCATAGCCGATAGATTAAAAAGTCCTCAGAAAAATTCTAATACTAAAGCCACTAAAGAGGAAACAAAGGATACCACCGCCGCGTCCAGCGGCGGCTCTTAACCTGATTTTTTCAGGCGCCCCATTTATTCAGCTCCGGTTTAGACGACCGGAGCTTTTTATTTTCCGTTTCAATGCTATATTATCCCCGGAGCCGTTAATTGCAATTTGTCACTGATCATGCGTGATTGCTTTTAGCGGCTCTGTTTCCTTTATAGGCAAATTTTAGATCATAATCTGGTGATTGGTAATTTTTTTTCTTTTTCAACACATTTTGCTCAAATGGTCGGTAATCAACACTATGCTGCCACCTGCCCCATTTTCGAACAATCTTTGTAACGTCCGGGTGTTGCTGTTGTAGAGATAATGCCATAAGATACCGGCCATCCATTTTGTCATTCTGCTGATACAGTATATCAGTATTACCGCCTTTCATAGACATAGTTTGTTGTTTATCGGCCAGAAAAGAATTAAACAGCACGGTACACCAGCCTGCCTTCAATGCTCTCAGAGACAAATCCGTATCCTCGTTATATCTACCACGCCAGCGAAACGGAATTGAATTATTGATCAGGATAATAGAGTAGATCCGGGTATTGAATGTAACAGGACATCGCTTTTCTTTTCTTGGAGCAAAATATGTATAATTCATTCCAGCCAAAGCAATGTTTATATATCGATCGACAAAGTCTTCAATTACTTTGAATGAGGCCCCGTCTTCAGTATAATATTTTACATTTCTATTAAGTGCGCGGAATGATCTAATATTATCGTCTAAAATCCAGTGAAATTCGGCACCGTGTTTAATCGAATCTTCAAACACCCAGTTGCGTGCCGGGATTGAACCCATGCCGAGGTTTGAGAATGGCAATACTTTTATTTTGGCCGGATCAATTACTTTGGCGTAATTATCAAACTCCTGGGGCTCTATAACAATGTGAAAAGGAATATTACGCTTTTCCAGAGCTTTGGCGGTCAAAGGATTTTTATATCGACCTTTAGAGATAATATAGATTGGATGGTGCGGATTCATTCAGATTTGCACACGTAATTTTTTTCATCGATTGGTTCATTTCTCGGAATCCATATTGATTTAGTGTTTTCGAGGATCTTTTGATTCACAACTTCTGAAAAATCAATTTTATCCTGCAGGGAACGAAAATGAACTATTAATCTATATGGATCTGCGTCTTGCTGCTTATATTCCGGCATGTTCTGATATTCGCTCATAGCAGGTTTAACGTCTGTCGTTTCTTCTGTATCCGCAGCCTGAGACATATTATTTAGAAAGCCGAGTTCAAAATCCTGAAAGCCGGTTATGCTTAAATCAAAGTCGTCAATGTTTATCTGATCAAGTTCTGCCTTCAGCGCGTCAAAATCAAAGAACGACATATCATTGAGTTTGTTATCGGCAATGGCCAATGCCTTACGCTTAGCGTCGTCAGAAGCTAGATCCGTGCGTTTAATCGCAATTAGTTCTGTTCCGTCAGATTCTATCACCCGTACCGGTAAACCCAGCCCCTGGGCCTGTTCATAGACGCCATTGCCGCCAATGATGATATTATCGTTATCTACCAGAATAGATCTGCCGGCGCCAAGTTCTTTTAGACTTTTAGAGATTGCCTGTTTATTCTGTTGATCATGAAGCCGGACATTCCGCGGATCAAGTTTAATCTTATCCATAATAAAATCCTTTATGTTATCATAAAAAATTTTATCATTCAGCTATTCAAGATGCAAATTTCACTTCAAATTTAAGCAGTTCGACAAGATTCAATATGCTCCACCATTCTTTTTATAACCAAAAGCATGACCAGCATTCAGTCATTTCGTATATCCCCCTACCCCAAAGACTTTTGCATATTTTGAAAGAATCACCTTGAAATTTTCGTTACTAACTTCCCTACCATTCTTGCTAAACTCAGTTCAGGCGTTTATATTAATGTAGGTATTTTAACAATAAGAAATTAAATAAAGGAAGGAAGGTATTTTATGACAAACAAAAAAATTATGGAGCTTGTTTTACACATGGAGGTATGTGTATAACACTGCATGATACCTCCAGACGTTTGCATATGAACAAAGTATAAAACAAACCGGAGGTTTAAAATTGAATAATTTAATAAAATACGGCATTAATCCTTTCTTTACTGCCCAGGCTTTGCAATACCCTGAACTCAGCACTGCAAGAGTCATTTCCCAATATAAAGATCTTTATAAGATCGCGACTTTAGAGGGGGAATGCATGGCTGAAGTTTCCGGCAAATTCCGCTTTCAAAGCAGGATGCTGTCTGATTTTCCAGTAGTCGGCGATTTTATCATGTATGAGGAACGCGACAACAACGCAGGAAGCGTGCAGATTCACAATGTACTTTCACGGCAAAGCAAGTTTGAACGTAAAGCTGTCGGCAATAATAATCAAACTCAGGTAATAGCGGCAAATATTGATATAGTTTTTATTTGCATGTCACTGAACAATGACTATAATCTAAGTCGTCTGGAACGTTATCTCAGCACTGCCTGGGACAGCGGAGGAATTCCAGTAGTAATACTGACCAAGTCTGATTTATGCGATGACTTGTCCACTGTATTATCTGAAGTTTCGACAATAGCGGCTGGAGTAGATATTCTGCTCACCTCAAGCTACGATGAGGAATCCTGCAATAAACTGTTGTCGTACCTGAAAAAAGGGGTGACAGCTTCTTTCATCGGATCTTCCGGGGTAGGCAAATCAACATTGATTAACTGTCTTGCCGACGAGGAGCTTTTGACTACGTCTTATATCCGCAATGACGATAAAGGACGGCATACTACAACAAGGCGGGAACTGCTGGTATTGCCGAACGGCGGTATTGTGATAGACACTCCCGGAATGAGAGAACTGGGAATAGAATCAGTTGATCTCACCCGCTCCTTTGCTGACATTGAAGCTTTGATTCAAGAATGCAAGTTCAATGACTGCACGCACGACGGAGAACCAGGTTGTGCGGTACGCAAGGCTATTGAATGCGGCGAGTTGGATATTCGCAGATTGAAAAACTACCGGAAACTGCAGAAAGAAGCCCGTTATGCCGGACTGAATTCAAAGCAGATCGAAGTAGAAAAATGCAATCAGATGTTCAGCAAAGTCGGCGGCATGAAAAAAGTAAGGAAGCTGCAAAGACAAAGAAAAGACTATTATTAAAATAAAACTATTAAATGAGATATATGCCGGTCCCGCTTTGCGTGGACCGGCGCTCCCGGCTTTTTTCATTCGATATTCGATGTTGAAAGTTCGAAAAATCGAATATTTACTTTCTTCTACCCTTTTTCCCCGGAGAATGCGGTTGACAATTCTAAAACATGCTCCACCATTCTTTTATAACCTCCCGATAAGTCCACTGGATTCTCAACTCTATCAATCGTCGTATACCCCTTTGTATTAAAGAGATTTGCGAGTTGAGCCGTCTTGTAATCAGCCCAGCAGAGGATCGCCCAAACGCCCACATATTCTCTGTTTGCCAGTGGTCAAAGCTCACTACTCTGTCGCCAAGCTTAACCTATTTGAATAAAACAACTTCCAAACATCACCCGCCAGCCCCCAAAGCGACGAAGGCGCGGCGGGGATGGTCGGGTGTTTTGTTGGGTTCTGGAATTCGAGAAACATTGAACACGAGAAAAGAATATAGAACTCTCCCCAAAACGCACTAGGAAGCGGTAGGATACTCATCAAACCTGAATTTATGACAATCTTCCCAATCATAAATCCAGCTTAAATTTATATTAGAGCTACAAAATCTATCAGAAGTTAAACCCGGCATTATTTCTGAAGTTTCAGAATCTAAAACTTTGATAGGTATCAAATCGAAGTTATTGAATAGGGAAGCACTAGTTCTTTTGTGTCCATCCCAGATTAACATAAATCCTTTACAATCTACTATTTCAACAGGGAACTTACAGTCAAACCCATTCTCTTTAATTGTCTCGTTTAATTGAATAGAATCCTCTCTTGATAGTGAGATAACATGTTGTGTCGGATAGAGTACTTTAGGCGAAACCCAGTATTTATTATATTGAATTCCATTTTGCCATTTTTGATGTTGTTCAATAATAAGATCAACAATATGTACTGGGTCACTATATGAAGTATCAATTATTAAATTAAAGTTGTCTGGGTTCTCGCATTCAACATTGTATAGTTTTTTAAATCGGCCTACCTCACTTTTTTTTCTATCCTTCAAATCTTGTAATGTCTTTTCAAAAGAAGATGTCTTTTCACTAACTCTATCTAAATCATTAAGAATTCTTTTTGTTGCAATAGTAGGTTTTACGAGCAATGAAACTTTGAAAGAATTAGGAATAAAATGCCAAGCCATTCTGGAATCGATAATAAAACTTTCTTTCTTTAGATTGAGTTCTTTGGTGAAACTATCAATTTCATCATCGATTTCAGGGTGTGTTTCAGAGTACTTATTTAATTCAAGGGTAGACATATTGAATTTTTTCGCAATGTCTCTTTGAATTCCACCCGTAGAGTATGTTTTGCATTTTATTTTTTCACTGAAAATCCTTGATATCGTACTCTTTCCGCTACCTAAATCACCCGTGATAGAAATTTTAGTGTGAATGGTTTCTGCCATTTCTTTCCTCTCTTGTTAGAAACATAATAAATCTAAGATATTAAAGCTGCCGATGAAATCCTTTTAAATTTTTTTCGTTTTAGATGAAAGGGCTAATATTAGGGAACCTCTAACAATCCATTTTCAGAGCGAATCCGATTTTAATTTACATTTGAAATCTTCCGAATGAAGCTTTCTGCCTTAATTTAAGTTGCAAAATGTAGTTTTCAAGAATTTCAACTCGAAAAACACCCTGCTTTTTGATTGTTTTTTACCAAATTACCTCCATTTCATGTAGTTGCTTGTTTCAATGTACAAAATCTGTCCATGTTATACGCTAAATTTCTCAATCCCAACTTCACTTCTGTTTTCGTTATTCCTATCGTTCTCAGTATCACATTACCACATTTTTGCGCTTGAACTCCAAATGCATGCTCCACTATTGAGCGGGTTTTCGAACGAGTCCTGTTGCCTTGCTTTTCCCATTCGGTCAACTTATGCCCTCTGTCGCCCTTGCGTTGCAAATGCGACCTGAATCCTTCTTTTTTTAGCTTGTCCTCTGTTTCTTTTGAGCGATAAACGCTATCGGCATAAACGTCACGACTGCTATTGTTTTCGTCCAAAATCGCCTCAAATACTTGACTGTCATGCACTGATGCATCGATTACGGCATAATCCCGCATAAATTTGTGCTTTACATCAACCTGGACATGATTCTTATACCCGAAAAAACTCTTGTTGTTTTTCTTTGTCCAGCGAGCATCCGTATCCTTTGGGCAACATGTTACCTCACTCTAATCCTGCACTGGCGGCTCATTATTTTTGATTTGCTCGTTTTCTTCACGCCTATTGCGTTGAACCGGAACCTTTACGATGGTTGCGTCAATAATTTGCCCTTTTTTAGCCTCAAATCCAGATTCACGTAAACAGACATCAAACTTGTCAAACAGTGGCTTTGTCAATTCATGTTTTTCCAATCTATCACGAAAGAGCCAAATTGTTTTTACATCCGAAATACGGGACGCAAAATCTAAACCAAGAAAGCGCATAAAGCTCAATCTGTACATAATTTGATATTCCATTACATCATCGCTGAGGTTGTAACGCGACTGTAAAATAAAAATCTTGAACATCAAAACCTCATCAAACGGCTAGCGCCTCGCATTTCTTTTACGGTCTTTTTCGTGGACTGTTTCCAAATCTTTACGAAAATCTTCCCACGGTATATGGGTCTTCAACCCTAGCAGAATATCTCCGTTTTCACTCAAATACCCCAATCTGTTGTATATCAAAAAAGCCGTTAATCATGTAAATCTCCATTTTTACTTTACATAGTAAAGTAACATACCACTTTTTCTTCGATTATCAACTTTTTAGAATTCATTAATCCTCGGTAATAATTAGAGACTCCCATTAGCTATTACTCCGGCTGATAATTACCTTGCGTTATATGTCGCCCATTCAGGGCTTTTAATGTTTTCTAACTGTTCCCGGGGTTCAATCGCTAGGCTCAATCACCCCTGGCTTTTGTTATATGCTGCGATTTCAGCGCTATTCAAAAAAATGCAATATGATTATATGCCGGACTAATAATAATCTGTGAAAAGAAAATCAGTTAAGTTTTTTGTCAAGAATCTTTCTCAAAAATCAAGTCAATTATAGTCATTCTACTACATTTTGCCTTTAGACGTTCAATGTCAGCAAGGTAATTTGCATACTCGGTTGAATTTGAAAATTTGTTCAGTTCAACAACAATACTTTCGTCATTAAAATCTCTACTGTTTAACAATGGTATAATTAATAATCTATCATCTGAAATATTTGCTGTATAATTGCATCCATTGTGAAGATAAATGTTAAAATTTGTATTTATACAGTCTCTTAGTTTTTTCTGTGTACGCGTGGGAGTATCAAGTACAACGGGCTTAAAGTAACTTACAAAAAAAGTCTCTAACATTTTTTGTACATTTGAATCACAAAAGGCCATTATTGTGATTTTTCCCCCTGAATCAAGTAACCTGAGAAAATGTGACACAATCAGCTCGGATTGCTCCCTTGATTTTGAAAACCATGACTTGTTTGTGGTTGAGCAAAGAAGGAATTCTTTATTCGCGTTTATCAACAACGAGTTCCAAAAAATATATTGGTTTGGAATCGCGACTTTTGGACCATGCAAGATTAAATGTCCTTTTTGTAGTTCCATTTTAAGATTGGACAATCCCGTTTCAAGTCTATCTGAAAACCATAACTCTTTCTCGCGAAAAAACACTTTAAAAGAATAAAAAGTTAGACCAGATAATGCCATAGGCAAAAGGATAGCTGTAAACAATTGATAATTGTTCAAAGTACTTGAAAGAAACCTTACGATAGAAAAACCAATTAGTACTACAACTAGAGTATTGATAGCAAATAATATTGATGAACATTTTATCTTTGGCATTTTCCTCTCCTTCTTGTATTCATATTTTTCTGTGTTGCTTAAATAGTAATTTATCAAATTGTATGTTATTTTCTTGTTTGACCTCTAAGTTGTCTGAAGTTATATATTTTTCAAGATCATTCATAATATCAAAAATGTTTTCCTTCTTACTTAGTTTTCCAAATTCTGGCGTTTCAGAAGTCTCAATGTTTAAAACTTCAAATAACTCAACGTCTCTAGTTTCTTTATATGTAGCTATGCACAACAAGAAAAATGTTGCTTTTTGATACTTTGTATAAATTTGCCTATATATTTTTCCTTCAGTTGCTGATAGCACTCTCATTTTCAATTTATTTTTATATATATATTTAAAAAAACCTTGTGTCCAAACACGACAATATCCAGCCACACACTCAACCTGCTTATTGAGATAGAAAAACTCATGCCTAGCAAAATTAGGATCATATTGTCCGGAATAAAGATCTTTATGTTCTTTAAATAGTCTGAGACAATATTCTGAATTTTTTAATAATTCCAACTCTGTTGCCATATAACCAACATTTGAATACAAAGGGATTCCCATTGGTGAGAACGAATTTAAGTTTATGTATTGAACAATGAAAGGTTCTACATCAGTTAGATTGCTTACGATTTTTTCACAAATTATATCCCTTCTGGATAAAAATTTTATGTTTTCTATTAATTCATTTGGTGTCATTAGTGGATCAAAAGTAATAAAACCATACTCTAAATTCACACCCAAACTACTCGCAACCCTAATAGTATCAACAATATCGCAAACTGTTTGCCCTTTATTGTATCTTTCCAACTGTGGATTTGCCCCTGATTCAACACCAATAAAAACTCTCTTAATATACTCTCTATTTATGAATAGAACTTTTGCTCTTCTCAAATTCCATTCTAAAGTTCTATCACGTGAGAAGATATTATTAACTCTGGTATAGATCTCGTAAATTACATCATTTTCTCGACACGTTTGCATGATTAGCTCATGATCTGATAGCTTCTCTACCTTATTATCAATTGAATAACAGCTCTCTTCATTGCCAAAAAAATCTTCATCAACAATAGAGAGGTAGTTTGGACTTTTATTGCTATAAGTGATGATTCTTTTAATGATATATTCGAATGATTGGATATTCTTTCTTGCCCATGATTTTCCACGATGACTCCGAGGACAGAAACTACACCGACCGTAGACACAACCTAGACTAGTTTCAATAGATAAATGACCACCAACTTTATATGTTTCGTTAATTATTTTCTCATCTGGGTATATTAAATATTCATTATCTTGGATATCTTCAAGCCACAAAATTCGATTATCGATGTTTTTTGAAATTAACTCCTGGCAAGTCTCTCTTAATATGCTTTCACCGAAGCTCTTAGCAATAACAAAATTTTTATTAGGAGATATTTTTTTTATTTCATCATAGGAAAAAGCAGGTAAAATATTTCCAAATATTATTTTGGTATTGCCAATATTAATTGATATTTGTTTTATAGCCTCCTTTAGTTGCTCCCACTGCCCAAAATTAGCAGAAAATCCAATAATATCAAAAACTATATCACTAATCATGGTATTCAGCTTGCTATAAGCAGAATCCTCCAAAAAGAAATCAATACTATACACTTTTGCAACTCCACAATATCGCAACCATTGCGTTAATCTTGATACTCCAAGGTTCAGTCTTATAAACTGATAGTTTTCTCTGTTTCCTAATCCAACTAAAAGGACACTAGGTAAAGCGACTAAATATGAACTGAGAAATTCTTTTAGAATTCCAGAAACTGAAAAATATGTGTAACCGATATTGTTTTTATTAAAGGTGACATCTTTAGTGTTCTGAAATAAAAATTGAATAAAAGGAGGGTCTCTTATTTCATGGGGGTTAAGGTAGCAAACATGAATTTTTGAGTTTTTCCAAGCTAGTAAATAGGGTGTTAAAATGTCACCACCTAAAAAAACATTTTTTTCCTTCAATAATAGTATAAATTTTTCATTGATGATATTCCAATCCATATTAGCCTCTAGCATTTCCTTTAATCGAATATGCGTAGAAATATTCTGGAGTATATTTATTTTATCATCACTGATTTGAAGTTTATTTGATTTAGGCATATTGTTTTTATGTGGTTAGCGGTGCTTCTTTAAATGCAAGTGTGCCCCTTGTTTGTACCAGTGAACTCCCTAGTAGATTTTGAAACCCAACAAGTTATTATATAGTTTTCAGATATCATTCCTATTGATACCCATCATCAATGAAAAATAACATAAAAACAGGTGTTTTCAACGTTTGAAAACAATTTTTCCGGGCAATAATTATGCTCTCCCGGATTTATCGTCTAAGGAAAAGTTCTAAAGTCAAACCATAAATCTCCCCACCTTATTCTTTTTGTAAGAATTACTTTTGAAGCAGAGAACACCCTATAAAACTATCCTTATCATTGATAATTTATGATAAATACAATTATTTCAAAAAACTTTTTGTCCTCAGTGGTAATATTCACTGAAAACATGAAGGCTAAAGCAACTCCTGGAATGTAGCTTGAAAAATTATTTTCTTAATTTATAGTTTTAATGATATTGGGATAAGAACTACGATTAATGGAGATATTATGGGTATACTTGATATATTTAGAAGGAAAAGGAAAAATAATAATTTCCCAGCAAATGAATTAGAAAAAATTTTTATTGAGGCAGCGTCGAACATGGCTGCCAGAAAAAAATTTTATGTAAAACTATTATGGAACGACCTCTTTGTTTTGACCACTGAAGAGCAGGGAATAGAAGAAGGTTCTGTTATTTTAGAAAAAGGGACAAATGTGGCATTCACAACCTTTGAAGAAGGAATTATTCCAATATTTACCTCGACTGATAGGATTTTTGATAAAGGTATAATTAAAACCCAAGTAAGGTTCTTATCAATGAAAGGAAAAGATTTGTTTTCTTTAGCAAAGGGCGCGACTTTTATTTTAAATCCTTTTTCGGATTACCAGAAAGAGTTACTACCTCAGGAAATT
Source organism: Victivallales bacterium (assembly GCA_963678305.2). Classification (GTDB taxonomy): domain Bacteria; phylum Verrucomicrobiota; class Lentisphaeria; order Victivallales; family Victivallaceae. The sequence continues at coordinate 303,001 of CAXXVV010000004.1, forward strand.
GATGCTTTACTAGACGGAACACTGTTAAAAGAAAATAATAAGTTCGTAGTGGACGAAGACACTAATGTTTTAATTGGACAACCGGAGAAGTATCCTGAAGAGCTAGTAAAAGCATTAAGCATCCTTTTCAAAAATAAACCTGCGGTGCAGTCAGCCTATTTAGGTCTTATCAAGTTTCACAACAATGACAATCCTCCTCATTTAATAGTTGGTTTAAAAATAACCTGCAACATTGAGGAAATAACAAATGAAGCGATTCCAATAACAGAACAGCTTTGCGAAGAACATAGCATTGTAGACTTTATTCAAATTAATAAAGGATGTGGTGTCTCTGATTATTTTGTAAATCAAACAGAACCATTTTATGAAATTTAACTCATAAACGGCAAATCCCATTGGATAGATTGTTGTTCCATGATAGATGGCTTTTTGATTTTAAATGAGATTTAGCAAAGTTTTTAAAAATCTGTTGACGGTTGGAGGGAGGTTCCGACACACCACCATTTTTTTTATAACCAAAAGCATGACCGACATCTTGTCATTTTGTATATCACCATCCCCCAAAGAGTGTTGCAGTTTTCATATGGTTCATACAATAAACATGGGACAAACCATAACCCCCTGCTTTATTGAGTTGTTCTATTTCCCTTGCAGCTGATCAGGAATGATAACTCTCCGTTTTTTCAGGAAAAGCTATATCCTTGAACAGAGTCGCGCACGATGGTCATAATTTCAAAACAAGGAATATTTTGTACTCAATCAGATTTATTGCAGAGTGCGACACGCCGGGATAAGTTTTGTGACACGACTAATCCACATAGAACCTCTGCGGCATACAAACATTAACTTTTTATCTCTTAATCGAAAGCGTTCTTTCCAGTTCAATCGCTTTTGGAAACAGCATATAGTTTTCCAGGGCAATATGGCGGTGAAGGTCTTGTTCCAGAGCCGCCAATTCACTATACAGCAAGCGATAGGTATTGCATGCATCTTCGGGAGCTTTGAACCCATTGGTGTGTGTGTGGATTCCATCCAATATCTCACCTGCAACTTCATGTTCCTGTTCCATTTCACCAATCATCCGGGATACAGTACCTGAAAAGTTGTCATCAGGATTGAAACTGGCATTTTGTTGGGCCTGAACCATTTTTTCGAGATCAGGAAAGAGTATTTCCTCTTCTTTTTGAAGATGTATTGTCAGTTTTTCACTAAACGGCGTAAACTTTGTTTGCAGTTCAACCAATTCAGGGTGCCGGCGGCCGTGAACACGAATTACCGTATCGAGTCTGTCTGGTATTGCCGATAAAACCTTTTTAGTGAAAGTGTGATGCGTTTGCACAATGAATTCAGCAAGTTCAGCTATATTCATATCTGATAGTTCAAGCTGCTCCGAGCTTGAAGGACGTTCCAGGGCTTCAAGTTCGGAAATCAATTCATCCAGCTCAAATCCATGCTTAGAACATGCCTCTTCAAGAGTCTGTTCACCGTGGCAGCAGAAGTCCATTCCACGCTTTTCAAAGATCACGGCTGCTGCAAGGTTATCTGCGACAATCCGGCCAATAGAGATATGCTTGTATTTACTCATTTTCCACCTTGTAATCCAGAAGTTAATTGAGTTTTCATTTTAACCAGGATCCGTAGATGATTTTGTTCCTGTTGCTTGATTTGTTCAACCGTTTCCCAGTAAGCTTGTCCGACAATTTTACCGAATGCATCTACGAAGCGAATGGAGTCCTCCTCCAGCCGCATCCCCATTTCCAGAACTTCCAGAGGGGCGCGGCAACTCTCTGCGGCATGTGGATCGAGGTTAAATTTGCCATCAATGATCTCTTTTAAATAACCATGGTAATCCTCGTCAATGACTTCCACTTCATGGCCTATTTTATCACGCAAATGTTCATATACCTCACGATGCCGCTCTTCTTGCGCCGCCAGCATCTCAAAGAGTTGGACCAGCAGAGGATTGTCGCTTTGACGTGCCTGATACGTATAAAATTTATTACCGCAGATTTCCAGTTCGATCATGTTATTTATCAGGTCAGCAATGTCATACTTGATACTCATAATCCCACCTCCTTCTTCATATGGATGTCCTGACGATACGGGTTACCGCCGAAAGAGATCGACTCCGCCACCCTGGTTTCAGGATGCAGCCGAACGCCTTTTAGCACTGTATCGCGAAACAACGGATAACCGGTACGGTCAACAATATAGCCGATATGTTCTTTAGCCAGCGAACGGTCGATATGCTCGTTGACAAAGCCGACGGTATTTTTAATAATTTGAACGATGGCATCTTCTTCTGCCCATTCCAGAAAGGTCTGAGCAAGACGAGGATGTTGCTTACCGGTACGCCCCATGATAACCAATCTGAAAAAACGGGTGGAACTGCGGGTCATTGCTCCGGTCGGACACTTCAAAATGCATTCACCACAACCGATGCATAGCTCGTCAGAACGCCGAATCGCAAAGTTTTCCTCGCTTAAGGCTCCGGTCACCCTGCGTAAACAATTTTTAACGCAGGCATTGCAGCTGATACAGCGGTTCTCATCATACTGCGGTTCAGTCATACCGATGATGCCAAAGTCCTGCAAGTGAGCTTTTATGCAGTCATTGGGACAGCCGGTCACGGCTATTTTGAAGTGCAGGTCATTGGGAAACATCTCCCGTTCCAGGCGCTGAGCCAGCGCGGTTGTATCAAGATTGCCAAAAGGGCAGACCCGATTACCGATGCAGGCTGAAATATTGCGGGTTCCGGCGGCGGGATAACCGCTCTCCGGATCAACCAGGTCAATGCCGAGCGCTTCAAGCAGGGGTCGGATCTTCTGATTGATCTCCGGGATACGCGCAAAATCGATTCCCGGCAGCTCAAAACCCTGGCGAGAGGTAAGATGAACCGTACCGTTGCCGTAAGTTTCAGCGATTTCCCGGATTAGTGGCAGGAATGAAGTTTCCAGGTGTCCGCCGGGAACCCTGATCCGCAATGCGGTCCGCCCTCTGGTTTTGGTTATGCGATAAGCATTCTTTTTGACTTGCTTTGTATTGATATCCATGACATTTATTCCTCAATCAAGCAGTTTTTTCGCTTTTGCGTAATTGAACACCGGACCTTCCAGGCACACATAGGTCTCATCTATCTTGCAGTGTCCGCATTTGCCGATGCCGCAACTCATCTTCCGCTCGAATGAAACAGTTATGCGCTCCTCCGGAATCCCGCGCTCCAGCAGACTGAGGGTCGAGAACTTCATCATCAGCGGAGGCCCGACAACGATCGCATTGGTAACTCCGGGCCGGAAATCAAAACTGTCGATATATTTGGTAACGACTCCGGTATTACCGTTCCACTCCCTGCCGCCATTATCTACCGTCAAGATAACATCGGCATCAGTCCTCCAGGCTTCAATCTCATCGTGAAACAGGATATCGGCAGGACTTTTAAAGCCGAGAATCAGGTCAAACCCTTGAACCTCATGACGATTGGAGGTAAAATGAGAAATCAGGCTTTTCACCGGAGCCAAGCCGGTTCCTCCGGCGACGATCAGCAAGTTATTATCCATGTAATCTTCAGATTCGAAGCCTTTGCCGTAAGGTCCCCGGGCATAAATTACATCACCAGGCTGCAAATCGAAAACGGCGTCTGTGACCCGGCCGACTTTACGAATAGTCAGCTCCAGCCAGCCATCGCCGAAATCGCTGATTGAGATAGGTGCTTCCCCGAGACCGGGAAGAGATAGCTCAAGAAACCGCCCGTAGCCGGAAGTAAAATCAGCGGCCAGCCGGAACGTCCAGTCAATTGCGGTTTGAGGAGTAACCGAAAGCACCTTCAGCGGTTGCGGCAGATAAGGATTAGGTTTCATGAGGCAACTCCTTGACAATACGTTCCAGTTTATTGATGCAGGCGGAGAAAGAGATATATTCCGGGCAGACATCATCGCACCGGCCGCAGCCGACACACATATGCATTCCGAAACGGCGGTAAAAATCATTGATTTTATGCATGGTTTTGAACCGCATCCGCTCTCCGTTCTTTTTCCGGAACGAGTGGCCGCCCGCCATATCGGTAAAACCGTCTATATAGCACCCGGCCCAAACCCGGCGACGTTCGGATAACTCTCCATTGCGATCATATTTTGTATCCTGCATTGTGAAGCAACTGCAGGTTATGCATGACGTATTACATCGTCCGCAGGCAATGCAGCGGGAGGTGTATTCCTGCCATAATTCATGTTGAAATACTTCCTCAGTGGCCGTTTCGGCCAAATCCGGCACCGTAACCTTAGTCCGGTTTTCCTTGACAAACTCCAGAAACGGGGGGATATCCTCTCCCTTGTCAAAAGCAGTATTGAATTCCGGGTCTTTAATATTTATACTGACGCTATCCGGTTCAAAACGCAGGGCACAGGCATAGTCGTCAGTTTTATTCGCCTTCATGGATACGCAGAAGCAACTGTCGAACCCTTCACGGCATTCCAGCAGGAAAAATTTGACCACGTTGCGCCGCCGGGCATAATAATAATCCTGTTCATCACCATTATTCAGAAAGACGGTATCAAGACGTTTGATGCCATTGATATCGCAGGGACGCAGGAAGATGATCATTGGCCGCGCATCAACCGCAGGGGATTCAGTTTCACTTCCCCGGAAATAAAACAGGGTTTCCCGGATCGGAAAAATACATTCCTTGGGACTAAAGTAGGTTTTTCCGGCGAGGTAAAGCTGGTCCCAAGCGGTGATTTCCCCGTAACCGGCCAGATCCGTATCTGAAAACGCGCCCTGACCGGGATAGAGTTTTGGACCGTACAGACGGTAGTCACGAGACAAAGCTTGCAATACCAGGTCAAACTCTGTTGATGTAAATTTTTTATTCATGCAGTCAAACCCCCAAATGGTGAGAATGAATACCCTCATTTCATATCCGGCCGGAAGACCGGATATGAAACTTCCGGGTGGCCGGAATTACTTTCCGGCCATAATTGCCTCGACATCCTCTTTAACCTGTCCGGTCAGTTTGATGTCGAAATTATTCACAAGTACGGCGGCAACGTTCGGCGACAGAAAGCCCGGCAGAGTCGGCCCCAATCGGATACCTTTGACGCCAAGCGATAACAAGGCCAGCAGTACCGCGACCGCTTTCTGCTCGTACCAGGCAATGTCAAACGACAATGGCAGTTCGTTAAGACTTTCCAGGCCGAATGCTTCCTGCAGCTTCAAGGCGATAACAGCCAGCGAATAACTGTCGTTGCATTGACCGGCGTCAAGCACGCGGGGAATCCCGCCGATTGTCCCGAGATTCAATTTGTTATACCGGTATTTTGCGCAACCGGCGGTAAGAATGACGGAATCGTCCGGCAGTTCTTGAGCAACGTCAGTAAAATACTGACGATTACGTTGACGCCCGTCGCAACCAGCCATCACCACAAACCTTTTGATCGCGCCTGATTTGACTGCGTCGATCACTTTATCGGCCAGGGCCATAACCTGGTTGTGAGCAAAACCGCCAACAATCTCTCCGTCTTCTAGAGAAGCAGGAGCTGCACAGTTTTTCGCCAGGTTAATAAGTTCGGAAAAATCTTTTTTACCACCGGGCTCCCGGTCGGCAAGATGTTTTACCCCCGGATAACCGGCCATGCCGGTTGTAAAAATCCGGTCTTTGTACGAATCTTTAACCGGAATAATGCAATTGGTAGTCATGAGAATCGGACCGTTAAAAGTTTCAAAGTCCTGATTCTGATGCCACCAGGAGCTACCATAATTACCAGCCAGATGATCGTACTTTTTGAAGCTCGGATAATAATGTGCCGGCAACATTTCACTATGGGTATAGACATCGATGCCGGTGCCTTCGGTCTGCGCAAGCAGCTCTTCCATATCTTTCAGGTCATGTCCTGAGATCAGAATACCCGGATTCTGCCTGACGCCGGTTTTTACGGTGGTTATTTCCGGTGAACCGTATGTTCCGGTATTGGCGGCATCAAGCGTTGCCATGGTCAATACGGCAATATCGCCGCACTCCAAAACCAGTGCCACAAGCTCGTCCGCCGACAAATCTTTGGTCGTCGCGGCCAGACCTTTAATAAGGAATGCATATATCTTGTCGTCTTCTTTGCCGAGAATCGCGGCATGATCGGCATAGGCGCAAATCCCTTTCATCCCGTAGATCAATAATTCACGCAAGGAACGTACATCTACGTTCTGCGTTGTCAATACGCCTGCCTGATCTCTGTGGCTGAGATATTCGTCAGGCGTCATCTGACACGAGACACACTCCGGAACATCTTTCTGCAGCGCGGTCCGATATTTTACTTTCAGCTCTTCGCGCAGGGCAAAAGCCTGATCGATCAGAGAGCAAAGCCGGCTATCGTCAAAGTTGGCGTTAGTAATGGTGGCGAACATCGCCCGGGTAATGAATAACCCGACTCGCCGCTCCGGACTTTCACCGCTGGCATCAATGACAAAGGCAATGCCTTTCAGCACATGAATCAACAGGTCCATCAGGTTGGCGGTATCAGGCTGTTTGCCGCACATTCCCCTGATGGTGCAGCCTGTGTTTTTACATGTTTCCTGACATTGAAAACAGAACATTTTCTCTTCCATTGATCTTTCTCCCGTTTATTGGTTTATTATTGCCCGCATCGCGCTTTTCCAACGCTTCATGCTTGTGCTGTTATGGGGTGCCGCCTGGAGAATAAAACTCCCTCTCTTTAATTTATTTTAAATGCGGCTTTCTATATTGTCAAGGGCCTGGTCTGATCATATCAACGTACCTGCTGTAATAACTGCAAGATTCTGCTATGACGAAAACCTCCCATGCGCGACCTGCTTCACTCCTTGATGATTACTGTTTTTTCAGTCGGCCTGGGCAGCTTGATAACTAATACCCGTAATGACTGTTTGGAGTTATTGCTGATTCTATGAGGAATTCCTTGGGGGCTGTTGACTAATGAATCGGCTTTCACGATTTCCTGTTCATCGCCAATCTCGATTGAGGCTTCTCCTTCAAGAACATAGAAAACCGCATCCACTGGAGTGATATGCTTTACCAAAGCCTCTCCCGGGGCCAGTGAAATATGAATCATTTCAGCAAACCTGGTATCGTACAGTTTGCATGCATTGATGCCATGCGGATTTTTCATTTTTTCACTTGACGCATAACTTGTGATCTGCATAAAAGACCTCCTGTTTTTAGGTTCCGGGTTTTGAATAGACAATTCAACCCGCTAAACTTATACTGTTTTTTGCCGCTTCCTGAATGTGGAGCGGCATTTTACCTGTTGTACTTATTGCTCTTGTATTATCATATCCAGTAAACGGGATAATGCCGTTTGGGATTAGTGGAGATATTGTTTATCAGCAAGGCGACCAGCAGCATGATCACTGCTCCGGCAAGGACAGGACTGAAAACATAACTATATCCAAGTGAATGAATTTTTTCACCACCGAGAACGGCAATCAGTGCTGTCGCGCCGCCGGGCGGATGCAAGGTCCTGGTAAGATGCATGACAACAATAGCCAATGAAACCGCCAGTGAACTGGCCCAAATAAAAGTGTCGCCAAGCAAAATAAAAATGGTCACTCCTGTAATCGCGGAAAAAACATGTCCGCCGATTAGATTTCTCGGTTGAGAAAACTCAGCTAACGGCGCACCGTAAACAAGGACCGCCGAAGCTCCGAAAGAACCTATCAGGAATACATGATGCACCTTGTCAAAATCGTGTAACCGGCTGATCAACGCAATTATGTATATTCCCAGAAACGCTCCGATCCATGACCAGATAACCTTTTTCAAAGGCTTTCTTGGCGGACACTTGTCTTTAGCCTTCATTCTTGCAAAATACGCTCTCATGTAAATCCTTATTTATTTATGTTAGTTATCGATAACTAACTATAATATACCACTTAAAAAAGTTTTTTCAAGTCTACGAATAAAATAAATGCTATCCGACCATAAAACACATGAGTCATGCGTTTATGAAAGCATGGTATGCCAGCATTAATCCTTTCCGGGAAAATGCTTGTTTTTTAAGAATTTGAAGGTGTTTTGCAATAAACAGATAACGGTTAAATGGTGGTTGCACCACACCACCATTCTTTTAAACCAAAGCAATGAACGGCATTTTGTATATCCCATTCCACAAAGGTTTTCGCAGTTTTTTGTGCGGGTAGCACTACGATGTGCGCAGAAAAACAACAAATTGAAAATCCGTACCCGGGCTTATGTTTCCACGCTGATTTTTCTGCATAGAATGGTTTTGCGTTTCACGCCGGATTCGTCAGGATAGTAAAAATCACTGTAAAAGAATAACGCGCTATTCCGGTCCAGCGGCACCAGTTCGGGATTATTGCAGGCGCCGTCCCAGTCGTGAAAGGTTGGATCATCAACCTTGATATTGGCCAGATGACTCCGGTCGTCCGGCGTCATAACGACCAGTGGGTCGGTCCATTGGGTGCCGCTATCGTTTTCACAGGCGCAAATAAACATGCCGGGTCTGGCATAACACAGCAGAGTGATTCCGCATTCAAGTTTACACAGCCGCGGCAGGATGCCGACATCCGCGAACTTGACCGGCTTCGACCAGGTATAACCGTTGTCGGTTGAACGGGACATATACATCGGAGCCCACTCCCAGCCGGTCAAAATGTACCAGGCGGACCTGAAAAACCAGACGATAGAGCCGTCCGGCATGAATTCAAAGTCGCTGTCGCTGAAACCGCCGCTCTGGTAAGGAAACTCGTGTCCGTCGGCTTCGTATTCCATGTGGCCGCGACGTTTGAAAGAGTGTCCGTTGTCTTCCGAACGGAATAATTCCGCCGAATAATAAGGACTGTACTGCCCGTTCGCGGGATTAATGTGTCCCTCGCCGGAAAAGGCGCTCACCCAGATGGCACCGTCCGGCCCGATCCTGGGATTCCCGCGCGGAAAAATCGGTTTAAGAATATTGTCATAGTCTTTCCCGGAAAAAACGACTCTGGTCAAATAAGGCCAGTCCACCTGAACCATCTCTCTGGCCGGTTCGCTTGCTCCGGCCGGAATTCTCATTGCCAGCCATTCTTTTTTCGCCAGACTGTCCGGCAGACGATCAGCGTTGTAGGCCTTGATTACCGTGCCTTCCAGCCAACAGGTCATGCCGTCCGGAAACGGCATCGTGCCTTCCTCCGCTTTCCGGGTGAAATCATAACCGGGCGTGAGCTTACTTTGATTCGGGAATTGGTAATCGTCCAAAGATATTCCCGATTCCATAGGGAAATAGAGCCGGTCGCCGTTTGGCAGCGGCAAACCGCATTGCGTCGCGATCGAGGCGTCGATCTCCTGCCAGGTTACCCCTTTATCCCGGCTTTCAAACCACAGGTTTGTTTCGCCGAAAGACTTGATATCGTCATTGGTAACATGTACGGCCACAACCAGCCGGTCGCCGAGATTGTAAGGACGGGGAAATTGATATGCCCCCCAGAGTTCTTCCTCCGGCCGCATGCCTCTTACTATGACATGCTCTTCACCCATTGTGAGTTTCATAAAACCATTCCTTTTCTGTATTGCTTCCGCGCTTCGTGGATAAGATGACTGAAATATCGAAAATTACCAAGTCATATAGAAAAAAAATGATTTTTTTTAATCAAAGACAATGCATTATGTGCCGCTCTTACAGTACTTGAATATTGATTTTACCTGTTCCCGGGAGTAAACCCTGCTCATAAAAGCAATTACCCCCATTTTATCCACGAATCCTGGCTGCTTTTTCAATCATGATATAAAACATCGATGGACCTAGCATTTGACCGTTTACATTTCATGTGCTAAATTTCTTTAAAAACATGAAGTGTAGATATTTCTCGCTCAGGGAAACAAAGGAGAACGCGAAATGCAAAAAATCCTTGAAGATGAAACAGGGACACTGCCGCCTCATACTCAACTGATTCAGATGGTTACCGGATACCGGGTGTCGCAGATCGTTTATGCCGCGGCAAAGCTGGGGTTGGCCGATTATCTGGCGGACCAGCCAAAGACTGCGGCGGAATTGGCCGGACCGACCGGAACAAAAGAACCATTATTATACAGATTGATGCGCACCCTGGCAAGTCTTGGCATAATGTCCGAAGACCCGGAGCGCCGTTTTTCTCTTACTCCGCTTGGAGAAGCGCTCAAGTCAGGGGCTCCGGGTTGCGCAAGAGGGACTATTCTGACATTCGGGGACGAGATGTGGTGGCAGGCATGGGGGGAATTCATTGATTGCCTTAAAACCGGAAAATCAGGGGTCAAACTGGCTTACGGGATGAACATTTGGGATTACGTGGATAAACATCCTGATCTGGGCTCGTATTTAAATGAAGCAATGATCGGCTTTCATGGCGCCGAATCACAGGCGGTCTCACAAGCTTACGATTTTTCCGGCCTTAAAACGCTGGTCGATGTCGGCGGCGGCACCGGAAACTGTTTGATGACTATTTTGAATGACAATCCTGGGTTGCACGGTATTTTATTTGAACTGCCGCATGTCACGGAAGAAGCGTCAGGGATTCTTGAAAAGCGTGGCTTTGCAGATAGAATCACAGTTGAAACCGGTGATTTTTTCGTCAATGTCGCGGAGGGCGGTGACGCGTATATCCTTTCCCATATCATTCATGACTGGGATGACGAACACAGCCTTGCCATTCTGCGGAATTGTCGCAAGGCAATGAATCCCGGCGGTCGCCTCCTGATACTCGAAATGGTTATACCAGCCGGCAACGCCCCGCATCCGGGCAAGATTCTGGATATGGAAATGATCGTAATTGATGAAGCACAGGAGCGTACCAAGGAAGAATATCGTTCCCTGCTTGACAAAGCGGGTTTCAAACTTGAGCGGGTTATTCCGACCGAATCAGCCGTAAGTGTAGTTGAAGCCAGCCCGAAATGACTCGAAATTGAAATATTCCCCGAAGCCGGAATATGCAGGCTTCGGGGAATGAATGATTTATTTACGGACTTTCTCAGCAGCATTGCGAATGCCCTGGATCATTGCCTCGACGTCGGTGTCAGTCAAGCGCGGGTGCATCGGCAGATTGGTTTCGCGTTTATAGAAAAAGGCGTTGGCATTGGGACACTGGTCCGGGTCATAACCCATCTTTTTCAGTCCGGTAAAGTGATAGGTCGGCTGATAATGCAGAATTGACTGGATACCTTCCTCTTCATACAGCACTCGCATAAATTCGTCACGGGTCGCTCCAAGTTCGTCTTCTTCAACGCAGATTGTGTACAAGTGGAACACATGTTTGCAGTCATCCGGTTCATAGACGGCTGAAATCCCTTTGACGTCTTTAATGCCTGCGGTAATTTTGTGTCCGATCTCGCGGCGTTTGCCGGTCAGCATTTCAGCTTTGTCCACTTGACAGCAACCGACGGCGGCCTGGATTTCATTCATCCGGTAGTTGTTACCCCAGTGACCATTCCAGTCATCAACGTCAAAATGGGACGGCAGCCAGTATTCGAGATCGGATTTTTTATTACAGGTTATGCCGCCGAACCGCCATTGCCGGTCATCCGGCTTCCAATGAGTAAGATTCATGCAGCGGAGCGTTTCCATTCCTTTGGCGAACTCGTCATTATTGGTGGTCATCATGCCCCCTTCCCCGCAAGTCGTCATATTCTTGAGGGAATGGAAAGAGAATACGCCAATGTCTCCGATGGACCCGGCTTTGCGGCCTTTATATTCCGCATTATGAGCGTGGGCGCAATCTTCAAGCACATAAAGGCTGTGTTTTTTCGCGATTTCCATAATCGGGTCCATATCGACCATCAGTCCGCCATAGTGAACCACATAGATCGCTTTGGTCTTTTCCGTAACCAGTTCAGCGACTTTTTTCGGATCGATATTATAGGTTCGCGGGTCAATATCGGCATAAACGGGGATTGCACCCTGTTTAAGGATCACCAGAGAAGTCGCGATAAAGGTATTCGGCGTTACGATAACTTCATCGCCTTCCCGAATATCAAAAAGCTGGGTGGCGACATGCATTCCGGTGGTACAATTCGATACGGCGAAGGCATGTTTTACTCCGCACAGTTCAGCAAATTTATCCTGAAATTCAGCCGTTTTCGGCCCCATTGTCAGCGTATCCTGTTTCATTGCGGCCAGCACCGCCTGTTCCTCGGCCTCGTCGTAGATTGTCCCCATAAATGAGTAAGGGACTTTCAACTGTACGCCGTCATCAGTCGCATACGAACTGGTAATTCCGCCATCGGTTTCACCGCCGGTAATGTGTTTTTTGTCTACTTCAGCACTCATTTTTCTACTCCTTGATTTGGTTTAATATTGTTACGGTTGCTATGATTAATCAGGTTTTGATGATATAATGCCGGACTTGTTGCCCGGCGGCTATCATTTTTTTCTATCATAAAGATATGAGTTAATTAAAAACAAATCAATACATTTTTAGTTATAATGATTGTTTTTTAGAAGAAAATAACTATATTATAGAACATAAATGTATTACAAACAGGAATAAACATGAATAAAAAAGTGGAAATAAAAAGATTAATAGTAGATAAACTATTGCAGGAACCCCAAATCACGCGGACCGGGATCATTCAGGAACACCATTTGCGTCCGGCAACCGTTTTCGGGGCGGTTACGGAACTTATTGATGAAGGACTCCTGCTGGAGCCGGACCGGAAATACAAAAAAACCGGACGGTCGTCGCCGGATATCCAGTTGAACGGCGATTACGCGTATCATATCGGAATTGAATTGAAAGTCGATCGAATCTTCGGTGTGATCATCGACAGCTCCGGCGAAACGGTGACCCGCATAGAAGAATCATTCCATAGGCGCATTACCCGTTCGGAAGTATTACAGCTGCTTGACGGCCTGATAAAGTCGCTGCGCGGTTCTTTCCCTCACTGTTGGGAAAAAATAGTAAGTATCGGATTTGCCGACCCGGGGTTGGTGGACATTGCCGGAGGAATATCCCTGCGGGCGGTAAACCTGCCCGGCTGGCAGAATATCGACATGCGGAAGACATTGCAGGATCTAGTTAAACTCGACAATATTCTGGTGATGCCGGAAACCTCCTGCCGGACGTTTATGGAGTATTACAGCCGTCGCGACAATCCGCCCAAAAGCCTGCTGCATATAAACCTGGGAATCGGTATCGGCAGCGGTTTTATCAAGAACGGGGAAATCTTTGTCGGGGACACCGGTCACGGCATGGAACTTGGCCATATCATGATCATCCCGGACGGCCCGGTTTGCCAGTGCGGAAATCACGGCTGTCTCGAAGCCGTTGCCGGAGAAGCCGCGATTAAGCGGAACATTGAAGAATTACTTAACAATGGCGTTGTCACAGAGCTGTCGCTTGAGGATTTTTCCCTTAAAAAGTTTGTCGAAACAGCCTCCCGTGACCGGGCCGCGATGATGCTGGCGGATAAAATATCCGAAAGCGTAAGCCTGGCACTGGCAACCGCCATCACTTTGCTAAACCCGTCCTGCGTCGTCATCAGCGGCGAGTTGGTGCAACTCGGGGAACTTCTGTTATCCGCGGTCAAGCGCACACTGTCCATGCATTGCTTTCCGGGAGCGATAAAAGAATTATCTCTGGAGACGTCTCAACTTGATGATTTCGCCGCCGCCGAAGGAGTCGCGATTCTGGCCAGAAACAGAATATTATCCAATTCAGTTATATGTTCGAGTAAGGATTGACGCAAATCTTAACTTCAAATCTAATTACTCGGCTTCGCCTCTCAGACCGGAAAGAATAGCTCCGCCGGTGGATTTATAGGCGGCTGAAACTATAAAGATTATCGCGAAAAACCAAAAGGCGATAATCAGCAACAGCATTTCAAGCCAGGGAGGGTTGCCGGAGGGTGAATTAATAACCGGAATGGCCGCGGCGGCCGCAGCGATGATCCCGGTCAGCAGCGCACAGTCGAATAAAAGCAAATGTTCTGTAGCCAGCATCAGAGTTATCCGGCGCCTGGAGTAACCGGCCGAGCGCAGCCACGAGAACTCGCTCCTGCGTTCCAGAATATTGCGTTTCAGGATAATCGCCAATCCGAAAGATCCGATTATCAGGCCAATGCCGCCAAGCGCCAGAAAAACCATCAGATAAGTATTTTGAATCGATCCGAAGCGATTCAAACGCGATGAACAAGTCTCGATATCGGCACCAAGTTTGGAAAGACTGCGTCCCAGTTCCGGTCCAAGATTCTGATTCTCATTGTCGACCAGCAAGATACGGCTGCCGCTAACACCGGGAAACATCCGGCGCAAATTGTGTCTGGAAACCAGCACCGAACCCTGAAAAATTGAATTTTCCAGCCCGGCGACAAATTTTAACTTGTACATTTTGCCATTCTCACCGGGATAGTCCAGAGTGTCGCCGATTTTCAGGCCGAGGCTCCAGAGGATCACATTTTTATCGGCAATTGCCGGAATCACCGATGAATCGCTTTTCTGCAAGTCGCTCCATGTCACGTCAGCCGGAGTGAGGTTGAAGCGATCATAAAAAATTCCGGGCGGGACGCCCAGGAGCCGGGGACGGGAAACCCGGTTGAGGTTAAGGCATCCTGCCGCGCCACCGGAAACCAGGGGCAATTGCACAATATTCAAGGTTTGCGGCAGATTCATCCGGTAACGCTTCTTTCCGGCTGCGGAGTTCAAATTGCCTTTAACCGGAATCGCGGTTTCCACATACCAGCCGAAGCCGCCGGTTCCGGACTTTCTGGAATTACTGAAAGTCTTGATCGTACTACGGTTGACGCTGACCGCAAGAGTAAGGAAGAGCCCCAGCCCCATAATCACAACGACCGTCATGGAACGTCTGAAATGGCGGCTGTTGTTGCGCAATGCGACTGTCAGAGCGGACACCCCCTGCCCTTTAAAACACTTCGGCGCGATTCTGATAATAACAGCACTCAGCGCGGCCATCCCTGCAAAAAGGAGCGAAGCCGCGGCAAAAAATATTCCGACACTGTCGCTGTCCGTTTTTTCCCCAAGCGATATGATAATAACTCCCACGAGGAGCAAGGGGAACGCGATTCCCAACGGCACACGCACGCTGTCATTATGGAAATCAGCCTTTGCCAGAGAACCCTGCAAGCTCGTTTTCAAGACTTTTCGCATGACAAAAAGCATAACCAGCCCGATAACCGGTATAGTTACAATAATTCCGGAACATATTGCCGCAAAGTTTGCCGACAAAGCAACCTGAATCGAACCCGCGATATTATTCCAAACCGTATTCAACGCGACAAGAATCAAATAACTGTAACCGAATGCGGCGGCAATACCGAGAATAACACCGGGAATGATCAAACCGACAGCCTCAAGCAACAATATCCGCAACAAATAACTGTTTCCGTATCCCATTGATTTCAGAACTGCCAATTCACCTGAACGCTGTTCCAAATGCAGCATGTAAAGTAAACCGGAGAGCGTGCCTCCGGCAATGATAACAAAGAAACTGAGACCGAAAAACAAGCCGCTGAAATCAACCGCGTGGGAGACACCGTATTTACCCACGGCCGCCAGCGAACGCCAACTGAAACCGATATCGACCGGGTTCAGAGTCAACATAAAGTCCTGGATAACCTTGTCCCGGTCCGTGGCGGCAATACGGATTGCCGTAAGTTTACCGAAACGGCATCCCCAAAGCATTTGAGCGGTTTCCAAAGAAATATATGCCTTGGGAGTTCCGCGGTATTTATCCCAGTAAGCTTCATCCCTCGACCGGATCAATTTCAAATTAATTGGAATTCCCGGGTCCCAGTCGCTGCAACTGTCGGCACCGGTCATGCCGGGAAACTTAGGCATCAGGTCAGGGTCGCGGAAAACGGGGATGACCGCCTTCACCCGAAATGAAGCAAAATCTTCCTGCAATTCCCCAAGTGGACCAAAGGTATAGTAAGTGATATTGAACATATCTCCCGGTTTAAGTTTAAGATCGTCCGCCAGCCATTGATTCACCGCCGCATCCCGTTCTTTCAAAACAATACCGCCCGGAGCCCGTTGGACTCCTGAAACAAATGAATAAGGGGTCATGTGATTGTTCGCGGTTATCTGATTGACGAAATAAGTGAAGATCTTCTGTTCCGGCAGTTTCAGCGAGTCAACCGCATCCACAACCGCAGGTGAAATGAAAACACGTTCAGATTTTAGTTCCAATCGACTGCCGGGCAATTCTTTTAAAGTAAGGTCATAATCCGCCAGCCTGAGAACTCCGGCCAAAGCTCGCGGCTGGGCTTCTCCGCCGCATAAAAGCACATTGGCCCGGCCAATTCGTCCGAGACGTTTCGCCAGCCATTCCCGGTCGACAAAAATATTTGCCGGAGCGATCTGGTTGTTAACCGGATTGAAATCACCAAGCTCCTCCGGCTCAAGACGACCATCGACCTGTAACCGGAAACCAATGCTGTCGGCATCCCTTCCCGACCATGCGGAATCCCCCGGCAATAACGAGGGTTTAAAACAGCGGACGGCAAAACTGCCTCGACTAACCGTACCCAACCGTTCAGCCGTGGTATTGTTTATGAGGGCATTGCCAGGCTGGGGGATTTTAATTGAGCTCTTATGCGGAGCGAGATCAAAAAATGCCGCATCAATACCATATAAATTAACTTTAAAGACATGTCCGTCCCCGGTCGTCACATAACCCGGAACCGAGATCACCGCGGCACAAGGTTTTCCGCTGACAACAGAGACACGAGATCCGAGATCAGACTGGAACCAGCGATCGGACTGAAACATGCCGTAAGTAACTTTCCCGAGCCGGTAATGCATGGCATCCGTCAGTGATTTTTTTACGGAAGATCCGATAATGAAAGCACCACTTATGACCGCCGTCGTCAGGGCGATAGCCAGGATTACCTGCAATGATTGAAGCCGGTAATACGCCAGAGAGCGTTTTACCAGCTTCCAGGTGTTAAATGCCCTATGCATTTACCGCCATCTCCTCAAGAACGCCGTTTCTCAATTCAAAACGACGTTTCATTCGCTTTGCGGCCTCGGGGGAATGGGTAACCATGAGCAGAGCCATTGAATCATCAGCAAGTTTTCGCATCAGGTTCAACAGCTCCAGCGCGGTTTGATGATCAAGAGCTCCGGTCGGCTCGTCCGCCAGCAGAATCTCCGGGGAATTTATCAAAGCCCGGCACACCGCCACCCGCTGGCATTCTCCACCGGAAAGTTCCCCCGGAAAATGATCCCTGCGGTCATAAAGACCGGCCAGCGCCAGCAATTCTTCCGCTCTAACCGCCGTTTCTTCCGGATCGCCCCCAACCGGGAGCGTCGGAAGCAGAATGTTTTCCAACGCGGTACATTGAGGAAGCAAATGATGAGCTTGAAAAACAATGCCGATGCTCCGTAATCTGAACTCATCCAACTGAGCAGACGAGAAATCGGACAACAACTGTTTGTTATAGGTTATTTTTCCTGAATCGGGTTTATCAAGGCATCCGACCAGATTAAGCAGCGTACTCTTGCCGGAGCCGGACGGCCCGGTTATTGCAACGGTATCTCCGTTATTCAGAGTTAGTGAAACTCCTTTTAAAACTTCAACTTTACCAGCCGGATGCCGGTAAGTCTTTACCAGATCCTCCAACTTGAGTAATAAGTCTGTTGCCATTATATCTTCTCCAATATGATATACTTTGAAGAATATAACACCTTTTAATGGCAACTTTCAAGACTTAACTTGTATTTTTCAGCAATTTAGCATCAAAAAACCGGAATATTCCGTACTATCACATGTCGGAGACGCGGAAGTCTCCGCTCACAACATGACTCAAATCGATTTTCCAAGATTCCCGGGAACTTTAACCAACCCCCCGGGATTGGAAAAAGTTTTCTCAGGATACCATATTGCAAACGGAGGCTTCCGCGTCTCCGGCAAAGCTGCGTGACACAACCTCGATTTCCCGGAGATAGTGCCGGAGCCGTCCAGCACAATCTCCTCGAAATCGCAGGGATGATTAAATTCAGGGATAATAAGTTGAACGATATTCACGCGCAAAATGATGATTATTCGCCTCGGTTCCATCCTGGACCGTCTCTTCATACTTCGCATGTTGAGCGTGCCCATCTGTATAAAGATAATTTGACCGGTCTTTATGCCGGGTCTTAGCTATCAGCGAATCAACACTTTCACCTGTTGCATACGGATTTTTAAATCCCGGATACCCCTGATGCCCCAAAGCGTCCTCACTGTCTCCGCGTTCGGATAAAATGATATTCCAGGAAGTATTTTTAAGCCGGTTCATTTTATTATTGAACGCGAACATACCGTTATACATATAGCTTTGCCGCTTCTGCCACGCGTCCGGATCAGTATCTGTGTCCACCGCGTGACGTACAGCCTGATCTGAAGCACACCTCAGATGCTTCGGCTGCAAGCCGTACGGTTCCATATAGGTATGCCATTCGAGTAAATCGGGGGAGCCGTCCCCACGTTCAGGATTACCGTACGTCCCGCCGTGAACCGGGGGAAAATACGACTGAAAGTCATTGACATAACCATTCAAGGCGAAACCTGACTGTTTCAGGTTATTTAAGCATTCGATTTCCCGGGCTTTTTCCCGGGCGCTGTTCAGTGCCGGCAGTAACATACCGGCCAGAATCGCAATGATCGCGATCACCACGAGCAATTCGATAAGGGTAAAATTCTTCTGTTTCATTATTAACTCCAGATTTGTATATATTTTTTGCACAAGCAGATACGACGATACAGCTTGAAATCGACTGTATCGTCTGGTAAGAAATGATGATATGGAGTTAACTTAAAGGCGGCGCACGCTGCCGGGCATGAAAAAACGTTGTTCCAAGCAGACCGTCAGGCTCTATATATTTTGCCGCGGTTCGATTGGCCTGAAGCTCAAAAGAGTCAATACTTACAGGCAACTGGTTGTAAACCCCACCTACCGCACAAATCGGACAGGTGTGATTCACGTGATCATAATGGAACTTTTCAGTAGACAGGAAAGTCTTGGATCTAGCCTGTTTTGAAGAACCTATCTGAGCAGTCTCATGACATTGATGATATAGCGAGTGAAGAAAAGGCAGCTCCATAAGGCTGAATGCAGCCATCAGCGCCAGAACGGTAAGCACCGCGTTAAATTTTATATATCTTCTCTTCAATCCGGGAATTCCCTCAAAAAAGTTTATAATCTGAACAGCTTCTATTTTACAACAAGACATGACAAAAGTCAACATGTTCCGCGACATTGCTCTTTTTTTCTGGAATTTCTGATTAAAAGAGTTTCACGATTTGCAAGATAATGTATTACGACCTGATGTCGATATTACCCATCTATTGAATAAAAAAATTGTTATTATCAGTTTCACATACTATATTATAATATTAACAGAACAGCCGGAATGAGCAGCGTATTCAATGAAAGATAATTCCCATAAAAGCAGAATAATGATAATTGACGATACCGTCGCTAATCTTCATATCCTGAACAGTCTGCTGACAGAACAAGGTTACGACGTATCACTCTTCCCTAAAGCGGAACTGGCGTTGGAATCCCTTAAAGTAAATACTCCGGAATTAATTCTTCTTGATATAAACATGCCGGGAATGGACGGATTTGAATTTTGCAAAATTCTGAAAAAAGACGAAAATCTGCAAGAGATCCCAGTCATTTTTCTAAGCGCAATGCAGAATATCAGTGACAAGCTGAATGCTTTTCAGTCCGGCGGGGTCGATTTTATCACCAAACCATTCCAGTTTGATGAGGTCCTGGTCAGGGTCAAAACTCATCTTAAACTGCGCAGCCAGCAACGCCAGCTTGAAGAACATTACGAGCGTCTGCAAATCGCCAACAAAGCATTAAAAAAATCCCTTGACACGTTGAAAAAAGACGAGGAGGCAGGACGCATAGTACAGTTCAGACTGCTTCCGGAAAATCACTCGGAGATAGCCGGATACCAATTTGAATACTTCCTGAAACCGTCTCTGTATATGAGCGGCGACTTCGTTGATTACATTGATATCGATGATACTTATATAATATTTTACATGGCGGATGTATCAGGTCATGGCGCCGCTTCGGCATTTGTGACTTTTCTGCTCAAAACCTTTATCAACAGCGCCCACGGCAGCTATCATGAAAACGGTGACAAATCGATAATATCTCCGGTCAAATTGCTGGAACATCTAAACAAAACCCTGTTTGAGAGTAAACTGGACAAATATTTGACCATTTTTTACGGTGTCATCAATAAAAACAAAAACACTTTGACCTACGCCAATGGCGGCCAGTTTCCTTTTCCGTTCCTGAAAGACGATAACGGAACCAGTCAGATAATCTGCAAATCAGTCCCGGTCGGACTGTTCAGCTTCGCTAAATATACAAACTGCGTGATAAATTTACCGGAAGACTTTTCATTCACTATTTTCAGCGACGGCATTCTGGAAATCATCAAAGAAGAAGATATTAATCTTCAAATAAAAGAACTTACCAGACTTGTCGAGTTTCGTCAGGACGGCCTGCAGGGACTGGTTGAAAATACCATTCCTGATGAAGACGCGGAGATTCTTGACGATATTACCATCCTATCTCTCAGAAAAGGAAAACGACCATGAAGACTGGCAAAATACTATATGCTAAAAACGAAAAATACTATTTTATCAAACTGATCGGCAATCTCCGTTTTGATGTTGGCGCCGACCTGGAGGCTCTAATTGATGCCGTTTTTGCCGACCCGGACATGGAAAATGTCATGTTGGACCTGACGGAGTCGGAATATTTCGACAGTACTATTTTGGGCATGCTGGCTAAAGCGGCTAATCTGATGTTTGAAAAAAACAAACAAAAAGTCACTGTACTTTCCACTAATAACAATATAAATTACCTGTTACGCGGAATAGGCCTGGATGACGTATTCATCATTGTGGATAATTGCGACTATTCCCCGGAATCATTTCAGGACGCTCCGAATATCAACAATTCCGAAGCAAAGCTGGCGATTGCCATCCTCAATGCTCATCGCCGCCTGAGGGCGCTTAACGACAAGAACGCCGAAGAATTCAAAAACGTAGTCGAATTACTGGAACAGGAAGCTAAGCTGAAAAAATAATTGACTCAATCTTTTCCCGCTCCACTAAGATTAATCCAGTCATCTTCGAATTGCCTGCTGAGATTGAAGTCTCTTTTGCGACTCTGAATAATTGAAATTAAAACTCCGCGGGATTGCAATATACGTTTACGTATGTTATATTTACTATCAACCGGATGCACCGGTTTATCCCATATTAAAAATCAAAAGCAAAAAATGGAGAAATGGATCATGTCTGCTATTTATGATATCCATGCTCGTGAAATCATTGATTCTCGCGGTAACCCGACAATTGAAGTCGAAGTCATTCTGGAATGCGGAGCTAAAGGAACCGCGGCCGTTCCCAGCGGCGCGTCAACCGGTGAAAATGAAGCTCTTGAACTGCGTGACGGCGATAAAAAACGCTATATGGGCAAAGGCGTTCAAAAAGCAGTCCGCAATGTCAACGAAAAGATTTTCCCGGAAATCGAAGGTATGGACGCGCTGGATCAAGTCGCAATTGATTCCGCAATGCTTGAACTCGACGGCACTCCGACCAAGAAAAATCTTGGCGCTAACGCAATCCTCGGAGTTTCTCTGGCGGTTGCACATGCAGCGGCCAATTGTCTCGAAATTCCGTTATTCCGCTACATCGGCGGCGTCAACGGCAAAACGCTCCCGGTTCCAATGATGAACATCATCAACGGCGGTTCACATTCAGATGCCCCGATCGCTTTCCAGGAATTCATGATCCGTCCGGTCGGCGCCTGCTGTTTCCGTGAAGCTATCCGGATGGGGTCCGAGGTGTTCCACAACCTGAAAAAAATCCTGCATGACAAAGGTCTGAGTACTGCAGTCGGCGACGAAGGCGGCTTTGCGCCGAATTTCTCCGGCGGCACCGAGGAAGCTCTTGACTCAATCATGGCCGCAATCGAACTGGCAGGATATACTCCGGGCACAGATGTAAAAATAGCCCTCGACTGCGCAGCTTCAGAATTCTACAAAGACGGCGTTTATGATTACTCCATCTTTGAAGGTGAAACCGGCGCCAAACGCGACGCAGCGGCTCAGGCTGACTATCTGGCCGACCTGATCGCAAAATACCCGATCGACTCCATCGAAGACGGCATGGACGAAGGCGACTGGGATGGTTGGAAAATCCTGACCGAAAAAATCGGCAGTTGCTGTCAGCTGGTCGGCGACGACTTGTTTGTAACCAATGTCGAATACCTGAAAAAAGGCATCGACATGGGCGCGGCAAACTCCATTCTGATCAAAGTGAACCAGATCGGTACTTTGACAGAAACCCTGGACGCGATTGAAATGGCCCACAAAGCCGGTTACACCGCGGTTGTTTCCCACCGTTCAGGTGAGACCGAAGATACAACTATCGCGGATATCGCCGTTGCGACCAATGCCGGTCAAATCAAGACCGGTTCAATGAGCCGTACCGACCGTATCTGTAAATACAACCAGCTCCTGCGCATCGAGGAATACCTCGGTGATCAGGCCATTTACGGCGGCTGAGCTGAAATAACAATGCTTTAAATGCACGGGAACCATGATAAACGGTTCCCGTTTTTTTCTCATTTTATGCCCCAAAAACACACAATAATCATTCCATACGATAACGCCGGGTTCGTCTACCTCTGGCCGGGAATGCGTTTCCCCGATACCGAAATGTTCCACGAACAGTTCGGAGAAGTAGAACTCCGCCCAGTAATCGAACGCTCCGAACTGCCCCTGGCAATCGCACAGATCGAACCTGATACCGCAAGTGACCTTGAACGACTTAACGCGCGTCATTTCAGTTCCGCTGTCAATCAAGCTCTTGAAGGGAATATCCTTGACCTGCCGACCATTGCCGCTCTGTTGCTGGCCTCCAGAAAAAAATTAATCAAGACTC
>CAXXVV010000005.1:0-455412 GCA_963678305.2 Victivallales bacterium
AAATCATCTTCGTAGAACGCAAAGCCCTGACCGATTTGTTTTTCATTATTGACGCAACTGATACCGCGGGCCTTTTCCCGGGCCTGATTAAGGGCCGGCAGCAACATTGAAGCGAGAATGGCGATGATCGCGATTACGACCAACAATTCAATTAGTGTGAATTCTTTGCTTTTCATAATTTGTTCCTTCCATTTTTTTCATATGTATATTTTGAACGATGAAAATTTTAAACATCGGCAATCGAATTACCCTTAACCTTGATCATTGGCACTTTTACACATGTCGGACGATATTGCGGATCGCGGATCCATTCAAGCAAATGTTCGAAGCCGGTCCTGGCGAATAGTTCGTGATCTTTCCCGTAACCGGTGATATCAGAACTCAAATTGAGTCCGATTTTTTCAAAGCAGTTTCCGCAAACGATTGACAAATCCTGCGGAAGCCTCAATCCTCTGGCATGAGCTTCGTCAATGACTCCCTGGGCGGAACGGGTAAATGGACTGAAAATAGCGGTCGGCCTTTTCCTGCAATTCAGTATCGCCGCCGCCAGTTCGCGGTTATCAATCTGGATATTGTCCAGAACATCCGAACCGACATTTGAAATCCATTCGTCCTTGACCGTCATGCCGAACTGCTGGCATGCGGTATTGAAGTATTCAAGGTAACGGCGGACGGAGGAATTGATGTGTGGACGCTTCAAAAGTCCGCCGCAGAAGCCTATTTCACGATGTCCATGTTCATACAATTCGCGAATCAATTCAAATGTGGCATATTCCTCATCCGAGACGACGGAATTGGTGCCGCGCCGGTCATAATGAGTTTCCAGTAATACATGAGGGATATGGTTATCCGCCATAATGTCAATAAATTCCATTACATAGGTCGGGGATGAAACAATAAAACCATCGATTCCTTTCCGGAATATTAAATCAGCGGGTTCAAAGAACGGATTTTCATTGTCAATAGGGATGAAACGCAGGATCATGCCGTCAGCGGCAGCCTCCCGGAGAATCAGCCCCAATCCTTCCTGATCTTCAAGGATAGTCGAATATATTTCCTTATTACGGGCCTCGTAATGTTTGACGATTGCCAGGTCCGCGTGCAGATGTTTATTATGCATCGCCTTGGGGGCTACGCAGGTGCCGGCTGAACGTTTGCGAACAATAAAGCCTTCTTTTTCCAAAACCCCGAACGCGTTGCGCAGGGTGGTCCGGGTTACCCCGAATTCACGGGCGAACTCCGCTTCTTTCGGCAGACGTTCACCCGGCGTCAGCTTTCCGGACGTCAGGCGTTGTTTGAATTTATCCACAATCTGCAGATATACCGGTTTTGCGTAATTCTTTTCCATTACTTCAAAAATAGTCCTTAATGATTGACTTGGTATACTAAGTATACATTAAATTTAGAAAAATGTCAACACCTTGAAAAATATTTTTCATTTTTTCTTTTCAGAATCGTAATTATCCGACATATATTGCCATATAAGTTTTTGATCATAATCATTTACAACCAGACAATCGCAGTATTTGAACTCAAAAATTCTGACCGTTAACGAATTTTAGCAAAACTCGTTAACTTATAGCATAAAAATGCGGTTGACTGACAATAATATTTGAATTAAACTATCTAATGGGCCAGAATAAAGACACAATACATATAATGATGTAAGGATATTTCAATTATGACGAAATCAAAAATTGATGGACTTGATTCTTCCCAAAATCTTTTTAATGGCGACAATTCAAATTCATCAGATAATTGCTTGAGAGTTGGTGCCGGGAGAAGAAAAATAACGCCTCAAACAGGCTCAATGCTCATGGGGTATGCGCCGGCAAGGCCTGCTGAGTCGATCAACGATGAACTTACGGTCAATGCTCTCGCTTTGGAATATGGCAATACCTGGGCGATGTTAATTACTGCCGATGTCTGCGTCATAAAAAGCCCTCAAAGCGAACATTTCCGTGATTGCGTGAGCAAGGCAACCGGCATTGATTTCCAAAACATCATCCTTGCGGCCACCCATACTCACTCCGGGCCGGCGATGCGCGATACCCCGGGAGGAGCGGCGTTGTCGCAAGAGTATCTCGATAATATATTTGAACCACGAACCGTCGAAGCGGCACTTGAGGCAGTGCAAAATCTAAAAGAAGCTGAAATGGGTATTGCTGTTACGAATAGCGATATCGGCGTTAATCGCAGGGAAGTTGACCGAGATGGGAATGTCAGTCTGGGGCAGAATCCGTGGGCCTGCCATGATCCGGTAATGACCGTAATCAGTTTTAAAGGTGTTGACGGAATTCCAATCGTTAATCTTATCCATTATGGCGCCCACTGTACTGCCGCGGGTAAAAGCTCGGAAATAACCCGTGATTGGGCAGGCCCGATGGTTGATTGTCTGGAACAAAAATCCGGGGCAATGACAATGTTTTTTAATGGCGCCGAAGGCGATTGCGGCCCCCGGCTGTCTAACGGAAAAACAACCGGATCCGTCAAGTTGGCGATGGAGCTGGGAAAAAAAGCCGGGGCCGATGCCGTTAGCGCTTGGCAGAACATCAAAAATTACTGTAAAGTTGACCTGAAAGTTTTGTCCGGTGAAATCAAATTGCCTTACGAAGCACTTCCTGAAGCTGATGACATTGAAAAACAAATCAAAGAATCAGGCGACTGCGAAAAATTAACCGGCTTAAGAGTGATGGCGTATAAGAATCTGCTTGCTCGTCTGAAAGAAAGTCAATCAGCCAATTCCCCGCAAAAAAAGATGAATTTAGAACAAACCGTCATTTCGCTTGGACCGCTTGTTTTTGTTCCATTTCCTTTTGAAATATTCAGCGAGATAACTCTGCGTTTGCGGCAGGACAGTCCATACCAACATACTCTAAGTTTGAGCAATGCCAACGGGAGCTATTTTTACTTTCCATCTCAACGCGATATTTGTAAAGGCGGCTATGAAATATGGGTTTCAAAGTCCATGAATGTATATTCACTCGCTGATAATGCCGACGACGCGGCCGTAAGCGAAAACTTGCGGCTGTTGGAGCAACTTTCTACAATTACAGAGCGCTGACATGACTCATACACCAGATCAAATGTTGAGATTATAGTCAGACTTATAGTCAGACGGTTTATAGTCAGACGGTTTGACTGTTTAAAATACATAAGCATTTAATTATCAGTTCTTTAGTTGCGGTGGTTAAGGTGGTAGTCCGGAGTTCTCAGGTGAGTAGTTGATTCATCATTCGCATAAAATTATAAAAAGGCCCATTGAAAGAGCAATAACTTTTATTTTTTTAAAACCGCACTGGCATATTCCCGGAAGTGAATAACTTTGCCCTCGACCGTGTTGTCAATTATGTCTTCCGGCGGGACATCGTTAAAAACGCAGCCGGTAAGATTAACCAGAGTTTCACCGTAATCCGCCATGTCGGCGTTGCTGAAAAATCTGATTTTGCCCTTTTTGAAGCATGAATTGGTAATCGTCAGGACATCGACCGGGGTGGCGATGCCGACAAACTGCATTTCAGTATCATGCTGGACCCGGATATTATCAAATAAAAGTTTCTCCTGAACCGGATATTCGGCGCCGGGATAATAGGAACGGCTGAATCTGCCCTGATCAAAGTGTGCGGAAAAACCGGGACGTGGTTTCTTCAGGACAATATCCCGAAAAACAACGTTGCGGACTCCGGCGGTATAAGTCAGATGATCTTGCACATAACCCCAGCGAATACCGTCGAGAACTTCACTCGGTGTTTCATGGGTCGGTCGGGTTACCGATTTATATACAGTGCCATCCGGATTGGCTTGAACCCGATACATTCTGCCGTTGGAAATGACCGTATCGGATTGCTGTACTTCCATGCCCTCACGCCAGTCGATCCACCCCCCGGCCAGGATACGGCAGAAGAATCCGACCGGATTTTTGCCGTCCGGCAGGTCGTAACAGTTCTGTACCACCCCGTTTTCAATCCAGCCGAGTTCCGGGTTGGAGGTCGAATAATCCTGCGCGTTCAGCGCGACCGCGTCGTCATAGGTCTGGAATACTCCATTGCTGATGGTAAACCGGTTGCCCCGGCCGAGGTGGACGCCGTCCTTGTTGCCTTTAATGACCACGTCATTGACGATAATGTCCTCGAAAGTACAGATATGGATTGCAAACTGCATTGTGTCCAGGTCGTAACACCGGAATCGTTCGATTCTCAGATCCTTAATGTAGAAAAAGGCGATTTGTCCGCGCAGGCCGAATACTTCGCTCATCGGCTTGTCAATGCCGTTGACGATGATATGCAGCCCTTCCACAACGATATTTTCGTCATAAGCCCTGGTCAACGCGCCTTTGTTCAACAATACATGGGTGAAAATGCCTTTGGCATCGACTTTTTTCAGGGACACTCCGTTGCCGAATTTCAGGGTGGTGTTACTGCCGACATATACTGTTCCGCCGACTTCATAAGTTCCGGGCCGGCTGACAATGATCGTGCCGCCGTTATCGACCGCCGCCTGGAGTGCTTTGACATTTTCCATCGGAGCGGCATCGGGAGAAAAGCCGAAGTCGGCGGCGTTAGTAAATGATTCCATATTGCTTGTAACTTTCCAATACTGTGTAGTTTATTCGCCGATGATCTTGACCAGGACCCGCTTGCGGCGCTTGCCATCGAATTCGCCGTAGAAAATTTGCTCCCACGGTCCGAAATCAAGCTGTCCGTTGGTGATTGCCACCACTACTTCGCGTCCCATGATTGTCCGTTTCAGATGGGCGTCGCCATTGTCCTCAAAGCCGTTGTGGGCGTATTGACTGTAGGGTTTTTCCGGTGCGAGTTTTTCGAGCCAGCGTTCAAAATCCGAGTGCAGACCGCTTTCGTCGTCATTGATAAAGACCGAGGCAGTGATATGCATGGCATTGACCAGAACCAGGCCTTCTTTGACGCCGGATTCCTGCAAACACTGCCGGACTTCCGGGGTAATATTGATAAATTCACGACGATGTTTAATGTCGAACCAGAGTTCCTTGCGATAACTTTTCATTCTTGTGCTCCTTTATGCCGGGTTATAAATTTTCCATACTATAACCACCATTCAGGAGATAGTCAATACTGCGGGGACCATGTTCTCGACATTCTTTCTTGTGGTCATTCCCGACGTCTAACTATAGACAGCTGACGGTGGACTTTTGAGTAAAAAATGGCTCCCTTTAGTTGACTCTGTCGAAATGGCCTATTTAAAGTTTTCACTTCCATCTTGAGCTGAAATGACTTGAAAGATTAATTGCCGCTGCCGGTAGCGGCTGCCGGTTCATTATCTGTTTTTGTCGCGGATTCTTGAGCTGTGAATCCGTCTTTATTAATATTAACAGCCAATGGGGCATTGATTTGTTTGATAATTTCCGGGATGTTTTCTGGTCCCTCTTTCAAGCTGATATGGCCCTTTGTCATTTTGCCGCCGGAGAATTTTACGCAAGGCATGTAAGTCTCGGTACCGGTCATGGTTATTTCGCCGGTGAAGAACCAGCCCTGTCTCCAGATGACGACATTTTTCTTTTCCATTTCCTTCATGATCTTGCCAATGGCATCCTGCCGGGTGGTTTCTGTGATTTTAATGACTTTGCCTGCGTCATTATATTCAGTGATTTTGGCTGACTCGGTTATACATCCGGACATTAATGAGGACAAAATTATGGTGATTGTGATAGAGGGGATTTTTGTCATTTTTGTATCTTTTCATGTTTGGTTCAGTGTAAAATGGATAAAGATTATTATACCGAGGATAATTATTGGAATCTCGGCCGGCAAGATTGGTCATTCCTTTTTATTGCGGTTCGGGCAATTCAATTCGTGCTGCTGAATTTTATTGTTTATCATCAGATTAAGCTCGTTCTCGCTTTTAATTTTCGACTTGATTTCGCATAATTGATTGGGCACTTCTTTCAAAGGTTTCAAATGCAGCTGCATAACGTAGCTGAGAATTGAGATCGCAAGTCCAATAATTGCCAGGGTTATAAAAATTACGGCCGCAAGTTCACTTTTGGTCATGCCGGTTATTATAGTTTCAGTTATTTGGGGGGGCATTTTATGCCTTTCTGTTTTATCTTATATGAATCGGTCCAGGCGTACCAGCCGCCGTATCGGCAGAAGACCCAGACCATGGCCGCGCGACGCAGCCAGCGGTAACGCCATAGATCATACCAGGCATAAGCCGCTTTGGCTAATTTAACGCAATTGGAATAAATCCGGGAATTCGCCGCTTTGAATGATTCCTTTGATCCGTCTGACAAACTGAACTCATAATCATGGATTAGAATTGCCGGTTCAAATACTCGCAAAGCAAATGTCAAAGCGGCGCGGCTGAATTTACTCATCCATTCCGGACCACAGCCGTTATAGATTTCAACCAGATCAGAAACCGGTGCAAGCCAGAAACTTTCCGGCGCATCGAGGCCAAACCGTTTGGCTTTCATGCGCAATGAATGAACTTTTCTTGCAGCCTGTTTCATAAATCCGGCCCTTTAGAAGTTGCTTGAAACGTTAGGAGCGGTATCAAATGCACTTATCCCGCTGACATTAGTCCAACCCGAAGCGGGTACAGTGTCGGATGTGCCGCTTGCAACATAGGTTAGCAGATTTTGCCCCCACTGCCACTCGGGGCCGGACCACTCGTTAAACATCCAAAATTCCCATTGTTCATCATCAACGTTATATAAGAGATAATGACTGTTCCCGTATTCGCTGGAATACGTGAACAACCTTGAAACAACATATTGCATTTGCGGACCCTCAACATTTCCAGAAGGAAGTGGTGGTGTATGTTCCGTATAATCATGCCATAATTCCCAGCACTCGTCTTCAGAATTATATTGCAGATATTTTGAGAACGTGTAAAGGTGGTTTTCATACATATCATCCCATACATCTATGTTATTCGCAATATATACAGCTGATAATTCAGATTTAATATATTTACCTATTCCGTCCATATTTCCGGCATTGTTAACAGTAACAACTTTAAGTTTTTCAATCCCCCATTTACCCAAAAGAAAATTTTCAACAGCTTCAATCTCGGTTGAACTTAATTTTCTATTAAACATCAAAAAATCGAAGGATTGTGCCCCTGCTAGATCGTTATGGCCCCCGCCAACTAATCCGAAATAATTATTTATACCGGCGTAGCCTGTTTTTGATATACTGCCTAAATCGCCAGCCTGAGACGATATCTCAGCCCCGTTTACCCTGGCATAGACCCCGTTCCCGTTACTCCAGCCAAGGGACGCGATCAACGGTTTATTGTGTACCAACGTAATTCCAGTGCTGCAAGTGAAGACCCAATCAGGATTTGATACTTTGATATATAGATTATTAGAATTGCGGGAAAACTCAGCTAAGTGTCGAGTAATCACATAATTATCGCCTTTTTCAGACGGGTTGAACACCATAATAACTGTATAGTCAGTTAGTGTGTAAGTAGCCGGGCCGCCATAAAATTGTAGATTGGCAGCTTCGCTTGTTGGCTGTTGTGTCCAGGAAAAATCCGCGACAGATCTATGATCGTATTCTATTGATAAAGGACATCTATAATCCCGGTATGTATCCCGAGCATCAGGTAATTTCTGATTAAAAAGTTCCTCCCAGGGATCCCAGGGATCTTCGGAAGTTATGGGATTATTATCTTGGTTAGAGTTCGACAATGACTTATAGACCGAGCCGTTATGCCAAACAAGATCAGTTATTCCATGTACAGACTCATCATAGGAGGAGTTGGAATTCCATTCAACTATATCGCATAAGGACCAGAATCGCTGCGGATACCCTTCCAGTTTCCAGTAGGTTTCCCAACCGGAAGTGACTCCTGGTTCTATTGCTCCTACTCCAGACCCGGGGCCACTCCATACAAGTGAAGTATATACCCTGTGATTATGCCAAACGTACCGTCCAACAGGAGCTAACACAGGAGCATAGTCAAATGAGTTGAGCCATAAACCAGCTTTTGTGTATTTTTGACTGAGAGTGGTATATCCGCATGCCTGCCATTTTGTAAAATCGGTCAGGGCGTTCCCTAGATTATTATCAACTAAACTTTGGTACCATTGCAGTTCCATGGTTGATGAGTCTAGTTCACAAACCCAATCATCTTCCTCATATGTAGTCGT
The DNA here is from genome assembly GCA_963678305.2 of Victivallales bacterium. Taxonomy (GTDB): domain Bacteria; phylum Verrucomicrobiota; class Lentisphaeria; order Victivallales; family Victivallaceae. The sequence continues at coordinate 8,138 of CAXXVV010000005.1, forward strand.
AGAGGAATACCATGCTTCAGGAAACCAATAATGATTACTGTAAGCGTCTGAAGTAGTGCTTCCGCTAAGAAGCATTTGCGGGAACGGTTTCTCGCCCGGAAACCACCAACGATATTCGGATAAATCTCCAGGACCGTCCCACTTCCAGACAGCAGGATGAAAAACAATGGTATTTGCAGGATACGCTATGTAGGCTGTCCACCTGCCAAGAGTAACAAAATCCCATTTTGTCCTATCCTGATTGTCAGCCAACGGAGGAACATTTCCCAAATTATCATCTATTTGTGACTGTAAAACACGACCTTTGTATATAACATAATCTCCGGTCGCGTAAGTTCTGTTGGACAGCCATATTGTCCCGATCTGTTCCCAGGCTGGAGTCGGAGTTAATTCTGCCCCTTCGTGATACCACTCTTCAAATCGTTGGTTGTTGCTGTCTTTGTTCGACTTAAATATTCCGGGACAGTATACATATTCTCCTTCCGGCAATTGGGTATAGGGAGCAGTAACATGCCTCTCGTCAAAATCATTTGTACATCTGATATGATTCAACCATACATTGTTATTCTTATCGAGGAGATCATTCCTATACCAGGCAATACAATTTGTTAAATCCGGTTGCCCACTTCCAGCATATTTTGCGTCCTGAGCAGATGGGAATTTTCCATCAATTCCCGGACTTCCGCTATATTTTTTTATTCCCATTTTATTCTCCCGTAGTTCCATAAGTTGATTCAGGTATGACAAACTCAGCCATCTGTGCCGTTACACCAGCCGGGTCGATTGTTTCGCCTGAAGCCACTGCGTTAATTGCTGCCACATAAGGGTGATTGACAAAAATTGAATCATCATCCAGAAACTTATCCACATGCGCTTTTATTCGCTTGAAAAGATTTTGATAACGACCGTTTTCCAAATCTAGTTTGGAGATCAGTGTATTAAACCTCTCAGCAGTCAAGTAATTGGTTAAAATAAATTCATTGGGACTCATGATTCGTCTCCGCTGACGTAAATCTGACACGTTCCACTAGATGCGCGGCAGGTGAGAGTTCCGTCCGATTCAATGACGGTTTTGTCGTCAATTGAATATGGAACGTCAGCGGTAACCTGATAGCTGCTTTCAAAGCTGCCGAGTTTCAACTTAATGGTCGCTGAACTGTTACAGACCAGTTTAATTCCGAAAATAACCGCAGTATTGCCTGTTCCTACAGTCAAAATTGTTGCATCACTGTTGCCGACATTCGTGTTTACCCATTTTTTTAAAGCCATTTTAAATACTCCTGTTTATATGAAAATATGAAAATAATTATCCGAAAATTAAAGCGATTCTGATTACCTCCGCTTCAGACAAACCTTTGATTGCATCAAGAAAATCCTGTTCAGTTCCGGTATTGCCCAGGTCCAACCATACCTGATAGGCGCTATCTCCGTTAGCTCCAGCCGGGCCTTGTTCACCCTGAATGCCCTGGTCTCCTTGCGGACCAGTTTCCCCTTGAACTCCCTGATCTCCCTGTGGGCCGGTTTCCCCTTGAATTCCTTGATCCCCTTGTGGCCCTTCCGTCCCGACTAATGAATTAAGGAAATCCTGTTCAGTTCCACTGTTACCGGCATTCAGCCATACTTGGTATGCAGAATCTCCATTAATTCCATCATCTCCAGCTGCTCCTATCAGGGAGTTGAGAAAATCCTCCTGGGTGCCGGAATTTCCATTATTCAGCCAGATCTGGTAAGCACTTTCACCATCATCACCATCCGCTCCAGCTGCGCCATCTGCACCGTCAACTCCAGAAACGCCAACTAAAGAATCAAGAAAATCTTGTTCGGTTCCGGTATTGCCCTGATCCAGCCAAACCTGATATGCTGAAGCACCATCCGCTCCGATCGCACCAATCAGAGAATAAAGGAAATCCTGTTCTGTTCCACTGTTGCCGGCATTTAACCAGACCTGGTATGCTGAAACTCCGTCTGCGCCATCTGTTCCAGAGTCACCCTGCGGACCGACTAAGGAATTCAGAAAATCCTCCTGGGTCCCGGAATTGCCGTTATTAAGCCAGATCTGGTAAGCACTTTCACCATCATCACCGGTTACCCCCTGAATACCCTGTTCTCCTTGCGGCCCGGTTTCTCCTTGGATACCCTGTTCGCCCTGCGGCCCGGTTTCACCCTGGGGCCCGGTTGCGCCTGTTGCTCCCTGAGGGCCGGTATCTCCTGTATCTCCTTTTGGACCCTGTGGCCCGGTTTCTCCCTGCGGGCCGGTTGCGCCGGTTGGACCCTGCGGCCCAGTAGGTCCTTGCGGGCCGGTTGCGCCGGTTGGTCCGGTATCTCCCTGTGGTCCGGTTGCACCGGTTGCGCCCTGCGGTCCAATTGGACCTTGCGGTCCCTGCGGCCCGGTTTCGCCCTGAATACCTTGAACTCCTTGAATTCCCTGATCTCCCTGCGGTCCTTGTGGTCCGGTGTCGCCGGTATCCCCTTTGGAACCCTGGAATGGGATAGCGTCCGACCAGTCGCCGGAAGTGGATGAATTTTTGATATACAAGACTCCGGTATCGGTTGCCAGATATGAAAAATCGGCATCTTCATTATCATAAACGCCGCGATTCGCGAAAAGCCCGGTAGCATCAACCGTAAAGTTTTTACCGTCTACGCCATCAACACCGTCTACGCCGTCAGCGCCGTCAGTTCCATCAGTTCCGGCCGGCCCCTGAATCCCCTGCGGCCCTTGAATGCCTTGTTCTCCCTGTGGTCCCTGGATACCCTGGGCACCATCGTCACCGATGTATTTTACCCATGTCGCGCCGGCAAAATCGGTCTCAACCGTAGCGAGCGGAGTATCCGAAATGATTTCCGCCCGGTATTTCAGACTGTTCGTTGGGATAAGACTCCAACTCGTGCCGGTATTATCGGATGCATAGGCAAAGTAAGTATATGAATCAGTTCCGATGTACCTGACCCAGACCGCGCCGGAAAAATCAGTTTCAACCGGAGTAAGCGGCGTATTCGAAATAATTTCCGCGCGATACTTCAGCTCGTTGGAAGGGATTAAACTCCAGTCCGAACCCGAATCATCGGATGCATAAGCAAAATAAGTATATGAATCAGTTCCGATGTACTGGACCCAAACCGCACCGGCAAAATCAGCTTCCAATGGAGTTAGTTTGGTCGTGGAAATAATTTCCGCGCGATACTTCAGCTCGTTGGAGGGGATTAAGCTCCAGTCCGAACCCGAATCATCGGATGCATAGGCAAAGTAAGTATATGAATCAGTTCCAATGTATTTAACCCAAACCACACCGGCAAAATCAGCTTCCAATGGAGTTAGTTCAGTCGTGGAAATAATTTCCGCGCGATACTTCAGTTCGTCTGAAGGGACTAAGCTCCAATCCGTGCCGGTATTATCGGATGCATAAGCAAAATAGGTATATGACTGTACTCCATCCGGCAACTTGATTGCGTCACCGTAATTATTGCCATCCCAGCTCCAGCGATAATAGCAATCACTCTCATCCTGGGTTTCGTGCCAGTTGGTTTCCCCGTCAAAGCTGAACTGATACGAACCGGGGGCGGCCAGCAAGGCATTGATCTCTGCGACATTATAAACATTGTCGGGAAGTGGAGTCGGATCGCTGACTCCGGTGTCGGAACGCCGGTTGTTAACCGTCATATTGAATTGGCGCAGAAAGCTTGGTTCCGTATCGCCAGAGGCGAATCCGATAATCTCGGCTCCAAGATTAATACTGGCAGATGTTCCCAGCGCATTGACAAGCTCCTCTGTATTCGTTTCTGTCAATGGGACTCTGAGTTGAGAGAAGGAGGTAAGATCCTCCGGGTCATCGAGGTTGAGACTTACTGAAATTTCGGATGTTTCAAAAACGCCGGTGGATCGAAGCTGAACCGGACTGCTGGGGGAGGTGTCCCAGTCATCGGCAAGGACGAACTCCCATGTCGCTATAGAATCAAGAGTCGACTTGGCGATTGGATTCCCATTCTCATCAACTATGCGCAGAAGCAGATCAAAGTCCATCCCCCTGGTGATAGTTGCATTTGTTGGTTGTAAATAAACATCAACAACGGAAGCGGAGACGCCGCTTGACATCAAATAAACAATAATTTCCTGACTCATAAAAAATACCTCTTTTACAGTAACCGGCTCTGTCAACTAGGGTATTATTTTGGAGAATAATCTTTGCAGTTTAAGTTGCAGAGTCGTTCGTTTACCTTATGCGCCTTGATTGAACAGAAAATATATTCAGCACCGCCACAGGTTTTACATCTGACCTGTTGTCCGGTCCGGCTGGCATGAATGCAAGAAGTGTCAATAATTTGTTTTTTTGAATCAATAGCTTTATCGGATTTGAGTTGATCTATTCGCGCTTGAATTCGATCAATGGCTTCTTCCAATTGCATTATAATTCTATCATCAGACATTTTGACCTCTTAAATATATGTGATTGTTCCATTTTGACCATTATCTCCATCTGGTCCAGGTTCATATCCATAACCCCCATAACCCCTGGATCCGCCAGACATAGGATGAATAACCAACCCGGTAGCAGTTGCTGGAATAGTAATATTTCCTCCATTGCCCCCAGAACCACCAGTTCCTCCTGTTTGCCAATAACGGCCATCTTCTGATATGTAAGGAGTTCCCTGATTTCCTCCATTACCTCCTTTTCCTGCGGTCCCCAAAGATATAACACCGCTCCACAGTGTTCCTACAATTAATCCTCCAGCAAAATTACCACCATTTGCTGCATTTCCTCCTGCTCCGCCCCAATCATCGGTTTCAGGATCAGCAACAGAAGCTCCGTATCCGCCATTACCACCATTGCCGGTATTGCCGAAAAGTAAGGAAATAGTATTATATGTCGTTTCGTATCCATATCGTTCTCGAAGAGTAAAGCCCTTAAACAGTCCTCCACTTTTGCCTTCTCCGCCAGGCGAATTTACTGCCCCGCCTGTGTTATTCCCGCCATTGCCGCCGTTGCCGGTATTGCCGATGGAAACATCGACAATAGAATCAGACAGATGTAATGATATAACATCAACATAACCTGCTATTCCTGAACAATCACCCGCATTGCCAGCATTGCCGATTGTTCCGGTTATCTCAGATGAGTAAGAAGACATAGTACAATATCTAATATTACCCCCATCTCCTCCTCCGTAACTGCTATTTCCTCCATTGCCGCCATTACCGATAGAAAAAACAACAGTGGAGTTGTCACAAGTCAATGTCAAGTATCCTGTTGATCCAGCATCTCCTCCACTGCGGTTACTATTGCCGTTTCCTCCATCACCGCCACTGCCTATTTCGATTGTGGCATTGCTGTCATAAGCAACTAATGTGACTGCTCCGGAGCTTCCCCCATCTTCTCCATATCCATCACTATCTGTGCCTCCTGATGCCCCATTACCTGTAGCAAGTGTGATTTTACAGCAATAGCAATTTTTTACATAAATGGGCAGCGAATCTTTACTGGATTGAGTACCGTCAGGGGTTGATATTTCAATATCACATTCACAAAAGGACCCACTCCAATAATGATATTCTCTTAATTTAAAATATTTAAAAACCTTACTTTCATTTCCACCTACTCCACCTGTAAGTGTAACAGTATCTTTCGCGCACATAACATTAACAGAAACAATACCTATTGGGTTGAAATTTATATGTTCTGTGTAAGTGCCTTCTCCTACATATATAGTAGCTCTTGTTACTCCACTTGCCTGGATTGCAAAAATACAAGCTGCAAAAGTAGGATGTAATGGTGGAAAGTTTGTTGTATTATTGTATTTTTCTATTAACCAACTGGTCCATGAACTTCCAATATAAAACTCGGCTCCAATATTGTACTTCGGGCATTTCTTGCAAAAGCATTCAAGAAATTGATTTACGACATTATACATGATACAGAGCCAAATTTTTAAATTGACCAAGCTGCTTGTTAAAGTAATCATCCAATCTCGTTTAAAGGTCTGTTCGCCATCCTGAGCAAAAGGATTTAACCCTTTGTCTATTCTTTCATCTGCATAGGCTTTTATTTTATCCAACATTTGGGGCGTGTATTCCTCTTCCGGATCGTCACGTAAAATAAGTTTTATTTCATCATCGCTAAGTGTTGGGACTAAAGAGGGCATTTCAATTCCGCCTATCTCAACACTTACCTCTGTCATTATATTGCCGGTTTGAGAAAAAATTTCCCCAAAATATCCTAATCCTTTAAGACTTCCATCCGGTCTGGTTCCATAGTTTTTCGCAACGGATTCTTTTACTCCGTATAAAGGATACAATAAACGGATGCGATTATCCAATGCGATAATAATATTTGACAGATCACTCAATTTTCCAGGCATCACAAGCGGCGGCAAATCTCCGCATTTTGACAACTCATTAACAACATCGAGCAACGCATTAATTTTTTCAAAAGCGCTGTGCAAGGTAAAATCAGTATGATTGTTGCAAGGTGATAAGTGAGTTTCCATTATAGCAATCCTGACGGGGCTGTTGCCGGGCCATGAATGATTTGTTCAATAGAATATATTTTATTATCTTTCACTCTAAAATATGCGATTTCTATATAGGTGGTCCCGTTTTCATTACCTGGTCTGCTTGCGGCATATTCGAAATTACAAACAAAAGCGGCCCCGTCCCAATTTACTTTCAGGAAAATCCAGCCTGAAGCCGTAACCGTTAAAGTTTGGGCTGGAATTGTAACGGTGTCAGTGCCATGATAGAACACGCCGGCAATTGTGCTTGCAATATTGTATCCGTAGTGTATTTTTATTTTTAAGTTGTCTTTATCCGAAACATTGGATACCTTAAAATAGCTTTTATAGTTATTGCCGCCATCGGAGCTGGCAAGCAAAACAATAGCCCACTTTTCACCGGTTTCGGCTTGCTTCCAGAGAATCTTTACGGATCCATCTGTAGCTGATTGCAATTTTTTAGCGTCTTTGTCAATGCTTGCGTAGTTATCCGTTTCCTGGTTAACAGTGAGTTTAACCGCCGTGACTCCGGTTATCTTGGCATAGCCGATTTTATTTTTTTCTATCGGCTCCTGGGTGATGACAAATGTATTATCATCGCCATCGATTTCTTCGCCATAAAAAAGCGGAGTTTCATATTTGAAATCAGCTTCACTGTTTTCAGGAGTAATTACAATGCTTCCCAGTTTGACAACATGAAATTCTTCCAGATCAGCACCGGTATTGTTTTTAATCAAAACCAGATCGGCGTCACCGACATTCGGATTGAACTTGTGCGAGCCGTCAAAGTTTTCTCCGTGAACTATATTTGCTGCATCAATGATGGTGTTAAACATCTCAGCAGAAGGGAGGAACTCGTCTCCTGATGATATCTTTTCCAAAGACATAATTAAACTCCAATGCCAAGATTACGAAAACTTGAAATATAGTAAATTCTTTCGATGTAGACACCTACCGGTTTATTAATCCTCGACTTCCCATCCGCCGCGACGTCTTTCACATACTTTACCCACATATAATCCCAACCGTATTTTTCTTTAACAGTGATTTTACCGACTGAAAAATTATAGCGATTGGGAGAAACCGCGAACTTGAACGTAATATCCCAGTCACCATCATCCCGTTGCTGTCCGCTGGCTCCGAGGAACATTACTTCCCCCTGTGAATACCCCCTGAATTTTTCATTGTTAATTGTTGCTGACAATGTATTTAGGTTTTTTTTATACGTCGTTGTGACCTTTGTTGATCTTAGCCGATGAGTTTCTGAGAATGTTGAAACAGGAACACGCCTGCTGACTCCGGCTACATTATCTCCGTTACAATTGATTGCCCCTTCAAGATCGGGAGCTGTTCCGTATCGTTTTACAGTTTTAAGCGAGTTTGTTATTTGCATTGATCCGCCGGTATTAACGTCAAAAGAATACTTTGCGGAGTCGGCGTTATTAATGACCAGGCTGATGTCTTGAGCATTGGATGACTCATAGGCTACAGTAATAACATAAGTTCCTCCACCTTTGTTCTGGTCAAGGCTGAACTTGGATAGAGCAAGGTCGGAAAAAGTAACAGGGGCGGTTTTTTTTACCGCCGCGAGGGCCTGGCTTTCACCACTTTCAGTAGTACTTCCTATGGCGCCGGATACTAAATATTTAACTTCTTTTCCTGTTGGTTTTCCGTCTCGGTCCCAACTAATAGTGTTTATTATTTCCTGTTTACAAGTTATAGCCATTATTTATCTCCATTATACATATTTAAGACTTCCTTTTTTCTTGATATCCTCCAAGTGGCGCTCCATCGCTTCTGTTGCTTTCGCGGTTCTGTCCTGGGCAGAACTGCCAACCCCAAAAAACTCTGCCATAAATCCGTTAAAGGTGCCGGCAGTTGATGCTGTATCGCGCTTATAAGCTTTTTGCTTGTCTTCGATATCACGATACTCTTCAGAATACTTGATTTCCTGAGTACGATATCTTTGGGATTGATTTGCATATCTATCAATATTCTGCTGCTCGTCCCGGGTTATCACGCCATCTTTATTTGCTTCTCTAATAGCGGAATCACGGTTCGCGGTTGCTTCTTGAGCCTTTCTTCTGGCTTCTTCGTATTGGGCTTTTGCAATGTTTTTTGCGGTTTCGTAATCTTTATCATTTACAGCCCTGGAGATTAATCGATCAATATTATTAGTCTTTTTTGTTTGCCGATAGTCTGAATCGGTTTTATTGAAAGAGTCCGTTTTATCTCTGAAGTATTTTTCATTTTTCTGTTTTTCTTCATCTTTCTTTCTTTTTTCCTGCAAGGCTTTTTCTTCGAGGTCTTTTTTAACGCCAAGCAATCCTTTATACTTATCAATTTCAAAAGCATATCTTTCGTCCAGCTCTTTCAGCTCATTTTTCAGCCCATGTTGGAATGCTACATTTCGTTGCTGCTGCAAATGGTCCAGCAATTTTTTCTGGCTGAAGATTTGGAGTTGGTTGATTTTAGCTTGCTCTTTTTGATCAAGTTCACCGTCGTCCATAACCATTTTTGCTTTTATATCCAGCACCTTATGGTTATAGCCATCATATTTATTTTGAAATTGAGAATCTTTGTTCGTAAGATATTTACGAGCTTCAACCTGAGCCTCTTCTCTTTGTTTTTTCTGCAGATTAGCAATTCTTTCGTTTTCCCTGCGCAGCTTTTCTTCACGTGAGGCATATTGACCTTTTTGTTCTGAGCGGTCTCTGGCTTCCTGGTATGCTTGACCGGAAACATTGGAATCTTTGTCGTAATATCTCTTTATGATATCATCGTATTCTTTATCAGTCAGATTTCCAACTTTTCGGGCCTGGGTCAGATAGCTCTCTAATCTTCTTCTCTTTTGCTGGTCATTTTGTTGTTTTTGTCCATACTGGATTGAGTTCAATGTACTCTGATCTTTAACTAGTTCAGCCTTATTTTCAGCTTCATCCATTTTTTTCAGCAGTTTGTCATAGATCAAATTGCCAGTCTGATAACCGGTAACAGCTACGTCTTTTACCAGGCCAATATTTGCTATGGCCAGTCCTGCCGCATTGCCCAAGCCTTTGGCTGCACCCGCAGCGGCTTGCCAGCTTTTCGTCATTAATGACGTTTTAGCAATATTAGTTGACTGGATTTTTGTTAGATTTCGAACAGTCATCCTTAAGCCGTTCAGTTCAACATTGTACATTCCGGATTTGCGTCCGGCGGAAGCATATAGACTTGCCATGCGAGAAGATGCAGGTTGCGCTGCCGGCACGCTTGTTGAATATGACTGCCCCGCTGTGTTTATGGAATATGTCTGGTTATTTACTCCGGCAGGAGTGCTTATTATGCTCTGATTATTGTTGATTGCCGAAAGACTGTCCGCATATGACTGGATTTTCGGAATCAAAGTGCTTACGCTTGCGATCAGAGAGTTAACTGAAGAAGCTCCATTACTTATCGATTGTACGAGGCCGGAGCCGATCTTTGTAATTATATTATCAGTCTCATTTCCCAGGATACGCTGTGAGTTAACAAGGTCCATAATGATTTTAGTATAATCACTGACAGTGTTTTTCGACTGTATGGTTGTTGTCTGTAATGTGGTATAAGCTTTCTCCAACACTGATATTATGTCGTGTGCCGATTGCAGTTTTTCGGTTTTATTTTTATACTCATCCACAACGAAGCGAATCGCATCCCCAAGTGTTTTTGCCTGTTTAGTTTCGCCAAGCATTGCTTTGGTAAGAGATACCGTGGCGTTCTTTGCCCTGGCAGCATCTTCAAGATATGAATTAAGATCAAGGCCGGCCACTGTTTGCGGGGAACGATTTGAGAAATAACCTGCGGCGAGGTCTGCGATCTTTCTGAAAGATTTATCACTTGAAGATTCCAGCCCCGCAAGTTTATTTTCATATTGCTTTGTATCGAGAGTAACGGAAACTCCGACCGTTGCTAAATTATACATAAAAATACTCCTTTTACAAGGAGAAGTCGATGTCAACGTAAAGCATTATTTTGAACTTTTTTTACGATGACATCACTTCTTGTTCATAAGATCAAACAATTCCATAAATGGTCCATCTTTAAAAAGAAAGGAACATGCAAAGTCATTGGTGAAATGCGGGCTGTTGCAATAGCGCTAGTGTCCTTTAAATGCTGGATTGTGGCGCGGCTGGCATAAGTTGTTTAATAAAAGCGATAAACAATATAAAATGCACAACTGATTTCCTCTGCAGTACAAATGTTTATTGTTTTTTTGAAAGAGATTTTAAGCGTTTTTCCGCCGCTTTCAAATCTTCCTCCGTATATGCCGGTATATCAGGTTTTAGCATAAAGCTTCCACGTCGCCTGAAGAGACTGTCTGCACAAGACTGACCATATTTGGCGGCGGAATATCCAGCGTAAATTCCATCTATGGCCGAATCAGCCCTAATTCGGTTGAGCATTAATCCCAGCTCAAAAAAAACCGGATACGTCAGATTGAGTGTATATTCGATAGTCCACTTAAACTCTGACATTATCCGGCAAGCAAGAAAATCATAATCCAGTTTTACTTCTTCTCTGGTTGAGCCTGTATCGGACTCGTTGATTTTTGGCTTGGATATGTTACTTTTTTTTTGTCTTCGTCCGGCTCTGAATCCCCCCAGCCATACATGAGGTAGTTGGTGAGGTCAGAGATCTCATAAAGGTCAAAACGCTCGAGTAAAGCAGTTTTTTCTTTCGGGAACACCTGCCGGCAAAGTCCGAGATATTTTTCCCGTAACTCAAGCCGGGCAGTAATTCCTTCTGCCGTTTCCATTTCCACTTCCAGCTGTTTGACATCCGGAAGTTTGGCTATCGGCAGCATGGGACATTCAAAGTATGTCCCATCGCCGTTATCGAACCGTACATGAGTTTTATTGAGTTTCTCAAAGATTCTCATTGTTTATCCCTTATCATGTTGATACAACAGGCCAGGTGAACACTTTACCGGTTTCAGAATCAGGGAAGCAGACAAATGCCAGGGTTGCAGTATGGTCTTCTCCAGCCTTGGGCGTATAGCTCAAAGTCGGGTCAAAATACGCATTGGTGAAAGAGAGAACTGTTCCACTTTCCACGCCGATCGGGGTCATGGTAAGTAGCCCCGCACGGGTAGTTCCATCATAAATATCCTGACCGACATCTATTGCATTGATCATATCCATTGCAAGATCGATGTTTTTAGTAGTGATCTTAACGGTAGCTTTCTTTGCCGTCATGATGTTGGCAACCGGCTGCACGTTATTGCCCTCTTCGTGAATTTTGGACTCGTATTTATCATACGAGAATTCAATTTCCGGATTGCCGTCACTTGGCCCAAGGCAATTTGCTGTACCTCCGGCGATGGCAAACTCGGAAAGAACGGCATGCCTTAAAATGGTTGCAAGTTGTGCTTCTGTCATGATTTTTCTCCTTGTTGATTATTTGTTGACAGTTACCAACTAGCAGGGCGTGTCAACCAATAGCCAGTCGGCGGGTTTGTAAAGATAATTTTTGAGTATAAAAAGCCATGTCTGGCATAGAGTCCCGACTTTTATCTCAATATGAATTTTAAAGCTCTTTTGTCTCTGTGAGAGCCGGGATTTTTAACGGGGCATTCTCCGCCGACCGCCGATATTCCTGCCCGGGGAAAATATATGCGGCTCTGGAGCGTGTCGCTCCAGAGTATTTAAATCATTAGATGCTCGATGTTAAACTTTCAATGTTCAACCTTACGCCTTCAGCTTTAAAACTGAACATCAACCCACCAGCGCGATAATGCAGTTGAAAGAGCCGAAATACTTGACCACGCTGTTTTCCTCTTCGGACCAGGGATGACTGCCGCCGTTCCGGACCATAGACTTGATGACAATGTTTTCGGCGATTTCCACGCCGTAACACGGCATTAGTGCCGCCAGCTTATCTAGCATCGTCCAGACTGCGTCCCGGCTGTTATATTTTACGATCACCTGAAGATTGAAAACGTCGCATCCCGGATTGACTGACGGGATGTCGTCTAGGAGTATTACGCCAACGCCGGTAGCAAGCGTGTCCGCCAGCGGTCCCCGAAAAATTTCCGTGTCAACCTGAAGTTCCAATTGCTCCGCGAACCAGGTGGTAAAAGCTTGTTCTAAAGTGATTGTATCCATGTTTTTAAACTTTCATGTTGTTGATTATGATATTTTTAAAGTTATTCCGGTTGTTGTCAATGGCCCCGGCGTGCGCTTCTGCGATGCCGCTCCGGCCGATTTCCTGCAAAGCGCTATTTCCCTTTGCTTCAGCCTCCAACTGTTTAATCCGGGTGTTGAACATACTCATGTCAGCTTTTAACGTTATCAGTCAGTTCCCGCGCCCATGCAAATTATTTCGCCTCTGATATTTCGGCGGGGTTTAGAGGCGCTTACTATGATTGTCTCCTTCCCGTCGACAATTTTCGCCGCGACGGGGATATTTATTATCAAACATGCCAATGCTCCGTTTATTAACATACGAAGCGTGTCAACGTGATAAAAAAAGAACCATAAAAAAAGCATTACACTTGCGCATAATGCTTTTGGGTAAAGTGAATCAAAGAAGTATGCAATTAACTTCTCTCAGTCACAGTGATCAACTACTCAGCTTTTCTTCCAGTTCTTTCCTTCTTTGAAGATACTCATTCTCGATAAGTCTAAATTCTGCATCAAGTAAATCAATATCCCTGAGGATTTCGAGGTTTCTTTCCGCTGTTTCGATCTTTTCTTTGACGTTTCTCTTTTGATCCGACATACTGCCTCCATAAAGGTTTCTTTTTTGGGTTCTTTTCTATTGTTTCTTATTAGTTCATCCAATTCAGGATGTTTTTCACAGATTTGCAACACCGACTTGTGAATTGCCTGTCGACTTTTTCCTTGTTTATTGCCAATTTGGGCGAAACTTATTTCCGGATCTCGAATCTTTTCATCAAGAATGTTCAAAGTTTTTTCGTCCATTGCCAGAAGAAATGCCACTACTTCAACCATCTCGCTCCTGGTATAAATCGGGGTTTCGGTTGGAATGTTGGTCGGGTCAGGTTCCAGCAACTTTGGGTCATGGGATGCAAACTCTTCCGAATACGCAACGTTATCAAAACAAATATGAGTCTTTAACAGTTTAGTCCGGTCATGAGCTGAATTACACCATTCTTTCAGGTTGCAGGAGTTACAGTTTTCGGGATTTTTCACATATTCCCGACCGTCATGGGTCACATAAAATTTTTTGCGGAAAAACCCATAACACTGTCTGATGGAGTCGTTGTTGTCTTTCGTGCCGTTCATACAATCACCTTAATCGTTCATATAATATATGTATTATATGGATAAAAATCAAATATTAAATAATAAAAACATGGATAAAAACATTTATTAGCCTTGATTCGGCTGGTTCAAATAATCGTATAAAAATCAACAGTTGCAATAAAAAAAATATCCATTTTATGTTTCAAGTTAAATTTGCGGTGGAGCAAACTATTCAGGATCGCCACCGCTCAACCCAATAAGGAGGTCCCGACACTCTATAAGCTTTGTTCTGTTCCGGGACACCGATAGCTTGCACACGGTTGATCAACGAACAAATCTTTATAATTTTTCAGGTTATATCCAGGCTGGGGGGCTATCCATGTAGCGCCTCCAGACATCTGTCCAATTGAAATGTTGATTGCAGCCAAGAAAACACTTGTCGTCGATGAGTACATTGTAATATACTTTACGGGTATCGCTTAACTCCAGATATTCTGTGTCAATAGCTTTGTTCACCGCGTCCGGGACAAACCCCCGGTTAAAAAGCCAATCTACGGCATTGTCCAGGTGATGATTACTTCGACAAGTCCATAAAAGGATTTTATGTCCTTTCTCTTGCAGTGCGGCGATGGTTTCAATTGCGCCAGGAATTGGCTTGCCAATTTCCGGCCACGCATTTTCGGCGATTGTTCCGTCAAAATCTACAGCGATGATCATATTCAACCTGCTTTCTTTGTATTAATTATAGGTATTTTGTTTCAAGAATCCGGATTTCTTCATATCCGGTTGGCCAGATATTTTTATCGCGGCATTCCTGTAATCTACTGAGCGCGTCCAGGTTTTCGTTTGATGCAGTTTCCAACGTGCGACCGGAAATTCCCCATACCCCGCATCGGAATGGTTCTTTTTTCTCAACTGCGATGATATAAACCAGCGGCATGCGATCTGATGCTTCAAAAACAACTCTCTGATAAAAAGCCAGCTGATGATAATACCCGTATTTTTTTGCATCGTATTCAAACCAGTCAAGGTCGTCACAAGTCTTCAAGTCGACAATGCCATAATCCGAACTGAGCCAGTCGCAGCGAATCTGGCAGCTGACTCCTTTGATTTGAGCTCTTACCACGCTTTCGGCAACGCCCCGGGAAAGCAGCTTTCGCGCAAAAGAGTGATTCCGTACGCTATCGGCCATTGTCTCGATCAGCGCGAAATCCAGAGTTGAGATAATCTGTTTATCTTGCAGCGAGAACCATTCTTTGTATGTTTTGGTTTCTTTGCCATAGGGATTTCCGGTTTTATCGTTAATCGGCCCGTCTGTAACTTCATAGTCCTGATCGAAGCGTTCATCTCCTTCAAGAATGAAAGTATGAACCGCACGGCCGATCAAATAAGCGGGACTGTCTTTGTCCGGGATTTCCCCATTGGTTTTTTTGTGATAAAACAATGGACCCTTTACCCGGAAATCTTCGAGAAAATGACTGCTGACGAATTCACCACTTTTGCTTTTGGCGTGATAATTTTCAGCGGATTCGAATTCGATGAACGGAAACACTGGTAATTCCTGCTTTGATTCCAGCCAGTTTGTTGCGGTTTTGGAGAGTGTTGTAGTTTTGACTTCAACTTCCATGATGCGATCCTTTCGATTGTGTTATTTGTCAGTTTGGTGAGTGGTTGAAAAAATCCGGAGACTCTTTAGGTACTGATCCTGTTCCGGCAACTGGTGATTTTCCGGCAGCAGCTTTATCGGAAAAATATTTATGTATTGAGTCATGCTCTCAGCACATGCTTGTTTTCTTCCGGCCATTGTCATTTCGCTTTCAAAATTTCATAGAGAATATTGACTGCATTGTCATACAGCGGGGTATTTTCCCGGGATATAGCTTTTATCAACTTTCTGAAGCGGCCGTAAATCAATACGTTATTACATCCCTGGTGATCACGTAATGCTTCATAAAGGACGCCTGAAATTGCCTGATTCGGAATATCACATATTGCTGTTTGGATTGTCTTTGTTTCCATGACCTTCACTTTCACTTTATTTATTCATACAATGATGATTGATTGCTCATAAAACCGTTAAAGTTCCCGGTCGGCACTATGTCTTCGTGGTAAACTTTATAACAGCCGGTGATTTTATCCCAGGTAAATTTTTGTTTTCCCTTTTTTCCGATCCACTTGTTTTTTGCTTTCTGAACATGAACTTCCACTGTTGTGTCGTCGGTTGTAAATGACCGCCAGAGACTTAATGCATAGTCTGATTTATTAAACCAATTAGCGGAACCTGAAATGTTATATGGTGTTGGAATGGGATATTCTTTGGTACGATCATCTTTTTGCAGTTTGGTCGGATGTGCGACAATTCCGATCCAGACCTTATGCAATCGGGCAAAAGTTCTTAATCGGCCCAGGAAAAAACTTGTATACTCAGTTTCGGTCATGAACGAAGGTCTGGTATGCTCAATCTCATTGTAAGGATCTAATAATATTCCATTGATGTTATAACGCTGGATCCAGACTCTGGCGACTTCGAGTATTCGTTCCAGGTTGACGCTCTCATCTTCATCCGGGATCAGCAGCTTGATGTTTTCGCTGCAAAAGTTTTTTGCCTTTTGAAATTCATCGTATGACATTCTTTCAGTCGATTTGCCGAAAAACCTTTTTTCAACCAGTTTTTCAGAAAAATTCTGGATCAGATTTTCTACCGGCAGCATCTCCGGAGAAAAAAGTCCCCAGCGCCAGCCGTGCAAGCGGATCATGTTGATGATCAATGCGTGACACCACTCAGATTTGCCACTTGTGGGAATGCCGGTTATTACGTTTAAAGTTCCAGGAGCCATTGTGTAAATGGAATCAAATGCATCCCAGCCGGTTGTTAATCCGCGCGGCGCACCATGATTGTAATAATTGTCAAGCTCCTGACTGTAGTCATTAAACTCATGCAACCCGGGCACCGGTACCGGAAAGGCTTCATCAATCACTTTTACCACGGATGTTTTGCCGTGTTTCATAAGAACGTCATTTACATCTTTGCAATCTGCAGGATAGCGGACCTGTAAGCATTTTTCCGGACTAAGCAGTTTGATCAGTTCTTTCTCCAGTCTCAGCCCTGGCGCGTCTTTATCGGTGAATAATATGATTTTGCTTGCAGTATCCAGGATCTCCTTACAATTTTTTACACAAGCCAGTTTGCCGTCAACTTTTTCATCGTCGGGATTTGGAGCCCCGTTGTCAACCGAGCATGATGCCGGCAGTCCACATTCGACCAGGGTGGCTGCGTCAATCTCTCCTTCACAGATAGCAATCGTCTCTGCTTCGCGACATGCATCTATGTTGAACATCCACGGCTCAGAATCTTTTTCCTGGGTCATATTTTTTCTGGCGTCGCGATATTTAATATTTACCAATTCCCCGTTTTTGAAAAACGGGAATGCCATGCAGAGCGTTGGTTTCCCGGTCGCATGCAGCCATTTTTCCGTTGAGAATATTTTAAGTTCATGAAGTGTGTCAACTTCAATTTTCCGGTCGGCAAACCATTTTACTATTAGTTGATCCAGCTGTTCTGTTTCCGGGACTTTTATCTGTGGCCGCCGATAAGTTTTTGAATGACCAAGTTGTACTAAACATCCGCTCCAGCCGCAATGATGACAATTCCAGGTGCCTTTGTCGCCGTTGACGCTTAAACATGGCTCATTCGGGCTCTTCTGTCGCTTGTGGCTGCACCGCGGACACTTGACTTTACGATCGCCGGTAAAGACATCAGGCACTCCTTTAATTCCATAGTCTGACCAGATTTTTTGCATTAGTTGACCGCCTCCGCATGACCGGTAAATTGTCCGTTTTTGAATGAGAGCCCATCATAAGCACCGGTGAAACTTGATTTCCTGCCGTTTATCCAGAGCCAGCCGTCGCGGACCTCGTATTTATTTTCCCGATTGTCTTTGATCCACTCATCCGGATTTTCCAGGTATCCTCCGTTTTTATACCAATTGGTGCTGCTGACAATGTATTGCTTCTGATCGATTGGCCAGTTGCCGGTGGCCCCGGCATATTGTTCTGTTTTATTTTCGATGTACTCGATCGCCTGTTCTAACGAGCGTCCGTTCTCAGTCTCATCATGAATAGCTGTTACAATCAGACACGTTGTTTTAGGCGGCTCTTTAAGTCTTGGATGCTTCCTGGAAATTCGTTCTGCCGCCTGAGTAATAATTTTTTGGTTTTCCTGAGAATAGTTTACAGATATCGTTGATTCAGTATCTCTTTCTTTTAATAGATTTTCTTTTTTGTTATTGTTATTGTTATTTTTATTATAAGAAGTGCCGGATTTGCCAGCTTTTGCTTTGCCGCCCTTTCTTCCCGCTTCTATTCTTTGCTGCTTTATCCGGTTTATTCTATCAAACTTTTCAGATATGAATTTTATACGTAAAAAGCCGTCTTTTTCAACTAAAATTTCAAGCTCCTGGAAGCACTCCAAAGATTTGCTTAAATTTGCTTGCGTTTGCTTTAGTTTGCTTGCAAGCAGCTTGTCATTTTTTATCTGTCCGTTATTTATTAAACACATTGCAATAAGGTCTATAAAAATCCCTTTTTGTTCGTGTGTCAGCAGTTGAACCTTTGATGATATAGACAGCCATTTATTGGCGTCAAAATCAAAGTAATACAGAGTTTTTTCATTACTCATAATTTCTAATTCCTGATTGTTTCCCCTCATGCCTTCCGGGTTCCCTTTTTATGCGATAACGGGCAGTTTTGGGACGTGCCCGGGTCCTGAGGGAATAAGGAAGGGAAGGGTTAGGTAGTCATAGTATGGAATATGTACGGGCCATTGTGCGTTCCAGAGCTTAAACAAACCATGACGCCGTTGATGCATTTTTTCCCACAGATTTCAGGTTTGCAGGCATCGCCCTGACTGCAGCGATGAGCGGTACATTTCAACGGCGTTTTTGCGATTAGCGTTGAGCCGGTGGAAATCGCTGTCCCAGTAACCGGGAACATAATTTTATAACCACAGGCTTCATCCTGCTCCTGCTGCCTGAATTGATTCACCAGGGCGATCGTTTTCTCAATGGCATTATCCTTTACCGGATCATCGCCGATAATCAGTTCCATGCCGGAGAAAAGGTCCGGCTGATTAGGGTTGAAACGGACCTGATCCACAGAATATATTTCTTTAATTCTTTTTGCCAGCTCAAGTGAACTTTCGATCTGGAACTCATTCCCTTCCCGGGTTATCACAACGCTGATAGGGATTGACAGCCGGGTACGCATATTTCCACTTTCTTTGAATTCTTCGTCAAGCCGTTTTATGATAGCGCCGGTATGTTCTTTTAAAAGATTTTCAACGCGATTTCCTATGATTTTACCTAATGTGTTTGTCACTTCTTGCTTCATAATTGTCTCTTTATGCCAAATTTTATTGTTGGGTGTCCTGTTTCGGCGGTTGGCAAATCAAAATGGAATATTATTTTCACTCTCATATTCTTCATCTGAAAAGCCTTGTGCAGTGATTCCGAATCCGCCGTTGTCCGGTTGTTGGTTGACACACGGTTGAGGCCGGCCGTGTTGGTGCCGGGCTCTCTCTTGCCGGGGAGATGGTTGCCAGGTGTCAATTTTCATACTATGGGTTGCGCCGTTTGCCCCGGGCTGTTGCCGTTGATTGAGAATTAGTGTCGTCCAACCGTCAGCATTCAGGTGCTGCATCATTTTCTGCAGATCTTCCGCCCGAAAACTTAATCGTATAAAACGGCCATATTGACCTTGAATAAGTTTGCCTGTCCCAACGTACAGATTTTCCGGTGTCTGTGGTTGTTGTGGCCAATTGCCTTGGCCTTGATTGTTCCATTGCTGCTTCATTATTTTCCTTTTGTTTTGGAGCTTTATATTGCCGCTTTGTATCTTTTTTTAGCTGCGGTCTTCCGGAAATTCGATAATGATTCCGGAATCAAACATTTCCTGACAAATTTTATTGATGTATTGGTTGAATTCGATTACATTAAGTTCCGAGGTACTCTTGATCCTGGCTATCCGCGCACCGTTGTCTATGAGGTGCTTAGCTTTGAACGTTTCGTGCAGTTCCTTTGATAGTTGCCCGGTTTGAGCCTCTATCTGTTTCAGGACGGCCCAGTAAAATTTATTTTGTTCTCCTGACCGCTCTCGTTGTTGTTTTTCGATAGAGATGATATATTTCCCGTCTCTTATCTTATTGAGAAAACCTGAAAATCTTTGAATTAATTGAGCCTTGCTTTCCTCCTGCAAGCTGAATCTGAAAATTTTGCGAGCCATGATTAAAAGCCGTCTTCCCACTGTTGACCTGCTTGCGAATTCTGACCATTCCAGCCGACAGTGGTGTGTCCGCTTTCAATTGTCCGGCTGTCCGGATCGACATCGTTTTTGCTTGACACGTGGAAAAGTTTAAGCAGGAATCTCTTGGTGCATTCAGTTACTGCCTGGCCACTGCTCTTTCCGCCAAAGTCCTGGTCCGCCCCGACAAACTTGCGTTCAATTGAAAATCCGGTTTCGCAGTCCACGATCAGAAAGGACGCTTTGACCAGGGTCCGAACTCCTGGAGTCCCGTTCTTTGTTGTATAAGGATATTCTTTGATATCATCAACTGAAGGGAGGATACTCAATCCATGAGCGGGAAGCAGTTTCCGCATCAGCGCATTCATCTGCTCATAGCTTGTGTAGTTGTAATGGCTCTGGGTATTGGTTCCGTCCTGACCGACCGCGCCAAGCTCAGCTGTAATTGCATTGATCTTTGACGCGAGCCGCGCCATGTCTTCATTATTGGTTTTGGTTAGTTGATTTTCCATTACTGTTTCTCCTGTAAGTTTATTGGTTAATCGTTGCGAGTTATTAATACCACCGGCCGCGTTGCCGGTTGACACTGGCATCATTGTCTGGATCTTCATTTCTTTGAAGACATTTGGCGGGTTCAAGCCGCCTGGTTCTTTCAAGATCCGGATTTTCTGAAGCTGCATCTTTTTCCTCCTTTCTTTTTCCGCTTAGAGCCAAAGATACCAGAATCAAGGTTATTATTAAGATTGCCGCCCATTCATAAAATTCCTGGCGGAAATGCCCGAATGCTTCTTGTCTAATCCGGCGTTCATTTTCAATTTCTTCCGCTAGGAACATCTTAACTTTTCCTGCAGTTTAAAAGATCAAATTTCTCATTAAGCGAGTAAATGGTCCGATCGGTTAATAAATTAACCAGAGTCTGTGCGGCGCCGGCATTCAAACAATTAACTGTAACCATCCCCAGACCGTCGTCTATTACCACATCATAGAACTGCTGTTCATTTTCTTCTGTCTCAATTAATTGAATTCCATTGTCTTCTAATAAAATCTTGCACATGATTTTTCCTTAACCCGCTTTCTGCTGAATTTTATTGCCCGCGATCTCTAGCAAGAGGTCAACAATCAATCTCACTTTATCTATATTCAAATCGCTTTCATGAACCACTGGCGGTTGATCATTTGCCCAGCGAACCAGAATTTTGTCTTTTGGCGATTCGTTTTTCTTCGTTTCAGTCATGGAAATATTTCCTGTAACACTTTTTTCTCCTTGACTGTGCTTCTTTTTCATGATGCTTTTTTAGTAATTACAGACTTATGTGGCTTTTTTGAATCTGTTTTTGATATTATTATTTAGTATTTACGTAATCCTTCGAGCAAAAAAATTGGGTCGCAGTCTAATGCTTTAGCGTATTTTACCGCTATCCTGGTATCATATATTCCTTTTCTTTCCATTTGGCAAATCGAAGATTGAGTTATTTTTAACTGTGTTGCAAGTTCAAATTGTGAAATTTTTTTAAATTCTCTCATTTCTCTAAGGCGACTCATTTCCTTGCTCCCGTTTGGTTTTGTTATGATGTAATTAATATATAACTAAATATATATATGTCAATGCTAAATTTTAAAAAAAGTAAAAATATAAGTTGCAAATTATATTTTTACTCTATATATTATAAGTAATTACTGAATGAAAGTAGAGGTGAATATATGTCTGACCCTAATTCTGAGGCATGTAAAATATTAAGAAGGCTTATATCAGAGAGCGATTTTAATCAAAAAGAAGTAGCTGAAAAAGTGGGGATTACTCCAGGCGCCTTAAATCAAATGCTGGGCGGACATGTCAAGCTGCCGTTGAAAAGGGCGCATCAGATACTCGAGGCGATTGAGACCAGGAATAATAGTGATTACTGGGACATTACAAAATTAATAAATGAGAGGGATATCGGCAAGCCTATGCCGCAGATGAGGAATATCCCTTTGAAAGAAAAATCTAACGCGGAGCCGGTCTTGATCAAGTCGGACGGCAAAGTATTCCCGGTTATCAGTGAAGCTGCGGCGGTGAGCTGTAATACCACCTATATTCCAATTGCTGATTTTGCTATTGAGAACTCAGATGAACTCCGGTATTTTGACTCTGGTTTACCTGGTGATGTTGCTATTCGAATAACTGGTGAATCAATGCTGCCGTGGTATCCGCCTGGGACTCTGGTCTTGATCAGGCCAAACGCCAGACCTAAAAACGGTCAGAGGGTTATCGCTATTCTTGGCGACGGTGAAGTTGTATTTAAAATATTCAGCGAAACCAAAGAGCATATACATCTTTTGTCAATCAATGATCACGACGGTGAAGACATGCACTTTGCAAAAGATGATTATCAGGCAATTAGAAATCTTTTTGTTGTGGTTCAATCTGTCCGTGATGAACTGAGGCTAGATCAGGCAATGAATGAAGCTGGAATTAAACACCGCTGGCAGAATAAAATCAAGGATTATGAATAATTAATTGGGGAGGGAAAATGAAAACTCAATGTCCGTTTTGTAATCAGCACATCGACGCTCCGGATGAGCTGGAAGGCCAAGAGGTAAAATGTCCATCTTGTCATGAAGATTTTATTGTGGTGTCAGGATCAAATGATTCCGCAATCCCTCAAAAAGAGGGAATGAAGCGATGTATGGTTTGTGGAAAGCAGGTCTATAAATTTGATACTGTTTGTCCTAAATGCGGAAATATTATTAATAAAAAGAAAAAAGGAAAGAAAAAACCGTGGGATAATGTAAAGCCTAAAGCTAATTTTGGCGTTATTTTAATTGCAATACCGGTTTTGGGATGTTTTGCTTTAAATTTTCTGCCTTTGATACATCATCGGATAATAATATTTGCGGTAATTATTTCAACCGCTATTTTGGCCGCAATGGAGGCTAGTGCAAACGAGGATATTGATGTTGCGGAAAAGCCTCAGTCCCCAATGTCTTTTTTAGTTTGTATTCTTTTATTGTGGATTGTCGGATATCCCTATTATCTGGCATATCGCGTCCACTATGGACTGAAAAATTTATGTGGAATCGGAGTATTGCTTGCTCTGATATTTACCGGACTTGTTATTGCAAGCCAACAAGCAATCAATAAAATTTTTACTTAATCAGGGGGCAAAATGAAAAAAATAATCACCTTAATACTTTTGGTATCAACCGCCGTCTATGGGAACACAGAAAAAAATAAGAGAATTGATAAAAAGATTAACCTTATTTTAGCAAAAAAGAGTGAATTTTTTATGGAGAGTGTACTTCAGAATATCAAAGGATCTTTTCTTGTTATGGATAATAAAAAGGAGGTAATGGAAAAAATACTTAACCGTGATAATGGTGCAGCAGGTTCCAAGAATACTCTATATGGGGCTTTAACCGTCAAAAAGATATCGAACGCTTTGAATACCTTTGGCAAACACCTAAATTATTAAATGATCTTAATGAGGTGATCGAGTGTAAGAAACAAGAATATTTAAAACTTGAACATGTCCGCAATGTTGACATGCGGGGGCGGGTCAGTCGTCGCCGCCGGGCTTTGACCTTTGGAGAAGTGCAAAGACTGGTTTGTATAACTTCGCCATTGCTCAAAGCGGCATATCTTCTCGGGGTTTATTGCGGGCTTCGCCGTGCCGAGGTCGAAAGCCTTTGCTGGGAGGATATAGACCTTTCATTAACATCACCATCAGTGAGATTAAAAGAAGAGTTTACGAAAAATCGCAAAAGTGAGACCTTGCCATTGCGGCAGGACTTAGCCGCCGCATTAAGGGCGATAATGCCTGATAGCGGCGGTAGCGGTTTGATATTTGGTCGGTTGCCACGTTTCCGGGATATGAAACCGGAATGGATTGCCGCCGGGATTGCCATTGTCGATAGAGCCGGGCGGATTGCTGATTTTCATTCATTGAGAAAATCTTGTTGCACCTGGATGCATGACTGCGGTGTTTCCCAACGCATAGCGCAAGCCGTAATGCGTCACAGCGACCCGCATTTGACAAATACGATATATACAGACACAACACAGTTTAATTTGCGTGCGGCGGTTGAAAGCATGCCGTCAGTCACAGAAAATAATCCAAATATTCCACCGGATATTCCACCGCCGATAGTCTCAAAGGGTCAAAACGGGTCGCATTCTGTCACGGTGAAAGCGGATGATTTGGATTTAGAAGTGATTGCGGGTGAACCTGTTAGTCACGTTAAGTCACAAAATATCGTTATAAATGAAATGGCTCCGGCAGCTGGATTCGAACCAGCGACCAAGTGGTTAACAGCCACCTACTCTACCGCTGAGCTATGCCGGAGCGTTGTTGCAGATTTTATCCGCAAGAGCCTTTAAAATAGCCTGCCTTGATGTTTTTGCAAATCGAATTAATAAAAAAAATACGATTTTTTTGTCAATAAAGCAACGTCAAACTACTTTCTCAAAGTTACTCGGCCCGCATCCTGCACTCAAGCGTTATTGAAAAAGCTCATAATCGCTTTTCCAACAACATCGCTCCGGATAAAAGGATGGGACTGCGGCGAACTTGTTCGCCAAACTGATTTCGCCTGCGGCGACCAACGTTCCGCCGTTGGATCGCGTCCGGGTACGACCCGGAGCGATATTGCTGCTACGCAGTTTTTTTATTACGTCGATACTTTGTACGGATTAGTAAATGCCTGAATTATGATTATTTAGCCAGCGGCTTGGGGGCAGGGGTTCGTTTGCCATTGAAAAATGGGCCGGTTGTTCGGTCTGGATCAGCCAGTCCATCAACCGGCGCAGCAGACGGTCCCGGACCGGGGCCAGTTCAGGATCGTTGAAACGGTTGTCGTATTCATGCGGATCTGCGTTTAGATCGAACAGTTCGCCCTGTTCCTCTCCGCCCTGGAAACCATAGGATAATTTATAGTCTTTGGTTCTGACAGTTTTGACCGCGATGAATTCGTAAAAGATCGCGTCATGTCCGGTCGGGGCGCCGGAAGTCAGGGCCGGGACCAGATTGAGTCCCTGGACGGTTTTAGGAGTCGGGAGATTGAGGAAATCACAGAGCGTCGGGAACATGTCAACGGTTTCCGCGAGGCCTTCGTGGTTGACATTGGGCCGGATGACGCCGGGGTAACGCCAGATGTAAGGGATGCGGTGAATGCAGTCGTAACACCAGCCTTTGGCCATTTTGCCGTATTCCCCGGCGAAATCGCCGTGGTCGGCGCAGAAAACGACGATGGTGTTATCGCTTATTCCCATGTCGTCGAGCTTGTCGAGAACCCGGCCGATCTGCTGGTCGATTAGTGAAATCAATGAATAGTAAGCGGCCAGTCCTTCACGCAGCATTTCTTCCCCGTGGACCGAAGTACACCATTTCAATTCAACGTTCCGGTCAAAGAAGAACGAATCTGTATTAAGCGATAGTTCCTCCTGATTCGGCGGCAGGGTCAGGGAGGCAGGGTCATAGACGAACGGACAGCCTTCCGGCACAGTAAGGGGAGGGTGGGGCCGTTCAAAGCTGAGCTGCATAAAGAACGGTTTTCCAGGATTGCATTCGTCTTCGAGATATTTGATGGACTCGTCAGCGGTCCAGACTTCCAGGGAATGTTCAACCGGGACTTTCGGCAGATCGGTCAAACAGAACTTCTCGACATCGCCAAGGTCGTCGTAGAGATGGTGAAGGTTATGCTTCTTGAGATAGTTGTAGTAATGCAGATTGCGGACTGGTGCGTCGGCATGGTAACAGAGACGTTCATACTGAAAGCCGTGGCCTTTCCAGTTCGGCATGTGTTTTTTGCCGATCATCGCGGTTTGATAATCATAGAACTGCAGAAAGCGCGGTAGAGACAGAAGTTCCTGCGGGATAGAATCGAGGTCGTTGCCGTAGACGCCGTGGGTGTGACAGTATTGTCCGGTCAGGTATGAAACGCGGGAAGGAACGCAGACGCCGTTCTGGCAGAAGGTGTCGTGAAATCTGGTTCCTTCGGCGGCAAGGCGATCCAGAACGGGGGTTTTTACGTCGGGATGGCCGGCGTATCCGAAGCATCCGGCATGGTGTTGGTCGTTGATGATCATCAGGACATTTGGGCGTTTGGCGTTCATCGTGCTAATCTCTTTTTTGTTGCGATTTCAAAATCCAAAATATACTAAGATATAGTAAACGAGCTGTTTTACAATAAAAAAAATGTGATAAACAGGATAAAATTGCGGGAAATAACGGATTTCAGATGAAAAATTTCTTCTTTATGATATATTTTGACAAGAGTCGTGCGAAATATTAAAGTATTAACCACGGAAGACACGGAAAATCATTGAAATAAGTTTTTTAATTTTTCAGTTGAAGCTGAAAACTTAAATACTTCTTCATGGTCTTCATGTTCTCCATGGTGCAAATAATATTTTTGCAAAAGTTTAATATATTTCGGTAAATAGTTTATCATGTAATCGTAAACACGTCCGGTCCTTCCGGGTTGTGATTTTTATTTTGAAAGGATGCCTATGATTACCTGGCCGCATATTTATCTTTTGGCCTTTATCGCTACTGCTACGCTTGCTTTGATCTACACGCCGCTCTGTATGAAGATTGCTGAAAAAACCGATTTTATGGACCGGCCCAGCGTTGAAGCGCATAAGAAGCATGCGAAAGCGATCCCGCTGCTTGGCGGAGTGGCTATTCTCGGAGCGTGGCTTACCGCGATCATTGTCGGGTATTTTTTTGTGTTGAGTATTCATGCCGAGAGTTTCGCTCCGGGGCTTGCGCAGGATCGAGACGGGATTTCTTACGTAGCCGGCAGAGTGGTGATCATTTGCCTGGGAGCAGTTTTGGCGGCCGGGCTGGGATTGTGCGATGATAAATTTTCACTGCGGCCCGGGACCAAATTCATCGGCCAGGCGGCCATCGCGGCCATCGTTGTAACATGGGGTGGTTTCCGGATCAGTATCTTTTTCAATAATCCGTTGATTATCTGGGGATTGTCGGTCTGCTGGTTCCTGCTGATCTTCAACGCGATAAACTTTTTTGACAATATGGACGGACTGGCGGTCGGGACCGCGACGATTGCGCTGCTTTTATTCAGTGCGGTATCCGCGATCAACGGTCAGCATTTTATTGCCATACTGGCGTTGCTCAGCGCGGGAGCGGCGGCGGGCTTCTGGTTTTACAATCATACCCCGGCCTGTATTTTTATGGGAGATTCCGGCAGTCATCTGATCGGTTATTTTCTGGCGATTGTCAGTGCCGGGACAACTTATTTTTCGCACAACGAATCACCAACCCGGTTTCCGATTCTGATTCCGTTCTTTATTCTGGCGGTGCCGCTGTTCGATACTCTGGCGGTGATCGTGATCCGGCTGCGGGACCATAAACCGGTTTATGTGGGGGATCACAACCATATTTCCCATCGTTTTGTGCGAATGGGGCTGAGCCGTAAACGGGCGGTCCAGGCGGTACACATGCTGGCTTTGATCGTCGGCCTGAGCGTCCTGCCCCTGCTTTGGGGGGATGAAAGAACCGCGCTGGTCATTGTCACCCAGGCTCTGCTGATGATGCTGCTGGTAACCTTCCTGCAATATGCGGCCAAACCGGAGGCCGGGGACGAAAACGACATGACCTTGAAATCGGCCTCGGAACCAGAGGAGGAAGGGGTATGAGAAAACTATCGACAAAGGAGGAACTGGAGCTGCTCAAGGAACTTTATGCAGATCCGGAGCGCAGATTCATTTACGAACAGATCAAGGATTCGTATAATACGCTGCACAGCCGCTCGCAACTCCTGCTCAGCCTGGCGACAATCTGTCTGACGATTACCGGTTTTTCCGGACCGAAAATAGCCGAATCCGGCTACTGGGCCGGCTGGATGCTGATCTTTGGTCTGTCACTGGTTTTGATATCGGCGTTTTTTGTCCTGCTTGGACCTTTAAGTGTGCGCTGGTTGACTTCTTTCAAGGCGGAATCGGATGCCGGGACCCTGCGGGTGCTGATGGCGCGCCGTGATTTAAAATCAACACTTTACCGCTGTGCCATATATACTCTTACCGGCGGGATGACTCTTTATGCGGCGTCCTTGATATGCTTATTGCACAGCCTTTAAGCCTTTAATGCTTTTAATCCCGGCTAATCATTTGAACTTGCCGCGGTTTGACGGTATATTATCAGGTTAATTTTTTACTGACTTCAGAATGAAAGCGATTATATGGGCAAACGCAAAAAAGAATTTGAGAATTACGATTTCAAGGTACAGAGTTATTTCCGTCTGCTGGGTTACGCAAAACCATACTGGAAGCGGATGACGGTCGGGATTCTGGCCGGATTTGTGGTCGGCGGTTCGTTGTTCGGCAGTTTAATGGTCATTCCCCAGATGATGATGGTGGTTGAAAAGCCGAAAGCTGAAACGGTACCGTCGCAATTGCCTGCAAGCTCAGTGGCAAAGGAAACCGCTGAACAGCCGGTGTTGAAAAAAGCGGATGCGGTTGTTCCGGAAAAGAAAAAAATCGACGAATTTTCGGAGCTGGAGCAGCGTGATCCGCGATTGGCCGGTGAACTCAGGCGAATCAAAAAATACGCTAAAGAATATAACTTGCCGATCAAGGTGTCAGGTACCACGCTTACCTGGACAAAATGGAAAGAAATATCATTTCCGGTGGTCAAACCCGATTATACTCTTTCCTGGCAGTTGTTTGCTGTTTATGTATTGCTGTTTGTTTTTGGCTGGACCCTGAAAAATCTGGCTACTTATGTCAATCGTTATTGCACCCGCTGGGTCGGGGCACGGGTAATCGCCGATCTGCGTAATGAAGTTTTCAGGAAACTGGCCGGGCAGTCGGTCACGTTTTACGGTCGTGAGGACATCGGGCAGTTGATCAGCCGCTGTACCAACGATACTTCGGCGGTCGAAAGTTCGGTTGCCAATACCATCGCGGATGCGACCCGGTGTCCAATTGAGATTCTGGCCTGTGCCGCCGCGATGATTTACGCGGGCATGAAATTTGACAAACCGGAGTTGCTGCTGATAATGGCGGTTGGAATTCCGCTGTGTATTCTGCCGATTGCGATTCTTGGTAAAATGATTCGGAAAGTTTATCGCCGGGCGTTTTCCCGCATTGCTGACGTAGTAACCCGGATGCATGAGGTATTTACCGGTATTCTGGTCATTAAAGCGTACAATACCGAGGAAGAGGAGTTCCAGAAATTCCGTAAAATCAATCGCGGTTATTTCCGGACCATGATCCATGCTTTGAAAATGCAGTTATTGATGTCACCGCTGATGGAATCGGTTGCGGTTGCCACTACGCTGGTGTTTTTGGTTTATGCCTACCGGGCGAATGTCACCCTTACACAGCTTGGCGCGTTGCTGGTTCCGGCTTTCATGGCCTATAATCCGATGAAGAGTCTGGCCAAAATCACCACCTATCTCCAGCGCAGTATGGCCGCTGCGGATCGTTTCTTCGATTTGATTGACCGGGATGAAGAACTCAAAGATAAACCGGACGCGGTGGATATGCCGGATTTCAAGGATAAGATCGTTTTTGATAATGTGACCTTCGCATTCAACGACGATAAAAAGGTGCTTGATTCGATCAACCTCGAAATTCCCAAAGGCTCAATGGTCGCGTTCGTCGGGGCCACTGGTTCAGGTAAAACCACAATGGCTTATATGGTTGCCAGATTTTACGATCCGATCTCTGGATCAGTAAAGATCGACGGCCTTGATTTGCGTGATATGAAAACATCCTCTCTGCGTGAACATATCGGGATTGTCACTCAGACCCCTATTTTGTTCAATGATACGGTCGCCTCCAATATCGCCTACGGTTGTCCGAATGCCACTCAGGAACAGATTGTTTCCGCGGCCAAACAGGCGTATGCTCATGAATTCATTACCTCGGGGCGTGACGTCAAGGGATATGATTCCATCGTCGGGGAAAAAGGTGCCAATCTCAGTGGTGGTGAAAGGCAGCGCATTGCGATTGCCCGGGCTATTCTGAAGAATCCTCCGATTCTCATTCTGGATGAGGCCACCAGCGCCCTCGACACTGTGACCGAACGTCAGGTCCAGAGCGCCTTGGATAATGTAATGGCGAATCGTACCGTATTTGCGATTGCGCACCGCTTGAGTACAATCCAGCATGCCGATAAGATCATTGTCCTTGAGGAGGGCCGGATCGCCGAATCCGGTACCCATGAAGAGCTGCTGGCTATGGATGGCCTCTACAAGAACTTGCATGAGACGCAATATGGTATCAGCGAGTGAAAAGCTGCCGGGCCGGTTGCACTTCATCGGAATCGGCGGCGCGGGGATGGCTCCACTTGCCGCCATCCTTCGGGAGCGGGGTAAACAGCTTTCAGGTTCAGATCTTATTGCCAACACCCTGACTGCCAGGTTGGCGCGGTCAGGGGTGACGATTTACCTTGGACATCATGCTGAAAGTGTTCCAGACGATACCGAAATGATAGTGTATTCCTCTGCGGTTAAACCGGATAATCCGGAAATGTTAAAAGCGAAGGAGCTTGGAATGCCGGCCTTGCGAAGAGGCGAACTGCTGGGACGTCTCGCCGCCGAGTACCGCCGTCCGGTTGCCGTCAGCGGTTCACACGGCAAGACCACGGTTACCGCAATGCTGGTTCACATTTTGCGTCGATGTCAAATTCCCTGCGGCTACATGATTGGTGGCAAATTAAGCGATAATACCCCGTCGGCAGCGGCCGGGGACAACGATATTTTTATTACCGAAGTGGATGAAAGCGACGGCACCCATACTTTGATAAAGCCCTTTCTGGGCGTGGTGCCGAATGTCGAGGATGATCATTGCTGGAGTGTGGGCGGAACTGAACAACTGTATGAAAACTTTGCGACATTCGGGCGTAACTCGCGAAAACTTATATCGCTTGATTCTGAATTGACCGAAAAACTTTTTTCCGGGCATCCGGCCTGCCGTTTTTTCAAAGATGATTATTTTTCCGAACCAGGAGTGCTGACGGGGCTTAGTTCCGGGGTATTTGACGAATGGGGCAGCTATCAGCTTTTTGATGCGGTTTTGGCGGTTGAAGCGGCGGTAGTTCTCGGCGTAGAGCGTCACCAGGCATCCGAGGCTTTAAACACATTTGGCGGTGTTGCCCGGCGCATGACCGTGCATAAAAATTCTGCCGATCTGGTAATTATCGAGGATTATGCGCATCATCCGACTGAAGTAAGGATGGCGATTGCGTCATTGCGAAAGCGCTATCCGGGACATCATCTGCGGGTGGTTTTTCAACCTCACCGCTATGCCCGGCTCGAGAAATATTTTGATGCTTTTGTCGCAGAACTTGCTAAAACTGATTCCGTTTATATTGCTCCGGTTTTTGCGGCCTGGACTGAAACCGCTCCGTATGATTCAAAGGATCTGGCTGCTGCAATCCCCCGGGGAAAATATATCACTCCACCCTGGAGCGACACCGGCAAAGAACTTTTGACGAAATCGTTTGATAAACCCTTGCTGCTGGCAATCCTCGGCGCCGGCGATATCGAGGCATTAATTACTGAATTGATATAATCCTCGTCGCTATTTCTTTGGGTTGTAAAGTTGTAAGATTCTTTTGATAATGGCTTTATGGAATAATCAATAGTCAGGCTGTCTGATTATTTATATTAGGAGAGAATTAAACTTGCAGACTGTTATTATTTCGTATTTGTCCTCCCGCCTGCCAATTTAAATTGCTTTTACCGGATGGAGAATGTATATTTATTTAATCCGATAATTTATTAGAGGACCGGATTATGTCTAAACAGCTTTCGTTTGTAATTCCCGCTCATAATGAAGAGGAGTATGTCGGGAAGACGATCAATTCAATAAAAGTTGCCATGCTTGACCTTGGAGTCGAATATGATATTACCGTGGTCAACGACGCGTCAATCGATAAGACCCGTCAGGTAGCGATGAGTCATGGAGCGGAAGTTTTTGATGTTGATTTACGGCAAATTGCCGGAACCCGCAACTATGGTGCAAGTCATGCAACTGGAGGTGTTATTGTCTGGGTTGATGCTGATACTCTGGTAAATACCGCGTTGATCAAAGGCGTTTTAACGGCAGTGGAGAGCGGGGCGATTGGAGGAGGGTGTCGTTTAAAATTTGATTCGCCGGCTCCGTTGTGGGGACTGGTTACCGCGGGAATATGCGGCTGGTTCTTTTCTAAATTCAGAATTGCCGCCGGGAGTTTTCTTTTCTGTACCCGAGACGCATTTGAACATAGCGGCGGTTTCAATGAACAATTATATGCTTCCGAGGAAATTGACCTAAGTCGCAGATTGAAAAAAATAGGTAATTTTGTTATAGTTCAGGAACGAGTAATAACCTCGGCCAGAAAACTTCGGCATTACTCGTTCTGTGAGATATGGTTTCAGTTTTTTAAGATCATGCTGACTCCGGGAAGCTTAAAAAGTCGGGATCTACTTGATCTCTGGTACAAACGACGCGGTTGAACCGATTACAGCTTACCGACCGGATAGCGCCAGGAACGGTCATCGATCGACTGATCCCCCCACTTGTTGCCGAAACAGCGGCAGACGTCGTGCATTAACTGCCAGAAGTCATTGCCTTCGGCCGACTTTTCAAGCTCGAGAATTGCCGGGTCGCGATCAGAAACGTTTAATTTATAAGGAGCCGGATAGGTTAACGGTTTGATATTCTCGCGATTGTTCAAGCCGTTAAGCACCTTTTTATAGATTTCTTCCCGGGCGCGGACCGGGACCATGCAACAAGCATTTTGTGCTCCGAAGCCCTGTTTCACTATCGCGGTTTCGCAGCCTGGGATTTTGTCGTTGATTTCGGCGGCAATTTTATCGTCACCGGAAATTGCGACCAGGGGAACACCTAAGGTTCCGCAGAGAGCGGCGAACATACTGCATTCGCTGAGTTTGATTTCATTTTCTTCGCCATCGGTCAAATGCCACATTGAATGCGGACAGACTGCTCCAGGGGTTCCGGCCATAGCGTGCATCCCGATTGCGATCGCGGCGTCAAAGCTTTCGTCCAGCAACGGCAGCCAGTTTGGACCGTGACCTCCCCGGCCATGAATAATCCGGCAGGCGGGATCAAGGTCCTCGAAAAGAATGTTATAGGCCGGCCCATGACTGTCACAGACATAGATTTCGTCGGCCCCTGCCGCCAGGCAGGCGGAGACGGCGGCATTGACTTCCCCGGTCAGCAGCGCGTTCATCCGTTCAAGATGACGGAGGTTGGCCATGCCCTGATCACTGCAAGCGTAAAAAACCCAACCGGCAACACCTTCAATGTCGGTGTTGATGTAAACTTTCATGGTTTTCTTCCATTTTTTGGAGCTGTACACAAATTAACTTTACATCTCAGCGTTTCTTCCGGTTGCTTTGCTCCTTACCGGTTCGTTACATAGCTAAGGCTATGCGCCTTTCCAGTAATGTGGCAAATCATTTCGGGATAATTCACTTATCTTGCCAAGCTTATTTT
The DNA here is from genome assembly GCA_963678305.2 of Victivallales bacterium. Taxonomy (GTDB): domain Bacteria; phylum Verrucomicrobiota; class Lentisphaeria; order Victivallales; family Victivallaceae. The sequence goes on from CAXXVV010000005.1 coordinate 41,600, forward strand.
TGCACAGCTCCTTAATTTATTTTTTATGTGAAACAGTTATTTCACACGACTTGATAAAAAGTTCATTTGAGGACCGGAAATACCCTGGCTGTGACTTTGCCATTCCTGGCGCGTCGGATATAAGCAATGAAAAAATTAGCGGGTTGCGGGAAACTCAATTCAAAACTTGTCGACGGCATGCTCACAACCGTTGTTGAGGATTTTTCATTTTTTTTCTTAGTACCCTTTGGGAGGCTTTTAACATATTTGGCCGCGTCAATATTTATAGTGACCTTTCTGGTGACAGGTAGCTGGAAATGCGCGATCATATAGCGTTTGGGAATTGTTTCCCAGCAGCGCGTATCGGCGGTGTTGAACAGAAATTTATAGACACTGGTTCCGGCATAGGCGGCAATCAGCCCGGCTGAGCCTCCGCCGTGGCGCGCCGCGATCAGAATTGCCTGTGCCGCCAGTTCTTTAGTTAAATAACTGACCGCCAACCGGGTTATCATCATTGCCATGCGCTCTTTATATTCATGTGCGACAACCGAGTCCATATTGCACACTGTAACCGCCTCGGCTAATTTGACCGCGTCCGGACCGATAACTTGCAGTCGGCTTTCCGGCTCATTGAAATACTCGACAACCGGGAATGCGATCCCGGTATATCCGACATAAGGGATCGGCAGTTGAATCCTGAACTGTTTATAAGCCGCCCCGCGCCCGTCGGCAAAAATAATGTAAACGATATTCTGATTCAGCGGGTAAGACCATGATTTGATTTTTGACAGAGCTTCGGGAAATGAATCGCCGTTAACTCTGGCACAGGTTGCCAGATCACGTTGAAAAAGCGGATTTTCCGCTGCCATCAGATAAAGACGGCTGAAATCGATAAATGCCTCAGCGTAATCATTTTCGACCATGTAACCTATCGCGGACATATATGAAACAAAAGGGTTCAGGAAGTTGCGGTAAGTTTTATTGGAATGGGCTTCAGTCTCTTTCTGAATTTTGCGCAGTTCCGGGGAATTGGCTGCAAGGTTTTCGTAGGAAATACCGTCTTTTTTATGCTGTTTTTTATTTTTTGCGTTCTGTTCATCAATTTCTTTTTGCGCCGATTCGATTTCCTGACGGAATTCATTCGCGACGTTTTTCTGGGTATCACGAGCCCGGCGTAATTCAACCAGCGCCCCCTCGGTGTTGCCGAGGGCGAAATAGTCGAGGGCTTTGTAGACGTTCATCAGAACCCGGTCCCGGCACATGCCCCGGTAAGGTATGGCATTTGGATTGGTTATGGCTGAACCAACTTCAGCGCTGCCGTCGCGAACACTGATCTGGGCTCTCCGATCATATTCGTTGATCTGTTTTTCTGCAGTCTGGAACGCTTTCAGGCTGTTTTTGAAATCCCCGCCGTCGAATTCAATCGTTCCCTGATCGAGAAACCACATGACAGAATCGCCCGTGTCTTTTCTGGATTCGGCTTTTTCCTGAATCAAAGCGGCGGCGGCTTTATAGTCGCCGGCGTCATATTTCTCCATTATCTCGATTTTCTGCTTCCTGGCGTCAAAAATTGTCGAGCACCCGGTAAACATCAAACATGCGGCCGTCAAAAAACAGACCGCAATAATCTGGCGAAATTTCATAGAGCAGTTAGTACCTTAAGCCGTTTACCAGCCGGGAGTTGCCCGGGGATAAGCCGGAGCCTGGCTTTGAGGCGTAACTTTAACCGGGCGGCAGATTGCGCCGGATTTAAATTCACCGGTCTGCTTGACAATCAGGCCTTTGCTGAATCGCGGAAGCACGGTTGAAACCTGAATCTGGCCGACCTCAGTTTCACTGTTGCCGAGAACGTCTCCGGTATCCGGATCGACTACCTGGCTGCCCTGGGTGAAGACATTGTAGATAGTTCCAACCTTGATGCCGGCGCCCTTGCCGCGGTTGAGAACAACATTTTTGCCGGAAACGGAAGCAATTTTTACCGGATAGATATTTTCCAGAATGGCGTTGCCCACCAGATTTACTGTTCTTTTAAAGAGCAGGTCTTTGTAATCTCCCATTACCCAGTCTTTGCGGACACTGGCGGGAATTTCACGCCGGATATCCGTGCTGGTAATCTTCTGGATCAGGGTATCGGCGAAAACTATCTGACCGGAGCTGACCTTAGTAATCCTGAACTGAACCTTGAAAGTCATAATGTAGCGGAACTCGGTACGTCCGGTTAATTTTATCGGGATGGCTTTAACGATGAATTCGAGGCGGTTAATGGTCCCGATAATAAGATAATCTGCTAAAAGCAGTTTGCCGATCCGTTGTTCTTCGCCCGGTTTTACCCATTGGGACTCGCTCAAATTGTTTTCATCCAGTATTTTGTTGATATGCTGCCGTTCAAGGACCGTGAATTTTCTGGATTTGGTCAAAAAAGCAATAAGTTCATTGGAAAACTCAGAGTCGATGATCTGCCGGGTCAAATTCAGCCGTTGATTACCTACCTGTCCCTGGACAATAACTTGAAAGTTGCGATCGAATGAAAACGGCATAACTGCCAGCGTCGCTTTTTCCGGACCTTTTGTCGCCGCCCTGACCGTAAAAACGGAACAGACCACAATCAATAACAATGTAATTTTCTTAAACATTTCAGGCTTCCCTCTTTTCAGGTTGTTTATTAAAGCGATTGCTAAAACAGTATGATAACAATCTTCATACAAAACTATAAATCTCAGATAAGAATTTGTCAAATCAAAAGCCGGTATAGAATTGGATAAAAGACGCGGTGTCGTTTTATACAATTATCATTACGTTTGACTGTGAAAAAAATGTAAGTTGTTTAGATTAAGTTCTTTGTTGTTTTTATTTTTGTTGTTTTCAGGTGTCGTATGCATCTTTCGGTGTTTAATATGATTTAGAGATTGTGCTGATCTTTTTAATTCTTAACCTTTCCGACGGCCCCGACAAAAGTCGGCAATGCCTAATTACCGCGAATTACGCCCTGCGTTCAACGCTTTTGAAAAACTCTGAATCGTTTTTCAAAGGCATCACTCCGTGCGAACTGAACTGTTTAACATGCAATAAATTGCGTAACTTGCTTTCGCCGCAAGCGGCGACCAACACTCCTGCGTTGGATTCAGTCCGGCAACGTGCCGGGGCGGAGTAATTTTAAAATTTTTCTTTCTTTTTTACTTCGGTCCCGTCCTTTCCATTTATATCCAAGGGGTTGTTTTCTGGATGTTTTCCGATATTTAACTGATAACCGGGGTTGACAAATAACTGTTACAGTGTTATAGTTATGTGTAACAGTTGAATGAGGTAAAGGTAAATTCATGGTAAAAATACTTCGTTACAATCAAACCAAGCTGAATATTCTGCATCAGATTGCGAAATTGGGATTGCAGGTCGGCGATCTGTTGCCTTCCGAACGGAATATGGCGGCTAAACTTGGTATCAGTATGGGGACTTTACGCCGCGCGCTGGCCGAATTGGAGGCGCAGTCTATTATCCAGAAGCAGCACGGCCGCGGCAGCGTACTTAAAAAAAGTATTAAACAAGGTAAAAAACGCAGTCGCCTGGCCCTGATTCATATCCAGCGTCCGGAAAGACAGGAGATTCTGCCTAATGTTGACAAACTGAATGTGTACCTGAATAATCAGGCGATTGACCTTGAATACATTCCCGTCATAAGTTTTGACGCTGGATTGATACCAATTATTGAGAAATGTTTTTGTGTTCTGGTCACCGGTTGGCTTACGAAAGAGTGGATAGAAAATCTGCAATTATTGAACAAGCCGATGCTGGCTATCGGTTCACATAAATACTCCGAATTGTTGCCGTTTGTCAGTTATGACTGGAAAGGCGCCGGCGCGATGCTGACACGTGAATTAATTACGGGCAAAGCGAAACGGATCGGATTATTGAACGGCAGTCACCGCTATCATCCGGCATCATTGATTTATGATGGATATGCTAAAGAATTATCCCGGGCCGGGCTTGAACTCAACGATAATTGGGTCAAATGGGTTCCGATAGATGACGATCACGAGATAATCAAAAATTTTATTATCAACCAGTTGCCGGGACTTGACGCGGTGGTTGTGGAATATGGATGTTATCTGCCGTTCCTGTCATTGTGCTGGGGATTGGGAGTTGTCCCTGATAAGAAAATTGCGGTGACCGGGGTATACGGGCAAAATAATTCTCATATCGTCAGTCATCAGGATAATGTCCTATGGGCGGTTTTCGAAGAGGATCTTTTTATTGTCGGAGCCGAGTTTTTTCTGGCTTCTTTGCAAAACAAGACCAGTTTTCAACGCGAGCATATCATTAACGCCAAACTGGTTTGAAAAAATACTTTTTTGTTGTTACACGCAAAAATAATTTTGCGTCATGAAATATCTTAGTTTTAAAAAATATAACAACAGGAGGTCTATAAATAAGTATATTGGATTGAACTCAAAAAAAATAAATAAAAGGAAAAAGCAGAATGAAAACACCAGGAAAGTCACTTGTAAACCAGTTGAAAACAAAATATTTTTTTACGCTTATAGAGCTTTTAGTTGTTATAGCTATTATAGCTATATTGGCGTCAATGCTGTTGCCGGCGTTGAACAAAGCACGGATGAAAGCCAGAGCGATTGCTTGTCTGAATAACGAAAAACAGATTGGGCTGGCGTTCAATATGTATTTGTCTGACAATAATGAATTTTATCCGCACTATGCCAGAAGCGGAAAGTATTATCCGCAATTCCTGACCGAAGGAAAATATGTGCCGGATAAGGTTTTCATGTGCTCGGAACTTGAACCGAGAGCCTCTGTCTCGCAATCAGTTCTATGGGCGACCGGCTATGGATACAATTATAATTACGTGGGCAGTATGATTGCGATGGCGGGTGATTCCGTGGCGACCAGAAAGCATTCGACAATTAAATACCCGTCTGTGTTATATGTATGTTTGGATTCCCTGGCTAACAGCGGAATTTACGGATATTACAGGATTGCTACAGGTTTTTCAACCAATTCCTCGGTTGGTGTGGTTGAACCCCGGCACGGCGGAACCGCAAATGCTATTTACGGCGACGGTCACGCGAAGGCTGTTGTTACCGGGATTAGCGTGCCGTCTGCGGCCGTCTACGCTGCAATCAGAAGAGATAATTGCTGGGACGGCATTTAAATTTCGTCTGAAACCACTATATTATGCGGTCATGCATTTTTTCTTTGTTGTAAATGCTTTGATTTAAACTGATGACCGCGATGAATTTATCCAGCGAAGCTTAATGAGAAAGGAATAATACCTGAGATGTCCCGATTAAACATTGTTCTAGCAGTAGGAGCCTGCATTCTGCTTGAAACGGCAGCAGCTGAACCGGTCAAACAAATAAGTTTCAAACGAACTGAATTTACCTCTCCTGTTAAAATTGGTAAGAGGCACAAAACAGTCAAGAAAACAATGATCTATTCCCGTATTCAGCCGTACGACCTTTACAGTAATTATCTGCATCGCTGGATCGACCGCCCGTTGTATTTGAGTCGGACGATGCGAGATGCTCCTGATAAGGCGGTCAAGAGCTTTATAAAAGACATTGAACTGGTGAAAAAATATGATATTGACGGTTTTACGATGTTGGGCAACGCATATAAGAACCGTTACAGGAATTATCTGCGGATAGTGGAAAAAGCCAGGCCCGAGGGGTTTAGTTTTATGCCGGGTCTTGGTTGGGGCGGTTTGCCGTATAAACAGTATCTGGAAAATGCGCGCCTGGGCTTGAAAAGCAAATATTCTCCGCGCATTAACGGCAAAGTTCCGTTCTTTTCATATCGCGGCACGCCATTGGCGAAAATGGAAAGCATGCGACAGCGACTCGCGCATGACGGCTGCAAAAACATGCTGCTGTTTGATGACTTTTGTCTGGACTACCTCGACCCGGCAAGCAAGCTGACATCGATCAAAAAGAAAATGCAGCTGGAGCTTAATGTGGCTGACGGCCTGATTATAACCAATTATCATATGCATCGTGATCCGCTTGGGGATTATACTTTAACCAAAAAATTCTACTTTGGCGCTGATGATAAATATTACGCGCCGCTCTTTGAGAAGGTTTACGGGGAAAGTCGAAATCGTGGCAAGCTGCTGGGATTCAACGTCAGGCACGGTTATATAGGGCATATGTCCGGGACGAATGAAGCCGAAATGGGAACGGCGCAATTACGGCAGGCGATGGATACGGCTCTGCTGTTCAATCCGGATATTATTTCTCTGGTCGAATGGAACGAGGCAAATGAAAATACCAGTTTTCAACCGACGGTCTACAACTCCAACGCTCTGTTACGCATAATTCGTTTTTATGCCGCGAAATTGAAACAGCTGCCGCTGAAACCGCTACCTGAAGATGACCTTAAATTGCCGAACCTGATAGTTTCCAGTCGCCAGGTTCTGAGTATTGGAGAGAAATACCGCATTGAACTTTTGAATGTTCCGGACACTAATGATGCCTCACAATATACGGTTCAGCTCATTTTGAAAGATCAGAATAATCAGGCGATCAAGCGTTTTGCTCCTGATACCTTTAAAACCGACAAGCTGACTGCGATCACCTATTCCGTTCCGACTGAACAGATCGCAGCGGTGGAAGCGGTGATCCCGGAGTTGCTGATAACCAATGCGGCTGGAAAAAAGTTTACATTTGACACCTTGCAGTATACGCGGCTTTCGCCTTCGGTGTGCTGGAACTTCAAGGAAGTCAGACAACCGCTGCGCGACATGCTGTTGCCTGAATCAGTTGAATTTACGGCTGCCGGGCCGGATAAAAATGGACAATATCGAGTGAAAGGAGCAATTACCGCCAAAGAGCCGCTGGTCTCGGTCGAGGTGCTGGATAATGAGAATGAAGTATTCGCGGTCGACAAGCAGGATGAATTCAATTTTGACCGCAATAACCTGTTTTCGATAGAGTTTTCAACGAAAAAAAGCGGCCTGAAAAAAGCAGAGCTTTCGATTCCGGGGGTGAATGACTTTATTTTCAAGCCGTGGAGTTATCCCTATGCCGGTTTCGGAAAAATGGAGAAACAGGGTGATTCAGTGAAGGGGAAATTGTTGTTGTTCGGTCATGGCGCTAAAATATTGCTGGCGATCCCCAAAAAAGACAAGAATGCGATGATCAAGTTTGCTATCGACGGGCTGGGCAAATTCGAGTTTCCGGTGAAGAAAATTTTAGCTCAGGGCAGGGTGGGGCTGGAATTGCCGAATTTTACCTTTGTCAGAGCGGAACTTATGCACAAACTGGCCGATCATCCGGTAGAACTTGATCGCAAAAGCGTGAATTTTTCCGCCGCAATCAAGCCGGAATATCAAAATCAGTGTTTTCAGCTCCGGGCAATTACCCGCTCTGGAAAAATTTATCGTTCACGACCGCTCTTCCCGGATAAATTGACCGGGAACAAAGAACAACTGAACGTTTTTTCCGCGACTCAAGGCAAGGCTGTAACCGTAGATGTTCCGACGGCGGAAATAGTTAACATCAATTATGCGTTTACTCCGGAATACGGCGCGCTGTTGTGTGATCCGCGACAACCTGCGTTTGACGCTGCTTTGGGCGGGGGATTCAAATATCTGGACCCTATGCGATATGGAAATCTCCCCGCAAGTGTCAAGAAAACTTCGCCGCAGTGGGTTAAGCATAATAACCGCTGGAACTTGAAGTTTGACGGGATCGGGAACTATTTGGTCTTTCCGATCGAAACCCTGCCGCATGGCAGCTTTACCTTGGAGTTTGACTGCAAAACAGATTCTCGAAAAAACCAGGCTTTGTTCAGACACAACAGTCTCCGGGGCGGATCGCTGCTGACTTATATTATCGACGGCAAACTGCAGGCGGAATTTGTCAGTATGGGAAGAAATTATCTTGGAAAATACAATAAGCTTGCCGTTGATATTCCATTCCCGGTGAATCGCCGGGTTAAGGTAAAAATAACTTACGATTTGCATAATCTTACTTTCAGTGCTAACGGTAAGAGTAAGACAGTTCCATTTAAGTTGCGTGCGTGTAAACCGACGGCGGCGATTTTTGGCGGTTTTTCATCGGTCGACAAAGATATCCAAGGTAAAAACCTGCATTTCTTTTCCGGTGAATTGAGCTCGTTCAGGATCAGGCACAATGCCGGAGAAAAGTGAGTAATACAGGAAAGACAATGAATCATAACTTTTTACATCTGGATTTTAAAGGCGTGGTTCCGGCAGTCGGCAGGCTGATGGAATATCTGGATTATTTCAAAGCGTGCGGTTTTAACGGGGTGATTTTCGAAATCGACTGCAGGTATCAATGGCGGACCTGGCCGGATGCAGCTATTCCGTTGTTGACAAAAGACGATATCAAAAATCTCGTTGAGCATTGCGAAAAACAGGGAATGCGCGCAATTCCGCTGGTGCAGATTCAAGGTCATCTTGAATGGGTATTGAAACATGATCATTTTGCGCATTTGCGGGAGAATGATTTTTTTAATGAACTTTGTCCATCTCTTCCTGAAAGCGGAAAACGGGTCCGGGAGTGGATCGACGAAGCACTCGAACTGTTTTCCGGAACGGAATACATTCATCTCGGCGGGGATGAGACCTGGAATTACGCGTCATGTCCAGCATGCACTGAATACGCGGACAAATCAAAGCATGGTAAGTTCGGGGTCTATATCGATCATGTAGCCGCCTGTTGCCGCCATGCCCTCGGGCGCGGAGTACGACCGCTTATCTGGGCGGATATGTTCTGGCGGGAAAAGAGTTTTGATTTAGTAAGAGAACTGCCTGAGGCGACGATTCTGATCGACTGGCAGTACACGGGTAAAGCGCCTTTTGGTACTACGTTTGAACTGATGAAAACCGGATATGAAGTATGGGGCGCTTCCGCTATTTCCTGTGGTTGGTATGAAGGACGGCACAGCGCCCAGCGTGAACCCGGCCCCAGGTTTGATAATATTTTGAGTTGGTATGATTGGGGCCACAAAAATGATGTTTCGATAATTCATACCACATGGGGACGGCCGGGAAATCTCTGGAACTTGTACCCGCCATGGACTGGTCAACTGCCGTTTTTTATCGCGGCTGGAAATCCTGATCGTTGGCAGCATCATCCCTGGCGTGAATTCTTTACGGGCCTGAACGATATTATGTTCCGGGGGTGGCCGCATGAACTGGAACAGGCGATTAAAGACCTTGAATCGTTGCCGGCGGCTGACGATTGGGAGCGGGAATGCCTGCAATGGTGGATTCTGGCTTTACGATACCAAGTCATGTTCAAGGAATACCTCTTCTGCACTGTTGATCGCAGATGCGTATTGGAAACGGAAAAATTTGTCGGACGCGATCCGCATGTTTTCAATAAAAACTTTGAAGTTCCTCTGACTGAGTTTCCCGGCAAGCTGACCGGATGGGAACGTGAGGTGCGGGAGTTTTGGGATCGTAATCAATTGAGTGACCGGGATGAGTTTATTGCGGAAAAAAAAGCAGTGTTCCAATTTGACTGAATTACCTTGTATGACTGGATAATACTTTCTTTAATAACAAATATCGGTTTATTCTTTCAAGCCAATCATTGTAATTGCTTTTTCAACAATGTTGAAAAAGACATAAATATCTCGCACTTTACCCTTTCTGAATTATTCCGAAAATGGAATAATTCGATTTTTTTTATAACAGGGGATTGACAAATCGCTGCCTGTAATGTATTATTTCAATAAAGTTGAAAGTATTTTTCAACAATGCTGAAAAATAAAAATAAAGAAAGGACGAAAAGTGATTATTAGTAAGTTATATCCGGAATCAATTCGACACCGATCAAGATTCACATTAATTGAATTGCTCGTCGTGATCGCGATTATCGCGATCCTGGCGTCAATGCTGCTGCCGGCGTTAAACCAGGCCAGGGAAAAAGGATTGCAGATAAGTTGTGCCAACCAGTTAAAACAACTGGGACTGGCTTTCAAGTTTTACTGTGACGATCAGAACGCGACCTTTGTCTATTCCCCGTCCAGTTGGAACACCGTCATGTTGAACAATAATTATTTAAGCAAGCCGGAATTGGCGAAGTGCCCCAAAGGCCAGAGAACCCCGACGCCGGAAGGTTATTCCGCGACTTATTCCCACAATGGCGACCTTTATTTCTGGGGTTACTACCGGGGCAGGGCCGACAAGATTCGTAATATTTCACGAATCGGCGTCTTCGTCGACGCGGTTGGTCATTGGCGCGGCATCGGCAATAACTATGTCGGTTATCCCAAGACAATCGGTGAGATCTTTCCGTGGCATTCGAATAACTGCAATATTCTATTTTATGACGGTCATGTGCAGTCTTTGAATGAGAATCAGGCCGAGGACATGAATTACTGGAATTACAACAGATGGAAATGAGCAGAGGATTGTCAATGTTTTTCAAAGCTGAAAGCCGGTTAAGTATTTTTGTGTTATGCCTGATCGTTTTTTCCCAGGCTTATGGTAAAGCGGTTTGTTTCGGACGAGTTTCCGATACGGGGAAATGCAAGTCCTGGCGCTATATGGATGCGGATTATTTCGGTCGGCCAAGGGTGGAAAAAACGACCTTGAGCGACGGCAAAAACGGGTATGCCGCGGTATTGCGTCCGGCAATGAAAAAAGCCCGTTTCATGATGTTGACGAGTTATTTTGGCAAAGCGCCGGTAATCAGTGACAATATCGGCTTGAAAGTCACGTACCGGCTTCCCGGCAAATCCGACGGCATTTCTCTTTATACCAGAATATCCACGAATGAAACAAGCGGGAAACTCGGTAAACTGTCGGAACGCAAAATTCCCCTGTCAGGCCGGAAACTTGATAACGACTGGTGCGAGGCGATTATCCCGACAACCGCGTTCGGTTGTAAAGCAGGAGCGGAAATTCTGCGGGTTCATATTGTCCCGGAGGCGGTAAACGCTGGTGACGGCAAAGTTTATGTCAGTGAAATCAGTATAATCGATTCGCCGGAAGTGGCGAAGATTCAAATGGCGTCCCGCAAACCGGTCAATAATACTTCCGTTCCGGTTAAGCGCAAACGCTATTGCTCGATTTTTCCGAAACCTTTCTGGTATACCGATACAAATACTTTTTACGCACCGCGGGTATACAAAGAATTGCATCGGGACGGCTTTAATGTCATCGGCGTACCGGGGACCTCGATGTATTCTTTGCCGCAAGACCTGGCGGCAAGAGTGAAGCGTTTTGTCAATACCGGCCGGGAAATTGCCAAATATCCGGGTATGCAGGCATATCCGAAGATGACAATGTGCTGGAAGTTTCCGCAAGGCGGAGAGCATTACGATCGTATGGTCTGGTTTAATGGTCACCAGCAGCAACTGGTCTGTCCGGCTGATGAACGTTACTGGAACGAACGGGTCATTCCATATTGCACCGCTTATGCGCAAGCCTCGTTGCAAGTCCCGGTATTCGCGATTATGCTGGACTGGGAAATATATCCGGTCGGGAAAAAATTTCGGGGAATATACGGTGCATGTTACTGTGATTCCTGCTGGCGGCGTTTTTTGCGGGAAGCCGGGCTCAAAGGTCCGACTCCGCCTTTAGATAAACGGAACCAATGGTTGATGGATCATGACTTGCGGTTCAAATACAGTAAAATATTCTATCAGCATCTCAGTCGCCTCGGAGCCCGGCTGCGGAAAGCGACCGATAAAATCAACCCGCGATTGTCCTACTGGTTTATTCCTAATGTCGGTGATACTTTCACCACGACTCTGGCCCGGTCGCTGGCTACCCCGGCTGCGCCGATCGTGGTTTCCGATGAAGGCACCTACGGTAAACCTTCACTGGCGTTGTCTGACGCTGAAGGAATTAGGGCCAATGTGGCGCTGGTTAAGAATGACCTGGAATACCTGCGTAAAACCAAAATTCCGTTCCTTTATCTGGCCGCGATCATGGGCGATCAGCGTCCGGGGTATCACGGTCAACAGGCGCTTGCGATGGCGGAACTTTGCGACGGGATATGGCTTTGGGAACTTTCCAAGGTTGAACATTACAAATATGGTCGGGATAACTTGATGAATGTCCTCCGGGAAGCGAACCGGGAAATCAAACAGGGAACGTTCAAGCCGGCCACAGGCTGGCGGCAGACGTCCGGCAGTGCTGGGATTGATATTCCGTCCGGAAAATACGGCATCGGACTATCCGGTATGAATGCCCGGGAATTTGTTTGGCCGCCAAACTCCTGCGTTATGGATCTGTCAGAGATATCACCGGGAAACCTGAAAAAATTCCGTCTGGTTATCCTGCAGAATTTCAATGCAGAACTTGCGGCTGATTCCCCGACGGTAAGGGCGCTGCGGCAATTTGTCCATGACGGCGGCCGTCTGCTGCTGACTCACGATACCGGTTTTTTCATGAGCAGCCCTTTCCCGGATATTGTCCGCGGGGCGTTGGTGCCGCCGGAAAAGGGGGACATTCGCCATATTCTTGACGTTAAAATGCAAATAGCGAAAAAATGTTCTGAGGCTCCGGCATTTGCCGGCAAGGCTTTTGATGCGAGTTTTAACGACCATACGGTATTTAAGCCGGGAGACAAGGGCAGGGTACTGGTCTCTGACCGCTATAATTATCCGGTTATCGTTGCCGGCAATTACGGCAAAGGAAAAGTAATTTTTTCCGGCAGTTATTATAAAAAAATGAAAAAAGATGAAATTGAAACAAAATTCATTCAATCCTTGATTGAATGGCTTTGGAAGTGACACTATTATATTAATCGCGGTCACCAAACTCGAATCAATGTCTATAAAACAATAAAAAATATGCATGACCGCATATCGGGAGTAAAACGTGGTTCAATCAGTAGAAAGAGCGTTTCATATTTTGGAACATATCGCCGACCGCTCTGAAACAGGGGAGGTTTGCAGCGTAAGTTCAATATCCAATGCCCTGGATCTAAAAATTCCGACAGTTCACAATCTGTTGAAAACCTTGATAAAACTTGGTTACGTGGAACAGGATGCCGCTAACAAATATCACCTCGGTGGTAATGCGCTGCGGTTTGGCGCCGCCACTGATTCGCAACTGGTTGATGCCGCCCGCGGAAAGATCGAATCTCTGGTCAAACAAATCAATGAAACAGTTATTCTGATTATTTTTCATGGGGACAAACGGCACACTCTGCTCATTCAGGAATGTTCCAGAGAACTCCGCGTGCGCCCTGATTCTGGCGCTAACGACAATTTTTGTCAAACCGCAACCGGTTTATCGATTATGTCCGGTTTCAGCCAGCAGCAACTTACCAGTTTTATCAGGCGAATCAACCGTCCTGAAGGATTGTGCCCGTTTGAATCCGAAAAAGAACTCCTGGCCCGGCTGGCCGCGATCCGTGAATGCGGTTATGCTGAAATCGTCAAGGAAGAATACACCGTGGTCGGCGTTCCGTTGATCAGCCCGGAACTGGGGCTTTACGCCTCGCTGGGATCATTCGTTCCATCCGTCAGATACACGCCAGAAACCACCAGGGACATTATCAGTCAACTACAGCAGACCGCGGATTCCATTCTGGTCCAATTGCAATACTAATCAGGCTCTTGACAAATTATGTTGAAAAAAAGTATATCCACGGATTTTTATGTCCGCATCAATGACATCTGTACCTCGATAGCGGAGTATTTGCTCGAGGTTCAGGATTTTACTCCCGGTGAATATTACGGGGCATTCTACAGTGAAAAAGCGTATCATGGGCCATTGCTGGACTGGAACGCGGGCGGTGCCCATCACCATCGCGGTTGCGGTAGTGCGGCCTTATGTTTGTGGATGCTCGGTCAGGAAAACAATGATCAAAGCCTGTTGCGCCGGGCTGAAATCGCTTTCGATTGGCTGGTGGCCAGACAATCTTTACGCGGCGGCTGGCATGAGATTCAGAATAACGAAAAACCGTCTGACTGGGAGATGACCGGGCTGGATGAACTTTCTACTATCTCTACTGCCTTTGCCGTTCACGGTTTAGCTTTGGCGCTGCTGCAGGGTCTGTCCCCCAAAAAATCTTATCTGGACAGCCTTAAACGAGCCGGACATTGGCTGCTAAGTATCGAATATCCGCCGGGATCGGGAATCTTCCCGCATCACGAACGCTCCCCGTATGATACTTTAAACGCCAATACCCATGCCGGCGAATCGTTGGCGCTGATTTATAAAACCCTTAAAGAGATATTTTCCGTCAGGATAAATATATTCAGGGCTGGGGCAAGCCGGGCGTTCAACCATACCTTGCAATTTCAAGCCGAAAATGGATTGTTCCCCTACCGGGCGGCCGATGGGATTACGTTGAACTATACCTCGCTTGTCCTCTGGTGCATGCTGAATACCTGGGAAAACCTGTCTCATGATGATCTGCCTGGAATGCCGGATATTGACGAATTCACCGCCGCAACAGATAAAGGTGCTGATTTTTTGCGCTCCTGCATCGGTGAGGACGGCTGCGTAATCTGGAATGGTAATGAAACTTCATCCGCAAAACATAATATCTGGACATACGCGATAACCGCCAACGTCTTATTCAGGATCGGCGGCGAAAAAAACGCGGTCTGCGCCGAACGGCTCCTTCGCCGGCTGATGACGATGCGGACCGACTCCGGCCTGCTGCCGATGCGGGATACCGGACCTGAAATCACTCGGTGCGCCTTTATGCAGGCTGATATTCTGATGTTTCTGCTGCCTTTTTTAACCGCAAACTGATCGGCTTTAATGCTTGCTAAAAAAGCGATTTAGTGGTATATTACCCGCTTGAACAATTTTGCTATGAGTAGAGGCAGGTTATATCATGAACGACGAACTTTCCGCCAGAAAGCGGATTATTGAAAATTGCAGCTGTATGGTGATTAAAGTCGGGACCCGGTTATTGACTGACCGGGCCAGAATCCCCGACCTGATTGCCGGTATCGCCAAAGTCAGGGAATCGGGCCGTCACGTCCTGCTGGTTTCTTCCGGCGCGGTCGGTATAGGCATGGCCGAAATGGGACTGAAAAAACGCCCGACCCGGCTTTCCGAGGTCCAGGCTCTGGCCGCGATCGGACAATGTAAACTTATGTCGCTTTATGATGAAGAGTGTCGGAAGCATAATTTTAAATCGGCGCAATTGTTGCTGACCGCAGGTGATTTGCAGAATCGCGAACGACATTTGAATATTGTCAACTGTGTTAATTCGCTGTGGAGCCAGGGCGTTCTGCCGATTGCCAATGAGAACGATTCAGTTTCAATCGATGAACTGAAATTTGGCGATAATGACAATCTGGCCGGATTGCTGGCTGCCATGACCAAATCTGAACTTACCGTTATTCTTACTACGGAAGAGGGCTTGAGGGAAAAACATGACGGCGTTCTTGGTAATCGTATTTCCGTGGTTGAAAACATTTGTGAGGACCTTAAGGCTTCGGCCACCGGAACCGACGACGCGGAACTTTCCATTGGCGGTATGATTTCCAAACTGCGTGCGGCTGAGACCGTCACTGCTGCCGGTGAAGCTCTTTGGGTCGCCGATGGCCGGGTTGAAAATATTCTTGAGCAGATTTTGCATGCGGAAGATGTTGGTACTATCTTCGTCCCTCAGGCTTCCCAGATGCAGGCGAAAAAGCGCTGGTTGAACTTTTTCTCAAAATCCGCCGGGACCATTACGGTCGATGCCGGTGCGGCTAAAGCTTTGAGCGAACGAGGCAAAAGCCTGCTGCCTGCCGGAATTACCAATATAGAGGGCGAGTTTCAACGTGGTGACACGGTTGAAATATATGACCTTGAAGGTAATTCAATCGGGCGCGGCCTGTCTAACTTTGACGCGAGTGACTGCCGGTTGATTATCGGTTGTCAGGGTCATGAAATTGCGAAGATTCTTAACCGCAATGCCGATGAAGTGGTGGTGCATCGGGATAATCTGGTTATTTCCGCCAATTGAGAGAGGTTTTTGCGGTGAAAGTATATATAAAAACATACGGCTGTCAAATGAATGAACGTGACTCGGAAGCCTGTGCCGGGGCGCTGGCTGCCAGAGGATTCGAGATCATCGATAACGAAAATGACGCTGACGTCATCATCTTCAACACTTGCAGCGTCCGGGATCAAGCTGAACGCAAAGCCGTAGGTAAGATCGGCATTATGAAACGCCTGAAACGGGAAAAGCCTGACCTGATTATCGGCCTGATGGGATGCATGGCCCAGAATCGCGGAGAAGAGCTTATGGCTGCGATTCCGCATCTTGATTTTACCATCGGAACCGGACAGTTGCATCGTTTGACTGAGATTCTGGAAAAATTTATCGAGGACCGGCAGCGGAATATTGATGTGCGTGAAGGCAAAGAGGTCCTGGACGGCATGGGGCAGCATTTTCCAGCTTTGGGGTATTCTGTTTTCGCCCAGATTGCGGTGACTCGCGGTTGTAACCGGTTTTGTTCCTATTGTATTGTTCCGCATGTGCGCGGACGTGAAATCAGTCGCGAACCGGCGGATATTATTGCTGAAGCTGAACAACTGGTAGCAAACGGAGCCAAAGAGATTATGCTGCTCGGGCAGAATGTCGCAGCGTTCGGCTTGGGAGGCGATACATCCCCGCCTCCGCCGGATGTTTCTCCGTTTGCCGATCTGCTGGCGGATCTTAATGCGGTACCGGGGCTGGAGCGGATACGTTTTACCTCGCCATATCCCAGTTATTTCAGTGACAAATTGATTGACGCAGTTGCATCCCTGCCTAAAGTTTGTAAGAACATTCATTTGCCGTTGCAATCCGGTTCTGATCGTATCCTGAAAGCCATGAACCGGCAGTATACTGCTGAAAAATATCTGGAAATTGTCGGTAAACTTAAAGCAAAAATACCGGATATAACTTTCTCAACCGATATTATTGTTGGATTTCCAGGTGAAACGCAGGATGATTTCAATGCTACCCGTGAAGTTATGAATGAAGTCGCGTTCGATAATGCTTTTATCTTTAAATACTCGCCTCGGACCGGTACTCCTGCTGCGAAAATGGATGATCAGGTTCCAAAAGAGGTTAAAGAGGAACGTAACCAGATACTGCTAACTGATTTGAAAGAACGGACTAAAGACCATAATGTTGCGTACATTGGTAAAACGGTTGAGGTTCTGGCCGAAGGGCCCAGTAAACGCAATGCAGCTCGTTGGTCCGGACGTACTTCCAATGCTAAAATGACCATTTTTGAGCCTACGGCAAATATTAAGCCCGGCGATATTGTCACGGTGAAAATCAACCGTTCCACCTCTGTTTCTTTGTTTGGACAGGTTATTCCGTTTGAGTAATAAAGTTTTATTCCTGCAAATATCGGAAGCAATATAGTATTCCGGAGGGGCTGAGGCCTCGGGAGAGGTGTTTTTTATGGACTCTTTCGGGGTTATCAAACTGGCTTCCGGTTCGGCGGATGAATTGTTTTGAACCTAAAATCGCCCCTTCGGTAAAGTGTCGGGTACGACGCAGGAAGCGTACGTGCATCGATTCTTTTTGGCGGGCTTTGTCGCGGGCGGCGTAGATCTCTTCGCTCGAGGCGCCGGTTTCCGCGGTGATGATGCGGGCCAGTTCGCCACGGAAGAACGCAAATAGTTCGGCATCAGTCCATTGCGAGGTGTCGCCGGTGGTAATGTTCGGCTTCATGTGTTTGACAAAATTCTCGTAAAACATGTGTTTGCCGCTTCTGCAATAGCGGCCCCAGGTGGTGAAATTGTAATCCGACGGGGAGTTTTTCAGGCCGGCCCGGACCGGATTGAGTTCGACGTAGGTCACGCAGGCGGCCAGGGCGTTTACGCGCTCGAGAATCACGCTTTTGAACCGCCCGCCCCAGAGTTGTCCGGTGCGGTTGCGGGTCTCGTTGTAGATGCAGGTGAATTGGCGTTGGCAGGCCGACATAAAGCGGCTGATGTCGATCATTTTGAGGCCGATTTCCTGGCATTGCGTTTTATTTTCGAGACTGATGACCGGGATTCGCGGGCCGAATTTGAAGATCTTTTTCATGGCTTTGTAGTAGCCGTTGTGGCGTTTGACGATGACCTCGAGCGGCGGTAGTTCATCCGGTCCTGGAGCGTAGACTACGAGGTGAAAATGGTTGCCCATCCAGGCGGCGGAGATGACCTCAATCAAAAAGTAATCGCAGAGGTATCGAAGCAGTTTGAAGCCGTATTCTTTGTCGGCGTCGGAGAACGGGTGTTCGCCTTTGACGCAGCCGATGCGATTATACAGGTGGTAGTAGCAGCCTGCGCCTTTGACCTTCATTCGAACTTCCATTTCGTCCTCCTTTTGGGGGTGGTTTTGAGATAATATATACGCTGAAAGCGGGTTTTTCAAATTGTCAGACGGTTTGATTATAATAAATTTATAAAATGATGTCAACAAATATGTTACCACTTGATTGACTTCTTGAGTTTATCAGATATCTACTTCGTTGCAATATGGAATTGACACGGCAGCTCCAGAGCGAGAGACGGTAATGGCGGCGGCTTTACAACCTCTTTCAATACATTGTTCCAAACCGATGCCTTTTGCTCTGGCTTCAAGAAAAAATCCCGTGAACGTATCCCCGGCGGCAGTTGTGTCAACAACATTTTCCACTACCTCTGCCGCGCAATACAGACGTTCCTTGCCGTATCCGCAAATGACACCTTCTTTTCCAAGGGTCAAAACTACTGTCATTTCCACATATTTTTCCAGAAGTTTGTCGATAATCCCCTCGTAATCCTCAACTCCAGCCAATCCGGCTCCCTCATGTTCATTGACGATTAAAATATTAACTTTGTCGAGCGGAATTTCTTTTGCCGCAACAGGATCGAAAGGTGCGAAATTGAGACATGTAACTAAACCAACTGTCGCAGCTTTTTCAATGATCATTGATACCAGATTAATTTCATTCTGGAGCAATATGAAATCGCCTGGTGACGTTTGCGCTATAACTGCGTCGATCTGTTTCGGCGTAACTGCGTGATTGGCGCCCGGAAACAGGATGATTGAGTTTTGACCCGCTGCGTCGACCTGAATAATTGCGTGTCCGGTCGGTCGGTCTACCGTTTTGATAAAATCGGTATTGACGTCACACTGTTTCAGGTTGTCGATCAGCATCATTCCGTCAAGTCCCACGCATCCGGCATGCCAGGTTTCGGCTCCGGCTCGGGCCAACGCGACAGACTGATTGCCGCCTTTGCCGCCGCAGTGGACATCGAAAGCGGTTCCGGACAATGTTTCTCCGGGTTTGACGATATGCGGAACTTGATATACTTTATCAATATTCAGGGAGCCGAAGCAAATAATTTTAGCCATTATCGTTTTCTCCGCTTATCAACTATTGCTGAATTTTTCAAGTTTGGTAAAAAAGTCGCGGAAAACCGGATCCCGGCGCACATCAGTAGCACAGCGGCAAAGATGTCTGCCCGAATCCGTTTCCCAGGTCATATCATCGGTAAGGATTGGAGATTGCATAATCTGAGATGGCACCCATTCGGGTTTAATCAACCAGGCTATCGGGGCCATATCCCAAATTTCTTTGCTCCAGCCGAAAAGGTTATCCGAATATTCGCAGAATCTTTTAAACAGAAAATCTCCTACCGCGCCCCGTCCTTTAACGTATTTTTCCAGTTCCCATGCCGTGGTTTTTACATGTTCAGCCACATTCTTGCATGGCACGTGGATAACCGGAACGCCGCAGTCGAAGACATGCTGCGCCGCCATCACGTCCTGTCCCAAATTATATTCTCCGGCAGAGGGCCAATAATAGGGTTGTCCTCCCAACCAGACAACGACTATTTTTTCAATAATGTCAGGATCCATGATCAGAGCGGATGCGACGTTGGTGATTGCGCCGATGGCTGTGACATATAACGGTTCGTCCGATTCGTGAGCACAGCGGATTATTGCTTGAGCGGCCGCGCTTTCAACCGGAGTGTTCTTATTTTTCAAATAGGTGGTGGCGCCTTTGAAGACAAAGTCGTCTTTCATCGCATTGAGTCTTGACAGCACCCGGATTATTTCATCATAGCTCAATTCCATTCCAACTGCCGGGTCGGGAGTTGTTTTTTGTTTACTGAATGGTGCGGCAGTAACCGCTTTCAGGTTGATGCTTCCCGGCGACAGAACCGCCAGAGTCAACGCGAACTGATCGTCGATTTCATTAAAAGTATCGGTGTCCAGTACCATATTAACCCGGCCGGAAGGTTCAATCAACCGGTTTCGCATTACGTTCTCAGATAACATTTGACTTTCCTTTCAGTTTTTATTTTATATTACATGGATAAAAAGATATTTTCAACGCTTGAAAATAGAATATTCAGGCAATATTTTAGCATAAAAAGATAATAAATGGAGTGTGGCATGAATGAAGAGTTACCGGTTTTCTGGCATGCTGGACATTATGCCGGCGATCAGCAGGTGCAGTCGCATCAGCATGCGGGGGCGGAAATTATTTATATAAGTAGCGGATTTTGTTCCTCGAATACGAGTGAAAGTCATCTCAACGTTCGAGCGGGGCAATTGGTTGTCATTGCCCCGGGTACAGCCCATACGCAAAAAAACCATGAGCGTACGGAGACTTTATTCGCAGTTTTCAGCGTGAAGCCGGGTATTTTCGATTGCAGTACCAGACTCATCGATATCAGTTCGGATGAACTCATAGTCACATGGCTGCGGCATCTGGTGGAGCTCAATGACGCAATGCTTATGCCGCAGTGCCGCGGCTTGATGCATTCTATTATTTGTCGCTTGTTGATGCTTGAGAACAAATTGAACAATGCATCCGACATTATGCCGCAGCTTAATTATGCAATCAACTATATCGAAAAGAATTTGGCAAAGCCGGATTTGTGTCAGGAGGATATTGCAAAAAATGCGGGGATCAGTGTGAGTTATCTGAAAAAACTGTTTCGACAGGAGTTCCACGTCAGCCCGATGAAATATGTTCAAAAAGAACGGATGCTGATTGCGCGGCAGATGTTGCGAAATCAGTATCTGTTTATCAGCGAGGCAGGAGAAAGATGCGGATATCATGATCCTAATTATTTTTCGAGAATATTCAAAAAAATCCATAATGTCACTCCGGCGGAATTCAGGCGCTCGATCAATACGAATCATCGCGATATCAAATGGAATGATCCATAAGCGGTAAAACTTATATCCCATAACACCACAAATTCCGTTTTCAGGCGGAGTTCTGCGATTATTTTGTTATAAATAACTATGAGCAAAAATCCGATTAATTTGTTTTATGAAAAAACGGGCATAAATTTATGAATAGTTCAGGTTAAGGACAAAAGAATGCCACTACTCAGGAAAAAAGTCAAAATGAAATTCATTGTCATATTCTGTTCGATGTTTGCATGTCTGACAATGCCGGCGGAAGATCCGGTCATCAAGGAATTGACCAGTCTGGAGACGGCGAAACATTCCGGCACGGTAGAAGAGGCGAAAAAACTTCTGAAAGCCGCAATAGAGTTCAGGAATAAAAAAGATTACGAGAAGGCGGATAATTTATTCAAAAAGGCGCTGCTTATTTTCAATCAGCGTCTTGGTGAGTATAATCTATATTCAGCCGGCTGCTTTCATAATCTGGGTATTTTGTCCGGACTGCGCAACCGGGTCGTCGAAGCAAGCTGGTATATGGAAAAATGCAAAGATATTTATGTCAAGATCAAAGGCCCGGACAGTTTAGAGGCTGCACGAGCATGGAGTAATATGGGATATGCTTATTTGCGTCGCCGTCGGGTTAAGGTAAATAAAGGGTTGGAGGCTTATCAGGAAGCATTACGCATTCTGAAATCACATTTTGGCGAGAATAATATTCAGGTGGCTCGGACTTATGCTGATATATCCAGGGCCTATGCGCTCCTTGATGACGGGGGGAAAGCTGAGGCTGCCGGCAAGCAGGCCATGGAAATTTGCAAGCGGTTAAAGAACCCCGAAACTCCGGGCTCGGCAATGGTGTATTATATTTGTTCCGCTTACTATATCCGTTCTGGTCAAACGGCCCGGGCAATTGAACTGATAGAACAAGCGGTTAGAATCAGGGAAAAAAGCAGTAATTCAGAGGACTCGTTATTACTGATGTTCAGGAGCAGTCTGAAAAAATTAAAACCCAAAGCCGACAAACTGGAAATGTATTGAAAAAGATAGTATATTATCATTTTTGCAGAATTTGTCACGGATAAAAATTATGACGACGAAAAAAGCGGTGGAAAGGTTTTTTAACGGACCTGAACGTTATAACTGTGCCCAGGCGGTAATAAAGATAATGGAAGACAGGCATCCCGCCAAGGCTGGATTGATTCCTGCGTTCAAGGCGCTTGGCGGCGGCAGGGCTCCGGAAGGTGTTTGCGGCGCGTTGTATGGCGCTCTTGAGTTAGTACATGAGTCAGAACATATGAATCTGGTAAATAAATTTACTGATGCTGCCGGTTCGGAAAAATGCAGAGCGATAAGGAAGTTAAACAAACTGTCCTGCTCATGTTGTGTTGAAGTTGCAGTCGACCTGGTAAAATCAGCTGAATAACTGATTTGCCAAACCGGTTGCCGCTTTTGTAAAATAAGAATACGTATAGGAATATACAGGACAATATGGAAAAAGTTGTTAAGGCTAAATCTCGCAGTGGAATTCATGAGGCGATTGTCAAATGGTTGAAAGACAAACCGCGCGGAATGATATTAGACGCTCCTGCGGGGTACGGCAATTTGTCAAAGAAACTCCATGAAATGGGATTTCAGGTTACCTGCGGTGAAATTGAACCGGATATTTTTGCGGTGGATGATTTGAAATGTATCTATACGGATTTGAACAAGCAGATTAAAGCTCCTGATGAATCCTTTGATTATGTTTGCTGTGTTGACGGCATAGAGCATATGACCGATCCTTATGCCGCGGTCAAAGAATTCTCCCGGGTGCTTAAATCCGGCGGAACTGGAATATTCAGTATTCCCAACTACTCAAATATCGAAAAAAGATTCAGATTCCTGATGACCGGCTATTTGACCAAACCCAAAACCAGAGAACACTTTGAGAAAGACGGGAGGAACCTTTACAATTTCCATAACTCCCCCCTGACTATAACCCTGCTTAATCTGATGTTTGAAATCAATGATCTTAAAATAGCGGAAATTCTCAATGACAAGAAGAAGAAAAAACAGTTTTTGTTTTATCCTTTTGTTTGGCTGCTTAGGATTATTGCCGCGTTTACTTCAAAGAAAAAGCGGGACAAGCATCAAACCGATCTGTCGTTGAGGCAAGAAGTTATTATGGGTGGAAATACCCTGATCTTTATTGTTGAAAAACAGTAAAGAGGTGTTTATTCCGCTTCTTCAATCTGTTTGATCATTGCCTTGCAAGCCGCCGTATAGCGCTGATAAATTTGTGAGCCGGTTTCATTGTACCCGGCCGGAGACTGGGAGTCCCAATCCCTGCGTATACTTTTAAATTCCTTAACCGGTTCAATGGCTTCTGCTTTTGGCGCCAGCGAATTGCCGAGAATTGCCGCTTCGAGTTCTTCCGCCAGGGATACCGGAGTTTCCGGCTCCACCAGTCCGGCAAGCTTTTCCAACGCAAGACAAGTTTCCTGACGCTTCTCCAGGTTAAGCATCAACTTTTTATTTAATTTTTCACTAATGCCTTCCGATTGAGCATTCTGCAGGAATTTTGAAACCGTTTTCTGTGAACTTTTTGGTAGTTTTTCCAAATCGCAGATATCCTCCGGAACAGTTCCTTCGATTTCAGACAGTGCCTTTTCAAATTTTTCAAGTTCCTGCAATTCATTAAGATAAAGCTGCGCTTCGAAACTTTCCATTGCTTTCAGATAGGCTTCAGATAATTCGGCGTACTGCTTTTCAATCTTAATCGCGTCGTTACCGGGAACAATCGGCAATTCCCGCCATTGACTGTTGAGATCGCGGAACTTATCTGCAGATTCAGCGGTCATTTTTTCATTAACAAGTTTCTGTAGACTATCACAAATCGCCTGCCGCTGCCCCAGAGTTTCTGTTCTGGACTCATTGATTCGTTCATAAAATTTATCCAACGCTTTATTAAAGCGATCGCTTAGCGCCGCGTCGGCTTTACCGGCCCGGCCCGCGTCCCGCCACTGCCGACGCAATCTCTTGGCAATATTCACGTCTTCCGCAGTTCCATTTTCACCCAGCTTTTCGGCTTCTTCACAGATGTTTGATTTTTCACTGATCACATTCGAACGGATTTTCTTCAATTCGCCATAGTGAGTCTTACGATGGTTAAAAAAGGTGTCGCAAGCCTTGCGGAAACGCTGATAAAGCTCCTGTTCAATTTCTCTTGGAGCTGGAACGTGCTCTTTCCACAGGCGCTGAAGTTCTTTGAACGCATCGGCGGCCAGGTTCCAATCTTCTGAATGTTGCAATGTTTCAGCTTTTTCGCACAATGATTTTTTTGATTCTATACTTAGCTTCTGCTGTTCGCGATACTTGGCGAAAAATTCATCACAACGCCCGCGCAATGTCTTATACAGCTCATCGAATCTGGCTTGCAGTTCTTTGGCCTTTTCCTGAGGGACTGCTCCCAGCTCATACCATTTACGCCGGAACCCTGACAACTTCTTACCTATTTTTCTGAAGTTGTCTGACTCAAGCATTTTTTCCATTTCTTTGCAGATATCCAATTTCAGGGTATAATGTTCCCAACGGCCAAAGTCTCTGGCCTGATATTCCTGATATAATTGTCCACGGAATTGTTTTTCGGCGCGTTGAAAGCGATCCGCCAGTTTCCTTGGCATGGCTTTGGCTTCTTTCAGCAACTTAACCGCTTCCCGGGCCTTCCCGCGAATCTCTTTGACTTGATCCTTAACTTGCTCCGGGGTGTGTTCCTCTACTAATTTTTCCAGTTGTTCGCAACTTTCACTTATGGTTTCCCGGGCGATTCTAATCTGTTGTTCGTAATCGAGCATCCGGGTTTCCAGATCGGATATTTTCGTCGCAAAGCGATCATTCAGGTGTTCAATATCTGTTAAGCCGGATGTTGTTTTCAGCCAACCCTCTTTCAAGTTATCGATCTTTTCCCGGATATGCTTTCTGTTCTCAGCAGAAAACACCAGTTCCTCCGCTTCTTTGCAGAATGTTTCCAGCTTATCTTTATTGTGGGCCAGTTTTTGCGCTTGTTGACGGATTTTATCCATTTCCTCACGGCAAATTGATTTTGCATCATGAAAACGGCGTTCCAGAAGCTCAGCCATGCCATCCGCGGGCAGCGGCAGTTTACTCCATTTATGAAGCAGGTTGTTAAATTTTTCCGATGTGATATTGGCGACGTTTTTCACGGCGTCTTCCATCGCTTCGGCCAGTTCATGTCGCAGATTCATCTCTTTTTGATAAGGAGAGTCTTCAGTCAGATATTCTTCTTCCGGCTCTGGCTCCGGAGGAGTCAATTCTTTGATTCTCTGCGCGGCATCATGTTTGACTGTTATTATGGCGGCGGAAGCCGCTATTTTGTCGAGCATTTTAAGATCGTTAATTTCCAGCAGCAGTTCATCACAAAGCTGTCTGCTTTGCGAGTGTCTGAATATTTTCAACTTTGCCTTCGGATCAGTGACTCTTTTGGCTATAGCCAGAGCCGCGGAAATATCCGCTGCACTACCGGCGGCGGCCGCCAGGTGGTCCTGATCGTCAGAGATCTTTGCGGCGATCTGCAATGCCTTTTCCGGGGCGCGGCATTCTTCAAGTTGATGAATATATATACGATCTAGTTTCCGGTTCAAATATTTGATTATGCGTTCAGATTTCTCTTTTTTCAACAATTGTTCCAACTGAGCAACATCCGTCACTCCGGCGGTGGCTTCCGCTCTGACATTTTCATCGTTGTCATTGCTTGCCATTTCAAAAAATTCCGGAGAGTTTTCTGGAAGCGCTTTAACTGCTTCTAAACGAACTGTCGGATCACTGTGTTTCAGTTTGAATTTGTTCAAAATCTCAATCATATATTAACCCTCTATTAAGCTTCGGTGCACAGATTTTCATATTGGTTCGCAATGGCCTTTGATTTCAAATCCGGGCATTGAAACAATATAAAAAAAGCATGACCGCATATAATCGCGCTACTCAATAAAATATACAATAACCTGTATTGAGAAAAAAACCAGTCCGGAGCCGGAAATCCAGTAATTTTTTGTTATTGCCGTCATATTAATTTTATATCATCAACTGGTTTTAATTTTATTTGTAATATATTTATTATTAAGCGCTTTTGTTCTTTACTGCATGTCCGTTATCAAGATGTGATTGTAAACCAGCGTTTTTCATTCTGTTGAATCACAGGTTGTTTTCCGGGTTGACAATAATATGTTTTTTATAAGTCTAACTTTAAAAAATGAATTTTCGTGCTATAATATGCGTCTGTAAAAATTGTTGAAAACGTGGATGAAAGGATACTTGTCATGGCTGGAAAAGGCAGTAAACGCAGGCCTACCGATGAGAAAAAGGTCCGGGAAAACTGGGATCGGATTTTCAGCGGGGCCGGGAAAAAAGCGTAATAAGTTTTTGACCATAATTATCTATAGCAAGATAACCGCAGTATTTGAACATAAATCGAAGTCGGTGATGTTATAGAAAAACAAGCTTGACCGCTTATTAAGCCTGATCGCGAAAAGCGGTCGGGCTTTTTCCTTTTATGGCCCTGAAGCGTTTATTGAAATATTGCGGGTCCGGCAGCCCGACCGCCACACCTATTTCTTTAATTGTTAAATTACTGTACTTGAGCAGAAATTCCGCTCTCTCAATCTGACTTGAAAGCTGATAACGGCTGATTGTAATACCATACTTTTCCCGAAAAGATTTAGCCAAATAATTCGGACTAAGTTTGACTTGCCGGCTCAGGTTCGCTGTCGTATATTCCCGCTCGGGTGCCGCTTCGATTCGACGGCAAATCGATTCCAGTTTTCCATTGAGCCTGGAAGTATGGATATGCCCGGTCTGCGCGTGCAAAGCCAGATGAAGCAGCAGAAGCCGCAAAGCTTCACCTGACGCCCGCTGCGCTATCTGGTTTTCGATCCGGTAATAACTGATCAATTCCTCGAAAAGATGACCGATATCCGTATCGAATTCCTGTCTCGAAATATATAGAGGAAGCCTGAGAACATCTTCCTCTCCTTTGGGCAAAACAAAGTGGGCACAGAAATGCATTCCGGATTCAGGCATATTGTATGATGAATTAACTCTCTCCGGGGTTATAGTCAAATCACCCGGCGATATTTGAAAGATTTCGCCGCCAATCCGGATTGTCGCATGATAAAAATATTGATGCAGGGATGTGTATGGGAGATTGTATATCGGGTTAAAGTTACGGTCATTCAAGTAAAATTTCCCCGCGTTAATGACGGTAGGAATAGCTCCCGGCTTGAAACATAAATCAATTTTTTTTGTTGAATTCATACCACACTTCAATCCTTTGTGACAATTGCGAATACGCTTTCTTTATAGTATAATATAAGTAATTCGTAAAAATACAACAACAAAAAGAGTATTGTAATATGACTAACAGAGAATTGATTCGGAATATTGTCGAAGGCAAACCTGCTCCGCGCTGCGGTTTCTGGCTTGGAAACCCTCATGTTGATACCTGGCCGATTCTGCGTGAGTTTTTCAGCGTGGAAACAAATGAAGAAGTTCGGAAAATTTTGCGTGATGATGTTTTCTGGATGATAAGCGGTTCTAAATACAACGCTGAAAACAGTGATGTCGCATTTCCCAATCCGCGCAAGAGTGAAGGTCTGGCGGCCGAAGGTTGCTTTTCCGATTTTGAAACGGTCGAACAACTTGATGATTATCCGTGGCCGGACCCAAAAAATCTCGATTTTACCGGAGATATTGAAACTCTCAGGAACACCGGAGATGTTTATCGACTTAGTGGACTGTGGTCCCCGTTTTTTCATCAGATGGCTAATTTTTTCGGGATGGAGGAATATTTTATCAAAATGTATACCAATCCTGAGTTGATCCATGAAGCAACAACCAGAATGGTCGATTTTTATCTTGAAGGCACCAGGCTTTTCTTTGAGGAGGCCGGCGATATCGTTGATTCATTCTTTTTCGGCAATGACTTCGGTTCTCAACTCGATCTACTGGTCGCTCCGGAACAGTTTGAGGAATTTATTTTCCCTTATTTTAAAAAGCTGACTGATATGGCTCATGATTGTGGTAAACACGTTTTCCTGCATTCCTGCGGATCAATCTATAAGGTCATTCCGAATCTTATTGACCTTGGCGTAGAAGTACTTCATCCGCTCCAGGCCAAAGCGGCCAACATGGAGGCTGAAAAATTGAAACAGTTTAAAGGCCGGATTACTTTCTTTGGCGGAATCGATACTCAGGATCTGCTGATTAATGGAACACCGCAGCAGATCAAGGATGATGTTCATCGGGTTATTGACACGCTCGGTCCGAGGCTGATCGTCAGCCCCAGCCACGAAGCTCTATTGCCAAACGTTCCGCCTGAAAATATCCTCGCTATGAGTGAAGCCGTCTTTGAATAACGATCATTGATGCTTTTTTGCCTGATTTTGCTTGATTGATGTCTTTCTGTGTGCTAACTTATCGCGGTTTGTGAGTATGCCCGTAGGAGGGTGCCGATATTTGGGAACACATCAATTAAACAGGAAAAGGCAATGATCAATCTG
Organism: Victivallales bacterium; assembly: GCA_963678305.2. Classification (GTDB taxonomy): domain Bacteria; phylum Verrucomicrobiota; class Lentisphaeria; order Victivallales; family Victivallaceae. The sequence goes on from CAXXVV010000005.1 coordinate 70,197, forward strand.
TTCGAGAATGTCTTCAGTAAAAACAATGCCGGTCGACGGCAAATTTGTATAATCACGTTTGCGCGTTCATGGAATGCTTTGGCCGCTACAAGGTGCCTTGGAAAAAACGGAGTGGAAGTAATCACTGGTGACGACAGTATGATTTGCAGTTCCAATTTCTCGGTTTATTCAAAAAGCTTTTTTACTTACCCGAATCCGGATAAGGACCCGGACGGCTTCATTGCCAAACTGATCGAAGTTTGCGTCAAATACAAAGGGCCGGACGTGGATCTGGTTCTGATGCCGTTGCTGACGGATGCTTTTATTGTGGCCAGGCATGCCAGACGTTTTAACGGAATAGCCAAGCTGGCGTTGCCGACTCGTGAACAGATCGATCTGCTGGGCAATAAGGCTTCTTTAGCCAAATATTGCGATGAACACGGCATCCGGACGCCTAAAACTATTCCGGTAACATCAGAAACCCATCTTAAAGAGTTGTGTGAAACTTTCCCATTTCCGGCGTTTATCAAGCTGCCCGAGGCCTGTTCCGCTATCGGCCTGAAGAAAGTAGCCGACCCGGCTGAAGCTCTGGATTTTTATAAGTCGGTTACTGAAAAATATCCTTTACCTGCAGGCGAATATCCGATTATTCAACAGTCGGTCGATGGTGAAGATTTTTGCTGCACATTCCTTTTTGACCACGGCCAACGGCGCGCGTCAATGACCTATCACAATATTCTTGATTTTCCCCGCAAAAGTGGAATGGGTGCGGTCAGGGAAACAGTTGACGCAGCCGAGATGGAAGAAATGGGGTCTAAACTGCTGGAACTTGCCGGATGGCACGGGGTGGCTGAAATCGATTTTCGCTGGGATGGCGAGAACAATCCCTACCTGATCGAAGTAAATCCGCGTTTTTGGGGCGGTTTGGCGCAATCCGTTGAATCCGGTTGGGATTATCCTTATTGGGTGTACCGCCTTGCCGTTGACGGCGCAATTCCTGAAATGACTCCGAAATCACATGATGTGAAAACTTTTAATCCGTGTTTGCTTACATTGATCATGCTGCAGGAGTTTGTCGATGCGAGAAAGCATCCGATTCAGGATATCAAGCAAGCGTTCCAGGTCTTTGGCAAAGATGTCCAAACTGATGTTTTGAAAGCGACTACAAGATTATTTAAAGATGTTGCCGATGTTCCCGCCTCACGTTTTCGAGCGGTAGAAAAAGTCCTGCAGGAAAATAAAGGAGCGGTTGGAGAAATCTTTAAGTTCAAGGACCCGCTTCCAATTCTTGGTTTACTCTACCCTATGACCGTTTTTCTTAAAAACGGAAAAATATCTCCTGATTTATTAGTCTCAAAGCCGGGTAATGAGCAGAAAACTTGAAATAGTCGGCTTTATGCTATTAGCGGTAATGTTTTTACCGCTGATTGCTTTGTTGCTGCCGTTTATCATTTGGGTCAGACGTCCTTCTAGCCGCCGCGATCTGAAAGTTGGCTTAGTTGTGTCCGGGCGCTGGCCGGACAACCTGCAATATGCCCGATTGCCCTATGATCTGGCATTGTTTCGCGCCGGGGCGCAGGTGGTGACAATCAAGCCCGCATACCGTTACAAATTACGGAAAATGGTTGAAGAACTTGATGCCCTTGTCTTGACTGGTGGCGAGGATATTGATCCGCTGCTCTATGATGCTCCCCGTGAAATGGCGAATTTCATAAATTCCGAGCGTGACGATCTTGAGATGGAATTGCTTAATTTGGCGGCTGAATTTGAACTTCCCACCCTTGCCATATGTCGGGGTTCCCAATTGTTTGCGGTTAAATATGGCGGTCGCTTGATGAATATAGAACCCAATAGTGAAGATATCCACAGTTTCAAATTGTCAAGTTCGATTAAATTTTCCGGACATCACGTAAATATTCTGCCTGATACGTTGTTGGCAAAGATTTTTCCGCAACCGGTTATCCTGACTAATTCGATTCATCATCAATCAATTGCCGATGCCGGTTTATTGAAGGTTGCAGCCTTGAGCAAAGATGGATGTATAGAAGGAGTGGAACATCCTGAATATGATTTTATGCTGGGAGTGCAATGGCATCCGGAACTCCGCGCTATCTATGAACCGGCCAGTCAGAAACTTTTCGACGCACTCGTTAATGTTGCTAAAGATAAGCGTGTAGATAAGACCTGAATTTTACAGCAATAATTTTCGGAAGCAGTAGATTGCGGCGCCTTTCGGGTCGAGGCCGCGGCTGAGTTGTTTGTTTTCTACACGGTCGGGATCATCAAATTTGCGGGCCGTTTCCCGGATGAAGAGTTTTGAACCTAATATCGCTCCGTCGGTGAAGTGTCGGGTCCGTCTCAGGAAGCGGACCGGCATCGATTCTTTGCGGCGCGCGGTCTGGTCCTCTGCGGCTATTCCGGACGCGTTCGCGCCGCGTTCGGCCGCGATAATTCTGGTCAGGGAACATTTGAACTCCGTATAATAATCCGCGTCGCTCCAGCTCGAAGTGTCGGTATAATCGATCAATTTTTTGTAGTGTTTGATGAAGTTGGCGTGGTACTGGTGTTTGCCGCTGCCGCTGTAGCGCCCCCAGGTGGTGAACCGGTAATCGGCCGGGTTTTCGGTCAATTTTGCCCGGACCGGGTTGAGTTCGACGTATTGCAGACAGGCTTCGAGGGCGTCGGCGCCTTCGAGGATGACGCTCTTGAAACGATCAGCCCAGAGTCGACCGATGTGGTCGTAAGTCCGGTTGAAAACCACCGAAAAACGCTGTTGGTAAGCTCGCATGAAGTAGCTGATGTCGATCATTTTCGCGCCGGTTTCGCGGCAGAGTTTTTTGTGTTTGGGGTCAATAAACGGCATTTTTTTCATCGCGTAGGTCAAATCGCCCTCCATCGACTTGTAATAAGCGTTGTGGCGGGTGGCGATTTCAGCCTCGGAAGGCAGTTCGTTTTGGCCGGGAGCGTAGACCACCAGGTGAAAATGATTGCCCATCCAGGCGGCGGAAATGACCTCGATCAGGAAGTATTGCGTGAGATTTTGCAGCAACGTAAAGCCGTACTCGCGGTCGACCGAGGCAAACGGCAGGTCGCCTTTGTAGCCCGAGACCCGGTTCATCAGGTGGTAATAGCAGCCCCGGTCCGCAATTTTCATTCGTTTCATTGTGTCCTCCTGTTAGGTTTATGAGTTACAATAATGCCGGATTCGAGATTGTCAAATAAAAAGTACATGGTAATTTAAAATTTTTTAAATTAATTAAACAAACTATTGATAATATTGTTATTTGTAGAAACTGTAGCAGGGGAAGATTCGAATCAGTTTAATAATAAAAGTTGGGATGAATGGAATAGAATTGATCAACGTTTCACGTTCTTTCCGGTTAAAGTAAAACAATACTCCCAGGATGGCGTAAAGCACACCGGCACTGCCTGTAACTAGAATCAGACTTACAGAGCTTACCTCATGAATGGTGATGTGCTGCCAAGCGTACCACATCAGGTATGCAGGAGGCAGCGAGATTATTAATACCGGCAAATACGCTTTGAGAATATATTGCAGAATAGAAGTCCCGCTATACCTGGCGAACAGCGGAAATATGACAAAAGTACAGAGTAATATTCCCGGAATCAAAGTTCCCCAGGCAACTCCGACAACACCATAGAGACATACAAGAGTTACGCTAAGAGAAATATTTAACAGGGCTTCTATCACCGTTATAATCGCAATAACCCGGTGTTTGTTGATCATTAGAATAAAGCCTTCGGCGACACTTTTGAAAAGAACCTCAAATAATGCCGCAACCAGCATTATTCTGGCAATCATAATCGAGCTGTCGTCAGTTTGTTGAAGCCATATTTTGAGGATTTGAGGTGCGGAAATAAAACAGACAATAAATGCACAGCCGCAAATAAATGCGGTTATTCTTGTGCTCTTCAACATAATCGCGTTTAAACGTTCTGTTTCTCCGGCCTTGAACAGCTCCGCCGTAACCGGGGAGATGTTTGATTGAAACTGGACTGAACTGACTTTCATCAGATCTGAAACCCTGGTCCCTACATGATATATAGCGACAGCTGTAACCCCGCTCATTACACCCAAAACGATTCTATCGGTCTTGTAAATAACCAGTGTAGCCATTGTCAGAATATAGGCAAAAACGCTGAAATCTGCGATTTCACGAATCCTGCTCCACTTAAAACGGCGCGGTGTGATGCGTAGTTTTGGAACCAGCATATAGACAAAAATTGCCATGACAAAATTAGTGGAAATATTTAAAACTGCAGTGAATATTGTCAACGACAATAGTGAATATCCCAGATGCAACAGGAGCCAAACACCGGCAAGATTAATGCATACATTCCCGATTTGGACATAGTTTCTCAGATCAAAACGCTTGAACCCAACCAGTATTTCAGGGATAACCCCGGACGGAAATACGATAGAAATACCGATAGCAAAGACCATAAAACAATACTTATAGTATTTAATATCCAGTACGCCTTTTTCATTGACCAAATCTTTTACCGGAATTATCCAATGAAGGTTATAGGTCAAAAAGGCTCCGGCGGCGATAATTAAACCAGCCATCGTCAGATAACAAACGACGACCGTGGTCACTATTTCGCTGAACTTTTCAATATCCTTGTCGGACTCATATTCCGCAGCGTATTTGACAACAGTCTTACCAAAACCAAAATCCAGCAGCAGGGAATAACCGAAAACCGCCCACAGGAAAGCCCAGAACCCATATCCGCTTTTACCAAGGCCGAATAACAGAAAGCGGGCCATGAACACTGTGGATATCAAGTACATCCCCAGGAGTATGTAATTGGTAAAAGTATTGCGCATTAAAGTCTTACTGAGTCCGGGCATGAGGATCCTTTCAAGTCAACTGACGGCCTTTGGTCAGAATTCGGGTAAAGCGGGTATGTAAAGGAACTGAACGACGAATTCCCAATTTATGGATAAATACTTTCGGCCATTCCAGATTGAAATCACGATTTGCGCCTTCCTTGTCGTAGATAGATTGTACCAATCGTACAAGAGTCTGACGGTGTATTAGCATTTTTTCGATAATTGCATTGCGGATATCGTCCGGATTGTAATTTGCCGCAATCTGTTGTTTAACTCCCTCGGCAACCGCGTCCGCAGTAGGTTCAACCGTCAGGGCATAAGGTTGGGTGAACATCTCGTCCCGGCCGCCGAGATTGTGGGTGTTGACAATTGGAATTCCGCACAACAGATATTCGGCGCTGACAAACATCGCTCCTTCTTCTTCGGAGAGGCAGAGGCCGGTGCGGGCCGCATTGATTTCCCGGTAAATGAGGCGTGAAGGCACTTTATATTTCCAATCAGCTTGCGGCAGCATATTCATAATTTTGTCGTAATGGCCCTGCTCAAAATCGTGCCAGGTGCCGATCAGGCGCAGTGATGGAATTGCCGCAGCCAGTTCATGGCGTTTGAAAGGAGTGATCCGGGCTACATAGATCGCATCGTACAACTTGTGGACGCCGGGGATTATTTTATAGCGTTTTTCATCCAGAAAAGCGTTTTGATGGCACAACACGGTTTCAAGGTTTTGCGCTTTGAGCAGAGATTCCTCGTTTGGACTATTGGCCAGAAATATCGGGTTGACATGCGGCGCAAGTGTTTTTAAATTTTTAACATTTTCCACAAGTTCATTAACCCGGGCTTCCGTTTCACGATGCCAGCCCAGCATGGCCAGAATATATGCCGGTTTTTCCGCCGGGAGGCAGGCGATGCAGTCATGCATTTGCTCAAAAAAATCATGCCAGTAACTGATTATGATAACCGGTTCGCGACTGATTATGTAACAGGGCAGCGCTTCACCCAGCAGCAGTTGTTTGAGTTTCCTCAACATCATCGGTTCCTTCAAATTCAAAATCAGCGTCGTTAAAACGGTAAAGATACCAGGACCACAGCGTCATAAACATAACCACAAAAGGCATTAACGGGAACATCCGGTTAATGCCGAGGTAATAATCGGAATAATACACCAGGCCATCCAGTGGAAGTTTGCCGATTATCCGGCACATGTGAAAGTAGATAGTTTGTGGAATCAGGAAAAACAACATTAATAAAGCCGCGATACCGGCATTAATAAAGTCCCTGTGCTTGATCATGTAAACGAATTTGACCGCCAGCAGTGCGTTTACCAACCCGAGATCGTAAACGCGATGGTATGCAACCAGCATGGAGCAGCAAAAGACAAACATCAGCAGATTCAAGTTAAATTTTGATTTTTTCCACTCTTTAGCCGCGACATAGAGAAACAGCAGAACAAATGCCGCTTTCAAAATAATGTTAATTGCGTTGAGCTTGAAGAATTCAAGCTGCATCATATTATAGCCGCTGCCCTGATAAGTGTTGAACCCTGATCGGACCTGCCCGGACAGTTCACACACATAATCTTTATAGAGTCGGACCAGATCGACTCCGAACAATGCCGGGCTCATGCTGAACAGTAGAAAACCGCAAAAAGAGATGATGCACAGCCGGTAACGGCCCTTGACAAAAAGTAGCGGCGCGAAAAACGTCAGCATGGAATACTTCTGGATCGCGGCAAAGATAAAAAGAAAATATTTCCAGAGTCCTTTGATCTTCAAAAGGAGTACCAGCATGGCCAGTGAAACGATCAAACTGATCTGTCCATGACGCAAGCAGGCCAGTACCGGCTGAGAATTGATATAAGCAAAACCGAGAATCCAGAATAACATAAAATAACGGTCAGGATTGCGAAAGCTGATTTGTCGCCATAAACCGGTGACCCGGAATAGCAGATAGTACAACCCCATTGCGCAAGCGCAGTTCAAAATGAAGAAAACCAGGGTGGCCGCAGTTTTACCCATCAGGATAAACGGCACGAAAAATAATGCTATCCCGGGAAAACTTACCTGTGGGCGCTGCCAGGAAAAATAAACCAGATTGTCCGTATTGTACGGATCGACATTCTTAATAACGGCTCTGGAGATATCAAGATAAGCCAGAAAATCAACCTGGGGATTGTGCAGGTAGGAATGTACCAGACGGATCGCGATTACAGCAACGATGATAATTGCCGGACCCCAATAAAACAGGATATTTTTTTTATTGGCGAGCAAGTTCCGGATCATCTAGTTCCATCTTTCTGCTTGTCAGCGCGGATCATCATCAATTTGAAATAGTCGCCGACCCATTCGGGTTTTTCCTCCATTTCAACATTTGAGAGAAACGAAGCGTAGGACTCTTTGTCCTCAGGCGAAAAACCATGCATGCCGGGCAGCGCTTTTTTGCCCATATCGGAAGGGCTGATCTGCCAACCGGGATCCATCAGCAGGATATTTTTGCCATACATGTTATCAGGGAAATCGATCCCGTATTTCCGCTTGTCCTCTTCGGATACAATACTGCTGTGCGGGACATTTCTCAACGCACCGAGGATTTTATCTTCCGCCTGGGCGTTAAAAGGCCAGAAGCGGCCAAGTGTGGAATCGTAGGTGGCGACATAATCTTTACCGAATTTCAGGCCGACAGCCTCGATCTGGCTTTTTACATCCACGGTTCCGGCCAATGGGGTCATGCCGTGATCACTCATAACATTCAGAGTGTAAGAGTCATAATGTTTTTCCACTTCTGCGACCAGAGTCAGAAGCTGATCTTCATACCATTCGAGTTTCTCTTTAATGATTTTTGAGTGTCGGTCGTGCATGTGAAGCAATCCGTCCAGAGCCGCGGTATACAGAAACGCAAAGGTGATCTCGCCGCGTTTGACGTCGTCAAGCAATGCGTTAATATTATCCTGTTCAGAGCGCCGCCAGTTTGAAATATGATAGTTGATGCCGCGTTTGCTCAGTTCGTCCGGCAGATTTGACACCGGAGCGAGGCCACCGGGAACAAAAATATCGTTCTTCTCGATATAGTCAAAATAAAAAATCCGGTCGAACGGCATGGTATAAATCTCAAAGTATCCGGTGAACCCGTACAGTTTTGCCAGAATTTTCGACAGAGTATGGCGTACCCGCCAGCGATCGGTCAGCGATCTGGGCAGCCAGTGCAGTTTCAGGTAGCGAAACCATTTGAAAGGCGATTTATCCGGCGCGTAGTAAAAGAAGCTCAGGTGCTTATGCTTGACCGGACGTTGTCCGCTGAGGATAGTCGGGACCGCCGTGGAAGAGTAGCCGAACTGCATTTGAGCCTTGCAGCGATGCGGCAGCAGACGCTCCGCAAACCCCAGTTCCCTGACAATTTCCCATCCCAGCGCGTCAATAAACATGAAAATATCAATGTGACGACTCATAGCGCTTATCTCCGAATAGATTACGTCACCGGCGAATAAGCGCCGGTCACAATCTAAATATAGTCGACAACTTCCAATAAAGCAAACATTTGAACTCAATAAACCGGTTTTAGATCGAGAATCTGCAACTGCGGCCGCTGAACCTGATAATAATCGTTCATCTGCGGGGTGGCCAGCACGTCGAATAACGGGCCGTCAAATTCCTCGACCGAACGGTTGAACGCGATGAAATCCATACACATGCCGGAACGGTGTCGCACCATACCGCGACAGTGCCGTTTGCCGACCGGGAAACATTTTGCGATCTCCAGTTCATTCAGACGATAAATCGGTTTTGGATTGCTGTGTCCGAACGGATTGAGGAATTCCGCCAGCCTGAAGTATTCCGAGTCAACTTCTTCCAGTTGAATGCTGCCTTCGTAATCGATCGACGCGGCCAGGTCTGACTTCTTCAAACTCAGCCGCACTTCTTTTTCCAGTTCGACCGCAAATTGTTCGATCTTGTTAACCTGTAAACCAACCCCGACCGCCATCGGGTGCCCGCCAAACCGGTCAAGCAGATGCGAAGTCTTGGTCAGCAGTTGAATAAGGTTAAGATCCGCGATGCTGCGTCCTGACCCGTGGGCCTCACTGTTATGCAGGGTCAACACGATTGCCGGGCGGTTGTAATCGCGTGCCAGTCGTGAGGCCACGATCCCGATTACCCCCTGATGCCAGTCCCGTCCGTAAACCAGGATCGAGTATTTATTCTCGACATCGAGACATTCTTCAATTTGCTTTTTCGCCTGATCGTAAATTTCCTGTTCTTTTTCCTGGCGGACCCCGTTATATTGTTCCAGCGTGTTGGCAAATTCGTAAGCCTGAACAATATCTTCCGATTGCAGCAGCGAAAGCGCAATTGACGCGTCACCGACGCGGCCGGCGGCATTGATCCGCGGCGCCAACCGGAAAGTGATGTCTGACGGATGGATTTCCGCCCGCAGATTGGAGTTTTCGATCAGCGCCCGGACTCCGGGACGCATCTGCCGGCGCAAAACCTGGATGCCGTATTTGACTAAAGTGCGGTTCTCTCCCATCAGCGGTACGATATCCGCTACCGTTCCCAATGCCACCAGATCCAGATTTTCTTCGAGTTTGGTGGTGAAGCCGCCCAGCTTGTTCTGACGACCGTACTTGATAAACGCATGCGACAGTTTAAATGCCACTCCGGCGCCGGATAAAACCTGCAAATCCTTGAGTTCGTCATATAACTTCGGATTGATCAGCGCGAGCGCCTCCGGAACCTGCTCCGAAGCGTCATGGTGGTCAGTGACAATTACATCGACTCCCATGTTGGCGGCTTCAGTGACGGCGTCGCAACTGGTAACACCGCAGTCGACCGTGACCAAGACCTTGCAGCGGCCATTGGTCATAGCCAGAGCTTTTTCCAGTGACTCAGGAGTAAAACCGTAACCGTCGTCGAAGCGATGGGGAATAAAGCTGTAAACTTCAGCTCCGTTTTGTTTAAGCACGGACTCCAGCAATGCCGTGGCCGTTACGCCGTCGGTATCGTAGTCGCCGTGGATCAGAATAGGTTCACGATCTCGGATCGCGGCCCACAACCGTTCACATGCTGTCATCATTCCGGGGAATCGGAAAGGATCACTCAAACCTGATAATTTTGGATCCAGAAAAGGTACAACCTCATCTTTTTTGAATCCTCGCGCCACAAAAAACATGGCTATCGGACGCGGAAAAGAGCATTCCCGCATCAGCTCCTGTATTTCATGTTCCCGGTTTTCTGACAGACTGTTCCATTGTTTGTTACCCATAGGGCCTTTCTCTTTTATTATTAAACACACTCATCATACTATTAATCTAACAGGTATTTTCAACAACACCAGTGGCAAAACCAAACTTTTTGGTAAAAATTTAATGAAATTTGACGTTTTTTTTTCAGTGCCGCACTTGAAAACACTGAAAATGATACTATTTTATATGCCCTCGACAAAAGAAGTCGGAGAGTTGTTTTAATAATTGCCGATGTGGCGGAATTGGCAGACGCGCTGCGTTCAGGGCGCAGTTCTTTCACCGGAGTGTGGGTTCGAATCCCACCATCGGCACCATTATGTTTTAAATGCGGGTATGGCATAACGGCTGTGCACCAGCCTTCCAAGCTGGTTATAGGAGTTCGACTCTCCTTACCCGCTCCAATATTTTACCGGGTGGGCTTCCCGAGCGGTCAAAGGGGGCAGACTGTAAATCTGCTGCGGTAGCTTCGGTGGTTCGAATCCACCGCCCACCACCATTTTACTAAAAGCACTTGCATTAGCAAGTGCTTTTTTTTTATTTCCCGGCGTAGCCGGTATATCGCACCGGGACGTTCCCGGCACCTGGTTCGAGAGCGCAGCGACGGGGCAACGCGAAGTCGTTGTTAGTGACTGCAAGGAGCGTCAAGCCTAACCGCCACTACCATTATTTTTATTTAACCACGGACAATGAAATGAGCGTGAGCTTAGCGAGGGCAACACACGGAAAATCACGGAGAGTTTGATAAAAAATCCTTCCAACTTGGATATTCCCCTTCCTTTACACAACGAAAACGGAGTCATCCGGAGTCAATGGTTTGTTGGTTGAGAATCTTAATAGTCAAGGAGTTAAAATAATTTTTCCGTCCATTGTTTAAAAAGTTCCAGAAAGTTCTAAGTCTAACATAAAAGAATCATTATCGTTTTTTAACCCAATTTTGTTAACTTTAACTTTCTTTAGTAAGCCTTTGGTATTAGGTTTAATTTCTTTTTTTAGCAATGATACTGGCTTTAAGCCTTTAGTTAGGTATAACATAAATACAAAAGGTCTTATAACCCGTTTATCAATCCAGCCAGGAACTCCTTTTATATCTGTGTTAATAATTTTTGCAGTGGGATTTAAAGTTAAATTTTCTAATGAGAAAGGAGTTTTTGGTAGTCCATAATTTATATCCGTTGTAAGCCCTGCTTTTACGGTTGCCGAGGCTCCATCCTTCCATTTATAGTAGGTTCTGGGGACTTTAACTATAATTTCAGTATTTACAACTTCAGGATATTTTACTCCCAACTTTTTCTTTCTCCATACTATTTTCTTAACTCTTATTTTCTTCTTTACCATTTCTGTTGTTAATGCCTTTACTTCTAAAGTTAAGCGGATAGCTCCTGAGACTATTACCCTTGCTTTGTCTCCCCTGAATTCAATATGTTTCATCCTTGCTCCATATATTTGTGACTTTCCTCTATTGTCTTTTATAATTCCTAACGACAATATTCTCCCAAGGTCTCTACCTTTTATGTTAAATTCTTTCCTCTTGAAGTTTGCTGGAATGTTTTTTCTTATTAGTTCAGTTACAAGCTTATATGGAACTGTTAATTTTATAGGTAGTTTAATTATAGAAAAAAGATTCCCATCATATGAAAATTCTAAGTTGTTAATTCCTATTGTACAGTTGTTGGATAAATTCGAAAACTTCTCATTGTTTATTTTGCTAATTGTAGCACTAAGAGACAAAGTACCTTTTATTCCCTTAGGAGAAGTCTGAGATGATATTTTTACATTGGATATCGACAATGAATTACCAGCTGAATTTATTTTGAAATCAGATATCAATCCATTTATTTTGAAATCGGTATAATTGCGCTCAGATGTTTTGAATAAGTTAAATTCAAGTGGCTGAATAAAGTCAATCTCTAAAGGTGTCTGTGGAATAAGTTTGATTTTTTTAGGTGAATTAGTTCCAATAACAATTACTTTAGATTTTACAATTAGCTTATCAGAAGCTAAACTAAAATTTGATAGTTTATTAAATGTAAAAGGTTTTACCTCAATGGAGGCAGATTCTATTTGGGTTCCGTTAGCTGTAGGTAAAATCAAATTGTTAATAAAGATGGAAATTGTATTTGGATTATTTATCTTAAATTCAGCATTGGCAAATGTTCCAGACATATCAAACTGCAACCCATTTATTTCAGAGGACTTTAACTCATAAGAAATTTCCTTTGATGTTCTTTTCATCTCACTAATTTTGAGTGATAAATTCCCCGACACATTAAAGCGTGAATCTTTGCTGGTCTTTGGCAAGAGGGCTGTAAATGTAGAAAAGTCAATTGAGGGGTTGGTTATAGATAGCTTATTATTGTTGTTTGAAATTATTAATCGTTTCGCATTTAGAGAAGAATTTAAATTATTTTTTATATTTTTAAAATTAAACCTCACTCCTTCTTTATTGTATTCAATATTGGCAAATAATTTTAAACCAAGAGCGTCGAAATTAAGATTATTGTGATTTATCTGAAAGTTTGATGAATTTAGCTTCACAAAATCGCTAGCAAAAACAGCACTAACTTTATCTTTATCAACATTTACATCCGTAAAAGTAATTATTGAATCTTCATTTGTTTTTATGATGCCATTAGGTAAGTTCAGGACTGAACCTTTCGAGAATTTTCCCATAGCATATTTAATATTTAGTTTTGAAAACTTGATAGACGGAAATTTTATATTTTTGTTTTTAATTACTTCATCATCAAAAATATAATCAAAGACTCCATAGGAAATAAGATTGGCTATATTGATTTTAATATCAACATCTAAGTCATTATCATCTCCGTTTTTATTTATACTATACAAATCAATAAGTTTTTTCCCTTTAGATTGAAAAGTTAACGGCTTATCAAAGGAAATTTCACATTCATTACACTGAGGTTGTATGGTTATTGAATTTTTGTCTTTCTTATTAATTTTAACACTTGTAGAGAGAACCAGTGATACTTGAGTATCCTTTTTTACATTGATACTAAATTTATTGTTTTTATAAACAAAGCCATATTTCCCTTCTTTTAATATTGCATTAGCAATTACTTTCCAACTGTCAACCTCCGCTAATATTCCTGTGTAGCTATTATTCTTAATTTTAACGGTCTTAGGTAACGGGAGTGGAATTTCTCCCCTTATACAAATTGAGAGGATTAAAGATACTAATACTAATACTAGTGCAATAATTATAAATTTTTTGCTTAAAATTAATCTTTTAGTAAAATTTAATGCTTTAGTTATTATAAACATAATAATTTCCCTTATTGCTTGTTTGATGAATTCATATAATTCCCTTACATCGTCTCTTTTTCTTGTTGTACGGACAAGATTTGTGTAATGAAGTGTTTTAAATAATCCTTTGTCAATAGCAACCCTCCCTATTGTTAATAATAGTCTATATAAGATGATTTGACTGGAAATGGTTCAGGGTGAAAAAGTTTTTAAGTTGGAAGATAATCACAATATAACTTATATAAGTAAAAGCATATAAGTATTTAAGCGTATTTTTATTGGTTGGATGTTTTAATCTTAAGGTCATTGCATCCCCCTTTAAACAAGTAAAACATTTCCTGCTTTTCTCTAAAATATCACACTTTATCCCTTCTTTCAAGCCAAATTCCACTATAATAGGACATGTCATAAACTTCGTCTTTGAAAAACTTTATGTTACAAAGATATTCATGTTTAATCAAACTTAAAGATATTCCGACTGCCTATCGCGTATTGCTCTTCAGGCGCTAGGACTTTTTTGATTTACGCAAAATGTGTTTAGCAATACACTTCATTCCAATCTACCCACATCATGCTCATAATCTTCCTGATACATTAATAAAGCATGTTTCAGGTTAGCATTGATTTTTTACTGCTGACAACACCGCCAACGATCCTCTCCCATTGACAACTCGCGACAGCCCCGCCACGGCATCTTTCAGTTCCTTGAGAGAAATAACGATTTTCATCCTCAATACCTTTCATTTTATTTTCCAGACAAAAAAAGCCGCTTACCCGGCAGGTAAACGGCTCCTCATAATATTATACCCGGAAAACACCCGTATTTAAGGTATTTCAACTCAGACATAGTCTGCCCAGGCGGAAAGATTGAAAATATCGCCTAATAATTTAAAATATTGATTTAATCATTGAAGAATTTAAATCTTTAACAACTGATTGCTTGATTTTTGCATTAAGGCCAATGGGCATTGTTTGAAAATAAATACAATTATATAAGTACTTATAGAAAAACAACTTATTTGTATTTTGCGTGAAGAACTCTTACGGTTCAATAACGTCCGGGCTGCCCGGTTTGAATTTCAATCCGACGGCTTTGCCACCTTTGTAGCCGTAGACAAAATCATCGGTGTAGGTTGGTTCAAAAATATAGGGAGAAAACCGCAATTTATATTTGCCGGCAAAATCCATGTTATCATTTGCATAGAGATTTTCATATTCCTTGTAAAGAATCGGCTTATAGAGAAACTTTTTATCTGCCAGATTTTCGTACAATTCACGAGTCTGGACCCTGACACACAGCTTTTTAAAGTTGATTTTTTTGCCGGGTAGATATTTTGCTTTCCGGTAACGCAGGGGAATATTGCGGCCGATATTCGGGTATTTACGATCAACCATTCTCATAAACACGACCATGGCCCGGCGCATTTCCCCCTGGGTTGGGCCGGTAACGAGAATCAGGCGTTTTGCCGGATCGATTCGGACGACTCCGGTTTTTTCGTTTTGGTTTTCCCGCAGCTCCACCGCCCAGCCGGAATAACCGGGATCGTAGGCCGATTTTAATTCCGGTCGCTGCATATTGTCCGGAATCCCGTCTTCGGTGTCATACTGATGGATAAATTCACTGAGCATCATTGCGGTTCCGTGCTCAAACCCAAACTGAAATGACGCTATACGAGCCGATACTCCGGGAGCAATATGCTGATTTATGCCTTTATCGGCAATCAGGTAAAAGTTGGCCTTGTTATTTTTGATAAGCTGGACCTTGTCCCATTGAGCTTTGGTGAAGTCCAATGCGTTGTTGTGGAATTTGACTGTGAGTTGGTGCCGACCGGCAGAAAGTTTCAATTCGTTTTCCGGCTTGATGTTTTTTCCGTTCAAAGTCATTTTTTCAATCCGGTAAAGCGGTGCGAATGTATTCAGAACCAGCCTGCCGGGCTTTTTTAGTTCAGAGTTGAAGGTCACTTGCATATCCAAACCGTCTCCGGTAAAGTTGGTCGAAACCTTACCGGTTCCATTTTTGAATACTCCGAGCAGTTTAAATACTTCCGGGGTTCTGGGCTGAACCGCAACGGTTTTAATCGCGGCTTTGTAGGTATCTATCGCCTCGTTCAGGGAGCCTCCGAGCCATCTACCCCATATCGGAGCCCCGCCATAATAGCTGTTGGTGCAATTTACGTCACTGACAATGGTGCTAGGGTTCTGATTGCCGACGATAAGCAATTGATCGAGTTTTTTGCCGGAACGCCTGAGCCAAAGCGGTTCTTTGACGGTGGCGGCAGGAATCAGGCGGCGTCCCAGAGTTACGCTTTCGACCAGGGCAGGATTATATTCGCACAAAAACTGTTGGCCGTGGTTATAGGTTGCCGGGTCCATCGATACTCCGGTTCTCATGCAGAAAAGCATCAACTGGCGGAAATTATAGCGCAAGTATTCCCGCAATTCCGCCGGGGTAATGTTTTTGTTTACGAAATTTCCGGTCCAGTCGTCGTTCTGATGAGTCATTACCGTCATCGGTTTTTCACCGAGAAGGTAACGTGCCGCCTCCATGTAGGGACCGTTGTTGGCCAGGTCCTTGAAGAAACCGCCGCCCTCAATGGCGATAGCTGCGGAACTGCCGCAAAGCGAATAACTGAACGCGCCGCCATCGCTCCAGAAACTGGTACGGTAACCGCGGGCATTCTTTTTCGCCAGCGCATCATAGCGGGCCTGGCGACCGGCGGCCTGCCTGACGAATGTTTTAAGATCGCGGGAGAATGAACGGCCCGGTGACTTTTGGGCAACCGGGTCATTATGCCGATACATGCTGCCGCCGTGGCTCATGTCGTTAATAAATCCCGGTGACCATTGGTCCATGGCCTTACGGTATTGCTGCGCTTCGTTCAGGATGTGCTTGCCGACCGGAGTGTTCCATTCGTTGACGACCAGCCAATTGTAGGTTCTCATATAATACTGGCCGAAGCACAACAGGTCGTCATTGGGCTGGTAGCCGGGCCAGGTTGCGTTGACATAAAAAACCGGCATCAGGTCGGGGCAGGTGTGGAAACGGCGGACCGGATACCAGTTATCATATGCCCGTTTGTAAAACGCCGGAACCGCACGCTGATTGTTAAGGAGATTTTTCCACATTACTTCTTTGCGATGGGTGTAACGTTTCCATATCGGCCATTTGGCAAAATCGGTCCGGTTCCAGAATTTTTCGCTGCCCCATTCATCACCTTTGTCATGACCGGGGCCGTGTCCCCAGATACTCCCGGCATAGCCGACCCGTTTCTGGTCATAGAGTTGATCGGAGTAGAGATGCTGAGTTGCCGGCATATAAGTATAAATAGTCACATCGTCCAAAAAGCGATAGAAACGCGGAAAATTTTTGTGATAATTATCAACCGCGTCCAAACAGCCGAAGCTGCCTTGACCCTTGATAATACGGTACTTCAGCTCATATTTTTCTCCGGGGAACAAAGCCAGTTTTATGCCCTGCCGAATTTGCGGTTGCCCCAGACTTGCCGGAATCCATTCTCCGACCAGGTCGGAATATGGCGTGTAGGGATTCAACCCGACGCCGATAAAGTCCTTGCCGCTGCTTGCCGCGACATACGGCAGGGTGGAGTAATAGAGGTCGCGGTGTCGCGGGGTATGCAGAACTGTTTTGATGTCAGAACCGTCAAAAAACTCCACAACCTTACCAGCCACCGGAAGACTGAGCAGAGCTTCAAGGTAGATTTCTTTTTTTCCCTTATTTTCCAAAGTAATCGACCAATCCAAAGTACCGGTTTTTCCTGCTTCGATTTGATTGTCCACACTTATATTCTGCTCAAATTCCTGTTTGAAATTCAGTTTGCCGTTATTCTGCCAGTCCGCGGCGTTTCGGGGGGGCAATGGTTTGCGCTCAAAGCCCTTCCAGAGCATCAGGCCGTTGGCATATCCCGGGGATGCTTTATCCAGCCCGGATAAAACCCCTGAATTGCGGTTGAACTTAAGTTGGAAATCGCCGATTTTGGTTTTGAGTTCCGGCCCCGGATTCAACTTGAAGGGAGTCGGCGGAGCTATCTCTTCATATTTGCCGGGGAAACGCTTCACCTTGGGGATGCCGGGGAACGCGTACTTCGGGCGGGTTCCATCAGGCCATTCCGGTTCGAAGGCTTTAGTATAGCGGGCATTGTTGGAAATCCGCAGTTCGTCAATTATAAGATCCGACATAGAAATGAACCGGGCTGGTTGACACGAAAGCACCAGGCCTTTTTTACCGGTTATATCCCAGGCCTTGACCGGACGGCCGTCAAGGTAAACAATAAGCTCACCGGGACTCCAGCACATAGTAAAGTAATGCCACTGGTCAGGTTCCAGCCTGGATTTGAACCCGGGAATATTTTTGAACGCGATTTGTTCCGTTATGCTGTCGAGATCCAGAAACGAAAACCTGAAAAGCATTCCGTATTGATTGATGTTGATACCGATATCGGTATATTTTTTCCCCGGTAATTTATTATTTTTTTCTTTGATGATGAAGTTTCTGGAAACCGCGGCTCCGATAAGGTTTGTGCCAAAGATGTTGCGCTTGTCCTTTTTCATGTCGCTGACCCGGAACCAGCATTCAAAAGTCCCCTGTCTGACCGGAATATTGCCTCGCGGACTGAAACCCCAGGCCGTGAAAACCGGGGTGTAGTCACTGCATTCCGTCTGGAAATTCTTCATTATCGGCCGCATCCGCAAATCAATTGCGTTGCCCTTGACGCCTTTGACCAGGACCGCGCCGTCGCCGTAGAAGTTTTTAAATCCCAGGGCGTAATCCGCCTGTCTGGTTGTTTTATCAAATCCCGCATACAAAGTTGTGTGGCTGTCAATTTTTGCGTTCGCGCCGGTTAATGATGAGACGAGGATAAAAATAGCGATTACGGTCCATGATTTCATAATTGCACCTTCGGGTGTTTTTAATTTTGTGATTTTTCAACAGTTTCAACAATTGCGCGAATATTGGCTTGAGGAGTTCCTTTGAGGATGCTGCAGGCTCCGCCAAAGATATGACGATATTCCCCGACTTGTTCGACCAGTATTTTAGTGGCTTCCGCAACATCCTCCGGGGTGCCGTTGCACAGCATATCAAGGTTCAAATTTCCTTTCAGAACAATTGATTCAGGTAAAGACTCGCGGAGCGCGCGAAAGTTGCTGACGTTGCCGGTCGGCGGAGCTTCACAGCCTTCGATCCAGTGCGGGGCTATCTGCTGATAGTAGCCGCTGTCAAACCATTGCTGCATATTTCCGCAGTCATGGAGATAACAAATTCCATGACTGGCTTTGATGTAATCCGAGATTTGTCGTGAATAAGGGACAATCCATGCTTCGATCATTTCCGGCGAAAGCAGATTACGGGAAATGCCGGAAAGAAAGAAACAGCGACAGTTGTTTTTGATCGCAATGTCGATCATCTTTTTGCGCGAATCGGTGAAAAACTGAATGTTTTCCCGGATCAGTTCTGGGTTGTCATAATGCAGGAAAATTAACTCAGTGATATCCCCAAGAGCGTAAAAAGGATGTCCCAGGTTGAGGCAAAACAGGCCGCGTTCCCCGATTTGGCTGATCAATGACGATATTTTGCGGTCAAACGCATTCCAGTCGGAAAGGTTTTTATAAACCCAGGTATTGATTTTAATCGCTTCCTCATTGGAGTATTTATCCGGTTCGGCGTGACCGGCGTTCGCGATATAAGTAATTGTGGAACCGTACTCGCCGAACGGGGTATCGTAATACTTTCTCATTACTTTGCGATCCGACGTATCTTCAATGATCCGGGTTGCAGGAGTCAACAAGTCCAGGCAACCGGTTTCGAATTTGATAACCGGAGGATAGCCGCATTCCTCGGCATTGTCCAGCATTGCGTTGATCAGGTCTGGATCATCCTGCGGCACGTGCCACGGAATGTTCTTGACCGATTTGGTGAAATTACCTGAATCCAGCGGAGAGACGATCATGCCGGGGCCGAGTCCGGCGGCAAAATCCAGAAGTTGTTGTTTGGGCGAGGTCATCAGGAGAATACCTCCCGGCGATATTGATCAATATTCGCCGTCGTATCGCTATTTCTGGCTTGTTCAACACCGAAGCAGATCATCGACGCCTCAATCCCTTCGCGTAATCCGGCCGGCGGATTGATTGCCTGGCCGCGCAGCATGTCTTTGAAAAAATTCGCGATCACGCCGTCACCGCCGTGATGTCCGGAGCCGTCGGTATGGATTGGAATAGTTTCAGTCGTAATCTGGCCGAGGTTGTCGTCGTACGACCTGATTATGTTCAAAACGTTATCCGATAAATTTGCTTCAAGCATGGCCTCGGTCCCCATGATCCTGATGGCGCGGTTGGTACGCGGCTGGTCCATGGTGACGAAAAAGTTGGCGATGATGCCGTTGTCGTAAATAATCTGGACCGACTGGTTGTCCGGAATATCGCGTTCGCCGTTAAAAACACATAGATCTGACTGAATGCGGGCTTTCGGATGAACTTCGGCCCGGTTATTGAATGAATAAGCGCCGAGCTTTTTTCTGCTGTAACGGCAGGTCTCGTTTAATTTACAGTCCTTGCAGTGCAAAGCCGCTTCCGGGTTTGGGACGAACCGGGTGCGCGAGGCCACAGAGTTGACCTTTACCGGTTTGGCTCCGGTCATCCAGTTCAGCATGTCCATATCATGACTGCATTTTTCCGAGATCAGGGAACCGCAGAATTTGGTCTGTCGCCGCCAGCCGCGCATGAACAAAGACGCCAGAGTCGGGCCCATTTGCTCATTGGCATCGATTGCCAGAACCTGCCCGAGAACTCCATTGTCAATCAGATCTCTTATTTTGCGATAGAAAGGAATATAGCGCATGACAAATCCGATCAGCAAAGGCGGTTCGCCGGCTTTCTGCCAGGCTTTCCAGATCGCCGCGCAATCGTCGATCGTGTTGGCGACCGGCTTTTCCAGCAGCACGATAAGCTTACGCTCAATCGCCGGAACTACCGCCTCGCGGTGAAGGTCGTTGGGAGTTGCCACGATTACCGCATCCAGCTCATCCCCCATTGCTTCGTAAAGTTCCGGTCCGTTCATAAATAATCTGGTTTTTGCGGATCCGTAGGTTTCCTTTTCGTATTCCCTGCTTTCCTTGTCCGGGTCTGCCGCCGCGACAAGTTCCCATTCTTTACCGAAACCGTCTTTAAGGCTTCTCAAATAACTGTTTCCGCGGAGGCCGCAGCCGATAATTGCCAAGCGTTTCATTTTATATCTCTCCTGAGATTATTTTATTAAATTACCATCTTTATCAAATTTTAAAAGCTCGGTTTTCGCTCCTTTATAGCCGTAAACGAAATCATCGTTATAAGTCGGCTCGAATATATAAGGAGAATGTGCCAGCATATATTTTCCGGCAAAATCCATATTGCCGTTTTTATACAGGTTGTCATATTCCGGTTTTAAAATCGGTTTGTACTGGAACAACGGATCTGACAGCTTTTCATACATAGTTCTGGTTTTGACCCGGAGGCAAAGTTTCTTGAAGGCTACCGGTTTCCCCGGTTGGTATTGAGCTTTGCGGTAACGCATGGGGACGAACCGGCCGATGTGTGGATATTTGCGGTCGACCAGGCGCATGAAAACAACCATTGCGCGCCTGATTTCTCCCTGGGTGGCTCCGCTAACCGTGATCAGGCGTTTTTTCTGATCGATGGTGGTCTTGCCGAACTGCAACTGCGGATTGATTTTGAATTCCACCGCCCAACCCGGATAATCTTTTTTATGCGATGAACTGAATGCCGGCAATGCCAAATTGTCAGGAATACCGTCTTCGGTGTCATATTGATGCACAAAGTCACTAAGCATCATTGCAGTACCATATTCGAAGCCATAGCGGAATTTTTGTTGAGACAGGGAACCGCCTTTGCCGTTCCCGATTGTCTGATATTCCCCCTGGTCCGCAATCAGGTAAAAATTAGTTTTGTTGTTCTTGATCAAATCAACTTTTTTCCAGGTGTCGGCAGAGAAGTCAAGTGCCTGGTTGTGAAGCTTCAGGGAAACGACATTTTTTCCGGGAGATAATTTCAGGGTACTGACGGCCGCTTGCTTTTTGCCGTTAAGATTCAGCCCGGTGATCTGGTACATCGGGCCGAAAGTGTTCATTTCGAATATTTCAGGTTTGTCAATTGATATAGCAAAAACTATTTCCATATCGATCCCGTCGCCGGTGAAGTCGACTTTAATATTCCCGGCCCCGGAACCTTTGAGGAGGCCAAGTTGTTTGAATATTATCGGAGTTCTGGCAGGTACCTTGACGTTCTTGATAATACTTTTGTTCGGACCGGCAGTTTGTTCCAAGAGCCCCCCCAGCCAATTTCCGAAGACCGGTTTTCCGGTGAAATAACGGTTGAAGCAGGTCACATCAGTCGTCAGCTCTTTGGGCTTTTCATTGCCGACAATCAGCATTTGACTGATACCCTTGCCGGAACGCCGCACCCACAGCGGGCTGTCAACTTTAACCCCATCCACCAGGCGACATCCCATTATGGTACTTTCAACCAGCGCCGGATTGTATTCATGCATGAACTGGCGTCCGTTGTTGTAGCTGCTCGGGTCGAACGTGACCCCGTTTTTCATGCAAAACAGCATAAGCTGGCGCATGCCATAGCGATAGTACTCACGCAACAATTCCGGAGTCGGGTTGTCGATAAAATAGCCGGACCAGTCGTCGTTCAAATGAGTCATTGCGGTCAGCGGTTTTTCCCCGAGAAGGTAGCGGGACGCTTCGATATAACGGCCGTTCTGCATCAGGTCCTTAAGTTGTCCGGCTCCTTCAATTGCCAGTGCTGAAGAGTAAGCGCACAGGGTGTAGGAAAACGCGCCGCCGTCCGACCAGAATGAGCTGCGGAATCCGCGATTATCGATTTCGTTGTTGATCACTTCATAACGGGCTTTGCGGCCGAAGGCTTTTCTGATGAAAGTCCCAAGGTCGGGGGAGAATGATCTGCCCGGAGTCTTTTTGGCAATTTCATCGTTGTGGCGATAAAGACAGCCGGCGTGACTCATATCATTGATAAAGCCCGGGGACCATGGTTTCATGGCATTATAATATTTTTTAGCCTGGTCCAGAATATGGGCTCCGGCCGGGGTATTGTACTCGTTGATCATATACCAGTTGTAGGTGCCGAGATAATATTGTCCGAAACAAAGCAGGTCGTCGTTGGGTTTGCAGCCGGGCTGGAGTTCTTCCAGATAATAAGCGGCGAAGACGTCGGGGCAAGCGTGATAACGCCTTACCGGATACCAGGAATCATAACTGCGTTTATAGTAAGCGGGAACAAACATGTGAATATTTTCCGGGCTGCCCCAGAGTTTTTCCAGACGATTAGTATAGCGGTGCCAGCTTGGCCATTTTCCGAACTCTTTGCGGTTCCAGAACCTTTTGGAGCCGAAATCGTCGCCCTTGTCATGGCCGGGACCGTGTCCCCAGAAGCACCCGGCGTAGCCCTGGCGTTTTAAATCGTAAAACTTGTCAGCGACGACGTATTGAGTGGCCGGCATATAGGAATAAACCGGAACATCTTTGATAAAGCGGTAATATTGCGGATATTCCTGATGGAAAGTATCCACCGCTTCTTTGCAGCCGAATTCACCATTGCCTTTGATCAGTTTGTAGTGCAGAGTGAATTTTTCTCCTGGACTCAACGCAAGCTTGATGCCCTGCCTGATTTCGGCCTGCCCGGTTGATTCCGGCAGCCATTGGGCCACCAGATCGCTGTAAAGTTTGCCGGGATGCAGACCGACGCCGATAAAATTTTTACCGTCGGAAGCGGCAACATAGGGCAGGGTGGATTTGTATAAGTCGCGGTGCCGCGGCAGTTGCAGCGCGGTTTTGACTTCCGATCCGTCGAAAAACTCCTTAACTTGCATCGCGAGCGGAATACTCAATAAGGTTTCCAGCCAGATTTCTTTACTGCCGGTGTTTTTAAGTTCGATGGTCCAGTCGACGACGCCTTGTTTTCCTGCCGTCAAGCAGTTGTCCGCATTTACGGACGCAAAGTTTTGAGAGAAAGATATTTTTCCCGGCTTTTTTTGCCAATTTGACGCGGTTGAGGTGTCCAGCGGCTGCCGTTCCAGTCCCTGCCACAACAACAGACCGTTGGCATATTTTAAGGTGGAACGGTCGAGCTGTACCAATGCGCCGGTGTCGCGATTAAAATTAAGCTTCATTTCTCCCAGTTTAATAGACATCTCAGGTCCACTGACCGCTTTTTTCGGTTCAGGGACGGTGATTTTTGCGTATTTTCCGGGAAATCTCTTTACGTCAGGATTGCCGGTAAAAGCGTAAGCCGGGCGTTTTCCACCGGGCCATTCCGGTTCAAAGTTCTTTTTGTAACGCACAATGTCCGAAATACGCAGTTCGTCCAGGACAAAATCGGACATTGTCAGGAACCTGACCGGTGAAGCGAACAGAATGAAACCGATTTTGCCGGACATATCCCATGCCTTGACCGGTCTGCCGTCAAGATAAACCACAAGTTCGCCGGGACTCCAGCTCATGGTGAAATAGTGCCATTCGCCGGGCTGCAGATATTTCCCGAAACCTTTGACGTCTTTGAAGTTAATTTGTTCGACAATACTGTCCTCATTCAGGAACGAGAACCAGAATTTCATAAAATACTGATTGATGGTCAAGCCGATATTGGTGTAGTTGGGAAATTGGTTTTTGGATGATTTTTCCGGTTTAATCTTCAAGTTTCTTGAGACTGGGGCGCAGAGAAAGTTATTCCCGAAAATATTCCTTTTATCTTTGCTCAGATCAGTTACCTGGAACCAGCATTCGAAAGTTCCCTGTTTGGTTTTGATATTTCCTTTGCCTTCAAAGCCCCAGGAAACATAGGTCGGGGTATAGTCATCACACTTATTTTTGAAATCCTTCATGATCGGGCGCATTCTGATATCGATCGCTTTGCCTTTGACGCCTTCGGTCAATGTTGCGCCGCTGCCGTTAAAGCCTTTCCAGCCAAGCGCATAGTCTGCCTCCCTGGCGGATTTGTCGAAGCTGGCATAGAATGTTGTGTTTTTATCGACTGGACTTCCAGCCGTGATAAACGCTTCCGGAGTTACCAGTAAAAAAAATAGCAAAATCTTTTGTCTGAAGATATTCATTTGCTGATTTCCTTCTTTACATTGAAAACTAATCATATAAAAACCAATTATAAATTTCCGAAAAAAACATCCGGGAAGCCTGTTATTTTGCGAAAGACCGGAATTTGAGAAAAATCAGATTTCCAGTTCTGGTATTTTAATAAGACGCTGTTGCTGAATTGATTGATTGGCGCAAATTCCGATCAGACAGCTCATCGCTCCCTCGCGGAAACTGGCCGCCTGACGCAGCGGATCTTCCACATCTCCTTCAAACAGGCAGCGATAGATCCTGGAATCCCCGCCGCCATGGTCGCCTTTAGCGGTTTCAAATTCAACATTATCAATCTTAATGTCATCCCGGTTTGTTGCACGAATTACCCTTATCTGGGAAACGCTTTCGGTGGAATGCATCATGATCCCGCCAAAATTTTCCTGAGCCTCAATTCGTCCTTTGGTCCCGGTCAGGACCATTTTATAACCTTCATAGGGGGCGTATGCGGTCAGGGTATATGACATTTGCGTCCCTTTGCGGTAGTTGACGATGACATTCATTGTGTCGTAGATGTCAATATCTTCTCTGAAAACACAATTATCCCGGATATATCCATCTTCTTCCTCGGCTTCAAAATAGAGTTTATTCATCTTGTTCCGGCCGGCTTCGTCCCATTTGCTCATATCATAATAGTATGGACATTTTGACTTATGTTCGCATTTCCGGCAGTTTTCTCCCCGGAATTCGCCTTTTTTGCCAAAAATCTGCAGTGAACCGCTAGCCATTACCGACTCCGGGACATCATCCAGGAGCCAGTTTACAATGTCAAAATGATGCGTGCTTTTATGAACCAGCAGACCGCCTGAATTGGCCATATTGGCATGCCAGCGACGGAAATATTCGGTCCCATGGACCTTGTCGAGAAACCAGTCCAGGGAAACACTTTTGATTTCCCCAATGTCTTCTTGCATGACGGTTTTTTTAAGCCGCTCCATATATAAGGCATAGCGCAAGTTGAATGTTACCGTGAGTTTTTTGTTATATTTTTTCTTAAGCTGTTCAATGCGCCGTACTTTTTCTTCATTAATGGTCAAAGGTTTTTCAACAATGACATCCATTCCGTTTTTAAACGCCGCTTCTATAAATTCGTCATGGGTGCAGTCGGGAGTACAGATGATCATTATGTCAGGTTTTGTCTCCTGTACCATCAAATCTAAATCACTGTAAATTTTCACATCCTTGCAGAGATAGCTGTTGAAGGCTTCGGCCCTTTTGCGGTTATGATCAAATATCGCAACCGTATCAGCACAATGGGTAAATTTGTCAGTCAACGCTTTCAGGTAGCATAAACCGCGGACGCCGGCTCCCGCAAGGCAGTATTTACTGACGTGCTTAGGCTTATCGTCTATGCTTATCCCGGTTTTTAATTTCATATGCATTTTACCTTTGACTCCTGAATTTTTTTAGTAAATTGTTGTCATTAACAAAAAAATAAGACAACGTTGTCACTATACGTGATAAATGCTGTTTTGTCAACACCAAAAACATAAAAATTGAACAAAAATGGAAGATTTATAATCCAAATATGTCAATTATATACTTACTCCATTGATGCCGCGTTGATCCATATCGGGCTTGACCAGGCTTTATCTCCGTCAACCTGGGTTACTTTAAGGTAATACCAGTGGCGATCGCAATCATTAATTATATCGTTCCAGGAGTCAGCCATATCAAGACCCTGCCCATCAAAAACCTTAATAGGTTCACCGTCTTTGATTAATTTAACATCAGCGATTTCTGCGCAGGCGTGAACCTCAAAAGAGACTCCGATCTTTTCCGCTTTGGCAACCGTTCCCATCGGGAATCCGGAAATGGCGAAATCCAGCAAAATTCTGGCTCCGCTGGTGGCATACGTCGAATGCTCCCGCAAGGCTTTAATCAAAGCTGGACGACTCAATTCAGCCATAACTGCCGCGGTCAGGCCGCATTTGTGCCGCATTGAATCAACGAAGGAATGGGGAACTTTTTTATGACGTTCCGGGTCCTCTACCGAAAGTCCGACCCGCCCCTCATGGCAATCTCCGCCGCCGGTGAAGCCGATAACCGCTCCTTCGGATAATAATTTTTCCGCCAAATGGTCAAACTCGCCCCACATGGAATAGATTTCAAAAAAACGCTCCACTTCCGGCTGATGATATTTCCAGAAGTCTCCGGTATGATGGGTGTGCGGTCCCGCGACGACTTCATAGTCCCCGGTGAATTTAGTGTAAACTGTTTCCAGTCTGTTGGTTGACGGCTGCATTCCCCGGTAGCGCGGCAGGCGCGGACGGGACGTGTAGATATTGCGATGTCCCTGCTCGCCGGCCCATTCATAACCGATCAGGGTGCAGAAACGACCGGTTGTGTTAAAAGAATTGGTGACATCCTGCATCCACTCCCATTCGTTATCGGAAAAATAACAGGCATGGTCGCCGCTGGCGGCAAAATCAAGCGCGAAACAGTCTCTGGCCTGGCACAGCATTTCCGCAAAGCCGCCGCTGCCGTCACTGGCCTCGCTATGACCGTGAATTTCTCCCCAGAAAACTTCTTCCAGCTTGGAATCGGGGGAGATAATCTGCAACGGATTGCTGACCGCGAGGATTGTTCCGTTGTCGTTATCTATGGCTTTGATCCGGTAAATACCTGGTTTGAGTTCCGGCAGGGTTAAGGAAAAAGTCGATTTTCCGCTGAATTTCGGCTGATTCAATCTTATTTTTTCATGTCCGGAAATTACCAGATGAAAACGCGGAGAACAAACGATGTCCGGAAGATTGCGATAATGGTCGGTGATAAGGCCTTTTAATTCAATTTTTGCACCGGAACGGCGTCGGCCGGGTAGAAACAGGAATAGCCTCTCAGGCGAACCCGGGGTAAATTCAACTTGATGAGAATTGTTTTTCAAAAGCGGAACAAAAGATTTTTTTTCATTGACTGCCACCATAGTTCTGAGAGGTGGATAATTCATGAACCAGTACAATAAATCGACATCGGCAAATTTGCTTGCGTGAATATAGGTGTAATCGGTACGGTATGAAATGACTGTTTTGCCGACTGGCGTCAAGCCTTGTGGCAAGCGGTAAATAATTTCATATTTCTGATGCGAATCGACTGAGGGACGGATTACAACTCTATCGATTGGGGTGTCTGACTCGTTCAGCCTGACATATCCGTCGTTTTCGGGATAATCCCATTGCGGTTCAGCAAAGGCCTTGGGAACAAAAAATTTCAGTAAAGCGCCCGACGGCAGACCCTTTGTTCCGGCTTGGTACGTAACGGTAAAAACAGTCGGAGAACCGACTGTGACTGACGATGGGGTAATAGTTGTAGTTCCGGCATCTTCCCGGCAGAGCCCCCACAGCTGTTTTTCGACGTCGTTTATTTTTCCGCATAAACTCAGGTTTGTCTGCACAGTAATGACCAACCAGGAATCCTGCGCCTGAGCCGGTGAAATTCCGAAATACCTGATGATTCCGAACCCGCGTTCTTTTAAGAAAGGCAGTTTGATTTCGCCGAAATCGACCCAGCGCCAACCGTCGCTTTTACCGGATACGGATTGGAAACGAACTTCATCGATTTCAATTTCCGGTTCAACGGCATTGGTTCCCAGCCACATCCTCAATGGAATAGTCCCGGATTTGCATGGAAAATACAAAACCTGGTCGAGAAAATTGCTGCCGGGATTAGCGGCAGCATTTTGCAATGAGTAGATTCTATCGAGGGATCCTGAAAGTTGTTCTGCGTTAATTACCATGGTGTGGGAATTATTGGACAAAGGAACGGAGCGGTTTTATATGCATATCCCGCATATAATTCCTTGGGGGAATAGGTTTTAGTTTTATAGTAGTCGACATGGCCGTCCGCGTAGCCGACGTTGAATCCTGCATCATGGACGAGGAACGGGGTATGCAGACTTCCTTCAAAATTGGTCAGATCATTATATGCCTGATAGGCACAATAGTTCGCGGCAATCCAATTAGCCTTGTAGGATCCGTCGACCAGGGCGCAGACTGCGGAGGGTCTTCTTACCTGGGAATTTTTTAAAGGAAAGGTATAGCCCGGAGTTGGGTTGCCGCAGCTTAACCACCGGTTGAACATGTAAGTCTTGAACACATAATTATCGCTTGAATGATATGGAATAGATGAACACCAGTAAGCGGTGTTTGTTCTTCCGTACGGGCGTTTGGCCGGGCCCATTTCTTTGCCGCTGATGACATACGGATGGAGAAAGTCAAAATAGGTCCAGACCGCGCCGCTGTCAAAATAGTTTGCGGTTGTCGATTCCTGCGGATATACTCCGCTGTAATCATTGGTGTAATTAATGACAGCCAGGCCGATTTGTTTCAGATTACTGGCACAGGTGATTCTTTTTGCCCGGTCACGAGCCTTATTCAAGGCAGGCAGCAGCATCGACGCCAGTATTGCGATTATCGCTATCACAACAAGTAGTTCGATGAGAGTAAAAGATCTGTTTGCGGCTGATTTACGTTTTATTGCATCCAGCATTGTCTAATCCTCCATTTTTTTCATTAAATCGCGTTATTAAAAAACTATTTTTACAATGGTGTCATCGTTGTCACATTGTCAATTATAATACATGAAACATCAAAAGTCAATAGATATTTTATTTTTTTATGATAAAATCAGACAATATTTGGAAATGGAATTCGGTTGCGGTAGAATTTTACCGGAATACCGTCAAACTTAAGCTGCAGCTTTTCCGCCAGAGCCGCCATTCCGTCCATTTCGGTCGCACAATGCAAAGCGTCTATAACCGGCAAATCCATTTCACGGCCGATTCTCACTACTCCATCAATGATGTCCCCGCCGATAATAACATCAGGGGCCAGCAGCGATGCGCACATCGGGCCGCCCCAGAATTGGCAGAGGCCGCCCCAGGCGATTACAGCTTTCGAGACAATCCGGTCAGGATCACCGTCATATTTGATATACGGCAACTGCAGTTTGTTTTTAAGCTCTTCTGCCAGAGATTTCAAAGTCTGTTCAGGCAAGGTGACACATGGCAGATCTCCAGCATAAACTCGAGGGTAGTTATCCCAGCCGAGCCGGTTTAACAAAGCGGGAATCATTCCGAAATCCGCTTTGTCAAGGTTTGAATGGAAACGGTGAACCGTAACACCGGTTTGCTCAAGCAGTTTTTTCAGTTTAAAGTTCGGGGCAAATTCAGCTTCGGTCGGAGTTGGCCCCCATAAAAAAGGTTTATATTCCAAGCCTTCGAAAAAGACCGGTTCGTGACAAAAACCGAGATTAATTCCGTTCGCATGCATATCCGAGATAATTTCAGAAGTAAGCCACCATGCAACTCCGATCCCGCGGCATTCGGTATCTTCTCTCCTGAACAAGTACTTATTTTCGGTCATTCCGTCCGGATTGGGCGCAATCTCAAAAACATAATCGACAGCGTCTTGAATTTTCATATAGTTACTCCTGGTTTTAACTGAAACGATCTATTTCCCTGCGTACGATTTCCACAAACTTTTTCAGACGGTACGGTTCATTTTCCACCGTTTCTATATCTTTCAACGTAATGTCTATGTGACAGCCGCGACTTTTTTCCAGTCCGTCACGAATAATCCGGCTTATTCTGTCCGGCTCGAAACCGCAGCACACCATGTCGGTCGGGTTGGGTCGCCATGAGATAACATAATCCCGACCGATTCGGGCCGCGCTCTTTTCCAGGTCGGCAAATGGCGTCACGGATATCCGGCGCAGATTTTTAACCTGTTTCAGCATTTCGATTTTTTCGGTAAGGTCCTCACAGCAGCCGTAGGCGGACAATCCGTATTTATGAATGACCGGTAGTTGATACTGCAGTAAAAATTCATCGTGGAACTCCGGAGAAACCAGACTGTATTCCTGAGCCGCGCAGAAGCACCAGATGTCTTTCAGCTTCCGGTTGCGGGTTCCCGGCCGGATCGGAGGTAATTCGTTGCTGTATGGTTCGGCTTGATTGACAGAGCCGGTCAGGCTGACGTCGCCGTCATGGTCATTTTGATTCAGAACCGACAAAATGCCGTCCCTCAGAAAAGCCAGCAATTCATGCATAAAGCCCGGTTCGTCGTACATGTACAGCATCAGGTTCTCCATTCCCAGTAAGCGGCAAATGGTTGTTGATATATCCAGACTGAAACTACTCAAGTAGGGGCCCCGGCAAGCCTCTATTTCCAGCAAGTCGCCAACCGCGCCATGCAATATTTCGTATCTGGCGGCAAGGTCCTTCTCGTCGATTTTCAATTCCGGTTTGCGCAGTACCTTCATATCTTCAGGAGTTTTGAGAACCGGGTCCAGATGGAACGCGCCGCCTTCGGTGTCTGATGCGGTCGCTTTAAAATCCACTCCCCATATCGGCAGCCCTTTACATCTTGGGTATAACGGCAGCCACGGCTCAAAAATGTGATCGTCGCCAATTTCCCAGCGAAATAAATTTATCTTCAACCACTGTTCAGCGGCACGCAAAACCGGATCGGAACATTCCAGCGCGTCGTCACCAAAAAGCTTTTTGCACCAGTAATTGAATATCCCGAAATTAGTCAGAACCAATGGGCGGGTCGTTATTAAGCTGTTATGTTCTGACCAAAGTTTCCGGCGTTCGTCTTGAACCGGGCGCTCCGCAATTCCGCGATAATCACCGGCCAATTTCCGAATTATATCAAGGTCTTTCCGATTCATAAATAAAATTTCCTTATTTGTCGGGATATACAGGTTTTTCCATGCCCAGTTGTCCTGATATCCAGCGGTCAAGTATTTTTTTGTAATCCGCGTTCCAGGCATGCCCGGTTAACGGGGAATTATGGATTTTTTTCGGTGTTTTCACTGCGTTGTATGCTGCGTAAACCGAACTTGGCGAACAGGCAACGTCGATAAAACCGACGCCGAAAAGAGCCGGGCATTTTATATATCCGGCAAAATTAACAGCATCGTAATAAGCGGACATATGTAGTGAATCCGGCTTTTTACGCCCCGCCAGTACCATGCGCGGCCACCCCGGCATCCGGTCGGCAAGATAGGCGGCGTGATCACACAGTGCCGGGACGTTGACCCCGACTGCAGTAATTTTTTTATTCAGGCCGCTTAAGATCAGGGACAGGCCGCCGCCCTGACTGCTGCCGAAGGCAACCAAATGTTTTTTGTCCCAGTCAGAACGGGTCGTCAGCCATTTCACGGCCCGGTCCAGTCCCAGAATAGCTCTGCGGTAATAGAATTTATTGCGATCCGGAGTACCTTGTCCCCAATAGGATTTCGACTTGTTCAGCTCACGGTATTTTTTGAATAGTTCGGCCCGGTCCATCGGAGGGTCATATTTGTGGATATTGATTTTCAGGACAATTACTCCGCGTTTGACCCATTCGGTGTCCGGGGTATAGAATCCGGGGCCGGCTCCGGGAATTGTCACGAGCGCGGGGAATGGACCTTTTCCTGCCGGGACAGATAAGAAGCCGTGCATTCTGCTGTTTCCAATATTTGCAAAACTAATTTTATAACAGTTGAAAGTGGCAGATGAGAATTTATCCAGTTTGTTTATTTTTATATCGATCGGAATTTTATCCAGGAGTTTGAGACTATTGTGCCAGAACCGCATAAAGTCATCAGGAAGCGTTGTTGCCGCTTTGATTTTTTCCGGTTCAAATCCGGCGGCGGCAAGCCAGGATACTTTTTTTCCGGTTTCTTTAAGTTTTACAGAACATTGCAGGAAGCCGGGTTCTGCCATGGTTCCGGATATCGTTAAAGGATTTTCCTTTGCCAGGTCAATCTCTTTTTCCTGAATTTTTTTATATCCGTCATTGGAAACAGTCACTTGGG
This sequence comes from Victivallales bacterium, assembly GCA_963678305.2. GTDB lineage: Bacteria > Verrucomicrobiota > Lentisphaeria > Victivallales > Victivallaceae. The sequence goes on from CAXXVV010000005.1 coordinate 102,499, forward strand.
CAATTCCGGCGTCCAGAAGTTTACCGGAGCTCGTGGCTTTTATTGTGAACACTGCTTTTTCCCCGCATGTGTACAAAGCATCTTTATGGTCGCATCTTATTTCTACATTGTATTTTGCGGCTTCTGCGGCGGAGGATATGTGGGCAATGTTGATAACCGAAAAGAAACTAAGCACTATCATTTTGATATTGATTTTGGACTTAATGCATACCATGGAAATAATCCTTTGATTTTATGTCATCGTTGTCATAAGTATACTGCTTATTCCTGAAAAATCAATATCTCGAGATGAAAAATGTCTTAAAAAAGAAATCAGACAGAACCGCGGACGATCAATTCCGCTTTGGCATTTTCATGGCGTCCGGGTACTTTTCTTTTGCCGGAAATTCTTTCCATCAACATTTCCGCCGCCAGTTCGCCAATTTTGAAATGCGGATAACTTATCGAGGTTAAATTTGGTTTGCACAGCATGCAGACATTGTTATTGTCAATTCCCACGACGGAAATTTGCTCCGGTATCCGGATTCCTTCCTGACGTAGTTTCTGGATGAAGCCGAATGCCAGGTAATCATTATATGCCAGCAGTCCTTCGTATGGCATGTTTTCCGCCAGAAAGCGTTCCGCGAATTCGATACCGAGTTCATAATGCTCAATAGGGGATAGCCCTCCGGCCATATTAAAGTGGATAGGCTCAAGCTTATTTTTTTGAACAAACTCATTGTACGGATTCAATCTGCTGCCGACGGTTGTCCCTATATACGCAATTTTCCGGCGTCCGTTGCGGTACATCAGTTCAAGCGCAGCATTGACCCCGCTTTGCAGGCGAATCGTTACAAAGTCATAATCAGGCACATCATACACGGATGAAATAACGATTGTCGGGATTTCGTTATCCTCGAGTTTTTTTAGAAGCTTTTCTAAAGTATCAATCGGCAGAGGATAGAGAATTACTCCTAACGGCCGGTTGCGGATCACTCCTTCGATGACTTCCTGGGCATACGATTCATCTTCGGCTATGGACTGGGAAACCCTGACTTTCATTGTAAGACGGTTAGGTTCCAGAATGCTTTCCACTCCGGACATTTGTTCCAGATACATATTATCTGAAAATTTGAATGATCGCAAGGACCAGATTACCATGGTAATTTCGCTCGAACGATTGGAACGCAAGCTTTGGGCCGCCCGGTTCGGAACGTAACCCAGGCTGCTCGCGATCTCAAGTATGCGTTGCTTTTTTTCCGCCGCGACGTAGCCTTCCCCTCTGATTGCCCGACTTGCGGTTTTTATTGATACCCCTGCCTGTATGGCTATATCTTTCAGTCCTGCCATCAATGTCTCCTTTTTTACGGTATTAACATAATACTTTTTCGTAATATATGTTTATCCCGGGGTATTGTCAAGCCGGTTATTCCTGTTCCCTTTGTGTTTAAAACGCCGGGATTATTCATCGACTTAAGATATTTTCAGAAAAAATACAACCTTGTTGTTGACATTATCTGATTGCCGCATTATACTAAAAAGAGACAACGTTGTCATGACTGAATTTCAAACAAGGAATCCTCAATGTTCAAAGGCAAAAATACCAAACTGTACGTCACGGCTTTATCAATGTTGTGTGCAATATTCTGCATGGCCGATGAATTCAAACCAGACAAACATACCTTATTGCTCGCTCATTTCAATGATGACCCGTACCGGGCTGATTATGCTAACGGAACTGAGGAATTCAGTGGTGCCGGAGCTAGTCTGACTGAGGGATATTTCGGCAAGGGAGTGGATCTCAGAGGAATGCAGATGGCAAAGGATTTCAGGAAAAGCGACAGCCCGAATGGTCACTTTGACGGATTCGTGTTGCCGTCCCGGGATAATATCCGCTATAATCAGGGTACGTTCGAATTCTGGTTCAAGGTGCAGCCGATGAAAATCAAACCCCATTATGCTTATGGACGGTTGACCGTGAAGTCTTTATTGAGTCGCCAGGTATGGAAACCCGGAGACCGGTCATATAAGTCCTTCCTGATTGAAATCACTCCTTATGCGGTGAGCTATCTTTTTCCGTATATTCCGAATGATTACGATGACGGAAAAGTGAGTTTTGTCGCGACAAAAGGTTACAGGAAAAAGCTGTCCCCCGCAGACTGGCATCATTTTGCTCTGTGCTGGGATCATGGCGCGATCCGCGGTTATATTGACGGCAGGTTATTTTCCTGTTACGATATGTCCAAACACAAAGGGCTTGCTTTTGCGTCCAGTCCGGTTTTCGGGATAATTATGAATGGAATTGTTCTTGACGAATTACGAATATCCGATATTGTTCGTTATCCTGAAACGTTCGAACCGGGGTGGCTTGACGGCAAACGACCGGCCTATGCTTATACCGGGGTGCCCGGACTGAAACTTTACCCTTTTAAAGCCGGTCATGTTCCAACACCGAAGCTGATTAAGCCGGCTGCGTACGAAAGCAAGTATAGTTTTCAGACGGGAAACTATAAAATGGTTTTTGATAAAAAAAACGGTCGGCTTCTCAGTTTGGCGGATCGGCATAACACTGCGTCCGCGGGTGCGAATGGAATCATGCTGCAGCAGGGGCTGGATCAGAAATCAGTTAAACCGCTGAGCGCCTCTGAATGGCAAGAGAAAAACGGTACGGTTTCGTTCACTCAGAAATTCGCCAACGGAGTTGCCGTGGAAAATACGATCTCCGGTTCAGGTAAAGACTTGATATGGAGAATTACCTTACGGAACCTTAATCCCGACGGCGAATTATGGCTGGAACAGAAACTGAGTATTCCGGTCGGTTTCACGCCGGACGAATATTTTGACGGAACCTATGCCAAGAAACACTTGAAATATCCTTCATATAACGATTCATATATTTCAAGGCTGCCTTTTGTGGCTTTGAGTAATAAACAATATTCGCTGGGCCTGTGTCTTGATCCGCATGTCGCCTATAATTCATTTCCATCCGCTTTCATTCCCGGTCATAACGGTTCGGCCCTCAGGCTCGGGACCCGGCTGGCATTGCGGGGCGGAGAAAAATATTCATACACCTATCGCCTTTTTGAAGCTCCAGCCGATTTTGGCGTAATGAATGCCCTCGAAGGATTTCATGATCGTTACCGGGATCTCTACAGGCTGCGTCCGGATATTTCTATCTACAGTTATCTTGGAACGAATAAGCACGCAATCGGCGCATTGAACATTCCTGATCATTTCAGACAGTCGTATATCGGAACACTATGGGCCTGGGGGCCCGGGCATACCAAGTCGGATGAAGTTGGCAGCAAACTTTTCTGGAATAACCGGAAATTCTACAAGGACCCCAGCTACAAGCAGGCGCTTCGCCTGGAGGCGTTGTGGAAATCGCCGGAAAATCTGCATGAAGTAATGAACATCCATCCGCGTCGTTCCTATGAACGTTTTTACTGTACCAGGTCATATATGTATTACCCGGACATGATGCCGAATTTTATCATGCGTGAACTCTGGCCCGGATATAACCCTACCGATGATCCGTTGGTTATGGCCAGTTACTATCGTTCCGAGGTAAGTAAGGTCGGAAATTACTGGATCAACGAATACAAGACACCGCTGGGTGATTCAACCAAAAAAAATACGGTAGCTTTCTGGAAATATTCCAGCCCGTACATAACGTCTATTTTTTCCAATGTCGGTCACATCGTCGGGATCAGGCATAATGACAAAATAGCCCAAAAAGTTCCGGGACGGGCATTTTCCGCCGATATGGGGAATTATGTCCTTGGCTATATGGGCAGACAGGACCGTTATCAATTTATCGACAACAATCTTGAAATTGACGGTTTCAAGCCGGGAATCTGGTCCTGCGGCGGTTATACCTCCTATATCGAATGCGCCTACAGCGCGAATATCGGGGTGGAAGACAATATGAAATATTATATGGCGCATGTCATGGGCAAAAAGGTTTTTATGACCGCCAGAAACATGCTCGGAGAAAAACCGATATCTTTTAACGATATGATGAGCGGCGACCGGATGGGGTTCTTTTTCGATCCAAAGAAAATAAAACCGGAGGAACTGCGGGATTATTATCGCTTCCGGAGCTCAAACCGCTTCTTGAACGCGTTGAAAATCGGCGCGTATAATTCGGCCCTCCATGTCCAGGGACGGCTCAAAGCCTATGAATGCAATCCGGTATTGGTTGAAAGCATTGTTCATGGACGGCAGACTCATCCCGGCGGCTTTGTTGATAAAGATTTGTGGATGGTCCGCAGTGGGCGCGGCGTGAATTCATTTCTGGCGATCGGAAACATGACCCCGAACACGGTCACCACTCCGGTTAAATTGCTGGATAAATATTTTACCGGGGCTCCGTTGTTCGGGATGTATTTTGGCGGTGAGAGCTCTCAGTTAATGTCAGACGGAAAGACTGAACTGCGGAATGTCACGGTTAAGGCCAACGACCTCAGGGCATTCAAATGTCTGGGGATTCTTGATGGAAAACCCGAAGGAACTGTTAAAATTCATTTTACCGGTGACGGTATAACCTTCCGGAGCGACTGTACATTTGATTTGAAGAAACCGGCGGTTTTGAAGTTGAACCGCTTCAAGCCTGTATATCAGATTGCTTCTGTTGATATAAACGGTAAAACCATGGCTGAAGATCTGGTTCGGGGAATAAAGCTGCCGGTCGGAAAAACCCGCGTTAAAGTAAACTATCGCAACCGGGTATATGGTTTCACGGCCGGGGATATCGCCAAACTTGATCTGTTAAAAAATAATTCCGCGAACTACTGTCTGGTTGCCGATAAAGGGTTCCATTATATAAACAAGTTTGTTCCCCAGGTCAACTATCAGCTGGGTTTTGAGTTTGGTACCGCCAACATGGTTAACGACTTTTTCCGGCAATACGATGAGGAGGACGGCGTATTCGGGAATCTGAAGCTTGGTCAGTTTTACGCCAAAGCCCCCGCGAATTACAAAGGTTGGGTCATCAGTATTAAGACAGGCAAGGATCAGCCGGAATGCCGGGTGAATATCGACGCATCGAAAAAGATCATTGATATTTGCGGCAAGACTCAAGGGCGGGCCCGGTTGGCGATGGTTATGTTTATGCGCATTCTGGACCGAAAATATGACCATGTCGGGCGGATATGCTCTCTGCAGAGCGGAGGCGCTCCGTTGAAAAATATCCTGAAGAAATATCGGATCAGGCCGGAGACCAGGAAATTTTATCAGAATTATGTTGAAAAAGATTTTCTATTGAAACCATTGCTTGGCCCGGAGCATGAAAAACTCTATGCCAACGGCAACCTTGATTTTACCGGAAAGTATGAAATGAGGTTTTCTCCTTACGTTCTGGAACCGACTTTTTCCGACCGCTTCAAATACGGGTATGCCGGGTCAGGCAAAGTTGATCCGGGAAAATATAAGTTCAACAGAAATTAAAGGTTCTACTTTATGAAATATATTTTCCTGACTGTATTCATCTGTTTGCTGATTGCCTCATTCTTTACCTATTTGAGCTTTCCGGAACAACAAAGTAAAGTTCCGGTTCTTTACTGGGTGACTGGTAATAGCGGGGTCAGACAGAACCAGGTCAAGACTTTTGAAAAATGGCTGGTCCAAAAAGGTTATACTACCGGAGATGGCCAGCCGGAAATGATCTTGAAAGTCGATGCGGCCAATCGGAGCGTCTCAAAAATCATTATCCAGGGCGTCAGCGGCATCGGGGGCGATCTGATCGATACCAACTATTATACCTCATATTATTTTCAATCCATCGGCCTGATGACCGATATAACGGACCAGGCGCGTGCCGGCGGGTATTCTCCGGCCGCTACCTATAAGGCGTTGAAACCAGAGATTGTGATTAACGGCCGGCAGTACATGTTTCCCGCCAGTCTTGAGATTCTGATTTACTGGGTAAACAAGGATTTGTTTCAAAAATATGGAATTGAGCCGCCGCCAGGCCGCTGGTCCATAGAAAAGTTTGAAGAAATTGGCAAAAAGTTTGTTGCCGCAGCGAATCGGGAGCCTCAAGAGCAGAGAGTCTATTTTGCCACCCGGCTGCCCATGTTTATCCTGATGCTGATGCGGAGCATGGGACTGTCCTGTTACAATGAAACCTTGACCAGGTGTACGCTGGACGATGAGCGTTTTATCAAGGCGTTGAAGCTGATAAACAAATGGACCCACGAAGACCATCTGTTTCCGTCAGCCGATGAAATCGCTTCATTTAATGTGGCTTCAGGTTTTGGCGGCATGGGACCGCAGATGTTCTATAAAGGAACAGCCGCCATGCTGATGGGGGGGCGTTACAGTTTAATGAATCTGAGGCGGCTTGGAAAAATGAATCTTGCGGTATCGGAAATGCCCAATGCCGGGATTCCGAATACTTTCCTGGTAACCCGGGCTCCGGCAATCTACATCGGCAGTAAATACAAGAAAGAGGCTGAATTGTTCCTGAAGTTTCTCGCCAGTGAGGAATATAACCTGCAACTGGTAAAAGATTCCGATGCGATTCCACCCAATCCCCGATATGCCCGGACCGAAGAGTTTTTGCGTCCGGCTGACTATCCTAACGAATGGGGCTGTCATAAGGCAATTATTGACGCGGTTGAAAATGACTCGGTTGGTCCGACGCATAGCCCGTTTGCCCTTTCTTCTGTTTTATGGCAGCACATCAGGAACGCTGAATCGTCTGTCTTGAGCGGAGTTGTTTCGCCGGAGGCAGCCGCACGGCAGGCCGCGCGCCGGGTTAATCTGGAAATAGCCCGTAGTGTCCGGGAAAATAAAGAGATGCGGACCCTTTATGACAAACTTTGCGCCGACCAGAAACGGATTGATGAATTGCGAGCCGCCGGGAAACCGGTTCCGGTCTCGCTCATAAAAAACATCTTCTATAAATTCATGGAAAACAAAAATGATCAAACGAAATAAAATAAATCCGAAAATCCGCCAACTGGCGACCGGGTTGGCTTTTCTTGCCCCGAACATTACCGGCGTTTTGGTCTTCGTGGTATTTCCCATTTTTTTCAGTATCTTTATGGCGTTTACCAACTGGAACCTGCGATACCACAATATCTATAAACCGGGAGTGATCGAATTTATCGGTCTGGATAATTTTATTCGTCTGGTCACTGAAGATGATTTCCTGCGTTTCCTGGGAAATACGCTGTTTATGATGCTGGGGATTCCTTTTTGCGTGATGGGTTCGCTTTTTGCGGCTCTACTGTTGAGCCGGAACATGAAACATAACAACCGCAGAATAAGAAATATGTTCCGGACCGGATTGATTTGCATTGTTTGTGCTGTCATCATCGGTTTGATAATGTGCAATGTCAGTTTGACCACGCTGTTGGTGTTTTGCCTTGGAAGCGCGATCCTGATTGCGGGCGCGTTTGGCGGTTCGACGGTCTACCGGACTTTATTCTATACCCCGCATTTTACCGCCGGGGTTGCGACTTATTTGATATGGAAAAAGCTTTTCAGCCCGGACTCCGGTCCGATTAATCAGGCCCTGTCGCCTGTGCTGAATGTTTGCGCGGAAGCCGTGAATGCCGTTCCGGCGGAGATGATCCACGCGTTTTACTGGATTGGAGCCGCGTTGATTATCCTGTTGACCGGCTGGTTCGTTTCCAAACTTGGACGATTTTGGGATGACGGTGAGATCGGTAATGCGACTTTCCTGTTTCCCTGCATCGGGTTGTCGGTCCTGCTTTTTATCGCTTTTTCATGGGAACGGTCGCGGCAATGCGCATGGTATATTTGCCCGGGCATAATTCTTTGTCTGTTGTGGCAGATAGGAAAACGATTGCGGCGCAAACGTGAATTCACTTGCGGCAGTTGGTCGGGGAGCGGCAGCATCCTGATTCTCAGCGGCGCGGTTACGGTATTCGGGTTGATCATCCTTGCCTTGTCGGTATTGATGTACAACTTGCCGGAAATGGCGGCCGACGGATTGAAGCCGCCGCGCTGGATCTACGATTATCATTTTGCCAAGCCGTCACTGATGATGATGGGATTATGGGCTGCGATCGGATCGAATAACATGTTGCTGTATCTGGCCGCGTTGACGAATATCCCGCGTGAATTGTATGAAGCCGCCGACGTTGACGGTGCCAGCCGGCTGCAGCGGTTCTGGCATATTACCTGGCCGCAACTGGCCGCGACAACGTTTTTTATCATCATTATGTCGGTAATCGGCGGCTTGCAGGGGGGCTTTGAAATGGCCCGGACCATGACCGCCGGCGGACCGGCAGGGGCGACTACCACTTTGAGCTATTTTATTTATCTTGAAGGCTTTGACACTGGAAGACTGAGCTTTGCGGCGGCGGCCTCATGGCTGATGTTCCTGCTGATCTTGTCAATCACAATCTTTAACTGGAAATTTGGAAATAAATATGTTAACGACTGATAAAAAAATGAAGAAAGGATTTATCCTGAAAGCTCTTGCCAAAGGTGCTGGCAACCATGTTTTGCTGATGATGATAAGTTTGGCCATGATTCTGCCGTTTGTCTGGATGATCCTGACCAGTTTGAAGCATCTGTCGGAAATCGGGGATGCCTGGCTGCCGGGGCAGGCCGGCTGGCATCCGGAAAACTACCTCCGGGTTTTTACGCAAATTCCTTTTGCCCGGTATTACTGGAACAGTTTTCTGTTGGCCGGCTGGGCCACGTTTTTGCAGGTTTTCACCAGTTGCATGGCCGCGTTCAGTTTCTCACGTTTGAAATGGCCGGGGCGGGACAAAGTCTTTTTTCTTTATCTGTGTACAATGATGTTGCCAGGTTTGGTTATGACCTTGCCAAATTATCAGTTGATGATTAAGCTCCACCTGGTGGACACGATGCCGGGGCTGGTCCTGCCGGCGGCATTTACGGCCTTCGGGACTTTTTTGATGCGTCAGTTCATGATGACTATTCCAACCAGTCTCGACGAAGCGGCGAAAATGGACGGAGCCAGCAACTGGCAGCTCTACTGGGACATTATTCTGCCGCTCAGCCGCCCCGGTATCATCACCTTGACCATTTTTACTTTCATGGGTAATTACCACAGCTTTTTCTGGCCTTTGGTTATGATAAAAAGCCAGCACAAATATACGCTGCCGATCGGCTTGCTGTATTTTGATTCGGCGGCCGGACCGGAAACGAATCTGTTGATGGCGGCGGTTACAATGAGCGTTATTCCAATGATAATAATATTTGTTCTCCTGCAGAAATACCTGGTCAAAGGTATTCAACTGGGGGCGGTAAAGGGCTGAATTAAACATAGAGGCAATATGAAAGATTTATTAAAAGCGGTTCCGGAACGGGTTGTTTTGGGTAAGAGCGGACTGGAAGTTTCTCCGATATGTTACGGGACATGGCAGATATCGCCTGAAACCTGGGGTGATTTGCCGGAAAAGGAGATGATCGATTCAATCAGGCATGCCTTTGATTTGAATATTAATTTTTTCGATACCGCCGATATTTACGGGTTCGGATATTCGGAAGAAGTTTTGGGCAGGGCGGTCGCGGGTTTGCCGCGGGACCAGATTGTAATCGCGACCAAACCCTATTTCCAGTGGGACGCCGACCGTAAAATGATTCCGAATATGAGCCCGGAACATCTTCGACGCGCTTGCAACGCAAGCCTTAAACGGCTTGGTACCGATTATATCGACCTGTATCTCTGTCACGGGTATGAGGAACTGGCTGATATCGAGGAGTTGAGCGCGACTCTAGATTCGCTGGTAAAAGAGGGCAAAATCAGGCAATACGGGTTCAGCAACTGGAATGCCGATCAGATTGATTTGGGGACCGTATATGGTGAGTTTTCAGTTTTGCAGCCGCCTTATAATCTGCTTCGCCGCGGCGCCGAAAAAGATCTTTTTCCAACATGCAGGCGACACAATATCGGAGTCATGGTTTACGGCTCTCTCAACAAGGGATTGCTGACTGGAAAATTCAACGGCGATGAGGAGTTTGACGATCTGCGGGCGAAATATCCGGAGTTCCAGGGCGAAAAGTTCCAGCAGATCTGTGATAAAGTCAGTCAACTGCGGGAGTTCGCTAAAAAATATGATATGACGGTTACCCAGTTGGTTATCACCTGCAGCCTGATGCATCCGGTAATCAATTGCGCTATTGTCGGCATAAAAAACCGTCGACAGATCGAAGAGGCCGCCGCCGTTACCGGTAAAGCCGTGACCCGCGAAGACTGGTATGATATACGCGCCATAACCAACGTCAACCTGTAAGGAAATAAAATGAAAATTATCTCTGCCGTTATTTGTCTGCTCGGCATCAATCTTTTCGCCGGACCTTTTGAGTTGGATGACCATACCCTGCTGCTTTCTCATTTTGATAACGCCGACCCGTATCAGGTTGACGGTTTTGCCAATGGCCTGGAACGTTTCGGCGGGATGGGGGCCAAATCCATAAAAGAAGGACGTTACGGTCGGGCTGTTGATCTCAGAGGGATTTTGTTTGAAAAAGATTTTGTTCAAAACGGAGTCAGTAACAATGCCCGGTTTGACGGCTTTTATCTTCCCAAATACGATAACATAAATGTCTATCAGGGAACTTTTGAATGCTGGATCAGGATTCCGGACCGGAAGAAATTTACGGAACATCCGATTTACCGTTGGAACCTGCTGCATCCGGTCTTCAGTTATCAGGCGGCAAAACCGAAAGACAAACGTTCTAATTCGTTAAATCTTTCAGTAAGCCAAAATTATATAGTATTCCTTTTCCCTTTTCTCTCCGGAGATTATGTCCGGGGAACCATACGTTTTAAACGAAAAGATGATTTCTCCGGAAAATTCGCGATCGATTCCTGGCATCATCTTGCCATTTGCTGGTCCAAAGGCGAACTGGTCGGTTATCTTGACGGCAGGCCGTTTGTCACGGTTGATATGACCAGTCAAAAAGGCTTTGTTTTGTGGAGCCGGGCTCAGAACGGGCTCAATCTCGGCGGCGTTGTTCTGGATGAGTTGAGAATCTCGGATAATGTCAGGTATCATAAGGCGTTTGAGCCGGACTGGCCGGACGGGAAACGCCCTGTGGACGCTTTTCCAGGTGTTCCCAATCTGCCGCGATATGACGCCAAAGAAGAAATCCCGTACAGCCCGTGCCGGATTAAAGCTCCGGCGAACCCGAAAATAAAAGAATATACTTTCGGAACATTGAAATTTTATCTTGACACTGAAACCGGCTGTCTGGTTAAGCTGGGCTGCGATAAACAAGTCAGCGCCGCAAGCGGCAACGGACTTGTTATCAATGAAGGTCTGGAGAAAAAAATGCTCGCTCAGGAAAAAGCCGGCCAATGGCGGTTCGGTAAATCTAAAACCGGTAATTATATGCTTGGTTTTGAGCAGAAATTCGCAGGAGGTGTGTCTGCAAAACACGAGTTGACAGAAGATAAAAATGCGGTTTGCTGGAAAATTATTCTTAAAAACGACGGCGATAAAGAAAAATGGCTGGAACCCCAATTAAGTCTTCCGCTTCCGTTCGGACAGATCAGGGAATTTTTTGACGGCAGCATTGTCAAAACCGATTTCAGGAAAAATCTGCGCGGTGAATCATACTTTTATACAATGCCTTTGAGTATTGCTTTTGATGGGAATAAATCCCTGGCGATGGGCATTGATCCAAACCAAATCCATAATGATATGGTTAATGAGCTTATCGTGCCTCAGGACAGCTCCCGGAACGGAATCATGCGCCAGGGAATCAAAGTGGCGCTTTCGCCGGGCGAATCATACCCTCTGACATTTTACATTTTTACTGAAAATAAAAATAATTTCGGCGCGATTGACGCATTGGCGGCGTATCAGGACAGATTTCCTGAGTTGTATAAACAGAGGCCGGATGTGCCGATTTATGCGTACATGAATACCGCCATGGATTATGCGGTCCTGCAATTGCCGGATATCTGGCGGCAGTGTTATGTCGGAATGCTCTATGGCGGCGGTCCGGTTCATAGCAAGACCGATCAGTCCGGGATCCCGAAATACTGGAAAAATCCCCGATTCAATAAACATAACAGTTATAAATACGCTCGTTCCAGTCAGAAAAAATGGAAAACGCTTGAAAATCTCCATGAAGCGATTCCGCTGATGTACCGGCATGCTTATGATAATTATTATCCGATCCGGGGTTCCGCTACCTCCGCCGGCTGGTCCGAATTTTTCATCATCAAGGATGTTTCCCCGAAATACCAGTTGTCGCGTGACCCGATGACGGTTTTTCAGGCCGAATATATCATTAACAAGAAAGACAGCCGCTTCATCAATGAATGCGGCCCGACCGGTGATTTTATCCGTCAGGATCTAAAAAAATTCTATCAACTGATGCAGCCATGGAACCAGACGATCATCAATACCAAAAGTATCTACGTATCGTCCCGGTTTGCCGATTATTATACCAGGAGAACTCCCGGTCGGTCATTCTCTTATGACCGTGGCACCTTTTACCGGGGAGACGTTAGCCGGATGAAACGATATAAAGAACATAATCAGCAGGTCAATAACGGCCACCGCGCCAGTATGTGGTCGACCGACGGCGGCTTTATTTCTCATGCCTATTGCACCCAGTCGGCCGCTACAGGTAGTAACGGTGTCGGGGACGCTTTTGTCGCGGCTATGAGTTGTCAAGGCGCGGACCTTGAAGTTAGCCGTCATCTTCAGGGTGAAAAACCTTTTGTTTTCACCCATGGATTCTCGTGGGATTACACGCCCTGGATGTTTCAGGGGATGAAGTGGACCGCGGCCGGTTTCAGGGATTATTTACGTTACCGGAATGCGCATTTTCTCCTGCAGATGCTGAAAATCGGCGCACATACCGATCCGATCTATTACATGGGGAATCTTGAGGCGATTGAACGCTATCCGATTGTGGCGGAAAGCCTGATCTCCGGCCGGCAGCCCCATGCCGGCGGAAAAGTCAATAAACCGCTGTGGATGATTCGTGGCGGGAAAGGGTTGAAGAGTTTCCTGGCTATCGGCAACCAGACGGCAAAGCAACATAAAACGGATGTTCAAATCTTTGATGTCTATTTCGGCGGAACTCCGCTTTTCGGTAACTTTCTGGGCGGCAAAACAACTCTGGCACTGACTCCCGGACAGGTGACGATCCCGGAAGTCGAGGTTGCTCCGCGCGACATGACGGGGTTGAGGTGTCTCGGCATCATGAACGGACCGTCAAAAGGTAAAGTGGATGTGGACTTCCAGGGGGATGGCATAAATCTTTATGTGAATTATCAAATTTCCATAAATGAGAAAGCATCTCTGCAATTGAATTCATTTGCTCCGCTGTATAAAATTACCTCGTGTAAAATTGACGGGAAAGTCGTACAGCCAAGCCGCGCCGGTGTTATTGAGTTGAAACCGGGCAGCCGCCGGGTTGCGGTAACCCTGCATAACCGGGTCTTTGACTTTACGGACAGAGAGTTTGCCGCACTGGACCTTTACAAGGATAACAAAGTCAACGCCTGCATGGTGACGGACAAAGGTTATACTTATAAAAATAAGTTCAGTGGTACGCGCTATGAACTTGGTTTCGCGGCCGGAACCGCCTGGATGTTCCGTGACTTCTGGGAGCAGTACGATGAGGAAAACGGAATTTATGGCGATATTCAACTGCCGGAATTTGTTGATAAGAAACCAGCCGGTTATACCGGCTGGACTCTTTTGTTCAAGGTTGACCCGAAATATCAGGAAGGCAAGGTAGACATCAATCCCGGCAGCCGGGAGATCGTATTTTCCGGTGGAAGTCCAGGACAGATACGGCAGGCGATGACGGTCTTTTTGCGTCAGTTGGATCGCAAGTATCCGCACGTCGGCAGGCAGATATGGCTGCATTTCGCTCGCGGTAAAAAAGTCAAGGATATCTGGAAAACCGTACGGTTGGCCGCCTGGCGCCGGAAGGAGTTTATGCAGGCGCTGGGTGATGTGAATTTTCTCAGCAAGCCTGTCCTGCGCAAGGAGCATGAAAAGCTGTATGACAACGACAATCGTGATTTCGAGGGGAAATATACCATGAAATTTTCACCCTACATCTATGAGCCGACTTTCACGGATAGCTATGTATACGGTTATAAAGGACCGGAAAAGCCATCCGGTCATGAGTTTAAATTCGCATCTCCCCAGCCGAAGCGTTGATGTGAAACAATGAAAGAATGTTTCCTATGAAAATATTGTCCTTAACGCTGCTGGTTTGCGGTCTCAGTCTCGGAGCCGGCCAGTTCAAACTTGACGACGCGACTTTGCTGTTGAATTCTTTTGACGGCAAGAACCCGTATGTCGCCGATTTTGCGAACGGCAACCCTCACTTCGGCGGCATGGGGGCGAGACAGGTTGACGGCTACTATGGTAAAGGATTGGATATTTCCGGCCTTCAGTTCGAAAGGGATTTTGTTAACAAGGGAACCAGCCACAATGCACGGTTCGACGGTTTCTGCCTGCCGCGTTTCGACAATATCAATTACTATCAGGGAACTTTTGAGTTCTGGTTTAAACTGCCGGTCGGTAAAGTTCGTCCCAATCCCCGGTACAGTACGTATATTCTTCAGGCGGTTTTTTCTTATATGGTCCAGAATCCCGGCGATAAGCGTCATTCGGCTTTACTGGTCAACCTGAACAGCCGTGCCATATCGTATCTGCTGCCTTTTCTTAACGGCAGATACCATAAAGGCGCGCTCCGGTTTAAGCATCCATTGAAGCCGGGGCTTTGGCATCATCTGGCGCTTTGCTGGAGTCCGGGCGAGTTTACCGCTTTTCTGGACGGTAAAATATTTATGTCGCTGGACATGACCGGTGCCAAAGGCTTCGCCCTGGCTTCGCAAGTGATCTATCCGATCAATATGTCCGGCGTCATCCTCGACGAATTGCGCATCTCCGATACTGTACGCTATCAGGGTTCTTTCGAGCCGAATTGGAAAAACGGTGTCCGTCCGCAGTATGCCTGGGATGGCGTTTCCGGAGTGCAGCGTCATCCTGCCCGGACATATTCTCCATATCGTCCCGCAGTCATTAAAACATCCGCGGCAGCCGGTGGAACTGATTTCAAGGCAGCCGGACTGGATTTGAGATTTAATCAGAAAAACGGCTCGCTTATTCGGCTGCGCTGCAGGCAAGTCGGAGCCGGCGGCGGAATGAACGGCCTGATTATCCATGAAGGCGTCGCCAATAAACTGCTTAAACCGTTGCGCGTCATAAACTGGCGGCAGAAACAGAATATTCTGAGTTTTCAGCAGATTTTCGAAGATGGGATTGAGGCAGGAAATATTCTTGAACCCGCGAAAGATGCCTTACGCTGGACAATCACTTTCACCAACAACAGTGACCGGGAGCGCTGGATTGAGCCGAAATTGAGTATCCCGCTGCCTTTTGGCAAAGTTCTTGAATATTTTGACGGAAGTGATATCAAAAAACAGTTTCCCAAATCATATCGAGGAGAATCATTCTTCTATACTATGCCGTTCTGCGCGGCTTTCGGAAATCGCAATCCGGTCGGGATCGCGATGGACCCGCGAGAACAGTACAATGCCCCGGTAAACGAACTCATTCCGTCGTCAGGAGCTACTCCGGCTGTAATGCGTCAAGGCTTGAAAATGGCTCTGGCGCCAAAAGAGTCGTACACGGTAAAGTTTTATCTTGTCACCACCGCGAAATACCGGTTCGGAGTAATCGACGCGATCGCTAAATTTCACGATATGTTCCCGGAACTGTATCGCCGCCGTCCTGAATTGCCGGTTTTCTCGTATATGAATATCGCTCCGGTCTCGAGATATCAGGAGTTGCCGGAACTCTGGCGGCAGACTTACGTCGGGACCGTATTCAGGCAGGGCCCGTCTCATGGGACCGATCTGGCCGGACACCGGGAGTTCTGGAACAATCCGGCCTATTTTAAAGACCCTACTTATCGCTTTACCCGTAAACGGGAGCAGCTATGGGGCGGCTCACTTGACAACATGCACGAAACGATCAGAACGCTTTCCCGAAACACGTATGACCAATATTATCCGGTTGGCGCGTCGTGGCTGCCGGCCGGAGTTCTGAACGATTATATGGTAAAAGCTCTGTGGCCGGGGCATACGCCCGAAGGAGACCCGCTGGTTCTGGTTCAGAGTTATGCTCCGCCGATCAACAAGGACGGCAAATATTTCGTGAATGAAAAAAATACCCCGCTGGGCAAATTCATTAAGCGGGACGTGGCGGATTATTTCGATCTGTTGCTCCCTTTCAGTACGACTGTCATCAATACCAAGGGACAATATATAGCCATGCGGTTCAATGATGAAATCGCGCAAAAAACTCCGGGGCGCGCATATTCCCGTGACCGTGGAACCTATGTCCATGGCGATGCCGGCAGAATGGATCGGTACCGCGAACACACTTTCGGTCACAATTCTAAGGGGCCGCGAGTGATCTGGTCGGCCGGGGGGCAGGCCTTGCACAGCCTGTGTGTTTATTCCGCCGCGGTTCCCTACGAAGGATTCGGATATTACCAGTACCATAATGCGATGGCTCCGCAATTCGCCGCCAGCAGGTATATGCTGGGTGAAAAGCCGCTGCTTATGTTCCAGATGTATTTCTGGGATTTTCTCCCGCTGATCTTCAAGCCGCAGGAGTTCACCCCGGCAAGCTTGCGTGACTATTTCCGTTATCGCGATTCGCATTTGTTTTTACAGCAGTTGAAAAACGGTTCTCATCTGGAACCGGTCTATCTGTGCGGCCGACTTGAGATGGTTGAACGTTATCCGATTTTGGCCGAAAGCATTATCAGCGGGCGTCAAACCCACCCCGGCGCAAAAGTCGCCCCCCCGCTCTGGCTGGTCAGGGGCGGACGCGGGGCGGAAAGTTTACTTGTCGCCGCCAATCAGAGCCCTCAGGCTCAATCATCGGATATCGAGATTTTCAATACTTATTATTCCGGCGTTCCGTTGTTCGCCGAATACTTCGGCGGAAACTCAAAAATGACTGTTTCTCCCGAGACGACAATTATTCCGGCGGTAAAAGTTAAACGGCGCGACTTGCGGGCATTCAAATGCGTTGGAATTCTGTGCGGGAAAACCTCGGGGAGTGTGGCAACAGATTTTTCAGGAGACGGCCTGACCATGCAACTCCAACTTAAACTTCAGCTTTCTTCCCCGGTTAAATTGCAACTCAACACTTTCGCGCCGATTTATGAAATAAGCTCATGCAGCCTCAATGGTCGAAAAATTGAGGCGAAAAATCATGATATTGAGCTGGCTGTCGGGAAAAATCAGCTTGAGCTAAAATATCAAAACCGTATCCTGGATTTTTCTGAAAAAGATTTTCGTGACCTGGACCTGCTTAAAAATAGCAAGGTTAATTTCCGCCTCATCGCTGACCGGGGAAAAATGTATGTTAACAAAAAACGGCCCGGAACCTGGAATTGCATGTTAGGCTTTGAAAATGGTACTGCGATGATGCTCAAGGACTTTTTTGAACAATACGATGAGGAAAACGGCGTTTATGGCGACATCGGGCTGGAAACGACGACCGGTAAAATTCCCGCCGGTTACTCCGGCTGGAAGGTCCGGTTCCTTTCCGGAAAAAGCCATACCGCTTCAAAAGTCAGGATTAATCGCGATAAACACGAATTGATTTTCAGTGGTCCGTCAGAAGGTCAAGTCCGTTTGGCTATGGTTGTGTTCCTGCGTTTGCTGGAACGTAAATATCCGCATGTCGGCAGGATCATGCCGCTGCATTCGGCCCGGCGGCGCCCGTTCAATGATCTCTGGAAGACCGTGCGTCTGTCAGCCGGCGGCCGCAAGGAGTTTTATGAACATTTTCCGGAAAAAGATTTTCTGCGTAAACCGTTGTTGAAAGCGGAACATGAAGCTTTGTATAAAAACGGCAATCATGATTTCACCGGCAAATACCGGACCGAATACTCGCCATATTTGTACGAACCAACCTGCGTTGATACCTTTGTTTACGGTCGTCAATAATTGCACCGTCAAATAGCTCGCTTCCCTTTGATTTTTATATCAGCATGAATGACAAGAACAATATTTTAGGCGCCACAGAGAAGGGGGGGCTGTCGTGAAAAAAGGCATTTTTCAGCATCGACTAAACAATACCACTGCTGTCATCAATAATCAAACCGGCGAGTGACAATTCCTGATACATAACCTCTTGCGAATTATGAATTGCACCACGGAGGACACAGAAAATCACGGAGAGTTTTATAAAAATCCTTCCAACTTGGGTATTGCCACTTTGTTCCAGCGTTCCGCTGGCCTCTCCGCTTCGCTCCGTCCGTGTTGGATGTTGGATATTCCCCTTCCTTTACACAACGAAAACGGAGTCAATTGGAGTCAATAAATTTGTATTCTGTTCCATTGGCACGTATATGTATATTCAGATAATTAGTGGGAGAAGATAAGTGAAAACGCTGAAGTTGAAAAAAAATCGAAAACCATTATTGCTGACTTTATTAACGGCATGTTCCTTTATGTTGATTTTCGCTGGATGTCAGAGTAAACGTGCTAGAATATTAAAGGAAACCGCATGGTATGCGGGCAGCATTGAATGGTGTCAGGCTAATGAACCCAAAGGTCTTAAAATAAATGTTCCGTCGATATGGATGGGGAAAGTGGCAAGGGTTGAAAAAGATTCTTCAAAAAATACAATATCAGATATTTATCTTGAAGAGGCTGAACGGCTGATGCCTTATTCCATGTTTTCAAAAGATTTGCGGTTATGGTGTTCAAGCAAGAACTTTAATGCTAAATATCCCAAGGTCGGGGAATTCTGGGCGTTTAGAGTTAACCGAAGTTTAAAAGGCCAGATGGTTGCAAAGCAAGTTGTAAAGTTAATTTACAATTTAGATGCAGAAGGATTGCGTATTGTTGACCCATTGGCTCCGAAACCGAATTTTCATTTATTTATCTCCAACAAGGATATACCGATAAGCAACATCACTTTAAAAGTCTCCATCAATGGAGAGTTGATAGTGAATCAAAAGCTTGGAGAAGATGTAGTATGGTGGCGCCACTCTTATTATCATTTCCCATTGCATTTGACCTCAAGGGAAAATGTAATTGAAATATTGAGTTCATATGCAAAATTAAAAAAGAAATTCATATTTGATGCTAATAACAACATTGGGATTATTCTTTATGATTCCAAACCATGGTATAAGTTCGAAAATGATTCGATAAATTTCTCAACGACTCACCCGATAAAATATAAACCTTGAGTGTATGAACGTATTTTTATTTGTTATTCATCTTATGTTTTGACTTCATATTGCGTCTACACCAGACAATAATCTTGCCGGTGAGATTTCCCAGATACCAGTAAATGGCAAATTGAGTCATAATTAAAAGTATATGGAAAACGAAACCAGGTGGATATGTGTTTAAGGCCCTGAAGGGAAACCATAAAATTCCAAAGCAGAAAATTAAAGCAGGAACGCAACTCCAGGTAATTATGAAATGAGCAATTTTAAATAATCTATATGAAGGGTCATAGTAGTCCGCGCTAGTGATAATCCATCCATTATAAATCAAAAATCCCACGCAAATCATGCCCCATGCGATAAACATCTCCGTGGTGATTTGCTTTATTCGTTTGTCTTGCATGAGGCATCCTCTTTTGTGGATATTTTATTTGATTTAAAGGACTGCTTTATCCAGACAATAAACCTGCCTGTAAGATTTCCCAGATACCAGTAAATGGATATCTGTATTATGTAAGATATAGTATACCCGATTATCGCAGGAATAGGAGAGGACAGTTTTGCCAACATAAGAAACTTGCAGATGCAATATGATAATAATTCGGCTGGAAGATTTGATATTTTAACGCAGAAAAAAGTTATACTGCCAATACATGATATTTGAGGATTTACACATGTGATAGTTGCTACTATCCCCAAATGCCACCAGTATAAATCTAATAATAAACAAGTAGCACATATCATGCCCCATGCGATAAACATTTCCGTGGTAATTTGCTTTATTCGTTTGTCTTGCATGGTTTCCTCAGGTTTTTCATATTACCAACCGAATTTTTTAATTTGCCAAGTTTTTATCTCAAGTTTGATTAATGGGTAATAGAGGTAATACATCCATGCACATAGCTCCCCTTTTCCTTGTCTTTTGACCCAAGGACAAACTGAACATCCTTGAGGCGGTTCATGCCCGTTACTCAACCCTACACCAAATACGATATCAATATAATAACCAGAAGGAATCTGAATGCGTTTTGGTCTTGCCTTTTCAATTTTCATACTGATATTAATGGATTTATTTCTGAAATATCGATATGAACCAATATATAG
The DNA here is from genome assembly GCA_963678305.2 of Victivallales bacterium. Classification (GTDB taxonomy): domain Bacteria; phylum Verrucomicrobiota; class Lentisphaeria; order Victivallales; family Victivallaceae. The sequence continues at coordinate 122,779 of CAXXVV010000005.1, forward strand.
GGATAATAGTAAAATAAAGGATACAAAAAAAGTTAAAATGAATTTCTTTGATAAGATTCTTTTTCTAATCCTGTCCCGGAAAAACTTAATGCCGTTTTTTAAGCGTTCAATATCCATATATCCTCCAGTATTGAATAATACCACTGCTGCAATCAAAAATCAAACATCAACCCCCAAATCATGCTCGTAATCTTCCTGATACATCAGCAGTGCGTGTTCCTGAATGAGAACAGAAATAAGGCTTTCACTATCTGAACATTTTGCCAGCATACCGTCACGAACGGCATTTAACAAGGCTTCATTGGGATATTCACCTTTGTTATATTAAATATTCAGATGTGTTCTAGCGAGGGCGACCCAATCGGCCATTAATTTTGTTTCAATGAAAATTGCCACGGTGAAGCCACCGCAAATAAAAATGACCGAAAAGTATAGCAGCCATATTTCAATCTTCTTATTTTTATCCGTTAATACTGCGCAGAGGAAAAGGGCGCATAATCCGATAACCACCCAGTAGAATAAGCCCATTTGGTTTGTGAGGTTCGCATAAATGGTAACTAAAGAGATCCATAACACGCTTAATAAATAAAATATCCCGCATTTGGAGACCTCTTCTTGCAAGAAGGATTTATTTTCTTTTGCGGGAGTATCCATTTAATCCTTTTTATCTTCCACTTCAACAATGTTTTTATCATATTTTACCTGAATATACACTACTCCCTTTTTCTTTTTTTGCAAATACTTCTTCAGTTTTACGTCATTAGATGTTACATCAATACATCCGGCTGAACCTGGATAATTCCCTCCGTGAATAAAAAACCCACTTCGTCCTTTTGTATCAGTTCCCTCAACCTTGTGCAGTGACCAGCTATAGTCTCCCCAAGCACTACTCTTTATACCATGAGACCAAGGACTAGTTTTCATAGAGCGTTGTTCTTCAAGCTTTATATAATACTTTCCTTCCGGAATTCCCCCGACGTCCTTTTGAGCCTGTCGCTTTTGAGAGTAATCAAATTGAATTTTCCCTTCTTTTGTTTTTTTCACAGGCTTGCCAGACACTGCATTAATAAGTAATTCGCCATCGCTGGTTGTCAGGTGTTTACCATCAAATATTAAAAATAAATTTTGTTCTTTAAGTTGAGGGTCTTTTGTCTTTGCCTCGGATATTTGTTTGGCGATTTTTTCTGCTGTTCCATTTGATATTTTATTGTTCTGATACAGTTTTTCTGCTATATTGATCTCTTGGGCTTCTTCAGTTACGTTTCTTTTTTTACCATGTTCGGATAAAACTATTTCGTCTGTTTTTTTCTGAAGTTGCTCTTGTACTTTGTTATATGCATTTTGCGGAGAAGATACCTGAATATATTTACAACGACAATTGGGATGTACTGGAAGCATAGGGAGGTTGGGGTCTTTTGTGCTGAATTTTTTTCCATGATTGGCCAAGCAAGCCGGGCAACTATCCTTACCTTTGTCTGCAACATACATTACCCATGAAACAGACTCTTTACTATTATTTTTTTCCATTTTACTTTCCTTATTTTTGATATTCGCATCAAAATTGATTACCTGATGCTTCATTAATAAGGAAAATTGTCAACCAGCAAGCTGAAGGAACTCAATTACGGGTTGAGTTTTTTGTCTGTTTGTTTATTGCGTTTTTGCGGCATTGCAGGGGAGTCATTGCGTGAAACTTTTTGAATACTGCGCAGAAATAAGCGAGATCTTCAAAGCCCAGCGAGGAGGCGATGTCGCCGATCCGCATCTCGGTCACTTGGAGCAGGCGTTTGGCTTCCCGCATCTTTAAATCGCGCAGATATTGCAGAGGGGAGACGTCAAAGTAAGTTTTCCAGTGGCGAAAGAAAGAACGCCGGGAAAAACCATTTTCGGCAATCAGTTTGTCAAAGTCGATTTCCCGGTTCAAATTGACCTGGATATATGACGCGACCCGGTGGAGTCTGGCTTCGATAAAGTCATCGCGTTTCATGCCGGCTTCGCGCATAAAAAGCAGTTCCTGCCACAGTTTAAGGGCCAGCAGGTCCATCCGGTCGGCCATGCCGAATTCCTGCGAATGCCGCATCAGATCGCGTAACTCCCGGATGATCTCGGATATCTCCGGCGTGATTTTAACTTCCCAGACCGGCGGCAGGGGAAAAAGTCCGGCTTGCTTCATAGAGGTTGTCAACGCCGTATCATAGGTGAAATACAATGCGTCACGGGGTTCGGATACCTCGTAACAATGACTGATGCCGGGCAGTTTGACGACCGCGTTCGGGTAACGGCAAGTGTAGGTTACGCCGTCGATAATGTCCACACTGGTTTCGGCGGTGGACGACAATCGTAAAGTAAACTCGAGTTTTATGCCGTAAACGTTGCTTCCGGTAATAAAGTTTTGCAGGTAGCCGATTGATTGCAAAGGAAACTGCTGCCCGAAACGACGTTTGATGTTTTCGAGCCTTATTTCATTCCACTGTCGTTCGTTGTTTACGGGCTTCATTCTCATTCTCTAAATAAGTTAAACAGACTATTGCGAAATATGGACTGCACCACAGAGAACACGGAAAACGCGGAGATGTGTTTAAGTTTTCAGTGCAAACTGAAAAATAAAAAAACTTTTTCGTGACTTTTCGTGGGTTTCGTGGTTAATACTTACATTTCTCATGACTCATAAGTTAAAAACTTTTGGCATAATATTCATATTTATTTGGCACATACATCTCTTTTAAACTGAAATATGGAAAATATATTATAAAAAGATAATTCCTCAAACTTAACTTGTCAAGGAGTAATGAAAATGGCGATCGATGAATCAAAACACGTGAAAAGCATGCTGCCGGCCGGAAAAAAATGGCAACTGGTCTGGCACGACGAATTCGACGGCGACATCCTGGATCTTTCGAAGTGGGATTTCAGGCTGCATCTGCTGCAGCAGCGCCACAACACTTTCGCGCCGGACGGCGCTGTATTAGACGGCAACAGTAATTTATTGCTGACGCTGTACGAAAAGGACGGGCACTTTTATTCACCGCATCTGCAAACCGGGTCGAACTATCTGGACCGTCCCGGCAGTGGTTTCTGTTTTGACAGCCAGGCGGAAAAGCCCAAGATGGTCTGGCCGGTCGCGAAAATCCAGGAACCGAAATTCATGCATAAATACGGTTATTACGAGATCCGCTGCAAACTGCCGGCCCAACCCGGCTGGTGGGCCGCGTTCTGGTTGCAGTCGCCGGTGATCGGCAGCAGTCTCAATCCGGCGGAGGCCGGAGTGGAAGTGGATATTATGGAGAACTTCACCCGCGACGGCATCATTTCGCATAACAATCACTGGGACGGCTACGGCGCTGATCATAAAAGTGCCGGATCAGGTGAGCGTAAGCTGGAAGACACCCCTGACGGCTTTCACACTTTCGGTTTGGACTGGAGTAAGGACGGCTATATCTATTATATTGACGGCAAAGAATCCTGGCGGACCAGCGAGGCGGTATCGCATCGCGAACAATTTATTCTGGTTTCAACTGAATGCATGGGCTACCGCAGGGGAGACCAACCGGCGGAGGAATTGAAAAATGCCGTATTACCCGACTATTTCATTGTCGACTACGTCCGGGTATACGACCAGGTGGATTGAAATTACCCCACCGCCATTCCACAAGCGGAATGGCGGTACTTTAAATATCGTCCTTCAAGCTTTCGGCCCGGTTTTCGTAGTATTCGCCGGGGAGACCGCGGGAGCCGATCAGCCAGGAATTTTCAAACGAGACGCATTCTTTGGTTTGCCACGGGAAAAACGGAAAATTACGTTCCACTTTTTTGGTCATGAACGGCAAAGATGCCACATCGATTTGATTGCTTTCAGACATCGGACGCTCTACCGGGCGTCCATTTATGCTTTCAGTCTGAATCCCAAACGGGCCAGGCGTGTAAACCAGTTCAAAGTCAACGTCATCTCGGAAAAATTGCAGAAATAAAACATTGTAAACCTGCAAGAGGAGGAACGACAGAAGTGCAATTCACTACCGTTTACGGATGAATTTGGCTCTTGCCCGGGCCATGATGACGCTGCTCTGATGTAGTTCAGATGTCATCTGGTACAGATTTTTTGCTTTTTTAACAATGTCTCCATAGATGACTACAGGCAGATCAACAACAACTGGAAGTTTGAACCGAACCTGAATTTCCGCGGTATAGGCTGTGATATTGTGCGCAAAAAGACAGTTAACCATTGCTGCATCCAATAAAGATGTGACAATCCCCCCGTGAAGAATGTCGTTGTAGCCCTGCAAGTTTTGGAGGTTGGCGACATATGCCGCCACTCCTCCGTCTTTTTTGATTTTAAAATTCAGGTCTAAGCCATTTTTGCCGCATATAAAGCAGGAAGAATGGTGGTAAAACTGATTCGTCTTCAGTTGTTCAATGGTCGCAGACATTGCTGCCGGTTTCAAGTGTTCGATTCAGAAGCGCCAGGCATAATTCTTCCGGAGTACCGCCCATGGCTCCAACAACAACTTCAATGCCGTTTTGCTGGAACAATCCCTGGGCACGTTGCCCCATGCCGCCGGCGATAATAACGTTGGCGCCCTTTTCGTGCAGCCATTGCGGTAAAACGCCGGGTTCGTGCGGAGGCGGCACCAGATATTCCGTTTTGATTATTTCTTTTTTGGTTTCGTCTACTTCAACTAAGGCGAATTGTTCGCAGTGGCCGAAGTGCATACATAGTTTCTGTTCAGCGGTAGGAACGGCGATGATCATTTTTTTTACCTCACAATTTGTTGTTTCAGGTTTATCTCCGCAAATATATGAAATTACTTTATCGGCTATCGGCGTAAAGCTGATATGTTCAAAATCATTAATGAATTCACCCCGGTCGCCGCAGTTGACGATTTCCGGGTCGAATGGAATGCCGCCGAGGAAGGTAACGCCGGTTTCCGCTGCCAGTTTTTCCCCGCCGCCGGAACTGAACAGATTAACGTTTTCGCCGCAATGAGGACAGGTAAAGCCGCTCATGTTTTCGACAATCCCGATGACCGGAAGGTCAAGCTGTTGGCAGAAACTTATACTTCTGCCGACATCTGAAAGCGCTACTTGTTGTGGAGTAGTGACAACGACAGCGGAGGAATTTTTCCCGGCCAACTGTGCTACTGCCAGCGGTTCGTCTCCGGTCCCGGGAGGTGAGTCGATGACCAGGCAGTCCAAGTCGCCCCAGTCGACCTCCTGCAGAAACTGTTTGATTACGTTATATTTCATCGGACCGCGCCAGATGACAGCGTCTTTGGCGCTGTTGAGCATCATGCCGATCGAGACGATTTTCAGGTTAGCTGTGGCTTCAATCGGCAATGGCAGGCCTTTATCGTCGGACTCGACCGGCCAACCGTACAGGCCGAACATTCCGGTGATGCTTGGTCCATGCAGGTCAACGTCCAGCAGCCCGGTCTTTTTCCCTTGCTTGGCCAGTGAAACGGCCAGACTGGCGGCTACGGTACTCTTTCCGACGCCGCCTTTTCCTGAAAGAACCAGGATTTTCTGATTAATTTTTTCCAACGCGTTAGGCTGATTCGAGTTGGGAGATGATTCTGTCGACATTTTATTTTTCCTTGGTTTTATTGATATTGGGATTCTTTAATAACAGATGGGTTCCGAGAGGGAAACCGGTATGGGATGCAATGACCTGACACTTTACCTTGAGCATAAAGAAAATGTTTTCGGGGCAATGACTCAAAGTTTCGAAATTGCCTTGTCCTTTCGCGATGATTAAATCGGCATTACGGAATATTTCAAGAAACTCGTCCGAACAATCCGGCAGGATCGTCCCCGGTGCGTCTGACCCGTTGCCGATGATCTTAACCAACTGATCCAAGCCGGCGAACTCGGCGTCATCGATCGTAGCGTCATTTAAGATAGGAAGTCCACGGACTGCCAGGGTTACCCGGTGTTTCGGCAACTGCTCAATTAATAGACGGTCAAAGACGATTTCTCCGGCGTTATCGGCCAGATAAAGAATGTTTTGCGCTTCTTCGACTTCCTGCTTTAATTCCCCGATATTGCCGACAAACGGAGCATCGACGATTTTTGCGACGGCGTCGTGGACGTCTTCTTCGGTAATGTCGCCGCCGATTCCGAAATCGATGACGTTTCCGGCGATCGCGGCTTTGAGCGCGGCTTCGAAACGATCATCCGCGTCGTCGATAATTTTCCTGATATCCGGGAGAAGTCCGTCGGCAATCCGGTTGAATTGTCTTTTGATCTCAAGATACGGGTCCGGGGTGCCGGTGGCGGTTCGCAAATGACGATGGATCTGCTGGGCGAAAGCCGGAGGGGACTGATCCATATCCATTTGCGAGGCTTCGGCCAGGATTGTTTTCATCATTTCACTATGAACCGCCGTATCGGTGGTGGCGAACCGGGACGCTTCCAGGGTCTGTCTGATCAGACAGGGAATACAATCAAGTGTTGTCCGCATAAACTTAAACCCAATGCCCTTCGACGTCCGGGTTGTCGATACATTGCAGTTGTCCGTTTTTGAACTGTTGTATCGTGTCTTTGACGGTTCCGGTCGCGCCGTTGTAGATTTTGATGCCGGCGGCTTCCAGAACCTTGAACGCTTTCGGTCCGACGTGTCCGGTGACAACGCCTTCGACTCCAAGATCCGCGACATTTCTGCCGGCCTGGATTCCCGCGCCCTGTGCCGCGTTGAGATTCTGAACATTGTCATGAACCGTCGTTTCGCCGCTGTCGGTATCGACCACAATGAAAAATTTGGCGCGGCCGAAACGCGAATCCACTTGAGCATCTGGCTCCTTGTCTTGAGCGGTAATCGCTATTTTCATATTTTCACCTTCATGTTGTTGATGATGTTGATGGTTTATTTATGATTTTTAATAAGCAAATTATATGCCATTGCCTGATGATGTATGATGTTGTTCGTAGAGTAAGTTGTTGGCTGTTAATGTATTATTGCTATATTTGGGGCCGCGGTCATTGTCTTGATTTGTAATTTTAGTTGCAGTAGTATTGCAAAATGCAATACTGGTTATGGGCATTACGGTCGACGGTGACGCCCGTCAGTTTCAGGAAAGTCGATTGCTAAGGACTTCATCTTGCGATACAGGGTGCTGGGATCGATACCCAGTTCCGTGGCGGTTTGTCTCCGGTTTCCGGCGAACCTTTCGAGGGTTTCGGTTATTAAACGCTTTTCCATTGCCTGAAGCGACATTGGGGGAAAGGATTCAGTTTCCCGGTCGAAATCCGAGCGCAGTTCTGGCGGCAGATGGCGCACCTCGATTATATTGCCCCGGCACAGGACAAATGCCTGTTCGATGATATTTTCCATTTCGCGGATATTGCCGGGATAGTCATGGTTGATCAGCTGCTGCATCGCGGCAGGGGATACCAGTTCGATATTTTTTCCCTGGAGCCGGTTGAATTTTGCGATGAGATGTTCAATCAGCAGTGGAATATCCTCACGGCGCTCTTTGAGTTTGGGCAGTTCAAGGTGGATTACCCGGATTCGGTATAACAGATCTTCCCGGAACTTGCCGGCCTTGACCAGCTTTCGCAGATTTCTGTTGGTGGCGGCAATGACCCTGACATCGACCGGAACGGGTTCGACGCCGCCGAGAGGCTCAATGACTCTTTCCTGAAGAACCCGCAGCAGCCGGACTTGTAATGCCGGGGAGATATCGCCTATCTCGTCGAGGAAAATTGTTCCGCCGTCGGCCAGTTGGAAGCGCCCGGGTTTTTCTTTTCTGGCATCGGTGAAGGCGCCGGCTTTATGACCGAAAAGTTCACTTTCCAGCAGGGAATCCGGCAATGCGGCGCAGTTGATCGCGATAAATTTGCGTTTCCGGCGCGGAGACAAGTTATGTATCGCTTTTGCAAACAATTCCTTCCCGGTTCCGCTTGCGCCCTCGATCAATACGGTGGTCGCGCTTGCCGCTATCTGAGGAAGAATGTCGAACAGTCTCATCATGGCCGGGCTGCGACCGACGATATCCTCGAAAGTGTGCTGCTGCGACAAAGCCTTGCGCAGTTCTTCAAGCTGGCTGAGATCCTGAAAGGTTTCCACTCCGCCGATAATTTCTCCCTGCTGGTTTTTCACCATTGCGGTGGAAAGCCGGATCGGAACCCGCTGACCGTCGTTATTGATGATGTGGGCGGTGGCGTTGACGATTGGCTGACCACCTTCAAAAGTTCTTTTCAGCGCGCAGTCGCCTTCACAGATATTGGCATGAAAGACATCGGCGCATTTATGGCCGATTGCCTCCTGCCGCGAGATGCCGGTGATCTGTTCGGCCGCCCGGTTGAATGAGGTGATCCGCCAGTCCAGATCGACCGTAAAGACTCCTTCATTGATTGAATCCAGAATAACGTCACGTTCTTCAGTCATGGTCTTCTCATGTTGTTTGTGTTGCATAATGCAATTATTATTTTAGATAATATTGCATAATGCAATTATGTTGTCAAGTTGTTTTTATTGGTAAAAGATAAATTATTGAATTCAAAACAGCCCATTATGAAAGATTTAATAACTTTTTGGCATTGCTTATGCTAAGTTAGAAAGCATGAAAATTGTCATACCATATTTCAGCGGCCGGGTATCGCCGGTATTTGATGTAGCCGAACATTTCTACCTGATTGAGGTGGAAAACGGTGAAGAGCTTTCACGTCGGGATTTGAACATTCCTGACGTGGGGATATTTGACAAAGCGAAAATATTTTTGCAGGTGGGTGCAGAGGTCGTGATTTGCGGCGCGATCACCCAGGTCCAGGAGTCGGCTTTGAGCAGTTGCGGCATTTATCTTTTCCCGTTTGTCTGCGGAGATCTGGACGAAGTGCTGGCGGCTTTCAATCACGGGGAACTGGCTGAAGGAGCCTGTAAGATGCCGGGATGCTGCGGAAGGCGTCGTCGTCATTGCCATGGAAATCGTGGCGGAAAATATAATCTTAACTGAAAGGAGTTCAATATGCCAGGAAAAAACGGAACCGTTGCGGTGCCTAAAAAAGGCAGTGGAAGAATGAAAGGGTCATTTTTCGCTGGTCCCGGCGGGAATTGTGCCTGCCCGGCATGCGGGGCAATGATTCCGCATACCAAAGGCTCCCCATGTAAACAACGCATGTGTCCGAAATGCGGACAATTAATGATGCGGTTATAACCTTAAATTAACCAAGGAGGACATAAAAATGCCCAGAGGAAATGGAACCGGTCCCAGCGGAATGGGACCAATGACCGGACGAGCGGCGGGTTTTTGCGCCGGATTTAATCAACCTGGATTTGTGAATCAAATGCCAGGACGCGGATTTGGAACGGGATTTGCCCGGGGCGGCGGATTTGGAATGGGATTTGCCCGAGGCGGCGGATTTGGCCGGCGCAATCGCTGTTATGCCGGTAGCATGGCAGGTTGGCAAAACTATGCCGCTGCCGCACCGCAGATGAGCCGCGAACAGGAAATCGAGCTCTTAAAGAATCAGGCCGATTCACTTCAGGATGCCTTGAAAGAGGTGAATGAACAAATCGGACGGCTTGAGTCTGACGGCAAAGAATAAATTCTTTAACACAAGCACCGGGGACGTTTTGTCTCCGGTGCTTATTTTCAGCCTTATCCGATCAAAAAATAAAAAACGCGGCTTTCGGCGGAACAACAGGAAACGAATATAATGGTAAAATTTGATATTTTAATAATCGGCGGCGGTCCGGCCGGAACCGTAACCGCGATGACTGCCCGTAAACAGCATCCGGATAAATCAATCGCGATAATTCAAAAAGAAGTTAAACAACCGGTGCCATGCGGAATTCCGTATGTTTTTCATACACTGGATGCAGTAGCACAAAACATGATGAAACGGCCGGCATTCAATAACGAGGGGCAGGATCTGTTTATCGGCGCGGTGACGAGTCTTGATTCGAAAGAGAAATATGTTGATCTTGATTCGGGTATACGGATTGGTTATGACAAACTGGTGCTGGCGACCGGATCTAGTCCCACCGCGCCCGGCTTCCTGAATATTGATGCATTCAAGCAGGGAGTCGTCTGCGCGTCGAAGAGTTTTTCCGAACTGGAGCGAATTAAAGAACTGACCGATGAGGCGCAAAAAATAGTCGTTCTGGGTTCCGGGTTTACCGCTGTGGAAATTGCTGAACAGCTTGCTATGAACCCTGATAAGAAAGTAACACTGGTTTATCGCGCCCAGAACTGTTTGCATCGCTCTTTTTCACCTGAATTTGCGGCTGAAATAAGCCGGGTGCTGCAGAAAACCCGGCTCATCCTCCGGCCGAATTCCCAGATTAAGGAGATTTTTGCCGATGGAGATAAAGCGGTCGGGATCGTGATTGACGACGGAGAACAGATCGAAGCCGATCTGGTGGTCGTAGCCATGGGATTCAAGCCGAATACTGAATTTGCCTCGGAAGCCGGTTTGAAATTGAACGATAGCGGGCATATCGAGGTGGACAATTATTTACGAACCAATATCTCCGACATTTATGCATGCGGTGACTGCGCGTCTACCACCGGCTTCATTACCGGGCGGCACGATAGTATCATGCTGGCGTCAACCGCGGCGGCAGAAGCCAGGGTTTTGGGCCACAATCTTTACAAGATCAGGATCAAACGTGATTTCCCGGGAACTTTGTCGGTATTTGCCACGGAACTGAACGGTCAGGTATTTGCTTCGGCGGGAGTGTTGGAACAGGACGCAGAAAAGGCCGGGATCGACTATATTGCAGGCAGTTTCCGGGACATTGACCGGCATCCGGGGACGCTGCCCGGCAAAGCGGAGGTGGCGGTCAAGCTGTTGGCTATGCCGGAAAACGGTCAGATAATCGGGGGCGAATTGACCGGCGGAAAATCATCGGTGGAAATAATCAATACCATCGCCCTTGCCATTCAGAAGCAGGTGACGGTGTATGAGCTTATTTCATTCCAGATGGGAACCCATCCGCTGCTGAATACCGCTCCGACCAAATCCGTCCTGATCAAGGCGGCCGAAGATATTGTCAATAAAAACTTGAAATAAATCATCAGGAAGTACATACTTCCATTCTGTCCATAAACAAAAAGAGAAGGAATAAACCATGAATTCATTACCGCAGGAAATCGTTGACGCCTGGAACAACCGTGAAGAGATAGCCGTATTCACCACGGTCGATAAAGACGGGGTCGCCAACAGCATCTACGCTACATGCGTCGGGATGTATTATAACAAATATATAGTAGTGGCGGATAACTATTTCGACAAAACCAGAGCGAATATTCAGGCCGGCTCCAGAGGGGTCGTGCTTTTCATTACCAAAGACAAAAAAGCCTATCAGGTCAAAGGTACTCTGGAATATCATCGCGAAGGTGAATTATTTGATTTCATGAAAAGCTGGAATCCGGAAAGACATCCGGGGCACGCGGCTGCGGTTCTGGTCCCGGAACAGGTTTACTCAGGAGCCAGGCAGGTTTGCTGAATTGTTTTTGTTAAATATTTATGTGTCTGAATATCCTCCGCGGGATTTACAATATAATACTGGAGGCGTATATGTCATATATATTCGGTCCGGTGCCGTCACGGCGCCTCGGACGTTCGCTGGGAATAGATCTGGTTCCTTTCAAGACCTGTTCCTATGACTGCATATATTGCCAATTAGGCCGCACGACCAATAAAACGATTGAGAGGCGGGAATGGGTTCCTTTAGAATCGATACTGGCGGAATTACCGGAAAAATTGAAAGAAAAGCCCGACTATATCACGCTTGGCGGGTCCGGGGAACCGACCCTGTATTCCAGGCTTGACGAACTGATTGCCGCCATTCACGATATGACCGATACCCCGGTTGCCGTACTGACCAATGGTTCGCTTTTATGGCAGGCGGAGCTGCGGGCGCAGTTGGCGGGGGCGCAACTGATAATTCCATCGCTTGACGCCGGAGATGCAAGCTTGTTCGAGGCGGTGAACCGACCGCATCCGGAAATATCATTTGACAAAATGGTTGGCGGGTTGAAGGCGTTGAGAAACGAGTTCGAAGGGGATTATTGGCTGGAGATTTTAATTTCCGCCGGACATACCGGAATTATCGCCGAAATCAAAAAAATCGCTGCAATAGTTGCGGAGATCAACCCGGACCGGGTCCAGCTTAATACGGTGGTCCGTCCTCCGGCCGAAGACTATGCGTACAAAGTGGATTTTGCCAAGCTGACGGAATTCGCAAAATTATTTGAACCGGCGGCGGAGGTGATCGCCGATTTTCACGGCGTCCATTCCGCACCGGAATTCAGTTCTGTCCGGGAACCCGTGATGCAGATGCTGCAAAGACGTCCCTGTACCATTGACGATATTGCCGGAGGTCTGGGAATTCACCGCAATGAAGCGATCAAACATGTGCAGAAATTGCTGGATGAAAAGTTGATTGCAAAAATCAACTCAGACGGCAAGGTTTTTTATCGCCATTAAACTGAAAAAGCCCTTCTCTCTTGTCCCGTCGACTCTGCAGCAATGTTGAGTTGACGGGATTTTGTCCGTTTGACAGATATCGGTTTTATTCAGACGGTTTGATTATTAATTTATTCAGACGGTTTGATTATTAATAAGTTGCAATAGTCTTATCATTAGGCTCTTACTTGGAGGTGGATCTTTGTGGTGGACTATTAAGATACAGCAATCTTACCGATTAAAACCTCCAGCGAAAAGATCTGTTTACGGCATAAATTCAACTGCGTTTTAATAGGTTAAAAGATTAAATGTGGGATTCGGCGAAAAATGCGGGGTCATTTGCTTAATTCAGGAAGGCCCCATACGGCGTGAGTGTTGCTGGGCCATTCCACTGAACCGATCGCTTTGATCCTGATAGTCAGAGTCTTGACTTCGCATATGTTACATTGCAGAACTTGCGCGTCATTAATATCATTGCATACTGCCCGGGTAAGCAAGGAGCCGTCCCCGATAACTTCAAAGACAATTCCAGCCTCGGCCCCTAACCGGCAATTAATGCCGACTGTACTTCTGAACTGGCGGTAGACTTTTTCCGGCAGTTGGTATGCCGCTTGAAAAGGAGGTCCGGCTCCAATTCCGTGGCTGAATGTTTTTTCACGGCCTTCGATCAGAAGCGCAAGCGGGGCCGGTTCGTATTTTTTGTCCAGGCTCCAAGGCGACTTTCTTATTTCAGCATACTGGTAAGGAAACGGCATCCATGCACTGCGCTCGAAAGGTGTGTATTCGCTTAACACCGCGTTTTTCAAGCCCTGATCGAACGCAGGCTTTTCGGTTCCGGCAAGCATGACCGAGTAGATAAAATCCGCAAGTATCCGGGCTGAATATTGCACACATTCGGTCAGCTGCCCGGCTACCTCGACATGGTCATCATGGTAAAAAGCCGTCAGGATTGGGCGGACGAACGAGATGGCGTATTCCAGCATGTCAGTGAAACGTTCGAGCAGATTGAACGATATTTCCGGCGGGGTGAATCCGAGCAATACCGGTTTATATTCCAGCGAGAAAGAGTTAATGGTATTTTCCAGCACGGTGTGCAGTTGCGCGGCTGATTTTTTTTGATCCGGAGGCGGCAGGAGCAGTTTTATCATTTTCATGTCAGTGCCGATTGTCGTGCCGACAGCATGGGCCGGGGTGCCGCAATCTTCAATGATGTGCGCGATAGAACCGGTGAATTTGGCGAATGACTCTATATCATTTGCCCTGATGCACTCGATACATTTTTCAGCAAAATACTCGAAAGAATATCGCATCAAATCATAATAGCCGCAAGTATAATAATCATCACCGGGCCCGTCTTTTCTGAAATAACGGATTTCCCACGGGTCCATCGGCAGTCTGCCGTCGGGCAATTCAATAAACGGACCGACGGCCTCTTTATCTATGAAGTAACTGTCGCCATACATGCAATAATCATCTTCAAGACCGGCTTTGACTGGTGCGATTAGAGTTTGCATCCATTCCGGCAGTGATTCCAGAGCGGCTCTGGTGATTATCTTGTGTCCATGTCCGTTTGCCATTATGCCGGGTCCTTATGAATGCTTAATAATTTGCAGGTGTGAGGTTCGAGGCGGACTTCGATAGCGTCATTTAAAGAGAGGCCGGGTTGTTTCGTCCAAATGTCATTTACTTGATAGTCGACTCCTGTATTTAATGCTAAATCCAGCAAGGATATCCGGTGCAGGACAGGTTCTTTGTCGAAATTAAACACGGCCAGTAAATGCGGGTCCACCGAGTTGCCGTCTCCTTTTCGGAGCCATATTTGTGGAAGCGCTTTTTCCATTCTGTCCAGAGGCAAGGCCGTGGTATTACTTCTGAGGGCGAATACCTTTTTAATTATGTCAATCCGCTTTTGCGAAAGCAATTCCATACGGTCCCCAAGGAAGATGGCTCCGCCGGACATAATCATCGCTGAGGCCAGCATATATGTCTCCTGTAATGTCAGGGCTGTTCTTTCCTGGTATTTCAGCACTTCTTTTCCGTCTCTAACAATCAGGCAGTCCGGGTCGTTGATCCAGAGTTTGCCGTGCATATAGCCGCGGTTAATGATGTTGCGGCATACGTTGAAAATGGCCGGGGATTCCGGAGTATATTGTTCGGCTGACCAGAAAGGAGTAACGTCGGTTGCGATCCGGAAGCTGTCCACCAGGCCGACGCTGGGGAACAGGAGGGTTGTTCCGCCTAAGATAAAAGTATCGTCTCCAACCGCTTCTCTTATTGCGGCCAACCCTTTCCGGTATGCTTCAAGTCTGGTGACTCCGGCTTCATAGTATTTCGCGTTATGACAGGTTTCGACCATCATAAAATCAAGTTTGAAATATGAATATCCCCAGCTTTTCATAACCTTGAAACAACTGGTCAGCCAGACAACAGCTTCCGGATGGGTTGTGTCCAGGACATAATTATTTGCCATAGTAAGCAATTTGCCGTCATGACTTTTCAGGAGCCATTCCTGATGTTGTTTGTACACTTTGGTGTCCGCTCCGACCAGAAAGGGCGCGACCCAAATACCCGGTTTGAAGCCGAGTTTTTTAATTTCATCGGCCAGCCATTTCATGCCGTGGGGAAATTTTTCCGGATTGGTTTCGAGCCAGTTGCCGCGCGACTTTTGCCAGCCGTCATCGATTTGGATATATTCAACTTTGATCTTGTCCCGGTTACGGGCCAGAAAACCGGCGTTTTCCAATATGTCGCTTTCGGTTTCCCGCCCGTAGTAATAGTAGTAACTGCACCAGCCGTCCGGAATGTTTTTTGCGGTGAGAGCTCCCATTTTATCGGCTAACGCTTCCGCATAGAGGTTAAGAAGCGTCTCAACCGGTTTGTCTTCGGCGATCAGGAGTGTTTCAAGTCTGGTTTCTTTGTGTGGAAGCAGGGGGATTCCGTCCAGATCAATTACCGCGCTTATGTATTTTTCGGCTTCATCTTCGAGGCAGCATTTGATCCTGCAGAAAAAACGGGTAGCGGAGATAAAGCCCAGCAGGAGATTTTTGCCGGTCTGCCGGTTGGAGATCACTCCGACTTGTTCGCCGGAAAACATCCCCTTATTCCGCCATGAATAGTTTGGTGGATCGGATACCGTGAAGTTGAGAAAGTTTTGATCCAGCTCAAAATCGCATTCATTCCCCTGTCTGGTTCCGGCCACGCCGACCGCGGTCAAGCCTTCTTTGTAAAAATGATAGTCCTTTGCTTCGCTTTCAGAATTTAAATCATCGCTGAAACGTAATTCTATCGACTCGATTTCGACTGGATCTGCGCCGCTGTTCTTCAAAATGAGTTCATTGGTTCTCAAGCCGTTCCCGGCATGAAATTTTTCCTCGATTTTCAGAGATAGCTCCTGCAGTTCGGCTGCATGGAAACTTTCACCTTGTATCGTAACAAAGATGTCCGGTTTAATCATTTTTTATTATTTCTTTAAATTGATTTTATAGACGTGTCTGCCAAGGGAAGTGAATTTATCGCGCAGGATACGGTCCCTGCCGATCTTGACTGCTCGACTTTCAAACATAACATTGGCGACCGCATTTGATTTGATGATTTTGCTCAGGTCTATTTCCGCGTTAACCACTCCGGTTGCCCGGCTGACGCATATCAGTAATAACTGGTTGCCGAGTTTTTTGGGTAAAACCCTGATCAGGTTGCGGGATTCATCATTAACAAATGATATCTCAGGTTCATCTTCAAAAGAGAAGAGGAATGGCTGAATCGCTTTCAATTCCCGGTCAAGGTTTCTGATCGTATTTCTTGCGTAACGGCTGACCGGGATGCCGCCGAAGTAGGTAAAGCCCATGCAGTGGTTGACGACCGCGATGTAATGGAACCATGTCAGTTCCTCTGTCGTGGGTTCTTTTGAGTGTGCCTCGGCCGCTTCCATCCAGATGAATACCGGTTTTCTCTCCCGTTTGCCGTCTTTGTCCATCATCTCCAATGCGCGTTCAAAAGTATATATCAAACTGGTGGTCTGCGGCAGACCTTTGGCCAGTTTGATCAGCGGGTAACGGTCGATCGAGACGGCCTCTCCCGGAAGGCCGTTAAGCTGCTGCCGCCAGAAACGGTAACCTGCGACGTTGTCGTTTTTATAGCAAATCAGGTACGGATTGGCCCGTTTCGCATTGGCAAGCAACTCAGGGACCGTACTGTCCACCGATTCGTCAACCGGAGTTACCGCGAATAACGATTCATGGTTCTTCAGTTCGGTCAGCATCTTATCCGGGGCGTCGGCGTTGGCGCGGACGGCGTGAAAATCCATAACCTTTAACGATAATTGATCGCATAATCCCAGAAAATGGTGGTTTTTGTTTGTGTTCGCCCAGTGTCCGGTGTAGCAGATATAATCATGCCCGAGTTTTTTGTAAAACCTGAGCTGTTCTTCATCCAGCAGCCAGATCTGGTAACCGTAGGGAATGTAGGGTTTTCCGTTTAAATAAATGCCGCGATTGAAATAATTTATTTTTGCCTCAGTATGATTGGGATCACGGCGGACAAGGTCACAATCGGCTCTCATGATTTCCTTGCCGTCAGCGTTAACAACGCGGGCATTCAGTTTGTAAGTATGGGCTTTGATCAACCTGCCGAGCGGGAATTCATATATTCCGCTTTTTTCAGCGTTGAACGGATAACTTTTTTTAACAATGATCCGGGGCAGAGGAGGGAGGCCGACGGACAGGATCAGCGTCAATTTCTCTTTACATGGCTTACCGTGGTATTCAACTTTGATTCTTGCGTTTTGCTCACTGGTGTAATATGAATATTCCGGATAAAGTTTCAACCTATGGGGTATATCAATGAATTGCCGCACCTGTTTGATTATTTTGCCTGTTCTGTTGAGGATGGTCAGGCCGATCCGGCAGCGGTCATCCGGCAGTTTGAACCCTCTGAATGCGACAGGACCGGTTCCGGGCTTGAGTTTCAGTTTCATGGTTTTTGTTTGCAGAGCCGCGCTTTTCGTTTCGACATTCAGCATCATGACCGCATCTTCCGGTTTGCCGGAATTATTTTGGACCTTGAATGAAAAGTCAAAACGATTATCGGTAGGATCGGTGGAAATGAATTTTGCATCATTGACAAGCAATTTTTCCGTTTTGGCCCCGGCAAGGTATACGGTGCCGAAGTTTTCCGGTTCGAGAAAAGTCCCGACGACCGGAGCCCAGGACAGATGTATCTCCGGGCCA
The DNA here is from genome assembly GCA_963678305.2 of Victivallales bacterium. GTDB lineage: Bacteria > Verrucomicrobiota > Lentisphaeria > Victivallales > Victivallaceae. Next base: position 140,412 of record CAXXVV010000005.1, read on the forward strand.
CCGGCATAGTTGCGGCAGAAATTCATGCGCAGGGCATCGATTGCCGCCACCTCTTTGCTTTCCGGCATGACCGAGAAAGGAATCATAACTTCAGCGGTCCAGCCACCTTTGGGACTCTTTTTAGTGGCGACCTTCCAGTCCGCCTTCCAATCCCATTCATGTTTGCCTTCCAGATTGCGGTAATTGTATTTTTTGCCGTCCGGAGTGAAAATGAATTGATAGAAAGGAGAACCGATCCCCAACAGGTCCATAAAGATTTCTATCGACTCATCTTTGCCGTTAGTACCGCGCGGGTCTTTGCAGTCGAACGCCGCGTATATATTTTTATTGTCGTACAGCAGTTTGATCCTGGTCGGGGTTTCGCAGGGAGAGCCCATCATTGTTTTCATATCCAGGCAAACCGCGTCGTTCCAGACATCTTCCAGAGTGCCGTCGATTACTGGTGGAGTTTTGACCTGAGCGGGAATTGAAACTGACGGAGTGTTGAGTTTATTGCCGATTCCGAGGTGGATCGGGGCTGAGCCCTGGTAAAACCGGCATCAAAATGCGACGGCTTGAAAGGCGTGGGTTGCAAGCCGTCTTCGATCTGAACCGCGTCAACCCAGAGTTTTCCCACATCGAGCGGTTTGACCATCATAGCAACTTTGTTATATGGATAACCGGGCAGGGCGATTTGATACCTTTTCCAGTCTTTGGAAACCGCGATCCGGGTGGTTCGATAAGGCTTTTCACGATCAGTGTAAACCGCGGATAAATCAACCTGCATATTGTCTCTTGAACTTTTCAAATAGACGGAAATCACATAATCTTTTTTGGCGCTTACAAACATCGAGGTGCTGCTGACAAAGAACGGGGCTTCAACCCGAAGCGACCTTTTGCCGTCATAGGCAACGCGGTCGTCTAAATAGAATTTTTTAATAAAATCTTTTATGCCTTTTTCCGTCAGATAATTTTTCGGGATTCCAATATTCGAGCGGGTCCAGCGTCCCATGCCGGTCCAGTAATCGGGAATATCCGGATTGCTGGCGTACTCGAAGCTGCCGTTGATCTGATAATTCTCTTTTGCCGCCGCGTTGAGCCGGGCGCAAATGATGAATAAAACCAGACTCAGGATCGCGGTTTTAAAACTTGCGTAACCGATTGTCATTTGTCTTCCTTTATAATATTTTTTTATTTTTACTTCAATTTTATTTTATAGACGTGGCGTTCAAGCGGCTGAAATTTATCTTTTAAACTCTTATCGCCGTATATCGTAAGGTTGCGTTTTTCAAACATTACTTCAGCACTTTGGCCGCCGGTAACCCCGGCCCGTGACAGGTCAATGACCGCGTTGACCGGCTCTAATGACTGACTGACGCAAATTACAGTAAGTTCACTGCCCAGTTTTTTCGCCAGTATCCGGATATTTTGAGCAGTGGTATTGTCGCCTCCGGTAACTTCCGGTTCCGGCTCCAGTGAGAACAGCGCCGGTTTTAATGCCTGCACTTCACGGTTCAACTCGATCATACGCTGCCAGACAATGTTGCTGTTGGGAATGCCGCCGAAATAGGTGAACCCGGAGCAGTGGTTGACCAGCGCGATATAGGTTTGCCAGTTCAACTGTTGCGGAGTCGGTTCCTTAGCGAACCTTTCCGCCGCCTGAAGCCAGCAGTAGACCGGTTTTCTTTCTCTTTTGCCGTCCGCGTCCATCATCTCAAGGCAGCGTTCAAACGAATAGATGTCATTAGTTGTTTGCGGTCGGCCCGGGGGCTGCATAATGAACGGATAACGGTCGATTGAGAGAATATCACCGGGCAGGCCGTCAATCCGGTTTGCGAACATGCGGTATGAATGGAAGTGGTGATTAAGGCAGTTTAAGATTTGCGGATAAGCTGTTTTGGTATTGATGGCTCTTTCGTAGACAATCAGGTCGCCGCTTTCATCGTTGGGAACAATGCCGACGAGGGCCGGGGATGATTTATAAATTTCTGCAGCTTCGAATGGCGACGGTGCATAGGGCCTGGCGACATGGAATGCCACGGCTTTTATTTTCAGCGTCTTGCAATCTTTTAGAAATTTCAGGTTCTTTTGCATCTGATTCCAGTGACTGATGAACTCAATATAGCCGAAACCGCATTTCTTGTAATATGCCAGCTGAGCCGGATTCAGGTTTCGGACCAGGATTCCGTAAGGCAGGAATGGTTCACCATTCACGTAGACGCCGCGGTTGATCCGGTTGATTTTAACTTCAGTCGGGTTAGGCTGGAGTTTAATCAATTTGCATTCGGAAACCATGACCTTTTTGCTGCTACGATCAAGCATGGTTCCGCGGATGATAAATGTTTGCCTTGCTTTAAGCCGGGCGACTGGAATATTAAAAATCTGGCGGGCAGTTGTATTTTTTAACTGATAGATATTTTTTGACCTCGGATAACTCATATAGCCGGCGACAAAGGATTCGAACTTGATTTTGCCGCCTTCAGGTATTTTTGTGGCGGGGGCTAAATCCACCACAATCCGCGCCTCTTTTTCCCGGGTGTAGAACGACCATTCCGGATAGATACGCATTGGTTGAGGAACATCGATAAACTGGCGCGTCTGTTTGATGATCTTTCCTGATTGGTCCGTTATAATCGTATTGACGCAAACCCGCAAGTCCTTGATCGTCAGGCCGTCGAAGTCAAACTTTGAATCCGCGCCGGCCGGAATCGACTTTGAACAACTTTTAATTTGCTCCTGATAACTTTTGGCGGTTAAGCAGACCGTTACATTCATTTTTTCCGCTTTGCCGGTCTTATTTTTTATCTGCATAGAAAGTTGGTAAAGGTCGTTCAACGCTTTTTGCGAAGAAAGTTTCAATTCAGAAATATCAATTGCGGAATTTGCTTTTAAATTCTTCGGCCGCAGATTGTATTCGACCGCTTTTGTGTTTCCGGCACACTGATTCTTGTTGACTCCGTCGGGCAGGGCGAAGCCGCCGTCGTACCAGCACGGGGTGAACTCTGTGGCTTGGTCGCCCTGTTCAAGCTGAACTGCATCGACCCATACTTTGCCGGGAGAAAGCGGTCTAGCAAATATGGACATAACGCCATAACGATAATCCGGCACCGCGATTTCATAACGCTGCCATTTTTTGCTCAGCTCAAAGACTTTTTCTTTTACCGGCTTTTTAATGCTGTCGGCGGTAGCCCCAAGACAAACCTTTTGTCCGTTGCTTTCGGCTTTCATGTAGCATGAAACCACATAGTTTTTATTCTTTACAACCTTTACCGCCATGCCGATCAAGTGAAACGGTTGGGAGACGCATATTGATTTTTTACCGTGGTAAGCGTTGTTGCTGTCGGGATAAAATTTATTATGAAAATCCTTGATTGCCGCTTCGGTGAACAGTTCCGCCGGTAATCCCTGGGTCCGGTATCTTTCGCTGTTTCCGCCCCAATAATCGGGGATATCAGCGTTGGTCGCGTATTCAAAGCTGCCGTTAATTTGCAGGTTTGGCGATAACTGTTCGGGGGTGGAGTAAGTCAGTTTTAAATCGTCAATGACAAAGGGCTGCCGGTAACTGCCAAAGGAAACCCCGCCTATTCCGGGTGCCGTCCCGAGAATGAAATTTTTATTGTCAATGGTCAGCTGATACAGGCTTTTGCCGCAGATTATTTTTACATTCAGCCATTTGCCGATCGGCATAGGCAGTTCAATCACTTCATTAAAAGGGGCTCTGGCTCCCTTGACGGCATTTATTTCAGGCGCGAATTTGCTGGTGATCTGCGAGTTGCCGGCATTGGTGGTGAAATAAAGCACCCAACTGCCGTAACCACGGTCAATTTTGAGAGAGAAATGACCATGCTGTTGTTCCGCTCCTTTCAGGAACTTCAGGCGGAATGCAAGGGTGAAGTCGCCGATATCCTTTTCTTTGAGGCCGATATAACCGCCGTAAGGAGTTTTATTGCCCAGTTGCCCGTCCTGAATTTTGATGGAGCCGGTACTTGGTTTGCTCCATAAATTCGACTGGGAATTAAAATTATCAGTGATTGTTGATTGGCCCGAAGACAGCACCGAAGCCAAAGAAAAAATGACCGTAAATATAAATGCTCTTCCGAACATGTATTTTCTCCTGTTATGCGATTATTTTAGCTTAAATCGAAGTTTGTAATATCAAAAAAAGACTGGCTGCCAGTTTTTACGGTTTGTCGTAGACTATTTTCAAGTCTTTGACAATGAACGGCTGCCGGTAACTGCCGAGGGTAAAGCCGCCTTTGCCGGGAGCTTTGCCCAGCTGAAAACTTTCTTCTCCGATTTGCAATTTATAATCATCTTTGCCGCATGTAATTTTTATATCCAGTTCTTTGTCCTTTGAGAGATCAGTCTTGAAACTTTTTCTTTCAAACGGTTTCTTTTCTCCCTTTTTATAATACATGCTGATTATTTTTGCTTTATCCGAAGATTTCCCAGTGGTCAGATAAAGCGCCCATTTGCCTTCTCCACGGTTGATGCTTATCGAAAAATGACCTCCTTCATCAGTGGCCTTTTTTAGTAATTTCAGCCTGAATGACAATTCGAACGCCTCGATATCTTTTTCTTTGAAGGCAACATATACCGCGTATTTTGTTTTATTCAGCATTTCGCCATTGCCGATTTTAAGCGCGCTGCTGCTTGGTTTGTCCCATTGTCCCGTTCCGGATTCTAAATTGTCGGTCAGGGTAACACTTTCAGCCGAAGTTGTTATTGTTAAAAATAATAGTGCTAAGGCGGTCAAAAATAGTGTTTGCGTTTTTTTCATGATGTCTCCGGTTTATAGTTTGAAAATCACATTTCCGGGAATCTGGTTTCCTGAAAATGAACAATGAATTTAAAAAAAATGTGTCTTAAAGCTGAGGTTTATCCCATTTGACATGGCCGTCGAGAAAAAGAGTGTTTCCGCCGAGGGTGTGAAGTAGAAACACGGTGGAACCGGGTCCGATCAATGCCTTATGGGAATACGGATAGACATCTTCCGGGTAACTGGCGCTGATATATCTGGTTGGCGCATCGCTGAACAGCCAGAATGAGCCGGGTTGTTTGATTTTGACATTTTTCTTGAATGGAATATCTGTCGTCCCGCTTGCATACTGCCGTCCGGTTTGCTGATTGATCTGGTAATTGACCAGATAGCCGCCGATACGGCCGCGGTTACTGGGGCAGGTGGCGGCTCCGCCCGGTGTAATGTATGCAATCGGCGCTCCCCGGTATTTAATGCTTATTCCGTAAGTCCCGCTTGTCGCGTTGAAAACGGTATTCTGGTACCAGTAAAAGCCCATAACTCTCGCGGGTAGAATATAATCCTCGAAATCAGTTGAATACATTGATGACAGAACCCCGAACTGCTTCAGGTTGCTGGCACATTTGATTCCTTTTGCTTTGTCCCGTGCCTTGTTGAGAGCCGGCAGCAGCATTGCCGCCAGGATTGCAATGATCGCTATCACGACGAGGAGTTCGATCAAAGTGAAAAATCCTGTCGTGGCTTTTTCCTTCCGCTTAGTTTGTTTCCGTGTCTTTTGTCCGGTAACGCTAAAACTCTGTAGTCCGGGTCTGTTCATTGTTCGCCCCCTTTTCTTTTTATTAGGCTTGAAATGTCAATAACAAGATTATACACCAAATTTTGGTGTATGTCAATAGCCCTAACCTGAATTTAACTTTTTTTATTTCAAAATTTTACCGGCGACGATTTCTTTTTGCATTGCCTTGTGCTTGTTTTCCAACATCTTATGCATCATGACAACGGTTTTCTCACCAATGTTGTGGAAATCATATTTAACTGATATCAGCCTTGGAATGGTATATTCGCTTAACAGGTTGTTTCCGACCAGCCCGATATCTTTGAATGGAACTTTGTTGTGGAGCGACAATAACTTCAGTATTTCAACCGTGAGCAGCCTTGATTCCGCAATCAGAGCTGTTTGCGGGGTGGAATTCTCAATCTTTCCGGAAAGTCTTTTCAAGCAATCATCCATATCGTTGCGGTTGTATAAGATTTCCCCCTGATAGGAATTGTCAGAAAGAAACTGTTCAAAACAGTTGAATTCTATTTGAGTGAAAGCGGAAGTGTTGCTTTCCAGGTTGCTGACGAAAATGTATTCCCGATAGCCTTGAGATTTCAGATAATTAAGTAACGCAAGCGTTGTGCCGTAATAGTCGATTGATATACAGTTTTCCGGTTCCGGTTTCCCGCTGATGTCCGCCAGTACATAAGGAATCATGTTTTCCGTCAGAAAGTCAGTGATGACGCCTGAGATTTCCCCGACAAAAATAACTCCGGACACTTTCCGTTCTTCAAGAAAACCGGGAATATCCTTAATAGTCATATTATTGGAAAAGGAAGTGCAGAATACGCCGTATCCATATTCGTGCGCCTGGGAGAACACTCCAGCGACGAAAGGATAATGGATTAAATCATAATTCATTATCGAGTCGGGGATGAATATGCCGATATTGTTGTTGATGCGCAGATTATGATTGACGGCCGATTCCAGAATACGCCTTTTGGTCTGAGGCGTGATGGATATTCGTTTCTTTTTGTTGTTGAGAACCCGGGAGACAACTGAAATACTTACGCCGACATCATCGGCAATCGTTTTTAATGTTACTTTTTTTTCCGCCATAATTCAATCTTCACCCTGATCCGGAACGGCTTTTTTTCTTATTAAATTCCCGGTAAATTCTATTGAAAACCTGCAAGTGTAATAATTCCGGGAGGTCCGTCTGGGAAAATATAGCTTGTAAAACTCAACTTGTCCAGATAACGCTAAAATAATCTTCAAGAATAATAAGCGGTCAAGTTTATTTTTCTATAACATCACAGACTTCGATTTACGTTTAAAGACTGCGGTTATTTTGTTATAGGTAATTTTGATCAAAAACTTATCAAGGTCAAGGGATGATATCAGTTTTATTGTTTAATTGTCCGGAATTTGAACTTTTTTCAGACTGGTGCTTCCGGTAGTCGGTCGGGCTCATTCCGGTTTGCTGCTTGAACTGCCGGCTGAACAGATAGATATCATTGTATCCGAGAATTTCCGCAATCCGGCTGATGTTGTAGGAGGTCGCATCCAGATATAAAGACGCTGCGTCAATTCTGCTTTGTAAAATATAATCCCGGAAGGAAAAAGAAGTATATTCTTTGAAAAGCCTGGCAAAATAGTCCGGCGAATAGAATATTTTTCCGGCCTCTTTCCTGAGGCTGAAACGCTGTTCCGGGTGCGAACGGATCTTTTTGCACAACTCCTGCATAAAAGAAGCAACACTTGAATTATTGACGGAGAGCGATAGCTGTTCATCCTGATGGGCTATTTCAAGCAATGCAGCTTTAAGCCAATAAGCCGCTTCGGTAAAACGTTTGTTGAATTTCAACATCAGAACCCGTTCGAGCAGCTGGACGAAAAAATGAAAATTGCTCATGTTGCGGTAAAAGTCAAAGCCGGCATCCGAATCCAGCGGCAGTATGGAATTGCCGGAATTGTCACAAATATCAAAATGAATGTAGATTACCACCAGGGGAAATTCTTCGTCCGTAACGCCGTAAAAGGGAGTCTGTCCGTTTAAAATAAAACAATCACCCATTCCAAGTTCATATGTTTGCTCCTTGGTCAGCAAGGTTCCCTTGCCGGACACAATGACCCAGAGGTCAAGATCAGATATTGTTTTTCCCGGTCCGCAGTCCCATTGCCAGTCAGGTTTGCAGAATACTTTCCCGCATGGATTGACCTTTATATTTTCCAGTAATTCAATTTTCATATCGTATTAATGCAAATTTTTACCATATAAGTATATGGATTTATACTTAAATATAAATTATATTAAACAATAATATAACAAATAAATGCAAATAAGCAACTGTAAAGAGAAAATATAATGAGTGATCTTGAAATCTTACGTTCGCTGGCCTCGAGGTATCTGGAAATATGCAATGAAGACATTCAGGACGAACGCCGCAAGCTGTGGCGGCAGCATAACAGTCTGAAACCGACGCGGCCGCTGATCTATGTCCGGGCTTTCGGCTGGCATGAGATGCCGGAGTCTGAATGCCGGTGTGAAGATCCTTTTTTCCGGCAGCACGAAAATACGCTGCGCAATAAGATTTTCTGGCATTCGCTGGATGACGATTCAATTTTCGAACCCTGGGTGAATTTACCTGCGACCTGTAAATGCACCGGTTGGGGCGTACCGCGGGTCGTCCATCAGCCGGATCAGGATCATGGTGCGTTTAAAGAGGAACACCCTGTTCAGGATTATGATGAGGATTTAAGCAAGTTGCGCATGGCTTATCATGAGGTTGACGAGGAGGCCACAGCGGAGAAGCTGGCCAGATTGCAGGATGCGATCGGCGATATTATTCCCATCAACCTTGATCGTTGTTCGGATTATCGCATGTGGGCCGGAGATATCTCGACGATTATCGGTTCATTGCGTGGTATCGAGCCGATCATGTATGATATGATGGATCAACCGGAAAAACTTCACAAGCTGCTCTCATTTGTTCGTGACGGTATCCTGCGGGCGCATGATCAGGCTGAAGCGGCAGGAGACTGGGGATTACATGCCCATGAAAACCAGGCAATGCCTTATGCTGAAGAACTTGCGGATCCTGCTCCGAATACGAGCGGGATAAAGCGTAAACAGTTATGGGGCTATGCCGCTTCACAGGAATTCACCTTGATATCGCCGGAAATGCAGGATGAATTCCTGTTGCAGTACCAGTTGCCGATCCTTAAAAAATTTTCCTTGACCGCTTATGGCTGTTGCGAGGATCTTACTCGCAAGATTGATATGCTCAGGCAAATTCCAAATCTGCGGCGGATAGCGGTGTCGCCGTTTGCCGATCCGGAAAAATGCGCTGAACAGATCGGCGGCGATTATGTCCTCAGTTACCGGCCAAATCCGAGCAAAACAGTATCAAGCGGTTTCGATCCCGCCATGATTGCCTCAGAACTGCAGCATAACTTACGCATCTTCAAAGCAAACTGCTGTCAGCCGGATATTACTCTGAAAGACGTTGAAAGTGTGGAAAATGATCCGCACCGGGTCCGCGAATGGGTTAAAATTACCAGAAAAGTAATCGAGGAAACCTGGTAAATATCAAATCCCGACGATACCTGAAAAAGAATAAAAATAATCGTTCTTTTTGATTGACAAATATCTTCTCAATACTTGACTCAGTATCAAATATTCCTGGCTTGGTGTTTGATTGAAGTGCTTGGGGCTTAATGTTTTATTTATTATTTACAGTCAAGCGTACCGTTTATTGTTTATTTTTAAATCCCTCCAAACAGTCAAGCGTACCGTTTATTGTTTATTTTTAAATCCCATCCAGAGATATTAATCTTTGTTAAATACGGACCATCCCTTCCTTGTGAAAAAAGAGAGTAATTTTCCGGCTGACAAAATTCTAAAGAAGATTTTTTTTAAAGTAGTTGACTTTTTTTTAAGGATGTACTATAATAAAAGTGAAACCGGTACGATCCGGTATGATTTTTAAGTAGAAACAGGAATGAATATGACGGTAGTATGTGCTGAAAATAAAGACTTTTTGTATCGCCAGACCAGGGATTGGCTGGTTAAACAAATGCGTACCGGGCAGCTAAAACCGGGTTCCAAACTGCCGGGTGAACGGGCTTTGGCCGATATTTTGAAGATCAGTCGCTGTACGGCCCGAACCGCGCTCCAGGCGCTTGAAGATGAGGGCTTCATTGAACGTATTCCTTCCCGGGGGGCATTTATCAAACGTCGCGGTGAAGTTCGTCATGTGAAACTTGCTTTCGTCTTTCCTGAAGCAGAAATATCTTTGAATTATCTGGCTTACCCTAATATGATGGCTAACTCGATGCTGCAACGGGGGCTGATGAAAGCTTCTATGGAGAATAACGCTTCTTTGTCTTTTCTGTACTGCAACCATGAAAGGTGCTCCGGAAAAGATAAAACCTACGCGGAACAGTTCTGCGACAGGATAATGAATGAATATGATGGCGCGGTGTTTGTATCTCAGCAGCTTGCCGAGCTTAGAGAAAAATTGATTGATCATAACTTCCCATGTATAAATCTCAGTGATGTAGATTTACTTCCCGGCGAAAAGACAATAATATATAACCGCGGCGATATTTGCCAGAAAGCGGCTGAGTATTTAGTTGAAGCAGGTTGTCGACAAGTCGTAATGGTTTTCCAATATGGAAACTCGGAGAAAGCATTGGCAATGAAATTCAATCCGGTTAGGGATGCGCTTGGTGCAGCAGGGACAAAGTTATCCAGAGACGATTTGCTTATTGTCGGAGCCGAAGAGGAGGACATCTATCGGGAACTGAAGTCCAGATATAAAAATGCCGGTGATCTTCCGGACGCTTTTTTCTGCACAACCCAGCTTCCATGCAAAGCTCTCCTCCATTTTGCTGATGAAATGCGGTTAAAGGTTCCGGACGATTTTATGATTGTAGGCTATGGCAATTCTCCGGAAATTGTCAGGTACTCGGCGGTAAATGAGATTTCATATGTTCAAATCCCTTATCTGGAGATGGGGGACGCGGCCGGAAAACTGTTGATAGATAATGTATTGTACGGAAAAGAAATTCCGAATGTCACAATGATTGAAGCCAAACTTATTCATGCCAGGAGCAAAGGGCTTCTGAATGAAGAATTAATAACAGGAGAGGTTAAATGAAAACTAAAACGATCAAAAAGTTCACGCTGATTGAGCTTCTGGTGGTGATTGCTATCATTGCGATTCTCGCGTCGATGCTGCTGCCGGCGCTGAATCAGGCCAGAGAACGGGGAAAAACTATCAAATGCCTCAGCAATTTGAAACAGATATTCCTGGGCGCCGCTCTTTATGTCGGGGATTATGATACCAGAAGGGTGCCGGATGGTTTGTACTGGGGAACCAGTTATTGGCAAAGCGCTTTGGATGATGGTAAATATTTACCTGAACGTAAAGGCCCGAGTCCACAGGGATTTTACGCGTGCGACTCTGAAAAAAGACTTCAATATGGCTCATTGAGTCTTTATAATTCCTGGAAAGGCACGCATTACGGGATGAATTATTATCTGGGTTTGCAATCTCCGACCAGTTCAAGTGAGTGGGCGCAATGGCATCCGAAAGAAAAAATACCACATCCGTCAAAAGTAATGTATTTTGGCGATAAGCCTATTGGTTTTGCTTCTATATTTAGCTATGACTCTACTGCGGAAGGCGGAGTTGATGGTTTTCCAACCTATATGAGACATCAGAAAAAAATGAATTTTGTTTATGCTGACGGTCACGGCGGAACCGGCGGCAAAGAAAAAGTTCCGACTAGAATGGTTTATGGCGGGACTGCTTGGCAATATTACTTCTGGAGCCAGAAAAATATGAGAATTCACGGCGGTTGGTACGATCTGTAAAAATTGCCGTTATTACCGGATTTGATTTACGGTTATCCGTACTCAGGATGATGATACCATAATCCGGGCACTTTACGCGTTACCAAAAACATTAACCACATTTAATTCATAATTACTTTTAGGACTTTCTATGAAAAAGTTGTTGCTGCTTATCGGTCTCCAATTTACGATAACGGGTTTTGCCGCTGATCTTTCGGTGAAGCAGTCAGGCGTCAGATATACCATGAAAAACAAATATTTGCAGATTACGGTCAATGCCGACAGCGGCGGCCGGGTTGAAAAAATGACTGATTTGCAGACAGGTAACGAAATAACAGTTATGAAATCTGTCGGGATTTCTCCGCAGGGCTCCGGACTGGCGGGAGAGCGTTTCTCCAAGGACCGTAATTTTGAAAAATCAGCCTACAAAGTATCGGCCGTGAAAGCGAATGCACAATCGGCGAAACTTTGCATGAGCGTGGTGAGCAACGGCGTCAAAATAGAGAAAACTTTCATCTTGACCAAAGACAAAGCCAGCCTTTTGGTCAAGTATGCCATCTCAAATGTTAGTGATAGTAAAATAACCGGAACTTTTTGGGGTGTCAATGTAATTTATCCCGGTAAAAAACCGAAATCCTTGAAAATTTACTATCCCTATGGGATTTACAACAACAATTTTTCAAAAGACGGCATTAAACAAAGAACTGTCCTGAATTACATACCTGGAAAGAATCCTGTTGATCCTAACAATATAGTCAATGAACCGGTAAGCTCCTGGGCTGCGGTTCTGGATCGGAATGGCGCTGGCGCGATTGTCGATGTTGATTTTGCCCGTCTCGACCGGTTTTATTCTTTTTTATCGCTGGTGGATATGTTTCAGGTGTCGACAGTTGAGTGGTTTTCCCGGCGATTGGTGTTGAAGCCATTGGCCGAAGGAATCAAGGATGCCGCGAATCGACCGGAATTAGAGGACCCGTTGCAGGATTATATATACAAAACATCTTGCTCATATATGCCGATAGCCGGATTTCCTGAAGTTTCGGCTTTTAATAATGGAATTGCGGTTGGAATTGAGGTTAAAAACAAAAATGCGGTTGTCAGTTTATGTGCGGACAGAGCTCTGGCCGGTTCCTTACTGCAATTGCAAGTCACCGGTCCAGATCAGAAGTTATACTCTCCGGCTCAAGTGTCAAAGCTGAATTTGCAGCCTGGAAAAACTATTCAAGTAAAGCTTGCAGTTCCGGGGCTGGATATTCGCAACAAACTTTTGCGGGTAAAAATTATGCAAGGCTCCGGGGCTTCTCTGGCTTCGATGTCAGTCCCATATTTTGATAAAGCGGCCGAAGGCGAATTCACTGTCGCAGCTCAGGGCAAAAAAGACCATAGCTTTGATCCGAAAGAAGCGACAAGTGAGTTTGGTACTGATTATAAAGTTCCGATGATCGATTGGGGAAAAAAGCTGAATAGGAAATTGAAAGTGCTGGCAGTTTACGGACATCTCGCCCATCGGGAAATTGCGGAGCTGGGCCGTCGGTTTAATCTGAATTTGAGTCCGGTGGAGTATAACAATCCGCATGTATTCAACTTCTCCCGTCCGGCGTTTGTTCCCTGGAGTGTGCCGGACCCGGCGGTTCTGCTGGAGAAAAATCTGAAAAAGAAATACGATGCCATCTTGATTTGCGGCGGTTTATACTGGAAGCAAATCCCTGCGAAATCGCGAAAGAATATTCTTAAAACAATAGAAAATGGCACCGGGCTTATTTATGTCAACCCTCATTATGCGCCATCGTTCAGGAAACTGGTATCCGGGGTTAAAAGCAGTTTTATGGATAGGGGGATCCCGGTAAAATTCACCCCTGGTCTTGGCGGCAGCCGTGATTTGCGGCAAATTGCTGAAACCGGACATATCGGCAAAGGTAATGTCGTATTACTGAACTATAATACCGCTCCAAACGGTAAACTCTGGCGAACCGGACCGAGAGCGATTACCGCCGTGGTTGATAATGATACACATATTAAAATACCGTACTGGGAATACTATTTCTCTTTGATTGGACGAGCCTTGCGTTACGCTTCCGGCGACCTGCCGCAAATTCAAATAAGTTCAGCATCTCTGAAAGGTTTGACGATCAGCAACTCGGGAGCAGAGGCAAAAGTTGATTTGACGATAGATATTTTCAACAAGGAGTGGAAAAAGGTCGACTCCATAACGAAAAAGGTTGAACTTGATAAAGGCAATAATAAAGTCTCTTTGACCGTTCCGGCGAAAAAGCTGGATATGGACGGGGAATATTATGTCAATGTTTTCCTGAATTCGGACGGCAAGAGATGCGACTGGTTTTCTTTTGTCGAAACCGTGAACCACGGATACGGGATAGACAAATTAACCTTGACAAATAAAACATTTCCTGAAATAGCGGAAATATCCGGGCGTTGCACGCTCAAGGGAAAGCCTAAAGGCCGGTTGCGGATACGTGTCATGGATATATACGGCAGAGTGATTGCCGAACAGGTTATCAAAGCTGACAAACGTGACATATCTTTTGCGCTTAAACCGCGGATTGAACCGTTAAGCATTCTATGTACGATCCGGGCTGAGCTGATAACAGAAAAAGAAGTTCTTGATTTCTCGGAAGATTTTTTGACGGTCAATATTCCGCGTCCCAAAGATGTTAAATTTATCGTCTGGGGAGCAACCGAGGCGTTGCATTGGACGAAAGGTTTTGAACTTGACCAGATGAAGCGCATGGGATTTGACTGGTGTACCGGCGCTCAGATGACTGCTTTCAAAGAAACCGAAGCTGATGCCGCGGCCTGGAACGTGCTTAATGCCGGTATGGAATTCATGCCGATGGGAATTCACGGTATCAGAGTTAAACATCAATACCTCAAGGACAAAATTCGCAAGCCCTGTCTTCGCGATCCTGAATATTTCAAGGAAATGAGTGCGGACATTATTCGATCCGTCGATTTTACCAAACGTTTCTTTCCGCCTTATTATTTCGTCGGGGATGAAAATTCCCTTGGCAGCTATAGTAAGGAACATGATTTTTGTTTCGGCCCCTGCTGCCTGACTAAATTCAGAATCTGGCTGCAAAAATATTATGGCTCGATAAACGAGCTTAACTCCGAATGGCGGACCAAATTTAAGAATTGGGATGCTGTTATTCCGGAAACACTGTCAGAAGTTGAGAAATCCGGTCAATGGGCTCGTTGGATCGATCATCGCAGATTTATGTTCGAGGCATTGGGTGAAACCATTGCTAAACAGCATGATGTGCTTGTCAAAGCTGATCCTTATACCGGCGGTCTGGCGGTTTCGGGCATGGGTACGCCTCTTATTCACAACGGGTTTGACTGGAGTGATCTGGAAAAAAATCTCAATCTGGTCGTTGCCTATATAAGGGAATCGGGCAGGGTCATGGACCCGATGCGGTCATTCCTCCGGCCGGGAGATCTGCTTTCCGCCTGGAACGGTTACGATCATTCCGCTGAGTTTACTGACTGGAGGAACTGGCACGAGGTTATCAATTCATTTTTCGCACCGTCTTTCTGGTGGGGTAATCGACTGGTCAACCACGGCGACGCTTCCTTTTCGGTTCAGGGAGCCGCAATGCGTAAAATCATTGAGGACATCCAGGCCAGCGGAATTGGAAAACTGCTGGTTGAGTCAAAGCGTGATAATTCTGAAATAGCCATTTTATATTCAACCGCGTCATTGATCGCGACCGGTAAGTCCGGAATGCATGGCATCAATAACACTGTCTTCAACGGAAATCTTGACGGCTGGAGCGGCATACTCCGGGACGCGGGATTTCAACCGCCAAATTACTTCAGCCGTGAAGATTTACTTAAGAAAGGCCTTGATCCGCACAAGACCAGGGTCTTTATTCTGCCTCTTTCCCAGGCTTTGGGAGATAAAGAGATCGCGGTATTGGTCGATTATGTCAGAGCCGGCGGTATTCTGGTTGCGGACGCGGTTCCCGGAACCTGCAAACTCAACGGGAACTCAAGGAAAGATAATCCCTTGTTCAAAGTGTTCGGTTGTGAGTTTAGAAATAAAAACGTGGGCAAATCCAATAAGAATATCAGTTTATCCGGAACTAATGTTCTGCCCTTGACCGCTGCTTCGGAGTTTGTCACCTTGTCCGGGGCAAAGTCTTCCGGATCTACTGCAACTACCGCAAAAACTATTAATTTCGGCGGTATGAAAATACGCTCGGGCGGTAATAGCCGAAATATTCCGGTTTTTCTCAGCCATAAATACGGCAAGGGCCGGGCTGTTTATCTCAATTCACTCTTGTCTGATTATGAAGGTTACAGGGTCAAACAGAATCAAAGTCGTAAGGTGGTAAAGGCGATTGTTGATATTTTGCGGCGCAATGGTGCGAAAGTTCCAGCGGTTACATTACCTGCCGGTTCGGAATTGATCCGGTTCTCGCTTGGTGATATGCGTATCTTTGCGATGAACCGGATTGTCAGGGCACAGTCCGATGACCTGAAATTCAGCGTGGAACTGGATAAACCGGGATATATATACGATCTCAGGCAGAAAAAACTTCTTGGTAAATCAAATGTTCTGTCCGGCGACCTCAGTCCGGGCAGAACCAGAGTATTTGCGGTTATTTCAAGTCCGCTTGCCGGGATGAAGCTGTCAGCCGGTAAAACCGGAACCGGGATCACTTTCGATGTTTCTCTTTCCACGCCAGACTCGATTGTCAGGACCTCTTTGACTGCTCCGGACGGCGCCAGCCATGGGTATTATGCCCGTAACTGGCTCGTTAAAGGCGCACGAAGAAAGGCGAATATCGACCTCGGGATCAACGAGCGCCATGGAAAATGGACGTTGACCGTTCAGGATGTCATCTCCGGAAAAAGTGAAAAAAGAATAATTAATTTTGATTAATAAAGGAGTTTCTCTATGAAAATAGTATCTACTATATTATGCTTGATTTCAGGATCTTTACTGCTGGCGGAAGTCTCCGTCCGGGACGATACATTTATCGGCGGCGACAAGGCGAGCAAGGACCGCTATAATCAGCAGAAATATAAAATCTGGGGATTTGAAAAATATCCCAAAAACAAGGATTTCAAAGGCCGGATGATTGTCATTTCCAACAGCAAAGTATCTTATTGCTTCTGGATGCCGGGTAAAGTCAAGGATGGAAAATGGTTTGCCTTTTTGGGGATGAAAGGTCCATCGAACGCAAACTGGTATTGCAACGGTTTTTTCAAAATAACATCATATAAGTTTGATTCGACAAAAGCTTCGTGTGAGGTAAAGGATGTTGCTCAGGGAGAAGCCGGTTCTTTTACTGCTTGCTGGAAAAATAGCGGTTTTGAGTTTGAGACTAAATTTATTTTACCGGACGATGCGGAGCAACTGTTGATTTCGACAAAAGTAATTGCTTCTCCCCCGAATGTGAAAGTATATTTCGTCGATATGCTGTGCTATCCATCGTCTATGGCCGGCGGCTGGAGCAAAGGGATGAAGTTACGCAAACGTGGCGCGTTGACTCCCGTCAGAAATGTCAATGTCCAGGATAAAGGCCAGGAGCTTATACTTGACAAGAAGGAAAACTGGTGTCTTTTCTATGACAGCTACTTTGATTTCGGCAAAAGTCGCGGAGAAGGTCCGTGCGCGTTTTTGTATAATCCGCAGGAAACTACCCGGGCAATCGTCAGGGTGACTAACTACTCTTGCAATGCCATATTAGCTTATCCGGTTAAAAATCCTGCTAACATTATGCTTTGGGATTTTCACAAAATGACTAATAAACAGGCGATGGATTATATGAAAAGCCTCAAGGTCTCAGACGAATAAAGACATTGGTATATATTTTAACTTAAATGTCGTTACAGAAGTGTTTCAGGGCGAGAATTCAATTAATAAAGAGGTAAAACAATGGATATTCCTTATCGGCAGTTAACCGAAAAAGAAGCGTTGCAGGTTTACGCCGACTGGCTGCTCGAACAGCGGGTGGAAGAACCCGGGAAGTTTTTCAGGTGCATTGAAAAAGGAGAGCAGCGTTATGAATGGTATATGATCTTTTATCCGATGCGGGCATTGCTTCTGGCAGGTAAATTATTGGGTGAACGCAAATATATTGACCCGGTTCTCGAACGCATTGATATTTATTTATCCGAACAACTGCCGAACGGTGCGTTTACCTCGAACTATCGTCAGCAGCCGACCTCTCAATTGAGCAAAAAGGAGTTTCACGAACTGCTGCGTTGCGGGAAGCTGAACGTTGCTGACGTCGGTTCAAATGTGATCGGGATCATGCAGGCGGCCGAATTTGCCGGGCCGGAAAAAAGAACCGAATATTTAAATGCGGTCAGACGTTGGCTGGACGACTGGGTGCCGATCTGGGCCCTCCCTGACGGCGGGTACGGTAATGGAATCTGGTGCGGCCATAAACTGAATGCGCCTTACACCTGCGGCATGTCTACGGTTATGATGGCGCTGTCCGCCTTCTCCATGATTACAGGGGAAGATGAATATATTGAAAACGCCGAGCGCTGCGCCGGGTTTCAGTGCGGTAAATGGCTTGACGACGGCAGGCCGATCTTTATGAACTGTTACCCGTTGACCGAACAGGCGCTTGACGATTACAGTCACAGCTTTTATTTGCTTGAAGGATTATGCTGGACCCATTACGTTTCAAAGAATAAAAAGCTTAAGGACCTGATCGGGAAAAGACTGAGTGAATGGATATTCAGCGAAAGAGGTCTGCTCTCACAATGGTCGGCGTCCTGGTTTTCTTTTCAGAATCCGTATCGGGAGGTTCCCGGTGATGAGCTTGATTCGTCCCGCCGCGGCTTGCGTCCCGGTTGGGAACAGGCCAAGTCAAACGGAATTCCGCATACCTTCCTGTATTACTTAAACCATATCGACGATAATCCGGTTCTGCGTGAAAAGACTGAACTTGGACTTAAATATTTAAGTCATCCGCTCAAAGCGAGAATGAGCGGAGTCGCATCGGACCCGGAAGAGTCTTACGGCATGTTCGCGGTTCAGTCCGCCGGTTTTGCCGGACTGTCTCTGGCGGAAGCGGTTAAGGCCGATTCAGTATTTGACCTGAAAGCATAAATTCCTCTCATTGCGATAAAGTGCATGTGGAATTGAGGACGGGCGGGGGCCCCTCATAGTCGGCTCTGCCGGATAACATCATCCGGCGGAGCCGGTTTTATTAAGATTTGCGTCGTTTACAACAAAGGGGAAACGGGTATTCTCGATGCGACCGACAAAAGTAAAAAAGAAAGATAAATTTTTAAATTATTCCGCACCGGCACGTTGCCGGACTGGATCCAACGCAGGAGCGTTGGTCGCCGCTTGCGGCGAAAGTAAGTTACGCAATTTATTGCGTGTTAAGTAGTTCAGTTCGCTCGGAGTGATGGTTTTGAAAAACGATTCAGAGTTTTTCAAAAGCGTTGAACGCAGGGCGTAATTCGCGGTAATCCGGCCTTGCCGACTTTTGTCGGTCCCGTCATTCTCCTCGAATGCATTTAAAATTTTGTAAAATTTCTTTTTGCCTATTGACAAAGTAATGTTAAATATGTATAATTAAATAAAGGTTGCACAACTAGTTGCGCAAATAATTAACAAAACAATGGAGTTAAAATGAAAGCACAAAGAAATTTCACGCTCATTGAACTGCTGGTGGTGATCGCGATCATTGCTATTCTGGCCAGTATGCTGCTGCCGGCACTGAACCAGGCGAGGGAGCGGGCTAAACGCATTGCCTGTGTCAACAATGAGAAAACGCTTGGAACGGCAATTAATTTTTATACCTCGGATTATCAGGATTGGCTGCCGACCTGGCAGATGAAGCTGCCCAACGGAGAATACAGCAGATGGTATTCGTTGTTAAACGCCTATTTGCGTAAAGACGCTCAGGGGGAATACGAACTATACGAAGGGCGTATCGCCAAGCCGATGTTCTGTCCCGCTATTCCCTGGGGAAAAGACGGTGGTTACGGCGGTGTGGGGCAGTATTACGGTTACGCGGTCAATATTTATCTGTACCATCCGAACGGCTGGGTCGATCTTAATATGAGCGTCAAGTTGTCCAAGATCAAGAATTCTTCAACCAAAATATTGATCGGCGATAACGCGGTATCCAATATCCCGCGGATAGCCGCCAACTGGGGCGGGCGCGGCGCCTTGTACTTTCCGAACGAAACGATCGGGACCGAAAGCAACGGCAATATGGTTGAGCGTATTATCA
The DNA here is from genome assembly GCA_963678305.2 of Victivallales bacterium. Classification (GTDB taxonomy): domain Bacteria; phylum Verrucomicrobiota; class Lentisphaeria; order Victivallales; family Victivallaceae. Next base: position 160,004 of record CAXXVV010000005.1, read on the forward strand.
GCGGAACCAAACATGATCAGACAAAGAACATTGTCTGGCTTGACGGGCATGTCTCAAACGTGAAAATTGACGAGATGCAAGCGAACTATGATGACAGTAAATCCTGGTGGCGGGCGCAGTAAATATGCCGAAGATTATTCATGTGGTTCCGCACCAGCACTTCGATCTGGTCTGGCGTCGGGATGTGTCGTGGTATGTCCGCCGCCGGGCAGAGATATACCGTCAGGTTTTGTTGCTGATGCGGGAATGTCAGGACGCGACTTTCACCTTCAGCCAGGCTATGCCGATCCGCGAATTTCTTACTTTTCATCCGGAATACAAAGCCGAATTCGCGGCATATCTGGCAGCCGGACGTTTTGAAATTACCGGCGGAATGGAGTCGATCGTCGATCTTAATATGTCTTCTCCGGCCGCGATCATGGCAAATATTCAATCAGGAAAACAGTTTTTCCATGATGAATTGCATTACGATGTATCGGTCGGGGCGTTTGAGGACGCTTTTGGCGTGTCTGAGCAGCTCCCGGCTATCCTGGATGCCGCCGGTTATCGTTTTTACAAGGCCGGTCGTATGCCGCGTCCCGGATTGCCGGATTTAAACGGCGATTTTATCTGGCAGGCAAAAAGTGGTGACGCGATTCGCTGTGTTTCTCCGGGAGACGGTAATTCCGACTGGGGTTGGGGACACTCCGGCAACCCGGACGACCCGGTCCCGGTATCGATGGACCAGCGTCAGGAAAAAGTTTTATCCGGACTGCTTACCGCGGCTGAAAGTAATATGCAGGATGTCTTGTATTCGATCATGGGTGAAGAACACGACTTGATCGAAGATTTACCCGAATTACTGAAACAGGCTTCAAAAGTTACCGGGGCAAACTATATTTTTTCAACCTATACAAGTTATTACGAGGCCCTGCCGGAGGATTATTGGAAGACCGTACCGGTATTCGGCCCGGAAACCGATTTGTCAAGGCTGTTTACCGGTTGTTACACTTCGCGCATAAACTCCAAACTGGCTCCGCGTGAGCTTGAATATAAGATGCTCGGACGTAATTTTGCTTCGCTTACCGGGAATATCCCGGAGGTGCCGCGCTATGTTGCCGATTCACTGGCGCTGTTGCAGTTCCATGACGCGATCTGCGGCTGTCATATTGACGAAAATGCCGCCAGACTGGCCGATTCTTTTACAAACAGTTGTGAGATGATGCCGGTTTTCGAGCACGTTGTGCCGTTTGCGACCCGACTGCCGGATTTTGAATTACGGTCCGAAAAGGTTGTTAACGATTCCGTTATCGAATGGGGCGATTTTGTCATCAGGTTGGAGCACAATAAGCTGGAGTCACTGGAATATCTCGACCAAAATCTGGATGGGTTTTGTTCAATTGCCGCTCGTGAGGACAATGGTACTCTGTGGACGGAAGACTATACTGCGAAACATCGCATTTTCGATGACGATGAAGTTGTTGAAAGAGTCGTTTCAGATAACGAACGTTTATCTGTTGAGACCAAACTGCTTTGCGTGGATTTCAAACAGATGTGGCCCGGTTTTTCCCGGCTCAGTGTGAAAAAGACTTTAACATTCCAGCGGCAAAGTGCGTTTGTCGCGGTCAAACTGGAAATTGACTGGCTTGGTTCCGCCACCGAAATATCGATTTGTTGGAATGCCGCCGGCGAAGATATTGCCTCTTGTGTTGCGGAAACTCCGTTCGGGAGCAGAACCAGAACCGCTTATACCCCGACGGCTGATACGATGACCGGCGACGCGTTCCCGGTTCTCAACTGGTGCCGGACCGGGAATGCGGCTATTTTCAACCGCGGTACTCCGGGGCATGCCCTGCGGAACGGCGTGCTGGAAACGATTCTGTTGCGCAGTCCGGTCAAACGCTGGAGCCCCTGGTTTCCGGTTACCCCGTCGGATGCCGCCAGGGATAATGGAACGCATATTTTTGAGTTTGTCGTTGACCTGAGCGGCGGGAAAAAAAGCCTTTGCCAGTTGCATCAAACCGGAATTGAATATAACTTAGGTAATGAGGTTAAGAGCATGGAAATAAAGGCGTTTTCCCGAATTCCGGATAATATCGTCATTGCCGATGCCGCAAGGACCGGTTACGGTCGCATCGGGCTTCTGCTGTTCGAGTCTGACGGCAAAAACGCGGTTTGGGAAGATTCGTTTTTCAAAATATCTGAAGATTTTAAACCATATCAAATTAAGAGATTAACCATTGCTGATGAAAGAGATATCTGTTTTACTCCTGGCGTCGGAGAGCGGCGACGGACAGTTTCGCCGGTTAATTGACCTGAAACTAAAGGATTCGCTGGCGAGTGATAACCTGTATTGCAGTGAAGCGTTTGTCAGTGACATCTCCGCGGCTGAATTGAATCAGTTCGATGTTGTGGTAATAATGCGTTCACCGCTGCCGGGGCATCCCAAAGATGATTCCGCTGATTGGCGCACACTGCTGCCGCATCTGGTTTCGTTCGTTGAAGAAGGCGGCAGTCTGATCCTGATGTTTGCCGAAAGCTACGGTAAAACGGTTGGAACTTTAAATGAACTTGGTACTTTGTTCGATATAAAATTTGTCTTTAATCAACTGCTCGAAACCAATCCGGACCGGAAAAGCGAACTGCCGAATATGCCGGAGGGAAAACTCATTACCTGTGATATTGCCGGTGATAACCCGTTCGGTATTGATTTCCCGGCCCTGGATTTGATTGTTGACGGCGGACACGGCGCGCAGCATTTGACTTGTGAAACCGGGCCGCAATGGCACCCGCTGCTCCAAGGTGCCGAAAGCTGTACCAGTAATCCTTTTCCCTATGGACACTACGCCAATAGCGGCGATAAGGTTGTCCGGGCTCCGCTGCTTGCTGCCTGGCGCGAATACGGACGGGGATCGGTTCTTGCCTTTCCCGGCGCGTCGCCGTTCTGGTTGGCCAATGCCTGCCTGCGCCGCTGGCGCAGTGCTGTCCTGGAACAGCACGGAAATGCCGGATATGATTTTCTGATCAGGATGTTTTCTTATAAACGAACTGCGGCCAAGGGGCGGATGACTACCGCTTTTGAACAGCGCCCGCTCCTCAAAAAGCAGGATTACTCCTACCGTTACCTGAATGCCGGGGAGTGGGATGAGATACGCTCATTGCAGCCGTTTCGTGCCTGGCTGGGGCTTGCCGACAGCCTTGATGATGCGGCAAAAATAAAATCTCAAGGTTATGACGCGGCGATTTTGGTTTTTGACTATGCGCAACTGACGCCTGAGAAATGGCGGGAACTGACTGAGTCTTGCGTAAAGTTGAGCGAACCGGGGCGTTTTCTGGCGCTGCCGGCTTTAGAGCAGGCCGATGACGAAGGTAATTACTGTATTGTGTTCAATGTGGACAAACTGCCCGACCTCCGAGCGTTATACCCTAACTCAAATATGCTTGAGGATCTGCTGGTTAAATTGAATTCGTATTCAGCGGTCTTTGCCAGACCGTCGGAAAGTCGGATTCCGCCCTGGCGGCACGGCGGTTATAATTTATTGGAAATTGCCTCTGATGACGATCTGGCGGTTTATCGCGACCGGATATCGTCGTGTACTTTTTTAAGCGCGGTTCAGGTGGATCGCGGTGATGCCGGATATGCTAATTGGCTGCTGGCTCCTTCGCTGGAAAAAGCTCCGGCGGCGATCCGGGAAAACCGGCATTTCAACTTTGTCAGTTCCGGTCCGGTCATCAAACGTTTCTTCTGGAAATCCGGCCCGGTTATGCTTGATGACTGGGAAGGTTTCTGGCTGGAATGGGAAACCGGGGATACCGCTGAAATCGAAATCTCGCTTACTTCCGGAACGGATATTTCCGAAGTCAAACTTTGGGACGGAGAAGATGTCATCAAGACCTGGCATCCGGACGGTCCGGAATTTTCTGTTGACTTGAGTTTTGAACTTGAATATGACCTGAGACTGCATTTGACCGCGAAAGATACCGACGGCGGTGAACTGATTGCGAGTTATCCATTATATACCCGCAATCGGCATTTCTGGGCCCATACCGGGTCCGACCAGATGAATGACTACCACAATGTCTGGACCCCGGATCCCGGCGGCTCGATCGGTGTCGGCGACCGGATTTATGAAACCTGCGGATTTGTTACGCTGGGTTTCGGCTGGGGTGACTATCTGCGGATTGCCCCGCCGGTCAACTGGGGCGATATCATGCCGCAGGGCGTGGAGGTGTCAAGCATGGTCGGCAATTTGCAGTCTTTCCATCCCAGTGTCTTTCTGGCGACCGGGTCCGGCTTTGAATTTTTGAACAACCATCGCCGCAAACTTGGCCAGTGTTCACAAGACCTGCATATTGTCCATTCCGAATCCGAAGGCTCATGGCTGGAACAGCCCGGAGCCGTCTGGAAGGAAAATATTCATCCGACCAGAAACTTTACGGCCAGTGATTTACTGCGGGTTGAGGCTGAATATCTGATTCCGCGCTGGCGGGCCGGATGCAAATGCGAGGTCACTGTGCGTATGCGGCTCTCATGGTTGAAACCTTATCTGTTCACGTCCGGTCAGACCATCAGCCTGGGGCATACTTTGAACCTGTTGAAAGAAGATATCGAGTTCTGTTCCGGCGACTGGAGGATTGCGATGAATGATTTTCTGAGTCCGGGAATTGCCGATCAGAAAATTCCGCGCAAGGAGTGGGATAACTGCGGTCTGGTTGAACTGCTGAAAACCGACCTTGCTAACGCGATTGAGATTTCGTCCGGACACTCAGCCGGTACGGTCGGCGATAATATGGGCGACTTTCTTTTCAAACCGGTCCGGGTTCCGGGCCGGGTGTACATGCGCGGCTGGCGTCATAATCCCGGTTTTGTGCTGAGCTTTGAACTGGAACCTGATAACAGGGAAATAGCGCCGGGCACGGTTATGGATATAGAATATGTCATTGCCGTAACTCCGGGTGAATTTGCGGAAAATAAAGGATAATTTTAATGAGAAAATTACTGCTGTTGTTACTGGTTGCGAGTTTATATGTCACCTTGCAGGGGAAAGTTATCCCGGTACTGTGCCTTGCCTCGAAAGATACGAAGATTCAGGGACTGGATTCAATCGATCCCCAGGCTCTGGCGGCGTATCGTAAAATGGGTTATGAACTGCATTTCGATTATTATCAGGATGTGAAAGATAAGGATTTGATGAAATACAAGATCGTGGTCGGCATGATTACCCAATTGCATCGCGGCACTACGCCGATAGGCCCGCAGCTGGCGGCGGCGCTTGACAAATATCTGAAGCGCGGTGGCGGTTTTGTTCTGGTTCCGGCCCCAAGCTATTACGGAGCGGAAGACTTCGTTCTCAGACTGAACCCGGTCTTGAAAAAATACGGTTGTAAATTATTAAGTGAAATCCCGTTGGACCCGTCTTCGCAGAAGACCATTGTCAGGGTGCTTGGATATCGCTACCTGAAAACCACTAACCTTAAAAAACATCCGGTAACCGAAGGACTCAAGGAAGTCTGGTTGCCGCTGGACTTTGCCAATAGTTATTTGCGGACCCATACCATGGGACTGTCGCCGGAGTGGGAGAGCGTGGTCAACGGCGAATTCACTACGATCACTTATCCCTTTAACAAACTGGCGAAGAATATCAAAGAAGCCGGAACCTATCGCGGCGAACCGCCGTTTCTCGCGGTCCGGGATGTCGGCAAAGGGCGGCTGGCGGTGTTTACCACGGCATCGCGTTATTTTTTCTTTGATGCTTATCATTGGGCTCACGGCAGCGGTTTTGTTATGAAAAACGGCGGCTTGAAGTTGATGTGCAACCTGTTCAAATACGTTTCCGCCAACGCGCCGGAACCCGCGGATAAACCGGAACAGCGAAATCTTGTGGAAACCGACGTCAAGGTCCACGGCAATGTGCCGGTTTGTCAAAACAAGACTAAATGGCTGCGAATCGCCCTCGATAAATTCAAGCCGCGTGATTACCATGTCAAGTATTATATTGACTGCGGTGCGCAGTTCGATCTGCCGTATACCGGCGGTCGCGGATACGGTTATCTTGATATCCCGTACACCAATTGGCTGATTCGCTGGGCATGGTCGGATATTTTTCACGCGACCGCGGCCAACAGCCGGGCTTTCGACCGTAAGACGTTGTTGTATAAATTCAGCAAACTAGATCCCGCCAAAAAATATAAACTCGGCGTCATGACCTGGGGATATCAGGAAGAAGGCTCACGAGTGGTGAATGTCGATATCTCGGGCAAGTCCTTTACGCTTCCGATGCCGAGGTTTCATCAACATCAGGGACCGCTTTTTACCGTAATCGACGTGCCTGACTTTGCGTATAAGAACAACGCCGTATCCGTCGCATTCAGCCGGGGGCAGGCGGGTAAAGGGACGTATGCCTCGGTCTGTGAACTATGGCTCTATGAGTCCGGTTCGGAACCGCAGATCACCCCGGCGCAGATTATGTCGAACTTTGAATCGCCGTCGGCCGGGACCGCCAACCAAATCAATGATTTTGATTATTATAACGGCCTGATCGGCGCTAAATCCAATTTGACTACCGGCAAAAACACCGTGGCGGAGATGGCCGCGGCGGCTAAAAAATCCGGATACGCCTTTCTTGTGTTCAATGACGAGTTGAGTAAACTGGATATGGTAAAATACAATCAACTCCTGGCCGAATGCCGCAAAGTGTCGGATAAGGATTTTACGGCCATGGCGGGTATCTCTTTTACGGCGTCCTATGACCGCAAGAACAAACGGGCGTTGAGACCCCAGACCAAAGGTTCGATTTCCTCCTATGTGTTCACCGAGCCTTTGACTTCGCTGCCGGATAAAAAATCCCTTTCCAATCCGTATAGTCTTTACTGGCGGTTTTTCGGCGGCGAGTTGAGCAACGGTAAAAAGAACGCCCCGACTTTGCTGCATCCGGGACGCAATGGAATATCGCCTTTCTTTCAGCGTTTCTGGCGTGGAATCGACGTTTTTACCTTTGACCGTAACGGCAAATTATATGATGATTCCGAACAGCTTTACAAAGATCTCCTGGCGTCAGGCTACGGTCCTTACCCCCGGGCTTCCGGAGATTACCGGTCGGTCGATGATATCTATAGGGCCGCCAAAGGCAAAACGTGGCAGAATACCATTCTGGCCTGGAACCGCGAAATTCTGCCGGTATTCTCCTATTCCTCCAGTATCAGTAACGGACCAGAGATCAAACGCTGCCAGTATTCATTTGATTATCTGGTCGGTGGAGAGCTTGGCGGCGGCATCCTTTTCAGCAATTTCGCCCGGCTGACCCTGAATCTGCTGGTTCAGCATACTGCGCCGATCACGGAAATATCTTTATACAAAAGCAATCAACTGGTCAGACGCTGGTATCCCAACCGGCGCAAGGTTGAATTGTCGAAATCGATCCTGCTTACCGGACAGCGTGAAATGATGCTGGAAATCAAGGCGGCGGACGGTTCCCGCGCTCTCACCGGCAGATTCCAGGCCCAGGACCGGCAGTTCCTGTCCGGCATGTGCGGCGACAACCAGAACTCGATTTGCAGTTTCACCCGTCCCCCGTCGGGTTTCGAGCTGGATGAACGTGAGATTTATCTGCAACATTCGTACTGGCACACCGGCGAGGCCGCCGGACAGCTTGGTTTTCTGCGCGATTCCCGTGAACTGGTGCCGAGGATCATTGAAACCGGGATCATTCAGCCCTGTAAGATGGTCCGGCCCTGTCCGGTCATAACCTTCACAAACGGCTCCACGGAAAACCATACATACGCGGAAATGCGGATCGTGGCCGCCGGGCGTGATTATAATATAATCAATTATTCCCGGGATTTACCCGGAGATGCTTTCAGTACCAGCACCAATATTGTCAGTTACCGGCCCGTTGTCAACGGCAGTACCGCCAATTTGATCGAGCTGGAAATGCGCGCCAAACGCGATGTCTCCGCAGATGAGATAAAAACGTTGCGTGTGCTTGCCGTTGCTCTGATGCCGTCATTTCCGGCATTGTGGAAATACACCTGTATCGATGCCGCCGGGAAAAGCATTACCGCGGAATTTGCCAAACTCGGCAAAACGACCAGAACCGTAAAACTGCGGCCCGGTAGTCCGCTGATGGCCTGGCCCAGCGACGCGGCTGATCTGGTGATTATTCCACTGGATAAGACGCCTTACACGCTGGATATTGATAATCTGCAGCAGGTTTGGAACGGGCGTGAGAGATTTCAGTTGATGCTGCAGGACCGGGCCTGTAAAAAAGGCGATATAATCCGTACCCGTATTCTGGTGATGCTCTATTCCGGCAAAGTCGATAAGCCCGGAGATTTGACCACGATTGCCGCTGATTTCCGGAAAAATACCACCGTTTCCCTGACAACCGGCGAATTAATCAATAAAGGCTATGAAACAAGGCTCAAGGCCAAAAACTTTGCCGCATCAGGTAAGGTTAAGCTGTTGAGAACCGGCAGAATGCCTCTGCCGTTCCGGTTGGACGGGATTAACCAGAACTGGACTTGCGCGGTTGAACAGAACAAACAATTCAAACTGGCTGAACCTCACGATAATATTCTTCGCACGGTGCTGTCTCCTGAAACATCGAGTTTTACGTTAGGCAATCCGTTGACAGCGGACGATCCGGCTTTGATTATTGACTGGGGCGGATTTCACGCCGGTGGCGTCAGGTTTTTCGCGCACAACCCGTTAAAAAAAGCGTTGACGACCACGGTCAGGACCAACCCGGCTTTTAAACTGCTTCCGCAAGCGTCAGCCGGACTCAAACTGGAACCGGGGCAGGGACAGTGGTTTTGGCTTGGAAATAACCGGATAATAGCTGAAACCCCAGAAAATCAGGTTGCAAATAAGTAAATTAACAATATTATATATGGTTGAGTGGTGAGTGGTGAGTGGTGAGTGATGAGTGGTGAGTGATGAGTGGTGAGTGATGAGTGATGAGTTGAAGCAAATCGAAAATTATATGCTGAGTATTTTTTAATTTCTAATTTCTAATTAGTAATTTCTATTTATTTACAGGAGGATTACCAGATGAAAAAACTTATCATTATGGTGTCGGGACTAATATTAAGCAGTGCGGTTCTGGCGGAAAAGATTCAATGGTATAGCGGCGCCTTTGAAGAAAGCGGATCAGGCAAAAAAACGACCAGCAGTGACGTTGTCGGCAAGGAAGCGGATGCGACAAAATACGTTTTCGGGTTCGCTTCTGACAAGTCGAATATGGCCTTTGCGCAATTCCCGTTGCAGGCCCGACCGGAGAAAAATGCTCTGTCTTTTGAAGCGATGAGTAAAAAGAGTAAGGTTAACGCGGAAGTGTGGGTCGAAACCAAAGGCTGGAAGTTCCAGGGGAAGATCACAATTCCAGCGGACAAGTTTTCAAAAATAGTTCTGCCGTTGAAAGAATGCAAATCGGATGAAGTCAAATGGCTGCGCGTGGTGATTCCCAACAAAGCTAATCCGCAACGCGGGATGCTCCTGCTGAAAAATCCTGAATTATCTCAGATCAAGATGGTTGAAACCCGGACCTGGTACACCGGGGTGTTCAAAGGCAAAGTGAAATCAAGTTGCACCCAGACCCCTGACGCGGACGGCGCTGTCAAATATTCATGGAAATTTGACGGTCCGAAAGCCGGCCCGACCTCTTTCAGTACCGCGTTCAAGTCAAAGGACAAATGCCGGGGATTTGAGTTTGAATTGCAAAATCTGGCTGATAACCCGGTGACTTTGCAAATATACATTGAAACCCCGGAAGGCTGGAAATTCCAGAAGAAAATTAAAATTACCGGAAAAGAATGGGAACTGAAAAAATTTAAACTTATCGATGCGGACAGCACAAAAACAAAATACTTCCGCTTTATTATCGCCCCGAACGAAAACGCCATGACCGGCGCGTTCCGGGTAAAGAACTTGAAATATGTGAAATGACCAAAAAAGTTACAATAAAAACCATCAGTGAAGCCAGCGGGGTATCCACCAGTATCGTTTCACGCATCTTAAGCGGGAAGGCCAAGCAGTACCGGGTGGCCGAAAAGACGACTGAGAAAGTTATGGCGATTGCCCGTAAGCTCAATTACCGGCCTAATTATTTCGCGAAAAGCCTCAATTCCACGCGGACCTTTAATATCGGGTTGATCTTTGCCAACAGCGTCGACTCTTTTCTCGGGTCGATTATGGAAGGAGTCGAAGCCAGTTTGCGCGGAACCGAGTGTCAGATGGTCGTGGCCACTTGTGAAAATTCGCCTGACGTCGAACAACTGGAGATCGACCGGATGCTTTACCGTCAGGTCGACGGGATCATTATTTATCCTTCGGCCATGCCGTCCGGCGAGACCTATCCGATTAAACATTTACAGAAGATCCAGGTCGGTTCAACGCCGCTGGTCGTGATCGGCCGGGAAATTCCGGTTGAAGCGGACTTTGTTCTCTTCGATGATTTTGCGGCCGGACGAGAAGCGGCGGAAATATTCCTGCAACAAGGATGCCGGAAATTCGGGGCTCTGACCCTGCCGATCGAATGTTCGAGTGATAATGACCGAATTGCCGGTTTTACCCGGACCCTTGAAAGAGCCGGAATCGATCCAGTCGACGCAATTATTTCGGTTTCCGGCGCGAACCGGATGCCGTCCGTCACGGAAATCCAGCGGCTGCGAGAAATTGAAGCGTTATTCGCGGTTAACACTTCACTGCTGATCAACTATGCGGACGCGTTGGTCAAGGCGGGAAAGAAAAACGATTTCCAATGTTATGCGCTCGGGGTCGAGGATTTCCAGCACATGCTGCCGTTCTCCGGAACCTTCCGGCCGATGCCCGGCCGTGAAATGGGCCGTCAGGCCGCCGATATCCTCTTAAATATCATTGACACCGGTAACCCGGAATATTCCGTCCAACGCCTCCCCTGGCCACCTGCTGTTAAGATCTGATCCGCATTGGAGATAGCGATGCCCATCTTTGGTCATACGTTTATATCAATACGTTTGACTGTAGATTTTGTGTAAGTACTTGTTTGTTAGGGGTTTGTTTTTTTTGTTGTTTGGGTGGTGCTTAAGCTGGTTTGGGCCATTGACTTGGGCGAAGTATAGCTTCAGGAAAGTGCGGGACAATCGCTTTTGCAGTTTTAAAAACAGGCTCCGATAACTTTCCGCGGTTGATAAGTTCTATGTTCTGCCGTAGTTGATCAACCGTGTCAACCCCGGTTAAAATACTTTGGATCGCCGGATTGTTTAAAACGTATCTGGCACAAAGTTCCGGCATTGACAGGTCTGAGTCAATTGCGAGTGCTTCAAGTTGACGACGGACTGGAATCACGTCCCTTAAAAACGGTTTGATCTGTTTTTCCGGCATCAGCATTAATCCCTGAAGATAGATGCTGCGGGCGAATATTTTAATTCTTTGAGCGTATGCCTGTTCCAGGAAGTCGTCAAAGCGCTTATCCAGAATATTGTACGGCAACTGGATATACTTGACATTGTGCGTCAGGATCTTGGAGCAATACTTCGTGCTGTCCATAGATATGCCGCAGCCTCTGATCAGCTCACGAGACTCAAGTTTGCGCAGGATGTCAAGATACCGGAAGTCTTCTTCCCGGTGAAAAAGGCAGACGTCCAGATGATCAACCTGTAATCTGCGCAATGAATTTTCAACCGACGCAGTGATGAATTTCTTCGCGTCGGGCAAAGACAATTTCTGCGCTCCAACCGGCGGAATTTTACTGATAATCAGCATTTTGTGCCGCAGGTTCAACTCCGATAAAGCCCGGCCCAGAATATCTTCGCTATCGCCGTAGGCCGCTGCCGTATCGAGGGTATTGATGCCGCCTTCGAAAGCGGCGCCGATAATATCACGGGCATTTTCGTATGACGGTTTGCCGCCGGTATTGGCAATGCCGTAATCAAGCCCGAACTGGACTGTTCCCAGTTGTATTTTGGAAAAATTCATTTGGCCGTGTAACCCCCGTCAACCGGAATATTGGTTCCGGTGATATAGGCTGAAGCGTCGGAACCCAGAAAGACTATTATGCCCTTGAGATCGGTATCGTTTGCCATCCGTCCCAACTGGGTCCGGGAGCTGTATTGTTTGACAAAGCGTTCCGGCTGGGTTTCCGACCGGAGTCCGCCGGGGGAGACACAATTTACCCTGATGTTGTGCGACCCGAGAATACTGGCTGCCCAACGGGTGAAATTAATCATGCCGCCCTTTTCATAAAAATAAATCGGGGAAGGGTTGGGATTCATGTCGGTACCTTCATAATTGGCCATCTCGACTCCCACCATGCCCATCATCGAACCGATGTTGATGATCGAACCGTGCTGTTGTTTTTTCATGTCTTCAGCAAACAATTGAGTGATTTTAAACAAGGCCGAAGCGTTGATGTGCAGACTCTTGTCGAACTCCGCAAGCGGGTGGTCCCAGCCGTCGCAGGCATTTCTGGTGACCGCGTTATTAACCAGGATGTCAAGTCGGCCGCTGCGTTCAATGATTTTATCGTGAAGCTGCCGGATAGACTTATCATCCGCAAGGTTTAGTTGTAAGGCGGTTACGTTGTATCCGGCTTCACGCTCTTCCTTTGCCACCTCTTCGAGCGCTTCGACTCCGCGCGAGGCGATATAGGTTTCGGCTCCGGCTTCCGCCAGTGCGGCGACGATCTGGCGTCCGTACAATCCGGCTCCGCCGGTTACCAGCGCCACTTTTCCCTTTAGTGAAAATGATTCAAGCACGTTCATAATAATATCCTTTTTACCATATATTCCAGCCGCCGTTAACGGCTATATTTTGTCCTGTTACGTAAGAAGATTCCGAACTGAGCAGGTAGATGACTGTTCCGGTCATTTCATGTTGTTTGCCAATCCGCTTCATCGGGGCCTTATTCGACAGGCGTTCGATAAAGCCCTGCTCTTTTTTTTGCAGGTCGTGGTGAGGGAACGGCCCCGGGGCAACGGCGTTGATCCGGATATTTTCGGGGCCCCAGGTAACGGCAAGATATTTAACCATTTGATTGATTGCCGCTTTGCACATGCCATACGCCATAGGATTAGGTTCCATCGGCGGAACATAAGCATCCGGATAAGGTGCAACTGAACCGTACATGGAGGAAAACAAGACGATGCTGCCGCTGTCTTTCATCAGCTTTCTGGCGGCACGGGTCAGAATGAACATGGGGGTTATATGTCTGCTGAAATGTTCGTTCATCAATTCTATTGTCAAGCCCTCAACCGTTCCGCCCAGGGGAGGGCAGATCGCGCATACCATGCCGTCCAAATGGCCGAATTCCTGCTCGATCTTCAAGAAATATCCATCTACCGCCGCCTGGCTGTCGATATTGACCGCTCCGGTGACAATAATATTGGATTCCGGGAACTGGTCTCGCAGATTTTTCGCCAGAGTTTGCGCCCGTTCTTCGGCATAATCGGCGATGATCAAGTTGCCGCCGCGCTCAACGACCGCACGGGATATCGGAGTGGAGAGATAGCCGGCACCGCCAAATACTATTATATTCTTTTTTTTCAACGAAAACATATATTCAATCCAGATTTATAATGCAGTTATGGTTTTCGCGACTTTCCAGTCCGCCGATTACCAGTTTCATCAGTTCTTCGGTTTCAGTGAACGGAAACGGATATTCTCCGCTGCGCAGAAAATCGACAAAAGCTTGAAGTTGCGCTTTAAATGCATAAAACGTGTCATTGCTGCAAACGTACGCATTGCCTTTAGTCCCGGCCAGGCGGATGCCGCCGCCGTATTGGACATCTTTGATCAGGGCGATTATAATATCAATGCCGCGTTTATGGGTCATGTGGACGATATTCCGTTCCGGCGTGCCGAGGTTTTGGATGGTCCTGAAACCGGGCCCGACAATCGGGTAAATCGCCTCCAGCGCATGAATCCCGTAGGTTTCCCACTTTTTGCACATGGTGGCGGAGACAAAGCGCAGTTCACCCAGCTCATTGGTCGATTTTTGATACGGCATGTATTCTTTGGCATAACGCATTGCGCTGGAAGACATGATCGGACGTTTTTCATCGACGATCCACTTGCGGAAAGTCGCCAGGTCGGCTGAATTATCACACAACGGTTTATCGACAAATACCGGAAGTCCAGCCTCGACAAACGGTTTTACCCGCGCAACGTGTTCGCCTCCGATATCGGTAGCGATAATGACCGCGTCAACCTGACCGAGCATTTTTTCCGGAGCGTCGACCACGTTCGGGATGAGCGAACAAGCCGCCACATGTTCGGCATCATGCCGGCCATCACAAAAGATATGGGTTACATTGGCTCCGGCTATCTGCAAGGTCTCCTCCGGTTCCTTGTTTAAATATTCCGGAATGCCGGCAAAAGGACATTCGGCAGTCATCTTATCCCGGTCATAGCCGTTGAAGATTGCGCTCCACGAATAAGGATGCCCGTTGCCTTCGGTCATTCCGATGATACCAAGGCGAATTTTTTCAGAATGTTTCATCAGTTTATCCATTTTTTATTAGAGATTTTGACTATTGCGAAATATGAACTGCACCACAGAGAACACGGAGAAACACGGAGAAAGGTTTAAGTTTTCAGCTTAAGCTGAAAAATAAAAAAACTTTTTCGTGAATTTTCGTGAATTGCCCTGCGCAATGCTCGCGCTCATTTTATTGTTCGTGGTTAATATTTGCATTTCGCTCGACTCTTTATTAGAGATTAATATTTTCCATGTTTTTCAACAAGATCACGCATTATTGCAATCCGCTCCTCCACCGCGCCGGGGGGAACCTGGTCTCCCGCGTTGGCGATCAAGCGTGAAGACTGTTTTTTCAATTCCAGCCAGTCCAATACGGCTTTTTTAAAAGCAGCGGTACTTACGCCCGGTAACCAGAGTTCCGGCGAAACTCCACCCGAAAGAATAAGCGACGGCCCCGCCTCGTCGCGACACTGCTGTGGAGTCAAATCACCCATGGGCGTCGGGGTAACCGCATCGATACAATCCGCGCCGACCTGCTTTATCATATTTATCGCGCCTGACAACCTGCCGTCGACATGGACTGCGACTTTTTTATCAGCAGAGTGCAAACGGGCAATCGCTTCCACGTAAAATTTGCGGGACCATTGATCGAAGAATTGCGGAGGTTGTATATTACTGGAAAAATTGTCTCCCATGCAGACAAGCTTGACCGGGGAATCCGCGAGCGCATCAACCAGTCTCAGATTGTTGTCGTTTATCTGTTCGATAACCTCCATTACCGTCTTCGGCCAGTCATAAGTGGCGAAAATAGTCCGCTCCACTCCCATCCAGTAGGAAAGCAAATGTCCCATTCCACTGTATCCGAGAACGACATAGCAAACGCCGATATCCCCGATACAGTCTACCCATGCCTGATATTTTTCAGGTAAAAAACGAAAGTTTCGATTCGCCATGGCGTAACCCAGAATCTTCAGTTGTTCTTCCGTTTCAACTCCCCAGTCAGTTATGCCCCAGGAATAAGATGATTCCTCCCACAGCCGGGTACGCTCTATTTTGCCGAGGGGCGTTTCAAAGCTCCAGGTGATTGCCTGACCGTCTTCACTCTTTTTTACGTTTGCGCTGACATCTTCAGGATAAGATATTTCAAAAAAGTTTCCCAGGTTAGGCAGATAGAAGCCAATCCCGTTTTTCCTGTGATAATTGATCAGGTCATATTCCGGTTCTTCGTATGGTCTGCTTAAATCCCATGCCATTTTGTTTTTATGATAAAACCAATGCGATAAGTCCAGCATAAACGGAACCTGATCCGGCGTTTCATTCCGGTAAACCGCTTCAATTCGTTGTCTTTGATTCATAACTGTATCCGGTTCTGGTTTTGTTGATATATAATTATATATTCAAAACGATATTGTTTACAGTAAGTTTGTATATAAAAAAAGCCTATAATGATATAAAATTATGGGATTGCTTGGGGCTGTTCAATCAAAGAGTAATTCTTGCCAGCAGGGAATCACCGGAAAAGCCCATTTGCGGACGCATTTCTCCGACCGTAATAATCGCTTCCGAATCTGATATTGCCAGAGGATGGAAATTGCCCATTAAACCCACTGTTTCAGGTTTCTCAATATCGCCGCGAATGGGAAACACCGTCTGTTCCGTCGCTTTGATCAGGCATTGTTTATCGGCGTCAAATTCGGCAATCAATAATGGCGCGCGCCAACGCATAATGTTAGTGTTTACGCCATTTTTCCGAGTATAAACCAGATACAGTTTCCCCCCAAGTTTCAGCCAGTGCTGCTGGGTGGTACTCATGCTCAACGGAATACCGTCGTCCCATTGCCACGGCTTGATTTGAGCCCAGTTCAAGCCGTCGTCCGAAGTTGTGAGGTAACCTCTTTCGTCCTCTGCCCGCAGGGTCAGGTAAAACTTGCCCTGATATTCAATGGCTGAAGGTTCCAATAAGCCCCGGCCGACCGGATTTGCCAGGATATTGCCCCGTTTTAAAACTTTTATTTCCTCGCCGTCAAAACTGCAGAGAAGACAGACAACCCGAAAATCCTGACGGTTTTGCTCGCCGATAACCGAAGGAATTATTATATTTCCATCCGGCAATATAACTTTTTGGCTGCAACCGCAAACAAAACACATTTTATCGTTGAATTCATCAAGAGATATTTTTTTACGAACGGACCACCTGCCGTCGCGATCCCTGACCGAGTAGACGCTGAAACGTTGCAGCTCCGGAGCCTTTTCCGTTTTATTAAAAAAACCGAAAGTATCCACAAAAGCGGAATTTGAGTAAAATGCATTATGTCCTATTGCCAGGAGTTTCCCACTTTTTTCGTGGTAATCGGGAACGACATCACAAACCACCTCGTTCATGTTATGTCCCAACTCATACCAACCCAGCGCGGGGATAGCTTGCGGTGGCAGCCAACTGTCCCCTTTGTCGCCGGAATAGGTGACTTGCACCGGACCGAAATAATCGTGTCCTTTTATCGTTTGCATTGTCATGGCAATGAGATTATCTGACAAGCGCGCCGGTTTGAGGTGAAAATACGGTTCATGCTGTAAATCGTTGTTTAAAAGTCTGGTTTGAATCGTCAAAGACATTTTTTACTGTTCCATTCCTTTTCCGTGTATGAGAGGCTTCATGGGATAATGCTTTTATGAAAGCAGGTATTGCCTGGTTAAAATTGTTTTTTGAGTCCTGCCGTCCGACAGAGTTTTTTCATTTCAAGGTTTGATTTTTTCCGGGACCAACTCCACCGCATCAACATATAATGCTTTGATCGGACCGTTTTTTGCCGCTGAGGTGTACAGCAACATCGGTTCGGAATTATTGGTGAATGAACCGCAATCAATCCAGGTGAATTTGCTGTTGTCAAGCTCTCCGGCTTTGACAAAACGGCGCATAATGACCTGTCCGGTAAGCCTGTTTTGAACTCCGACCGTCGCCCCCGCTCCTTTTGAAGATTTCTTGTCGGCCCGAAGTCTGATCCTGACTTTATATTTGCCCGGTCCGAACTGGGTAAAATCGACAAGCCGCCATTGCACGTACCATTTATCGTCCGGACTCTGCATCAGTGAACGTCCGACCAGAGAATCACGGTCATTTATTAAATCAATGCCCAGTTTTTTCCGGTTTTTATGGTTGGCATAACAGCTCCAGGTGGCAGGCAGGACAATTCGTCGGTCGGGAAGCGTGTCGAGATATTTGACCAGTCGGATTCCATCCTGATAGGTGTTAATTTTCTTCTGAACTCCATTGACTTCGCCCTCGACGATCATATTGATCTTGTACTTGTTCAGTTGTTTGACAAAATGGTCAATTGTTTTCCGGTACAATGGAATATCGCTTTTCCGGGTTATTCCCTTTTCCAGCAGGTAATAGTCCAGGGTTAATTCTTCAAGCTCCAATTCTTTTGTTAACAGAGGGCTGCCGGCGGCTGCCGCAAGCGCTTTTTTAAGCAACGCGGACGCTTCGGGGTAAAAGTTTTCGGAAAAGCGGAATGGACTGCCCGGTTTGTTTGCGGCATGATACTGTTTCCATTCGTCAATCAGCAGGTTATTGTATTGCAGCATAAACGGCGCTACTTTTGGTCCGAAGAAACCATTGATATAATCTTCCGATAACTCCTTAATGTCCCAGTCCGGATTCCACAGTAATTTCATGCAAACCCAGGTCCGCATTGCCGCCTGGGTTCCAAGCTCGGTATGGTAGTTGGTCAGCAGCATAACGCCAAAAACTTTTTTATCCCTGAACAGCCGGATATTTTTCTCCAGTACCGGCAGATCCGCGCGCGGCAGCAGATAATGACGGAAGTTTGTCATGTGATCCCATACCAGCAGCCGGTGATCAGTTATCCTGGTCCAGTCATTCAAAATCTTCATATCCGGGGTGTCTGCAATAAAATCATAAGGGTAGGTGTTAATCCGGTTGAAGGTCATGAAGCGCACCATGACATTTTTAACCGGCTTGACATGCTTCGGGGCATCCATGGTATAGCGGTACGCTAAAGTGGTAATGATGACATCGGGATAAACTTTGCCCACTTCAGTTGCCACCGCATTGATAAAATGCAGGAGCGGTCCGCTTGGTGCGCCTTCTTTTTTCAAGAGCTTACGGCACTCCGGGCATTCGCAGTAATCATCATTGTCCCCCTGGGAAATTGAGAGGAATTCGATTCCCGGGTTTTCTTTAATAACCTGTATCGCCCTTTGGGCAACTATTTTCCGAACTTCCGGATTGGTCATGCACAACTGTCCGGAACGATGTGAGTTGCGATGTCCGCTGTGGATGGCGAAATATTCCGGATGATCCTTGAAAAATTCTTTTCTGGTCACAAACCGGAGGGTCATTGTATGGACCAGGTATTTACGGTTGAAGTTGCCCATGCGCATTTTATTGGCTTCGGCCCAATCTTTATCAAAGGCCCATTTCGAATAAAGCATACGCTGATAAAATGGCGGCTTGCAGGTGCGTGGGACAATTTTAGTCGCAGTAATCTTCCCGCCGGGAGAGACCGCGCCCTGATATTTCTGGTAGAATCGCCAGCCGAGATCTTCTTCAAGTAAAGCTGTCACCGCGTTAAAAATCCCGTTGCCGTTTTCTCCCCGGAGGGTGATATTGTCGTCCTTAACTTCTATTGAATAGCCGTCGACCCCAAGGTTTTTTCCGGATTTATTAAGACTGATGCTAAACGGGGCATTGCCGCTGAAATCCATTCCGGTAAGCACCTTCAACCCGCTTCGCAGGAAGTCGGCCGCTTTATCGTTGCCATTGGCGATTATTTTGTAATTGGCTTTACCGTTTTTGACCAGTTCGACCGTTATGCCTTTGCCCGATGGCGTGAGGGCATTATGCCATTTTGCCTCAACCTGAATTACGGATGCTGTTGCAGTTAAAAGAACGAAGATAATTTTTTTCATGGTTTTTGCTTTCCTTGAGAACTTTTTTCAGTGAACTGGAATGAATTCGACCGCATCGGCATAAAATGTTTTAAAAGCCCCGTCTTTTGCGGTGCTGGTAAACAGATATATCGGGTCCGGGGTCAATTCAAATGTTCCGCAGTCGATCCAGCGGTATTCATTTTCGGCCAGTTGCCCGGCCTTGATCGAATAACGTAAAGGATAATGTTTGCCGGCACGATTATAGACCCCGACCAGGGTGCCATGATTATTTTTTGCATGGGGATTTTTGAGCACACGCGCCCTGATCATTACTTTATAGCGCCCAGGAATCAGGCGCGAAAAGTTTTCGAGCCGCCATTGGATATCCCACGCTCCGGTGGCATCCTGACGCATGGAACGTCCGACCAGTGACTGCGGATCAACAGTCGCTCCCCGGGTAATATAAATATTGCGGGTCGCGGACAAAACGATATGGCTGGCCGGAACATTTTTTGTGTAGGAAATAAGTTTTATATTATCGGCAAATTCATCAAGCACGGTATTATTGGTATTTTCAGTAAGAAACTTCTCCTGTATTTTTAATTTCTTCAGTTTGGTTGAAAAATCTTTGAGAACTTCTTGATAGGCGGCTACCTCTTTTTCGCTACGCAGCCCCTGATGGAGCAAGTAATAATCAAGAGTCAGTTGTTCAAGCTCCAATTGCTTGAGTTGTTCCGGGTTATTTCTTGCCGCCGCAATCGCCTGTTTCAGTATCGCAGTTGCCTTTGCGTAAAAGTCGTCGCTGAAAACAAAAGCCGCTCCCGGCTTGTTATTTTTATGAAAGTCAAGCCATTGGTCGATGAGCAACTGATTATACGCAAGCATATACGGAGCAATCTCCTTATCCCAGAAGCCGTTGATATAATCCCGGCACAGAGCCTCGACTGATAAATCAGGGTTCCACAGCAGTTTAGCGTAGACCCAGGCACGCATTGGAGCCAAAGTGCCGATGCAAGTGCGGTGATTGCCTTGCAGCATAACCCCCTTTACTCCATTATCCCGATAGAAACGCAAATTGTGTTCGATTACCGGCAGATCGGCTCGCGGCAACAGGAAGTGCCCGAAGTTGGTGACGTAGTCCCATACCAATAGTTCGGAAGCTTTGCGCGGCCAATGTTCAAAAAGTTTAGCGTCGTCTGTTTCACTGACAAAGAAAAATGGATATGAGGATATCCGGTTATTCAACGCTATTCGGACGGTAACATTTTTTGCCGCCGGAATTTTGCCGGGCTGAAGGCTGTAACGATAAGCCTCCGTTACAATCTTTATTCGCGGATATTTTGCGGCGACTTCCGAGGCGATATCGTTGACAAAACGCATCAACGCGCCGCCGGGATTGCCGTTGTCCTGCTTAATCAACGCCATGCATTCGGGACATCGACAATAAGCATCGTTGTCATTTTGTGAAATTGCCAAAAAATCGATTGTCGGATCATCTTCTATTACTTTGGTCACTTTCGCTTTGAGAGTCTTGCGCAGTTGGGCATTGGTCATGCAAAGTTGTCCATTTTTTTGTCCGCCTACCCGGACTTTTCCCCTCAGAGCAAAAAACTCCGGATGAGATCTGAGATATTTTTCCGGAGGAATAAGCCGGGCAAAGGTATGGCAAAACAATCCTTTGGGAAATTTACCATGTCTTATTTTGTTGGCGGTTATCCAGTCAGGACAAAGCCGCGCCCATTCGGACCAAACCGAACGCTGGTAAAAAGGCGGGATGTAACTGCGTGGAACGATATTTGCCTTGGTTATCTTACCGGAAGCAGACTGGGCTTTTCGGTATTTCTGATAGTAACGCCAGCCCATATCCTCCTCAAGCAGCGCGATCGCGGCATTTAAAATGCCGTTATCGCAACTGCCGTATAAGATTATATCCCCATTGTTTTCAACCTTGATTGCGTAGCCGTCGACCCCGAGGTCGGTTCTGCTCTTTTTATCGAAACTTATACTGTGCGCCGCTTCTGTGTTACAGGCTGCTCCTGTCAGCAATGTTAAGCCGTCACGCAGGAATTTCGCGGCTTTGCCCGCTTGCGCGTCAACGATTTTATAGTTTAATTTACCATCTTTGACCAGGATTACCTTTTTACTTTTTCCGCTTGGGGTGAGCGCATTCTTCCATTCCGCCGTGACATGTATGGCATTTGTCAGCGCTAGAACAAACACAAGTGTAGTTTTGAGCATTATTTTATTCCAAAATTCACGTTCATTTTATTCAATGAAAATCCGGGATGCTTATTTCCCGTCAACTGTCGAGAAAAATACGAGCCCACCGTCGTCAGCACTTCTCAAGTTGCCGGCCGGGTCGTTATACCAGCCGACATGACCATCTGAGTACAGTACATTATAACCGGCCTCATGTCCGAGCGCCCGGCTGCCTTGAAGCAGCGGACCATGATCAGACAAATAGGCCCGGTTTACGCCGTGAGATAAGCCCTGAAGCGTTTCTTTGCAGCCCAAGGGCGCCGGTCGCCCGTAGGTTGACGCCCCCCGGTAAAGATAACCGCCGACAAGGTTGGACCCCAGCCCGACTATCGGGGTGGTCGGAGGATATGAGCCAATTCCCCACGGTCCTCTGAATGCGCCGTATCTGGTGATATCTTTGTCTGATGAAGGACAGTAGAAAAGTTTGGAGTTGTTCAAATATCCGTTCGATAAAAACAAACCGTATGAATACCAGGTGCCGGACAATCTGATAACCTCGCGAATTGCCCTGTTCCGGTATATCGGCGGTAGAAAGTCACTCGAATCATCACAATAAATAACATTGATCTGACCCAACTGTTTGAGATTCGCGGCACACTTGACGATTTTTGCTTTTTCTCTTGCCTTATTCAGAGCCGGTAATAGCATTGAGGCCAGAATAGCAATGATCGCTATCACTACGAGGAGTTCTATGAGGGTAAATTTTTGACTTTTAAAACATGGTTTCATTCCGGTGTCTCCTGACTTTGTTTTAGTTTTTAGATTTAATAGCATATTGATTTGCACTGATTTGATTTTAGTTACAAATACAGTATATTACTTGTGAGAACATAAATCTATGGTGTTTTTTTTATTTTAATAGTAAAGTTTTGACTTTATGCCTGAACAAGGAATATCTTCACCCAAAAGTGTTTTAGCTGGATATCTGGCTGAAGCGGCGGCATTGAACGTGAAGAATGTGCTGTTTTCGCACGAAGAGCCTTTGCCGGAATACCCGGTTAATCTTGATTATATTGGCAGATTGATCATTCCGTTGACCGGTTTGACCAAAGTTTCCGGAGTATTCGAAAAGGATATCGAATGTCGTGAAATTGTGGCGGGGGACTTTATCTATACCCCAAGAAACTGCTGGGTAAAAGCGGAATGCCATTCCCGCCGGATGAAATCATTTTCCATTGTCATCACCCCGGATTATGTCCGGCTGGTTGCCGGAGAGTTCGCTGACGACAAGCTGGTTTTCAACCCTTATTACCATACCAACTGCCAGCCATCAGAAATACTGCTGTCGATAGTGCATACTTTAAACATGTTGAGATATGATAAAAACAAAGCCAAATCCGGCTTGCTGGTAAGGGCTTTGCTGCTGGAAACTATTGATATGGTCAAAAAAGATGAAGTTCAACAGTTGAGTAAATCGGAACTTTCTTTCAAATTGGTCAAGGAATATATCGATCACAATTATCATCTGCCGATCAATGTTGAACAGATCTGCCACGACCTCGGTTACAATCCCAGCTACATATCCCGGATGTTTAAGAAACTCGGCAACCAGAATATCAAAAATTATCTGGAGGAGCGCAGGATGACCGCGGCAAAAGAAATGCTTTCAAACGTCAAACTCAGACTGGCGCAGATAGCCCGCCAGTGCGGCTACTCTTCCGAGGCATATTTCATTAAGGTATTCAAAAAATTCTACGGTATTACCCCGGGTGAATTCAGGCTGGAAAATCAATGAGCCGGCAAGCGGATCAATCAATTTGTGACGAATGAGTCGTCCTCGATCAGATCCGGGGCCTGTGACGGAGGAACGCCGAAGCGTTTGCGAAAGCAGTTGGAAAAATAAAACTGACAGTTCCAGCCGGTCATATCGGCCACTTCCTTGACCGTATAGCGCCGGGAACGCAGCAGCCGCAGGGCGTGATCCATTCTGACTTTGACGATATACTGGCGCAAGGTCGGCAGCTTTTCCTGTTTAAAAAGATTCGCCAGATGACCGGCGGTAACCCCGAGGTTTGTCGCGACGCTGTCAACCGATAACGACGACTTATAGTAGTTGTGTTCAATGTAATACTTTGCCATATCGGTCAGTGACGAGGTTCTGGCGGGGCGATCGCGCCAATCCGTCCAGACCCGGCAGATCACGGCCCAGAATGTTCCCAGCAGCGCATTGAACAATCGCTCATCGGCATTCTGCTCTTTGGCGCGGACGATGGACTGGATCATCCCGGTCAGGCCGCCGGGACAAAGTTTATCCACTTCGTCCCACGGGAAAAAATAATCTTCTGACAGTTGGGAGCCGGAGAAAAAACTCAAGTTCAGCATCGGTTCCCGGCAATGCAGGGTCCAGCCGCTTCTTAGTTCGGTATACGGAGTATTGCCATGGACCTTGCCGGGAGGAGTCATGACCAGATGGACCTGCTCGTCCACCATGTAGACTTTCAATTCCCAGTAGGGATGAAAATGCCGGTTTTCGCTGATCACATCATTATCGTTAACGCCGATAAAAACATTTTCCAGTTTCAGTTTTCCGGGTTCAAGCCTTTTATAATCCATAAGCATCCCATATAATTATATGTCTTTTGCTGTTGCCGATTTAAATATAGCTCAAAATACAATAAAATGAAAATAAAATTATATATAATCAGCCAAAAAATCCGACATTATCGCAATCGGATAAACCGTCCGGAACGAAAAAAGTTATTTTATTGTGCTGACCGAATCCCTGATCGTCAGTTTGGGAACGAGCCTGATCTGAACGGTTTCCCGACTGTCATGCTTGTTCTCCAGCCGGTCCAGCAGCAGCTCCGCCGTGCGCTGCCCCATATAGGCGCTGAGCTGGTTGACGCTGGTCAGACGGGGTTGCAAATGCTCGCACAGAAGACTGTCGTCAAAGCCGACAAATGAAATCTGCTGCGGGATCTCGTACCCGGCGTCGCGGAAGGCGGTCATCAGCTGGATCGTCAATGGGTCGTTAATGCCGAATATTCCGGTTATCCCGTTTAATTTCCGGGGTACGGATTTCATGCCTTCCAGATAATCATTGATAGAACGGGTTGAAATTATCTTTGCCTTCAAACCGTTTTCCGCCATTACGTCCTGGAAGCCACGGACCCGGTCAACCTCCGAGAGAATATCGCAGCAGAAAGTCGTAACCACCGCCAGTTCACGATGGCCTTTGTCGATAAAATGCTGTGCCACCATTCTGCCGGCTTTATAATTGTCGAGCGCCACATAATTTAAATCGTTGGTGTCGTCACAATTATTGTAGCAGACAACCGGGAGCGGCATTTGTTTCAGATAGCGCCAAACCGGAGAGTTTACCGAGGCCGAAGCATCGGCGATAACTCCTCGAACTCCCAGTTTGAGCAAGCGTTTCAGTAGTTTAAGCTCTTCTTCGCTGCGACGCTCGCCCCAGAAACCGGACGGCGGCTCAAGGATTATCGGGCAATACCCGGCATTTTGGAGCGCTTCTTTGATACTGATGATCGAGTCGGAAATAAAATTGCCGACATGACTGTCGACATGCGGAGTCAATATTCCGATCAGACTGGAGTCCTCATTATCCCTTTCCGCCACAAAAGTGCCGGAGCCGACTTTGCTGTATAAGCTGCCTTCACTGACCAGCATCGCCACGGCCCGCTGGACGGTCGGCATACTGGCGCCGGAGTCAGCGGCTATCGCGCGAAGCGAAGGCAAACGCTGATCGACAGCCATTTTGTTTTTCCTGATATAATCAAGGATATAATCCTTGACATCATCACTGACGATTTTCTTCCGCATTAAATCTTCCCGTTAAATTAATTTCACTGATAATATATCTCAAATTCATCGCTATACAAACTCAAAAAGTCACGGTTAACAGCCATCTAACTGCTTTGGTGAAAGCTGATTCAATAACGCTTGCCCGTTGTGGTAACGCTTGACGTTCTCAAGCCAGATGGACCAGATGCGCTCAAGAAAACGCGAGCCGGAACTTGACCCGGAAATATGCGGCGTCAAGATCACATTATCCATGGTCCAGAACGGATGTTCCGGCGGCATCGGGTAATAATAGTGTGTATCGAGTGCGGCGCCGGCAATACGTCGGGTTTTCAGAGCTTCGATCAACGGCTGTTCCTGAATCAATGGTCCGCGGGCCGGATTGAGTATGAATGCCTGTTCCGGCAGCATGTCCAGCTCCTCTTTGCCCACGATTCCCGTGGTTTTCGGCGTCAGCGGAATTGCCATGATCAGAAAATCAAGTTCTCTCAAAAACTCCTGCTTCTGCGATAACGCATACGTCTTGTCGACAAATTTGCCTTCCGGATCGCCGCAACCGGGCTCAAGCCAGCAGTTGGCGCGATCTTCAAGCGAGCCGTCCAGGGTCATGACATGAATTTTCATATTCAAAGTTTTGGCCAGCCGTGCGGTCTGGCGGCCAATTCCGCCATACCCCCAGATGCCGACGGCGCCCCCGTATATTTCGCGTTGGAAGCGGGCGTCACGATCCCAGATTGCACTATCCTGGTTGCGCATCATCCCGCGCATATCCCGTTTCAGGTTGATCATCATGGCGATATTCCATTCGGCAATCGGTACATCCTGGACTCCGACCGCGTTACAAGCCGCGATGCCGCGTTCATTCAGCTGATGATCGAACAACTGGGAGTAACCGACCGAAGCAATCTGTACCACTTTCAGTTTTTCCATCAACTGGTGGTTTTCCGGCAGGAATGTGGTGAAGAACATCTCGCAATCTCTAATCAGCGCCTCCGGCAGCGGTCTGGTTTCCTCCTGCGGGTCTTCCACCAGAATGCACTCAATGTCAGGCATCGCCTGCAATTCAGCCAGATGCGGCTCGGAAACCGGCATGTCAATTAATATTTTCATCAGTCTGTCAATACCTTTCCGGGAACACTGTTGAATTCTCCGCTGCCCGGAATAAACGGGAATTTTTGAATTGTCGCTTCGGTCAATTCGATGCCGAGTCCCGGTTTTTCCGGCGGCAGCAGATAGCCGTCCCGAAGCCGGAAGCTGTCGCCGATCAGTTCGTAATGCAGCGGTCCGTAAGCCGGTGCCGCTTCAATGATCCGGGTGTTCGGGCAGGCAAAGCCGCAATGGATGTTCTGCATCTGTGACGCTCCCGCGCCCCAGGCGTGAGGGGCGACCCCGGCGCCGTGCTGCGCCAGCATTCCGGCCACCAGCATAAATTGCGATAATCCGGCCGTATATGACGCGTCCGGCTGTCCGATCGCAAAACAATCGCGTTCGATAAATGTCTGCCATTCGCACACCGCGGTCAAACATTCTCCGCCGGCAATCGGGGTTGTCGTGCTTCGTCGAAGTTCGGCATACCAGTCGGGCCTGGTGTAGTGCAGAGGTTCCTCGAAAAAGATCAGGTCAAACTCTTCCAAAGCCCGGGCAACCGCCAGCGCCGTCGGCAAATCCCAGGTCGCGGATGGACTGTTCCCCATGTGGGCGTCATACATCAGTAACAGTTCCCGGCCGAAGCGTTCCCGCAGGAATGCGCTTTTAGCCGCTTCAAAATCCGCCGCTTTTGCCGGATCTGTTTCGATGAAAAAATCATCCTCTTTCGTAAAGCCGCCGGAACCGACCTTGACGCCGTGGAAGCCGCACGATAAATAAAATTCAACTTTTTCAGCCAGTTTTTCAAGCGGATAATTGCTTGGTCCGCCGGTGGCGTAGGTGAGCATTTTTTCGTGTCCGTCAAAGTTCTCCGCTTCAGGGAATTTGCCACGCCATTGCCGGGCCAGCAGTTTATAGACCGGCAAGTTGTGAATTTTACCGCGAATATCCCATAGCGCGGCGTCGATTCCGGCTAGGACAATTGCGCCCAGTCCGACCCGGCACCAGAAGTTGCCGCAGTGGTACATGCGTTCCCACAGAAGATCGCTCTCTTCCGGATTTTGACCGAGCAGGACCGGTTTGAAAAAGTCGACGACAGCCTCCACCCCCTCCGGAAAAAAATAACCCGCGTAGGTTTCCCCGACGCCGTTAATCCCGGCGTCGGTGCTGATCCTGATAAACGCCGCGCTGCGTCTGCCGCGGGCCTCTGAAAGATACGGGTCATCAGTACATGGCCCGGTTAACAGGATTGTTTCAATATCAGTTATTTTCATAATCAGACTTCACCTTTTCTCCAGGATCTTTACGTCATCGATATACGCGCCGATTCCCGCAGTCCGCCCCTGAGGCGTGAATGAGACTTTATAGATAGCGCCTTCCCCGGCAATCGGCAAACGTTTCCGGGCCGTGACTTTATCGACCTTGACCAGATAAGTATTATCAAGCGCGTTGCTGAGCAAACTTATTTTGACCCATTTATCGACCGGCACCTCACATTGTGTTGGCTGCCATTTTTTCGCGGCAAAATCCTGCATCAGGACCTTGCCGTCCGGGTTGACATAGATTCCCAGACGCTGTCCCCCGACCGATCCGGCGTACATCAGGAATGAGCCGTTCTTTTCACGGTAGACCATCGCTTCAATGATAAAGTCACTGCCTTCCGGAATCCCTTTGTTTATCCACCCGGTTATACTGTCACCGCCGCGTTTCAGGTGCAGCGACTGTTTGCCGGAAAAGGCTTTGCCGGTTGAAACGACCGGGCCTTTGGCGATGAAATATCCCCAGCGTCCGGCTGGATTGCTGGAGACGCCGATGTATTTGGAGGTCTGTGGATTGAACAACGATATATTCTCAAAATCCTGTGCCATGAGATTGATGGTCTGGTCCTTGAGGATCGCCGGGCGCATCGCATATAGTTTGTCGTTTTCATGTTCACAGATCAAATTGAAATAATTTGCTTCATGATCGGTTTTTTCGCGATACGCGAGAATTCTCCAGGCAAAATCAGCCAGTTGCTTGTCGCTGCCGTTATTCATCATTTGCTCAAGTGCTTTTTCTCCGTCCTTGCCGCAGTACAGCAGACCTTCGCCGATCGAACGGTATCCCCACTCAATATCCGACGGTTTTTTGCCGTCGCCAAGATTACGGAAAGCGGCGACCATCGCGGCGATTATTTCAGCCTTGCGATCCATTGCCGGCGGAAAATTATGTTTGACTTGCTGTCCGAGTGAAATGATTGCCCGGTTGCGAACCGACGCATCGGGATGCTTTGTCAGTTTCAAGAGCAACTCGACCGCTTCTTTTGAATTCATTCTCGCCAGGGCCTGCGCGGTCGTGTAACGACAGTACAGCGAAGGGTCTTTGATCGTCTGTTCATACAGCTTCATCAATGACGGATGCGGTCTCGGCTCCAACATTCTCAAGCACATATTGCGAATATCTTTGTTGGGGTGGCTTTTGGCGTATTCAGCTAATTTCTGCCTGGGGAACGGCTGCATGCGGGACATAAACGCACGGGCCATTTCCCAGTCGGGATGCGTGCCCAGCTTATCGATGGCGGCGATCGCCTTATCCAGTGAGTCGGGGCCGGAGAGATGCCACAGGGCTTTCATTGCGCTGGCCCGGATTCCCACCTCTTTACTGTTCAGCGCCGCTTCGATAACCGGAATTGCGACCGGATCGCCGATTCTGCCGAGAGCCAGCAGGGCCATACGCCGCATAACAATATTATTCGACTTGGCCAGCGGGATAACCAGTTCCGCAGACTTCAGCTTGGACTTGCCGGTCGCCAATTGGGCGAGAAAGCGCATTTTCTGATACTTCCCGCCATTCTTCAGGACAGCGGCTGTTTGTTCAGGTATTCTGCCGATCCGGAGCCAGTTTTCATCCTCGTTATGGGCGGCAATGATTTCAATGCCCTGTTTGCGTGAACTGTCCCAGTCGGCTCCGAATGGTGATGAGGTAATAACTCCGACTTTTAACGGAGTTCCGCGGCCCAGCCAGAGCAATTCCTTCGCGGTGCGTTTCTGGGATCTGCGGGAACTGCCGCCGTATACGACCAGCTTATCCACAATACCGCGTCGAATCCAGGTATTGTAATCCATATACATAGCCCCGATAGTCGGGTGCGTGTGCGGCAGAGTGGCCCAGGTCATCGGATAATTCGGCCGGTCCGGGTTCAACATGACTCCGAGTTTGACGCCGATCTTGTTCAACTCTGCTTTTAATTCACTGAAATATGCCGTGACATATTCGCCGCGTAACCGGTGCCAGTCATACTTGCTGGCATAGCGGTTGAACGGCTGATGACGGATATCAATACCGTACCGTTTCTTGAATTCCTTGACGATCGGTTCGCTATAGCCAAATTCGTCTTCGAACCGCAATGAGAAGTTTTCAACATAGGTAAGGAAAATAATCCCCGCATATCCAGCCTCTTCAGCCAGTTTAACGTGCAGGTCAATCAACGCTTTGCGGGCTTCAGGATAGGCCAGCTCAATGGTTCCGCCCTGGCGTCTCTTGCCGTATTTGTCAATTGGCACCCATTCCGGATGGTCCAACCGCAGTTTTGATTCATTGTTGAACGGGAAATCGTTAAAACACGGGGTGTCCGCCGTGGAGCCCCAGTCTCCCAGGGTTGAGACTCCCCAGACGCTGATGCCGAGTTTTTTTGCGATTCCGACCAGCATCGGTTCAAGTTTTTTCTCTTTGATCAGGTAATGCGACCAGACGTGAAAAGTGGCGTAACGGAAATTTTCGTTGCGCGGTACTGCCGTATAGGCCCAGGCGGCTTCCTGCAAGCCGCGCCAGTAAAAAATCTTCATGCCCAGAGTGTCGCGCAGCATTTCCAGCGCGTCATGAATCGATTCAGGCGAATCCATGGCCAGAGACGATCCCAGCCAATGGTTGTCGCCGCTGCTGACAAAGACATTGCAGCTTTCTTTCTGACTGTCAACGGGTGACTTTGCCGTGACGGCAGGAGTCGTATTTTCCGGAGTTGATGAATTTACCGCTTTGGTCCCGAGGAGCTTTTCGGCTTTTGCTTTCAGCGGGCCGGCGGGGAACTTTGAAATATCCGCGCCGATACCGCCGATGGAAATTCCCGATACATCAGCTGCTTTGACAAACTTTGAGGTCGTGTCTCCCGTGAAGCCTTGAAATTTTTTCAAGTTGGCGGGAGTCAAACCGGAATAGTAGGTTTTGTCGAACCGGATATGGCGAAGCCCTAAAATATCATTTGCGGTTTTCAGGATCGCGCCTTTTTTGCAGTTGATTCCGTTGTTTCGATCGGTGAGCAATGAATTGGTAATTGAGAGCCGTTGCATATAAGCGACCCAGTCCATATTCAAAACCGTTGAGTTCACTATTTCAATATCCGTATTGCCGTAGAGGCGGACAAAGGAATCGCCGGATTTCTTACCGATAAAGATCAGATTGTCAAAGACTGCCTGCTGGCTGGCGCCGGGCTGATTGGTGATGACCATAAACTGCTTGCTGCCGTTTGCTTTGACAAGGGTATTGCTCATTTTGTGATATGCCCTGCCTTTAAGCTCCTGCAGAAAATAGAGGTCGACTCCGCGAATATTCTCGATCACCACGTTGTTGTAAACGGTATGACTGTTGCCGGTGTCGCAAATCCCGGTGCCGTTACCGCTGGAATAGAAGCCGTCAATGGTCGCGCCGGAGTTTTTATGGGCGCTGATGCCGTCGTCGCCGCAGTCGATTGTGGCGATATTGATCAGTTTGTTATGGCGGCCGTCACCGCTGAGCCCGTAGCCGTCATTGACGAAGTTCTTTGCGGTGATGTCGCGAATAACAATATAGTTCGACTGATGGTGCAGGGAAACACCGTTCATCCGGATCGGGACGCGAATGTCGTACTCTGCCAGTTCTTTGACCGGGTCAACTTTCAGGTAAAACGTCTTTTCCGGTTCGACGAAAGTCCATTCGTTGCTTTTCAAGTCTTCTTTTTTCTTGAGCGGGGCGGATTGTCCTTTCATGCAGCGGTTCATGGAATTGAGTTTTCCATCCATGACAAAGAAATAGCGCGCGATAATGTCCCGGTTGAACCGGTGTTTTTTATACAACGTGTCATTTTTATAGAGACCGGGACCGACTTTTTTCCAGTCGGCCGGATTTAATTTGTCCGAACCGTTGAGAACGGCATTGTTGCCGTACACCGTGATCGGAGCTTGAGCCGTTCCGCTGCGATTGCTGAACGGGATCGATTGCAAATAATCTTTGCCGGTTTTCGCCAGGCGAATGTTATCCCCCGGTTTAGCAAGGCTGATCGCCTTGGCGATGGTCAGCAGGGCGGTATCAGCAGTTTTCCCGGAATTAGTGTCTTTCCCGTTCAGGTTACTGACGTGGATATCCCGGGCGGATAAACTCATTATTCCGGTTAAACTTAATGTCAAGAGCAGTAATTTCATCTTTTTCCCGATTATCTCCATGTTAAACTTACTTGGCGAAAGTTCCGACGACAAATGATCCGGTCCCTCTTTCCGGAGCTCTACTGCCGCCGTAACTCTGACGGCCGTTATATATGGTTCCGCTTTGCCATAATAAGAGTTCATTCATGGTAAGGGTGTCAACATGACCGTCGAGGAACCAGGCATTGCCACGATTGCTGTGGCGCAGGTGAAGCAGGCGTCCCGCTGCCGGGTCGGTATTCAGGGTGGCAACCTGATAACCTGTAGCG
The DNA here is from genome assembly GCA_963678305.2 of Victivallales bacterium. Taxonomy (GTDB): domain Bacteria; phylum Verrucomicrobiota; class Lentisphaeria; order Victivallales; family Victivallaceae. Next base: position 192,134 of record CAXXVV010000005.1, read on the forward strand.
CCGCCGATAGTTCCGATGGTATCGATCAAACCATAGTTTCTTGATGGCTGCTTGGGCCACCAGGCTTCACGGTGTGTGTAGAAATTTTCCAGCTTTTTCTGGCGCACATAGAGAGCTGTGGCATGATGATAGGCATAGGTTGAACCATAGGCCCGTCCCGGAGTGTAATTCAGGAACTTCTGAACCGGGCATTGCATCGCGTCAACGTTCTTGATATAGCCAAGTCCGGGGACCGTTTTAGCCCCGTTCATCCACGGACCGAGCCAGCCGTCCCAGGAGTGGATGGCGCTGCCGGTCGTGACGATATCCATATTATTTTCCGGCTGGTAACCATTGTAATCGTTTGAATACAGAATCCAGCCGGTGCCGGATTGTTTTAAGTTGCTGACGCATTTGATCGATTTTGCTTTGTCCCGAGCCTGATTCAGGGCCGGAAGCAGCATACTGGCAAGGATGGCGATGATTGCGATCACTACGAGCAGTTCGATCAGTGTGAAGAACATGTGGCGACGATTGTTTTTCTTACTCATTTTCTTTCTCCTTTTTTGAGTGAAGTTTTTACGAAATGACTTGGTTTTATATTTTTATCGTTTTAGATTTTTTTTGTATGCCGCAGCTCCTTTTTCTGCTTGAATATATAATTCGAAATTTTTATTTTTATTGAAATCCCTATTTATCCACTTCTGCATTTCCGGGTTAGGCAGCCAGCCGTAGTCATTGGCGCGTTTTGCGTCAAACCGACCTTTCCAGGCGCAGGTAACCACCCACAAACTTTCTTTTGCCGCCCGAGTTGCCGGAACTGCGATCTCGACGAAGGTAAAACCGTCTTCCGTCCATTGCCGCAGGTTTTCTTTTAACACATCCTTTCCGTTTAATTTCAGGTGAACGAGTTTAACGTCCGGTTGGGCGATCCATAAAGTCATGGCAAATCCGGTTTTTAATTTTGCGGCCGCGACCGGATTTTTATTATCGCCTTTTTCATACATGATTTTATAGACCGGAGGCCCGCCGGTCATGAATTTTTTGATTTCAGGCTCATCGATATATTTCTCCGTGGCGATGTTCTTAAAGAAATCCGGCCAGCGAATCTGGCCCCAGCGCCCGGAATCTTTAGAACTGCCGGTCAGCGCGTCGAGTCCGGTTTTGCCGTAAGCAACCACGAAAATTCGCCAGTTGGGCGTGTAATTATAGGAACTGCCGACCGCGAATTGTTTCACATTTTGCCATAAATCACAACGGCTCGCGCGGCGTTCCGCGCGATTTTCCCCGTAAGCCTCGATCGACATCGCGCCGTTGGACTTTATCCGGTTGACCGGCAGGTCGGCGGCGTTTTCGGCCGAGACATACAACATAACCGCTTTCAATGGCGCGATAATTGAATCGTTCCAGGTACATTCCATAGTCGATACCATTGTGTGGTATTTCAAAGAAGTATACATTGCGGTATAAAAATAGGGTCTGCCATACCAGCAAAGCAGTTCATTTTTACGTCCCATTGTCGGTCCCCAGAAGAGCCGTTGGGCCATATTCTCAGTCTGACTGTAACCGATGCCGGCCCGGTTGCCGGCTTTGACCATCAGGTCGTTAATTTTGTTGCTCCAGGGGCGCAACGCGTAATTCGAGCCGGCGGAACCGCACATTGCGGGTTGCAGTTGACCGTAATAATGCATGGCCAGACCGTGGATATCGATTTGCATATCCGGTTTGTACTTGTCGCATACCGCCCGGTAAAAATCAATTTCCGGCGCGATCTTTTGGTACTTTTCCTTAAGCGCCAGGCTGTCCGGCTGATAAATGCCGCCGCGACTGCCGGAATAAATATCAACTTTTCCCGCATTGTGAAAGGTTTCGAAGGGGAAAAAACCGTCCGGATTGGCGATCGGGATAAAAACAACAATATTATGTTTCCGGATTTTGACTGCGTCCGGGTCATTGCTTAACAGCCAATCCATATATGCCAGAACCGCGTGCGCTCCGTTGCGTTCCGCGCCGGAATGCAGGGTGGTTATCAGGAAGATGCTTTTATTATCATCCGGAACCGCCCGGTCGGTTATTTCAACGCAGTAAAGCGGCAGGTCGATAGCGGATTTCGCTTCCATGGAAACTTTGAAGTATTGTGGAAACTTAGTCTGCCAGTAAGCGATCGAACCCATATATTGCTTGAGGTTGATTCGCCGGTTTTTCTGCTTCCACAACTGCGGCCAGGAAACTTTAACCGCCGGTTGTTGCCGGGCTGATGTCTTTTTTACATTTGGCGCCGGCTTCTTCCCCGCAGGCACATTGTCGCTTGAAAGAACAATGTCATCGACAAAGACCTCATTCCCGCCGGCATTTCGAAAAGCAAAAGCGTTAATCGTCTTTTTGTTAATTGGAATGATGTCAGCTGCCGCCGCTATCGTTTTATCGTTTTTATCGCTTATCGCAACGGAAAACACACGGGAGGCTCCTCCGGCAGCGGTCAAGGTTAATTTACACCATTTTTCAGCCGGAAAATTCATTTTTAAACGCTGCCAGCCGAATTTTCCATCTTTCATGCTGCTGACGGCAACCTGACCTCCGGGTTGGATATAAAACATGATAACCGCTTTATTATGCATCTTTGAGTTGTATAGTTGCAAGGTGAATGCCGACTCTTTTTTACGCTTTACCCATGCGGAAAACTCAAGCTGACCCTCAACCGGAATGATTTTATTATTATTCACTCCCTTCAAGTAATCGCCGCCCTTGATCAGCTTTACCGCCTGAACTCCGGAGTGTGCCGCATCTGTGGCAATTATTGGTCCTTTATCGGTAAAATATCCCCAGACACTTTCTTTGTCAGCTGCTTTACGGTACTTGCGGGCTTCCGGAGAAAAGAGGGCTTTGTTTTCAAATCCGGTCTTCAAGACATCTCCGCCGAAACCGGTTAGGATAATATTGGAAACCGTGGTAATAGTCAATATTTTCCGCTTCATGTTATTCCACTTCCTTTTTCTCAATTATCAAAGTAATCAATTGTTTGGGTTTGAATTTAACTTCCAGCGTCGAATCACCCCTTTGGGAGCATGGTTGAAATTTTTCTTCCCTGAGATCGGCTGAATATGCCGATTTGATCGCGAAACCGGTTTCTATCAAACAAATTTCCGGTGCGTCCGCAATGTTGATAAGACGCAGGACCAGTTGTTTTCCGGTTTCTTTTTTCTTGCAGGCAACCAGCATGACGCGGTGGTTGTCGATTTGCAGCAGAGACGTTTCATGTGGTAAAACAATGTCCGAATAAGGATCAGGTCGGAAAAATATCTCTGAAATATCCGAATCCTGGACGCAGGGCCGCCCTCCGCTGAATTTTTTCAGGTCACAACTGTCGGAATAACAGAAAAGCGGATTAAGAAAATCGGCGGCGGCTGACGCTACTTGAGCAGGCATGGTTCGCGGCGGCAGCGGCAGAACGGCCAGTCGGCATTCGATCGTTCTCAGACATTGATTTTCCGGTGCGATCCAGTCCTTATCCAAAGGAATGTCGTGATATCCCTGGATATATCCGGTTGCCCGAAGCAGGGTCATGGCGATTTGCCCGTCACGCTCCCGGATATTCTCGTAGGCGTGGAGTCCCTCATGCAGGATTGCCATGCCGCCGGTTTCATCATTGATAAAGACGAAGTCGCTGGTCGGTTCCTGCATATCGTTGCGTTTAACGATGTCGCCGTTGAATTTGTCGCGTTTGATCACGTCGAATGGGGTGGAGGCGAAGGTGCAGGCGGCAACGATACCGCTGTTGATTATTGCCCTCAAGCAGTGGTCTTTCGACCGGTTGCCGATCTTAAAACTTATTTCAAGATGCTTGCTTTCTGCGGTCAATCGCAAAAGGATCTCAATGCGGTTGGTAACCAGCTGTTTTGATCTGCGCTGACGTTTCCGGTCGTATTTCGCCGGTAGATTAAATTCATATTTCAAGCGGCAGCAGGTTTCAAGCAAATTGTTTGCCGTATATTCCAGTTCCGGCGTCAAATCCGCGGTGCTGAAAACCGGTTCATTGGGATTCGGACGATAGGTGTAACTGTCGCCATAGTCGGCGCTGTCCTCAAGATGAAGGAGGTCCGGATATGTCCGGTTCACCTGCTTGTCATGAAGCTCGACCCGGCCGTTTTCATGGACCGATATTTTAAGGTACTCGTTTTCAAAGTTCATTGCTTTAGCATGAGGCACTTCATGTTCCACCGGCCTGACGATATATTGGCGGTAACCCATGGCCGGTACTTCAGCCGGGAAAATAATATTATAACGATCAACCAGAATTTTTCCGGGCAGATTGATCGGACTCCTGATCGCGCGTTCGGTCAGTTCGCGGTCGAGAACTTCAAATGGAACATCAAGGCCATCCGGAGAAATCAGTTTGAAGGCGCGGCTGTGTTCCTCGTGTTTCAAGTCTATTTGCGCTTCGACCACTTCCTGTCGGGAACGGGGCGAGGTATTGAACACCGTGATTTGGTAATCCGATTTTTTACAGGCGTTATTGTTGATGTGACTGGTCAGGAGCCGCATTTTTTCCGGCAGCAGATGATTGGTCAACTCGAAAAATCTCATGTAGCGATCTTCCATGTGGCGGTGTACATTGTCACAGCTGCAACCGCAAATGGAATCATGCGGATGATTGGTGATCAGCAGCTTCCAGAGGTAATCCAGAAAATCCTTGTCATACTGAGCTTCAAAGCCGAGCAACAGCAACATTGCGCATAGCGGTTCAAGTCTTGCCGCCAGAATTTTTTCCGCCTGAACGTTGAGCACTTTGAGGTAGACCCGGCTTGATAAAGTTCCCTGCAGGATAAAACGGTCACCGCCGTGCCTTAGTTCTCCGTGATGGGAATCGTGTCCTTTCAACTCTTTTTTTACCGCGTTACAATAGCTCAACAGCGAATCTTGAAAGACCCTTTCATCTTTCGTCAGCCTTGAATTGATTTCCGGTAAAATCTCGAGCAGATTTTCCTGGGGTTCAAGATGGTCTACGCCATTCATCAACAACAGATGTCCGGTTGAGGAACGCGGCGCCAGGTCTTGTTTAATTTTCTGCAGCAAGGCCAGCGATTTTTCCGGATCGGCTGAAAAGCGTTGGGCGTTGTTGTAAAAGTTCGGCATCTGGATCGCCAGCACTTTTGAGCCGTCCGCGGTGCTCCACTCGAATTCGGCTTTGTTTCCCTGGTCTTCGCTGCAAACTCTGCCACGCCCGAAAACCACATATTCTATGCCGAACCCATTAAGGATTTGCGGTAACTGAGACGGCAGCCCGAACTGGTCCGGCGTATAACCAAGGTATTCACACCGCCCGAACTCCTCGGCTTTAGTCGTTCCCATCAGCAGATTCCGGATCGTAGCCTCGCCGGAAGTCAGGAAAAAGTCATTCTGGATATACCACGGGCCGACCAGGATTTGTCCGGCGGCAATATGTTTTTTCAAATTGTCCCGCTGATACGGTTTGATTTCGAGATAATCGTCCAGCACCGCAACCTGGGCGTCCAGATGAAACACATATTCCGGATTCTTTTCAACTATATCGAGCAGATTATCGATCAATCTGACCAGGCGCACCCTGAACCGTTCAAACGGTTCATACCATTCGCGGTCCCAGTGAGTATGTGAAATTACGTGATATTGCATTGTCATTTCGCCTCCGCTCCTTTTCCGGCTTCGGTATCGTTAGCCAGTTCCTTCAAGGTGAAAAGAGTGAACCCGGCAATCTTTTCATCCGGCAGCCGTTTGCTGAAAATGGCGCAGATATAACCGCCGAAAAGCACGAACAGACCGCCGAGATTGCCGGTAATGGTGAAGGATATCCGGTTCTCCGGCTCGACATTGTAGTACAGGAACCATGACGCGGCAATCACGATCGGAATCGACAGCACCAGCAAAATGTTGATCTGTTTGCCGCTGACGCTTCTGGTTGTTACACCCAGCAGGTAAACCGCGGTAAGGATCAGGACGATTGCGCTCCAAATGCCTGCCGCTTCAAAAATGGTTGTGGTTGTCCGTTCGTTCAGCATATTGATCAGGATTGCCATGACAATCGAGAATACCCCGACCGTCAGCGTCGATATTTTTGCAACCCGCAACTCATCCTGTTCAGAGGCGTCCCGGCGGATAAAACGTTTGTAGATGTCTTTGACGTAGATGGCGGATAAACTGTTCATGCCGGAGTCCAGCGTGGACATGATCGCAGCAAGCAGCGCGGAGATCATGATCCCCGGCAGCGGCGACGGTAAAAATTCTCTGATAAAGGCCGGGAACGCCTGATCGCTCTTGATGTCGCGCATAGCTGCGGTGGCGTCCGAAGTGGCGTAGAAAGAGTAAAGCAGTATCCCGATCAGGAACAGCAACGCGCCTACCGGAAGGCCGACAGCCCAGCTCAGATACGCAGCTTTTTTCGCTTCGCCATAAGTCTTGGTGGCGAGAATCCGCTGTACATTCAACTGGTCAGCGCTGTAGGTGAACAGCCAGGTTCCGAATGAACTGAACAGCAGCAGCCACAAGGTGATGCGTTCATAAGGGTTGAAGGTGAGGAAGCTTGCGTCGAAACGAAACCCGCGTCCGTGTTCGAACGCATATTCCAGTCCCCCGGTCAAGCCGCCCGGGGTCAGCGCTCCCAGCCGGAAGACCACGAACACCAGCCCGAACATGAACACCCCAAACTGCAGTACGTCGGTCCAGACTACCGCTTTTATTCCCCCCAGAACCGTGTAAAATATTCCTAAAGCGCCGATTACCAGGATCGTGACCCAGGGCGCCCAGCCGCAAACGCTTTTGAATGCCACGCTTGATGCGTAAAGAATAATCGCCAGATAGCAGCCGCGTTGGAACATGAACAGCAGGCTGCCGGTCAGTCTTACTCCGGGGCTGAAGCGCTTTTCAAGGTATTCGTACGGGGTGAATGAGCCGAGGACATAATAAAAACGCATAAACAGTCGAACTCCGGCGTAGATTGCGAACGGCGAGATAAACGTGGCCAGAAACATTCTGCCGCCATGCCCGAATCCTTCACTCGGAACTCCCAGGAACGACAAGGCACTGAATAATGAAGCGAACATGGAAATCGCGATAGCCCACCACGGAATGCGTCTTCCGCCCAGCAGGTAGTCCCCTGTGTCATTTTCGTTCTTTGAAAAATGCCAGCCGATAACTATCACCGCCAACATATAAGCCACCATTACCGCGTAATCCCAGAATGCCATTGTTTTTCCTTTTTTATTTTTTATATTATGCTTTTTTGATGAATTGTATATAAAGTATAATATACAATTGTAAATAACGCAATACCCTGCTCGTTTTTTTTGATTTATTTTTGAATTTATTACCTTTTAATCACCTTTTTGTCGATCAATATTTCATTATTGTAATATACAATTTTAAGTCCCAAAAAATAATCACTGCTGCTGATCATGGTTACGAAACCAGACGTTTAAAACCGGTGTGTGCTTCAGGCCCGAGCATCGCTTCGGGCAGGGTGTTATTGTCCATCAATGTTTTCAGTTTTGCCATAACCTGGTCTACGGCATCGGCATATTTTTTGACGATAGTGTCAGAATGCGCCAGGGTCGGATAAAACGCCGTTCCGGCCAGGAAGCCATGATCCAGCATGAACTGGGTAAACAGCGTGCGCATAATATTGCCGTTGGCCCCCTGAAACGCGAAACAGACAAAACACGGATAGCCGCCTTTTACCTCCAACAGCAGTCCGTGCCGTTTGCCGGCTTGTGTCAGAATGTCCCTGGCTTTTTTCCCGATGCCGGCGATATGCTCCGGTACGTTGTTTGCCGCCATTTCCTTCAAAGTAGCCAGTGCCGCAGCCGGACCGACCCGGTCTGTCCAGTACGTGCTGCTGATAAATGAGTCATATGCTCCCCGCATTGCGTCACAGGTTCCGATTATCGCCCCGATCGGGTGGCCGTTGCCTAACGATTTAGAAAATACTGCGATATCCGGATCCACTCCGAACAAAAGATGCGCTCCGCCATAAGTCAAGCGCCAGCCGACAGTTATTTCATCGAAGATCAATATTGCGCCGCACTCTTGCGCCCGTTTTTTGACGTGAGCAAGATAACCGTCCTGCGGCGGATGATGTCGACACGGCTCCATGACTATCGCCGCCAGCTGATCCCCCGCTTTGTTCATAACTTTATCGAACGCGGCAAAATCATTATGTTGAAAAGCGATTGTCGTTCCGCGCAGCTCGGCCGGAACTCCCGCCGGCTCAAGTCCCGGCAGTAAAAGTCCTTTCAATGCGTCATTGTCCCCTAGGTTGGCCGCGAGATACCAGTCGTGCCAGCCGTGATAACCGGCGATTGCAACTTTTGATCGTCCGGTTGTGGCCCGGGCGATGCGGATGGCAACCGCCATCGATTCGCCGCCGGCCCGGGTAAACCTGGCCTGTTCCGCCCAGGGGTGGATTTCTATCAGCTTTTCCGCCAGGGCAACTTCCTCCGGCGGGTTAAGGCTGGACATTGTTCCCTGGTCGATCACCGTCTTAACTGCGTCGTTGACGGCTGGAGCGGCATAGCCCAGCAGGTTTGCCCCGACATTATTTGTGGAAAAATCATAGTAATGCTTATTGTCCAGGTCCCAGACTTCGCAGCCTTCCGCCCGGGAAAAATACTCCGGCCAGACATCGGGTGCCAGCATTTCCGGGCGTTTGCTCAAAAGCTGAGTGCCGCCGGGAATGATTTGTTTTGCTCTGGCATATAGTTCATGCGTCTTTGTCATATTCAACTTTTCCTGATTCTGTTGATAAAGGATTTTGCGTTTTCGCTGAAAATTTTTCTAATATCGTCATTGGACAATTCAAGCATATCAGCCGCGTGTTTCTGCTGGAGCAACTGTTCATATACTACCAGTGTCGCTCTTGGGTCACAATGTTCGAGTTGTTCCTGACCCGGGAAAAACTGCCATGCCCGGGCATAGGTGATATATTTGCCCCGGTCGCAGCCGGCCGCGACATTATCCGAACCGAACATGATCCGGTCGATGCTTTCATGTTTCAACAGTAGAAAATGGGTATAAAGATCATTGACCGCCGAAGTATCGTACCAGATATTAGGCAATTGTTTCAGTTTGTGGATCGACTTTTCCAGAAAAAGCGAATTAAACGCCCTTGCGCAGTGTGCCAGAATCCATTTGATGTCAGGGTATTTATTTGTCAGATATTGCAGGTCCGCGATATTCCGGGGAGAGTCTGCTCCCTCGGGTCTGGACAGATGTAGCATTACCGCCTTTTTATGAGAGTCGATAATTTCCAATAACCTTTCCGGCAGAAAATCAGTGATTCCGGCATTTCTGGGGTCCGGCGCGAAAAAGCGATAAGGCTTGACCGCGTCGAACTTGCCCTGCAATCCTGCGTCGAGTTCCTCCCGGGTTGTTTCCGGCGTAACGATCATCGCGCCGATGGACGCCGGATCCGCGGCGATTTCCTGTGCCAACCATGTATTCTGGCTGATTGCGTTCACTCCGGGGATCGGGGTTCCCAAAATCAGAAAATGGCATTTCCGGTCAGGAAAAACCCGGGCGGACCAATCGAGCAGTCCGGGGAAATTCACTTCCATACGTAAAACGCTGTCGACCGGCCCCAGATGCTCCTGACCTTGTTCGGTCCACAAATGCGCATGCATATCGTAGAGTTCTTCGGGGATAAAACTTTCCAGATGCGTGTTCCAGAATTCCCGATCAAATGCATTGTAATCGAGGGTTCTAATCACTGATTTTTCCTTTGCTGTTTTTGTTTCTATATATAATTATATTGGCGTAAAAGTATTTTGAAACCTGATTAATATATAATTTTACCTTTAAAAAATATAAATTTATAAGAAATGCTGTTATGCGCTTGTGACATAAAAGCATAAGATTGTTTTTATCGACAAATTCAGAAGTATGATCAAACGTTATGCCGTCGCCTGATATTAGCCCGTTAAAACAATTATCGATACGTTTGACTGTGGATTAGTTGTAAGTGATTGCTGGTTATGATGTTGTTTTTTGCTTTAGTTGTTCGTTGCAGGGGTTTTCTACTGTCTGGAAAGTTTTTTATCTGAGCATAAAGGTTGTTTCTGACAACAAAAATAAGACTTTGTATATATCGGGGGGTTGACAATAAGAATACTTTGCTGTATAATATGTATACATAATGATTAATAAGTATATTTAATATATTGGAAAGGGCCGACAATGGAATTAGTAGATAAAGTAAGACAGGAAATTCTGTCAATGCCGGATGAAGAGAGCAGGATACGGGAACAGGACCTGGTTGAAAAATTCGGGGTCAGTCGTACGCCGATCCGGGATGCGCTCAAACAACTTGAACTGGAACAACTGATTGAACGCCGGAAGAATCGCGGTATTACCTTGCGTCGGCATAGTCCTAAAGAGGTTTCAGATCTCTATAATATCCGGGCGGCTCTCGAAGGGTTGGCCGGAAGGGAAGCCGCGAAATTTGCGACCCCGGTGGATTGTGAACGGCTTGAGGAAATTTCGAAAAAATATGCGGCGGAAACTGATCACCGGAAAAAGTGCGAGCTGGACAATGAGTTTCATAACCGGATAATCATAATTTCCAACAATCCGCAATTGGGTGAACTGATCAGCCGTTACCTGATCCTGCACCGGTTGTTTTCACTGATTTTCACTTTGCGCAAAGTGAAGCCGTCAACCGTCAAAAGCACTCCATATACTCACAGTAAAATAATCGAGGCATTGCGGGAAAACGATCAGGACAAAGCGGAAGAAGTTTTGAAAAATCACTGTCTGTGGGCGAAAAACCGGATTTTGGAAATATACACCGGAATTGAAATAGATAATTAAGTAATTTCGATAAGTAATGACCACAATCTCTATAAAAGGGATTGGAAAATGAAAAATACAGCCTTAAGACGAAGTAAAAACATTCAAATCAAGAAAAAACGGGACTATAGCATAAATAATGAACAAGATTGAACTTGGAAGCTGGGACTATGCCGCGATGGTGATTTACATGGTGGCGGTTGTCCTGCTGGGATTAAAATTTTCAAAGAACGAAAAGACTTCGGAAGATTATTTGCTGGGCGGGCGCAGTATTCCCTATGTGGCGGTTGGTATTTCCTGTTTGATGTCGCTGTTAAGCACTTACTCATTGGTTATGGTGCCTGGTGAGATTTTCAACCACGGGCTTTCAATGTGGATTCTCAACTTGATGGTGCCGATTCTGGCGATCCCGGCGTTTTTTGTTTTTATTCGTTTTTATTTCCGTCTCAATTCCTTTACGCCTTTTGAATATCTTGAACACCGCTATGACCGTAAGGTGCGAATGCTGGTGGCTTTTCTTTACACCTATTCACGCGGAGTCTATCTGGCGATGGTGTTGTTCGCGACCAGTAAAGTATTTGAGGGCGGCGCCGGCTGGCCGGCCTGGATCACTATTTTAGTGGTCGGGATAATCGGCATCCTTTACACGGTAATGGGGGGAATGCGTGCGGTGGTTTGGACCGATGTACTGCAATTTGTGGTACTGGTAGTCGGGATCGGCGCCGCGGTGATTGTTTTGTGTCTGAATATTGACGGCGGCTTCTTCGGGGCAATTACCTATGCCTTTAAAAACGGCCGCGGCCTGGACCGTTTCGGCGAACCTGATTTTTACATGTGCAACCCTTATGTCCGGCTCACTTTCTGGCTGATTCTGCTGGGTAAAATCATCGCTCCGTTAAGCAACGCGGCCAGCGACCAGATAACGATTCAGCGATTGTTAAGCACCAGTTCCTACAAAAACGCTTTCAAGGCCCAGTTGACCTCTTCGATCATCAATATTCCATTTACATTGATATTATGGTTTATCGGGCTGGCTATCTTCTCATACTATTCTCAAAATCCCGATCCGATGGTCAAGTCCGGCGATACCGCGTTTTTCACCTTTGTCGCCACCCGGCTGCCGACTCCGGTTCCCGGTTTAATTATGGCGGCCATGCTGGCTGCGGTCATGAGTACCCTGGACTCCGGCATCAACAGTCTGTCGACGATCTGGCTGAAAGAATTTCATCTGCCGTATATCAATAAGAATTTGGATGATGCCGGACAAGTCAGAGTGTCCAGGATAGCCACCGCGGTTGTCGGCGTGATTGCCGTTGTCATCGGCCTGCTGGTTGCGAGTACGTCCGAGATTATGAAGCAGACGGTCGTTGAATCGGCCACGATCTTCCATGCGTTCGAAGTAATAGTCTTTCCCGCGTTCCTTTACGCGGTGTTGTCCAAACGCGCCAACAGCGCCATGATCTGGATTATCGCCGCGCTGTTGTGGGGACTCAAATTCGGTACTTTAACCTGGTATACGGTCACCAAAAGTGTGGAAGCCGCCTGGAAAAGCGGTATGCCGCTTGGTCTCTGTGGCCCGATTTCATTTGTCTGGGTAGCGGTTCCGCTTGTCATATTCGCATTGATGTTCGCCTACTGGATTTATCGTCGTCATTTGCGAAAGGAGCTTTGTTATATAACTCTGGCCGCGTCGTTGTTTCCGCTTGGTTTCGCGCTCGGGACCGGTTTATGGTACGGGTTCAGCAACTATATCGTTTCCGACAAACCGATGGTCGTGTCATTTCAGTGGATCGGCTTCCCGATTACGATCAGTTTTATTATTATGGGGATAGTAGGCCTGAAATTGAGTAAGATCCAGCCGAAAGAAAAATGGCAGGGTCTGGTTCTTTCCGACCTTGGCGAAAACCCGACGGAGACAGCATGAAAGGAGTTTTTTACATGAAAAGATTGTCGGCCGCGTTATTCTGTCTGTTCCTGACCGGAGCATACGGGGCGCATTGGAACAAGGATACCTATGTGATATGGTCCCTGAAAAAACAGGCGCCGCATCAGGCGGCGGTCGTTTCCTGGTCGGATTGGCTGGTATTCGGCAATGCGGTTTCGGGCAAACCCGGGGTAAGGTTTATTTTGAATACTATGGCGGCATCGGGAATTCGCGAGGTATGGTGGCGCACTTTCGGCGGCGGTAATACGCTCTATTCATCCAAAGTGCCGGAGGTGACCAACGGGAATTATGCCGGGCAGGGCGCTGACTACGGTAAATATGACTCACTGGCCGACGCGGTTGAATACGCCCATAAACTGGGGATAAAAATAAGCGCCTGGTATACGCCGCTTGAAGAGGCACACGGTTGGCCGGATAATGTACGGAGCCGCTATGTGGATTTGCATAAAGATCTGTGGGACCGCAATGTGGCCGGGCTGCCGGCTGAAGCTCCCAGTTTTTATTATCAACAGTACCGGGATTACAAACTTGCCCTGGCGAAAGAGATGCTCTGTAATTACGATATAGACGGCATGGTTATCGATTTTGAACGCGCCGGTTCACCCGGCAGAAATGATCTATGGGGTTATCTGCCGCCAATGATCAAGGATTTTAACCGTAAATACAATCGTTCCGGCCGACCGGCTTCGGACGATCCGGTCTGGCAGGCATATCGGGCGGAAAACCTGGGTAAATTCATGCGCGGCGTCAAGAAGCTGGCGAAAAGTCGCAAACGTCCGGCTGAGTTGACCGCGATATTCAAGGCGGGACAGGATTTATCGGCCCATTGTGATATTGCCGGCTGGAACCGGGAAAAAATGCTGGACCGCATCGGCATTATCAAACACGGTAAGGGTTGGGGCGCGCCGGCGGCAAATCTGGCAAGCCTGCAGAATCAATACCGGAAAAAGTATCAATTACCGACATCGATGATCTTCTATTCATTGACCGGTCCCAAAGCTGAAATTCAGACATGTCTGGATAAGGCCGTGACCGGCAGAGTTAAAAATATCATCTGGTTCGAGACCACTTATCTTTATTTCAAAGATCTTTACGCGCTGCCGACTGCGGCGGCTTGTCCAGAAAAGTTGACACTGAAAAGTCCGGTGTATGACCTGACAAAAGGCGGTAAGATATATGTCATTGCCGCCGGCAGTTGGACATTGAAGATCGCAGGAGAAACAATCGCTTCCGGCAAAGCTGATGTTCCCGCGATGGTAAAAGTTCCGGCGCTGGCGACCGGAAATTCACTTGAATTCACCTGCTCACTTCCGAAGGATTCGACTAAAGCCGGAATTGCGGTTCAGGGTAGAATCGGTGGTACCGCGATTCAAACTGACGCGACTTGGAAAAGTTCGCAGGGCGAGGTTGTCACGCTGGCCCAGCCGGGAGTGCCGCCATTTCTCGCGCCGCTTGACGAAGCGGTGACCGGAGGTGTAAAATGAAAACAGTATTGATCATAACTTTAAGTATCGTTTTTTCTTCGATTTCATTTGCTAAAACCTATACCGCCAATACACCCGCCTGGCGCGGGGAATGGATCTGGGCTCCTCGCAAATCAAATGTTCCGGCGATGACGGTGAACTTGCGTAAATGGCTGGAAGACCGTCCCGGCGGTTGGGCCGAAGCTCTGGTCAACCGGGTTCTCGGAAATGCCGTTGTCAGCGGCGTCGGTACGGTCTGGTGGCGGCTTGACGACGGTTACGGCAATGCGCTGTTTCCATATAACAAGACAGAAAAAGTTTTGCAGTGGCCGAACTGGGGTGTCGACTTCAACCGTTTCGATTTTCCCGCCGTGGCGGCGAGAGTTGCGAAACGCTGCGATATGAAAATAGTCTTCTGGACCACTGTACCGGCATTTTATCAGGCGGCGCTGAAGCGCTATCCCGGCTTGAACATCAGGAATGCCGGTCCGACGTCGACAAGTATGATCGAGGCACGGCGGCTGAAACCTGACAAAGTCGCGAAAAAGTGGCTGGACCGGGGAATATACGAATTCAAAAAGGATTTTGAAATATCGGGCAAAGTCAGCAGCGCTCGTCTGTGCGTTACCGCCGACGCTTCTTATCAACTTTTCATCGACGGCAAACTGATCGGCAGTGACGGCGACTGGTGGCGCGGCGAAACTTACGATGTGACTGCCATGCTGAAGCCCGGTAAGCATACCGTAAAAGCAACGGTCAAGCCATCAAAAGAGTACTCCGGCTTGCTGATCAATTTTGAATGGCTGGATGCCGCCGGTAAACTGCATCAACTGGATACCGGTAAAGACTGGTTGTGCCGCAAACAGGGAGCTGCGGATTGGAGTAAAGTTTCAGTCGTCGGTTTTGAAGGCTGCGGACCGCGTTTCCGCCTGAAAGACGTCTGGCGCAATCCACGCGTTCCAAACTGCTTGCGCCGCCGGTTACTTATTCCGGTAGAGCCGAATCAGTACACAAGCGGCAATAGTGCGGTTGACGGTTCGCTTAACACTTTCTGGCGCGGCAAAGGCGCTGGCGCACAGCTTGTCCTGAACCTAAAAAAGCCGGTTACTATTACGGAAATCAGAATTTTTTCCGGCTGTCTTAACAATCATGGCAACCCTTCCGGGGTTTGCGCGCTGAAAGATTACCGTCTGCAAGTATATGAAGACGGGGCATGGCATGATTTGGTTGATCCGGTCAAAAACGCGCCGGATTATCGCGGCGAAGCGGCCGAAGCATTTTATACTGCCCATGCCTTTACTCCGCGTAAAGTCCAGAAAGTAAGGCTGTTTATCGACCGCAGTCACGATACGCTGAAACGCAATACCGGAGCGATTCCAGCGGCGCAAATGACCAGCATTGTCCGGGAAATTGAATTGATAAAAGCATTGGGAGAATAATCTTATGAAGTTAGTATTGGTAAATCTTCTGATCGTGTCGTGCCTTATGACAGGCATCGGCGCGGTTGTCAACTTTGAAAAAGCGCCCTTAGGCCAGATGCGTGATTATGCCGGTTGGCGGGTGTCAAGCTCAATGCCCGGGGTGCAAGTTGTGGATACCGGAAACAGTTTTTACAAAAAAGCCTTGAAATTGCCGCATGCGATGAAAGGGGCAATGAACTGTTTATACCGATTTGCCCCGGCAGATTCAGGAACGCTGGAAATAGATTTTGATTTCCTGGCCAATTCATATAAGATTCAGCCCCGCATTGCCATCGCGTTAAAAAATTCCAGTCTTAAGCTGCTGCCTTACAAGTCGGCGGTCTGGTTGGGATTGGGCTATAAAAACAAACTTTACTACTTTTCCAGAGGGTGGAACTCGCTTGACGTTTATGACCTGAACAAATGGCATCACCTGAAGATCATTGTTCATATCAGCGGTGAACGCGCCGGGACATTCGACGTTAACCTGAACGGCGGGGATTTTGAAGGGATCGGCTTGAAATGGCGCAATGAATTGGATGTTTCTCCTCAAAATCCGCTTGGGCTTTTCTATATTGGAATCAATCGCAATTCGAAGATCAAAAAAGATGAGTATTTGCTCATTGATAATTTCCGGATCGCCCAAGTTGCCGCCAAAGAACAGACGCAACCGGTTAAAGCCGATTTCAGCAGAGTGGTCAAAGATTCTTTTTCCAGCCGGGTTCTCGGAAAAAACAAAAATTACACCGTAATTCTGCCGGAAAATTATGACAAATCAAAAAAATATCCGGTCATGTATCTATTTCACGGTCGGGGGCGCAACGAAAACAGTCTGGCGGATGACCGCAGGGCGCGGGCCGCGCTGATGCGGGCAAAATTTATTACGATTCTGCCGGATGGCGATGATAACTGGTACATCAACAGTCCGGTTGATAAAAAAAGCCGGTACAATGATTATATTGAAGAATTGATGCGCCTGGTTGAAAAAAAGTATCCGGTCAGCTCCGATCGCAAGCATCGCGGATTATCCGGCTGGAGTATGGGCGGTTATGGCTGTACCATGTTCGCAGAGGCTCATCCTGATCAGTTCTCCGCCCTTGCGCCGATTATCGCGCTGCTGGATTATCCCCGTGAAGGATTGCCGAAAAAGCAGAGTTATCCGGTACAGACCAAATGTTTCGGCCGGGATCAGGCGGTCTGGAAAAAATTCAATCCGATCAATAACATTACTAAACTAAAAAATATGAAGTTATTGATTATTACCGGGAAAAAGTGTTTTACACTGACCATGAACCGGAATTTTGTCGCCAGACTGAAACAGGAAAATATTCCGGTTCGATATGAAGAAGTTGACGGCGGCCACAGTTTTACAGTTGTAATCGCGGCTTTGCCGCGAATAATTGAATTTATGAACCAAACTATAACAATATAAGGATTAGCAAGATGAAAAAACCATTCACTCTGATCGAACTCCTGGTGGTGATCGCGATCATCGCGATTCTCGCCAGTATGCTGCTCCCGGCTCTGGGTAAGGCGCGTACCAAAGCAAAAACAATTGCGTGCATTAGTAACCAGAAGCAAATTGGTACGGGCGAACACATGTACATGTCCGATAACGACGACTATATTCAACTTCCTGCCACTTCAGGCGCGCAGAGCCACTGGTATTTCCAGATATGGGATTATCTGTCGATGTCCAAAAAACTGGAAACTTATGAGGAACGCGCGGCCGACGCGCCGTGGAAGGGAACCGCTTTATTCTGTCCCGGATTCAAGAACTTCACTTATACTGCTGCGGGCCAATATCCCTATGGAATGAACGGCCGCTTTCAGCCGTCATGGGCAACCGGTTCATGGAACGGAAAATATGATTATACCAAGCTGGTTCGAATCGGCGTTCCCGGGGCGACTTCACTGGTTGCCGACCAGCCCTGCCAGTTTGCGATGAACCGAGGCGGCATGGCGATAATGTACTCGCCGGCGGTAATTGACCGCTATTGTCCCAGCCTGCTTTATCTTTTCACCCATGCTTCTTATGGTCCGAAAGCCAAAGAACGGCACGGTGGACAAGTTATCAATGTTCTTTACATTTCCGGACACGCTAAATCATTGAGTGCCCAGGAAAACACTTCGCTGGGAACTTATACAACCACTTTCTGGGATGGTAAAAAACGTTAATTAACCTTATAAAATATATTGAAGGAATCGACAAATGAAAAGGCATTTCACACTCATCGAACTCCTGGTCGTGATCGCGATCATCGCCATCCTCGCCAGCATGTTGCTGCCGGCTCTCGGCAAGGCGCGTGACAAAGCAAAATCAATCGGCTGTATCAACAACCTGAAACAGCTCGGTACCGCCAACGCCCTTTATTCAGACGACTATGACGGCCGTATTATGAAGTGCCGTATTTCCGGAGTAAGCGGGACCGTATGGTTTTATAAAATCTGGCCCTACATAGGACAGCGCGGCGATATGATCCCCACCGAAATTGAACCTTTATGGCCCTGGAAAGGCACCGCGTTATATTGTCCCGCTCTCAAGTTTCCCAGCGGTCACCCCGACGGCGCACGCTCTTTCAGTTACGCTCAGAATGATTATATGCACGCCTATCCTGAAAATAAGAACATCCAGAAAAAACTGGTGCAGATTCCGAAACCGGGCAAATGCGCGTTTATGATGGATACCTCGGCCGACGCTTATCTGGCCGGTCGCGGTTATATTTCCGCGTTATTAAACGACCAGCAGCTGGCTCAGGCCGGAGTATCAAGTCTGCTTAGCAATTCCTGGGTGGTCAATTATCGTGAAATGCGCCATAATAACGGTGCAAATATAAATATTCTTTATCTGGACGGACATGCGACAACCGTGAGCGGGCCTGAAATGGCCCTTGATAATTACAGCGGAACGAATAAACGGAATCTGTTCTGGCAAGGCAAAGATTAATTACAGCTTAAAGAGCGGCTTCGCCGCAAAGCTTAAAGCTCAAAGATTAAAGTTGAAAGTTGAAAGCTCAAAAAATGCATTTACCGTCAGTGAAATTTTTAATATTGTCGATTACAACAGTGATTGCCGGCAGGATTATCGCCGCTCCGGTTTCTAAAAGCGAATATTTGAAACTGAGAGAACAGGCGCTTAGCCGCGGCCGTGAAGTGATTTATAATAACGACGGCTGTGACTCTTATCTGTATCCGAAAAACAAACTGCCGTTTACAATTGAAAAATTCTTGCAGTTGCGGACAGTGCCGTTGAAAAAATCTCATGTTAAAACTATTTCATATTGTACCCTGAGTTCTTCTTTTGGCCAATTCACCCATGCGACCAAAGTTGGAGAACATCTGCTTAATACCCACAATCGCAAAGGCAGAATTAATGTTACGCCGCTGTTTGCCAAACTTGGAACCGATCCGCTTAGAGAAGTGATAAAGTGGGCGCATGCCAATGACATCGAGGTATTCTGGAGCAACCGGGTCAATGATACTCATGACAGCGGACATCGTCCTGACAAGCCGTATGAACGCTGGTCGAAGTTAAAGCAGGCTCATCCCGAATGGCTGATGGGCAAGCCCGGTGAACACATGGCGGCCGGTCGCTGGAGCGCGGTTGACTTCACCCGCAAACAAATTCGTGATCTGGAAGTAAATTATGTTACTGAAGTATGCGAGAATTACGATGTTGACGGGGTTGAGCTTGATTTTTTCCGCCATCTCTATTTGTTCAAACGCGTTGTCAAAGGTGGCGTCGCGTCGGATTCGGAACGCGCCATGTTGACTGACATGCTGCGCCGGATACGCCGGATGACCGAACGGGTCGGTATGCAAAAAGGCAGAGCGATTCTGCTGGCGGTCCGGATCCCGGATTCGCTCGGATATTGTCATGATCTTGGTATTGATTTGGAACAATGGCTCAAAGAGGGGCTGGTGGATATCATTATCGGCAGTGGTTATTTCCGGCTGAATCAATGGAAATATCTGGTCGATCTCGGCCATAAATACCATGTTAAAGTCTATGCCGGATTGAGTGAACCCCGGGTGCGTAATGAGCATAAAAACTTGAAGCGCAACAACCGGATGGTTTACCGGGGCAGGGCGGCTCAAGCGCTGCAAGAGGGGGTAGACGGTATCTACCTGTTCAATCAGTTCTCTGTTGCCAGCTCCAGAATGAGTTATTTACGTGAAATCGGCAAACCGGAAATCCTGAAAAAGAAGAACAAACTTTATTTCTTTACGTCCAGAGACGGAAATCCTGACAGTTATCTGAAAAACGGAAAAAAGTATCAGCAACGTCAAATCCTGACTCCGGCTAATCCGGTAGCATTGTCGGGCAAACCATTCAACGGTACGCTTATCGTCGGTCAAGAAGAAAAAGACGCGAAAGCGGAATTGCTGCTCTATACCTCTGCCGTCGAACCGGAACAACTCAAAGTGACTTTGAACAGTGTGTCGCTTAACTTAAGCAATACAAAGAACGGGCTGACCGTTTTTGCAATCCCGGCCGGGACGGTTAAAGCCGGAGCGAATCTCATCGAAATAAGAGCTGGTGACGCGGGTGAAAGTACTAAAACACTGATGACCGGCGATCAAAAATTAACCGGAAAAAAACAGGGTTTATGGCGTCGATTGTTCGGCGGAAAACCAAGAGTGGAAGAAATTGTTGACGGCAGTTATCTGCTGGGTGACCTCGGCAGCGGAAAAAATATTTACAATCTGGTTTATCCGTGGCAGGCTTCCCCGCGAACAAGAAATATCCTGAAGTTTCAGGCAAAAGTTAAATCCTCTGATACGCCGGAAGCCGTCTGTGTCAGATTTTCCAACGGGAAATATGCTGAATATCTTTTACTGGAAAAAGACCGCGTCGGCTTGAAATACGCCAACGCCGTCCGTAAATTCAAGACGACGGACCGCTTTCACCAGTATAAACTTGATCTGGACAGGAACCGGATCAGGGTTTTCGCGGATGGTAAATTGATTTTAACTTCAACCATGAATACTTCCTGCCGGAGCGATGCTAAAATCTTTGCTCTGGCCGGTTACAAAACTGATTACATGTCTAAAAACAGTATTATCATAGGCTCCATGAGCGGCCCCGGAAAGGGTGAGGCGTTCTGGAAAGATATCCAATTGACGTCGGCAAACCCGCTTTTACTGGATGCCGCGTTGTTGATAAAAAACGAAAAATAAGCTGTAATGTATCGATATTTATAAAATAAACCGCGGTCTTTTAACTCAAATCAAAGCTGTTTATGCTTTTGATAAATATGCATGACCGCATAACAGGAGAATAAAATGCGTAAAAGTAAAACGCTGCAGAAACTTCGTTCCGGTGAACCGGTTTTCTGCCTTAAAAGCATATATGCCGAACCCGACATCGTCGAGATGATGGGGTATATGGGGACTGATGTGGTCTGGATATGCAATGAACACATCGGAATTGATCCGGAAAAACTGAAAAATGTGATCCGGGCCGGCCGGGCCGGAGATATCGACGTCATGGTTCGACGTGCTTTCGGTAATTATGACGACTTGATCCAACCTCTGGAAATGGGCGCGGCCGGACTGATGATCCCGCATTGCATTAATGCGGAAATGGTCCAGTCAATCGTTCATCAAACCCGCTTCCATCCGCTTGGACAGCGTGGAGTTGACGGGGTCGGCGGCGACAGCCGCTTCGGTACCGTAACCGGTGTGGAATATACTGCCGGAGCCAATAATGAAACTTTTATCATGGTGCAGATTGAAGACGCCGAAGCTGTAGATGAAATTGAAGCGATTGCCGCAGTTCCGGGAATTGATATTATTTTTATCGGTCCAGCCGATCTAAGTCAAAGTCTGGGCTGCCCCGGTGATTTCAGAAATGGCAAGATTCGTGACGCGATCAAGCGCACAGTAGCTGCTTGTGAGGCAGAAGGCAAATGGTGCGGCACCAGTGGTCTCGACCTTGAATATATGCGCGAGTTGCTGGACATCGGAGTCAGGTTCCTGACAGTTACCAGTGATTTCGGGATGATCAGAAAAGGTGTTGCGAGCGCCCTGGAACAATGCGCTCAATTAGTTGCGAAGAAGTGATAAGTGGTGAGTTGTGAGTGGTGAGAAAATATAATTACTGATTACCATGTGAAACCTTGAGTTTAGCATGGTTCAAGAAACAAACAATAACGGAGAATTCGACAAATGAAGTTACCGCAGGTAATACAGGTGGGAAATCGTAAAATCGGACCTGGACAACCAATATTTTTAACGGCGGAGATCGGGATTTCGCATTCCGGCAGCTTTGAAAACGCCAAACGGATGATCATCGACGCGGCCAATGCCGGCTGCGACGGGGTCGATATGTTTATCGGCGACAGCAACGGTTTTTATTTCGCGCCGTTTGCCCCGGACAAAGACACCCGGAAAGTCTGGGATGAACAGTCTTTCTCCACGGAGCAGTGGCGGGAATTGATGCAGCTGGCCGCGGAACATGACATTGTTCTCTATGCCACTCCGCTGGATTTGATCAGTTTGGAAAAAGCGGCTGAACTCGGCGTCCCGATGATCAATATCAATTCTGACGATGTGACCAATCTGCGTCTGCTCAAGGCAGCTGCCAAACTTGGTATTCCGATAACCATGCATGACATCGGCGCATCTTTGTCGGAAGTCGAAACTGCGGTAATGACCCTGGTTCAAAACGGCGCTACCGAACTGATTCTGCTCCATTCGACCCAGGAAGCGGGCGAGGAGCACGTTTTATATGGTGCGGCCAATCTCCGCGTCATGGATACCTACCGCAACGCCTTCGGCAATCTGGGGGTAAATGTCGGTTGTGTAGAACACACGACCAGTGATTTCCTGATTTATGCCGTGGCTGCCCTGGAACCGGTCCTGATATCCAAACATATTCAGGTGGCGGACAGCGGAAACGAACACGACCCGCATATTTCCGTTGACTCCAACGCTATGGGAGGAATGGTCAAAAAAGTGCGTTATGTGGAAATGGCCCTTGGCTGTGGTCACAACCAGAAAGTGACGACAATGGCCGACAACAATACCAAAGCGACAACCCGGAACAAAGTTCTGGTAGCCGACCGCGCCATTCCGGCCGGTAAAATTATCGAGGAAGCTGATGTCGTTGCCAAACGTCCGGGACGGCTTGGCGGACTGCATCCGGCCCAGTCCAGACTGCTTATCGGAACCACTGCGACAAAAGACATAGCGGAAAATACCTTGCTGGACTTGAATATGTTTACCGGTTTTCCGGAACCCGAGTATCGTTTCCCGGACACGGATGCTTTTATAGTCGATTGTACCGACAATATTCAGGGCGCTTAATATACCTTAAACGTTTGAAATATTAACTTTTTACAGTGCCATGTCAATGCCGTTTTTGCTCTTTACAACTCCACTGTTGCCTCTGGTAGTCAATGAATGGTAAAAATCAATGCGGCATTTGGCATCATCACATTAAAAGTTAAACTTCTTCCCGGTTTTGCCCCGGTTCTTCCTGGTGCCTGCTGTTAGTCGAAGATTCAGTCTGCTTGAACTCGTTGCACACGCCGGGGTGTATTTTGAGGCTACCTCTGTAAAGCTGTTATACAGACTCCACATGGTCTTTCCGGCAAACTCTTCATGATGCGGCTGCTTGCATTCTTCAAACACCGGCAAAATATCGCAGGACGGAATTATATTTTCCTCCTCCGCAATAACCGTCAGCGACCGGGCTTTGTTCTCACTCAGGCGCATTACCTTCAGTATCTCAACGCGAGACTCCAGCCAGGCAAACTGCAGTTCCAGCGCCCTAGACCATTCCGGATGACCTTCCATGAAAGCGCAGGATGCCTAACATCTTTGTTCCCGACGGAACCTGTTAAATATGCAAGCTAATTATCGACCGGAGTAAAAATATTTACAATTGCTATCTCACACGTAGGAGTTTTTTTATCATTTCCAAAAATTCCAATAATTTCCCTTTCTAAAAAATCTCTCTAATATTTTATGATTACGGGTTGACTTTCCCGGAGGATCCGTGTATAATAATAATAGTTTCAAATTAAAACCATTATTTCAAGGCAGGCTCTTGAGGCATGAAAGCACTAAATGATACTTTAAAAAAGAAAATATACAAATCTCAGATATTACAACTTCTGCACTTTGAAAAAGCGATTCCTCAAGTTGATATTTGCAAGCGTTTGGGGCTGCCTAAAACAGCAGTAAGCTTTATTGTCAACGATGCAATTAAATCCGGTCTGATAAAAAAGCTTGGTATCGTCCCCGGCCAGCGCCGCGTACCGGGAACAAGACCGGTTTTGCTTGGTTTGGATGATGAAATGTCCGCAGTATTGGGCTTGTCATTCAGGGATGGTTATTTTTATTCCGGCCTGGTTAATTTTCATGGTGATCCCGATAATGTTAAAAGCATTAAGCTCGATAATTTTAATCCGGGGGAACTTCCCGGCATGATATTGCGAGCCGTAGATGAAGCAAAGAATTCCGGGAAAAATATTTTGGGAGTCGGTATGGCTCTTGGCGGTTATTTTAAGGAAACCAATAAAAGATTGGCTCCTGACGCTGACTATTCCAATATTTTAACTGAAATACCGTTAATTGTCGATGATTATCCGAATGCATCAGCAAAGGCGGAATTATTATTCGGAAAAGCAAAAGGTAAGGATTCATTCTCGTTTTTGCAACTGGGAAGCAGATTCCAGCGTGTTTCGTCCTACAGCAACGGCGATGTCGTAAGAGGCACCCATGGCTTGGCTGGAGAAGTATCACTTATTAAAGATATTGCTATGGATTCATACCATTCCCCGGTTCGTCTTTATCAACATCAGAAAATAAAGAATTTTAAAGAAAGTTCAGCCAGTGAAATAGAAGAACATTCGTTCAACCTTGCCAATATAATAATTCAAATTATGGTTTATTATGATCCCAGGCAAATAATAATTTCCGGTATTCCACAAGAAATCTGGGACAATGTCATGGGTACTGTTAACCGCGTTATCAGCGATCATCTTGATTTTGAAACTTACGGTTTACAATATGATATAGTACCTGAAACTCAATGGGAGCACAAGGAAATCATATATGGCGCATCGTTAATTTTCGAGGATATTCTGATGCGTCCGCGAATAAGTGTAAATGACTCTATAATAACGTAATTGATATCAAAGAGAGGGCGGTACAGGCATTTTAATTGATTATCAGGGAATTGGATCTGAAAATTATATCACGGATTAAAGTCGATCAAATAATTTTAAACTAAAATGGAAATAACGGAAGAATGAAAAAATTAAGATTCACATTGATTGAGCTTCTGGTTGTAGTCGCAATTATAGCGATTCTGGCGGCGATGCTCTTACCGGCATTAAACCAGGCCAGGGGAAAAGCCAGAACAATATCCTGTGTGAGTAATGAAAAACAAGTTGGTCTCTCGTTTGCTCTGTATGTAGATGATCAAAAGTATCTTCCAGTATATTACTCTGTTGCAGATAATAAATTCTGGAGCGAAATCATGCATGAAAACGGTTATGCGGCATGGAATGTGCTTTTATGTCCAAGCAGCAACAGTATTTACTCAAAATATTATCTGGATAATAACGTCTCCCATAATGCCGCGACTTACTGTGACTACGGCTACAATTACGCATATATTGGTGGAGACAGAACGACAACCGGAGGTACGTACAAATCAGCAACGCTGGCTGCGATTGCCAAACCTTCGCAAACCATTTCCATGACCGATGTTCACTATGCGAAAAATCCCGGAGCCCGTTACAACTATTATGCATTAAGTTTTCAATTCTCTACAAGCTGGATTGGGTTAGCGTCCGCTGCCCGCCATAATGGAGTTGTAAACACGCTTTGGATAGACGGTCACGCTAACTCCGTGGTTAGTAACGTGAAAGGAGCCAAGGAAGCATATTCCACGACCTATAACTGTTATCTGTTTGCTCCATTCAGCAACGGTAATATTGACGGGGACCTGAATAATTATTTTGATCGGAAATGATTATTCAAATTTATATAAAAATAAAATTACTATACATAAAAAATCAAGGCTTTTGATATGAAAAAAAATTATC
Organism: Victivallales bacterium; assembly: GCA_963678305.2. Taxonomy (GTDB): domain Bacteria; phylum Verrucomicrobiota; class Lentisphaeria; order Victivallales; family Victivallaceae. Next base: position 217,860 of record CAXXVV010000005.1, read on the forward strand.
GCCGGAAATTATTATCTTTTTGTTTACTTCTATTTATTACATTGTTTTCTGGCCGTGTGATGTCTGACAATAAGACCGTGTCCTCTGATAAATCCGGCGTTCCGATTGCTGGAAAGTGGACCGGAAAAAGTTTTGCGATAAAAAATAATGTATTGCAAATCAGAGGGGGACATGTGTATGGTTACTTCGGTGATAAATCATGGACCGATTGCAAAATAAAACTCATTGTAAAAAAGCTTGCTATAAATCCCAATGCTTATTTTCTTATTCGTCCAAGAGCCGCCTGGGAAAAAAAATTCTATCAGGTGCAGTTTAGAGATAAGCAAATAAACCTTGGTTACATGCTGCGCAATGACTATAAGCCCATGGTTAATACGGTGAAATATGAGCTGCCTTCAAATAAAAATACTGTAATTGAAATAAGTATGTCCGACTACAAAATGATTGTGAAAATAGACAGTAAAACAATTGCCACATATAATGATTCTGAAAAGCTTATCGACAAAGGAAGAGTCTTGTTTTTCTTTAATAAATGTAATGTGGACATTAGCGAGGTATCTGTCAATGGCAAGGCGGCCGCAAGTTCCAAAAACGAAAAAAAGCCTGAATTAAGTTTATTTGAACAATATAAAAGAGCTCCGAATCCCTACAGGAAAGATTTATGTCTTGATGCCGTCCTGTTCCAGCAGCTTAAAGCAGAAAATATTTTGCGCATTTTCAAGCAATGGGGATATGATGACAGCAAATTGAATGATCTTTATGCTTTCATAGGGCAATGCGAGCAATTCCGCAGAGAATATCAAAACATTGCCGATAAGAATAAATTGGAGCGAGTCAAGTCTTTTTATGAAAAAAATATTTCTTTGATCAATGCCAGGAAAAGAGAATTGTTTCTGCTTTTCAAAAAACAACCGGAAAAAAAAAGCATAAAACCTGAGAGCCTGAGGATCGGAGAGCTGGTTCTTCAATACCGGGATTATTCCCAGGAAGAAATCGACAACCTGGTTTTCAACCTGGTGGTCAACGGCGGATACAATCTTATCAAAATTGACAAAATGCGGCAGCTCATGACCGATAAAGATACTCCGGGAATTTCCAATCTCTGGCCGCATCCGGCAAATTTGGGTAACATAAAAAAAATAGTGAAAGCCGCACATAAACTTGGGGTTATGACTAATATTCACCTGACGTCAGCGTTTATCCCCCCTGAAGTATTGGAAGCGCATCCGGACTGGGCTCTTATAAATATTGCTACCGGCAAGCCGTATACAAACAAATACTATAAAGGGCCTGGAGTCGTTTGTTTCAATAATCCTGATTTCCAGAAGCCCTTTTTGCAAAAAATAAAAAACCTTTTCAGTGAAACGGATTTGGATTCTTTGAATATCGATGAAATTCAATTTTTCTTAAATACTTGTTGTGGATGCAAATATTGTCGAAAAGACTTTAAACAAGCATGCGGCATTGACATTCCCCCTTTTTCGGATGACGAGTTTTGGAAGAAACATGATGAGAGATATCGAAAGTGGAAGCTGTTCCGGGAAAACACGCGGAACAGGTTTCTGGCTAAGCTGCTCAAGACCGCGGGCAGAAAAGTTTATCTTTTTCACTACCTGTCGATGCCGGCGGCGACCTATGGTACGCAAAGCAGCGCAGTGGTTTATGAAGCAGATGCCGCCGTTGCTGGCGCGACAGGTATAGAGGCCCACGGGCAGGGATCACTCAATCCCTGGCTGTATTATAACAACTGGAAAGCCTATTTTTCGGAATTGCAGTACGTACAATCGGTTGCGAATAAATTTGGCAATATGACCTGGAATATCAGTTATCCGCAACTTCCACGGGAAGACTATTACAAAAATCCTTTGTATTCAAATTTTATTCCGTACGGGCATCCTGACAGTGAGACCTTTTTTATATGGGCGCTTTGCAAAACAGCCGGCAACCATAATTGGTTCAGGAGACGGTATGTTGTTCCGTCGTTGTTTGAACAGAAGTACGACAATATTTTTGCAGGAGATGCAAAACACATAAACATTTCCGCTTCAATCGGCATATACTATTCACGGACGATGAAGTCGCTTTATTCTCAAATCGAAGATTCATGGCATAAAGTCTACTATTGGGAGATGCGGGCATGGGCGGATCGCTGCGCCGCACTTAATATTCCATACAATATTTTACTTGAAGGCAGTTTGACCTATGACAAACTGAAAAAATACAGTTTAATCATTCTGCCTAATACGGCCTTTATGAGCGAAAAGCAGGCAATGGCGATTAAGAAATATGTTAACAGCGGAGGAACCGTTGTTGCTACCCACGAAACTTCACTTTATACATTGGAAGGTAAAAAAAGACCGGGATTTCTGCTTCATGACCTGATCGGGTACGCTTCCGGACTGGTAGGGGAAAATAAATATCGTGGTACAATTACTTATTCCGAACCGGTATGTTCAAAAATATTTGGGGCAACTGAAAATTTGCCGGCAACTACCTATGACGGCTATATCATGCTTTTGAAATCTTCAGAGCATAATGGAAAAAAGCCGGATGTATTAGGAGTGTATAAAAATATTAATGCCCCTGCGATTTTATATAAAAGATACGGTGATGGAAATTTTTTCTATATGGCCGGTAAATTGGCGTTAGAGACGATCCGGACTCCGGAGGTAAGTACGAAACAGAAGTTTATTGCCCCGGATTCCGCCATTACAACGTTATGCGATAACATCTTGACGAAATATAATATCAATCCGCCCTGGAAGGTGATAAACAAACCTGACGGCGTGTTTGTCAACGTCCTCAAAAATGGTGAAAATGGCTATCGATGCTATTTGTTGAATGTTAAAGGCGCTGAAATGAAAGCCGGGAACCCGGGAAAAGTAAAATTAATAGACTACAAGACTGTTCAGGAGAAAAATGCAAAATTGCTTATTAATACAGTTGAAAAAATAAATACATGCTACGGCATCTCTCCAGATTTTCCGGGAAAAATCAAGGTACCTTTTAAAACAGTTAAAAATGGAATTCAAATTGAGCTTCCAATAGATAAACTCTATCGATTCTTAATAATTATCGCAGAGAGAAATTCATGAAAATAATGATTATGACAGACATGGAAGGTGTTGCCGGAGTCTTGAATTTTAAAGACTGGGTCTATCCCGATGGCCGATACTATGAAAAGGGCAAGCGCTTCCTTACCGGAGAAGTAAACGCGGCAATTAACGGGTTCATGGCCGGTGGCGCCACTGAAATAGTAGTAGTGGATGGGCACGGATTTGGCGGAATTGATCCGGAATTATTGGATAAAAGAGCCATATTGAGTCGTGGCGCCCGTGAAAAAAACTGGCCGTGGGGCCTGGATAAAACGTATGCGGCTGTGGCGATTGTCGGACAGCACGCTAAAGCCGGCACACCGTATTCTCATTTGTCGCACACTGGGTGGCCCAATGTAATTGATTTGCGTATTAATGATTTGTCCATTGGAGAATATGGCGAGTTAGCGTTGTGCGCCATGGAATTGGGCGTGCCGACTATTCTGGCCTGCGGGGAAAAAGCCCTGGCGGAAGAGGCAAAAGATTTAACCCCCGGCGTTGTAACTGTAGCGGTCAAAACCGGACTGCTTCCGGATGACGGACATCGGAACTGCACAACCGAAGAATATGAAGAAGCAAAACTTAGTGCGGAGCATTATTCTCCTGCCCGTGCTTGTGAAATGATTGAACAGGGAGCTTTGGAAGCTATCAATAAATTAAAAAAATCACCCAAATCTTTTTTTTATCCGGAGCTTTCCCCGCCATACAAAAAAGTTATTGAGTATCGAGCCTATCCGACAAGAAATAAACCGGCGCATATTAATAGTGTTGAACATCCGGATAGTATTATTGAATTACTCAATATACCGTGCCCGTAATAATAAAAAAATTGATAGTTCATCATAAGTATTTAGATAAAAAATTACAACAGATAAATTTTAGGAGATGAAGAATGAAAAAATCGAGTTTCACATTAATTGAACTTCTCGTTGTGATCGCTATCATCGCGATTCTGGCGGCGATGCTTTTGCCGGCGTTGAACAAGGCAAGAGACAAAGCTAAAAGCATATCCTGTACGAGCAATTTGAAACAAATAGGAAACGCTCTAATGTTTTATACTCAAGACTATAATGATTTTTTAATGTATAAAGCAACGCCATATGTTGCCTATTGGAACGGGACCGTTTACTCCGCGCCGTGGTATGACTTGCTTGGAAAGCTTGGACCTTTTTCTGAGCTTGATTATGGAGTTAAAATAGGGACCTTGAAGAACAAAAATTCTTACTATAAACGTAATATTCTTTGTCCAGCGCAAGACTTGAATGATTTTAAATATGCAGATTATTCTTGTAACGGCTGGTTATTCGGGACGGTTGGCAGTACTACATATTTTAATCACACCATTAAAAAATTGACTAAGCCCGGCAGTGTGGCTATGGTCATGGATAATAATGATTCGACGACTTACTCTGTAGAACATCCATATAGCTCCAGCACCAATACAATAAGACTTCGTGTTAATCATAATAAGTTCGGCAATGTTCTCTATGCGGATGGTCATGCCGGAAATGTATCATTGTCTGAGGTTATGACAAAAAATCTCAATATCGTAAGAGATGGTTACAATTGGCAAACTGCAAATTAAAACAAGGAAATTATCATGTCTGGAAAAATAAAAACCATCATGCCCGCAACAAAACTGTTATTAATTACGGTCATAGTCTCAATATGCATCCACGTAAGTGCTTCGAACAATTTGATGCTTGCCAATAATAATAAAAGCAACTATGAAATAATAATAAGAGCCAACGCTCCCAGGGATACAAAATTTGCTGCCGGAGAATTGAAACATTACATAAAAAAAGTTACCGGTGCGGATATTCCGGTTAAAACGACTCTGTCGGCCGGTAGAAAAGCAATATATATAGGTGGTAACTCATCGCTGCCAAATAAACCTGAATTTGACCCGAAGAACTATTCAAATGAAGAAAAATTTCTTATTGAACGAGTTGGTGAAAATATTGTTATTATGGGCGGCGAGTCAAATGTCAATCCTGACGGACCAATCAGGAATTCGCATAGCGACGGGGTGAACCTTGGCCAGCTTTTCGGGGTATATGAATTTATTGAACGCTTCTTAGGGGTTCGCTGGTACGCGCCCGGTGAGCTTGGTGAATGCTTTGAAAAGCTTAATAATATCGAGGTAAATAATCTCCCGGTAAAACAGCACGCCGAATATACCAGCCGCAGCTATTGGCCGACTGTTTTCTATGAATCCAGCCAAAAAGAAGGTTATTTGTGGTTCAGAAGATTACGTGGCGGCGGCATGAAACCGTTTTCTCCCAATCACAGTTTAATGAAATGGACCATTCCCTATCGTGAGTCCTATCCGGAAATTTTTGCTCTCAAAGCGGATGGGACCCGTAATTTTGGCGTATATAACACTCCGGCCTGGAATCGCCTTCCACACTTTTGCTACTCCAATCCGGATACGCTTAAAGTTTATCTTGAAATGATTGATGAATATTATAAAGGTACAAAAAAAGGGAAATCCTGGATTCGATGCAGGCCAACAAAAAATTTCATATATTTCGTGCCGAATGACAATTTTAGAACTTCTTACTGCCGTTGTAAAAATTGTCTGGCTTTGACGGATTTTTCAAAAGGCGACAAAGGTTTTCAGTCTAAACTGGTTTTGGGTTTTGCCGCAAAATTAGCGGAAAAGATCAAAGAGAAGTACCCGGATAAGGTACTGGGCACTCTGGCTTATGAGGGATATTTTATTTTGCCGGAAGAAATAAAATTTCCTGGCAATGTCGCCGTCAATATCTGCATTAATCCATATATCATCTATTTTGGTTTGCCCGAATATGAAAAAAGAATCGAAGCAACACTTGATAACTGGAAGCGGCAAACATTGTTTATCGGGGCATTTCAGTATTATCTGCCCTATAAGCCAATTCCATTCATGATGCCCCATATTCTGGTGGATTGGCACAGGAAGCATGCGGCTTTCCTGAAAAGCAATTTTATAAATTTGGAAATTCCGCGAACGCGTCGCTGGCCCATTAAAATGGCGACGAAACACACCGATACATTTTTTAAGGGGACAAATTTGGCCCAGACCTACCTTAATTTATTTTTTTCCATGAAATCACAGTGGGGCGGGGACTTTAATGTTGACGCTGAACTTGAAAAATACTATAAACTCTTTTTCGGCCCGGCCCGAATTCCAATGAAAAAATTTCATGAGTTGGCAATCAAGCGCTGGGAAAATGTAAACGTAACACCAAGACCCAAAACGGACCCTTATATAGCATTTACAAACAATGATATTTATGGAAATATTTACAATCCCAAAGTTGCCGCAACATTGAAAAAACTTTACGAAGAAGCTCTTTCTCTTGCTCCGGCCGGAAGTATCTATCGTAAACGTCTGGAGTGGATTAAATTGAGCTACTGGGGTGAATTTCTCAAAATTTCAGATGCCTATGCTAAAGAAAACGGTGAACGATGGATGGTCGGGTCTCTGTTGGAAAGCGGGAAACCAGTCATTAAAGAATTTGTTGACAATAAAACCTGGCAGACGATTCCATCGCATAAATTGCAAAGTACCAACGGTCCGGTTCCTGCCGGTTTTTCAACCGGGTTCAAGTTGGCGGTTAGCGGGAACACGCTTTTTATGAAGATATCAGGGGATGATCCCGATTGGAAATCCCAGAAATTAATCTGTCGCGGCAAAGATTCCCCGGTTTATAGTGATGATTCCATTGAAATATTTATCATTCCGGATGCAGACAAACCTGAAAGATTCTTTCAGATTGCCATCAATCTTAATGATGTTGCTTTTGACAGGAAAGTGTCTGAAAAGCTAAAAGATATCACTTGGCAAAGCGGGGTTAAAAGCAGAACCACTAAGCAAAAGGGCAAGTGGCTGATGGAGATAGCGCTTCCACTGGAGCAATTAGACATTGACAAGGTAAAACCGGGGGATATCTGGAGATTCAATCTATGCCGCAATAAATACAGCGGGATAGGAGAAAACCATGAACGTTCCCAATGGACACCTACCGGTGGAAACTATCAGACAACTAAGCTATGCGGAAAAATAATCTTTGCCGCCCCCGGTGAATTTGTTGAAAACTTTTCCGGGAACCTGGCAAAAGACTGTGCATTTGGTTTTAACCATTGCGTTTCAACACCTGAAGGCAAGACAAAAAAGCTGCCTAATGCGGAGGAGAAGAAACGCAACACAAGTATTATTAAGAATGGAGTTCTTGAATGGTCGGTCAATTTTCCCACGGATAAGAAAAGGCTTAGAAAAAATTATGCTTATTTGACTTTCAGGAAAGCAGGTGATATTGATATCACAGGCTCGCAATGGTGTGAAATTAAGTTTTTAAATCCAAATTCCGACGTATCCCTGACGCTTGTCTACGGCTATATCGGCACTGACGGGAAAAAATACGCGGACTATTGCAAAATCAGTAATAAAGATGGTTCTTCAAAATGGATGGTTAAAACCATCGATTTCACAAAGGATGGAGTCAGGGCCGTAAAACAACGAATGAATGGGGGTAAATTTGCTCCGCCTGAAAAACTGCTTTATTTGCAGATTTACGCGAATTGTTACCCCGAAAAAGATGGAGCAATGCGCACCGTTGATTTTGATTATATCAGGATTACCGGGCATCCATTCGCGCATGCGAAAAAATGATTATGAAACCTGGTTTTATAATTCAACGCAGTAATAATTTACCCATGGCTGAACAGGCAAAGATGAAGGGAGCAAAAATGTTTATTGATATCCATGCTCACGCCTGCAAATACAAGGTATCAAAACACCGCTGTATTGACATACAGCAAGTTACCGGTAACGAAGTAGATGTGACATTATGGACTTTCCCGAAGAGTAAATTCGTCAGGATTTTTCACTTTCACCAAACGGGCGCAAGTGAAAAACACGTCAGCTATTAAAAACCAATACGTTACAACGAATAACAATAACATTATCTAAGAATCGTTGACAGAACTGTTTTCATAGACGCATTTTTATAGAAGTTATTTATTATTAACGAATTGGTTAATTGGTAAGCATCGCTTTTTTGTTGGAAAGTACAGTTGACTTTTTTGTTTGAAGAGTGTATATTGTAATAGTTTCAAAATGAAACCATTGTTTTTTTACTATAAATAAAATTACTAACTATATCGGAAAAATATCTTAACAAATTTTGTTATTATCAGTCTATGAGGAAATCTTAGACATTCTAAATGAGAGAGGTTATTATGCCGTACAAGGGAGCAGTAGAAGATTTTAGAACGATTCGAAAACTTGGAATCCCGAAGCGGGTACCATGTGTTGCCTGCAGTGAAGAATTTGATGTAAAATGGTATGGAAAATACTGTTATGAAGAATTCTGTCAGGATGGAGATAAAATATATGAAGTATGGAAGGCTGCGATCGAAGAATTCGATTACGACTGGGCATGGGTTCAGATAGACGATTGTTTCGAGTTTGAGCCGCTTGGTATAGACTGCCCGGGCCAGGGCGATATCCTGAGGGCTACTCACGGAACCCTTGAACCGACTCGTGAGGTTCTTAACTCCCTGGTAAAAATGAACCCGGAAACTGACGGACGGATGCCGGAAAAACTTAAAGCCATACGCAAACTGCGTGAGCATTTTGGCGAAACCGCGTTGATCACCGGTTCATGCGCCGCACCGTTCAGCGCGGTCGGTTTGATGTGGACGATTGAGGAATCAATGATGATGACGATAACCGACCCGGAACTCTTATACGATGCCATGCAGTACTGGAAGGAATTCTATATGCGTTACATCAAAGCCCAGCAGGAAGCCGGAGCCCATGCAATATGGCTTGGAGACTGCAACGCTTTCAGCGGGTTGCTGTCATCCGAACAGTATACTGAACAGATACTTCCAATCACGAGTGAACTGGTTGATTATGCGGAAAGAGAACTTGATGTAATGATTTGGCTGCACAACAGCGAAATATCAATTCCGCATGTGCTTTCGCATCTGCCGCTTGGCGTAAGTTTTGAATCAATCGGCCCGGCGGCGGATATCAAAGCCATGCGTGAAGCTATCCGGGGCAAGCAGGCTGTCAGCGGCAATCTTGATCCGATTGAAGTGCTGTGGCGCGGCACTCCGGAATCCATCACAGCAGAAGCGGAACGGATCATGAATATTTGTAAGCCGGGTGGCGGATATATTTTCAATACCGGTGAAATGAATCCCATGCAGGTTCCGGCGAAAAACATGCACGCATTTATTCAGGCGGGTAAAAGAATGGCGGAATATTGATTTATGGATGAATTGGTTTTACAAAACTGTATTATTGACCTTGCCGGATCAGAGATTTTGCTTGAAGAAGATTTTTCCGATTCCAATAAACTGGAAGAATGGTTATTGGTTGGAGATGTCTCCGCGAAAATACGGGTCGGAAGTTTGGAAATAAAACATCAGGATAACGGTGAACTGGAGCACGGGCAGATATTCAGTAAACAGCAGTTTGGCAGCGATATCCTGATGGAATTCACCGCCTCCACAGTTCCGCCATCTGATCATGATATTATCTGGTGGTGGGGAGTTACGCTGAATAAAGAGAAAAGCAGTTGGGAGAACGGCTATCTTGGCGCTCTCGGCGGATGGTGGTCGAACCAGGCCGGTATTGAAAAGATTTCAGGGGAAAAGGTCTATATGGCAAAGACCCCTCTTTTTAAATTGGAGTCGGGTAAGGAATATAAAATACAGTGTGGAATGGTTGATAATACGGCATTCTTCTTTGTCGACAGACAATTAATTATGGAGTTTATTGATCCGAACCCGCTTGTCGGGGATGCTTCCGGACATATTGGTTTCGGCGTTTATCAATCCCATATTAGAATAAAAAACTTGAGAGTTTATAAATTAAACCGGGACTGAATAATTAATGGAAAAAGATAGATTGAACTTTGTCTGTATTGTTGCAGACCAACTGCGCTTTGATATGCTTGGATGCGCGGGGCATCCAATCGTAAAAACACCTAATATCGACAAATTGGCGGCAAACGGAATACGCTTTGACAGATGTTATACTGTTCAGCCCATGTGCATGGCAACGCGTTCCACCTGGTTCACCGGGCGGACGCCGCGCAGCCACGGCGTAAGGTGTAACGGCATTCCATTGCGAAAAGACATTCCGACAATGCCTGAAGCATTGAGGCAGGCCGGATACATGACCCACGCCATCGGCAAGATTCATCTCAATCCGTGGATGCCGCATAAAGGTTTTGATGTCAATCAGCTTGACCCGGAGGAATGGCCCGAAGCTATTCCGCTTTGGGATAACGGTTCTATCCAAAAATTGCCGACCCCTTATTACGGCCTGGAATCCGCTGATGCGCTGTGCGGCTGGTGGTCCGGGAATTACGGACAATGGTTGAAGGAGCGGCAGCCTGACTTCATGGAACTGGTCAAACCTCCTGAAGGAGTAAAAGTTACTCCTCATGGAATATTGGATATCCCGGAGGAAAGTTATGTAAGTAAGTTGCCGAAAGAATTCCATTATACTCAATGGGCAACGGAATGTTCCGATGAATTTTTCAAATTGGTAAAGAAACATGGAAAACCGTTTTTTCTCTGGCACTCCGTTCCGGATCCGCATCCGCCGTTTTCAGTGTCGGAGCCTTACTTCAGTATGTATAAAGACTGTGGCATCCCGGAACCGGTCAGAAGTAAGGACGAACTCGATCTGCTGCCTCCGCATTACAGGAAAATGTATGAAGAAGACGTTGACACCGCCGGAAGAATCGCAAAAACCAAAGTACCGTGGAATATTGAAAAAAATGCCTTGAAAACAGTTTACGGCATCATTACCCAATGGGATGAAATGGTGGGAAGGATAGTTGAACAGCTAGAAAAAAACAAGCTCATGGATAACACTGTGATTGTTGTAATGTCGGACCACGGACAAATGCTTGGAGAGCACTGGATGCATAATATGCCGCCATGCCATCTTGACGGCATTATGCGCGTTCCCTCCATCTGGTATTGTCCTGAAAAATTTGCCGGGGGAGCGGTAACCGGCGCTCTCATCAGTCATCTTGATTTTGCCCCGACAATTCTGGAACTGGCGGATGTGCCGGTTCCGGAAGGAAAAGTTCCGCCATATCCGGAAGCAGCAAAACAAAGGCCGGCATGGCCGGGTAAATCTTTTGCCCCGATCCTCCAAGGGGAAAAAGAGTCCGTACAGTCTTCAGTCATTGCGGAAAATGATGAGGATTATTTGGGAATGAGACAGCGCACTCTGATTACAGAGGACTGGCATATTACCTGTTATATCGGCGAAACGTATGGAGAACTTTTTAATCTTAAAGATGATCCGGAACAGTTGTGTAATCTCTGGAATAATAAAAAGTATAATGAGATAAAGCGGGATCTGCAAATTCAAATGATGTATCGTTTTGCGGAAACAGACAGTGTTCTGCCGCGCCGTATGGCGCACGCTTGAATAAACGGTCATCATAGGAGAAATATAATGAAGAAAGTACCTGATTACTTAAAGAATTATGAAGAACTCTGGAAGCGGGACCCACACGAGGCAAACCTTGAATGGTTTAAAAATGCGAAATGGGGATTGTTCATGCATTACGGCTTGTATTCTCAACTCGGCAAAAAGTCCGGGGAATGGGTTATGTACAGAAATGACCCACCGATTCCTATTGCTGAATATGAAAAACTTATGGCATCATTCCGGCCGGATAAGTTTGACGCGGACTTTATTACCGACCTTGCCCTGGAAGCTGAGATGAGTTACGTAAACCTGACAACTTGTCACCATGAGGGTTTTTGCTTGTGGAAATCCGATACGGAGGCATATAACAGCTACAACGCCTGCAAGCGTGACCTGATGCGGGAACTCGCGGAGCAATGTGATAAAAAAGGACTTGGTTTCTTTGCTTATTACACCCATATACTGAACTGGCGGCATCCTTACGCTATTCCGCGTGAGTTACTGGAATTCGGCCGTCCGGAATATGATTTCGATGAACCGCGTTATATTGCTAAGGAAGCTGGTGATATTACTGAATACTGGAAATACGCCCACGCTTGCATGAAGGAACTGCTGGAACTGGAATTCCCCCTGGCCGGGCTCTGGCTTGATCTGATTTATGCATATTACGCATACCCTGATTTGATCCGGATTGAAGATACCTATGAACTGATTCGTAAAGTCCGACCTGAAACCCTGATTTCATTTAAACAGGGGGCAACCGGCACGGAAGATTTCGCGTCTCCGGAGTTTTCGTTCAGATCCATGGCGGCAAGAATGAAAGAAGAGAACTTCCCGGCAGGAGCGGAATTGGCAGAAAAGGCATGGGAGAGAAACCGTTTGAAACACAACGAAATCTGTATGACTCTGCAGCGGGAAGGATGGGGATATGTCAAAGATGCGGTACATTACGATGTCGATGAGGTTTGGGAACGCCTGGCTTATGCATTGAAAAACAACTGTAATATGCTGACCAATACCGGGCCGCTGCCGGATGGTTCAATTCATCCGGGTGATATTTCTGTTTTAAGAGAAATGGGAAAAAGAATTCGTGAGCGTGGCTGGCCCAGGCCGGAAGACGCAATTGACCTTGAGTTGTTAACAAAGCCGCCGAAAAATGAGAATACAGGCGCTGCTGCCGGTTGATTTAATTTTTTATAAAGCTGAAACGGTTGAACAGAATATAAGAAGGATATCGCAATGAAATACCAAAAGTACTTTAATAATTTGATTGGAAGCAAGATATGAAAAATCAGAAACCCAACGTACTGCTTATATGCACGGACCACCTAAGTCATTTGATGACCGGGCCCGGAGGAAATAATAAAGTTATGACGCCTACGCTGAACCAGTTGGCAATGAGCGGCACTACCTTTACAAACGCTTATTCCGCCTGTCCGTCATGTGTTCCGGCCAGACGGGGCTTGATGACCGGCTTGAGCCCCAAATCACACGGTGACAGGATTTACAACACTGCACTCAAAATGCCCGATGTACCAACAATGGCGGATTGTTTTACCAAAGCGGGATATCAAGCCTATGCGGTAGGCAAACTGCATGTCAATCCGCAACGGGACCGGATAGGGTTTATGGATGTCATCCTGGAGGAACAGGGAAGGCATATTGGTAACGGTGCCGATGGCAGAGCTGATGACTACGAATTATTCCTGCAGGAACAGGGCTATGCCGGACAGGAATACGGCGCAGGTATGTGTCACAATGACTTTATCACACGGACATGGCATTTACCTGAGTACTGCCATCCGATCAACTGGGCCGCCCGGGAAATGTGTAAAACTATCAGAAGAAGAAATGCCGAAAAACCCGGGTTCTGGTATCTTTCATTCTCTTCCCCGCATCCGCCGATGACCCCGTTGCAAAGTTATATGGATATGTACAGGGATATCGAGCCTGAAGAACCAACCAGGGCCGAATGGTCCAGGGAGCTGGATAAACTTCCGATCCCATTACAGGAAAGAGCTTTGGCCGGTAGTTGTTTAATAGATAAAGCCGGACCTTCCGCCGAGGAGATAAAACTGGCAAGACGGGCATATTATGCAACGATAACTCATATTGATCATCAGATAAGGCTTGTAATCGGAACTCTTAGAGAAGAGGGTCTGCTTGACAATACTATCATTGCCTTTACAAGCGACCACGGTCATATGATCGGGGAGCATGGCATGTGGTGCATGAAAGTCATGAATGAGATATCAGTCAGTATTCCGTTGATTATTGCAACCGGCGCCAATATCGATCCTGTCGGCATAGGATTAAAGGATGAAAGATTAGCGGAAATCTGTGATATTATGCCAACCCTGCTTGATCTTGCCGGCATTGAAATACCGGATGGAGTCGACGGCATTTCTCTGGCTTCCGAAGCTTCCAGGGATTATTTATATGGCGAGACAGATGAAGATGAAATGGCGGTAAGAATGGTCGTCAAAGATGGTTTCAAGTTGATATATTATGCAGCAGGAAATGTGTTCCAGCTTTTCAATGTTAAAGATGATCCCAGAGAAACGGTTGAACTCAGCGGAAATATTGAATATAACGCAATTTTTGAAGACTTGAAATTAATCCTTATTGACAATTTATATGGTTCGGACCTCAACTTTATGCAAAATGGAGAATTAAAGGGATTGCCGCATCGAGATTTTGATTTCACCGGTCAATTAGGATTGCTCGGGCAGCGGGGACTCCGATATATGTAAATATACCGGTGAATCGGTAATAAAAATTATAATTTTCTCGAAGCAACAACTTCAAACAGATCGAAAATGACAACAAAATATGAAAATGGAAAAGCAATGAAAACACTGGCAATTAATGGCGGCAGTAAAATAAGAACTGAACCCTGGCCCGGCAGGGCGCACTTCGGTGTGGAAGAAAAGACCGCCGCAATGGCGCTTTTTGATGAATCGATCGCATCCGGCAATGCTTTCGGGTATAACGGGGCGCAGGAAGAGGCTTACTGTAAAGAATTTGCCGAATTCATGGGCGGTGGTTACGCTGATGCGGTAAATTCCGGCACCAACTCGGTTTATGTTGCGATAAAAGCGCTTGAACTGAAACCCTTTACGGAGGTAATTGTTGGCGCGGTTACCGATCCTGGCGGGATTATGCCGATAGCTCTCTTAAACTGTATTCCGGTCGTTGCCGATACCGCGCCGGACAGTTACAACTCCGGCCCGGAACAGATTGAGGAAAGGATTACCGATTTGACCAGCGCGATAGTCATTCCACATATCGGCGGCGAACCTGCTGATATGATTGGAATAATGGAAGTCGCAAAAAAATACAATCTGCCGGTTGTCGAAGATTGTTCGCAATCTCATGCAGCAGGCATCAATGGCCAATATGTCGGGACTTTCGGTGACGTCGCCGCTTATTCAGTTATGTTCGGCAAGCACCATTGTTCAGGCGGCCAGGGCGGTATGGTTTTTACGAAAAACGAGGATATGTATTGGAGAGTCAGACGTCATGCCGACCGCGGCAAGCCGTTTGGGCTTGAAGGCTCAAACGGAAACGTTATTCCCGCGATTAACTGTAATATGGATGAACTGCACGCGACAATTGGCCGGGTCCAACTTAAAAAGCTTCCGGGTCTTGTCGAACGCCGCAGACAGTTTGTCGCAAAACTCTCAAAGGGTCTGGAAAAACTTGAATCGATTATCATTCCCGGAATAGCAGATAATGTTCAGCATTCCTACTGGTGGTGGCGACTTGGTATTGACGAATCAAAAATCACCTGTAGTAAAGATGAGTTCTGCGCGGCGCTTATGGCGGAAGGTATCTTATTGAATCCGAGCTATTCGGCCGCTTTGCCTTATACTTTTGACTGGTTCATAAATCGTGCCGGCAGGCATCCCTGGAACAATCCGTTTTGCCAGGGCGAACCGGCACGCGAATTTCCGACACCGAATGCGTTTGCCGCAATGGACAAGTTTTTCAATTTGAATATTTCTGAAAGTTGGGGAGAACAGGAAGTCAATGATATAATTGCCGCTTTCAACAAGGTGGAACAGGCTTACCAAAAATAAGGCGCGAACAATGATTATTGATATCCATCAGCATATAACCTATAAGGCATACCCGCAGTTCAGCGAACTTGGCGGGCATGGTTCTTTCACGGCAAAAGAACTCATTGAAGACATGGATAAATGGGGTATTGACAAGTCGGTGGTTCTGCCGCTTTCAAATCCGGAAAATATTGATTATTTCGGAGTTGCCGGTAATCAGGAAGTCGTTGCCGAGTGTAATAAATATTCGGACCGCCTGATTCCTTTTGCCAATATCGATCCCCGATCGATGCTAAATACGCCCGAGGCCGATTTTTCGGGCCTTATGAAGCTGTTAAAAGATTTGGGGTGTTTGGGTATCGGGGAAGTTTGTGCCAATATTCCAATAACTTCCCCGTTATACAAAAACCTCTTTTACCATGCCGGAGAAGCTGGTTTGCCAGTGCTGTTTCATATGGCCCCGAAAAGAGGCGGACTGTACGGTCTGGTTGATAACGCTTCTCTATGCGGCCTTGAAGAAGTACTCGAAGAGTTTCCCGGAACAATTTTTATCGGGCACGCTCCGGCATTCTGGAATGCGATTGACGCGGATGTAACCGCGCCGAAAAAAAGGAACGGATATCCCGGAGGACCGATTCAAAATAAAGGTTCTCTGTGGCGCTTGATGCAGACATATTCCAATCTTTATGGCGATTTCTCTGCCGGCAGTGGACACAATGCCTTAACCCGCGATCCGGAAGTTGGAATTGAGTTTTTGAAGAAGTTCAACTCAAAAATATTTTTTGGCACCGATATGTTTATGAGAAAAGATTCTCCGCCTATGCATCTGACCATGATGCGGGATGCGTTAGAGCAAAAGAAAGTAACGCAACCTGAATACAATAACATCATGTACCTAAACTTCGAAAGAGTTTTTGGCAGGTAAAATTTAAAAGGTGAAAAAATGAGCATAATCAAAACGTGACACGTCACAAGTTTTCAATCTGGAGTAGTTTCCGGATAAGACGCTAAAGAAGACTTTTTTATGCCTAGATTATATATTGTCGTTTACAGTGAAGTCCCGGATTGACTACCCGGTGCAAGGTGCTTGAACCCACCGACCTGTAAGCGGCTCTTTATTGCTAGGACAAGAGAGGATGTCACAATGACAACCAAATCAATCATTGCGAGTACATCATGTCTCTCGATGATAACACTCTTGCGCTCTTGACGGAGGTTATCCGGTATCCTAACACTACTCAAGCCGAAGTAGCAAAGCGGCGCGGCATCTCCAGGCAACGGATCAATACGGCAGTCCTGTTCGCCTGTCGCAACTTCCCAGAGCTATCCAGTATCTTCAAACTGCTTGCCGGTACACGGACCATCAAGAATAACCGATACGGCACAACACCGCCAGATCATTTATCAAAATACGTCACGCGAGATATGTTTAAAGCAATTTCCGATAAGTGACCCAGGTCTCAGGTTTTCGTGTTATTCGCAGTTTTCGCAGGCTCTTACGCACGTGATGCGCGCGCGAGACAATGCCTACACTTAGAGATTTTAGAGGCTCTTGCTCGCATGACGCGCGCGACCGTATTTTGATCAAAACCATGATTTTCGCCATCGAAACCCCCGATATAGCCATGTTTTGCCCGGTTTTCGGCATTCAAAGGCCTATTTTCGGCACTGGAACCAACGATGAAAAAGTAGATTAATTCATGCCATTTGAAGAAAAGCAAGCCTTTCTGAATAAGCTGGTGAATGATTAAGGCATTTCAGGGTTAATCAGTCATCTACTTTTTTCATGCCGGCTTTTTTAGGATCAAAATTATTATCAAAGAGCGTCATCTTATTATATTTTGCTCCGCATAGGGTTGCTCCTTCAAAATTAACTCCATGAAAATCAGCGCCTCGAAGATCAGCGCCTCGAAGATCAGCGCCTTTTAGGTTTGCACACAAGAACTTGACATCACGCAGATTAGCAATACGAAAATCAGCTTTAGTAAGATTGGCATTAAATAAAAAAGCCCCTCGCATATCAATATTCATGAAGTTAGCTCTTACTAAGTTAAAATTTGCTAGGGATAATTTATATTTAATATGAAAATCTTTTTTTGAAACAATAACCGAGTATACTGCAGCAATATAAGGAGATAGTTCTAATTTGTTATTATTGTATTCCATCCAATAACAGTCAAGAAATGATTGATAAAAGTTATGAACTTGTTGAGGAAAGTTTGATTCTTTCGGACGGGTATAATATTCACCAAGTGCATAAATTGCTGTAGAACGGACTAGGGGGGGCTCATCTTCGTCTAAGGCGAGCTTCTGAAATTTAAAAAAATTCTCCCATGCGTCATTATTCTCCTCAATGATCAACTTGCGTTCTATGTGCTCCTGGTCCTTGATCTTGTTCTGATCGCGCCAGACCCATAACCAGAACGCAAACGGAGATGCAACAAGTGCAGTTATTAAAGAAGCTGGGATTTTGTCATAAGTTTTTAAGAAGTCCATCAAACGTTCCCAATATTGAACTAAACATATACCCATAATAAACGCAATGACTAAAAGAATAATCCAGCGAAAACTGCGGGTTTGAGTGGCTTTTCTATTCAAAAAAATAAAAAACGAGAAAGTTTTCTTGATACCAATATAAATTAGTTCAATAATTTCAAATGGAGTTTTTACTAACGCTACTATTATTAGCAAAAGTTTCAACCATTTACTATTACTTTTTGTCCGTATTGCATCACGTATACTAAGCATATAATTACCCTCACTTATTTAGTGTCACGTAAAATAGCATGCAAATATCTGATTTTCACATATTTCATTGCAAGCACATTACAAGCTATTGCTTTGATGACGGATTCAATTTACAGCTTCATGTCAAAAAAACAACTCTAATGCAGCAGGAATAGGGCAAATGTGGCAGGAATAGATAAGCCTCAATATTGGTATGGTCAAACGTCCTACAGGTAAAGAATAAAATTAATGTGGCAGGAATGTGGCGGGAATGAACGGTAAAGATAGCTATATTATGGTAAAAAACAGTAAATTTCAATTCTCGTAAAAATGCTTGAAAAAGTCTGTAAGTTGTTGGTTTTGAGGTGGTACCCGGAGCGGGACTTGAACCCGCAAGGATTATCTCCGACGGATTTTAAGTCCGTTGCGTCTGCCAATTTCGCCATCCGGGCATTTGGAGTTAAGGTATATATCTACCGGTCATAAAGATACACTAAAAGTTGAAAAAATCCAGTTGTTTAGCCGAAAAATAGCCAACTTTTATAATTCCGGCTTGTCAATGTCAGGGGTGAGAGTTCTTTCCACCCGCAGCATGACAGCCATCAGGTAACAGACGTAACAGAATAAAAACACAGTTTGATAATCGATGGGCAAGTCCAATGCCGAAAAAATCGACCCGATAATTATCGGAGGAAATGAGGCATATATTACAATAGCCAACAGACGGTTAAACGGTAATGTCCGCGCGTTTCTTCTGCCGGTAAAACCGAAAATCATGGAAAAAATTAGCGCGAAAAATAAGGTTTGAAAGACAATCTGCAGAAAATAAACAATATAGAGCAGGAATGATGCAACCAAGACGAACAGCGGAGTGAACATCTCTTTAATATTACTGTTTTTCGGCCTGAGAGAGAACGGGCCATTCGGATTGCCTGATTTACTTAGCTTATTAACCAGAGATTCTTTAGAAACCGGAGTCATGGAATTGTAAAGCACTTTAGGAAACGTACCTTTTGAGGTCGCCCAGATAACTGGCGTGAATCCAAATAGTCCATCAGCATTACGAACCCACAGCGCAACAATGCCAGGTGTCCAGATAATTCCTTTGGTGGTGTCTGTATCTACGTTAATATCGCTTGCTTGAACCTGGATGTCTGGAGTGTATTTGAATTCGAGGTCGGGAAATACCAGATAGTATTTGGCTTTGTTCGGCTCAATAACCGGCTTGATGCCGCTTTCGGTAACGCTGATTCCGCCGGTTTTTTCTTGAATGAAGCCGGTTATCCGACCGAATTTTTCTTCCAGTCTGAACCATTCACAGGTCGCGCACATAAGAGCGGCAAAAAAAGCCAGAGACGCAAGGTGCAGCAGTGCTCTTGCGGTTCGGGCCCGGTGGGTCAGTATCGCAAAAATCCCGGTGCCGCGACAGGTGCCGGCCAGGATCGGAAAAAAGTTCATATTATCAGGAGCCATGACAGCTTGCCTCTACAGTAATAAGTTAATATTGAATTCCGGACCGCAAATCAGGATTCGCGATTAAAGTCACGTTTTTTTCCGCTTTTCTTGAGAAAATCCAGTTCAGCCTTGACTTCGGACGCGTCTTTAGGTTTAAGCCTGTTGACAAAAAGAGTACCGTCAAGATGGTCTAGTTCATGCTGGATGCAACGTCCCAGCAACCCGCCGCATTCGACATCGACCGTTTCTCCGGTTTCCACTATCGTAGCCCGGAAATGGACGCGCAGCGGCCGGGTAACCGGAGCGTAAACTTCCGGAACGCTGAGGCAGCCTTCGTCGGCGGTTTCGGTTTCACTGCTGGAGTTGACTATTTCCGGATTGATTACCGCGAACGGCATTCTTGGCAGAAGCAGGATTTCTCCCGGAGTAGGGGGTGTAATACTGTCATCGGGCCTTGACGGCAGTCCGAAAGTGACAATACGACGACTGAGGCCGACTTGCGGAGCGGCCAGGCCGATACCGTCGTAAGCCTTCATGGTATCGATCATGGCAGAGGCAATTTTCCTGACTTCGTCGTCGATCTCCTTAACCGGAGCCGCTTTTTTGGCCAGGACCGGAGCTCCGTAGGTTTTGACTTTCAAGACATTTTTCTTTTTAAAGAACATCATAACAGTTTGGCTGATCACTCTTGTTCAGCCGCATTTTCCTCGTAGTATTTTATTGCGTTTTCGATACGTCGGATACAGGATGCTTGCCCCAGTAGAACCGCTATCTCTTCCAGATCCAGCCCGGAGCCTGTTCCGCTGAGCGCCAGACGCAACGGCTGGAACAGTTGATATTCCCCCAGACCAAGTTCCGCGGTGGCGTTCTTCAGGCAGTTCATAACATCTTCACTGTTGAAGCCAGTGGACACGGCAAACTTATGAGCCAACAGTTGCAGGCCTTCACGGTTTTCAGGTTTCTTAAATTGTTTTTTAAACGGCTTTTCCGGATATTCCAGCTCTTCCGAGAAAAAATAATCCCATTGAGCAACATCGGTCATTACACCGGTTCGGCCTTGCATGGCGGCAGCGACCGCGGCAAAAGCGTCTTTATCAACCGGTTTGTCGTAGAACTGCCCGGCGATAGCGGTGAATTCCTCTGAACTGAGATCGTCGATGTATGAGTTATTCATATCCAGCAATTTTTTTGCGTCAAACCTGGCCGGGGCGCTTTTTACCCGGGTTATTTCAAAAGCTTCGATCATTTCATTCCGGGTCATTTTTTCGCGATCATCGCCGGGGGACCAGCCGAGCAGGGACAGGTAATTGAAAAGGGCGTCCGGCAGGAAGCCTTTATCCCGGAAATCCCCGACGAAAGCATCTCCGTCACGTTTGCTGAACGGTTTGCCGGCATCGTTGACAATCATCGGCATATGGGCATATTCAGGCGCTTTTTCCGCCAGGGCGTTAAACAGCAGAATGTGACGATAAGTATTTTCCACGTGGTCATCACCGCGGATGATATGGGTGATGTTCTGGGCCAGATCGTCGCACACATTGGCGATATGGAACACCGGCGAGCCATCGCTGCGGACAATTACCAGATCCTTCATGCTATCCAACGGTTTGGCCATTTCACCTTTGATCAGATCAACAAAGAAAACCTCTTTACGCAGGAAAGTCATCCGGGCGCAATTTTCCAGAACAAATGATTTTTCCCCGGCAAGAATTGCGTTCAGTTCCGGCTCAAGTTCAAAGATCAGGTTATCTTCCGGATCGTACAATTTGAGATCGCGCACTCCGGCCAGACAGCAGCTTTGCGGAACCGGTTTGCCTTTACGGGAAACCTGGGCGTAGGATAGACCGGTCAGGTCAATCGTGACCGGAGATTCGTTGTGGGTGAATATTTCCTCTGTTCCAACTTCACGTATAGCCGGAATATCCGCAGTTTCGATTGGAATACGAAAGATTGTCGGAACGGCTTCGCCTTCTTTGGTCGGAGGAAAGTAGGCATTTTTGTCTGCCAGCAACTGGGCTACGGCTGCTTCATGAGCTTCACGTCGTTTGCTCTGGTACATGATTTCTTCATCATAATCAAGTTTAAGCCACTGCATGCATTCAAGCAGTGCTTGAACCGCTTCCGGGGTGGACCGTTCCAAATCAGTGTCTTCAACTCTCAGGATAAAGCTGCCGCCGGTATGTCTGGCATAGAGCCAGTTGAAAATTGCAGTGCGGATATTGCCGATATGTACTTTGCCGGTTGGTGACGGCGCGAATCTTACTCTGATACTCATAGTCAATTTTATTTTGGTTGCGGATTAGATAAATAAAAAATTACGTTTTACGGATTATTTTTAACCGGGGCGTTGCTCTGGTTTTGCGTGGAGCCGGTATTGGTTACGGTGATAACCTGTGGTTTGGCCGCAGTTTTGTTCTGGCCTGGTTTTGCCGTCGGTTGTGCAGCTTTCGTTTTGTCCGGGTTGACCTTGATTACTTTTACCGCCGGCTTGGCCGAAGTTGAAGTTTTTCCATCTTCCGTGGCAATTTCCGTCGTATGGATCGGTTTGCCGACTTCGTCTCTGAATTCCGCCAGATCAAGAAAGGCGCCAATATCATTCGCATTGGTTGCAGCGTCAAGCTGAGCTTTCGCATTACGCATATTTACCAGAGCGCTGATAAAGTCGGTTTCAGCCTGAACTTTGTCGCGCTGGGCTTCATTCAGACGGGTCAATTCAGTGTTACCGGCATCATATTCCTCTTTAACGAGGTCACGCTGCTTGACAACCAGCGAGAGCGTTTCTTTGAACAGGTTGGCCTTTTTGGCGCTCTGGCGGTAGTTGTCGTGGGCATAGCGGACGTCGGCGACCACTTCCAGCCATTTAGACGCTACCGAGTACTTGGCCTGTGCCAATTGGGTCTGGGCTATTCTGACGTCGAACCAGCGTCTTCCTCCTTCAAACAGCACCCAGTCAACTTGCATTCCGTAGCTGATATTCGGGTTGTTGTAGCCCGTATTGGGACGTGAAGAACTTGAGCCGTACTTGGTTCTGTTAGTATCCAGAGCCAAGTTGACGTAAGCGTTAACCGTTGGCGAGAAAGCTCCCCATCTGGAGTAAAGTGTGTACTGAGCCGACTTCAATTGCTGCCGGTAGGCAATAAGGTCCGGCCGGTTGTTGAGTGCGGTGTCAAGATAAACGTCCACCGGAGCCAGAGTACTGTCGATAGTCAGGTTGATTGGCGAATATTTGATTGAATTATCCAGCGCACCTTTTGGCAGTCCCATTAGATTAGCCATGGCAAAACGGGCGATATTGTACTGGTACTGCGCCTGGATCTGATCGTTCATAGCCCGGTTAACCATAATTTTAAAGTTAAGCACGTCAGACAGCGGAACTGCACCGGCTTCGAATTTGAATTGAGTTTCACGCAACACTTCGAGCTGGAACTTCATGTCTTCGGTCGCGATCCGGTTCTCTTCGATCGCCAACAATATATTATTGTAGGCGTAGGCGACAGCCCGCAACAGGATCCGGCGTGAATCATCCTGCAACGCTTTTTGCTGCTTGTATGAATACTTTGCCGCCAGCATATTCATGGTCCGGCTGAGTCCGTCGAATACCAGCAAACTGGCGCCAATCCCGGTTTGGGTTGAAAACTGATGATTATTGCCGTAATTGGTATTTTTTTGATTATGGAAGGTATTATGGGTCGAATCCATGTCGAAATTAGCAGAAACTCTCGGCATGTAGGAGCTGAATGAGCGCTGGTAAATCGCCTTGGCCTGATTAACCGACTGGATTGCGCTTTGATAATCCGGGTTGTTCAGAATCGCGATTCGCTGAGCCTGTTTCATGCTCAATATTTGTATTTCAGGAGGAAGCATATATCGTTTGGATTCTTTCCGGTTAGTAAACGTATCGCCTTCAACTGCCTTGGGCGGCGGCATGAATTGGTAACATCCGGTAAACAGGACGACCGCTGCTGATGTCAGGAAGATATGGAAAAATCTCATTTTTGTTTCGCTCCAACTAATTTTATTAATTATTACCCATGAAATACTTATTAATACTTTGCCAATGCATGTCTATGCTTTGACCTCCAATAATCATAATATAAAAAAATAAGCCTGCTCGCTTATCTCTACATTATTATATTTTGACTAAGCTGTAAGATAACGCGTTAAGCCCCTAAAATCAATTTTTTTTAGAAAAAATTAGCTTTTTTCTTGTAATTTTATTTATCCAAAGAGGCTCTCTGTCAACCTAAATTCTTTAAGTAGCGCTATTTGAAAAAATCTCTAAATTCAAACAATTGTTTGATACAGGTGTTTTGATGACCTCCTGATGCGAAATAACGCAAGTAATAAGCGTTCAAACTTGTTTTTCCATGACATTACAGCCTGCAATTCCAGTCCGAATATTGCGATTATCTGGTTATAAATGATTGTAATCTAAAACTTATCAACTTTTTCAATTATGAAGTTTGTTTTCTCAGCGGTAGAGGTTGTATATTAGCTCCAGCATGTCAAGGTTTAACAAAAAAAGAAAGAATATACTATGCCGGCGTATATCGTAAAGAAATGGGATGTCAGGAACACCGCGAATCAGAATGGTAATTTTGTTGAAATTGAGGGCCGGACTCCGGGTGTCATTTCATGGTTTATGGGACTTATGGGGGTGGAGCCTGGAGTTGCCATCAGGATATCTGATAAAGTGTACAGCTATGAAGCTGGATCATGGGGCGGCAGATATTTCAAGACTATTCCTATCGCCAAAATCAGTTCAGTTTATTATGGATACGCCAAACCCTGGAAGCAGGCGCTGATTTTTTTGATTGCCCTGGCATTTTTTCTTACCGGAACCCTGCGTATTGTCGATCCGAGCCTTGAGCTTTCCGGCGTCATTCTTGTTTCCATGTCGGTTGCGGTTGTTGTATCATTGCTCTATTATTCCCTCAATAAAAAAATTACTCTCGGCGTCCATGAGTCCGGGGGCAAGGCTGTTGGTATT
This sequence comes from Victivallales bacterium, assembly GCA_963678305.2. GTDB lineage: Bacteria > Verrucomicrobiota > Lentisphaeria > Victivallales > Victivallaceae. The sequence continues at coordinate 242,643 of CAXXVV010000005.1, forward strand.
ATCATTAAGAGCTCGGTTGTTAACGGCAGCGTTTTGGATGAAGTGGATGTCGAACAGGTTGGTGATTTTGTCAAGCAACTCCTGATCCTCAATAATTCCAGGCGTCCTTGACCGCGTTGAGATTATTCTTTCTTACTTCTGTCGTAATCGGTCAGTTGAATTATAAAAATAAAAAAATTACGTGAAACTGCTTAAATCAAAGACGTTAAGCACAGCGCAATGAGCCACATAACTGGATTGCCTGATTACCTTCTGTCCAACTATTATTAAATTTTTCCATTTGCAGATATTGACAAATTGTCTTTCAGTGAGTATAATATTGGTATGATATTTTGGTATTATTTGGTATTATTGAGCTGAAGGGCTGATATAAATTGAACGAAAAAGAGATAATTGAAACTTTTAAAATAGACCATTCAGGAGCCATTGCCCTGACAGAGCAATTGCGACGGCAGTTAGATAAGTTCATAAAAAATTCGGGCAGCGGGGCCAAAATCCCACCGGAAAGGAATTTGGCTTCCACGCTGAATGTTTCCCGGGTCACTGTGCGCAATGCGTTGCAGGGGTTTTATGAAAATGGTGATATTGTTCGCAACGGCAGGCGTGGAACCTTTGTGGCGAAAAACAAATTCAGCCAGGCTGCCAGCGACATTCACCCGATGGCTCTTGGCATGTCTGAAAGCATTGTCAAAGCGATGCCGTCGACATTGGTGCTGTCTCTGTATGAAAATATTCCTTACCAGAAAAAATTCTGGGAAATGGCTGTCGCTCGTTTTAATGCAACGAATTCAACTGCAACGGTTGAGATATCCTGGCTTCCCAAACACATAAACATGGAAAATATCCTGGAATATTACAATGAAAATCCGGTAGATATTATTCAGGTGCAGTTAATGCGGGAAATGCTTCCTCTGGGGCAAACGATTCCTGCTGCTTTTAAACAAAAACTTTTGTCTGACGATTTTTGGATTAGTCGTTACCCGGAAGCGACCCGGCAATTACTGGACAAGATAATTCCAATTCATCACACCGCGCATTTTACTTTTTGGAATCAGACTCTTGCGGATAAAATCGGCATGAAAAATATCCGTAAAAGGCTTTGTGAAGGGCGGATTCTTGAACTGTTGGCCGAGGCGACGGAAAAATTGCCGCAGGAATATCTGGCCGCAGGCCATATCTGGGACTGGGCGGCATTTCAAGGTATTCCGGCAGATGTTAATTTGCGTAGCATGACAGAATATAACAGGAGCCTCTTTGCGCAGTTGACTCCGTATGTCGGAAATAAACGGATGTTTATGACTGATCAGGCGCATTCTTTTGACAGTATCGAGTTATTTACAGCCGGACGGCAGTTGTTTTTAAACAACATCCCGACTCATTTGTTCCTGTTTGGCGAAACGCTTGACTTTGAATTAGGAATAATGCCGTTTCAGCTCAAACCGGAAAATGTCATTGCATCTGCTGCGATGGGGTTTTGTGTGTCGCCCGGGTGTTCCAATCCTGATAAGGCGCTGGAATTTATTTCGTTCATCCTTTCCGCGGAAATGCAGGATTTAGTGGCAAAGATGAAAATGGTTACTCCGGTGTTGGTTTCTTCTTTGAGGGCCCTGGAGGAAAGGACTTCTGTTGACCTTGATATTCTGCATAAAGCTGTTAAAAAAGAGATAATATGCCCTGATTTACAATCTTTGTTAAGTATCTGCCATAAGAGCATGACGGTTGCTTCCCGCAAAGAGTTACGTTGTATTATGCAGGGGGCGTCTTCAGCAATTGATGCCGCAGACTCGTACACCGCAAAACTGCTTAATGAACTGAAACTAAATAATATAACCCTTAAGTAAGAAAATTAAAAAACAGGAGAAAGTAAAATGAAACAGAGTTCGGTTGCAAAAACATTTACTCTAATAGAGTTATTGGTGGTAATAGCGATTATTGCGATTTTGGCAAGCATGCTTTTGCCGGCTTTGGGTAAGGCCAGGGATAAAGCAAAATCGATTCGCTGCGTATCCAATATGAAGCAAATGGGAACTGGATTATCGGTGTATATCAATGATTGGGATTCCTTTATTCCATGCTCGAGGATCATCGTTGGGGGAACAACCGAGACCTGGATGAATCTTCTCAAACCTTATGTTGGTTCAAGCGGCTATGACACCGGGGCGGACGACGTATACAGATGCCCTTCAGATGTTGTTAAATATCAAGCTTACGGTTTCCTTTTGAGTTATGGAGCCAATATTACCGGTTTTGTATATGCGACCAACCCGGCCAGTTATCCCTCGTTCAATAAGGCGGTCAAAATACAGCGTCCAAGTGTTTACACCGCGATTATGGACGTGGAGGATTCTTTGATGTTTGATCCCAAAGGGACAAATGGTTGGTATTATGGATTTGGTTCAGTCAATATGCCGTTTATAGAGGAAAGAGCAAGGCATAATAATTATATCAGCAATCTGCATTTCGACGGCCATGTAGAATCAGAAAAATTGCCCTATCCGGCTTGTAAACAGGAGCCATACCGTTGGACCAAAGCCGGCGACCGTTATAACTGATCCGGAATAGGAAAAACAAATGAACAAAATAAAAAAAATGATTTTACTGCTGTCGGCATTATTAAGTGCCGGAACGATTTTCGCCGAGGCAGCCGGATCCTGGAAACTTGACGGCGGTAGTGGGCAGTTATTGGGGAATGCTGTTTGCCCTCAAGAAAAAGGCTGGCTTGGAAATGCTGAAAGTGCTGATTCAGCTGACCCTGAATTTGTTGTAGATGAAGGTCGCAAGGCGTTGTATTTTGAGCTGGGGAAATATGCGGTAATTCCGAACGGAAGCTATGCTGATTTCGCCAAAACAAAAGGTTTCTCCATTCAATTGTGGCTTAAACCGATGGTTGATTTTTCCGGCCGGATCGGCCGGATTCAGTTGTTGACCAAAGGGGCGGATTCCAATTCTGATAACTGGCAATTGCGGATGCTGTATAATTATAAAATAAAAAAGAATATGATAAGTTTCTTTTTTCGCAAAGGTAGAGATAAAGCCTATTCGATATCAGCTCCAATCGGCAACCTTGCGGATAAATGGACCCGGGTAACCGTTACCGGAGACGGCAAAGAGCTGAAGCTGTTTATAAATGGAAAAACTGCAGCGGTTTTGCCCTGTAACGCAATTCCGGGTGCGAATCCTTATCCTCTCAAACTGGGGATCTATGCTTTTGGCGGAAAATTCGGATTCGCCGGGACAATGAAAGACTTGAAGATTTATAAAAAAGCTATAACTCCAACCCCGGTCAAAGAGTCCTCGTCTGGTAAAATATTATTGAAAAGTGACTTCAGTTCACCATCTTCTGCGAAACAGTGGACTCCGGTAAATGGACAATGGCTATGGTCGAAAAATGCTTATTGTGAAATGTCTGATCTTGATACAGTTCCGGGAATCTGGTCCTTCAGCGGAGATTCGAAATGGCAGGATTATTGTTTTTCCGTCGCAGTGGAATGTGCCGATAATTTAGGAGACGTCCTGTTGTCAACCGGCTGGCAGGATTTGAATAATCATTATGAGATTCAACATCGACGCTGTTCCACAGGAATGGTTGAGTTAAGTATCATTAAAGTCGATAACGGCCGGAGGACCGATCTGGCACGGCTTGACAGCAGCGAATCTCAACTTCCCGATCCCGCAATAAATCAGCTGATGAAATATAAAATTTATCATGTCAAGGGCATTATCGCTGTTATGATCAATGGTAAGTTTTATATAAGCGCAAAAGTTAAGATGGATACGCCCGGAAAAGTTGCCCTGGGCGCACGTAAACGCAAAGTCATGATTAGAAATGCCGCCGTTACTTCCGTGAAAAATTTCGTTAATCCTGTGCCTCCGGCTGAAGTTAAACCATTAGAGCTGAAAATATCTCAAAGAGATAGGCGCCATGTTTTTTTCCGTGGTGAAAATATTATCCTGAATATCCGTCTTAGAAATAATACGTCAAATGTCATGAAGCCTGAAACCGTCAAGGTAACAGTCAATAACCGGATTATGTCCACTTGGGATATTCCGACAGGTCAGATTGCTCCCGGGGTAAATGTGACAAAAACTTTTACAATTCCGACAATAGCCTGGAAAAGCGGGAAATATGAAGTTATGGCGAAACTCCCGGGAACGCCTTATTCTTTCGTTTACGACCTATTCATTGTGCCTGAAACCCGCAATGACACATATAAATTTTTTTCCTGGGGCGGCCGGACGGATGCATCATTTTTCAAAAGTCTTGAATCACACGGCTTCAACGGTTCATCTGTAAATGTTCCTCCGGATGCCGATTACAGGAAACAGAAAGCATATTTTGCAAAAGTGCTTGATGAAGCGATGAAGCATGGACAGCATATTAAACTTCACTTCAATTGTTTAGCCGGTTCTGCTCCTGGAGCGGATACCAGAATAGCACGGTTTAACGGTCAAAAAGGCCATGCGGCAGATCCCTGGAATCCTAATCACCGGCAATGGGTGTTAACGAGGTTTAAAAAGTTAATGACATTGTTGAACCGGCATCCGGCAATAACTGATTTTTTATTAAACAGTGAGAACGAAAATATAGCTGAACCGGACTATTCCTCTGCAGGACGGGCAAGGGCGAAGAAGGAACTTGGATTTGATATGCCGGTTCCAGCCAATACATCGCAAATCAAAGACGGGGTGGCCGGCCGGATGATCAAGGTTCCGGATTACGTCAAGAGTAAAACCCCGCCGGTTTTTGCCGATAATAATAAATGGTATGTTTTTTTCAAATGGTTCTGGCAAAGAGGATATGGGGATAATTACCTTAATGCGGAATTGGCGGAAATTATCAAACGAAATTTTCCGGGATCAAGCGTTACCCATGATCCATACCGGGATGTCCCTTTGTTCTACCGCAATAAGGGGCTTGATCAGGTTGGAACCTGGTTTTACACCCATCCGGATGCCAGTGAAACACTCGGTGTGGTTGAAGTTCTGGTTAATTCGTCTCAGGATGAAAAAAAAGCAAAAGGACTGAATTTCGGAGCTTCATTGTGGTTGTACAAGGATAGGATATGCCCATCTCGGCACCGGTATGCCGGAGTTCAGCCTTCAGACATTATAATAGAATCCGATTGGCTGGCTTTTTCCCGTATCCCAGACGTAATTGAACATTACAGCTTGAATCATTTAATGCCGACGGCTCGACCGGAATATAAACAAAAGGATATTTATGAAAAATTGGCTCGTTTTTCCCGGGAGGTACTTCAACCGTTTTGGCCAATGGTTTCCCGGCTTGACCGCTCTCCGCGCGAATGTGCAATGCTGCTTTCTTTCGGCAGTCAGTTGTTTGGTAAAAAAATATGGAGCGGATATGGAACCTCAACCGGATTTGGTTATTATGCCGCGTTGCAGATGGCGCATATTCCAACTGATATTATTTTTGATGAAAATATTCTTCGCGGTGACTTAAACAAATATAAAGTTTTGTTCATGCATCGGATCACCCATTTGCCGGAAAGCGTATTCGGACGCATCATTGATTTTGCGAAAAATGGAGGCACTGTTATCTGCGGCGAACCTTTTGCCAACAGGATTCCGGGCGCTATTAAGTTTGAGATGGATATGAGCAAGCGCAGTAAATCTACTTATTACCATATAGTCAGTAAGAATGGCTTTACGGCCGATGAGGTTTATCGTGATATGCTGAAGAATGCTGACGCCGTTCGTACTGTGACTCAAAATATTGTCAAACGATTTGTTGATTGCAGTTCTCCTCAAGTATTTTTGAATACTTTGCAGAAAGACCGGGCAAAATATGTTTTTGTCGTCAATGATAAACGTACATTCGGTAATTATGTCGGGAAAAAATACCGCGCGGTTATGGAGCAGGGACTGCCGCAGACAGTTAAACTGTCATTTGACAAGAGTAATGGTGTCGTTTATGATCTGCTTTCACATCGTAGATTGGATAGTGTTAAACGCAATGGAAAAATGGAAGTAACCGTTGATTTGCAACCTGCCTGGGGAACCGTATTGGCGATTTATCCTGAAGCTCTTGCGAACATTGATTTCGTTGCGCCGCTAAAATTTAAGGCAGGGCGCAAGGAGGCATTTAAGATAAGGTTGCTTGATCAGGCTGGCAATCCTCTGTCAGGCATTCAGCCTTTGAAGATTGACATTACTGATCCTGCTGGCAACCAAAGCGAGTTTAGCGGTTATTTTGCAGCTGTCAACGGCTTGTTAAGAATTAAGTTTATTCCCGCTGAAAATGATTTGAAAGGGAAGTGGACATTTCGCGTGACAGATTTGAGTTCCGGAAAATTCGTTAGAAAAACTTTTGTCTTTAATTTTCAGTAATATTTTCATGTCCAGTGGTTAATCCTAACTAAAGATAGTCTGTTGTGGAGGGCTTTATTGCCTTTTTTTGAAAAATTTATTCTTTCATGATTTGTTTTCTCTATAATATCTGTTATATATTCGTCTAGTGTCAAAAAAAATGTACGACACAGTAAAATAACAATTTATAGGGAAAGGGGACAAAATGTCTGCTTATGTGGTAAAGTCGTGGGAAGTTAATACAAGTCCTAACGCTAATGGTAATTACATTGAAATCAATGGGAGAACACCCGGATTGATCTCTTGGTTTCTTGCTCTTATGGGAATAGAGCCTACTGTGGCTGTAAAAGTTTCAGATAAAACTTATTCTTTTGAGTCTGGCTCATGGGGTGGTCGTTTTTACAAATCAATACCGATGGGGAAAATCAGCTCAGTTTTTTACGGATATGCAAAACCATGGAAAGAAGCTTTGGCTATATTTATTATTCTTTCTTCTGTATTGTACGGTTTTTTCATTCCTTTTGCCAACAGTGTTTTTGGAGCCGGAGTCATTTCAATATTTGTATCTCTGATTGTTGCATTACTCTATTATTTCCTGAATAAAAAATTGACATTAGGAGTTTTTGAAGTTGGAGGCGGGGCAATCGGAATTCAAATCAAGCGCTCAGTAATAGAAGGCAAAAGGCTTGACGAAACAGATGCAGAGCATGTTGGGGACTTGATTAAACAATTGCTGGAATTTAAAAATCAATAAGTTGTCGACCATAATTATCAATAACAAGATAATCGCAATATTTGGACTCAAATCAATGTCTGTGATATTGTATAAAAAAAAGCTTGATCGCTTATGATTTTCAAGCATCTTTGCATTTAATCCTGCAAATATCGGAAGCAATATAGTATTCCGGAGGGGCTGAGGCCTCGGGAGAGGTGTTTTTTATGGATTCGAACTGGATCGTCAAACTGGCTTCCGGTTTGGCGGATGAATTGTTTTGAACCTAAAATCGCTCCTTCGGTAAAGTGTCGGGTACGACGCAGGAAGCGTACGTGCATCGATTCTTTTTGGCGGGCTTTGTCGCGCGCGGCGTAGATCTCTTCGCTCGAGGCGCCGGTTTCCGCCGTGATGATGCGGGCCAGTTCGCCACGGAAGAACGCAAATACCTCGTCATCAGTCCATTGCGAGGTATCGCCGGTGGTGATGTTCGGCTTCAGATGTTTGACAAAATTCTCGTAAAACATGTGTTTGCCGCTTCTGCAATAGCGGCCCCAGGTGGTGAAATTGTAATCAGCCGGGGAGTTTTTCAGGCCGGCCCGGACCGGGTTGAGTTCGACGTAGGTCACGCAGGCGGCCAGGGCGTTTACGCGCTCAAGAATCACGCTTTTGAAACGGCCGCCCCAGAGTTGTCCGGTGCGGTTGCGGGTCTCGTTGTAGACGCAGGTGAATTGGCGTTGGCAGGCCGACATAAACCGGCTGATGTCGATCATTTTGAGGGCGATTTCCTGACATTGCGTTTTATTTTCGAGACTGATGACCGGGGTTCGCGGGCCGAATTTGAAGATTTTTTTCATTGCTTTGTAGTAGCCGTTGTGGCGTTTGACGATGACCTCGAGCGGCGGCAATTCGTCGGGGCCGGGAGCGTAGACCACGAGGTGAAAATGGTTGCCCATCCAGGCGGCGGAGATGACCTCGATCAAAAAGTAATCGCAGAGGTATCGAAGCAGTTTGAAGCCGTATTCTTTGTCGGCGTCGGAGAACGGGTGTTCGCCTTTGACGCAGCCGATGCGGTTGTACAGGTGGTAGTAGCAGCCTGCGCCTTTGACCTTCATTCGCGCTTCCATTTCGTCCTCCTTTGGGTTGGTTTGGAGATAATATATACGCTGAAAGTTGGTTTGTCAAATTGTCAGACGGTTTGATTATATATAAAATGTATATGCTTATATATCAAGCTGTTAAAAATTTGTGGGTGGTGTGTTTCTAGTGTAAAGATTATAATATTTTTATTCTTCGAAGCGGATTTGATATTTTTATATTATTATGGTAAATTGGTTTAATGATAGACCAAATAAGACCTTGAAAGTAGTGTAATGTCTGATAATAAAAAAAATATTTTGATAGTTATTGCGGATCAACTTTCGCAGAAAGGTGTGGGATGTTACGGTAATTACAATGTATCGACTCCTAATATTGATGGATTGGCCAGGAATGGAGTGAGATTTAATAACGCTTATACTCCGTGCCCTTTGTGTTTGCCGGCTCGAGCCGCTTTCTGGACCGGGACTCTGCCGCATGATACCTGGAGCGTCTCAAACGGCGATCAGTTTGAAAACGGAAAAGTCGAAGAAAATGTGCCGACCCTTGGTTCGATTTTTAAGACGGCCGGTTATGAGACGATTCACTTCGGTAAGATGCATGATAACGGGGCTTTGCGCGGTTTTGATTGCGCTGAACAAAACGAGATTTATATTGAAGGTAGTGAGGCCTGGCCGGTGGCCTATGATTCGCGTCGTGATGAATATACGACAAAAGTCAGTGTGGAGTATCTGCAGAAATCTCATGAAAAGCCTTTCATTATGATTGCCGACATTAACAACCCTCATGATATCTGTAACTGGGTTGGAGCTAATAGAGACGAACATGAAGATATAACTCCTCCGGGAAAACTGCCTGAGCTGCCGGATAACTTTGAAATTAACGATTTGGAAAAAAGGCCTTTGCCGGTTCAATATATTTGTTGTTCTCACAACCGTTTATCAATGGCTGCTCCATGGACCGAGGATAATTATCGCCATTATATCGCCGCTTATCATCATTATGTGCAGCGCGCCGATACTCATATTGGAATGATTCTGGATGCATTGCGTAGATCAGACGAGGCTGGAAATACATTAGTGGTCTTTTTTGCTGATCACGGTGATGGGATGGCATGCCATAAAATGGTAACAAAACAGGTTTCTTTCTACGAGGAAACGACTTGCGTTCCGCTTATCTTTGCCGGCCCCGGGATTGCTGGCGAGAACATGGTCATGAATCCTCTGGTGTCGTTGAGTGATCTGGTTCCTACCTTATGCGATTATGCCGGATTGAAAAGTCCCGAAGGAATTTACGGTCGAAGCATTTTACCGTATCTCAAAGGGCATGTCCCTGATATTGAACGGGAATATGTGGTCAGTGAATGGATGACGGAGTGGGGATATACGATTGAGCCGGGAAGAATGGTGCGCTCAGCCCGCTATAAATATACCCGATTTATCGAAGGAGACGGAGAAGAGCTGTATGATATCGTCAATGATCCTGGAGAGAAACATACGCTGATTGACGATCCCGATCACCATGACGCGCTCAACTATCATCGTGAGTTACTTGACAGGCATGTCGAAGTTGAGGCTGATCCGTTTTTCTCTTTGGAGTTTAAAGCGGACGAGCGCTGGCGCTCTCATCCGGTCGGGTACTGTAATCACAAGGGGCCGGCCGCTCCCGAGTTTTCGCGTTTACAGGCTCAGAAAAAATGAGTGAAGCAGGCAGGTCGGTAATTTCATTACTGTCTGAGACGGTTTTGCCTTTTCCATGTCCGCTTTGTGACGAAGAAATATCAGATTCCGGTCCGAACCTTCTATGTCCCGAGTGCCTGCAAAAACTGCGACCGTTTTCCGCGCCTACCTGTCCCGGCTGCGGTGGAACTTTGGATGGGGTTTTGGAGTTTTGTTCTTTGTGCATGCGGGAGGAGCCTCGTTTGTGGGTTGGGGCTTTCGCTCTTTTTCCTTTGACCGGTTCCGCCCGGCAGTTGGTCCATCGTTTTAAATATCGTGATACTCCTGAAATGGCCCGGGCGGTCGGACTGCTCGGGGCGCAAAGGCTGGAAGCAAGTGGTATCAAGCCTGATGTGATTGTTCCGACTCCGCTACATTGGACCCGGCAGTTGCAGCGTGGTTTCAACCAGTCCGAACAGTTCAGCCGGATGCTTGCTCATTATTCAGGCATCCCGTCGGAATCGTTGCTGAGCCGGGTTAAACGGACTCATCAGCAGGCAAAACTGAACAGGGAACAAAGAAAAAAGAATTTGTCCGGCGCTTTTTCAGTAAAAAAAGGTGCGAAATTAAAAAAACGTGATATATTACTGGTTGACGATGTGATGACTACCGGTGCGACTCTGCATTCCGCGGCTGCGTCTTTGGCAGCGGCGGGCGCGGGACGGATATTTATCATGGTAATAGCCCGCAGGATGTAATTCGGGCCAGAGAGGAAAGGTATCGCCTGATGGCTTTCCTCACTGCAAAAAAACAGAAAATCAAGGAGATGCCAAATGGTTTCTTTTTTCAACAAGTCAAAGAATAACAAACAATATTCCACGTTGCGGATTAATCGTACCGTGAATAAAAAGAAAGATCTGCCGGCCGGATTATGGCAGAAGTGCAAGAACTGCAGCCGGACCGTTTATACCCGGCAACTGGAAGAGAATCTTTCTGTTTGTACCCACTGTGCGTACCATTGGCCAATGAAAGTTGAAGATCGGATCGCGTTATTGACTGATGAAGGATCATTCGAAGAAATGGATGCGGGGATGGAATCGGTGGATACCCTTAAATTTTCAGGCACAGCATCATACGAGGAAAAGCTCAAAAGCAATAAAAAGAAATCCGGCATGAAAGACGCGGTTGTCTGTGGTAAAGCCTCTCTTGAAGGTAAGCCTTATATGCTGGGAGTGATGGATTTTCGTTTTCTCGGCGGCAGCATGGGGTCGGTGGTGGGTGAAAAAATCACCCGGTTGACAGAAGCTGCAACCGCTGCAGGATTACCATTGATCGTGGTAACCGCCAGCGGTGGCGCCAGGATGTATGAAGGAATGCTCTCGTTGATGCAAATGGCCAAGACCAGTGCGGCGTTGCGGCGTCATGCTGATGCCGGACTGCCTTATATTGTTATAATGACTCATCCCACTACTGCCGGAGTGACGGCGAGCTACGCTTCGCTGGGCGATCTGGTGCTGGCAGAACCCGGCGCGCTGATCGGGTTTGCCGGCCCTCGAGTAATCCGGGATACTACTCAGGCCAAGCTGCCGGAAGGCTTCCAGACTTCAGAGTTTCTTCTGGCAAAAGGTATGATCGATCGAATAGTCGAACGCAAAAATCTGCGACATGAACTTGCTTTGTGCCTTGAATATTTCGCTTCTTCGTGTACAGTAAGCGGGTAATCTACTTCGCTTGAAGATTTTTTTCGGCCGTCGGTCGCGTTGGACCCTGTGCGCTGGTCTCGTGCTAACCGAGTCAGGTGGGGAACCAAGCAGCTCTACGCAATGAGCCAGGTGCTGCAGGTGATCTGACCGATCGGCGGCTTTTTCTTTTTTAAATTTTAATAAAACTCGGGTAACTGCATGAAAAGACCTGATGGCCGTGAACCGGACCAGTTCAGACAAATCAAGATAACCAAAAACTATCTGGCGCATCCAATCTCATCAGTGCTGATTGAGATGGGCGGAACCAAGGTGGTTTGCGCGGTTAGTGTGGAAAATAAAGTGCCGAACTGGATGTACCGGCAGAAAGTCAGCGGCGGTTGGGTTACCTGTGAATACGGCATGCTGCCGTCATCTACACATGATCGGATGAAGCGTGAATCATCAGCCGGTAAACAAGGCGGTCGGACGATGGAAATACAACGGCTTATTGGTCGCAGTTTGCGTTCGGTTGTTGATCTTTCCAAGCTTGGCCAAAACACGTTTTATGTTGATTGTGATGTTATAGACGCAGACGGCGGAACCCGATGCGCCAGCATAACCGGGGCGTCGATCGCGTTGCAGTTGGCTTTTCAACAGATGTTCGGAGATAAAAAAAATCCGATGCGGGAAAATATTGCCGCGATCAGTGTTGGTATTTTCAATGGCAAACCGGTCCTTGACTTGTGCTACGAAGAAGATTCCACGGCTGAAGTCGATATGAATGTGGTTATGACTGAATCCGGCAAATTCATTGAGATTCAAGGCACTGCGGAGCAGGAGCCTTTTTCAGATGAACAGTTGCAGGAAATGCTTGGTTTAGCCAAAGACGGTCTTCGCAAGATTTTTTCGATTCAAAGCAAGGTTGCTCAAGGTAACGGCAATGGCGGCGGAAACGGTTCTCATCGCAACGGCAATGGCGGCAACGGCAACAATAACGGTAATGGAAACGGCAGCCGCCCGCGTCCGGGAGAAAAACTCGGCAGCCTGGGCGACGCTTTGGATAAAATAAAAGTTTAACAGAATTGGAGGTTTAGGCGCAATGGGCGAATATCAGGTAATTGCCAGGAAGTGGCGGCCTCAGCGCTTTGCCGATGTTGTCGGCCAGGAACATATCCTCCAGACTTTGAAAAATGCGGTCCGCAATCAGCGGACTGCACACGCTTACCTCTTCGTTGGCCCGCGCGGGATCGGCAAGACTACTACCGCCAGGATTTTCGCCAAAGCGCTTAATTGTACGAATCCTCAAGATGGTGAGCCGTGCTGCGAATGTGAATCATGTGTGGCTATCGCCAATGAAAGCAGCATGGATGTTATCGAGATCGACGCGGCCAGCCGTAACTCGGTCGAGAATATTCGTGAGCTGCGCGACGAAGTCATGCATGTTCCTTCCCGCAGTCGCTACAAAGTTTATATTATCGACGAAGTTCACATGTTGTCGAAACAGGCCTGGAACGCGCTGTTGAAGACTATTGAAGAACCGCCGCCGCATGCTAAATTTATTTTTGCCACGACCGAAGTGCATATGGTTCTGGGAACGATTATTTCCCGTTGCCAGCGTTTTGATTTGCAGCGGATTGGAACCAATTTGATCGCGGATCGTCTGGAAATGATTGCCAAGGCTGAAAACGTCAATATATCCCGGGCGGCTATCAATGCTATTGCCCGTGCCGCTGACGGCGGGATGCGTGACGGGCAGTCGCTGCTGGATCAGATGATCGCTTTTTTCAGCTCCGCCAATGAGGAAATCTCCGAAGAGAAAGTTTTATCGTTATTTGGTTTGACTGCCGCCTCAGATATTGAAGGCATTATTTGCGCGATGTTTAATAATGATCCGGGAGCGTTGATTACCGGCATCTACCATTTGGCTTCGCATGGGAAAAATCTTGAAACCCTTTTCAATGATATTTTAAATACGTTGCGTTGTATTCAAATATCCTGCCTGTTGCAGTCGCCGGAAAATATCCTGGAAACGGATTCCGACAGCATTCAGCGTTATCGACAGTTCGGCGCAAACGTGCCGCCGAATGTGATTCAGCGATTGCTCGAGGCGCTTTCCCCGGTCGGTCGGACACTGCACGATGCTTTGAATAAACAGGTTTATCTTGAAACAATTATTTTAAGAGCGATGCGGCAGGCGCACGCAATTCAGATAGAGGATTTGATCCGCCGTCTGAACCAGATCCGTAAAAGTGGTGAATTAGCGGTAGTAGAGAATCTGCCCCCGGTAACTCAACCGGTTATTCCGCCCCCGCAACCAGTTCAACGGGTAGTAATGCAGCCTCCGGTTCCACAGCCTGTTTCGCAAACAGTTGAACCAGCTCCTGCGCCGCAGCCGGAACCTGTCAAGCAACCGGAAGCTGCACTGGTTGAACCTGAACCAGTGCCTCAACCTGAACCTGAAATTGAACTGGAGCCGGTAAAAACTGCTCCAGTCCCTGAGCTGGAGATTCAGCCTGCACCAATACAAGAAACACCGCCTGAACCAGTGACGGAGCAGATAGCTGAATCGACAGCGGCGCAGACGCCTGAACCGGGTGAAGCGTCATTTTCTGTTGATGCCGGGCAGGAGCATACGACTGATGCAGTAGTTGAAGAACCAAAGGATTTTGAACTGGACCCTAACAGTCCGGATGTGAATTCTGAAGATATTTCTGAAGAAGATATGCCGCGTAAAATCTGGCATGAAATGATTATGCTGGTCCAGGAGCATCATCAGGTAAACCCGCTGTTGCGGAACTATATGTCGGAAGCGACACCGGTTTCCTGGGAAAATTCGGTTCTGACAGTTTGTTTTGATGATGAATTTGAGCTTGAACATTTTCAGGCATTACAAAACCACAGTCGTTTGCTGCAACAGCTTATTCAGCAGGTTTCAGCGGACTGGATGAGTTCGGTTTGTATTGAAAAGCGTGGCGGCATAAAATCCTACCACAAAGATAATCAAGCTGATATTTCCGATGATGAAGAGCCGGTGCCGGAAGATATTCCTGCTGATAATGCGACGGCCACTTTGGAAATGGAAACGGACGCGCCGGCCAAAGAAGAGTCTGCGTCTTCCGCCAAAAGTGTTTTTGGAATTCAGGAAGAGATGGAGAAGATCGAGAAAAATGATTTTGTCCAAAGGACTCTTAAAGCTTTCAATGGTAAAATAGTCGATCTGCACGGTTAATGCGCCATCAATTAATATCTCTCATTAAACCTGCTGTTTTTTTTTAATAATAATCAGACAGTTTGATAGTATATTTATTTGAAGTGCCTGCAGACAGTTTGATAGTATATTTATTGAAGTGCCTGCAAGTAAAAGTTTTATGTGTTTTTTGCGGGGTTTTTTTTACGTTACAACGTTTTCAGGCGAGCCTTTAATATAATTGCTGAGATTACTGATCGCGGTGGCATACAATCTTTTCCGGGCGGATGCGGTGGCCCAGGCTATATGCGGGGTGATATAACAATTCTTTGCTTTAAAAAGCGGATTGTCCGCTTCCGGCGGTTCGGTTGAAAGAACGTCAAGGCCGGCTCCGGCAATCACGCCGGTGTTTAAGGCTTCGGCTAAGTCCGCTTCATCGATCAACGCTCCGCGGGAGGTATTGATCAGAAACGCAGTTGGCTTCATAATGGACAACATTTTAGCGTTAACCAGATGTTCGTTTTCGGCTGTCAACGGGCAATGCAAGCTGATAACGTCGGCACGCTGGAATAACTCCTCCATCGAGACTTGTTCTATGTTGTCGCCGGGGCGAACAGTTCTGGTATAACCGATGATTTTCATGCCGAATGCATGGCCGATTGCAGCGGTCTGACGCCCGATCCGGCCGCAGCCGACAATTCCCAGAGTCAGGCTCTGTAGTTCAATCAACGGGAAGTCCCAGTAGCAAAAGTCCGGACAAGTGGCCCATTTGCCGGTTTTTGCAGTTTCGGAATGTTGAGCCGTATGCTGGGTCAGATTGAGGATATGGGCGAAGGCGGTTTGAGCAACCGAATCGGTGCTGTAGGCGGGGATGTTCGTTACGGTTATACCATGATCCCGGGCAGCCGGAAGGTCGACAGTATTGTAGCCGGTAGCAAGGACTCCGATATATTTGAGTTGCGGCAGCTGAGCCATTATTTCCCGGGTTATTTTGATTTTATTGATCAGAATACAGTCGGCGTCGCCAATTCTATTAATTACTGACTCCGGTGGAGTTCGATCGTAGATGTTGCAGTCTCCAAGTTTTTCGAGTTTGCTCCAGTTCAGGTCTCCCGGGTTCATGGTGTAGCCGTCCAGTACAACTATTTTAGTCATAATTTATTCCTTGATCGATATTACTTAATGTATATGACAGTGCCGTCATATGTGCGGGTACATTAGCAGATTCCATGATAATATCAAGTTTTGAGTTTGACATTTCGATGGTTCGATGTATTTTATAAGTTTGATAATAAAAGAGAATCATAGTTTTTATTTTTAATATCTCAAAGGAGTAATGTCATGGGACAGCAAACCAACAAATGTCAGAAACGCGCTCGTCGCAAAGCTTACAATGAACGCTGCAAGGCTAAAGTTCGCGAAGCGATCAAAAAAGCCGGAAAATAATTTTTTCTGATGCGATTTCAAGCCGCCCTTTGACAGGGCGGCTTTTTTATTTTAATACAGCTCCTTGGGTATAAGATTCTTTTCTTCCATCAAGATCATTCGGATATACTCGAGGTTATCCCGGTCGGTTGAAGAAAAGAGTTTTATTTTTTCTTTTCCTTTGTCAAAAGAACCGTATAAGACCAAGTTCCAGTAATCGTCATTTTCGTTGTCTGGCTGACGCTTTTCCACTGCGACTTGTTCGATGGATTCGAAATCATAGGTCTTTGTCAATCCCAGCTTCCAGAAGCCCTGGAATGTTTTCAAGGTCATGCCGGATAATGTAAGGCGCATCTTGCCTAAAGCCATATAAAAACAAATATAAGTCAGGACGATACTTCCGATGAGGAAGGGTAATCCAACAATTGACCTGTAAAGTTCAAATTTGCCGTCAACAAATTGAAGGCCGTAAATAATCCAGGTGGAGCCGCCGGCCCAAACCGCGCTGAAAGGTCCCAGGATTATCAGGGCGCAACATCCGTGAACGCTGACTTCTATTTCGGTGATGCCGTTGTTATGAGTAACTTTGCTGTTCGTCGGTGGACAACGTTTCAGATAATCTTCATAATTCACCGGGTCGTTTATTATTTCGTCCAGCTTGAATATGGCGCTGCAGCCGGGGCAGGTGACTTTTATTTTATTGAAATCAAAATTCTCGTCCGGGATCGGGTTATGGCACTTCGGACATAAAAATTCCATTTCCTCCATGTTTTCTTTGAAATATTTGTTGGACGACATAGATATTTTCTCTTGTAGCTTCAGGTTTAATAACCTTTTATTTAATGTCAGTCAATATAAACACGCTTTGTCCGGGAGCCGAATGAACAGAGGATATCATACGGATTAGTACCTTTGGTCAAAGCCCAGTTGTCGACCGTTACCGCGGCCGGAGGAGTGCCGCCGAGGCAAATTATTTCATCGCCGCAAGCTGCATCGGGAACGTTTTCCAGTGAAATGGTCGTGTAATCCATGGAAATCCGGCCGATGACCGGACATAAGACTCCCCGCACAACAACATAGCCGCGATTGGAAAGCATCAATGGCAGACCGTCGGCGTATCCTGCGGCAATGGTTCCGACCCGGGTCGGCTTGATAAGTTTGCAGGTCAGCCCGTAGCCTAGATAGGCGCCGGCGGGTAGCGTGCGTACCGCGGCCAGCCGGGTTTTCAGCGAAACGATACTTTTCAGATTAAGGCGCCGCGCGCCGGTTTCGTCGAATAGCCCGTAGAGGTTGATTCCGGTTCTGACCAGGTTGAAAGGCGCGTTGCAGGTTTCACTGAAATTGTTAATGGCGTCGCTGTTGGCAATGTGGATGCGGGAGAACTTGATCCCGTCCTTTTTCAAGTCCTCAAGCAACTGATTGAATTTTCGGATTTGCTCAAGGGTGTAGTCGCCTTCCGGCTGGTATGCGACTGGAAAATGCGAATAGATGCCGCGGCAATCGAGATTCGGCAGAGATATGCAACGGCGGATGACTTCGCCAGCCTCGGACCAGAGAATACCCAAACGTCCCATGCCGGTGTCGATCAGGAAATCGCATTGCACGGTACGGTTTTGTTTTTCCGCCTCACGGCTGATTGCGGCGGCGGTTTCATAGTCGTTTATCGGCAGAATGATGCTGGCGGCTACAGCCGGAGAGATCTCTCCGGGCAGGATATTTCCGAGCAGTTGGACAGGAAGTCCCAATTCCGCCAGTTCCAGCGCTTCATTCAGTTCGGCGGCGCCGAATCCGGCCGCGCCGGATTGTTTCAGGGCCTGACCTATCTCCCTGGCACCGAGTCCGTAGGCATTGGCTTTCAGGACGGCGATCACGCCGCAGGGGTTGACGGATTCGGCTATTTTTGTGAAGTTGTTTCTCAGTTCGCCCAGATCGATTTCCAGACGCACCCGGCTTTCAATTTGATTATACATTTTTACTCTCTTATATTCTCGGAAGAAACTTTTAAAGTAAAAATATATTGAGATTATATTGATGCAAGCAAAGTAATTGTTTTTTTTATGTTTAATTTGTTTTTAAGGGGGATAAAAATATGTGGTCAGACTTGATATTACGGGAATCGGGGATACATTAATCTCCCTGTGTGTATTGTGTCCATATACAAAAAAAATAAAATGGAAATAATGAAAAAAATACGGAATTATCTACTGTTCGCAACTTTGTTTGCGGTTGTAGGCATTTTTGCCTCTTCCTGTTCTCTCTTAGGACCCGACTACTCCAATAACTATCAGACAATTTACGATCTTGAGCGGCATTTCGAAAAATGCGGCTTGAAAATTGAACAAGGGCAACCTTTACTGCGCCAGGTATGCCGGGCCGACAGCGCCCGGGCGTTGCGGATTGCCGGATCTGATGTCGGTATCTACAAATATGATATTAATAAAAAAGTTCAGCTTGCAAAGTTGACTCAAATGGAAAAGAATGGCTATGTCTATGTAATGGCCATTAAATATCCGGTTATGATAAACGGCACCTTTATGATGCTGGGATATCATAAGAATCCGGAAAAAAAGAAGCTGGTGGAAGCATTTTTAAGCTTCAAACCGGAATGATAAAAAATTATTATCAACCAGAATGCATTGTGCATAACACAACAACGAAAGGAAGAATAAAATGTCATGTTGCTGTTCTGATGTAAAGTATGTCTATTTCTTTGGCGGCGGCCAGTCTGAAGGCAAAGCCTCGATGAAAAATCTTCTCGGCGGAAAAGGCGCGAACTTGGCTGAAATGGCTGAACTCGGTCTGCCGGTACCTCCCGGATTTACGCTGACGACTGAAGCCTGTGCCGAATACGGCAAGATTGGGCGCGACGCAATGTTCGCCAAACTCGAATGCCAGATCAACGAAGTTTTGAAGAAACTTGAAGACGCCACCGGCAAGACTTTTGGTAAAGGTCCGAATCCGTTGCTCGTCTCCGTTCGTTCCGGTGCCGCCGTATCGATGCCCGGGATGATGGATACTGTTCTCAACCTTGGTTTGAATGACGAAACCTGCAAAGCAATGGTTGATCTGACCGGTAACGAACGTTTTGTCATGGACTCGTACCGTCGTTTCATGCAGATGTTCGGTAACGTTGTGCTTGGTATTGATCATCATGGCTTTGAGCATGCTTTGGAAAATATCAAAGAAGCTAAAGGTGTAGAACTTGATACCCAGCTGACTACCGAGGATCTCAAGGAAGTTATCGCGGCTTATCGTGGCGTTGTAAAAGAAGCTACAGGCGAAGATTTCCCGACCGACCCGATGCAGCAGTTGTACCGCGGTATTCAAGCGGTATTTGATTCATGGGACAATCCGCGCGCGGTCCGCTATCGTCAGATCAACGATATTCGCGGCCTGCTTGGTACCGCGGTTAACGTTCAGGCGATGGTTTTTGGTAACAGCGGTGAAAACTCCGCTACCGGTGTTGCGTTCACCCGCGACCCCTCGACCGGTGCCAATGAATATTTCTACGGTGAATTCCTGATCAACGCTCAGGGTGAAGACGTGGTTGCGGGTATTCGTACTCCGCAGGAAATCACTCTGGCCGGTTCCCGCGAATGGGCAAAATCCCAGGGCGTCAGCGAAGATGTTCGTGCCGCCAAATTCCCGTCGCTGGAAGAAGCGATGCCGGAATGTTTCAAGCAGCTTGACGCGATTCGCGTTAAACTTGAAAACCACTACAAAGATATGCAGGACCTTGAATTCACGATTGAAGACGGTCGTCTCTATATGCTCCAGACCCGTAACGGCAAGCGGACCGCTGCCGCCGCGGTCAAAATCGCGATGGACCTGGTTGAAGAAGGTCTGATTGATGAAAAAGAAGCGGTAATGCGCGTCGATCCCGCTATGCTGGATCAGCTGCTGCACCCGGTTTTTGTCAAATCCAGCGAAGACGCCGCCAACAAAGTTGCCGTTGGTCTGCCCGCCTCTCCAGGTGCTGCCACCGGTCAGGTTGTTTTCTCCGCCGACGAAGCTGAAGCCTGGGTTGCCGAAGGTAAACAGGTTATCCTGTGCCGTATCGAAACCAGCCCTGAAGACATTGGCGGAATGCATGTTGCCGCCGGTATCCTGACTGCTCGCGGCGGTATGACTTCTCACGCGGCGGTTGTCGCCCGTGGCATGGGTACTTGCTGTGTTGCCGGTTGCGGTGAAATCAAAATGAATTATGCTGCCAAGCAGTTCGTTATCGGTTCGACCGTTGTCAAGGAAGGCGACTGGATCAGCTTGAATGGTTCCACCGGTGCGGTTTATGTTGGTAAAGTTGAAACCGTCGAACCTGAATTGTCAGGTCCGTTCGGTCACATCATGGAACTGGCTGATAAATATCGCAAGGTCGGCGTTCGTACCAATGCCGATACTCCGCACGATGCCGCGGTCGCGGTTAAATTCGGCGCCGAAGGTATCGGCCTGTGCCGTACCGAACATATGTTCTTCGAAGGCGACCGTATCGTTTCATTCCGTCGTCTCATTCTGGTTGCTGAAACCGTCAAGAAGCTCAAAGAACAGCACAACGCCAAAACTCTGGCTGAACTCAAAGCTTCATGTGACGCTTGTGACTGCTGCTGCAGTGACGCGGCCAAAGCTATTGCGCAGTATGAACAGGCATTGTCTGAACTGCTGCCGTTGCAGCGTGCCGACTTCATCGGTATCTTCCAGGCTCTGGAAGGCCGTCCGTGTACTGTTCGCCTGCTGGACCCGCCGTTGCATGAATTCCTGCCGCACGATGACAAAGGTCAGGCTGAAATGGCGGAACAGATGGGCGTCAGCGCCGCTGCCATTAAAGAGCTGGTTGAAAACCTGCACGAATTCAACCCGATGCTTGGACATCGCGGCTGCCGTCTCGGTATGACTTATCCGGAAGTAACTGAAATGCAGGCCCGCGCGATCTGTGAAGCGGCGGTTGAAGTTGCCGGTTCCAAACCTGAAATCATGATTCCGCTGGTTGGCAACGTCAAAGAACTGGCCAACCAGAAAGCGATCGTTAAAGAAGCGATTGCCGCGGTTGAAGTTGAGAAAGGTGTTAAACTGGCAGTGATGATCGGTACTATGATCGAAGTTCCGCGTGCCGCGGTTACAGCCGATCAGGTTGCCGAAGAAGCTGAATTCTTCTCATTCGGTACCAACGACCTGACCCAGATGGGTTGCGGTTTCTCACGCGACGATGCCGGTAAATTCCTCGGCGACTACGTCAAGGCCGGTATTTACGAATACGACCCCTTCCAGGTTCTCGATCAGGACGGGGTTGGCGAGCTGGTCAAGATCGCGGTTGAAAAGGGTAAGAAAACCCGTCCGAATATCAAGCTCGGTATCTGCGGCGAACATGGCGGCGAACCCTCAAGCGTTGAGTTCTGCTGCAAGGTTGGTTTGAACTACGTTTCATGCAGTCCTTTCCGCGTGCCGATCGCCAGACTGGCCGCGGCCCAGGCTGCCATCAAACAAGGCTAACTTCTTACGAAGAAGCACGAAGTACCGCTTCATACTTCAGTCGCTCCGCTCCTTGCGGAAGCGGGAAGAGAAAGCGGTATGACAAAAAATCACGGCGGTGTCTGTTAACTCAGGCACCGCCGTTTTTTATGAAAACGCGTAGCTCCAACTGCGCATGATAGTTCCTGTTAATCTAAATTCCATTTTTCTTTTTTTGTGATTAAGCTATTGTCATTGAATGCTTTACGTGAATATAGATAGACAGGCTGTCTGTTTATTTTATTGTTTATTATTAAAAAGCAGGAGGTCTGTTTGAAGAAACAATTGTTTAAGTCTACCCGTGTTTGTCCGTGTCTGTCCGTGCATTTTGGGACTGTCTCCCTCAATCTGTAAAAAGATTGAAAAAACTGCTTTTCAGAGATTGAAAAACGGCGGGATTGAGAACATATTCAGTAGTCAGATAAATTATGTTTTTTTAATCTTTACAGCGCGTTTTGGAGTACTTTTATGTCTGCTGATTTTGTTCACTTACACGTCCATACCGATTACAGTTTGCTGGACGGTTCCTGCTCAGTCAAGGGTCTGGCTAAGATGGCTAAGGAATATGGGATGCCCGCGGTGGCGATGACTGACCACGGCTTTATGGGCGGGACCATTGATATGTATTCGACCTTTGAAAAAGAGGGGCTGAACCCGATCATCGGGATTGAAGCCTATGTGTCGCCGACGACCCGTCAGGATCGCGACGCGATGAATCCGGATATTCGCGGTTATCACCTGTGTCTTCTGGCGGAAAATTATGACGGTTATGTCAGCTTATGCAAATTGATCAGCGCGGCCTGGATGGAGGGTTATTACTACAAACCCAGGATCGATAAAGAACTTTTGGCCCGATATAACAAGGGTCTGATCGGAATGAGCGCCTGTATCGGCGGAGAGATTCCCAAACATATTCTTGGCGGCAATCTGGACGGAGCTAAAAAATCGTTGAACGAATATCTGGATATCCTCGGCCGCGACAATTTTTATCTGGAGATCATGGACCATGGTCTGGAAGAGGAGCGCCGGGTCAATACTGAACTTATCAAGCTCAGTAAAGAATTCAATGTACCGCTGGTTGCCACTAACGACGTCCATTATCTGCGCAAAGAGCACTCCGAGTCGCATGACGCGATGTTGTGCATCCAGACCCAGTCGTTGATCTCCGAGACTAATCGCTTTTCTTTTTCCGGACCGGAATTCTATTTCAAAAGTCCGGATGAGATGAAAGAGCTTTTCAAAGAGGTACCGGAAGCGGTGACCAACACGGTAGGCGTAGCCGAGCGCTGCCACGTGAAACTTGACCTCGGGGCCAATCACTATCCGGTTTACATCATGCCGGAAGGCAAGACCGACGAGCGGGCCTACTTGCGCGAAATATGTATAAAAGGCATTCAGGACCGTTACGATTTTGACGCTAATAAACCGGAACTCAACGAGTTTGAGCAAACCGTCGTCAAACGTATGGATTATGAGCTCGATATCATCAACCGGACCAAGTACAACCACTATTTTCTGGTGGTTTGGGACTTTATCAATTATGCCCGGACGCAGGATATTCCGGTTGGTCCGGGACGTGGTTCCGGTGCGGGCAGTATCGTTGCTTATCTGACGACGATCACGGATATTGAGCCGCTGGAATACAATCTGCTGTTTGAACGATTCCTTAATCCTGAACGCGTCAGCCCGCCTGACTTTGATATCGACTTTTGTGAAGAACGCCGTTCCGAGGTAATTGAATACGTCCGCAACAAATACGGCAGCGACAGCGTGGCTCAGATCGGGACTTATGGAACCCTGAAAGCCAAGGCCGTGCTCAAGGACGTGGCCCGGGTTCTCGGCCACACTTTTGCCGAGGGCGACTCGATTACCAAGCTGATTCCCAATGATCCGAAAATGACGCTGGATAAAGCGGTCAGCGGTTCTCAGGAACTGCGCAATATGCTGGAAAAGGAACCCTGGGTCCAACGGATATTTGAACTGGCCAGGCCGTTGGAAGGTCTGAACCGCAATATGAGTATTCACGCCGCCGGTGTTATCATTGGCGACCAGCCGCTGGACAATGTCGTTCCGCTGGCCAAGGGGGCGGGGGATGAGATTATTACCGAGTTTCCGGCGGTTCCCTGTGAAGAACTCGGATTGCTGAAAATGGACTTTCTGGGACTCAAGACCCTGACGGTGATAGACAAGGCGGTGAAGAATGTGAGAAAACACCGCGGTATTGAGCTTGATATTTCAAAAATCCCGCTTAACGACCAGAATTCTTTTGATCTTTTGAATCGCGGCGACACGGTGGCGGTGTTCCAGCTTGAATCTTCGGGTATGCAGAACCTGTGCCGCCAATTCGGGGTGGAAACCCTGGCGCACATTATCGCGTTGATCGCGCTGTATCGTCCCGGTCCGATGGAATTTATTCCGACTTTTGTTGCCCGCAAAAAAGGCACCGAGCAGATTGAATATGACCATCCGAAAATGGAACAGTACCTGGCTGAAACCTATGGAATCATGCTCTATCAGGAACAGATTATGCAGGTTGTGCAGGCGTTGGCCGGATTTTCACTTGGCGGCGCAGATATTCTGCGGCGAGCTATTGGTAAGAAAAAAGTCAAATTGCTTGAAGAGCAGAAGGTGCTGTTTGTCGAGGGCTGTGCCAAGCACAATCAGATCAGCGAAAAACTCGCTTTGCAGATATGGGAAAAAATCGGTAAATTCGCCGGTTACGGTTTCAATAAATCGCACAGTGCGGCTTATGCCTTTATTGCGTATCGCACCGCGTATCTGAAAGCGAATTATCCGGTTGAATTCATGTGTGCGGTACTCTCGTGCGAAATTGACAACGCTGAAAAAATCTCATTCCTGATCGGCGAATGCCGGGAGATGGGCATAAACATTCTGCCCCCGGACGTTAATGTCAGCGAACGCGACTTCACGGTTGACGGTAAGGCGATCCGCTTCGGTCTCGGCGCTATCAAGGGAGTGGGCGAAAAGGCCGCGGATGAAATTATCCTGTCACGGGAAAAGGAAGGCAAGTATTCGGACTTCCTCAATTTCTGTGAAAGGGCCGGCAGTGCCGTCAATACCCGGATGGTCGATCATCTGATCAAAGCCGGGGCGTTTGATTCACTGCAAATTAAACGTTCACAATTGATTCAGATAATTGAGCCGACAATGCGCTATGCCCAGCAGAGGGTGCGCGACCGTGAGGCCGGGCAGGGATCGCTTTTCGATCTGCTGGATGAATCAGAACAGGAAGACGTTTTCAGTGTGACGATGCCGGATATTCCTGAATTTGAAGAAAATGAAATGCTTCAGATGGAAAAGGAACTGCTCGGATTTTATATCACCGGCCATCCGCTGGCCTGTTATTCGGATCTGATCAAGACCTATTCGACCGCCAATCTCAGGCAGGTGGCGAACATGGATAATGATACCGGCGTTAAAGTCGGCGGCATTATCAAGACCGTGCAGCGGCGCAACAGTAAAACAAGTGGAAAACCTTATTACCTGATCACTTTGGAGGATCTGGAAAGTACGGTTGAGGTATGGTGTTTTGAAAAATGTCTGAATGAGATTGACGCGTCCGGCATCGAACTGGTTGCGGATATGCCGATTTTTATTGAGGCGTTGGTCAGTAAGCGCGACGAAACCGAAAAACCTAACCTTCGGGCTGAAAAGGTTATTCCATTGGAACAGGCTTCCGAGTTATACAGTGAGGAAATTCATCTGCACTTGTATGAAGGCAGTAACACGGTTGAGGATATGGATAAATTAAAGCAGTTGTGCATGACTTCAATCGGGCCCAGCCGGGTGATCATCTGTGTCAGCTGCGTTTCCGGCGAAGTCGTCTTTATTGAGGCTGAGCGAGGTTTACAGGTCAAGGTTTCTGCCGGATTTCTCGACCAGGTGAGAGAGATTCTTGGTGAACGCCGCTGGCGGGTCAAAGCCAATCAGGATGTGCCTGAAGCCAGAAAGCGCTGGAGTAAAAACAGCAATGGTAACGGTAAAGGCGGCGGCAAAGAATAAGCCGATGAATTTGTAAATTCCTAATTTCAGAATATCCGGTGTTCTGAAAACATATCTTTATCCCCAGGAAAGCAATGGACACAAAACAGGAAAAGAAACTTTCAATATTGGTTATGACCGGCCTGGGAATATTTCTTTTCTGGTTTGTCCTTCCGGCGGCGATCCGCAACCCGTATTGTGACTCCGGGATTTTTATTTATTGTGGCAGACGGGCCTTGGCCGGGGATGTCCCGTACATTGATTTCTGGGACCATAAAGGGCCGTTGATCTTCTATATTAATGCGTTGGCCGCTTTGCTTTCGCCACGCTCGATGACCGGTTCGATGCTGCTGCAATTCGGTTTCCTCATCGGCGCGTTTATATTCTGCTGGCAGACCTTGAAGCGCGCCTGTGGATTTGCTCCGGCTTTAGTTGCGACTCTTTGCGTTTTGCCGCTGCTTGAGGTGGCGGAGCTGAAGTACAACTTTACTGAGATTTACGCATTACTTTTCCAGTTCGGGGCGCTCTGGTGTTTCTGTATTTCGGAAAAAGTAGAGCGTAAACGCGATATTTTTCTGACGCGTTTTACTCTGGGGTTGTTTACGGGATGCTCGTTTATGCTTCGGCCCAACCTGGTCGCGGTCGGTGGCGCGATAGCCCTTAGTTGGCTGATAACTTGTCTGGTCTCTAAGGATTATCGCGGACTCTGGACCAGGGCGTGGCAGTCTGCGGCCGGTTATGCTCTGATCTGGTTGATTTTCTCGATCTATTTCCTGGTCAACGGAGCCTTCATGGAATTCCTTGACGGCATGATCTTTTTCAACTACAATGCCACGGAATCCAGTATGCTTGACTGGCTCAAAGGTGTTGGTTTCGGGATATATTTGACCCTGCCGATCAGTGTGTTTGCGATTGCCGTGTGGGGTGTGATGATTTATAAACACCGGCGGCACCAACTGCGCAAACAGCCGGTTGAACCGCTGGTGCTGGTCGCGTTGTTCTATCTGCCGCTGGAAATGGTCGTCAGCAGTGTCTCGGGGCGAATGTATAACCACTACTTTATGTCCTGGCTGCCTGCGGTAGCATTGCTTATTGCATTGGGATTGAGAGACTTGTTCGCTATGCCCCGGTTTAGAGAGTCAAGACTTGCTCCGCTAAACGGCAGAATTGGTTTTGCCTTGTTGATGATAATGCTGGTATTCCTGCCTCAGACCTGGAGAATTGCCGGTAATACGATGCATTATCTGCGAGCCGGAAAACCAGGCAAAGGGCGTTTGATCAGTTTTATCGAACAAAACAGTGTGCCCGAAGACAATGTTCTGGTTTGCAGCTATCTGGCCGGAGGAGTGTATTACATGATGGACCGCAAGGCTCCGTCAAGATATGTGGTCCAGTTCAATTTCTGGATCGGTAGTGAAGCACACTGGAAGAAAATGAACCTTAAGTTCCTTGAGGAGATCAAAAAAGCGCGCCCAAAATATATCATCTGGATGAAACACAACAGGGAAATTCGATCACAGGTGGAGATGGTTGTAAAAAACGCCGGAATACGTTATAAATATTCGGAAAATCTACTTCCCGGAGCTTATGTATTCACTCGTCAGGACTTGAATTCAAAGAAAAAAAACCGGTAAATCAGGCAATATCGGTTGAACATCTGCGTTATATACACTATACTATAATCATTGGTGACACGAGAAACTATAAAAACCGGATAATGAAATGACCTATTGCTTCACATCGACTTTTCTGGACGAACCGATAAATACTGAACGGGTGATCGACATTTTTGAACCTCACAAGTGTGATGAGGAGGATGTTTCGATTTTTTTTATTCACGGTGGCGGTTGGCGAGCTGGCAGCAGATCCCGTTTTTATACGATTATGAAAGCTTATTCGGAACGCGGGTTTCGTTGCGCATCGGTTGATTATCGCCTCGGGAATTCAAATATTTTTGACCAGATTGCCGATGTTAGACATGGCTATGATTTTTTTATTTCCCACCTGAAAAAACTTGGCAGACCGCTCAAGGTTCTGGTGTTCGGCTCTTCTGCCGGGGCTCATCTGGCCGCACTACTATCTCTGGCCGCTCCCGGTGATTGCGGAGATCCGCTGACGGTCAACGGTTATGAATACGAAAATGACTGGGTTCAACCTCTGGGGGTCGCGCTTCAGGCCACTCCGGTTACTTTTGTGCCATGGGATGAAATTTTCCCCGGAATATGGGCCTCTATGGAGGATATTGTCGGAACTCCCTATTCGGAAGCTCCGGAACTTTACAAAAAGGTTTCTCCGGCCAATCATGTTAAAAAGGGCAGCCCCGCGGTATTTTTCCTGGAAGCCGAAAATGAACACATGTTTCCGCGTCATTTGACCATGAAAATGGTCGATCTGCTGATTGGAAAAGGTGTAAAAAGCCGTTGCAAGGTTTATCGCAACACCGAGCATGGATTTTTCTACGATATCACCCGTAAACGCCAGGAAGAGGCTTTTATTGATATCATCGATTTTATCCGGATGATCCAGAAATAAACAGCCTTGCGTTTTATTATGATCAAGCTTCTTTTTTCCGCATTAATATCTTGTTGCGTGTTATGCAGAATGATCGCCGCAAATTCTCCGGAAATCAGCTTATGCAAGTTCAAAGATGGTAAACCTGCGGCAGTTACGCTGACTTTTGACGATGGCAGCAAGGATCATCTCTATCAAGCGGCTCCGCTGTTAAAAAAATATGGATACAAGGGTACTTTCTATATTATTGTTAAACGCGTCCCCGCAGCAAAAAATTCTTATAAACTGTCCTGGCCGGAAATTAAACAGCTTGCGAAGGACGGACATGAAATCGGCAATCACTCAATGACCCATTTTCAGTTGTTTAAAGCCAAAAGCCGCAAAAACCTTGAGTATGAAATCATCACGCCGATTGCCATAATCAAAGAAAAAGTCGGAGTGAAGCCTGAAACTTTCTGCTATCCAGGCAACGCTAAAACTCCAGAAATTGTAAAACTGGTTGAATCTGCTCATGCCGGTTCAACCAAAGGACGACGTTTCTTTTATGGCGGCGATAATTTTGACCTTGTGAAACAGCAAAAATGGCTGGATGACGCAATTACGAACAGGAGTGAACATCAGGCAATGATCCACGGTATCGTTCCTGGCGGCGGCGGTTGGAAGCCGTTCAAAAATATTGCTGTTTTTGAAGAAGTTCTGAAAAACATCAAAAAACATGACAATCAGCTTTGGGTTTGTACGTTTGCCGAGTTGTGTAAGTATAAAAAAGTTCGTGATGCAGCTAAAATCACGGTGACTGGAGATAAAGGATCAACCATTTTTGATGTATCTTCCAAATATAGATTCGGTATTCCGCTTACAGTTAAGATTTCGCCTTGTCCAGCCGCAGTGAGCGCGGAACAGCAAGGACGCAGTTTGAGCCTGATCAGGAGAGGTGATTCGGGCTATATCGATGTGGTTCCTGAAAGGGGGCAGGTCGTTCTCAAAGGTCTTTGATAATAAAATTATCCCGGGATTGGGTCTTGGTATGTTGTTTATGGTAAGTTTATTACAAAATATTAATAATCAAGCCGTCTAAATAAGATCAAATCATTATACTGACCTTTCAATATTGTAAAAAAGTATATTTATGCTATATTTTGAATTCTGTAAATAGACAAAGATTAATAAATTTCAGGGCTCTATATGCCGTTAATTCTCGGAATTGAAACCAGCTGTGATGAAACCGCGGCCGCCATCGTGCGGGATGGCGAAGAAGTAATTGCCAATGTTGTTGCATCTCAGATTCACAAACATGCCCCGTATGGCGGCGTGGTCCCTGAACTTGCTGCCCGTGAACACCTTATTGCCTTGCAGCCGGTTCTGAACGCGACTTTGGAGCAGGCGGGGCTGCGTCTCAATGATTTGAACGCGGTTGCGGTTACAGCAGGCCCGGGATTGATGCCGGCTTTGCTGGTCGGTCTCAACTTTGCCAAAGGAGTTGCCTTAAACAGCGGAAAACCTCTGATCGGAGTCAACCATTTCCTGGCCCATATCTGCGGGGCGTTTCTCGATGACCGGGCTCAAGAATTGTCCGATCCGGCTAATTACCCGATTCTGGCCCTGGTGGTTTCCGGAGGACATTCCTCATTACTGCTGATCGAAGCAGATGGTTCCGCCCGGCAGGTCGGTTTTACTATTGATGATGCCGCCGGAGAGGCGCTTGACAAAGCCGCCAAACTGCTGCACCTCGGTTATCCGGGCGGTCCGGTTATTCAGAAAACCGCCGAGTCCGGCGACCCGCATAAATATAATTTCCCCCGACCTTTAACCGGGGCGGCCGGAAAAGCGGTTGCGCCGGAACACCGGTTTAATTTCAGTTTCAGCGGTATAAAAACCGCACTGCTCTACCATTGTCGCCGTGAATGTGATGCAGATGGTATGATAAGCGGTCAGCTCCTGCATGATTCCGTTGCATCATATCAGGAGGCGATAATCGATGTTCTGAGCCGGAAAACTATAGCCGCAGCAAAACATTTCAATGCTTCGTCATTGGTGCTGTGCGGTGGGGTCGCCTGTAATTCCGTGTTGCGTGAGCGCCTGGCGGAAAAAGCCCCGAAAAAGTTGAAATTATTTATTGCCGAAAGAAAATATTGTACCGATAACGCCGCCATGGTCGGTGGACTCGGATATTATATGTATCGCAGGGGAGAGTTTGCTCCGACGGACATTGACGCTTTTGCCCGTCTGCCGTTGATCTCACATGCCCCGTTTGTGCCTGAAAAAGTTAGAGAAGCTTGATGTCGAAAACTTGTGCTATTTTTGATTTAGACGGAACCCTGGTGGATTCCCGCCGGGACTTGGCTAATGCGGTGAACCTGATGCGAAACGATTACGGTCTTCCATTTTTGTCGCTGGAAAAAATCACTTCTTATATCGGTAACGGCGCGACCAAGCTTTGTGAGCGCGCGCTCGGTTCGAATGAATATGATATAAACGAAGCGTTGACCAGGTTCAAGCAGCATTATCATGAACACATGACTGACACGACCAAAACCTACCCGGGAGTTGAAATCGGCCTTGAGGCGCTGGTCGCCGCCGGTATCCCGTGCGCGGTTGTTACCAATAAACCGCAATTCGCGGCGGAAAAAATTCTCAACGTCTTGAATATCGCCAAAAATTTTTCAATGATAGCCGGCGGCGGCGGAGATTATCCTTTGAAGCCGGAACCGGATGCATTGCTGCATTTTGCCATGATCAATGGCTGTAAACCCGCGGATTGCTGCATGGTCGGAGATCATTATACTGACCTGACCGCTGCCGCTAACGCGGGAATGAAGAGTGTTTTTGCAAAATGGGGTTTCGGACAACCCGGACAGGCGTCATACGACATCATTGCCGACTCATTCGCTCAAGCCGCCAAGCTTATCCTTTCAATGAACTGACTAGACTGTTCTTATTTTTGACATTATTACAGGTTTCATATCCGGAATATATATATAATTTGGAGCAAAACAATTCTTTTTTGTTGGGTGCAATAGGTGTTATGTCTTTAATTCGTTGTTTTATTAATTTATTTTGTTTTGATACTTAGTTGATTAAAATTAGAATAATAAATTTAAAAGAAAAAATTACATTCATTTGATTTTAGGTATAACTGTGATTATTGTTATTAGACAGTAATATTATAGCTATTATTCAGTTACAATGGAGGACGCCTTATGTCTGCGCAAATTTATTTGAATCTTTTTCAAATAACGTCATTTGTTGGAGGTATATTGGTGCTTTTGTCTGCAATTGGTATTTGGTATTTCGGTAATCAAGTTGACAATCAGAAAAGTGCCAAAATCAATGAGCTCATTGAAGGAAAAAATCGATTGCTTGACCAATCTAATGAGTATCTTGACGATCTTCGAAAAAAAGATGCCGAAATAATTAAACTGAAAAAAAAGGTTTCAGACATGGAACCGTGTTTATCAATTTTAGAGAAAATTCCAAATAAATCAAATCATAATGAAATTATGTTATGCCTTGGAGCATTATATCCTGTTGACATAAGAAATATTGACGTGCAAATTGAATTTACCTCAGATGTCGTAAAAGCTGAACGAGTTGTTCGAGGCAATGGAATGGTTATATGCAATATACGGTCTCCTCGTACAAATGGAAGAATTGTTACACTTTCAGGAGGGCCTTTACTTGCATCAAACCATATTTTACTTAAAGTGGAAACGTCAAAACGTGCAGAAATTAAATCTCATAATTTGAAAGAAAAATAAAATCCAATAATTTTTATGGAATTTTAAATAGAAGAATCACAAGAGCTCTTACTTTGTATTCAATTTTGGCAAGTGGATCAGGATTGTCTCAAGTCTTTGACGGTTTCTCCCGAGACCATTTTTACAGGAATTGCCGTTTGATAGACTGGTTTATCCTGTAGCATGTCCTCAATCGCGTCCAGAACTTTTTCCGCGAACAGCCGTTCCTGCAGATCAACGGTGGAAAACGCCGGAGTTGCGATCTGTCCCCAGTAAAGCATATCCGAACCGATCAGGCTGACGTCATCCGGGACCCGCTTGCCGGTCATGTGCAGGGCTCGAATTACCGGATACATGTAGTTGTCGGCAAAACAATAGATAGCGGTCGGCATTTCAGCGGTTTTCATGAAAGAGCGCTGAAGTTTGACCGCAGCTTCAAGATGATTGGAATTAATGCTCCATTCAAACGCGTCCGGGCATTGGCCGCCGAGATTCAAAAACGTTTCTGTGAAGCCGTCAAATCTTGGAGAATTACTGTTTTTCGGGAAAACAGTGCCGGCAATACGATGCCCGAATTCAAAAAAATGTTTTGCGGCCAGGGCTCCGGCATTATAATCGTCACAGTAAACACAGGTACAGCCTTCTACCGCGCCGCCTGCCTGAATCAGGATTACTTTATGTTTGCCGCGGACCAGAGAATCAGCTATTTTAGCTGAATTGGTCAGAAAAACCCGGATATCAAGGTTTTTGAACATTTCCAGTCGCTGATGCGCGCTTTCCGGGTCCTGGTCCGCTTTAAACTCATACATCAATGGTTCGATTCGCTTTTCAAAGGCCAGGTCTCGCAAATTGTTGAATACATTGGTGAAAAATGTCGTGTGTTGGGATAAGCTGGCCGGGTTTTCATCCAGATAAGCGACCCGGTTCCAGCCGGTTACCACTGCCCGGGATACCCGGCTGTAATTCAGTTCATGGGCCTTTTGCAGGACCCGATCACGCGTTTCCGTGCTGATTCCCATTTCCCGCCCGTTTAAAACAAATGAAACGGTGGTTGGAGATAAATCAAGCGCGGCCGCGATATCTGCTATAGTTATTCGTGCCAATTAATAAGTTCCCAGTTTTAAACCTTCATCCACGAAGAAACGATAGGTTTCATAGTCACAAGTATCCGGAATTGAATGGTCGGAATGCAGAATGTAACCTTTGCTTTGTTTGATGACCGGAATTTTTTCGTTGAGTTCTTTTTTTATCGCGTCCCGGTCATTTGCAACCAGATTCCGCGCGTCCATACCGCCGCAGAAACATATTTTATCACCGAACTGTTCGTTGATTCTCAACAGGTCCATGCCGGCTTTGACTTCGATAACCTGCAAACAGTCGATTCCGGCCTTGACCATTCCCGGCAGCAGCGGTTCGATGAAGCCGCAGGAATGCATAATTACCGGTAAACCCTGCGAATGACAAAACTCAATAGTCTTTTTGTGTCCAGGATAAATAATATCCTCATACATTTCCGGCGACATGAACGGACGGAGCTTGAATCCCATGTCCTCATAGAACCAGACTCCGTCCGGTTTGCCTTCTTCTTCGAAAAGGATTTTCATTAACTCAACCAGCATGTCCGAATAAACTTCGACCATATCTTTGACCCAGTCAACATCCAGACACATACCCAGCAGCATGTGTTCATGACCGCAGATTGGATGGATAAGTTCAAAAACATTTATCAACCCGATACAGCAGAAACGTTCTTTTTCTGCCGCATGTTTTTTGGCTTCTCTATATAAATCAAAATGAATCCGGTCTCGAGTTGGTTTCAGGAATGGCTTTGCCTTAGCTTCCCAGTCTTCGCGATTGGTGATGTCAAATCCCACATGCTCCGGGGTTGAAGAATGCTTTTTATGTCGGCGAAGAGTCGCTCCGTTGCCATCTCGCTGCAAGATTGTGTCTTCGTCCTCCTCTATTGTTATCGGTTCAAAACCAACCTTGATTCTCATATCGAATCCGGGGGCGTTTTCCATGTCGAAACCGAAATGGTCAGGCAGATTTTCTCCTTCTTTAATATGTCCCTCGGAGGTCCATCTTTGTAGAGTGTCTCCCCAAAAATGTTCAAACAACCCGATTCGGTCTACCGGTTTTCCGGCCAGAATTCTCGAGATCCGTTCTTTTCCTGTCATTGCACACATAGTTTTTCCTCGTTTGACTAAAGTGTTTACTAAAAGTTTTAGTAAAATACATTGTTTCCTCTGAAAAGTCAATAGGCAAAAAGATGAAGTTATTAATTTTCTTAGAATATTAAAGCAGTATGTAGTTTTATATATTTTTGCAAATTGCTGAATACAATGATATTATATTTGTCGAGTATAAGCTGGTAAAGATGGCTGCAAAGCGATTTTACGAATAATTGATAAACCCGTCAGTAACCCCGGAAATAAAAATGACTTGATCTCAGGCCAGAATTATATTGGCTGTTTAGAGTTGGTTCTTATTGCTTAAAAGTTCTTGATTTTCTGTTAAGCGGTTGTAAATTACTCATTCATTACGTATTTGCAAAAAATAAGGGAAATATATTGTGGCTGAAAAAGAAAATAATCAGAAACCGGTTAATATTACAGTGCAGGACCCCACTGGCAAACGGCGCAGCCGGGTGCCGGTTTTGTGTCCGGAAGGAACGTTGATTTTTCCATATACGCTTTCTCCGCTGATGATTGAAGGGGATGAGAATATAAAAATGGTGACCCGGATCTCAAATTCCACCCGGTTGCTGGCGGTTTTTCCGGAACTTCCGCCTGATGAAGTTATCAGGCGTTCTCCACTCGAACTTAAATTTGACGAAACAACGTTTAAAGATAAACGAATAACTAAAGTTGGATGCCTGGCTCGAATTGTCAAGATACTGAAGTTTCCGGATGGTACGGTAAGAGTTTTATTGCGTGGCTTAAAGCGCGTTTCATTTGTAAAGGCTTCACCAATCCCGGAAGAGCCTTTGCTGGCGGTGGTGGAGGATCTGGTTGATGAACCTGACACCTCGATCGAAACCGCGGCAATGGTCAAAAATGCGATTACTCAGTTCCAGCAGGTGATCAGTTTCGCGCCTTCGTTTCCGGAAGAGTTGCGGGTAGCGATTATGAATGTTGCCGACAACGTTCGGTTGGTTGACTTGATTGCTGACGCACTTAACATTGATTTTGTCGAAAAACTGATGATCCTCAGTTTGGAGGAGTTGCGCGAACGGCTTGAATTGCTGACGATGCTGCTCAACCGTGAAGTCGAAGTCCTGCAGCTGGGTTCAGATATTCAAAGCCAGGTTCATAATGCGATGGGCAAGCAGCAGCGTGAATTCTTTTTGCGGGAGCAGCTTAAAACGATTAAAGCGGAACTCGGAGAAGAGAATCGCAATCCGGACCTGTTGGCGATTGAGGAGCGGATGGCTCAGCTCGATCTGCCGGAAAAAGTTGTCGAGGTTATTGAAAAGGAAAAGAGCCGGCTGGAAATTATTCCCCAGGCTTCGCCTGAATATCATGTGGCCTTTAACTTCATTGACTGGCTCTTGTCGGTGCCGTGGAATGTTTATTCCGATGAGGTATTGGATGTCAATGAGTCAATGCGGGTATTGGAACACGACCATTACGGCTTGAAAGATATCAAAGAACGCATTATTGAATTCATCGCGGTTCTGCAGCTGAAGAAGAACAAGGACCGCAAAGCCCCGATCCTTTGCTTTGTCGGCCCTCCGGGTGTTGGCAAAACTTCACTCGGTCAGTCTATCGCGCGTTCGATGCAGCGTGAATTTGTTCGTATGTCCTTAGGTGGCGTCAGGGATGAGGCTGAAATTCGCGGTCATCGCCGGACTTATATCGGAGCTTTGCCCGGGCGTATTATTCAGGGGTTGAAAAGAGCCGGGGTTGCCAATCCGGTGTTTATGCTGGATGAAATCGATAAATTATCGCACGATTACCGTGGCGATCCGGCTTCGGCTTTGCTCGAAGTACTCGACCCGCAGCAGAACGTGGCTTTTAACGATCATTATCTTGAATTGGATTATGATTTGAGTTCGGTCATGTTTATTGCTACCGCGAATGTGCTGGACACGATTCCTCCGGCGCTGCTTGACCGTATGGAAATAATTCGTCTGCCCGGATATACCATGTTCGAGAAAAAGCAGATAGCCAAACGTTATTTGATTCCGCGTCAGCTCAAAGAAAACGGTATTAAACAGCGTCAGCTGAGTTTTTCAATGGCGGCGGTTGAGGAAATCATCGATTGTTATACCCGCGAGGCAGGAGTCCGAACTCTGGAAAGAACCATCGGCACGGTCTGCCGTAAAATTGCCCGTCGTTTGGTCGAGGGCAAAATCACCGATAAGGCCCGGACGACTTTGGAACCTGAAGATATTCAGGAGATTCTCGGCGCTCGGAAATACCTGCCGGAAGTTACCGATGAAAAACTTGAACCCGGAGTTGCAAACGGTATGGCCTGGACCAGCGTCGGCGGTACAGTCTTGAGCGTGGAAGCGACTATGATGCCCGGTAAAGGCAACTTTAAATTGACCGGTTCGCTGGGTGAGGTTATGAAAGAGAGTGCTGAGGCGGCGTTCAGTTATATCCGGGCTAACGCGAAAAAACTGAAAATTGACAGCAAGGTATTTACCGACCACGATTTTCATGTTCATGTTCCGGATGGAGCAACCCCGAAAGACGGACCATCGGCCGGGGTCACTATCACGACCGCACTGGTGTCGCTGTTGACTAACAAGCCATCGGTCAGTGCATTGTCGATGACCGGGGAAATTACCCTGCGTGGTAAAGTTACCGCGGTTGGCGGAATCAAGGAAAAGGTCATAGCGGCCTTGAGATCCGGGGTGAAAACAATTGTCATGCCGGAGGAAAATCGCAAGGATTTGGAGGATATTCCGGACAATGTCCGCAATAAACTTGAATTCAAATTCGTTGATGATATAGGCAAGGCATTGAAAATAACCCTGACAAAGTGAGTTCAAATTGAAAATATTGCATAGATACATGGTGATGGCGTTGCTGGCGGCCGGTTTTGCCGCCAGAGCGGATTTTCTGGAGAGCAGTGAAAAATTCTTAGCCGGAATCAGGATTCCGCGCAGTTCCGGCACCTGGAGCATTTTGTCCGGACAGGTGCAGCATCGGCGCTCAGGTCAATCTACGATTGAAGCCACGCTCCGTCTTGCTATCTTGTTCACTCCCAAGCGCATGACGGCTCAGGCGGTTATAGATGGCATTCAGGGGTATTTGCTGACGCAATCTTTCAAAGCCGGAGCGGAACCATATATAAAAGCACTCAATGATGCGTCAAAAAAGAAAGACAATATGATGGCGCATTTCGGGATCAATCCCGGCGACTTGACCATGTCGTTCATTTATTGGAAAATGATAAAAGAACTGCCCCGTGATACAATTAATCTGTCCGAATGCCGGGTTTTCCTGCTGGAATCACCGGACAAAAAAGAAATGGTAAAAGTCTGGATCAATGTCAGATACCGTTTTCCGCTGAAATGCGAATGGTACAAAACCCCGGTGAAAAAAGATACTAAGTTTTATCGTGCTATGGAAGTGTTTTCATTTGCCGAAGTTGATAAAATATGGCTGGTTACCGGTATTGACCTGTATGGTCCGGGCTGGCGTACCCGGATAAAGTTTTCAAAAAACAGAGCTGGTTTACTGAGTAAGGGATACCCCAAAGATCTGCATCTGGATTTTGATAAAAAATAAGTTATTAGCGGCATTTACTATAATTAATAATTTTTCGCTTCATGTTGATTTAACGTAGTATCTGCTATACTTTAGTCCAGCTTGGAAAATAAGGAGAAGGAGTATGAGAAAATTGGGAATTTACGCATTGATTTTATGCGGAACGTCTGTTATCACCGGCTGTCAGTCCGGTCCGGATGCCGGTTATTTGCTGGCATCCAGAGAAATCTGCCATATTAGACGAAGTATCAGGGAATCTGAAAATCCTCACACGTATGTGGTAATGGCCAGAAAATATGCGCTTGAGAAAATGGGGGACCTGACCGATGACGAAGCGGATATTGTGAATCAGAAAAATCCGGTCATTGATACTAACTTTGATGGAACGGAATACTCTTTTACCTGGAAAGTCGGCAAACATCATCTGATCGAGGTGATAATGACGCCGCCTCCGTGTCAACCGATTGCCGTGTACCGGGTGCGCCGGACTTATTATCCTTGAATTGCCGGCCCGTTGCATGCCGCAATATATCAATAAGCTTATCAGGCAGCTTCGTCATCGCGCGAAACTGCACCCTGCGGCGCTGCTTCTGATTGGACTTCTTGCCGGGATTCTAAGCTGTAAATCGGCTTTAGGTATCTATTTGCTTCCGGTATTGCCGGTTTGTGGTAATTTTCTTTTCGGCGGACGCAAAACGGGTTATCTGGTATTGTTTATTATAATCGGTATTATGGCCGTAAAACGGGTTGACAATCAGGCCGTTAAAACGGAAATTGCCGGACTTTGCGGTCCTGCAGCCGGAGCCCGTGCCAGAATTGAAGTGGTCGAAGCTGCTTGCTGCGGACCCGGGATAAAGTGGCTCCCGAATCCCGGCTTGATCCGGGCCAGGCTTATGTCGTACACCTTGAACGACGGAATTCGCCGGATTCCTGAATACACCACCTGTGTTGCGCTGCGTCTGCCGTCGGATTCAGCCGCCGTCAAATACGGTGATATTCTCGAGATTTCCGGGCGTTTTGAATTGCCGCAAGCAATGACTCATATTACATCCCACGTACTCAGCGGAGAATCGGAGCCGACAGTTAAGGCGTTGCCGGGTTTTAATTTGCGTAATTATATGAGGATACGCGGACAAGCTGCTTTATTGCGGGCCGATTCAGTTGTGGTTTCCGGGTATAATTCCGGTTGGTTCAGTCAACTGCTGCTGGTTAGGTCCAGCTTGTTGTCGATAGCCGCGGCGCCTTTAAAAAACGATGCCGACCGGGCGATGCTGGCAGCTTTGTGCTTCGGATGCCGACAGGGCCTGGATCAGCAGACGCGTCAGGCCTTTATCCGTAGCGGGACGGTTCATCTTTTTACGGTAAGCGGGATGCATGTTGGTATTTTGGCGTTATTGCTGTGGTTTATTCTGCGTCCATTGCCGTTCAGGGCCAGATACCTTATCGCTCCGGCGATATTGCTGGTCTACGTCTTAATGACTGGAGCTCAGCCTCCGGCTATCCGAGCCTTGCTGATGATTGCGATATGGTCTATATTCCGGGCGTTCAGTTTGCGAACCCCGATTTTGAACGTGGTGTTTTTAGCCGCAATATTATTGTTGATCTATAATCCATTGTATCTTGAGAGCATGGGATTTCAATTTTCATTTGTCGTGACCGGCTTTTTGCTGGCGGCGGGACGCCGGATAAGCCGCGGGGCAGGGCATATCGGCGAACAACAGCGCTGGATTCCTCCGGAAAAACGTAAATTTATCTTTAGCCTTGATTATCGGGGCAAAAGAGCGTTGGTCAAAGCCGGCAGCGGCTGTTTTGCCGCCTGGCTGGCCGGTTGTGCTATCTGCCTCTATTCTCAAGGCTTGTTTGTGCCTGCCGCGGTCGGCGCTAACTTGTTGATTACACCTTTGGTTTGTGTTTTGTATTTATTGAT
The DNA here is from genome assembly GCA_963678305.2 of Victivallales bacterium. GTDB lineage: Bacteria > Verrucomicrobiota > Lentisphaeria > Victivallales > Victivallaceae. The sequence goes on from CAXXVV010000005.1 coordinate 282,131, forward strand.
ATTCCCCATGACCTTATTGTCGGGAACTATTTTCGGGAATCTTTTCGGCTGGTTAATAAGTTCCATGTTCAGCATGATGACCGGAGTCGGCGAATTTTTTCAGGCCGCTGCTGGTTTGTTCTCTTGCCCGCGACCGCCTGGCTGGTCGTTGTTTTTCTTCTATGCCGGTTTGTTGATGCTGGCCGGCGCGCGTAGTAAACGCTGGTTCTGCGGTGGACTCGGTCTGACTGCCGCGGTTATTTTATTCTGGCATATTCGGATTTTTACACTGCCTGATACTGTTACGGTGTTTTATGGCGGTTCTGCTTCAACTCCGGCACTGCTGATATGCTCCCCGGCGATTGACCGGGCGGTTTTGCTGGATGTGCCCTCATATGATACCGCCAATGCCGTGAGTTCTATTTTAAGAGAAAAAGGTATATCAAAACTTGATACAGTAGCATTTAGTGCTTCGAACTCTGAAACTGCAAGGGGGTTTGAGCCTATGATTTCGATGATTAAGGTGATGTCGGTGTTGCCGCCGGATAAAGTTTTCCCGCATTCCACATTAAGCCGTAGTTTGGATAAATTTAGACAGTTCGGGGGGATCGTCCTTGAGTCTCGTGAAGAAAATCTTTGTAATGGCGTGAAAATTGTTGCGAAAAAGAATTGTAAAAGTGTCGAGTACCAAGTATTATACAACAAGGTCAAAGCTTCCTTGTCCGCGATTCAAGACAGCGGATGTTGGGGGTTTGATATATCTGATGGAGCCTTGAAGCGTCATTGCGAGCTTTGCCGCGGGACTCCGATGCTAATTGATGAATATGAAATCAGGTAGAGATTTATGAACATTTGTCACGTAATCACCAGAATGATTGTCGGCGGAGCCCAGGAGAACACCCTTTTTACGATTGTCGGACACATCGAAAAAGGTCACAGTGTAACGTTATTGACCGGACCTTCACCAGGACCGGAAGGTGAGCTTTTAAAAAACAGTGACTTCCCTGATTTCGAGATTGTCGAAGTGCCCACCCTGTGCCGGGAATTAAGTCCGGTAGGTGATTACAAAGCCTGGAAATTTATGAAAGATTTCTTCAAAGAACGTAAATTTGATGTGGTTCATACCCATAGTTCAAAGGCCGGGGTTCTCGGGCGTGCTGCGGCATGGAGCGCCAAAGTCCCTTTTGTCTGCCATACCGTTCACGGGCAGGCATTCCATCCCTATGAAAACGGCTGGCGTAATTCATTGTATAAGGCATCGGAGCGCTGGGCCGCGAAACGTTGTCACAAAATTTATGCGGTGGCTCAGGCTATGATAGACCAATGTATCGAAGCGAAAATTGCTCCTCCTGAAAAGTACAAAGTAGTATACAGCGGGATGGATATTGATTTATTCATGAGTGCGAAGCGGGAACCAGAATTGCGTAAGTCATTGGGGATTCCTGACAACGCTAGAGTCATTGGTGCGGTTGCCCGACTCTTTCCGCTCAAAGGTTATGAATACTTTATTCCGGCAGCTGCGGCGATTGCCGAAAAATATCCGGATGCACATTTTTTAATCGTCGGCGATGGGTCAATGCGCGATGATATTGACAAAGACCTTGCAAAACGTGGGCTGATGGATAAATTTTCTTTTTCAGGACTGGTTCCTCCTGATCAAGTCTGCCGCTACATAGCTCAGATGGATATTTTGATGCACTTATCATTGCGTGAAGGTTTGCCGCGTTCTCTGGTCCAGGCTCTGGCATGTGGCAAGCCGGCAATCAGTTTTGAATTGGATGGTGCTCCGGAGGTTATTCTTCCTGGTGAAACTGGATACTTAGCGGAGGCGGAAAATACCGAAGAGGTGATCGAGTCCATCGACAAATTGATGGCTGACCCGGATTTGGCGAAAAGGCTTGGAGAGAATGGTCGGGAATTAGTTAAAGACCGTTTCCCATGGCGGACCATGTCTGATATTCTTGAAAAAGAGTATTTGGATAATCTTAAAAAACTTGGTCATGTGCAATGAGATTTCTGCATATTTCTTCTTTACTGTCAAGCATATTTTTTCTTTCCGGTTGTCTTTGCGTACCGGCAGGTGATCCGCCACAAGGGCAGATCGTAAATGTTAATTTTGGTGGCGAAACTTTGACGGAAGAACAGGCCGTTGAAGCAATGATTACCAAATTGACCGGAGCAATTGTCAAAAATAACATATCCGAAAAAAAAATACCGGTTAAATTTGATTGCAGCGACAAGATCAAGCAGATGTCGAAGCAGGCGCTGACTGAAGCTGGGGAGATGTTGAATTATTCTATATATCCAGCATCCAAGAACAAATTATCAGGGTTATATTTTCATTGTACACAGAGTAATCGAGGCAAACAATTGCTCTGGCAAATTGCCTGTTGGCGCAATGGCAAAAAGTTATTTGAAACTTTTGTCAAGATAAAAAATAATCCAGTAATTGTTATATAATTTTAAGTTGTTAGTAACTATTTGTTTGTGACTATTTTAAAAATCAAGTTATGCTTAAATTTGACAAACCCGTCTCCACCCACTATATTAACTGTAAACTCGTCAACCAACGGAGGAAAAAATCATGTCAGGCCGCGGAACGCGCATGAAAGTTACAGGCGAAGGCTGCTACTACCACCTGATGAACCGGGCCTCAGGCTGCAAAGGCGAAAAACCGTTCAACCAGGTCGACATGGAGTACGGCTTCCGACTGCTGCAAAACCTTTGCGAATATTTTCTGATCGAGGTCATCTCAGCCGCCTGGATGGGCAACCACTTTCATCTGGTCGTTTACGCTCCCGGGCCGGACGAATTGCCGTCGATCGAGGAGATTGCCAAACGACACAACTCCTACTATAGCAGTATGTTGGATAAATTCACCTACGCGCCGAAACAAATGCCGAAAATCAACCCGGCCGACTTGGAAATATGCCGCGAAACCGGCCTGAAAATGATCGACATCAGCTACTTTATGCGCGCCTTCCAACAACGTTTCACCGTCGTCTACAACCAGTCCCGCGACCGCATCGGCAAACTCTGGGCCAACAAATTCAAAAGCGTCATCCTCGACAGTCGCAACTCCCTTGAAGCGTGCGTTTTATATGTAGAATTAAACCCCGTCCGCGCCGGCCTGACCCCCGATCCGGCCGACTACCATTTCACGACCTGGGGCCGCTACAACGGCACCGGCAAACACCTTTTTCATGCCAATTTCGTCAAACACCTCAAACAAAACATCTGGCATCGCGACACCTCGGAATGGACCGACAACGACCTATTCAACTATTTTCGCAGTGAACTGGCGCGAATCGTCGCGGCGGAAAGCGGAGCCACGAGTGAAGAGATATTTGAGGCGCAGGAACGAGCCAGACGCAAAGAATCGATGCCGATCCGTTTTCTGCGACGCACCCGCCACTTCAGCGACGGAGCGATTCTCGGTTCAAAATTATTCATCCGTGAAATGGGCGGCAAATTCGACAATCCCGCTCGAATCAACAAAAAACAATTAAGCCGCGGCCTCAGCCCCGCCGGAACCGTGATCTACTGCTTCCGTAAATTACAGAGTTGAATTTGTTTATTCAGCTTTTTTCTCTGATTCTGTTTCTTTGACTGCTTTTCCGGGAGCAAGCTTACTTTGCAAAATGTTTAAGAATTCGATTGGTATAGGGAAAATCAGGGTCGAGTTCTTTTCCGCGGCTACTTCAGTCAGGGTTTGCATGTAGCGAAGCTGGAGAGCTCCATTGTGTGTTCCGAGGATTTCTGCCGCCTGAGCAAGTTTGTCGGATGATTGAAGTTCACCTTCAGAGTGGATTATCTTAGCGCGTCTTTCGCGTTCGGCTTCAGCTTGTTTAGCCATCGCCCGCTGCATATTTACTGGTAGTTCGACGTCTTTAACTTCGACAACGCTTACTTTGATCCCCCATGGATCGGTTTGTTCGTCAATAACTTGCTGCAGTTCGTGACTGATCTTTTCCCGTTGTCCAAGGAGTTCGTCCAGTTCTGATTTGCCAAGGATATTACGCAGGGTGGTTTGAGCTATCTGGGATGTCGCCTGAAAATAATTGACTACTTTGATAACTGCGTCAATTGGATTGGTAACCGCGAAATAAACCACTGCATTGACTTTTATCGGAACGTTGTCCCGGGTTATGATGTCTTGGGGAGGAACATCCAGGGTTATTGTCCGCAAATCAACTTTGATAACCCGATCGACAATAGGAATTATGAAAAATAGTCCCGGACCTTTGACTCCATTTAAACGTCCGAGACGAAAGATTACACCACGTTCAAATTCCTGAGCAATCCGGATTGACATGAGTACGAGAAATACAATTATAACTGCTGGAATAATTAAGAGTGCCATATCGTTGTCCTTTCTTAAATGGAGAGTATTCTTTGTCAATTTCCCTTAGAATATTTTAAATGCTGAAGATGGATATGTCAAGCTGACTATTGACAAGTTTTGTTTTTGTATACAGAAATGCATTACGATAATAAATAAAACTTGCTGTCTGAATACTAAAAAGCAAAAAAAAATTAGAAATGAGCGAAAACTAACAGTTATCGTTTTTGACAACTGATTATTAGTCTGTTATATTCTTAGTATAAGATATTTTTGAATTAAAGAAATAAGCGAGAATCTTCAGGCGTGAGAGCATAGGAACCGGATATAATTATGAAATGTTTAATTAACTGCAGCGCCGCATCAGCGGATTGGGTCAGGGAGTATTTTCCGCAGACTCATCCTTACATGTTGAAAATAGCTAATAAACCGCTGCTGGAATTTTACATTGATTTCTGCTCTTTGCTTGGAGTGCGTCATGTTCGACTGATCATGGAGGAACCGGATGTTAGTATTGACCGCTATTTCATGGGGGGGGAGAAGTGGGATATTGATATAAGTTATGGTTTTACTCGAAGCTGTGATGACCTTGATGACATTATCTCAAAAAATCGTAATTTTATCGGCGAATCCAGTTTAATGATCATCAGCGATTACGTGTTCCTGCGATATGACAAGGAAGTAAATTATGAAAGTACAATCCGGCGAGCCACCAGTTGGCAGATGGTGGGCGAAAATGATGGCGGGTTGAGGTACATTCAAGCCGCCGATATGGATAAGAAAATTGCGGATCTTGAACTCGAACAATATAAGACCGGCCGGGTCGATTTGGTTAAGATTGATTCGATAAAAAAATACTACCACATTAATATGATTCTGTTATATGAGACCGCAACTAATTATATTCTGCCTTGCTACAACAATGAAGAAGGTTTCTTTATCGGGCACAATGTTTCGATAGACCGGCATTGCATGATAAAAAAACCGACGATGCTTGGTGATAACATCCAGCTGGAGGATTTCAGTTCAGTTGGCCCCGGAGCGATCATCGGAAGCAACGTGATGATCTGCAGTGGTACGACCGTTGAAAATTCCATAATATATGAATACTCGTATTTGGGGGAGCACCTGGAATTCAGGAATAAAATTGTCCATAAGAACAAAGTAATCAATCCACTGACCGGAGATTCAGTGGAATTGGTGGATGATTTCCTGCTTTCTGAAGTCAATACCGACTTTTTATCGAACGGGGTGAAATTGATGCGTTGCCGTATTTTTGCGCTGTGTTTATATTTGCTGATGCTGCCTTTTTATTGGGCCGGTCGTTTTTTGTGCGGAGTGAAAAAGCATTATCGCAGTTGCTACAGCGATCGCTTGAAACAGGTGATTGTCCTGCCGTATTTCAGTATAGCCAGAAATGGCATGCGGCAACGGCTGTTTTTTAAATTCAGTCTGGATAAAGTTCCGCTGCTGGGAAAAGTCATAATTGGGAAACTGCATTTAATTGGTAATTCACCATGTCCGGAAGATGAATCACTGCAAAATACATTACTGGAGCTACCATGGTACAGACCGGCGGTTTTTTCATACAGTGAAATGCTTGGACATGGTGATTTTCATGATTTTGAACATGTTATTCATGAGTTGTTTTATTGTCACCACGAGACCCCGTGGCTTAACTTGAAAATAATTGTTAAATCACTGGTACAGCGGATTTTTGTACAGACTGCGCTGGTGTTTGAGAAATCTGATTCCACCGAACAGGACGAAGGAGCATCACCTTGAGATACAGCCTATCGGGTTCCCCGGCATTTGAAAAGGTTATCGAGGAACATATGCAGCAGATTGCGGCGCTGATAGCGCCTGAAACTTCGCGATTTGGTATTTCAGCGGTGATTCTTGGAGGCGGCTACGGAAGAGGAGAGGGTGGTGTAGCCCTGGACAAAGACGGGAGTGAGGGACTCCACAACGATTATGATTTTTTTGTCATTACCGATAATATTTCATTTTTACAAAAACGCAGATTAAAAGCCTGGTTGGCTGATTTGTCGCGTCAACTTACCGAAGGGATTGGGATTGACGTCGATTTCAGCCCTCCTAAAAATCGTCGTGAACTGTCACGTATGGAATATAACATGATGTGGCAGGAGCTCAAACATGGACATAAAGTTATTTGGGGGGACTCCCGGGTGCTTGATTTACTTCCTGATTATGACATTAGACTCATGCCGGCTATCGAAGGTGTGAGGTTGATGTTGAATCGCGGGGCCGGTCTGATATTCTGCCAGGATAAACTGAAAAACAATGAAGGTACTCCTGAGTCACTGGAATTTATCCGTCGCAATATATACAAAGCGCGCAATGCCTGTGGCGATGTCTGTCTGATTGCGGCCGGAGACTATCACTGGAGTTATGTGGAGAGGTTAAAAAAACTGGAACATTACCGCAGTAAAGACAACCTGATCGACAGTTTCTATGAAAAATATCGCGAATCGGTCGAATACAAGCTGCAGCCTCGGGAGACTGAACTGAATTTGCCCCAGTTACAGGCTTTGCTGGACGATGTCATTCATGATTTTGAAAAATTCAATTTACGCATATTATGGTTTTGGTTGAAATGTCCTTCCGATGCTCCGGAGGTTGTCTATGGCGAGCTCGAGCGATCTTGCGGAGGACCTGAGAATGTTGGTTTGATGGGCACTTTGAAGAACCTTGTGCTCAACATTCTTGAAGTAGGAATGTATGGTTTGACTACAAAATATTGCTTGAAACATCCAAGATACAGACTTTTTAGCTCAATGCCACTAATATTATTTGCTAAAACTGCAAAAACAGTGTATACTACTGCGGTATTAGGTGTAGGTGTGAATTCGAGTGAAAATGATCAAAGAACTAAGTTTATCAAGCTGTGGAACCGGTTTAACTGAGAGACCTTTTGCGGCTATAACATATTAGCGAGGCTAGTTAATGCACGATGAAGACAAAGATACTTTCATAGGTGGAGTTGATCTTGACCTTTTTAAAGTTGATTTAAAGGTTCTGTTCATTACCCTTAAGCGCCGCCTCGTCTTTCTGATGATCATTCCTATTCTTACTTTCCTTGCTTGCACGGTTTACTTGCGCTACGGAGTTCCCAAAGTCTGGCCGGCTAAATGTATTTTGTTCAGGCACACCAACATTGAAAAACTCTCCGAGGACCTGCCCAATCTTTACAAACCTTTGAATATGACTGCAGTCATGGATATGATCCGCTCCCGTGAAAATGTAAAGGAAGTCATTGCGAAACTGAAAGATAAGGGTATGGGGATCAATCAGTTTTACAGTGAGACGGAAGTGGTCAAAGAACGTGATAACAACAATATGATAAACTTGATCGCGTATAATACGGACAAAAAAGTCGCGGTCAAGATGGCGAATACTTTAGCTGAAGTCTTCTTGAAAAATTACGTCGCGATGCAGAATAAAACCGCGGATGAGATATACCGGAAATACCGGGAACAGCATGATGAAGCTCTGGCTGATATTGAAAAGCTGGAAAAAGACCTTACCCGGATGATGAAAGAGCGTGATGTCATCAATGTCGAGTCAGAAACAAACTCCCGTTTCAAACAATTGAGTTATTATGAACTGGAACTTTCCCGGGCTGAGATGAATTTGCAGGGAATGAGAGTGAAACAGAAGAACCTGAAAAAAGTTGTTGAGGGAATGCCGGAGAAGGTTCCGAAAGAATATGTTATTGCCGGTACCGATGATCAGCGGATTGAAGGAATGCGTCTTAATTTGAACAATTTACGGCAAAGATATACTGAGGACAATCCCAAGGTGCGGTCATATAAAGCCGAACTTGATTATGTTCTGGATAAGGTCGAAAAAGAGAAGGGAAAAGAAAAAACACCCGAGAAAATCACTTATGCCAGCAATATCGTCCGGAGTGACTTGAATAAAGAAATTTTAAAGAATGCATCTGAGATTGATGCGCTTGAGACTAATATTAAACAAATAAAAGAAGAGATCAAGAAAGTCAAAAAAGATTTGAATGAACTGTTCCTGGCGGAAAGTTCTTATGTTAATAAAAAACGTCAGCTTGACATGAAGCGTGAGTTGATCGCCCGGATCAGTAAAGTGATGTCGGTTTTGAATCTGGCACTGCACGCAAGCATCAGCGATATTGTAATTTATGAAAAAGCGGAACCCGCCGCGCATCCGGTAAGGCAGAAGAAGAAACTTCTGCTCCTGGGCAGTATCATTTTAGGTTTTGCAATCGCTTTCGGGGTGGTCCTGATGCTGGAACTCGCTGATTTCAATGTAAAATCTATTTTTGACCTGAAATTTATTCTTAAACTGAACCCACTCGGGATGTTGCCACAGCGTGACGATGAAAAGGATGTAGGTCATCAGTATTTCAGCGCGTTTCAAGTGGTGTTTAAGAAATTGACGGATCTGGCGGAACCGGTTGACGCGCCGCTGATCACGGTCAGCAGCGTCTCGGAGGGAACCGGTAAAACATTTATTATCGAGGAGTTTGTTAATTTACTGGATATTCTGGGAAAGAATGTTTTATATATTAAAACGATCGAGGGATTGCCGGAAGACCAGAAAGAGGCTCGGCGTATAAACCGTGCTGCCGTTAACTCCGTTGTCTATATGGATGACCGTTTGGATATCACCTTACCTGAAAATTTCCCGGACCGGATGTATTTTATTCTGGATGAATCGACTTTCAGAATTCCGTTGAAAAAGCAGATGATGAGAAAATTCCTGAATGCCACCAAAGGGCGTTTTGATTATATTTTCTGGGAAACCATGCGTTTTGATATTAACGAGCAGCTCTTCGGGACCTTGTGTTCCGAGGCGGATATTAACCTGATTGTCGCCAGTTTCAGGCGCTCCAATAAATTCAGGTTGCTCTCCTGGGTCAATTTCCTGCGGGAAGAACGATGCCGTAATATTTGCGGCGTACTGAACAATGTGGATTTGAAATATTATGATCAACTGTAAAAAGAAGACATTATTGCAAACAGTGGCGGTTGCCGCGGTTTTATTATTTATTTGCGGTTGCGGCCGCAAGGATATGTCGGTTCCGAATTTCATCAGCAAAAGCCGGGCGACCAGTCTGCCGGCGGTGCAGGAGATAAAAACCCGGGCGAAGACTGAAAAAGAGATTAATGAGGAGCTCGAGAAGCTGCACCATCTGCCGCCCGAAACATATCATATTGCCCCTGGAGACAAGTTTGACTTGAAAGTATATGATAATGAAGATCTGAATATTACCGGTTTGATGGTTACTCCTGACGGCTATATCACCATTGGCCTGGTCGGAGCGGTTAAAGTTTCCGGGAAGACGATTCAGCAGGCGATTCAGGACATTGAAAAGAAACTTGGTAAATACATCCGTTACCCCAAAGTTATTCTGGTCCCGGTAACGGTCAGCAGTTCAACTTTCACTATCGTCGGAAAAATTGGTGTGCCGGGGCGTTATATGATTCGTGACGGCACCCGGTTGACTGAGGCGGTGGCTATGGCTCAGGGCTTTTCAATCGGTGAATATTACGGAAATACTGTTGAACTGGCAGATTTGAAGCACTCATTTATTTCCCGTAGAGGAAAAATTCTTCCGGTCGACTTTGTCAAAGCAATCAGGGAAGGGAACCACCTTCACAACGTTCCACTTCGGAATGGGGATTATATCTTTGTGCCATCCTCCATGAACAAGGGTGTTACAGTTCTTGGTGAGGTCAACTCTCCGGGCTTCCAGGGTTACAAGGAAAACTACTCTTTGTTGCAGGCTCTTGGTTTCGCTCAGGGACGCAAGCCGACTTCTTCAGATATGGTCGTTGTGGTGCGTGATGGTTTGAAGACTCCGCGTATTTACAAGTGTGACGTCCAGAAGATGGCTGAGGGTATGGCTGAAGACTTCCCGCTTTCACCGAACGATATTGTTTATGTCCCGAGACATGGTTTTGCCGCTTACAACCGGGTTATTGGCATGTTGATGCCGACCTTGCAGGCAATCAACCTGCTGGCCGGTCCGTTTGGTAATGTCGCGGTATACAGCAACAATAATAATAATGACAATTAATTGCATATATGAAATCCATTGTAACGGATGAGCGAATATAAATATATAATCTTTTTCTCAATGCTCTGTATCGCCGTTCCGGTGTCATGTATTTTTGCTTTCTTCAGTAAGTCATTTGAACGCCTGATTATGGCGATCATGGTATTTTTTACCTGCCGTAATCAGGAGACGATCAATTTCTTTTCTCAGGAGGAATATCGCGGGTCTTCACGCGGATATGAAGTGTCGATTGTCGATCTGATGCTGCTTGTCCTCTTTTTTGTGGTTGCGTTTAATCGCCACCGTTATAAGAAGTTGACGGTATTGCCTCCTGGCACTTTACTATATGCGATTTATTTCGCTATTTCCCTTTTGTCATTCTCGCAGTCGGACAATTTGTTGTACAGCGGATTCGAGATAACCAAGATGATCCGGATGTATTTATGCTATTGGATAATGGTTAACTGGTTTCAGGATGAAAGCAATATAGAGTATTTTGTCAGGGTAATTCCCATTGTTATTATCTACATTTTCGGCTATACATTTATGCAGAAATATGCCTGGGGGATATACCAGTGCTATGGTCCGCTGCCGCATCAGAATTCTCTGGTCATGTATATGATAATGTTTAACGGGTTGATCTTTTCAAAACTTATGAACCGGCGAAACAACCAGGTTGAGGATGTTTTTATTCTGGGAATTTTCGGGATCGGTTCGCTTTGTGTCATGTTCACGTTATCCAGGGCGGGGTTGCTTTGCTACATTATCTGTCTTTTTGTTATCTTTATGTTGTCATTCCTGTCGGAGTTTACGACTAAAAAGATTGTTTTGACCCTGCTGCTGGCGGTATTTGGCGTGATCGTAGTGGGATTTGCGATGAAGACGCTTATTCAAAGATTTTCCAGAGCACCGCCGCAGTCTCTGCAGTCCAGAAAAGATTTGGCGCTGGCTGCGGTTAATATGGCAAATTCCGGTCCACTTGGAGTCGGGCTGAACAATTTTGGTCTAAAAGTCAATCCCCCGTATGAATACGCATTGCATATTGACCGGACAAAGTATTTTTACAAAGAGGGAATAGTTGAAACGGTATATTTGCTGATTGCGGCTGAAACCGGCTGGTTCAATCTTTTTATCTTTTTGTGGTGGCTGATTTCGTTCTACGGCAGGAACTTATTAAATATCATCAGATACCGGGGAGAGACGCTGCAATATGCGGCTATAGCTATGGCCGGGGCGTTAACCGGGGTTTATATAGAATCCGTACTTGAATGGGTTCTAAAACAGACCAGCAATTTCTACCAATTGATGATTCTTTTCGCTTTGATTTCCGCCATGATGATTGCCTGGCGGGACAAAGACCGTGAGCGCAGACGCCTCGCCCGGGAAAAGAAGCAGCAGGAACAAGAGGCTGTTGCCGCCGCAGAAGCTGAAACCGTGGAAAGTCCGGCCTGATTACCGGATAAGTTTTGAGATTTCCCGGAAAGCCGGATGTTTGGCGTCCCGCATCAGCATGAATAATATTGATTCAGTCGGCAGAGCCGCGGCTCCGGCCTCTTGCAGTTGCGCCAGTGCCAGTTTACAGTTTTCTGTTCGGCGCGAACTGACCGTATCCGCCAGGATTATTACTTCAAAGCCTTTGTTCAAGGCATCCAACGCGGTTTGCAAGACGCATACATGCCCCTCGATGCCCATTAAAACTAATGTCTTGTAAGGCTTTCGCTGAATTGCTTTGTTGAATTCCGGTTCTCCCAGGCAGGAGAATGTGGTTTTCTCAATAACCGGCGTTTTTTCGGGGTAAAGTTCAGATAGTTCCGTAACCGTATTACCCAAGCCACGGGGATATTGTTCGGTCACGATCACATCCAGCTTGAGCAACCCGGCCGCTTGCAGCATAATTTTCATGCGTTCGCAGATCGCCGGCCCTTCGGCCATTGCTCCAATCAGTTTTTCCTGCACATCTACCAGAATCAGGGCGGTTGACGCCAATTTCGGGAAATTCATATAAACTCCTGATTAATCATTAAACTTAGTGAAAGGAGCGCAAGATTCAGCCGGGGCCGCTTCTGCGCAGGTTTTCAGGAAGGCAATCTCCTCCCTTATTTCACGCAGATAGTCGGTTGTAACAAACTCTTCTATGGAAATCCAGCCGCTCCAGTTGACGCATTTCAGCGCAAAGAATACCTCGACCCAGTCAACCAGACCCTGATCGATAAAGGTCCTCTGGTATTTCCACTGTACCCGGGCCGGTTGGCCCACTTCCGGATAGACCGCATTCATTTCATATTTTAGATTCTTGGCATGGACGTACGCCAGATGTTCGCCAATCAATTCGCAGGCACCGCGGGGCCGGACAAAACCTTCAAGAACAGTATTGGCCGCGTCATAGATAGCTCCGACGCAATTCGGGTCCAGGCCGCGCATTAACTCATATATTGCCCAGGGGGAAGCTGCGACGCTGCCACCATGCATTTCCAGAACATATTTAATGCCGTATTCATTAGAAAGACCGACCAGCATTTCAAGTCCGTTTCGGGTCTTTTCAACCAACTGCATGTAGGTATCGGGCTGATGCATGGTTTCGTCGAAATTATAGCCGAACCAGGGATGGGCCACGCGCAAAGTTTTTCCGCCGCGCCCTGTGACGGCTTCGCTCCATTGCCGCATCAGATCTTCTTTCCAGAGTTGGCCGGCATTCAGATACCCCATAACTTCCAGTCCGGCATCCTCGGTCATTTGTTGCATTTCTTTCGCTTGTGCCGGAGCTTCTTCAAGTGGGCCGAGGCCCCATTCGATGCCATCGGCTCCGGCTGCTTTGCAGAGTTCGACAATTTCCCGGATCGAAAACTTGTTTCTGATCGAATTCGTATTTACCGAGTATTTAAACATGGTCAATATCCTTATCCGTGTTATATCGTTACATTGCTTCAGGAACTTTTATCGTCAGGGCGCCCAGGCCGTCGGCCAGTACGTCGCGAACATTCAGGCAAAGAGCCAGTCTTGCTTTTGACTGGGCCTCGTTATCGGCGTCGAGAACTGAACATTCTCCGTAAAAACGGTTGAATGCTTTGGCCAGGTCCAGCAGGAACGTAACCAGAGTCGAACAATCTTTTTTGGCCGCCGCAGCCTGGAGTGTCGCCGGATAATATGAAGCCTGAATTGCCAGCGCCTTTTCTGATGGCGCAGTCAGCAAGGACCAGTCAACGTCAACCCCCGGCGTCAATCCCTTGTCGGCGGCCTTGCGCATGATGGAGTTGATTCGGGCGCAGGCATATTGTACGTATGGTCCGGTATCGCCCACAAATTTTACTGAGGCTTGCGGGTCGAACATCATGGTGGTTTTCGGGTTGAACTTCAACAACATGAATTTCAGCGCCCCCATGCCGATGATGGCCGCCCGTTCTTCCAGTTCTTCTCCGGTCAGGGACGGATCACGCTCGAGCGTTGCCTGTTTGGCCAGTTCGGTCATTTCGGCAAAAAGGTCGTCGGCGTCGACGACGGTGCCTTCGCGACTCTTCATTTTTCCGGTCGGCAGATTGACCATGCCGTAAGCCATATGATATAAGTCATCGGCCCAGTCGTATCCCATTTTCTTGATGATCGCGAACAGCATCTTGAAGTGCAGGATCTGTTCGTCGCCGACGACCCAGACTTGTTCCTGCGGTTTATAGTCCTCGTATTTTTTGAGGGTGGTGCCGATGTCCTGAGTGATGTAAACACTGGTTCCGTCGGACCGCAGAACCACTTTGGGTCCCATCTTGCCCAGATCGGCAATTACCGCGCCGTCATCGCGTCGGGTAAATACGCCTTTTTCGAGCCCTGCGGCGATCAGGTCCTTGCCCAGCAAATAGGTTTCGCTTTCCAGATATGTGTGATTGAATTTGATGCCCATTGTATCGTAGGTTTGAGCGAAGCCGGCAAAAACCCATGAGTTCATGGTCTGCCAGAGTTGGCGAACTTCCGGCTCGCCGGCTTCCCAATCCTGCAGCATTTTCTGAGTCGCCTGGCCGATTTCAGTTTCAAGGAACAGATCCTCATCTGATTTATCCGCGAGTTCCGGCTTGGCTTTTCGCAGCTCATCGAGTTGTTCTTTCAGCGCGTCATTGTATTTTACATAAAAGTCCCCGACCAGATGATCGCCTTTTATCCCGGTTGATTCAGGCGTGACGCCGTTGCCGAAACGCTGGTACGCCAGCATGGATTTACAAATATGGATGCCCCGGTCATTGACCAGGTTGATTTCGATGATGTCATGCCCGACCCGGCGCAGCAGTGCCGCCAGACTCATGCCCAACGTATTGTTCCTGACATGTCCGAGGTGCTGAGGTTTATTGGTATTCGGCGCGGAATATTCGATCAGGATGCGACGGCATTCGTTTTCCGGCAGTTTTACTGCATTGTCAAGATCGCCGATGATTGCGGCGGTGTCGCGCATTACGGCGGCCGGGGTTAAAGTTATATTGACGAAAGCCTTGATCTTTTCAGCTGAAGCCACATCTTCGTGATTTTGCAGATATTCCGTCGCCGCATCGGATATTTTATCCGGTGACGATTTCAGATCACGGGCCAGTTTAAAGCAATTAACGGTCAAGTCGCCTTCCATGTTCTGAGGGCAGATTTCGGCTTCAATGGTCCATTCGTCATTAACGTTGGCCTGCGGGAAAAATTCGGGCAGAGCTTTGCCCAGATCGCTGATACATTTAAACTTCATGTGAATTATATGTCCGATTTTTGAATGTTGTTATAATGAGGTCCGCACGACGGATGTTTCGCCTTTTTCGAGCGGATTGATTTGATACGGTCCAACCGCGGCCGGAATCAGACAGGTAGTTGCCGGCGGCAGTTCTATCCTCTCCTGACTCAGACATTGAATTGAAACGGGGTTGTTGATTGCCGTAATCAAATGAAAACTGCTGGTGCTGCCGGTGTCGTCACGCCAAGGTTCAACCAGCCTGAGGTCATCGACCTGGAAGAACGGGCAGCGGTTGACTACCGCGAATTTGCGGTTGCGATCGACTTTGTCGGAAACTCCGGCAATTCTGGGAGAGGTTCGGTCAGTGAAGTTGATTGATTCAAGTGCTTTATCCACATGGATTTCTCGCTGTTTGCCATGCTGGTCCACCCGGCCCCAGTCGCTGGCCCGGTAAGTAGTGTCACTGTTTTGCTGAACTTCCAGCAACAGATTTCCCGCGCCAATCGCGTGCAAAGTACCGGATGATATAAAATAAGCGTCGCCCGGTATAGATGGGAATACCTGTAAATGATCCTCAACGGCTTGGGAACTCAGGTTCTCCACGATCATGCGTTTGGTGGCTGAAGCGCTGATGCCCGCCATGATTTTGGCCCCGGGTTCGGCTTTGATGATATACCACATCTCGGTTTTCGGTTCCGCTCCGCCGCCGATCCTGCGACAGGCTTCTTTGTCGGGATGCACCTGCAATGAAAGTCTTTTTTCGGCGTCTATCAGTTTGACCAGCAGTGGAAACTTGCCGCCGGCAAAATTAGATCCAACCAGACCTTTCCCGTAATACTCGATCAATTCACGAATCGTCGCTCCGGCCAGCGGCCCGTTGGTGACCACGCTTTCCTCTCCTTCACGATCGACCAGTTCCCATGATTCGCCAATCGGCAGATCTGATTCCGGAACTTCCCGGCCTGGCAGTGACGCTAATTTCGTGCCGCCCCACATCCGCTCCATATATATCGGTTTGAACAGCAGCGGATACAACTGTGATTTATCCACGTATTCCATAATTGCACCTTTTTTGATAGTTTATTGAAAATTGCAACTCAGTAATTTACCGCAATAAACACCAATATGCAACCTGAAACAGAAATTCGATGCGGCTTTTTTATCCGGTTTTTCTTGAAAAAACGGTTGAGACGTTATAGTATAGCTTTACGGGAAAACCGTGTATTTCGCAATAACCGAAAAATACAGAAAAGGAGCAAGTCGTGAAAATCTCAAAAATTATCGTTGCTGTCGCTATGTGCTGCTTTGCCGGAGCCGTTTTCGGGCAGGTAAAAATTACTGATCTGACAAATAAGGCAAAAGTCACCAGTCTTAAGGCCAAGGCTGATCGTACCACCCCTTATACAGTTAAGGCCGTCCCAAAGGAACTTGAGGGCCTTCAAGCGGTTTATGTCCCGCGTGGAAACTCTCAAAAAAAAGGCACCGGCTTCAGTTTCAAAGTTGATGTGCCGGTAACGGTCTATTTATTGGTTGATGCCCGGCCGAAACTGAAATTCGACGGTTGGACGAAGACAAAACTAAAAGCATCATGGCTTGCCGGCGGTAAATCCTATAATGATGTTATTTATACTAAAGATTTCCCTGCCGGGGTCATTAAAATTGATGTTAATCCAAAGGGGTGCATCCCCCATTTAGCTGTTATCAAGAAGAAATAATTGTCTTGACCGGCCTGTCCGGAGGTTTCGGACTGGTCATTCTTTTCAAACATGACGGACGGGGTTAAAGTAAATATTTATTTTCCCCGTCCTCTTCTTTTATGTGAACTCTGAATAGAATACGCTTAAAAACGTCCTGTTTACCCTGCCTTTGCTCAGATTGTCCTGAGACAATTGCTCCGCCTGTTTTGTTTTTAAATGCTTAGATAGTTGAATGTTTTTTTTGTGCTAAGTATCTGGTGGTGAGTTTATTGAGATTTTTTATAAAATTAACTGATCATTTAATATCAAATGGGTTGAAATTAACCTGGACAGTTGGAAAGTATCATATTCAGAATGCTTTAAAATCGCAATAATCGTTGGCACATCGTTAAAATTAGTCCATGTAGCTTTGTTTGTCCTGTTCAGACGTTTTTACCAATAAAATACCTTACCAGTGTTCATTTTCTTGACCTCTATTGCAATATTCGGGTCGCAATTTACTTGAAACGGTGGTATATTATAAGTTCTCGAATATATGGCTATGTTTTGCTATATTCCAGGGATGAATATTGTTACGTAATTGTAATTGTTACAAAAATGTAATACAAATTTGTAATATTTTTGTTTTTTGTCAGTTTCTTTAAATATAGATTGTTGATATCCAGGCAATTATGCCGTCGCTAAAAGTTCTGGCATGGAATCTGTTTTATGATAACAAAAATGTTTTATGCCATTTTGTCGCTAGTGGTGTGGTGTGAAACGGCATTTAGAATTTAGCAAGTAGTTTTATTTGATTTTATAACAACAAAAAAGGTGATTGGTATGCAAGAAGCATGGCAACCGGGGCAATATCACCCCGGAAAGCAAGGTCTCTATGACTTTGCGAACGAACATGATGCGTGTGGCGTTGGTTTTGTCGCCAATATTAAAGGGAACCGGACGCATAAGATTATTGAAGACGGAATTGAAGTACTGCGGCGTTTGCTGCATCGCGGCGCGGCCGGCAGTGACCCGGATACCGGTGACGGAGCCGGAATTCTTTTCCAAATCCCTGACGATTTTTTCAAATCCGGTGATGCCGGGATCGATTTCGAATTGCCGGAAGCCGGTCATTACGGGGTTGCTATGGTTTTTCTGCCGCGTGAAGAATCGCTGCGTGAAAAGTGTGAACAGATCATTGTTGAATCTGTTACTGCTGAAAAACTTGAATTACTTGGCTGTCGTGCGGTTGATGTCGATGAAAGCAAGCTGGGCGTGGTTGCTAGAGCGTCATGTCCGATCATTAAACAGTTTTTTGTCGGCGGTCGCGGGGAAATTGATGAAGCGGCTTTTGAACGCCGCCTTTATACTTTACGCCGGGTCATCGGCAAGCGGGTTAATGCGGAAACCGATTCCGGTGACGCTTTTTATGTTTGCAGTCTTTCATGTCGGACCATTGTCTATAAGGGGTTATTGATGGCTCCTCAGGTGCCGGAGTTTTTCAAGGACCTGACGCATCCGAAAACCATCAGTGCTCTGGCTATCGTCCATCAACGTTACAGTACCAATACCTTTCCAACCTGGCCGCTGGCGCAGCCTTTCAGATACCTGGCGCACAATGGGGAAATCAATACTCTGCGCGGTAACGTTAATCAAATGCGGGCGCGGGAAAATTCATTCAAATCCGAATTGTTCGGCGATGATATCAAGAAAATGATTCCGATCGTGCAGGAAAATCAAAGTGACTCTGCCTGCCTGGACAACGCGCTCGAACTCTTTACCGCCTGCGGTCGTTCCCTGCCGCATGCCATGATGATGCTGGTTCCTCAAGCCTGGGGTAAAGCATATCACCTTGGACATGACTTACGCGGCTTCTTTGAATACCATGCCGGGTTGATGGAGCCGTGGGACGGCCCTGCCGCCCTGGCATTTTCCGATGGTCTTTCGATCGGCGCCCTGTTGGACCGGAACGGTCTGCGCCCGGCCCGCTATACGATTACTGAAGATGACTTTATCGTTCTGGCTTCCGAAACCGGAGTGCTTGAGATTCCGGCGGAAAAGATTCGCAGCCGCGGTCGTTTGGGCCCTGGCCAGATGATCTATGTTGACTTGCAGAAGCAGCGGGTGCTGTTCGATGGCGAGATCAAAAACTATGTGGCGCGTCGTCAACCGTATCGCCGCTGGGTTGATGAAAACAAAATTTCTCTGCACGGTTTGTTTGATTCGGTCGTTGCGACCAAAGTTGATCCGGAAGAAGTTCTGCGCTTGCAAAAACTTTTCGGTTATACCCGTGAAGATTTGAATATGATTCTGAAACCGATGGCGATGACCGGGCACGAACCGACTGGTTCGATGGGTAATGATGCCGCTCTTGCCGTCTTGTCTGAACGCCCCCAACTGTTGTTCAACTATTTCAAACAGTTGTTCGCTCAGGTAACTAATCCGCCGATTGACCCGATTCGTGAAGAGCTGGTAATGAGCTTGATGACTTTCATTGGTAATCAGCGGAATATTCTGGAAGAGAAGCCGTATCATGCAAATTTGCTGAAATTGAAAACCCCGATTCTTACGAACGAGGACCTGGAGCGGATGCGGTCGTCACAACTGAAGTCGTTCCAGTCCGCGACAATTCAAATGGGATTCTATTCCGGTGGCGACGGCAGCGGTTTGAAGGCCGGCCTCGATGATATCTGCCGGGAAGCCGAACAGGCAGTGCGTGAAGGGAAAAGCGTACTGGTTCTCAGCGACAAAAAACTGCCGTCCGGGCAGGCTCCGATTCCGTCATTGATGGCTTCCGCCGCGGTCAATCACCACTTGATCCGTTGCGGTTTGCGGACTTCGGCCGGGGTTGTAATTGAAACTGGCGAAGCGCGTGAAATTATGCACTTTGTCCTGCTGTTGGGCTATGGCGCCACTGCGGTCAATCCGTATCTGGCGATTGAAACGGTTACCAAGATTGTTGAAGACGATCCGAATACCGAACTTGATACGACCAAAGCGATTGAAAACTACTGTAAAGCGGTTTGCAAAGGTATAATGAAAGTAATGTCGAAAATGGGTATTTCGACCCTGCGCAGTTATCGTGGAGCTCAAGTTTTTGAAGCGATCGGCCTTGATCAGGCGATGGTGGATGAAGTATTCCAGGGAACCGCGTCGCGTATCGGCGGTATCGGATTCCAGGATGTGGCGCGTGAAGTGCATCAGCGTTTCCAAAACGTATTCAACCCTGAAGCCGGTGCGCCAAAACTGTTGGAGCACGGCGGTAATTATCACTACCGCAACAACGGTGAAAAACACCTCTGGACCCCGCTTACTATTTCGAAGTTTCAGGAAGCGGTCCGGACCGGTAATCGTGAACTTTACCGTGAATACGCGAGCTATATTAATAAACAGGAAAAACATCTGTGCACCCTGCGCGGTCTTTTCAAATTTTCCGAAGTGACACCGGTTCCGCTTGAAGAAGTCGAGCCGGCCAGTGAAATCGTCAAACGTTTTGTTACCGGCGCGATGAGCTTCGGTTCGATCAGTAAAGAAGCGCACGAATCTATCGCTATTGCCATGAACCGCCTGGGCGGTATGAGTAACAGCGGTGAGGGCGGCGAAGATCCGCAGCGCTACATCCCGTTGGAAAATGGCGACAGCCTGAGCAGTGCGATCAAACAGATTGCCAGCGGGCGTTTCGGGGTTACTGCCGAATATCTGGCTAACGCCAGAGAACTGCAAATCAAGATTGCCCAGGGCGCTAAACCCGGTGAAGGCGGCCAACTGCCCGGTCACAAGGTTGATTCGGTAATTGCCCGGGTTCGTCATTCCACTCCCGGAGTTACCTTGATTTCACCGCCACCTCATCACGATATTTATTCGATCGAGGATTTGGCTCAATTGATATATGACTTGAAGAGTTCCAATCCCAAAGCTCGCATCTCAGTCAAATTGGTGTCAGAAGTCGGAGTCGGAACGGTTGCGGCCGGGGTTGCGAAAGGGCACTCTGATATGGTGCTGATAAGCGGTCATGACGGCGGAACCGGCGCGTCCCCGCTGACTTCAATCAAACACGCCGGGCTGCCGTGGGAACTCGGCTTGGCCGAAACCCAGCAGACTCTGGTTTTGAATAATCTGCGTTCCCGCATCCGTGTCCAGGTGGACGGCCAGTTGAAAACCGGTCGCGACGTTGTTATCGGCGCGTTGCTTGGAGCAGAGGAATTCGGATTCGCCACGACGGTACTGGTCTCTCTCGGTTGCGTCATGATGCGTAAATGTCACAGCAACACCTGTCCGGTTGGCGTAGCTACTCAGGACCCCGAATTGCGTAAGAGATTTAAAGGTCAACCGGAGCATGTTGTCAACTTTTTGATGTTCCTGGCTGAAGAGGTCCGTGAATATCTGGCAATGCTTGGTTTGCGCTCAATTGACGAGGCTGTCGGCCGGACTGATCTGCTTGAGATGAATCATGCGATTGATTTCTGGAAAACTAAAAACCTTGATTTCTCAAAAGTTCTGAAAAACGTGAATGACGGTAAACGTCCGGTACGCTGCCTTGAATCTCAGGATCACGGCTTGGATAAAGCGTATGATAACCGTCTGCTGACCAAGGCGGGCAAAGCGATCGAGTCCGGGAAACAGATATTTGTTGAAGAGACCATTACCAATGTTGACCGGACTGCCGGAGCGACTCTTTCAAATGCGATCGCGTCAAGATATGGAAACGCCGGTTTGGCTGAAGATACGATCAATATCGAATTCAAAGGCTGTGCCGGTCAAAGCTTTGGCGCGTTCCTGGCTCACGGTGTTACTTTCAAGCTGATTGGTGAAGCCAATGACTATGTCGGCAAAGGACTTTCCGGCGGTAAGATCATTGTCAAACCCGATGCCACCGGACATTTTGATCCTTCGGCCAATATCATCATCGGTAACGTGGCGCTTTATGGCGCTACCGGCGGTAAAATGTTCATCAACGGCCAGGCCGGAGAACGCTTCGCGATCCGTAACAGCGGAACTGTTGCGGTAGTCGAAGGCGTCGGAGACCATTGCTGCGAATATATGACTGGCGGAACCGTTGTCGTTCTGGGAGATACCGGAGTCAATTTCGGCGCCGGAATGAGCGGCGGTATTGCTTATGTCTACGACGAGTCAAATCACTTTGACCTGCACTGCAATCTCAGTATGGTCGACCTTGAATCACTGGTTCTGCCGGAAGATCAGGCCGAATTGCGGGCGCTGCTGGAAGAACATTACGAAGCTACCGGCAGTTCTAAAGCCCGGATGATTCTGGATGAGTGGGAAGATTCGATTTTCAAATTCGTCAAGGTGTTCCCGGTTGACTATCGGAAAGCGCTGGGCCGCATGATGGCGGAAGACGCGGCGGTTGAACGCTCAGTTGAAAATGATTAATAATAATTAAATATAGAGGTGTATCATGGGTAATCCCAGAGGTTTTCTCGATGTGGACCGGCAAGATCCCGGTTACCGTCCCAAGGAAGAACGCATCAAGGACTTCAAAGAGGTCGAAGAACGTTTGACGACTGAAGAGGTGATGCAGCAGGCGTCCCGCTGTATGGACTGCGGTATTCCGTTTTGTCATGGCTGCGGTTGTACGCTCAGCAATATGATTCCTGAATTTAACGATCTGATTTATCAGAACCGGTGGCGCGAAGCGCTGGATATTCTGTTGATGACCAGTTCTTTTCCAGAATTTACCGGGCGCATCTGTCCGGCGCTCTGTGAAGCGTCCTGTACTCTCGGCATCAATTGCGAACCGGTCAGCATCCGTCAGATTGAGTTGTCATTGATCGAACGCGGCTTCAAAGAAGGCTGGATGCAGCCCCGGATTCCGGAAAAACGCACAGGTAAAACAGTTGCGGTGGTTGGTTCCGGTCCGGCTGGACTGGCGGTTGCCGACGTCTTGAACCAAATGGGGCATCTTGTCACTGTTTTTGAACGTGATGAGTATGCCGGCGGACTGCTCCGTTACGGTATTCCTGATTTTAAACTTGATAAAGGCATCGTTCAGCGCCGGATTGATTTAATGGAAAAAGAAGGCATTAAATTTGAAACCAAGGTCAATATCGGAACTGATATTTCAGGTGATTACCTGGTCAAGAAGTTTGATGCCGTCTGCCTGACGGTCGGCGCCAAAGTGCCGCGTGATCTGCCTATACCCGGACGCGGCCTGGACGGTATTCATTTTGCGATGGATTTCCTGCATCAGCAGAATCGTCAGGTTTCCGGCGAAGGTGTGCCTGAAACTGAAATCTCGGCTGAAGGCAAAAAGGTCGTCGTTATTGGCGGTGGAGATACCGGTAGCGATTGTGTCGGTACTTCAATTCGCCAGGGCGCGGCAAGTGTGACTCAGATCGAGATCATGCCGGAACCGCCGGATTCCCGCAGCGAGTCTACTCCCTGGCCGCAGTGGCCGTATCAGAAACGTACCTCGAGCAGTCATAAAGAAGGTTGTGAACGCCTCTGGAATGTCATGAGTAAAGAGTTTAAAGGCGAAGGCCGGGTTAATGCGGTTGACGCGGTGAAAGTAGAATGGGAAATGAACGGAGCACGACCGGTCAAGCCGGTGCCGGTTCCTGGTTCTGAATTCACTATTGAGGCTGACCTTGTTTTACTGGCGATGGGATTCACCGGGGTTGATCCGACCGGAATGGTTGAACAACTGGAGCTTAAACTTGGACCTCGCGGCGGCATTGAAACTGATGACAAAGGTATGACTTCCGTCAATGGCGTATTCGCCGCCGGTGACAGTGTTGTCGGACCGTCATTGGTCGTCCGGGCTATGGAAGCCGGAAGAAAACTGGCCGCCGACATCAATGAGTGGTTGATGGTCTAAACTTTTTCTTTTTCAATAACTCAACAACCCGATATGGTAAATTCCGTATCGGGTTGTTTTTTCGTGTTATATAATCATATTATATCAGCATGTGGTTTGTTTTTATTTTGCAAGTAGCTGTCTATAAAACGATTTGCGAGATACTAGACCTGGCTGTTTTAGATGGTTGTCGTGTGGATTGTCAGGCTTTAAATGACGATTCAGGACGGTAAAGATAGAGTTTCGGGATCAAGTATTTCAGTACCGCTGCGGTTGGAATGGCAAAGATCATTCCGGCGATACCGGCAAAATAACCACCCATTAACACCACGATAATGGTTTCAAGTCTGGTCAGTCCCAAAGCGCTGCCGACAATTTTCGGGTACAAGATCAACTGTTCGACAACGCCATACATGATAGCGTAGGCCAGCAGTACCAACAGAA
This sequence comes from Victivallales bacterium, assembly GCA_963678305.2. Lineage (GTDB taxonomy): Bacteria > Verrucomicrobiota > Lentisphaeria > Victivallales > Victivallaceae. Next base: position 306,134 of record CAXXVV010000005.1, read on the forward strand.
TCGTGGTCATGGAACTACCGCTGGCTAAACAAACCAGCAAGGTCAAAGCAACACTGCAGACAGGGCCGATCAACGGCAGCAGCAAAGTTGCTCCGGCAATTGCGCCGAGCAATACTCCGTATCTGATGTTCAGAAGAATAAATACAGTGATGAAATAAAACTCCTCAATCAGAATGATCGACAGGTAACCGCGCAGCCATACCTTGAGTTTCCGAATAATTTCACCGAGAATCATAGCCGCTTCACTGACGGCGTGATCGCTGATATCAGGGAGCCACGGACTTTTTAAAATCGCTCCAACTACATAATTTGTGGCGTCTTCCCCCGTGTCCTGATTTCCGCTGAATTTTGCCATGTGGCTGAGGATCAGCGAGAAAAAGAATATTGTCATCAGCAGATTGAAAATGAAAGTCACCATGAAACTGACAAATCCGGCAGTGAATGAAAAAACGCCGCCGCTGCGTTTCAGCAGGAATTCTCCAACGGCTTTCTGCGCTTTAGGATCTTTCAGGAATTTTTCAGTATGGTCGACCGCCATTTTGACATAATGGTTTCCCATAATGCCCGGTTTCCACTTTTCCAGCCGTTTTTCAGCTTCATCAAGCAACTGGTCCAGTTTACTTTGACCGCGTTTGCTCTTTTTTCCACTACCGGGAAGTGCTTCGGCATTCGGGTCGGCAGAGGCTGCGGCGGTTATGTCCTGGACTGTATTTTTAACATCAGTTTTGGTCTTTTCAGAAGTTTTTTCAGGTGTATTTTCTTTTTTAGCAATTGTTACAACGGTTTTTTCAGATTCCGGTTTACGTTCAATCGTGAGGACTGTTTTGCCGGGAACCGTTTCCGATTTTTCTTCAGTCAGGGTGATTTTCTCGCCTTCGACTTCCCCTTGTAATTCTTTAAGCATGGAACTGCTGAACCCGAAGGCGTATGAGGCGGAAAAGTGAGATAAAAGCATAACTACGCTGAAGATGACGACCACGACGGTTGAAATGGTTGCGGTCACAGCCCGGGCCCGGTTGGCCGCGGTCATTAATTCGGCCTTTTCTTCTTCAGTGGCGGCCGGCACGTCTTTAAAACGGATCATTGAACGTCCGAAGCTTAAAATAGCCTCAAAAATGGCGAATATTTTGCGGCAAAAAACATTGCGCTCAAACAACCGCTCATAGAATTTTTCCAAAGGGAGGCAGATGTAAGCCAGGATAAGGCCGAAAAAGACTGAAACCACCACCGTAGCGGTCAGGACGAAAACCGCCAATACCGCTAATGCCGCTAAAATACCTGCTCCTGAGCGCAACAGCGAATTACGTTTCTCACGAGCTGCTTCGGCATTTTCAACTTCTTCCAGCAGGCGTTCGCAACTGAAATTGAAAGCAGTCGCCACTTTGGCCAGCAAGGAGCGTTCCTTATCGGTTGTAATTCCGTCACAGCAGGAAAGCTCCACCAGGGTTTGCAGCAATTTGTGTTTGTTTTCTTCCGACAGATCAGCCAGAGTTTCCAGGGCGGATGAAATATCGATTTCATGTTTACTGTTGAGCTGTTTCAAACAATATTCAATCTGCTTCGCTGTACAGCAATCAGCCAGGATGCGGCGGATGTCTTCTGTTGCGGCTTCGCCATGCATATCCCCGGCCTTGAGCATTGCGCAGATCAGGGTCAAGGCGGCGTCGCCGTCATTTTCATCTGAAAACAAACCCATCACCTGTTGTATTTGAGCATCCATGACTTGCCCGAATTTTGTCAACAATCCTGTATTAAGATCATGTGCCACAGTCTGAGATCCTCCATTTGTTTACACATTGTTCAATATAACTTATTCATGGATAAATTACAAATCAATTATGGTTGAATGAATAGAATTACTGTATAATGAAGTGTGAGTGCTGGATGTCAAGCTTGAAATTTGGTTGAAATATTGTTTTTTTGCATTATATTAATATTCAAAGGCAAAATTGAGAAGGGTTTATTGTAATGATCGGCACCGAATTACAACGCAATAATTATGTGGATGCGGCAACCGGAGCGAATATATCGTTCCATTCGATCCATTGGAACCGGGGGAGTAAACAATCTTCGATTCCGACCGGCGGGAATCTGGTTTTCCATACGATTCCGGTTAAAGGGACGCGTCAGCATACCCATGAGTTTGCCGAGGTAATCCTGATTCTCAGCGGCAGTATCCGGCACGTGGTCAATGGCGAGCCGCGCAAACTGCATGCCGGCAACCTGGTTTTTATCCGCCCCTCCGATGTTCACTGTTTTCAGCCGATTGATCGTACACCCTGTGAGCTGGTCAATTTTGCTTTCTCTCTGGAGTTGCTGCTCAGCCTTAGTAAATATGTTGAGAACGACTCATTTATGCATCGTTTTACCGCTCCGGTATTGCCGCCGAGCTTTGAGCTTTCGCGGGCGGAGGCCGATGAGATGGGCAGCCAATTGCTGCGATTGAACAGCGGTGGACTGGAGCCGATCAGTGTTACCAAGATCAAGATCAAGATCATTCTGGCCGACTTGTTTACAAAATTCTTTCTTGAAGAAACCTATATTCTTCAGGAACAGCAAATTCCCGACTGGCTCGAGGAGTTGTGTATTGAAATGCAGCATCCGGAAAATTTCATTAAAGGACTTAAACGAATGCAAAAGATCTCCTGCTGTACTCCGGAGCATTTATGCAAGTCGTTCCGGAAATACCTGAACCGCACTCCAACGGAATTTATCAATGAATTACGCATCAATTACGCGGCGCGCCAATTGATCGAGTCGCGTGACGAGATAATGGGGATTGCCATAGATTTGAACTTCAAGAGTCTCAGCCGGTTCTATCATCTGTTTAAAAAGTACTACGGCGTGTCTCCGGCCAAATACCGGCGTCAGTCCAGACAGAAAAATAAGGTATTTTGAGTAATTATACTAATTCCGACGTTTAAACTCGTGACCGAACGATCTCCCGGTCGTCAAAGTCATGTTTGACTCCATTAATCTCCTGATAGGTTTCATGTCCTTTTCCGGCGATTAAGACAATGTCTTCAGGTCCGGCAATCTCCAACGCGGAAATTATGGCTTTCCGGCGGTCCGGTTCAACGAGCAATCGGGTATTTTCAGGAATTCCACGGCATATATCTGCAATGATGGCGTCGGGATTTTCGGTGCGGGGATTGTCGCTGGTTACGACAACTGTATCGGAAAATTCCGCCGCCGCCCGGGCCATCCGGGGACGCTTTGTTTTATCGCGATCTCCGCCGCAGCCAAAGACCGTTATCAAATTTCCGGCAGTCAATTGGCGCAGAACCTTCAGGACATTGCGCAGCGCGTCGTCAGTATGGGCGTAATCGACAAAGACGGCGGCGCCGTTCGGCAAAATGAATTTTTCAAGCCGGCCCGGTACTCTGAAATCTTCGTCTAAGGCGCTGGCGATAAGTTCCGGCTGAATTCCAATACTTAGCGCGGCTCCGACGGCGGCGGCAAAATTGGCCACGTTATGTGTTCCGATCAGAGACAGTTCGCCGGTATACCAGCGTCCCACGATTTCCAGCGTCCAGAGTGTCCGATCCCGTCGGGTTTCAAGTTCGACAATGCGACAATCGGCTGTATTGGCGGCCCCGAATCCGAGGCGACTCTTGCCCGGCAGTTCTTCTATCAGGCGTTGTCCGGCGGCATCGTCCAGGTTAACCACCATCGTGCCAGTCAGATAGTTTGTAAACAATATTTTTTTTGCCTGATAATAATCCTCCATCGTTTTATGGTAGTCCAAGTGATCTCCGGTCAGGTTGGTGAATACTGCGGTTTTTACCGGAGCTTTACCCAGGCGATGTTGGACCAGCCCGTGGCTCGAAGCTTCCATAACGACATGAGAACAGCCGTTATCGGCCGCTTCCCGCAGCATACGCTGAAGATCACCCGGCATCGGCGTGGTGCGGTCGGCATCAACGATGCCTTTTCCCAAATCATATTGCACAGTTGAGATCAAGCCGCATTTCAGTCCGGATTTGGTCAGAATCTCCCTTAACATAAAGGCGGTGGTGGTTTTGCCGTTGGTGCCGGTGATGGCGATTATATCGAGCTCATTGCCTGGAAGATCATAGAAGCATTCCCAGAGCAGGGCGTTGGCGGTATAGGCATCCGGAACTGTTATCTTTGCCACGGTTTCCGGAACTTCGCAATCGGCGTTGGAGCATACCACCGCCACCGCTCCGGCGCTAATTGCCTGCGGAATATAATCGTGTCCGTCCACGACTTCCCCTGGAATGGCGCAGAAGATGAACCCCGGTTTAACCAGACGGGAGTCATCGGCGATCCCGGACACAAGCGGATTCAGGCCGTCGTTATATTGAAAATCGCCCAGATGGGCCAGATATTTGCTTAATGTTTTCATACTTTTAAGACATTAACGTTACAAGAGCAAAATTCAAACGCGGAAACCGGCTTTCACTTCATTAAATTGTTTGAAACATCTTTAAACCAATGGTATATTAGTGATTCACTAATGATGAAAAATTATTTTTCTGTAAATTCTCAATATTAAAAAAGGAAAAAATCATGGCTGACAGCTATCTGCAGGAAATGTTTGCTGAGAGAATCGGCGGTAACATGTTCGGAAAAGACACTGCAATCTACAAATTTGAAAAGATCAAGCGCGCCAAGCGTGCCGCGATCCAGGCCAATCCCGGCGTCGAGATTATTGACATGGGCGTAGGCGAACCCGATGACATGGCGTTTCCGGAAGTTGTGAAAGCGCTGTGTGAGGAAGCCGCCAATTGGGAAAACCGTATTTATGCCGATAACGGCATTACCGAATTCCAGCAGGCTGTAGCGAAGTACATGCAGGAACTCTACAAGGTTCAGGTGTGCCCGAATACTGAAGTTGTTCATGCTATTGGCAGCAAATCAGCGTTGTCGCTGCTGCCGGCCTGTTTCATCAATCCCGGTGACATTACCATTATGACGATTCCCGGATACCCGGTAATGGGAACCTGGACCAAATATCTCGGCGGCGAAGTTGTCAATCTGCCGCTGCTCGAAGAAAACGGTTTTATGCCGGATCTCGACAGCCTGACCGAAGATCAGAAGAAACGCGCCAAACTGTTGTACCTGAACTACCCGAATAACCCGACCGGAGCGTCCGCCACGGAAGAATTTTTCGCCAAGGCTATCAAGTTTGCCAAAGAAAACAATATCCTGATCGTTTCTGACGCGGCTTATGCCCCGTTGAACTTCAAAGGCGCGCCATTGAGCATCCTCAGTCTTCCCGGCGGTAAAGAAGTCGCGGTCGAACTTCACAGTATGAGCAAAGGTTTCAATATGACCGGATGGCGTTTGAGCTGGGTTTGCGGTTGCGCAGACGCGGTCAAAGCTTTTGCCAACGTTAAGGACAACGCTGACAGCGGCCAGTTCATGGCTATTCAGAAAGCCTCGATCAAGGCGCTGGAAAACCAGAGCAGCATTACCCCGGCGATTTGTGAAAAATATGAACGTCGTCTCCGCAGTATGACCGAAACTTTGCAGGGCCTTGGTTTCCCCGCCAAAGTTCCGGCCGGTTCGTTCTATCTCTACGTCAAGGCTCCGAAAGGAATCAAAGGCGGCGAGACTTTTGCTTCCGGTGAAGATTTCAGTCAATGGCTGATTCGCGAAAAGCTTATCAGCAGTGTGCCGTGGGATGACGCCGGTAACTTTGTCCGTTTCAGCGCCACTTTTGTCGCTCGCGGCGGAATTGAAGAGGAAAAAGCGGTTCTGGCCGAGTTCGCCAAACGCCTCAGCGGCAGCGAATTCGTGTTCTAATTTCGCTTTACAGCGCGCTATTCCAGCCCCGGCGGTTAAGCCGGGGCTTTTTTATTTCTGTTTTTGAAATTAAACCATCATGTCATTTGATCATCCGCATACCCTGATAGCCTCATCCAGAGTTGTTATTCCCTCTTTTGCCCTGACGATAGCTTCTTCTTTCAGGGATCTTGACCTGGCTTGTTCTGATAGTGCGAATAATGCCTCGTAAGATGCATTATCGGCAATAGCTGTGCGCAAATCGTCATTGATTTCAAGGAATTCATATACCGCGGACCTGCCTTTATAGCCGGAGCCGCCGCATTTTTCACAGCCTTTGCCTTTGTAAAAGATAGTACCTTCCTTAATGCCGTGACTTTTCAGTTCCCAGGCGGCAGGCGCGAATTCCTCTTTACAATCCGGGCATATCCTTCTGACCAGACGTTGAGATGAGATGCCGATCATGGTTTTGGCCAGAGTATACGGCGGCGTGTTCATCTCAAGCAGTTGCCTCAGCACATGGGCCGGGTTATTTGAGTGCATCTGAGTGAACACCAGATGTCCGGTCAGGGCGACACTGCAAATAGAATCAAGCACCTCTTTATTTTCGCACTCGCCTACGAACATCGCGTCCGGGTCCTGATTCATCTGGGCCTGGATAGCTTTGACATAGGTTAATCCGTTGGCCGGATCTATCTGGAGTTGATTTGCGCCTTCGATCAACTTGTAGACCGGGTCCTCAGCGGTGACCAGTTTTATCTTATCGGTGTCGATTTGCGCCAACGTGCCGTAAAGGGTTGTTGTCTTGCCGCTGCCGGTCGGACCGGAGAAAATAATAATTCCGTTGGGACGGCTGATCCAGTTGGCAATTATTCCCTGATGTTCCGCTGTCAGGCCAAGTTTATCAAACCCCATATTAAAATATGAGTCGTTCCAGATCCTGATCACAATCGATTCTCCGGTCACGTATGGAATAACCGATAGTCTGAGATAGATTGAATTTCCTTTGAGCTTCAGACGCGCCATGCCGGTTTGCGGCTGATTTTTGATTTCGACGTTAAGACCTGCTATTGATTTCAGATGATCAATACTGGAACCGTGACATTCCTCCGGTATTTGATTTTCCGCGTCACGCAGAGCGCCGTCAACCCGGAGTCTGACATTCAGGTCGCCCCGGTTTGATTCAAAATGAATATCGGAAGCGTTCAAAGTGATTGCTTCAAGAAGAATAGCGTTGATCAAGGTTTCAATCGAAACCGGGACATCCGCCGCGACTGATCCAAGCATATCTGTCCAGCTTTTAAAATTGTAGTGGAGTGCCAGAACGTGCTGACATTCCCTTAGACATAGTTCGCCCGAGAGGATGTCGGCGGGGGAAAGATTTTGGACCTTTTTAAGTTTTTTGAGGATAACGCACGTATCTTCATTTTTCTGGCGGAAAGCCTTTAAAATGTTTTTCGCCTGTTTTTTCAGGTTTTCCGGGTTGGAATTTGCGGGCAGGGACGTCTCGGACGGCAGCTTGACTGAAGTGGTCATTGTTCTGCTCCTTTTCATTAGTTTTTCCGGGATCTGCAAACACGGGATGAAAAGAAGGGATCTATACTTATTTTCATTGTCTAAAAGTGGGCTTGGCCCTTGCCGCAGATCAGGAGGCGTCCTTTCAACACCATATCAATAAAATATACTGTCGGAAAGAAAAAAGCAAATCAAAATCCAAATCGTCCTGTTTTTAAAAATATTCATAAATAATCAGTATGTAGTTTTGTATATTTTTATAAACATATTTAAATAAAAGACTTACATTGATATTTATGGGGGCGTTCAGTGAAGGTTGCGGAATCTGTATACGCTTTGTCTAAATTATTTATTCTTAAAAAAAATCAACTGTTGGACGGAATAATCAGAACGAACAGTCATTGGAGGGCGAGTGTCTCACGAGCCGCCCGGCTGCGCGGCATATCCGGCTCAACAGAGTTTCGCCCCCCAAAAACGAATGACCAGGTCTGAAGTTTTCTAATAAATACAATTTCCAGTGATACAAATGTATATTTCTCCTCGAGATTGGACCGATGCATTCTCGAAGAACGGGGAAAAATCACAAGAAATTTGCTCTTTAACTTGAAACGGCGGGTTTCAGGCTATATTATTTCATTAATGGATAAACCATAACTTGAAAGGATATTATCATGGAAGAAAAAATCAGAGCAAAACTTGATGAATTAAGAATTCATTTGCAGGCCGATGGCGGCGATTTGGAAATCGTTGAAATCGATGGTAAAAACGTAAAACTGCGGCTTCAGGGCGCTTGCGGTACTTGTCCTCATGCCACCATGACCATTAAAAACGGTCTGGAACGCATCCTGCGCGAAGAAATCGATCCGGACATCGTTATCGAACGCGTTATCTAAGTCGGTTCGCCGATAGCGTTTGTCCGGTAAACCGGGCAAAGCAATAATGAATGCAGGCTCAAATCGGGCCTGCATTTTTGTTTATAAAGGAGAGTGAGCAAGCATTTTATCATTTAATGTCGGATTGCAGTATGAATATAATGAATAAGTCTTTAACTTTTCAGTTTTAAGCTGAAAATGCGAAAACCTTTTGTTGAGACTTTTCGTGGGAAAGTAGTAAATACATTCATCTCGCATGACTCATTTTGATATAATGTTGAAATCTCCTTGTAACCGGACAAATACTGTATATATTAATGGTATGACCATTCATCGGGAAGACTCCAGACTTTATCAAGATATTTTGATCTTTCATGAATGGAATTTTTTAATAAGGAGGATGAGGAATGCAGTACCATAATCTATTTACCAAACTTTTAGTCTTCAGTTTTCTGCTGGTACACTCCATAGTAATTGTTGCGGCTACCTCAGAACCAAAACAAATTTCTACAACCATTTGTAAGGTTATTGACGAGAAAGATGATTCATTTGTTTTTATGGTTGAAAATATCAGTGGAAAACCTTTTGAAACTTACCGTTTTAAAATTAGTGGAAATAATTTATATTTAAAATTTCAAAATAATGAGGAAATGATTTGTTTAGGGTCGCATGCCAGTTTGCTAAGGCCGTTTGTTATTCCTGTTTTAAAAAAAATCATTTGGTATGATAATGTAAACTTTATTTATGGAGGAGCATATAAATGGGAACGCAACTTTGCTGTGCTGGATTGGTCAATTACCAGTATCCGTTCAATCGATTGGCATAGAAAATATGTCTATCTTTGGAGGCTTGGTAAAGGGAAACTTGATTTCACAAATGTCCTTGATAAAAAAAATGCGGTTAATTTTAAGTTGGCAAAGATTCTGGATGGAAAGCCTCTGACTTTTGCTTTGATTATAAGTAATGATTGCGAAAAAGAAATATCGGTTCCCGATTTTCTTTCTTCCGGAAATAAGGTAACGATCAAATTTCCGGATGGAAAAACCGTTTCTCATTTTTTTAAAAAGAATGATGGCAAGTTTTTTAAACTGCTGCCCCGCCAGTCAATATATCTAAAATTCGATATCAGTGAATTCCTGAAAAAATCAAAGAATTTCAGTATGCAAAACTTCAACTACGGCATTTCGGAGTTTCAATGGCAAGTGACGATGCCTGATAAAAGTGAAACTGTCAGCAAAATCGGTTTGCTTAAAACAGAAAAGCCACTCTCAAAGAAAGCCGGATACGATGGCATCTGGATGGATATTACAACTCCCATAAAATAAGGTTTGGAAAATAACATATTGACGAATGATGATATAAATTACATGTATAAATCAGGAGTGCTTTTATGAAGAAAATATTATCTATACTTGCCTTGGCAATATTGTGCAACATATTGCCGGCGGAAGAATATAATTCCTATAATCCGGTTCCGGTAAAATTAAAACAGAGACCATTGATTTATGTCCAGGCAAGAATTGCCAAATTGCTTGACGGCAAGGATGATTCTTTTGCTTTTGTATTTGTTAACCACAGACAAAAAACTCCATGTAATATTGAACACAATAGTTTTTATTTCTCTCCTGGGGCTTGCCCTGAAACTTTAATTAAAAAAGAATTCAACGTTCCAGTGATGAATAAAATAATTTTTACTAGTAATATTTTATCTTGGATTGGACTTGAAGCAATAAAGAAGCAGCCTATTGTGTCGTTAGTCTGGAGATATAGTTATTTGCTAAATAACAAAAGATTGTTTAAGCGTGAGAGATGTTATCTTTGGTTCCCAGATATGCCTTTTATTTCGTTTGATTTTAGAGAAGGCTTTAAGTCAAAAGTAAAGTTTAAGTTTAGAATATTTAAACTGATTGATGGTAAAGATGCGAGTTTTGCTTTGGTTGCAATAAATGATTCGAAAAAGGAGATCAAAATTCCAGGGATTCTTTCTCCTGCCAGTAAAATAAAAATAAAATTTCCGGATGGCAAAATCTTTACATATTTTGATAAAAGTAAAGGGCAGGATACATTGCAGTTAAAACCCGGAGAGAGCAAATATATCAAGTTTGACATATATAAATTGCTTGATAAAACAAATGCATTCAGTCCCGACAGTTTTAATTACGGCATGTCTGAACTGATATGGGAAGTGACAATGCCGGACAAAAGTATTGTCACAAATAGTTTTTACTTATTGAAAACAGAAAAACCGTTACCTGAAATAGCGAAAACAAAAGGCTATATGACAGAAGTTAATAAAGCGCTTTGATGAAGTTAAATAAATGATTAGAACAGGATAATGTCCGTTAAAGGAGGATGAGGAATGCAGTACCATAATCTATTTACCAAACTTTTAGTCTTCAGTTTTCTGCTGGTTAACTCCAAATTGATTGTCGCCGCTTCTTCGCCGGAAAATAAAAAAACTTTAACTATCTGTAAAATTATTGATGACAAGGACGGTTCATTTGGTTTTATATATGAGAATAATAGTAATAAAACCTTAGCGATTCATCCATTCATGCTTAGTGGGAATAATTTGTATTTATATTTTCGCAACAAAAAAGAACGCTGGTGTCTTGGAGCTCATGCCAGAATGAGAGGTACATGTCATGCTAAACCAATGAGAAAAGCAATATGGTTCTATAATGCTAAATACCGGGATGATTTTCCCAAATGGCCAAGCCGTTTCGCTGCATTGTATTGGACGTTTTATGAAGGAAAAGGTGATTTAGTAAAACATATTTACCTTTGGAAACCGGGTAAGGGAGATATTGATTTTACCAATGCTTTCGACCGGAAAAATGCGGTTAATTTTAAGTTGGCAAAAATTCTGGATGGAAAACCTCTGACTTTTGCTCTGATAATAAGTAATGATTGCGAAAAAGAAATATCGGTTCCAGATTTTCTTTCTCCTGGAAATAAGGTAACGATCAAATTTCCGGATGGAAAAACTGTTTCTCATTTTTTTAAAAAGAATGATGGCAAGTTTTTTAAACTGCTGCCCCGCCAGTCAATATATCTAAAATTCGATATCAGTGAATTCCTGAAAAAATCAAAGAATTTCAGTATGCAAAACTTCAACTACGGCATATCGGAGTTTCAATGGCTAGTGACAATGCCAGATAAAAGTGAAACTGTCAGCAAAATCGGTTTGCTTAAAGCAGAAAAGCCACTCTCAAAGAAAGCCGGATACGATGGCATCTGGATGGATATTACAACTCCCATAAAATAAGGTTTGGAAAATAACATATTGACGAATGATGATATAAATTACATGTATAAACCAGGAGTGCTTTTATGAAGAAAATATTATCTATACTTGCCTTGGCAATATTGTGCAACATATTGCCGGCGGAAGAATATAATTCCTATAATCCGGTTCCGGTAAAATTAAAACAGAGACCATTGATTTATGTCCAGGCAAGAATTGCCAAATTGCTTGACGGCAAGGATGATTCTTTTGCTTTTGTATTTGTTAACCACAGACAAAAGGTATGCAATATTATATATAGCATTCCTTATGCCTCGGCTAAACACCGTAACGCAAAATTTGATTGCTTACAAAAAGATTTCAAAATTCCTGCAATGCGTAGGATTGTTTATACTGCTAATATTAACTCGATAGCTAATTTTGTGAAGGAATGGAGGACGCCTTTTGCATTGATATTTTGGATTTTAGATTATTCCGGTCGAAAAGGAACTTTTGACATTCCTGATTGCAATATTTGGAATCCCAGTATAAGAACATCCACAGTTAGTTCTAGCGTAAAATTTCATGCCCGAGGAAGGTTTAAGTTTAAAATATTTAAACTGGTCGATGGTAAAGATGCGAGTTTTGCTTTGGTTGCAATAAATGATTCGAAACAGGGAATCAAAATTCCAGGGATTCTTTCTCCTGCCAGTAAAATAAAAATAAAATTTCCGGATGGCAAAATCTTTACATATTTTGATAAAAGTAAGGTGCAGGAGGCATTGCGGTTAAAACCCGGAGAGAGCAAATATATCAAGTTTGACATATATAAATTGCTTGAAAAAACAAATGCATTCAGTCCCGACAGTTTTAATTACGGCATGTCTGAACTGATATGGGAAGTGACAATGCCGGACAAAAGTATTGTCACGAACAGTTTTTACTTATTGAAAACAGAAAAACCGTTACCTGAAATAGCGAAAACAAAGGGCTATATAACAGACGTTAATGAGCTGCTTAAATGAAGTCAGAATAAACGGTTAGGTCATGGCGGGGGCTGTAAAAAAATACAAGGTCTGAAAAAGATGAATAAAAAAATCGTAGTTGGAGTAGTGGTTGCAGCGTGTATTCTCGCAGGTATAGTAATATTGTTGTTGTGGAACTATTTGCCGCCTACACAAAGGGAAAAAGGGAAAAATGAGCTCAGAAAAGAATTTTACCGGACTTTGAACAGTTATATTGCCAAGGCGAAAAAGAGCAAATTCACAATAAAGGGAAAAATTGTTGACGAAAAGGGGGCTCCTGTTAATGACGTGACAGTTCATATTTTGCAAGAATGTCCTCGTTTGGATGGATCAAGCAGAGATAATATAAATTCCAAGCGAACAATAGACAGTAATTTTTGTTTAGAGTTGTTTGGTGGATTATCAGTAAGACTGGATTTCTATAAAGATGGTTATCACGGAGTTGAAAATAAAAAATTCAACCTGAAGCAAAGCGGGGGAGATTTAACGGATAGTTCTACTGTTTTAAATGTTGACAACTTAACAATTGTGATGGAACCCTATGGTAAATTGGCCAAGACTAAAAGGATTAATAACCCTTTCTTTATAACAAATGAAAAGTATTTCACCAGTTATTCAATACCAAAGCAAGAGCGAACTAATAATGTTTCATATGAAAAAGTTAAAAACCTTTCTCTTGGAACAATATATCCGGATGCAGAGCGTAACAATAATGGAGACATAAAGAAAATAGCAATTGATAAAGTTACAGAAAGGCTGGGGCCTCGTACAACATACATAAAAATGGCAGGAGGTAAAGGTGATGGTTTCTTTGTCTATAAAAATAACCCGGCACGAGGGATTATTAGTATCCAAGAAGCGCCGGAAGCAGGTTATGTCAAACAAATGAAGTTTAATTGGCCGGAGGATATAAATAAAGAAATATATTTTTGCTATAAACATGGAAATATTTATGGTAAAGGGGTTATCCATAGTCTCTCTTGCTCTTCAGATGGACGTATCAAAATTGGAATTACTTTTTATCAAAATGTTGAAACGAGTTCTGACCCAAGGATCAGGCGTAATCTTAGAACCAGGTAATGGAAAAAGATGAATAAAAAAAGAAAAATTATAATTACGGTAACTTTGATTATAGCAGTTGCTGTTTTGCTGGGGGGATTTCTGATTCTATTTTTTGCGGGTTCGAATGAAAAAAGCCGTAGACGCCAATTTATTTCTATTATGCAAAAAAAGGAAAAAGAGTTTCTTCCTCTAACAAATAATAGTAAGTATATTATCAGTGGAATAATTGTCGATGACAATGGTGAACCCGTAAATAATGTCAAGGTTCGCATTTCCCAATCATTTCCAGTTAATTTTGGATTAAAAAATAAACTAAAGAATTCAACAAGAGTAGTCAATAGTAATTTTGAAATCACCTTATGTGGAGGCGCTGGTGTCAGTTTGGGGTTTTCTAAAAATGGTTATCATAGTGTATTTAATAAGCAGTTTAGTGTTTTCAGACCAAAAGGAGAGTTACGTAATATTGCCAATCCTGTTAAAACTTTGGACGTAAAAAACGTGAAGATTATTTTGGACAAGGTGGGACCAATTGCAAAAATAAAAAAGGTCAGGGTTTCATTGTTTATTAAAAAAGAATGTTATTTCACCAGTTTTTCTGTTCCAGCCTTTGAACTCAGTAAAAAAGATTGCCAATATAATAATATATCTTCACTCAATTCAGGGATGATTTACTTGGATTTCAAAAGAAATAAGGCAGGAAAAATGATTAAAACTAAAATTAACAATGTTGGAAATGGGCGTTTAGGACCAGCCACAACTTATCTCAAAATGATTGGAGGAGAGGATTGCGGTTTCAAACTGTTCGAAGGTGACCCGCGAAGAAATCTTATTGGCATCAAAGAAGCTCCAGAGGCTGGCTATGTAAAGCAATTGGTTTTTAATTGGCCGAAAGATATGAGAAAAGAAATACCATTTTATTATAAATTTGGTAAGATATATGGTAAAGGAATCATGAATAGTGCTAGTTGTAATTCATCAGGGAAAATTAGAATGGGCTTTTCATTTTATCAGAATATTGAAACGAATTCTGACCCAATGGTCAGACGGAATCTCAGGACTAAATAATGGGAAAAGATGAATAAAAAAAGAAAAATTATTGTTATATCAATTGCCGTTATGGTAATTTAAGTAATTGTGGAAGCCGTATCAACCCTGTTTTTAATATTTCGCACTTTCAGCGCTCGGTATTATGAGGAATCCGTACCCGGGGGTCAATCGCTATCGCTCAATCACCCCGGGCTGGATATATGTTGCGCTTACAGCGTTTAATACCTAAAGATGCTCATGCCACAAAGTGCAGAAGATGTAATAAAATTTACATAATGCTGTGATGCCGGACATTATTTTATTTTGACACCGTCCAAAAATTCCGGATCAAAATCGGGTCTGCATTTTTGTTTAAAGGTTTGCTTTTTGGGGATAATTCTATATATTGTATGCGGTCATGCATGTTTGTATATTGCTTTATGAACTTTGATTTGAGCTTGATGACCGTGATTTTATGATAAGATATTAGGCGCGACAGCTTATTTATGTTTAGAGACTGGTCATTTTCGGATAAGATCAACCTGGCGATCGGGGCCGTGTTCTTTGTTTGCGGAGTTTATGAGATTGCCGCGTACGGGGATTTGTTCGGAATCGTGATCGGAGGATTGTGTGGTGTGATCTGTGGCCTGACTGGCGGCCGGGTGATCGTGAATCACTGGATCGAGAGCGTCGTTTACGGTTCGGCCGGGATGTCGGACAAGGCTGAACCGAGTCCTCCAAGACTGGAATATTTACAGGGTCTGGTCAAGCAGAAACGTTACTCGGAAGCCGAACCTTTACTGATAGAGGAACTGAAGGCTTTTCCGGAATCGGTTAAACTGCTCTTTCTGCTGACGGAAGTGTATGCGGTCGATCCGGCAAGGCTCGATCAAGCGCTGGAAGTGCTGCGCGGTTATTTTGAATCGCGTGATGATATTGTTGATGAGGATGTTGATTTGCTGATGTTATACGCTGATTTGTGCGAGGATGCCGGAAATATTGCCGCGGCATGTTCGTTGTTTGAAGCGGAGATGGATAAAGAACATTCGGAAGTGAATAAAAAATCAATCAGGCGTCGGTTTAACGCATTACAAATGGATAGGGCATAATTATGGAATTCAGCGGTAGAGTAAGACTTATATTTTTCATCCTTGGATGTGTGTTTTTCGGGGTGTACGGCCTGATATATGTTTTTTTCAAGGAAGGCAGCCTGATGGGCGGAGCCCTGATGGTTATTGGAGGGATTATATTGGGAATCCCCGGCGGGATGCTGGTGGCGCTGGCGGTTTGCCCGACAATTGGTAAAATGGTCGGTGACGGGATTTTCTATCCGACTGAACATTTGAAAGCGCCGCCGCGGTTGATCAATCCGATCCGGGGTATGATCAACCGGGGTGAAATCAAGCCGGCGGTCGCGGCGTTGACTGATATCCTTGAAGAACATCCTTTTGACGCCGAGGCGCTGAAAATGCTGATCGAAGTCCTGATGGACGAAATGCAGGAGTATGAATCGGCCGGGATTATGATGAAAAATTACCTGAGTTATGACAAGTTGAAACCTTCGGATGATGTTATCGATATTCTGATGCGTTATGCCGACTGTTGTGAAATTCTTGGCGATCCCTTGCGGGCTGAGCCGTTTTTTGAGCAGGAACTTACCAAAAAATACTCGGAAGCTTCCATCAAGGCTATCCGGCGTCGGCTGGAAGCGATGAAAGCGGAGCAGGCATGAGCAAGTATGCCAGGGTAATAGTTGATCTTTCGCTTGATCGGATATTTGATTACGGAATCCCGGAGGAACTGCGGGGCCGCATCCATGTCGGCTCCCGGGTCAATGTGCCGTTCAACCGGGGAATCCGGCGCGGTTATGTGCTGGCTTTGAGCGATGAAACTGATTGTCCGCCGGACAAGTTAAAGCTGGTCGACGACCTGTGCGACAATCATGTTGTGATCCCTCAATCACTGGTGGAACTGGGTGAATGGATTGCCGATTATTACTGCTGCACTCGCGAACAGGCCGTCCGCGCTTTACTGCCCGGGGCGGTACGCAGTGGAAAAATCAAGCATAAAACCCTCAAGATATATTCCATTGCCGATACGGTCGGGGCTGAACAGTATGTCATCGAACACGAAGGCAAGAAACGCTATGAGGCGCAGTTGAATATTTTGAAGCTGCTTTTGACCCAGCGTGAAGTTTTCCGTGACAAGCTGCTCAATGACTCCGGTTGCACCGACAGTCCGCTGAAGACCCTGATCAAACATGGCCTGGTAACGGTGGAAAAGCGCAAGGTCCGGCGCGATCCCTATGAAAATGTGACTTTCGTGCCGGATTTTGCCAAGGAACCGACAGTGGAACAAGCCGCGGCACTGGAAAAAATTTATGCCATGCTGGAGGAGGAAAAGCGGAAGAAACATGTAATGCTGCTGCACGGGATTACCGGCAGCGGTAAGACCGAGGTTTATCTGCAGGCGATAGAGAAAGCGTTGGAGCATGGGCGGGAGTCAATTGTACTGGTGCCGGAAATCTCGTTGACGCCGCAAACGGTCCGGCGTTTCCGGTCCCGGTTCGGGGACCGGGTCAGCGTTCTGCACAGCCGTCTGACCGAAGGGGAGCGTTTTGATGAATGGACCAAGGTAAGCGAGGGCTTGGTCAAGATCGTGATCGGGGCGCGGTCGGCGTTGTTCGCGCCGTTCCGCAAGTTAGGCTTGATCATTGTTGACGAAGAACATGAGAGTTCTTACAAACAGGGGAGCGCGCCGCGCTACCACGCCCGGGATGTCGCGGTGATGCGCGGAGTCAAAGAGGGCGCGGTGGTCGTACTGGGAACTGCCACGCCGTCGTTTGAGTCTTACAGCAACGCCCTGCAGGGCAAATATGTTTACGCGGAATTGAAAGAGCGGGCCGAAAAATGTTTTTTGCCGCAAATCGACCTGGTGGATATGCGGCTGGATACGGATGAGGAAGGCAAAGTAGGGTTGTTTTCAAAGACTCTGGTAAAAGCGGTCCGCGACCGGATTTTCCGCGGGGAGCAGGTGATTTTATTTATGAACCGGCTCGGCTATGCCCGGCAGCTGATGTGCGATCAGTGCGGTTATGTGGCGGAGTGTCCGAATTGCTCGGTTTCGTATACTTTTCATCGAAAACGCAATACTTTGTCCTGCCACTTGTGCGGCAGTGTCATGCGCGCGCCAAAGGAATGTCCGGACTGCGGTTCGGAGGAAATTCGTTATTCCGGTTCCGGGACCGAAAAGATTGAATCGATTGCCGAAGATTTGTTCAAACCGGCAAGGGTGGTGCGGATGGATTCGGATACAATGCGGAATGCCGCATGTTATGAGGACGCGTTGGACGGCTTCAAGCGCGGTGAAACGGATATTCTGATCGGCACCCAGATGATCGCCAAAGGTCTGCATTTTCCGAACGTGACCCTGGTCGGAGTTCTGAACGCCGACCAGGGCTTGTATATGCCGGATTTCCGGGCTGGAGAGCGGACCTTTCAAATCCTGACCCAGGTTGCGGGGCGGGCCGGTCGCGGCGACGTCAGCGGTCAGGTGATTATCCAGACCTTTAATCCGCACAATGAAACGATCGAGTACGCCGCTGCGCATGACTTCAAGGGCTTCTATAACTTCGATATGATGGTGCGCGAGATGCTGACGTATCCGCCGGACGGACATTTGATCACGGTATATTTTCTTGGCCCGGTCGAGGCCGATGTCCGGGAATGTTGTGAATATTATATGACTCAACTGCATCCTTATTGTCATGATAAAGTTATTGTTTCCGAACCGGCCCCGGCCCCGATCGAACGTATCGAGGGCAAGTATCGTTATATGATAATTTTCCGGGGTCATCGCCTGAAACAGCTGCGGTCGGTCATGAGGAGTCTGGTTCTGCATGGGCCGCGTCCGAAAAACGTTGATGTTTACGCTGATGTCGACGCTTTGTCCCAGATGTGAATTTTCGAGTTTGAAAAATCACGGTTTCGGGGTTAAATTGAATATGAATATATTTTAACTCCATCGGGTATACAGAGATTCCGTAAATGGCAACAGAAAAAGGATGTGTAAATGAGGTCGATTTTGTCGACACTTCTGCTATTGGCGGCGGCCGCGGTATATAGCGGCGGCATCATCCGCAACGGCAATTTTGAAAAGGGCATGAAAGACTGGTCGGTCTGGCATAAGGGGATGGACCGTAAATATGTCAAGATCACCTACGACGACGCGACTGACAATAAAAGCCTGACCTTTATCGGCGATCCGTCTTATGAGTTGAATAAAATATTGAACTGTAATCAACCCTACCTCAAGCTTGAACCAGACACTAAATATTATTTGACCGGACGGATTCTCAGTAAAAATCCCGGCGTCAATCCGCTAAAAAGAGTTCAGGCGACGATCATCGAACGTACTGATAAAGGCAAAATAGCCAAGGAGCATTCGCTTTATCTGCCCTGGAGCCAGGCAAAAGGAGCCTGGTACAAATTTAAAATTCCTTTTATTACCAGTAATATTTCCGCAAAATACTATCAGATCGTGCTTTATGCCCGGTATCTGGACAAGGGTGAAAAAATCTATCTCGATGACCTGGCGATTACCCGTGACGATCCGGTCAAAAGCAAGTTGAGTGCTAAAGCCTACCTTGAGCAAGCAGCCGAAAAAGCGAAAACCCGGATCCGGACCGCCAATCGCACCTACGTGTTTGCCCGTACCCAATTGAAATATAATCTCGGTCGCAACTATCTGCACTGGTGGAACGACCGGCCGCTTTTCGCCGATCGCTCGCTGCGCGGTAATGTCTATCAGAACAGCCGTTTGAAGACTGAAAGCTTTTTGAACGAAATCGAAGCATTGAAGCTGTATGGAATGGACGGATTCAGTGCGTTGACCTGCAACGCCGAGCAGACGGCCAATTATATTAAAGCCTGTAATCTGGCCGATGAGAAAAAAGTTCAGGATTTTTTGCTGATGCCGGAATTTTACGGCGGTAATCTGGTCAAATACTACGAGCCGGCACTGGAGCGTACGATTGTTTCCGACCATGTTTTCCGGGTGAATCATCGCGCGATAATCGGCTCCTATGCGGCAACCTCGTGGCCACCGGTAAAGTGGGGAGCTTTTCTGGCCAAAATGCGCGAGAAATACAGCGAGAATTTCCTCTTTGTCGCAGATATCCGCAAGGGGGCTCCGGTCAGCAAGTTTCAGGAAAGCAAAGTGACAGTTGATGAAATCCGGGATGATCAGCAGCGGATTCGCGACTACCTTGATATTTGTGACGGAGTTATGTTCGGTGGAACCAAACATCTGCGCTTTTATGATTCGGATAATTCATATGGCGACCCGGTCAATGCCGATTATTTGAAAAATTATCTGGTCCCGGTAATGCGAAGTGTCCTGGCTGAGAAGGAATATAAGGGTAAACTTTTCGGGCTCAGTGTGGCATTGGGTTACGTAAATCCTTTCAGCGGGTCTGTCAAGCGCCAGAGTGGAACCAGAGCTTTGCGGGAGACTATGGAAATAGCGGCGGATGCCAGTCCTGATTTTATAGAATGTACTGAATGGAACGAATACTCTGAGAACTCGGGTTTTCAGCCCAGTCTGGCCAAATCCTTCGCAATCCAACGGATTCTTCGTTACTATTGCCGTAAAATGAGGAATTTGCCGCCAATTCCAAACCCTAATGACAACCCGGCGATCCCCAACCTGATTTATTCATGTCGCCGAACCGCTATGCTGGGCGAAAAGATCGGGATTGAATTATTGAACGTTCCTGATACTCTGCATGACGAGTTATATTCTATTGAGTTGAAGTTTAAAAACGGAGTCGGCGATGTGGTCAAGACTTTTCCGAAGATTAACTTTAATAAGAATCAGCTGGAAGCACGGACTTTTTATATTGATACGGCTAAATTTGCCGATTATCAAGCATTGATTCCCAATATATCAGTTTCCAGGGGCAACGAAGAGCTTATGTATATAGCTCAAGGATTGCCCTTTCTGCGGCTGGTTCCAACCTGGAATACGGATTATCTGACGGTCAGTCAGCCATTGCGTGACGTCTGCCGTTTGCGTTATAATATGCGGTGGCGGACCCGTAAAGGCAGGATCACTTTCACCGGGGCAGCCAGCACCAGAGCCGCCGACCGGAACGTAAAATTCGAACCGGAAAAAATCTCGTCATTGGAAATTCTTGAAAATGGTTCTGAAAAGTGGGCGCTGGACCCGAAGGATGAGTTCAAATATGGCAAATACACGATATTCCGGATGGCGGTGAGCAGTCCGGACCCGACGTTACTGCGCGGAAAACTGCTCATATACGGCGTATCGAACTTTTTGTGCCGTTCCGCCGGCAATGAGGATTTGGAGGATTTCAAAGAAAAACCGGGATTACCCAATATTATCAGCGGTAACAACGATGTCGCGTTGGAAATGACGGCAGACAGCGTGCCGCGTTTTATCTACATATGTGTCCCGACTTCGCAACTTGATAAAGCGACAATCGAACTTAGATCCAATCAAGGCAGTTTTCATTTGAAGGCGATGGATCTGGTTAATAATCAGGTATGGGCAAATTCGTTCAAAGGCAGATGTTTTGTCAGGATGGATTATTTTGATAAACTGCCTGATTTACCGTATCCGATCAATAAAAATAAGGTTGAGTTTGAATGCGGTATGCAGATTGACAGACCGTTTCCGGTATACGCATTGCGGATTGTTACGGATGCCGGCAATATTTTCCGCAGTAATCCGTTCATGCCCAAACAATACAGCCGGGCGGCCAAAGTCCCGCTTCGGATCTATTCGGAGATGCAGAAGAAAGCAGTTACAGTTCAGGTTCCGAAAGCGGCAATTATTGATCTCAAATATAATTTTGATCCGAAATACGGCGATATGATCCTGGCGGAAGGAGCTCCGGAATGGAGCGGTGAACTTGGTGGAGGTCTCTTATATGGTCAGCCGTTTTATCGCGGCTCCGGGTATCCGCCGAAGGTGAATAATGGCGCACCTCGGCGCTTCAATACCAAAGATTGCTGGGCGCTGAAGTTTGATGGTGTCGGTAATTATATCACGTTTCCCCCTGAAACTTTGCCGCGTAGCAGTTTTACGCTGGATTTTGATATCAGACCGACCCGGGGGAATGATATGGTCCTGTTCAGAACTTTCTCTCAGCATACGAAATTCTTTTCGCTGATCATAAAGAAAGGTCAACTCTACGCGGCATATATTCCGAAATCCGGCACGCCGCAGTATTTTGAAACAAAGTTAAGCGTTCCCTATGACTCATGGGCCCATATTCAGGTCAAAAATGACATTGATAAAATTGTTTTCAGCGTCAATGACAAATACGCGTCGTTCCCGGTCAACGGTCGACCGTTATATTTTGGTGCGTTAGCCTTTGCCGGTCCCGTCAAATCGGGAATCGGAGTTCCGAAAGGAACCGGATTTTTTAAAGGATTATTGAGAAATTTACGAATTGTGCATAAGTGACAGGAGAAAAAATCTATGCCCGTTGAACCTAAAATTTTCTTTTTTGATATGGATCATACTCTGATCAATAATGACTGTGACGTATCCTGGAAACAGTTTGCGGTGGCTGAGGGATTGGCTCCGGTCGAGGACCTCAAGGAGGCTGATCGCTTTTTTGAGCTTTACGAAGCCGGGTGTCTGCCGGTTGATGATTTTATGCTCTTCCAGTTGAGCGAATTCGCCGGCCGGACGGTTGACGAAATGAAAGAGTGGTCATTAAAGCATTTTGAGAAAGTCGTTAAAGAGCGGATTTACGCTGACGCGATTAAGGAGATCGAGAAAGTAAAGCAAAAAGGCGTGGTCGCGGTACTGTCAGCGACCAATAGTATATTGTGTCAGCCGCTGGCGGATTATCTTGGGATCGAACATGTCGAAGCCACTGAACTGGAAGTTGTTGACGGCTTGTTTACCGGCAAGCTCAGTGCGGAGTACCGTTGCGGCGAAGGCAAGGTCCCGGCCGCCAGGGATTTCTGTAAAGCTCATGGAACCGACCTGGATGAAGCCGCTTATTATGGAGACAGTTATTCTGATCGTTTCGTTCTTGGGGCAGTAGGCTTTCCCTATGCAGTTAACCCCAACTACCGCCTGTTGGAACTGGCCGGGAAAAATAGCTGGCCGGTTTTGACCTGGAAATGAGATTAAGTGGCCGGGGGCGGTTGACTTCTGTTTCGGGCTGCTTTGCGCAAAGATCACAATCGGTGCTATATTATGCTGTTTGCCGGATTGAAGCGTAAAGTTGCTTGTGGCATCAAGATAACAGCGATCGCTTCAGGCGGCTCCCAACTTTTTAAGCTAATTACTTTGGAGATGCTTTGCGACCGGTTTAAATGCAACGTCCCGGAGATGTATATTTAATAAAAATCACAAGTCAAGCCAGCTTAAAATAGACAGGAAGCACCTGCGATGAAACAATTGTCAAAAAGAATGTGTTTGATCTCTAATCTGATACTGCCCGGACTTGGGCTGGTGGCCGCCGGAAGAATTGTCAGCGGAACTATTCAATTTATTCTGGCATTGGTTGCTTTTATCCTGGCATTGTTTGCGGTTATCGGACCTATGATACATGATATCAATAATCTCCTGAATGACCGGAATGACAAATTGGAAAAACCTGATTTGAATATGTTTATTATAATGGCGCTGATCGCGATAGCTGTTTGGGTATGGTCGACAATAGAAATATTTATCTATTATAAACCGCAGAAAGAGTCTTCAAAAGATTAACTTATCCGGGTAATCTTTATTTTGCTTTGAAGTTTCACTGCCGTAGCCGGATCAAACTCGGCACATCGTTCAGTCAAACAGTTGGCGGATGCCGCAGCCAACGCGGTCGCAAACGCGACTTCCGGTGCATCGCCGTCCAGGTAACGACTGAACATCACCCCGGAAGCGGTATCTCCGCAGCCCAGCGGATTGATCACTTTGTCCAGAACCGGCAGTTCCAATGAAAAGAAGTTATCATCATAACCAATATAGGCGGCTTCCGGACCATCGGTGATTGCCGCAACCCTGACCGGATAACTATCGAGTATCCGGCGGATTCCGGCTTCAACTTCGGTTTCGCCAGTGATTTCCGTCAGTTCATCCCGGTTGATCTTGAATATTTCAACCCCGATTTTCAGCGTTTTTTCGGTATCCTGCCACGCGTCGTAGATAACCGGTAAATTGTTTTGTGCTGCCAGCTTTACCAGTCTGAGGTAAAGACTTTCGGCTCCAGGCGGAACCGTTCCGCAGAGTGCGATGCCGCGACATTGCGGCAGCAGATCCGTGAATTTTTTCAGCAGTTCATCAACGTCTTTTTCTTCTACCGGGCCCGGTGGTTCAATAAGTTCCGTCATGGTTGAACTTTCCAGACACAGACAGGTCGTACAGGTGCGTAGAATTGAATCCGGCCTTACGGTCACGTGAGGGAAATTAAGTTCATCCAGCCCTTCGCATAACATTTCACCTGTCCGGCCGCCGGCAAATTGGAATAACAGACAATCCCCGCCAATGAGGGATACCGCCTTACAGAAATTAATTCCTTTCCCGGCCGGGAAGGTAACCCGTCGCTGAGCGCGGTTGATTTCCCCCTTAGTCAGATGGTCGAAAAACAATGTCTTTTGCCAGGCCGCATTTGGCCCAAAAACGAAAATATATTCTTTTTCTGGGTTTATCTTCATCCGTTAAATTCAACTTTTAGGTGCAAATTATACGTTTCAGCGGCATGCGGAACGGGTTGAATTGCACAGAAGAGGACGGCAGGTATTCCGTTTTCCAGATGCAACTGAGGACGTTCAAGTCGAAAAGGCATAAATTCTTTGCCGTCATCAAAAATCAGTTCCCTGGTCAGACCTACTGCCGGATCGCAACTTTTCCAGTCGATCCCGTTTTCGCTTTGATAAAGCATCAGCGAACGTGCCGGTTCCGCGTGGTATGCGTCCAT
The DNA here is from genome assembly GCA_963678305.2 of Victivallales bacterium. Lineage (GTDB taxonomy): Bacteria > Verrucomicrobiota > Lentisphaeria > Victivallales > Victivallaceae. Next base: position 330,566 of record CAXXVV010000005.1, read on the forward strand.
ATCTTTCAATAAAGCGTATAACTTACCGCCCTGACTCCAGATAAATGGATCTTCAAGAGAGAATCCGGTCTCCTCTGTAACAAACAACGGCTCCGGATGTTTAACAAATGGTCCGAGCGGAGAATCGGCAAATGCCACGCTGTGCAGAACCGGACCGCCTCGCGGCATCCGCGATTTAGTGCCGCAGCCTTTGTACATCATGATAAAACGTCCGTCCGGCATCCGACAGCAGCTCGGGTTGGCAACCATCAGCTCGTCCCAGGTTCCCGGTGTAACGTCCAGAACCGGATGGTCAAAACGCCGCCAGGGCCCGGCCGGGTTATTCGCAACAGCTACTCCAATACGCTGCTGATTGCGATGATTCCACCAGAATGCGAATGCCGCTTCGGTCGGATTTACGCTGGAGTCATCGAATGAATCATGCCACGACTCGACTGAAGTATCCGGTCCGTTCTTTAATATTTCATCGCTGGTCTTTGCCGCGAAATCACGACATTTCCGCCACCATTCGTTGAAGTCTGCAGTTGGAGGCTCTTCATTAATTTCGTTTCCCATATAATAGAGATAATATTTTCCGTTATCTTCAATAATGTTGGGGTTATGAGTGCAGGCTCCGTCCCAGTAACCGCCGTTGCGACGGGGGAGGGCGACATATTCAAATTCGTAAGGCCCCAACGGGTCGTTAGAGACCGCGCAAGCTATCTCAGAATCAACCACCCATGATTCAAAGGAGTATTTAGCCGTTTTCGGCCAGCGTGAGTAGAAAATGCGGTAGCATCCATCCGGGCAACTGGTCATGCTGCCGCCCCAGACAAAATACTCTTCCTGGCGAAGAACGGAATGTGATAATACCGGCCTGACGGAAAATGCGGTTTTCATGCTGTTATCTTTCGTGATGGGATATTTATTCTTCAGACTCAACTTCAACTTCTGCAGGCGATTCATCAAAGTTAAGTTCCGCCAGACGCCGTTGGCAGTCAATGTCAATAATCTTATCCAACAGGATATCCAACTCACCTTCCATCACTTTGCTAAGATAATACAATGTCAGATTATACCGGTGATCAGTAATTCTGTTTTGAGGAAAATTATAGGTGCGAATACGCTCACTGCGATCTCCTGACCCGACCTGGGCGCGACGGGCGTCTGCCTGTTTATCTGCTTCTTCACGTTGCTTTTGCTCCAACAGTCTGGCTCGCAGAATCCGCATTGCTATTTCTTTGTTGCGATGCTGGGATTTCTCTTGTTGACTAACAACGACAAGCCCCGTCGGTTCATGAGTGATTCGTACTGCAGAATCAGTGGTGTTAACGCATTGACCGCCGGGTCCGGAGGCGCGGAAAACGTCGATTCTCAAATCTTCCGGGTCGATATGCAGTTCGACTTCCTGAGCTTCGGGCAAAACAGATACAGTTACCGTTGAAGTATGAATACGTCCTCCTGATTCGGTAACCGGAATACGTTGAACGCGGTGTACTCCGCTTTCATATTTCAAATGGGAATAAACATCATCGCCGCTGAGAGAGAAAGAAACACTTTTTATTCCGCCAAGATCACTTGATGAATATTCGAGAATTTCCTGTTTCCAGTTTTGAGTTTCTCCATATCGGGTATAAAGTCGATATAAGTCTCCGGCGAACAGAGCTGATTCGTCACCACCGGCAGCGGGACGAATCTCGACAATAATATTTCTGGAGTCGTTGGGATCGGGAGGCAGTAGCGCAAGTTGTATATCACTTCTGAGAGCATCAATTTCAGCTTCCAGGGACAACATTTCCTGTTCAATCAGGCCGCGAAGCTCGGAATCTTCCTCTTCTCGCAACATTCCGTGGACTTCGGCCAGAGATTCAATTGACGCACACCAACGGTCATAATCGTTGAAAAGGTCTGCAAGTTTGCGGTGTTCCGAAGATACCCGGCGTGACTCCCGATGATCGGAATATACACGAGGGTCTGCAAGTCTTGCTTCAAGTTCTTTAAAGCGTGACCTCAGTTCTGTTATATAGCGAGATATATCTTCGGGTTGCATAGACCTTTTTAATAATTATAATAAAAAAAGCCGACCGGACTAGTGTAATAGACTCGGCCGGCTGTTTAAATTTATCCAACGCCATAGCGTTTTTTAAATTTCTCAATACGTCCGGCTGTATCAACAAATTTCTGGGTTCCGGTGAAAAACGGATGACATTTTGCACAGATACCAACTTTTGTTTCCGGAACTGTTGAATTGTTTTCCCATACTTCGCCACAAGCACAAATTACTTTTGCCGGGCCATACTTAGGATGTAAATCCTTTTTCATTTTCATATTCCTTTCAAAAAGACTAAAATATTTTTCATATTGACATCATGAACTCCTAATATACACTATTATAATATAAATGTCAAATTCTGATTTAGTTAAAAAGTGCAATTAAAAGAAGTTTTCCCTATTTACAAAATCCATCGCAATAAAGTTTATGACTAATTATTTATAAAAAATTTTATCTAATATAAATATTTAATTATTAGTTGTTTGCAATTATTTATAAAATCACATAATACTTTAATTTGACAAACCCGTCTTCACCCACTATATTAACTGTAAACTCGTCAACCAATGGAGGAAAAATCATGTCAGGCCGCGGAACGCGCATGAAAGTTACAGGCGAAGGCTGCTACTACCACCTGATGAACCGGGCCTCAGGCTGCAAAGGCGAAAAACCGTTCAACCAGGTCGATACGGAGTACGGCTTCCGATTGCTACAGAATCTTTGCGAATATTTTTTGATCGAGGTCATCTCAGCCGCCTGGATGGGCAACCATTTCCATCTGGTCGTTTACGCTCCCGGGCCGGATGAATTGCCGTCGTTAGAGGACATTGCCAAACGCCACAACTCCTACTATAGCAGCATGTTGGATAAATTCACCTACGCGCCGAAACAAATGCCGAAAATCAACCTGGCCAATCCCGAAATATGCCGCGAAACCGGCCTGAAAATGATCGACATCAGCTACTTTATGCGCGCCTTCCAACAACGTTTCACCGTCGTCTACAACCAGTCCCGCGACCGCATCGGCAAACTATGGGCCAATAAATTCAAAAGCGTCATCCTCGACAGTCGCAACTCCCTGGAAGCGTGCGTCTTATATGTAGAATTAAACCCCGTCCGCGCCGGCCTGACCACCGATCCGGCCGACTACCATTTCACGACCTGGGGCCGCTACAGCGGCACCGGCAAACACCTTTTTCATGCCAATTTCGTCAAACACCTCAAACAAAACATCTGGCATCGCGACACCTCGGAATGGACCGACAACGACCTATTCAACTATTTCCGCAGTGAACTGGCGCGAATCGTTGCGGCGGAAAGCGGAGCCACGAGTGAAGAGATATTTGAGGCGCAGGAACGAGCCAGACGCAAAGAATCGATGCCGATCCGTTTTCTGCGACGCACCCGCCACTTCAGTGACGGAGCGATTCTCGGTTCAAAATTATTCATCCGTGAAATGGGCGGCAAATTCGACAATCCCGCTCGAATCAACAAAAAACAATTAAGCCGCGGCCTCAGCCCCGCCGGAACCGTGATCTACTGCTTCAGAAAATTACAGAGTTGATTGAGGTTTTTGGAATATAATATTAAAAAAATAAAAAAAACCGCAATTCAAATAGAACTGCGGTTTCCAGATTAATAACTTTTGATTAATTAACGGTCAAAATCGTTGTCATCGTCATCATCGTCGAAATCATCATCGTCATCGTCCAGACCATCGGTTAGGTCATCGTCGAAATCATCGAATCCTTCGTCATCAAAATCATCGTCTTCAAAATCGTCAAAATCATCTTCAACATCACTGTCATGGCCGATGTCGATATCATCGTCGTCAAGCATTTCATCTTCGAAAATTGATGAAGCCGGAGTGATTACAGACCCGCATTCCGGGCAGCAACCGTCTTCTGCTTCGATAGAACTTTCACTAACTTCGATGTGACAATATGGACAGAGTGTACCCATTTGAAAACCTCCTCTTTGGGGTTGTTTTTTACAAATTTACTCAATTCTTTCCCGTATTATATTTATTTTATTTGAAATGTCAACAACAAATTCTCAAGTTTTGCAAAAAAAAAGCTATTTTTTTTAGAGTCAACCTCAAATTGGGACTTGAAAACATAGCATTTTCTCGTTAGATTGATGAGGTAATTTGCCAGATGCTATAAGGATGGTTTTTTATGCCAATCAAATGCCTAATTCTGTTCAATGGTTTCGTTTGATCAGAACGGGAATATGGCTTGGAACGAAAAAGGAAAGGTGGATAAAATGTCTGAGATTATTGTAAAGAAAATTGCCTGCAGAGGAATTGGACGCAATGGGAGTTTTAAATTGGCCGATTTGGGAGAAAGACGCTTCCAGTTTTCCCTGGAGCTACAGTGAAAAAGAGTCTTGTTTGATTTTGGCCGGAAAAGTTACGGTGACTCCTGACGGAGGTGGCTCCAGTTTCCTTTGGAGCCGGTGATTTTGTGGTTTTTCCAGCAGGGATGTCATGTACCTGGAAACATTATCGAAGACGTCAGGAAACATTATAAATTCGGATAAATTCAATATATACTCCAAAGAAAGAATTAAATTATGGAAAAATGTTATTTGGCTTTTGACCTTGGGGCCTCCAGCGGTCGGGCAATTATCGGTAAAATTGTTAACGGAGAAATGTCGCTGAACGAAGTGCATCGTTTTGATAACGGACCGACGGAATTTGATGGCTGTCAGCATTGGGATTTCGACCGTCTCAGCGGAGAAATTTTAACCGGGGTTGAGAAAGCCCTGGCAGTTGAAGAAAATATTTCCAGTATAGCAATCGACACCTGGGGCGTGGATTATATCCTGGTCAAAAACGATGGTGCCGCGGTGAGACATCCGTATCATTATCGGGATCCTCGCACCGATGGTCTGCCGGATGAAATTTTTGATTCGGTCATTTCTGAATCTGAATTATATTCTCGCACCGGTATTCAACTGATGCAATTGAATACTATTTATCAGTTAGTAGCTCATAAGCGGCAACATCCGGAAGACATGGAAAATTCCACAATCCTGTTGATGCCTGATGCGTTGACCTGGATGCTTTGCGGTGATATGACCTGCGAATATACTGAAGCCACGACCACAAATCTGCTTAACCCTTACTCAAGAGACTGGGATTTCGAACTGATTGACCGGTTGGGTATACCTCGCGATATCTTTCCGAAGATTACAGATTCCTGTACTAAGGTTGGAACATTGCGTCCGGAGATATGTTCAAAACTGGGTTGTGCGCCAATTCCAGTCGTTAAAGTCGGGGCGCATGATACGGCGTCCGCCGTTGCCGCGGTTCCGGCTCCTGAAACCGGAGACTGGTGCTATATCAGCTGTGGAACCTGGGCCTTGTTGGGCGTCGAGCTTGATCAGCCTTTTATATCGGAAGAGGCGCGAGTTGCGCCATTTACCAATGAAGGATGTATTGATGGTAAAATCCGCTTCCTGACGAATATAATGGGTACCTGGCTGTTCCAGGAAACCCGCCGCATCCGCCGTGAGAAAGGCGAATCAGTTTCTTACAATGACATGGAAAATGAAGCTAGAGCGGCCGAGCCTTTGAATTTCTTGATCAATCCGAATGACTCTTCGCTGCTGGCTCCGGCTGATATGCCGCAGGCGATTCGCGATTTCTGCAAAAAGACCGGGCAGGGCGATATTCCGGATAATGGTGCATTGGTCGGTTGCATTTACGATTCTCTGGCACTTTTCTTCCGCTCAAAAGTTGAAGCGCTGGAGAAGATTCTCGGCACCAAATACCAGTGTTTGAACATTGTCGGCGGTGGAACCAAAGATAAGTTGCTGATGCAGTTGACGGCAAATGCTTTGGGGATTCCGGTTGCGGCCGGCCCGGTTGAAGCTACCGCAATCGGTAATATAATGGCTCAGGCGATTGCCGACGGCGATCTGGCGGACGTGAAAGCCGGCCGCGAATTGATCAAAGCTTCTTTTCCAGTTATCATTTACCAGCCTGATTTGACGGTAAAAGAAGACTGGGACCAAGCTGCGGTTAAACTTGCAGAGATTATCGGCTGATGATTTTTTTCAGGTTAATTCTTCTTGTTCTCGGGCTATTGGCTCTGATGTCAGGTTTCGGGTGCGGGCAGGATGACGCCACGGCTGATTTAAGCCGGACGATTCGTGTCAGTTCCGGCGGACGTATTAAGACGCTGGACCCCGCGCTGGCTTCCGATCTGGCCAGCCGGGATATGGTAGCGGCATTTTATGACCGTTTGCTGCAGTATGATTATTCATCACGCCCATACAAATTGGTTCCTTCGATGTTGGAATCAATGCCTGAGATTTCCCGGGACGGAAAAGTTTATACCTTTAAACTTCGTGATGATCTTTATTTCAGGGATGATCGGTGTTTTTTGAAGAAAGATACGACGACACGCCGGGTTACTTCACGTGATGTCGAATTCTCATTTCTCAGAATCGCCGATGGTCGTTTGTTTAGTCCGGTATTCTGGATGTTTCGCGGTAAAATAGCGGGGATCAACGCGTTTCGTTATGCCACCGGTGATGCCGGGAAAAAAGACTATTCGCTCTATGAAAAAGGAATCCGCGGATTCAAGGTTATCGATGATAGGACGTTCAAGATAGTTCTTTCCGAGCCTGACCCGCGTTTCCTGTACGCCCTGGCGATTCCCTCCGCCTCAATTGTCAGCAGGCGCGCGGTTGAGTATTATGGTGAAAGTTTCGCTGAAAACCCGGTTGGTTCAGGACCATTCTATTTGAAAAACTGGATTCGTGATTATCAGATGGTTTTGGAGCGGAATCCGGAATACCGGCGGGAGTTTTTGGCCGATGCCGATGATCCTGCCGATCGGACGCGGCCTTTGCCGCTGGCAGACCGGATTGTCTGTTCGATGATCAAGCAACCGGTTTCCGGCTGGCTGCTCTTCCTGCAGGGCGGACTTGATATGAGTACGGTGAACAAAGACAATTTTCAATCGGTGGTCGGAGGCGGCGGGGAATTGTCTCCGGCTTTGTCGGCGCGAGGAATCAGTCTGGTCCGGGTTCCCGAATTTGAAATTCGTTATATCGGGTTTAATTTTACTGATCCGGTGCTTGGAAGCAACCTTGCCTTGCGTCGCGCTATATCACTGGCGTATAACATTAACGATCTGGTTATCCATTTCAACCGTCAGATAATTCCGGCTGACGGGCCGATTCCGCCCGGAGTTGCCGGGTATGAACCGAATTTTGAGAATCCCTGGAGTAAATATGATTTGAAACAGGCCCGTGAGTTGATGGCGGATGCTGGCTATCCCGGCGGGATTGATCCGAAAACCGGCAAGCAGCTTACTCTGACGTTTGACTTAAGCGGTACTTCATCATCGCATCGTCAATTGGCGGAAATGATGGTACGTGACATGGCGCGTATCGGGATCAAGATAGTTCCAAGCCTGAATAATCGACCGCGTTTTTTTCAAAAATTGCGAAAAGGCAGTTTTCAACTCTTTCGGTTGTCCTGGATAGGGGATTATCCGGACGCGGAAAATTTCCTGCAGTTGTTTTACGGTCCGAATGCCGGCAGTTGCAACCGGGTTTTTTACCGGGATCCGAAATTTGACCGGATGTACGAACAGATTGTGCCTTTGCCGGATTCAGAGAAACGAACAAAGCTTTATGAAGAGATGTCGCGTTATATTACCGGACAGTGTCCCTGGGTTTTTGAAAGTTGTCCGGTATCGTATCGTCTGCTGCATAAATGGATTCGTAATTATCGTCCTCATGATTTTGCTTTCGGACGTTGGAAGTATTTGACAGTAGATCCGCAAATGAGAAAGAAAATGATTAAGAATTTTACTCCATTTGACTTTAATGATCTGCAACCTTTGAAATCTCAAAAAAAGCATGATCTTCAGCCTCAAGCTAACCATAAAGTTACAAAAAAGTAAAAAAAATCAAAAAAAAAGCATTTACCCGCTTGCTTTGAGCTTACAGCCTACTATATTTAAATTAACCGTTAACCCTCAAACCAATAGGAGGTCCCAATGAAACACACTTTTTACGACGTGAAGAAGAAGGAAAAGGTCCAGGCTGAAGTTCTGGAAAAAGTTACTTACGGGAAAAAGGGCAACGAACGCTACGCATTTAAAGGTCAAACATCTGATAAACGCCCGCTGACTGTTTTTGTAAGTAAAGCAGTTTGGGACAAGGCCAAAATCTGACCTTTTTTTTATTCGAATTTACGAAGCTCCTGTGAAAGCGGGAGCTTTTTTTATGTTCAAAATGATTTAAAAAGGGAAACAAAGTTCAAAAGGCTGTTTTTCATTTAAGCAAGAATTCTTCCGGGTGAAAAGAGTATCCTCGAATTTGCCCCTTGTCGACAGCATCGTCCACGATGTAATTGACGACATAAATTTCGCCATCAGGAAACTGCACATGCCCGCTGTAGCCAAGGTCAGATTTACTTGACCGGTCAAAATCGATTGGAAAGATTCTGGTCCAGGCTCCGTTCCGGGTTTCCGCCAGGGCTGAAGCGGTATCGGTAAACGCGCCAAAGAAATTCTGGGTCCAGGTTCCGAGCCAGCCTTTGCCGCCCTGAATAAAACGGTGAGTGATGAAAATCTGTCCGTCGTTCAAATAACGTGCGACCGGCCGGTGACAGCCCGGAAGCGGAAAATTGATGACCTCTCCCCACGTTTCGCCATTATCATAAGAAATTGTTTTCATGCAGTCGTAACCAAGCATGCTGTTTTCACGGAGGAACGCCACCAGAGTGTTATTGCCGACCGGCAGGATGGATACTTCACATAAGTTAAGTCCCTTTTTGCTGGCAACCGTGATCTTTTGGCTCCAGCTGCTGCCGCGGTCATCGGAATAATGCATGAACTGCACAAGGTTGCTTTCAACATGGTGATGCGCGGAAATGATCCAACGTCCGTTATTAAGTTCCAGTAAGCGGTCCGGAACGATTCCTTTTAACGGGGTTAACACCGGGGGCTGCCAGGTTGCGCCGTAATCATCAGAAAAATAAATTAAATTTTCTGTCATGGCGGAAGTGTTTTTTTCTCCTGGGCCATCCGGCACTTGGCGCGGGACCTTGTCGATTATTACATACATCCGGTCATCCTGCAGCATACCGATTCGGGCGCAGTTATAATAATAATCCAGGTTTGCAGTTCCCTCGGTCAACGGACGTTTAGGCGACCAGGTTCGGCCCCGGTCCGCAGATTCGCAGAGCATAATACGGGTATAGTCGCGATTCTTGTGATGGGTACATTCAGAAAATACGCAGACAAGTTTTCCTTCAGGGGTCAAAGTTACATCCGGCCAGGCCTCGTAGATATCCGGATCATTGCTGACGGTATATTTTTCCATTGCTAACTCCCTGTTCAGTTGTGATGCTTTGGAAAAGATAGCATGCCTGCCGGATAAAGCAACAGGCTTGCAACAGCTTTTTTACTGTGTTGTTTAACTCCGGCAGCCAATTTCGGCGCAAAGGTCAAAATAGTATTTGATCGCTTCCCCCGGTACGTTGAAAGGAATATGGTTTCCGCAGGTCATAACGTAGCCACCGGACATGTTGGCGGTTTCCACCATTGATTCCACCATTTTTTTGATTTCGGTTTTGTCGTTGCGCATTAGAACCCGGCAATCGCCTTCACCGGCGATAAAGCAGTTTTCATATTTTCGAGCCAGACGTTTATAGTCGGTGAACGGTTCGCTGGTGATGCCGCGGGCGCCGCAGGCCATTACGTCATCGGCATAGGCATCGACGCAGCCGTCAACCATGAAGATCACTTCTTTTCCGGCAGCCTTGACGATGCCCCAGAACTCCTCATAACGCGGAAATATATATTTATGCATCCATTCAGGAGAACAAACCGGTCCGGTTGGTAAAACAATGTCATCATGTGAAACTACAAAATTGACCGGGAGTCTGGCAAATGCCCTGAAGACACGACGATTGATTTCCGCAAATTCATCCATGATCCGATCGAAGCCGTCCGTCAATGACATGATCATAAAATTTTCATAACCGAAGACCAGCATCGGCCACATGAACATGGTATTGTAAAAACCGACGCTGACTGAAGACTTTTCCGGCGCTTTGTCCCATTCGGATGGATAGTGTTGCCGGAAATGTTGATATATAGTTTCCTCGCTGGAATAATCAAGGTCCATTACCACGTTCCAGCCGCGAAAATCAAGTTGTTCGAGTGGACTGAATGCCATCATTTCGTCGAGGTCTTTAAAACGATGTTCAGCGACGTCCTGCTGCCAGTGATCGCGATACAGCGCTCCCCACCGCCCGTGTCCCTGGTCTTTCTGCTCGGATATTCTGGGGATAGGATCGTCTGTTTCAGGTACGCCGATGCCGTTGACGATAAACGGATACATTTCCTTGAGTTTGAGCATGCAGGAACGCGGATGCTCGTAATAGTCAATTCCGGTGATATAAGTTGCAGCGTCCGGATTTGACCAGTGTTCCCACTGGGCGATACGTTTTGGAGCCAATCCCATGTAGCTTTCGTATAAAAGATCAGACATTGTCAAGTTCCCACGTTGTTATTGCTTAAAAGGTGAACGATGCAATATTATACAGTGAGAATATAGATTAGAAAATATACTATTCGCTGAAAAACATGGATGAAACAAAGTAAATCAATTTTTCAGAACTATAATAATATATCATCAACTGATTTTTATTATATTCATAACTTCCTTTTGATAACGATGTTATGGTTTATATTTATGGGGTGATTGTTTCGATGTCGCTGATGATCTGTTCCATGACATTTTCCCAGTCAGGAATGCGTTTTTCTTCCTCACGGGCAAGGCCGGACGAAACTTTTGTCGAGGGCGATTTTGGCGCGAAGACCGTGCAACTGTCAGGGACTTGAACGTTTGACATGTCGAAAGTTCCGATCTCCCGGGCTCGTTTGATTACCTCATTTTTGTCCAAACCGACCAATGGTCGCAGAACCAGCATGTCGGTGGAGGCGTTGATTGTTCCCATGTTGACCACTGTCTGGCTGGCGACTTGACCGAGAGCTTCCCCGGTAAGCAAAGCTTTCAGGTCATTTTTCAAGGCGACCCGTTCCGCGATGCGGAACATCATGCGGCGGTAGAGGACCGTTCGCAAACGTCCGTCGCAATTGTCGCGAATGAGTTTCTGCATCGGCGCGAGATTGCAGATATGCAGCGCGCCGGGCTTTTGCAGCTTATTCAAGGCGGCGGCAATGCCGATTACTTTATCGACTGATTCGCGCGGGGTGTAAGGCGAGCTGTGAAACGTGATATAATGCACGCCGCTACCGCGCTTCATAGTCATATAGCACGCGACCGGGGAGTCGATGCCGCCTGAAAGCAGGGCCAGGACAGAGGCGTTGCTGCCGACCGGAAGGCCGCCGGCAGCTGAGAAGGTTTCATAATAGATGAATGCGAATTCTTCACGAACTTCGCAGCCGATAGTGATGTCGGCATTTACCAGGTCGATGCTTAGTGAATCGTAGTCATAATTATCCCCCGCGGCGCGGGCAAGTTCAATTTCCACCTCCTTGGAGCGCAAAGGAAATTTTTTGTCACTGCGTCTGGCCCGGACACGGAATGAGACTACTTTCTTTTTCAGGAACTTTTCCTCAAAATACGGTTTGCAGGTGCTTTGGACGATATTTTTCAACGGCTCGATATCAGGTTCGCACATAATGACCGGGGAAAAAGATTCGAGGCCGAAAGCGTGGGGCATACGTTCTTTGATAATGGATATTTCCACATCCGTGAATTCGGATTTGTCCTTTTTGGTAATCCAGATACGTCCGCGGTTTTTCCGGATGTTTAAAGGCTGGATTTCTCTCAACATGCTGTGCAGATTATCAATCATCCGGTTTTCAAACATATTGCGGTTTTTGCCTTTAATGGCAATTTCGTGGTAGCGGCAGATTATGGCGTTAAACATTAATTGATTTCATCCTTGAGTTTTCGATTATTCAAAATTTTATGGCGTAAGCTCACGCTGCAAAGTGGCTAATATTTGCCGTATTACTCCCCAGCCGATCGATGAGAATTTGCGGATACTGACATTCCCGGTACGGCCAACCGGTAAATCTTTTGCGCTGTCAGTTGAAATAATTATCCGATAGTAGGACGACAACGGTTGATACATGGGACCGCTGCCTGGGGCGCAAATGATCGGACCGCCGAATGTGTTGAGCAGTGGTGAGGGAGGTAATCGGGCCGGGATCGGACTGACGGTCATGACTTTGCCCGGGATAGATGTTACTTCGCCGGTCAAAGAGATTGAAACTTTGTCGCCGACGGCAATATTCTTGAAGTCCTCTTCACTCATAAAGGCTTCCACCCGGACCGCGCCGGGTGCGAATACTTCTCCGATTATTTCACCTTTCTGGAGCCATTTGCCCTGCGTCAGATGTGGATCGTACAGCTGAAAAATGCCGCTTATCGGGGCTTTGACGTTCAGCAAATCCTGCTTTCTTTTAAGTTCAAATAGACGATTTTCATCCAGTTCCAGTTCTTTTTGTTTGATTTTGGAGGACGCAAGGGTAGACTGGCTGCTTTCCATCTGGTCCAACTCAAATCTTCTTAATTGACAATCGATGTCGGTTTGCTCATAGTTCCATTTCAAGAATGGATTTGAACCGGTCAGCAGGATATTGCCGCGTTCGAGTTTTTCCCCGGTCCGGACATTAAGGCGGTCGAGAAAACAGTGGGTCTGGATGTAGATCATGGCGGATTTTACCGGTTTGACCTCACAAGGCATATCCACGTTCCATGGCATTGGAATCAGCAGGATAAACAGGAGGACGGCAAATCCGGAGGCCGACCAGATAAAGTGTTTTCTCTTGATTAATTTCTTTCTCATAAGCAAAAATTTAACCTCCATAGAAATCGGTTTAACGACCAGGACATGTACTTCGGCCAGAAACATCAGAATGCCGATGACCTTGGTGAATTTATAGTAGACGATCAAGATGATCGAAGTATATAGAAAAAGGCGGTAAATAAAGCATGCGATACCGTACAAAACAAGCAGCGCCCGGCGCCATTTGCCGGCGGCCGGCTGTTCACCCTGGATTCCGAAAAGAACCCGGCGGTAAAGATATTTAAACTGGGCAATACCACGTTGCTGAAGATTATCGATGCCGACCAGGTCCATCAGCATGTAATAACCGTCGTAACGGATAAACGGGTTTCCGTTGACCAGGACGGTATTGATGATACTGACCGCGAACATATAGTACGCTACCGATTTGGTCGCTCCGGGAGCGGAGTTTGCCCAGACCAATGCGGCCCATCCACCAATAACCAGTTCGCTGATAATGCCGGCGCCATCGATCAAAAAACGGCGTCGTCGTTTGGTGATGCGCCAGGCGTCGGTCAGATCAGAATAGAGGCGCGGGAAAAAGATGATGAACGCAACCCCCATGCGCCGTACCCGGATTCCGAATATTTTGGCCATGTAGGCGTGGGCCAGTTCATGGATACATTTGATGAAAATGACTGCGATGGAATACCGGGCCAATCCCTGCAGGGTCAAAGATTGAATGAACGCGTCGGCCAACTTGTGCCAGTTGACGACCAGGGCGCCATAACCGATCAGTGATATAACAAGCAGGAAACCGATTGTGAACGGATTGAATATTGCGACAACAAATTCTTTTGTCTTTTCCAGAAAGCGATCAGGGCGGAGCAGCGGTATCCGAAAAAACAAATAGCCGGAGATAAGGCGCTGCCCCTTGGCCTTCTGTTTCATCTGCTGTTGTTTGGTGACAATTTTTTCGGTAGTTGAATAAGAGGCGGTGCAAAGATTGCTTTGAACCAGCATATTGTGGGTTTCCAAAACTTTTTGCGGAGAAGCGTGAATCCCCAGCATGCTCAGCCTCTCGCAGAATTCATTCAGTTCATAAACGCGGTTCATCTGGGAGAGAATGCGAAATGTGTCTTCCGGAACCCGGTAATATTTATCTGAAACCGGATCAAAGATCAGCCATGACGGCATGCCGTCGACATCAAGTTCACCCGGGAGCATTTCGATATCGGAACGAAGTACTCCGAGAGCGATTTTTTTTTCATTATTTTCAGGCTGAGGCTGCATGTTTTTAACTCCAGCTCAGACTTTGCGCCACCAGAGGACCAGATTCCTGAAAAGGTATTGTCCCAGCAAGACCCGGCCGCCACTGACCCTGGCGATGCCGCGCATTCCGTAGATCAGGTTTTCCGGGGGGTTGTCGAGCTTCATTTTTATAATATAGCAGTAAGTTTTGCGCGGAGTCAAAAACGGTCGCGGACTGACTGACAGAATTGTTCCTGTAATCCGGTACTCCGGACGAGAGTGCAGGAACAGGGAAATTTCGGTCCGGTTTGAGATGGCGCTGATGTTTTCACCGAGGACTGAAGCGTCTTGTTCATTGAGCTGGACTTCGGCGATCAATCCGGTGGCTGAAAGCACTTCAAACAGCCGGTCGCCGGCGCGGACCGCTTTTCCTTCCAGCACGTCGGCATCCGCAATGTCAAGGGTTCCGGACTGATCGGCTTTTATCTTGCTGTTTGACAAATACCATTCGTTCCTGGCGATATTGATCGCCGCCCTGGCTTTTTTCAGGGAGAGCAGGCGGACTTGACCGCGGAGTTTGATGTCGTTGAAAGACTGGCGCTGGACCATGTCAAGTTCCGCGGAAGTTTCATCATAGGCTTTGCGGGCGTCATTGATCTTGTATTCGAGTTCCTTGGTGTCGTAACTCAGGACGACCTGTCCTTTTTTCACCGTACTGCCGTTGGGGAAGTAACATTCTTTAATAAAACCGTCGTATGGCGCGTAATAGATGTTTTCACGATCCGGGGTGATTTCAAAATCGGCGGCGACATTTTGTCGGATCGGCAGCGTAACCAGAGATATTAAAAACAGGATGATGATCCCTAAAATAATTCGCCGGGAGGAAAACCATTTATGACGGGAACCGAGCAGGTTCGGCATCATGCTTTGTTTGGGGGTCATCAGAAAGCATAAGGCCTCATTGTAATGACGGCATAAAAGCGGCAGCATGGTTGCGGCGGTTTTCATCTCATCTTCAGTATCGAACTCGACCAGCATCGCGAACAATTGCCGGGTCGGATCGACTGAGACATTCTGGCTGATCGGGGTAAACGGATAAAGCATCATGGATTTTTCATGTTCGCACAAAAAATCGAAAGCTTCAAACGATATTTTCGGGGCATTAAGTTCCGTCAACACTTCATGATTGATTTGCGTCGGTTTGGTGGATTCGGTGAAAGGACGCAGTAAATTGAGCAGATTCAGGGTGTACTCGGAATTTGAATTGACTTCGCTTTGACCGGTCAGGGCTATTAGTTTCGGGAAATCCCCGCGCATATCAACAAACGCCGCTCTTTGAAACGGGACAATCAACCGGGTATTGTTGACAATATGCACCGCAAGGCTCTTAA
This sequence comes from Victivallales bacterium, assembly GCA_963678305.2. GTDB lineage: Bacteria > Verrucomicrobiota > Lentisphaeria > Victivallales > Victivallaceae. The sequence goes on from CAXXVV010000005.1 coordinate 346,035, forward strand.
GGTCATTTTTTTCAAAAGCTTCATGGCCGAGTCGCAGCAGCGCAGTCAATACATTGACTTTCCCTTTTAATCCGAGCAGTTCTTTTTCGTTATCGCGCGCCATATACGGACTCCTTATTTGCCATCGATGAGATGACGTGAGATCAGTTTACCGGACATTCCGGCAGTGAGGGTATGGGATGAGTTGTCGAGCAGAGCTTTGATTTCAAATGTACGGCTTCCGGGATCGATTTCACCCGATATTTCGTAGACTTTTCCGCTGTGAGTTGAATTTGTTTCGTCAACGGTTATTTTTATCGAGCTTCCGGTTTTTACGACATTTTTCTTGTCAGACGGCAGGTGCATTGCCGCCAGCAGTTTGTTGTCGTCGATAATGCTCATGAAAGGCTGTCCGGTGCGGACGTATTCGTGTTCCTGGATGATCTTTTTTACGAGTCTTCCGTCAAACGGAGCGCGAATAATACAGGCATCAAGCTGCAACTGGCAGAGTTGCCGGTTGGCTTTAGCTGCTTCCAGCTTGGCTTTGGCTATTTCAAGATCGAGTTTGTTTTTATTCAATTCTTCCTGCCCTTTGAAGCCTTTATTGAACAGCTCAAGGGTGCTTTTGTAATTTTGTTCGGCAAAAGTGCAGTTCGCCATATTCTCGCGTTCGGCCGCGATGGCTTTGTCATATATTTGTTTGTAATTCCGGTCATCGAGATGAGCGATTACCTGGCCCTTTTTGAAAGTTTCACCTTCTTTGACGTTATATTTGGTCACCACGCTGTCAACCAGAGAGGGGATAACGGCACGACGAAAGGGGAACAGTACGACTTTGGTCGGCAGCATTTCCGTTCCGAAAACAGCGGTCCACGGCAATGCAACCGTAATCATGACCAGAAAGAGTTTCCGGGGGCCTGATATAGTTTTTTGCATAATTAATTTCCTGTCTGGATTTTCAGGTTAAAGCAAGTTCCAAAATGCTATAATTTACATGTTAAAAAAAGATTTTAAAGTGCGGATAAAAAAAAACTGGATATATGGGGCAAACAAAACCGATATTTTTCGAGATTTTACTTGAATTTTGCTGTTTTCTATGATATTGTTGTTTTAATAAATAGAGTATGGGTTAGTGTATAATTTTAGTAAATAGTTGATACTGAATGGTAAACGAACTGCTGGTGATTCTGATCACAGGCAGCGGTTTTTGCTATTCGGTTTTTATAGTCTAAGCAAAAAACAACAAATTAACAATATTTTAAGAAACACGTAACAGAATTAAAGGGGCGATCATGTTAAGAAAGATATCCTATCTCGCGGCCGCAGGTTTTCTTGTGATGCTTTCCGGTTGTAAGACCGAGGAAGACTTCAGGAAGGAACGTATTGAGAAAGCAAAAAGAGATTTCGACAAGATCAAGAAACGTACAGTAACTCCGGGGACAAAGTTTACCATTGATCAGTGTATTGAGATTGCCCTGAAACAAAATCTTGATCTGGAAGTCTATAAACTCAAGCAGTCTGTCGCCGAAGAACGCCGTACGGCTGAAATGCTTGGCATGCTGCCGGACCTTTATATCACGAATGATGCAACGTCGCGCAGCGGCGAACCGGGTTCAAGCAGTGAGAGTATTAAGACCGGGACCCAGTCTCTGGAACCGAGTAAAAGTTCTGAAAAAACTGAGAACCACTTCAAAGTAGAGCTGGCCTTGTCAACTGTTGACTTCGGGCTGGCTTTTTTCAATTCAATGCAGGCGGAAGACCGGGTGCTGTTGCAGAAGCAGCAGGAGCGCCGTGCCGCCCAGAATCTGACATTGGATGTCGTTCGCGCGTATTACCGGGTGGCGGCCGCCCAGGACGCGATTGTCACGACCGAAACTTTGATTGATAAATGCCACAATATCGAGGCGGTATTCAAAGATCTGGCCAACAAGGGCGTGGTTTCCCCGATGCGTCTGCTTGATGAAAGAAAACGCTTCATCCGGCTTGAAAAACGCCTTATGGCTTACCGTCGCAGCTATAATAACGCTTGTATCGAACTGCGTGCCCTGATGGGATATCTGCCGATCAATGATATCAAGGTTGATACCACCGGGTTGAAAGAACTCCAGGTCTACAAAGTTCCTCCGATTGAGGTGCTTGAAAAAGTTTCTCTGGTTGAACGCCCCGAGCTTTACCAGTTGGATATTCAAGCTGATATCACCCTGTTTGAAGCTCGCAAGGCAATTGTCATGATGTTGCCTAATGTGCGGATTTTTGCTGATTTCACCAATTCATCGAATAAATTTCTCTACACTCAGAGCTGGTGGGAAATTGGTATTCGCGCAGCCTATAACCTCTTGAAACTGCCACAGCAGATTGCAAAATATAAATCCCTGCATAAAGAGATTGATGAAATCTCATTGCGGACCATGGCCTTGTCGCTTGGGGTTCTGTCCCAGGTTCGTATTGCTCATGCCAATGTTATGGAAGTGAAAGAACGCTATGACCTGGATAACCGGGTTTATGAAGCGTACGCCAATCACCTTAAAATCGCCCGGAAAAGCTATAACGCGGGTCGTGCGCTGTCCAAGCTCGAACTCGACCGTATGGAGCTTGAAACGGCGGAAACTCAGATCGATAGAATGCTGGCTCTCAGCAATTATTATCTGGCGTATTACCGCCTTAAAAACTCAGTCGGCGTCAGCTCTCTCGGGAAAGCGAAGATCGACCAGATCATGAATAAGATCAAGCAGACCGAGATGGCGATGAACGAAAAATTGGCCAAGAAAAAGGAAGCGGGCCTGGCTCAGGCTTCTGCCCAAATCAAGACCAATGCTGATACTCTTAACGGGATTGTACTGGGGAATAACACTCTTTCAGGACCTGAAAAAGAAAAAATCAAGAATGTGATTGCTCCGGCTGCTCAGAAGTAATTGGAGTAATGACTGGTCCGGAATGTAATATTTCCGGATTTTGATGTGTAAACTTACCCGAACTGTAAAGTGATAAAAGATGATGATGCAACTGAAACTGAATAGCACACGGCTGCGCTGTTTGGATTTATTTGCATTGAAATAATAAAGCGAGGAATTAATAAAATGTATCTATTAGAAGACCGTATTCTCTTTGACGGCGCGGCGGCAGTTGATATCGCGGAAGCGGATCAGCAGTTGGCGCAGCAGAACGACCAACAGACTGATGCTCAGGCGGAGGCATCTCAAAGTTCCAATGAGGCCAATATTCACGATCCCGGCACCAGTGCGGAAGCAATGACATCAGGCGCTGATGATAGCAGTACTGACGATACCTCGGGAGGCTCCAGTGAGGTTGATCAATTGCTTCAGGATATTCTAAATTCCGGTAACGAACTTGATTCTTCAACTGCGGCAGCCGATGATTACGCAGCTGAAGACAGCGTCAATGTAATGATTGTGTCCTCCTCGCTGGATAACGCTCAGGAATTGATTGACGCCATTGGTGAAAATACTATTGTTATTGAATATGACGCCACCGTCAACACTGCAGGCGACCTCGCTAATGCCTTGCATGACGCTCTTGGCGACCAACATGCCGCCAGCATTGGTTTCGCGGTCGAATCAAATGCTGACGGAGCTCTTGAAATTTTTGCCGACGAGGCTACTTCATTAAGTACTATAGACAGTGATGTCCAGCAACAGTTCTGGAGCGAAGTTAACGATGTGCTGAATGACGGCGGTCGTATTGATATTCTTTCTTCCGATATCGCCTCTTCAGAAAATGGCGCCGCTTTGCTTGACCATATTGCTGATATGGCTGACGCGGATGTTGCCGCCAGCATGGACACTACCGGCGCCGCCGATGCCGGCGGAAACTGGTATCTTGAGCGCGGTGATATTGATTTGACTGACGTATATTTTGATTCGGCAAAACTGGCGAATTATGATAATGTTTTCTCGGTAAATCCAGGTTCGGTTGAAAATGAAGTTGCATTTATTGACTCAACCGTTTTGGATAGCGATCCGATTCTGGAGGAGCTTGAGGCTCGCGGAGTTGAAATAGTGGAACTTTCCATTGACGGGGGAATTGATGAAATTACCGATTATCTTGCTGATCATACCGATATTGATGCGATCCACCTGATCTCCCACGGAAACGAGGGCTACTTCATGGTTGGAGGAGAGCATTTTAATGTTGAATTTGCTCAAACTCATGCTGATGACCTGGCTGCCTGGGGCGAATCTCTCAGTGCCGAAGCTGATATTCTGATTTATGGAACTAATCTGGCAAGCTCTGAAGACGGACAGGCTCTGGTCCAGGTGCTGGCAGATGTGACCGGCGCGGATGTCGCAGCTTCCGATGATCTTTCCGGTGCGGCCGGAGACTGGAATCTGGAATACCATTCCGGAGTTATTGAAGCTTCAATGATCACGGTTGATGCCTACAATTATAATTTTACCGACTTCGCGGTTACCGATTTTGGCGATAGCGGAGCTGATGGTCAATTACGGACGATCCTTGAAAATATCTCTGACGGCGACAGCATTTCATTCATGTCGGACGCGGACTTGGACGGGATAATTACTTTGTCCCTGGGTGACTTGGAGATCACCAACTACCACATTTCAATCAACGGCCTTGACAGTAATGGTAACAACGTGACCATTGATGCGGCAGAGGAAAGCAGACATTTTTATATTAATCCGGATGCTTCCGTCAATCTTTACAATCTCAATCTGGTTAACGGACATGCCGGCGCCGGTAATGACGGAGGTTCGGTTTATGTGGCAGAGAACGCTGAGGCCACATTCAATAATGTTTCATTTGAAAACGCCATCGACGGAGATACGGCCGACGATGGTGTTGCGATTTATAATGATGGTACGATTATCGTGGAGAATATCACGATTTCCGGTTATGCGAATGCCAGCAGCGAGGCCCTGCATGAAGTGGCGTTCGTGAACTGGTCGGTACAGAAAGACGATCCGATTATTGCTGAACTTGAGGCTCGCGGGATCGAGATTATTGACCTGGGTGAATTTGCCTTTGATGATGTTACCGAATACCTTGCAACCCATTCAGGCATTGACGCTATCCACATCATTACTCATGGTAATGAAGGACATTTCATTCTTGGGCACACTAATATCAATGCCGAATTCGTCACTGCCAACGCCGATACATTTGCGGCCTGGGGCAATGCCCTTACTGAAAACGGCGATATCCTGATTTACGGTTGTAATCTGACCGCGGATGCCGCCGGAGTTGAGTTGACGCATCTGCTGGCTGATTTAACCGGTGCGGATATTGCCGCATCCAATGATGAAACCGGGGCCCGCGGAGACTGGAATCTTGAATATCGGATAGGTAATATCGAGTCCGAAGCAGTGGTTGTCAATGATTATGTCTATACGCTGACCAATTGGGTCGTCAATGATTCGTCCGACATCGCCTTGATTTCTCTGGCCGATGGCCAGGTTACTTTGCGTAAAGCCATTGATGAGTTGGCGGAAGACGGCGATTCAATTACTTTTTCCATCACTGCTGTTGACGGCTTCCAGATGGAAAGCATTAATATCTATTTAAATCCTAATCTTGGTCAATTGCAGGTTACTCAGGTTGATTTGACGATTGACGGTTATATTCAGTATCCTACCACTCCGGTTACCTGGGCCTTTGTCAATATTATTGAAGGAGTCAACAGGGAATATGGTTTTGACCCGGCTGATTTTAACATTGATGACCCGGCCACCTGGCCGTTGAGCTGGACTCAGCAGGATGCCGATAATTATATTTCTGACCCGACTAATCCATTATATCAGCCTGGCGCCAATGACTATGTGGTTATTACAGATGATAGTTTGCGTCACCGCATTTTTTACATCAATCAGGATGCGTCAGTGACTTTGAGAAACCTTTATCTTACTCGCGGCTATGCCGTTTATGACCCGGATAATATTGATGATCCTTCCAACGGGAACGGCGGATCTATTTATAACGCCGGTGACTTAACGCTGGTTAATGTTTCGATTCTCGGGGCCAGGGCCGATGTTTCCGGCGGGGCTATCTTTAACGGCGGAGACGGCACTGAATTTACCAACGAGGCAGGCGATTTAAGCTTTTCTTCCGGCCATCTGACGATTTTGCGTGATGATGACTTTACTTATGCAACTGGATTTTTGGGTGGTGGAGATGTTGGCGGCGGTTTTAATTTTAAAGTTGAAGCTGGAGGCAATGAATATAATTATTATCTCGGTGATTATTATGGCATCGGGGATTCAGGAGATGTCTATGGACCTTTTGATCCGGCTGATCCTAGCGCTAATTATGGAATATTCCGGGCGAATGTCGCTTATGCTTCCGGCGGCGGTATCGCCGCGGTTCATACTTCAATAACAGAAATTGCCGGTGTATCTGCAGCTTGGGAAGTTGAGTTTGACAGTAATTATGTGATTAACGGTTCCGGTGGCGGTATCTATACCGAAGGTGCGTTTTCCGCGATGTATGTGGCATTTATGAACAATGAAGCAGGAGTTGGATCGCTTGCGGTTGGTTCAGGCGGCGGATTGTATCTTGAAGCGGTTGAAGATTCGACATTGTTGTACTCTGTGGACATGTATAACAATAAAGCGACCATCGACGGCGGCGGTCTCTACATGAACAATTCAGCCGACTTGAATGTCTGGTGGTCGAATATTTACGGCAATGAGGCACAGAATGGCGGTGGCATATATATTGCCAACAGTGGTAACCTGATTATTTCATCTCCTATTCTGAACCAACTGGAGACAAACCAGTATTATGCGGGCAATTATGATGCCAGGGCCAAGGCTTCCGGCACGATAACGGCTACTCGCAGTTATAACAATACTTCAAATGTTCCGGGAGGAATTTATAACAACACCGCAACAGTAAACGGCGGTGGCGTGTTTATGGATTTCAGTGGAGATTTGCTGATAAACTACAACCGTATCAATGGAAACGTTGCGGTTGATGGCGGCGCGTTTTATGTTCAGCGATCCCAGGACGTATTCTTCAGTGATACCGAACTGTACGAAAACTACGCTACTGGGAACGGCGGCGGTATTTATTATGATGGCGTCTGGAACGATCCCGAGTCCGGTAGTTCATATGTTGGTACTATGACTGTCAGTACATCGAATATCAGCGTGAACACTGCCGGAGGAAGCGGTGGTGGTGTCTATCAGCTTGGCGGTGCTATTGATATGGTCAACTCCACAGTTTCAGAGAACCAGGCGGGTTCCGGCGAACAAGGGGCCGGGATTTATCTCATGTCCGGTGATATTTCTTTGCGTTTTACTACTTTTGCTTATAACCAGTTTTCCGGCGGCGTTGGCGAAGGTGCCGCTATATATTTGGGCGGGGTTGATCTTTACGGTTTTGCGGATGTCTCATCGATATATGCGGTTAACAATATCTTTTATAATAGCACGGAACTGGGGTCAGCCAGTCAGATTAAACTTGACTGGAATCAAAGCCGGCCGGCTGATTCGGTCACCTCTCTTTACAATCTTTTGAGTGACTATTCTGTTACTGACGCGCCATACATGACTACCGGAACATACGTGACTGTTCAGTCTGATTATGGTTATAATTACGATACGGATACGAACCCGACATCAACGGTTGGTTATAACATTGTCGGTCATAATACCGCAAGTTATCAATACATTGAAGACGGTATGTATCTGGATGATTCAGCAGAGTATCACGCAAATTACCGGACCCGGTCATATGCGATTATGTATAAGGAAAGTATTGTCTACGGTTACGGCACCGCTTCGATTATCGGCAGCGGCTCGGATGCTTCGTACTCTCTTATGGTCTTCGATTATAATCAGTCAACGGATAAATATAATATTGTCTGGAACGTTGAAACTGTTCAGATTTCCATGGACCAGCGCGGTAATAATCGTTACGGCTACAATGAAGACGGCGGACAAAACGAGACGCCGTCGATTGGGGCTTTTGAACCGCTGTTTTATGTTACAGTGTCAAGCAAGGGCGACGACAGCGGTCTGGTTTGGATCGTTGATGAAAACGGCTACAGTTTCGACTCCGCCCTCACAAACGGTTTAACTTTACGTGAGGCAGTTTACTGGCTGGATACTTTTGATCGTGATGCGTCACTTACAGCAGGTAAAGGGCCGCAGAATAATCAGTCACTCTATGATCCTGAGCGCTATGTCAGATTTGACTTTGAAAATGGAACCTTTTCTTTGGCTGCTGATGCGGATAACACAATTACCTTGAGTTACGGGTATATATGGGTTGGGGCTTACCATCAGGGAGTACAAACTACAAAAGATATTGTTATCGGGGCGATTCCGGAAGAGGATTTGGGTTTTCGCGGTGCTGATGAGACATACATGGCTCAGGATGATCCTCGGAGAATTACTGTAACCGTGGGCACATCCACCGGGCGGCATTTTTTGATTGAGTATGGTTCTACTGCAACCTTAAATAATCTTACTTTGATCAATGGTTATTCTTCAAGTCAAAGCCGAGGAGTTATTGGGCATGACACAGACTTTGGCGGCTCGATATACAATGCCGGAATTTTGACCATGAATAATATGTATCTCCATGATAACGCAGCAGCTCCTCCTCGTACGGGATTCGACGGTTGGGGCGGCGCTATTTTCAACGATGGTGTATATGGAGAGGGGCTGTTGTATATTTATGACTCGACAATCAGTGACAATGCTGTTTATTCTCTTGCCAAAAGCAGTAATAATGCATATGGTGCTGGTATTTATAACAGGGATGGATATATTTGGATGGAGCGTTCAAATATCAGTAATAATGTTGCCTATGAGGTCGGTTCTGAAAATACCGGCTCTGTTGCCGGCGCCGGTATTTATTCGTGGTTTGGCACTTTGACTATCATTAATACGACGATTGCCGAGAATCTGCTGTCCGGAGCTGCAAATGTCGATAACCTCAATGCCGGTTCCGCGATCTATGTAGAGGGCGGCAACCTCTATATGTACGATTGTACTGTTGTCAACAACCGTACCAACCGGAAAGACGATCTGACTACTGCGCTTTCCAGTGCGATTACTGTAGTTGCATATGAGTTTGATGACGGGACTTATTTTGCTGGAACCCTGGATCTGGTCAACAATATCATTTACAATAATATTACTGAAATATATACCAGTCCCCATGCTCGTGAAGTTACCGATATCTATTTTGATGCAGACGTTACTGTCGCACATACCTGGAACAATATTGTCGGGAAGAGCCATGCCGATAATTATATCTTCAATACCTCGGAAACTCCTGATCCCAGTACGGATAACAAAGATAATATTGTCGGGGATCTTTTCGGTTATATTGAACGGGTGCGTCTTGATGACACCATGAAATATAATGGCGGCATGACGCAAAACTATCGTGTGCTGGATAACAGTGTGGCATACGGAGCCGGGACTGCTCTGCCTACCGAGACACCGGATCACAGTGACCTAACTCATGTGACTACTGACCAGCGTGGGCTGGAGCGCGATATTGCTGACCGCTATGGCAATACTACTCAGAATATCGGTTCCTATGAGTCATTGACCATGGTTTATGTCAACTCAAATGCGGATGAAAGCACCGTCTCTGATGCCGGGTATAATTTTATTCTCAACCGCCCGGGCTGGGAAAGTGACGATGTCACATTCCGTGATGCCCTGTTCTGGGCTGATTACAACGCACTGATTTCCGTCAGCGTTCAGTTGGCCTCTGAAAACTGGAGCGGGGAAGTCATTGAACAGACCAACGGCGCGTGGAATATCAGTACCGGGGTGGATATCAATGGTGAAATTCATTATTATTTCTATATTGACAATATTTCCAACGGGCGGGTTGTTTTCACTGATTACGCCTCCGGCGTGACCGTTTACAACTATTATGTCGGTGAAACCGATGGCGTCAGGGTTCTGTATGACGACGCCACCGGAGAATACAGCTATATTGACTCTGCAAGTTCCACAACGGTTGCATTAACCCGGGTCGATGTCTCGTCCAGTGATGTAGTCATCACTCAGCAGGACGAATACAATGTATATTCCTACCGTGGCGATAATCAATTGCTTGCCGGCAAAAATCTTATCGCCGAATTTAATTCTGTGACTGGACAGACTGAATTCTTCTATTTCGTTGAAACCCAGACCGCGGCGGTGATTGACGTTCAGGTTTGCGAAATGAAGGAGCCTTCCAGCATTTATGTCGACAGTATGACTCAAGGTCGTTTGATTGATTCCGGAGACGCGGTCGGCGCAAGTGATTACAGCTATTACGCCGGAGAATACCAGGGCGCGAATGTTGAGTACGATGCGGTAAACAACCAATATTACTATATGGATTACTTTGATCCGGCCAATCCGGTCAGGGTTAATCTCGAAAGAACCCTGGTGTCGTCGGGCAACGTGACCAGTACTCTTGATGATAAAGGATTTGCCACTTACACGGAAACCTCGACCGGGCAGGTTCTGGTTGCTGAGTATAACGGCTCAGGCTATCAGTATTTCTATTTTAAACAGGAAAGTGATGCCGGTTCCGGTTCCTACGATCAAGTCATTGCGGTTAATGAATGTCGTTTGCGATACAGTGTCACTCCTGAATCCACTCAGCGCATAACTACTTCAGAGGACAATTATTTCTATAATATTGACAATGTTTCCGAAGGCAAAGTGGTTTATGAAGAGCAGACTACCGCTTATGAAACGGTATACAAATACTACATTGGCGAGGATGACGGGGTCAATGTACTTTATGACGAACTGACCGGGCAATATTCTTATATTGATCCGAGTAATCAGCAGGTTGTCGAACTCACTCCGATTCTGATCGATGCTGGTGATGTTACCACTTCAACGGTGACTACCGCGGATGGTGAGTACAATATTTACACCTACAACAGCAAAGAGTTGGTTGCGCAATACAATTCCACAACCAGGCAGACCGAATATTTCTACTTTACCGAGACTGATTCCGGAACTGTTGTCAATGTTGATGTTTGTGAACTGACCGAGCCCGCCTGTATTTATATTGACACTCATACCCAGGGCCGACTGCTGGCGGAAGAGTCGGAAACTGATGTCTCCGATTATAGTTATTATGCCGGAGAAGTTAATGGCGAGGTCGTTCAGTATGATGCGACGACCGGTGAATATTACTACATGGACGGAAACGACCGGGTTGAGCTGCAGCGACAGATGGTCGCGGCCGGCTTTGTGACTGAAACGGTTGACGTCAACGGCTTTTCGACTTATACCGAGACGTCTTCAGGTCAGGTTTTGATCGCTGAATATAATGACGGTGTTGCGGAATATTTTTATCTGAATGAAGAAGTAGTACCAGGTTCAGGGTCGTTTAACAAAACTATCGCGGTAAGCTCCTGTCGTTTGGTTAGTGATGTTTCCGCTGAAAGCCAGGACCGCAATGGCGCTCCGGGACGAGCTGATTCATACTATATCGATAATATCTCTGATGGTAAAGTTATCTATGAAGACAATACCACTACTGATTACATGTTCAGGTATTATGTCGGCGAAGACGGCGGAGAGGTTATCAACGTTTATAAATATTATGTTGGTGAGGTTGACGGAGTTGAAGTCAACTATGATGCCGATACCGATACATACTACTATTATGATGACGGAACGTCCCAGGACGTTGAACTGGAATTGGTCGAAGTTAATTCTGAGAATGTCACCAGAGTTCAGACCGAGGAATATTCCTATTATGTCTATTCCGGAACTGACGAAGCCCTTTACACTACGGATTCCGAAGGGGTTGAAACCGCAAAGCAACTGGTGGCTCGCTATGATGAAGAAACCGGAACAACCGAGTTCTTCTATTTTACCGAGAAGCTTGATCCGACCGTAATTATGGATGTTGAATCCTGCGAGCTGGTCGAATCCGCCAATATTTATGTTGATGAAGTTTCACGCGGCAGACTGGTTGACGGCGGTGAATCAGATTATGCCAGCAACTATCTCTACTATGCCGGAGAATCCGATGGTGTGATGGTGGAATTCGATGCCGGCGGTTACTATTATATGGACAATTCCGACCCGGAGAATCCGGTTCGGGTTGATTTGGAAAGAACTGAAGTTGATGCGGTCGATGTTACAACCTATGAAAACGAAGAGAACGGCTACAACGTTTACGTCAGGACCTCGGATGACAAGGTCATGATCGCGGAAAATAATGACGGAACGGTTGAGTTCTTCTATCTGACGCAGGAAAGCGTTGCCGGGTCCGGTGATTTTGATCAAGATGTTTCGGTCACTGAATGCCGCCTGACGACCCATGTTTATCGTGACAATCTGGTTTATACCGGCCTGGCTCCGGATGTTGATACCAACTTCTATGTTGATAATATCACTGACGGCCGGGTGCTTTATGCCCAGGATACTCCGACTCAGACCGAGCCGGTTCAGGATGGTGTAAATGTCTTCTATGATCCAGTTACCGGCCAATACACCTATACGACTCTCGATAATACTGAAGTTATTGAACTTACTCAGAATTTTGTCGATCAGACTGATGTCCTTCGGACCACGGACGGCGAATCCTCGATTTACACCTATAACGGTGATGATCCCGAGCTTATCGGCAAACAGTTGGTTGCGCAGCTTAACACCGAAACCGGTTATACCCAGTTTTTCTACTTCACAGAGGCGCTCAATACAGACGCGGCGATCAACGTTAAGTTCTGTGATCTGGCTGATGCCGCCAGTATTTTTGTCGATTCCACCACCAATGGGCGCCTGATGGATATGGGCGAGTCCGAAGGCGTTTCCGATTACGGTTATTATGCCGGTCAGGCTGATGGTGAGATTGTTGAATACGATGTTGAGACCGCCAGTTATTATTATCTTGATGATGATGGGCTGCGGGTAGAACTTTACCAGCAACAGGTTGATGCGTCATCGGTATTCGCGATTGTGGATTCAAAAGGTTATACTTCTTACGTCGAAGATGTTACCGCGCAAGTTCTTATTGCGGCTGATGATGGTTCCGGAACAGTGGAATATTTCTACTTGTCGACCGACGCGGGCGGTTCCGATGTAATCGGTGTCGTTACCTGCAGGATGCCCAGTATTGCGGCTCTGGACAGCCATGAGTTCCAGGCAGACTTCGGCGTGAACCTCACTCTGGACGCGGCCAGAAAAGACCGGGCAATATACATTTATAATGATGCGTTTATCGATCCGGTAAATGTCGGTTTGAACCATTTGAATATTGTTAACGGATATGCTTCCGGTTCCGGTGGTGCTATCTGGTCGTTTGAAAATCTGGTATTACAGGATATGGTGATAACCGGCAATACTGCGGACGGTGGTGCCGGCGGAGCTATTTACTCCCAGACCGGGTTCCTCGAAATCTATAATTCGGATATTTCTTTTAACACTGCCGATTCAGGCGGGGCGATTTATCACGCAGCAAACAGATTGTATATTACCGATTCTCTCTTTGAAGGTAATATGGCGATTAACGGTAACGGCGGTGCCTTGACCTCTTTCGGTACCGTGACGACCATCGAGAGAACTACTTTCTACGACAACGACGCGTCTATGAGCGGCGGTGGGCTTTATCTCAGTTCCTCGAGCAGTGGCGACTATCAGTCGACGATCATCAACTCAACGATTAGTAATAACCAGGCCGGACTTAACGGCGGAGGTATCAGTTTTGTTGGCGGCGGCTCTTTAACTCTGAACTTTACCACGGTTGCCAATAATATTTCCGGTACAGCCGGAGAAAACATTCGATTCGGCGGCGGCATTTATCAATCGGCCGGTACTCTGGCTATGTATAACAGCATTGTCGGACAGAACTGGCAGGGCGGTAATATGAGTGACATCTACCTGACGTCATACCTGGATCCGACATCAGAATTCAACGTGATTGGTCAGACCAACAATTCCCAGTTCGGCAATCTGACAACTTCCAACCGGATTTATGATGCTGATCTGGGAGCCTATTACGATGTAACGGACCCGTCCAGTTATCCGTATCAGTTGTACATTTCCGGCGTTGCCGATGACAACGGTTACGACCAGGGGACTTATGCCGGATTAACTTATGCCGTCGGTACCTATATGGAATCAGTTCTCGGTCAGGTGCAAATGTATGCAAATGGCGAATTGAACCATGATGTTCTCACGGTTTATGTCTACAATTCAGGTAATAATGCGGTTCAGGATTTTGGCGATATAACTGTCGGTCCTGGTACTGATCTTAATATTGACCAACGCGGCTATTCCCGGGATGTGGCTGCTGTTACGGTTGGTTCTTTCCAGAAATATATCGATAATTTCTACTATGATGATAAGACCGGCGACGGCAATTTCAATAACGCCGGAAACTGGTATTATAAAGAAGGTATTCAAAAAGTTTACCTTGATAATTTCTTTGCCGATTACAGCTTGAATTTCAATGCCGAGGGATACAGCTTCAATGTAATGGTTGATCTCAGCACCGAAGTAGGCGGCAATTGGACCATCAGCGAAAAATCCGACCTGGTGGTCGGTGACGGCGTGACATTCACGATCTTTTATGACAACAGTGATGAAGTTGGCGATACCTTTACCGGACGATTGATCGTTGAAGGCTCTGGCGCGGCGGTTGTAGACGGTCATTTACTGATCCTCGGTCCCGGGTTGATCTCAGATCAGGGAACCGTAACAGTCAATGCTTCAGGCAATATTGCTACGGGGTCGAACACGGATTATGACTTCTTCAGTTCTCTGGATCTGCTGGAGTCAGGAACGTTGAACCTGAATACCCTTAATTACGAGAGTTTAAACCTGTTCTACCTGGCTGCCACTTCAACGGTCAGCTACAATTATGACTACAATTCGTTAAATCCAGACATCGAATCTCAAACTCTGATTGAAGTATCTCAGAGCGGTTACGGGATTTTAAGTTTGAGCGGAACATTGCAAAAAATCGCTACAACTGATTTGCTGGTATCGGAACTGCATGTGAATGATTCGATTTCGCAGTTCAAGAGCTTGGAAATCACCAGTGGTTTCAGTGGTGGAAACGCGACCCTGATGATGACTGGTGACTGGACTTATTACGGGACCTCTTTTGATGCGGCGAACACAGATTTTGTTTTTGCCGGAAGTGCGGCACAAACCCTGGATAATTCTACTGTGACATTTGCGGTAAACTCAATTACCCTTGATAACGGTGATGGTTTGAACGTCTTGTCCGAGGTCGAAACCGGTTCGGTAACTTTAACTGACGGGATGATTTTCATTAATGACAGTGATTTCACTGTGACCGGCGATATCTACGGTGCGTCGGGGGTCGAAGATCGTTACTTTGTAATTGGCGGCAGCGGTTACCTTGTTCGTCCGATAGATTTCGGTGAAACCAAGGATTTCTGGGTCGGTTTCCTGCCTGATGGTGAGACCGAATACAAATGGAGCCAGGTTGTTCTGACTAACAATGACGGCTTCCTGAATGACTTTAAAGTCCGCGCCATCAATTCCACCAACTATCTGCATACTCCGCCGGAAATCCCGGATGAGGACGCCAATTCATCTGTATCAATAATTTGGGATGTTGAAACTGTTTCGACAGATTATACTTTCGAGGTTAATGACGTTTCTCTCAGTGCCATGAGCGGATATTACAATTCCAGTTTGGCAGTAATCCATCACTGGAACGGCGCGTCATGGGATCTGTCACCTAACGACCAGACTACTGACGGTTATTTCTATCTCGGCCATGAGTTGATCGTTGTCAATACAAATTCAGATTTGAGTATTTATCTTGACGATCCTAATGATCCGACTTTGATCTCTCTGCGCGGGGCGATTGACGAAATCAATGCCGGGTTGCTTGGCCCGAGTGTGGTGATCTTTGACGACGAGGTCTTTAATGTCGAAAGCGGTGTAACCACGATTACCATGAATTCCGGCCTTGGAGCAATGTTGATTTCACAATCAATGAGCATTGTCGGCCTTTTGGATGGCGGTACCACGTTTGTAACCATTGACGGCAACGCCAACAATACGCCTGTTTTTGTCATCGAAGCGGCGACCGGGGAAAATATCACTGTTGATCTTGGCCGCTTGATCCTGACCAATGCCGGTGATGTTTCCGGTAGCGGTTACAGTGGCAGCGCCATATCAAATATGGAAGACCTCAGGCTTTCGGATATGACTCTCTACTTAAATCAGGGAGTGGCAATCGATAACCAGGGCAGTATTCTGGTCAAGCAGGAAAGTTACCTGGCAATAGACCAGACCTCTCAGGGCAATATGTTCCAGTATGACCTTGACTCAACTCTGCGTTATATTTATGTTGATGACGGTTCAGGATCTACTTCCGGACTTTACATTACCGATCCCGGCAGTGAATTCAATACTGCCTCGGTCTGGAGTTCAGGTATGCTTAACAACCTGGAACTCGGTGATAATGTTACTCTTGAACTATCTCAGGACGTTGCTCTGAATAATAACTTGATTCTGGCCGCTTCATCCAATCTGACGATCCGGGATAATGATCTGACGGTTGGCGGCGATGCCGATATCAATGGCTCATTGCTACTGGGGAACGGAACTACCACGGTTGTCGGAGATTTCGACGCGACCAGCGGTCTCGTGTCATTCGAGGACGGCTTGACGCTGTATAACGGTTCTCTGTATCTGGCCGGAGATGTTGTCAGCCTCGGCAGTTATGTTGACGGCGTTTCGACCTATTCCACTTCTCTGCTTGAAGGGGAATCTAGCTTTGCAGCCGGAGAGTCCACCGTTATCTATAGTGGAACCTCTGACCAGTATATCGCCGAAGCTGACTACTATAACCTTACCATCGCGACTAAATCCGATAGCGATGTTAACGCTGAAGCGATAATTGATCAACAGACCACGGTTAATGTTCTCAATGATTTCCTGGTTGAGTCCGGGGTCGAGTTGACGCTGGCAACTGCGGAAGTTTCAACTAATTCGCCGGTATTGGATGTCGAAGGCGAATTTATTGTGCTTGGTTCTCTAAATGCCGGAAGCGCGACGATTTATATTGCCGCTGAAGCCGCTGAATTAGGTGAGTTTTCCGCCGGAACTTCTACCGTGGTCTATGATGGGGTGATCGACCAGACTATTGATGCGAACCCGCAAACTGAAACAGACCGTTACAATTATTACAATCTCGTCGTATCGGGAGAGGAATATAATATCAAGACCATTACCAGTGCGTTGAAGATTCAGAATGATTTCACCATTGAAATGGCTGAAGTTGTGATTTCGAACAACGGCGCTACTGTTGTCGTCGGTGGTGATTTGACCATTGACGGAACCGGGACTTTGAACCTCGGTTCGGATACTATTTCAAATAATATCGAGGTCGCCGGGGATACGTCTATATCACTGGATGGTATTTTGAATATTATCAGCGGTTATTTCGACAGCAATGGAGAGTTTACCAATCTGGGTGAAATGACCTTGACTGAAGAAGCCACCCTGTTGCTTGCCGGGTATTATTCATCGCTCGGAAACTTTAATGCCGATGCCGGTCTTGTGGTTTATGACGGCGACGGCACTACCGGCCTGGCTCCTTATATTTACGGAGCCGATTACTGGAACCTGCAAATCAGCAATGGTAATAAGCAACTGGCCGGGGAAGTCAATGTCCTTAATAACTTCACATTCAGCAGCGGTGGCGATGTCACAAGAACCGCACGTCTGCTTTTGGGCGCTTATGACATAACGATTGAAAACAATGTCTACGGTTACCATATCCCGGTTGAGGGTGCAGATGACTCGGAACGCTTCTTTGTTGCCGATGGTCGCGGTTCGGTTTATCGTCCGCTCGAGGCTGATACCGATATGACTTATATCATTGGCGCTTATGACAGCACTACCAGAACTTATTTTTACAGCTCGATCACTATTAACAGTTCTGTCGCCCGCTATTTCGGCGTATCCGCCTTTGCCTCAGTGACCACCGATGGTCAATATGACGGTACTGAAGTCAGCAACCTTGACGATGATATCATGATGACCTGGAATTTCTCGTCCGCTATAGACGGCTATTTCAACTTTACACTGAATCAGGATCAGGACGGCGCTTACATAACCAACGCTGTCGGTGATAATTTCAGTACATCTCTCGCGATGGTCAGAAATTATGTTGATGGTTCCTGGTATGAAGTATCCAATCCAATGTATAATCTTGGCGCTTACTTCATAGGCAACGGCGTGAGTGCCGGCGGCCTGGTTGTTACCAATACCAACGACGTCATGTACGGCGAAGATGGATATGAAGGATCGTTGCGCTGGGCGATCACCGCAGCCAATGCCCATGAAGGCATTGATGTCATTACTTTCGACTCCGAAGTATTTTCCGAAGCACAATACATTTATCTGGTTAACGGCCAGTTGACGATTACGGATGATGTTGTAATCGAGGGTGCCGGCGCAAATACGTTGTTTGTTGTTGCCGATGCCGCTTCCGGTGAGGATTCCGCATCCGTTCCGGTATTCAGCGTCAGTGACGGTGAGAGCACTACGCAGATTACAGTTTCTGTTTCCGGCATGACCCTTTATGCCAATGGTCCGGTCCTGTCTGAAGGCAGTGTTATTGTCAACCACGAACTGCTTACTCTGAAAAACGTTTCTATTGACCGTTATGATGAGAATATCAGCTTGAATTACTCTTACGGCGCGATTTTCAACAGTCAATACGGCGTCCTTGAAATGTATGATTCGGCCATCGTGAACCACACGGAAAACGCCGGACTTAAGAATCAGGGCGAAGCCGCGTTGTACAATGTGACAATTGTCAACAACTTCTATGGCGTCTATACTGATTCCGCCGATCCGGGAAATGTCCTGGTTGATCCGTATACTTCATTGAATAATGTGACTGTGGCGCAAAACAGCCGGTACGGCGTATATCTTGGTGCCGGTGACTTATCCTCCACCAGTACAATCTTCGCCGAAAACGGCAGTTATGACTACTATTATTCAGGTACCGGTGTTCTGCTTGACGGCGGCTATAATCTGGTCGAAACGCAAAACGGGTCATGGACTTCCACTGAGACGAATTTCTTCAGTGATGATCCCTCTACCAATAATATACTTGGACCGCAGCAATATCTGTTTGACGGCGAGCTTGGTGATAACGGCGGCTACACTCCGACTCTCGCGCTTGATCTTCGCTCAGATGCGGTTAATGCCGGAACCGGAGATCAGACTGCTGATCAGCGCGGTTATCTTATCAATGGACAGATTGATATCGGGGCATACGAAGCTAACGGATTTGTCGCCTGGAATGAAAACAGCGGCGAATACTACAGCACTATTGAGTCCGCGGTCTTTATGGCCGATGATTTTGACTCCATCAAGTTGATTGACTCACGTATTGTTACCGAGAGCGTTAACATCGATAAAAACCTGAATTTAAGCGGCAGCGGCGATAATTCGCTGGTTGTGGTCAATGACGGTTCGAATTGGGCATTTGTCGTGGATGATTCTTCCAGTGCTAATACAGTGGCGGTACGTCTTTATGATTTTGCGATAGAAGGTTATTTCACCGGGCTTGTCCAGGGTGAAAATGTTTATGCCGGCGCCGGTATCTATAATGCTGAAAGTCTGCAGTTGATCGGCATGACGCTCAGCAACCTCAGAGCTGATTCCGGTGCGGCGCTGTATAATGCGGCCGACGCTTATGTCAACGCTGAAAATATTGTGGTCTTCAATAATATTTCAACCGCTAACGGCGGTGCCGTCTATAATGAAGGTTCACTTGATATTACCAACAGTACTTTTGCCCGTAACTCCGCCGCTGGCAGCGGCGGTGCGATTTACAGTATCAACCAGAGTATTGAATACCAGACTGCGCTTAATATAAGCAACTCGACATTTGTTGGTAATGTGGCCGGCAGCGACGGCGGTGCGATCTATAACAGCGGTGATCTGCGTCTTGTCAATTCAACTTTGGCTGAAAATGAAGCGGTTGACGGTGGTGCGATTTACAATACAGGCCAGCTGGACCTGATTAATGTTACAATCGCCTATAATACAGCCTCCAACGAGGCAGGTGGTCTTTATCAGGCGGATGGATTGTTTTATTCTGTTAATACCATCCTGGCTGAAAATAGCGCGGCCGGTTACAATGATTATTACGAAGCCGGGGGAGATCACATTGATCACGGCTATAATATTCTTGGTGAATCAAATACGGTCTGGAGCGCTGACGGCGACCTCTATTATGACGCATCGGTTGACGGGCTGCTTTTCGGTCCGGAAGGCCTGCAGGATAACGGCGGATGGTCTTATACCCTGGCGTTGGCTGATTACAACAGTATTGCGGTTAATGCCGGGCTTTATGTGGCTGAAACCGAGTATGACCAGCGCGGCTACCTGCGCCATACCACCGATATTGGAGCTTATGAGTTTGAGGGCTATGTCGCTGCATATTATTACAATAACACTACATACTATGCGAGCAGCATTCAGGAAGCTATCGATAATATGCAGTCTTATAATGGGTATATAACCCTTATGAATACCAGGATTCTGGAAGCCAATATTAAAGTTGAAGATGGAGTCACGGTTGATATTCGTGGCAATGAACTAGGTGAAACCGTTATCAGCGCCGGCGGCATGGACCGTGTTTTCCTGGTTGAGGATGGCGGTACTTTGTCATTGTCCAGAGTTACTCTGGCCGATGGCTATGCGGTTAATTCGATTATGCCTGACCGGGTATATGCCACTGGTTTTGGTGGTGGAATATTTGTCTCCGCAAATGGATTCCTGAATCTTGACGAGGTGACAATCCGTAATTCTCAGGCGGAACTTTCAGGCGGAGCCATTTTCATTGACGGAGATGATGTCGTCGATACAGTTGATCATGTTGTTATCACCAGCAGCCTGATCTATGATAATATCGCTTTTGTGAATGGGGGTGGGATATATAACAGCGGCAGCCTGAGCATTGTCAACAGTACAATTGCGTGGAACACTGCTTTCCAGGTAGGAGGAGCTCTTTATCTTGATGCGGTTAGCTATTCACTTGATTACGAAACGGCTACCGCGACTCTGGAGAATGTGACGATTGCATATAATAACGCTTACGATCTTGCAGGCGGTATTTTCTATGATACTGGAGTCATTTCTTTTCAAGGTACTTTGCTCGGCAGAAATTCTTATGGCCCCGGTGGTTTTGAGCACAATGACTTTTACGCAAATTATGGCGGCGGTGTTTTCTATGATTACGGCTATAATTTGGTTGAGTATTCAAATGTCGATTGGTTTAACGTCACCTCCGATATTATCGGACCACAGACTAATTTATTTGCATCCTCAAGACCATCCGATAACGGCGGTTGGACCCTGTCGCTGGCTCTCCATCAGGACAGTAATGCTATTGATGCCGGTGTTCCTGACGGTGAAACAACCGATCAACGCGGTTTCGGAGCTAACGGAACACGCGATATCGGCGCTTACGAATATCTCGGTATCGTTGCGACAAACGGCAGTAATGAATACAGCAGTATTCAAAGCGCGATCAATGACGCTTCCGCCGGCGATACGATTTCGCTGGTCGGATCCAGAATCGTTGAATCGAATATCTATATTCCGGTTAATTTGACTATTACCGGCGAATCTCAGACTTTCATCGATGCGAACAGCGCCGGAAGAATCTTCTACATCGCGGCGGAATCAGTTGCTCTGAACTCCATGTCGTTGATCGATGGCGCATCAATGGTAACCTCCGGGGATGTTTCACAACAGGCCGAAGGTGTTGGCGGTGCTATCTTCAATTTGGGGTCATTGGCTCTGAACAATGTTTCCATCTATGATTCTTATGCCCAGCTTGCCGGCGGCGCGATCTACAGTGTCGGTGAATTGACTATTTCAGGTTCAGGATCTACTTCAGAAACTTATCCGAGCGAGTTTTACTTCAACCGGGCCGGGATCAGCGGCGGTGCTATATGGGCCGGCGGAAGTTCGGTCTCTAACGCATTGACCATTACCGGCTTGGTTAAATTTTACCAGAACAGTGCGGATCAAGGCGGTGCGATTAATGCGTCCGGAGCAATATCTATTACAAATGCTGTTTTCGACGCCAACTACGCCAACTACGGCGGCGCTTTGAGCTTTGCAGATGTTTATAGTGATTCAACTCTCAGTTCAGTCACCATGAATGATAATACCGCCTATTTCAACGGCGGGGCAATCAGCATGATCAACGGTGGAAATCTCTCCATCACTAATTCGAGCATTTATGACAACCTGGCCCTCGGTTCAGGCGGTGCTGTTTCCGTGGTCAATTCCGGCAATCTGGATATTATTGGAACATACCGATATAGTTCTAATTACTATGGAAACCAGGCTCTCGAAGATGGGGGCGGTATCTATTTTGTCAATTCCGGAACCTTGACCATTACCGGGGTGCAGGGCAACACTTCAAGCGGCAATTCAATTCATGATAATGTCGCCGGGAATGACGGCGGGTTCCTGTATGCCGCGGACTCAGCCGGAGTCGCTTTCAATTATTACAACGAGATTGGTCTTGATGGTGGAAATATTGCCGGAAATGACGGCGGGGCGCTTTATGTATCCAACGTCGGTTCGCTGGATTTCTACTTCGTCAACTACTTCTATTACAATGAGGCCGGACGCTTTGGCGGCGCCATCTATATCAGTGGGGTTGACGATGTCTATGCAAATGATGTATTTTATATTGTCGGCAGTCTCGCCGGCGAGGCGGGCGGCGGCCTTTACGCGGTAGACAGCACCCTGGATCTGAATTACATGACTATTGGCGGGAATGACGCCGGCTTGTACGGCGGCGGGATTTATCTGCTTGACAGTTCTCTGACAACCACTGATGCTGAAATTACCTATAACTCAGCTGAGTACGGCGGCGGTATCTACGCGATGAATTCTAAGATCAGTATCGCCTCAAGTTCCATAAACTATAACGGTTATGATTACTTCATTTCAGAAGAGTGGGTTACGGTTGACGGTGCAGGTATTTATGCTTACAATACGGATGTCAGTTTGCTTAATACCACTGTCGCATATAACCTGGCTTTAAACAATGGCGGCGGTATTTATATTGAAAATGGCGATCTCTCATTGCATTTCGTTACCGTGGCCTATAATGAAGCTTATGATTATTATAGCGGCATAGCTGGTGACGGTGCGGCTATTTACATGGTCAACGGTGATTTGTCATCGAAGAGTTCCATGATCTACAATCGAGAGTCCGGCAGTTCATATTTTGCCGCGAATACTCAGGTCTATCTTGAGGATTCCACGATTTCAACCTTTAATTATTCTATCTTCAGTCATGCATACAGAAGTGTAGTGCCGGCATTTTCCGGCACCGGCAATATTATTGGGTCAACTTCTCAGTATGCCCAGTATATTCAGGACAACCTTTATCTGGATACTGAACTGAAATACCATGCCAACTACCGGACTACCGCATTGGCGGTTCTGTTCTCTGACAGTATCGCTTACAAAGCCGGCGGTTCGCATGACGGTATCAAGTATGACCAGCGCGGCAATCTGCGCAGTAATACTATTGGCGCGTTTGAGCCGTTGTATTACGTTACGGTGACCAGTAAAGATGAGAGCAATGAATTGCTCGACGGTTTCGAGAGAATGTATAACATGATCTACGAAGATCCGGCTCCAAACACCTATTACGATGTGGCGTTGGAAAGTGGTGACGGTTTGACGTTGCGTGAAGCTATTTACTGGATGGATGCTTACGTTCCGCAATATTCCATCGATGCCGGCGTGACGGTCGATACTGAACGTTACATCAAGTTTGATGAAACTGTCTTCGGAACTACTGAGCTTAACCCGCTTTGGAATCCGGATGATCCGACTTCAACCGAACCGAAATATATTACTGCGGATAATACAATTGCACTCTATTTCGGGCAAATACTTATTCAAAGCGACATTATGATCAGTGTCACGCCTGATGGCACCTTCAGTGCTGATAATATTTATCGGGCTCAGGATGACCCGACCAGGGTCATCGTCACAATGGCCGAAGATTCTCTCTATACTGACCGGATTTTCGAGATTGCCGAAGGAACTACGGCGATAATCAGTAATTTGACCATTACCGGTGGAGAAACTGATTCTTATGGACAGTTTTATAATTATGATATTGCCGGTCAGGGCGGGGCTATCTACAACGCGGGTGATTTGACTCTTAACAATGCGGTTGTAAGCGATTCAACTGCGACCGGTTATTACAACAATGGCTTGGGTGGAGGTATTTACAACGCCGGAACCCTGACTTTGAACGACTCGACTGTTAGCGGAAATCAGGCGATAACCTCAACTTATTATATTAACAGTGGAAAAGGTGGAGGTATTTTCAATGCCGGCGGCAGTGTTACAATTAACCGCTCGTTGATCACTGGAAACAGTGCGATAGGGATGGAAAGCTTGTCTGAATCAGGCCTTGGAGGAGGAGTTTATTCTTATGGTGGTGATTTGACGATCATTAGTTCTACCATAGCTGGAAATGAAGTTTCCGGTCAAAGCTTGCAAAGTAACAGCGGTTCGGCAATTTATATTGACGGTTCCGGAAACCTGAACCTGTTTTATTCCACTATCATGAATAATACCGGTGTTGGCGACAACGGCTATGCCGTTTATGTTGAATCCGGCGGCGATATTGTAATTTACAACACGATCATCGCTAACAATACTGCTGACGGGGCAAATCGGGATATCAGAATTGCAACCGGCAGCGTTACTGAATCAAATAACATTATCGGTTACTATTACGGTCATGACTTCTCTGATCCCGATAGTCATAATATTACTGGAGATTATTATGGAAATATTATCAATTTGAATATTTCCAATACTCTGGCCTACAATGGCGGCAAAACGATGAACTACCGGGTATACGGCAACAGTGTTGCCGTCAACGCCGGTATCGCTCTTGCCGATTACAATTATGACCAGCGTGGAGTTGCTCGTGACATTGCGGATCGTTACGGCGATACCACTCCGACCATTGGCGCTTATGAAATGCTGACATCGATTGTGATCACCACTGACGCTGACGCGGTACTGGGCGACGACATCGGCTTCAACTTCACCAATAATGCCAACGGCTGGGAAGATAATCTCCGCAGTGCCCTGTATCTTGCCGATACCAATGCTACGGTCGAACTTGATATTGACGGCAACAAGCCGACCATCGAGCTTGTCGGCGGCGAGCTGGCAATCAGTACCGGTTTGACTTTGGTCGCGGGTAATGTCCCTGTTACTATTGACGCTAAGGGACAGTCGCGGATCTTCAACATCCAGGCTAACGCTTACGAATCTTCGATGATGGTTGAAATTTCCAACTTCATCTTGCAAAACGGAGTTACTGACAGCGATGGCGGGGCTATTTCATCAAGTGAAAACCTGTATCTGACCAATGTTTCTATTCTTGACAGTTCCGCTGACGGCAAAGGCGGCGCTATCTACAGCACCGGAAACCAACTGGTTCTGGACACCGTCACGATTGCTGGCAACTCTTCGGACAGCGGCGCAGTCTATGTCAGTGGTTCTCAGCTTGAGATTGTTGACAGTGTATTCTCCGGTAATACCGCGGTTCGCAATGGTGCGGCCGTATATGCGGAATCTTCAGAAGTTGTAATCGAAAGCTCCGATTTCACTGGAAACTCCGCTGACGGTTCCGGCGGTGCGGTATTCCTGAACAACAGTTATGCAACTATCGATGCGACTACCTTCATGGATAACAGCGCCGACAGCTACGGCGGCGGCTTGTTCCAGCTTGGCGGTTATGTCGAAATTACCATGAGTACTTTCGGTCACAATGAAGCCGGTGAAAGCGGCGGTGCCATTTATGTCCTCAGCGGCAGCCTGGATATGGTTAACTCAACCATCAGCGGCAACAAGGCAAAAGAAACCGGCGGCGGTATCTACTTTGACGGGGTCAGACTTGATCTGAACTTTGTCACGATCGCTAATAACTCGATCGTCAATACCACTGATGGAGCCGGGCTCTACTTCGATAACGGTATCCTGAACATGTACAATACCATCCTGGCCAATAACTGGCAGGGCAATGATACCTCCCATGCGTACGACTTCTACCGGGTAGCCGGTCTGGCCCGGGCCTGGTACAGCATCATCGGCGATTCCAACTATGCGGCCATTTACAATGAGTCATCCGTAATTCGCGGTGACGGCAACGGTATTGTCCAGAATCTCTTCCTGGATACCGAATTACAGTATACCGGTGGTCCGACTCCGACGCTCTATGTCGCCCAGAACAGTGTGGCGGTTGGCGCTGGTCTGGCCGGTACCGGCGTAACTATCTCTCAGAATGGCAAAACCCGTGACCTGACAGCTCCGACTATCGGGGCTTACGAAAGCGGAGTTACCGAATATGTCTTCACCAACGCTACTGGCGACGGCGATGTCACCAACTACCTTAACTGGGTATCAGTTGACGGTTACGATACGCATCCGGATGTCGATTTCAAAGCTTACGACGTCAGATACATCTTTGACGGCGCATATACCGATGCCACCCTCCATGGGGATTGGACCATCAGCAGTCGCGCTTATATCACGGTTGAAGCTGATACGGTCTTTACCATCGCGGCCGATGGCGCACTTGATGCCTACGCGACGGTTTCCGGCGACGAAGCACCGATCGAAGTCTACGGCACTCTGGTGCTGAATACTGCTGATAAGAATATTTCTGAACTGTCACTGTTCACCCTTGCGGTCGGCAGTACGGTTGAATACGGTTACAGTGTTTCGAGCCAGACGGTCCGGGCCGATGATTATTACACACTGGTTCTTTCCGGCGGTCAGAACAAGAAAGCCGACGGTGATATCACCGCAAATACCATTACAGTGGAAAATGGTACCACGCTCGATATGCGCGGCAATACCTTGGCTGTTGCTTATGAGATTGATGGCGGCGGCAGTATTACCGGCAGCGGCCTGGTTTACCTCGGCGTTACCGGTAGCAGCTTTGATTTGAGCGCCAATGTCGGCGGTTCGCTGATTTCGGTCCTGACCGACCTGAATATGGCCGGCGGTTCACTGAGCGCTGACAGCATTCTGTTCGCTGATACGGTATCCACGATCAGCGGAACCTATAACCTGGTTGCCGCCTCTTCGATCACCGGACTAAGCGGCGCTGCTTCCAACTGGATTGATGTCGCGGCCGATTCAACGCTTGAATTTGATATGGGACGCAATGACATCGTTGTTGACGGCGGTGCGGATGGGGATTTCAACTTGTCACGGATTACCGTCGGTGACAACGGCTTCATCGAATTCACCACCCGTGGCGATTTCTCGTTCAATAATATTACCGGCACTCAGGATAGCGGTATTCTCGGCACGATTGTCGCCAACAGCCGCGATATTTACCTGAATGACGCTATTTTCGATACCGCCAGCCTTGAACTCAACAATACTGGTGTTATCAACTTGATTAATTTCACAATCCGTAACGATATCGCTTTCGGTGGCCGGGTTAACCTGCTTGGTGACGCAACTGTCACCAGCCTTGAAGGTGATGTCCGCTTTACCGGTCAAGTTGATGGACAGGGACATTCTCTGCTGATCAATGCCGTTAACGGTGATGCGGCCATCGGCAAAACCAGTAATGTTCAGGACCTGACCGTTTTGGCGAATTCCGTCAGTGTCCTCGATAAGCTGGTCATCAGCGGCGATCTGTCACTGCCCGCGACCATGCTGATTAATGATACGACGATTGTGGTTGGCGGTCAGGCCTTGTTTGACGGGAACATCTCTTCTCCGAACCAGGCTTTCAGCTTTGATGTTACCGCCGACACCGTTATCTTTAACGGCGATATCGGTACGGTTGCCGATCCGTTGATGAATCTGACGATTACCGCCAATACGGTTGACGCTCAGCCGGGTGATGTGGCGTTGCAGGGTAACTTGACCGTCCGCAATGAATTCGGTGACAGCTTCAAAGATTCCACATTGTATCTGCTTGGCGGCTCAATGCAGTATCTGTATGTTGACGGGTTCTGGAATTTCGACGTAATTGAAATGCGGAACGTGGTTGGCGCGCAGACCAGCAACGGCGTTCTGATTGTCAATGATTTCAACTTCTCTAACGATGCCGGAAACTTCTATCTGAATGACAATAACCTGATCATTAACAACGATCTGACCTTCACTGATCAGTGGTTTGTCACCAACGGCAAAGGACTGCTCTTCCGGACGATCGGAGTTGATGGCTCACAGTCATTCAACCTCGGCGTTAATGATGAACAGCGCGTTACTCTGTATGTCGAGGGTGATGTCGGCAGCCTGGTTGGTTTCTCGGTCTTCAAGGGTGTAACCGCCGATGGTAAACCGGGCGGCATCAAGAGCGATAACTTGCAGGATACTGCCGGTTTCACTATTATTTCCCAGTTTGACCCGATTGGCGGCAACCCGGATGCTTCAGCCCGGATCGTCGGCTTCTCCGCCGCCGATTCCCTGACGGTTTGGGATGCTTCACTTGAAGGCAGCAACTTTGGTCTCGGTGATAATATCAACTATTACACTTACGGTAATGGTAAATGGACGCTCAATCCGGGTAGTCTGGTAGTCGGCTATGTCAGTGACCAGCTGCATACTTATTACTTCGGAACTATTGAGATGACTCCGGGGCGTCAGTCAATATCACTGGCTGTCCCACGGGCTAACCTCGGTCTTAACGAAGTTTATGTTCTTGGTCTTAACGGTACTCAACAGGATGACCGGGTCGACGGCGTCGAGCCGATCAAATATCCTGCTCCGAATGACGGTTATGCCGGATTCTTCTTCTATGAAGGCGGCAGCCTTGATTCTCTGACCAGGGTTGAAAGCTTCCCGGGCGTTATTAACGAACCTGCCGGCAGAGCGGATCTGCTGGAACCGGAAGCTTTCAGATTCATCTCTCTCGAAGGCGGTTCCTTCCAGGGTATGCCGAATGGCGAATACACCTTCCCGCAGGAAGAAATCGTTCTGCCGGTTATCGAGGAAGAGGAAGAAGACTACTTCGAGGAATTCCTTGAGCTGGGTGAGCTTGACATGAACGAGTTGTTCGGCAAGCACGAAATTTGCAAAACCGATCTTGACCGCATGTTTGACGAACTGGTTGGTTGATCAAGGAGTAAATATCATGAAACAACACGCCGCAATTCCGGGATTGAATGGATTGCGGCGTGTTTTCTTTTCAGTGTTGTTGCTGTTTGCGGCGCTACCAGCACTAATCCCCGCCAGGGCCGAGGCTGCTAAAGTCTATTACAAACAAGTTGCGTTCAAGGATGCGACCATTAAAGAGGTGATCGCGTTCCTTCAGAAACGAATGGATATAAATTTTGTCCTTCGTCTAAGCAAGGAACAGATGCAGCATTTGCCCCGCATAAGCTTTAATTTCCGCGATGTCCCGTCCGCGGTGGTTCTCAAATATGCCTGCCTTGCCGCGGGCCTGAATTATTATTACAATCACGGGGTCTTGATTATTGGACAAAATTTGAAAATCCCTTTCCAATATTACTCTTCGAGTTTTGATAAACGCGATATTCTAGGAGACATTCCTGACGCGTCCCCGGTCTCTTTGTTGGGAACAAAGTACTGGGCTCCGTATTATGTTCCGAAACCCAAGGCGGCTCCGGCTGAAAACGTAGAGAAACAGGATGCTGAACCGGTCGAGTGGGTCCCTTTTGAAGGCCGGATCAGCCTGAGCAATGTTAAAAAGCCGCAGAAGACGATCAGAAAGCGCAAAAAGGTGGAATTGCCGCCACAACCGGTTGGAATTGTCATTGCTTCAAACAGCTTTCTGATGCAGAGCCGCCTGCGGCAGATTATTATTCCGAAACTTGATATAAATGAAATGCCTTTGCCGCAGGCAATCGAGTTATTGCGTCAGCTCAGTATCAAATACGATCCGATGCGGCGTGGGATCAACTTTTTCCTGATGCCGTTTCCCGGTATGGATAAAACCACCGTTACTCTGACGCTGGGGCGGATGACGCTGGAAAATGTTGTTAAGCTGGTCTTCGCGTCCGGGGGAATAACCCCTGTTTTCGGGCACTATGTTGTGGTGGGGACCCGGAAAGGCTTGAAAAAGTAAGCCTTGGAGTGTTTCAGAGTTCCAAGTGTCTCAAGAGCCCATGTAATGCCCCCATGAACCGTGACCACTCCGTTTTTTGCCTGGATTCCGGAAAAAAATGCTTTTTTAAGCGGCTTTTTGATTGCATTAATCATGAAAACAGTTATATATAATGAAAGTATATAATTACAACGGGATATAATAATATGGACAGCGAAAAATTACTGTTGACTGGCGAGCAAATGAATTCAATTATCGATAATCTTGCCAGTGAAATCAGCAGAGAATTTAAAAACAATACGGATTATGCTTTGATCGGGATCCAGTTGCGGGGGGTTTTATTCGCTGAGCGGCTGATTGGCCTGATTGAAAAAAAGAGCGGCTACCGGCCCGAACTTGGAACTCTCGATATAAATATGTATCGGGACGATATAGGGATGAAAGAGCGCCTGCCGATTATCCGTGAGACAGACATTCCATTCGATATTAACGACAAGGACGTTATCCTGGTTGATGATGTCCTGGCTACCGGCAGAACCATCCGGGCCGCCCTTGACGCCCTGACCGATTACGGTCGTCCCGGTTTGATCAGGCTGGCGGTTATGGTCGATCGCGACAGTCGTGAGTTTCCGATCCAGGCCGATTATGCGGGGACGATTTTGCGCGGCGGCGGCAACCGTCGGGTCAATATTTGCTGGCGGGAAGTCGACGGCGAGGATCGCATTATGGAAATGGACTGGAAAAGCAGTGGAAGTTTGCAAGATTAATAAGCTGTTCTGTATAAAAATTTAAAAATAAAACCGCGGTCATTAAGCTTAAGGAGCTGTTAAAAAATAAACTTGACAAAATGAGTGAATTATCCCGGAATGATTTGGGGAGTTGCCGATAAGGCGCATAGCCTCAGCTATGTAACGAATCGGCAAAACACAAAGCAACCGGGAGAAACGCATAGATGTAAAGGTTATTTTTAAACAGCTCCTAAATCAAAGCTTTTAAAATAATAGATAAATATGCATGACCGCATATATTTGGGAAGGCTCAAGTATGAACGAAAATTGGACCAGAAAGGATTTGTTGAGTCTTTATGACTTGACGGCGGACGAGATCAGGTTGATTCTTGATACCGCTGAAGAGTTTAAAAAAGTTTCTCAACGCAACGTGAAAAAAGTTCCAGCCCTGCGCGGTAAGACGGTAGTGAATTTTTTTGTTGAGCCGAGTACCCGGACCAGGGTGTCTTTTGAACTGGCGGAACAGCGGTTAAGCGCTGATATTATTAACATTCAGGCCAATACCAGCAGTCTGAAAAAAGGGGAAACCCTGATTGACACGGTCAAGAATATTGAAGCTCTGCAGGCTGACCTGATTGTTATGCGGCATAGTGCGCCGGGCGCCCACAGTCTGATCGCCCAGCATACCAGTTGCGGGGTTCTGAACGCCGGAGACGGAGCTCATAGTCACCCGACCCAGGCTTTGCTGGATATTTTTACAATGCGTGAAAAATTCGGCAAAATTGAAGGTTTGAAAGTTTCAATAATCGGCGACATTCAGCACAGCCGGGTTGCGCGCAGCGATATTTGGGGGCTGCTGAAGCTGGGAGCGCAAGTTACGGTAGCCGGGCCATGTACTCTGGTTCCCAAAGAATTTGAAAAAATCGGGGTCAGGGTCTGTCATAACCTGAAAGACGCGCTGGTGGACGCGGATGTCGTCAATCTGCTCAGGATTCAGATGGAACGTCAGCATGCGGGTTTCTTTCCGAGTATTAATGAATATTCCAAATTTTTCGGACTTAATTCCGAATCAATCAAATATGTCAGGCCGGATGCGCTGATTATGCATCCTGGTCCGATTAATCGCGGGGTCGAACTTGACGCGGAGATCGCCGACGGGCCGCAGTCGGTCATCCTTGAACAGGTAACAAATGGTTTGGCGGTAAGAATGGCAGTACTCTTTCTTGTAGCAAGGTGTGTGTGAATATGACAGCAGCAAGCAGTTTCATCTTAAAAGGCGGCAGGGTGATCGATCCGGGCCGGGACGTAAACGAAATAATGGATATCGCGGTTGCTGACGGCAAAATCGTCAATCCCGAAAGTCTGGGCGAAGAGGTTCAGCAAATTGACGTTACCGGATTGGTAATAGCACCCGGGTTCATTGATATGCATGTCCACTTGAGACAGCCCGGTAATTCCGCGGCTGAAACAATTACCTCCGGGACCGCGGCCGCGGCCGCAGGTGGCTTTACCGCGGTTGTCGCCATGCCCAACACCAACCCCGCCACCGATACCACCGGCGCTATCGACTATTTACGCAAACACGCTGAAAACGCTTTAGCCAGGGTATTGCCATGCGGCGCCATGACCAAAGGCTTGAAAGGCGAACAGATGGCCGGGATCGGCAGTTTGAAGACCGCCGGGGTAGTGGCAGTGTCGGATGACGGCAAATGTATCCAGAATAATGATCTGATGCGTCGGATTGTCCAATATTGCAAATCATTTGACTTGCCGATCCTCGACCATTGTGAAGAGGAATCAATGGCCGGTGACGGAGTTATGCATGAAGGGACCTGGTCAACCCTGCTGGGTTTTCGTGGAATTCCAGCCGCGGCGGAGGAATTGATTGTCGCCCGGAATATTATTCTGGCGAAACTGGTTGACTGGAAAATCCATATTCAGCATATCAGTACCGCTGACAGCGTTGAGATGATCCGTCGTGCCAGACGTGACGGGATTCCGGTTTCAGCGGAAGTTACTCCGCATCATCTCAGTTTGACTGATGAGAATATCAAGAAATTCGATGCTAATTACAAGATGAATCCGCCGTTACGCTCGGAAGAGGACCGGCAGGCTTTGATTAATGGCTTGCGTGACGGAACGATCAGCGTAATAGCCACTGATCACGCGCCTCATACCGAGACGGCTAAACTGGTTGAGTTCGACTATGCCCCGAACGGGATAATCGGCCTTGAAACGGCGGTCCCGGTCTGCTTGACCCGGTTGTATCACCCCGGCATCCTGACCATCAGCGAACTGGTTGCCAAATTTACCGCCGGTCCGGCTGAGGTTCTTGGCCTGAAATGCGGGACTCTGGCAACCGGAACCGAGGCTGATATTACCATCCTCGACCTTGAAAAAGAATATACTATCGATAAAAACCAATTTAAATCAAAATCCCGCAATACCCCTTTCCACGGCATGCAGGTCAAAGGCAAGGCGGTTGGAACCGTCGTCGGCGGGATCTTTACTCACCGGGAGTTCTGAAATATATGATAAAAAAATTCAGTCATAATGAGATATGTGTTGCACCGTCGATTCTGGCGGCGGATTTTGCCAGGCTTGGCGAAGAGTGCGCACGAGTTGCCGAAGCTGGAGCCAGGTTTCTGCACCTGGATGTAATGGACGGCCATTTTGTTCCCAACCTGACGATCGGGCCGCCTTTGATTAAGAGTTTGCGGCAAGTCAATGATCTGTTTTTCGACGCTCACCTCATGATTACCGATCCGCTCAAGTATGCGCCGGTGTTTGCCGAAGCCGGAGCCGATCTGATCACGTTCCATATCGAAGTTGTTGAAGACGCGACCCCGGTGATCGACGCCATTCATGATCTGGGTTGTGCCGCAGGGATTTCCGTCAAACCCGGAACCCCTGTTGAAACCGTCTTTCCATATCTGGACAAGGTTGAGCTGGTACTGGTCATGACGGTCGAACCCGGTTTCGGCGGACAAAGCTTTATGGCGGATATGATGCCGAAAGTCCGGGCGTTGCGCAAACGTATTGTCGAGCATGAGCTGCCGGTTCATCTTCAGGTCGACGGTGGAATCGACCATGTTACGGTCAAAGAAGTTGCGGCAGCCGGCGCGAACAATATGGTTGCAGGTACGTTTGTGTTCCGCAATGAAAACGGCGCGGCATGGGCCATTGAGCAGCTGCATAATGCGCAGCCGTTACTCGACAAATGCCTTGACGAAATGAAGTCATAAATCGGATTTATTATGAAATATTTGAACTTATTGCTTATTCTGTCGGCGGTTTTGCTTTGTGTGAATGCCGATGCCGCCGATAAGAAAAAGAAGAAGAAAAAAGAACCGTTGCAGTTAAGCAACTATCACTATATCCGGCTTTGTGAACCGGTCCGGGTCAATGTTGTTAAAACCAGTCGTTCCAGAGAGGATACCGATGTTGCCGGATTAAAAGTTTCCGGTTTTAATATTGCCGATTCCGGGAAACTCGATGGTTTTGAACTGGGATTCTTTTGCGCCTGTGCCAAACTTGAAGGATTTCAGTTTGGCCTGTTCAGTTGCCTGTCAGATGACCTTTCCGGTTTCCAATGGGGAATGTTTCATAATTACGCCAAGAAATTCAGCGGTCTTCAGCTTAGTTTCGTCAACCGGGCCGGAGACCATTCCGGCGGCTGGCAGATCGGCATTGTCAACTTCAGCGATAAAAACGGCATTCAATTCGGCCTGCTTAACTTCAAAGAAGACGGATTCCTGCCAATCTTCCCACTGATCAACTTCTGATACGGCGATACTTAAATCGCACTTTACAATGCATCCAGGCCTTTAATCATATAGGCTTGTAATTGCGTTGATTCGTTGGAATTGAAAAATCCGAATTTGCCGTCCGGGGATAGAAACGGGTGCGAGTCGACGGTATATCTTAAATGCTGCCGCATTCGGGTATCAGCCACGGCGATAAAATCTCTGCTGGCCCCTTGTCCCGGTTCATTCAAACGGGCGAACTTGACAGAATCACGATCTTCGGTCAATATTTTTGTTCCGGAGATATCCACTCCGAAGTGATTGAAGTGAGGATCGGATTCATCAGCGCTTATTTCATTGCGTTCGGCCCACCATGAGTTGGCGCCGCGATGTCCCTGGTGAGAAACCGGCAACGCCTCGATCAACCGGAAATCCTGGTCTTCGACTCTGCCGCGACCGTAAATGGAGATGACGCTGGAGATTGCCCATTCCGAAGTTCCGCGCCAGCATTGATGGCCCGAACATAATTCTCGCGGGCGACACCCGCCAATCGGCAAATCGCGCAGATTGGTGCCATCGTCCCGAATTACGTGCAGGTCGACATAACCATCGTTGCTCAGCTCAAAAATCTTTCCGCTTGCATTAGAGATATAACCATGATTTTCCTGTATCAGCAGATCGTAGATATGTTTCGGATCTGTTGACCGGCTGTATTGAGCGTGCATATTGCATAATGTTGGTCCCCATAACGGCAGGGAATAGGTGCCTTTTTCCAGATCGAACACGAGCAATCCAAATGGATTGTTCCGGGTATAGCCGTCCTGCAGGAACACTTGGAGCGCGATTCTGGCCCCGTCAGCGGAAATAGTTGCCAGCGGGTATGGTGAACTGGCCCTGAAACGTGTTTCCCCGATGGTTCCGTCCAATACGAACAGTGTTTCGCGTTCTGTTCCGTTGATGCCGACCCGTTTTAAAATCAGTTTTCCCGGTGTTTCAGCTGTATGGTCAACGAAATAGTAAAACCATTTTCCGTCCGGCGAAACCAAAGGGGAGGTGCAGGCATGCTCCTCCGGCCCGGTTAAAGAGTGGAGCCTACCGTTGTCATCCAGGTCGCATAACAGATAAGCGTGGTTCGGATCGTCTTTACATGGTCCGTGTGGATGGGCCGCGCGATGCAAAACAATTTGTTTTGAATCAGGTGTGAAAACCGGAGCTTCCATATAGACATGACAACAGGGAATATCTTTCAGATCGGTCAACTGATAGACTTCGACTTGATCGCTGAGAGCTAAATCGGGTTTTATGATCATCATTTGAATCTCAGGGTTTTAAAGCTGTTCGGGTTGTGGTAACTTCCGTCGGTCCAGCTCTGGCGGATATTTTCACCGGAGCGGTTGATGCCGAGAAGCCAGGTAGCGTCGGAATCCGGTTTGCCGAAGGTCGTAAACGGCAATTCAACTTCCAGGGTCCAGCTGTCCCGGTCTTTTGAGGTTGCGGCATGCCATTTACCGTTCCAGCCTTTATCGATTGACAATCCGGTCGAAGCCAGTGCGTCATATTGTACTCCGAGCGAATTGACCACCAAATAATAATAATCTGTTCTGGTGTTTTGCGGATCAAGGCATAATTCAATACAGTCGTCGCTCCACTGGTCGTCGTCACGTTTGGTCTTATTGGCTTTGAGTTTATCTAGACTGTGACAGGCAAATTTCAGGAATAGCGCAGAATTTGTCCTGCAAACAGCGATCTCAGTTTTGACTTTTCGATTGTCTTTGCCGCGATTCCTGAAGCCGTCAGCCGTTTTCCAGGCCTGGGCCCAGCATGCGTCATCGCCCTTACCGTCGATTACCGGCGCGTGTTCGATCAGCGGGACATCTAAATTCCATTGTTTTTTACGAGACGGTGACGGGATTTCTTTGAGTTCGAGGTCTGCGATATCCAAAGTACCGACAAAATTCTTGTAAGTCAGAAAATTGACATAACCTCCGCCCAGCGGGACATTACAGTCCAGCAGTTCGATCATTTTTCCTTCTCTCTCCACCCATACATACAATTTACAGTCGACCAGCCTGATCTTTGCTTCGTGCCACTTGCCCGGTTCAAGCGACGGCATATTCAATTCCCGCCATGTCCGGTGTCCCAGTTGAATGAATGACGGCTTGGCTTTCCGGTTGCGGACAACCGCACTGCAGCCGTTGGGACGGAAATCTACGCCGATGTAGAGATATTTGTCGCCGGTTCCGAAACGGATTCCGCCGGAGCGTAATTGTACTGCGAAATATGGATTTCTTCCGCTCTTTTCCGGAAACCGGAATTTGAAAGAAGTTTCATAATTGATCCAGTTGCGGGCGACCAGTTGGCGGATAAATCGCGGATGATGACCGAACGCAAGACTTTCCTGGTTATTCGGTGCGATATGAATATATTTGAATTGATCGGCGGCATCTTGTCTGACGGTGCATATTCCGGTAAAATAAGGTGGAACGCTCCCGGCTTTGCAGGCGTCTGGGGTCACGGCAAACAAACTGCGACCCGGTTTTGCCGTTTTCATGAATGCGATGCGCTCTTTTCCCTTGCTTTCGGCTATTCCTGCCCAGGAGTTGCGGGACTCGGCCATGGTTTTCCATAATTCAAACGTTTTCCGGTCGGATTCGACTATATTTAACGCGCGCTTGCCGGTCGTTGATCTGTCTCTTTGCAACGTCTTGACAGCCTGGTTCAGCGCTTCCGTTGCCCCGCTGATAACCCCGGCGCTGATAAAATTATCCACAGTTCCTTCCGGGCTGGAAAAATAGTATGAAAGATGACCTTTTCCCTGCCAGGCCTGCTGCATGATTTTATAATATTTAATCATTTCCGGAGCGGCCGGACCGTAAACTTTTTCAGCATATTCATTTAACAGGTCGTCCAGATTCAATGATACGTCCCAGGTCAGCCGCGCCATAGCATACAGGCTGAACCGGCAGGCAAACCACAGATTGTATGCGCGGGGGATGATTACCTGACTTTTTCCATGACCGTAACGGGTCTGAAGTTCGACAATCTCGGTTCCGAATTCCTTAATGCCGTGCTTGTTCAAATATTTCAATTCGTCATCGATAATCGGCGCGAGCGGCAGGAAGTACATTTTTTTCCCGTTCGGACTCAATGCGTCGTAGTGGTAGCCGTAGATGGAGACATTCATTCCGGTATTGAGCCATGAATCCAGGCGCTTTAAGGATTTTTCGTTGACTTTGCATGATTTGTCGTCAAATTTATGTTTGTAGCAGCGTCCGTACATGCAGTATGCGACCACCGTGTTTGACGGATATTTAATTCCTCTAGGGGCATCCCGGTAAAAAGAATAGGCATAAGTCCGGTATTGCTTGCCCGGATACTTTTTGTTTGCCTCGGTGATCAGGTAAGCATTGAAGTTGTGAAAATTAGTACTCGGATCAAGCTTTGAGCATTCCGGGCACCGGCAGTAATGAGGATTGTCCAGTGGAGCCAGGCACAGTCGTTTGTATTGCGGATGGGTTTTCCAGAAATTCAAGATCCAGTCAAGAAAGACTTTTCTGACTTCCGGATTGCTGTAACAGTGCTGGCGCAGTACCCGTTTTCCGCCGATCATACTGAAATGATCCGGATACCTGGAAAAATACTCCTGAATATTTTTACAGTCTTTCGGAAATATATGCCCGTAAGAGTGTCCGCCCCATGACATCAGAAATCCGTATTTTTCCAACCATTGTTCATTCAGTTTGCCAAAACTGATGCGATTTCTGGCCAGCCATAGGGCTGTAGTCTCATGAAAAAATCCCTGATACATTCTGACGTTGAAAGAGGGAGCTTTCGCTATATTGAGATTATCGACGCTGATGTTTTTTTGTCGCGGCAGATATTCGCCGTCTTCTCCCGGCCAGAACCAGCGGGCGCCAAGCTGAGTAAGCCAGGTGTAGACCGCGTCTCGCGCTGCCTCTCTGCTGTTGCCGGTAAGGTATAAAACATTGCCGATATTCCTTATCACAATAAAATCAGGTTGCGCGGCAACAGGTTTATTCAGGCCCAGGAGTGTTGTTTTGGCGGCAATCTCCCGGTTGCTCTGAGGTGTGCCGATGACAATGCGCGGTGCGTCTGACGACGGTTCCACGGCCAGTTTGAGTTTGGCATCGCTTATTTTCAGGATTGCACGCTGCAAATCAGCCGCGACAAATTTTTCAACCTGTGACGCTTTGTCCCCTGTCACTATTGTTGCTGATGGTTTACCGTTTTTAACTATGTCCATTGCCTGGACGGAAACTGCGCAGAACATCGACAGCGCCAAACATCTATTTAGAAAAAACATGAAAATGCGTTCCTTTGCAAATTATGGTTGAATTCTTGGCTTATTTACCTTCCCAGATCACCCAGCGCTCCGTTGCCGGGAGCCGGCCTTCTCCTTCAGGCGCTACCTTGCCGGCCCACAGATAGTTCAGGCAGGCCTGATTTTTCCATTCCACATGCCCATCGCAGAATCCGGCATTTCCGCCGCCGCTGTGGCGGTCATTGAAACGGCCGTCAACTTGAGCATCAATTGAAGATCCGGTCGCCGCGTCACCAGTAAGCAGACAACGGCTCGGATGCGCAACCTTTTTATAAGGCTTGCTGGCGGGATACCATGCGCTGCCGTTATTTCTTGGAGTGATATATGAGTTAATGCCGTAATAGGGAACATTGGCCCAGTTCATCGCGACTTTCTCCGGACAGTCAAGAATCCTGACCCTGTCACGATAGGCGGGGCGCGTGTCGAATTGCTGACTGAAATAATTGCCTTTCATCAGATATTCAAACCACCAGGATGGAAACGCCCAGGAGGTGGAACGGTCTTCCCGCACCGGTAGCGAGTCATTGTCCTGAACATAGCCCAACAGATTCAGATTTATTTGTTTCAGGTTGTTGACGCATGATATTTTTTTCGCCGAAGTACGAGCCCGGTTCAGCGCCGGTAACAGCATTGCCGCAAGGATTGCGATTATCGCTATCACGACCAGCAGCTCAATTAAAGTGAAACGCCTTTTAGTTTTGACTGTCATAGCTTTCTCCTTTTTTTGCTTGAAAGTGTTTGCTTTATGTAAAGAATAACTGGAAATTTGTTTTATTTCAATATATATTTAATATAAAAACATATATAAAAAACTAAATATTGCGAATCAGCCATGAAACGGAAAATAGTTGCTCTCGCCTTGAAACAAAACTTGTCCAAGCTGGAAATTCCGATAATTGAATTTGCTGCTCAAGCGGAGTGGAACCTCGAATTATACATTAACAGCCTTCCCCTTAACTGGTCGGGACACGGGATAATAACCGATTCTTTTTCCATGGATGAATTGAGTGTTGCCAGAGATTGCGAAAAAATTCCGATTGTTAGCAGTCGGATGACAGCCTGTCGTGACAACATGCGTTTTGTGATCGGTGATACCAGGGCAATTGCCAAAATTGTTGCGGATTTTTTTATTTCACGCGGATATCGAAATTTCGCATCCTTTACAATTCACCCGCTGATTCCGGCTGAACCGGAGGTGATTGCGACTATTATGCCGGACTGGGCCTTGAAATTCGAGCTTGAAAAACGTGGCTTCACGCTTGAAATGTGTTATGTCAGGGAACATAATGACAGAATTATTCCTTATGATCTACAGTTATCAGTAAGTCGCTTAAGGAAATTTTTACGCAAACTGCCTAAGCCTTGTGCGTGTTTTACGACCAATGTTAATAACTCATACGTTTTTTATCGTGCTTGCGAGGAGGAAAATATTAAGGTTCCGCAGGAAATTGCTTTTCTGGCGAATAACGACATCAATGAAGTAACCGAAAATACCTCC
This sequence comes from Victivallales bacterium, assembly GCA_963678305.2. GTDB lineage: Bacteria > Verrucomicrobiota > Lentisphaeria > Victivallales > Victivallaceae. The sequence continues at coordinate 386,397 of CAXXVV010000005.1, forward strand.
CCGACAACATCGGCCGTTGCAGGAGAAATCAGCAAAACCGGTTACTGGCTGGCCAAGGTCCTGGATGACATGATGAAAGGAGTTGTGGTGCCTCGTGAGCCCCGTCTGATCGAGCCTTCCGGAATAGTGCCGCGCCAGAGTACGGATATTCTGGCGGTTCCTGACTTGCAGACCGCGCAGGCAATCAACTTCCTGTTGTCCAATTATCCAAGCCAAATCAGCGTGCTGGATGCGGCCGAACACGCCAGGCTTCATCCGGATATGATGAATTATTTGTTCAAAAAACATCTGAAAAAGACCCCCGGACGGTTTTTGCGCGAACTGAGGATGAACAAGGCCATGGAGTTGTTGAAAGAAACAAATTTGTCTTTAGGCAGAGTGGCGGATGAGACCGGTTATGGCTCTGACATGTCGTTTTCTCTTGCTTTCAAGCGGGAATACGGTATTACTCCCGGAGAATATCGGGCGAAAACAAAGTGATCTTCCGGAGTTAATCCTGCCAGACGGAGCCGGTTGTTTCGCCGGCGGCATCTTCGAATGCTTGCATGGCGACCGGGAACGGGGTTAATACCCGCTTTAACACGCCCTGGACATAGGAGATACACATTCCGTAGTTGGTGACCGGAATACCGAGTCCGGCCGCTTTGTGGATCCGGGCCAGCGTTTCGCGCCGGTTCAACATGCAGGACCCGCAATGGATGACCATTTTGAACTCCGCCAGGTTTTCCGGATAGTCGCGGCCCGAACTGACTTCAAAGTCGATATCGCCGCCGACATGCTGGCGCAGCCAGCGCGGGATCTTTACCCGGCCGATATCGTCGGCTGCGGCATGATGGCTGCACGCTTCGCCGATCAGTACCTTGTCACCGGGCTGCAGCGTGTCGATAGCCGCCGCGCCCCGGGCCATTAACTGAATGTCGCCTTTCAAACGCGAAAAAAGGATCGAGAAAGTGGTGCATGGCACATCTGCCGGAGTGTCGGCGACCATTTTAAGCACTACTTGCGAGTCGCATATCGCTAAATCCGGCTTGCGGTTGAGCATGGAATAGACCTGAGCGTACTCCCGTTCTTTTACAACCAGAATAGAGGCGTCATTATCCAGCGCGTCGCGAATGGTTTGAACTTGTGGCAGAATAAGCCGTCCCTTGGGCGCTTGCAGGTCGATCGGAACGATCAATACGGCCAAACCGCCCGAGGGTAACAAATCTCCGACTAGCGGCGGCGGTTTGATGAAGTCGTCCGGACAACAATCGATCAGGGCGCTTTTAAAAGTGTTTAGGAAGTACTCCCGCTGTCCGCTAGCGATGCTGGAACCGGTGATTACCGCTTTGGCTCCGTCGGCTTTCAGGCGTTCGATAAATTCTCCTGATGGCTGTTGCAGGTCAGTTTTGTTGACCACCACGACCGAGGGCAGGGCACGTTCCGAGGCACGCTTCAGAATATCTGCTTCGGCATCGCCCCAGACGCCGGGTTCGCAAATCAGGACGACAATGTCGGCCCGGTCGAATACCAGCAGGGTTTTACGAATGCGTTCAGCGCCAAGCTCGGTTACATCATCGAGTCCGGCGGTGTCGTGAAAGACCACCGGACCGAGCGGCAGCAGTTCCATGGTTTTTTCCACTACATCGGTGGTGGTGCCGGGAACCGGGGAGATGATCGACGTGTCCTGACCGGCTACCAGATTAAGAAAACTGGATTTGCCGACATTGGTCCGGCCGAAGATTCCCAAATGGAGCCGTAACGATTTTGGCGCTGTCTGCATGTTTAAATCCGTTTATTCGTCATCGACGATCGCGAACATCAGCGCGACGCGGGATTTGACTTCGCCGTCAACCTTGATTTCACCCAGGCCTTTGCCGAAGCGGCCTTTGGCTTCCGGTACGTTAACATCGATCACAATGCGGTCGCCGGGATAGATTGGCGCAAAGTATTCGGCTTTGTCAATTGTCATGAAGAATGCGAGTTTGCCCTGGTTTTCCGGGCGTGACAGCACGCTGGCGCAACCGGATTGGGCGACGATCTCCGCCTGAATTGAACCGGGGAGAACCGGATAATCGGGATCGCTGCCCTGATAAATTTCTTCCGAATAAGTAGTGTTTTTGATCGCGACCACGCGTTCGCCGGATTCGTCAACCTGGACAATGCTGTCGATAAACAGGAATGGATAACGGTGCGGGACATAACTCATGATTTTATTGACGTCCATCGGAGAGTCCGGGGTCACGTCGAATTCGTCGTGCAGGTTGGTCGGCATACCGGTCGGCCCGGATTTTTCGCGAGTAGCGAGAGTCAGGACGGCCTGACAGGTGACGCCGGCGTTGTTTCTGGTGGAACATTTGGCAACTGCTTTACCTTCGGCTGCTTCCTGTACTTCGACTTCTATGACCATGCGGTCGCCGGGATTGTTCGGTTTGCGGAATTTAACTTTTTCCATGACCTGGATATAGATATCTTTTTCACTGGAGGGATCGATCACGCATTTGATCCCGGCCTGGAACACCTGTTTCATCGCTTCGACCTGCAATACTCCCGGCAGGATGGGGTGACCGGGGAAATGTCCCTGGAAATAAAGTTCGTTGAAGCAGAGGTTTTTCAAGCCGACGAATTTGGTTTCGCTTTCGATTTGGATGCGGTCAACCATTAACAGCGGATAACGATAAGGCAATGCCTCTTTGATTGCTTTGATGTCCATGAATCCAGTAGTCATTATTAACTCCCTTTTTTGAGCCACGAATCTCACGAATAACACGAATTTTTATTTCCGCTGCACGGAAAAATTAATTCAATATTCAGATGAGATCAAAGTGAACTTAATTATTATAAAAATAGATTGGTTATTGTTGTTGTTGGGCGGCGGCCATCGCGGCGGCGGCCTGCTTCATCATGGCTCCGGCCAGCATAACGTTGGTTGGATGTCCGGGTTTGAACGCCACGACGTCGGCTTTGACGCGGGCGCCGCAAAGATAAAGGTCGCCGACAATATCGAGGATTTTATGGCGGACAATTTCGTTGCGGAAACGCAGATTTTCCTTGCTGATAATAGCGCCGTCATGGATGATTGCGGCGTTGTCAAGACTGCCGCCTTTGACCAAACCCATTGCAATCAGGGCTTCGAGATCTTTGAAATCGACAAAAGTACGGGCTGCTGCGATTTCGTTGGTGAAACTTTCCTGAGTAATTGAAATAGACATGAACTGCGGATCGATCGGGCATCCGGCAAATGAGGCCAGACAACTGATCTTAAGTTCGTCTTCACACGGCAGTAAAATCATTTTTGAACCGTGTTCTTCAAAAAATATCGGCGCGGTTGCTTTCCAGATGCGGGCCGGAGCGTCCTGTTCGACAACGCCTGCTTCGACAACCAGTTCCAGATATGGTTGAGCACTGCCGTCGGCGATTGGCGGTTCCGGGCCGTCCATGTCAACCAGCGCATTGTCGATTCCGCAGACATGCAACGCGGCCATAACGTGTTCAACGGTGGCGACCGCCGCTCCGTTGGTGGTATTGGCGATAGTGGTTCCACGCCTGACGTCGACCACATTGGATGCGAGAGCCTGTACCGTCGGTTTATGCGGCATATCGACTCGCCGGAATGTGATACCGGTATTGGCTTCAGCCGGATTGATACGCAACGTGGCGCGAACTCCGGTGTGCAGAGCGATGCCGTTATAGACGACGGATTTTTCTACAGTGCGTTGTTTTTCCATAATCTCTTCCATGAATTTGGGTGGTTTTGTCTTAGAAAATTAATAACCAACACAATACATCAAAAACGCTTATAAATCAAGCTGGATAAGCCGATAAGTCGATCATAATGGCAACGGTTGACAGGTGTAGTATTGCAGAATGCCAATATTTTGATACTTCTTATTTACAAAATGATAATATACGTACAGTTTGATTGTAAAAAAAATTGTAATATCTTTATTGTTAGTTGTATATGTGGTATTTGTACTGATGGGGTAATGTGGGGTTGGATCAGTTGTGTTGATGGGGGCGGTTATCTCTTTTGAATTTGCCGGGAGGGTAACCTTCTGATTTTTTGAAGAGGCGTGAGAAATAATAAACGTTTGAAATACCCACGGCTTCACAGACCTCCTGAGTTGTCATATCGGAATTAACCAGCATCATTTTTGCGCGGTTGATGCGGGTTTTAAGTAAAATAGCCTGGAACGATTCGTTGAACAGTTCACGAACCAGATGACTCGTCCGGCTTGGCGACAGATTTAATTCCGCCGCCAGGTCCTTTATTGAAAAACCGGCTACGTGGGCATTTTGTTCCAAGCATCGGGCGATTACCGCTTTCCGGCCACTTGGTGCGATATGGTGCTTTTGTTCTCGATCAAGGATTCTCAAAACGGCACATCCCAGCATGTAAATTACCCGTTCGAGGGTTTGTTTTTTGTCATCGTCCAGAACCGGAAGTTTCGCGTGGAGTTCCTGCAGTTCGACCGGGAGCTTGTCCAGAGTGGGGCATTCGCCTTTGAACGCTCCGGCATAGATTGTCATTATATGCAGGTCGTCTTGAAAAAAAGGAACTGTAAGCTCGGTTACTCCTTTCCAGCAAGTCAAGGCAGCAGAGTGTCCATGTTGGCGCATGATATGATTGACGTAAAATTTACAATGAGTGACGCAGCGTCTGCTCCAATGTCTTTTTTCAAAACGTTTGTAGAGACAGTAAGGGTGCATATGGGTTTTGCGTTCCGGCAGCAGATGATAACCGGCGTTATTGGTCAGCAGGCCAAGCCGGTCGTGAACGGAGATAGCGATCCCGAATGCTTTTTCCAGATCCTGAACCGTGTTTTCAAACAGCCGCGGCAGATCGTCATCGGGAATATCGATCGGTATTTTATTTTCCGGTGTTTCGTTCATGATTTATCAGTCATAATTGATACATAAAAACTGAATTTAGCTTTATAGTATAAAAAAATAGCATATTTCGGCATTTTTTTCAAATAAAAAAAAAGTAAAATATAAACATAAATTACGAAAGATGTTTCACCGAGAAAAAATATGAGTCGTGCGGAACGCAAATATTAACCACGAAAAGTCACGAAAAATCACGAAAAAGTTTTTTGATTTTTCAGCTGAAGCTGAAAATTAAAATATTTCTTCATGTTCTTCATGTTCTTTATGGTGCAAGTAATAGTTTCGGATGAGTCTAGAACAAATAATAAAGGAAATGTTAAATGTTAAAAACAACGTTGTTGTTCGTATTTATGGCGGGAACGGTTGTCCAGGCGATCAATACTGATACCAAAGCATTTTTTGAAACAAATGACTCAGGCGGAAATTTGCCCGCAAACAAGGTTTATCCGCAGGGACGGCTGTTTCCTTTCAGCTTTTATTCGACAGGCGGCGGCAGCAGTAAAAAACGCGGTGATATGTCTCAGGAGAAACTGCGGATTGCCGACCAGAAGAAAATCGTTGCGGCCGGAGTGACTATGATCGGGCCTCAGTATGAACTGGACAGGTCTATTCTGGCAGACGCGAAAAAACTGAATGTGAAAGCGATTTATACTCTCCGGCTGTCAATCGACGGTGAGAAAGTCGGGAAAAAATATCTTCGGAATCTGTATAAGATCAAGAAAAATCTTGATACCGCGAAAATACGTGAAGCCGTGCGACGGGAAATCGCGAAAGTAGGTGACAGCGATTTGATCGCCTGGTGGAATATTACCCCGGAAGAGTTGCGTTACTGGCGCAAGCCGGAAATGGATTTTCTGGTAACAGTGGCAACCGCGATCCATGATTTCGATAAGAAAAAACGTCCGGCTTATTTATACGACCCCGGCCATGTTGATGCAAAAAGGTTGGCAAAATCTGGAAAATATACCGATATTATCGGCAAGGGGATGTATACCAACTACAGCAAGATGAAGAATTCGAGAGTTTATTGCCGCTGGACGATCGAGCAGGAACTGGAAGCTATTAAAATGATCGGGGATCAGAAAAAAGTTCCGATAGCTGTGGCCGAGATGTTTCAGCAGCCGGCTGAAAACGAGCTTAAGCTGATTGAAAACTGGGCGCGGCACGATATTTATTGTGCGTTGGCGGCCGGTGCGAAGGGGGTGCTGGTTTTTTCCGCCAGGAGAAGGCCGAAATTCACTGCCTGGGAAAAGTATCTTAATGCGTATTTGCAGATTTGCCGGGAATTACAGGGCGAATTGGGACAGGCAATCTTGTTCGGTCAACGCAAAAACGACTTGACGGTTGACGTTACATCCGGTACTAAGACAATAAAATGCAAGTTTTATACTCACCCCGAGAAGACATATTCACCGGTTTCTTTTGCCAATATCGCCTATAAAAACAGCCGGTATGTTATCCTGGTCAACTCCGCCAACGAGCCGGTTGAAGCGGTGTTGGACGGCCTGGTTTACGGCAGCGGGGTGACGGTTAAAGAGATGTTTGGTTCCGGGAAGCAATTTTCGGCTCCGGAAGGACAAATCGAATTGAAATTGCGGCCTCTTCAAGTAATAGTATATAGAATAGAAAACTCAAAGGAGTAAACAGATGGAAAAGCGGATTTTCACATTGATTGAACTGCTGGTTGTGATCGCTATTATCGCAATTCTGGCCTCGATGTTGCTACCGGCGCTGAATCAGGCGCGGGAAAAAGCCAAAGCGGTAAACTGCGCCAGCAACCTGAAACAGATCGGTCTGGCTATCAATTTGTATATGAATGATTATAATGCCTTTTTCAGAAGCCAAAGCGCTACGACCGCCAGTGAGGATGGAGACAGCAGCGGACGCATGTTGTGGGGAACCTGTTTGCGAAAAAACGGTTATATTCCTAAATCAAAAAGCACCAGGGTCATGTATTGTCCGGCAATTGCGTTGACCCCGGCCCGGCAGGAATCGTTGTTTTACACCTATGGTGCGGCCGTTGGTGCTGATGGAGTTTCATTAAAAAATCAGGATATTCAGAAAGTTTTTGCAAAAACGGTTTTGGTTGCTGATTCGTGGGACGTTGGCAGACAGGCCTCATTTTTCAAAATGATGTTTATTCCATCGAGCAAAACTCCATACGGCCGTCCTTATCTGGTCCACAGTAAACGCACAAACTTATTGTGTGCCGACGGTCATGTTTCCGCCGTTGCCAAAGCTGAGTTGCCGTCTTATTATTATCCTACCAGTGATTCGGTGGGCGCGATAACTGTCGCGGTTGATAAGCACGGTCAATTTTATTATGATCTACGTTAATAAATCCGTACGACGGATGGCGATATAACGCTTCAAACTCCGCACTTTGTGCTACGGAAGCGTGAGTTCGGGCGTAAATACTATAGCCTTGGCAGAAAGTAAAATTTTTATTAAATAAAGAAAAGAAAAAGATTAAGATGTCAAAACAGATTCAAGAACCAGCCCGCAGTATTCCGGTAACGCACGAAGCAGATGTAGTTGTTGCCGGGGGCGGTACGGCCGGAGTGGCTTGCGCGGTATGCGCGGCCAGAATGGGATTGTCCGTAATTATGATCGAGAACTCGGCCCAACCCGGCGGGATGGTAACCCATGTGACGCAATGGACCGGGGATTTTGATAACAAAGGGGGATTTGCGCGGGAATTCATGGATTATCTGGTCGCAAACGGCATTATGGAGCGGCCTTATTACAATCCGTTTCTGGTGGTGCCGTATTTTGACAAATTGCTTTCGGGGGCTGGAGTCCTGCCGTTGTATTTGTGCCGGGTTGTCGCGCCGGTGGCGGAGGACGGTCAATTGAAAGGGGTGGTTGTCGAGTCCAAACAGGGACGGCATGCCGTGTTGGGGAAAATTGTTATTGATGCGACCGGAGACGGCGATGTCGCGGCCGGAGCCGGGGCTGAATTTGAATACGGTCGAGAGTCTGACGGGAACGTTCAGGCGGTATCTTCGACGCACTCGGTGCAGAATTTCCCGCTTGAATGTGCCAATTTACGGGAAGAAGTTATTCCCGCATTCCGGAAGGTGAAACCGGATTACCAACTGCCCTATGATAACGGTTTTATCCGGCGTCAAAAATTGACTAAAAGCGGTTTGATGATCGGGCTGCCGCATGTGACCGGATGCAATCCGCTGAATGCCGAGAGTTTGTCTCTGGGGATTGTCGAACTGCGGAGACAGGCCGGAGAAATCTTTGATTTGATGAAACGCAGCGGCATCGCGCCGGAATTGGAGTATGGAATTACTTCGGCGGTTCCGGGTGTGCGGGAATCGCGCCGGATCATTTGCGACAAGATGGTGACGGATCAGGATATTTACCGGGGAACGCAATTTGACGATGGCCTGTTTACGGTCGAACATGGCGTGGACATCCATAAATGCACTGAAGACGAACCGGCAATCTTCCTGAAAAAATGCGTTCCATACCAGATTCCGTTTGGTGCGTTATTACCAAAGGGTTTGCGGAATATCATGGTAATCGGCCGTTGTATCGGCGGCGGACATGAGGCGCTGGCCAGTTACCGGCTGATTGCCGACTGCTTCGCGATGGGGGAAGCGGCGGCGCTGGCAGCTGAACAGGCGCTGCGAACAAAACGGCAATTACGCGAGATCGAAGTTGCCGCAATCTTCGACGAAATGACAGCTCGCGGCTATCGTTCAAGTTCCCGTTAAAGTAATGCGGCGAACAGGTTCGCCAATGCGCTTTGCTCAATTTCGCCTGCGGCGACCAACGTTCCGCCGTTGGATCGCGTCCGAGTACGACTCGGTACGAGATAATTGAAAATTTTTTTGAAATTTAGAAATAAAGTATGATTCCAGTTAAACCCGTTCGGCGCAATAGCGGACGGTACGGATATCCCGGAACGGGAACTCACTGCCGAATACCAGATTACTTTTCCCGAACGCAGCCAGATGTTCCCGCAGTTTCATGCAATTGTCAGTTAGTCGCGAAAGATCAAAGTTGAATCTGGTGTCATTTTGCAGTTGACTGAAAACCGGGGCGAACGATGGAGCGGATAGACCCTGGATCACGTATGAATTATCCGGGGCTTTTGCCGCGAAGCCGAGGAACTCTTCCGTTTCCACCGCACGATGCGGAATGATGCCGGCGTTATAGCGCGGATCGTCTATCCCGCAGTTTATCCATAATTTCAATCCGGATTCCGCGCATTGTTCGAACAGCCAGTCATTTTTTTTATCATCAAGTTTCCAGTTGTGGAGGGTTGGATAAATAATCGCGCCTGCGGCTCCGGCGCTTGCCGCGTCACTTACCGCTTCAGAACAGTTGCAGACTGTCGGATTCAGGGCCGCCAAAGGTTTGATTCTATGTAGCCCGGCGCATTCCAGGATGAACTTCCGGTTTGCTTCAATAATATTGTGTTTGAAGATGCCGTCCAGGCTGCCGGTGAACGCGGTGGTTGCTCCGTTGTCAGTCAAAACTTGTTCCAGCTGATTCGGGTTATCGCATCCCAGTTCGGCAAACGGCCAGCGGCCGCAAAAACAGAAATAGTCTGTCGTTATATCGGGTAAAGTTTCAAGTGATCGCGGTTCTTCAGGGGCCGGTTCAGACGGGATATCTTTCAGTCCATACAATTTGATTACATTTTCAGCACAGATCATTTGCTTTATTTTTTCGTCAACGTCCGCGAATAATACTTTGGCGTACTGCGACGGGTAACTGCGCCCGGTCGCGTCGGACCCGAACAAAATGCGGTCCGCACCGATATCCGCGACCAGTTGTTCCACCATCCCGGCGGCGGGGTAGCCGCCGCAGACGTCGCACCAGGTATTGGGCAGATCTTTTAATACCCCGACACTTTGGCGCCAGTTGCCGCCGGAATGGGCCGCTATCATTTTACATTCCGGAACTTTTCGGGCCAGAGCGGCAAATCTTTTCAGGTCGATCTGCCCCGGCCGGTCGGGTGGATTGCCGTTCCAGGTGTGGATCAACACCGGCAACTCATAGCCGGCGGCGCGTTTAAGCAGGACGATGGTTTGATCGAAGTCAACCGCATCCTGGCTCAACGAGGTCCAGAGTTTGATGCCGATTACCTGATCTAAACAGCGATCCAGTTCTTGCGGCCAGTCGTCATTTGTCGGGTTGAGATAGGCCAGTGCTTTGATCCGGCCGGCGGAGGCGGCGGCATAGCTGATTGCCCGGTCATTGGCCTGGCGGATTACCTCGGACGACGGGAAAAAAGTCCAGTCTCCAAGGTTGGAGAGCAGTACCATGGAAATACCGCAACGGGTGAATTCATCAATAAAATCCTCAACCGGGATATGGCCGATCGGTAAATGGACGTGATTGTCAATAATCATGGGGTGTTTCCTTGTAAATATTTACGGTAATAATGACGAAACTGATCGTAGGACATTTGCAGGTTCCTGGCGGCGGCGCGCTGATTGCCCCGGCATTCTTCCAGGGTATCGAGGATCAGGCGGCGTTTGAACTGTTCGACTTGATCGCTGAAAGACCGGTCGGAGACCGCGGCCCCGGAGACTGCGTCCGGCAGGTCAGTCGGCTTGATCGTATCGGCGTCACTGAAAACATAAAGCCGCTCGACCATATTTTTCAGTTCCCGGATGTTTCCGGGCCAATAATATTCCATCATTGCCTCCACCGTTTCACGCATGAATGAACGCGGCAGCAGGTTCGGTATTTCAAGTTGCAGTTCCTGAACAAAACGGACTATAAGATAGGGAATGTCTTCACGGTGCTGACGCAACGGCGGGAGCTTCAGTTCGACAAAGGTCAACCGGTCATAGAGGTCGCGCCGGAACAGTCCATCGTCCATCATTTCCTCAAGCGGAGCGTTGGTGGCGGAGATGATTCTCACGTCCACTTCCCGTAGTTCCGAGCCGCCCATACGCTCGAATTTCTGATATTCCAGCACCCGCAGAATCCGGTCCTGAAACGCCGGAGACATGCTGCCGACCTCATCAAGGAAAAGCGTACCGCCGTCACATTGCTCAAGCCGTCCGGCTCTTGACTCATTAGCTCCGGTGAAAGCCCCTTTTTCATAACCAAAAATTTCCGCGTTAAGCAGTTCGTCGTTGAACGCGGCGCAGTTGACGGCCTGAAATTTCCCGCTGCAGCGCGGACTGCAATCGTGAATATAGCGAGCCAGCAGTTCTTTGCCGGTACCGCGTTCCCCCCGGATCAGGACCGGGCGCGGCAGCGCGGCGCAGTTGACTGCCTGTTCCAGAATATTGCGCATAATCGCGCTGTGGGCTATGCCTTTAAATTCGGTCATTTATGAATTCTTATCATTGTTCTATTGGGGGCATTAGGCTTACAAGTCTTATAGGTCCTATAAGACTTATATGACCTGTAAAATGCTTGCAAATATGGTTAAAAACACCAATAGATGGTTAAAAACACCAACTAAAGCTTAATTTAGGCGGTGAAACGTGATTTGTCAATAGCTGCTTTGAATAAAGTTGGTGTTTTTAGCCATATTGCTGTTTTTTGAATAAATCAGTTATTTTTGCATAGTGTATTGATAGTTAATTTCTTATGTCTGATGCTTGCTTTTTGGCACGGCTTATGCTTTTAAAAATACAAAACCTTATTTATGGATTGAGGAATAAAAAATGACGGATGAATTTGACAAATATTGGAAAGACCGGAATAACTGGAAGTTCGGGATCTTTTATAATTGCCTTATGGATCCGAGAGTAATTGTTCCGAAACGGCCGAAATGGATGGGGCGGACCCTGAATTTTGCCCACGGAGAAGCTTATGTGGTGTTGTTTGCGACGCTGTTTGTCGCGCTTATTCCGATAATTATCGGCACCATTTTCGGCATAACCGGAAGTACGGCCTGGTTGATTGCATATTTTGTATTGATGATAGGGGTAGTGGTTTTTTATTATTCAACGGAACTGCGGGTTGATAAACCTGATCGGAGGAATGAAAAATGAAACTCATGCAAAGAATTAAACGTCTGTTGAGCGCGAGACTCAATGATCTGATTGACAAAGCCGAAGAACCTGAAGCGATGCTGAATCAGGCGATTCGGGAAATCGATGCCGGAATCATGGAACTGCGCGGGGAAACCGCCGCGGCCATGGCCGCGCAAAAACTCAGTGAAAAACATGTCGCACGAACTGAAGCGGAAATTGAAAGCTGGTTGAAAAACGCCAAAATGGCGGTTGAGAACAAGGACGACGACCTGGCGGTCAGAGCGCTTGAACGCAAACAGGTTCTGGTCGAAAAACTGGAACTTTACAAACAGCAGTTGGCGGAAGAAAAGGCTCTGGCGGCAAAACTGAAAAGCCAACTTATTCAATTGGAGGATAAGGCTCAGGAAGCCCGCGGGAAGCGGGAACTTATCCTGACTAAAAAACGTGCGGCCGATTCGCGTCAGAAACTGGCGTCATCGGTGGAATCTTTCGATCTGCGGGCCCGGGGAGTCTGCAGTTCGGCCGACCAGATCATCAGCGGCTTTGACTCGTTTGATCGCTTTGAGGAGCAGATCGAGCGCAGTCACGCTGAAGCCGAAGCCAGGCTTGAACTGGCTGAAGAGCTGTCATCGACTGATCTGGATCGGCATTTTTCTGAACTCAAAGGCAGCCGGGCCGTCCGTGACGAACTGGAGGAACTCAAGAAAAAGGCCGGGATCTGACGGTTTGCAAATAACGTGAGGGTTCGCAACTCAATGAAATAATGTCTTGAAATGCGGAAACGTTATGGTATGTTATCAGCTATAAAAAAATTAGGAGCCATTCAGAAATAACCTTTTCATTTGCCCGGTTCCCGTGAAAGCTTTTGGTGCCGCCGGTTCGTTACATACTTGAGGGTATGCTCCTTGCCGGCCTCCCCAAAATCGAATCACGATCTTTCCGGCAAATTTGCAAGTTAATTTCTTTAGGGCTCCTTAGCGATAATAAACATCAGGAAAATATATGGAATCATCAGTCAATAACAACGCTAAACCGGAGTACACGCTTAGTGAGACTTCGCAGAATTTGATTGAAAACCTTGCCGCGCAACTGGCGGAACGCAACCGCGGGATTATTACCGTCAACCATCTGGCGCCGTTTCTACCGGTTTCCCTGCGTCTGCTGCGTGCTTCGCTCGATTCGATGGTTGACGGGCAGGCGGTGCTTTTTGACGATACAAGTTTGTTTCCTGAATACCATTTTACCGCTTTTCTGAACAAAGAGCCGAAGGCCGGTTCCCCGGCTCCCGCCAAGTGCATTTGCTGCGGCGTTGAAATGACGGGGCAGGGCAATATAGCCTGTCCCAAGTGTTTTAATATCTGCAAAAAGGATTTAAATATACTGGCGGAGCGTAACGGCTGGCCGGCCCGGGCGGTTTATGAACATGAAATATTGTACCTGGCTGCGAATATGGATGCGCCGGTCAGTCTGGCCGCACTTGCCGGTCATTCGAATTACACGCTGGGCAGCATGCGCAAAAAACTGGAACGGCTGTGCCTGGAACGCTTTGCATTACAGCAGCTTGATGACGAAAAAGGCCTGGTTGTCTATTCTTTTCCGGAAATAAAGTATCCTGAAACCGCGTATAAGCGATCAATGGACCTGATTCGTTCCTATCCGGCGGCGGAAAGCGAAGAGGTCGAGACCAAGATGGTGAAGATCCTTATTATGCTGGTTGGATTGATTGTGGCGCTCTTCATGTCCAGCTTTTTTCTGCGGGTGCCGTTTCCGATCGGGATGGCATTATTGCTGATAATTGGTCCGATATGGGCCTGGTGCATTTGGCGGTCAAAGCTGAAAGCAAAGGAGTTGTAAGTCCACTGTCCACAGTCAACAGGAAGAACGTGGAAATGATGGATTCATGAAGATATGAAAAACATTGGAATATGGCGCAATAAATCTGCAGACGACGGCTTGCAGCTTCGGAAGTTTTACTGTGAACTGTGGACTGTAGACTGCTAACTAAAAAGAAGGAGGACGTTATGAACATGAAGTCGAATTTTACCAAGCAGCCCGGATCGTATGATCAGGGAGCCGGAGGCCATGCGGTGCGTAAGGCTATGAACGGAGTCTTTATCTGGGCGCTGGCGGCATTGGTTGTAATTTTATTATTCGGTTTTACCACTTTTAAGATTTACCGGGTTAGCGGTGAACAAGTTGGTATTCTTCTCAATAAACGTACCGGTCGTATGAAAGAGATTACCGCCGGGTCCGGTTTCTACAATGGATTGACTAATTCATTTTACGTGATTGACAAAACCCTGCAAACGTTAAAAATGATTGATCCGGATCAGGGGAAGCCGAATTCCGAACTTAAAATAAAGACCATTGATGGCTCGGATGTCTATGTTCCATTAATCGTTCAATTCAAAATGGAGTCGTCAAAAGCGATAGATGTGATTAATACTTCCGGACCAGGTAATGAATATAAAGATAAATGGGCCCGGGATTATGTCCGGTCAATCTGCCGTAATCATCTGGGTGAACTGTCAACCGAGGAGTTCTATGATTCAGTTGAACGACAGAAAAAAATAATCGCGGCAAAGAAAGACATCAATGCCAAGCTGGCTCAGTTCGGGATTTCAATCGACAGCATTGTCCCCCAGAAACCGCGTTTTTATAAAGAATATGAAGAAATGATCAAAAAGAAAAAGCTGGCCGACCAGGCCGTACTCGAAGAACAGTCCAAGGCCAATGCCGCGAAACAGCGCCAGCATACCGAGGTAGTTCAGACTACCAACAAGAAGAATGTCGCGGTTGAACAGTTTGAAGGTAAAATGAAAGAAAAAGTAATTGCCGCAAAAGCTCAGAGTGATAAGGCCAGGAAAGACGCTGAAGCGTATTACGATAAAATAACCATTGGTTCACAAGCGCAATTATATGAGAATCAGAAGAAAGCCGAAGCTATTCTGGCGCAAAAAAGAGCTGAAGCCAAAGGTATTGAGGCCATGAAAGAAGCGCTGGAAGGTGAGGGTGGAATTAATATGGTTAAACTGGAATATGCCAAAAAGTTGAAAAATATAACGTTTTCCGGTCGGCCTTACGCGGTGGATTCGGAGGTCAGAAAATTTGAACTGTCACCGATGCGTGATTCAACCGCCGGTAAGGTCAAATAAGGAGGATTGTCATGAAATACGTAAAAATTGTTTCTATATTGATCATTGTCGCAATTGTCGGTTTCTGGTTTCTGCTGAGTACTATGGTTATATTTATCCCGGTCGGCCAGGTCGGGGTGTTGACCCGGGAATACGCGATCACCGGAAAACGCGGGGTTGTAGAGGAAGATTTCGGCCCCGGCTGGCATCTGAACCTTGGTCCACTGCATACGTGGACGAAATTTGATTCAACCGTCCAGTCGCTTGAGATGACGCGTAACGCGAATTACGGTGACCGCAAGAGACGGGATGATGTGGAAGTGCAATCCGCCGATGGTTATGCCGTTTCAGTCGATGTTACGGTTAAATACCGGATTATCAAGGGTAATGCGTATAAATTGTTTCAGGATACCGGAAGCGGGATCAAATATAAAACAATTGTTCGGACCGAGGCTAATGATGCCTGTATTGCGCTGTTTGGAGAAATGAAGACAGAGGACTTTTACAACCCGGAACAACGCCGTACAAAAGCGGATGAGGTCCAGGAACGGCTTCGAAAGTCGCTTGAGGATAATTACCTGGAGGTTGTCGATGTCCTGATCAAGAGCGTGCAGTTCGATCCTGAATATGAAAAGAAAATTCAGCGTAAGAAACTTGCGGATCAGGAGGTTCAGTTGAATATTTCTATGGCTAAAGCCGAGGAAATGAGCGGTAAGACCCAGGTTATCGTGGCGGAAACCGCCAAGATGCTGGCGATTATCAGGCAGGAACAGGAAGCTGAACTGATTAAGATGGAAGCTTCCGCCAATCGTGAGATCGCCACGATCAAAGCCGAGTATGAACGTTTCGCCACTGAGAAAAGAGCGGATGCTGATTTGCTGGCCGCGCAAAATAACGCCAAAGGGCAGCTGTTGGTTAAAACGGCTGAAGCCGAAGGTGAAAAACTGCGCAATAAAGCGATGCGCGGGGTTGGCGGCAGTACCATCGTTGCGCTTGAAGCGGCTCGTAATCTGAATCTCGACGATATGGTCATATCAACAATGAACGTCGATTTGCTGGATCTTGACGCGATGGCGAAAAAACTCGGAGCCAAACCGGTAAAAAAATAAGACACCGACCTGTGTGGGTATGATATCCTCACAGGTGATTTAAAATAAACAAAAAAAAGGGGGAAATTATGCGTAAATTAGCGACAATCGTAATTGCGGGGCTGGTTGCTTGTGGCGCTGTCGCCAATGATGTAAAGCCAAAGGAAGTCAAGGCTCCAAGTAAAGAGGAAATGGCTCAACGCCGTAAGTTGGCGGCTGAGTTCATGGATACAATGAAGCTGGATAAACAGATTAAAGCCACTTTTAAAATGGTTCGTCAGAATCAAGCTTATATGCTCAAGAGATTGTTGAAAAATGACAAGCAGATAAAAGATGCTGATAAATTTCAGGACAAGATGATGAACATAGTTGAGCAGGAGTTTTCAGCCAAAAAACTGATGCCGATTTTTGTTGATTCTTACGCTTCTGTTTATACTTCCGATGAATTGCGGGCCTTGATTAAATTCTTTTCCAGTCCGATGGGGCAGGCATTTATTGAAAAATCTCCGGAAGTCAATAAAATAGCTATGCTGAAAATGCGTTCGATCATGCTCGATATGGCGAACCGCATCAAAAAAGAAGCCGAAAAATACAAAAAAGAAGCGATCAAAAGCGCTAAAGAAACTTCTGAGTCACAGGACGATCAGATGATGTAATAAAGGATAGAGCAGAAAATAAATTAAAACTTCCCGATACGTGCCGGGAAGTTTTTTTTATTTTGAAGCGGTCGTATGTTTGAGTATGACATGAAAAAATAACAGCAATTATAATATCCTCGTTATCAGCATTAAACGTTTATAGTACTGCCTATTGTATAAAAACAGTAAAATTTTGCTGAATATCGCAAAGATTATCAGTGCTAATTCCGTCAAAAAGTTAAATATATTTTTTATTCTGGTGGATTATATCGTTGTTTACCTTTAAATTGTCAGGGAAACGATGATATAGCTATGCAGTCAAGTCGTGTGAGAGGTAATTGATCCGTCACGGAAAACACTGTAAGTTGTGGGCCATGAAGTGTGGAGCGGCGCCGAAACAAGTTGTTTTTTCAACTTAAGCTGAAAAATTAAATGCTTTTCGGGAATTTTTTGCAGAGATGTGCCGTTATGGGAGAATTATTGTTTCGCGATCACATAAATTGAAACGGAAGGATTAATATGCCTGTTTTTGAAGAAGCAGATCACAAGGCGATAATCCCGAAATATGGGAATATATCAATAAAGATTTTTACAGCAATATCATTGTATATTATAATCGTTGGACTTAACGCGGCGGATGAAACGTTCCCGCCCGAAAAAGATATTGGTCCGCTGCAAAAAAAAGAAATATATTATTCAACCAGGATCAACGAACCTTCTGACAAGGGAAAGTACCTGATATCGATCAAGCCGACCCCTGAAAACGGCTCACGCGGGGCTGAATCCTTAGTTGAATACAAGTTCGTTATATACGGCGGGATTCCGGATGGAGTAAAGGGTCCGGTGCGTCTGAAGATATACAAATCCAACTCATCATACGGGCCTTATCAACTGGTATATGACAGGTTATCAGCGGTAAAACATATTGATATCAAGCCGGTCAAAGTTGAGATTCCTGATTTTCTCAAGGAGCGTTCTGAGGAATTTCAAAAAAAATATATTGAAATACAAAAGAAACTGGCAGAGAGAAATTCTCCTTACTGGGGCATCCCGAAAAATCACGGGACATTTATATATCAGGACCGTTTGCAATTCAGTAAAAAAAATCCGGAGATAATTTATTACCGGATGTTCTTGTGTAAAGCGGACGGGACAGTTCTTAAAGCCGGAGATATGTACAAATATGCCCGCATCAGGAGTTTTGTACGTCGGATGACCCGATCCGTCACTAGACAAACGTTGCCCTATCCGCGGAGATACGCTCAACCTTCCAGCCGTTTTTTTCCCCGGAAACCCCGGTCAAGATTACCCGGGTCAGCTTTTTCAGGCAGATTTGAGAGCTGTGTAATATATCCTACCCTGGTCGGAACGCAGTGTAAGTTACAATTCTATTCATATAAACCCGACGACTTAAGAATCACCGGTTTTTCCATTGACGGCATTGAATATCCTCCGGTTTTCAATTATAAAAAAGCTAATTTCGGATTACAGCCCGGAGGTGGAATGCTTATAAGTCTTCCAGGTATGAGTAGTCGGAAATCGTACTCGGGGACTTATATTAACGGGAAAAAAGTGCGGATATATAATAAAAGTATGTTTTTAAATTATCCGTTCGGAGGAAATGCCAAATTGCAATTTGAATATCTTACTTCGAAAGGAAAGTATAAGAAAGCGGAATTTGATTTTTATATTCCACCCTCTCCGCCGGAACTGAATATAAGTTGCGATGCATCGAAAAACAATGTCTTGATACAATGGGATAATGCAAAAAATTTCTTTGATCGTACTAAAGTGCTTGAGGTGCCGGCGTTGGTGTTGACTCGCAATCACACCAGGATTGCAGATTTGGACTTTGTAAAGCAGAACCGGTATCAGGACCGCGGGGTGCCAGAAGGAACGGCGTTGAGATATTCGGCTGAATTTTACGGCGGAGCGTATAACAGTTCCCGCTGGACTCCGGAAAAGGGGACCGAAACAATCAAGGTTCAGTTTTCGTACTTAATGGGGCAATCGAATGACAAATCAAGATATATTGTGATTCCTGCCGGGAATGTTGAACCGCGACCGGTGCGCATTGAGCTTGCAAAAACTTCTTTGTGCTTTGAAAATACCGGGGTAAGTGCCGCAAAGATGTTGAATTTGACAACCGGTTTGCTGGAGCGTGAAAAGGATATGGTTTTATATGACCGGGCATCACGGGATTATATAATTGATACCAAGTATTTCGCGTTGTCGGATGAATTAAAAAAACAATTTTTGATAAAAGAATCCGATTACACTATTCTCCTTAAAGATTATTCCAGAGATGACGGCAACGGTCTTGAGCTATGGTTGTTTAAAAAAACGTTGCCTGACCGGAACAGAAGAACTGACACCCTGTTCTGGAAGATTGCCGAACTGCCGATCGGGGCTGCAAATGCCGAATACGAGAAAGCCGGACAAAGGATGATTGCAAAAATACGCGAAACGCTTGATTTTATTTCCGGTCCGGATAAAAGAAAGAAAAATATAATCCCGAAAAACCTGATTTGTCCTGCTCTGACCCCGGTCAACCAAGTGGTCCCGGTCTGGAATATTGACGCTATCAGTGAAAGTCTCTTTCTGGTGCTTGGAGAAAAAAACGAGTCCATCAAGATCCTGTCAAAAACCGACTGGGACATAATTTTCAAAGAAAGAATTTCCCGCAATGACAAAGGATACAGCAAAATTGACAATATAATACGGGAGATATTGCTTAGAGGAAGGACCTGGATTGACTCGGATGGAGGACGAAAGTACTATTTCAGCCTTTGTGATGCGTTTACGGGAGAGATTATCGGCAGCAGGATCGTTTCCGGGGATATCAGGATGGTTGCCCAGGAGGTTGCAACCTGGATTTCCGGAGCCAGGCTGAGTGAAGACTTGAAACTTGAGATACGTGCCGATAGGTCGCCGCATACCGGTTTCAGGATGTTTCATGAAAGACGATGGGAGCCTGGGCCGGAATTTATAAAAAATTTTGCTCCCACTTTAATGTTATTAAGTTCATTTGGGAAACAAAAACCATCGGCTCAAAACTTGAGGGTGAAACCCGACAAAAACTCCGGTCAGGATTTTTATGCGCTTGTGAAGAGGCAATGGAAAGACGGCTACAGGAAAAGAGCTATTGAAATGCTGGAAGACAGATTGAAACAGGAGACAACCATGAAAACCTGTAAACTCCTGTGCGAGTATTTGAAAATAGAAAAGAAATATAAAAGATTGCTGGAAATCTACAATGTAATGATTAGCATGGATGATTGTCCGGTGTCGGTATATGACTCATATAACCGGGTCAGGAACGCTGCAAAAAGCGGATCGATTGCCGCTATTGAAAAAGTCCCTGATAAACGCAGGAAATTTCCGCGGATTTATGGGAAAGAAACGTCTCTGACCCATGAACGAATTGATTACTCCACTATCACCCGTCACGGGAAAAGCCAAAAATACAGAAATTCCTATGTGGCCCGGCCCGGCAATTATTTGGCTGAGTATATGCTCGGGCGAGATAGGATTTGTCCGGAATGGTCTCCCGGCCAGCCTTGCAGGACCTTCGGACTGGTTTTTAAAATTCCGGGCAGCCTCCTCACCCAGGGCATATTCAGTCCTTTGGCAAACCGGTATGGTTTGTGGATGGCCGGGTGTTTGAGGGATGGCGATTCGCTAAAATACCAATTATTCCTCAAAAACAACAATACTTATGCCGACTTTGATAAAGGTGCTTTGGGGCGCCAGGTTGCGGAATCGGCTCCGGCAAAGAAAAGAAAGAGCAAGCCGGATATCGTGGTGTTTGAACTGGGCTGGAACTCGATTGATCCGTTTTCCCTGTCTGAAGATGATCCCCGAGCATATACGAAACTCGGATATTTTTTCAACCTTTATTCCCTGAGTCCGGCAATGCGGCTGCTCTACGGTTATTCACCGGTTCGAGCGCTATTCGAATTAAAGAAGAATCCGGCAATGAAGATGCCGGAATACCGTTTCTATAACAAACTGGACCAACGCTGTGAGATTGCCGAGCTGAAAACGGCCGGGGACATGATCCGATACATTGCTTATACCGGCTTGAGAAGGAGTGGCGGAACCCCGGAATTACACGAATTGGTAGCTATAGAACATCTGGCCTTGCATGGGCATCCGGTTGCAATCAAAAAAATGAATGAACTGGACAAAATAAAAATACCGGTAACGCTTGAAGAATTTCAAGAACGGAGATTTAGTTTCAATATACTGATTTTTCAGGCTTACAGGAAAAAAACTGATGCCTTGAAGATGTTGAACCTGGTCCTTGACAGCAAATTGAGACTGCCTCTCCAAATAATTGACGAATATATTTACCTTATGGTGATGGCGGATTTGGAGGGGCCTGCAGGAAAGTTGGCTTGTAAAGACAACGGATTATTACCGGTCGGGGCGACCGTCCTGAGATGGGCTCCGCGGGACTTTATTAATCGTCTTTTGACCAGATACCGGGACGAGCTCAGTCCAAGAAGATTTAATTATTTGGTTTTTGGACTTCGCGACGATGAAATGGCTAAAATATATTTGCTTGCGGAAGATGATAAAATGACGCGAAGATATTTCGGCGTATCGCTTCAAACGGCAAGGTGGAACTGGCGCCGGGAACACAAGGAAAAGGTCCGGAAACTGGCGGCAAAGAAGGGAATGAGTGTAAAATGAAGAAAATATTATTATTGATCATACTGTTTTTCGCCAGGATCGTGCTGACGGCTCAAAATCCTTTTAACACCGGTCCTTCATTTGATTATCGCGGCCGGCCGGATACCTTGGGATATAACTGGACGCAATGGCGCACAATGCATTATTCCGAAATATTCAAAGAGCCGATAAAGCCGGCGGAATGGCGGGTGGTTTGTTTTTTCAAACATAAGCCGGAATATGCGGCATGGGAAGTTGAGAAAATGTTGCGAGTATTATACTTGAAACCCGATTTTTATCTCGGCTACCATGTACGGGAAAAATTTGGAACGGCGGTTTTCTTTACAGTTCTTAATAAATGTGTGAGCCGGGATTTGGACGAACTGTTGTTCTCTAACTTCAATCGAGAATATGTTCCTTTTTTAAATTCAAGCGATTTCAACAGTATGTTCGCATACCTGTATTATCTTAGACAGCAGGGAACTGCCGGTATGGCAAGATATAATGCTATCAGCGGGAATTATAACAGTAATTCGCTCTTCCTGAAACGTAACAAAGGCAGAGAGCAATTGATTTTCGATTTGCTTAACAAGGCGGATAAAATAGATTGGCGGACCCTCCGGCGGCAATACTATGAAGAATTGATGAAAAAATTTTCCGAAGGGAAAAGTGAAGGGGCTAAACTCTTTGACGCGGATGACAAGCTCGCAGTAATTGAAGATGTCCTGAAGAAACATAAAGTCAGTGACAAAAACTTAAAAATGTTTTGTGAGGTTTTTCCATCTCTTGATTCTCTCCCGGATAAAACGGCAGTCTTGATAATTAAATATTTCAAGCTTACACAGTCTGACTGTAAGATTGCCCCTTCCATGTTGAAAATGATCGGACTTAATGGTAGTCTGACGGCGGCATTGCTGGATAAAAGCAGATTTATGAAAGGGCTGTCCGCCATTGATGACCCATACTGTTCAGCCGTTTCCCTCTTCAGGAATGAGGCGTCAGGCGGTATCAATGTTTGTCCCGGTTTCTTTTTTGCTTATGCGAATATCTGCGGTGACTACAACAAAGCTTATACTTTATTTTTGCGTTTTTTGAATTCCAGGGAGGGGAGCCGGCTGCCTCTATCCTCTTCGCTTGAGCTTTTATGTGGAAACAGTAATCTGTCGGATGAAAACGCGTTGCGGATTATGCGTGCAAGTGGTGTTTACGCAGGTTATTTGACACGTCGCCCGAATAAGAAATTCGCGGCATTGCTAACCCCCGGCAACAACGGAGATCTGGTTCCTGCACAGATGTTCCCGTTCGAGATATTATCCCCGGCGATACAAAAAGCCCTGTACGATAATTATATAGCCCAAATAAGGCGTGACGGGAATTTCTCGGGTCATTGCCGCAAGCTGTTGAAAATCAAATCTCCGGTTTACCGCCGTAAAATGGTCAGGGATTTATTGCCGCTGGTGCCGTCTCATCTGGTCCGTGCAGACAGCAGATACATTTTTATGAGATATAACATTGTCAGTGTCCTGCAGTCTATTGCTCCGTTTGTAATTCCTGAACTGATTAGGTTAGCCAACGAACCGGACGCGGAAACCGGAGTCAAGGCCTGCCAGTTGCTTGGCTCTCTTGGCGCAGACGGAAAAGAAGCTGTTCCGGCCTTGCGGAAGCTTTTGAAAAGTAATGATAATTTTACCGTGAAAATTGCCGCGATGACTGCTCTGGTTGGAATCGGCGACCGGCAAAGTATTACGTATTTTGAACCATATATCGGCAGCCGGAATAAATTACTGGCCCGGGCCGCCAGACAATCGATTGAAATGTTAATCCCGGTGACAAAGACGTTAAAATATATCGAAAGTAATAAGTGATAAGCGGTCAAGCCTGGTTCGCTAAAATTACTTTTGTTCAAAAAATACCACTCGTTGAGCTGGTGATTTTGATTGCACGTGTTATTCTGAAGGTTGTTTGACTGATTCGGGTTTGGCAATGGCGGTGACGGTGTTTTCAGTTGTCATGCGCCGTTTGATGATGGCGTTTATTTCGTCCCGGGTAATTGATTTGAATACTTCCAGCCGGCGACTGATCGAGTCGAAGCCGTTGCCGTAAAACTCTGAAAGACAACTAGCCGCCAGTCTGCGTCCGGAATGCTGCACTTCCTGGGTAAGGTTGAAGATAACCGCTTCTCGAGCCGCGGCAAACTCTTCCTCATCCAGGCCTTTTTCGGTCAGGCGTTTCTTTTCCGCTTCAAACAGCGGGATGACTTGAGTCACTGTATCGGGCCCGGTTCCGGCGTAGAACGTGATAAAGCCCGGCTGGATGCCGCGCATGGAATACATTCCGGTGTAATAAGCCAGCCCGGCTTCTTCACGAACCGCTTTGAACAGGGCCGCGGCCTGGCCGTTGACGGCCTCCTGGAGAATATCAAGCGCAAAACGGTCCTCGGAACAATTGCTGCAGCCGGGCATTCCGAGCATCACGACTGCCTGTTCGCGCGGAACAGTGGCTTCAACCATGACCGGGACTTCCGGGAAGGCCGGCTGCGCGGGGTAGGGAGGCGTACATTCGGAGCTCCATGGAATTGCATTTTTGATCTTTGAGAAAAACTTCATTGCGTCTTTTTCATCGAAATCACCGGATATGCCGAAAACCACAGCTTTCCTGACCAGACATTTCTGTCTGAAAAATTCGTCAATGGCAGCGTGGGTGAGATTGTGCATAGCCTGTTCGGTTCCGGAGCGGGGCAGGGAGTAGGGGTGATCACCAAACAGGGCTTTGATCATTAAATCCTCGGCCGCGCTCTGAGGCGCTAGCGCCCGACTTTTCAACGCTTCTATTGTGTTGGAGCGCTCCCGTTCAAACTCCCGTTCCGAAAAGGCCGGGGCCGATAATATTTTACAGAAAAGGCCGGCCGCCTGACGGAAGCGGTCGCGGCGGCAATTCATCCTGACCAGCAAAGTGTTAGCTCCGCCGGTTATATGCAGGTCGATGGCGTTGTCGTCAAGCTCCTGATTAAATTTTTCTTCACTCATGCCGCCGCAGCCGGCACACAGCAGATTGGCAGTCAAACGGGTTATGCCCGCGTTTTCAGGTGATTCCAGGATAGTGCCGCCGGGTAGAATTGCACACAGGTCAATTAGCGGCAGTTGTTTATCCGGCAGCATGACAAAACGCGAACCGTTATCCTCGATCATATTTAAATTGCCGTTGAGAACCGGGGAGGGGATTTGTACACTTTTTCCTTTGGCGTCTTCAGGCTGCATGCGGACAACGGTTACGGTCTCAGGACGCAAATATTTTATCGCGGCTTCGCGTATCGTATCTGGAGTGACGGATTCAAGCAGTTTCAAGTATATTTCAGGATACTCAGGCGACCCGCAGGAGAGGATTGAATCACCGGTAACCCTGGCGATTCCGGATGCGGTATTCATGAGCCTTAGATACTCGGTGGACTGCTGCAGTCGTTCGCGTTCTACTTCTTCGACGGTGACGCCGGAATCGCATATCCGGTTCAGTTCTTCAAAGATACCAACCTCAAGTTCAGTCATGTGTTCCGGCATAGCCGCGGCGGTAATGCCGAACATGCCGCAGAAATAAGGCGCGTAATTGACTGCGCCGACCTGCAGGGCCAGGCTCTCCCTGATCCGGAAACGACTAACCAGTCGCGAGGACCGGTTCATGCCCAGAATGCCGCTTAGAATATCCAGCGCCGGGGTGTCGCGATGTGTTGCCGCCGGCGAACGATAACCGATAGCCAGGCGTGACAACGGGTCGGGAAAAGAAAACTCGCTATAGTGAGGCGCGGCTTTCGGCGGTTCCTGTGGCAACGACGGTTCATCCGCCCGGCCGAGTCGCCAGGAACCAAGATGATCCTCAACCGTTTTGAATACCTCGTCGGTTCGGACATCGCCGGAGATCACAAAAAACGAGCGCAATGGCGAATAACGCCGCTCGTAATATGCGGCCATCATATCCCGGTTTACACTCTTGATAAGATCACGATACCCGATGATCGGATGGCGCACCGGGTGGGTGGTAAAGACGTTCTGCCAGAGCTTTTCCCCGAGCAGGCGGCTCGGATTGTCCCTGACCATATCGCGTTCCCGGAGAATTACTTCTTTTTCCGAAAGGAATTTCTCTTCGGGAAATTCCGGAGTGGAAATCATCGCGGATAAGATTTTTATCGCTTCGGTCAAGTGTTGGCTGGGCAGATCAATATAGTAGACGGTGCAGCCGAATGAGGTATAGGCGTTGAATTCGCCGCCGAGACGATTGACCGCGTCAGCCGCGGCTTGCCCCGGATAGCCGTCGCAACCCTGAAACAGCATGTGTTCGAGAAAATGCGACAGCCCGCAGCCAAGGTATTCCTGTTCGTGGATGCTGCCGGTGCGAACCCAGAGTTGAACAGATACCAGCGGAACCGCCGGTCGTTCACACACAAAGACATTCAGACCATTATCAAGGCAGGCGTTACGGATTTGAGCGAAGTTGATGTTTTGAGGAGGCTTTTTAGACAATGACCGGCGCCTCCATCCGGGATAAATCCGGTTCGACTGAGCTGTTGCGGATTTTCTCGAAGAGGTCGTATTCTATATCGAAATCAGCCGGGGAGTCTTCCTCATTGGCGCTGATGACATTTTCCCGGACCAGCATGTAAACGATGTGTCCCACGTCGCGGGGACCGCCGATACCCCATTCGCCTAAAACAGCTTCAGCGAACGGGCCGAACTGGTCGTAAGCGGTTGTCGCTACCGCATCAAGCAGGTCTCTGGCGGAAACATGTTCATGTTTCTCTTTGCCCTGTTTGTTGACGGCGGTATTGATCGCGGAATGAACCAGCATGAAAGCGTCCGGAATATATTCGTTTCCGGTTCCGGCTATCCGGTCAATTACCTGTTTTAACGCTTCTTTATTCATCATTGCTGTTTCCTTAATAATATTTTACGGAATATACACCGAAAAAGCAAGTTTTTCATCCGTTTTTTCCCTTGTTTTTCAAGAAAAAATGAAAAAAAGTATTCTTTAAGTTTATTCTCAAGCCAGACTCTGGCGAATTATGAATTGCACCACGGAGGACACGGAGGAACACGGAGAAGTATTTAAGTTTCCAATTAAAGCTGAAAAAACTATTATTTAGCCTGGGAACGCGGACGTCTCGTCCGCATCAAGGGTACGTCTCGTACCCGTTGCCTGGGAGCGCGCTGAACGCGGATAATTTTTTAGGCAGGCAGGCCTTGCAATGCGGACGAGACGTCCGCACTCCCAGGGTAAATACATTTTTTCGAGAGTTTTTTAGTTAACAGTATCGTGCGCATCACCGAACGCGATCCAGGGGGGCATGCTGTTACTTTCCCGTGCATTAATGTGTTTGATAACCTTGTTTGCATTGTCTCTAATTGCGCGATATATTGAATTGAGGAATTCAAGGAGAAAACTCAAAATCAATTTTTCAGGTCTGAAAATTAAATCGAGAAAGTTTTCCGGGAGAGGTATACTAATTCCAAATTCAGATTTAATAAAAAACAGGGGACTGTTTTCCATGTGAATACCCCAAATTCTCAATTTCAAGGTAATATGAGTGACGTTTTAGAAATATATCTACCGGCTTCATCTCCGGATAATTTTAGATTTGGCAAAGTTCCTGAAGCTCCGATTGTTGCCGGAAATGATATTTTCCGTGTAAAATTCGCAAAAGAGATATGGTACAATCCGGAATGGCGGAAGGAAACCATGAGCCAGATTTCACCTTATCTTCGCCAAACCAATATACTTATCGGTTTTAGTAAATCCGGGCTTGGCGCCCTTAATATAGCAATAGATAATCCGGGCTTGTTCCACTCTGTGATAATTTTTGATTCACCGTTTATGCACAAGGGCTTTCCACTTTGGAATACTGCGGATTTCTATACTCTGGCAACCTGGAAGAAGGACCTTGCTGAAAACCGCCTGGATGATATAAAATCACTTTCCTGCAATACGAAAATCATTCATATCGGCGGTGCTAATTTTCATCGGGACCATGAAGCTTTCCACCGCTTGCTTAATACTCATAATATTCCGCAAAAATATATTTCATGTCCACAGTTTGCTCATGGCTGGGCATCCGGCTGGTTAACGGAAAATATTGTGTCAATTGAATAGAGAAAGCGATATAAGTGAATAATATTAAAACTAATTGGTATGTTGCAATAATAATAATGCGCTTTGAAAAAACAGTGGCGACAAAGGCAATATGCAAAGACGATGTACTGTGCATGAAAGTTTTTGCTTAATTGAAGCGTCAACTGCGGAAGAAGCTTATTAGAAAACAATGAAGCGTGGAAAAGAGGAAGTGTTGGAAGAGCATGAATTTTCAGATTCTAAAAATCGAAAAGAATGATTAGCCGCAAAGCTGATTTATTGTCTTGAAAATTCTGGCGGAAACCTTAACCGTGTCGTTGACTCAGGTTTTTTTATGTGGAGCCGGTCCCGAATGGCATAACACAATTGCAATAATGGGTCCAGAACCCTAATGGCGGAGAATTTTATTCAATTCTTAACTAGTTCAGGTATTATAATTAAATTTTAAGGTTATTTTTGAACAAAAGCATTTCCGTGTTGATGGTAATACGGTTTGTTTTCCAATCGGTCATTGACTTGTTTTATTATGACTTCCGCTGCTTTATC
Organism: Victivallales bacterium; assembly: GCA_963678305.2. Taxonomy (GTDB): domain Bacteria; phylum Verrucomicrobiota; class Lentisphaeria; order Victivallales; family Victivallaceae. Next base: position 414,425 of record CAXXVV010000005.1, read on the forward strand.
AAATATTTCATTCCCGAATTCAGCAGATGAATCATGGACATTATTGTTACTGTGACCAATGAATTTGTCAGGCGAAGCCGGTAGTTTTTTCAAATCTACAGTTTCCGGATGCAATGACATCAAGTGAGACGTTTCCCAACCGCCTCCGTGGTCTCCTGCTTGAGGGTATTGGTCTTTTACCAAAAGATAATCAACAGCCGCCCATGAAAGCATATATGTTGTTTTTTTACGTTGACAATGTCGCTGGTTGAATAACGCGACAGCGGCTCTGGCATGATCAATAAGCGGATAATGGCCTGCAACTATTACCCCCAGCTCAAATCCAAGTGTTTCTGCTTCACATAAGATATGGAGCAATAATTTATTGTAGTTTAATGTTTGTTCAGTTGCTGAAAACAAGAATGATTCCGGTTCGAAATTCCTTGAGTCGAGCCCCATTTCTGCAGCGATTTTTTCCCTGTCAGCGCTATTTGCCTCCATTAGTGCTTCTAAACGATTTTCGCCATAGTAAAGCGGAGGAAAAACCATACCTCCGCCTTTCTGGGCACATTTGATGGCAAGGCCTTCTGCTTGGAGTGTATCGGCTCCAAAAGGGTTATGAGGTCCATGCCATTCCAAAGTTCCTATTGGAATATAAACTACAGGTTGCTTTTTCCTCCTTTTCAAAACCTGCTCCGGCCTTAACATGTGATATCTAACTTCTGTCATAACTATACCTGCCTGAATATTATCCTGAGTTGTTATGTTAAATAAAAAAAATTATCATCAAAAGTTGAAAAAGTGTCTGTTCCCGTCCTATGTTAAAATACCACTGTAAAATGAAAAAAGAACAGACAATATAACTAATAACAGTAGCGCAATCAATTTTGAAAATCAAGTTACATTCGGAGTTGACACCATTTTTTCTCTTGATTTTATACTTGAAATTGGTTTGTTCTTTGACGTTTTATAGTTTTAATGCTGCGTTTTGACGGTCTTCTATTAATTTCAGTTGCTTTGCCGCATGTAATTCGCGGAAAACTCTCTCCCCGGGGGGATTCTGTTTGCGCATTGACAATGTTTGTATTTTTCCCGGATAAAATTGGGAAAACATGGGAATTAATTGATGTTTATTTATTTTTTAATCCTGAATTATAATAATTTTTAAGTATAAGTATTGACAAATAATGAATCGTGATATATAATGTCAATAGTTATGAAAACAAATGGGAATTAATGATGTCTATAATTAGAGTAGCGGAAATGGCAAACGTTTCCAAGAGTACAGTTTCAAGGGTATTGACCGGCAACCCCAATGTGTCACCTAAAGCGGTAGCTGCGGTTAAAGCGGCAATGCTGCAATTGAACTATCATGCTCCCAGCCGCAAAAGAGGCCCCAGGGCTTCAAGCCGGAATGGTAAATCATCGGAGCAAAAAAATATTTTGTATTTTGTCGGGAATGAATATGTAAATCGTGATTTTCGGGACCATTTACATTTATCCACTACTTCCCGGATAATCTTTGGTATTGAGCGGGTGGTTTATAATTACAATATGAACCTGATTCTGGCGGGAAAATTAAAGATGGACCATTTTCCCGAGTTGATCAAACGTTCCCGGCCTATCGGTGCTTTTATTCTGGGCGACAGTATTAATTACCCGTCACCGGTCAAGCAGTGGATGGAGGCTAATCCGGTGGTTCAGTTGCTGCGTTATACTTCACCGGAGTCGCGCTCCCGTGACCTGGTATCATACAACAACCTGAAGGTCGGGGAGATTGCCGCCGACTATCTGTTGAGTAAAGGACACAAGCAGGTTGCCTTTTTTAATTTCAGCCCCGATCATGAACAGGCCATTGAACGTAAAACTGTTTTTACCGCTAAAATTACTGCTGGAGGCGGACAGGTCATTGATTTATCATCCGACATAGAACCGGAGCAGAACGATCTGGCAAAATTGCATGAAACTAAAAAACTGATTGCAAAGATACCCGGTCTCGCCGTAAAGCCTACCGCAATCTTCAGCGCCGCGGACGCCATGACTTGTTTTGCGTATCCGGCTTTACGTGATATCGGCATAGAGCCGATGCGCGATATTGATATAATAAGTTGCGACAATACTGAATATTATATGGGACAAATGGCCCCCCGGCCGGCAACCATAGATATCGGTTGTGAGTTGATCGGAGAACGTGCGCTTGAAACGCTTTGCTGGCGTCTGGCAAACCCGGGGCAGCGTTCACATATTACCCAATGTGTTGAACCGGTACTGGTTGAAGCTTAAGTCGAATTAATCGATACTATAAAATTATATCCCGAACAAAAAGCAAAGGAAAAAGGAAAAATGAAGACCGAGAAAGAATCAAAAATGGCTCAGAAACCGGTAAAAATATTTACACTAATTGAGCTTCTTGTAGTTATTGCTATAATCGCGATCCTTGCGAGTATGTTACTGCCGGCTCTCAATCAAGCCAGGGAAAAAGCCCGCGCTGTCAGCTGTTTGAACAACTTTAAACAGTTAGGCACGGCTTCCGGCATGTACACTCAGGATTTCGATGGCTACCTGACGCCTTATTATATGCCATACGAATCCACTACTATTTACTGGCCGTTTATCCTGTCCATGAACACAGGTCTATCCGGTAAACAATTATGGTGTCCGTCGCATAACATTCCTTCACACAGAGCCGCTTTCAACAAAGACATAACCCCGGCTTATATAAAAAAATATCCGGGCAGTACATATCAGCGTTACACTTCTTACGGCATGCAGCAGATGTTTCAGGGTGGAGCATACACTCCCGGAGTTATCTGGTCACCGGACCCGAAGGTTGGAAAGATCAAATCACAATCAACCACATCACTGTATATTGCCAGTTCCAATACGACGACTATAACCGAGGGCAGCTATCGCGGTTACTATTATACTGTAGATTATTATGCCGCTTCAGGGGCCTGCGGGATTGCCGTAGCCAGACATTCGGGGTCGGTCAATACAGTTTTTGTCGACGGTCATGCAGCAGGCATCAGGACCCCTTGCACAGTCAGCAGGCTTATGTATTCTCCGGGCCAGAATCCAAACCTGTATCCACCATTGGCTGATTCAAGGAATCCGATCAATCACTTCTGGGTACCTAAACGGTAAACATATCTGATAAGCAAAATTACTATTGTAACAAAGGGAGATTTATTGTGCCTGAAAATGGAATATTGGGTTATGCTGTGATCGGCTGCGGCATAGTCAGCGAAAGACATATCAAAGTCGCCGCTGAATTTGAAGATACCGCTTTGCGGGTTCTCTGTGATTCGCGACTTGAGTTAGCGGAAGCGATGGCTGAAAAGTACCCGGGCGCCAGAGTGGAAACGGATTATCGCAAGGCTCTTGATCATAGCGATGTTGATGTTGCGGTTATTTGCTTGCCGACATTTCTTCACGAGGACGCCGCGATTGCCGCCGCGAAACGGGGTAAGCATATTTTTCTGGAGAAACCTTTTGCCTTGACGGTTCAGGCCGCAAAAAATATTATTGCGGCCTGTGAACAGAATAACGTCAAATTGTTTGTCGGCCATTCACTTCGCTATATGTCAGGGATGCAGTTAGCCAAAAATATTGTATCTTCCGGTCAACTGGGAAAAATTTTTAAGGCAAGAGCGACAAACTGCAACTATGTGAATTATGATCAGGAGACGCGCCTCTGGAAGAGGGACCCCGGTAAAGATTTCGGGGTTATTCTTAATATTGGAATTCACAGTGCCGATTTCCTGAGGTATATTCTGGATAAAGAGCCGGTTTCCGTCTATGCCCATACATGGCTGACCCGGGATGACGTAATATCGCTGCCTGACAACGGATGTGCTTTGATTCAATTTGAAGACGATATATCAGTCACCTGGGAAGTCAGTGAATCGCAGTTGCCGCTGACAGATGCCCCATGGTTTTCCCAGAGTTACTTGCGGATTCATGGAACCCGGGGAGTTATTAATGTGGATTTAACCGGCAGGGTCAGTGGTTACTGGTTGGATAACAACGGAAATAAAGAGGTTGTTGAGCATGAACTGGTCTCATATTATGAGATATGGGACCGGATGCACCGGGATTTTATATCTTGCATAAAAGCCGACACAAGCCCGATAATAAGCGGGGATGACACCATAAAGTCTTTGGCGCTGATAGAAGCAATCCTCGAATCGGGGCGTAAAAGTGAAAAGATCATAATTAATTAACAGGCTTAAGGAAACAACAGGACATGAAATTTCTCAATGCTATCGGACTTATTATCAGTATATCAGTAATAACAACCCCGTTGCTTCAGGCTGACGATGATTATATTTTTAATGCAAAATACCGGCATCGCCTGGCAACGCTTGTCAAAAAGTATAAATGGGCACAAGACGAAAAGACGAAAATCATTGGTCTGGCGGACAAAATCGCCGCGAAAAGCGATGAGGAACTGTGGTTGTCGGTGTTGCCGCAATCAATTCCGCGCGCCTTGTATGTCAATCGAAAATGGGGCTGCCCGAAATGCGGTAAAGCTATTTTTAAGACCAGCTATTACCCCTGGATAAAATTACATGGACAATGGAAGCTGCAATGTCCGATCTGTAAGGAAAAATATCCGAAAAATGATTTTTACAAGTATTATCTTTCAGGGATAGACGAGACCGGGACTTTCAACCGGGCAAAAGCAGACAGCAAGTTGTTGTACAACACCGAACATCCCGATCCTGCTGACCCTTTGCACAAATTCGGCGTGGATGACGGTCGCGGGTATATTGTCAGCAAAGACAAACATTATCGCTTTATCGCGCATTATAATCTCTTTACAAACTGGTACGGCAGGACTTTGGAGCGGCATTACGCGACAGACAGACTGTTGGATAAAGCTTTGGCTCTCGGATATGCGTATGCTTTTACGGAAAATCCGGTTTACGCGGAAAAAGCCGGGGTTATCCTGGATCGCTTTGCGGATCTTTATCCGGACTACGACATGCAATACTGGGCTAAACGCGGGCGCAACTTCTGGGCATGCACCAACTCGGAAGGCACCACCGGCGACAGTACCTGGTCAAGTATCAACGGTCAGCTTGCGGCGGCGGCTTACGGTCTTATATACGACGGCTTGAAAGATAATAAGCATTTTTATGCATTTCTTAAAAAACAGGCGTCTTGTTATAAACTGCCGGGTGAAAAAGGATCGCTGGAGGATTTTACCGCCAACTTTGAGAAAAACTATATGGCGCGTGAGCTTGCTTGTTTTAAATCCCAGAAAGTGGTCGGTAATACCGGGTTCGTCAGCCGTTCCGCTATGCTGATGGCCCTGACGGCGCGAGGTCAGAAAATCCGTAATGAGTTAATTGACTTTCTTATTTCACCAAAGCTCAAGCATAAATCAAAGAAAAACTCATTTGATTTTCACCATATCCAGGGGCAGGATGTTTTTGATGAGATAAGTCATTTAACCCGGGATGGTTTTTCCTGGGAAGGCGGCTATGGTTATATTGCCATATTACCCCAGAGTATGACCCGTAACTACATTGCGCTGAAAACCCTTGTGAAAAATGTCAAAGACCCGGTCTTGAAGCGTCAGCTTGAGACAAATGTGAAGCTGTTAAAGGATCGCATTGTCAGATTCAACTACAATGCCTGTCAAACTGTTTGCCTTGGCAGGTTCACCCCTAATTTCGGCGACGGGGGAACTTTTGGCGTCAGTTACACCCTGAAAGGGGCGACTCCACGCGACCTGGGCGCGGCATGCGCGGCAGTCGATGATGATCTTTTGGGTAAATTGTATCTGGCCGCGACCTCTGGTGGAAATCAGGCATCAGCACTGGGCAATCAGTTGCTTGATCCGTTTTTCGACTATACGGCTTTTGAGTCGCGTATTGCAAAGGTCAAGGCGCAAACCGAACGTTATAACTTTTCTACCGGCTCGGAAAATATGACCGGACGCGGTTTTGTCTACCTGCGGGGTGGGGCTCCGGACGCCCGTCGTTGTATGGCAATCTATTATGGCAGCGGCGGTGGGCACAACCAGAAGGACATGGGGAATATCAATCTTTTTGCCTATGACGCTGATTTAACTCCGGGCCTCGGCTACCCGGACATCTCAAAAGGACACAAACGTTTTGCATGGCACGACAATACGATCAGCCATAATACGGTTTATGCCAACTTGAGGCCGCAATATGTGTCTCCAGTTCCAAACAGGTCCGATATGAATATCGGCGATCAAAAGTTGTTTGCCGAATCCCCGTTGGCCTCGATAGTCGACATTGACCTTGCAAAAGCTTATCCGTATCTTGAATCGTCCCGGCGCGTTTGCGCAATGGTCAATATTGACGAAAAAGATTTTTACGCGCTTGACTTTTTTATGGTTAAAGGCGGGTATGACCATATCAGCAGTTTTCACGGCAGCGCCGGATCTACTACCCATGAAGGCATTGCCCTGACTGACCAGCCGAAAGGTACTTATGCCGGCCCGGATGTTCCTTATGGAGGCAAAGAGGGAAACGGCTTGCAGTATTTAGCCAATGTTCGTAAAGGGACACTAAAGCGCAAAGCCGCGGTGGAGTGGCAAATCAAAGACTTCAGAAATATCATTAAATATGGTGATAAAGTGCGTTTACGGGCAACCTCCCTCACTTATGAACCTCAGGAATTTGCCCTGGCCGGAGGCAGTCCGCCGCAAAATATTCCGGACAATCCAAAGTTTACCACTTACATGCTGCGGCGCACCCGGGGTAAAAATCTTGAAACGCTGTTTATTGCTGTTTATGAAAGTTATCTTGCCGGCAAACGCCGTGTCAAACAGATTAAATTGCTGCCCCGCAAACAGGGAGGAGTCTTTTCTGCGGCACTGGAAATCACTATGGATAATGGGCAAAAAGATATTATAGTCAAATGCGCCGGTGAAAGTGACAATGCGGTGTTTGCCGGCAATATTTCCCTCAAAGGCAATCTGGCAATAGCCCGTTATTCGAAAGGACAAAAACTTCAGGAGTTAATGATTGCCAATGCGTCTAAACTAACGCTGCCACACGGATTTTCCTGGAACGGTAAAGCGTCTTGTAAAGGAAAAGTGGCTGATTTTGATACCGGGGTAAAACGTCCGGCCAAAATTACTTTGAGTAATAAAGTTGTGCTGCCGGAGAATCTGGCGCTTCCGCTCTGGGCGGATGTTCAGACAACGATTCCAAGAATTGACGCCAACTATAAAATTATTTCCCTGAAACCGGATAAAAGCAAAACCGTCATGACGGTTGACGCCGCTTCATTTATAGCTTACCGGAACAACCATACTCCGTCATTACCGGAAAAACGTGAAATATGGGCGTCTATCGCTAAGAAAATCAGCAATCCCGAGGCGAAAGATGCTCAAGCTTATGCTGCGTTGAAGGCGCTTCTCCCGTTGAAAAACTTTTCCAATGAACAAAAACTGCAAGCGGAGTTCAATAAACTGCTCAAGTCTGAAAAATTAGCAAAAAACTCAAAATTAATTGCTGCTGCTGACAGCTATTTTATTAAAAAGGCAATGGAACGCGGCATTGAAAACCTGATGGAAAAAGACTTGATAAGGCTGAATTATGAAATTCTGTCCGCATTGTTTCCGCACGATATTCCCGCTTATCCGGCTTTTATCTATGATTTTAAGCAAGGAGCGGTTTGTACTATTCCATATTGTTATTACTTTATAAAAGATAAGTCGATATCTAACAGCAGGAGAGTTAAAATGAAAAAGACAGCGTTAAGCGTGGGACTCGCCGCGGCTTGCAGTATCGCGGGTGCCGGCAACCTGATAAAAAATGGCGGGGCTGAAACGGACGGGAAATACTTCGATGGTTTTAGCGGCAAACTGACAAATGAGTTTAAGACCGGTAAAAAAAGCTACTATTTTGATGGACGTAAAAGCGCGCAAAACAATGAATTTATTCCTGTTGATACGGATAAAACATACGAACTTAGCGGCTGGGTGAAGTCAGTCGGCAAAGATTCTCCCAGGGTGCTTCTGGGGCTGATCCCCTTTGACGCCAAAAAGCGCCTGATCAGGATTGAGTCGGTTTTTTGTATCCCGGATACTGACACTGTTCTGGCTGCTGACGCCGCCAAAGGGACAACGCAAATCAAGATCAAAAACGGCGCCAACTGGATCAAGGCCAAATATGCCTGTGTTGCTTTTAATACAAAAAAAGATTTATCCGATTTGCCAAACCGGGATCTTTCCAAACTTGGTATCTCCGCGCTCGAAACCAAAGACGGGGTAACCACAGTAACGCTTCGCAGCCCTTTAAGCAAGTCATATAAGGCCGGAGTCGCGGTCCGGGAGCACCGGGCCGGGGGAACATATATTTATACCGCCGCAACCGGCAAATATGCCCCGCCGCGCTGGACTCGCTACAGCGGCAAAATATCCGGCATCGACACCAAAAACGGGAATTCACCTCCAAACAAGTTCCGTAAAGGCACCAAATACGTCAAGCTGTTTTTAGAAATCTATTTTCGGAAAGCCACGGATAGTGGAAAGCTGGCTATAGATGATTTGGAATTCAAAGAGATTCCGAAAAAATAATAGACAGTCGATCAACGTAGGCTCATTCCGCGCGGCGGAGTCGAAAAACTGATATCAAACTTCCTGCCGATATTTATTTATGACGGCATCCTTATGTTTTGTTTATTCATTATTAATCCGGCATATAATCATATTGCATTCTTTGAATAGCGCTGAAAGCGCGGCACATAACAGCAGCCTTTTAACGGGGGTGCATACCCTTGCGGGGTGATTGCGTAGCGATTGAACCCCGGGAACAGTTAAAAAACATTAAAAGCCCTGAATGGGCGACATATAAAGCAAGGTAATTATCAGCCGGAGTAATAATGTGTGTGGCGACCATATTTGCGTTGTTTCTTATTGCGCGATATATTTAATTGAGGAATTCAAGGATAACCTAACGGATCAAGCTTGAAATAGAACTAATCTGAAGCTAGGTTAAGGCTTTTTGAAGTTGAGGTCATTTGTGCAACACGGAAATTGGTGAATATGAAATATAAACTTGAAGTGGGCGCTCGTACTGTCGATGACGCTCTCGCGGCCGAAAGAGGCGGAGCCGACCGGGTCGAGCTTTACTCCAGCCCGCTGGAAGGAGCGTTGACTCCAAGCGCAGGATTGATAAAGGCGGCTGCGGCCGAAGTCAATAGTCTAAAGCTCTTTGTGATGATTCGTCCCCGCGCCGGAGATTTTCTCTATTCTGAAAAAGAGTTTCAAACAATGCAGCGTGATGTGGAAATCGCGGTTGAAATGGGGGCGGACGGAATCATGGCCGGTATTCTAACCGCTGACGGTCGGCTGGATTGTAAGCGCATGAAAGACCTTGTACGGCGGGCCGGTGGAAAACAATTCACCTTGCACCGGGCGTTTGATTTTGCCAATGATCCGCTTAGAACCTTGAATGAGGCTATTGATTCGGGTTGCAACTATATTTTGACTATCGGCCAGGAACAGGAAGCGACATTCAGCCGGGAAACTTTAGCGAAAGTTCTGGAGCAGGCGCAAGGCAGAATTAACGTAATGCTGGGATTGGGGGCCGGGTTCGATACTCAATCAGAGCTTGGGACGATTATCCGGCAAACCGGTGCTACCGAATATCATGTGGTCAACGGTTACCGGGTCCGCCAGTCCGCAATGAAATGGACCGGTCCCGGAAAGATGAACAAAGACGATTATTTAAAAAACACAATGTTCTCAATCGACTATCTGTCTGAGGACGCGGTTCGTGAAGTAAGAAATATTCTTGATAAATATGAATAAGAGTCGTGCGAAATATAATTTACCAACCACTGAAGACACGGAAAATCACTGAAATAAGTTTTTTATTTTTCAGCTTTAGCTGAAAATTTAAATACTTCTTCATGTGTTGCCTTCGCTAGCTCAGGCTCAGACTTCGCTAGCCATGGTGCAAATAATAGCTTTGCAAGAGTCAAATATGAATAATATACAGGAGAAAGTTATGTTAACTAAGGAGCAATTGATAGAACAACTTAAGGCTATCGGCGTTGAACCCGGAATGGATCTGCTGATGCATTCATCCTTGAAAAGAGTAGGCCCGGTCGAGGGCGGGGCGGATACGATTATTGACGCGCTGCTGGAAGTTCTCGGACCGGAAGGTACGTTGATGATGTCAACTGTCTCCGGCAACGTCAATCCTGCTCAACCGGTATTCCATGTCGATCACACGCCGTCTACAGTAGGCGCCTTGTCCAATGTTTTCCGTAAAAGAAAAAATGTTATCAGAAGCATGCACCCTGTTCACTCGATTGTCGCTTACGGCCCGAAGGCGAAATTCTACACGGAAGGACATCTGGAAGCCAATACCCCGTGGTCGCCTGACAGCCCGTACGGAAAAGTAATGCGCAACGGGGCGAAAATATTATTCTTCGGCGTTAATTTTACCTGTAACACCTGCCTGCACGCGCTGGAAATAGAAGCGCGGGTTCCGGGGCTGCATACCGAACAGACTTCCACGCTTTATGTTATCGACAGCAATGATGTGATGACTGAGATACAACACCATTGGCATGCTCCTAAAAAAGATTTCTATGTGGATATGGAACATCTTGTCGCTCAGGCGAACGGGGTTGTTTACGGCCGGATCGGAACGGGCATTTCACGTCTTGTCGATGCCGGGATATTACGGGAAACGCTGCTGCCGGTATTTCGGAATACTCCGGAACTGGCGATAATGCGGCTGTCTGACAGCGAGTACATTTGGGAATAAAAACACTGGCGGATTTTTAGGCGGGACCGCCAAAAGTAAAAAAGAAAGAAAAATTTTTAAATTATTACGCCCCGGCACGTTGCCGGACTGGATCCAACGCAGGAGCGTTGGTCGCCGCTTGCGGCGAAAGTAAGTTACGCAATTTATTGCGTGTTAAACAGTTAGGCTCACGCTGGGTGATGGTTTTGAAAAACGATCCGGAGTTTTTCAAAAGCGTTGAACGCAGGGCGTAATTCGCGGCAATTCGGCATTGCCGACTTTTTACCGGGGCTGATTAATTTCTCGGAGCATGATGGTTTTAAGGCAGTATTGGATGACTTAAATGAAAAAAGAAGCATAAAATGTTAACTCCGTTTCAATGGATATGTCTGATTTCAATTTTGATTGTCGCTTTAGGCAGCGGACTGTTTCCGTTGCTGAAGAGTCGCGGCTGTGATGATGCGGTGGAGTTTCCAAATGGTGAAGCTTTTTCAGCCGGGGTATTTCTGGCGCTGGCCCTGACAATGATGCTGCCGTCGGCAATGCATCTTTTTCAAAAATCACTGCCGACAGTAAATTTTCCCATCGGGTCGGTGATTACGATTATTTCTTTTATGATCTTGTTGTCGGTTGAGCATTATACCGAACATGTAAGCCGTTGCGGTCGTGAAGAATGTGTTGAGAAGCGTAAATCCGCGCTGCTGCCGGTTATCATGACCCTGATGATTGCGGTTCCATCGTTTTTTCTGGGGGCGGCGCTTGGCGTCAGCAGCACTTCTGCCGCCGTCTTTATTTATATTGCGATCATGGCGCATAAAGGGACAGCGGGGTTTGCCCTCGGATTGAAATTGGGAAAAAGTTCGCTGCGGCGGAACCTTGCGGTTGTAATATTTATCTGTTTCGTGGTTTCCACTCCGATCGGGATATTGGCAGGAGGGGAGTTGAAGGAATTATTGAACGGGCATCTGATGCTGATTGTAAAAGCAACCATCCTGTCGCTTGCATCAGGAGTATTTTTGTATATGAGTACCTTGCATGAATTGAGAAGAACTCCATTGATAACGGTTTGCAACAACCGGAAAGGCTTCATGCTGTTGCTCGCGGGGTTTGCGCTTACCGCCCTGGTTCGTCTGCTTATGGGGGAAGTACACCATCAAGGTTGACTGCAAAATCAAAAAAATAAGGAAAATGATTGGTAATTCCGCTTGTCTTGAACTATAATAAGTATTGCTGGATAAATAATCATATTAATTAATTGCGGTCGTTCAGCTTAAAGCGGAGTCTCTAAAGCAATATAAAAAATGCATGACTGCTTAATAATATCTAATTCAAAGCGGTAGTGCTTAATTTTCAGGAGAGGTGGCGTTTGTCCAAGTCGAACAATAATCGAGAACTCGAAAAGTTGCAGGTCCAGAACAAGTCACTGGCGGAGCTCAATGACCGTTTAAAAGCAACAAATCAGAAATTACTGGAGCAGCTTGACGCTCAGAAAGAACGTTTCAATCTTCATCGGGACCGGGATACTCAGTTGGAGGATTTATATCAGGACCTGCAGAAATTCAAGGCGGAAACTGACGCAATGGCGGAAACATTGCGTAATGAGCGCACAGAATGTTCGGTCATTATCAAGCAATTATCTATCCGTCTGGCGGAACTTGAAGCTCAGCGTTATGAAATGGCGGAAGCCAACCTGAAGCTGCTTGAGATCACTGAAATTATGGAAACTCAGAAAATTGCTCTTGGTGAGGCGAATCTTGAATTGCTGGAGGTGACGGAGGCGCTTCAGGAGGAAAAGCACAAAACTGAAAAGTTGCTGCTCAACATTCTGCCCGCACAGGTTGCCGAGGAACTTAAAACAACTGGCAAAAGTATTCCGGTATGTTTTGAAAATGTTACAGTTTTCTTTTCAGATATAGTTGATTTTACAAAAATAGCCAGTGGACTTCAACCGCGGATTGTGATTGAGGAGTTAAGCGATATATTCACTAATTTTGATTATATTTTCCACCGCAACCAGTGCGAGCGCATAAAAACTATCGGCGATGCTTATTTAAGTGTTTGCGGGATGCCTGAAGCGAACGATGAACATGCGAGAAATATTCTTAACGCCGCTCTGGAAGCCCGGGACTATATGTACAACAGGAATAAGTCTTCCAAACTGAAATGGACTATGCGGATGGGAATCCATTCAGGACAGGTTGTCGGCGGAATTGTCGGGGTGGAAAAATATATCTACGACATTTTCGGAGATACGATCAATACCGCTTCCCGTATGGAGAGATATTCCGAGCCGATGCAGATAAACGTATCTGAAGACACCCGCAATTATGCCATGAATTATTTCAAGTTTACACCTCGTCCCGAAACCGAGGTCAAGGGGAAGGGGAAAATTAATATGTACTTTGTCGAAGGCACAATATCCCGGGACAAATAACTTATGATTGCAATTCTGACTCTGGTTGTGATAATGTTCCTGTCATTGCTTGCGACCAGAATAGCCACAGCTATCCTGATGCACACTGGAATGTCGCATGATAATGCCTGTTTTCAGGCGCGCTCGGCCTGGACCAACAGCGGATTCACCACTTCCCGCTCCGAATGCATGGTTAATCATCCGATTCGCCGCCGGGTCCTGATGATTTTGATGCTGGGCGGGAATGTCGGGCTGGCGACTACCTCCGCCGCGTTTATCGTTGGAATGGCGGACAATAAAACCTCTTCGTTTGAAGTGTTTATCAACTCCATGATCCTGGTGGCCGGGATAATTCTGATGCTCTATCTCAGTAAAAGCCGTTTTTTTTCAAGGTTTATTGATGCGGTATTCGACCGGTTTGGCAACCGCATTCTTGGAACTACTAAACCGGGTATCCAATATTTTTGCCACTTCTCGGACGACTGCAAACTGCTCGAACTTACAGTTACTCCGGGGCATCTCCTGGTCGGCAGGAAACTGCGTGAACTGAAGATGGATGACTATGATATTGTTTTATTGCAACTGCTCAAAGCGGATAACACGGTGGTTTGCAATTCCTGTGGAGATGAGGCGTTGGAAATCGGGATGAAGCTGATATTGTTCGGGTATGACGAACAGATTGGCGCAATGCTTGAAAACAGTCGCCGGAAGGGTATTTAACAAATGATCGGGATTCTTTCGTTTCTATTGATCATTCTGGTTACTATCGTTATTAACCAGATTGCGGCCAGTCTGCTGGAGAAAACCGGGGTTAAGCGGGAACGCGCGACACTTGAGGCTTTGTCGGCCTGGACAACTTGCGGATTTACCACCGCCGAGTCGGAAGGCATGGTATCGCAGCCGGTCCGGCGGCACATTATAATGTCATTGATGTTCTTCGGGCATACCGGGCTTGCCGCGGCCGGAGCCACGTTGATTCTCGGATTTATTAAACAAGACGAAGCCCACAATCATCTCAGTGTAAAATTGCCGATCCTGCTTGTCGGCCTGACCCTGTTGGGGATTATGAAAAACAGTAACTGGTTATCGACTTTGACAACTGCGATCAGTCCGGCAATTCTGAAGTATCTGAACCGTAAGGAGCACACCGATCAGATCAGGGAACTGTCTCCTCTTCCTGCCGGGTATATTCTGGCTGAAATTTTTATCCAGGAGGAAAATGCCGCCTGCGGGACGCTATTGGCTGATTTGCCTTTTGACCGGTATCATTTGAAGTTGCTGGGTTTGATTGACCCGAATGATAATTTTATTCGTGATAAAAACTTTCCGGAAATTTTGCAGGAAAACTATAAGCTGGTGACATTCGGTCTCAGCCAGGATATTGAGGAATTCCGGCAGGCCATAAGCTCCACCGTTTCGGATGATTAAATCGATTTGCTGTTATACTGCTCGATTATGCTTTGGCGCAACTGCCCGGAATTCCAGGGCGGTTCATAGGGACGATAGGCATCCCCGTCAAGCATGATCAGATTATCGACCCCATAAAACTCCCGGGTGTTTTTATCAGAAGTGTCAATTTCCGAATAGTTGACCATATCTTCCATTCCTTCGATTGTATCACGACAAACCAGAATTGATCCGCAGCCGTTGCACCACGGGTTCCTGAATGCAACAAGATTGACTTTATCGATTCCCCTCGGCAGGGAGCGGCGTGATTTTAACAGTTTTGGTGGAACGGCGCTTGAAGAAAAAGACTTCCAGACCAGGATGACCGGTTGATCTTCGTCTATTCTTTCATAGCCCATATGCTCGTAGAATGAAACCGGGTTCCAGTATGGAAAATCCATGCCCCAGGCGGCAATTCCCGCAAAACCGGATTCCCTGGCATCGTCTTCGATTTGCTCGAGCATAAAACGTCCATAGCCTTTTTTCTGCTGGTTCCCGACCAAATGGGTATAGCCGTGTATCCACATGCAAAGGATCGCCATCAGGCCTTCGCCGAGAATATGTGAGTGTTCAATCGGCATATATTGGCAGAGACCTATGATGACTTCATTGTCATTAAGCAGGACTTTTGCCCGCAGTCCTTTGGCCTTGAAGCGTTCATACCAGTCGCGACGCATTGCCATCAATCGAGGATCAGCCGGTTTTTCATCATGCAAACATCGAAAAAAAGTATTCTCGGTATCCCCGTCAATTGTCTTTAACTGCATAAAAATCCCTTCCTTGATAAAAAACTTGAACTTATCCTTATGATATATGCTGCAACCTGATTTTGCAATAGAGAGGTGAAATAAAAATGATGGGGAGAAGACGGTTGGTAAAGTTTTTATGGCTTGTTTTCCTTTAATAATTAATGGTTTATGACTTGCTGTCGGCGGTGGTTTAGAGCGGGCGTCGGCGGAGCGGCCGCTTCGTCGAAGGAGCAGCTTTGTGCAGGAGAGAGCAATGCTTCGTGCCTTGTTGAACAGATATTTATTGAAATACAAGCAAATTATTCTTGCATTTATTGACCTTGAGGTTTATTATAAAAACATTATAGCTACTATACTTTTTAACATTTTCAGCGGAAATAAAGGAGAAATATGAAAAGGACAACTCCATTACTCTGGATTCTTCCAGTCATACTTTTTACCGGTTGCGGTAAACCCCCGAAGGTAAAACCGAAAGCAGTAGATGTTTTTGTTGCTGAAGCGCAGGAAAAATATATTACTCCCACTGCCCAGATTATCGGCCAGGTCAAAGCGGACAAAAGCGTGAACCTGGTTGCCCGGGTAAAGGGGTTTTTAATGAAGCAGAATTTCACTGAAGGGCAAATGGTCAAAAAAGGTCGTTTGCTTTTTTTAATAGAGCAAACGCAATATCAGGCTCAGGTAAAAGCCTCGGAAGCTGAAGTGTTAAAAGCTCAGGCAAAATTGAAAAATGCTATGATTGAATATAACCGTCAGAAAACGCTGTTATATAAAAATGCCACTTCTGAACGTAAATTTGATGATGCTACCTCTAATAAAATGCAGTCTGAAGCCATGTTGATGAATGCCCAGGCAAATCTTGCTGAAGCAAAGCTGAATCTTAGTTACACTTCGGTTATGGCTCCGTTTGATGGCCGGGTCGGACTGGTGAATTACGATGTCGGCAATGTTGTCGGGCCGGAAAGCGGGACTTTGGCGAATGTTGTTCGAATGGACCTGGTCAGGGTTATGTTCAACATCAGCGAAGTGGACATGCTGAAAGTAATGGAAAGGAATAAAGGTCTGGATGCCGCCAGTGATAATATTGCCGTCAAATTGAGGTTTCAAGACGGGCAGAATTACGATGTCATTGGGAAAATCAGTTATTGGAGCAATCAGATTAATATTTCGACCGGTACTTTGAAGATGGAGGCGACATTTGAAAATCCCAAACACCTGTTAATTCCGGGAATGTATGTCCATGTCATCTTCGAGGGTAAGAAGAAAAAGAAAGCTCTGTTATGCCCGCGTGAGGCAATCCTTGAAAACCAGACTGGAAAATATGTGTTGCTGGTTGATAAAAAGAATATTGTGGACGAGCGCCAGGTTGAGGTTGGAACTATCTCCGGCACTTATCAGCAAATTACTTCCGGATTGCAAAATGGGGACCGGGTCATAATCAGCGGAATCCAGAAAGTTCGTAAGGGGGTATTGGTTAAACCGTTGCTGGACAAAGACCGGGACCGTGTTCCGATTGATAAGGAACAGACAACTCCAGTCAAGAATAAAAAGGCCGCTCCGACCGCTCCGAAGGCCGGGAGTAAATAAACAATGTTCAGTTTTTTCTTCATAGACCGACCACGTTTCGCTCTGGTGATCTCGATTGTCATCACGATTGCCGGGACCATTTCTATTTTTGTGCTGCCGGTGGCGCAGTATCCGAATATCACGCCGCCGCAGATATCGATAACGACAACCTATCCGGGGGCGGATGCTTCCACGGTGCTTAAATCGGTAGTTCAGCCGATTGAGACCCAGGTCAACGGGGTCAAGAATATGATTTATATTTCTTCGACCAGTGCCGACGACGGTTCCGCGATCATAACTGTCAGTTTTGAGATCGGAACCGATCCGGATATGGATACGGTTAATGTCCAGAACCGGGTTAACTGGGCCTCTCCCCAGTTGCCTTCGGAGGTCCAGCGCCAGGGGACCATCGTTAAGGAAAAATCCAGTAACATGCTCCTGGTTATTACCCTGAGTTCGCCGGGCGGTTCACTGGATTCATTAACGCTTAGCAATTACGCCTCAATCTATATCAATGACGAAATCAAACGTATTCCCGGAGTCGGGGACACCAAGCAATTGGGCGAGCTTAAATATTCCATGCGTATCTGGATCAATCCGGATAAACTGGCAAGTTTGAAGATGACGGTTGATGATGTGATTGACGCGATCAACCGGCAGAATGTTCAGGTTGCCGCCGGAGCCATCGGTTCTTCCCCGATCAGTGAAAAACAAATATTCCGTTATACGATCCAGACCCAGGGACGTTTGACCACCGTCGATGAATTCAAGGATATTATTATCCGTGGCGATCCATCCGGAGCCAATGTCAAGATCAAGGATGTGGCTAAAGTTGAATTGGGCGCTGAGAACTATGATTCCAACGGACAGCTTAATCGTAAACCCTCAGCACTGCTGGCGGTTTATCAGTTGAGTGACGCCAATGGTCTGGCTATCTCCGAAGCGTGCCATGCGAAAATGGATGAATTGAAAAAAAGTTTTCCACGCGATCTGGTTTACGGTATTCAATACGATACTACCGATTTTATTCAAGCATCAATCGATGAAGTTGTGGAGACTCTTTACATTGCGGTTCTGCTGGTTATTCTGGTTACCTGGGTGTTTTTGCAGGATATCCGTTCAACCCTTATTCCGACAGTGGCGATCCCGGTTTCCTTGATCGGTACTTTCGCCTTTTTGCTGGCCATGGGATATTCGATCAACCTGATTACCCTTTTCGGGCTGATCCTGGCTATCGGGATTGTTGTGGATGACGCAATTGTGGTTATTGAGAACGCCAACCGTCTTCTGGACGAAGGAATGAGCCCGAAAGAAGCGGCCAAGGAGACGATGAGAGAGGTGACCGGCCCGGTTGTCGCCACGACCCTGGTGTTGTTGGCCATGTTCATTCCAATCTGTTTTATGCCGGGAATCACCGGCGAACTATATCGTCAGTTCGGGGTTACCATCTCGGTCGCGGTTTGTATTTCATCTTTGAATGCCCTGACGCTCAGTCCGTCATTGTGCGGGACCATTCTGAAAAAAAGGGATAAGCAGAAAAAGCCGTTTTTCCTGTTCAGGTTTATTTATGGCGCTTTTAACGCGGTCTTTGATAGAATATCGTCAAGTTACTCGGTGATCGTTTCTTACCTGGTCCGTAAAGCCGTATTGGTGTTGATTGCTTACGGCATATTAATGCTGGTATCTTTCAAATTATATGAACAACTGCCGACCGGTTTTATCCCGGAAGAGGACCAGGGCGCGTTTTTCGTGAATATCCAGTTGCCGGACGGCGCTTCGCTGCCACGGACTCAAAGAGTCATTAATAAAGTTTCAAATATTCTGGAAGGGACCCCGGGAGTGAAATGGGTTATGACCTGTTCCGGTTTTAATATTTTAACTCAGACGACCAATGCCAACTGCGGTTTGGTGATAGTGGTGCTTGATCCCTGGAGCAAACGGAAAGCTCCGAGCCTGAAACAGGATGCTATTATTAATCAGCTCAGAGGCAAATTTGCCGCTATTTCAGATGCGATGATCATGCCGTTTACGATCCCGGCCATTCCCGGACTTGGTTCGACCGGCGGATTTTCCTTTGTACTTGAGGATACTACCGGAACTGCGCCGGTTCGGCTCAAGCAGGTGGCCGACAAGATTATTGAAGCGGCGAACAAGAATCCGGCATTGACGACTGTTTTTACGACTTTCCGGGCTCAGGTGCCAAGAATTTATTTGAATATCGACCGGCAAAAGGCTTTGAAACTTGGAGTCCCCATCAATGATATCAACAGTGCGCTGCAGGGCTTGATGGGGTATTATTATGTTAACGACTTCAACCTGTTTGGGAAAGTCTATAAAGTCGAAGTTCAGGCTGAAAAGAAGTATCGTACTTCAATTGATGATATTTCCGGACTTTATGTGCGTAATGACAAGAACGATATGGTTCCGTTAAGTACTCTTGGCGAAGTATCATCCACGCTCGGTCCGCAGTATTTAAATCGCTACAATCTGTATTCTTCCTTGACCATCAACGGTTCAGCTGCCCCGGGCTTCAGTTCAGGGCAGGCGATGCGGGCTATGGAGGAAATTGCGGATAAATATATGGCTCCCGGCATGAAATATGAATGGACCGACATGTCCTATCAGGAAAAACTGGCTGGAAACAAAGTTATTTACATTTTTGCGTTGGCATTGCTGTTTATCTATCTGTTCCTGGTGGCGCAGTATGAGAGCTGGATGATCCCGTTGGCGGTTATGCTGTCGGTTCCGGTCGCATTTTTTGGCGCTATCCTGTTTCTGATGCTCGCGGGAATTGACAACAATATTTACACCCAGGTTGGATTTGTTCTTCTGTTCGGGTTGGCTACTAAGACGGCTATCCTGATTGTTGAATTTGCTAAAAAACAACATGAGGAGGAAGGAAAAGGAATCGTCGAAGCCGCGTCGATAGCGGCCAAACTGCGTTTCCGGGCCGTCTGCATGACTGCGCTGTCCTTCGTTCTCGGTACGTTTCCCCTGGTCGTAGCCAGCGGGGCCGGTGCGATGAGTCGAAAATCTCTGGGTAATGCAGTTTTTGGCGGTATGCTTGCATCTATTCTCTTCGGAACATTGCTCATACCTGCCTTCTATGTGGTTATCCAGTGGCTGATTGAACATACTCAAAAAGCAAAAGAGTCCGACCCTGTAGCTGATGCAGAAAAATAATTTAAGATTGTTATGCGAAGTTATCAGAGTTATAAGAGTGTCAACTGCGGGAGGAGAAACTGTTTTTTCAGGTTCTCGATTGAAAACAAGTTGTGTTCCAGGACGACAGATTGCGTGAAAAATAGTTATTAGCCGGACTGCGCCGGAAAGATTGGAAGTCCTTCCGGGACAGCCGCTAAATTCCATATGAAAAAATCCTGATCATCTTTTTTTTGCAAAAAAGAAGGTTTATTCAGGGGAATAGTTGAATTTTTAGCCCTGAATTCTATATTATATTCTAACACGTAACATTTGTAATGTAAGCAAAAAGAAATATTCACATTGAAGCCTTTATTATATCAATTAAAATATATTTTAATTTTATTTGTGTCTGTTTACTTTTTTCCGGATTTGCATGCCGGTTCTGAAAAAGGTCAGATTCAACGGATTTTGTTTCTTCATTCATGGCACTATGGCAACCCCTGGGTTCAGGAAATTGAATCCGGAATTGAGATTACAAAGGAGAAATACCCGAATACGGTGGAAATTTTTTCTGAGTATATGAGTACGGACTTGAGTCGTGATACGGCGTACCAGAAATACCACGAAGAATATATAATCAGAAGCTACAAGAATATGCATATTGACCGGGTGGTGGCAATTGGCGCACCCGCAATTAAACTGGCTTCAAATCTGAAAAAAACAATCTTTAAGCATGCCAGTCAACTGAACGTTGGTTTGCCGGTTCAACCGGGAGAGAAAAACCAGAGAATAATCAATGCAGTCCGGAGTACAGTTGATTTTATTGTTCAAAAAAAGCCGCGGTTGAATTATTTAGCGCTGATTGCCGGAAATTCTGAAGATGCCAGAGAATACAGAAAAATCGCCCAGCAGGCGTTACACAAATATAAATTGCCTTGTGAAATGATAGTCCTTAACGGTAAGAACATTTCTTCGGTAAAAATAATAAAGATGGTCCAAAACTATCCGCCGGGCGGGTGCATCCTGGTAACCCATTGGATGTTTGGACGAGAAAAGAAATATTTTCCTCCTTCAAAATTATATAAACAGCTTTCTGACATAAGTCCGGTGCCGGTGTTCTGCCTGACTGACTATCCTCTGGGGCATGGAGTTGTCGGCGGAAAAGTGTTTACGGGCGAAGATTTCGGCATCCATATTGCTGAAGCGGCAATTAATGGTTCAGAATTCAAAATGCCGCAAAGTCAGTGGGTTTTTGATGAACGCGCTTTGGATTACTGGGGTATTTCATCAAAAGAGCTGCCGCCGAATAGTGCGTTGATAAATCATAAGATGCTTTTTGTTGAGCGGTATTTGACATATATCATATTCGCCGCAGTTGTTTTTTCACTCGTCATACTGACTTTGGTCCTTTCCGTTGTCAATTATCTGCGGCGCCGAAAAGTGGAGGAGGTATTCAAAACTATATTTGAAGAAACTCCGAATGCCATTGTTGTTTTCGATATTTCCGGTTTTCCGCAGTTCGCCAACAGAAGCATGTTTAATTTGCTGAAAATCAATTATTTTGAACAAATGCAGGAGTTCAATCTGTTTGCTCACCTGCTGACGCCTGAAATGGCGGAAGAATTACATAACAGTCTCGAAACCCAGAAAATATCTACCGTTATCAACCTTGAAGATGCCAGAAAGATATGGCTTAAAAATGCCACTGTATCGGGCCGGTTGAACCTGGAGATCAGCGTCCGGCGGCTTGTGTTGCATGGCAGTACCAGCTATGTCGCGATTATAAACGATGTTACCGCGACCCGTGATTTGCTTTACCGGATGGAGTTGCTGGAAGCCGCAATCTCACGTTCCGCCGTTGCTGTACTCCTGATAAATCCGGATCATACCTTGCATTATATTAATTATGCCGCTTCAGAGTGGTTCAGCATAAACCGCAACTCATGCGACAGTTTCAAAGTTGATGACTTGCTGTCTGGAAATCAGAATGATTTAAAAGAACTGCAACGCATATTTACCGATCGTTACAGTTCGTTTACCGCTCAGTTTAAAACCGGAGTCGGCAGTGTTTTCACCGCGGCGGTTCATGGCAGTATTGTTAATGTCAGCGGACGCAAGATGACATGTCTTTTTATTGAAGATATAACCATGCGGCTGCGAGCGCAGGAAGATTTACGCGAAAGTGAAGAGCGGTTGCGTCTTGCGGTTATGGGCGCCGATCTCGGCTTGTTCGACTGGGATATCCGGGAGCAGAAAATTACCTTTTCAGCGGCCTCCAGCGCATTTTTTTCTCACGAGCCGGATTCGACAACGCTGCCGATTCAGGATTGGGAGCGCAGAATTGTCGAGGAGGACCGTCTGGTTGCTCTGCAGAAAATCAACGACTGCCTCAAAGGTAATAAAGTTGAATATATCTCCCGTTACCGGCTTAGAACTTGTGACGGCAATATCCGTAATGTAATTGATACCGGCAGTATTATCGAGTATGATGAGCAGGGGAAACCGCTACGGGTAGTCGGAACCCAGCGCGACGAGACTGAACAGAAAATGTGGGAGTTGAAATTGCTTGAGGCAAAACGTAAAGCAGAGGAAAGTGACCGTTTGAAGACTTTCTTCCTGTCGAATATTTCACATGAGATCAGAACGCCTTTGAACGGGGTTCTCGGTTTTGCCCGGTTGTTGACAGAGACGGAACCGGGGTCGGAGGATAGCGTCAAATATACTGAAATGATATCTTCATCAGCGGACATGCTGCTTCAATTGTTCTCAAATATTATCGACTTTGCACGAATTGAAAGCGGGGAACTGCAATTGAGCCGGTCCCGGATGAATGTCAATGGAATGTTGAGTGAATTGCTGGATGAATGCAAGCATGATATTAAAGAAAACAACAAAGTGGAGGTCGAACTCTATTGCATACCCGGCCTGGCCGACCAGAGTGCGGAAATAATGTCTGATCCTAAACGCTTGAAGCAGGTCATGCATTGTCTGCTGACCAATGCGGTCAAATTCACAGACTCAGGCCGGATCGAGTTTGGATACGCAGCTGAATCCAGGGCTTTCCTTGAATTTTTCGTTCGTGATACCGGAATCGGAATCACGCCAGAGCAGCAGGAGCTGGTCTTTCAATTCTTCCGTCAGGTTGACGGCTCAGATACCAGGCGTCACGGCGGGGCCGGCCTGGGACTGGCTCTCGCTAAAAAGCTGGTTGAGATGATGGGAGGGGTAATCTGGGTCGAATCCAACCACGGTAAAGGAACGACCTTGAAATTTACCGTACCCCGGTGATATATTACCGGCGAAGATAATTGAGAATATCCAACAAGGAAATCCAATGATCAAGTGAATGCGTGAAGAGGACAATGCATTGCATGGCGACCTTAACGGAGAAATGAAAAAAGCATAGCGCTGAAAGCGCGGAACATAAAAATGACGGGAAGTTGAAAACTTCTTCATGGTGCAAATGGGAGTTTCACTGGCGTCAATTGTATTAAAAGAGTCGTGCGAAATGCGAATTGCACCACGAAATACACGGAGAAACACAGCGAGAAATTTAAGTTTTCAGCTCAAGCTGAAAAAATTAAAAATCTTTTTTCGTGATTTTTCGTGTATTTCGTGGTTAAAATTTATATTTTGCATGACCTTTAAATTGTATTAAACATAGGAGAACACATGAAAACAGTAGCAATTTTAATGGGGAGCAAAAGTGATTTACCCGTTTTAAAAGGAACCTTTAAGATCCTTGATGATTTTGGCGTCGGTTATACCGCCAGGGTGCTTTCGGCCCACCGTACTCCGCATGCGGCAGCCGAATTTGCGGAAAATGCCGAAGCCGAAGGTTACAAAGTTATAATTTGTGCAGCCGGGATGGCCGCCCATCTCGGCGGAGTTGTTGCCGCCCATACCACTTTGCCGGTTATCGGACTGCCTATCGCCTGCGAACCGTTTAATGGTTTCGATGCTTTGCTGGCGATGGTGCAAATGCCGCCGGGAATCCCCGTGGCTACAGTAACAGTCGGCAAGGCGGGTGGAAAAAATGCCGGTCTTTTCGCTATTTCTATTCTTGCTTTGGGAGACTCGGATTTAGCGGCTAAACTTAAAGAGTTCCGGGCTGATCAGGTCAAAATGATCGAGGACGCGGACCAGGAACTGCAAGCAGAATTGAACCAGTGATCATGCGCTTTGATTTGACAATTTTATTGACTTTGACCGCGATCGCGAGCTATGGAGCCGCTCCGGCGACGGTATCGCCGGTTCCCGCGGTTAAGACGGAAGTCAAAAGCCGACCTGATCCTGATGCTATTGAAAATAAAGCGTATTTGCAGTTCCGGCAGGAGGCGATTGATCTTCTGGATGCCGTATACCGGAAAAAACCGGAACTGTTTGGTGAACTTAAATTGCGCAAACAGCGGGAAAAAATGTTGCAAAGGATCGTTTCCGGCGCTGTTCCCGATATTCAGTATTACGGTCGTTTTTCCTCCGTTCCGACTGAAACCAGGGTTAAGTCAGAAAAAAAAGCGGATATAACAGTTTATAAGGCTTTAAAAATTCCCGGAAGCGGAGTCTATTACTGTCGGATCGACACGTTGGAACCGGCAAATGCCGATATAGTTCCGGCGGCAGGTTCCGGGCCTGTAATAATCGATCTGCGGAATTGTTCCGGCGGCAATTGGCAGACGGCTGAAAAATTGTTGCGGAAAATCACGAAAAACAGTGTTTTACTGGTCGGGCCGGAAACGGTTGGTCCAGCTGAAGCGGTAGCTGCATCGGTTGTCAAAGCCGGCGGAATTACGATGGGCGGCGGAACTGCCGGTAAACCGTTTCCGGAAACGCGGATCACTTTGAAAGACGGTACGTTGCTGGTTTTACCGGAACGGCCTCAGGCTTTCGCAAAAGTTCCGAAAGCGGCAGCGGTGCCGGTCGTACCGGAAGAACCTGTTCCGCAAGTCGATTACAAGCAGTTCTCGAACCAGGCGAATCGGGATGGGGACAAGTGCCTGGCAAGGGCTGCTGAACTGATAAAAGTAATGGGCCTGATGAAAAATAACGAGAAGAAAACAAAATAATTTATGTTGCTGGAAGTAAACAACCTGTCAATCTCATTCATGCATGACGGTTCGCCGTTGTCAGTCGTTTCCGGCGTTTCGTTCAGTATTCGCAAGGGGGAAATTCTGGCTTTGGTAGGGGAAAGCGGTTGCGGCAAGAGTGTCACCTGTATGGCTTTGACGCGGCTGCTTCCGGAAAAGTCTGCGTTGTATCCCAGTGGTAAAATTACCTTCCGAAGCGACAACCGGGAGTACTCGGTTCTTGAGCTTGGCTCCAGGCAGCTTCGCTCTCTGCGCGGCGGCAAGGTTGGTTACATCTTTCAGGAGCCTTCATCTTCGCTTAACCCGGTTTACCGGGTAGGGGACCAGATCGCCGAGTCGATTCATCTGCATACTCCGAAAGAGACTGATGTAAAAGGGCGGATCATCGAACTGCTTACCAGTGTGGGAATTCCTGATCCCGCAAGCCGGATGCGCTGTTTTCCTCATGAGCTGAGCGGTGGAATGCAGCAGCGGGTGATGATTGCCATGGCTCTGGCCGGCAATCCGGAACTGTTGATTGCGGATGAACCGACAACCGCGCTGGATGTAACGATTCAGGCGCAGATTCTGGAATTACTGGCGGAGCTGCGTGAGACCCGGGGGATGTCGATCATACTGGTTACGCACAATCTGGGCATTGTTTCCGAAATGGCTGACCGTGTCATCGTCATGTACGCCGGGCATACCGTTGAATCCGGCGAGACGGCGCAATTGCTCGCTAAGCCGATGCATCCGTATACTTCCGCCTTGCTTGACGCGGTTCCGGTTCTTGGTAATGACAGTAAGTCATTGCAAACAATTCCGGGAACTGTGCCTTCGCCGGCGGAATTTCCGTCCGGTTGCCGGTTTGCCGGTCGCTGTCAGGTCAAAACCAAGCTTACTTCAGAACAGAAATTGCAGTGTGAAAAAGAGCTGCCGCCATGGGAAAACCATGCGGGCATCAGATATTGCCGTTGTTTTCATCCTCTTAATCTTCCGAAAAGCGAGGTGACAAGATGAATAGATCTTTGGCCCCATTGATTATCGGACTGGCAGTGGTTATCCTGCTGACTATGATTTTGATTTCAGTTCAGACCCCTTACATGGAAAGAGATAATTATCCTCAAAACAATAAAAACAGCAATGAGAGCATCAATCCGTCGATGCAGCTTAGTCCCTATGAGGATCAACCCCGAAGTCCGAGACCACGGAAAGAGCCGCGCCAGACTCCGGGAATAAGTAATGAAGAGCTCAATGATATGTATTTGAAAGCTCTGAACAATTATCATATCGGGCAATTTAAAAAATCGGAGGAACTGGTCCGGACCGTGTTGATATTCACCCCCAAAGATGATAAGGCGCTAATGCTTTACGGGCGCTTGCTGTATCAGCAGGAAAAATATGACGAAGCGGAAGCTGTTTACCGGAACCTGGCGAAAATGCACCCGGAAAGTCCGATGGTTTACAATAACCTGGGTCAGGCTCTGGCCAAACAATATCGTTTCAATGAAGCTATCGAAGTACTTTCAACTGCCCGGAAAAAAGATCCGGCCAGTCCGATCATCAGTCTGAACCTGGCCGGGGCCTATGCGGTGATCGGTGAACGCGGCAAAGCCAAATATTACTTTAAAGAAGCATATTCCACCGCCGGTAAACAGGTGCTGCCCGCGGCGATGGACCCGACTTTGAAAAGTTTGCAGGATGATCCGGAGTTTGTTGAATTCATCAATCAAGCCAAAGCCAAGGCTGTTAAAGAGAAAAAGGATCAGCCGGAACCCAAAATCGCTCCGGAAGTCAAACCGCTGAAAGCCCTGCAGTAATGAGTTTAATTCGCGTTTTACCTGAACAGATAAGCAACCGTATTGCCGCCGGGGAAGTGATCGAACGTCCCGCTTCGGTCGTTAAAGAGCTGGTTGAAAATTCTCTGGATGCCGGAGCGTCTTCAATCAGAGTGACGATTGAAGGAGCCGGCAGCAAACTGATCGCGATTGTTGATAACGGTTCCGGTATGGATGCTGACGATGCACTGTTGTGTCTGGAGGCGCATGCCACCAGTAAGATCGCCGGGGAAAAAGATATCCATGAGATAATCACCTATGGTTTCCGTGGTGAGGCTATGCCCAGTATCGCTTCGGTTTCCCGCTTTTCGCTCCGTACCCGCCGCCATGAAGATGCCGCCGGAACCGAAGTGACTGTTCGCGGCGGTTCATTCGTCAGTAGCGGCCCGGTCGGTTGCGCCCCCGGAACCGAGATTCTGGTTCGCGACATCTTTTTCAATACTCCCGCCCGGAAGAAATTCATGCGGACGAAAGCCACTGAAGAAAAACATATTCAGGAAGCGCTTTACCTGATGGCGCTGCCGCATCCGGAAGTTTCTTTTGAACTCACATTCGATGGACGTCAGGCTTTTACCTCTCCGGCTCACAAAGACCTTCGGCCGCGTATTACTTCGTTTTTCGGTTCCGATTACGCCGATAATATGCTGGAAATTGATTTTGAGGATAACGGCGTCAAAGTCAGCGGTTATATTGCCCGGCATGGTTTCACCCGTAATACCCGGCGTGAACAGCGGACTTTTGTCAATGGTCGCGGCGTGGAGTCCCAGGCTATTTTTCGCGGCCTGCGCGACGGCTATGGCGGTATGGTGGAAAAAGGTCGTTTCCCGCCCGCCCTGTTATTCATCAACCTTGATCCTATTCTGGTGGACGTCAATGTCCATCCGGCCAAAAAAGAGGTGCGGTTTCGCAGTGACTGGCAGATTTCCCACACAATCGCGGAAGCGATCCGCCTGGCGTTGAGCGCGACCGAGGCACCTACCGTCAATATTGCGCCGGAGATCTCGTTGCGTTCCATGCTGGACGGGGCCGAGGTTGATTACCAGCGGCGCGTGATTCACCCGGATCTGCTCCTGCCGGACGACTCGGTTGAGGATGAAGTTATTACTCCGATTATGCCGGAACAGGAGGATACGACCTGGATGCCGCTGCCGGGACCGGGTGAAAAGCCGGTTTTCCGCAAACCGGAACCGGAGGTCCGGCCTCAAGTCGTTCCGGCTAAACCCGAACTGCCGCAGCAGGTGCGTTCCTCGCCGGATGGTATTTCCGTTACCACTCTTAACGGAAAAGACGGTAATATTAAAATTCTCGGTGCGCTTGACGATACCTATATTCTGGTTGGTTGTCCGGTTGGTCTGTTGATCGTCGATCAGCATGCGGCGCATGAGCGGATTCTTTTTGAAAAAATATTGAACGAAAGCCGCCGAAACGAAAAAACGCTTTCGCAGCAACTGCTGATTCCGATAACCCTGGAACTTTCCCGGGCGGAAATCGCTTTTTTAGAGAAAAATATTGAAATATTCAACAAACTGGGCTATGAACTTGATTTATTCGGCGGCAATACCGCGATAGTCAACGGGGTGCCTCATGTCTTTACCCAGGGCAACGTCGGCGGGGCGTTGCAGGATATCATTTCCGATCTGTCCGAAACCGGCCGGACCGGGGCGGTAGATCTTGAGTCCATGGCCCGTTCCGCCTGTCATGCCGCGGTCAAGGCTCATGACAATTTGACCGATCAGGAAATCAAGAATCTGCTGTCTCAAATGTCTGAATGTGAAATGCCGTTCTGCTGTCCGCATGGCCGGCCGACTGTTATCTGTGTATCGACCCGCGAACTGGAACGCCGTTTCAGCCGCCGCTGATATATTGTTTTAAGGGTTGATATTTCCAGTTCCGGTTTTATGTTATTGTTATGATTCTACGTGAAGCTAATACAGGAGAAATATATCGATGAAAAATTTATTCAGGAAAATGCTGTTGGCCGGGCTGGTTGGATGCTTCGGTTATTTAAACGCGGCAGAAACGACGGCACCGTCTGTTTCATTGCTTAAACTGCGGGCCGCTGAATTCAAAAAAGTTACGGCTGCATGTCCGCGTCGTTTGGTCTACCTTTCATGGGATACCTCGATGAATGTTTGGCGGAATAAGTCGGAACAACTGGCGGCAAAACTGCGGTTTCTGGGCTTTACCGATGTGATAGTGGCGCTTGACGCGGAAAAGTTTTACGGAGAGGACGGTAATCAGACTGTCTGTCGTAATCTGCTGAAAAAGCTTGGGGCGGTTAAGATCCGTGCCTGGGCGTTGATATCCAATCACGATTTGTTTGCGGTCAAAAAAGGCGGCTGGTTTTCCTCCGATCAAAATATGCTGAATGTCCGGCTCAAGGCTTTGGCTGAATTCAACAAAGGGCCGGCGAAATTTGCCGGCGTGATTCTTGAGGCCAAACCGCATTTGCTTGATGGCGGCGAAAGTCAGCCTCCGGTCGGGTCGCTTTATCAATGGAATCAGAAATCCTATGGTATCGGTTTGGATAACGATATTCTGATGACCCGCATGTTCGACAATATCGCCGGAACCCACGAAGTCGAGACTCTGCCGTTCGGCTTTCTGACTTCGCCGGAATATTCCGATAAAGCTCAGGCGAAAAAACTCAAAAAAGGACATGTCAATGACTTTCTGAAACATGGCGGCATGGTTATTCTCGAAAGTTTTTCATCCAGCCATGCTGAAACACTCCGGCTTGGAGCAAGCGAACTGCGTTCAGCCGGAAAACCCCGAAGTGTAATTCTTGGTGTTTGTACCGTTCCGCAAACCACCAGTTCCGATATCAGGGAAATTGTCCTGAACGCCAAAGGTTGGAAATATTTTGTCAACTCCCTGGGCAAACTGGTGAAATCTTCTGCCAAATATAAAACATTCGGCGGGCTGTATTTTTACGATTTCGCCGGAATAGAGTCAATCCTCGACGCGGATAAATGAGCATTGTTGCATAAATAATCATATTAATCAATCGCGGTTATTGAACTTAGGAGTCATTCAAAAATAACTGAAACTTTTTACTGGCTTCTCAAGGGAACTTTCGGCTCCGCCGGTTTGTTACATAGCCAAGGCTATGCGCCTAGCCGACAAAGCCGGAATTTCTCCTCGATACCCTCAGAATAAAGTTCCATTTATTTATTCACAACTCCTTAAATCGAAGTCTATAAAACAATATAAAAAATGTATAACCGCATAATTACGGCGGACACAATGATTTATTCAGATAAATTTTTCACTTTCAACCTTACCGGAAAAATTTTTCTTGCCTTTTTCATTTTTGCGGTTAAACTGGCAGCGGCTGATTATTATGTCGCAACAACCGGTAATGACAGTTCGGCCGGGACCTTTGACGCGCCGTGGAAAACAATCCAGCACGCGGCGGATAACGTCAGCGCCGGGGATGTGGTATATATCCGGGAGGGCACTTATGGCGAGCGGGTTTCAATCAATGTTTCAGGTTCCGAATACGGCTATGTCACCTTTAAAAATTATGACGGTGAAAGTGTGGTTATCGACGGTTCCGGTTTGACTCCGACCGGTGGGACTGCCTTGCTGTCGATTGAAAATCAGAATTACATAATCATTCAGGGTTTGGAACTGCGAAACTATTCCACCTCGGATAAAAATATCGTGGTAATGGGGATTTTTATTGCCGGGACGTCTCATCATATCCAGCTTCTGGACAACTATGTGCATAACATTGAACATAACGCTGAATCATCCGGCGGCAATGCCCACGGTATTGCGGTTTATGGAACGAACGGCGGCAGTTCGATAAACAATCTGGTGATTAGCGGGAATACCGTTGCCGATTGCAAACTCGGGTCGTCGGAGGCTCTTGTGCTTAACGGTAATGTTGAAAGATTCGTCATCATGGAAAATTCCGTCCATGACTGTGATAACATCGGCATCGACCTGATCGGCTGGGAGAAAACCGCTCCCGCGAATGACCAGGCAAGAAACGGCACTGTCGCCTTTAACACCGTGTACAACATCAGTTCTTACGGCAATCCCGCCTATGGTAATGAATACGCGGCGGGCGGGATTTATGTTGATGGCGGGAAAGACATCATTATTGAATGCAACGCCGTGCACCATTGCGATTTCGGGGTGGAGGTAGGTTGCGAGCACCGTAATAAAACAACATCCGGGGTTGTCGTCAGAAATAATATCTTCTACTTGAACAATACCACCGGCATCGCGTTCGGCGGTTACAGTACCGGCAGGGGAATTACCCTGAATTGCACTTTTATCCATAATACTTTGCTGCTCAATGATACGACAAAGTCCGGCACCGGCGAAATCATGATCCAGAAGAGTCACAACAATACCGTATCGAACAATATTATCTACTGCAATGATCAGGGGATAGCTATCAGTAACTATTTTTCTTCCAGACACGCATATGACAACAGTTTCGACTATAATATGTATTACTGCAAAGACGGAAAAGCGCCGGTGTTTATCTGGCAGAAAAAAGAGTATGCCGGGTTTGATGTCTTCCGTGCCGCGTCGAATCAGGACCGGAATTCCTCTTTTGCCGATCCGCTTTTTATGGATATATCGGCTTTTGATTTGCGTCTTCAGGCCGATTCTCCCGCCGTAAATGCCGGAGATCCGGATTTTACCCGGTCCGGCCTGGATACTGACTTCGCCGGAGACAGCCGGATTGTTGAATGGCGTACTGACTGCGGGGCCTATGAGTATAATCCGGGAATCCCGACATACCTCCTTGCAGTTGCGGTCGAGCCGGAAGTTGGCGGAACGGTAACCGGGGCCGGGATTTATACTGAGGGTGAAACGGTTAGTCTAACTGCCAGCCCGGTGCGCGGCTATGCCTTCAGTGAATGGGCCGGCGTGATTACCGGTTCGGACAACCCGGTTACGGTGATTATGGATTCAGATAAGACGGTATCGGCTAATTTTATTGAAGCTCCGGTTGCGCCGTTTTCCCTTGCCCGGGGAATGGTCTTTTCACTGGCGTCGGCAGAAGCCGATGCTGAATTGAGCGAATTTACCCGGCGGCCGAAAGTATACGCCGCTTATGATAACGGGAATGCCGGAACGGTTTTGAAAGTTCTTAATGCAATCAACAAAAATAATCCGTCGGCAACCGTGAATCTGGAATTGAATTCCGCCTTGCAGCTCTATGATAAAAAAGAGTTCAAAAACGCCCTGATCAGTGACAAGCTGAAAGACGACCCAATGCCGCGGCTTGAGTTTGATGGCCTGTTCGTTTCGACTAAATCACCTGAGGCGGGGATTGATATCAAAGATAGAAAACTTGAACAAACAGTCTATCTGGAACCGCCGGCGATCTCAGGCGTAAACGGCAACTATAATGTTTCCGGCGACCAGTTTACTGTCAAAGGGAGTTATTTCGGTTCAATACTGCCCAAAATCTACATCGAGTATTTTAAGAATGGCGATACCGGAAAACCCGGTTATAAACAATGCAAACTTGATAAATCCCTCAGTCTTTTATATAAAGACGCATCGGGAAAGGCCAATAAAAGCTGCATGGTGGTTTTAAACAGCGACAGTACGGATACGCAGCCGGTCGGCTACAGCCAGGTAAAGGTTATTTATCCAAAGCTCAATAGTAAAGATACTGTAACCGGTTATATCGTTATTGACAACGGAAGCGGGCTTGCGGTATATAAGTTGCCGTAATATAATTGAGTTCGCTCCTACTCCGTTGCATCCTCCGCTTTTCCGTCACTCATTGTAAATTTGCAAAACATCAGCTTATTTCTAAGGAGTTGTGACTTGCATTATGAATCAAATGAATGTATATTAGTCGGCTGTAGCCAAATCGTTAAATCCGATTAAAAAAGGAGAAATATATAATGTCTAATGGATATAATGTCGCGGTGGCCGGTGCCACTGGTGCGGTGGGCGTGGAAATGCTCAAAACGCTGGAAAAACGTAACTTTCCGGTGAAAAGTCTTAAATTGCTGGCGTCATCCCGTTCAGCCGGTAAAAAAATGGTTTTCAAAGGCGAAGAACTGGTTATTGAAGAGTTGACCCATGATTCTTTCAAAGGAATTGATATTGCGCTTTTTTCCGCCGGCGGCGGAATCTCCAAAGAATTCCGTAAATCGGTAACCGATGCCGGAGCTGTTATGATCGACAACTCCAGCGCGTTCCGGATGGATGATGACGTGCCGCTGGTCGTGCCGGAAGTAAACCCGGAAGATGTAAAATGGCACAATGGCGTCATTGCCAATCCCAACTGCTCGACCATCATCATGCTGGTCGCGGTCGCGCCGCTGCATAAGGCGAAAAAACTCAAACGCCTGGTTGCCGCTACTTATCAGGCGACCAGCGGTGCCGGAGCCAAAGGAATGGAAGAACTGGTCGTACAGACCCGTCAAATATTGGACGAAGAAGAGTTCTCGCCGAAATTTTTCGCGCATCAGATCGGGTTCAACCTGATTCCGCATATTGACATGTTCCTGGACAACGGTTATACCAAGGAAGAGCTTAAAATGCTTTTCGAAAGCCGCAAAATGCTGCATCATCCGGACCTGATGGTGTCATGCACCTGTGTCCGGGTTCCGGTAATGCGGGCGCATTCTGAAGCGTTGAATCTTGAGTTTGAAGAAGATATCACTCCGGCGGAAGCGTATGAAATCCTCGCGGGCGCCAAAGGCGTTATCACGGTTGACGATCCGGCTTCGAATCTTTATCCGATGCCGATCGATGCTTCCAACAAGGATGAAATCCTGGTTGGACGTATTCGTCAGGATATCTCCCGCAATGATAAACGCGGGCTCGATATCTTTGTCAGCGGCGACCAGATACTCAAAGGCGCTGCCCTCAATGCCGTTCAGATTGCGGAACTGATCTGAAGCTGATAATATTGCGAAAAGACAAGCAGCGTCGTTCAACAACGACGCTGCTTTTTTTTTCGCCTTGAGTTTGCTTTTGTCGAAACTGGCGGTAGACTATCTAGTATATGAACGTTGAACATCGAACATCGAATGATTAAAAACGAAAAACCTTCGCCCGGGGTGTTTTTCCCTGGAGGGCGAAACTCTGTTGAGCCGGACATGCCGCGCAAACGGTCGGCTCGAGGGACTCTCGCCCTCCACAAAACACCTTGTACGTCGAACATTGAACATCGAATGAAAATAATAAAGCGCTGAAAGCGCGGCATATAACAGCAGCCCGGGGTGATTGAGCGAAGAGATTGAACCCCGGGAATAAATAAAAAAAACAAACAAGCCCTGAAAGGGCGGCACATAATAAAGGATTTTAAATGAAAGTTATAGATAAGACATTGATGGACGCGCTGACCCAGCGGGCCAAAGCCTCCGAACGCCTCCGGGCGCACCATAACCTGCATGAATCGCTGGATGAAGATATACACCGCCTGGCAATCGCCACGGAACCCGGGACTTATTTCCAGCCGCACCGGCATTTCAGCTGCGACAAGTGGGAATTGTTCTGGTTGCTGCGCGGCTCAGGTCTGGTCCTGACATTTACCCGGGACGGCAAGGTTATTGATCGTTATGAAATCGGCGGAGAAAGTGATATCAAGGTATTGGAGATTCCGGCTGATGTTTTTCATTGCTTCCTGCCGCTCGAAACCGGAACCGTTTTCATGGAGGTTAAACGTGGTCCGTATATGAAGCCGGAGGGCGATGACTGGGGCGTTTGGGCGCCGTCGGAAGGCGATGCGGAGGTTCCCGCGTTTATCAAAAAATTAAAAACGGCGCAGCCCGGAGATCAGTTGGGCTGATCAAAGTATTGCAAATTCGCAACATGGTTGTATATTTTATCTTGACCGACAATTCAAATAAGTTTTAATGGATTAACCTGAACTAGTCAGAAAAAATGGATGAGGTGTGAAAATATGCTCAAAAACTTTACTTTGAGCAGATTGCAGCAGGTCGTCATAAATTTTTGAATAATTCAGGCCAGGGAGAAGAAACATGGACTATCAATTTTTGCCGAACAAACTGCGTGAAATCCTGTCTGAAGAGGGAATGCCGTCTCCGGAAATTGCTTTACGGGCGAGTAATTGTCCCGATAGTGATTCTCCCGGCGAGACTTATCTGGTTTCATCCGGTAACGAACTGCGGATTTTTTCCCGTCCGATGGGCGAGAGCGATTACCGGCAGTGGCATGGGGAATTCCATAAAAACATCCAGAGCATGAATTTGGAAGAGGAACGTTTCAGCAGCTTTCTGGTGCTTAATCTTGACGGCCGGGAATTTAAACTGAAATATTCGTCGTTCGAAGCTGAAAAATTGCGTCCTTTGCTGGATAGATTTAACGGAAATATTACTTCTCCTGCCGAATCCGCTCCGCCGCCGCTTCCGGAAACGGACGGGGATGACGAAGTCGAATCTTTACATCCTTTCTGCCTGCTGGTTGCCGGGTTGATGTATGCGGCAGGAGCGGACGGTGAACTCGGAGAAACCGAAGAACGGTATATCAGGAACATTACCGCGGGGCGGGATGAACTGCTGGAAGCCGGAACCGCGCTCTATCAGCAAACATCTTTTGACGATTATCTGGAATACTGCAAGCTGCTGGATGGCAATTCCCGGCTCTGTATCCTCGCCCAGATGACCGATCTGACTATGGGGGACGGCATTCTGCATTCAAGTGAACAGGAACTGTTGAAACAATTTGCTGCGGCCCTGAATATTTCTGATGTCAATTTCCGGGCGGTGCATGACGTTATGTTGATCAAGAATCGTTTATCATTGTTTTTCTGAACATAATACGGAGTTTATATGAGCGATCCGGCGAAAATTACCGAAATCCGTAAACTGCAGCAATGCT
The DNA here is from genome assembly GCA_963678305.2 of Victivallales bacterium. Lineage (GTDB taxonomy): Bacteria > Verrucomicrobiota > Lentisphaeria > Victivallales > Victivallaceae. The sequence continues at coordinate 450,206 of CAXXVV010000005.1, forward strand.
ATTTTCGTTCCGGCGCCACACTGGATCTTGACTTTCGCCTGTCCATGCTGGATCAGCTTCACGAGCTGATTACCGGAAACCTGGACGCGCTCCATAACGCCCTGTTTGAAGACCTCGGGAAATCCGAGTTTGAATCCTACGGCAGTGAAACCGGTTTTCTGCTGGAAGAGATCAAGTATGTCAAGAAGCGCCTGCATAAATGGATGAAACCTGAACATGCCGGTATCGCTTTGCCGAATCTGCCGGCTTCCGGTCATATCACTCCGGAGCCTTACGGCGTGACGCTGATTTTCTCAGCCTGGAACTATCCGGTACAACTGCTTTTCGGGCCGTTGATCGGCGCAATTGCCGGCGGCAACTGCGCCATGTTGAAACCGGCCGGGACCGCCGCTAATGTTGCGAATCTGGCGCTGGAACTGCTCGATAAATATTTTCCGGAAGAATATGTCGCGGCGTTTCCCGGGGGACATGCCTGTGCCGATGCTTTGCTGGCGGAACCTTTCGACTTGATATTTTATACCGGCAGTCCCGCAGTCGGGCGCAAGATAATGCATGCGGCCGCTGAACATCTGACCCCGGTCGTCCTGGAGCTTGGCGGTAAAAGTCCGTGTATTGTTGATGCTGACGCAGATTTGAAAGTAGCGGCTCATCGGATTATCTGGGGGAAATTTCTGAATGCCGGTCAGACATGTGTCGCTCCGGATTATCTGATGGTACACAGTTCGATCAAGGATCGACTGCTTGAAAAGATGGTAAAAGTGATCGAAGAATTTTACGGCGAAGATCCCCTGCGATCGTCGGACCTCTGCAAGATAATCAACTCACGCCACTTTGAACGCTTGACCGGATTGTTTGATTCCGGAACCGTTCTTTGCGGCGGCAGAGCCGATCCTGAGTTGTGTAAGATCGCGCCGACGATCCTGACTGATGTCGAGCCGGAATCCCCGGTTATGCAGCAGGAGATTTTCGGCCCGATCCTGCCGGTTCTGACGTTCGAGGATCTGAGCGAGGTGATCGATTTTGTCAACGAAAGATCAAAGCCGTTGGCAATGTACTATTTCGGTAAAGACAAATCACACAGCAAACTTTTATTGCAGGGCACCAGTGCCGGGGGCGTTTGCATTAACGAGACGATTACCCATTTGACCAACCCGGAACTGCCGTTCGGCGGGGTCGGCGGCAGCGGTATCGGCGGCTATCACGGCAAATACAGTTTTGAGGCGTTCTCCCATAAAAAACCGATCATGGATAAATCAACCCTGATCGACTTACCCTTGCGCTATCCGCCTTACAAGGAAAAACTTAAATATTTGAAGATGATCATTAAATGAACGAAAAACTTGATAAGAATTTGCTTGACAGATTCCTGAAATTCCAATATGCGGTTGAATTGCTCCGGACAATTCTGGTGTATGCCGTTTTGTCGTTTATCAATCTGCGGGTAAAGCTCTGGATAACCGGTGACTGGTTCAGGCCGGACAAACTTGAAGCGAATCACAATATCATGGTTTTGTGGAAATATACCAACAATGAGCAGAGTCGCATTTTCCAGTGGATGATTCCGGAGGCAATTCACCGCGTGACCGGCTGCCTGATTCCTTATGCCTACATGTTTCAACGCTGGTTTTTTATTATGCTGGCATTTATCTGTTTTCATTTCTTCCTGCGGAAATGGTTCAAAGGTTCAGTCGCCTTTGGCGCAGTGTGCTTCCTGGCGGCGATAATGCCGTTGAGCTATATGAATTATTTACAGGAAAGTTTTTCCTTGCTGATGCTGTCATATGTCGTTATATTGTGGTTGATCCGGGAAAATAAAACCTGGTTTTACTGTGCGGCATTGCTTTTTGCGTCCATGAACAACGAAACTGTCCTGATCCTGCCCGCGGTCTTTTTTCTCTACAATTTTAAATCATGGAAATTCGATCATTTGGCAAAGCTGTCCGGGCTGACCCTGCTGACCTGCGCCCCGGCGTATCTCTGGACCGCCTGGATTCGCTATTATACTGTGTTTGAATGTCACGCGAAACACCTTGGCGGCGGCATCCACTGGTTTAGTAATATTAGAGGTATCTGGTTCTCAATGCAATTGATGCCTTACGATTACTGGCGTGCGTGCTATCTCTATATTTTCTTTGTTTTCGGTGTTTTCTGGATTTATGCCTGCCTGAAATACAAAGAACAGCCGAAATTTCTGCGCCGGGCCTCGCTTATCATTCCGGTTTTCGTTCTTTGCCATTTGATCACCGGGCGGATTGAAGAGGTTCGGCAAATGCTGCCGCTGGCGTTTATTATCGTTCCTTTGGGTATGCTCTATATGTTTCCCGAGTTGAGAGACGATCTTCCAAAGGAGGCGGAAGGTGACTGAACGAATTGAAAAAGATATGCTGGGAGAAAAATCCCTGCCGGTCGAAGCCTATTACGGCATTCATACCGCCCGGGCCAAAGAGAATTTTAAACTGGCATCCCGTTCGGTTGAGCAGGTTTTGGTTTCGGCTCTGGCTATGGTAAAAAAGGCCTGCTGTCAGGCTAATACCGAATTGAAATTTCTGACGCCTGAAACCGCCGCCGCTATCGAGCAGGCCTGCGATGAGATTGCCGAGGGCAGCTTTGAGTACGAATTTACCGTTGACGCGCTGCAGGGGGGAGCCGGGACTTCGCTGAATATGAATATCAATGAAGTCATCGCCAACCGTGCACTCGAGATTCTTGGTTATGCCAAAGGCGATTATCAGCATATCGATCCGCTCGACCATGTTAATCTGCATCAGTCTACCAATGATGTTTACCCGACCGCGCTCAAGGTCGCGACGGTGTTTCTGCTACGTGAGTTAAGTGAAAAACTCGCAAACTTGCAGAATACTTTTCAGGATAAGGAAAAGGAATTTGCCGGGATCGTCAAAATCGGCCGGACCGAGATGCAGGACGCGGTCCCGATCACTCTCGGGGCGGAATTCGCGGCGTTTGCCGAAGCGTTTGCCCGTGACCGCTGGCGTACTTTCAAAGCGGAGGAGCGGATCAGGATTGTCAATCTCGGCGGCACCGCTGTCGGGACCGGCCTGACCGCGCCGCGTTCATACATTTATCTGGTTATTGAAAAATTACGCGAAATAACTTCGCTCGGTCTGGCGCGTGGCGAAAATTGCGTCGATCAGACCGCCAATGCCGACAGTTTTGTCGAAGTTTCCGCGATCATGAAGAGTTGCGCGGTTAATTTTACCAAGATCTGCCGCGATTTGCGTCAACTTCATTTTATTGGGGAAATTACCCTGCCGCCGGTTCAGGCCGGGTCGTCGATCATGCCGGGAAAAGTTAATCCGGTGATTATCGAAAGTCTGATCCAGGGTGCGATGAAGGTTTGCTCCTATGATCATCTGGTGGAACAATGCGCGAGCATGGGAACGCTCCAGATAAACGAATTCATGCCATTACTTGCTGACTCATTGTTGAACGGTCTGCAATTGCTTTGCCGGATGACTGATTCATTGATTGAACATGCCGGGAGGATTATTGCCAATCCGGAGTTCTGTAAAAAATTGTTTGAGAATAATCAGCAGATCGTGACCGCGTTTCTGCCGTACATCGGCTATGAACGGGCGCTGGAACTCCTGCAGAAGTTTAAACAGAATGCCGGAGATATTTCATTTCATGATTTTCTGGTCAAGGAGCTTGGCAAGGATAACGTGGAACGGGTTTTGTCGCCGCATAATCTGACCTCATTGGGATACCGTTGACCATGCATAAAAATTCCCCAAGACCGCCCGATGACCCGACTACGATCGCGATCATCATGGGACACTGGCTCGGGGATACTTTCTGGGCCTCGCAAACGTTGCCGGCGCTGCGGGAACAGTTTTCCGGAAGCGACTTCTACGTTATTCTGCGCCGGGACTATTCCGCGCTTTTCCGGGGACTGGTCGATCCTGATCGCATTATCATTGTGCCTGAGCTGGTCAGCGACCGCAAGCGGGAGAAGGTTCATCTGCTGAGAATGATGATTTCCGCCAGACGGCTCAGGAAAAAATATGATTTTGACTGGGTAATTGACTTGACCGGAAACCGTTTTTCCGCTCTGTTCTGCCGGTTTTTAACCCCGAAATGGCTGTGCGGGTTCAATGGAGACGAACTCGGGGGCTTTTACCATTGCCGGACTTTTGTTGATCGCAATCAGCTTGGTCATTTGAGCGAACAGCCGTTTATGGCGCTGGAACCGGTTCTTGGTAAAGTTACCGTGCCGGACAAGCTGCGGGCGCCGACTCCGGTGTATGATAAGGACGAGGTTTTTCAGCGGTTGATGCTTGATCCCCGGCGGCCGGTAGCGGTCATTGCGCCCGGCGGCGGCTGGAAAGAGAAGCGTTGGAAACAGGAAAATTATGCGAAACTGGCCCGGATGATCTTCGAGCGTGGTTATCAAACGGTTATTACCGGAGCTCCCGATGAGCTTCATTTATGTGAGGCAATCAGCGGTTTTGCCGGCATCGAGGCACGGGTGTCATGTTCCGGGGATTTGGATGACTTGATTTCGCTGGTATCGGTAGCTGATCTTTTTGTCGGCAACGACTCCGGTCCCGGACATCTGGCTGCCGCCGCCGGTTGTCGTTCCATCATAATTTTCCTGAGCGGCGGTGATGCGAAACTTACCGGCGCGTTAGGTGATGATGTGACAATATGCGATGGCGGCCACGAATTTGTGATACCGGAAACTGTCATTAAAAAAATCTTTCCCGAAGAATAAACTTTATCTGTTTCCCTGCCTTATAACCGCATTTCATCTTTTTCTGACGAGTTTGGAGAGTGTTGTAACGTGTTTTGGTTTAATTAAATATGTATTTTTTATAAACAAGCGTATAATATATTATTAAAAAACATGGATACCATTGAAGACGTGTAATTGCGTAGTATTTTCTTGAGGCGAATCTTGCTTGCATCCTTCGCTCAACCGTTATTTAAAAAGCTCAAAATCGCTTTTTTAAACAACATCGCTCCGGATGAAAGGAGGTTTCTGCGGCGAACAAGTTCGCCAACGCGCTTCGCTTAATTTCGACTGCGTCGACCAACGTTCCGCCGTTGGATCGCGTCCGCGTACGACGCGGAACGATCATACTGCTGCGCAGATTTTTTGAGTTTGAGAAAATACTGAGGGATTTCAAAAGACGATCATATAAAAGAGAAATATTGATTTTCCGAGTTTGAAATTGTCAGGGTATGAT
>CAXXVV010000006.1:0-658783 GCA_963678305.2 Victivallales bacterium
TTGTTGCAGCAGCAGATTAAATTTAACTTCCTGCCCTTTGGTCGCGGCCAGCAGGAAGGTGGTGTCCTGGCGCATGATCAATCGGGGTTGACTTTTGCGGCGAGGTTTAAGCTTGTAGCCGTCGGAAGGCAGCAACGTTGCCAGTTTGACGTCGGCTGTTTTCGCCAGGTTGGGTTTATTCATTTCATGTTTGATGACATAAGCTGCCATATCGATTTTTTGCCCGTTGTACGTTACTGTTCCGGTGATTTTCTCGGCGATCGGTTTTCCGGCCAGGTTGCTCATTTGCATGAGAGGGCGTTTTTGGGAGTCAATAACTGATGTATTGATAAACTCAGCCGCGCCGATATTCTTGACGGTCCCGGGTGACAGGTGCAGCATGATCGGGGAACGGCCCGGCTGCTTTGCTCCGGTATTTATCAATTTGCAGTCCTGGAAGATAGCCTTGAAACCGTCGCTATAGAAATCTTTAAGTTCGATCCCGGAGTCGGCGGTGTTTTCGATCCGGCAGTTGATAAATTTGATAAAGCCGTCAGCCGGATTGTTGATTTTGCGGCTCGCAACCGGTTTGCCCAGCAAAATACCTTTGCCGCCGCTTTTGATTGTACAGTTTTTGACCGTGATAGACAGCGGTTCAGAGGTGTTTTGAATCTTGACATAAGCCAGGAAACCATAATTCTTGTTTCCCTGCATGGTACAGTCTTCCAGCAGACAGTTGACGAGGCGCTGGTTGCCTTCGTTAGGTTCGAAATCAATTCCGGCCATCGGGGAGGTGCCGTTGGTATTGTTCAGCCGGCAATTTTTAATGGTCAGGTTCTCGGCACTGATGACGCTTATACCCTGGCGGTGATGATCATCGATAAAGCAGTTTTTGATCGTGATGTTTTTGCAGTAATTGGGTAATTTCGCATACTGTTTTCCATAATGTTTAGCACCTTTCCAATACTTCAGACGGGGATTTGACCCAATGTAGATCCCGTCGCCGCCGCTGCTGATTATAGTCAAATCCGCGATCGTCACATTCTCGCATGATTTCAGGTTGATCGCGTGGCGCCATTCGGAATGTTCGTAGTTTTTAGGATCCTGATAGTCTCGCTTGTTCATTACCAGTGATCCGGGCCCCCGGATGATCAGGTTCTTGCAGCCGATTGCATTCAGCAGGCAGTCGTTCAAGTGTTTATACGCGCCGGGTTTTGCCTTGAGTACGGCGTCTTTTTCTATAACCAGTTCCAGGTTGCTTCTCAATTCCAGCGGCAGGGTCAGCCAGGGCGAACCCTTTTTGCCGATAATAATTTTAGCGGCTTTTGAATTGATTGCCTTTTGAATTATTTTTGTTGCGTCTCCAGTGGTATTGCGTTCAAGTTTAATAACTTCCGAGGCAGTCAGGCCACTGGACAGTAAGAGTATTGACAGATATTTGATCATGTTTTAAATCCTGAATTAAGGTAGTTGTCCTAGTTGATTATGGATGTCCGTACCAGCGCCAGCCGGACCATCCGAGGTCGATGTAGATGTTATCCGGGTAGTCGCCGTAAAATACCCGGGTGACTTTTTTTGCCGCGGCGTGACCGTCAGTATAGATGATGTTGATCGCGCTGTTGTGTCTGGCGCCGGGATAATATTTTTTATCGCTTCTTGGTTTGTAATAGACATAGGCTGAACCGCACATCTGGTAATCCGGACTGTCGGCGTCGAAGACCGAATCCATTGCCAGGTAAACTTCTGAATTCTTTTTTACACGGCTCTGTTTATAGGCGCTCATCCGGTCGTTCATGCCGATCCCGGTGGCGTAATAACCGCCCCAGCTGTTATACAAAGTTCTTTGGCCGTCTTTTGTGGTACTGGTTGAGCCGGTACCGGTCAGGCTTGGACAGGTAAGCGGATCAACGCCTGGCAGATACTTATATTCGACGAACGCCGTGGTCCAGTTTTTATTGGTCGTTGAGAACGGATACAACCCCATGTGCAGCGGGTAGAAGCCATCGCTGTCATCTACATACATGTTGAACGCCAGCCCGACCTGTTTTTCATTATTCAGGCATTTTATGGCCTTTGCCTTGTCCCGTGCCTGGTTCAGCGCGGGCAGCAGCATACTGGCGAGGATTGCGATGATCGCGATCACGACCAACAGTTCGATGAGGGTGAAAAGTCGTTTTTTCATTTTTCCATCTCCTGTGTTTGCTTGATGAATTGATTTGAAGAAATATGGTTCGAACTTCTCGAGAAAATCATATCTATATACAAGGTGGCCGACCAGCCGTAGTCGTGGAATACCTGATGAAAGGAATTAGGTATATTTTTCGCCTTGCGGAGCAGGGCCGGCGGCGGGGTTTTATCGCGGTCATCCATAAATTCAAAGAATGTGCCGTATTCAAGATATAATCGCTCCTGTTCCGCGATTGTTTTGCAGTTTATCATGTCGGCTTCCTGGTCCAGACCGTAACGCTTGAACCCCTCGGCGATAAGGCAGTTGATATTCACCCAAACCGGGCCGCGCCACATGTCTTTCTGATAGAACTCCTCACTCTTCCGGGATATGGATGGAATGAGCATGGGAGTTCCGAATGATTCCGGATCATTGAGATGCTCCGCCAGTTTCTGGGCCTGCTGAGGCGAGGCCGCGCCGCAAAGCAACGGCAGAAAACCGGAACTGGCGAGGACTTCTGACTTTTTCCCCTGAGTGACATCGTAGTCAACATAGAATGCCGCGTCTTCATCCCAGAGGCGTTCATTGATTAAGCCGCAAAGTTTCTGGTAACGTTTGAGCCACATACTGACATCTTCATCCAACCCGAGGGTTGCGGCGAATTCAGCCATTATTTCGCATTCACGGGCGATAAACGAGTTAAAATCAGTTGCGTCGAGCTGATCGGCACAGTCGAAACGCGGCGAATTATCCATGCCGCTTTCACCGCTGCGGCAGGTTTCGTTCGCTTCGATATGCCATTCCAGCAAACCAGCTCCATCGCTGTCGCGATTTGCCAGGTCCCATTCTATATATCCCTTCAGGCCAGGGTAGCATTTCCGCAGCCACTCCGGGGCGTCTTCGGCTTCCAGTACTTTCTGCACGCCGAGAGCCAGAACGGGAGGTTGAGTCATTGCGTGAATTCGATCCGGGGTCGCGTCCAGGGCGATGAAGCCGTCTTTTCGCTGGCAGTCAAGAACGGCGGAAATTATATCGCGCGCCATTTGCGGATCAAGGTGACGCAGACCCATGGCATGGAAAACCGAGTCCCATAACCACATGCGCTGATGCGGCCAGCGGTCCGGAGTGCTCCACAGGTGCTTTATCTGCCCTTCTGGAGAACATAGCATTGTTTTCAACTGGGAACAGGCTTTGTATAATGCCCGTTTCGTATTATCAAGGATATTTTCCGGAAGGCGCAGCGAGTTCAGCCACTCCTGCCGGTTGCTGATGATTTCCGGCAGAGACAAATTGATATGTTCCGGCTTGAAATATTCAGTAACTCCGATCAGGGTCCGGTTTTCATTTTGCATGACTGATATTGCCGGATCGAGATCACTGAATTCAATATGCCCGGAGATCAGGACATGCCATGCGTCAGGCATCGCGCCTTTGATACCGTCAATATCAAAGAAATCTCCGCCCAGTAATATTTGCTTCGGTGGCATGTCGGAAAATTTGATGTCGCCGTGTTCAACCGGCAGTTTTATTTCAAAACCGGTATAATCAAAGGCAGTGCGTAATACCAGGCCGTTTTTGAAGTCTGTTTTTCCGTCAATTCCGGAGAACGCGAATAGTTGTCCCGGCCCCCAGACATTTAAAATATTTTTTTTCATTTATTTTTCTTTTTTGTTTGAGATTGCTAAGTTTGTATATATTATATAGTCTTTGTGTTGACAAGTCTATAGTGAAATATTATATTTATATATGATATATCGTCAAATGTATTTGAATTTATGAAAAGGGTCGAATAATGAGTCGCAAACGGGATCAGGAACTTTATTCGGATCATGGGATAACTCGTTTATGTGGTTCCCCGTACAGGCGTTACTACACCAGGAAATATTACCGCAACCCGCCGGCAGCCAACACTCCGGAAGATAATCTGCTGCGTCTCGACAATATCGGCGAAGAACATACGGTCAAAGGGTACTGGCGCAGCCGTATTCACGCGGAATTATTTTCAATTGAATTTGTTCTTGAAGGATCAATGCTTTTCGTGCAGGATGGAAAGAAATACCAGGTTGATGCCGGAAGTGTTTTTTTTGTTCATCCTGGCAGAAATAACGAGTTCCGTACCGGTCCCGGTAAATCCTGCCATAAACTGGCGGTCGCTATCAGCGGAGGCTGCCTCAGCCGGGTGCTGAACACTTCCGGCCTGTCGGAAGTAGATGTTTTAAAACTGGATGATCCGGGTGAATTTGAAAAGATTATCCGGCGCGGCGCTTTGGAACTGGAAGAACGGACGCCCGGATTCCGGCAGCGGGCTTTTTTGTTGTGCAATGAGATTTTTTATCTCTTAACGCAAAATCTGCATCATGCCAGTCTGCCGGTGAAACTGCGCGAGGCACTGGACCTGATGGAATTTCAGTTGGCAACTCCTCTAACCTTGAATGATATATGCAGCCAATTGAAAATAAGTCCTTCGTCGCTCGGACGCCTCTTCAAGGAACACCTGGGGGAAACCCCGATTGAACATTTGATCTCAATGCGGATGGCGGAAGCTGAGAGCCTGTTGAATGACATGGAAATGGGATATTCCATAAAAGAAATATCCCGTCGGGTCGGCTATTCGAACCAACTTTATTTTTCTGCCGAATTCAAAAAGCGTTTCGGAATGTCCCCGGGGAATTATCGCTTACGTTTTGTTAATTCCCGGGGACAATGATTTGCTGACATAATCATCTATAACAGGATAACCGCAGCATTTGAACATAAATCGAAGCCTGTGATGTTATAGAAAAATAAGCTTGACCGCTTATCATCTTCGGCCGCGAAAACGGCCGCCGCCCTCGAATCTTGAAAAATCTCTTTGGTTGCTTCTGTAATCACCCCGGTTTCTGGATTCATAATGGGCTTCCAGGTCTGACGGTTCACGGGTATAAGTCCGGTTACGGTTGTATGAGGTTCTTGACTTGGTTGATGGCCATTGATAGCCGCGGTTCTGGTTGGTCGTATATGAGGTTTTTGATTTAGTTGACGGCCATTGATAGCCGGGCCTGGAGTATCTTGATTCCTGTTGCGGCTTACGGAACTGATTGGTTCTGGCCCATTTTCCGTTTTGTTGCTGTTCCCAACCGTTGGCGGTGCGCCTATAGATATTGCCCCGTTGGTCGGTGAAAACATTGTTTTCAGCACGGCGACGGGTTTGGACCGCGGTTGCTCCGGGAGTGCCGGGGGCCGCCGGTCTTATTCCTTTGGGCGCGGTTGCTCCGGGTCGGGTTGACGGGATGACTCCTGGTCTTGTATCAGGAATCTGTCCCGGTCGCCGGTATGGCTTCCGATCATATACGACAGCCCGGTTTCCCCAGTTTTTGTACCGGTTGACAACATTATGGTGCAGATAATTGTGATAGTGGTTGATCGGGGGATATTTGCGATACCAGCCCCAGCCGCAGCCGCCGCCGATAATCCAGCCGCCGGTATTGGGATTGTAAATAGCCCTGAATCCATAGGTCATCGGACGGCAGTAATAGACTCCGCCATACCAGTCGTTGTACTCATACCCGGTTCCGTAGACCACGGTGTTGTCATAGACGTATGAGCCATTATAACCGGGGGTGTATCCGCAATAAGCGTATTGGTCGTCCGAATCGTAGACCTGCGCGTATTTTACATTATAAAGCGGATTGTCCGGCGGCAGAGAGTCGATTTCCGGCGGAACTTTGACGCATACTTTCCATGGGCCTTCAGCCGAATTCGCTTCAAACCAGACGGCGTCTTTACAGCAGTAATACTGGTTGTTGATCTTCAATACTGAAAATTGAGTATTGATCGCATACTGCATATTTGTTCCTTTTATATCTTGAAAGGCCGGTTTGCCGTCATATGTAACATTGATGGTTGCGCTGCGGTTTATTCGCGCGGTCTGTGGTACTTGAGCTTCGAGAACCGCATCTCTTGCCTGTTCCGTTCCGGCAACATTGGCCAGGACATGTCCTTTGACGCTGTCCTCCGGTATCTCCTGAAAGTTTTTTGGCAGTTGGGTGGAGGCTATATATACCCAGCCTTCGGTCGGATTGTCAGAAGTGAACCAGCGGCCGGCGATCAGGACATAATAACGCTGAGTCGCGATGTCCAGAAAGGCGTCAGTGTCGGTATTGTTGATATAAAGCAGACCGGAATTTCCCAACGGGGAAAACTGCGGGGTGCCGCGACATACGATAAGTTCAGCTGGTTTGGTTGCCACTATTACTTCAGGCATCGTATCGCCTTTCGCATTCTTTTCAATATCGATATAGTCGGTTTCTTTGGCCGCGTAACCGGCAACGGCAGCCGGAACTGTAACGGCTTGTTTCCACTCACCGGTCAGATTGGTGGTCGTTACCCATTCTTTCCTTATTTGCATGTAATATGATTGGTTGCCGGAATCCAGAAGGATCAAGGCTGGAGTATTGATTACCCGCATCAGGTTAGTACCTTTGATTTTTTCAAGTTTCGGCGTGCCGTGAATCGGAACCAGAACTGCGGGATGGTCGCGCAGAATGATTTCCGGAGGAGTTGTATTTAACTGCAAAGCCGCGGCTTTGGCCCGATCCGCCAGATCGAGCATTGCCAGAAGCCGATCCAGTGAAATATCAAAATCCCAGTCCGCGGATTTTTTGCGGATCAGCATATCCAGTTTCCTCAGTTTTTCATCCGTCTTACCCGGAAAAACTGCTTTGGGAACGGTCACAGACAGCATTTTGACTGTTCTGCTGCTTCGGTCAATTTCGACTTTTGCGCTTAGCCACATTGCGCCGAATACCGGTTCTGACTGGCCTTCTTTTTTGAATGAAAAGGCGGCCCTTGCAGTTATTTTATCTCCCTTCATTGATTCCAACTGAGGCTGATAAACAGTCAGGACGCCTTTGATGTTCTCTTTGTTTATGTTTATGGCACGTGGCCAGGGCGAAGTTGCCGGCTCCGTGTTTTGGGCTCCAGCGTACATTGTGCAGAATGTTGTCGTCAATATGATTAATAATCCTGTTTTCATCTCCTGCTCCTTTGGTTTATTTTTATATTTAATCTAAAATATATAACAGGTTGTTTTACCTGCGATTTCAAGTGTTGCTGATTGAATTTATCTTAAGTTTCCGCTAGCAGAAAACTGGGCTGAACTTGGATTTATCTCAGTCGGCCAACAGTTCCACTCCGATTGCGGCTGCAGTGGCAATGTTTTCTTCATTCACCTGGCATTTTCCTTTTTCAAAGTCCAAGTCAGACAGCTGTAAATGTTTAAATTGAGAAAACCCTGCTTTTTTCAAACATTTTGCCGCGCAGGAAGAGGGGCAGCCATCAATTGCCAGAATTTTTTCAGCCTCCCGGGCTGTATCCATTACCGAGTTAATCCGGCCTCCGATACCGGCAAGACAGATCATTCTGCCGTCACCAAATCTTGAAAGCATTCTGGCGGCACGGTCCGCAATATCTCCAACATCAGACGCCCCGGAACAGGCAAAGATCAATTTATTTTCACCGCTGTATTTTCTCTCGTCCATATTTCCTTTCCTTTCAACCAGCTCCTTACTACTAAAATTCTAAATGACCGACTCTTACTTGTCAATAGCGGATTCGCTTATTTAACGTTCTTTTAGTGATGTTTTTCATCTGAAGGCTGATTACTTACGGTAAAATAAGAAAAACAGGGCAGGCGGATTGTACTGAAATATTGGATAGAGGAAGGTAAAGTATATTTGCATACTGCGAAAGCAGTATTTAAGATTTCCGGAACGTGGCCGGAATTGATACTATTCCATTTCTCATGCAGATTCAAATGCTTATTCAGCGGGGCATTTGCGGCGGAAATTGGGGAGCTTGTTTGCTGGCCAGTTTGTCAGGCAGTAAATGGGCAATCAGGAAGAGAAATGCTTCAGTAATTCCACCGGCCAGAAGCATCCATAAATATACTGCGAATCCAATATGATTCAATGCTTCTTCTCCTTGAGTTATCGCAACATATACAGAATAGCAGATAACTGCGAAAAGTATTGAAACAATCCAGCCTGCAACTACAAGAATCTGCATCAAGAGCGGGTTCCAGCCTTTGTCTCGTAATATCGACCCCATTCCCTTACACAAAAAATAAAGCAAAATGATTTCCAGCATTTTCCCTCCCTGCCATTTGTTTTTATGTTGTTTACGAACGATGTACTCTATTTCAGTTCTAAACAGACTATAATAACCATTTTACGAAATGCAAATTTTTTTATACGAACTGATATTTATTTTTGCGACCATAAAAAAAGGAAGCCGGACATTTGTCCGACTTCCAGTCAGGATAAGATTTGTTTAGCCCGTACTGACTTTGATCCTCTTGGGCTGCGCTTCTTTAGCTTTTGGCAGACAAAGTTTGAGGACCCCGTCTTTCAGCGACGCCTTGATTCCGCCTTGGTCTATAGAATTGCCAAGCGTGAATTTACGTTCGTAGTTTCCGCTTCTATATTCATGGTGACAGGTGGTATATTTTTCCATCACATCGGAATTGAAATAGCCTTTAATAGTCAATTCCTGACCGTCGAGTTGAATATCCACCCCTTTGTCGTCTACTCCCGGCATATCGGCCCATATTGTTAGACAGGTGCCGTTTTCGACGATATCAATTTTCGGCCGGTATACGGCTGTGGATTTTTCTTCTTTGGCCAATGCTTTGTCATCGCCTTTTACCATTTCGTTTTTCATGATGCACCTCCTTAATCCAAAGATACTTCAATTTTCTTGGGTTTGGCTGCTTCCGCCAGAGGCAGCTTGATCAGCAGTACGCCGTTTTTGTATTGAGCATGAACCGTGCTTTGCTCAATATCGTAAGGCAGCGTAAACGACCTTACAAAGCTTCCAAACGACCTTTCCTGCTTGATGTATTTTTCTTCATCACCAAGCTTGACAGGCATTCTTTCACCTTTGAGGGTTATGGTTTTGCCTTCACAGGTAATATCCAGGCTGTTGACATCAATTCCCGGGATATCGGCGGTCAATATCAACTCATCCTCTCCTGAATAAATGTTCACTGGCGGAAAATCCCCGCCAAAGCCTGAAAATCCCATGTAGTGGTTAAAAAGACTGTCCATTTCCTGGCGCAGTTTCCCGACATAATCTGGTGTTGACCACATCATTTTTACACCTCTTTTTTTTTATGGATTTGCCTTTTTATCCGGTTTACCCCATGTAAACCGTTCTTTTGCCTTAATTAACAACAGATACCGTGCCAGAAATGATATATGATTATCCAAAATATTCATATTCAATAATTTGAGTTTATCAAGGTTGGTGAGATGTTTTTATTGCCACTTCAGGAATGTGACAAATTGACTCATCCAGTGTGTCACAACTCCGTGAAAAAATGTCACACTTGCTTTAGATAATAAACAGACAGTTTGATTGTTATTATTTTTTTAATGGTTGGCCATTATCTGCTTATGCTTTTTATGAAGGTGGTATTTGCGACGGAGAGGGAGTCAGGTGAGTTTGTTTTTCAGGCCTGAATCGCGTAGTGTATTATTTTCTACTGCTTCGATGAAAACTGGTTTATTGGCCCACATGATAGCTTGCTTTCCGGCACGGGTTATCGCGGTGTAAAGCAGTTCGCGGGTTAATAACGGAGAAATCCGGTCCGGTAAAATACAGAGAATGTTTTCAAAACCGGAGCCCTGGGATTTGTGAATGGTCATAGCAAACGCCGTTTCATGTTCTGGTAGCTGGACAAATGGCAGGTGGAAAAACTTGTTTTCTCCTTCGCTTGTGTTGGGAAAATATACCCGTTTTTCACCGTTGACTTCCCAGATCAAGCCGATGTCGCCGTTATACAGGTTGACACTGCTGTCATTTTGAGTAATCATAACCGGAATGCCGCTCTCGGAGGAGTCGGCAAAGCCCAGCAGGTCAAGCATCAACCTGTTGATTTGCTTTTCACCGAAAAAACCGTTATGATGTGAACAAAGAATCTTAAATCCGTTCAAAATAGTATATGCCTGCTCTATATCCTCCTCGGAATGCCGTCGGATCAGTTTTTTGTAGCTCTCCAGGGATACCGGTTGATTGTTACAGCCGGTTATGATTTCCTGTTGAATAAGCTTTTGTAATTCACGTCCGGTATCGTCGACCGCGGGATTGTTGCGAAGTAAAAATTGTTCTCCTGCATCCATGGCGATGTTGTACGCAGCTTCACCATGGCCGGTATTAACCGCGTTTTTGACCCTGCCTATGCCTTTATTTTCATCGAATCGGTAACTTTGGTGCAATTCGGCAATATTATCCCCCAACTGTGCTGATTCGTAAATATCGGCCAGGATCGCGCCGGATTCGACTGATGCCAATTGATCTTTGTCGCCAAGCAGGATTACCATTGCCTTTTCCGGTACTGCCTGCATCAGGCGGGTCATCAAGGGCAGGGAAACCATTGACGCTTCATCGATAACCAGCAGATCGATATTCAAAGGATTATTCCGGTTATGCTTGAATTCCGGAGTATGGTATTTTACCCCGAGCAGGGAGTGAATAGTGGACGTATGGATGGTTTTTATTTTCTCAATATAATTGCCTTTCAAATATTTGCACTCTCCGGTTATCGCTTCTTTTAGACGGGCCTGGGCTTTGCCGGTAGGTGCGCACAGCGCGATCCGTAAATAGTTTTTGTGCTCCAGTAAAAGAGCGATAATAGTGGCGACGACTGTCGTTTTGCCGGTTCCGGGGCCGCCGGTGATCACTGTAAAATGGTTTTGCAGAGCTTTCAGTACCGCTTGTTGCTGAAAATCCTCGTCAAATGGTTTGTTGAAGCGGTCTGATATGGCGCTTATCTGTTCCGGTTGGAGGTCTACTTGTAATTTACCGAGGCGGCATTTGTCAAGGATCATCCCCGCCAGCTCCGCTTCATAATTGTAATAGCGGTGAAGATAGAGATGGGCGTTTTCATCCAGGATCAGCGGGGTGTCTCCATTTGAGCTTATTACTTTAGTAAATTCCGGTCTTTTCAGTTCGGCCAGCCAGGTGTCAAGTTCCGGAAGAGTTATCGGGGCAGGGCGTTCAAGTATTCCTGCCGCGTCGTCACGGTACTGCGGGAAGGGGCTGCCTGCATAGTTGCGCAGATTGGCGCAGACGTGCGACTGCCTGACCGCCGCGCTGCTCAAGGCCGCCGCCAGATAAAGGTAGACGTTGTCGCTATGGACCAATTCGGTTATGAAGCCGGCGAAGTGCAGATCAATATCGACAAAACCATCCTGATGTTTAAGTTTTTTTACTGCCGTAATATCCATTACCCTAATCCTCCGAAATGTTTGTCCAGCTGATTGATCAAAGAGTATTCCGGCCGGGTAAAAAATATGCCGTTGTTGTTTTCACCGTTGACGCCGCGTAGAAAGATGTAATAAACGCCGCCGAAGTCACGGTCATAGTCATAATCGCTTTGCCGGGAAGAGAGAAAACGATGCAGGGCGACGGTGTAGATAAGATACTGGAGAAAATAATAGTGTTGGCTCATCTCCCGTTTCATTCCCGATTGATCGAAACCCGCGGCGGTGCCGTTGAGTTTGTTGGATTTCCAGTCGAGGATATAATATTTGCTGTTCTGCCGGAATACCAGGTCGATAAATCCGTTCATAAAACCATCACAGATATTCCTGATAACTCCGTCCGGGGAACTGAGCGAAAATTCCCGTTTGAGATATTCTCCAAATATGTGGTTGAGATTGCAGTGACCGTTTTCCGGGGACAGCTTGAAATTGAATTCCAGTTCCGACAACCGCTCTGAAGTAGGAATGTCACGCAGTGAAAATCCGCCAAGGTCAGCGTTCAGAACGTGATGAACCATTTTTTTGACGATCTCCTCTTTTTCTCTGATCTGTTCATCACTGCCGGTCGCCAGTTTGTAGCGTTTCAGGTTTGTCGTGCATTCGCGGTCAATTATGTCCGTATCAGCCTGAAAATCGATCCGTTCAAAAATATCATGCCAGCAGTTTCCGGTTTTTGCTCCCGCCGGAAAATTAAAAATAGATAAATTATCGCCGGGCGGAACAATAATGATATTCTGATCGCTGTCGCTTTCGTCTTTGTCGTGGACGCCGGAGCCCTGGCAATGTGGCGTTATTCCGGAAAAGCTGGCGATTTCCCAATTATCAATACGAGCGTTAAATTTCCGCGACGATAATTCATAAGATTCGCTTTGTGGTGAATAATTCTGGTCCGGATTGTATTCAGACGTGCTTTCATGCCATTTCTCTTTTATGACGTATTCAGGCCCGGCCGCAGCCAGACCGAACTGTTGCAGACAAAACTGCTGCCTGAACATATAGTCGAAAGCGGAAGTGTTTTTTCTTTGGGTTTGACCGCCAAGCAGATAACAGCGGAACTTGGCCCGGGTAATCCCCACGTAGGCCAGACGCATCAGTTCCTGTAGCGATTCGTAACGCTGCCTGACCTGGCTTTCTTCATTGCAGAACAAGTCAAGAGTCAGTTCATCATCTTTATGATAAAGAATTTGAGTTGGGGTTCTGGAAGAACCGGAAGCGGTCCTGTTCCACAAAAACGGACAAAAGACGATTGGAAACTCCAATCCTTTACTTTTATGAATCGTCATGATCTTCAAGGCCTGACTGTCGGATTCCAACCGCAGTTCAAACTCCGGATCTTCTTTGTCTTTGCCCGTATTGTCGCCGCATTGTTTTTCGAGCCAGGCAACAGTCCCGTTGACGCCCAGCTGGTGCAGTGATTCCTGTTTGTGAAGGATTTCGGCCAGTTGTAGAAAATTGGTTAATTTCCGTTCGCCGTTCCGTTGCTGCAAGACGGTTTTGCGTACATTGCGGTGAGTACATAGATGGTTGAACATCTCAATGAAAGACCGGTTGTTCCAGATCAGGTTAAGTTCCCGGAAGAATTCGATCCACCTGGTCAAATTCCGCATATCTTCATCAACTTCCGGATTTGACAGCACAGCCAGCTGGTCGGCAGTCAGTTTGAATATATCGGAAGCCAGGGCGCCGCGCAGCAGATTCAGATTGCCCGGCGTCAGGATCGCGTTCAAAACCCGACATAATTGTCCGGCTTCTTCGGTATCAAAGATATTACCGGTATTCTGCAAAATGGCCGGAATATTGAATTTCTGCAAATAGGGTTGCAACTGTTTGGCCTGTCGGTGTGTATCGACCAGGATAGCTATATCCTGAGGTTGGATTCGCCTGGAACAGCCGCCTTCGATGATTTTGGTTTTGTCGTTATTAAGCAGTTCGATAATTTTCATTGCCGTCTGTTCGCAGCAGCGCTGATTGAGTTCGTCTGCGGAGAGGACCACTCCCCGGTTGATCTCTATAACTTTCAGCGGAGTCGCATCCGGAATATCATTGATTACCAGCCCATCCGTCGCGCCTGGTGGTATTTTCACGTTCAAGTACGCAATATTTTCATCGAAAAAAGGATTTTCAGTAGAGTTGAATAGTTGATTTATCTCATTGACCAGCATGTTGCAGGAACGCCAATTGGTGTCAAGTGAATAGCAGTTTCCAGCAGAATCCCGGGCTGCTTTGTAAGTGAAGACATCACCGCCACGAAACCCGTATATTGCCTGTTTGGGGTCGCCGACCATAAATATCGGTTTGTCAGACTGGCAGACGAAGATGTTCTGAAAAATATTCCACTGTACGGGGTCTGTGTCCTGGAACTCATCAATCATGGCCGCTTTGTAACGTTTTCTGACAGTCTCAAGCAGCGTGGTATCCCGGTTGTCAAAATGCTCTTTGACGTTGATTAACAGATCATTGAAGGTTTGGACATTGAGTTGCTGTTTCCGTTTCAAATATTCCCGGTCAAAAAACTTTTTGCACTTGATCCGCATGTTGGCGCTGTAGTCACGGGCGATGTTTTGCAACTTGGCTGGAATATCATAAAACGAACTTGATAGAGCGCTCAGGTCGGAATTTTTTTTAGCGGCTCTCTCCAGGTTGTCGCGGGAAAATTTCAAAACGTTTTCAATCGTATAGTCATGCCAGATGTCATTGCTCAAGTCATTCATTACCTGATACATCGTGTCCAGCTTTTCATCGCTGTAGGTTCTTTTATTGAGATCGGCACATTCAATTTGCAGCTTGACTACCTCTTCGTGCCATTGCTCTTTCAATTCGTCGACAACATGTTTGAAGTTATCGCCGGATAAATCATCTTCCCCCTGGATTTTCAATTCCGTGTGGTTCAAAAATTCATTAATGAAATTCTTGAATAAATCAAGGTTGACCCCGCAATGTTTTGCCAACGCGACTTCGGCCGTGTCGGCGTCGTAGAAGTTTTGACGGTAAAATTCCTGAATGACATCCATAATAATGGTCGATGGATTAGTTTCCAGTTCGGTGTTGAACAATACGCCGCTCTCGAATGCGTTTTCATTTAAAACCCGCCGGCAGAAACCGTGGATAGTGAATATCGCCGCTTCGTCAAAATCCCGGATTGCCCGTTCCACTCGTTTTGCTTTTTCATCCAGCAACTCTTTATCACATTGATCATAACCGGTCAGGTTCTTTGCCCGTTCGTCGTCGATTTCAGGATTCCTGAGGAAATTTGCCAAATCATGCAGAATCGACCTCAGGCGATCACGGAGTTCTTTCGTGGCCGGTTCGGTATATGTCACTACCAATATCTCGTCAACATTAAAACCGTTTTCCATGACCATTCGGGCGAACAAATTCTGAATATTGTAGGTCTTGCCGGTGCCGGCGCTGGCTTCGATAATATTTACCGATTCCAGCGGACAAGTATAGGGATCAAGGATGTGCGTAATCATATCGTCGGTATTTCCTCAATTAACGGGCGTTGAACGGTTTCCATGATTGCGCAAAAGTTAAATATCTTTAATGCCAGTTCTCTGAATTCACTGGTTTCCAGGATACTGCTTTCAGGAAAACAGAGTTTGACGGCGTTATTTCCGCCTTCAGCATTAAAATTGTAATCTCCCGGCATAAACTTTTTCCTGGCTTCGGTCAACTTGATTTGTTCCAACGGTTGCTCGTTGCTCCGCCTGTGGCCTGTAACCGCGTAGATATAACTGGTTTTGCAGAAAAAAGGTAAAGGACGTATTAACCCCTCCCGGTATATCTCAAGCAGTTCATCCAAATAAGCTGCGGCTTCATCACTCGTGATTACTTTGAATGCCTCTTGCTTATCTTTTGTGAACACCATAGTCATAATATCGCTATCCGGAAAAAATAAGGTTGCTGCCAGATGATAAAGCCACGCACTGATCATGTCCTTACCGTTGATTTTTGCAAAGCGAACCCGGTAAAATTCAGCCGAATTGCCCAAACGATTGAGATATTGCAGGCGTCCGGTGATATTGACATTGCCGCATGCGGTAATGAACCTTTTGTTTTGACTGGCTGCAAGCCGTTGTGCCAGGTTGCAGTCATGAATGAATTCAGCTATTTCGTGATAACGGTCGTCAAAAGAGAATTTACCCGGTTCTCCTACCTCAAGCAACTGCTTGAATTTCAGGTTCTGATAAATATCTTCCTTATTTTTACCCGCAATGATATCGGCGAAGATTTCCTGGTTTACACTATACCCGTCCAATTGATCTAAACTGAAAGGTTCGACGTCACTGAGTTGTTCCGCCTGGTATTCTTTGACGTTTGTCCCCAGGGAATATTGCAAAAAATAGTCGGCCGGATTGCTGAAAAACTTGATTAACTCATCAATTTCGATCGTATCTTTTGTTATTACGCCGGGAGCAGGCATTGAGAAGAACGGCATTTCGGCCGGCGGATTGATCAATGCTTCCGCCGCATCCTTGTTTTCCTGTGAATAAGAAAACAGTTTATTGTTCTTCGAATCGAAATAAGCCGGATTAAATGCTTGCAGTTTGTGTTCGGTCTGGAGCATCTTAGCGATGCCATCAGGAATGAAGCGTTGATCTATGTAGTCGAGAAGCTCACATACCGGATTTGCGGCAGGGAGAATTGAGTTATCTTTTTCACTTCTGCCGTGGTAACTGATATATAATTTTTTTCGCGCCGAGAGCAGCGCTTCCAAAAACAGATAACGATCTTCATAGCGGCGGTCTCGATCACATAACTTCACTTGTCGTGCGATCAGGTTGAAGCCTATTTTTATATCGGAGCGTGGAAATTCACCGTCGTTCATTCCTATCAGGCAGATTGCTTTGCGTGGAATGCTCCGCATCGGTTGCATTGTGCAGAAAGTTACTTTTCCACGCAGGAATGAGGTTGAATTTGTCGATTGTTCGCTCACATCGCTCAGATAATTTCTGATTACATCGATACCTACCGTGGCTGTTACATCGCTTTTATCGGCATACTCCTGCAACTGCATGATTGCCTGCCGCAGAAAACTGATGTCGCTATATGATTCATTGTCGCTGATGAAAAATTGATCCAGGACACTCAATAGTTTATCCGACCATGCGTCAATTGTACGCGCTCTTTTTAAATCACTGCTTAAGTCAAAAAGAGCTTCGATAAATTCAATGAATTTACCCAGAATGATACTGCTTTCTCCCTCGATTTGATCATAGGGCGCAATGCCATTTATCACGATCCGGTCATCCGGATCATTGATCGCGAAGCCGAGCAGCATGCGCTTTATCCCGCTGCGCCAGGAGTATTCATCGAATCTGAATCCGCCGAGTTCTTCGCGATGCAGCCCATCGACTCCCCAGTGCACTCTGGTATCAGCAAGCCATTTACGGATTTTTTCCAAATCTTTGTCTTGCAGACCAAATGCGGAATGAATCTGGCCGATTTCCAGCAGATCAAAGATACTGTTTACCGTAAATCTGGCTTGCGCCAGTTTCAGCAGTTCGATAAATGAGGATACAATTTGACTGTAATTTACCAGACTCTGGTCGGAAATATCATATGGGATGTTACTAGATCCATGTGGAATATTACGATCGCCGAAAACCACATTTATATAGGGAGAGTATGCCATTATATCCGGAGCCATTACCAGAATGTCGCGCGGTTGGATCGCGTCATTTTCAATCATGCTTAAAATGTTGTCGTAAAGGATTTCAATCTCCCGCATTTTGTTGTGACAGATATGAACTCGGATTGAGCTGTCGGTTTCGGGATAGGGATGCTCCAGTTGTTTTTCCGGACTTTCCATCTCTAAAATGTCCTGCTGAACTGTAGATAAAATATCCTCGCGTTCGATATCAGAGAATATTTCGTTCTCAATCTTGATTAAGGAAGATTTCATCATTACTGAAAAAAATTCTCGTCCGTGTCGTCCCAAATTTGCGAGCAGTGGGTTGGCTTTATCACAGAACATGGCGTCCAGCTCGTCGAAACCTTGGTCCTCTCGTTCTTTATCGGACACCTGATCTTCCCAGAATTCTTTGCAAGGATTGACATAAAAAAAGTGGACATCGATGGTTTGGCTAACCTTTTCGAAACACCGCAGATAGATTGGCGGTACTGTGCTTATGCCGAAGACTGATATTGCTTGAAATTTTTTTAATTGAATATTGTCCGTTCCACTAAGAAAGCGCAACAGGCGTTCTGCACGACTTATTTTGTTTTGTGCAAGCTGTTGCCAAATGAATTTTTGCCAGTCATCGCCTTGAATAAATGGACTTGATGACCACTCCTGCATAAGATCAGGACGATAAATCTGGTATTGGTCGAAAAGCCCTGCTATTCTGGTTGCCAATTGATATTGTTTTAGCTCACGATTTGCACCTCGTAAGTAGTTTTCCAGGGAGTGAAGTTCTACTGGCAGGGAAAATAGCATATTAAAAATACGCCAGGTCAAAACTTCTGTAGTAAAAATCTGCGGGTCATAATAGGATGCTGTACCAGTAGTTTCCAGTACCATGTCAATCATTTTGTTAATAAACGGAAACTCAATATTGGCAGCAGTTCCGCGTTGTTCTGCCAACTGTTGTTTTAGCCATGCGGCCATTCCCAGGCTTTGTACGACGATTATTTCAGGGGAGAAAGGATTTTGTAATTGTGAATCTAGATGCAAATTGGCGTAGATTTCAGCCAAAGTATCGAGTTTGTTACTGGTATAAAGATAAAAAGCCATGAAATATATCTACCCTTTCTATGTTCATATAGCATACAGCAAAAATGAAAAATTTCAAAGCATTCCCCATACTAAAAACAATAAATAAAGAGCTGATATTGCACTAATGGCTTATCAATATAATCTAATATGAATAAATGTAAGTTGTTTTAATGTAATTTCTTAACCTTTATTTATATTCAAACCGTCTAACAATTTGACAAACCCGCCTTCAGCGTATATATTATCTCAAAACCAACCCCAAAAGGAGGACGAAATGGAAGCGCGAATGAAGGTCAAAGGCGCAGGTTGCTACTACCACCTGTACAACCGCATCGGCTGCGTCAAAGGCGAACACCCGTTCTCCGACGCGGACAAAGAATACGGCTTCAAACTGCTTCGATACCTCTGCGATTACTTTTTGATCGAGGTCATCTCCGCCGCCTGGATGGGCAACCATTTTCACCTCGTAGTCTACGCTCCCGGCCCCGACGAATTGCCGCCGCTCGAGGTCATCGTCAAACGCCACAACAGCTACTACAAAGCAATGAAAAAAATCTTCAAATTCGGCCCGCGAATCCCGGTCATCAGTCTCGAAAATAAAACGCAATGCCAGGAAATCGCCCTCAAAATGATCGACATCAGCCGCTTTATGTCGGCCTGCCAACGCCAATTCACCTGCGTCTACAACGAGACCCGCAATCGCACCGGACAACTCTGGGGCGGCCGTTTCAAAAGCGTGATTCTCGAGCGCATAAACGCCCTGGCCGCCTGCGTGACCTACGTCGAACTCAACCCGGTCCGGGCCGGCCTGAAAAACTCCCCGTCGGATTACAATTTTACCACCTGGGGCCGCTATTGCAGAAGTGGCAAACACATGTTTTACGAGAATTTTGTCAAACACATGAAGCCGAACATTACCACCGGCGACACCTCGCAATGGACTGATGCCGAACTGTTTGCGTTCTTCCGCGGCGAACTGGCCCGCATCATCACCGCGGAAACCGGCGCCTCGAGCGAAGATATCTACGCCGCGCGCGACAAAGCCCGCCAAAAAGAATCGATGCACGTACGTTTTCTGCGTCGTACCCGACACTTTACCGAAGGGGCGATTTTAGGTTCAAAACAATTCATCCGCCAAACCGGAAGCCAGTTTGATAACCCCGAAAGAATCCAGAAAAAACACCTCTCCCGAGGCACCAGTCCCACTGGAATGCTATATTGTTTTCGGAAATTACAAGAATAAGTATGAACCGCAACTGTTTGTAAATACAGTCTAATTTAAAGATTTTTATTTTCCTGAACGAGAAAAATATTTGTAGCCGGGATATTCCTGCAGATTCGGCCTTGCCATTTTAACATGTGATACATGGCCGTCACACCATAGAACATTCGCTCCATTAGCGTGCCGGTCATGAATTTTGAGCGAGGAGGTATCGGAGCCACTGTCATCAATGAACGCATATGCTCCCCATGGGGTGACGTTTGTGTTGTATGAATCGGCAATGAAAACGGTTGATGTTGGTACCTTTAAATATGCCCCTTTTGTCGGGACATATGATTTGGGATCATTTAAATCATTTCCGTTGTAACGCAAACTGGTGGCG
This sequence comes from Victivallales bacterium, assembly GCA_963678305.2. Lineage (GTDB taxonomy): Bacteria > Verrucomicrobiota > Lentisphaeria > Victivallales > Victivallaceae. Next base: position 19,771 of record CAXXVV010000006.1, read on the forward strand.
ATATGCAAATAGTTTATGCCGTAGGCAATATACCAATAACGGGAGATCGTATCCCGGCGATGAGGTTGGGTTATGCCGTCGGTTCCCATGGTTAGACTGTATTGCAGCATAGAGGCCGCCGGGCAAAGATAACACTGATAATTCAGTTGATAGTCATTTTTCAACGTCCAAGCCCAGTTTCTAGTTGAATAACCGTTTACATATGGCTGCCATTGGGTATAGTATCCCTCAAAGTCATCGCGATATAACTCGTTGCAGACCCCAATTTGTTTCGCATTGCTGGCGCATTTTATTGTTTTTGCTTTGTCTCTGGCCTGATTCAAGGCCGGCAGTAGCATACTGGCGAGGATAGCGATGATTGCGATCACAACAAGCAGTTCAATGAGCGTAAAAGTCCGTTTGATTGACATAATCTGGTCTCCTTTGCAATTATATTCCATAACATATGAATAAAACATAATGCTCTGACTTTCTATATATATTATAACAAGTCCTGGTTAATAATGCAAGGGGGATACATAAAAAAGCCTTTCTCCATTAATTTGGAGAAAGGCTTGTAGCATTTTGCATATCCGGATGAACCTTTATTGATTACCCTTGATAATTGAACGTGCAGATATTTAACGCTCCAACTGCTTCTGAGATAGTACTCAATAATTCCTGCGGAACCGGGACATTGGTTTTGACAGTCGCCAACGCACGACTCTTTTCCAAGTCCTGCGGGGCGCGGACGTCAACGATATTGATGCTGTTTTCACCGAGAATGCCGGCAATTTTCCCTAGTACGCCAGGCTGGTCGCCATATTCGACAAACAAGTTGTTGCCGACTGCATCCAGGTAAAGTTTGTCAAAAGCGTTGATTCTGGCAATCATCAGGTTTCCTTCGGCCAGGGTTCCCCGGATACTGACTTTGCGAATTACATCACCGCCCTGAAACAGGTCGATAGTCATTGAGTCGCCGTATTCTTTTGAGTCGTCAACTTCGCGTTCGCTGACTTTAATACCTCGAGTCTCAAAAAAATTTGCCGCTTCGGTATTATCCAGATAGGGGTCGAATTCACTGCTGATTCCAGCTGCGATAGGAGCCAGCATCCACTGCCCGTAAGGGTGGAGACTGCCGTAGAGGCTGAGTTCAATTTCAGCCGGTTGGCCGCCGTGTCCGAGGTAAGCCCGGGCAACAGAGGTAAGAATATAGGCCAGAGACTGGAAGCGGGCGTCCAGGCCATCCGGAACCCCCTTATTGACCACGGCGTTATTGATTCCCTGTTCGAAGTAAGCGATAGTTTGTTCGGCTGCTTGTCTGGCTGCATTGAAATTAGCTTCTTTGGTACTGGCGCCAAGATGCGGCAGCATCAGATCGGCAATATCGGCCACGGATTTTTCTCCGGCCGCGTCTTTCGGGTATACATCATTGCAGAAAATAATTTTCTTTTGGGCTTTAACGGTTCTAAGGTCATCTTCATTAATAATTCCAGCCCTGGCGCAGTTTATCAGCATAGCGCCATCTTTCATGGCTTCGAAAAGCGGTTTGTTGATAGATCCGCGAGTTTCATCATTTTCCGGAATGTGCAATGAGATAAAGTCTGACTGAGCAAATATTTCAGCAACGGAACAGAGTTTTACGCCCATTTGTTCGGCGCGGTCGGCGGTGATGAAAGGATCATAACCAAGGATAGTCATATCAAAACCGCGAAGGCGACGGATCAACAAACGACCGATATTTCCGAGACCGATGATCCCGATTGTTTTATTGGTCAGTTCGGTTCCCATGAGACTCTTTTTTTCCCAGTCACCGGCCCGGGTGGTGATGTCGCCGCGGACAATGTGGCGACAACCGGCCAGCATCATGGCAACAACTTCTTCGGCGACCGCGTTTGAATTGGCTCCGGGAGTATTCATGACATCGATGTTTTTCCGACGAGCGTATTTAGTGTCAATGGTATTGTAACCGGCTCCGGCCCGGACAACCAGCTGTAAGCCGGGCAGGGCATCAATAACTTCCGGAGTAACTTTTTCGCTGCGGACGATTAGCACGTTTGTATCAGAATTGGCTTTGAGGAGTTCATTCAGGTCACTGTCGGCATCTTGAACAACATTATAACCATTGTTTTGCAATAATTCGGCCGCAAATTTATCGAGTTTGGTGGGTATGAGAACTTTTTTCATGTTTTTCCTCATTACGGTTAATTGGTAGAAAAATATTAATTTCTTAAAAAGGTAAAATAGCATCATCAATATTATTTGCAAATAAAGTAATAAAAATTACTCTTGAAATATTCGAGAGCTTACCATATATTTATCTGAACAATGAATGGTGATAAATGAAAATTCAGACACGTTTGCTACTATATAAATCTTTATGCTTAATTCTGGTTTTAACTGCGTTGTATTGCATCTGGTTTCCATTGAAAAAGAGTTGGTTGCGATGTACACTGGTTTTGCGTCTGGGGGATATAGGCAGGATTTTTTCAGGACGGCATTACAATCATCGAGATTTTCCGGTTGCCAGGCAGGATCGCTGGTTGTTTAACCTCTACCGTGCTGAAATTCCGGACATAAAGCGTTATCCGCCCGGGCACCGGCGTGCAATGGCTATTCAACTTTTGAAAAGCCAGAATCGCTACCGGTATCGGTACAGCGCCCGCAGTATGCCGGAAAAGCAGCTTGAACTGGTGGCTGAATATTCATCATTGGACCCGGATAACGGCTGGTATGATCTGGTACGTGCTGAAATTATGTGCAGGAATGCCTATAAAACAAATTACGGAGCAATCGGGGAGGTAACTGACTCGAAAAAGGTTGAACAGGCTGTGAAATATTTGAAAGCGGCTCTGCATAAGGATTTCTGCATTGATCGTGCTGACGAGTTACATCAGATCAAGCTTCAGATGTTTTCCGATCTGCCGATTTTTGAACGCCGCCAATATCAACAGATGATCAGAAGCTATGTCCGGAGACGCTATCTTGATCTGCTGGATGTTATTCCGGCTTATGTCGATTATTTGATTCAACAAAAAAAAGTTCAACAGGCACATGAGGTTCTGGCACTTTATTTTCCGTTAATGCTGGTTTGGTGCGGTAACAGTTACAACCACTCGCAGCTTGATTCCTTTATGATGAACGCTCCCAGGCGTTTGGAGATGATAGGACAACTTTACGATAAGGCGGGATTGTCGAAGCAAAGCACTGAAATTGTTGATTCGGTTATTCCTTATTTTACTGAATTACGGCATCAATGGCAAAACGGTTTGCCGGAACAGCAGCATGTCAAGGAATTGCTTCGGCTGCACGCGGTGGATAAGGACGTTTTGTATAATTATTATCTGCCCGATATTACTGTTGAACAACTGATGCCTTCACGCATGGCCAGATATTCGTTTTTTGACCTGGCCCTGGCGGCGTTTCTGATGTTGGCGCTCGCAACCTATGCGCTTGATTCCTTATATGATTTGCATAGTCACTGCAGTAAAGCCGCCAAACATGGCATCCAGGTTCCCGGTCCTCCGTCATATCTGAAATTACTGATTGGCTGTGTCGTGTCGATCCTGCCGCCGCTTGTCTTGTGGATACTGGTTTGCGGCTGGCCGGTTATTTCCGGTCGTGAATACAATCTGCAGTTCAATCTGGTTGGTACAATCTTTCAAACGGCCCTTGTCTGCTGGGCAGGAACAGCAATGCCGCTTTTGGCGGTTCGGTTTATCGCGGTGTCAGAATGCCGGAAGATCAACGAGGCAGTGCCGCCGTTCGATAAAAAATTATTTGTACTGGCTTATTTCGGTGCCGGGTGCTGGATGCTGCTTGGATTGTTGTTTCCGGTAATTATTCCGGCGAGCCGGGAGTGGCTGCCGGTCAGTCTGGGTTCGCGTGAATTCTGGGCGTTGGGTATAATTTGCTGGGGGCTCGTAATTTGCAGCACGGTGATTGCCGCTTTGCCGACCGAAGGCAACACCGGGTATATGTACAAAAAATATATGACTTACCGCTTTTATCTTATTTCATCCATGATTCCGATTGCGGCGGTCGCGGCGATATTTTTCGGTCTGGTTGTTATGCCGATGGTCTTTCAGCGCCAGGATGATTTTTTCAGGCAGGACCAACTGTTCGGCAGTGACAAAGTTTTCTTTAATACCGTGCCAGAGACGGAATCTGTGGTGAAAAAACGTAAGGTTATCATGGATTACCTGAAAAAATTTATCCGGAACAGCAAAAATAATTCAACCGGGTAATTGCTGGTATGGATTGTTTTTTTCGCGATACAGGGCAGGGGAAAGTTTGTGTTGTTGATGGAAAATCCGGTAGAATGAGGCAATGGAAGAATAGCCGCATTCGTGGGCGATTTCCTTGATGCTCATATCGCTTCCGGCTAAAAGGCTTCTGGCATGGTTCATTCTGCTGTTATTGATATATTTGTGCGGACTGGTTTTCAGATGTTCTTTGAAAAGTGTGAACAAATGCGGTTTGCTGACTCTGGCGTAACGCGCTGTCGCCTCAACCGATATTTCATGCTGAAACTGTTTGCCGATGAAAGTAATCGCCCGTTGCAGAGGAGGCGGAAAAGTCAAGCCTGCTCCGGTCGTTTCAATCTGTTGAACGGCTTCCCAGTAAAGACGGGTGTAAATATATTGGGATAGTGCTTTGCTGTCGTAGTGGCCCGCATGGTAAAAACGCAATGATTGGCTGAAGAAACTGTCCATTTCACTTAAAACGTTCCATGTTGAAACGCGCGGTGACAAGCGTTTGCTATTCTCCTTCATTCTGAACCGGAATACCATGCAGCGATATGGTTCATCGGCACTGGTACGGTGGATGGTGTGATCACCGTTGATATGCCAGAAGATCGTTCCTTTACGGTACTCCCGGTCATTGAAGAAAACCATGCCGCCAGTGAGAATCTCGATCAGTTCAGTATTTTTTTCGATGTAATACGGTCTGACGATACCGGTATCCGGTGCCGCGTAATGCGATATCATCATCAGTTCTTCCATGTTTTCCAGATTGCTCATTGCTTATGTTCCGGTTATTACTTCTGTAATCTTCACGCTTTCCATGTCACTCCCTACTAACCACTCATCACTCATCACTCTCCACTCTTTTCCTTTTTTATACTCTTTGTTAATTAATCATATTTTTTGAGAATTGCGATAATTATTTCTTGTTGTAAACTATAATATATTCTTATTAATTAAGAATGCAATCGAAAAGTCAAATTTCATGCAAAGGAGCAAGTCATGAAACAAAGAGACATTGCGGTGCAGTTGTATTCACTGCGCGAAGAAGCCCAGAAAGATTTCATCAAAGTACTGGAAAGAGTGGCTGATATCGGCTACAAAGCGGTTGAACCGGCCGGTTTTCACAACCTTACTCCCCAGGAATTCAAAAAGATCATCGACGACCTCGGTTTGAAGATGTATTCATCCCATACCCCGTGGTGTCGCGGCACCGATCTCAGTGAAGCAATCGATATGGCCGGAATTCTCGGTCTTGACAAAGTTGTCTGCGGTTACGGTCCGGATGATTTCAAAGATATGGATACCATTAAGAAGACTGCTGAGACTACTAATGCCATGGTGGATATTGTTAAAGCGGCCGGACTTAAAATGTTCCAGCACAATCACGCCTGGGAATTCGACCGCATCGACGGCAAACTGAAATATGAAATCTACCTTGAAATGGTACCGGAAGTTGAAGTTCAGATGGATGCTTTCTGGTCCGCCAACTTCGGGGCCGAAGATCCGACCGCAATGATGAAGCAATTTGCCGACCGCATTACGCTGGTTCACCTGAAAGACGGCGTTTTCGAGCAGCCTGATGCTGAAACCAAAATGGTTAACGGCTTCCTTGACCGTAAACTTGCCCTGGTTCCGCTTGGTACCGGCGCGATGAATTTGCCGGAAATTGTCTCGGCGGTTCCGGATTGTGTTGATAACCTGATCGTTGAACTCGATTACTGCACGATCGATATGTTCACCGCAATCGAACAAAGCTATAAATATCTTACTTCAAACGGTCTGGCTGTTGGTAATAAATAAGGATTTTTTATCATGAGCGAACAGAAAAAAGTTAAAATCGGGGTAATCGGCTGCGGCATGATCAGTGACGCTTATTTCAAAGCGGCGCAGAAGTTTAATGTTATGGAAGTCGTGGCCTGTACCGACACATTTGCGGAACGTGCGGCTGAAAAAGAAGAGCTTTACGGCGCAAAAAGCATGGGGTACGACGAACTGCTGGCTTGTAAAGACATTGATATTGTCATCAACTTGACTCCACCTCTGGCTCATTCAAAAGTGGCAATGGATACTCTGAATGCCGGCAAACATTCATATTCTGAAAAACCGTTCGGAGTTGATGCCGAGGATGCGGCGAAAGTAATCAAACTCGCCAAAGAGAAGAATCTGCGTGTCGGCTGCGCCCCTGATACATTTCTGGGTGCCGGGCAGCAAACCGCCAGGAAGCTCATTGATGACGGCTGGATCGGCAAACCGCTTGCCGGTACTGCTATCGTCATGGGACGCGGTCCGGAAAAATGGGGACAGGCTCCGTTTTTCTATGATTACGGCGGCGGTCCGATGCTGGACCTCGGTCCGTATTACATCACCGCGCTGGTCAACCTGCTTGGTCCGGCGGAGAGCGTAACCGCGGTTACCGCCAAATTCGACGATTTCCGTACTTTAGGTCCGGATGTTTCCGAAGCCTACAAAGACAAATATGAGCCTTTTGGCAAATATCCCGTGACCGTGACCACTCACCTCACCGGTGTTGTCAAATTCAAGTGCGGCGCAATCATTACGGTTATTACCAGTTTTGACGTCTACAGGCACGGCCATAGCCCGATTGAGATTTACGGCAGCGAAGGCTCAATGCAGGTTCCCGACCCCAACACGTTTGGCGGCCCGGTCAAGGTCTTCCGTCCTGAAGTCGGCGAATGGCAGGAGATGGCGATGCCGTTCCGTTACAGCGAGAACAGCCGCAGCATTGGCGCGGCCGATATGGCCTATGGACTCTGCAGCGGGCGCAATCATCGCGCCAATGGAGATCTTGCCAACCATGTCCTGGATATCATGCTGGCTTTTGATAAATCCAGTCAATTGGGCGGTAAGTATGAGTTGACCACTACCTGTGAGCGCCCGGCGGCATTACCGCTCGGTCTTTCAGATGGTTTCCTCGACGATTGAACTTACTAAATGTTCATTCAGGCCCCGGTATTATCCGGGGCTTTTTTATTTAAACATCAAGAATTTTTCTAAATAATCAGACAGTTTGATTGTTTGTTTTTCTTAATGTTCTTATATTCAGTTGTTTAAGTTTGGTTTGTTTGGGGGCTGCGATTGTGATTCAGACTTTTTCCTGGCCCCGGTATTATGCCGGGACTTTTTTACTTATAATATTTTACTTCAAGTATTTTTCCGCTGGCCGCATCAAGCTTGACATAGCCTGAAAAATGGGTTGAAGTGATTTGTTTTTCTGGATTACGTATGACACTGGATTTAAAAAAAATAGTATAAATATTATCTCTGAAATCAACAACGGGGCTCAATGATTTATCATATTTTCCTTTAAAGGATTTTTCTGCGATTGAAACGGCTTGCAGTTCTGTAAGAGTCCATTTGCTTGGGTTTATAATAGTGTAATCAGGTTTGATTGATATCCAGGTGCAATCAGACCATCCTCCGTATTTTTCCAACGTAATTTGCTTGTGTGAATTTATTTGAGAAACATAAAAACCGTGCCCATAACGATATGCGATATATTTTCCAGATGGAGATATTCTCCCATATACAGCCTTTGAATACAATAACTTCTTTGGTAAAGGGGATATTCGCCATATGTTGCCTGATTGCTTATCTTCTGTTGCAAGAGAACAAGTTACTTCGTTATTGTATGGAAGTGGTGTGAATCCGAAACCGATTGCTTGCATTTTATTGTTTTTTATATTGACTTTATAAACTTTGACATTATGTGGGGAGGGGATATTATTGGGGGGATAATCAGCCATAAAAAATATTTCGGAGGAATCCTGGTTCCATACCGGTGGCGCGAACATATCCGGTCCATAGGGAACTATGGGAATGGATGGAGGAACTATTACTCTGGTTTCTTTTGCTTCAATGTCGTAATAGGCGACTTGCGTCAAGAATCGTCGTTTAATAGCACAATAAAACGCTATTTTCTTTTTGTCCGGAGAAAGAGCCGGATATCCGGCAAAGTGAAAATTATGTCCCGAAGAAAGCTGAGTTTCTTGTCCGGTTTTATAATTCAGCTTAAATAAATTAATTTTACCAAAGTCTTTTGGTTGGCCGTATCCGGTATAATAAATTTCATGTTTAGCCGGATTGACATCGATGCTGGAAAACGGTTTATAGATGCGTTCAGGCTGTTTTATTAAAATCAATTTTATTCCGAATTCAGGGATTGTCTTTTCTTTGTAAAGATTGGAACTTTTAACCAGACAGTATATTATTCCGTTTGGAAACGCTTTTAAATATTCGCAGTTTTTCAAAATCGTTACAATATTGAATTTTGTGATGTTGCTATCAAAATAATAAAGTTGTAACTTGTTTGACCATCCTCTTAATATAAGCCCTTCATTTGCTATTTGCCCATGTAAAAGCAACGGCAAAACAAATATGAGTGATAGCACGATTTTTTTTATAGACATTTAAATCCCCTTTTTGTACAGGTAAAGATAGCATAAAGAATCCATCCAATCAAATAAAATATAACAGTTTTTATATTACTACTAAATAATCAGACAGTTTAATTATTATTTTTGTTTAATGTCTTTATGTGTAGCTGTTTAGGGTTGGTTGTGATTCGATTGGCCGGGGTCTTGCCATCTTAACAAGATTGGTATTTAGACTTTTTTTCTAAAAAAAATATATCTCGCGTGAGATTATATTTGATACTGCGGATTGAATGCAGAAGATGTTTGACGCGTTCTTGAAAAGCGGAATATATGAGAATACATTAAACGGAGAACCAACAATGATCAGGACGGCGGTTATGAATGAAATGCCGATAAACGATGCCGGGGGGATGAAATCCGGTAATTCACTGGGTAAATACCAGCGTTTGAGCTTGATTGGTCAAGGCGGATGCGGTCGGGTCTATCGAGCTTTTGATCCGGACCTGGAGCGCTATGTGGCGCTTAAAGTTTTGAACCGCAATCTCAGCAATTTGCCGGAATACAAGGAACTGTTCTTTCGTGAGGTAAAATTGCAGGCTCAGCTGAATTTGCCGGGGATGGTTCGTGTTTTTGAATATGGCGAAACCGGCGGCCACCTTTTTTATACCATGGAACTTATTGACGGGGTTACTATAGATGTTTACTGCCGACGTAAAAATTTGTCGGTTCAAGCCAGATTAAAACTACTGGGAGAGGTTGCTTCCACCGTGGCCGCATTACACGAACGCGATATTATCCATCGCGATATCAAGCCGCGTAACATCATGATCGATGAACATGGAAAAGTCAGACTGCTTGATCTGGGCGTGGCTGCCTCGGTTCGTGAGAGCGATATGTTTGTCGGGCGATTTGGCGTGTCCGGCTCGCCGGGCTATCTGGCCCCGGAGATGTTTACCTGTCCGGATGCCGCCATTACGACCGCGGTGGATGTTTATGCGCTTGGCATACTTGCTTATGAAGTCCTCAGTGGAGAATTACCTTTTGATATCGACTTTCTTTCGCTTCAGGAGATTGGCGAAGTAATCAGCCTTGAGGCCCCGAAACCGTTAAAATCGGATAATCAAGCGACAATCCCGCGAGAGGTGGAAAAAATCATAAAACAGGCTATGTGCATTGCGCCTTCGGCCCGGCCTGAAGCGGAGGAATTTGCCCGTGTCATGACTCATGTCAGGCATCGAAACGGCAGGGGGATAAGGCCGTTCACAAAATATGCCGCAATATTTTGTGGCTCGGCAATCGCAGCGACAATTGTTTATGTGACAATTAATAAGGAACCAAATAAGGGTAGTTTACATAATGGTGTGGGAGTTTCTCAGGTCCAGAGCAATGTTTCCCAGCCGCGACCAGCTGAAATTAAGTCGCGACAAAATGAAGTTAGACCGCAACCGGCTGTATCTAATAAATCGGAACATCAAACTTCGGTTTCTGTTCTTCCGGAAATGACAGCCAAACCCAAGGTACTGAAGCCGGTTAAATTGCCGGCGAAGAACGGGCCATTTTATATGAATTCGGCTCCGCCAGGACTCAAATATTTGTGGAACGACGCCAGGATTGAAATTTCATCAGGAACCAAGGGCGCGTTGGTGTTTGATTTACCCGCAAAAGTTATTTTAAAGGTTAAAAAAGGTTCAAAGGTTATTTTTGAAATGGACTCCCGTTTTCAGCGTCAGGGCTGCATTTACAGGACAAAAGGTGAATTTATATATCTTGAGTTGTCCGATTTAAACGGAAAGAACGTCAAAACCTATATCTGGCGGGCTAAATCCGGCAGTGCCGATGTCTTTCAACCCTGAGTGTTTTCCGGGATATTTTCCACCAATATAAGCTTAAATTTCAAAAAACTTCATAAAAAATTGATTCCCGGCGTGAGATATTGAAAAAACTTTCGGATCAGGTATGTAAGTTTTCGATAAAATGTTAACAAATCCGGGAGAAAAACAATGAGAAAAATAATGTTGACAGGGATCATTTTGTTGATCTTGACGGTTATCCTAGCCGGTTGCGGGTCAACCAAAGTTGTCGGGGAAACTTATGAAAAAAAGGTAGAAACAACCAGAGAAATAGTTATTGAATAAACTGGGGGTATTGTCATGAAATACAAAAAAATGCTCTTGATCGGAATGATATTAAGTGGAGTTACGGCGGTTCATTCAACGGCCGCGGTCGCAAAACCGGTTACCGGCAATCTTTCGTCGGTTCCGGCTTCCTGGAGAAATGTGAAACCGCAGGAGCGGCTCAAGGCTTTACGGGTAGCGCAGTTGGACGCATTACGGGCACTGGCCGAGCGGGTTTACGGATTGCAACTGGAATCAGGTTCCACGGTTTATAATTACATGCTGCAGTCAGACGTCATCAAGGGAAAAATGGAAACGCTGCTTAGAGGCGCGACCGAAATGAGCAGTCCCGAATATACCGATTATGGCATGGTCATGGTTACGTACGGAGTTAAATTACGCAGTGTGATTGATGCCGTAAAGACCGAAAAAAACTTGAACAAAACGACGACTACTTACACTATTGATACCCCTGAAAAAGTGATTGAAGCCCTGGGCTGCGGAGCGTTGCCGGGTTCCAAAGGAGAAAGAATGCTTCACGCCAGAAGGGCCGCTGAACTGGACGCATATCGCTTGATGGCCGAAAGATTCCTCGGAGTCAGGATCAACAGTTCGACGACAGTGAAAGATATGTGTCTGGAAAATGATAAAATAGCCGCCTCAGTTGCTGTATTGATCAAAGGACTAAAACCGGTCGCGATAACCTACGGAGACGACAATACCTGTGAAGTGAAAATGCAATTGAAAGTCAGAGAGACTATCAAGACCATTGAAACACTGGTCAAGATATTTAATGACGGATCTAAAAAGAAAATAACCAGTACGGATATTACCAATCAGGACCGGATATTCACCGTCAACGGGCATGGTGCGCCTTCCAGCCCGATACCGTCGAGTATTGATAAAGGACCGCTTTATAATGTTGAAACGACGATTATCCATAAAATAATCAAGCGTAAGATCATCACTGATTAACCAGAGGTATATTGTCATGCGGTTCAATATTCTGAAAAAAATTCTGATTCTGATAACTGCGGTTTCCGGTTTTACATTGGCGGCTGATATCATGGTTTCAGCGATCGGACGAGGGCCGGGAAAAGACAAGATCGCCAAAGAGCAGGCGTTGGCCGACGCATTGCGAAACGCGGTTCGGCATGGGGCCGGGGTAAACATATTATCCTCAACGAAAGTTACCGATTATATCCTTGATTATGATCGAATCTTCTGCCGGGCTTTCGGGTATGTCAAAAGTTATCAAATTAACCGATCGTATGTTGACAAAGCCGGGCTGTTCACGGTTGAAATCAACGCTTTGGTGGGGCAGGGCAATCCTGAGCTGAATGACTATATGTCGATGCGTCAGATCATTGCGATGAAAGGTTCGCCGCGATTGCTGATCCGATGTGCCGGCAGGATCAAGAATATCGGGGATTCCGGGACATTGATAGCCGGGCAACTGCGTGAAATAGCTTTAAAATGCGGCTTTCAGACTGTCAGCCTGTCAACCATCAAGGCAGCCGAAAACAAACGGGTGAAACATGATATGATGTCTGGGAAGCTTGATTCGGCAATGTACCGGAAGGCCGGGATCAGGGAGAATTTTGATTTTGTTATTGACGCCGCTGTCAATGGGGAGTATAACGGCGCGTCCGAATTATATGGGATAACTACCCGGCGTTATTCCATTGGCGCAGACCTCGCCGCGACTTATCCCAATGGCAATATCATTGCTCAGGTTGCTTTACCGAGTAAAGAAACTGATATAGCCAGGGTTTTAGGTCCGGAACAGGCGGCCCGCTCGGCTCTGATGTCATATCTCGGAGGTGAAAAAGGTCGAAATTTCCGGGCGTTATTGATGAACGTCCTTTCCGCCTGGATCTCGGAATTTGATACCGGCCGTAAACTAACGGTTGAAATATCCGGGATCGGCCGTAAGTCGCTTGACAACCTGATTACAGATTTGCGTGGAGCCGTCGGCATCACTGCGGTTTATTTACGTGAGTTCGATGCTGAAAATAAATCGACAATCGAGGTGAATTCTTTACTGGAACCTTTCAATTTATCAGTTTTATTGGAGAAAACCGGAAACGGTAAACTGAAAACGGAACGTGTCACTGCGGATTACATTCAAATGACGGTTACGGTATCAGGCGGCCGACTCTCATGGGGAACAGCTGCTGGAATAATTTGTATAATTATCGCAGTATTGCTTACACTGCTTTTTGTCGTCAGGAAAAAGAGACTTGCCTGATTTTGTTTAAGTGTTTTTAAATTAACTTCTTATGTAAAAATAATAATCAAACTGTCTGAATATTATTAAAAATAAAAAGTTGATCTTTTTACAATATTTAGACAGGAATATTTGAAAAATTCCGGCATACGGGTAACATTATTCGTATATGACTATTTATGACGGATAATTTATATGCGGGAAACGACTACTACCAGATTTACGCTGCTTGAGCGTTTGAAAGATCCCCGGGACGCAGCGGCCTGGGATGATTTTTATCAGTTTTATTGGGAACTGATAACCGGTTGGGCTATGCGCTTCGGTTGCGACCGGGCTCGGGCCGAGGATATCTTTCAGGAAACTATGATATGTCTGCTCCGAAAACTTCAGGATTTCGAGTATGATCCGGGACGCGGCAGCTTTCGCGGTCTGCTGAAAACGATTACCCGTTCGAGAGTGCTGGATATGTTCCGTCGTGAAGGACGTTACAAGATGATGGAGGATGTAAGTTTCGAACCTGAATTCAAGAAGTCGGAAACGGCTCCGGGAGTAGAGGCAGATGACGACCTTGTCTGGATGCAGACAATCCTTCAGCAGGCTTTGCGAAAATGTTACAGTAAAATTGATCAGGATACTTACAAGTCGTTTTGTTTATACGTTTTGGAGGGAGAGTCGGTTGACACTGTTTGCCGGAAACTGTCCATAAGCCGTCCTGGCACGGTTTATCAGCAGAAAAGTCGTTTTCTAAAATCACTTGAAAAAGAATTTTTCACCCTGCTTGAAGATTTTGACGAGGTGAAAATGGCGGCGGTTTCCGCGCAGCGAACTTATATGATCAAGGCGCTTGAAGAAATGATTCGAAACAAACCGGATTATCGCGAGACGATCGTTCAACCTCAGGTTCCCCGTAATCTGCGGCAACTTTCAAATGTAATTCAAGTCATGCGTCGCAACGGTTTTCCCGATGCCGAAAGCTCACACAACCTGCTTTTACTTTATAACGCCGGAACCACCGGCTACCAGCTGAAAGGCAAACTGAAAGTCGGTAATAAGCCGGATTGCGATATAATTGTCGATGCCCCAGGAGTATCCGGCTTGCATGCCGAGTTTCGTTGTGAGGGTGATAATTACGGCGTGCGCGATCTGACCAGTGCGAATGGCATTTACGTCAATGGACGTAAGACAGAGGAGCAAATTATTTCGGTTGGCGACATTATTCAGTTTTGCGATTCTGTCTGTTTCGTTTTCATCGGGGATCGCTCGTGATTTGTGCATTTTTTGTGCAGTCCAAGTTGATATTTTGCGCATTGGATGACTCTCTCTGATTTTGGGTTGTTTTGTAAGTTGTTTAACCGCAGTATGATGTCTTTGTTGTTTTTCCTGGCGCGTCTTTTGCTTATTATTTTTTTCAGATGTCTTGGCAAAATTAAATGATACAAGGAGCGAATAATGGGTAAAATGATGAAAAGAGTTGTCCTTCCTGTGGCTTTGAGTGTAATATTCACAGGGAATTCGGTGTTAAGGGCAGAGGCGATAGGAATAGAAAAAACGCGACCGGAGAAAATCCTGCGGATCGGGACTTATGATTCCCGGTCGATTGCAGTCGGTTTTATCGGTTCTGAAGTTTATAAACGCACTGCCGGAAAAATATTGCAGGAAAAAGCGGTCGCATACAAAAAAGCAAAAGCATCAGGTGATAAGGAGATGATGAAGAAGCTGAACGCATGGGGGGTAGATCAGCAATACTTACTGCATCAACAGGCATTCAGCACTGCTCCGGTTGATAATATTCTGAAACACATTGCTGATAAATTACCAAAAATAAAGAAGCAGGCTAACTTGGATCTGCTGGTTTCAAAATGGGATAAACAGACGCTTGACAAATATAAGTCGGCTGTTAAGGTTGATGTGACTCTACAGTTGCTGGATTCCTTCAAGCCGAATGCCAGACAAAAAAAATCTGCGCTTGAAATCCAAGAACACAAGCCGCTGCCGTTAAGCAAAATAAAACGTAATATGGATTAATAAAAAACGCGCATTTGAAAACAATTGCGCGTTTTTTTGATAGATTCCCCTATGGGGTCTGAGTTTTTATTTAGTTGGTTGATCTGCTGGTTTAGCTGCCGGCGCTGGTGCCGCCGGTTTGGCCGCCGGTTTGGCGACAGGTGGGGCTACCGGTTTAGCTGCCGGCTGTGCCGCTGGTGCCGGATCGGGTTGAGGAGTTACAACCGGTTGAGGTGTATCTTCTTTCGGGAGCCATCTTGATTGCCAGAAGAATTCAGGAAATCCCTTGAAGTAGAGGCCTTCTCCTGAGTATCCAAGGGAAAGAAAATCAAATATGCCGGCCAGAGCGCGATATGTAGTGAACCCCGCACCTTCGATTGAGCCGTAGATCAGCCCCGCGACTGGAACCTGGGAGTTGTCATAAAACATACAGCGCGGTATTTCAATCCAGCACATGGCAATATTCATTATTCCGCGTCCCATGCGCGCAAAAGGATTTGTTGCTAAATATGTATATGAGGAAGACTGGGGAGGGGGGGCGGTTTGGGTCTGCGCCATCAGACCGGTACTTAATGACAATGTGCTGATGACAAGTGCGAGTTTGAGAGTTTTCTTCATAGTTTCCTCCTTGGGTTTTGTTACGATAAAGGCCTCTGGCTATAAAATATAATATAAAAATGAAATGTCACGCAGGAAAATGAAAAAAATTAAAACAATCTTGATATTATCGCCAGACAGCAGTAAAGTAACCGTACATTTCTAATTTAGACTATTGCGAAATATGAATTGCACTACGGAGGACACGGAGGAGCACAGAGAAGTGTTTAAGTTTTCAGCTCAAGTTGAAAAATAAAAAACATATTTCAGTAATTTTCCGTGTGTTCAGTGGTTAAAAATTGCATTTCGCATGACTTATATTGCTAATTAAAAAAGGAGTAATCAAGTGCGTATTTCATGGTCTTTGATGGGCCTGGCTTTATTGGCCGGGAGCAATCTTGCCGCGGCTGTCAAACTGCCGGCTGTTTTTGTTGATAACATGGTTCTGCAGCGCGAAACAAACGCCCCGGTGTGGGGATGGGCAGATGCGGGGGAGAAAGTCACGGTCACCGGTTCATGGGGCGCGAAAGCTGATGCCGTGGCCGATAAGGATGGTAAATGGCATGTTGCATTGAATACTCCAAAAGCCGGAGGACCGTTTACGTTGACGGTCAAGGGTAAAAATGAAATTGTCATTAAAGATGTATTGTCCGGTGAGGTATGGTTGTGTTCCGGGCAGTCAAATATGGCTTTTCCGGTTCGAGGTTCAATAAACGCTCTGCAGGAAATAAAAAACGCGAATTATCCCGAAATTCGTTTATTCAAAGTAAACTTGAACACATCAAGAAAACCGGCTGACAATTGCACCGGTAGTTGGAAAGTTTGTACGCCGCAAACGGTTAATGGTTTTTCCGCGGTCGGCTTTTATTTCGGCCGGGAAATTTTTAAACAGTTAAAGGATGTCCCAGTCGGCTTGATTCAGTCGGCATGGGGCGGAACCTGTGTCGAAGCCTGGACGCCGTGGCCGGTTCAGGAGACTGATAAATTCGCGCTGAAAATAAAGAGCAGCTTTGATAAGAAAGCTGAAGCCTACGACCCGGAAAAGGCTAAGGAAAAATATCAGAAAGCTTTGGCTAAATGGCAAAAGGTGGTTGCGGAAAGAAAAAAACAAAAGAAAAAAGGACGTGGTCCGCGTAAACCCAGACTGGCCGGCCCTCCTTTGCTTGACAGGAATTATCCGGCAAATTTATATAATGCCATGATTCATCCGCTTGAAGGTTATGCCATTCGCGGGGCCATCTGGTACCAGGGAGAACGCAATGCCCATAATATTGCGGACGCTACGCATTATCGTGAACAGATCGCGACGATGATTTCCGCATGGCGCAAGTGTTGGGGACAGGGGGATTTCCCGTTTTATTTTGTCCAGCTTCCTAACTACCGCAAACCGTGGACCAATCCGGTTGAGATCAAACAAGCCTGGCCGGTTATTAGAGAATCTTTTATGAAAGCTGCTCAAAATGTGCCTGATTGCGATATGGCTATTACTATCGACGTCGGAGAGGAAAAAGATATCCATCCGAAAAATAAACAGACGGTCGGTGATCGTTTGGCGCGTTTGGCGCTGAACGACATTTACGGTTTTAAAAATATTGTCCGTTCCGGGCCGGTTCCGGTTTCTGCGGAAAAGAAGGACGGCAAGGTGATTGTGACTTTCAATAACGGCGGTTCGCCGTTGTTTTGCAAAGGAAAAGAACTTAAAGGCTTTGCCCTGGAAGATAAAAAAGGCAAAATCGGTACAGCGGTCGCTATAATTATTTCCGACAATCAAGTTGAAGTATCTTCTGCGGCAATAACCGATCCTAAGATGATTTATTACGCCTGGGCCGATAATCCGGTCGGCGTCAATCTGACAAACAAAGCCGGATTGCCGGCGACGACGTTCAGAATGAAATTGAAAGATGAACCCGGAATCCTTAATCTCTGGGGCTTGCTCTAAAAAACAGCGCACGATTATAAACAACCGTGCGCTGTTTTTATCTTACTCGGTGTCCGACGTTCTGAAGATCAGGCCGTCGGGAACCCGGTTGACGGTCAGAGTGCCGCCTTCGGCCAGTTCGCCGGAGATCAGCATTCTGGAGACCGGGGTTTCCAGTTCCCGGACAATCGCCCGTTTCAACGGACGCGCTCCGTAAACCGGATCATATCCCACTTCCGCCAGATATTCGGCAGACTCGTCGTCGATAATCAGCTTGATATCCTGTTCCGCCAGTCTTATGGCAAAACGTTCCAACTGGATCTTGACGATTTCGAGCAGATGCTCTTTGTCCAGCGAATGGAAGATCAGGGTTTCGTCGATCCGGTTCAGGAACTCGGGCCGGAAATGCAGCCGCATTTCATTCAGCAACTGTTCCCGGACCTTATCGTCATCACTGTTGCCGTTCAACAGCAGTTCGCTGCCGATATTGCTGGTCATGATGATGATCGTGTTTTTGAAATTGACGGTGCGTCCCTGGGAATCGGTGATGATCCCGTCTTCCAGTATCTGCAGGAAGATATTGAAAACATCATGGTGCGCTTTTTCAATTTCGTCAAACAGGATGACCGAGTACGGACGGCGCCTGACCGCTTCGGTCAACTGGCCGCCTTCGTCGTAACCAATATATCCGGGAGGCGCACCGACCAGTCGTGACACCGAGTGTTTCTCCATATACTCGGACATATCGATCCGGACCATTGCCCGTTCGTCGTCGAACAGGTTTTCCGCCAATGTCCGGGCCAGTTCGGTTTTACCGACCCCGGTCGGCCCAAGGAAGATGAACGACGCTATCGGCCGGTTCGGGTCTTTCAGCCCGGCGCGGGCCCGCAGAACCGAATCCGCCACCGCCGCGACCGCTTCGTCCTGGCCGACAACCCGGGTATGCATGTGTTTCTCGAGTTCCAGCAGTTTTTCCTTTTCACTGCGGATGAGTTTGCTGACCGGGATATGGGTCCAGCGGCTGACTATCGCGGCGATGTCTTCTTCATTGACTTCTTCACGCAGCAGACGGCTGGTGCCTTCTTCGCCTTTCATGACTTTTTCAGCTTCGGCAATCTGCTTCTGAAGGTTCGGGATCGTGCCATGCCGCAGTTCCGCGGCCCGGTCAAGATCGTACTCGCGTTCGGCCCGCTCCAGATTCTGACGCGCCAACTCGAGTGTTTCCATCAGGGTGCGAACCTGGCTGATCGCCTGCTTTTCGGCATCCCATTTTGCCCGTAATTCATTGCCGCTGGATTTCAGTTCGGCAAGTTCTGACTCAAGGGTTTCACGCCGCTTTTTGCTGGCTTCGTCTTTTTCCTTTTTCAGACCGGCGATCTCGATTTCAAGCTGCATGGCCCGACGTTCAAGTTCGTCGATCTCGACCGGACAACTGTCGATCTCGGTCCGCAGACCGGCCGCGGCTTCATCGATCAGGTCGATTGCCTTATCCGGCAGGAACCGGTCGGAAATATATTTATCCGAGAGTACCGCTGCGGCAACCAGGGCGCTGTCCTGTATTCTGATACCATGGTGAATTTCATAGCGTTCACGCAGGCCGCGCAGGATCGAGATAGTATCCTCGACGTTCGGCTGGTCAACCATGACCGCCTGGAAACGCCGTTCCAGCGCCGCGTCCTTTTCGATATATTTACGGTATTCGTCCAAAGTGGTCGCGCCGATACAATGCAGCTCACCGCGCGCCAGCATCGGCTTCAACAGGTTGCCGGCGTCCATGGAACCTTCGGTGCGTCCGGCCCCGACAACGGTATGCAGTTCGTCAATGAACATAATAATCCGGCCGTCGGATTCCGTGACCTCTTTCAGGACCGCTTTCAGGCGTTCTTCAAATTCGCCGCGGTATTTGGCCCCGGCGATCAACGCGCCCATATCAAGTGCGACCAGACGGCGGTTTTTCAGACCTTCCGGGACGTCGCCGCGAATAATACGCAAGGCCAGTCCTTCGGCAATAGCGGTTTTACCAACACCGGGTTCGCCGATCAGTACCGGATTGTTTTTGGTCCGGCGCGAAAGGATCTGGATAATGCGGCGGATTTCCTCATCCCGGCCGATAACCGGATCAAGTTTATCCTGTTCGGCCATGCTGGTCAAGTCGCGGCCGTATTTTTCCAGTGCCTCAAAAGTGGCTTCCGGATCCTCCGAAGTTACGCGCTGATTACCTCTGACGGATTTCAACGCTTCCAGCGTTTTGTTGTGGTCGATGCCGAGGCGGTTCAGTAATTTTTCCGCGCCGTTGCCCGACTGGATCAGGGCCAGGAACAGATGTTCGACACTGATGAATTCGTCTTTCATCTTGGTGGCGATTTTCTGTGCCTTGAGCAGCAATTCGCTGAATTCCCGGGATTGATAGAGCTGGGCCGCGCTGCCTGAGACACGCGGAATTTTATTCAATTCATTCTCCACCTCACTGACTACAGATGACGGATCAAGGTCCATTTTTTTGACTAAAGACGGAATCAGTCCGTCCTCCTGGACCAGCAGCGCGTACAGCAAGTGTACGGGTTTCAGTTCGGAATGCCCGAATTCAATGGCGGTGTTCTGCGCTCCCATCAAAGCTTCCCGACTGCGATTAGTAAGTTTTTCAAGATTCATAATATATTGTCTCCTTTACTTGTTTTTTTTATCTGGTTTTAAAAATAGCAATATGCATGCCAGGTGCAGATTAAGCAGATCGGAGACTGTAAGCTGTGACATTATTACCCGCATGAGACAAAAAGACCCATTGGAGGCAGGCTTTTACGTCTCAGCTGCGATAAAAAACTGTGATAGTTCAGATTTGAACGATTGGGGGAAGGCTTAGTGGAGGGCGAGTGTCCCACGAGCCGCCCGTCTGCGCGGCATGTCCGGCTCATATAAAGAGTCGTTTTCAGATCTCGTCCGGACGACCCGGCGGAATATAAAAGTCCACATTGCGCATTTCGTTGACCAGAATCCGCGCGGACTGATCGCGAGCTTCCTCGTCCGGATAGATTGCAAAGAGGGAAGGCCCGCTGCCGCTGACGATCGCTCCGACCGCACCGGTCTCAAGCATTCTTTGTTTGATTATGGCGGTTAACGGGAATTTCTTCAGAACCGCGAATTCAAGGTCGTTATAGAGCATTTCACCAAGGGTGAGAAAATCACCCTCCTGCAGGGCTTTGACCAAAGCTGCCGGGTATTCTTCCTCGACCGCACAAATCAGTTCTGGGTCCAGGTTATGATAGGCCCACACGGAGCTGACCGGAAATTCCGGCGCGGCGATCAGGATCGGAGGAATAGCTGTGACGTCCCGGATCGGCGTAATAATATCACCAATGCCTTGAGCCCGGGCGGGCGTGGATTCAAGGAAAAACGGAACATCCGCTCCGAGTTCACGGGCCAAATGCCATAATTCCTGCCGGCTGATAAAACCGAATTCCTCTTCCAGCAGCAGTAAAGTCGCGGCCGCGTCGGCGCTGCCGCCGCCGAGTCCGGCGGAAGTCGGAATGTTTTTAGTCAGTTCGATATGCCAGTTGGAGGATATTCTGGCGTGGCGCGCATACGCCATCGCCGCCTGATAAACCAGGTTGCCGGCATCGGTCGGCAATTCCGGGGCGTTGTTGATCTTCAGGGTTATGCCTTTACTGAAACCGGGGGCGGGGGACCAGACGATCACATCGTAGGGAGAATTCAGCGGAAGGAATACTGTGTCGATAGAATGATAGCCGTCTTCGCGCTTGTCGATGACTTTCAGGTAAAGATTGACTTTACACGGCGCGAAAGCTTGCAACATGATTCCACCCCATTGCTGTTATCTTATTTGAACTTGAAACCGTAATCGTCGTTATATTTTACAATGCCTTTTGAAATGCTTTCCGCCAGTTCGAGCGCTCTCAATCCGTCGCGACCGGATACTTTCGGCTGCATGATGATCCCGGATTTGATGGAATTCATCGTCGCGTCCATGAAATCTTCGAGTTCATGCTCAAGGGCGTTTTTCTCATCGAAATTAATATCTTTCCGTGAAATCCCGACCCGGTTCTTACGGAGGATCATGCCGGTGCTTTCACCATAGTCAAGTGAGATATAACAGTCTTCCTGGAAAACCCTGAAACGGCGCTGCGGATCGACGCTGATCCGGCTGGCGGTCAGGTTGGCGACACTGCCGTTTTTGAATTTGATGCGGACGCTGGCGATATCTTCAGTTTTACTGAGAACCGGAATGCCGACCGCGTCGAAACGTTCGACTTCGCTGTCCACCATCGTAAGAATAAGGTCAAGGTCATGGATCATCAGGTCGAGAACAACGCTGACTTCGGTGCCGCGCCGATGCAGGCCGGGACGCGGGGGGGGGTATTTCGCCAGGCGATGAGCTTCGATAAAGCGGGTGGCCGCGGAACGCCGGGCCAGAAAATCCATTCCGGGGTTGAATCTTTCCACATGACCGACAGCCAGACAAAGGTCGCGTTTTTCCGCTTCCTCGACAATTTCCCGGCCTTCTGCGACATTTGACGCGATAGGTTTCTCGATCAACAGGTGCTTATTCATCTTGAGCAACGGCATTGCCACTTTATGATGGTAGGTGGCGGGAACCGCAACACTGAGTGCATCGCATTTTTCCGCCAGGGCTTCCATCGAGTCGAAAACTTTCAGACCAAACTCTTCGCCGACAGCTTTGGAATTTTCCGGAGTCGAGTCGAAAATTCCGACTACATCACAGGTGTTGCTCAGGTTATAGAGTCTGGCATGATGCCGCCCCAAAGCTCCAACTCCGACTACGCCTACTTGCAGTTTAGTTTCAGGAAACATTAAATTCACCTTTTAAAAAGTTATATCTTAATTTATTTTTTTGCGTTATTTTTAACCATATCCATGTAGAGATGGCGGTGTTTTATGAAATAACTGAATCCGGAGAGGACTGTGAAGATCACAACTCCGGATACGCAGATTATCCAGTAAGTACGTAATGGCGAGCCGCTTTTGACATTGATCCAGCTAGGGTCGACCCAGCAGGCGCCGGCCGTGAACAGCATGACCATTTGCAGCAGGGTTTTAATCTTGCCCAGTTTGTCGGCGGATATTACTTCGCCTTTTTGCGCCCCGAGTGTGCGCAATCCGGTAACCATGAATTCACGACAGAGGATGAGGGCTACGACCCAGGCAGGAATCTGGCCGCCGGCTACTAAAACCAGGCTGACCGCGACTAAAAATATCTTATCGGCCAGCGGGTCGATCAACGCGCCGAAGTCGCTGGTGACTTTGAATTTGCGGGCCAGGTAGCCGTCAAGAATGTCGGTCCAGCCGGCCAGGAATGCCAGAATATATGCCGTCAGCCTGATGCTGAAAGAGTGAACTTTGTAATCCTGCGCGATGGTTGCCAGCAGCAGGCATACCAGGATCATGAATATTCTTGCCAGCGTCAGGATGTTAGGTAACGATTTAATCAATTTCAGCCTCTGTCTTTTTTAGGTGTCGATAACATCTGATAATATATATTATTTTACGCATACTTCAAGTTCATATTCGTTGGCAGCGACAACTTTTCCTTTAATGATGGTCCCTGATTGTAATGATTTATTGGCATTTTGAATTATTACGGTATTGTCTATTTCAGGGGCGTCGTAGAGCGAACGCCCGGAGGCGGAGTCTTTTCCCAGCCAGTCGACAATAACATCTATTTCCTGTCCGATCAGGGCGGTGTTTTCCTCCAGCGCGATTTTAGACTGGATTTCCATTATTTTATCGCTGCGTTTTTCCGCGACCTCAGATGACGGCGTTTCCGGCATATCCGCCGCCGGGGTTCCGGGTTCCGGAGAAAATGAAAAAACTCCAAGACGTTCAAAACGCTGGACCTTGACAAAATCGACTAATTCCTCGAATGCCTCCTCGTCCTCGCCCGGCAGACCGGTGATAAAGGTGGTGCGGATGGCGATACCCGGAACAGCCCGGCGCAGTTTGTCCAGTAATTGCCTGATCCCGGCTGACGTTATCCGGCGCCCCATCGCTTTCAAAATTTTATCATTAATGTGCTGCAACGGCACGTCGACGTATGGGAGCAGGTGGCGGCACTTGCTCATTGCGTCAATTATCTCGTCGTTGAAATGGGCCGGGTGGGTATAGAGCATTCGCAGAAAATAATCGCCGTCAAGTTGGTCCAATTGTTTCAAAAGTTCGGCAAAATTTTCTTCCGGAATATCGTTATCCATCCCGAACGCGGTAATGTCCTGGGCAATTATAAGAATCTCTTTGACGCCGCCCGCGATCAGGTTTTTGGCTTCCGCTATTACCGACTTGATGGAGCGGCTGCGCATGTTGCCGCGAATGTTCGGAATAGAACAGTATGCGCAACGGTTGTCGCAGCCGTCGGCGATCTTCAAATAAGCGATATGCGGTAGCGTCAACTGCATTCGCGGAGTGCGTTCGTCGTACATGTAATCGGGGATTTCTTTGCGGACAATCTCGCGCCGTGGTGCGCTCTTAAACAGTTTTAAGGCCATTTTGCCGAGCTTTTCGGCTGAATCGATACCGGCCCATAAATCAACTTCCGGGTAGCATTTGCGGAACGCGCCGCTCTCGTCCCATTGGACAATGCAGCCGCAGACGATCAGCCGCCGTCTGGCCGGATCTTCATTTTTCCAGGCTGCGGCCATAGCGATCTCTTCTTCCGTTTCCTGTCTGGCGGAAGGGATGAATGCGCAGGTGCTCAACATATACAGGTCGGCTTCATCCGGATCGAATACCAGTAGAAACTCATTCTGCAGCAGACCGCCGACAACTATTTCCGTATCGACCAGATTTTTGGGGCAACCAAGGCTGACGACAAAGACTTTCAACGGCTCGTTACTATTAATTTTTCGTTTGTTTTGTTTCTTTTTCATGTATAACCTTAAAACTTATAAATCGCCTTTATCCAAAACCACTGACGACTGGACTGCGTCAATTGTTATTTCGTCCGGCCCGAGGACCATATATCCGCGCAGTTTCCAGCGTTCCGGGGCTCCGGAATCCATGACGTAGAATTCATTGGTGATCCGGTTGCGGATATTTTTGCCGGTACTCATTCGGCCGATAAATCCGCCACGCTGCATGAACGCGATAGCTGCCGCCATATCCCATAAATTCATCGTGCCGATATAAGCCGCCATCCGTCCCCGCAGAACCCAGGCGAACGACCCGACGCAGGTACTCCAGGCGACGACCTGGTTTGTCAGGTTGACGCGACCGTATTTCGCCGCTTTCTGGGAAATACTGATGAGCGACGCGGCATTTAACGACTGTTTCTTGAAAGGAAAAGGTTTGAAGTCAGGTTTATCAGTGGAGCCGGGAACAAAGTTTTCCGCCAGCAGGGAGCGTTCCCCGTCGGTTATCATCAATTCCTGTAATGCCGGAAAGTAAATCGCACCTTCCTTGATAAATCCATCCTCCGCCATTGCCACGGAAATACCCCAGAATGGGATTTTTACCGTATAAGGCGCGGTGCCGTCGATCGGATCGACGATCCAGCAGCGTTTACGGAGTGCCTGTTTGATGTATTCTTCGCCGCGTTCGGCCTGGGTTTCCTCGCCGATCATATAAGAGTCATTATATGGCTGATCGAAGGCATCTCCCAGCATCTTTTCAACTGCTTTGTCAGCAGTGGTGACGACAGTATTATCCGCTTTCAGTTCCATCGGCGGATTATCGTAATAATCCATGGCTGCTTTGCCGCATTTCGACAGCAGTCCGGCCAGTTCGTAAATATCCCATTTATCCATTTTGAAATCCCTGTTTTCGGTAGAATGTTATCATGTATAAATATAGCATGGAAAGAGGGGTTTGTCGATACGACGAGAGAGTAAATATGCAAGTTAATCAATCCTGCTGAAAAAATCAGGACCTGTAGGACTTATAAGTCTTACAGATTACATTGATTTTGTTTAAATTAAAGTAGTTTTAAACTACCGGTTCCCGGTCAAGGTCGGAATAGGGATAGTGTCCGGCGTCTTTCAGTTTTTGAATTAATTGTTCGCTGCCGTTTTCCCGGGCATAATCCATTTCGGTTCTGAAAACTTCGATTACCGCCAGCATACCGAAAGCAGCTTTGGTTCCATCGGATTTATAGCCGTCGAAGATGAAGCATTTGCCGCCGACCTTTTCCATGTCCTCCGGAAATTCACAAGTTTCACGCGGATTAAGACGGGCGTTGGCGCTGTACGGTGCGATTACATTCAAAACAGAATTTATGTTTGCGTGCATTTTTCCGAAATCGGTATCCTCGCCGGCTTCCATGTCGAGCGGCAGCCTGGTAAACATAACCAGTTCATAAACCTTGAAAACTTTGTTGGTTGATCCCTTTTTCGGGAGCGTTGAAAGTTCTTTGCTGGCAATACCGACCCCTGGAATATCGTTAGGGTAATAATATAGGTCAAGGGCACCGCCGATTTCATAGGGAATTATAGCGTGTTGAACCATATCGTGTTCCCGGCCGAGAATTTCCTCCATTAGTCTGGATTTTTCATCATACCACTGCTCTGCCAGTTCCTCGGTGTCTTTTTTAAAGAAGTTGAGAATTTTTCCAAACATAAAAATATCCCTCCAATCATAGATTCAGTAAATGATAATGTTTCCTTATTAAGCTGGAATATAGCATATTGATAAATACAATGCAACTATAGTGATATTGTTTAAAGAAAATCTATCCTTGACTTTTTATCGTTGTTTATTGTGAGTTATACATTTTAGCTAGTGTCCAGTTTCACGATGAATTTAATCCCAAGTCTGGTTATTTTATGGCTTTTCTTCATAAGATAAAGTTTACATAACGCTGCTATGCCGTACTTTATTTTATTTTGAAACCGCCAAAAAATTCCGGCGACTTATATTAAATATCACCTGAAACTGAACACTAGCTTATGACTTTTTATGGTCGCTTAACTCAAGTCATTAAGTTCTGGACGGATGCGGTTTATTTTGTTTGCAATTTACCGGTTTTCTCCTTGAAAATGGTGTATGTGACTGTAGAGTAGCATTTTTAATTAATTATCGGTGTGGATGGTATGCGTAACTGCGAGCTTTATGACGTAATTATTGTCGGGGCCGGGACGGCCGGTTTTCCGGCGGCGATTCAGTCGGCCCGGGCCGGGGCCAGAACTCTTCTGATCGAGAAGACCAGTATGCCGGGCGGAACAATAACAATGGGCGGCGTTGACTTTCCGGGGTTGTTCCACGCCTGGGGTAAACAGGTAATTGCCGGTATCGGTTGGGAACTTGTCGATCGCTGTGTGCGTGAAGAAGGCGGAGAAATGCCGGATTTCAGTCGTTATGATCTGCGGCACTGGAAATTACAGGTCAAAATCAATGGTCGGTTGTTTGCGTGCCTCTTGGATGAAGCTTTTGCGGATGCCGGTGTCGAGGTTTTGTATCATGCTATGCCTTTTGCTGTTCGAGAAGAATCGGACTGCTTAAAAGTTGATGTGGCGACCAAGCAGGGATTGCGTAATTTTGCTTGCAAGGTAATGATAGACGCTTCAGGGGATGCCAATGCGGTGGAAATGGCCGGATATCGCTTGATTCGCAGTCCGGAGAAACAGCCGGCTACCCCGATGGTCAGATTCGGCGGTTATGATTTTGATTTGCTGGATACTGACGTTATTGAAGAGGCGTATCGTCAGGCCGAAGCAAGGGGCGAGATGAAACATACCGACACCGGGATGTCTCATTCAATGCGGAACCTGTTGGGGAACCACGGTGAAAACTGTATTCACGTTTCAATTGCAGACGCGTCTTCAAGTAAAGATAAGACTCAGGTGGAAGTTACGGCACGTCAAACCGTATTGCGGATATTCCGTTTTCTCAAACAGTTTCCCGGTCTGGATAACTTGACAATAGAGTATCTGGCGCCGGAATGCGGCATCCGGGAAACCGCGGTCATTATGGGGGCAGAAACAATTACCGCTGAAGATTATTCAACCGGACGCGTCTGGCCGGATTCGCTTTGCTATGCGTTTTACCCGATAGATCTGCATTTGAATACCGCCGATGGACTGTTGTGTACGCAATTGGGAAAAGGCGTGGTGCCGACGGTGCCTTTGCGGGCGCTTATCCCGCAGGGCAGCAAGCGGTTGCTGGCGGCCGGACGCTGCGTGTCAAGCGACCAGATGGCCAATTCCGCTTTAAGGGTCCAGGCCGCGTCGATGGCTATGGGGCAGGCGGCCGGAGCTGCGGCGGCTTTGGCTGCAATGAAAGAGTGCAGTCCGATTGATCTTAATATTAATGAAATAAAACAACTTTTAGTTGAGTATGGCGCTATTGTTCCGGAAGGATGAGTGGTGGGATATTATTTTTCAGGTGTGAATTTGGGATGAATAAACTACCTTGATGCAAGGCATACGAGGTGTTGTAAACGCTTTTGAAAAAAGCTTGGCAAAAATATTATTTTTCAAGAACGCCCCAAGTGGCGGGATATTAAACCCGATATATTTAATTTCCGCTTCCGTAAGGAGCCTTAGCGACTGGAGTTTGAAGCGGTACTAACGCTGTCCGTCGTCCGGACAATAAATGAAAGAGAGCAAATGTTTAAAGTTACTGATTTAACCTGTGAAATGAACGTCAACCCGATTGGGCTGGATGTTGCCGCGCCGGCGTTAAGCTGGCAAATCGAGAGCGATAAACCGTTTTTCCAGACGGCCTACCGGATAAAGGCCGAACTGACTGATAAAACCGTCATGTGGGACAGCGGCCGGGTTGAATCATCTTGTTCAACCCAGGTGAAATATGCCGGGGAAAAGTTGCAGTCAAGACAGAAAATTTACTGGAAAGTCCAGGTTTGGAATGAAGCCGGCAAGAGCAATACCAGCGATACCGCCACCTGGGAAATGGGGTTGCTTGAGTTGACCGACTGGCAGGGATATTGGATCGGGGCTCCGAATCAGGTTTTAAACAACTGGCGGGTTGAAAGTAAACCGGCGCCGTATTTCCGGAGATCATTTATCCATGATGCCGGCGGCGAGGCCAGAGTTTATATATGTGGTCTTGGTTATTATGAATTATACATAAACCGGAAGAAGGTCGGAGATCATGTCCTTGATCCGGTTGTGACGATTTATGACAAGCGGGTCAGATACCTGACCTATGATGTTACCGACATGCTGAAGCAGGGTGAAAATGAGCTGGAAGTAGTGCTGGGTAACGGCTGGTACAATTGCCAGACCGCGGAAACCTGGCATTTCGACAAGGCTTCCTGGCGCGATTTCCCGAAACTGCTGCTGCAGTTGGAAATTGACGGCAAAGTGGAAGTGGTCAGCGATACGTCGTGGCTGGTTTCCGAAGGACCGATCCGGTTTGACGCTTTACGCAACGGCGAAACTTATGACGCCAGGGTATGGCGGACCGACGAGCTTAATGCGGCTGTCTGTAATGAACCCGGTGGTATTATGCAGGCGCAAAACATGCCGCCTTGCAAGGTGAACCGGACGCTGCCGTATATAGATTCATGGGATTTGCCGAACGGTGACGTGGTATTTGATATCGGGCAATCGATGACCGGTTGGATTCGAGTGACTGTTACTGGTCCGGCCGGGTCGGAACTGGTTTTTAAATATGCTGAAAAGCTGACCGATGAAAAAGAGCTTGATCAGGACAATATCGACCGGTTTATCTTTGCCGGGGACTGTCAGACTGATCGATATATTTTGAAGGGGGCAGGGGAAGAAGTCTGGGAGCCGCGTTTTACTTATCACGGTTTCCGTTATGTGCAGGTCGGCTGTCTTAATGAAGGAGTAAAAATAGAAGCACTTGAAGGCCGCTTTGTCTGTACGACTTTTACCAGAATAGGGGTCATTTCTTCTTCCAGCGAAATTCTGAATCGTCTGCAACGCTGTACCGAATGGTCGTATCTTGGCAACTTTACCGGAATTCCCACTGATTGTCCGCATCGGGAGAAAAACGGCTGGACCGGAGATGCCCAGCTCGCGGCGGAAACCGGTTTATTCAACAGCGATGCCGCAACCGCGTATCGTCAGTGGATTGATTCAATTGCCGACGCACAGCGTCCGAGCGGTCAGCTGCCCGGAATAGTTCCAAGCAGCGGCTGGGGCTACAACTGGGGCGGCGGCCCGGCCTGGGACAGTGTGTTTATTCTGATTCCGTGGTATATTTATGTTTACACCGGCGATACGTCCGCGATAGAAAAACATTATGAAGGCATGCGCCGCTATGTCGATTACTGCAGTCGGATGGCAACGGATAATCTGGTGTCTTTCGGACTTGGCGACTGGTGCCATTGGGACCGGGAACGGATTGTTCCGGTGGAAATCACCTCGACCGGATATTACTATATCGACACGGTGATACTGGCGAAATTTGCCGAACTTACCGGTCGGGCTGACGATTGTCAGAAGTACACTGAACTTGCCGCTGAGATAAAAAAATCTTTCAACGCGAAATATTACAAAGGTGACGGCCTTTATCACGAAGGCGGCCAGACCACGCTCGGTTGCGCTCTTTACCAGGGACTGGTTGAGGATTCCGAAAAGGCGAAAGTTGCGCAAAAGCTCAATGACACGGTAATCGATTTCAACTATAAAGTCGATTTCGGTATTCTCGGCGCGAAATACGTTCCCCGCGCGCTGGCGGATAACGGTTATGTGGAAACCGCATATAAAATCCTGACTCAGCCGGAATATCCCGGCTGGGCCTATTGGATCAAAAAAGGCGCTACCACACTGTGGGAAAGTTGGGGTGGAGAAGGCGGTTCGCTTAATCACATTATGTTCGGTGATATCAGCGCCTGGATGTATCAGTATCTGGCCGGGATAGTGCCGAATCCTGATGCGCCGGGGTTTGCCGAATTGACCATTAAGCCGTATTTTCCGGCTGATCTGGACCACTTTGCCGCTGAGTATTCCGCTCCCCGCGGCCTGATCAAGAGTTCATGGCTCAGGACTGAAAGCGGTGTGCTGGTCAAAGTAACCATTCCCCAGAACACCCGCGCTCAACTGGTATTGCCTGATAAAACCGAAGTGTTGACTCCCGGTAACTGGTCGTTCAAAGTGTAAAACCAAAGAGCCGGCCTGTATCAAATTGCCCAGGGACTTAATTTGCCGTTCTTTTGCATTAACGTTTAATCTGATTTGCTACTTTTTTGTGTTAACTACGATAAAAAAATTGCGTTTTTGTTGATTTCGGGTATTGACATACGGTTTGTCGTCCTGTATAATTGGTTTAACGTTAAGGCAAATTAAATAGGAAGCAATCCGGTGAAAGTTGGACTTAAAGACATAGCTAAGCAGGCGGGAGTTTCCGCGGTTACGGTATCAGCCGCGATTAACGGAACCGGCCGGGTGAGCAAAGCCAAAAGACGCGAAATTCTGCAAATCGCGGAGCGGCTGAAGTACCAGCCCAACACTCTGGCCCAAATGCTTAAATCCAAGGAAAAAGACGCGATCGGGCTGGTTATCAATGACGAACCTGAACGCATTCCCGGATCAGGAGTCATGACTGAATTGGTTGTTGAATTCATCAGGTATTGCGAAGCCGGCGGAAAAAATTATCATATTGAATTTTGTGATCCCTACGGAGTGGACAAGGTGCCGGATATTCTGTCTTCGGGGTTTGTCGGCGGGGTGATTTCCGCCGGATATTTTCTTGAGCGGCAGACTCGCTACAAAAACTGGGTGGCGACCCATCCTGAATTCCCGTTTGTCAAATTTGAAGAACCGTTTGACTACAGTGTAAGGACGGATTTTGTCAAAGGAGTTATGAATGCCTTGAAATACCTCCGTGAGCAGGGACATGTTAATGTCGCGCTTCACGTTGGTCCGCTGCATTTTGATATTCACAATCTTGTATATCGTGGTTTTACTCAGGGAGTCGATCTTTTTTCGATGGTTACTTCAAATGAGTGGATATTTAAGGATTCCCCGAACCCCGATGAAGCGCGATTGAAGTTTGAATGGCTGGATAAAATTATGCATCAGAAAAAGCGTCCTACCGCTGTTGTTTGTGCCGGAATGGGGGCTTCGCGGAATATCATTAACTTTGCTTACCAGCAGGGCTTTAAAATACCAGAAGATCTTAGCGTTGTCGGTATTGGAGCCGCCTGGGAAGCCACGTCGATGTTTCCGCATGTCTCATCTATTGAGCGTGATATCAGCGCCATGCTGGGAGCGGCTTTTAAAATATTGGAGCAGCGCATGAATAAACATGCGAGCATTACCGCTGAAAAGTGGATTGAACCGAAACTGGTCCTTAGAGATACCGTTTTTAAAATATAATAATTAAATCGCAAACAAAAAAGGAAAAGAAAAATGCAAAAGTCCAAATTGTTTACTCTTATCGAGTTGCTCGTTGTAATCGCAATAATTGCTATTCTTGCCAGCATGCTGCTGCCGGCGCTTAACAAAGCCAGGAGTAAGGCCAGGTCTATTTCCTGCCTCAATAAAATGAGACAGATTTCCGGTTCTTTGCAGATGTATATTGCGGATAACGAAGGCTATGCCGCGACTTGTATTCCTCCCGGCAACAATTCCTGGTGGTATAATTTGAGTCCTTACATGAACAGCAAGATTGATATGTGGGGATGTCCAGAGGGATCAAAATCACGTTCCATGACGGCCTTGCAGAAAACCAGATATGACAGCTCAAATCCGCTTGGGACTTTCCAGTGGCATGCCAGCATCGGGGTCAACGCTCAATCATTTTCCGGTCGCGTCGGTGCATCAACCCTGAAAGGGGTCAAAGCGACCAGGGCCAGAAAGCCCAGCATGATTGTTTATTCCGGCGACGGACGGACCGGACTTGAATATAAAGCGATAACCGGTGGCACTCCTTACGCGAATGGTTCATTGAACTTGCGTCATGACCTGTCCGTCGCGCCGCTTGAAACTGAAATTGGTCAATATTCGTATTATGTCAGGCACGACAATAATATCAACTTGAGTTTCCTTGACGGACACGCCGGATCGGTTACCGGGTTTGAGTTTTTAACCTGGGTTAATATTACCGATAATATAAGGCTCCATTTTCCCGCGACAATGCAATAAACCCCGAATATTGAGCGTTATTATTTGAGTTAATGCTCCATCTATATAAAATAAAGAGGATATTAAAGGATGAATATCACATTCAGGTCAATTTTTTCCTGCGCTTTGATCTTTGCAGGAGGTGCAACCGTGACTATAGCGCAGCCGTTTCCGGCTGAGATCGCGAAATGGAGCGATCAGGAGAAAACGAGTCAGCGCAAAGCCGGTGACGATTTATTGAAAAAACTGGCAGCCGCGATCAAGGCGAAAAAAACGAATTTCAATATCCCGAAAGGGATATACCGGTTTAGTAAAACAATCGGCAAAAGACCCTGTCATGTCAAGTTTTTGAATGCCGGCAACATGACGGTTGAAGGCAACGGCTCCAGTTTCTTTTTTGAAAACCAGGCGACCGGCCTGAGTATATACAAATGCAGTAACCTGACCATCAGAAATCTGGTTCTCGATTGGGACCCGGTTCCGTTTACACAAGGCACGGTTACGGCTCTGGATGTCAAAGACAACAGCTTTACTTTCAAGCCGGACGCCGGATACGGGGCCAATTGCGATAATATTTTCAAAGGGAACGGGCTTAGAGGTATGCTCTTTGATCCGAAAACCCGTAAAATGAAGCCCCGTCAGGGTGGTTTCTGCGTCTATCGCAAAAAGAAGCTGGATGACGGTTCATATCAGATCAAAGTCAGAGGTTTTTATGGCGCCAAAGCAAAAGCCTGCGGTTTTGCCAAAGGCGACTTGATCGCGATCTGGATGCGCAAAGGCAGGGCGGTCAAGGTTGAAGTGACGGAAAAGATCACTCTGGATAATATAACTCTATACGCAGCTCCGTTTATCGGCTTTGTTGAAAACGTTGGTCGCGGCGGTAATGTCTACCGCAAGTGCCGGATTGTCAAGCGTCCGGGAACTAATCGGCTCATTGGTGGTAACGCCGATGGCTTCAACGCGTCAAATACCCTGAAAGGGCCGACACTTGATGCTTGCGAGATCGATACGATCGGTGATGACTTTGTTAACTTCCACGGCGTTTATTATCGGATATTCGAACAGGTTTCGCCAACTGAACTGATAGTCCAGCCGTTTGGATCAAACGGAGTTAAACTGCCCGAATTGAGCTTTTTGGAAAATAAAACCTGGAACTTGATGGGGACTCGTAAATGCGTTTCCCGGAAAGTTTTCACATACACAATCCCCGATGCCAGCAAAAAAGGCCTCTCTCACAAATGGGCCGCGGCAAAAAACTTTAAAGCCGGGTCTAAAACCAGGGCGATGCGGATTAAACTGGATAAACCGCTAAAACTTGATAATCCGGCCATCTTTTCCTGTGCCAGCGCGGTTGCATCCGGCGCGGTTATAAAAAATTGTAAATTCACCGGTTCGCTTGCTCGCGGTATCAGGTTCCAGAGTACTGACGCGGTTATTGAAAACAATGATATTTCATTGGCTCTAGGTCCTTTGTTATCGGTTTGCGGTCAACCCGGATACTGGGGCGAAGCGGTTACCTCGTCCAACCTGATCGTCAGAAACAACGTGTTTTCAGAGGGTTGTCTCGGTGCTCGCAATCGTCATCCCGGCGTTGTCGAGATTACCGCTCCGGGAAAACTTCCAGGTGCGCAGGCCGCCAGCAATATCAAGTTTACCGGAAACCGGATCATCCGCCCCGGCGCGGCCGCGATCTATCTTAATGTTTGTAAGAATATCATTGTTTCCGGTAATACGATTGTCGGCCTCGGCACGATTCCCGACGCAACTGGAAAAGGAAACATTCCGGCGATAATCCAGGGGCAGACAGAGAATGTGTCAATCTCAAACAACAAGATTGAAAAATCCGGCAAATATGCTTCATTAACTGAGATTGTAAAGCAATAAATTAAAAAAATCGGAGTGATTTGATGATAAAAGTGTTTATGGCGGGGCTGTTGCTGGTTACCATGGCGGCGCCTCTGGTCCGGGCTGACAATATAACCGCAAAAGCCCGAATACCAAGGGATATGCGCGAGGTCAATCAGGGCAGGGCATACGATATCTTCCTTCCGGCCAATGCACGGCCGGAATGGCGTAATATGCAGCCGATGACAGGACGGGTTTCGTTCCGTCTTTATTTCCCCGTTGCGGGCGATGTCACGGTTAAATCGATCAAAGCAGCAAGCCGCTATGAGTCGGCCAAAGTCATGCTTCTTGCTTCCAAAAAAGGAAAGCTGGAAAAGCTTGGGCAAAAAAACAAACTTAATTTTAATCTTAAATCTCCGGTTGAAGCAAAGGAATTCTTTTTTGTTCTGGACGACATAACTAATAAAGATCATGATGTACTGCAATACCTGAACTGGCGCATTGAAGGTAAAGCATCGGGTTCATTGCTGTTTAATCCTGATGATCTGAAATTGACCTGTAATGCCGAAGATAATACTGTTGAGTTGAATGAGCCGGTTAAATTGCGGGTACAGGTTAATGACCGGTTGAAAAAAGTCAAGTCGCTGCGCCTGATGTCGGATATGATCAGTTATCAGGGCAAAGAGGTGTGCCATCTAAGACAGGAGAAGATTTTTTCCGGTAATTGTGACATGCAACTTGAGTACAAAGTCAACAGCCAGGGACCGTATTTTGTCACGGTATACCTGTATGACGGTTATTCAAGCCTGGTTGCGGCAAAACGTATTATTGTCGGGGTTCGAGACCGCAAGTTGTTTGAGACCGGCGAGGTTAAAGAATTCAAATCAGGCAGTCCCGTCCCGGTTATGTCAGTGGACGATATTATAAAGCACAAAGGCACGATCTTCAGTGCCGACGCCACTCAGAGCTTGACTGGTCGCGGTAAACAGCCCGGTGAGGCATATTTCAAGAAAATTAAAGCTGCCGGTGGTGAGATGCTGATGTCGTTTTTACGCTACTCTGATTTTGAGCCGCTCCCCGGCGTCTATAATTTTGAATATTTCGACCACATGGTCAAGTATGCCGGAAGATACGGGCTTGGACTTGAGGCCGGACTCTGGTGGTGGGATTTCAATGGTCCCACTCAGTACTGGCTCAAAGATGAGCGTATCAGACAGCGAGACGGCTCCGTCGGTAAAGGCAAGAAAGGTGTTTTCAGCGTACATTCGCGCAAGTTTAACAGGCACGCTGTTATGGCGACTGAACTCCTTATCAAACGCTACAAGGATTGCCCTGAAATCTGGTTTTGGCACCCGCACCCTTACGGCGGAGTCGACCACGATGGTGAAGGGATTTACGACTTTCATCCCGATACACTGAAAGACTGGGCCGCTTACCTGCAAAAGAAATACGGCTCCATTAAAAAATTGAATAAGGTCTATAACTCGCAATACAAAGACTGGAAATCCGTTCCGGTGCCTGCTCCGTTGTACGAAGAACTTGATAAGAAGAAAGATTTTGCCGCAATGATTCAGGTGGTTGACACCAGGCCGCAGTGGATCGACTGGCTGGATTTCTACCATCGCGGACTGCTGGACTTCCGGGTCAATATGATGAAACTGGTGCGCAAATATGATAAAAAACGCGGCATCAGCGGCGTCAACGCGACTGGAGGCGTCGGCAAAGCGGACCTGACTTTCGCCAAACTTAAAGAGTATGATGCATTTTACGGGGATCAGGGATTGAATATCCTGCATCATGTGCGTCGCCTGGTTGCAAAACGCAGATATGGCCTGCGGCTGCGGCACGAGGATATCGCCCCGGTTACGATCGGACGTCGCGGGTTAACGGAAGCTACTGCGATTGACCGTTCCAATTGGGACGCCTTCCAGATATGTGTACTTGGCGCGTCTCATTTCAACTATGTTTTTACGACCTGGACAAACAGTCCTTTCTGGAACCTGCTTTTTGCTAATCCACGTGCCCAAAAACTGGTCAAGGAATCCAACCGCGCCAAACTGGTGACGCGTCCGGTCGGTTATCTGCACTCATTCACTACCGACAGGTTTGCCGGTAAATACAATTATCAGAATATACCGATTGCCCGCTGGTGGGTTATGAACGGTTTCAGTGAAGCAATGCTGTATCCCGGCAATTTCTTTGAGATGTTTTCGGACGGCTGTGACCTGAAGGAACTCAAAAAGATGAAAGTGGTCATTGATGACGGTTCGACTGTTCTGACTGAAAAAGCCGAGGATGCGTTGGTTGATTATGTGAAAAACGGTGGCAAACTGGTTTTATTTGTTTCCAGCGGACAGCGTACTTTCGGCAAAGACGGCGAATATTCGCTGCTGCATCGCCTTGGCTATAAGGATACCGCAAGTTTGTTAAAACGCCGCCTTGCATCTGCGATGCTGGTGTTCAACCGGAACAATCCGGTATTCGGGCGCACAGCGGCAATTCCGCTGAATCGTATTGCTTCATTGAAGGTGCCTGATGGCGGTACTGTTCTCGGACGGGTCAAGACGGACGTTGCCGCTGTTTTGTGGTCGCATGGTAAAGGTCGGATTGTTCTGATCGGTGGTATTCCTGGTTCAGTGACTGAAGATCAGATTCAGGGACTATGGAGCGGTAAAAGTCGGGAAGAAAAAAAGAAAGCCGGCCCGTTGTGGGCCGCTGCAGAACGTGAATTAGGTGGCGTTGCCGCTGATATTACCCGTGATGCCGCCGAATGGGCCGGAGTTGCCCTGCAGTTCTCATTACCGGATCGTTTCCGGGCATGCCTGAAGCAGGATGGCGACAAGTTCTTGGTGTATATGTACAACAATGGGCCGGCTGAGAGAGGCGTATTGCGCATTCCCGGACTTAAAGGTCAATATAAAGTTACTGCCGAAACCCTGGAAAAAACTTATGATCTTGGCTCATATAATGCCGCAGATATTGCGATTCCCGGTCTTGCCCTGCCTGAGCTTGGCAAATACCGTTACATGGTTGTCCGGCTGACAAAATAAAAAAAACAGGGCGTTACTTTCGTAACGCCCTGATTTGTATGGTCATAAATTTGTAATTATTTTTTCGGCTTCAAATAGCCCAGGTCGGTTAAAAATTTGTCGATTGCTTTAAGCGTTTGCGGATGATAGTTGCCTTCACGGCCTCGATTGAAAAATCCGTGACCGGCGTTTTTGTAAATGATCAATTCGCATTTTCCGCCATTCTTATCTATGGCCTGTTTAAAATTTTCCCCGGTGGCAACCGGGATCAGCTTGTCATGATCGCCAAGTAGAAATAGGGTCGGAGGAGGATTCTTTGAGATGTTATGCAGCGGGGAAAAATCTTTCCAATAGGCCTTTACCACTCCATGCCCGTAACCTTTTTCGCTGTTGTCGATGACCGGATTGCATAGTACCAGAGCCTTGGGTTTGCATGGTATTTTCAGATCATCCGCCGGGTCGTTGATTTTTTCGCAGAACGCGGTTGCCGCGGCCAGATGCCCGCCGGCCGAACCGCCGCCGGCCAGAATCTTTTTATCGTCAATACCCAGTTTGGCGGCATTAGCATAGACATAACGCATCGCGCTCTTGGCATCCTGCAGGCATTTGTCCGGAGTTACATTGTGGGATTTTTTTGTCCGGTACTGGGGACAGATCGCAATCATGCCGCGCTTTGCCAGGTACTCGCTTTGGGAGCTGAAATGTGATTTGGTCCCGCCGCTCCAGCCGCCGCCGAAGAAAAAAACAATTGCCGGAAGTTTTTCTTTGCTTTCAGCCGGGTTGAATTTGGGAGGATAATAGATGTCCATTTCGAGTTTTGCGTCGCCGACTGTTTTATAAATCAGGGTTTTCATGTTTGAGTATTTTTTCCTTTTTTTAGTTTTCGCGGTACAAATAGTTCCGGCAAGGACTAATGCGAGCGAAGTGTAAATTAATTTCTTCATTTTTTTTCCTTTCAGTAATAAATAACGAGTCATGCGAAATGCAATTATTAACCACGAAAAACACGAAAAAACACGAAAAAAAACGAAAAAGTTTTTTATTTTTCAGCTTAAGCTGAAAATTTAAACACGTTTCAGTGCCCCTTGTGGTGCAATGCATAATTCGCATGATTCTTTAATAAAATAGGAGGCGAAAATATATTATACTCGTGAATGCCCGGTTTCAAATGGCATGATAATTATAAATAATCATTTTCGGTTAAAAATTAACCACTTTCGGCAATACCGGGAAAGATTATTTGCGGCCGTAATGCAACATGAACAGTTCAAAAAAATCTTCGGCGAAGCATGTGCCGTTTGATTGACACGCGAATTCAGGTTGGAGAACATCCTCAAAAAGTTCCACCCATTGGCTGCGCAACGCGTGATAGTCTGTACGCTCTCCACGCTGCTGGAGCAGAAACGACATTTCCTCGGTCATTAAAAAAGAATCGACCGCGTCAATCGCAATTTCCAGCGGTGCGTCGTGAGCAAAAATAAAATCGATCATCCCGCCGTAGGATTGATAAACCGAAAGCAGCAGTTCCGGGGAATCCATATCCGTCAGGTCGTTGTCGGCGTTTATCTCGAAAAGGAGCAGGTGGTCAAACTTTTCTTTTAGTTCGATCAGGTGTCTCTTTTTGTCATCCATCGGCATGTGGTGGTAGGATAACGAGCACATTGCCACGTCATAATGTTCCTTGATATTTCCGGTCAGATCCTGAATCCGCCCAAGTAAGGTTGAAATCTTGATCTCAGGGAATTCGGTCCGGACTGTTTTTTCCGCCAGTTCAAGCATGCCGGCGGAGGCGTCTATTAGCAATACTTCCCCGATTTCGCCGATAACTTTTTTGCTTTTAAGACACCGCAGCAGATCGACCGCCAAGGCTCCGTTTCCGGTTCCTATATCCATCAGCTTGAATGGTTCTTCAAAGCGTGGCAGCGACATGGCTGATTGTTTGATGAAATTTTTCCGGGCCAACTGCAGTTCCGGCGTGGTAGTAAAGTGCACGTAAGGTCGCGGATCTTCAAAACAGACTGCCGGGATCAGGAGATCCATGTCGTGCCGTTCCATAAAGCTGGCGATAAAGGCATTGGAAAACATATTATCCGCTTCATGCAGGGAACCGTCAATAAAACATTGCATACCGCGTTTGATTTGTCCGAGTTTGCACAACAATACTCCGCAATAAAAGTAGAAGACCGGAACCATTACCGGGCGTAATAAGGTTTTGAAGTCCCTGGGGTCTGCTTCTCCTCTGATTACCTGTTCCGACCAATCGACGAAGTTTTGTGATTCATGCAAGCTGAGATAATACATTATAAGCCTCCTGATTTATAACGATTCGGGGAAAACTCCTTTCATCATGTTTTCTGAACGCTTACAAAATTGTACTATTATCTCATACCTATAACATGCATTGTCATTTAAAAAAAATCAATATCAAAACAAAAAAAATTACTTTTTTGTCTGATATTCGGTTACTGAGGCATTACGATATTCGGGTAATTTACCGGGATTAATGCTTCTTAAAGTATCTCTCATTGTTTATAAAAAAAATTGTGGATATTTTATTGCTGACACTTGACAAAATGGTAAAGATGCTTTACTATATCAATTATGAAAACAAAAGACAAGACAATTGAACATTTATCATTGCGTCTTATGCGGATAATTAATAAGCACATGTCACTTGAAGAACAACCGATTCGTTTTAATGAAACGGTTGTACTGACGCCGAGGGAAATACATTCAATCCAGGCGATAGGAGAGCATGAACGCATAAACATCAAAGAACTCGGAGATTATTTTGGTGTTTCCAAAAGCGCGGCATCGCAGATGGTTGCTAAACTTGTGGAAAAGGGTTATGTCAGGAAAGAAAATCCGACATATAACAACAAAGAGCTGCAATTAACCCTTACGGAAATTGGTCGGCAAGCCTTCAGGGTTCATGAATGTTTTCATGGAAAGCATATGGAGGATTTAATAAAACGGTTGAATTCCGAGTTTACAAAAACTGAAATAGCCAGGTCATCCGACTTACTTGGTATAATTGAGGATATTATGGATAAGCGAATTTCCGAATTAATTGGAAATAAATAATTTTTTTAGTTTATGGTTAAGTTTCTTAACTATTTTAATCTATCAATAACTGTATTATGAAAGGGAAAAGATGGACACGGTAAAAGACATTTTTGATTCGCCTGAACACGCGGCAAATTATGAACAAAAAACAAAAAGAGCAAATTGGCTGGGCCCTGAAATTCTGCTGGGACTTGCTTTTCGGCACATACAGCCGCGAGACAAAATTCTTGACCTTGGAATTGGGACGGGATTGATTGCTGAGCTTTTTCATAAGGCGGGCTTGCAGGTTTATGGTATGGATTTTTCGTCAGAAATGCTTAAAGTTTGCAATCACAAGGAAATTTCCTGTGAATTGAAGGAACACGATCTGAGGGATCAGCCGTACCCGTATGCCGCCGATTCGATGGATCATATCGTTTGCGGTGGCGTTATGCATATTTTTGAAGATATAAGCATGATATTTCAGGAAGTTGCAAGAATTGTCAAGCCGGGTGGACGCTTTGCTTTTATCTGTGCCGACCATCATGATTCTTCTCTTAAAAAGACTGCCGGTAGATGTCTGCATTCAACAATTTATAACCATAATCAGGATGAAATCAAAGAACTGCTTGATGTCCATAGTATGAAACTTGTCGATTCACTGGAATTTTTTGTTTTCATGCAAGGCGATGAAACCCGGAAACGCTCTTTCCGGGCATACACGGCAATTATAAGCTGATGAAGCTGCTATCTTGTTGGTAACACAGAAAGGATGCTGCTGATGGGAGTAGTTTAATCAACCTTGATCCTGGCCAGAATGGTGTCGCCGGTGAACCCTGAATCTGGACGCATTTCGCCGACGGTGACAATGGCTTCATGTTTGGAGATCGCCAACGGGTGAAAGTTACCCATCAAGCCGACCGATCTCCGGTTTTGCGGATCAAGTCGCATCGGGAAGACTGTTTGTTCCGTCGTTTTTTTCAAGCAGAGTTTTTCCTGATCGAATTCCGCCAGCAGCAATGGGGCCCGCCAGCGGAAAACATCTCCGTTGACGCCGTTTTTACGGGTGTAGATCAAATAAAGTTTGCCACCGAGCTCAAGCCAGTGCTGTTGAGTGGTACTCATGGTCAGTGGCGTTCCATCTTCCCATTGCCAGGGCTTGATATCCTGCCAGTTCAGTCCGTCATCGGAAACCGAAACATACCCGTGATCATCCTCCGCCCGCAAAGTCATATAGTAGCGGTCCCGGAATTCGGCGATCGAAGGTTCCAGCAACCCGCGTCCCACCGGATTTGTCAGCGTGCTTCCCCGGTGTACAACGGTCAATTCTCGACCATCGTAATTACATAGCAAAGTTGTTGCGCTCCGGTCATGTCGACCAAAATAATTAAACGTCACCGGGATTATTATTCTTCCGTCCGGCAAGGTCAAGCGCTGAGAACAGTTTGAAGTATAGATACTGCACTTATAGAACTCCGGGAATTCAAGTTTTTTCCGTTTAACCACCCATTCGTTGTTCTGATCCATAATCGCATAAACCGGATAACGTCTTAAACACCGTTTGTCGCCATTGAAAAATTCAGTGTAAGGTTCATATAGTTTGCCGTTGCGATAATATATGTTAATGCCCATCGCCAGAACCGTTCCGGTCGCGGCATGGTATTCGGGAACAACGTCGCATACCGCCTCGTTGATTTCCTGATCAACAGGTTCCCAGCCGAACCCGGGAACCGTTTGCAAATCATTCCAGTTTTCGAATTTGTGATCAGATGCGGTCCATCTTACCGGGGAATAATAATCACTGCCTTTGATGTCCTGAAGGGTCATCAGAAAAGTTTTCCTGTCCTTGCTTAGATGTGAGACTTTGGGATGAAAAAAGGATTTCTGAGACCAGATGGTCTTTCTTGATATTTGCAACATAAAAAAGTTCCGTTAGAATGAGAGATAACCGTGTTTTAAAGAATTAATGCTGAGATCATTTGTCGGCGACCAGCATTTGAGGGAGCGATTTACTCTTTTTACCAGTCTGCGATGATAGAAATTAGCCGGCAGTTTTATATTGGAAATATTATTATCCAGGCCGATTTGTTTAAATGGAATGCCGACAACGACTGACCACCAGGTTTTTCCACTGGCTATTTGAGTGGAGATCTTAATGTTTTTTGAATAGTAAGCTCCGGCTTTATTTAGAATAATCTGCAAGCGCTTTTTCCTGATTTCCGGATGAAAGACGATTGCCAGATAGTCATCATACCATATTGATTTTTTCGGATAATTTGCGACGACTTTATCGTTGAAGCGTGGTTCGTCAACCGTGAATTTAAGATATAGTTTGTCTGAGGTTCTCGCGAATTGGATAAATGTTTTCGGGATACTCGGTTCGCCCCCGGGAGCGGTTAATTCATACCTGGGAACTTTTTTCCAAGCATCACCGCTTACTTTCGATACCATAGAAACTTTAGCGATTCTCGGTTTCAGGGTAAACAGTTTTGCTCCAATATTGAATTCGTCACTGACCAGTTTCACCCGCTTTTGATAGTCAGAGCCCGGTTTTGTGAGCTTCATGGCTTCTTTCAGGAACGATGATAAAACCTTCAGGCGAGCCGGAGTATACACTTTTGCCACATCTCCCCGGGTTGTCGGCCAATCGAGTCGCCCTTTAAGGTTGGTTCCTCCTTCTGAATTCCTGATCTGTTCAGCATAGCTGATAAATTTTTTCATCGGCTTTGCGGCCGGACCGTAAAATAGATTACAATATTCATCGAGTAGTTTATCTATATCAAGGTCTGCATCCCAATAAAGTTTTCCAGTCACGTACAGATTGAGGTGATGTAAACCGCAAAGCTGCATGACTCTTTTTGTATGATTTCCGTTCCAGCTCTCCGCCTGGATGAATTCTCCGGAAAAACCTTTCTTCTTGAGGGTTTTCAGGTCTTCGCTGATGGTATGCGGGTAGAATACCGGCAGATTGCGCCAGGGAATCTGGCTATACAAATAATATTCCCAGCAGTAAAATCTGTCCGCTTTGGGGTGCCACCGGTTAATTAATCCGGTTACCTGTTCATGATATTTTTTGTCAAGGTAAGCGCTGCGGTTTTTACAAAACATTACCGCTACATTTGGAGGCAGTTTGAAGTCCGGCGGATCCATGTAAGTCTGATATGCGATTGAGCCGATAACTTTGTCAGGGTATTTTTTGCTGATTCTGTTTGCCACTTTTCTGATAAATCCCCAGATATGGTTGGAATATTTACCTGATGGCGGTGCGGTTTTATTAATTTCCGCCTGGCAGTTAGGACAGCCGCAAATTCTTACCAGTCCGTCCATCGGGACCAGTCCGAAAAATTTCTGAGATGGATTTTTGTCAAAAAAATCACTTATTTCTTCAACCCACCGGTCGATAACTTCTGGATTTGTCAGGCACAAATGGCCTCCGCCGTGCGACGCACATTTAGTTCCGAAGTCACGTTTACCGTCAACCAGAGCGAAATACTCCGGATGGGATACACGGTATTTTTGAAACAAGTTGAAACTATGGTTTATATTGACCGGGGATAATCCACCGAATCCGGCTCTCCGGTACCATAATGTATCGGTATCTGAAAGCGGCATATAGCAAAGATAAACATTACGATATGAGAAATCCGGTTCTCTGCGTAAATTGGCTTCAGGTATATATATGTTCTTTTTCTCCGGGATGACCGTGCCTAGCTTTCCCGGCATGTAAAAACGGATTGAGCAGAATTTTTCGAGAAAATAATACACTCCGTACAAGGTTCCGGTTTCACCGAAATTTCCGATTCCCAGTCTTGAGTTCCATGACTCATTGAGGCGCCACGGATTGCGGAAGCCGACAACAGGCGGGCCTTTATGGTCCCGGCCGCCAATAAAAAGTCCTTTTGCATTATTAACGATTTTAAACCCGTCACCTTTTAAATTAGAGAAATCAAGGCCTGACGCTTTTCCGAGATAAATATTGGTTCC
The DNA here is from genome assembly GCA_963678305.2 of Victivallales bacterium. Classification (GTDB taxonomy): domain Bacteria; phylum Verrucomicrobiota; class Lentisphaeria; order Victivallales; family Victivallaceae. Next base: position 64,177 of record CAXXVV010000006.1, read on the forward strand.
TTTTCCAGTTGCCTCGGACTTTTTGCTAATTTTCAGGTTTGTCCCGCAGGCTTTCTTAAGTATTTTCTGTAATTCAGTAGCCGCGATCAATATGCTCGGCGCTGCGTTGTCTTCGATGATTATGGTTTCAAATTTTTTATCTGTTTTTTGATTTATCAGAGCCCCGGACAAGATTAGCGGGAGCAGTATTAATGCGATGATGACGGTTCTTGACATGATGGATTTAATCCTTGTTATTTGTTTTTACTTTGTGCTGTTTCCGGTATAGAAAATCTGTACGTCAACAGGAACGCTGGGGTTTAGATCGCAGTTTTTTACCGGATCAAGCCAGTAATTATCATAATTATACGGGACTGGATATTTCCAGTTTTTCACGTGCCCGTCAACAAAGCCGATATTTCTCGAGTTTGAATGAGGATAATCCACTCTGGAGGCTATTGCGCTGGAACCCAGGAAGAATGACTTCAACTGGGTCACTCCTTCCGGTCGAAAACAATCCTGGAACATACTGCAACCGGATGCTCTTTTGATTTGTGAGATTTTTTGATAAATGATGTATAATGAATCATCCGTCCTTCCGGTCGTTGTCAAATAACGATTAATGCCATAGGCCAAATATAACGGGTCGGTTTTATAGGTGATCGATTTTTCCAAATTGCACTCCGGACACCAGAACGCGGTGTTTTTTGATGATTTATTGTTGCGCCCCGGACTAAGAAAACCAAGGTCAGGAAAGGCTGTATATGAATCGGGATAAAGGTAACCGGATAGAAGATAAGGGTATTTAGGAACCATCCCGGTTTGAATAGAGCCTTCAGGGAAATAAGCATCATTGTCATTGGTATAGAGCTGTATTCCGGTTCCCAACTGCTTTAAATTACTCACACACTTAATTGATTTAGCTTTTGCACGTGCGTTATTCAGGGCCGGTAACAGCATGCTGGCAAGAATGGCAATGATCGCGATCACAACCAGCAATTCAATAAGCGTGAACCCTCGGTCTCTCTTTGCTTGGTAACCCATTTTTTTCTCCTTGCAATTGTTGAAATTCGACGATGTATAAATTATATTACTTATATTGGATAATATCTATGGTAAAAAAGTTAAATTAACAGTAAAAAAGTTACTTTATGAAATTTAAAGGGACACCGGCCGAAAAAAAGGTTTTGATGAAGTTTCTGCTCAAGGCCGCGACGCTTGATTTCAAGTCTGTACTCTTTACATATCCGGAGCCGTTGCCGGACGAGCCGGTGGGATCGAACTATATTGGACGACTATTATTCGTCCTGGATGGAAAAATAAATATTTTCGGTTCAAATGGAAAAATTCTCCTGCCGCGTGAAGTTACTCCTGATAAGGTTGTTTATACCGGAGAGCATTGCTGGGCCGGGATTGAATATGAGGGGTATAGCGGAACCACGATCTCGGTCATTGTTATGACCGATTATTTCAGAATTATCGCGGTTGAGTTTAAAAACGGAGAATTTGTCACCCGTCCTTATTATCACACTTCAACTCCTCCCGGAGATAAGTCTTTGAGTATGAACAGGGCGCTCAATCATTTGGTTTACGACAAAACGCCGGAAAGAATGCTCAAAACATGTTTGCTGATCCGGGCGCTTCTGCTTGAAGCAATTGATGAAATCAGGAAAGATAAGCCTCACCCGGTTACAAAAGCGGAGCAGACATATAAAATAATAAGGGACTACATTGACCATAATTACGAAAGACCGATTAATCGCAATGATATTTGCCATGAACTGGGATTCAATCCGTGTTACGTGTCGAGGTTGTTCAGGAAGTATAATGGAGATAAAATAAATAATTATCTGGAACAATGCCGCATGAAAAAGGCCCGGTTAATGCTGAAGAATTTTAATATAACAATTGCCCGGGTCGCCACTCAATGCGGCTATTCTTCCGAAGCTTATTTTATCAAGGCGTTCAAAAAGTTCTATAATATCACGCCCGGCGAATTTCGCAACAAGAACCTGGCTGAATGATGATCATTGCCTGAAGAAGAAGTTTTTTGCCTGCTTAATATTGTTTTTATGCTGATTTAACAATAAGTCAGGAGTTCCAGGGAGGAATAGGATAATGTGGCGTATTCCGGCTGTAGGCATCAAGCATTTGCCGTGAAAGTTCTAATTTCAGATTTTCATATTGCGGCTTGTACCACAGGTTGACCATTTCTCCGGGGTCTTTTTTCACATCAAACAGTTCTCCGTCGTCTGTTCCCGGATATATTGTGATCCGGAAATTATCCGTGACCATGCAGCGAACTTTGAACCCGGTGGAAAGATAGTCGTTTTCGATTATGATTTCATCATGCAGTTTTTTCCGCCCTTCGAGAACCGGTCGCCAGCTTTTACCGGGATACAGGGCTATGTCTTGTTCCTGACCCCACGCAAAGTCTTTGTGGTCGCTCCAATCGGCTCCGGGCAGGTCAACAGAACAATAATCAAGAATGCTTGGAAACAGATCAATTTGGGACGTCAACGCGTTGCTAACCAGGCCACCGGTTAAGCCGGGAACCGAGACGATGGTCGGGATGTTTGTGCATCCGTTATATGTGTAAGGCCCTTTCCAGTACAGTCCGTGGTCACCCATCATGTCACCGTGATCACTTATGAACACAATCAAGGTGTCATTGATCAGGCCGGAGTCTTCCAGTTCATCGAGAACCCGGCCGATTTCCGCATCAACATGGGATATCATTCCGTAGGTCAGGGCTATTAGTTCCCGGACTTGATCCGAGTTAATATCCTCATGCAGACTACTCCCGTGCGCTGACATTGTCCGGTCAAATATTCTTTGGTAGAACGGGGGCAGAGATGCCATGTCCTCCGGTTTTTCGATCGGTAAAGGAATTGTTGCAGGATCATACATATCGCAGTATGGGGCTGGCGGTGCCACCGACAGATGGGGGTCGGGAAATGAACACCAGATGAAAAAAGGTTGCGCCCCGGATGCCTGAACCACTTTGATCGTTGAATCGGCAATGTAACGATTGTAGTGCAGTTCTTCCGGCATTGACATTTTATAACATGCTGGAGCTGAAATGCCAGACGGGATAGCGTTTTCCATTGTCAGCAGCGCCGGATCTCCGCCTTGTTCGAGCAACCATTTTTTATAGCATCCGTAAGCGTATGAAGTGTGTCCTCCAACAAAATCCACTGTTTGAAAACCGTAATATGGCGTGGGGAATGAATTGAGCAGTCCAGCCTGCCAGTACTCTAAACATTCAGGGAAATCTTCCGGTCGGGGCGGATCTGCTTTCGGTACCCACGGAGTTAAATGGAGTTTTCCGGCCGCATGGGTGCGGTAGCCGGCATCTGCCAGGACGCCGGCTAAAGTTGGGATATCTGAACGCAGCGTCTGCCCGTTGACCCGCAAGCCATGGTCGCGCGGAAGTAACCCGGTGAACATGCTGGCACGTGCCGGCATACAAATCGGATTGTTGCAATACGAACGCTTGAAAAGTGTGCCGCGCGCCGCCAGGCGATCCAGATTCGGGGTTTTGATAATCGGGTTGCCGGCGCAAGCCATGTGGTCGGCACGCATTTGGTCAACACAAAAAATCAGTATGTTCGGTCTGTTCATCATTTTCCTCTCTTTTTGACTTCGTCGATCATGGCATATAGATTTTCTTCCGGAGTTTCGCGGCCGACTTGATCGCCGGTGCCGACAATTACCCTGGGATTACCGTGAAACGCTTCAAGCACTTCTCCTGCTTCACGCCGGACATCTGCTTGTGTTCCTCTGATAAGGGTTTCCACGGTGTGAATATTTCCATTCATCGTGGTTTTGCCGGATAACAGCTGTTCGACTTTTTTCAGACCATCCAAACCGATCACGTCTCCCCCCGGAGGACGCTCAAACGGACAGACGCAGTCAATGCCGATTTCCGCGAAGTCGGCTACGGTATCAAGACATTTGCCGTGAAAATGGATGTGCAGCAGCTTTCCATGTTTATGCAGGGCATCCGCGACGGCTTTGATGACCGGTTTGTCCCATTTGCGCCAGAGTTCCGGCCCGATAAGGGAGTTGCAGCTCCATGCGCAGCCGATACAGAAACTCTCAAATCGAGTTGTTGAACACAAGACTTCGATTTTCCTTTCGAGGATTTCAATATATTGCTTTTGGTAGCGTTGCAGAACCGGTTCGAATTCCGGTTCCATAAAATCAAAGATCGCGGTTTCAAATCCGCCATTGCGAGCACAGGCGTAAAAATCAAAAAACGGTACTCCGAGCCACATTTCCAGCAAATAGCTTTCCCCGACTGCGCTGAGCGCTTCGTTCAACGGCTTGGTCTCCAAGTCTTCCTCAATGGTTCCGAACGCAATGGATTCCCAGGCCGGCAGATCCTCTTTCGGGTTCTTGATCAAAGATTCAACTGTCCATGACGGTTCGTTTTTGGAATAAATCCTGGCGCTTCGCAGATCGCCATGCGGCGTTTTGATTATCGTTGTTTTTTTAAGTTCATTTTCATTGAGCCATTCATCCTTCACAACACTTTTGATGTCAGGATTGGACCCGGAACCGAATGTGACGCCCCAGCCTTCGCATTGAAAGTACTCAAAGGCATGTTTGAGTGCCTTGTGAAATGGAACTTCCAATTCAAATTCAATCATATCAACGCTCAGCATTCTGGCCGGATAATAATACCACAACTCGGGAGCGACCGCCGGACGATCGTTTCCGAGCCCGCGATACGCATTCAACATTCTTTGTTTTGGCGTCAAAGTTTCCACGGAATGTCAACCGCCTGTTTAAGTTCACTGCTTCGGGAAATTGTTGAAATCAGCTCATCAACCTCATAGCCGGTCATAATTGACTGTTCGCCCTGTTCCTTTTTTTCGATCTGTTCGCAAAAATGGGCAACGGCCAGGTCGAATGGCGAAACGCAGTCAAAATGATATTCAGTGGTCTGATTGGTTTTCTTGTTGTAGTGGACTAATCGTGCGGTTTTGGTCTCGAACTGGGTCCAGGTCGGAGTATACAAGTCTAGTCTGCCGTTTACGCCATTGATTTCAACGTGTTCATCCCAGCCGTCCTTGCGCTCCCCGATATTGGACAGTTCATGGGCGACGGCGTCAAAATGAATAACGCCGTTTTCCGCCGTTTCCATCAGCGCTGAACCCCGCAAATCATAGTCGAATCCTTCCGGTATATAGACCGAACCGTAAAGACGGTCCGGACGTCCCAGCAGATACAGCGTCATATCCAGCATATGACTGCCGCCGCAGGTCAGAATGCCGCCGCCGTAGTTCTTTTTGATGACTGACACGCCGCCCGGCGGAGTCCAGGCAAAACCTGAAGTCGGCGGTTCACTCCACAGTTTTCCCCAGCTTTGGAAGACTCTGACATAAGAAACAATGATTTGTCCAAGTTCCGGCAGCAGTTCTTTTGCTTTCCGGGCCGCCGGGAAAAAGCGTTTCATGTAAGACGTATAAAACAATGTACCGTGTTCCCGGGCCAATTTGGTTATTTCCGCCGCGTCATCACTGTTTTCCGCCAGGGTCTTTTCGCAAATAATTGCTTTTCCCGCTTCGATCGCGGCGGTACAGATTTTTTTATGCAGGCTGGAGATCAGGATCACAAAAACCACATCCACTTCCGGATCATTGATTGTTTCCATGAAATCCGCAGTGTACTGCGCCCCGAATTTTTCTTTGTACGGCTGGGCCGCCTCTTCCGAAAGGTCACAGACCCATTTTACCTTTGCTCCACATTTTTCCAGCCCTGAAAAATGATATTGCGAGATATTCCCGCAACCGATTACCGCCGCTGTAATTGTCATTTTGATTTCCTTTTCAGATTAGTATTGATAATTGTTTCAAACCATAATTCCGCCATGTAGTCCGTGCCGGGAGCATTCGGATGCACCGGGTCGTCCCCATACCATTTTTCCTTGTCGACGGAAAACGCGGCATAGAAGTCTGGGCCTTTATTGATCCCGAAATCCCGAATCAACAATTTTATTTTTTCCAGATAACCTTCCATCAGGTCAAAGTTCGCGTTGTAATCATAACATGGCCGGGCCAGGTAGATAGTTTCAGGCTGTGCGTTGAAATCTTTGATCAACAGCTCCAGCAGTTCGGTCATATTTTCATAAAACAGTTCCACTGGAACCCCGAGACGTTCATCATTGACTCCTAAATGGACCAGCCACATATTGGGTTTCAGGTCGGAAATCCGGTTGCGCCAGTTTTCATCGTTCCGAACCATGCGCTGGTACTGGCCCGCGTTGGCGCCGCCCCAGCCTTCATTGGCTATGAAAAATGGACTCTTGTAATGTTCCGTTAACAGGTCGTTCAGTCTGGTCATCCAGCTCTGCATACAGTTTACGGACGGTTTATGAATGTGAGTGGTCGGAGAAAACTGCGGGAAATTCCTGCCGTCTTTTGATACGGCTGCAACCGGAAAGTCCGATGCTTTCAAATCCAGACACTCCCGCTGGAATCCGTAACCATGATAGCCTTCGGTGATGCTGTCGCCGATGGCCGCGATTATCGTGCCGGTTTCACTGTCGATGTAAGGAATTGTGTAGGTTCCTTTAATGTCGATTATTGTTCTTGTTTTATCTGTCATATTCAGCCTTGGTACTTGTTTACAGTTGAACATATTGCTTCGAGGTTGCCGATCGGGGTTTCGCGGTCAAGCGACCATGCGCAAATCAGAGTTTGCGGTGCGGGTGATGTTGCTGAGATAATATTTTCCATCAGTTCGGTTATTTGAGCCGGTGAGTTATTTCGGACCGGAACCGGGTCAACCAGCGGTCGCATTTCAACTTCCGGCATGAGTCTGACTCCTTCGGAAAAGTCGGTCCCCGGACCGAGTTCAATAATTTCCAGCCTTGGAATTGCCGTAAAATCGCTTAGAAGATGAGTTGATCCGCCGCATGAGTGGTATTTGACTCTCTGGAATCCCCTGGTAATCTCACAATTCACCGGGAGTACCAGATCATGATATAAATCCTGTGACAGCATGCATGCCGAACAATCGCCCATGTTCAGTTGATGAGGAACCGGAGCATCGAGAATTTTTTGCAATCGTTCAAAAACCGCCTGATAAATTTGCCAGATTTTCATGAGGATTGTTTTTATATCTTCCGGACTGTCCATCATTCTGCAGAACAAGTCCTCACTGCACAATTGATGGGCGGTTGTGTAAGGTGCGTGAATGCTCATGTTACCGGCTTTAATTTCGAAAATATCCGCCGGTTTGCCGTACATTTTTTCCATTTCACGGTATTGGCAGATGATTTGGGCAATGATCGGGTGATGAGCCGCTTCTTTCGGATCGATTCGTTTTATTTCTTCAATAGACAACCCGGACCATGGATTGCCCCATGTTTCCAAAGTTGCGTCATCAGGACACACAACTTTTGCACCCTGGGTCGCCATAATCAGGTCGACCGGCTGGATCATCAAATTTGTCGAGGAGGTCGGATGTTTACTGCCTTCTCCATATTTACCAAGAATCTCATGCAGAAACAACTGTTCCTGCTTTTCGATTTCAGACCGGTAACCCGGGTCAAAATAATAGCCTTCGCCATAGTTTACTCCAAGGTGCTTATGGTAAAACGACGGCATCAGGTTTAAACTTAATCCCAGTTTGTTCATTGATTCCTCTGTTCCTTGCAGAATTCATGAAAAATATCGAGCATGTATTCATAATTTTCCAGCGGCATTCCTTTGAAAATCGTATTCGAGGTACCGAAAATATAGCCGCCGCCGGCAGAAGCGTTTTCCAGACAGTACAGAGCTGACTCTTTGATTGCTTCTTTGGGGCCATCCTGAAGCAGGTTGCACTGTACGTTGCCCATCAGCGCCATATTGCCGTAACACCTTTGCTTGGTTTTGGCAATATCCATGCCGGCCATCGGGTCTACCGATTGGAAACAGGCCGCCCCGAGCGATAAATAATCATCGAGTATCATATCAATATTGCCGTCGGTATGAACAAACGGGATAGTCTTTTGTGAATTTATAAAGTCGACTTGTTTCTTTAATTGCGGGGTTATGAATTCGCTGAACTGTTCCGGCGAAATAAACGGTCCGGCGTTAAATGCCACGTCATTTACGATATGAATAAAGTCGGTGCCGGCATCAATCAGTTTCTTGAATTTCTCGATCCCGGTTGCGGTTCTTTCGTCACCGGTCCGATGCATTTCTTCAGGATTTTCCATCAACATGATTGAAAATTCGGTCCAGTCGGTGATGCTTTCGATCGACCAGATGGTGCCGCCGACTATCCCGCCGATTAGAATGTCGTTCCCGAACGCTTTTTTGGCGGCGATAATTCCGTCAGGGTCGCTCCATGGATAAAATACCGCTAACGCATCCCATTGGTAGCGTTCAACAATCTTTTCATAGATATTGATACATCGGGTGATCAGTTTTTCTTTTTGCAGCGCCGTGCATGTTTCCCATTCTTCCATTTTGGGGAATTCGAGTCCGAATGCCTCTTTTTCAAGTTCGAACATGATCTCAAAATGCGGCGGCCGGTCAGGTTCCTCAAAATTGAGGGTTTTGAGCATTCTTTCTCTGCCGGTCATGGTATTACCACAACTTTAAGTGCGTCAGGCGCGGCGGCCGCTTCCATCGCTTCAGACATCCGGTCCAACGGAAATCTGGCGGATATAAAGCTGTCTCCATCAATCACGCCTTCGCGCAGGTATTGCAGGGCCAGCGGTCCATACAGGGCAGGGGACGCGAATGAAGCGCGCAGTTGCAGCTTTTTAAAGTGGAACGCGTCGGCATCGAAAGTGCAGTTTTCCCTGCCTTTGCCGCCGATGCCGATAAAGGCTATAATCGCCCCTTTGGCCGCGACAGAGAACGCTGAAGGCAGCGTTACCGGCGGCGCGGTAACAATTATCCGATCAATATCACAGCAAAAATCGTGTTCCGCTAATGGCGTGACTGATGGATCGTGCCAACCGTCAATTCCTATCTTTTGCCCCAGACCATATCTTGAACTGCGTTTTTTAAAGTCACTGACGAATACTCTTCGCGCTCCAGCGTGTTTTGCCAGAGCAGCCGCCATTAAGCCGATTGGCCCGGCTCCGATTATCAGCACATTGGAATCGATGTCTAGATCAGCCAGCTTGAATACGTCGATCGCCACGCCTAGCGGTTCCTGCAGACAGGCCACTTCCGGGCTTAGCCGGTCATAGTGCATTGCGCAAATTGCCGGAACCAGCATTTCTTCGGCAAAACCGAAACTGTTGATACAGAAAAAACTTTTTAACCGGGTGCATAACTCCTGTTTTGTATTCTTGCAATTATCACAGCATCCGCAAGGAGTGGCCGAGTCTAGAGCGACTTTATCACCAGCTTTAAACCCGGTTACCGCACCACCGGTTTCGAGTACGGTCCCGGCTATTTCGTGGCCGAATTGCGAATCATTTTCACCTTCATATTCATAATGCAGATCAGTGCCGCAAATTCCGCAGGCGTCCACCTTTATCCTTAGTTCGTCCGCGGCGGCAGGACGCAGTTTGAAGTCTTTTACTATTATTTTTCCACCTTTGGTCTTGAATGCTGATTTCATGGTTGGCCTTTCCGGTTTTAATTAAAAAAGTTTATTGATAATAAAAATTTTGCTTTCGTTCTGGGCTATCCCCGATGCAGGCATCGGGGTATTTATGCCTGACCTTTCACTCCCGCTTTGCAGGAGCCGTAAAATTGATGCGCGGATTACCCCAAGGGGCGGAAAACCCCTTTTATCGTTTTCGCTCCATCTCCGCTTCCGTAGCACAATGTGCGGAGTTTGAAGCGGTATATCGCCATCCGTCGTACGGATTTAATGTAAAATAATACTTTAAAAAATAATTTCCATGCATAAATATACTTGATTTGATGGATTATTATGATACTTTGTAGGATGGAACGCATATTTAAAAACAAGCAATTGGCATATTTTAAGGACGACCTGTGGAACCGTAGTGTTGCCGGTCGCAGTCGGGTAATGACTCCGTTGTATGTAGAGCGTTACTGTGGAACTCGCCTTGATAAAACGATGTCGTCTCACGACCATTGGGAATTCTCCGCTCATATCTCCGGTAGCGGAACTCTCTGGGCAGACATTGGAATGCAGATAATTCCTGATATGATCCTGCTGATTCCTCCGGAACTTGTTCATCGCGAATCAGCGGAGCACGAACTTGATACTATCTGGCTCGGTTTTAAAGCTGAACTTCCGGGTGTGCCCCGTGATCGGATTCTTTCATTGAAGTCTTCTGAAATGATCAGACGGATTATAAAATATTGGTCTTTTTCATCCCGTAATCATGGAGCTATCGGCCTTGAACTTGACGGCAATCTGCTGAATCTAGTCGGATATTTTTTCAGAAAGCTGGCCGGCAGCAACGACCAGACTCCGTTGCAACAGGCGGTGGAATATTTTAACGAGCATTATCAGGAAACTGTTGTAATGGCTGATATTGCAAAACAGCTAAATTGCAGCGAAGGGCATTTTTACCGGAAATTCAAAGATTTTACCGGTGAAACTCCGATTAATTTTTTAAACGGAATCAGGCTGAAAAGAGCGTCTTTTTACCTGTTGAACAGCGGGTTGCCGGTAAATAAGGTTGCGGCTTTATGCGGGTTTAATGATCCATACTACTTCAGCCGGATATTTAAAAAGGAATACGGAGTCTGTCCTGTGCAATATCGGCACGAAAATTGATTTTATAATCAAGTCTGTAATTTTCGGAAGCAGTAGATGACGGCTCCGGCGGGGCTGAGGCCGCGGCTTAATTGTTTTTTGTTGACTCGAGCGGGATTGTCGAATTTTGCGCCCATTTCACGGATGAATAATTTTGAACCGAGAATCGCTCCGTCGCTGAAGTGGCGGGTGCGTCGCAGAAAACGGATCGGCATCGATTCTTTGCGTTTGGCTTGTTCTTGCGCCTCGAATATCTCTTCACTCGTGGCTCCGCTTTCCGCCGCAACGATTCGCGCCAGTTCACTGCGGAAATAGTTAAATAGGTCGTTGTCGGTCCATTCCGAGGTGTCGCGATGCCAGATGTTTTGTTTGAGATGTTTGACGAAATTGGCATGAAAAAGGTGTTTGCCGGTGCCGCTGTAGCGGCCCCAGGTCGTGAAATGGTAGTCGGCCGGATCGGTGGTCAGGCCGGCGCGAACGGGGTTTAATTCTACATATAAGACGCACGCTTCCAGGGAGTTGCGACTGTCGAGGATGACGCTTTTGAATTTGTTGGCCCAGAGTTTGCCGATGCGGTCGCGGGACTGGTTGTAGACGACGGTGAAACGTTGTTGGAAGGCGCGCATAAAGTAGCTGATGTCGATCATTTTCAGGCCGGTTTCGCGGCATATTTCCAAGTCGGCCGGGTTGATTTTCGGCATTTGTTTCGGCGCGTAGGTAAAACTATCCAACATGCTGCTATAGTAGGAGTTGTGGCGTTTTGCAATGTCCTCGATCGACGGCAATTCGTCCGGCCCGGGAGCGTAAACGACCAGATGGAAATGGTTGCCCATCCAGGCGGCTGAGATGACCTCGATCAGAAAATATTCGCAAAGGTTTTGCAGCAATCGGAAGCCGTACTCCGTATCGACCTGGTTGAACGGGCGTTCGCCTTTGCAGCCGGCGGCCCGGTTCATCAGGTGGTAGTAGCAGCCTTCGCCTGTAACTTTCATGCGCGTTCCGCGGCCTGACATGATTTTTTCCTCCGTTGTTGATGAGTTTACAGTTAATATAGTGGGTGGAAACGGGTTTGTCAAATTTAAGCATTATGTGATTTAATAAATATTTGCAAGTGTTTTATTACAAATAATAAAAGCGGTTTTTTATGTGAGTAAGGTGGTTTGATATTTATTTTATTGAGAAAATATTACTTTGCCATTTTAAAAGATGAAGCGTTATCCCGTGTTGATACAATTCATCCGCAGTGCCTTTGAATATCTCTTTTCCTGATTCACTTATAAGGCTAAACTTTCCAGCCCGCTTTAACATTGGGTAGACTTTTATCGGGAGTCTGTCATTGCCGGAGCGTCGATATAAAATCAAGTGTTCAGGGCCCTTGATGATTTGAATTTCAGCAGGAGTTTTCAGATTAACAAATACACCGGCTTTTTTAAGGAAATTTGCCAGCTCTATCCGGGTTAATTTGTCGGCACTGTCAAGCCATAGAATAGGTGTCTTACTTTTCTTCAAAGCTCTGAATACTCGTTGGTCCAAATTGTTTTTGTCGACTATCAGTGCTTTGTAATTGGTTGAAAATGAAGCTGATGAAACTTGCTCCAGTCCTTCACTGTGCTGCTTTAAACCGCTGTATATGAGAAAATCATCCGTTACATAGTGAACCGGCGACAGGTTTAATTCCAGTGATATTCTTGCAAACGGTACACAGGCGAAATTATGACCATTCTGAATCGGAACGGCAGCTGCATTTTGAACAAAGGCGACTTCAGTTTGGCTCCAGTCTACCGGTCCGGCTGTGAAGACTTTGCTGAACCTGCGATAATGTTTGGCGTATATCGCTCTGAATTTTGCGTGTGCCTTGGGATGATTCCATAAGGTCCATTGCAGTGTGCCGGCTAAACCGGATGCATAAGCTTGGGTCAGGGAGCCGTCAAGCATGTATGATACGGCCTGGTTTTCCGAGGTTTCCGGCATAAGTGACTTAAAACCGTGTTCTCCATTTTCCCCGTTATATACCGGGTATTTCTGGGTGGAAAATGGAAACAGTACGGCTCGCATTCCGTATTCAAAGGTTTTATCTATATCCCGGCACAGCCAGGGATGTCTGAACTTTCTGGCATCTTTTTTAAGCGGAACCGGGCCGTTGGAAAAATAAAAATGCGGAGCGCCGCCGGATAGTCCGCGGGGCAGAAGCCAGGTTGCGCTCCAGGTGACATTGTCGTGGCCCCAGGAGGCCGGCATTTGAAAGGTTAAACGATCTTTGTCATAGCGATGGATTGCGTTGATTGTCTGCTCAACTACTCTGATATAATTTTGCGGGACCGACATATAGTCATCATGGGGTTCGTTGTATGGAACTTCAAAGCCCATGATGTTGGGGTTGCCTTTAAAATGTTTTGCCAGCCAGGCAAAGGTCGTACAAAGAGCTTTGATTTCACGCGGATTTTGGAAGTCGGGAAATTTGCGAACCTTTTTCAAATCTTCGGAAAGCCAGGCGATCGCTGTGCCCGGTTTATTTTTCTTTTTATCTCCGGGATTCCCTCCGAGAAAATAACGGTAAGGATTTACCGGAAAACCGTGAAAGTCGATGATGCTGTAAATACCGTTATCCGCCGCTAATTGGATAAAATATTCGAGATAGCTGAAAAACTCCGGCTTGAGCCGGTGTTTCAGATATTCCTGCTTCCAACGCGGGTCGTCGGGAAATACGCCTTCCGCCGGTTGCAGCAGGCCGACATTCAACGGTATCCTGACCGCTGAAATATTCCAGCTTTTCATTTCCCTGATTGCATCGGCAATATGGGCATAACCGACCGGGCGGTTGCTCAGACCCAATTGGAAGCTGGTGAAGTTGGTGCCGACAAAGCCGAATGGTTTTCCTTTCCGGTATAATTTGCCTTTTTCGACGGTTAGTCGCGGAAGTCTGGTATTTTTGAGGATAGGAAAAACAAAAAACTTATCCGTCACTACAGGTATCATAGCTTCTTTTAAGCTGACCGGTTGCAAGGTCAGTGAACAATACTGATACAGCGGCAGTTTGGATTTGTCAATCACAATTCTGAATTGTCCGTTATCAGGAACTACGGAGTCAATAACCCGATTATTCAGGATGATATCTATTCGATGGATTTCAGAAGTAGATCTGCCGGTCAAAGTCAGCTGTTTATTGTGCAATAACACATTTTTTTCGACTGGATTGAGCATTATTTCTGATTGTAAAACGAGGTCTATTCCGGTTATTTGATAATCTCCGCGTTGCGACAGGATAAGATTAATCGCAGACGCAGTATCTTTTTTATTTTCAGGCAACTTAAGCAGCAGAGTTTGCCACTGTGAAGAATTGATAAATTCAACGGCGGTTTGTTGTGAATTTTTTTCCCCGGGAATCTCCCATAACAGGGATATTTTATTTTTTTTGTCAAGTAACCCCGTTGAACTGCTCTTTATTTGAAGTTTCAACAAGGCTCCGGATGGAATGCCGGCGAGTTTTAGAGGCGTATGTTTGTTGAACCCAAACTTGATTCTGCTGCCGTTAAGCAACGTTATTGACCAGAGTCCTTTGTTATCACTTTTCGATGTAACAGTGGACCCTTTATGCGTGGAAATCCAGGCTCCATGCGGATTCTTCCTGACTGAACTGGAATAGATTGTACATATTTTGTTGGTGAATGACGCAAAAGAGAGAGTGCAGGCGGACATGAGCGCGGAGATTGCAAAACTTTTTTTCATAAATCAACCTTAAACTTAAAATAGACTGTAATATTTTGACGGGTTATTGTACATTTCAATTTGGGTTTTCCAACTTACGTGGTTATCGCCCCAGAGAATGTTCAAACCGTCATTATGACGGTCTCCAACCGTTATATCGGGAATATAAGTTTGATTTGCCGGTAGCAAGTAACAGAAATTTGACGCAGTGGTCGTCCCCGGATAATCGATGGTATCACCGGCAATCGCTTTTGTACTGAGATTTTTCAGCCTGGTGGCTTTCTGCCTCGGATTGCTGTTATCGACTTCCCGGTAAAGTTTTTTGGTCCAGCCCAAGCCGCCGTAACGTCCGGGTTGGCTTTCATAGTCTGAATTTTGGCAACTGACAAAGGCCTGACAGCCGAAAGCGCTCCCTTTGCCGAATTTCTTATCGGTGACCAGGTTCCACATAGATGCCGGGGTGGGAATATTCATATAGGCGCATAATTCCATCTTCCACTGAGCGGGAATGCCGCCGGCATTACTGGCCACGGGCAGCCAGTCGTCATAATCTCCCCGATAAAGCGCGTTCGCCAGTCCTATTTGTTTCAAGTTGCCGCTGCAATTTGCCTGTTTTGCTTTGTCTCGCGCTTTATTCAAGGCCGGAAGCAGCATAGACGCGAGGATTGCGATGATCGCGATCACGACAAGAAGTTCAATCAGGGTGAAGTTTTTCCGGGTTGACATGGTCATTTCCTTTCTATCTTAAAATTGAATTCAGGGTAATTATCTTTTAAGCTTTGCATCTTTGTTGAAAATTGGTCTCCGAGCCGCAACCGGGCACCGCATGATTCCCGAATGATAAAGTCTGTTTGCAGATCATCTATACACCTTTTGGGAACCCCGGAACGTAAAGACATTGCGAATTCAATAATCCGGTCTGACAGAAATATGTAAGGAAACAGCATGGTGGATATTGCCGGATTGGACATTTTGCTGACTTCAGCGTTATTGCAACCGACCACGCCAATATCTTCCGGTACCCGCACGTTTTGCCGCTGCAGGGCGTTGATAATTTTAAAAGCGTATTCGTCGTCATAGCAGATAACGCCTAATTTTCCGGCGTGAGGTTTCCAGTCGTCGGCAATTTTATCAAACATCTCCGGAGTCCCGTCAAGAATGGCGGTCAATGTTTCATTATTAAAATTGCACCCGAACTTAGCGAAATAGAACAAGGTTTCCTCTATCTCGTCTCTGATTGCCGGGCCCAGAAATCCGATTCGCTGATAGCCGCACTTTAAAAGGTATTCGCCGATAAAGAATACTTTCCGCTCAGTGTATGAAACATAGGTTTTATTGGAGCGAATACAGGATTCAGGCGCGCCGGAATAAGGCGTCGGCAGGATTGTCGGCAGGACGCTTCTATGGGTGAACTCCGAAACATCATAATCTGAGGAAATCTGCCGGTTAGGCAGAAGCAGGATTGCAAAACAGCCCTGATACAGCAGTTGCCGGCTGATTGACACAGCTTTATTATCGAATTTGTCAATTTCACGGGTAATCAGAAAAAATCCCTGCTTTTCAGCTTCTTTGCTCAAACAGTAAATCAAATCAGCATTAAAATGACTACTTTTCTTCTGGTAGATAACTCCTATTCCATTATGATTTTCCGGTAGCAGTTTGAATCGCCCGTCAATTTTGATCATATATTTGGGGACTCGTTTGACGAAAGATCCGCGGGCCGGAAATTTTTCGATGATTCCCGCTTTGGACAATTCCCGTAAAGCTTTCCTTACCGTATGGTAATTTGACGTGAACTGGGCGGCCAAAGCTCGTTCCGAAGGCAATTTGTCGCCAATCTGGTATTTGTCGCGATTGATCATGTCTATAAGCTCATCCCTGATGTGTTCATAGACAAATTTTCTCTGGACTGTCATGCGATTTTCCTTTAACTGTTATACCATTGCTCTATGCGATTATAATGGATAATCAAGCAACTGTCAATAGGTGTCAGTCTCTTGAAAAGGGATAACTGTTATAAAACATAGAGCAGTTTACATATAGGGAAATGAATGACCGGTATTTTTTAATCAAGATTGATCTTGCCGCGCAGTTTTTTGGTGTTTGACCGTTGTTTTTTGTTATCAATACGGCGTTTTACTGAAGCTTTGGTCGGTTTAGTAGGGCGGCGTTTTTTGGGGGCATGCAGCGCGCTGCGGATAATTTCGGCCAGGCGCTCCGCCGCGTCGTCGCGATTTTTGAGTTGGGTGCGATGACGTTGAGCTTCGATGATAAGTTCCCCATTTGACGTCAGGCGGCTTCTGACTTTTTCCAGCAGCCGCATTTTGACGTCCGGGGGCAGTGAGGTCGTCTCAAGCACGTTGAATCTGAGACGGACCGCACTGGTTACTTTATTGACGTTTTGCCCCCCCGGACCTGACGCGAGGAAAAATTCCTCGTTCAGTTCCTCATCGGGGATTGTGATGTTTTTTGATATTTGCACTTGCTTTCAACCTGTCCGTATCCGGTATTACAATAAGTTAATATACACTGAAACCGGGATACGACAAGGTTGAAGTTGGGTTTGAAGCTAAGATTTGCCTCAATCGTCCTGCAGGCCGGGACACATTTCTTTGACTTCATGCCAGCGGCGACGATACTTATGCATCAGCCGTGACGGAGTGTTACAACTGTTTTCTTCTTCTATTCTGTCGAAATGAACGTCGGTCACAGTTTCATATTGCAGAGTGAAAGTCAGCAGCTTCTGGAGCATTGCCATTTTTGGCGCGGCATATTCCGGGTCGTCCCACAGATTATTGATTTCGCCCGGGTCTTTCTGCAGATCGTAGAATTCGCCGTAACCGAGAACTCCGAAGTACATCATGCGGTAATTCTTATCACATACCGCGGAAATTTTGGTATCCGGGTTGAACCATACCCATTCGCAATATGCCTCATTCTTACCGGGGGCTGTGCCGTTGATAACAGGAATCAGTGATTCACCGTCGAGGCAGTCCGGGGCAGGGACATCGCACAGTTCGCATAGAGTCGGATAGAGGTCTACCGATTCAGCGAAGGCTTCCGGGATCAGACCTTTCGGTCCGCCGGGATAGCTTAAGAGGTACGGAGTGCGATGAATTGAATCATAAAGTCCGAGGTTTTTATGGAACAGGCCGTGTTCACCGGCGAAATCGCCGTGGTCGGCGGTATAGAAAATAATGGTGTTGTCCAGTTCGCCGACTTCTTCCAGATAGTCAAGGATCCTGCCGATCTCCATATCGATGCAGCTGATCAAAGCGTAATAGCTGGCCAGACAACGCCGCAGGCGTTTTTCGTCAGAGGCCATCGGATATTCGCAGCCGTCTTTGACGCGGTCACGGATTACTGGGGATTTTGACGAGAATTTGTGCTCCAGAAAATCCACCGAACTGTCCGGCAGTGTTAATTTATCCGGATCATACAGATCATAGTATTCGGCTGCCGGTGCGATGGGGGCGTGCGGACGCTGGAAACTCATGTGGATATAAAACGGGCGCGATTCATCACGTTCCTCGAGAAATTTTCATGGTCTCATTGCCGGTAAAATGTTCGATCGAATGCTCATAAGGCAATCTTGAAGGCGCGGAGCCGTCCATTGTGAACATAGTTTCCTCTCGTGGAGAACCTTCTTCATACAGATGACCGATGCCGTTATCAACCAGATATTGGAAATAGTGCGTAGTGCGCGGGTCGTTGCGTTTCGAGTCACACAAGTCGGTATAACGGATACGTTCGAAGCCGTCTTCATCCCAGCGGCGGATCATATGAGCCTTGCCGAACAATCCGGTCTGATAGCCCTGACGCCGGAAACGACAGGCCATAGTATCAGGGTTGGGATGCGGGAATTCAGCGTGGTTGTTACCAAACATGCGGTGACTGTGCATGTAACGCCCGGTCATATAACAAATGCGTGACGGCGAACAAATAGGGTTGTTGGCAAAACCGTTGACGAAATTGACGCCGTTGGCGGCGATCTTGTCGAGATTCGGGGTTTTTACATCGGGGTGTCCCATGTATCCGGCGCATCGGGCATTGTGCTGGTCGGTCATCAGCCAAAGTACGTTTGGACGTTTTTTCATCTTCTGATCCTTTAGTTTGGTGAAAGTTGCTTTGATAATTTTCCGGCATACTCTTTCAGAATATTACCGTATTTTATAATTAATTCTGTTTCCGGGTTAGAGATGCTGATTCCCAACCCCAGGGCACCGACCGTTTTATTCCCGGCGGTGACGGCTGCGGCCAGTCGGACTGAGTGTTCCTGCCGGTCAAGCATGAAGTCATGTTCGAGGTAGAATTCATATTGGCGACGGAATGCTTCGCGATCGACTTTTATCTCTGGAGAAAGTTCCTGGCACGAAAGGAACAGCCAGCCCCACGGGGTTTTCCGGTAATCGGCCGAGACATTATCGATCGGCTGCATACTTAATGACATCTCATGCATTTCCTTGGCTTTAACGCGGGTTTGTTTGCCGTTCCAGAAAAAGAGAATACAGGTATTATTGGTCAGCTTGCAGACCTGTCGAACGATATCCTGTCCATATTTCTGCATGGCGGTTTCAATATCATTCGGAACTCCGACTATGCCGCAACGGCTGCCGGGGGTGTATTTACCTTCCGGTGTTTTTTTAAGATAGTTCATCCCGCACAGTACTTTCAGCAAGCGGTTGAGAGTCGCCTTGGGAATGTCGGTCAACTTTTCAAGCTCGGTGAAACTCAGTGGATTATCGTAGCATGAAATAAGTTCAATCAGCTGTAAACCGCGTTCAAGCGCAGGAGCGGTTCCTTGATAATTTTGTTCCATATATGATTCCTTGTTTCTTATATGAAAGCGAATATACAGTTAAATATGTTTTTTGTCAAATAAAAAGTTGGGTTTAATGTGGAATTTTTAAAATCATATTATATTATCATGTAGTTTTATAAAATGACATAATTCGTTATATAATATATGATTGCGTGTAGTGATTATGCCTTGGGGCCGACAGGCGCGTTTACGAAAAATTTGTGGGTGGATTGGAAAAGAGACAAAAAAATACCCCGGGAAAACCCGGGGTATAGAGTCTTATATAAAATCAAGAATTATATTTTTTTGCTGTTTTCTTCCGACGCAACATTACCCTGGAAGTCTTCTTCAGGTAACTGCATTTCTTCTTCAATGACCTCTTCAATTCTCTCAGGTCCGTCTTCTTCAACCCAACCATCGTCGGTCTGGTCTCGATCGTCCTGGCGAAGGATTCTAATCAGGTCTTTCAAGTCGTGATAGCCCCCCCACAGGAACCAGATAACCGAGATGATACCGACGGTCAGAGATACCATGATCATGAAGAACCACCATTTGGCCCAGCCGTCATCGGTAGTCGCGGGAACAATGCCTTCCATGCCGAGAACGCCCCAGATTGTTCCGACAATAAAGGCGAATACCCAGAAAAAGCTCCAGCCGATCTTGAAATAATAGATAAATTTATCGAAAGAGGTGAATTCGTCAGTGATGCCGATAAGCTGTTTGAAAGTCTTTTTCCGTTTTTTCTCTTCTTCGGTTTTTTCTTTGCGATGTAACAGCTTATCCAGATCGAAAGGCTGCTTGCAGGTTAGCAAAGAAACAACCACATAAGCGAATATTGCACAGAGTCCGGCCACTAAAGTCAGGTGCATGCCGTTGAAAGGGCATTTGGGGCCGATATGTTCAACCAGGTACGGGAAAAATCTCCAAAGGTTTTTGACGATGGCGCCGGTAGTGGCAAGGACGCCGCCGGTAATCATCCCGGCCCAGGCGCCGGCGGTCGTTCCCCATCGGGTATAAAGACCGCCGATGATGACCGACCCAACCCCGCCAAGGTAAATGGCTCCGGTCAGACTGAAATACATGTAAATATAGTCGCCTATCGGGAACAGCCAGCTCCAGAAGAAAGCGAAAGTGGCAACGAACATTATCGACAAACGCAGGAGCCAGATGTGGGTCTTGGGGCCGAATGGTTTTTTGCGGAACGGCATGATAACGTCCTGGATAAAAATACTGCCCCAGGAGTGCAGATAAGTGTCATCGGTCGAGACTGCCGCAGCGATAATACAGACGGCGAACATCCCCATCATACCGACCGGCAGCATGTGGGTTAACGCGGTGGGCACGGTCATTTGTTCGCGGATCTGCGGATTATCGTAAACCGCCAGAGATTGGGTTATTTTCTGTGCTTCAGCCGCGTATAAGGCTCCTTTCATCATAACCCAGGCGCAAATCGGAACCAGTAGAGAGGAGAGCAGGGTTACCTGGTTGCGCCATTCGCCGATAATCGCCGACATTCTGGCTTCGTGCGCGCTTTTCGCGGCGCAGTTGTAACCCTGACTGCCCTGCCAGGCCCGGCAGTTGTAAATACGAATAAAGGCCATAATCAGGAAGAACGTAATATCGAACCCTTTGATTTTGCCGATAGTCTGATCAAACGGATTGAGCATAGACTGTCCGGACGGTGCGGTTTTTAGAACTGTAACTATATTGTCCCATCCGAAACGATAGAGCAGCAGGATAACCATGACGGTAAAGGTTATAATAACAATCTGCCCCTGGAAAAAGTCAGTGATCATCACTGCGATCTGGCCGCCGCAGAAAGTCAGGAAAAGCGCAACAGACAGCATGATGAACATCATTGGCAGTAAGGTTGGAATAGAGAAGCTTTCAGTAATCTGCCAGTCTTTAGGAAAACCGCAGAAAGTAATCATGAAACGGGCGGTGACTCCGGGAAATATCCCGTAATTGAGAACACCTGAAACCCAGGCCAGAATGCCGGTGAAAATTCGGAATTTGCGGCTGTATCGACGTTCAAAAAGTTCCGCCATGGTCAGAACTTTTGACTCCCGGTAACGGTATAAAACCCAGCCGGACAGACTGATGATAATGCCCAGCGGCGCCACCATCCAGGTCCACCATTGAGCAGGAAAACCGGCGTTATAATACTTTTCATAAATAGCGACAATACTGATCGCACCGAGTCCGGCCATCCCTTGAGACACGCTCATAAGATAGCGTCCGGCGCAACGATTTGCCGCCAGAAAGTCTGACACGCTCTTGGTTAAACTTCTTGTTACAAATCCGATGATGCCGATAAACACCACCATCCCGATAACGATTCCCCAGTCAATACTTGTGAGATTCATACACTTTCCTTGGTACTTGATAAAATGACTTAACAAAGTCTGTATTATACGTTCCCTTACCTGTTTTTGCAAGCAAAAAATAAAAAAAACACTGCCGGGAGTAATTCCCGACAGTGTTTTTGAATGGTATTAAGGCAGGGTATCTGGCCTCAATCAGAAGTCGATTGACTTGAACTGCGGCAGATATTCACGGTTCTGCTCAAACATTTCTTTGACCATGTCTTTAATTTCCGCCAGAGACAGGACTGAGGCGGTTAATGGATCATAGGCGATTGACTGATAGATTTTTCTGGCGTCTCCAGTGAGTGAACCTTCGACCGCCATGGATTCAAGCTGGGCGCTGAATCCGACGATAGCCGCCAGTTGCGGAGGCAGGTCGCCGACTTTTACCGTCTGGAGTTTGTTGCGGGAGCAGATGACCGGGACTTCAACACAGATGTCCTGGGTGATATTGGTAATTATCCCTTTGTTCTGAACGTTGCCGTTGAATTCGAACATGTCGCCGCCGAGCCAGGCGTTGATAATTGACGCGGCATACTCATGACCGCGTTTCATTACGCTGTCACGATGTTCTGCGTCGTTGTCCATTTTTTCCATCCACTCGGTAAAGTCGTTCTTCCAGGTTTCCTTGCGGCTGCGGTAATGTTTCAGGATATAAGCGTGTTCGCCGGGATTCCAGCCGGTGCCGTCTTTGCAGTATTTCTCGATCAGGTCTTCGCGTTTACGGAACCACCAGTTGTATTCTGAATTGTGTCCGCTGGATTCGGTAACATAATAATCCAGAGCCATGAACATTTCGTTGCGAACATGTTCTTCGTCGTAAACTTCTTTATTTTTCATTGCTTCACGAAGTTTCGGATAAAGATCCTCGCCTTTGCTTTTGAAATCAAGAAAGAATGCCAGGTGATTGATGCCGGCACAGAAATAATCGACGTCTTCATATTCCACTCCGGCCCATTTTGCCAGCATTTTGCTGGTGCCCTGAACGCTGTGACAAAGACCGGATATCGCCAGATTTGGATACATCTTTTGCATGCCGTGGCAGAGCATTGCCATCGGATTGGTGTAGTTCAAGTAAATGCTCTTGGGGCAAAGCTCATTGATATCTTTGCAAATATCCAGCATTACCGGCAGGGTGCGCAGCATCCGGAACACTCCGGCCGGACCGCGGGTGTCGCCGACATTGATGTCAACCCCGTATTTTTTCGGAATAAGAATATCGTGCTGCCAGACATCAACATCGCCGGCCAGGATAGTGGTAATAACACCATCGGCACCGTCAAGTGCTTTGCGACGATCCATTGTGGTGGTGAGTTTCGCCGAGTATCCGCCGATATCCAGAATTTTCTGGCAGCTCTGACGCGCCATTTCCAGACGTTCTTCATTGATGTCCATCAAGCAGAGTTCGGCGTCTTTCAAAAGATCAAAGGTCACCAGGTCACTGACCAGACCGCGGGTGAAACCGAAACTGCCGGCTCCGATAAATGCAACTTTTGCCATTTTACTTTCTCCATAGTTGGATTGGTTGATTAAGTCGGAATAAAAAGCAATTGATAAGCGGTCAAGCTTATTTTTCTATAACATTACCGACTTCGATTTATGTTCAAATACTGCGGTTATCTTGTTATAGATAATTATGATCAAAAACTTAATTGGTAATGAATATATAATACTTGCTGAATGATGCAAATTGTTTTTTGCTCAAAATGATTTAATTTGATGCTAATGGTGGTAAAATTGTGCTTTTTGGCTTGATTCCGGCGCTTTTTTAGAGAGAAAGTATTTTTATGAAAAAATCTGAAAATTAAGCCTGAATCAATTTGCATTTAAATGAAAATATAGTATAGTAAACGCTCTTGAAACTCATGGTGGTTGTAGCTCAGTTGGTTAGAGCGCCTGGTTGTGGCCCAGGAGGTCGGGGGTTCGAATCCCCTCATCCACCCCATTTTATTTCTTTCGTACCGTAAGTTCCATTTTTTAGTAATGTCGGTCTTTTGCTAATCAGTCACTGCAGTTTTACTGATTTTCTCCTCACTTATGTCATAAACCGTCGAAGAACCAAAAACGCACGCTTTTGCTATCTCTCCAATATTCAAATTAGTATTAGCCAATAGCATTTTAGCCAATTCCAAGCTGCAATGTTTATTGCTAATTCATCCGTTAGAGGGGGCAATCTAATGTTCTGGCTCTTCCCGAGTTGGAAATGCCTACTATTGTTAATTATATCCCTAGAGTGAAGGTGAATAATGCTCCTTTGCCGATAGCCGACTCGGCTTTTATGCGGCCGCGATGACATTTGATTATTCGTTTTGCGGTTGCCAGGCCGATGCCGGTTCCTTTGAATTCCCCGGTTTTATGCAGTCGCGCAAAAGGTTGAAAAAGTTTGCCGGCATGTTGCATATCGAAACCGATTCCATTATCTTTAACACAATATAGAACTTCTCCTGTTTCGATATCTTTTGCGGAATAAAATTCGATTTTCGCGCCCGGAGTTTTTTCCGTGTATTTCCAGGCATTACCAAGCAGATTTTCCATTAAGTCCAACAGGAGATCGTGATCGCCAGTGACGACTATGTCTGGCTGAATATCGATTTGAACATTCCGGGAAGGTTGTGCTTTTTGTAGAGAATCCAGAATATTTTCGGCGATGAAACTCAAATTGACGGGGTTGATCATCAGTTCCGATTTGGATATATGTGATAGTTTCAGGATCGCGGCAATCATGTCAGAGGCTTTGAAACATTCGCTTTTTATTTCTTCGAGAGAATTAAAAATTTTTTCATCAAGATTTTCATGACTCAATATCAGTAAGTCCGCATAGGCGACAATATGATTCAAGGGGGATCGCAGGTCGTGTGAAACCGTATAGCTGAAAGATTCCAGTTCTTCAAGCCGCATTTCCAGTTGTTCGTTCAGTTTTTGCAGTTCATTTTCAATGGTTATCCGTTTCCCGATTTCCTCAGTTAAGTTCTGATTGTTCAGGATGAGTTTCAGGTCAGCTTCAATCATATCCTTAAATTGCCATAAAAGGCTCAGGTATGTTTGGGAAAACTGTCGGGGTTTACGATCGAGGACACAAATAGTTCCAAAAGTTTCACCGTCCGGCCAAATTAGCGGAACACCGACGTATGAGATCATTCCCAGGCAAATGTCCGGATTATTCATCCAAAGCGGATCTTCAAGTGCGTTTGGAACTTGAAGCTGATTTTTTGTTTTTATTACAGTTTCGCAATAGAGTCCGGTATTTAATTTGGCTCTTTCCTTATGTTCATACGGGTTGCCGGTTGTATTGCTGGCAACCATAACTTCAAGCTCCGACGGCAGCAGTCTCATGATCAGGCCTGCCGGAACCTCAAACAGTCTGGCCATTAAGTCAACCGTGCGTTGCCATTGTTTGAGGTATTCGTCGGGTATCGTTCTGTTTAATGTACTGTTTTCCATCTGATCCGCCCTGATTATTCATCCTGTATCTTTTAAAATACATTGAATATGTTAAAAAAACAACAGTATGCCCGAATTTATATTATTATTATTCTGTTTTATTTCAGTTACTATCTTGTTAAATAGTGGTCTAAAATGCATTATGGAAAGTAGTTGTGAGATAAATCCGGTTTATGCATTTTGCTAGTAGTTACTTTAATTGGTAAAATAGGTTTACTTATTGAAT
Organism: Victivallales bacterium; assembly: GCA_963678305.2. Classification (GTDB taxonomy): domain Bacteria; phylum Verrucomicrobiota; class Lentisphaeria; order Victivallales; family Victivallaceae. Next base: position 89,390 of record CAXXVV010000006.1, read on the forward strand.
CTATGGTTTGATGAATATTTTTATGGATATGGTTATTTGTTTTAATATAAGGTGTTTGGCGACTATAGCTAATGTTTTGTATATTCTTTTATTTTTTTTGCATTGCCATTAATAATGTCGCAAAATACAGGCGTGTCGTTGAATTGGCTTCCTTGCTGATAAAACATTAGCTTGTCCTGCATGGGACCCTGGGATGCCTAACATAGATATTCTCAGGTATTACTTCATTGTTTAAGTGTGAAAATATGGTTTTGATTTTTAATGAATCAAGGTTTCACAGATGCTATGAGGACTTTATTCTTGAAAAAAGAGCTCATTTCACTGCATAAATTTTATTGAAAAATAGTTTTTACTAATAGATTTTACTTAAAAATACTTTTTTTAACAAAAATTTAATGCTTTTTCCCGAAAGCACACTTGATTTATATTTTTGGGATATTAATCTATTAATAAAGGGAAATAACTTTTAGTGAGAATTGTTTAGAAAAAATAATTTTCCTGGGAAAAGTTATTGAAATAAATGAGTGGTAAGGGTCACTAGCTGAAAATCCAGTTCGATGTATTATTGCATTGAAGGGGGTTTTAAGCTTTTGAAAAGGAACTAAGGATGTTTTTATGGAGCTCATAGAGTTTTTTGCTGACGGCATTGAGTCATCTCGAAATGTCGCCGGTGGGAATAAATTCTATTATTCTGCTTTTTACATGGGTGCGGTTGCTTTAGCAGCGGCTAATAGATCCGTGTTCTGTTATATTGAACTTATTTCGAATTTTATTATCTTTCCTGTTCTCAATGAAACCTCAGCAGGTGGAACTATATAGGAGAACAGGATGAATATCTTTAGCCGACATACACTTGCAATTTCCAACGGTTTTATTCATACCGGGGATTCATTTGACAAAAGCATAATGTCGGTTGCAAAATGCTATTCAGCTATTTCCTTATCCCCGATTAAATCCTCATTTATACAACCCTTTCTCTCCAGTCCATTCAACTTATTCGATGCACTCTCCTGTCAGTGCGAAACATCCGCTGATGCCTGCGTTGTTAATTCCAGCCTGGCGCAAAAAACAGCAATTTCCATCAAAGCTCACATTTCAAAAGTCGTTTCTGACTCGATTTCTCTGCTGCATAAATGTGAGAATTCTTTCGGCAATCAATTGTACTTCAGGATAGATACTCTGGAAGACCGTGTTTGGGCATTTGATGCTCAACGCGCGCCATCTTTCAGTATTACTATATATGGCATTTCGTATGAAATTAATAACGGATTGCAGGTACCATCCCCGAGACTTCAGCACAACTCGCGAACAAGGCGCGAACATCTGAGTGTCGGTAGAATGACCTGTGTCTTAAATCAAAAATTCAATTTATAGCAATTTAAATAATTAACCTAATAAGGAGTATGTATCATGACAACGATCATCACAAAAAACACCGTGAATCCAGTCTTTGTAGAGGATTTACCCGCCATTGATCAATCACTTATTTACGCTGAAGCGGCAGGACGGATAGTTGTCTATACAGGCTCCACTAATATCAGTGTCCCGGTTCCGGACCTCGACCTTGAAGGTTCTGGATTCAAAGCCGCTCTCGGAGTTGTTGCAGCCGGCGTTAACGAAAATGTCTATGGCGGCAGCAGTATTACCATTTCAAAACTGATTGTAAAATCAGTATACGGCGGTTCACTGGTTTCTTCGAATAATGACCCCGCGAAACCGAAAGTTGCCAAAAAATATATTGACGGTCAATTTGCCGTATTTGAAGGCGATACGGACATCACTCTGGTCAGCGGTCGCTTTACTACCATTTATGGCGGCGGCGGCGGTTATGGCTCGACAGTTACCGGCGATACCAATCTTACTTACGTTGGCGGCCGGGTTTCCACAATTTACGGCGGCGGCGATGTCGGCTCAATCGTTGCCGGCAATACCAATATCACAATTACCGGCAGCACCACCGACTTGAACCGTATTTCCAAGATTTACGGCGGCGGTAATTCCTCTACGGTTATGGGCGATACCAATATCACCCTGTCCTCTGATGCCGCGCTGCTTAATTTCACTGGAAGCATCTATGGCGGCGGCAAAGGTAAAAACGCCTCAGTTGAGGGTGCCCGTAATCTTTATTTCAGTGAATATTCCGGTGCATTCAACGGTTCAATCAAAGATTTTACCCTTGTTCAATTTTCAGGCACTGCCAGTGTTACCATGGGCAAAGGACTGGACAAGAGCTTGTCAGGTGCCACCTATGAATTTGTCATTACCGACGACACTTTGGAAAATACCGATGCTATGCTGATTCTGAATAAGAACCATGCAGCCTTTAAAAATGTCGTTATCACGATTGACTCAATTACCTCAAACCTTTTACAGTCAAGCGGTGGCCAAGTTACTCTTATTACCAGTAAATTCTTCAAAGATGCTGACGATTTCGACAAAAATACTATTGTTGTTATGGATGAAAACGGAGATCAGGTCAGCGACGCTTCCTATACTATTATATATACCTGGGATAAGAAACAGGGCGGTTCCGTTGCTATCGCTTATCTCGGAGTCGATATCGTCATTGACGGAACCGAGGAAGATAAAGTTGTTCTTACCGATGCGGATGAAGAAACCAGTATCATCGCCGGTGGGAACCTTTCAGCCGGTATCGACACCGGCGGCGGTAACGATGTTCTGAATATCCAGGCCGGCGCTATCATTAACGGTAACGTTAATACAAATACCGGCAATGACCAAATCAATGTCCAGACCGGATCGATCATCAATGGTAATATCATTGCTTGCCCCGGTGATGACGTTCTGTACATTCAGAAAGGCGCCCAGATTAACGGCTATATCAATATGTGCACCGGTAATGACCGGGTTATCATTAATGAAGATGCCTATGTAACTTCTGACATTATGCTTGGAGACGGAGAAGTTCTCGAAGATCAAACCATTGTCGTCAACACCAATACCCTCGATGTCCAGAATGGTGCTATTCTGACCGGGATCATCAAGCTTGGACAGAACACCATCAACAATATCAATATCAACGGCGGCGCGTTTTCCAATATTGACAGCGGTGATGAAACCACAACCAATAATATTGTTGTTGAAGGCAACCTCGGGATCATGGACGAGGATGGACAGACTCGCAACCTCACACTTGGCGCTTCCCAGGATAATGTAACTTTCCTGACCGGCGCGCATGTTCGTTCAATCGCCCTTGGCGGCAATGACGACACCCTGTTGATTGGGGAAGGCGCGATCGTCGAAGGCGGCGTCAGCCTCGGTGATGGCGATGACCAGATGACTTTGGCCGCAGACATAGCTGGAGATATTGACCTGGGAGCTGGTAATGACTTGCTGGTTCTGCGGGCAGAATACGGCGGCAACCTTATTGCCAATCAGGGCGAAAATGTGATTGTTGCCGATGCTTCTCTTAACCTGAATGGTGACTTCCTGAACCTTGGCAGCACGAATAATGTCCTGGTGGTGTCTAATGGTTCAATGGTCGAACTTGAAGGTGTTTCTCTCGGACGTTTCCTTGCGGTCAGTGAGAATGAAGGTGTTTACCTCAGCCAGAATGCTGTAGTTGCTACTAACGGTGCAGATTTTATTCAGAATTATATCGGTCGGTACAGTTCCGGTGGCGACCTTTATGTGCTGGCGGCTCCGGAAAATGTGCCCAGCCAGATTTCCGCTTATTATGACGCATATACCAATGGGGTTGAATCCTCTGAATTGGCCGTTAACGGTGATTTGAATGTGGAAGAAGGGGCGAATGTCTTTGACAGTTCCATGTATGTAACTGGTGATGCGGTGATTGACGGTTCGGTTTCTGAAAGCAATCTTGTCGCGGATGATGCTGAAGTTAACGGTGAAGTCATTGACAGTGAAGTTAATTTAATTGGTGACCTTGAAGTTAATGGAACCCTTTCGGGCGGTATTGTTTCAGCCGTTGGTGCGGTCATTGAAGGTACGGTTGAAGATACTGAAATGACGTTGAGCCGTGACCTTGAAGTTGGCGGCACCCTTTCAGGTTCAATGGTGGAAGCCGATGATGCTGATATTTCCGGTACGGTTACTGATAGCATTCTTGAGCTTGACGGTGATGCCGATATCAGCGGCGATGTTTCCGATACCGATCTGATGATCGGCGGCGATGCCGATATTTCCGGTACGGTTACCGACGGGACTCTGGAAGTTGGCGGCGATGCCGATATTTCCGGTACAGTTAGCTTCGGATCTACTGAAACTGTCAACGTCGATGGCGACGTGACCCTTACCGGTACTCTTGATAATGCAATTCTTAATGCTGAAAATGTGCTTTTTGACTCTGCTGACGCTTCATTCACCGGAGACGAACTCAATGCCGAAGACAGCGTTACTTTCAACTATGATTTCTTTAATCCGACTTTGGTTATTTCTACTGATCAGATTATCCTGGCTGACGACATCCTTGTTACTATTTTCAGCACTGATGCAGATATGTTCACCCTTGGTACTGATGCCAAGTTGCTTGAGGTCGATCCGAGCGTGGATAGACTTACTGTCGGCAATATTACTCAAGACACGGATTTTGCCCTGTTCGGAGCGACAAATATCGTTATTCTCGGAACCGTTAATGCGGATATCGAGTTTACTGACAATGTGGTCAATTTTGCTGATTTCGACTCTCTGCTCAGTGGTCGGTTTACCGGTGATATCACCCTTACCGGCGATAACGAATTTATCCTGAACGGCGATACCTGGTTTGACTGGCAGCAGCTCAACTTTAATGTCGGTGCAACTCTCGGTCTGGTAATTGCCGATGATGTCCTGGTTGCGATTGACGGCTTTATCAGTAATGACCCGAATGCGGCCATGAATATTGTTGATGAAACTAAATTTGGCCAGAATTCACAGCTTGCTATCGGCAGCTGGGTCTATATCAATGACTGGAACGGCACTTTTAATCTGCCCAACAACGAGTTTGCCCAGGGAGACGCTATGAATCTTACCTGGGAAAATGTCTACGTGGTCGAAGACTCGGTCATTTGGGGCGGACTTGTTCTGGATGATAATGATAATGAAGTCGTTGTCAGCGACGGATCCTCTATCAACGGCGATACATTCCTTTATGACTATGCAGCGATCAAAACTCTGGGCGGAGATGACACCATTACCGTCGGAATGGCTTTGATTAACGGTCAGATAAATGCCGGTGAAGGCGATAATACCCTTATTCTTAACGGTACTTATGTGAATTCCGCCGTTAATCAGGCGGTCGATCCGATTGAAATGGGCGATGGTAACGATACAGTTATGACTGACGGCGCTTATATCGGTGGCGACATGGTACTTGGCGAAGGTGATAATACCGTCGAACTAACCGATTCAACGGTTGCCGGTGATGTCCTGTTCGGCGATGGCAGCGATTCTCTTACCCTTGCAGGAACTGAAATAGAAGAAGTTACCTGGGGCGAAGGCGATAACACTTTGATCGCAGATTCTGACTCCAAACTTGAAGGTGATATTCTGACTGGTTCAGGTAATGATACTGTTATTATGGACGGTACCGATTTTACCGGGGAAATCGACCTTGGTGATGGCAACAACACGGTTGACCTGATTGATTATGATGCCGGTCCGATTACTTTGGGGAACGGCGACAATACGGCCATCCTGACCGATTCGCTGGTTGATGGCGATGTTACTATCGGCGATGGTGATAATTCTGTTACTCTCGATAATACTGTAGCTGAAGAGTTGATTATTGGTGATGGCGAAGCGACTGTTTCCCTCACTGATTCGACTACTGATGATGTGACTATCGGCGACGGTCCGGCGACCGTTACGCTTACCGACTCTTCGATTGGTGATTTGAACCACGGCTCCGGCGATACTACTATTGCTCTCAGTGGTTCCAGTGCCGATGACCTGATGCTTGGCCCTGGTGCCGATGCTGTGACAATTCTTGACGGTTCTTCTGTTGACGATGTGATGCTTGGCGATGGTGACAATTCTCTGACAACAGACGATACTTCCGCCATTAGCGGCGATATCACGGCCGGTTCCGGCAACGATTCTCTGACCATGGACAATACTGCGTTTACCGGTACGGTAAATCTTGGTGACGGCGATAATAATGTCGATCTGAACGGATATGACGCCGGCGCGGTTACCCTTGGCGACGGCGACAACACTGTCCTGCTCTCGGATTCAACAATCAATGATGATTTGACTATTGGCAACGGCGATGCTTCAGTTACTTTGGTTAATTCCGAAACGGAAGATGTTCTTCTTGGCGACGGCAATTCCACCGTTTCGCTGACTGATTCAACTATTGATAACCTGACTGCCGGTGAAGGCGAAACTGATGTAACCTTGACCAACTCAGACGCTGCCAATGTTACCCTCGGCGGTGGTGATGACTCTGTTGCGCTCGATAACTCCAATATTAACGACTTGACCCTCGGCGATGGCTCTGATGTTGTAACTGTCGCGAACGGTTCAACTGTTAACGAAGTACAGTTGGGTGATGGCGATAATACTTTGACGGTAGATTCCACTTCCGGTGTCAGCGGTGATATCCTGTCCGGTTCAGGGAATGACACCGTCGATCTCGCGTCCGGGTCTTCTTTCGATGGAATCATTGATCTCGGCGCTGGTGATGATACTCTGACTGCGACGGATTATGACGCCGGTACTATTGACCTTGGCGATGGCAACAATACGGTTGAACTTACTGATTCTACTGTTACCGGCGATGTTCTCGCTGGCGACGGCGACAACACTGCTATAATTAATAATTCTGATATTAGCGGTGAAATTGCGCTTGGCGATGGCGATGCGATAATTGAAATTACCGATTCAACGACCGGTAATGTTTCTCAGGGCGTCGGTGAATCCACAGTTGATATTACCGGTTCGACGACTGGTGACTTGACTCTTGGTGATGGTTCTGACGCGGTCACAATTGATAATTCCACGGTGGGCGATATTGCTCTTGGTGACGATGCAGACACTCTCGATATCACTGAATCCACCACAGGCGCGATTGCTCTGGGCGACGGCGACGATGTTGCCTACATCCTTGATTCCACCATTAATGGTACAATTGACGCGATGGGCGGCAACGACATTGTTACGATCATCGATTCTCCTGCAACTCTCAACGGCGATCTGATCCTTGGTGAAGGTGACGACGTTGGTACTATTACTAATACTGTTGTTAACGGTGATATCTATGGTAATGGCGGCAATGATGATGTCGTGATCAATGAAGGTTCCGTTGTAACCGGTAATGTCGATCTTGGTGAAGGTACAAATTCTCTTACCATGGATGACGCTTCCGTCCTCAATGGTAATGTTGCCGCTGGAACCGGCGATGATACCCTCACTATGGATGCAGCTTCATTTATTGATGGCAGCGTTGATCTTGGTGATGGCAATAATACTGCAACTCTCACTGATTCTAACATCTCCGGTAACTTGACTATGGGTGACGGAGACGGAACAGTTGCCATGACTAACTCTTCAGTTACTGATGTTACTTTGGGTGACGGCAATGCCAATGTTGAACTTTTCGCTTCCACCGCTAATGACTTGACCATAGGCAGCGGCGATGCGGTTGTTTCAATTGAAGGCTCCACCACCAATAACGTCACTCTTGGCGATGGTACGGCCGATCTCAATGTTATCGGGTCTACAACTGCTGACATTACTCTCGGTGACAGTGTTGCTGATATCGAATTGAGGGATTCAACCGTTGGTAACGTAACCACGGGCGATGGTTCGGATAATCTGCTGGTTACGGATGCAATTACTGGAGACATATCTCTTGGTAATGATGCCGATACAGTTAATATTGTTTCCAACTCTGTTACCGGTGCGGTTGACCTGGGTGATGGCGACAATGTTATGTTCGTGTCCTCTACCGCTGAAGTCGGCGGCGACATCACTGCCGGTGACGGCAATGATACTTTGACTCTTGAATCCGGTTCGACCTTCAATGACTCGATCAATTTGGGTGATGGCGATAATACTATTACCCTGACTGATTATGATGCCGGCGGAATTATCCTTGGTGATGGTAACAATACCGCTACTTTCGTTGATTCAATAGCCGACGGTGAGGTCAAAATCGGTGATGGCCAGAACGACATTTATATTGAAAACTTTGTTGTAAGCAATGATTACGACTTCTTTGTCGGTAGTTCTGTATTTTCTCCCGATTCTTCCGCTTTCATGGATATCAATGACTATTTTGAAGTCGGAGGAAAATTGAATGTCGCCAGCGCTGATAATGATTTCATTATCAATGACGGTGCAACTGTTGACATTGGTGATCATACCAACATCTGGGGCGGCGAGAACTACGTATATTTTGGCAACGACACCACAGTTTATGTTGGTGGCGACCTTGATATAACCGGTGAAATTAATGATATTTTCATTGGTCAGAACAGCTTTATTCAGGTTTTCGGTGATTTCAATATCACGGAGACTGCGACCAATACGATTTCTATCTTTGAATTTGTTCTTGGCCCCGACCAGATAATGAACGTCGGCGCGATAGACAATACAATCAATGCCGGATCTCTGCATCTTGATGGTGCTGACAATATGGTTGATTTTGGCATTTGGGGATATGTGGATGGCGAATATGCTCCGGGGCTTGATCTGAAGTCAATTCTGAATTTCAATGACCCTATCAATATGACGATCAATGCTCCGATCCAAATGAATGCCACAAGCACCAACGTTCTCGAACTTAACTACGAGCTTATCGCTATGGGCGAGGGCGATATTGTCGTTGACGGGGCTGTAAGCATCTATTCCCGCGATCTTTACATCTTCGGTGAGTCTAATACTGTTGAAGCCGTCGTTCGCTATGATGCCGGCAGACAGTCAACCATTACTTTGAATGATGACGTAAGCATTGAGATTGACGGTGATGTATTGATTTCTACCGACCTGGATGGTACACCTGCCGGTATTGATAACAACTTCGAACTCGGGGTTCAGGTTTCCGAGGAAGACGGTGGCATTGTCACTGAAAATGGCGTTTCAACAGTTTCGGTCAACGGCAGCATCCTGCTTAGCGGGACTGATGCTGTCAATACCTTGATTATGCACAGCAATGTTACTGTTGCCGATGAGATTACCATGGGCGTACAGTACGAGGACTACATTTCCACTGCCAATATTTTAACCATCAATGATCTGCTGACAACGTCAATCGGCGGCCCGATTGTTCTGAAAGCGGTTGCCAATGATGTTGCCATTGAAGGCGCCGGCGGTGTTCTTGACATGCCGGAAATTTATGGCGGCTACAATTCCTTTACTACCGGCGCCGGAACTGATATTAATGGTATCGTTTCGTTCGGGGGCGTCTATGACAGCGACGGAATAGGGATTGAAGGTTACCTGATCCAGAAAAACGAAACCAATGATGTAACAATCGGCGGTAATGTTGATGGTATTGATACTTCAATTGATATTGGTGATGGTTCAGCGAATGATTCGGTTGACACCATTCTTGTTACCGGTTCAGTGGATGACGGTCTTGGTGGTGGTTCTATCCTGACCGGTGGCGGTGGTGATTCCGTTACTATCGACGGCGGCACCGTTGTTGATGCGGTCAATACTGGGGAAGGCGGCGACACTGTTGCTCTGGTCAATGCTGCTGTCGGCAGTATCCTGACCGAAGATGGCGATGATTCGATTTCCGTCATGACCAGCACTGTTTCCGGCCCGATTTCAGCAGGTGACGGTAATGATGATGTCAGTATTGAAGGCTCCGATGTAACCGGAAATATCACTACTGACGGCGGCGAAGATAATATTGTTATCGTCGACAGTAACGTGGCATCAGTATCCGGCGGCGATGCCGACGATGTTATCAGCTTGATTGGAACTACCACCAGCGGGAATGTCACTGCTGACGGCGGTGATGACCAGATATCTATTAGCGGCAGCACTGTCACCGGTGGTGTTTCAGGCGCGGATGGCGATGACACAATTCTGATCGATTCAAGCACTGTTACTCAAAATGTTACCGGTGGTGATGGCGATAATGTTATCGAAGTTACCGACAGTTCTGACATTCAGGGCAGCATTACCACTACTGACGGCAGCAGCTCCGTTCTGCTTGCTGACAGCGCTCTGGCCAATAATCTGATTATGAATACGACTGACGGTGCTAATACTGCAACCGTTTCTGATTCAACTGTCGGCGGTAATGTCACTCTCAGCGCTCTGCTTGACAATACTCTGGGTATTATTGATTCAGAAATCGAGGGCGATGTTTCTGTTACCACGATTGATGGTGATAACACGGTTGACATCATTAACTCCACTATTAATAATGGCAGCAATCTTGATATTTCTACAGTCAACGGCTTGAATGACGTAACGATCGATCTGATCGACTCCACCCTTACTGATATTACAGTGGCTGGAGACGGCGAAGTTGAAATGTTCATTACCGACAGTACCGTCGATAATATCACCACTGGTGAAAGCGATGATTACATCAAGATCACCGATTCAACGGTTACCGGTACTATTGATACCGATGGTGGCAATGACACGATCATTATCGATCCGAGTACGGTTCAAGGCGATATTCTCTCCGGTGACGGTGACGATGTTGTTCAAGTTCTCGGCAGCACCGTCGAAGGTAGTGTTGTTATGGGTGATGCGTTGGCCGATCAGCCGTACGGCACCAACAGTCTTGCTATTACCGGGGAATATGATTCAGAAACTGAAACCGGTTATGACGCATCTGTCATTACCGGAGTTTCCATGGGATCTGACTCCTCTAATACTCTTGATATTGCCGGTGTTAGCGTTCAAAATACCGCGACAAACGGTCTTGATGCTGTTGTCCGGGCTGTTGTTGGTGCAATTGCTGATAATGGCGATGTAATTACTTCTGCTGACGTTACAATGACTGCCGGTATCGTTGATCAGGATGGTATTCTCCTTGAAGGCGGTTCAAATACTTTGACTTTGGGCCATGCTTCATTTATTACCGGCGCGCTTGAAATGGCGGCCGGTGACAGCAATACTATTACCGTTGACAGTGGCTGGGTCACTCAGTACAATCCTGCAGATCCGACCCTCAACTATGCAATGGCTGATACTGTTCTGATGCTTGCTCATGATAATGCTCTGAACATTGACGGCGGCACCTTGTATATACCTGGAGAGCTTGTTGCTCCGGTAACCGCCGGCCTTATTATGAGTCAGGCTGAAAAGAGTGCTGAAGGCGAAGGCGGCAGCAATATTATTACAATTGCCGATGACGGCCGTCTGGTTGCCGGCAGTAACCTTGAACTTGGTATTGCGTTGGATGGCGGCGACTCCTGGGGATCTTATGACCTGACTTCGGTTGATCCCGCTTTTGGTGGTGTGACCGGTCTTGAACTTTATGTATTTGATTGGAACACTAACTCAATTTATGACGCTCAAACCAATACAATTACCGTCGCAGGCAGACTCAATAATGATGATGTTGACGGTGATATTTCATTGTACGGCATAAATAATACCGTTGAAATCACCGGTCCGGCCACTACCAATGCGTTTGGTGTTGATCCTGAGGATTACTTGTTGACTACTGCCGGTATTTACACGGATGAACTTAACCTTTCAGGTCAGTTCAATACCATTCTGGTTGGCGTGAATGCTACTATCGATCCGGGTGAAGCTGAACTCGTGGCCGGCAATATTACTATGACTGGCCTGACGGTTGACGCTTCTTCAATCCTGGCCGAAGCCAACGTTCTTCAAGTGGCCGCCAATGCCCTGCTTAGCAGCTTAAGCATTGACATGATGGCTACAGCGTCTAATATTCTTGAAGTCTCCGGCATTGATGATGACGGTTCTGTCACCGAAAGTATCATTGACGGTGATGTCTATATGGGGGCAAGTGACGGCACCAACAGCGCCATTTTTGATATGGTCGAAGTTACCGGCGATGTTACCCAGGAAGCTGAATATGATAACTCATTAACGATCACTGACTCAGTGGTTGGCGGCAATATTGATATGGACTCCTTTAGCGGTTCAAACACTCTGCTGATTGATCCGAGTGAAGTCGGAGACGGTGGTATTTATGCTATCAATATGTGGGGATGGTTCGACAATAACCTGACAGTTCTGGGCGCTTATGATCCTGATGAAGATGATATTATTGAAACTAATATCAATGGCGATATTTGGATGGATGCAAATGAAGGCTTCAATACTGTAACCTTTGATATGGTTAATCTCGAAGGCTCAACCATGTCCCAGTTCTTTGGTTACTTAGGCAATATCGTCACGATAACAAACTCAGACTTCGATTCCAATATGAACCTGGAGGTTACTAACGGAAGCAATATTGTTTCATTCCTTAACTCGGATCTGGGTGGAAATCTTAATATGGAAGCCGAAGTGAACAATGAATTGTCATTGATTGATTCTTATGTCAGCGGTGATATTACGATTTCCAATTCCGGCTTAAGTTACAATGATGTTTATGTTGAGGCCAGTTCAGTTGGCAGCGGCTTGGGTACCGCAATCGACATGTTCTCATACTTCGATAACACTTTGACAATCCTGGGAGTTATAGACGGGGAATCAACTGATCCAAGCTATATTGATGGCGATATCATTATGGATGCCGATAGCGGTATGAATACAGCTTCGATAGCTTTGAGTGAGGTTAATGGCAATGTATTATTGACTGCGGAGCTTGACAATGATCTGACGATCACAGATTCGACGGTAGTCGGGGATGTAACGACAGATTCAGTCTCTGGTTCTAATAACGTCTTGATCGATCCGAGCTTGATTGCTGGTGACTTGATCATGACCGCTGAAGTTGACAACACCATGCAGTTGCTTGGCGACGATACCGAGTTTGATGCGGTTGTTACCAGCGATATTACCGGAAATGTCTCAATGGATGCAGCCACCGGCAGCAATACCGCGACTATTATGTACGGTACGGTCGGTGATGGCATTGACATGACCGCGAATGTCAACAACACCTTGAATGTGATCGAAAGTGAAGGTTTCAACGGCTATAATGCCACTTATGGTGGAGTCCCTGGTCTGGAAACTCTTATCAGTGTCGCATCCTGGAACCAAATCACCGGCGACGTAAATCTGACCGCGACTGAAAATAACAGCGCGACCTTTGACACCGCTGATGTCGATGGTTCGGTTACTTTGATTGCGGACATCGCGAATGCTCTGAGCATTTCCGGCCGGATCATCCCGGTAGTCTGGGATTCGGCCAGAGTAGTAGAATTGAACTACAATGTTCCGCTGCTCAGCCATGTAACCGGCGACGTCGTATTGACCTCCAATTATATTTCCAATGTTGATCCCGGCGTGATCCTGAATGACGCGGCGATCAACCTGGCAGATATCACCGGCAACGTGGCTCTGACCAGTAATTACGGCATCGAAACCCCGCTTGAAGCAGATCCTGAACTGTTGGTCAATAATGCGGTCATTACTGACAGCGCGATTGGCGGCGATTTGCTGATAGACGCGATTAACTTCGGCAGTAACCAGGTAGCCCTGACTGATGTAACGGTTACGAACGTGGATATGGAAGCGGACGAAGGCAACAACACCGCAACCATAGTCGGCGGAACAGTTAGCGGCGATGTCACGCAAAACACCACGGTTGGCGACAATACCCTGAGCATGACCGACACTGATATGACCGGAGGTGATATTACCGTCACCACGCCGGACGGCATGGTTGATGTAGATATCGATCTTACCGGAGCTGACGTTGGAGCGGTTGCGATCACCGGAGAAGGCACGGTTGACCTCAGTCTGACTGATGGTATTGTCGCCAGCATTAACACTGGTGAAAGTGTCGATACAATTATCCTTAATAATAATGACGTAACTGGTGGAATTGTAACCGATGGCGGCGATGACAGCGTAACTGTAACCGACAGTGATGTCGGCGGTTCGATCAGCACCGGCGACGGCGCTGACACTGTTGCGCTGACTAACGTCAACCTGACCGGTAATGTAACCGGCGGCGACGGCGATGATTCACTTAGCGCTACCGGCAGCACCATTGATGGTTCGGTTTCCGGCGGTGCCGGTTCTGATACGATCAACATAGACTCAACAACCGTTACCGGCAATGTCACCGGCAGCGATGGTGACAATGTTATCAACGTCAGCAACGGTTCAGACGTTCAGGGCAGTATCTCAACGACTGACGGCAGTAGCACGGTAACGATCACTGACAGTAATCTGGGTGTTAACCTGACGATGAATACGGCTGACGGCGCTAATACCGCAACGGTCAATGACTCAACTGTCGGCGGCGTCGTATCAATGACTGCTCTGCTTGACAATACTCTGGCGGCTGATGGTTCAGATGTTACCGGGAATGTCACCCTGACTTCGACCGAAGGCGATAACAGTGCGACGATTGAAAACGGCACATTTGGCGATGGTTTGGGCAACGCGCTTGCCATGACTGCGACCGCTGGTAACAACACTGCGACGCTGAATGATGTGGCAGCCTCCGGTGATGTTCTGTTGGGCGCACTGCTGGATAATACTCTGAATACAGATGGCGCGGCTATCAGCGGCGATGCGATCTTGACTTCAGGCGAAGGCGACAACAGCGCGACGATGGTTGACGGTTCAGTTACGAATGTCAGCCTGACCGCAACGCTTGGCGCGAATAACGCGGCGCTGGATACAATGGCTGTCGGCGGTAACGTTGCACTGAATGCAGAACTTGACAATGATCTGACGATCACTGATTCGACGGTTGTCGGGGATGTAACGACAGATTCAGTCTCTGGTTCCAACAACGTCATAATTGATCCGAGCATTATTAGCGGTGACTTGATCATGACCGCTGAAGTTGACAACACCATGCAGTTGCTTGGCGACGATACCGAGTTTGACGCGGTTGTTACCAGCGATATTACCGGAAATGTCTCAATGGATGCAGCCACCGGCAGCAATACCGCGACTATTATGTACGGAACGGTCGGTGATGGCATTGACATGACCGCGAATGTCAACAATACCTTGAATGTGATCGAAAGTGAAGGTTTCAACGGCTATGATGCCACTTATGGTGGAATACCTGGTCTGGAAACTCTTATCAGTGTCGCATCCTGGAACCAAATCACCGGCGATGTAAATCTGACCGCGACTGAAAATAACAGCGCGACCTTTGACACCGCTGATGTCGATGGTTCGGTTACTATGATTGCGGACATCGCGAATGCTCTGAGCATTTCCGGCCGGATCATCCCGGTAGTCTGGGATTCAACCAGAGTAGTTGAATTGAACTACAATGTTCCGCTGCTCAGCCATGTAACCGGCGATGTCGATTTGACCTCGAATTATATTTCGAATGTTGATCCCGGCGTAATCCTGAATGATGTTGCGATCAACCTGGCGGCAATCGACGGCGACGTTTCTCTGACCAGTCATTACGGGATCGAAACCCCGTTGGAAGCCGATCCGACTCTTCTGGTCAACAATGCGGTCATTACTGACAGCGCGATTGGCGGCAGCGTGATCCTTGATGCGCAGAACTTCGGTTCCAATGCTTTGAGCCTCACTAATACCCCGGTAGCCACCGACTTGACGATGTCCGCTGCCGATGGCGGCAATACCGCGGTTCTTTCGGGCAGCGAAGTAACCGGCAATGCAACTCTCACCGGTACTTTGGACAACAGCCTGACAACTGATGAAGCAGTTGGCGGCGCGGTCTCAATGACTTCTACAGAAGGTTCCAATACCGCGGAACTGGTTTCGGTCGGTGCCGGAGTCACTATGGATGCTGAAGTCAACAACGATCTGGTTGCTAGCGACGTAACCGGAGCGTTGGCAATGACCGCGGCCACTGGTTACAATAACGCAAGCATAACCGACAGCGCGCTCACCACAGTTGACCTGACTGCGGCTGGCGACAACACGCTGGCGGTAACTGATTCGACTGTCAGCAGTGACGTTACAATCGAATCAAGTGAAGGTTCAAATGATGCGACTGTAATCAATACTCCGGTCGGTGGTGACTTTACTATGACTGCCGAAGTTGATAACAATCTGGTTGTCACCGATTCGGATATCGACGGTAACCTTGTAATGACCGCATATACCGGTTCCAATACCGCTTTGATCGATCCGAGTTCGGTCGGCGACGGTACAGGTGCGGCGGTTAGCATGTCAGCTGATGTTAATAACACTTTGACTGTTCTCGGTGAATATGATGCGATCCTGGATACTATTATTCCAAGTACCCTTGATGGTAATGTTCTTATGAATGCTAATACAGGTGATAACACAGCTATCATTGATATGACTGATATCACCGGAAACGTCAGCATGAGTACGCTTGAAGGCGATAACAGCGCGACGATTGAAAACGGTTCGTTTGGTGACGGACTTGGTATTGCGCTTACAATGGTTGCAAGTGCTGGAAACAACACTGCGACGTTGAATGATGTAACAGTCTCAGGTGATGTTGGTATGGGCGCACTGCTTGATAACACCTTGTCAACCGATGGCGCGGCTATTAGTGGCGATGCGACCCTGAACTCTGCCGAAGGCGATAACAGCGCTACGATGCTTGACGGTTCAGTTACCGATGTCACCCTGACCGCGACACTTGGCGCTAATAGTGCTCAACTTGACGATATGGTTGTCGGCGGTGATGTTGCATTGTCCGGTTTGCTTGACAACATCTTGTCAACTGACGGCACCGATATCACCGGTGACGCTACCCTGATCTCCGGCGAAGGCAATAACAGTGCGACGATGCTTGACGGTTTGGTTGATAACGTCAGCCTGACTGCCACGCTCGGCGGTAACACCGCCGCACTCGATACGATGCTTGTCGGTGGTGCTGTAACTCTGAATGCAGAACTTGACAATGATCTCTCGATTACTGACTCAACGGTTATCGGAGCGGTTACAACAACTTCCGCCAGCGGCAGTAACAATGTCGTGATCGATCCTAGCATTGTCGGCAGTGTGGCAATGGATGCTGAAGTAGACAACACCCTGCAGTTGCTCGGCGACGATACCGAGTTTGACGCGGTAGTGACCAGTGATGTTCTGGGTAATGTCGCAATGGACGCGACAACCGGCAGCAATACCGCGACTATCATGTTCGGAACTGTTGGAGCTGGTATCGATATGACCGCGAATGTCAACAACACCTTGAATGTGATCGAAAGTGTTGGCTTTAACGGTTACGATGCTGAATACAGCATCGATCCAGGAACCGGCAATGAGATACTCGACAGCGTCTCTCCGTGGAACGTGATTACCGGCGATGTAAACCTGACTGCGACCGAAAACAACAGTGCGACCTTTGACTCCGCTGATGTAGACGGTTCGATCACCATGATTGCAGACATCGCTAACGCCTTGAGTATTTCCGGCCGGATTATCCCGGTTGTCTACGACTCAACCAGAGTTATTGAACTGAACTACAATGTTCCGTTGATCAGTCATGTAACCGGCGACGTCGATTTGACCTCGAATTATATTTCGAATGTTGATCCCGGCGTAATCCTGAATGATGTTGCGATCAACCTGGCGGCGATCGACGGCGACGTTTCTCTGACCAGCAATTATGGTCTTGAGACTCCGCTTGAAGCAGATCCTGAACTGTTGGTTAACAATGCGGTCATTACTGACAGCACAATTGGCGGCAGCGTGATCCTTGATGCGCAGAACTTCGGATCCAATGCCTTGAGCCTCACCAATACCCCGGTAGCCACCGACTTGACGATGTCTGCTACCGATGGCGGCAATACCGCGGTTCTTTCGGGCAGCGAAGTAACCGGCAATGCAACTCTTACCGGTACTTTGGACAATAGCCTGACAACTGATGAAGCAGTTGGCGGCGCGGTCTCAATGACTTCTACAGAAGGTTCCAATACCGCGGAACTGGTTTCGGTCGGTGCCGGAGTCACTATGGATGCTGAAGTCAACAATGATCTGGTTGCAAGCGACGTAACCGGAGCGTTGGCAATGACCGCGGCCACTGGTTACAATAACGCAAGCATAACCGACAGCGCGCTTACCACGGTTGACCTGACTGCGGCTGGCGACAACACGCTGGCGGTAACCGATTCGACTGTCAGCAGTGACGTTACGGTCGACTCAAGCGCGGGTTCAAATGACGTAGCCGTAACCAATACTCCGGTCGGCGGCGACTTCACAATGACTGCTGAAGTTGATAACGATCTGGTTGTCACCGATTCGGATATCGACGGAAATCTGTCAATGACTGCCAATACCGGTTCCAATACCGCGTTGATCGACCCGAGTTCGGTCGGCGACGGCACCGGCACGGCGATTGGTATGACGGCCGAAGTTGATAATACTTTGACCGTTCTTGGTGAATACGACGCGATCCTTGGTGTGACCATGAGTACAGTTGACGGAGATGTTGTCATGTTGGCGAATACCGGCAACAATGCCGCTTACTTCGATATGACAGATATAACCGGCAACGTCAGCGCCACCGCGACTTTGGGCGACAATGATATTGATATCCTGAACGGCACGGTTGGCGACGGCACTGGTAATGCGGTTGCAGCTACTGCCTCGGCGGGTTCCAATGATGTTGTCATCGATACGGTAACGGTTTCCGGAGCGGTTTCAATGTCGGCTCTGGCAAACAATACTCTTGATATTGCCGATTCAGATGTATCGGGTAATGTTATTATGACTGCGACCGAAGGTGACAACAGTGCCGCGATCCTGAACGGTTCGGTCGGCGACGGCCTGGCAGCAGCTCTGTTGATGACCGCCGTAGCCGGTTCCAATACCGCTTCGATCGATTCGGTTGATGTTAGCGGCGATGTAACCTTGAGCGCCGAACTCGACAATACTCTGTCATTTGTTGATTCAGTCTTCGATGACGGCAGCGATATTTCAGTGACTTCCACCAGTGGAGTCCTGGATGTTGATATTGATCTTGATTCTGCGGTAATCGGCACTATCACAACCGTTGGCGACGGAGCGGTTGATATAGCTCTGTCCAACGGTACTGTTGCCGCCGGAATCACCACTGGAATCAGCGATGACAGCATCAGCCTGGTCAGCAACAATGTAACCGGCAATATCTCAACCAGCGATGGTGATGACGCGGTCAGCGTTGACGGAACGACCGTAACCGGCAGCATTCTTTCCGGTGATGGACTCCATAACATCGACGTCCTGAACAGCAGTCTGGTAACCGGCGATATCATCGTCGGCAACGGCGACTCGACTATTGACGTGGTTGACAGTGTAATCGGCGTAGTTGATACCTCAGGCGATATTACCACCGGAGACGGTAACGATACGATCAATATCACTGACAGTACGGTATACGGTGCAATCAGCACTGGCGACGGCGATGACACGATTGTTATCGATCCGAGTCTGGTAGATAACAGTATTTCAACGGGTATCGGCAATGATTCAGTTGAAATCATCGGCAGTGTGGTCGGTGACAGCACCAATAACGATGGTGATATCACCATGGGTATTGACATTGATAATGATGAAGGTATCAATGCGTTGAGCATCTCCGCGATTGATGGTAATGCCGCTACGGTTTATGGTGATGTTGAGATGTACTCCGATACATCAAATACTTTCAGCCTTGAAGGGGAAGTTGTTCTTAACGGTGCTTACAACGCGATTGAAGATCTTTACAGCGCTTCACTTGGTATTGTCGATGCTCTTGGTGTCGTCCAGAATGCGGCGAACCTCTCGATGTATGCGCTGACCTATGATGGTGATGCCATCACTCAGGTCGGAACTAATACAGTCGAATTTGGAGAAGCCTCTTATATTGCCGGTGACCTCTATATGGCCGCTGGTCTCAGCAATACCTTTACCGTTGACAGCGGCTGGATCTACAGCTATGGCGGCGGCGGTCCGCTGGATGATGTCCAGCTGGCCCACTCCGGAGTTGGAGCGGTAGTCATGTCCGGTCACAACAATACATTGGATATTGCCGGTGGACAGCTCTACATTAGCGAAGATGTTGATCCTTACGGCCTGACTATGGGACAGCTTACCCTCCAGGAAAATGGTAATAATATTATTACGGTCGACAGCGACGGCAGACTGCTGGTCGAAGACGGCGTCCTGATGGGCAGTATCGTTGATCCGTTGGGCGTCTACGCTTATGAGTTCACTGGTACATTCAATCTTGGCGGACTCGAGATTTACGAGTTTGACTGGACTACCGATACGATCTATGATACCGCGGTTAACAGCGTGACTGTCGCCGGCAGGATGGTCGTTGGTAATGCGCTTGGCGATTTTGATATGTACGGCACTGCCAATACTATTGAAATTACCGGTCCGGCTGACACCAATGCTTATGGTGTCGATCCCGGTGCTTACGGTGATACTACCGCGGCGTTGATAGCCAATGACGTTACGCTGAATGGTCAAACCAATACCATTCTGGTTGGAGTCAATCCGTTGTCACCGCTTGCCGACGGCGAAGCAGTACTGGATGTTGATGACATCGTCATGCAGGGGTGGAACGTCAGCGGCGGTGCAGTTGCGGCTGAGACCAATACCTTGCAGGTTGCGGCTGCGGCTCTGCTTGACAGCCTTGACATCAGCATGACGGCAACTGCCTCCAATACGTTGGATATTTCCGGAATCGAAGGAACTGACAGCGTTGTCGATGGCGATATTGAAATGATTGCCACTGAAGGTACCAATACGGCGGCCCTGGACATGGTCAGCGTTTCCGGCGATGTTTCCGAAACGGCTGAACTTGACAATGCCATGACTGTCACTGACTCAACAATCTCCGGTAATATCGGGATGTCTTCGAACAGCGGTTCAAACACTCTGGTTATCGATCCGAGTGAAGTCGGAGACGGTCTTGGTACTGCAGTTGGAATGAGTGCTGAAGTCAATAACACTCTGACGATCCTTGGTGCATACGACGCGATTCTGGATACAGTTACTCCAAGTACTGTAGACGGAGATGTTGTTATGTTGGCCGATACCGGCAATAACACAGCCACCTTGGATATGGTTGAAATAACCGGCGACGTTAGTGCTACCGCTACACTGGGCGCCAATACCGCGACGATCAATAACTCTACGGTTGACGGAGCGGTATCATTGACTGCTCTGCTTGACAATACTTTGGCGGCTGACGGCTCAGACGTCACCGGTAATGTTACCGTGACTTCTACCGAAGGCGATAACAGTGCAACGATCGAAAACGGTACATTTGGCGATGGCCTGGGCAGCGCGCTTGCTATGACTGCGACCGCTGGTAATAATACCGCAACGTTGAATGATGTAACGGCCACCGGCAATGTTGCTCTGGGTGCTCTGCTGGATAATACTCTGAATACAGATGGCGCGGCTATCAGCGGCAATGCGACCCTGAACTCTGCCGAAGGCGATAACAGCGCTACGATGCTTGACGGTTCAGTTACCGATGTCACCCTGACCGCGACACTCGGTGCGAACAGCGCTCAGCTTGATGGTATGGCTGTCGGCGGTGATGTTGCATTGTCCGGTCTGCTTGACAACACCCTGTCAACCGACGGCACTGATATCACCGGTGACGCTACCTTGATCTCCGGCGAAGGCAATAACAGTGCGACGATGCTTGACGGTTTGGTTGATAACGTCAGCCTGACTGCCACGCTCGGCGGAAACACCGCCGCACTCGCTACGATGCTTGTCGGTGGTGCTGTAACTCTGAATGCCGAACTTGACAATGATCTTTCGCTTACTGACTCAACGGTTATCGGAGCGGTTACAACTGATTCAAACAGTGGATCGAACAATGTCGTGATCGATCCGAGCATTGTCGGAAGTGTCGATATGGATGCTGATTTAGACAATACTCTACAGCTGCTTGGCGACGGAACCGAGTTTGACGCGGTAGTCACCAGCGATGTTCTGGGCAATGTCTCAATGGACGCTGATACCGGCAGCAACACCGCGACCATCCAGTTTGGTACGGTCGGAGCGGGTATTGATATGACCGCTGACGTGGATAACACCTTGAATGTGATCGAAACGGTCGACTTCAACGGTTATGACGCCACCTATGCAGGTGACCCGGAAGCGCTGGTCAGTGTCGCGCCGTGGAACGAAATCACTGGCGACGTCAACCTGACTTCCGGTCAGAACAACAGTGCGACATTTGAAGCTGTAACCGTGAATGACTCGATCAATATGACCGCAGGTATCGCCAATGCACTCAGTATCTCGGGCCGGATCATTCCGGTGGTTTATGATTCAAACAGAGTCATCGAACTTAACTACGATGTTCCGTTGGTGAGCAGTGTCGGCGGCGATATTACCTTGAATTCAACCTACATCTCAAATGTTGATCCAGGTGTGATCCTGAATGATGTGTTGATCTATCTGGCGTCTATTGCCGGATCCTTGACATTGAACTCTAATTACGGTATCGAAACCCCGGCCGAAGCTGATCCGGAACTGCTGGTTAACAATGTAGTAATCAGCGATTCCTCCATCAGCGGCGACTTGCAGTTGGATGCTGGTAACTTCGGTTCAAACGCGGTGAGCCTGACCAATGCACCGGTCGACGGCAGCCTGATTATGAACGCGGATGACGGCGGCAACACTGCAGCCCTCATCGGCAGTGAAGTCGGTACAAATGTAACGATGACCAGTACACTGGATAATACATTAACAAGTGATGCAGCTATCGTCGGCGCGGTTTCAATGACTTCTACAGAAGGTTCCAATACCGCGGAACTGGTTTCGGTTGGTGCCGGAGTCACTATGGATGCTGAAGTCAACAATGATCTGGTTGCAAGCGACGTAACCGGAGCGTTGGCAATGACCACGGCCACTGGTTACAATAACGCAAGCATAACCGACAGCGCGCTTACCACAGTTGACCTGACAGCGGCTGGCGACAACACTCTGGCGGTAACCGATTCGACTGTCAGCAGTGACGTTACGATCGACTCAAGCGCGGGTTCAAATGACGTAGCCGTAACCAATACTCCGGTCGGCGGCGACTTCACAATGACTGCTGAAGTTGATAACGATCTGGTTGTCACCGATTCGGATATCGACGGAAATCTGTCAATGACTGCCAATACCGGTTCCAATACCGCGTTGATCGACCCGAGTTCGGTCGGCGACGGCACCGGCACGGCGATTGGTATGACAGCCGAAGTTGATAATACTCTGACCGTTCTTGGCGAATACGACGCGATCCTTGGTGTGACCATGAGTACAGTTGACGGAGATGTTGTCATGTTGGCGAATACCGGCAACAATGCCGCTTACTTCGATATGACAGATATAACCGGCAACGTCAGCGCCACCGCGACTTTGGGCGACAATGATATTGATATCCTGAACGGCACGGTCGGCGACGGCACTGGTAATGCGGTTGCAGCTACTGCCTCGGCGGGTTCCAATGATGTTGTCATCGATACGGTAACGGTTTCCGGTGATGTATCTCTGTCAGCTCTTGCGAACAACACTCTTAATATAGCTGATTCAGACATCTCCGGTAACGTGATCATGGGGGCAACCGAAGGTGACAACAGTGTTGCGATCCTGAACGGTTCGGTCGGCGACGGCCTGGCAGCAGCTCTGTTGATGACCGCCGTAGCCGGTTCCAATAACGCTTCGATCGATTCGGTCGATGTTAGCGGCGATGTAACCTTGAGCGCCGAACTCGACAATACACTGTATTTTGTCGATTCGATCTTTGATGACGGCAGCGATATTTCAGTAACTTCCACTAGCGGAGTTCTGGATGTTTATATTGATCTTGATTCTGCGGTAATCGGCACTATCACAACCGTTGGCGACGGTGCGGTTGATATAGCTCTGTCCAACGGCACTGTTGCCGCAGGAATCAGTACCGGAATCAGTGACGACATCATCAGCCTGGTCAGCAGCAATGTAACTGGTAATATCAGCACCAGCGATGGCTATGACGTAGTCAGCGTTGATGGAACGACCGTAACCGGCAGTATCCTCTCTGGCGACGGCCTCCATGACATCGACGTCCTGAACAGCAGTCTGGTAACCGGCGATATCATCGTCGGTAACGGCGACTCGACTATTGACGTGGTTGACAGTGTAATCGGCGTAGTTGATACATCAGGCGATATTACCACCGGAGACGGTAACGATACGATCAATATCACTGACAGTACGGTATACGGTTCGATCAGTACTGGTGATGGTGATGACACGATTGTTATTGATCCGAGTCTGGTTGATAACAGTATTTCAACCGGTATCGGCAATGATTCAGTTGAAATCATCGGCAGTGTAGTCGGCGACAGCGTTAACCTCGATGGTGATATCAAGATGGGTATCGACAACGACAACAATGCCGGAACCAACGCATTGAGCATCAGCGCGATTGAAGATTATGCCGCTACGGTTTATGGCGATGTCGATATGTATTCTGATACATCCAATATGGTTGCTCTCGAAGGTGAAGTAATCCTGAACTTGGCGTACAACGCGATTGACGCGGTCTATGCCGCCTCGATTGGTACGGTTGATGTTGACGGCACCATACTTACTGCCGGTGATCTTTCTATGAGCGCCCTGGTATATGACGGTGATGCGATTACCCAGGTCGGGACCAACGTTCTGAATATGGGTGAAGCCTCCCACATTGCCGGAGACGTCAGCATGGATGCCGGACTGAGTAATACCATGACGGTTGACAGTGGCTGGATCTATAATTATACCGGCGGACCGCTGGCAGGTACCGAATATCTGCAATCATATGTTGTAACAATTGATATGGCCGGTCACAGCAACCTGCTGAATATTGCTGGTGGAACCCTGGCGGTTACCAACAATGATACGATCGGTATTGTTATGAGCCAGTTGACTCTCCACGAAGGCGGCGACAATACTATTACGGTTGCTGATGACGGCCGGATGCGGGTTGATCGCGGCGTTCAGATGGGCAGCATTGTTGATCCGTTGGGTGTTTACGCTTATGAATTCACCGGTATTACCTGGTCGAATGGTCTTGAAGTCAATGAATTCGACTGGACCACCGCTACAGTCTTTGATACCGCAACTAATACAGTTACGGTAGATGGTAAGATGTATGTTGGTTACAGTGGGATAGGTGATCTTGATATGTTTGGTCTGGTCAATACAATTGAGGTAACCGGTCCGGCTACGACCAATGCATTTGGCGTTGATCCGGCTGATTATCTTCCTACCACAGCAATACTGGTAACCAATGACATTGAAATGGACGGCCAGAATAACAGCATCCTGGTCGGTATTAATCCGCTGGAACCGTTGGCCGATGGCGAAGCGGAATTGAGTGCCGACAATATCCTGATGCAGGGCTGGAACGTCTTTGACGGCAGTGTTGCGGCAGAGACCAATGAACTGCTGGTAGCGGATGCTGCTCTGTTTAACAGTCTTGATGTTGATATGCTGGCGTCTACCTCAAATACGCTTGACATCTCTGGTATTACCGGTACTGACAGTGTGGTTGACGGTGATATTACGATGGTTGTGACTGCCGGTTCCAACAGCTTGGCCCTGGATATGGTCGAGGTTGATAATGCCGGACTTGGTGATGGCGATATCAATATGACCTCGACCGATGGCGACAATGATGCGGTTATTCACGACAGCACTGTTGACGGTACGATAACCCAGACTGCGACCAATGGTTCAAATAGTTTGTTTATCGATCCGAGTACAGTCGGTGAAGATATTCTCATGACTGCGGAAGACGGTAACAATAGTGCGGAGATTATCGATACTTCGGTTCTCGGTAACCTGATAATGGACGCTGATAACGGAACGACCGGTTCCAATACCGCAATCCTTACCCGCAGTGATGTCGGTGACGGCATCTTAAATGCCATCGACATGGATGCGGCTGACAATAACACCTTGACCTTTGTCGGTAATGACGCTCCGTTGAGCGCCATTAACGGAAATATCGACATGGATGCGGTTAACGGCTACAATGCCGCGAGCATCTCATTCGCTGATATGAACGGTGATGTAAGCCTGCTGGCTGCCGGTAATAATACCTTGTTGTTTACCGATTCTTCATTTATCGGTGACATCAGGGTTGAAACCACCGGTGGAACAAACGATGTTGATGTTACCCTGGATTCGGCTACGATCGGTTCGGTTCTGGTAATCGGCGACGGCACAGTTGACGTCAGCCTTTCAAACGGTTCTATTGCTACCGGAATTACCACTGGAATCAGCGATGATAATATCAGTCTGACCGGTGAAAACGTTACTGGTAATATCTCAACCAGCGACGGTGACGACGCGGTCAGCGTTGACGGATCGACCGTAACCGGCAGCATTCTTTCGGGTGAAGGCCTCCATAATATCGACGTCCTGAACAGCAGTCTGGTAACCGGCGATATCATCGTCGGCAACGGCGACTCGACTATTGACGTGGTTGACAGTGTAATCGGCGTAGTTGATACATCAGGCGATATTACCACCGGAGACGGTGATGATACGATCAATATTACTGACAGTACTGTATACGGTGCAATCAGCACTGGCGACGGCGATGACACGATAGTTATCGATCCGAGCGTTGTTGATAACAGCATTTCCACCGGTATTGGTAACGATTCAGTTGAAATCATCGGCAGTGTGGTTGGCGACAGCACCAATAACGATGGTGATATCACCATGGGTATTGACATTGATAATGATGAAGGTACCAATGACTTGAGCATCAGCGCGATTGATGGATATGCGGCAACGGTTTACGGCGATGTCGAGATGTATTCAGATACATCCAATACTTTCAGTCTCGAAGGTGAAGTTATCTTCAATGACGCTTATAACGCGATTGAAGATCTCTATGATGCTTCTCTCGGTCTGGTCAGTTTCGGTGGGGTTGTCCTGAACGCGGCTAACCTCTCGATGTATGCTCTGACCTACGACGGTGATGCGATTACCCAGACTGGAACTAACACTATTGACTTTGGTGAAGCTTCTTATATCGCCGGTGATGTTTATATGGTTGCCGGACTGAGCAATACCTTCACGGTGGACAGCAGCTTTGTTCACGACTATAGCGGCGGCGGTCCGCTGGACGACACCGAACTGGCCCATTCCGGGGTGGAAGCGGTTGTCATGTCCGGTCATATCAATACGCTGGATATCGTCGGCGGACAAATCTATCTTTCAGAAGATGTTGATGCTTACGGATTGACTATGGGACAGTTGACACTCGAAGAAAACGGGTCCAACTATATTACAGTTGACAGCGACGGCAGACTGCTGATTGAAAGCGGCGTCCTGATGGGCAGTATCGTTGATCCGCTGGGTGTATATGCCTATGAGTACACTGGCATGTTTACCTTTGGCGGACTTGAGATCTACGAGTTCGACTGGACCACTGCGACGATCTTCGATACCGCTACCAACTACATCACCATAGATGGTCGTATGGTTGTTGGTAACGATGGCACTGGTACTCTCGATATGTACGGGCTCAGCAATACAATCGATATCATCGGTCCGGCTGATACCAGCGCCTATGGCGTCGATCCTGGCGATTACACCGATACGACGGCGGCACTGGAAGCCAATGACGTAACTATGAACGGTCGTGATAACGCCCTTCTGGTTGGAGTCAACGGAGTCATCAATCCGGGTGAAGCGGTCTTTGACGGCGGCGATGTCCTGATGCAGGGATGGAACGTCAGCGGCGGCACAGTCGCGGCGGAAACCAATGAATTGCTGGTTGATACTGACGGCTTGTTCTTCGGTCTGGATATCGAGATGCTGGCTACTGACTCCAACACGCTGGAGATTTCCGGTATCACCGGAACCAGAAGCCTGGCCACTTCCATAGATATGATCGCAACTGACGGTTATAATGATCTGACTTTGGTTTATGTTGAAATCGATGATTCAACCGGCGGAACCGGCGATATCGATATGACTTCGACTAACGGCGATAATGACGCGGTCATTCATGACAGCATCATTGACGGCACTATTACTCAGACCGCGACGAATGGTTCTAACAGTCTTTATATTGATCCGAGTTCTGTTTACGGCGATATTACTCAGACCGCGACAAACGGTTATAATTCTACCGATATTATTGATACCTATATAGCCGGGACGTTGACAATGAGTGTAAACGGAGGTTCATCTTATACCAATAGTCTGAATCTCGATGTAGATTCCCAGGTTAGTGATGGAATCGTTATTAACGGTGGCGGTTATTACGGATCCGCAAATGCAATCAATATTTACGGTGATGTTTACACAACCGGGACAGTCGCAATAACTACCTCTTACGGTGATGACGACATCTACATCGGAGCAAATTCGAATATCGGCGGCTCAATCAATGCTGGGGGAAGTTACTCCAATGACACCTTGACGATTGATCGCAGTTATTTCGATCTTTCACAAGGAACCTGGACTGGTGATATGGTAATCAGTGGCGGCGTTGACTACATCCTCTATTCCGGTGGGACTTTCGGTGATTACGGTGATAGTACCACTATCTCCACTACCGGAACGGTTGATTTCACATTCGACTATAACTCATCACTTGCCAATGCGGTAGAAGGTTATATCTACACTTCAACCACAGACTTCACGTTTGATATCTCAGGCATGACAAATGGTCAGACCTTCATTGACGCGACCTATCTGCAGAACTGGGATATCCTGGATAACGGTGCTGACGGCGGCGATTTCAGCATTGATTACTTCGGCGGCGGCTTGACCGATGGTCAGTCACTGGTCCTGATCAATGAATACGACTACCTGCCGACTGATCTCAGTGGCTGGAATGCCGCATCGATTACTCTGGATCTGGATGCCGGTATTGGCGGACAGATTACTCTGAGTAAGGTCGGTGGTGCTTATGTCGGAACCAGCGGTACAGATACCTGGACGCTGTCAGCCAGTGGCGATGACGTTATCCTGTCACTCGTGGTAGCTCCGTAAGCAGTTGCAACAATAATCAGTGTCCCGCTTGCAGGCGGGACATAATAACAAAAATAAAGCCGCGGACTTGTTCCGCGGCTTTTGCTTTTTATGAAAATAGATTAGAAGAAAAGATGTTAAGACAAGTGGTTGGATACCCACTGTTTTATGTCATGATAACGGTAACGTTCGAGGCGGGCAAAACCGTAAAGTTGTTTGGCTTTTACCAATGATAGGGCAGGGACGGTGATGCCGCAAAGGAATTTTGTAATGAGGTCGGCGGACGCAGGAGTATCGTTTCGTTCTTGCAGTTCAGTTGTGAGTTCGTTGAAATCGTAATTTTCCAGCGGTGGTAAATCTATGCTGCGGGTAATGGTAACCGTTCCGGTTGCACAGACCGAACAGTTGCCGCATTTTTGCCAGTCCAGTCTTTCTCCGAAGTAACTTGCCAGGGCGTGGCTCAGGCATTCCCCGTTTGAGAAATAATCCAGCATGCGGGAGATACGCTCTATTTCGACTCGTTCTTTATGAATGAACAGATTATAGAGTTCGTTTGACAGTTCGTTTGGATCAAAGTCCGGGTTGGTTATTTCAAATACTTCGGTCATCTGCTTGCTGGAAAGTTCGATCATGCCCTGTTCCTCGAAATATTCCAGTGCGGCAATGATCCGGTTGCGGTCGGTATTGTATTGTTCCATTACTTTGTCGAAATGTACGGTTGTCCATTTGCGGCTTTTGCTTGACGCTGAAAAAACAGCTTGGGCAAAATCACGACGTTCTCCGGTAAAACTGTTGATGATATCGCCGTCGGAAATAATGTTACTATACTGATATTGGGCAAAATACGAATAACGCGGTTTAATTATTCCTTTCATTTCCAGGTAAACCAGCAACGTTTTTAAAGTTAGGACCCGGATATTTGAAAGTTTCGACAGATCATAGAGCTGCAAGTCCCAGGTATGGCTGTCGCGTGGAATCTGTTCCAGTACGGTTTGGATTCCGGCTAATTCCGGAGTATCGCCATAAGCAAAGTTTTCAAGAATATTGACATTGTCCAGATTTGCCAGCACAACACATTCGGAAATTTCGCCGTCGCGCCCGGCCCGGCCAATTTCCTGACTGTAGCTTTCAAGTGATTTCGGCAGATCGTAATGGATTACCCGGCGGATATCCCGCTTATCGACGCCCATGCCGAAAGCGATGGTGGCGACGATGCAGTTTATACGTCCGGCCATAAAATCATTCTGAATTTGTTCCCGGTCCTCATATTTCATTCCGGCATGATAGGCAACCGGGTTCAACCCTTGAACATTGAGCGCTTCCGCTACATTTTCGGCCGTTTTCTGGAGGGTTACGTAAACGATAGTAGGGGCTTCAGGATTGTCTTTTAACAGGCTGTGAAGCTTTTCCGGTTTATCCTGTTCCTTGACCGGTTGTACTTGCAGATGCAGATTGGGGCGGTAAAAACCGGTTACGGTAACGTTCTCATGCGGCAGCTTGAATTTGTCGCACATATCATCGATAACCTGAGGCGTCGCGGTCGCAGTCAGGAGTAATACTTGAGGGATATTGAAGTCGCGCTGATAGACCGGAAGTTTTAAGTAATCGGGGCGAAAGTTATGTCCCCATTCCGAAATACAATGAGCTTCATCGATCACCAGTAAAGAGATTGGCAACCCGGCAAGAAATCTTCTGAAACGCTCATTCTTGAAACGTTCGACGGCAATCATCAGGATTTTATATTGACCGGCTTTCAGGTCAGACATTATTTTATACTCTTCCGCCCGTGACAGGGAGGAGTCGATCCGGGCTGCGGGTATGCTTTTTGCCTTGAGAAATTCCAACTGGTCCTGAATCAGCGCCAGTAAAGGCGAAACAACAACTGTCAGGTGCGGCAGAAACAGGGCGGGAAACTGGTAACATAAGGATTTACCCGATCCGGTCGGAAATATTGCCGCCGCCGAATCCCCGGCAAGAATATGTTCAATGACTTCCGGTTGTCCCGGCATAAAACCGGCAAAGCCGAAATTTTCTTTTAGTTGTTGAGTCAGCATTCGGAAAAGCTCAAGGTAACTTATTGTTTAAATTGTTCGGTTTAATTTAGGTGGAAACAAAATATTTTCAAATCAGTTGCAATTACTTGAGCCGGTTATTTGAAAAAACAGTAAAAACGGATAATTTATGAATGCAAATTTTCATTGCTCCACGGGAATTCGTTGCAGGATAAAAACTGGAAAAGATTTGAGATGATAGCATTCCTGAAAAAACTGTTTGGAATCTTCAGCCCGTCACCTGAGTTGATGCCGGAAAGTTTATATGAAGCAAGAGTGGACGATGCCGGCCTTGCATGCATCCATCCTGAACATGGAACGCAGGCGGTACGTTGGGATGATTTGCGTGAGGTTTTGATAGTTACCAATGATCAGGGTCCATTTTTCTGTGATGTTTTCTGGCACTTTAATGGAGATACTTCCGAGTGTGTGATTCCCCAGGGAACGACCGGGGAAGAACAGGTGATCGATGCACTGCAAAGGCTGGACGGTTTTGATTATGAACAAATGTTCAAAGCCATGACTTCGGTCGAAAACCGGCAATTTCTGTGTTGGCGGCGAAACAGTAAAGAACAATCAGCTGTGACGGGAAACGTTATGCCGCTTGAAGACATAGATTGAGTAATTATAACTATTATGTAAACATTTCTCCGGGTTAATTACCGCAATCGACTTGCAAAATCAGCGTCAGGGTGCAAATTACTTAACAGTAATAATTCTCAAGATTAATGTAATTAGAGGTAAGTGATGTCTGAAGAAAAGAAGCATACAATATCCGTTCTGGTAGAAAACCGTTTTGGAGTTTTGGCCAGAGTCGCCGGACTTTTCAGCGGTCGCGGCTATAATATTTCATCTTTAACCGTCAATGAGACGCATGATCCCAAAGTATCAAAAATGACCATTGTCACCAGTGGTGATGATGCGGTACTTGAACAGATTGACAAACAGTTGAATAAACTGGTTGAGGTAATAACGGTGATTGACTTGACCGGAAGCCAGTTTGTCGAACGGGAGATGGTGCTGATCAAGCTGAAAACCGAGACGCCGGAAATTCGTTCCCAGGCAATCCAGCTGGTCGAGATCTTTGAAGCTAATATTGTGGCGGTCAATTCGGACGAACTGGGTATTGAAATTTCCGGTAAAGCGGATAAAATAGATAACTTTATCAATCTTGTCAGGGATTTCGGAATTGTGGAGATTGCCCGTTCAGGCCGGGTTGCCATCAGTCGTAACAAAGGGTCTATCGGCACTAATTGATTTTGAATTTAACCCGACGGCTTTTCGGTTAGAGAAGCCGTCTTCTTAGTTTATAATAAATAAAGGATTTTGTCATGAGTTCTTTGTACGGTCACATGGTGCAGGAATATTACGTGAATCGTTTTCGTCAGATTTTTGACGATAGAGTTTCTGAACTTGACGCTCTGAGTACTGCTGAAGAAGCGGCGCAACTGGTTGAAGAAACCAGAAAAAAGATCCTCGGCGGGTTCGGTCCGATGCCGGAGCGTACCCCTTTGAATGTGCAGAAAACCGGTGAGGTTAACGCTGATGGATTCAAGATAGAAAAGATTTTATATGAAAGCCGCCCGGGTATCCACGTGACTGCCAACCTTTATGTTCCGGCCGGCGACGGACCGTTTCCGGCTGTTCTCGGACTCTGCGGGCACTCCGGATTGGGCAAAAGTGAGACTGCCTATCAATCTTTCTGTCAGTCTCTGGCGTTGAAGGGGTTTATTGTGTTGCTGGTCGAGCCTTATTCTCAAGGTGAGCGTTTGCAGTATACCCGTTTTAACGATGGCGACAATACGGTGAACGGTATTTGCACACAAGAACATAATATGGCGGGAAAACATCTGGCTTTGTCCGGCGACTTTTTCGGTATGTGGCGGGCCTGGGACGGCATACGCGGGCTGGATTATTTGCTGTCACGGTCTGATGTCGATACTTCCAGAGTAGGGGTGACCGGGAATTCCGGCGGCGGTACCATGACCACCTGGGTCAACGCGCTTGAGGACCGGATAACCATGGCGGCTCCGAGCTGTTTTATCACCACTAATCTGGCAAACCTTGAAAATGAACTTCCTGCCGACTCGGAGCAGATTGTTCCATGTTGTCCCGGGGAAGGGCTGGAAATGTGGGATTTTATTATCGCCCGGGCTCCGCGTCCGACAATTATCATGGCTAAAAAGAATGACTTTTTCGACCATCGAGGTTCGATTATCGCTTACGAGCAGTGCCTCAAGGTTTATCGTCTCCTGGGCGCGGAAGAGAATATCAAACTTTACATCGGTGAAGGCAATCACGGTTATGATCAATGCAACCGTGAAGCCATGTACGCGTTTTTCTGTGAGAAAGCCGCTGTCCCCGGTGACGGGATTGAACCGGAACTGAAAATTTTCCAGCCGGAGGAGCTGCAATGTACCCCTAACGGGCGGATATTGGAACTCGATGGTGAAAAATCCCTTGGTGAAGCCGCGATTGAACTCGCTGAACTGATGCAGTCTCAGCGTGGCGATATTCCGGTTGATGAGTTGAGAGAGCGGGTTGCCTGGACCTTGAATTGCGGTGATGTTTCCAGTGTGCCGCATTACCGGATGCTTCGCATTCGAGGTATTGAACAGGACGACGCCAAAATGCTGGTCAGCCGTTTTGCGGTCGAAACAGAGCCGGGTATCCAGTGTGTTCTGCTGCATGCTTCCCCGGAACCGCTTTTCTACGCGAACATAGAAAATATTGATAAGAAGAAGGCGTTGCTGCATATTCCTCATTGTTCCAGTGATAGTGAATATGACGACGGACAGATTCCGGCTGCGGACGATGATACTGCCGTTTTCAGCTATGATGTACGCGGGATCGGTTACAGCAAGCCTCAGACTTGTAATGACAACGACTACTATTCAATATATGGTTTTGAATATCTTTACGCGTCGATGGGCTTGATGTTGAATGAATCATACCTGGGACGCAAAGTACACGATGTTTTAAGCGCTGCCGCTCTGCTGCGCAATTCCGGTTTTGAAGAAGTCGCAATTTCAGGTCGGGGAATGGGGTCGATAATTGCCGCCTTTGCCGCGTTGCTTGATGGAGATTTCAATGCGGTGACCCTGGATCATATTCCTCGGTCATATGAAGACGTTATCAAAGAACAGGTCAATATATTCCCGCAATCGTTGATGCCTATGGGTATCCTGAAATACGTTGATCTGCCTGATGTCTTCGCTGCTTTGGGGGATACGCTGAAAATAACCGGATTTTGTGACGCCAATTTCAATCTTGTGAAGTGAAATTGATTTCTCATTCCGGATAAGGTTGCAAAAGAGGTCTTGGAGGTGTAAATTATCAATTACGCTGAAAAATAATCTGAGACAGGATTTTGTATGATAAATGAACTTAAATTGCTTTCGGAAATATTACCGAAACTGCATGGGGACAACGATGTGAAGGTTGGTCCCGGGGACGACTGTGCGGTGGTTGAACACGGCGGAAAACTGGTGTTGCTGGCGGTTGACCAGTTGATAGGGAACGTACATTACTTGTTTGATGAGACTGAACCGGAAGTTGTCGGCGCGAAACTTTTAAAACGTAACCTGAGTGATATTGCCGCTATGGGTGGTACTCCGCGTTATGCGCTGGTTGCGCTGGCATCCTCCAATACCGGAATGGATTGGCTGCGGCGTTTTTTTGCCGGGCTTGAAGCTGAGGCAGTAAAATATAATGTGTCGATTGTCGGCGGGGATATTTCATCATCCCGGAAAGGCATGCCGCCGGTGGCTTCGCTGACGATCTGCGGTCATGTCAAACAGCCTTGTATTCCTTGTCTTCGTGCCAACGCGGTGCCTGGAAACATTCTGTACGCTACTGGTAAATTCGGGAATAGTTTTAAATCAGGACATCATCTCGACTTTGTTCCCCGGCTTGAGGAAGCTCGTTTTCTCGCCGCCGGATATACCAACTGCATGATCGACGTTTCAGACGGGGTTTTGCAGGATTCGCGTCGTCTGGCGGCAGCTTCCGGCTGCGGTTTGATGCTTGACCCGAAAACTCTACCGTTGCGTGATGGAGCGGATATCGGTTCCGCCTTGACCGAGGGAGAGGATTACGAATTGTTGTTTGCCGTTTCGCGGGAAAAATTTCAGGACTTGGAAAATGCCTGGCCGTTCAAGGATGTTCCATTGACTCAAGTCGGGATGTTTACCGGCAGTCCGAAAGGCGAAGTTGTCGATTCATCCGGGAACCGTTTGATCGATATTTACGGTAAAGAAGGTTTCCAGCATGAACTTTGACGTGCCGTTCATCAGTCGGTCAGAGTCTGACACGGAAGAGTTTGCCACGCGTATAGCGCGACATTTGCCCCTCGGAACAGTAATTGCGTTGCATGGGGATCTTGGTGCCGGGAAAACGGTTTTTACTCGCGGTTTTGCCCGGGGGCTCGGTATCACCGAGCCGGTATCAAGTCCTACTTACACGATAATTCAGGAATATCGCCTGCCTGACAGAGGCTGGCTTTTTCATCTTGATCTTTACCGGATTGATGATTTCCGGGCCGCGCTGGCCTTCGGGGTTGAGGAATACCTTGACGATCCCGAGGCTTATGTTTTGGCTGAATGGCCGGAGCGTATTGCGGAGATCATGCCCTCCGACGTTTTGAGAGTAAAAATAGAGCATATCAGCGATAGCGAACGGCGCATTATATGTATCGGAGGCGGTTTGGTCGGATGATTGAAGTTATTATGAAAGGTTATGCCGTTCTTCTCGGCTTGATGGTTTTGCTGAATGCCGGAGCCTGGTTGCGTTTCAACGGAAAATTATGGTATCTGATATATGAATTCATCTCAATGGGGTACTTTATTTTTCTTATTTTTGCCTATTACAGTGAAACGCTGAATGCGTCTTTGCCTTTATGGTCTTTGCTGCCGGTTGTGGTTTTTATCGGAGCTGATATCTGGTTTACTACCAGGCAGGATATGAAACAGTTGTGTCCGGGGATCCCGGACGAGGAAATGCCCGAAGGCGCAATTGATACCGCTCTGGCATTATCGGTTGTCTTTAACGGTCCGGCCTATGTGCTGGCCTGTATATTTTTATTCGAGAAAATATTTAATTTATCGAGTTAAACAAGAGTCATGTGAAATGCAAATATTAACCACGAAAAGTCACGAAAAAGTTTTTTTTATTTTTCAGCTGGAGCTGAAAATTTAAATACATCTTCATGTTCTTTATGTGTTGCCTTCGCCAGCTCAGGTTCAGACTGCGCTAGTCATGGTGAAATAATAGTTTCGCATGAGTTTGGAGTTAAACAAAAAAGGAGTTAACAAATGAGTACTATCGAAAGAAAGCACAAATACACCTTGACGGACGGTAAAAACGGTTTTTCAATCAATTTTGCCGACATGAAATTTGAACAGTCTGACCTTGATGCTCTGAGTGGAAAATTTGCCGCGGCGCATGAGGAAATGAAAAAACTCGAAGCAGGCGCGATCAAAAATCCCGATGAAAATCGTCAGGTAACCCACTTTTCCGACCGTATCGCGTATCCCAAGTCGGAATTGTTTACCCAGGTTGAAAAGTTTGCACAAGACGTTATTGCCGGGGATATCGTTGGTTCGACCGGTAAAAAACTTGAAGCTGTGATCATTAACGGGATCGGGGGCTCCGCTCTTGGTCCGCAGTTGATGCAGTTCGCGATCAATGGTCCGTACTGGAACGAGCTTTCCGCCGCGAAGCGCAACGGCTTGAAGATCTATTTCCTTGACAATACCGATTCTGCCGGTTTCCGCGATGTTCTTGATGTCATCAATCCGGAAAAAACTCTGATGCTGACCATCTCCAAATCCGGCGGTACCCAGGAGACGAAAAACAACCTGACCGCAATGGAAAATTACTACCGGGAACTGGAACTGGATTTCAGCAACCATGCCGCCGCCATTACCATGCGCGACAGCAAACTCTGGAAACATGCCGAAGCCAATTCATGGAGCACAATTCTGGAAATGGCCGAATCAATCGGCGGCAGGACCAGCGAAACCAGCATTGTCGGACACGTTCCGGCTGTGATGACCGGGATCGATTTCAAGGCGTTCCTTGACGGCGCGACCACGATGGACGAATGGACCCGTAAGGCTGAACTGGCTGAAAACCCGGCCTATATGCTGGCCGCGATGTGGTATATCGCCGGTTCCGGCAAAGGCGATCGCAACATGGTTATAGTGCCTTATTCCGACCGGTTGATCCTGATGAGCCGTTATTTCCAGCAACTGGTCATGGAAAGTATCGGGAAAGAACTTGATCTTGACGGCAACACTGTCCATCAGGGCATCAACGTCTTCGGCAACAAAGGCGGTACCGACGCGCATGCCTTTATCCAGCAGCTTAATGACGGACGTGACGATTTCTT
The DNA here is from genome assembly GCA_963678305.2 of Victivallales bacterium. Taxonomy (GTDB): domain Bacteria; phylum Verrucomicrobiota; class Lentisphaeria; order Victivallales; family Victivallaceae. Next base: position 126,779 of record CAXXVV010000006.1, read on the forward strand.
CGTAACTTTCATCGAGGTTCTTAAAGACGCCATGCCGATTCCGCTGGAGGAAAACATGAGCATGGGCGACTATCTTCACGGTTTCCAGGCCGGGCTGGTTGAGGCGCTCTGCAGCAAGGGACGTCAGGTCATCCAGATGCAGATTGATGAAGTCAGCGAATTCAATCTCGGTATGATCATTGCCCTGTACGAAAGAGCGGTTGCGGTCTACGCCGAGCTGATTCACATCAACGCGTTCCATCAGCCCGGAGTGCAGGCTTACAAACTGGCAGCGAACGGCATCTTGAAGCTGCGCGAAGATCTTCTGGATAAACTGATGGAAGTGGAGGAGATTTCAGGTACTGCCGGCGATATCGCCACCGCCGTCGGCATGGCGGACAAGGAGAATGAAATTGGCGGTCTGCTTGACAAAGCGGCCGAAAGTTGCCCTTGTGACGCTGTTTCCCGTGAATGGTGCTGCAAAAAGAATCAGTGGGTCTATACCATTAAATAAGTATTGCTTCTAATATTACAAACGACCTATATGACCTATACGACCTATAGGGCTTATAGGTCGTACAGGTTTTTTTATGAATAAATTATTGACATCCGTTGCGCGTGAATATCCGGTTCTGGTTCCGGATTATTACATGTGTCTGGCGGAGCCGGGGGCGGATGTCGCAAATGATCCGATCTTGAAACAATGTCTGCCGACCGGCGCCGAGTTGACGGATCATGATTCTTCAGACGATCCTTATGCGGAAGAGGCGCATATGCCGGTGCCGCGGTTGATATACCGTTATCCTGATCGTGCGGTTTTGCTTACGACCGGACGCTGTGCCATGCACTGCCGTTTTTGTTTTCGCAAACGTTACTGGAAATACGGTGAAGAATTGCTGGACATTTCTGACTATGAATTTTCCGGGGTTATTGATTATCTTAAAAAAACTCCGCAAATCCGGGAGGTTCTGATTTCCGGGGGCGATCCTCTACTGCTGTCATCCGATGCTCTGGTCAGCATGGTTGACCGCCTTTTTGAACTTGATTCTATCGAGGCGCTGCGCATCGGGAGCAGACTTCCCACAGCTGATCCGGTGCGGGTTGATCTGACTCTGCCGGAACGTTTAAAGGGAAAAGGTTCGATCTGGCTGATGACTCACTATAATCATCCGCGGGAAGTGACCCCGGAATCTATGGTCGTGTGCGGCCGGTTTGCCGATTGCGGAATTCCTGTCCTGAATCAAACGGTTCTGCTCAAAGGGGTGAACGATGATGTTGATACGCTTGAAAAGTTGTTTCGGCAACTGGTAAGGAACCGGGTCAAGCCGCATTATTTGTTCCATGTCGATCCGGTTCGTGGGGGTGCGTCATTTTGAAACCGGCGTTCCTGCCGGGCTTGAGTTGATGAAAGAACTTCGCTTGCGGTTGTCGTCACTGGCGTTGCCGGTGTTTGCAATGGATCTGCCTGACAGTGGGGGCAAAGTAAGATTGGAGCCGGAAATCTATGCCGGATAATGATGTTGGTTGCGTTCTGACGCCGTTGAAATGGGCTCGCTGGGCGATAGAGAAGTTCGATCTGACCCGGCGTTGGCTGGACGGCGCGGTAATCCTTGAACCGACCGCGGGGCAGGGCGCTTTTCTGGAAGCGTTGATCGCGACGGCGCTTGAAAGTGGATGGAGGCCTGACGATAAGCAGCTTGCCCGTCTTTACGGGGTGGAGCTCAAGCCTGAATCGCGACATCATTTTCTGCAAAAAATTAAGAATAAATATAAAGTCAATTTCCCTGAGAAAAATATTATTGCCGGAGATTATCTGTTTGATGTTGACATTCCGGCTGCCGATATTGCGGTGGGTAATCCGCCGTGGGTTAATTTTACTGATTTGGAGAATGACTATAAAGAACGCTTAAAACCGCTTTTTCACAAGTACGCGCTGGTTGAAAAAGGCAATTCAATATTGCTTGGCGGCTCCCGGGTCGACCTTGCCGCGCTGGTTATTGCCAAAGTGCTGTCAGATGGGCTGAAGCCTGATGGTGACGCTTATTTTTATATGCCTTTGTCCATTCTGCTTAATGACGGCGCTCATGATGTTTTCAGGAATTATAACATAAACGGGATTTCTTTCGCGATAACTGAGATATTTGAGCAAACCGCCGCGAATGTTTTTCCCGGAATCGGAACCAGCTATTGTTTCTGTGTTTTCAAGCGGGATCGGGAGCCGTCTTTTCCGGTTCCTTATCATGAGTATTTGAATTCAACCAACTGTATTGAAAAATCAGCTTATCCGGCGTATGGACCCAACAGCCCGCTGCTGATAACAGAGTTGGGGGCTGAGCCGATGCCGGCGCCGAGTATCGCGGTTGCAAAAAGTTCATGTCCCCGTCAAGGGGTGAATACTTGCGGAGCTAACGATATTTTCATTTTTGATCGATGCGATGTGATTGGTCACGGAATGGTGAAGCTCAGCAATAAAAGCAGGAAAAATGTTATTCTTCCCCGGACGTTGGTATATCCGCTGATTGGAAAAGGATTCTTCTCGCAAGATGAACTGGTTTCAGAGAGATTTATCTTCATTCCGCACGATAAAACAAGTGGAAAACCTCTTACAGAAGAGCAATTGCGGGAATATCCGGAGGCGGTTAAATACCTGTCGAAAGTACGGAGATTTCTGGTTAAACGCCGTGGGATGATGATTAATGCTAAAATCAAAAAAGGTCAGTGGTGGGCGTTGCTTGGTGTCGGCAGCTATAGTTTTGCTCCCTGGAAAATTGTCTGGCAGTCCTATGGGGTCTCCCGGTTTGTGCCGCGTCTGATCAATACTTCAGAAAACTGCTGGCAGGGCAATAACGCGCTTCATGCGTTTATGCCGTTTACGGATGAACAGGAGGCAGGACGGGTTTACCGGGAACTTTTAGATGCCCCAATTGACCAGTATTTAAAGCTTCACCGCGCTGGAGGGTCATGCAACTGGGCTCAACCCGGTCGAATCAAGAAATTCCTTGAAATCCAAGACAGCTAAATAGACCTTTCACGTCTTTCCGCCTGATTGATTATACCTAAATAATATCAGGGATAAATAATCCTTAACGTCTTTTTAAGATGCCTGCTGATTGATTATACGGAGATTAAAACCTTAAAAATCTTGTAATCACTTCTTGTATTTTGGCTAAAACTAAATATAATAATAGCAGGGATTATTTCCCGTTCGCCTTGAACTTAGTATACAATCGTATTTTCTGGTATTAAATATATGGATTTTTTATTCGGTAAAAACCGACATAATGACGGCGTCAAAATTGAGGCTGGCCTTGAGTTTGACGGCTTCCGTTTGATTCGAAAAATTGGTACCGGGGGTATGGGGGAGGTATGGCTGGCTAAACAGATTTCCATGGAACGTGAGGTCGCCATTAAAATGTTGTCACCGAAATATTCCATGGATAACTCGTTTATTGACCGTTTTCTGCAGGAAGTGCGGACAACCGCGCTGCTTTTTCACCCTAATATAGTCCAGGCCTATCATGCCGGAAATTTTCACGGGCTTTATTATCTGGCGGTGGCTTACGTTGACGGCGTCAATCTCGGTGACCGGCTGCAGATAGATAAAGTTATCCCGGAAGTTCAGGCTCTTAAAATCATGCGTTCGATTGCTGAAGCCTTGAAATATGCCTGGAACGAGCATCGTTTGATGCATCGTGACTTGAAGCCGGGTAATATCATGATTGATTTTGATGGTCGCACTATGTTGATGGACTTCGGTATTTCAAAGAGCTTGAACGATGATGATTCGATGATGACGATGAATAACGCGATTGTCGGAACGCCTTATTATATGAGTCCGGAACAGGCACGGTCTCCGAAAGACCTTGATTGCCGGGCTGATATATATTCTTTCGGGGCAACATTATTTCATCTGGTGGTTGGGGATTTGCCGTTCAGTGGTGATTCGACTGTGGCGGTACTGACCAAGTTGATTACTGAAGATATGCCTCCAGCCCGCAAACTTAATCCTAATGTGTCCGAAAAAACTGAGGACTTCCTCAGTTCTCTCATGAAAAAGGATCGTGAAGAACGCATTGCCACATGGGAAGAGGTACTCGAACATATTGATTATAATCTCGGGGGCAGGCCGCCAGTTGAGAAACCAGCTAAAAAAATCAAAAAGGTTCCTGATAACGACGACCGGACCATTATCATCAATTTCGATGCACCGCCTCCACCGCCAAGATCAGTTGAACAAACCCATCTGAAATCGATGGGGGAATTACACAAAGATAATCTGGTGATTAATGAAAGTGAAAATGACGGCGGGGAGGTAATTGTGGGAATTGACCTTGGAACAACTTTTTCCGCTATTGCCTGGGTTAATCCGCAGGGCAATGTCGAGGTCTTACCCAATTCAGATGGTTACTCAACGACGCCGTCTGTGTTGTTTTTTGACGGCGATGACGTAGTACTGGTGGGACGTGAGGCGGTTCAGTCTTCGTTGCTGGAGCCGGAAAATTCCGCCGAGTGTTTCAAGCGTAATATTGGCGAAGCTGCTTTTTCTCATAAATTAAATGGCCGGGAATGGCATCCCGAATTCCTGTCGGCATTTGTTTTGAAAAAATTAAAACAGGACGCCGAAGAGAAATTGGGGCCGATCAAGTATGCGGTGATTACCGTGCCGGCCTATTTTGATGACCGGCGGCGAAAGGCCACTCAGGATGCCGGGGTGGCAGCCGGACTTAATGTTGTGGATATTATCAATGAACCGTCCGCCGCTGCCCTCTGGTACGGATATAAGCATAACCTGGAATCGTCCGCTAATAATCCGACTTTTCTGATCTACGATTTGGGCGGCGGTACTTTTGATGCGACTTTGATGCAAGTCAATGAAAATCTTGAGTTTGTCACAATCGCTACTGACGGTGACGTTAATCTTGGCGGCAAGGACTGGGACATGCGGCTGTTGAATTATGTAGCTGAACAGGTAATTGCCCAGGTTGGTATCGATCCGCGTGAAAATGATATTGTCCTGCAGGAGTTGTCGCAGTCGGTGGAGCAGTCCAAACGGGCTTTGTCCAAGCGTAATTCAGTTAATATACCGGTGACTATCGCCGGCCAGAATCTCCGGGTTAAAGTCGATCGTGAAACGTTCCGCGAGTTGACTGCCGATCTGTTGTTGCGGACGGAGACAACGGTGGAACTGCTGATGGAGGAAGCCGATATAGAAATGGAAGATCTGGTCAGCATTATCGCGGTTGGCGGCTCTAGCCGGATGCCAATGGTGCATGAAATGCTTGAAAGACTGAGCGGTAAGGCGGTTGATACTTCGCTTGATGCCGACTTGGCGGTCGTTCAAGGCGCGGCGGTATATGCGGCTGCGCTGCGCGCCAAAGGCAACCGGGGCAAGGACGCGTTCAGTCACGAAGTTTGCCATAAATTGTCCGAGATGAGGCATTGTAGTGTCAACTCCCATAGTTTGGGGGTTGAAACTGAAGATGAAAACGGCCATCCCATGAATTATGTCATAATTCCCCGTAATACCGCAATCCCGTGTCAGGAAACTTCGGTGTTTGGAACGGTATCCAGTGCCGATGACGATACCCGGTCTATCTTGATTAATATTCTGGAGGGGGAATCGGTGAATCCGGAGGCTTGCGTCCAGATTGGCGCCTGCCTTATAGATAACCTGCCTCCGGATTTGCCGGCTGAAAGTCCGGTGGAAGTTACTTTTTCGTATTTGGAGAACGGGAGAATCCAGGTCAGTGCCAAGGCTACCGACGTTGGAGCCGAGGTGTCTGCTCAAATTGTCCGCGGCAACAATATGCTGTCAAACGACATGTTGAATGATTTCAAAGAGCAGTTGTCCCGGATTGAAGTTGTATAACGCATAGCAGGATTATGAGTGATAATCTTTATAATAAAATATTAGATATCCGGGAGGATATAACCTCCCCGAATCATTATGAATTGCTGGGTTTGGCGCTTTTTGAGTCAAATCCCCGGAAAGTTCATCGTGCTGGTTTGCGCTGTCTGCGCAAGCTGAAAGACTGGCAGCTGCACCCGGACCCCAAAACAGCCCGGGCTGTGCAGGAGATCATGAATCAGGTCGGGGTTGCCTGTACTATTCTTGAACTTCCTGAGAAAAAAGACGAGTACGACAGGCAGCTGGCCGACAAACTTGGAATAGTTCCGCCAACCGAGCGCCCGACTCAGTCCATGCCGAAAGTTGCCCAACCCGAAATAGTCGGCGATATTAGAATTATCGGTCTGGAAGATAAGAAGTCTGACGTTTCTAAAAAGACTCTGCCTAAAGCGAAGAACAGTCTTTTTGAAATTCAAAAACACCTGAAAGAGTGTCCGAACTGTAAAGCCCAGCTATCCGAACTGGCCCAGATTTGTGTCGACTGCGGTTACAGTTTTACCCTGGATAAGGTTTTGAAAACCAGTTTCGGATCAAAATTATATGATCGCATTGTCGATAATGTCAGAATCAGCCGTAAAGCGATGTTCCGCATTATTCTCGTCTTGTTTCTGGCAGTGATGGTGTACTACGGCCATCATGCCTACAATGAATACGGTTTGGGATACTGGAATTATAAAATCAATATTTCAGATGACAGTTTGGCTACCATAGTCAGGCATGAAGTGCGGGATTCCAATCTATGGAAAATTTGTACAGACCTGGCTCAGGCGGCTGATAAGAGCCGTCCGTATTTTACGTTTGCCCTTTCCGAAGTTGATGGGGCAAAAAGTTTCAGTTTACGCTATGATGGTGAGGAAAAGCCGGTTTTTGAGGTTAATCCAACGGGAGTTATTACTCCGGAATATCTGAAAAACAAGACAGCTGAAGCCGCCCTTGAAGTTTTGTCGCATATGATCAAGCAAAATCCGGGTAATATGGTTGTTTTGGCCAAAAATTTCAAACTTTTGCCGGATAATTATAAAAAGGACATTTTTAATTTTCTCAAGCGGGAACCCGAAGGCATGCCGCTTACCGATATTCTGTCCGGTATCAATATTATGATCAAAGATGAGAAATCGGAGCCGATGTTGACCGACCTGACCAATTTTTCGAAATTACTTGAGAATAAAATTGAGATTCAGAGAAAAGCTAAGGAGCTAAAATCTTCCGGCAAGTTACGCAGTGATCTGCTCAGTTGCTTCAATTATTTCTCTAAGGGGGAAACTGTGGAAAAAGCTGCCGCGTTATCGTCATTGATGCGGTATCCCCTGAAATCAGCTAATAAAGAGCGTTTGAACTTATTGGAAATTGTTGTTAAATCAACGAAAAGGTCACTTGACGCCAGATGTTTGGCCGCCTGGATGCTGTCCGGATATGTCGGCTCGGAATACCATAAAGACGCAATGGCGATTCTGGAAAAAGCCAAAACGGATGCGCCGGAAAAACTGATTACCTATATTGACTTTGCCAGGCAGATGTTCGACTATGATTTGAGCCGTGATGGCTTTGCGTTTCCCGGAACTTCTGTGGCTTTTGTCCCGGTACTGGTTAATACTCCTCAACAGCCGGTTCTGCTGGATAAGCCTTATATGATCTCCCGTTTTGAGATAACAGAAGAGCAGTATCAGGCTGTAACCGGGATGTCCGGAGACAAATTGCCGGGGAAAAAACCGGTTGTAAAGGTTAGTTGGTATGACGCAGTTGTTTTTTGTCGTAAGCTGACTGAATACGCCAAAGATAAAAGGATTCTGAAATCCGGCTGGGAAGTTCGTTTGCCGACCGGGCGTGAATTTATGGCCGCTCGCAACGCAATACAGGCTGGTACTTTGCTCGACCGCGAAGCTCTTCCAGGAGATCTGATGCGTGAATGGTGTCTGGATTATGTGAAAGTAAATAAACTTGGCGTTGCGGAATTCAATGATTCCGCAACGGTCAATCTGAAAGGGAATGCCAATCTTGCCCTCGGTTATTCAAAAAACAGCAAGAATATGAAAGTAGCCGTTTTTCCCTGGTTGTCCAGCACTGAGATGGGGTTCAGAGTAGTCATGGCTCCGGTGATAAAGCTGAAATCGGAATATCTGGAAAAAAGAATGGGCTTGGTCAAACCGGTTGCCGAAAAGGATAAAATCAGTCTTTTCGTGCTGGATAAAAATATCCGGGCCGTTGATGATGTGCCATTGGATATTTTGATGGAACGGGGGTTTGCCTGGCATGCTCCGGATGGAGCTTCTGAAGTTGTCGAAAAAAAGGATGGCCGTACCTATAAGGCATCCGGAGTTCAGATATTCCGTTTTGAGAATCTTGGTCAAACAAAAATAATCTGGACCGGCGGACGCCGTTTCCAATGGAAAGCGGTCTTTAAATTTAATAATGGTCAGGAAACGCTGCGCAGCGGAACCGGAAACAAAACCTGCACTTTTGATATTGTTCTTCCTAAAACTGAAAAATATATTGTAATGCAGATTGCCTCTCCCATAAATTCGGTCTACACCGATTATGTTTCGGAAGAAAAGTTTGAAGGCAAAGCAGCAAGTTTGAGCAGCGGCCGGGATAAGATTGATCTTGATTATGACTATGTTCTTGATCTGGTTGATGTTGCCGAAAAAACGGTTGCGAAAGATCACTCCGGGGGGGCCTGGTGTATGTTGAAGAACGCAATGACTTTAGGAGAGGATGTACCTCGTCTCAAGCGCCTGCTGGCTGGTTGTTCTCCCCCGAACCTTGATAACTCCATGCCCAAACTGAGCCCGCTTATCAATAGTGTTAAACCACGGTTGGCGGTTTTGCGAAGCAAGACGGACTTAAAGCATTCCGGCATTGAGGCGGCTATGCTGCTGGATTGCGAGATTGTCGGGAACGGATTGTTCGTTACGGTCGGTGGAAAGAACGCTCCGGACGAATTATTCGTTTTCGCCAACCAGAATAAATTGCCGTTGACGGATATTAAACGGATTTACGGCAAACCGACGGCTGAATATGTCGCCGACGATAATTCACGTTATCTTTTCTATGGTCGTATTTTCTTCTGTCTGGTTCAGGGCACTGAGGTTCCGTATGTTGCCAGGTTCAATATTTCCAATAAAGATGACGGAACCTATTTAAGGGAGCCGAAATAAAACATTTTCGAGTGAGATAATCATTCATATCATGACGGAGAGGAGCCAGAGAATTGGATAATTGAATGTCCAATATCCAACCAAGGAACATCCAAGGAGGAAATGAATGCGTGACAGCGCTGAAGGCGCGGCACATAGCTGAAGCCCAGGGAGGGGGATTGTTATGGCGGTTTCGTCGTAATATAGTATAAAAAATAAAAGCGTACATAAACGATAAGTCAATAACGGATTGGAGCGAAAAGGGAGTATCAATGATTAATAAAGTCAGGACGCTTGAGGAAAAATTAAATACGATTATCAAGGGTAAGCCGGAGGCTGTCAGATTGTTGACGATTGCTTTGTGTGCCGGCGGTAATGTTTTGATGCAGGATGTACCGGGCGTGGGGAAAACCACTCTGGCAAAAGCTCTGGCCGGTTTGATCAAGGGGCGTTTTCACCGGGTTCAGTTTACTCCTGACTTGCTGCCGACTGATATCATCGGCTGTTCCATCTACAATCCGCGCGAAGGAACTTTTGACTTTCGTGAAGGCCCGGTTTTTTCCAATGTATTGCTGGCCGATGAAATCAACCGGGCTTCACCGCGAACCCAGTCCGCTTTGCTCGAAGCGATGAGTGAACAGCAGGTTTCAACTGAGGGGCGAACCACCCGGCTTCCGTCGCCGTTTATTGTTCTGGCGACAGAAAACCCGATTGAATATCAGGGCACTTATCCCTTGCCGGAAGCTCAGCTTGACCGTTTTGCCATGCAGTTGGTGTTGGGGTATCCGGAAGAAGAACACGAAATGGCAATGCTCTTTTCACGCAAGGAGAATGATCCGCTGGATGAATTGGAGCCGGCGCTCGATTGTGATGAGATTGTTGAGGTTCAGTCGCAGGTTCGTGAGGTTGGAATCGAAGAGTCGGTAGCGCTTTATGCGGTACGCTTGATCCGGTCTTCCAGAATTGATGACCGGATTCGGCTTGGCGCCAGTCCGCGTGCGCTGCTTTCGTTAACCCGGTGCGCACAGGCCGCAGCCTGGCTGGATGACCGCGATTTTGTCACTCCGGATGATATTCGTGAGATGGCGGTTCCGGTCCTGGCGCATCGTTTGGTGCTGGAAAATAAAACGGAGTTTGCCGGCGTTTCACGTCAGGTAATTGTCACTGATCTGGTTAAGCAGATCAAGGCTCCGGTTTAATTTATTTTATCGCCTGCTATGAAGCTATATGAGACATATCGCGTTATGCGCGAGCATTTTCTGAACGGGCCTGACTGGGTGAAAATACCAGAGGTTGAGGTTATGCCGGGAGTTCGTTCCCGGACCGTTATTCTTGTTTCATGGCTTTACGGAATCTATGTCAGAACTTTGACGACACCGGGACGGGTGTTGGTTATGGCCGCCGGTTTCGTTATTGTATTCAGCACATTCGCCAATGCGCCTGATTCACCGATTATCTATATGGCGATGGGACTGATCGCCGCATTTGCGATCGATTATCTGGTCGGCTGGCTTTTTAAGCCTAAATTTATTCTTAACCGGAGTTTTCCCAAGCGGGTCCGGGCCGGTTGTACGATTACGGTTAAATATACCGCTGAAAACAAACGCAGATTATTTCCGGCCTGGGAGATATTTTTCGATCCGTTCCAGTATGATGCTTCACTGGTTTGGGAGAAACGTCCGGTTGTGGCGTGTATTCCGCCGGGCGAGTCGGTTGCGGTTCAGGCCGAGATACGGACCGTACGCCGCGGCGCTTATAATATATACTCGCCCATTGCCACTTCGCCTTTCCCGTTGGCGTTAACGCTGAACGATTTTCGCCGCCGGGGAGCGCCTGATAAACTGCTGGTATATCCAGACTTCACTCCTTTGACTGATTTGCAGTTGCCGCCGGGGTCCAGATATCAGCGCGAGGGATTGGCCAAAATCTCGCGTATCGGTGAATCAACCGACTTTTTAAGCTGTCGTCATTTTCGCATTGGAGATGACCCGCGACACATTCACTGGGCCGGAAGTGCCAGAACCGGCGAACTGGTGGTCAAGGAATTTCAGGAGCAATTTATCAGCAGGGTGGCGCTGATTGTCGATACTTATATTCCGCGCCGCAAATCCTTTATGATTGATTTTACCGTTCCGGAACGCCGGAAAAAGCTGGAAGCCATGTTGTGTCTGGCCGCCTCTGTTTCTGATTTCCTGACCCGTGAAGAGCATGTGGTCGATCTTTTTGCCGCCGGACCCGAGGTCTTTCATTTTCAGGCCGGCCGGGGGTTTGCCTGTATGGATAACCTGCTGGACGTGTTGGCGGCAATAGATTTCAACCGGGATGCCGGGATTGACTCGATTGAGGCGGGAGTTATGCATGAGATCGCGGCGATCGGCTGCTGTATTCTGCTGTTGCCGGAGTGGGAGGAGGCGCATCAGGATTTTGTCCGGGAATTGCGGGAGGCGGGAGTCGCCGTCAAGCCGGTGGTGATAGCCGCTGAAAGTCCGGTTCAGACTCCGCCCGGCGGAGTGGTGGTAAATGCCGAGGACGTTTTTGAAGGACGAGTGAGGATATTGTGATGAAACCGGAAGTAGTTGAAAAAAGAAGAAATTTACGTTTGTTGATTCCTGCCGGGACGCTTCTGGTGGTTTCATCAGTATTCTTCGGTATAACCGCGGATTTGCCGCATGTGCCGTTGATTACCATTATTCTGGTAGCTATCTCTATTTTTCGTCGGACTCCGGTCAAGTTTAATGATCGTACCCTGATCTATTCGGTTGTCGCGGTTCTGGTCATGGTGGTTCTTTTTGATTTTGTTTTTCCGATCAATACCAACCGGTTCGGACTGGTAAGCTATTTGTTGCGTCCGCAGTTGTCGGTGCCGACGATGCTTTTTGCCGCCGCGATACTTTCCATGTTCAATCTCGGCGGATGGATTCCCGGAATTGCGGCCGGAGTGGCTTTCTGCACGATTTTGATGGGGGGGGACTTTTACGGCGGCAGCGCGATCAATGAGCGTTTGGCGATGTTTAATTTTATTCTAGCTGATCTGAGGCGGTATTTTATTGGAACCATAATAATTGTTGCGGCGCTGACACTGGTTGCCTTCCGGCTGGCGGTTCCGGCGGCTTTGATCAAGGCGTCCAAAAAGTACCGGATATTCCGCGTTGCGCTGTTAATCTTTGTGCTGGGCATGCTGCCGCTGGGGACGATTGGTCTGCTCAAATTAAAAAATCATTACAGTCAGGAATTGCGTAACCTGGAAAATTTGTTTATCCGCAGCGGTTCGCGCTGGCGGGGCAGGGGCAGTCACGAGTTCTTCTCAAATAAAGTCGATTTAAGGACGATGGTCGGGGCCGATAATCAGGAAAATCGCAATAAGGTGGTAATGCGGGTCTACACTCCAAGAACTCCAGGTTATTTGCGGGCTCAGGCCTATGACAAATATAGTAACGGGACATGGGAGACTGCTGCAGATAATCCCAATACTCAAGGTAAGATGGTAAAGGAGGGCGGAGCCGGGCCAGATGTTGAGCGCTTGAACTCAACAGCTTATGAGGGAGTGCTTTCATTCAAGACTTTCTGGTACAAGTATTATGGTGATAAACGCAAAAATCCCTATTTGATCGTTCCGGCTTCAAGTTTTCACAGCAAGGTTTTGCCGGTTCCGGCTGATGCCGGCTGTTTTGACATCATTGCCGATCAGGTAACGGCATCAAAAGACGGTGTCATTACGCCTGAGGATTGGACCAAAGACGGTGGTTATACCGCCTACGCGCCGGGATATAATTCCGATCTCGCTTATCAGTATCCCAACCCGGTCGGGAAGCCGGAATACCTGGAGGTCCCTGAAAAAATTCGTGAGCCTTTGAATAAAGTTTTGAGTAAGATTTTCGCTAATGGCGCCGGGAAACTTAGCGACCGGCAGTCTGCTAATTTGATCGTTGGTCATTTTTTGCATAATTATAAATACAAAATCGTCGATTATCAACTTTTTGAGGTGGACCCGGTTATTAATTTCCTGACCAAATGCGATCAGGGCCATTGTGAGCTTTTTGCAGCTTCAACCGTACTGCTGCTACGGCAGCGCGGGATTCCCGCTCGTTATGTAACCGGTTTTGTATGTGTTGATCAGCATCCGTCCAAGCGGTATTTCGCCACCCGGGTTGGTAACGCTCATGCCTGGGTTGAAGCTTATCTGCGGGATGAAAAAAGATGGGCGTTGATTGAGCCGACTCCGCCTGACGGGGTGCCGAATTTCAAAGGCGAATGGGGAGCCATTGAAACCTGGACCGACCGGATCAGCGGCTTTTTCAGGATGGTCCTGGCCGATATGAGAAACGGTTTTTACGCGAAGGCGATCGTCGCGGTATTTTCCGGCTTGTTCGAATTATTGTTTGATCTGCTGCTGCACCCTCTGCGCGGACCGGTGTTTTTATTGCTGATGTACTGGCTGTGGCGACACTGGCGCAAAAGACGCCGGAAGCTGCGGGAACTGGAGCTGCCGCCGCCACGGCAGGCGGCTATTGCCGAATTTGAGACTCTGCGTCGGCTGTTAGCTAAAAAATATCGAGTGCCTTTGACCGGAGAGATGACGCCGTTGGACTTCTCGGTTGCCGCAAGCAAGGCGCTGCCGGATATTGCGACTGAGATGAAGAACTTTATTAATTTATATTTGAAATTGCGTTTCGGGCGTGATTTACCGGATTCCGCGATGCTGGAGGAATTGAAGGCAACGGCAGACGCAGTTAAGCTGAAAGTAAAAGAGATCAGGAAGAGCTGAGATTGAATTTTCAATCGTCTGGTGGTATATTTAATTTATGTTAGCTTTAATCCGTACGACGGATGGCGATAGACCGCTTCATACTCCGCACTTTGTGCTACGGAAGCGGAAATGACGCAAAAAAAGGGTTTAATTCCCCGCCCCTTGGGGCGTATCCGTTCGTTAATTTTGCGGCCTCCCGCAAAGCGGGAGTGAAAGGTCGGGCTATCCCTGATGCAAGCATCGGGGTTAGCCCTGACCGAAAGCAAAATTTTTATTTGGAATAAAGCAATTTAATTGACCCAGGGGGTCATGATAATTTAGTTACTTTGATTATTGACAGTCAGGCGGCTGTTAAAGGAATATTGTTTTATGCCTTATGACTTCAGATGTAAAACCTGCAATGCGTTGCTGGAAACGGAAGACCGCTGGGTCGGCCGCGAGGCCGTATGTCCGGGTTGCGGAGCACATTTGTCAGTTCCGCGAAAAAGTATGCTGGTTCAACAGACCAAGCCATGTCCTAATTGCGGTACGCAAATGAAGCAGAATGACGTTATTTGCGGAAGTTGTTCTTTTAATACCATGACCGGCAAAGTAAAGAAGCAGCATCTCGGTTATAAGCTGTACCGTCGCAAAAAAATCAAAAATGTTACCAAAGAACGGACGATCATCAATTACCCGTTGTTGACCTTGCAACTGACCAGTTATTCCTCTTTAATGGTGCTTGCGCTCGGGCTGTTTTTATATTTGCTGATGCCGAACAGTCTGTTGACTCTGTATGTAGCTTTTTTCATGGTATGTGCCGGTTTGATCTGCAATATATACACTTTATTGATGTGGTGCTGGGCCTGGATTAAAACCGGGTTTATGTGGTTTCTGTTGTGTTTGTTTATTCCGCCGGTCAACCTGGTCTTCATTCTCATTTATTGGGACCGCGCCAAATATGCTTTGGGAATGACCTGCGTTGCGGTCGGCCTGTTTTTTGCCGGAGGATTTCTTGCCGGTCCCCGACTCGGGGAATTTCTCACCAACGAACCAGAGCTTTTAAATAAATTAACCGATTTTTATATTGTTGACGCCCTCAAAACTGAACCGAAACAGTTCACAGATGATGAACTCAAGAAACTGCTCCGGCCCGGGGCTAATCTGAATCAGATCGATGATCGGGGATGGATGCCGTTGCAGCGGGCGGTTTACTTTAATAATATCGATCTTGTTGAAAAGATGATTTTGAAGAAAGCGGATATAAATGTTTCCCTGGCGGATAATTTTTCGCCGCTGATGATTGCCGGTATGAAAGGACACAAGGAAATTGTCCAGATTCTGTTAAAAGCCGGAGCCGAGCCGATGGCTAAAAATTCTTCCGGTCAAACCGCCTATTTACTGACTTTTGATCCGGAAATTAAGAAGATGATGTTGCAGGCTGTTGAGGATGCGAAAGAAAAAAATAAGAAGGGGCGAAAAAAATGAAATTTGAACCGAAAAAGATATTGGTTAAATTGCTCGAATGGTTTGACTGGTGTGTTGCCAGGCTTTGGGAGTTGTTTGGTTATGCCTGTCTGATCATTTGGAGTATTTTATGCCTGTTCGGGCGCGGTGCCGTGCTATTGTGGCACCGTCTGGGCAAGGTCGAATTCTGTCACGGTGTATGGCTTAAGTTCAGTTCGGTTTTTCGTTTCATAGAAACTGTCATTGCCCTGATCTTGATCTACCCGGTCAAGTGGTTTGTCATGCTTAAAAAACGACTTGACAAATCTGCCCGGGCCAGGCGGATTGCTTTGTTTGTCCTCATTGTTCTTTATCTGTTGGTAAAGCAGCCTTTCCTGATGCCCTGGAATTGGGGATATAATCAGTTTTACGAACGCGGCATGGCCAGTTGGTACGGGCCGGGAGATTATTTCAAACGCACCGCGTCCGGTGAACTCTTTCTACCGGGACCGTTTTGTACCGCCGCGCATAAAATGCTGCCCTTCGGGACTAAAGTCAGGGTTCGTAATCGCAATAACGGGAATGAAACAGTTGTGACAATTACCGACGATGGACCTAACGTCAAAGGTCGGATTATCGACTTAAGCTGGTTTGCCGCCTGGCGTCTCGGCATGGTCGAAGCCGGCCTGGCTCCGGTTGAAATATATGTCCTTCCCGGCGCTGATATCCATCGCAAGAAGCCTGCGGTCAAGAAGCCTGTTGCCAAGAAGACTAAATAATTATTGGTAGCGCGACGCTCCCATTCGTGTTTATTGCTCTTGCATTCCAAGCTTTTTCCGGTTGTAATTTTTGATTTTTAATGTATTTTACAAGTTCAGGTTAACAACAAAAAAGGATATTGTTTTATGAAGATTCTTGTATGCGGCGGCGCGGGTTATATCGGCAGCGCCTGCACTGAATATTTACTGGACCACGGGCATGAAGTTGACGTTTTTGATTCATTGGTGACCGGACATCGCGACGCGGTTGATTCCCGCGCTAAATTCTTCGAGGGCGATTTAGCCGATCGTGAATTCCTGTTCAATGTCGTGCGCGACGGGGGGTATGAAGGCATCATGCATTTTGCCGCTTTTTCTCTGGTTGGCGAATCAATGGAAAATCCAGGCAAGTATTTCCGTAACAATTTGTGCAACGCGATCAATATGGCTGATGCCGCGGTTGAGTACGGAGTACGCTGCATCGTTTTCTCAAGTACCGCCGCCACCTTCGGCGAACCGGATGAGGTTCCGATCCGGGAAACGACAACTCAGTTGCCGATCAATCCCTACGGGGAATCAAAGCTTTGTTTTGAAAAAGTCTTGCACTGGTATAACAAGATTCACGGTCTGCAATATGCCGCGCTGCGTTATTTCAATGCTGCCGGAGCATCGGAAAACTTTGGCGAGGATCACAGTCCGGAAACCCATCTCATTCCGATCATCCTGCAAGTAGCACAGGGGAAACGTGAAAAGATCATGATTTATGGCGATGATTACGACACTCCCGACGGCACTTGTATCCGTGATTACATTCATATTATCGATTTGGCTCAGGCTCACATGCTGGCGCTTAACGCCCCGGTCAGCGGTCATTACAACCTTGGAACCGGTAACGGCCTCAGTGTTAAAGAGATCATTGAAGCGACCCGTAAAGTGACCGGGCATCCGATCCCGGCAGAGGTTGCGCCGCGCCGCGCCGGTGATCCGCCGCGCTTGATCGCCTGCAGTGATCGCGCGAAAGAAGTCCTGGGTTGGAAACCCCAGTTTGAAGATGCCGAAATGATTATCGAATCAGCCTGGAAATGGTATCAAAAACATCCGAACGGGTATAATGATTAAGGCTTGAAAATTTAACTTCTCATAAAAAAAACAATCTCAAATCAGGAGTATGATTTGAGATTGCTTTTTTTTGTATGGACAAGATTCAATTGGTAAAGATGAAATGTCCGAACATATCAGGTTGGTGGAACTTGCCGCGAATCATTCTGCTCCAGGTACTGAATTTGTCTTCCGGACGCGGAGGATGACTCATTGTCCGGCAGACATTGGCCCCCCATGGATGTTTGGGATTGGAGGTGTTTTCCGGGAATGATTTACGCGGGATAGCCACTTCCATTACCCACTTGTCCTTATAGCGCTTGACCGCGACTTTGGCGTTACTGGTCCAGCCGTGATTGCCTTTTTCTCCATCGCCTTCAAAATAGACGTCGGTAACTTTGCCGTCCATGGTTATGAACAGTTGATAGTAGCTGTTATGGTCGTGGTTGGGATCGAGGAAAATTTCAACCGCGTCATTATCGCCTTTTTTGCTGGAACGTTCCAGGGTTTTCGGGTCTTCGCAGATGAACCCGAAATACAGCGTATCGTTACTGCGGGTGATCGCCACTCTGGTCGACCATTTTGTCGGAGCGCCATTAACATTATTATACATGGGAAGACGCCTGATCGGTTTGCCCCAGGCCTTTTCATCCATGACGCCGTCAATCTTGATCGGGCCGCGCAGACGACAAAAGCTGACTTTGGCTGAACCTTTTTTCATTACCTGCCGAATGTTCTTGTCAAAAAACTTTTGACCGTCTTCCATCAATCCCAGATAATACTTGCTGAAAAGTTTGACTGCGTCTTCGTATTCGGTGCCTTTAGCCAGTTTCAGCGCTTCATTTACTTGTTTTCGACAATCTTTGAGGAATTCCGGAGTGTAATATTTATCCCAAATATCATTACGGCCGGAACGCTGCTGCAATTGAGCTACTGAACGTTTGCCGATTTCATCGTAAACTTTTTTGATGATCGGACCGGCTTTCGGACCGTAGAATCTATTAATATAATCATTGAACATATCCTGCCATTTCAATTCCGGGTTGTAGAGTTGCCGGAGCGTCATATAGCGGTTGAACAGCTCAAACATGATACTGTCGCTGTTAAGCTGGATATAGGCCCAGCGACCGTGTTTTTTCATAACCTGAAGCACGTCCTGATACATTTGCGGCGTGTGGATCGGGACGGCGTAATGTTGAGGTTGCGCCCAGCGGTAGAGATAATGCATCCAGAAGGCCAGCGGCCCTTCCGACTTGGCATCCCATGCCGCCGCAAGTTTTTCAAACCGTTTGAAATTGTCTTTGTAATGAAGAAAGTAAGGGCGCTTGAGCTCACTCGAACAGAAGCCGACGATTACATTGTCCGGCAGTTTGGGCATCCCCGGGTAGGGATCTGAATAGGAGCTGTAGGCCAGACAGACAATTTTCGTATCCGGGTATTTTCCCTGTTTGACTTTTTTGGCGCAACGATCAACGAAACTCCAGATCAGTTTGGACGACTGGCCGGAGTAGGGAGTGTTCTGAGGCATTGCGTATTTTTTACAATTGGGACATTGACACATTCGATATGAATCATGAGGCAGCACGGAGAAGTAGTTGTCTGAACAAACTCCAGTCGGCCAGCCGTTATTGGCTGAGTTAAAATAAAGGTGCCTTTGGGAAAGCCCGAGTTTTGAGGCCGGCGCTCCGCTTCTATACAAATTTATCTCATCTAAAGTAATCTTCATGACATCGGGATTAGTGTAGCAGAGGTGGTCCCGGTACGAAGGTTTGTCCGGTTCCAGGTCACGCCTTCCGTTAGAAAGCAGCGCGAAATATTCCGGGTGGGTTTTCCCGTAGCGTCCCTTCCAGTTCAGTGACGCCGGCCGGTGATTCAGGGCGATCATACTGGAGGAACCGCGCATGCGCAAATACCAGAGAATGCTTTCGGAAGGAATTACATTCATTGCTTTAAGTTCAGAAAAATCCCGTCTGTAGTTGCGTTTATTATTGGGGACGTAATCAAAAGGCCCGTTTTCCCATGAGCCGATTATCCTGGTCTTGAACCATGGTTTTTCCGTAATTTTCCCGCTGAACGAGATATTTTTTTCTTTTGGAACGCGTTCCCCTTTAGGACCGATTGTAAACCAGCGTACTCCAAGTTGCTCCAGCAGGCGGTAAACTCCGTACAGTGTTCCGCGCTGAAAACGCCATTCGGCCCGGTTCATTAATTTTCTTCTGGCGTTGAATGAAGCCTTGTCGACCTCTTTCAACTTAGCCGGAATATCAGCCGGAAGTTTGTCATCTTTACCGGCGATATACAGGTTGCCTTTATCAGTCTTTATGATGTAAGCATCGCGTTCCACTTTGTCAGTGTCAATCCCCGAAGCCCGTCCCAGGTAGATGGCTTTTCCGGTGGTCCCGGTCACGATTTTGAAATCAGCTCCGGTCATCTTGTTCAGATACTTTTTAAGCTCGGCAGCGGCAAATTTGACCGGGCCGCCCGCGTCTTTCGGGATGACTATCGAAACTGCCGGTTTACCGTCTTTGGCGATGATGCAGGTATCGGCAAACAAGTTGGCGGACACAAAAAGGGCTATGGTAATAAGTAGTTCTTTCAGCATGTCAAGCCTCAATATCTCGGATCGAATTTGCTGGGTTGACCTGATGGAGGATAGGCCATTATATAAAGTTTATTTGCGGTTAGCGGTTTGACATGACCATCGTCAAACAGAGTATTGGTCCTGTCGCCATGTTCGTAACCGATACGCGAACCCGGAGGAATATGGCTCCTGTCGCATGATCCGGGTCCGGTTGAGCCTAAAGTCGTGCCCAGAGTAAAGTTAAAGTCCATAAATAATGGAAATCCCGGGTTTTTCTGAATTTTTCGTCCGTAAGCTCCGCCTAGAAGTTGATAGGCATTGCAAATATAACTATGCCAATTTCGCTGATTTGAGCTGGATGTTATGGTGGCGACATTGTAGTCACATGGGCATTTGATGATCTTTTGCCGCAGCTTGTCTCCTAAATAAACCGCCGCCCAGCCCTCGGTGACACCTTCATACCAGTAGTTGCTGGTCCCGGCCCGCTTGAAATACGGGACATGACCGTCATAATCATTGGTATACATTTGACCAGCGGTTCCCAGCTGCTTCAGATTGTTAACGCAGCTGATCGCCTTGGCTTTGTCTCTGGCTTTGTTCAATGCCGGAAGCAGCATACTGGCGAGGATTGCAATGATTGCGATCACAACGAGCAATTCGATCAATGTGAAGTTTTTGATTTTTTTCATTTCTCTTCTCCGTTTATTATTTTGTTTTTTTTACGAGTTGTATTTCCAATAATCAGTTCTGCTGAGACATATTCCCGTTCCGGAGTCGGGGTACAGTTGACGATACTCCGGATGAGTACTTCAGTTCCGGTCCGGCCCATTTCAAAATAAGGCACCTTGATATAGGTCAGGGTTGGTTCAGTTGGACGGATATCCATATTGTTGGCATAGCCCAGGATCATGAAATCATCCGGCACGTTCCAGTTACGTTCTTTGGCCAGCCGCAGCAGGGCAAACGGGATAACTGTCGTGGTACAGAAAAAAACGTCGGGCAGGGCCGATTTATCATCAGTAGGAAAAGCCGCTCTGAGTCGTTCCAGGCTTCCATTCTCAGTAACGTCACAATTGATAATATGTGATGACGGAATATCAAAAAAACGTTTAAAAATGTTCAGTTTATCCGTAAAAGCTTTGTCGGAAGTGTGGGCCGAAGGTAAAAATACTTTTCTGCAGCCGCAATCATAAAGATACTTTGCTGCTCTTTCACATATTTCCGGGCGGTCATATTCCACACTGTTACAGATGAAGTCACCTATATTAAAAAATGAGAAGTCTGAATTGGCCAGTTTTTTTCTCAGTTCATCCAACTGGTGTCCAATAAATATAGCCCCGTCGTATTCTTTTATTATACTGTCTGCCAAATCGGTTGAAGTATTATTTTCCGGAACATGCTGAAAAGTTAAAGTGGCATTATTGGCACTGCAGGCGCTTAATGCCCCGCGTTGCATTTCACTCGATGCGGTCCAGTTGGCGTAATGCAGATTTTTCAAGGAAATATCCGTTTCCGGATAAAGCAGAGCCAGACGCAGTTTTCGTTGACTGGCCCTGGTACTTATAAATGCGCCCTTGGAAGGAATGCGGTCGATTGTGCCGGCTGCTTCCAGTTTCTGCAGGGCCAGCCGGGTGGTTGTCCGGCTGATATTCAATTGTTCCGCCAGACTGCGCTCTCCGGGCAGGCGGCTTCCTGGTTTCAGTTTTCCCAGCTTTATTTGCTGTTTTAACCAGTTTTGAACCTGCTGATAGAGAAAATCTTGATTGTCCGCACTAACATTCATCAAATTTTAAGCTCATTTTTGTATAAAAAACAATACCGGTAGTTACCGGTATTGATTATACGTGGTGGTTTTGAATATGTCAACCATAAATTTTGAAATATTGCAAAAAAGGATAAAATCGGCAAATTGTGTATTGACAAATCAAAACTTTTCATGTATAATATTTACACAAACGTTTGTGTAAGAGTAAAAGATAAGTGTTAAAGATGACAGTGAAGACCAAAGCGACCTTGAAAAGCCTGGGGGCGGATATGAATTTATCCCCGGCGACTGTTTCGCGGATTTTAAACGGGAAAGGTAAAGAGATTAATCTCAGCGATGAGACCATTAGCCGGGTCCAGGCTTATGCGGTTAAAGCCGGCTACAAGCCGCATCGTCAGGCGCGAAATTTACGCATGGGAAGAACTGATGTCATTGGGGTTTGCCTGGCGTTTCCTCCAAAAAGTAATTCAGATTTGATATATCGTCTTTTCAAAGGGCTCTCGCGAGCAGCCATGGGATTCAACAAAACAATGATGGTATTGGATTTGTTTGACGATCAGATTGACGGAGTTACCGCGTTAAAACAACTGGAGCAGAACAATGTGGACGGAATTATTGCGTCTCACCGCTCCGATCCGGCATATTTGAAAAAAATCGATGCAATGATTTCCGAAGGTCGCAAAGTTGTGATGATTATCGATCATGAGGGGAAAAGGAATTGTCCACGGGTTACTGTAGATCATGCCCTTGGAGCTGAAAAAGCGGTTGAGTATTTGATTGATACTGGTTATCGCAGGATTGCTCACATGGGGAGTAATTCGCCTTCATCAGTTGGTTGCAGAATGTTTGGCGGCTGGCGGCATAAGATGCTTGAATATAAAATATACCATCCGGAACTTTTTGTACTCAGTAGAGAGATTGACGGATATCCCGGAATTGATTATTTATTAAAACTTCAAGAACCTCCGGATGCTATATTCTGCTGGAGTGACAAGTGTGCGTATAAAGCCGCCATGGATCTGGCCGCGGCCGGACGGGAAGATATTAGAGTTGTCGGTTTTGACAATCGTGAGTTTCTGCATTTTCTGGATCATCCGTTTGACACGGTGGACCACCCTTTGGACGAAGTTGGACGCCGGGCAGTGGAAATTCTGCTTGGAGACGATATGTCAAAACGGGAGATACTCGTTGAGCCGCAGTTGATTAAATATACCTGAATCCACGAGGAAATATAAGCAATGCCAAAAAATAATTATGAAGTAATATTGGATAGTCTTTTAGCAATTGGGCCTCGCGCCCCGGGGAGCTGGAAAGAGTTGGAAGCGGCTGAATTCATCAATGAGAAATTCAAAAGTTTCGGTTATGATTCCCAGATAAAAACATTCAACAGTGCTTCCCATAATGCGACAGACGCTTCGCTTGAAGTAAACGGCAAAAGTTTTTTGGCGCTGCCATCGCAATTTTCCGTTTCCGGCGAGGTGTCCGGTGAATTGGTTTATCTGGGGAATTGTTCTGACCCGTTTCATCTGGCGAATAAAGTCAAGGACAAAATCGGGATTTTATTTGCCAGTGAAGATTTCATTGAACGCTTAAATTTTTTGCTGAAGATTGAAGCTGGCGGCATGCGCGGATTGATTGTAATCAGTTCTCAAAAAGACATTATTGCAACAAAATCAATCAGATTTGATCAAATCAGAAAAATGCCGATAGTTGCTGTTGCATGGGATACCGGTAACGAACTGGTACGTTTAGCCGGAAGTCAAGCTTGCCTGAAAGTTGACTGGTGCGATAATCCACGCAAAAATGAATCACAAAATGTCGTTGGCGTTCTTCCGGGAACCGGGCCGTATTGGCTGGCGGTTACTGCTCATCATGACAGTGCAGCCTACGATCCCGGCGCGCTGGATAATGGCGGCGGTTCCGCAATGTTGGTCGAATTAGCCGAATGCTTTGCCGGTAAACGATTTCCCGCAACAATTTATTTTGTTTCCACCGGTAGTGAGGAAAATGGCGGACTGGATGGCTGCGGAGCCGGGGCCAAAGCGTTTTACCATGATTGCAAAGATAAACTGGATACTTGTATCGCGCACGTCGAGATTGATGATATTGGCAACATACTTGGTCTTCCTCAGATTTGTTACCGTGGCAATAAGCCTTTTACCGATTTACTTTTTGACGAACAAACCAGAAGCAACTATCAATTAACGGAATGGAAAAGTTTTGGTTGCGACAATGGAGTTGCAGCTAAGAATGGCGTGCCTTTTGTCTGGTTTACGGATGCGGTCCTGCATCCGCGGCCGTGGTATCATTCGCCGGATGATACAAAAGATAAATTGAGTTTTGATAAATGCTCGTTTTATTTTGAATATATCAGCAGATTTATCGAAAAACTGGCCAATGCCAAACCTTTTTATCCTTATATAAAAGAAAACGGTTTAATAATCCGTCCTGCCCGTTATGAAGATCTTGAGGCCGCACAGGAAATCACAAAATTCGCCTTTGCTCCAGTCTGTACAGCCAGAATGGAGGAAGATTTCTTTGGTGAGGAAATGAATGGTACGCCATGGCATGTTTACAAGAACATGGAAATCGAAAATCAGTTCAGTACTAATCTGAATTTAACTATTGTTTGTGAAAAAGACGGAATTGTGGTTGGCTACGCTACTATAATTTATGACGAAGAAAAGAAAATAGCTAAAATCGGTAATAACGCAGTCCATCCTGATTACCAGGGGCAGGGCATTGGCAAGGCAATGCAGCGCGAAATTGCCAGACGTATGGCGGAAGATGGTTATACCCGTTTTTCGGTTCAAACTTTGACTTGTGATATTGCCGCGCAGAAAATCTATGAAAAGCTTGGTTATGAAAGAATCGCAAGCAATATCTTTTACTTAAAAAAATAAAATTCCGGGATTGTTGAGAAATATAAGGAAAACAATGTGTAATTTAGCTGGATATATCGGATCAGAACAGGCCGCGCCAATTTTAATAGAAATGTTAAAATCCCAGGAAGGCTTTGCCGGAGGGTTTTACACGGGAATCGCTACGATCCATGAAGGGAAATTATATTGGCGCAAAGTCGTCGGGGCGTTAAACGAACTATTGACGCAGACAGACGCACTGGAATTACCCGGTTCGATCGGTATAATTCATTCCAGAAGTAAAGGTTATGGCAACGTGGAATGGGCGCATCCGTTTCTCAATCCCTCTGAAGATATGGCTTATGTTCTCAATGGACATTTGGGAGATTTTTATGCGGATGAAGCTAACGAAAGAGCTATAATGCGCAATCTTCTGCAATGCGGTTATGTGTTTCGTACCAGAGTTCCTGAACCTGTACGGAATATGAGTTCATTTGATGATGGTTCCAGTGTGCATAGAAGTGAAGTTATGTGTCTTTTGATAGACCATTTACGCAAAGTCTCATCTGATTGTAATGAAGCGTTATTAAAGGCTTCGGCTGAATTCCCCGCGGAAATTGTCGGATTGCTGTTATGCGCAGATGAACCGTCCTGCATCCATGCTGCAAGGTTTAATCAGCCGCTTATGATCGGAAGGAAATCAAATGAAACTTTTTTAAGCACGACGGCATTGGCCTTCCCGGATGAACTGGATTCAATAATTCAGACGCCAATCAGAAGCGTGATGAAATTTCAAAAGGGCTCATTTGAAGTGCATCCCATTCCGGATGCGACTGGTCCTGTTGCGGATATTTTCCCGATGGCAAAAGGATATGAAATAATTGAATCAATCTTAAAAGATAATAAAGGTCATTGTATTCAAGAGTTTAAAGATGCGACCGCCGATCTTTGGCCATTGGACATGGCTCCACAAAAAGATATGATGGTATATGAAATATTGCGTTTGCTTCATTCACAGAGAAAAATATGTTTTAAAAAGACGATGGTTGAAGGAGTTGCAGAGAAACTTTTAGCTCCTTCAAAATTAGTATATTCAGTCGGTGCAGGGATGCAGTAATTACATTTGAAAGTTGAATGCTTCCGGCTGCTTGAAAGGTGTTAAATAACAACAGAATATTTCCACAACTATAAAATTTGATAATTACAGAGGATTGAATATGTAATAAAAACACTAAACCGGAAAATTTTTCACGTATTCGGGATATGGAATATTAATTCAGTAATAAACTGATTCAACCAAAAACAAGGAGAATTAATTATGGACGGAAAAAGCTCGAAATTGTTCACTCTTATAGAGTTGCTTGTGGTGATAGCGATTATTGCTATTCTTGCCAGTATGTTGCTGCCGGCGCTTAACAAGGCCCGGGAAAAGGCTAAAAGCATAAAATGTGTTAACAACCTGAAACAGGTGGGGACTGGTTTTGTTTTGTATGCGGACAACTATGACAGTCAGCTGCCGCCTTACTACTACACAAATAGCATTTATTACAATTACTGGGAGGCTAATATTATCCGTGAATCAGGAATTCCCGGTTCGGTATTCTGGTGTCCCTCGATTCATAATCCGGGACATGAAAAATGGTGGAACCATTCCGCTACAAACAATGCCAAAGATAAAGTCAACTCCGCAACGTTTAAATACCCCGCTTACGGTATGAATTATTCTTTTGCAAAATCGGTTAACGGGGTTCTCGCTGCGATTCCCAAGCTGGCTCGTTTTTCCACGCCAAGTAAAACGGTGATAACCGCGGATTCCTATTACGCCGGATCAACTGATTTTCGCGGCAGCTGGTGGTTGCTGGGCTATGTCAATTTGGGTTCAGGGAAGGGGCAGCTTGGTTCCCGGCATGATGGTAGTCTCAATACTTTGTTCGCCGATGGCCACGCTGAGAACTTCAGGACCGGGATAACCGGGCCTTATGAAACATATACGACCGACTATAATTGCTATCGAGTCTCGCCGTTCAATACGTACTGGGAAACCGGTGAAACCTTTTGGCACGCAACAAACAGATAAACATATTAAATAAAGGCAAATTAATGAAAAGTAAAATTTTAATTCCAGCGGCGCTGCTTGCCGCCAGCTATTCAGTCAATGCTCAATCCGATGCAAAACATCCGGAGTGGGTATACAAAATCCGGATGGTCAGCGTCAGCCAGGTTCCGCGTAAGGGAAAATTCAGCAAAGAGCAATTGGAAAAACAGATTGCCGAATTGAAACAACAGGGCGTAAATACAATCATGGATCATGGTTCTTTGCAGTTTCTGCCGGATGTGAAGTCAACGAGTAACGCGCAATGGCAGCGTCAGGTGGAATGGGCGCGTGATGAAATTTATTCCAAGGTTATCAAAGACGCTGGAATGAAGCTTTTTCATCACACAACCAGCACTTTTGTGCCGATTGCAGCGTTGGATAACCCGAAATACCGGGAATGGGTCACGCTGAACCTGAACACCGGAAAGATTGATCTTCGGAAAAAAGGCACCGCTTACGGAGACGCCTGTTTCATGGATATGAATAATCCGGAATTCCGCAAACTGATTTTCAGTCGAATGGCGGAATATGTGCGGCGGATGAAAATTGACGGTTGGATGACTGATGAGGTTGAATGGCTTCCGGGTATCTATTCCTGCGGCAGCAAAGGCGGGTCATGGAAAAAGTACAAACAGCTTTATGGTCGTGATTATCCGAAACCGCCGATTAAATACAGCGATCCTCATTGGCGGGAGTATATCCAGTTCCGCTATGATTCAGGCGGTGACTTTTATCAGTCTCTTCTGGAAAAACTACGCAAAGAGAATCCGGAAATGATGCTCTCCGGCTGTCTGGCCGGCATTTCCAAATATCATCGGCGAATCTGGGCCATGGGCAGTCAGAATTGGCTCAGCGGCTGGAACTGGGGTTTTCTGGAAATGGAGGAAGGGCACTGCAAGTACGGTAAACGCGCCGGTTTTCTGACTACGACCTACTGGCCCAAATATTACCGGGAAATGCAATTGTACAATGCGAATGGCGAGGCGAATGGCTGGCCATGCTCCTATGCGCTGGGGTATCCTCGCCGCTGGCAGGTTGATAATTCGGAGCAATTCTATATCTGGGCCCAATGTCTGACTATGGGCTTCCGTTTGTGGATGCGGGATTACCAGGCTGAACCGCAGTGGTTTGAATGGGAAAGCAAACATGAAAAGGATCTGATCAAGCCGAAATTAATTTCTGATGTCGGAATATATTTTCCGGAATGGACCCGCGATTTTTATACCGATCCCCGGATTGCTTATGACAATTGGAGTGGAGTCAGCGAGGCATTGGCGCAGGAACATGTGTTGAGCGATCAGCTGATTCGGTGGCATTTGAATGACGTCAAACGCCTTAAAAGGTTTAAAGTGATTATTATTCCGTCCGCGTTCTTTCTTTCCGGAACAATGGCGGCAAACCTGAAGAAGTTTGTTGCTGACGGTGGTACTCTGATTTCTGTTGGCGGATGCGCCGCCAATGATCCGTTCGGTAAAAAGAAATTTAACAACGCAATGATGCCGCTTTTGGGGATTTCGTGGCGTCCCAAATGGATTAGCGCTCCCAAGAGTTTCTCCTTGAAGCAGGCTGTTAATGGTGTGCCGGCCGGAACTTACAAGTACCCGAACGGGCTGCTTCGGGTAAAACCGGCCAAAGGCGCGAAAGTCCTTGCCGATATTAAAGGAGTCGGCCCGGCGCTGATCTATAATAAGTTCGGAAAAGGACAGGTCTACTATTTTACAGGTCGTTTGGGAACCTCTCTCTATAATGCCGAATATCAGAAAAAGCCCCGATATACTCCGACTTTTGATGCGGCTGGACGCAAGCAGTTTGCTGGACTTGTTGCTAATATCCTGAAAGATCAACGACTGGTTGAAGTAATGGGATTGCCGTCAAAAGTCATGGTTAATGCCTACGATACCGATGGTGATTTTGACGGCAGATATAAACGGACAATCCATATCCTTGATTCATTCGATGGTTTTGAGCCGGGGGAAACAATACCCGATCCGCGTAAAGGCGGCAATGCGGTGTGTCGTTTCAAGTCGTTTGCATCGCGTAACGGCGGCAAACCGGTTGAAGTTGTTTTGCGCGGATTAAGCAGTGTTAAATCAGCCAAAATGATTTCGCCTGATTTTCAGAACGCAAAACCTTTGCAAATAAAAAAAATCGGGAATTGCCATATTGCTTCTGTTGACCCCAATGAGTTTGGCCGCTACAGTATAATTGTTGTGGAAAAATAATTTAACGGAAGATTTTTATGGATAAGCAATTATTACTGGAGCGCGCTGTCAAATGCGCTGATTATTTCGTCTTGAATCAGGTTAGTGACCGTGATGATGCCAATC
Source organism: Victivallales bacterium (assembly GCA_963678305.2). GTDB lineage: Bacteria > Verrucomicrobiota > Lentisphaeria > Victivallales > Victivallaceae. The sequence continues at coordinate 155,457 of CAXXVV010000006.1, forward strand.
GGGGAAGAACAATCCGCAGTTATGATCAGGCGACCGGAAAAACCGTGTTGACCGGTAACTGGCAAACCGGGACTTTTCTGATGAGTCTGTTGGCAACTTATCGCCGGACCGGTGAACAAAAATATTTGGAAGCGGCGGAATTCGCCGGTCATTATATTATGAGTTTGCAGGTTCTGGATCAGCGTAGCCGTTATTACGGCGTGATCCGTGAACTGACACCGCAAAGCATTGAATTCGCTCCGCGTGATGCTACGACCGGAGCATGGGCACTGGTTTGGCTGTATAATTTTACCGGAAAAGCCGAATACCTCGAACGAGCCATGCTGTTCGGGGATTTCCATCTGCGCTATTGTATGTGCGAGGGATGGCCGCGCTATGCTTGCTATATGGACCCCAAACTTGACGACTTTTACGCGCGTGGTGCGTTCCAGTCGGGGACCGGCTTGTTTTATCATGATTTGTTCATGGCCTGCGGCGAACCGAAGTATATTGCGGAAGGACTGCGGCCTATTGCCGAAAATTACTTGAAATATTTTATTTGCGAAGATGGCAGTGTAAATCAGCAGTTTGATATCTTTACCTGGAAAAACACAGCCGAGGCTAAACAGACAAATGTCGCACCTGGCATGCATTGTTTCAATGACGACTTCGGCAATGCGATGCTCCAGGCTGCCGCGGATATCTTTGAGGATGAAAAATATCGTGAAGCCGCCCGTCGTTTTGCGCTCTGGCTGGCTAATTCGCTTGACTCTGAAACGGGATTTTCCGGACACTGGTCCGGGGTTCCGGTTTCATTGATGTACTTTCACGATCTTGGCTTGTTCTATAATGACGAAAAGTTGTTGACAGCTCGCGATAAAGCTCTGGATATCCTGCTTGACATGCAGTTCCTTGATACCGGCGACGCAAAGCTCGACGGAGCGTTTCGTGGTAAATCCGAGGGCAACAGTGATTTACCCGGGGCAGGGAAAAATTGCATGAACACCCGCTGTTCCTCATATGCTCTGAACGCTTTATTGAAAGTTGAAAGCGATCTGCCGGATATCTGGCTGGGGCGTCATAACAAAAAGTTCGTTGATCCCCTGAAAAAAGGCCAGCCTCACAAACTCATCTGGTAACTCTTGTATTTTTTTGTCGTTTGTTTTGCGGTGGACATTGTTTCACCGCTTTTTTTTATAAGTAATTATATTCTCCAAACTATTTTCTGATATTACAATTTTATCTTTCATGTATTTTATTATTACAAAATTGTATTTACAGTTGAAAATAATTACTTTTTTGTACTGAATTATACTTGGCTCATTAGGATTATTTATTTCTATGTTGTTTGTAATTAAGTGTTTATGGCTGATTATTTTTTTAAGGCACGCTAATTGCTTGTAATGATTCTGAATTGATTTAGATTTTGAAAAAAGTCTAGTGTTTAGTTTTATGCGATATTTAGTATAAGTCGCCGGAATTTTTTTGGGCGGTTTCAAAATAAAATAAAGTGTGGAATAGCAGCGTTATGTCAACTTTATTTTATCAAGAAAAGGCATAAAATGACCAGACTTGGTATTAAATTCATCGTGAAACTGGACACTAGTATCAGAAAAGGCAAAAAAAAGGGTATAGTTAAATATGAAATACAGTTTCAGTTGTCCATCCGGAGGGGGCGGGTGCGACCACTTGACGCATTTGAAGGTTCTTCATGAAATATCAAGTTTGATGGTTGCTTTGACCGGGCAGGCGGAAATGTTTCGGAAGATACTGGATATTCTTGAACATGATTGCGGCATGTCGCGTGGCTCGATCATGTTGGTTGACAGTGACAAAGAGGCGCTGATAGTCGGAGCTCTCAAAGAGGAAATGGACGAGAGCAATATTGGTGCGGTATATCGTAAAGGCGAAGGTATTATTGGCCAGGTTCTGGAAACCGGTGAATCCATGATCGTTCCAAAGGTGTCTGAAGAGCCTCGTTTTAAAGCCAGGATATATTCTCGCCCCAGTAAAGATCGGGCGGTAACCAGTTTTATCTGTGTGCCGATCCTGTTGAATAAACAGACGGTTGGAACCTTGGCGGTCGACCTTTATTTTCAGCCGCTTGATTGCTTGAAAGAAAATGAACAGTTTCTCAGTATTGTTGCCGGCTTGATTGCTCACGACGTCCATAACCGGCGCATGGCTCAGATGGAACGTGAGGCTCTGGAATTTGAGAATACTCGCTTGAAAAAGGCACTGAAGGATAAGTTTCAGCCTGAGAATATCATCGGGGATTCTAACTCTATGCGTGATGTCTTTACCCGGATTCATCAGGTAGCGGCGGTTGATACGACAGTATTGATCCGCGGAGAATCAGGTACCGGTAAAGAATTGGTGGCTTCGGCCATTCATTATAACAGCTCACGGGCGGATAAACCGTTTGTCAGAGTTAATTGTGCGGCCCTCAATGAAAATCTTCTGGAGAGTGAACTATTTGGTCACGAAAAAGGCGCTTTTACCGGTGCTAATTATAAACGCATCGGCCGGATTGAAGAAGCCGAGGGTGGTACTCTGTTTCTGGATGAAATAGGTGATTTTACGCCGCAGGTTCAGGTTAAACTGCTCCGGGTGATCCAGGAAAAACAGTACGAAAGAGTTGGAAGCAGTCAGACGATGAAGGCTGACGTCAGGATTATTACCGCAACTAATCGCAACCTGGAAGAAGCAATCAAAGATAATTCTTTCCGGCAGGATCTGTATTATCGGATCAATGTTTTCCCGATTTATCTGCCTCCGCTACGGGAACGCAAGTCCGATATTTTGTTGTTGAGCAATCATTTCGTCAAAAAATATTCTAGACAGATGGGCAAGGATGTAGACCGGATTTCCACTACCGCGATCAATATGTTGTGTGCCTATAATTGGCCCGGTAATGTGCGCGAATTGGAAAACTGTATTGAACATGCGGTGCTTTTGAGTACGAACAAGGTTGTTCACGGGCATAATTTACCTGAAACTCTACAGATGCCGCGGGAAATGGATATGTCCGCGCCGGGATCATTGAAACAGAAAATAGAGATAATGGAAAAAGACCTGATAACCGATTCACTCAAGCGCAACAATGGTAATGTCAGTGCGGTGGCTCGCGAACTTGGTATTACCGGACGTATGGTAAGATACAAGCTCGAAAAAATGCGAATTGATGCTCATCGGTTTGCGTTCAAAAGGATTATGTGATAATTATGAAAGTTTGTATACCCATAAAATGTGATAAGGGGCTGAATAGTCAGGTTAATGACGATTTTGATTCAACCCACCTGTATTTGATTTACGACTGCATAAACACCTCAGTAACGGTAATAGACGACCGTAATTACGAAAATGTTCTTGGGGCCATAATTGCAGATGGAGTTGACTCAATAATCACAAAAACTATGAAACCGGCTGCATTTTCCGTTTTAACCAAACGGAGTAGTCTAACTATGTATTACGCCCAGGATACAATTTGTTACGATAACATTGAGCGGTATAACAAGGGCGATTTGCCGGAACTGGCTTCTGAGCATTTAGCCGGGTTGACTGGTTGCGGCGGCAGTTGTTCAAGCTGTACGAAAGGTTGTTCTTCAAAATAAATTCAGGAGAAAATGATATGTTAAGTAAAAATGAAACCTTTAAACCTCCTACGCCTGAAGAGGAATGGAGTGACCGGCAGTTTTCGATCATATTGAACTACCTGAGTCAGTATCAGGTTCAGTATAATGGACAGATTTACCTGCAATGGCTGGCTATCCCTTATATTTCCATTTGGAAAGCGGGATCGACTTCTGACGATGGATCAACCGTTTGGATCATGCATAATAAATTGCAGACCGATCACTTTATCGGCTCTTCGTCAGAGTCGATCCGTGAGGTGATCCGTGGATTCGGAGAACGTTGGATACAGGCTGGGGCTGAACTGCAGGATAATCCGGACAAGGAAATAGATAACCCGGAAGAGGTTGGCGATCCGGCAGAATACGCGATAAAACTGATCAAATACGGTGAAATGTTTATCAGCGTTGCAAAAGATGACGAACTGAATTTTGATGTGTAAGTATTTTTTTTGCCTAATGGTAAAATGGACGCCGTTGACTCAGGAAGAGTTTATTAGCTTGCGGAAGCAATACAGGGCGGCGCCGGAAGGACTGTGCCCGCGGGATAGTTGTTTTTTGCGCATTCGTTCAGGATTATCAAAACAACTTCCCGTTTCACGGATAAATATTTTGGAACCCAGAATTACGCCATCGGTGAAATGTCTGGTGCGACGCAGGAAAAGAACGTGCATCGATTCTTGCCGGCGCGCTTTATCGCGGGCGGCATATATTTCTTCGCTGGATGCCCCGGACTCCGCCGCGATGATTCGAGCCAGTTCGCCTCGGAAGAACGCAAGCAGTTCATGATCAGTCCATTGCGAGGTATCGCCGGTTGTGATATGCGGTTTCAGATGTTTGACAAAATTACCATAAAACATGTGTCTGCCGCTTTTGCAGTAGCGTCCCCAGGTGGAAAAACTGTATTCCGCCGGATCTTTTTTCAAGCCGGCCCGGACCGGGTTCAGTTCGACATAGATCACACACGCGGCCAGAGCATTGATCTTATCGAGGATTGTGCTTTTGAAACGTCTGCCCCAGAGTTGTCCGGTCCGGTCGCGGGTCTCATTATATACGCAGGAAAAGCGTCGTTGGTAGGCCGACATAAACCGGCTTATATCGATCATTTTGAGGGCGATCTCTTTGCATTGGGCTTTGTTTTCGAGGCTGATCACCGGAGTTCGAGGTCCGAATTTAGAAATCTTTGCCATTGACTTGTAATAGTTGTTGTGGCGTTTGACGATGGACTCAAGCGGCGGCAGTTCTTCCGGCCCGGGAGCGTAGACCACAAGGTGGAAATGATTGCCCATCCAGGCGGCGGAAATGACCTCGATCAGAAAGTAATCGCAAAGTTTTTGCAGCAGCCGGAAGCCGTATTCCTTATCGATCTCGGAAAAAGGGTGTTCGCCTTTTCTGCAGCCGATGCGATTATAAAGATGATAGTAGCAGCCTTCCCCTCGGATTTTCATGCGCGAGTCCATATTCATCCTCCTGATTTGTTTCTTGCAAGATAATATATACGCTGAATTTTGATTTGTCAAATAATCAGACAGTATGATTATAAATAAATTATAAATATATATAGAATAGGTACTTGCAGAGGTGCTTGTTGGGCTGAGACCTAAGTTGGGTCTTTTTTTAATAATTTATATAATGTGGTATTGACTTTTCTTATTTACAATTGTATACTATTTGTATAGTTAATATAAGATTATTAGACTTATTAGTCGGGAAGAATATACAATGCAGGAAATACTTAGTAGTAAACCGAAGCATATTCAAATAGCGGACCATATCAGAGAGCTTATTAATAGTGGATCTTTGAAAAATGGAGAGCGTCTGTTAACAGATGAGGAGTTGGCAAAAAAATACAGTGTTAACAGGCATACTGTTGCCGCAGGTCTTAAAGCGTTGGTAAAAGAAGGCTTGCTGGAACGCGCACCGCGTCGGGGAACTATCGTTATAACTGATGACTCGGATGGATGTAAGACTAGTAATGCGGTTGGAATGATTATGCTTAGCAAAGGAGATGTTTATCGTGATATTTCCAGGAATATTGCTAGAGGTTTTTCCAAGCATAAATTATTTCCGGTATTGATAAACGGGGATTTGATTTATGATGATACCAGTGTCACAACCTTTCTGAATACTTTGTGTTCTGAGCAGGCGCCGCCTTATGGATATATTATCGATGGCAGCACTCATACTCCCTATGCGTTTTTAAAAGAGCATGCTGATTCTTTTAAAAACCTGGTTTTTATTAACAAATATCATTATCATGAAAGGCTGCTTAATGCAAAATATGCACTTATTGATTTTCATGCGGCCGGGAGAATGATTGCCGAGTACTTTATAAAAAAAGGTTACAGTAGTTTGGTTCAACTTGCGATGCCTGAAAGAAGTTATGCCGGACCATGGAGCTCTCTTCAAGCTCAGGTGCTAGGAGGGATACTGGAAGTAGTCAGGCAATCAGAAATAGACTTTAATGAAGAGGTATTCTGGAAACTTTTACATGGAGCTCCGCTTCAGGACACTTTATGTGAATTAATGTCCGGGAAGAATCCTCCTGATGCTGTTTTTTCTTATAATGACGCTTATATGCGATATGAAGTGTTGCCGGTTTTGAAATCTTGCGACAAACCGGTTGAAGTAATCGGTTTTTATAACACACCTCATTCAAAAGAATGTAATTTCTCGTCCGTTTGTGTTCACGAAGAAAAAATTGCCGAAACTGCGATAAAACTTTTAACAAACCAAATAAGTGATAAGGAGGTTTTAATTAAGCCGGAATTAATTATCAGAACTTAACTTTAAAAATACATGAAAAGGAAAGAGAACAATGAAAAAGGAAAAAAGGTTTACTTTGATTGAATTGCTGGTTGTAATTGCGATTATAGCCATTCTTGCCAGTATGCTTTTGCCGGCCCTGAATCAGGCAAGGGAAAAAGCCAGAGGAATTAAATGTGCAGCGAATTTAAAACAACTTGGTACTGCGACAATATTATACTCAAATGACAACAATGACTTTGTTCCGGCATTTCAGGCTTCAGACAGCATAAATCAGTGCTGGCCGTATGCCATTGCACCTTATTGCATGCAGTTTGATCCGGTTGCCAATGTTCTCAATGAGCTTTACCGGTGCCCCTCAGATGTTGTGTGGTATAATGGTGATCCAATGACTAAACGTCCTATAAACTGGGCCACTATAAGTTATGGAATAAACAACGCGTTGTACAATGTGGGGACCGGTCCGGCCAGCGCGACTTATGGAGGTAGGTTCTATGGTGCGAAAGTATCCAGTCTCAAGCATGCGTCAAGATCGCTCTACCTGGCGGAGTCGGAACACGCGTTGAATGTGGCTAATTCATATTATCCAAATGTTAATAACAGGTATCCAGGCCAGGGCCATACTTTTGCTTTAGCAGATTATCACAAGACCAAACGATGCAATACCCTTTTCGCTGATGGGCATGTAAATGGTGAAAGTTTGACAGTACTGGGTGACAGTTCATCCGGAATGCATAATTTAGCCCCATGGTTTCAGTACACGGACTGGCACAAAGTTCTTGGCAAATAATAAAAGATTTATAGAAAGTATTGCTTTAATATGATAATGACAAACAAAAATCTGATTACATGTCTACTATTGATAATTTGTTCGATCTCTCTTTCTGCTGATGATTTTACCTGCAAAATAAAAACAGCAGCGGATGCTTGTGTAATGGCGGGACATCCGACTGCCAGGCTTGGTGGAAGAAAATATTTGCGTTGCGGCCATGATAATGGCGGAAAGGCAATGCAAAGTTATGTTTATTTTCATTTGCCGGTTGTCAAGGGAAAGTTATTGAAAGCTGAACTGCTTTTAAATAAGTGTTACCAGAAGGAGAATATAAAAGGAACAACCATGCTCTATAAGGTTCTCGGACCGTGGCAGGAGAAGAAGATCAGCTATCAGACGATGCCGGAAATTGCTGCAAAAGCATTTTATGCGGGGAATCCTTCACCCGGAGACCCGGTGGGCGAATATAAAATTGATGTTACAAGCGTGGTTAAGCAATGGTTGGAAAAACCGCAGGAGAATTTTGGATTATGTCTTAAAGGCTCCAGTGGGGGGTATGCGAATCAACTTAAATTTGATTCAAAAGAAGGCGGAAAGGGGCCAATACTTATATTAACCGCTACAGAAAAGATGTCTGAAACAAATTTAATGCCGGAAGCTCCGGCGATGTTGAATTACTCAAAGATTACTTTTTCACAGAAAGACCGGAAAAAAATCATTTCAGAATACAAACGCCCCCGGTTCAATAAGACCGGATATTTGAAAACAGTATGGAGCGCCGCCAATCCATGGTTCAGGCCGTGCCGGGAAAGCGTATCCCGTACCCGTACTTATGGCGGGCCTGATTTTGCCTGGCATAATTTTCCTGATGACGGCCCTTTAATGTGGAAGAAAATAGCGGAAAGGTACTGTAAATACGGATTAACCGGACTGCAATTCGAGATTGTCAATAAAGCTGGTTTTATGAGTAATTTCGACGACGCGGCACAAGGGTTTAAACTGAGCGGCAATAAACTGCGGATTATGCCGTTTTTGACGTTTCATGCCAATGGCCCCGAATCTGCGATCGATATGATTGACGGGACTCTTGAGGCTTTGAAAAAATGGTTTGCCGATCCGGTTACATATAAAGTAGACGGTCATCCGGTGCTTGTTGTCTATTCTCCTTCCAAACTTAAACCCGATGAGTGGAAACTGGTTATTCACACCCTGGAAAAAAAACACGGCAGGATTATTTGGCTTTTTAACGCGGCGCACATCAAGAAACTGTCGTCAATCATTGAGTATGTCAAGGTTTTTGACGGGACAAGCATGTATGGAAACTGGCCGGTTTCCGTTCAAAAAGAGCTGTTTGAGAAACTTGCGCCGGTCATGCACAAGGATTTTCCTGAGAAAATATTTGAAGTTGCCACTCATACCAATTACACGGTGCATTTTCATTACGGTGGCTTCGTTCCGAATTTGACGGAGAAGTTTCGGAAATCATGGGAGATCGCAATAGCGGCAAAACCGGATGCTATCACTGCGACAAACTGGTTTGATATTTATGAAAACTCAAGAATTATGCCTAGCTATGAACTTGATGACATTCGCCTGAAAGTGTTGCAGTATTATTCTGATCTCTGGCGCAAAGCTCCAATCAAGAAAAATAATGTTCCCGACCTGTATGTTGCAAATTTTACAAACGTGATGCTGGGGCAAATGGTGAAAGTGGAAGTTGTTTCCTTTCCGGTAAAAAGCGGCGGTAAGATTTCGGATCTTAAAATGCAATTATGTCGTCCGGATGGAACAGTCCTTTACACGTCCTCGGCGGCGGAATTGAAGTTAAATAATCTTGATTCTCATATTTTCAGTATACCCGCGTTGAATTTCGTCAATGAAAAAGCGGTGCTGCCTCGAGTTTCCTATATATGGAACAAACGTCAATTCACTTCGCCGATGTTGCCGCAGACGAACCTGGTGACCAGTTTGCGTCCTCATTTGTTGTACTGGTGCCGTTCACTGAATCATCTGCTTATCATGAAAATCCCCAAAGGAAAATCATGGCGTATTGATAACGCGGTGTCGGGAGATACTTTTACTCTGCCGGGGAGCGGCAGGGTGGTTTTTCACGGATTCGGTTACTCTCCGCCTGCTGCCGGAGCGGATAATCGCGGCGGCAACTGGGTTAGGATACTGCGCAACGGGCGCGAGATTAAAAGTTTCAAGACGCTTTCTCCGTGGGGCTTTAATCTTTCCTGTCCGGAGGTATTGCCGTCTCCTCTTGGTGCGCTTGACTGGTACAATCTTGAACTGGAAAATTTCAGAACCGGCAGCCGGTATATTACCCCGCCGATATGGGTTGTTTCCGGAGAGCGTTCCGGTAAAATAAAAATGCCGGTACTGGACCAGTCAAAGGTGCCGTATGCAATTAAAGAAATTGAAATAGAGGCGGTCCGGGTTCCGTTCTTCTACTACGAATGTGCTCATCCGGCGGCCCGCATATTACTTGATTCTTCCGGATACGACCATAACGGCATGATCGGTAATGAAAAAGTTTCAGCCGGTATAATCCAAATGACTTTGTATCGGCATGAACACACCGGATATTCAGTGAATGTCGGTTCCTCAGTTGGTATTGGAGAAACGCAATATCCGCTCTATAAAAAGGACGAACAAGGAGGGTACTTGCAGTTTGACGGTAAAAGTTACGCCATGCTCCGTGGTGGCACTGCCTTTCCTTATGCCGCGACTTATGAAATATTCATAAAGCCGGATGAAGACGGTTCGGAACAATTTTTTATGGGAGCTGCAAACGGACAGATAATTCTCTCCCGGCTTGCCGATGGTCGAATCAAAATGACCAGGTTGGGAGCTACTGAAGGCGAGGGGGGAATTATCCCGAAAGAACGGCTTGAGGCAATTGTTACTTCAAACACGGTTGTTCCCAAAGGAAAATGGACTCATGTCGCGGTGGTTTATGATTTGAGAAAGCTGCATTTGTATATCAATGGCAAACTTGAAAAAAGCATAGAATGCAAGCCGTTGCCTTCTCAGGAGTGGATCGGTTCGCTGGTTTTTGGCGGTAAATGCAAATTTCCGTATGTGGCGGTTCCTTCTTTTAAGGGTGGAATTAAAAAGGTCAGAATTTATGGTCGCAATCTTGTTCCTGAAGAATTTTTAAAAGGGGATTGATTTTGAAAGTATTTATTCTGGCCGGGCAGTCCAATATGCAGGGCTGCGGGAATTTCGGAGTGCATCCACATTTATATGATAATCGGCTGTTTTGTTTTAAAGACAACGCTTGGCTGGCAGCGCGGGAACCATTGCATGAATATACCTGCAAGGTATGGCCGGATGGCGGGGCCGGACTGGCGATGAGTTTTGGTCTCCGCCTGTTGGAGGATTTTCCTGAATGGGAAATCGGCCTGGTCCCGTGTGCGGTCAGTGGTTCCAGTCTGGAACAGTGGCAGCCGGGAGCGGGATTGTTTGAGAATGCGGTAAGCCTAACCAGACAGGCGCTGGCGGCATGCGACGGCGAGCTTGCCGGGATCTTATGGCATCAGGGGGAAGCTGATTCAAAATCAGCAAATACAGCTGAGACGTATGCTGAACGTTTTCAAAAAACGCTTGATGGGGTCAGAACCGCTTTTGCTAATGAATGTCTGCCGGTTATCGCCGGCGGGCTTGGGCGTTTTTTATCAGGCAATCCGGATTTTCCATATTATGAGAAAGTCAATGAAGCTCTACGTCGGACCGCCGGCTCTTTTGTCTCTTCCAGAGGACTTAACGATAATGACAGGAATGACAAAACTCATTTTGATACGTTGTCATTACGGGAATTCGGCCGTCGTTACGCTGACGTATATATGAAAATTACAGGAAATAAATAAGTTATGCAAGAAAATCAGCAATGGTTCCGGGAAGCCGGAGTTGGAATGTTTATTCATTGGGGAGTTTATTCCGTGCCGGGACGCGGGGAATGGTGTCTATATCAGGAAAAAATGCCGCTGGAAGAGTATGACCGGAATATTCCGGCTTTTACCGCGGAGAATTACGATCCGGATGCATGGGCGAAGCTTGCGTTTGAAGCCGGGATGCGTTATATGGTCTTGACTACCAAGCACCATGATGGATTTTGTTTGTTTGAAACCGGCACAACCAAACGTAACGCGGTAGAGCAGGGGCCGAAACGCGATCTGGTAAAAGAATACGTAGAGGCCTGTCGGCGGTACGGCTTGAAAGTTGGTTTGTATTTTTCATGGCCGGACTGGAGCATTCCGGCCTTCTTTAACGGACCGGAACAAAATTCGGTGACTTGGAACGCATATATCGATCTGATTCATAAACAGGTCCGTGAACTATGTTCAAATTACGGCGAGATTGATATTCTCTGGTACGATAAGGTTTGCGGACAGTGCGGTAATGTCGACTTGAACGCGGAGGATTTACGGGCGTCCGAGCTTAATTCAATGGTGAGGTCGCTTCAACCCGACATAATGATCAATGACCGTTCGCTTTTGCCGGAGGATTTTTATACCGCCGAACAGAACATAAGAGCTCCCGATGACCCTGACCGTTTATGGGAAGCATGTTTGACCATGAACAGACACTGGGGGTATTTCCCGGCAGACAATCATTATAAATCAGCATCTGAGATCGTCCATCTCCTAACTGGCATTGCCGCCAATCGCGGTAATATGCTGATCAATGTCGGCCCGAAGCCGGACGGCACCCTTCGATCTGAAGAATCCGAACGCCTGAAAGCTCTTGGTCGCTGGATGAAAGTTAACGGCGAGGCGGTACGCGGGGTGAATCCGTGTCCGGCAGTTGATGGCGGCACCTACGGTTGTTCCGCCATAAAAGGCAATACTGTTTACTTGTTTGTACACTGGTGGCACCGGTCGGTAATTACTATTCCCGATTGTGAAATAGAGTTTATTCGCGGTTCAATATTGGGTTCAGGTGATGACGTTAAGATTACCCGCAAAGAGCATCACATCGAGCTTTCCGGTCTGCCTGAAAAAGCACCCGACGAGTTTTGTACTGTCATCAAACTCGAATTCTGATTTTAATTAAAGCGTATCGCTGGCCTCTACGGCTTAGCCTCCGTACTAATTTCTAATTATTAATTTTTAATTTTTAATTAATCATGGGTTCAGGTGATTGCGCAGCATTGTCAATTCGTTTTCAAATTTGGCCCGGTATTTCTCCGGCAGGTCGAGCATTAGTTTGTTCAGGGAAATATCGTGAATTATATGGTCCCTGATGATTCGGACAAAACCCGGACTAGTGCTGACAATGCATTCGGAACGGTTGTCGTTGTAGAAAAAAGCCGACAGGCATTTGTTGTTTGACACCCCGAGAAACATTCTGCCGTGACTCTCTTTTGATACCAGATCAGGACGACGGTGGGCGTATACTTCCGCATGTGGTAAACTGAACTCTTCAAAGCTTAAAATGATGACTCTGCCGCGTCCTGATGCTTTTTTAAGTTCGTTCTGTATTTCGTCCAGTTCCTCGGTCCAGGCGGTCAGCATTAATTCTTTTCCGGCATCTTCAACAAAATTTTTTATTGTCTGTTTTACCTTATCGGTTCCGACAATCATTCGGGCCTGAACATCTTTTGTTTCCGGGTTGTATTGTTTTATCAAACTGAGGACCTGACTGGTTTGCTTCACTGTGTCGTCTTTTAATCTGGCCAACAGCGTTTCGGGTTTTACCGGAAGAAACGCGTTTTCCGACAAGTCGTCCTGATACGCCGCATTTTTCGCAATCAGTGAGTCAAGCACCTGATAAATTTTAGAGGTCGGAACCGCTGATTTCTTCGCGATCAAATAACCGGACCCGCCGCCGGTTTCAATTAGCGCTATATAAGCTTTAGCCTCGTAAGAGGTAAAGCCCAAAGACTTCAAACCAGATTGAATCTGCTCTTTCATTGATAAGACTGCTTTCGTGTAAAATTAATACATTAACCACGGAATACACGGAAAAACACTGAAATAAGTTTTAAAATTTTCCAGATGGATATTCTAAATATTTCCTGTATTACCACTTTGTTTTAATTAGCTATTACCGCTTTGCTTTGGCTTTTATCCGGCTCTACGGCTTTGTTTGTGATATCATTTCTCATTCCTAATTTCTAATTTCCAATTCATTCCAATGCCTGGTACATCGCCATGATGTTTTCGGGCGGGACATCCGGCTGCACATTGTGTACCTGACAGAATACAAAACCACCGCCGGGAGCCATAATGTCCAGATTGCGTTTCACATGATCCTGAACCTGATCCGGAGTTGCCCGGTTCAGGATATTCTGGGAGTCCGCACCGCCGCCCCAGAAAGTTATATCTTTGCCGAAATCACGTTTCAGGCCCTGCAGTTCCATGCCGGACGCGGTGAACTGAACCGGGTTTAGAGCATCAACCCCGCATTCTATCAAGTCGGGTATGAATTCCCGGACTGAACCGCAGGAATGGAATAATATCGGGGCCTCAAACGCGGCTTTTGCATGAGGGAACATTTGCTTTTGACAAGGTTTCAGGAATTTCCGGTAGTCATCCGGCGAAATCAGCGGTCCGCCCTGTGTCCCGAGGTCGTCGTTGAATAACACCACGTCGACAAATTCTTTCAATTCAGGAGCCAGGCGGTCAATTCGCTTCAGGTAACTTTCCAGCAGCAGATCAAATAGTTTTTCGACCAGCTTAGCATTGCAGACCAGGTCGATCATAAAGTTTTCAATGCCGCGCAGGAACATGCCGGCCGCCAGAAAATGACAACACAGATTCAGGACAACACAGCCCCCGGATGCATGCAGTTCTCCGGCTCTATGCTTCATTGCCGCCAGTGACTCGTCCGCAAACGACGGCCAGTCGTAATTTGCGATAATTGTCTTGAATTGGTCCAGTTCAGCGGCGTCATTGACGTTTGCCAGCGGAAAATATACCGGGTCAAAATAGAAACTGCCGTCAGGACGCTCCGCGATAATATGGCCGTTTTGATTCCGCACGATTGTTTTACCGGGTAGCTGTTCTTCGTGCCAAGCGGACGGAACGGTATATTGTCCTTGAGTGTGATCTTTGACCTGTTGCCATGCGGCCGGTTGCGGCGTCAGGTTGAGAGTATCTATTTTGAACAATGATATGAGTTGTTCTGGTATTTCGGCCACATATTGATAAGGTTCAAAAATCTTCGGAACACAATCAAGTTTCAAATGATCGCACAATTGTATAAATGCCGCTCCGGTCAGACCGGACGATTCGGTTCCGCCTAAATCCCGTGGAACCCGGTCCGGTTCCCGATGATTCAACGCATCCATGACTCGCTTACGTTTATTCATGATTTTTCCTTTGTTATTATATTAACTACATTTGTAGTTATTATAATAATGTTTCAAAATAAAATTGCAACAGTTGATTAGGAAAAAATTCTGAATGAAAAATGCATATAAAAGCTTTGTAAGTGTCAAGCAAGGTAGATGAAGTGTATTTTGATTGTGTTTTAAGGTTTTTATTTCAAGTGCCTTATGACTTATTTAAAATCAAACGTAATGATTATTATTAATTTAAAATATTCCATATCATTTTTTTGAATTGTGCCAATAATAAGGTATTGTATTGAGTGGAGAGTGGTGAGTGGTGAGTGGAGAGTGATGAGTGGAGAGTGGAGAGTGGTGAGTATTTGTTGCTGGCAACTGGTAACTGGTAGCTATATTAAATTAAGGAGTTATAGCATGGAAGGCCGTGAATGGCAGATAGACGAGTTCCGTCAGGTTGGAACTGATTTTACCGATATATACGAAGTTGAACGTTATGATGAACGAATGGGCTCGTTCCGGGATCTTGACGGCGAAAACCGCGGGATGCTGGAAATGCTGAAACTGCCTGCCGGGGCGAGCGTTCTGGATATCGGGTGTGGTACCGGACGGTTTGTCCGCTATGCCGCCGCGGCCGGACTGTGTCCGTCGTGCGCCGATATATCCCCGGTCATGCTGGAGTATGTCAGGAAAAAGGTCGCGGAAGAGGGCTTGAGCGAGATTGTAACTCAGAATGCGGGTTTTATTTCGATGGATTTTCCGGCGGAGAGCTTTGACGCGGTCATTTCAGGTGCCGCGCTGCATCATCTGCCTGATCTCTGGAAACTTTCAGCGCTGATGAATATTGCCCGGGTTCTCAAACCCGGCGGACAGTTTATCTTACGTGACGTGATTTTTTCCTGTGAGCCGGAAACCCGTCCGGAAGTTGCGTTTGAACGTTTTGCCGAAAGTTTTCCGAACATGAGCAAAGAAGCGTCGCGGCATGTCGCCAGTGAATTCAGTACTTTCGACTGGATCATTGAAGGCCTGCTGCAGCGTGCCGGTTTCAAAATCATTTCCACCAACACTTTGTCTGAATCTTTTATGGTTTATCATTGCCGGAAAACGGTTTGATTTTCCTTTTTTTTGCTCAAATGAAATCAGGAAACGGGGAGTAGATTTTGAGGAATGTTTGCTAATGAGAATATTGGGGTGAGCAAGGAGATAAGAAAAGTTTTCAAGTTCCATCAACTTGCACTTGGGGGCATCGTCTTAATTTTGTTATGTATGTTAACGAAACATAGAAAGGCTGGAGTATATTGATGAAAGGATCAATTCATGGAGGTACAGTTGATATTATTCGCCTTGATCCGGAGTATTATCTTTAGCTTTAGCAGCTGATTTTTTCTCATTCACGTATTTGCGAAAATCCTCTTCACTGGCAAATGTAAAATCTCCTTCTTGATACTGAAGCATTTCACCTGCATCGTAGACATAAATATCGTAGCCATAGCAACAGTATGGACCATGACAGCAGCCGAGTGAACCGGCATACTCACCGACCAGTATTTTGACTTCTTTCATGGACCATAATTCATGAATTTCTTCCAGTTCGGCCATATTGCTTTCCTATTATTTACAGAGATGCTTGTCATATTTTGATAAAAACATCTTCATTATATGAAAAATTCTACATCATAAAAAAGCATTTGTCAAGACTGGTTAAATATAGATGAAAACGTTTTTTCAGACGCGGGTATAGTTCATTTCCGACCGGCTCACGGTATCACTTTTTTGATGAAAAATTTTAAACTGTCAAAGCGGCAAAAAAATAAATAATTCCGGGGCTTGTTTTGCTACAATCTTGTGCTATGTTAGGATGATAATTTTATAAGGTCAATAATTATATAAATATAATAATCAGCATACAGGAGGTTTGCTCAAACTATGAGTGAATTGGAACACAGAGACATACCGGTTAATATCGAAGATATTATGCACACCGCATACCTGCAGTATTCCCTCAGCGTCAACGTCGGACGCGCGATTCCCGACGTTCGCGACGGCTTGAAGCCGGTTAACCGTCGCATCCTGTACGCGATGCGGCAGCTTGGTTTGAGCAAATCACATTCCTACACCAAAAGCGCGAAGGTGGTCGGGGAAGTTATCGGTAACTACCATCCGCACGGCGACAGCTCGGTTTACGATGCGATGGTTCGTTTGGCCCAGGATTTCTCGATGCGTAATCCGCTCATTGACGGGCAGGGGAACTTCGGTAGTATTGACGGTGACGCGGCGGCGGCTTATCGTTATACCGAATGCCGGATGGAAAGATTGTCCGAAGTATTGCTTGAGGACCTTGAAAAAAATACAGTTGACTGGCTTCCTACTTTTGACGAATCTCAGGAAGAGCCGACTGTTCTGCCCGCCGGGTTCCCGAACCTGCTGGTCAACGGGACCACTGGTATCGGAGTCGGTATGGCTACCAATATTCCGTCTCACAACCTGCGTGAAGTTATTAACGCGACGATTTGCCTGATGGAAAATCCGCGTGCCACGATTCCTGAGCTGATGGAACATCTGCCCGGACCGGACTTTCCGACCGGCGCGATCATTCGCAGCATGAGCGGCATCCAGAGTTTCTATACTACCGGCAAAGGCACATTCAAAATCCGCGCCCGGGCTGAAGTGGTTGAGAATAACGGCAAAGAACAGATCATTGTGACCGAAATACCGTATGCGGTTAACAAAGAGAACATGGTCAAAAAGATTGCCGATCTGGTTAACGAAAAGAAAATTACCGGCATATCCGGGCTGCGGGATGAAACCAGCCGGCGCGCCGGTATCAGAATCGTTATAGACATCAAGCGCGGCGCGATGGGCAGCGTGGTTCTGAACCAGCTTTATGCCCATACCCAGCTTGAAACTTTCTTCGCTTGTACAATGCTGGTCGTTGACCATAATAAACCGAAACAGATGAATCTGCCGCAGGTTCTGCAGGCTTATATCGACCATCGTTTGGAAGTTGTGACCCGCCGGATCCGTTTTGAACTGGCAAAGGCCGAAGCCCGCGCTCATATTCTTGAAGGCTTGTTGAAAGCGCTGGATAATATTGACGAAGTCGTCAGCATTATCCGGGCGTCCCGGACCCGTCAGGAAGCTTCTGAAGCCTTAATTGCCCGTTTTGAGTTTACGGAACGGCAGACTTCTGCTATTCTGGACATGCGCCTGCATCAGTTGACCGGACTGGCTGCTGAGGATTTGCAGGCTGAATACGCTGAACTGATGAAGCAGATTGAATATTTCAAATCCCTGTTGGCCGACCGCCAACTGCGCCTTGGCGTTATTCGCGACGAACTGATCGCGATTCGTGATAAATACGGCGACGACCGTCGCAGCGAGATTACTTTCGACGACAGCGATTTTGATATGGCCGACTTGATTCCACGCCACTCCTGTGTGATCACCGTATCCAATACCGGTTATGTCAAACGCGTTCCGACTGATACTTACAAGACGCAGCATCGCGGCGGCAAAGGAATCATCGGCATGGAAACCAAGGAAGAGGATTATGTTGAACACCTCTTCAATGCCGACAGTCACGACATGATCTTTTTCTTTACTGATCGCGGTGTTATGCACTGGTTGAATGTCTATGAGATTCCGGAAGGTTCACGTACCTCTCGCGGTAAAGCGGTGGTCAATATGATTAAGGTTGAGCCGGGCGAAAAGATCCGGGCCATGCTGACTGTCTGCAAAGACGATATTGAAAACCCGGATAAATTCCTGTTGACCGCCACCCGCAAGGGCTGGGTCAAGAAGACTTCTTTGTCCGCGTTCAGGCATCTGCGTAAAATGGGTATCCGGGCGTTGATCATCGAAGATGACGACGACCTGATCGAAGCTGATATCGTCAACTCCGGTGATGAAGTGTTGCTGTCGACCCGTGAAGGTCTGGCCTGCTGGTTTGATCTTGATGAAGTCAGGGCTACCGGGCGGGCGTCTCGCGGTGTAACCGGTATGCGTTACAAGATCGACGGCGATCAACTGGTAGGAATGGTAGTTATCAGACGTTCCGAAATGAGCGAAGAAGATGAACCGGAAGTGCTGGTTGTTTCCGACGGCGGCATGGGTAAACGCTCGCTGGTCAGCAGTTACCGTAAAACCCGCCGCGGGGCTCGTGGCGTTGTCAATATGAAGCTGCGCGAAGGTGAAAAAGTCCTTAGCACAGTGCTGGTTCAACCCGGTGATGAACTGATCTTGACCACGGAAAATGGTTTGATGGTCAGGATTCCGGCGGATGAAATCAGGACGCTTGGACGCGCTTCTCAAGGCGTCAGGATCATCTCGTTCAAGGGGGACGACACATTGACCGGGATTGCCCGGGTAGTTGAAGTAACGCTTGATGATGACGAGGAATCTGATTCCGAAGATGCTCCGGTTTCGATCAAGCCTCCGGTTAAAACTGCTCCGGCGGCAGACGAGGACTTTGAGGACGAAGAGCTCGAAGATGATGAAGATTTCGAGGACGAAGACGACGTCGAGGATGATGACGACGAAGAATAAAAAACTTCGCGGCTGTCGACTGATGGGGATCGTCAATGTGACGCCTGACTCCTTCAGCGACGGCGGAGAATTCTATCGGCCGGAACACGCGATCGAACATGCGTTGCAGTTGCTGACTCATGGAGCTGAGATAATTGATATCGGTGGTGAGTCAACCCGGCCGGGAGCGGACGAGCTTTCTGTTGAAGAGGAAAGCTCCAGGGTTGTTCCGGTGATTGCCGGCTTGAAAAAGTCGGCGCCGGATTGTATTATCAGCATTGATACCCGGAAATCCGGCGTGGCGGAAGCGGCGTTGGAAGCAGGGGCTGATATTGTTAACGACGTCAGCGGCTTGCAGTACAGTCCGGATATGGCTGATTTGGCGGCCCGCTACGGTGCAAAGCTGGTGTTGATGCACATGCGCGGCACGCCGGAAAATATGCAGTCGCCGGAAAATTTGCAATATGATGACGTGGTTGAAGAAGTTGTGAATTTTCTTGTTGATGCGGCGGATAAAGCGATTTCCGCCGGAGTCAGACGTGAGAATATAATAATTGATCCCGGCATCGGGTTTTCTAAAACGGTTGAGCAGAATTTTGCGTTGCTGAACGGGATTGACCAGTTTAAGGCAACCGGTTATGAAGTGTTGGTCGGACCGTCCCGGAAGTCGTTCATCGGTAAAACGCTGGATATTGTCGAACCGAAAGAGCGAATCTGGGGAACCGCCGGAGCCGTGGCTTATCTGGCCTGGCGAAAAGTTGATATTATCCGGGTGCACGACGTAAAAGAGATGTACCAGGTGGTGAATATTTTTGAACGGTGTTGCGGCACCGGTTAACCAGGCAAGTGGAGAAATAACATGGATTGGCCATGGATTTGGGATTTTGTAGTTACTTACTTGCGGCCTACGGTCGAAATATTGCTGCTAACCCTGCTTATATATATCAGTCTTTATTACATGCGCGGCACGCGCGGAGTCAATATTCTGGCCGGTTTGATCCTGATTCTGATTTTGATGACGGTCGGGTCGGTCGCGTTGAAGTTTGAAGTCATCGCCTGGATGCTGAAAGGGTTCTGGACGATCTTCGCTATTTCCCTGATTGTCATCTTCCAGCCGGAATTGCGGCGCGCGTTCGCGCAGCTTGGCAGTCCGCTGATGTTCCAGCACCGCAGCCGCCGGGAAGAGGCGATAGTCGAAGTTGTCAGTGCGGTGCTCAATATGTCACGTCAGAAAATCGGTGCGCTTATCGTGTTTGAACGCAAGATCGGTATGCGGGCGATTGTTGAGGATTCGGTGAAGCTTGACTGCCGCTTGGATTCATTTCTGCTGGAATCAATCTTCTATCCGAAATCTCCGCTCCATGACGGCGCGATCATTGTCCGGGACGGCCGGATTGTTGCCGCCCGCTGTATTCTGCCGTTGTCGCGCAATGAGGATCTTTTGCGTAATGTCGGCACCCGGCATCGTGCCGCGGTCGGAATTTCAGAGGAAACCGATGCGGTGGCGGTGGTTGTTTCGGAAGAAACCGGAATTATAAGCATTGCCTGTCAGGGTAGTATCAGGCGCAATATTCAGGCCGGAAAGTTGCGTCGCTATCTGGTTTCCCTGGTTATATCCCGGGAAGATGACAGTATAAAAGATATATTCGGCAGTTTGGATGAGGGATAAAATGTCAGCAGATCCTTTATTAGACACCGCAGTAAATAACAGCCAGAAGGAAAGCCCTCCCAGGCATCATTTCAACTGGATGCCCGGAATCATTCGCAAGGATTTCTGGCGCAAACTGATCGCGTTGTTTTTTGCATTGCTGGTCTATTATACGGTCCAGATCACCCAGTTGGGGGCGGAGCGCAGTATCTCCGGAATTCCGGTTAAGATAGAAATTCCGAATGATCTGATCAATATCAGTGCTCAAAATCCAACGGTTACAGTTATGGTTCGCGGTAGTCAACGCAGAGTAAAAGAGCTTTCTCCAAGCGATTTCAAGGTGAAAATTACGGTCAATGAAAGTGAGTTTATTCCGGATTCACAATATCCATTGCGAATATCTCCGCAGGATGTGCAGAGTCCGCATATGATCAAGGTGCTGGAAGTCCGGACATCGACGGAAGGTTTGACGTTGGAGCGCAAGGAGCGCCGCCGGGTTGGAATCAGGCCGCAGTTTAATTCGTTGAATAAACTTCCTGGTGACTTCACTGTGTCCGGTGTTAAGTTTACTCCGGATAAGGTTTGGATAACCGGACCGGTCAGTCAGGTGCGGAACCTGGATTCGATTCAGACTGGTCCGATCCCGTTGGATGATACGACGGTTGAAAGTTTCGAGTTTGAGGTAGGGCTGGTGACTCCGAAACGGGTCACGGTTGACCCGGATAAAGTGGCTGCGATGGTTTCGGTCAAACGCGAGTTTGTCACCCGGGTATTTCATTCGGTCCCGGTTCGTCGTCTTAACGCGGCCGATGCGGCCGGTCTCAAGGTTGAAATGTTGAGCACTCCGAATGTGGATATTACAGTGAACGGGCCGAAAGGTAAGATAGCGGAACTGGATAGCTCGAAAATCAAACCTTATGTCGATTTGTCTGGTTTGGAGGAGCCGGGGGCGTACAACGTGACCTGTGAATGTTGGTTGACCGCACCAGGCATAACGGTAAAGAGTATTTTCCCCTCGACCATTAAAGTAAAAATATTAAAAAATCAGATAAAAAAGAACAAGTAACAGTCAGGAATAAAATGAAGAGTTTTGAAGAATTGTTTGCCGAACTGCAAAGTAAAGCCGCGACACAAGACCCGGATTCGGGAACCGTCAAAGCACTGGCGGCCGGCAAACATGCGATCGGCAAGAAGATCATAGAAGAGGCCGGTGAGGTGTGGATGGCCGCTGAATATGAGGGCAGGGAAAAAACCGCCGAGGAAATTTCCCAACTGCTTTATCATCTGCAGGTGATGATGCTGGCGTGCGATCTTGATCTTAAAGATGTATATGAATATCTTTGAGCGATTTGTAAGTTGCGGGTTGTGAAATTGGGACGTATTTACTGGCGACTGGCAACTGTAAACTGTAAACTAATAATGGGATGAACAATGTTAAAAATTGCAGTACCGAATAAAGGTGCTTTATCGGAAGGCGCGGTGGAGATACTCAAGGAGGCCGGCTACAACTGCCGGCGTGGCGGACGTGAGCTGATCGTGGCCGACAAAGTTAATGATATTGAATTTATTTTTCTGCGTCCGCGGGATATCGCGGTCTATGTAGGTAACGGCGTGCTCGATCTTGGAATAACCGGTCGTGATCTGGCGCTTGACAGTTGCGCCAGGGTCAGTGAAATTCTCGCGCTTAATTTCGGGCGTTCCGATTTTTATTACGCTACTCCGCAGAACAGCGGTTTGACTCCGGATAAATTTGCCGGACTGCGTATTGCCACGTCTTACCCGGAGGTGGTCAAAAGCGATCTGGAAAAACGCGGGATTGACGCAAAAGTCGTTCGACTTGACGGCGCGATTGAAGTGTCGATCAAGCTCGGGGTTGCCGATGCGATCGCAGATGTGGTTGAATCAGGGCGCACTTTGCGCGAGGCCGGTCTGGAAACAGTCGGCAAACCTGTAATGAGTTCTGAAGCGGTTTTGATTGCCGGAGACGATAAAGAGGTTGTGAACCGGTCTGAAGTTGAAACCCTGCTGAAGCGCCTCAAAGGAATTCTGGTGGCGCGGTCCTACGCAATGATTGAATATGACATCCCGCGTGCGGTTCTCAAGGATGCCTGCGCGATCACACCGGGCATTGAGTCACCGACTATCTCCCCGTTGAACAATCCCGACTGGGCTGCGGTAAAATCGATGATAACCCGTAAAGATATCAATAATGCGATGGATGCTTTGCAGGCTATCGGCGCCCGGGGAATTATTGTCACTGACATCAGAACTTGCAGAATTTAACTGAGGATTTAAATCAAAATGGATTCACTTGCGACGGCCAGAGAAGTTTTTGATATTGAGATTGAAGCGTTGACCCATTTACGCAATAACCTTGGGGATGAATTCATCGCGCTGGCGGAAAAATGTCATGAGATATTGAATAACGGCGGGAAACTGGTGCTTACCGGGATCGGTAAGAGCGGTTATATCGCTCAGAAGATCGCCGCGACGCTGTCGAGTGTCGGATCTACCGCTATCTTTGTCCATCCGGTGGAAGCGCTGCACGGAGACCTCGGAGTAATATGCCAGAAAGATATGTTGATGGCGATCAGCTACAGCGGCGAAACCGACGAACTGCTGGCCGTGTTGCCCGGAGCCAAAAGACTCGGGATTTTTATGGTCGCGATTACCGGCGACTCAAATTCTCAATTGGCCGGATTTTGTGATATGACGCTGAATATGGCGGTCCCGCGTGAAGCCTGTCCTTTTAATCTTGCTCCGACGGCGACGACCACGGCACTGCTGGCACTCGGGGACGCCCTGGCGATTGTTCTGTTGCGCCTGCACGGTTTTACCAAAGAGGATTATGGCAGATTCCATCCGGGCGGAGCCATTGGCCGGTCAGTAACTCTATTGGTTAAAGAGATTATGCGCGGAGGCGACGCAATTGCTATTGTGTCTCCGGATTGCACCGTGAAGGCTTCTCTGCTGAAGATGACGAAAGCTCGCTGTGGTTCGGCAATCGTTGTTGATGCGGAAAATAAGCTGCTGGGCATTTTTACTGACGGGGATTTTCGTCGGCACATTGAAAAATCGGTTGAAGTAATCAATCAGCCGATCGGTGAAGTTATGACGCCGAATCCTTCCCGGGTCAGGGAGGACGAACTGGCGGTCGAAGTCTTGAAATTAATTGAAAAGAAGAAGATCAATGACGTTGTCGCGGTTGACCGGGATGACCGGGTAGTTGGTTTGATCGACGTTCAGGATCTGCCAGGTTTGAAACTGATGTAAACCTGAATTTGTGAAAGTTTCTTTTTTTTACAAATATATATTTTGATTTTCCCTGAAAGTGAGTTAAATTAAACGGATTATGAGGGCAAAGCATATTATTTATGTTTTGAATTTTCCTGGTATAAACTAAGATACAAGCAAAATTTAACAATAAACAACCGATAAGAATGGCATGATAAAAAACTATTTTGTAGAACTCAGTAAAGTTTTTTCCCTGTTGACCATGTTCTCATTGCTGGTCTTTATTCCGCGATTGTCAGCAAGTGACGCCGATGCAAATGAGGAGTTCAAGAATGCGTCTGAGGAATACAAAGCCCGGAAATATAAGTCGGCCGGCGATAAATTTATGGATGCCGAACTGCTGGCTGATTCCACAAAACTGAAAGCCGCGTGCGTTAAAGAAGCGGCCATCAGTTACAGGTATGCCAAACTTTATTGGAAAGAGTTCAACTGTATTGAAAAACTGCTTGCCCGATATCCTTCGTATGTTGATTTCAGTAAAGCGGTTGATCGAGAGTTCCAGATCGCGGATGCGTTTTTTGCCGGACATCGGGACCCCGCTTTCTGGTCTTTCCGCTGGATTCCCTGGCTGACCGAACCTGACCGGACCATAAAAGTCTATCAGCAGGTTATTAAACGGGTTCCTTTCGGGAAAAGAACGCCTCAGGCGATGTTGAGATTGTCTTTTCTTTATATCGAGGACGATAAAACCTCCGACGCGTTGAAGGTTCTGCGAACGATAATCCATAACTTTCCTGAATCAGAGTCGACACGCTATGCTTATCTGGAGCTTGGCGGCGCGCTGTTCCAGTTGGCCCAGAAGGGTGATGGCGACGGCAAATATAACGCTGAAGCAACTAAAGTGCTTGAGGAATACATTAAAAAATATCCGAAAACCCAGGAAGTGGAGTGGGCCCGGAAATGTTTATTGAAAACCCGGGATATTGCCGCCAAACGGTATTTGGGAATGGCCCGTTATTACAGCCGGGTCGGTAATACTCCTCCGGCTACCCGGTATTTAAACACGGTTCTGACGCAATATTCCGGGACTACCTCGGAACAGGCCTGTGAAGAACTGCTTGTTAAGCTGGATAAAGAATATCGTCCTACCGGTTTCCGCCCGGAGATTCAATCACGGGTTCAGGGATATCAAATGGTTAAGATGCCGGAGGAATATGAGCCGATTATGATCGTGCCGGAAAACAGCGACGGCAAATGGTTGCGTCCGATTCGCCATATTGATCTTGGAACCAAAAATTCGGTTGCCAAAGAGAGAGCGGATAAACTCCGGAAACCGGTTGATGACGAATTGTGATCTGACAACTTAATTTTCAAGGAATAACCTGATATGACATTCAATTTTAAAAGAGCCTTACAAATCCTTTCGCTGTCCGTTGTTGTCGCATTATCCGGTTGCGGATATAAAATTGGAACTTCTTTGATGCATCCGCAGATTAAGAGCATCGCGGTTGCCCCGGTTACGAATGATACAGTAACCTATAATGCGGCCTCACTGGTTCGCGGCATGCTGTGCGAGGCTTTTACGGTTGATGGCTCTCTTAAGCTTAAAGACATGTCTCAGGCCGACTGCATCCTCTATTGCCGGGTCACTCAGGTAAAGGTTAATCAAGTCGTCAGAAGCGATAGCGGCAGTAAGGGCTCAGATAATGACGATTACCGGACCGGCGAGTGGCGAGTCACGGTTAGTGCTGAATATACGGTTATTATCCCTGGACGCAAAGAACCTTTGATTCCATTGCGAAAGGTTCGCGGTTCGGCTTTTTATCAAATTCAGGCCGATCCGTCGACCAATCGCAGATACGGTGTTCAGCAGGCCGGATATGATTTGAGCAAAAAGATCGTTATAGCGATCACTGAAGCCTGGTAATCTCTTTTTTCATCACGTCCGTTCCTTCTGATTTTATCTTTTTCCGGTTGATTCACCGGGATATCAAAGTAGTTTATTACCCTTTGTTAATGGGGTTATTTATTTTTCGCATTTGAAAAAATATTCTTTGAGTGTATATTTTTTGCAAAAACAACAACTCAAAGAAAAATGGAGTATTACATGTCAAGCAAGCAATACAAAAAAATGGCTTCACTGAAAAATGCGGAAGAATTCACCTCTTATGTAAAAGAATTAGGGATAGACCTGGGATTGGCTCCGACTATCGCTTCGGGCGGCGATTCTCCTTTGGGCAGTCCATATAAATACAAGGATGTCGTTATCGGAAACCGCTGGTGTATTCTCCCGATGGAAGGCTGGGATTGTCTTCCTGACGGTTCACCGGGAGAACTGACCGAACGTCGCTGGATTCGTTTCGGGCAGAGCGGGGCGAAACTGCTGTTCGGTTGTGAGGCTGCGGCGGTGATGCCAAGCGGTAAAAGCAACACCCGCCAGATGATGATCAATGAACAGTCTGTTGGGAATATTGCCGCGCTCCGGGAAAAGATGGTAGCCGCCCATGTCGAAAAATATGGTACCGCAGATGATCTCTATGTCGGGTTGCAGATAACCCACTCGGGCCGCTATTCCCATCCTAATGACGATGCGGTCCTTGAATCGGTAACCGCCTACAGTAATCCTTTGCTTGATAAAAAATTCGGCAATGGACCGGAAAATGTGGTTTCGGACGAAGAGGTTGAAAATATAATCAGTCATTTCATCAAAGCGGCTAAACTGGCGCAACAGGCCGGATTTGATTTTGTTGATATAAAACATGCTCACGGTTATCTTGGACACGAATTTTTGAGTGCTTATGACCGTCCCGGGCCGTTTGGCGGTTCATTTGAGAACCGGACCCGTTTTTTCCGGGAGATTGTTGAAGGGATTAAAAAGAATGTTCCAGGACTGGATATTTCCGTCCGTCTCAGTTTGTTTGATTTCGTTCCGTACATGAAAGGTGATGACGACATTGGAGTTCCAATGGATCCGGGGCCGTATAAATATGCTTTCGGGGGCGACGGTACCGGTCACGGTTACGATTTGACCGAGACTTTCAAGTTTATCGAACTGGCTAAGTCTCTGGGAATTGAAATGATTTGCACTACTGTCGGTAGTCCATATTATAATCCGCATATCCAGCGTCCGGCTTTTTATCCGGTCAGCGACGGTTATCTGCCGCCGGAAGATCCATTGATCGGCGTGGCGCGTCAGATTGCTGCGGTGGCGGAGGTCAAGCGTCGTTTTCCGGAAATAGCGTTTGTCGGCAGCGGCTATACCTATCTGCAGGAATGGCTGCCGAATGTGGGACAATATGTCATTGAAAACAATATGGCTGATTTTATCGGCATTGGCCGGATGGTTCTGTCATATCCGGAATTATGTGCCGATGTTCTGGCGGGTAAACCTTTGGACCGCCGGTTGATTTGCCGGACTTTCGGCGATTGTACTTCAGCTCCACGTAATGGTTTAGTATCCGGCTGTTATCCGCTGGATCATTTTTATAAAGAACGTTCAGAAGCAGATGAACTAAAAAAGATAAAGGCTTGTGTAAAATGTCAGAAAAAGTGAAATTACCTTATCGTGCCGCGATTATTGGCGTTTCCGGCTTCGGAAATGTCCATTATTCAGACTTGATGAGGGAGGTCGAGGTTGGTAACTGTAAGATTATCGCCGCTACGGTAATCAATCAGGATGATGAAGTAGAGAAGTGCGAAAAACTCAAATCACTCGGTACGATTCTCTACACCGATTACAATGAAATGCTTGAAAAGCACAAGGGACAATTAGATCTGTGCTGTATTCCCACCGGTATTTCCATGCATGCGCCGATGAGTATCGCCGCGATGCGGGCCGGAGCCAATGTTTTCGTTGAAAAACCGGTTTCCGCGACCATTCAGGAAGTTCTGGAAATGAAACAAGTAGAGGCTGAAACCGGAAAATTTTGTGCCATCGGTTATCAGCACATCTATCTGCCGAACGTCCGCCAGACCAAGGAACTCATTCTCTCCGGCGGCATTGGTAAGCTGAAGTCTATCAGGGTTAAGGGATTATGGCCGCGTGATGAAAAGTATTACAGCCGCAATAACTGGGCCGGGACCATCCGGGCCAATGGTGAATGGGTGCTTGACAGTCCGTTCAATAACGCGCTTTCCCACTATCTGAACCTGGCCTGTTTTCTGGCGGGTGGATCTTTTGACCAATCAGCGGATGTAGTTGGAGTTCAGGCTGAACTTTATCACGCCAATAAGATTGAAAGCGCGGATACTGCCTGTATCAAAGTCTTTACCTCAAATGACGTTGAAATCCTGTTTATTGTTACTCATTGCAGCAGTGCGACGGATGGCCCCGACTTTGCAATTATCGGCGATCAGGGCGAACTTGAAGGCCGTAATGATTCTCTTTACGGGACTACTGCTGACGGCAGGAAAGTGAAATTCCCGGTCCTGGAGAATCGTGAAGATTTCCGGCGTTGCATTTTTGACGCAATCCGGGCGAGAATGCTCGATGAAAGCGCTTTCTATTGCTCTTTGGACATTGGCGGTACTCAAACGATTTGTGCTAACGGTGCGCATGAGTCTTCTGTCGTAAACCGGATTCCGGCTAAGCTGTGTCATCGCGTTCCGACAGATAACGAGTCGTTCCGAACTGTTGTCGACGGTCTGGACGCGGCTATCGACAAATGTTTTGCCGAAGGTAAAATGTTTAGTGAAATCGGGCTTGACTGGGCTGTTCCCGGAGAATATATTGATATGATCGGATATGACCACTTTGACGGCGGTAAGTGCCGGATCTGATCTTTTTTGAAAAAATATGGAGGCTAAAATGAATCGCAAACTGAAAATGGGTATGGTTGGCGGCGGTCCCGGCGCTTTTATTGGCGGGGTACACCGTATAGCGGCGGCCATTGACGGAAAAATAGAACTTGTCTGCGGGGCTTTCAGCTCTTCGGCTGAAAAGTCAAAACAAGCCGGGGAAGAACTCTTCCTGCCGGCGGAACGGGTCTACGCTTCGTTTGACGAGATGTATGCAAAGGAAGCCGCGCTGCCCGAAGGTGTACGCATGGATTTCGTTGCGATTGTCACTCCTAATCACGTCCACTTTCCGGCGGCAATGGCAGCTCTGGAACATGGTTTTCATGTCGTTTGCGATAAACCGGCGACTTTAAGTCTGGATGAGGCGGTCAGACTTCGCGATAAGGTTAAAGAAACCGGACTCGAATTCTGTCTTACTCATAATTATACCGGCTACCCGATGGTCAAACAGGCCAGGGCGATGGTCAGGAACGGAGATATAGGCAAGGTCGTCAAGGTCGTGTCTGAATATCCGCAGGGCTGGCTGGCCACTAAACTTGAGAGTGAGGACCAGAAGCAGGCCGCATGGCGCACTGATCCGGCCCGGGCCGGAGTAAGCTGTTGCATGGGTGACATCGGCAGTCATGCCGAAAATTTGGCCGAATTTATTACCGGACTCAAAATTACTGAAATGTGTGCCGACCTTACTACTTTCGTTCCTGGACGTCCGCTTGATGACGATGGCAATGTTCTGGTGCGCTTTGATAATGGCGCGCGGGGCATCATCTACGCCAGCCAGGTTTCTATTGGAGAAGAAAACAATATCAATATCCGGGTTTATGGCACTCAGGGCGCTTTGGAATGGCATCAGCAGGAACCTAATACGCTGATCGTCAAACACCTTGATCGTCCGACAGAACTCCTGCGTACCGGTTGCGCCGGGGTAGGGGATGCCGCCAATTACAACACCCGTACCCCGGCCGGTCATCCGGAAGGGTACCTGGAAGCGTTTGCCAATCTTTACCGTAACTTTGCGGAAGTGTTGACCGCCCGTTTTGACGGCCGTGAGCCAGATCCGATGGCAACCGACTATCCGACAATTGATGACGGTGTTCGTGGTATGGTTTTTATCGAGTCCTGTGTCGCCAGCTCGCAGTCAGATAAAAAATGGTATAAATTCCCGGAGATTTAATCGAATTGCTGTATTGATTGACCTATAGGACCTATAAGTCTTATAGGTCTTGCAGGTTCTGTAAAAGCTTATATTCCTGTAATTCCTAATTTCTAATTCGTAATTCGTAATTAAAATAATGAGGAGAAGTATTATGTCAAGACCCGTAACTATGTTCACCGGCCAATGGGCCGATCTGCCATTGGAAGTATTAGCCGAAAAAGCCGCTTCATGGGGTTATGACGGCTTGGAACTGGCTTGCTGGGGCGACCACATGGATGTCGAACAGGCGGCCAAAGACCCGGCTTATTGCCAGGCCAAACATGACCTGCTGGCGAAGCATGGCCTGAAAGTCTGGTCGATCAGTAATCACCTGGCCGGTCAGTTGGTATGTGACCTGAATAATGACGGACGTTCCGACTGTTTTGCTCCGGCTGAACTTGCCGGCGATGCCGAAGGTCAGCGCGCATGGGCCGTGCAACAGATGAAATATACTGCTCAGGCGGCTAAAAATATGGGATTGAGTGTGGTAAACGGATTCGTCGGTTCCAGCATCTGGCACATGCTTTACAGCTTTCCGCCTGCCACTGACGAAATGATCGAAGCCGGATTTAAATATTTTGCCGAAATGTGGAATCCGATTCTTGACGTTTTCGGCGAATGCGGCGTGAAATTCGCGCTGGAAGTTCATCCGACTGAAATCGCGTTTGATATTATCACTGCCCAAAGAGCGCTTGATGCGGTCGGCGGACGTAAAGAATTCGGTTTTAACTTCGACCCCAGCCATCTGCATTGGCAGATGATTGAACCGGTCCGCTTCATTCAGGAGTTCCCGGATCGGATCTACCACGTTCATATGAAAGACGCGGCGCTCCAGTTGGATGGCAAAACCGGTATTCTGGCCTCTCATTTGAACTTTGGACAAGACGGACGTGGTTGGGATTTCCGCAGTCTTGGTCATGGCGAAGTTAACTTCGAGGAAATTATTCGTGTTTTGAATCGCATCAATTATACCGGACCGCTTTCCGTGGAATGGGAAGACTGCGGTATGGAACGTGAATACGGCGCTGAAGAAGCCTGCAATTTTGTTCGCAGCGTTGATTTCGCCCCGTCCAACATCCAGTTTGACGCGGCTTTTGATGAATAAACAATGCAATTTTTAAATTTAAATTTCAATTCCGGCGGCAGGTTTATCCTGCTGCCGGTTTTTATTTTTATCCTGTGTATTCAGCTTTCCGCTGGAAAGGTTGTAATTGCTTGTACCACTGACATTCACGCGTCCAAAAACTGGTTAAAATTGGCGACCTTAATAAAAAAGGAACGTGCCAAAGCGGGAAAAGACAATTTTCTGCTTATTGATTGCGGTGACACCATTCAAGGCAGTTATGCGGGGATGTATACCCGTGGTCTGATCTCTATGGATATGCTGAATGCTTTGAAATATGACGTATGGGTGCCGGGAAATCATGATTTTGATTATGGGGTGCCGCGTTTTCTGGAACTTGCAGCGATGTTCAAAGGTACGGTCCTTGGCGGAAATTTGCTTATCAAAAAGCCTCCGGCAAGCTGGCGTATGTTCAACCGCGGTGGTTTGAAAATCGCGGTTATCGGGCTTGGTTGTGTCAGTTCCGGCAGTTATGAACCCGCTTCCATGCGCGAATTGAAACTTGGGTCTACCAGCGAATATCTGCAGGGAGTGATGCAACTGGTGACCCGGGAAAAGCCGGATTTTATTGTTTTAGCCATGCATAACGGAAATTTCAGCAAGACGCTTGATTTGTATCGTCTTTTACGTCGTTTTCCGGAAATAAATCTGATTTTCGGCGGACATAATCATCGACTTGAGCCGGGGATTTCAACCGGTCACGGTTGGTTTATGCAAAGCGGCAGTCATGCCAAAGTTCTTGGCTTGGCCGAACTTACTCGCGGGCCAAAACAGCGCGACATATCCATCCGTTCACGGCTGATTCAGGTCGAAGCCGATACTCCGGTCGATAGAGCTTTGGCCGCAGAAGTAGAACCGTTGCTGAAGAAAGCGGAAATCTCCGCATCTGAAACGGTCGGGACCAATGTTTCGGCTCTGAAGGTATCTCGTTACCGTAAATCTCCTTCCGGCATCAGTGAGTTGCTTTGCCGGGCTGTTGCGGAAGCGGCCGGAACAGGGTATGCTTTTCACGACGTGCCGGTAAAACACGCCGAACTGGCCCCGGGCCGTGTAACGCGTAGCGAAGTCTACAATCTGATGCCTTATCAGAATACAATCTGTACTTTGCAACTAAACCGGCAGCAATTGACCGGCCTTATTAAAGAACAATTCAGCCAGAGCCGGAAAAGCGGCAGCCGTTTTCTGCATCCTTACGGAATAAAGATTGTCACAGACCGTTCCGGTGAAAACATTTTCTCGATCAAATTGGCGAATGGTCAAGAAATGAATTCGTCAGTGCGTATTGCAGTTGCTTTCAGCAGTTATGCCGTATCCGGGGCAGGGGGACGCTGGCCGTATCTGCAATCACTGACTCAGGAGTCTGTCTGCGCCTTCAAGGACACCGGAATCAGTCTGCGACATGCAGTAGAAAAATATATAAGCAAGCATTCACCGTTGACCATAAAACCGGTTAAGCGTATAAATTACCGGAAAAAGTGAAAAGTAACTGAAAATATTATATTTTTTTCTAGTTTTCGATTTGATTTTTCATAGAAACAGATTATCTTATGTCTCTCCTGAATAAGGAACATGTGCACCTGTAGCTCAATTGGATAGAGCGTCTGGCTACGGACCAGAAGGTTTGGGGTTCGAATCCCTACAGGTGTACCATTTTTTTTATAAATTCCCGATCTATATCACAGAAGTCGGATTGTATTCAGCCAGGGATGAGAACCCCGGGGTTCGAGAGCGCAGCGACGGGGCAACGCGAAGTCGTTGTCAGCGAACCAGTGAGCGTCAATCCCTACAGGTGTACCATTTTTTTTTATAAATTCCCGATCTATATCACAGAAGTCGGATTGTATTCAGCCAGGGATGAGAACCCCGGGGTTCGAGAGCGCAGCGACGGGGCAACGCGAAGTCGTTGTCAGCGAACCAGTGAGCGTCAATCCCTACAGGTGTGTTGTTTTTATGTATAATTCTTTGATTGTAAATAGCTTGTATGCTTAAATGCTTCTTTGAATCAAAGGCTTATACAACTTTCATCCTCAAACCAAAAGAGAATAGATAACGTCAGAAATCGGTTATTTAGCCCCAATTGCGCTCTGCTTTCTGCAAAAATGAGTACTGGACTCACTGGCAGTTATATAATGGAAGGTGAAATAACAGGTCAATACGAAATTTCCAGCAGGAAATAAAATTAAAAAAAATCTTAACAAGATCAAACTCATTTATTTTCATTTTTCAAAAATAAATTTATCTTATCATACAATTTAAAATCGTTCGATGGCTTGAAAATTCAATCAAAACAACTATAAATAAGTATCTCAAGATAAAACACTAATAAATATCGGGGGATTATGATTTTTAGAAAATTGTTTTTTGTTCTTATAATCACTTTTTGTTTTGTGGCATGTGGTAACCCTATAGCAGTAAAACCTGACTTAAAAAGAGATTTGGCATGTGGATCTTCTATTTGCTCGCAAATATGGTGTCCCGGCGGAATCAGTGCAGGATTATGGATTGGGCATGGCAATCAATTCGACCACCGTTATCGTGCATTATTAAGATTTGACATAAGACCGTTTATAATCTCCGGGAAAGTTAAAAAAGCGGTACTCAAATTTTCTGTACTTGGAATTTATGGCAAACAATCCGCACGTAAATTTCAACTACAGTATTTTACTAGTGAAAAGATGTTGCTGGGATTTAATGACATTACTGATGTTAGAGTCAAAAATATAAACGTTTTTACACTGCAGCGAAAAATGAAATATCCGTCAACGCTTTCTTTCGATGTGAGTTCCGAGCTTAATTCTGCCCTGTATAAAGGCTTTGGAAGTTGCACGTTTCGTGTGTTGGATAAATGGGCGGAAAAACACGGCAATCCGGAAAATATCGGAGCAGGGACAGCAATCATTCCCAATAGCGTTAAATTATATATAACTGAATAAACCAAGAGAGAGATTACATGAAAATACGCGCATTTTTAGTTGTTGCACTGGGAGTGATCTCAAGCATTGCAAACGGTCAGGTCATCGACAAGACAAGTGGAGGAGCATACAAAAGAATTATCATTGCCGCAGACGCACCAGGCAGTGTACGGATGGCGGCTTCGGATCTGCAAGAATATTTAAAGGCTGTCTGTAAGGCCGATTTGGCAATTAAAAATACCACTAAAGACAAAACAGGGAATATCTATGTCGGTTTCAGCTCTGAACTAAAAAAACAGGGATTTTCACAAAAATGCCTTAAGCCGGACGCTTTCAATATCGTCAGCAGAAATGGTAATCTATATATCTGGGGACGGGATTATTCTGGAGGACCTATTACAGGCATACGCAACCCGTGGCGCTATCCTGAAGTATACAATTCCAAGCTGCATCTCGGCGCTTTTGGTGAAGCTGGCACCATGTATGGAGTGTATTATTTTCTCGAAAAATTTGCTGGTGTCAGATGGTATATGCCTAGTGAGCTGGGTACTGTAATCACTAAAAAAAATGAGATAGGAATCCCTGCTCTACATATCACAAAGTCTCCTGATTTTGAGTATCGTTATGCGTGGTTATGTGATTTTGAGCAAGCTCCGGAGAATGCGCTCTGGTTCAGGCGTACGGGCTTTGGAGGACTCTGCCCGACTCAGATTATTGACAGCTTTGTCTTTTTTCTGAAATACAAAAAATCGCATCCTGAATATTTCGCACTGGTTGATGGTAAACGTGATTTTGGCAACAAATGCGCCAGTCGCGGCGGCGGTCATTTATGCCTGACCAATCCTGATGTTGCAAAGCAATGGGTAAAGGATATTTGCGCCTATTTCAAGGCTAACCCGGCGCAGAAAGTTTTCCCTTTAGTTCCCAATGATGGCTTGACCCGGATTTGCGGCTGTGCGAAATGCCAGACGGAACTCGACCATAAAGCGGCAGAAAGCGGAAAGTTTTCAAATCATATTTGGAACTTTGTCAATAAAGTGGCGATTGAGGTCAATAAGGAACACCCTGATAAATTTGTTGGCTGCATAGCCTACGAAAAATATCTTGATCCGCCTTCAAATATCCGTAAACTTTCCCCTAATGTAGCGGTGATGATTTGTCAATCACGCTGTTATTTGATTAATTCTGCGGGGAAACAAAATATGAGGAAAAAAATTACAGCATGGCACGCAAAATGTCAAAATCTTTATACCTGGGAATATTATCTGCAAAGCTGGATGCCATGGCGCAACTTGCCGATAGTTTTTCCACATATTATCAGTGAAGATCTGAAATATTTGAAAAAGATCGGCAGCAAAGGGGAATTTATCGAGGCGGAAAGCTGGTACGGCAACAGGCCACATAAAATGCTATTCCCCGGAATGCAGCATATCAACCTCTACGTTACCGGCAAATTATACTGGGATGTTGATCAGGATATTGATAAACTGCTCAATGAGTACTTTAAATTATTCTACGGCCCCGCCGAAATAGAGATGAAAGAATTTTGGCAACTTGCGGAAAAAAATTGGAATGATGCTGGAAAAATCAAGTCCAGGTTGACTCCAACCGTGGTATTTTCCAAGTCAACCTTAGATCAACTTTCCACATTGCTCAAAAAAGCTGAAATGAGAACCCGGGCAGGAACTATTTATAGAAAGAGAGTACAACTTGTTGCGAAAGAGTTCCAGGCCGGCAGAAGAACAATATCACGGGTTTTGCGGAAAAAAACTCCAGTTTTAGCAGTGCCCGTAACTCATAGCCGTATGCAGATAGACGGGCTTTTATCTGAAAGCATATACAAAAAAATCGAACCTCAAATATTCGTTGACAAAACCGGAGAGGCCGCCAGCTATAAGACATATTTGTACGTTGCTTGCGATACAGAAAATCTTTACTTCGCGTTTATCAATTACGATCCTGATACGAAAAACCTGAAAAGCAGATGTACTAAAAAAGACACAGGGATGATCTGGATGGATGATTGTATTGAATTATTCATCTCTTCGAATCCCAAAAATCGAAAATGCACTTATCAGTTTATTGTCAACGCCAAAGGAGTTACCTGGGACGGACGACACGGTTTCAGTAAAGATGGACGTGTTGATATTGCCTGGAATAGTGGAATTAAAGCGGCAACTATCATCCAGGAAAATCGTTGGATTCTCGAGGTGAAAATTCCATTGCAAGACCTCGGAATTACTGGTTCCGCCGCAAGGCAGGGTATTGCCGCTAATTTTTACCGCAGCCGGATTTCTTCCGGGGGACAGGTATTCAGTTGCTGGTCCCCAATCGTCGAGAACAAACACCTGACTCCCAAACGCTTTGGAATACTTAACTTGTCAGAGATAAAGCAATAGCAAAAGAGTACGACCTACAACTTCTTGGTACGGTTTTTATTGGACTGGGCCAAAAGGTTGTTTTTTATTTCGAACCTACTATCAGCACAAAATATTCATCCCGATATTAAATATCCGCAGCAAGTCAGTCTAAATAGTCAGTTATCATTATTGATGATAATGGCTTAAATCGCCAGAGTTGATTTCGACAGAATGCAAAATGCTGTACCATTTTTTTTATAAATTACCGATCTATATCACAGAAGTTAGACTGTATTCGGTCAGGGATTAGAACCCCAGGGTTCGAGAGCGCAGCGACGGGGCAACGCAAAGTCGTTGTCAACGAACTTAAGAGAGTTTTTATTATACAGGATAATGGACCGATTGGGAATCTTGCAGCTTAATAACGGCCGTGTCGTTGTATGGCGGCCATCAGCAGACGCATGCCGCTCAGCCTGCTGCCGTTATTGATTGAGCCGGCTGTTTTGAAATTCAGGCCGCGTTTTTCTTTCGCCTGCTCAAAATCCCGGAGAAATTCCGCGATCATGTTTTGTTCATCGTTCCGACTGTAGGTAAATGGCGCCAACTGACCGTCAATTACGGCATCAGGGCAATGTTGTCTAATCTCGCTGACTGTCAGAGTAGGGCCGAAGTTTGTTCCTGTCAGGTCGAGTTCCTGCAACAGCGGCAGCAACTGCCCCATTGCCGAGTCGCTGTGCTGATATCGCCAGGCGCCGGGAAATGATGCGTAAGCGGCAAAAACTTCCCGGTGAATCGGCATTGCGAAGAATTCGTAAATTTCCGGTGTAAATAAACAACAATTGTCGTCAGCCCAGCCCCAGCCGCCGGCTCGTGCGGCAACACTTTCAGCTCCGGCTTCTTCATCAATCAGCCGTGCCCGTTCAATTATTGCCCGACTGATAAGCTCACTGAAGCGCTTGAGTAAACCGGGGTCGTCGTAATATAAAAACAACAGGTTTTCCGGGCCGTAAACGGAAGTGGCGAAAGTGCAGGGGCCGCGTTGTCCGCGGTAAAGCGGCACTTCACATCCTAAACTCAGCAGGCGTTTCTTTTCGCTGTCCCAATTTTCCGGGAAAAGAAAATCTTTCAGATTATCCAAACGCTTTTCAACCCGGCCGAGCAATGTGGCAAGCTCTTTCGGATCATGAGCGGATTGTTTCAGCCACCAGGAACCGGATGCTCCGCCTTCCCAGACGTTTTCAGCTTCAAAAATATCGTGTAATCCTTTGATTTCGGGCCAGGCCAGATTCGGGTCCGGATCGGTTTCAGGCAACAGGCGGCGCCCGACAATTTTTTCAGCGAGATCATTATACTGCCTGGATATATCAAGCGCCCAGACTCGGTCTCCATACAGGAAACGCCACCAGTCCTGTTCGATTCCAAGCTCGTCAAAAATGCATTCCCAGTTAAGAAGGGCGCCAAAAGCGCATTGGGGAATGTCTGAACCGAATGGATCGGCTGCCGCTTTTTCCTGATCCTGCCAGAAGCACTCAACATCGAGCGGGGCCAAACCACCATTGGCATGAGCATCACTAATTAAAAGATCAATCTGTTGTTTTTGGTCTCTGCCGGCTTGTTCATAGGCTTTCATTTTCAACATCCTGTTTGATTTTATTGTTGATTTGCATATATTATAGTATCATATATAAAGGTTATCAATGGAAGGCAGTAGGTTATATATGTATAAAAGTGCTAAAAGGACGAGGGCGTTACGGGTTTGTTGCAATGATTCGGCATACGACTTGCGATATCTTGTATCAAGAGTGGAAATTTATCATCCGGTAAAGCATAAAAAAGTTTTACGCAAGGAACATTGCCACGACGTATATCATGTGGTTTTATATGTTCGCGGCAATGAGATGTTTAACTATTGCGGCCGGGAAATCGCTTCCGCGCCGGGAATGCTGGTGTTGACCGGGCCGGGGCAGAGCCATATGTTCGGGTATCATGAACCACTTGAATCTGAGGTAGAATATCGAAATTTTACCTTTGACATGATTGATGAAGACGGGCGGTCTTTAACTCTATCTTTTGCGGACCTGCTGGCTTTATGGTGGAATGTGCCGACGGAAGATCTTGATCTTGCACCTCGGGTACTGGCAGCGGATGAGTTGCGGGAACTGCTCCCGGTTTTAAATCGTGCCATAGCATTGGTAAAAGAACTGGAAAGTTTCCCGGCTCCTGATGAGGCTCCGGCTATTCTTGCTTTATTTGCCTGTCTCCTGAGAATTTTTTCGTGTAAAGAAAAAGGTGCCTCAGGCAAAAGAGTTGATAAACGTCTGCTCAATGCGCTTGGGATTCTGGACCGCGACATCCAGGGTAAATTGAACATTACAAGGTTGGCCCGATCGGTTGGAATGTCAAGAGCGCACTTCCTGCGTTGTTTCAAGAAAACATTCGGGGAAACTCCGGGAAGGCACTCTCGTCGTTACAGGCTGGAATACTCTAAAAAACTGTTGGAACACGGTGAAACTTCATTCAAGGAAATTGCCGAAACAGTCGGTTTTTGCGATGAATTTCATTTTTCCAAAGCCTTCAAAGCCGAATTCGGGGAAACTCCTTCCGCGTTTCGTAATCGCATTGCAAATTACCGAACTTGACCTGTTACATTTTATCAATTAATTCATGAAATCCCATAGCTCGATAGTAGTAAAATTTGTCAAATATATCTAGACATTTATTAACAATTTCAACATTTCTATCTAAAGCTTGTTCGTATAACTTGATTATTAAGCTAGCGCACTTTTCTGATGATCGATAATGTCTGTATTCTGGATTTGCTTTTTTTCTATCGGTATCTATTGCCTTTATCAGGCTTTCAGCACTTTCAAAAATTATTTCTTTAAAATAAAGTAAATTTTCATTTTTGACTTTTGTCAAAAAACTGAAGAATCTTTCAGAAGAGTCTTTAAAAGCCATACTTTTTAAATATTGTTGGATAAAGTCAAATGTATGATTGACTTCACTTGAATTATAATCCCAAAATAAATGATTGACTGTAGAACGAACTTCTTTATCATCATCATTTATCAGCATTATCAATATTCTTTTACATTTATCATGATATTTAATATCCCAAAAATTTCCCGCAGTTATATCAGCAATTCCTTTCCTTTGTGTACTATCCCCATTGAGAAAATGTATGACTTGATTTTCAAAATTGTCATAAAATAACCAATAGGCCGTTACTGT
This sequence comes from Victivallales bacterium, assembly GCA_963678305.2. GTDB lineage: Bacteria > Verrucomicrobiota > Lentisphaeria > Victivallales > Victivallaceae. Next base: position 194,921 of record CAXXVV010000006.1, read on the forward strand.
TTTTGCTGCTTGTTCAAGAACATCTTTTCTAGTCGAAAGGCACATGTCATTGATTATTTCACTTGTTTTCTCTGGAAATTCCTGCATGCATACATTCAACATCTGCACTGAATCATGACAAGCAGTTATTCTTTTATCTGACGTACATAGTTTACTGTACCATTCAAATGATAACTTACGATTAATATTCCAAACAGGCAAACATATTTTAAGTGCTGCCATTCTAACAACTGGACTCGGGTCCGTGATAATTTTTTCAATTGTCGTCTTGAAGAAAGGTAGTTTATCTTTATGATGCCACAATATACTTCCAATTGCAATTGCGGCTACTCCCCTTGTACAATTTAATGTGTTATTCCACAAAGAGTTAATAGATTGCTTGTCTTGTCCGTTTACTATAACATTTAGTTCTTCAGGATTAGGGTCATTATGGTCTACTGCCAACTGACATAGTTTCATTAAATGATTATCTTTCCATTGTTCCTCAGATCTTTTTTTTATTAACCAACACAAATATTGTGATGATCTTCTCTGGATCGATATGTTAATAAATTTGTCAACAACAGCACTGACGCTAGCAAATGAAGCAGGCTTCCAACGACTTTTTACATCTTCTGACCAATTACTGTCTGGCTTATCTATTCCTAAAGCATTATAAATATGATATATGTAATCGTCGTGTATATTATCGGGAAGTTCCATTACCAATTTTGTAAATCTTTTAGGTTCTAATCTTATTGCATCCCCAAAACTATTGGCAAAATTATTGACAGAAGAACTTGCAACAAGACCTTTTTCTAATTGCTTCCATGAAGCTCCGCTTCTTTCTTTGGGTATTTTTCTATTTTGAATAATCTCCAGCCAGCTTTTATTACTTAATTTGTTCATATGCTTTGTTATTGGTGAAACAACAGCACCTCCGGTATGGCTACCTCTAGACAAAAAACGTTCAGTGGGATATTTTGAAAATTTTCTATTTAACATGTTCATAAGATCTAACGTCTTATGAGATATCCGTGTTTCAGGTAATGCCGGAAGGATGAAATACTGACATTCTCCCCAATCATCATATAGGTAACCATTATTTTTATTATGTTCCAGAAGCTTGGGAAACCATTTTCTCCAATCGTTAGGCGTATATGAGTATAGCATTAATTCCAATTTTTCCCAAAGCGTATCTGAAATATATGGACTGTGTGCCTTAATTAGCCTTGCCGCAGAACACCATTTTGACTCATTTATACCAGTCCCCGATTCAAAATTTATTTTTTCTTCAATAAGCCAATTTATCGCTATTTCAGAAAATGTTGCAGGCAGAAAAGAGTATGCTTCACAAATAATTTGCTTTAAAATTTTATTTTCTTGAGGGATATTTTTAATATCATTGATTATTTTTTGTGGGTTATTTTGAGCAAGGTTTTTACCTGCTTCTTCAAACATAATAATTATTATATTTGGGAAAGAATATTTATCTTCATCGAAATAATGGGTATAACGAAGAAGCCAATTATCTAACCACTCATCATCTATTTGTTTAAAATATGGTAAGATATTGTCCCAGGTAAATGAAGCATTGTTTTTTGCTGCCTTTCTCAGTTCATCTGCGTCTTTTTTATCAAAATGGTCATAACGGCTTTTTAGATCCCATTTATAGTTTTGATTGGGAAGATGATTCAATTCTGTACAAAGTAATTGTATCGATCTTTCAGGATAATTTTTGGCAAGGCATTTCCATTCAATATAATCTACTAAGATACCCTCTGACGCAAGTTTTAGCCTAAATGAAAACTCAAGATCAGTTTCATTCTCCCGGCCTGGAGAATGCGTAATAGATCTCAGCAATGATTGTTTTTGTTCGGTAGAAAAGTCCTCATATAATGAGAGTAGTAGTTTTATTTTACTATTTTTTCCATCAATATCTGAAGTCATACTTAAAAGATATACAGCACTGTTAAAGTCTTTATTTTTACCAGAAGTTAACCATGTTCTTATAATATTATTCTTCATTAAATGGGTAAACCAAGACTCATTTCTATTAAATACAGAATACAATATATGCTCTGAATATTCTTTTGTTTCGTAAAGGCCAAACATATATTGAAATAAGTCGTCATTGACATCATCAAAAGTACCAGTAACTTCCAGACAAAAAATTATTAAGTGGAAACGAATATCTGAATTCAATATTGACTTTATCACGCTATAGACTTTATTGGGTTCTTCTTCGAATAATAGGTCGAAAGCCAACCTTATTTGTTCTCTTTTGGCCAATGTTTGATGCGCTTTGTCTCCTAGCCAATTAGCTATTGAAGTTTCATTATTCACATCATCAGCTATTTTTTCTGCAATTAAATAATCTGAAAATGATTGATGACAAAAACCGACGTTGCTTTCTGTAATTTTAATAAGATTATGAGTCGCTAGAGCCTCTTTGAGGTTTGTTGGGACTCTTGAAAGTACTCTATTGGGTACAAAAACTTTATTATTTTTATACAAGAAATTAATTATTATATCTAATACATTATAAATGTCATCAATAGATGACATTTTTAATTCCTCATAAATTTTATTAACCAATAAATTAATGTATTCTCGCAGTAGTCCTGCAAATGAATGAACATCAATCATTCTGTTTTCGTTATACAGGCTTAACCATAATTTCAAGCATATAGGACGAGTTAGTAGTGTTTTTTGTTTTTGTGTAAACGTATTATATTCTTTTCCTGTGTATTGCCTTAACACATCGTCCGAAAAATGGCCCAGTTTAATTTCCTCAAAACATATTTTATCATCGTTTTGGGCATTATAACTTTCTTTGCCAAGCCAATTCTTAATCTCGACATCGTTTTCAAGGTCAAAGCTTCTACAAGTTAATATCAAATATATTTTCTTATTATCTTCTTTTAGTAGAGCGATAGAACGTAATATTGACTTACAAATATCTAACGCATCATGAGAATGAATAACTCCCCAACGCAAAGCATCTAATTGGTCTAGAATAAGAAAACATTCCCTTTCGCCAGCGAATTGGCTTAAGCATATATCAGGAGAATCAGGTAGTCCAATTGACTTTCCCCATATTGAAGCACTTCCAGACGGAGTTTTCCTATCAAGTCTGATAGACACGTAAGGTTTACTCTCTTTTTTTAAATATTCAATGATTTCAAGTAGAAAGCTACTTTTTCCACTACCGGCACATCCATGTATGATTATATTTTTATTATTTTTTATTGCGTCTTTGAAATGTTTAATTTCTTGCCTAGAAATAATCTTGTTGCCAATTAAAAGAGGTGATATTGAATTTTCAAATTGAGCGTTCAATTCTGATATTGTATGTGATAATGAAGGGCTATCAATTACATGTTTTTTATATGCCCCTTTTGAGCTCAAATAGTTCCATATATTATCTGCATAAATGCCTAGACGATAGTTTTCGTAAATAAAATTTAGTAACAATCCATAATTTTTCTCACTATCTCCTGTGATCATGTTCTTAATTCTAAAAAGCACATCTTCTTTTGACGAATCATCAAATGGATATAGTGTAAATATACATTTCTTTAGATAGTAAAATGCCGACAATCTGTCGTTTTGATTGTTTGCATCTAAACCGAGGGCGTTGCATACGTCTTTAAAAACACCAAGTTTTTCCTGGCTTGTTTTTATTTGGTACTCGTAAAAATGTTCAGAGCTACCATCAGAAAGTTTGCTTGCACTATAGCATATTGACTTAAACACCACAGAAGGCGTTCCTGTTATAAACTCGTAATATATATTTTCACCGCTATCAACGTGTTTTTTCAGCTTGTCAAAAAGTTTTTTTGACTTGAGATCATAGATAGTCCATTTATCTGAACTACCATTGTTTGCTTTACATTGTTGAAATAAACATCTGTTATTTTCTTTAATGATCAGGTCAACCCCATCTTCATTCTCGCCAAGTGGTTCAATTTGTACAGAAACATAATTTTCATCTAATAACCTTAGCAATTGCTTGATACACCAAAGCTCTTCATATCTATTGCCTAGCTTATCAGCTATTCCACCAGGTTCAAATGGCATTGACATATATGGCCCTTTATGGTAACGGTCTGTTCATAATCATTCAATATAGTATATTTACCATAAGGTGTATCAAAAATCAAATAAAATACTACGTTTTGTGTCATCAAATGAATAAAAACATGTGTTCTTTTTGGGGCCTTGATTTTGGACTACCATTTTTTCATTTAAGAATTTTTTCTCCTGATGTTGCCGATGATGACGGAGGCGATGATCAACAGGATTATGGTGCCGATGGCGATAAGCGCGGCGGCGTTGTTGCGGATTATTTGTTCCAGCTTCCGGTCCTCGACTTTTTTCAGTTGCATGCCTTTGACCGGTTTTTTGCCGGCTGGCCCGGCGTTCCTGACTTTTTCAACTTTCGTATTATATTGTTTCCGCAGATTTTCGTCCTGCAGCAGATTGCTGATCATATTCCCCAGTTTCGGGTTGTCGCAGACGAAGCCGCTGCAGCCGGGGGAGTGTTTCAAAACAGACTCGACATGTTTCCTCGCCAGGTCGCGCCGGGTTTGTTCGTCCGCTTGCCAATAGCCTTTTCTGATCGTTTCCAGCATGACGGCGGTGATCTCCTGCATGGCGTACGGGTTTTTCCGGTCGAAAAACTTTTTCAGGCCAAGTTTATGTTTGTCATCGACAATAGTTTCTTTCATATCCTGCCAGTAATAGTCCTCAAGCATTTCCGGGCGCATGACCTCCCATCCATAGGAATTGCGGGTTACTTCCGCGACTGATTCGGCCGCGTTGGCGCCTTCCTGCATCATCTCTTTAAGGTATTTCGGATTGAGCACGGTGCTGCGGGCTTCGGCCATTGCCGCTTCTTTCGCGTCCTGGATCCGCGCTGAATTGGGATTTCTCAAGTCGTTGAAGACGATATCCGGGGAATTGCCGGTGACTTTTTTGACCGTCAGGTTCATGCCGCCCATGAATTCGTAGACATGATCCAGAGAAAGCGGTCCCCAGGTGTTGGACGAACGCGGCTGGACGACCGTGTCGGTATTCTGTACCGCGGCTTCAAACATGCCGGGTCTGAATTCGCACCAGTTGTCGCGTGTGTATATCGCGCCCATGTTTTTCATATAGCGGTCGGCGATTTCCTGTTCTTTTTCCCATTTTGAACCGGATTCCACCATGCCCATGATGCCGGTCCCGAAATTGCCGTTGACGCCGCCGAAGATCCGGGCGTTTGAAAGTTTTCTCGCATCGGCCGGGGAATAGCCTTTACCGAGCAGAACTTTTTCCGCCGCGATATTGCCTGCTTTGACATAGTTGGCAAATTCGTCCCCATCGTCCGCGGCGGCGGCCAGTCTGACCGCTTTATCGATCAGATACAGGCGCGACGTTGCCGCGCCCCGGAACTGTCCGGAGGTCTGGACAATCACATCGATCCTGGGACGTTTCAGTTCTTTGGCTGGAATCAGTCTGACGTCGCTGACCCGGCCTCTGGAATTCCATACCGGTTCGACGCCGAGCAGATAGAGGATTTCCGCAACATTGGTGCCGTAACTGCGAATAAATTCACCGCCCCAGAGCGAGAACGCGACTTTTTTAGGGTATTTGCCGTTGGCGCTCAATTTTGCTTTGATCAGTGCGTCGCCCAGTTTGACCGCGGTGGCCCAGGCTTCGCGGGTCGGCGTGCTTTCGGTATCGATGGCGAACAGGTTTCTGCCGGTCGGTACCGACATCGGGTTCTTGATCGGATCGGCGCCGGGGGAGGGGGCTATATAGCCGCCGTTTAACGCGTTTATCAGAGATTTGGTCTCGGCTTTGGTTGAGTCCAACAAGGCTTGTTTGTATTCGGATACGCCGCGCATGGCGGTCATGGCGGCTTTTATCGCGTGCAGGTAATTATTATACCGGGCTGACGCTGCTTTATATTCTTTGTCGCAGGTTTCAATCGCTTTCTTAAGGGTTTTTTCGGATGAAGTCAAAATTTTAAAGAGGTTTTTTGCATGTGACGATTTGTTTTTTTCAATTAGTTTCGCATGTTGACCCATATTTAATTGAAAGTTGATGACGACCTTGATTCTCTTTATTTCAGCCATTTTACGTTTTAGCAGTTTCATATTATTGATGCCGGAAGATTTCAAACTTTCGTCAAAGCCGGGTGACAGGGCCGCGTAAGTTATCTTCATATTTTCATTATCAAGAGCCCGATTAATATTCTGTTCGATAATATTTTGTTTCTCAGCCTGTAGACGGGTTATGATATCCTGATCATTGAGCAGTTCAAAAAGTTTCTTCATCTGCTGTTTGTCGCTGACAAGTTTGATGAGTTCCAGCATTTGCGGTTGAGTGGCAATGTCGATGGTCTTTTTCATTTTCGGGATTAATTGGGCCATCCGGCGCGCCCTGGTCAGGTTGCTCGGATTGGTCAATGACGAAATCCGGTCAAAGGTTTTGCTGTTTTCAAATGATCTGATGAAATCGATATTTTCCGGCTTTTTGCAGTTTGCCAGCAAGAGCGATTTCAGTTTTTCAGTCGAATTATCGGACGCGATGGTTCGGGCTGATTTATTCCGGTCCTCGTCCGCGTTGGCTTGCATGCCGATCATCATTGCCATCATATTGACCGGACCGCCGGATTTGCGGTTGAGCGGGGAATTCTTGAAGTTCTCAAGATCGCTGTTCGATAAGTGCTTTTCAGGTTTGTCGCCTTTAAGGATGCCGCGAATGATCCGGGTTGCCGGTTCGAGGTATTTTTCATTGAAAAAATGGCGGTCATTTTTTTGTTCTCCGGTAATCCGGCCTTTGGTCAGATCAATATCCGCGAGACCGGTAGCCACGGCGTCTACTGCCATCAGTTCGGCTGTTTCGTTCGCCTCTTTATCCGAGTATGGCCGACCGAGGACGTACAGGCCGCGATTGACTTTTGCCTCCTCCAGCTCGTGGATATAGTTATGGATTCTTGCCAGGGTTTCCGGGGTAAGGGAATCTATTTTATTTATTTTCAGATCCTTGTTCAGGTTAAGTTTTTTTACCAGTGACAGGATGGTTTGTTTATATTGATTAAGCAGCAGCGGTTTGTCTTTGACGGAGAGGCATTCGTGAAGCTTGTCATGAAGCTGGTCGAGTTCGCTGTAAAGGCCGCTGCGCATGAACGGTGGAGTAAGATGCGACACCAGGGCGGCATAACTGCGGCGCTTGGCGATTATCGCCTCGCCGATATTGTTGATAGTATAAATATAGAAATGCGGCATATCACCGATCAGCACGTCCGGCCAGTCGTAGTCGGATAACGCGGTTTGTTTCCACGGGGTGAATTCCAGGCTGCCGTGAGTCCCGAAATGAATGATCGCGTCGGCTTTAAAGCCGAATCTTGCCCACAGGTAGGCGGCGATATACGGATGCGGCGGAGCCTGACGCGCGCCGTGGATCAGTTTGCTGGTGTTGTCGCCGTAGCCCGGCAGTGGTTGAGGCATCAGCGTAATGTTGCCGTAACGCAAATTGGAAACGATCAGTTTTCCGTCACGGCTCATATAGGGCCCGGGGGCTTCGCCGTAGCGCTCGACGACATCCGCGTAGAGGTCCGCCGGAAATGCCTGAAGCGCCCACTGTCGATATGTTTCAGCCTTGAGTTGCAGCGGCTTTGCCTGGTCGATATATTGATTGATGCTGCCGGCGGCGTAAGGATTGAATACAGGTGCGGCGGCCTGGATCGCCTTGAACAACTGATCCGGGTTATCAGGCAATTTACCGGTATTGTAACCGGCTTGTTTTAGTTTTTGCAGCGTATTGAACAAAGAAGGGACAACTTCAAGTCCGGCGGCCTGCAGCGCGTTGAGTCCCGGTCCTTTGTAATAGATGATGACCAGTTTTTTATCCTTATTCGGTTTTTGCTTAAGTTCCAGGTATTTCCTTGCCATGCCTGCGAATCGCTTGATGCGCCGCGGCAGCGGTTTGAAAACATAAAGTCCCCGTTCGTTCTTGAATTGAGCGGACAGGACAAACGGGATAATGCCGCCGTCGAGTTCCGGCATGATGACACTCTGGCTCATGATACCGCCGTCCATGCCGCGCTGGTCTTTCACCCAGGTTTCGTATGGTTTATGGATGTTGACCGGACAGAGCAGGGGGATGTTCCGGGTTTTAAGGTAATCGATAACCTCGTTGTCCTTGTCGGTTGTAAATCTGCCGTGAGGCATCAGGATAACCATATCCGGCGAAACCCGGCGGATAAAATCCAGTCGCTTGCGGAAGCCGAAGATCGGATAGATGTTGACCGAATTCTTTTCAAATTCATTGACGATAGCCTGGATATGTTCCGAATCAGGCCCGGCGGTTGAAGTAAGGAAACAAACTTTCGGCGCGTTCTGCCGGTGCAGGTTGTTCTTGCGCCGGTAGGCTTCGTAGGTTTCGAGCGATTCAAATAATTTATCTTCGCCGATATGGAAAAAACCGTCGTGCGGCAGTAGTCGCGGCTCTTGAATATCGTCGCTGAATAATTTCTTGCCGTCGATTACCCGGCGGGTATAGTTCAACAGCAGTTTGAAGTTATTCCGGGTGGAGTTGGCGAGGCATTTTTCAATATATTGCAAATCCTTGCCCTGGATCGAGGTGATATTGTTTTCCTGGCTGGTTGCGGCATAGACATATACCGCGAGGGAGGCGTTGACCGCGTTCTTCAGTTCGGAAATTTTTTCCGGCGGCAGGCGCAGCCCCATGCCGAAGATATAGACGGCGTCATATTTTTTTAAATTGGTTTCCTCGCCTTTTTTCCAGTTTATACGTTCAACCTGGATGAAAGAATTGTCGTTGGCGGAATCAAATTCTGCGAACATGTAGTCCGGATAATTAATAAAGCCGATTACGGTCGGCGAAACCCATTGCTGATAAATAAAATATACTGCTGTGAGCGCGAGGACCGTGCCAGTCCAGATAAGCGCTTTAATTGTTTTTGATGTTTTTTTCATTGTGAGCTTTCCGGTACGTAAATGATGTCTCCGTTGTCGAGCTGATAAGCAATGCCGACCCGGCGGCCTTTGCCGTTGGCCCCGGACTGTTTTTTATCTGCTTTGTAGCGGCTTATCTTGTTTTTCTTTTTAACGATTATTTCCATGTCTTTTTTGCCCGCGTTTTTGACGTAACTGACGTCTTCGGCGGTCAGCAGTTCGGTCATTTTTGAACGGACGACGAAGGCTACCATCAGCGCCACGGCGAAAACCATTGCCACGTCGAACAGGTTTGCCATGCCGGACAAAGGATCATGGTCCCCGGAGTCGAACGACCCTATATAACGGTTGCCTCCCGGTTTCATTTGTTTTTCTCCTGATTTTCATGAATATGCAGGTCAAGCAGATATTGCAGATTCGCTATCTCATCCCCGTACCAGATTTTCTTGACTGAGAACGCGATCAGTCCGACCGCCCCGGCAAAGACACCGACTACAGTTGTCGCGAACGCCATTTGCATATTGACCGACATTGAGCTGATATCGCCGGAAGCCAGTCCGGCCAGGGCCGGGCCCATCGGGATCAGCGTTCCCATCAGGCCAAGCATCGGTCCGGCTTTCTGCAGGAACTTCAGTCTTTCAAGTTCCCGGGCGTAACGGCCGTGACAATCGGCGATGAACTTGCTGCAATGAATCGGATGCCAGTTCAGGCTGATCATCTGTTTGAGTTTGGCGGAGAACGGACAATCCGGCAGCTCGGACACTTTGATTTCGCCGTGGGTGTCGATCTGTTTCATTATTTCCTCCAGGCTTTTATGTCCTTTCAGGAGACGCAGGTAACTCGAGAAAAAATCCCCGAGCAGTGCCAGCGAATAAAGAAACGCGGCCAGCAGCAGGATGATTACCGGGATCATCAGACTGCCGGAAATCCAGAACAGACATTGAGTCATCATACTCATTTTTATACTTCCTTGGTTTGATTATACTTTATGCGTGAAGAAATTTAACATTTTACGTGATGATGGCGGATGCGGAATTGCTTTTTGTAAGTTTTGGGCTAGCAGAGCTAACCGGAAATTTTCAAAAATGATTCGGCGCCGTCATGGCATGGAAAAAAGTTTAAATTTCAAGCGTATAAAGTATGATTTTTATATGTTTAATGATTTTTGAGTAAATATCGTAATAAGAGGCTAGTGAAAACAGGAGAATAAGGACGAAGATCATGCTCGCACCCTTTATCATGTTCAGGTTAATAACAATGATTTCACCGCCTGGCGCTCCTCCGGCGAAAATGACCGGCAGAAACATGGCCAGAGAGATGGTGATGACGCTTGAAAGGGCGATGAATTCTATTTTTCGCTGCAAACTGAGCTTTGACAAAAATTCGGACGCCGCAATGGTACAGATGACAGCGACGGCGCAAAGCAGCAGATTGGTTTTCAGATAGTCGATGCCGCTGCGGGTGTTGAACAGGTAAACCAGCAATAACTGGTAACTCAATGGATAAAGGACCGAGGGCAGTAACACTATATAATGAATTTTTTTGATTTTTTTATCGGTGAAATAACGGCGTAACAAAATGGTTCCGAAAACCAGCGTCAGCAGTTCCTGGATAATAACCGCGCCGCAGAGAGTGTTGAGAGTTGTTTCGCTGTTCAGGTAATTTCTCAAGTCCGCTAAATTGTATTGGGTGGCCTGACGGTAGAAAAACGCGGTCAGGACGATTGTGCCGCAGATAAGCGCGATCCGGTATCCCCGGTTGATCAGTGACACTTTCAGAATGGTTTGAGTTATGGCTCCGGCCAGTATAATGAGTATGAATATCCACATAGTTTTTTGCTTGATAAAATTTAAAGAGTTCCCGGGGAACCGTTCCCCGGGAACGAAGGAGAAGACATGGGGTCTTATTTTTTTTTAGATATTATCAACTACGACAAGCTGTTTGAAGTTCCACTTGTCCCGACTGGTGCTGACGATGAACTTATAGGCTTTGTCACTGTCCTTTCGATAATAAATGCAGCGTCTGGTTTTGCCGGTAGCGGGGACGGTTACTTTCAGCGGTTGCCCCAAATTGTCAACCGCGGCGAGAGTCTCCCAGATCCGGAGTTGCTCTTCCGGAGGAACCGTTGTAAAACGTCTGCTGAATCTATCTCTTCGGTTTTCTTTGGCGTAGCGATGAATGTATTGAGTGAATTTACCGGCAAGTTCCGCGTCTTTACCGGAGATCACCGATTCGTCCGCGAGACTGCGATCCTGTTTGTTGTTGACGAAAAATGCAACTGCGGCTATAATAGTCACAACAAGGGTTATTATTAATTTTTTCATTGTAATGTTTCCTGGGTTAATCGTAAATGCTGTAAACGGAATTATCTGCCTCTTCAACAATGTCGCCGATGACTGCGGTTTCGAAAAAAGAATTGGTCGCGGCCACTTCCACCGGCCTTTCCTGGGAGACGTGTCCGTCCACCCACGCGGCGTTCGCCATGCCGGAATGACGGAAATGGAATGAGTTGTAGCCATCAGCGCTGCCTGAGTCGCCGGGAGGTCTTTTATTGGGCCAGAGCATGGCGCTGTATCCCAGGCTGCCCATCAGATATACCGCTGAATCGCCGAACGCCAGGGTGTTGGAGGCGCGTTTGACCATACTGATTTTGGGACTGAAATAAATCCCGTCAACCTTGGTGTAGCCGCCGAGCCAGCAACCGTTATAGCCGTAACCGGTATCAGAGGCGTCTTCAGGTCCGCTTTTGTGTTTCAATGCCGGGCAGGTGAAAACCTGGGCGCAGTTGCCGACGTATTTGCCGAACCACGGATTGTTGGTCAGGTCGTAGGTGCCACCGCCGTTCTGGGTGCCGAACCAGTACTTGGTGTCGGAGGCTCCATGGCCGGCGTTGACGTCTTTGTAGGGGACAAATATTCCGTCGTTGTCCGAGGTGTACATCATCAAACCGGTTCCGATTTGCTTGAAGTTGCTGACGCATGAAATGCTTTTCGCTTTGTCTCTGGCCTTGCCAAGCGCCGGCATCAGCATGCTGGCAAGGATTGCTATTATAGCTATTACTACTAGGAGTTCGATTAATGTAAAAAATCTTTCTTTAATCATTTTATATTATCCTGATTTACTTATTCAGCCTTCCGGCTTCAATTCAATCGCCTGATCCCGCAGCGGGGATTGCGTTGTCATGGGGCTTGTGTTGATTTAAAGTAATATAAAATGTTCACTCTCAGAACCTGAATATATTCTTTTCAATTTGCTTGAAAAATTGTGGTATCTTATATTATACCTCCTTTCCGGTTGTATCTGTTTGTTGCTCAATATTCGGGTAATCCACAACAAATCGATATTCTTTGCCGCAGCATAAAAGAATCTCTTTTTGACCCCGGCGCAAAAAACTGATTTTTATTTTCAGATTGCCGTGACCGTCATGGTTGAAAATATCGTCAAAGAGTTCCGTCAGTTTTGCCCTTGCATCAGATAATGTAACTGTTCTGCCCGGACCGGAAGGTTTACGTCCGCTGTCTTTCATTACGTCCTCTCCGGTTGTGTTTACAATTGCATTTTCTGCGACCCTCAATCCTGACGACGATGCCGGTTTCCTCGATCCGGAATTTCCGGCAGATGTCAAGAATCTTTTTTTCAAGCTCATCACATTTAACGGCATGTTCATAATTGCAGTCGATGCATTTCAAGGTACAGGAAACCGGTTTTGAGTCAAGCTTTCTGAAGCTGCTTTTGCCCGAGCAGTTCCAGGTAACGTTCTCGATCAGTCCTGCCGCCGCCAATAACTTGATATTGCGATACAGGGTAGATGATGAAACCGGAAAACCGATGTCCGCCAATCGGGACTTGAGGTTTTCGATATTGAAAGGTTCCGTCAGTTGAGCAACCGTTTCGGCTATCGTGATCCGTTCCCGCGTCAGCAGCATTCCTCTTTGCCGCAGAAATGTTTTGAATCGGTCGAGTTCGGTCATCATGTCACAACCCGGTTTCTTTTTTCAGTAGTGTGACCCATTGTTCAATCCGCGAATCGGTTTGTTCCGGTTCGTTGTCGTCATCTAATGCCAGACCGGCGAAAACCCCGCCAAGATCGGCGGTTGAGCCGCTGAAGTCATAACCGTCGGTACTCCATTTTCCGACTACTTCCCCTTCGCATTCCAGGATTTTATTGAAGAGGGTGCCGACGCCGTCGATGAACGTTTCACCGAATCCCGCCTGATCGCCCAATCCGAACAAGGCTACTTTCTTGCCGGTTAAAGTTTCTTTGGTCAGTTTGCCGATTCCGCTTTCCCAGTCGTCTTGAAGCTCGCCGAATCCCCAGGTTGAAGTCCCGAAGATCAACAATTTGCCTGAGAAATCATCAGGTTTGGCGTCAGCGATGTTAATGCAGACTCCGCCTAGCTTTTCCGCGATTTTCTGAGCCGCGACTTCCGTGTTTCCGCTGGTGCTGCCGTAAATAACTTTGATTTCACTCATTTTATATCTCCTTTTGGTTTATTCTATATACTGATGAAAACTATTATTCGAAGAACATGAAGAAGTATTTAAATTTTCAGCAAAAGCTGAAAAATAAAAAAACTTTTCGTGACCTTTCGTGGTTTATGTTCGCATTTTGCATGATTTAGTTTATTCAAAAATATATTGATCGAGTTTGTTGATTTGCTTTAATAGTTGAATTGAATTTCTTATGCTGTTTCCGGCGCTTAAGATTAGTTGCGCGGCTTTTTCCGCCGTGCGATACTGATTCATCAGACGCAGCGACTCGGCGGGGTCGCCGAAAACCCGCCATCGCGCTTTAGCCAGTTTGACCGCGATTTCCTTCCTGTCCATATAACCTTTGACGTCTTTTAATGGATATCCCAGGAATATGCCGATTTCATGCGGAAAGCAATGACTGGAGAAACGCAATTTCAATTGCTCCAGCGTTTTATCGGGATTTCCCGGCTCGCTGTATCCTTGCTCTCCAAGAAAAGCGACTACTGCTTCCTGTTGCAGTGTTTCGGACATGACCTGCGGGTCGTAGAACATAACTTGAATATCTCTGCCGTCGTTTTTCATTACCAGGCATTCCAGATTCAACAGTTTGATTATTTCGTCCTGATGAATACAGAAGCTTTCGTAATGCGTCATTTTTCTGATATGACGGCATTTGCATAAACGCAGCAAAATTGCCGGTTTGATCCCGGTGAGGACCGGGGCCGTCTTGACCAGCAGATAATCCAGCAGGTTATCTTTATTCCGGTCACAATTGAATTTTATTTCCTGATTCATAGTTAGGTTGCCCTAATTGCGTTGTTAAAAAAATTTTATCTTGTTGCTTTTTAATATAAACATGAATTAGTAAAAGTCAATTAGGTTTCCCTAATTAATTGAGATTGCGAAATTTTTCATTCTCGATCACGATGACGGCTCCGTAAAAGGTCGAAGTTTTTCACTGTGTCGGACTATTTTGATTGATGGGGCATTTGAATTTTGCCTTGAAACCCAATCGTTCAAAATCCGCCAGGCGTACTATTTGGGCGTAAAGATATTTTGCTGATGCCGCCTATAGGACGGGACCGACACAGGTCGACAATGCCGAATTGTCGCGAATTACGCCCTGCGTTCAACGCTTTTGAAAAACTCTGAATCGTTTTTCAAAACCATCACTCTGTGCGAAGTGAACAGCTTAACACGCAATAAATTGCGTAACTTGCTTTCGCCGCAAGCGGCGACCAACGCTCCTGCGTTGGATCCAGTCCGGCAACGTGCCGGGACGGAATAATTTAAAAATTTTTCTTTCTTTTGTCTGTTGTCTGTCGCGTCCTATAGGCATCTTGACAAAACCATTGTTTTTACTTATATATATTGCTTGACTTTTGAGCTTTTTTTGTGTAAACTTAAAATAAGTTTTTTTATTGTTTTTATGTGAGGAGTGCTATGTCTATAAGTGATAATGATGTATACCAGGATGATCATGAAGAGTTCAATGTGACAGTTGCCGCCGGAGCAGTTGTTGACTCCAGCAATGAAAATGAGCTTAATAGTTTCAGTTCTCCTCCGCCTTTTTTCGCATCGGCGCCTGGAGATTCTTTTCAAAACGCTTTATCTATTGATGTGGAAAACGATTATGCCGGCAACGATTATGTCGGGATTGGCGACGCTTCCGATTTTTATACATTTGATGTGACTTCCGCCGGTGAATTCGATTTTGCCCTGACTGATCTTGATGCAAAGGCAAAGTTATGTCTTTACCAGAAAATTGACGTTAACGGGCTGGTCAAATATAAGAAAGTTAAAAATGCCACTGCCAAGCTTAACAAATTGACCGGCGAGACAATGGCTGCATTCGGGGATGTTTTGCTGGGGGTCGGTACTTATTATGTCGAAGTGGCATCCGGGGATAATGGAAAAGGCAAATTCAATACTGATTATACTCTGGATATAACTCCTGATTATTTTCCGGCTAAAAGCGAAGATGAACTGGATTTCAAAACCGGAATCGGCGTTGCCGCTGATATTGAACTGGTGGATAACCAGGCGCTTATTTCCGGCTGGGTGGGCTTTGGAGATCCTCAAGATGTTTATTGTCTGAACCTGGATAAGCCGTCCGGTTTCTCCTTGCAGTTGGACAATCTTTCCTCGAAGGCGGTTGTGAATATATATGAAGAGGATTATTCCAAGGGTTATCTGGTCTACAGGCGGGTAAAGAGCGTCAGTGCAAAATACGATAAGATCCAAAACGAAACTTACGCGGTTATTAACGAAATTCCTTTAGCAGCCGGAACATACTATATCGAAGTTTTATCCGGCGACCAGGGGAAAGGTAAATGCAACACCGGTTATGATCTGCTTATTGAGAGTTATAATTTTCCGGATGCGTCACAGGATGGGTTTGATTTTAAAACCGGAGAGGGGACGCCGACACTGGTGTCATTCGAATATAACTCGATCGTGGAAAATGGCTGGGTCGGGTTCGGCGACCCACAGGATGTCTACAAATTCACGGTAGATAAACCGTCTGAATTTTTCTTTGATTTGGGCGACCTTGATAAAAGGACTGATTTGAAGATTTATCGGGAAGATAATTCAAAAGGTTATACTACGTATCAACTGGTTAGAATGGCTTTCAACTATTATGATCCGCAACAGGAGCAACATTTTACCTGGTCAGGATTTGTGCCGCTTGACGTGGGAATATATTATATAGAGGTTCTGTCCGGAGATCGCGGCAATGGCAGGAACAACAGCGATTATGAGCTATGGGGCAACAGGACTATTTTCCCGGACGCTTCGGTGGATGAGTTTGATTTTAAAACCGGTCAGGGAAGTCCGACTGATCTGGTATTTACGAACAATGTCGCTTTTGTAAGCGAATGGGTGGGCTTCGGTGATCCGCAGGATGTTTTCAGCTTCAGCGCTGCCCAGGCCGGTGAATTTTATTTTGACCTGTTGAATCTGGATGAACGTTGCGTTATCAACGTTTACCAAGAAGAAGAAAAAAACGGGATTAAAAAGTATAAAAGAATTGCCGGGAAAAGTACGGTTTATGATCCGGTCGAGGATACGGTCTCGGCATCATTGCAAAATATTATGCTGGATGTCGGGGAATATTATGTTGAAATATTGTCCGGGGACCGCGGCGCCGGAAAACGCAATACAGACTACTATCTGGAGGTTTTTGCCGACATTTTTCCTGTAGCAACCGCAAATAATACCTGGCAGCAGGCGACCAACATCGATGCCGAATTCGTAGACAACTCCGCGGAAATTACCGGTTATGTCGGCTTTGGCGATATCTATGATTATTATATGTTCCAGTCAAACAGCGTGGCTGTTTATGATTTTGCTTTGCAAGGAGATGACAAAGATGCAAAACTGACTATTTATAAATGGGATGATGCCAAAAATAAATTGCAAAAACTGGCCAACTGCTCATTGCAGGATGGCGAGGCCGCAATCAATGATTTATGGCTTGGCACCGGGGATTACTACATAGAAATTCTTGCGAGCGACAAAGGAAAAGGTAAATGTAATACCGATTATACTCTCGATATTACATTGGCTTAGACAAAACGTTCCAAGTTTTTTGCGCGATGAATGTTTTGTAGACTTATTCTATTTGACAATGGAACAAAATGCGTATACGTTATGTCAATAGTTTTTAAAAAATAGAGCATATTATCATTATTTTTAGTTATTAGACTTGCTTGGGGAGAGTCCATAACAACGGAGTATAAAGACATGGCTGATTATTTAATTAATTTCGACACCTGGGATCAGGCCGGCACAATTTCGGTTGGATCTTCTATAACTTATAACGAATACACTCCTGATTTAGATGGAACCAATCTTTATGTCGGTTGTGTAGCGACGGCGACCAGTCAGGTTCTTTATTATTGGGGAAGCATGCAAGCTGCATACGGAATGTCTTTGACTGTATCTTCACTGGAACTTAACGGTTCTGACTATTTCTTCTTGTATGGTAATTACTCGACCCCAATATACGGATCAAGTTATTCAACCTACGGTTTCCTGCCTTTTTCCGAGGTTAATGAAAAGCTGCAGGATATGCAGTATGACTTTGATCCGGATGAGATAGCGGCTTTGAGCTTTGCGGTCGGGGTTAAGGTTCATTCAAATTATGAAGACCTTTCTTATGGTACCGGAGCGACTTTGGAAAGCGCGAAAAATTTTCTGGTGGATTCCGGCTTTGAGGCTTCATATATTGATGAATATGACTGGTATTACTATGTTGACGGAGAGGATTTGGTAACATCGTCCACATTTGATTTGCATGCTGAACTAGTTGATGATATTACTCAGGGAATGATCGTATTGGCCGGAATATATGATGACTACGGCGGCGGCCATGCAATTGTCATTGACGGCTATGATGAGGGGAATGACCTGTTCCATTTTAACATGGGATGGGGAAATGGCTACAATGTATGGAACCCGCTTACTGACTTGCCTTATGATTTTGTTTATATGTCAGCTCTTGTTTATAATATAGCTCCATCAGACTTCGAGGGTTGGGGGGATCATGTTCCGCCGTCAGTCCCGACTGACCTGGTGGATGAAGTGGCTGGTGATGATGTTTCGCTTGACTGGTCGGATTCAACGGATGAGTTTAGCGGAGTATCCCGTTACCTTGTACAATATTCCACCAGTTCACTCTTTCTAAGTGTTGTCAGCCGGATCGTCACGGTTAGCGAACTGGCTATTTACAACTTGAACGAAGGGACATATTACTGGAGAGTCAAGGCTGAAGACGGAGCCGGCAACGGAAGTGATTGGAGTGTTGCTGATTCTTTTGTCATAAGTCTTGGAGATTCAGTGGCTCCAAGCGTCCCAACTGGTTTGACTGACTCGGTTGATGAGGCGAATGCGTCGCTTGACTGGTCGGATTCAACGGATAATGACTCCGGAGTGAAACAGTATATTGTCGAGTATGCGGACAATTCCGGATTTACCGGTGCGACTCAGACCACAGTGGCGGTAAGTGAACTTGACCTTGCCGGGTTGACTGACGGTACTTATTACTGGCGGGTCAAAGCTGAGGATAATGAAGGAAATCAGTCTGATTGGAGCATTGCCGACTCATTCACTATTGATATTACAGATACCCAGGACCCAAGCGTACCAACCGGATTGATTGAACAGGTTAGCGGCCTGGATGTGGCTCTGGACTGGAATGATTCCACTGACGACAAGTCGGGAGTTAAAGAATATGAGTTGGCGTATTCAACCTATTCTAATTTCGCGGACTCCGTGAATATTATCGTAACTGCCAGCGATGCCGATCTGACTGGACTTGCGGTTGACACTTATTACTGGAGAGTAAGAGCTATTGACAATGCCGGGAATATCAGTTCGTGGAGCAGCTCCTCTTCTTTTGATACTTATGAACCTGATACTCTGGCTCCAAGCGTACCAACCGCGCTGAGCACTGTTGTCGACGAAGTCAATGTCTCGTTTGATTGGGCGGATTCGACTGATGCCGGAACCGGAGTAGAGGGATATGTTCTGGCTTATTCCGAAAACTCGATTCTGTCCAACCCGACTTATCTCACGGTGACTTCCAGTGATGCCGCTTTGGAATTTGCCAATAACGGAACCTGGTATTGGAGTGTCATGGCCTTCGATTATGCTGGCAATGAAAGCGCCTGGAGTGCGGTTCAATCATTTGAAGTCATGCTTGCGGATGAAACTCCTCCGAGCCTGCCTTCCGGCCTGACTGTGGATGTAACCGGGGACGATGTGTCGTTTGACTGGAATGATTCAACGGACAGTGATTCGGGGGTCGAGTCTTATGTTGTTGAATACTCGCAAAATGCCGGTTTTTCCGGAACTGTTTTGCAGTCAACCTCGACAAGTTTTCTCAGTGTGTCAGACCTGAGTGACGGAACCTGGTACTGGCGGGTAAAGGCTGTTGATGCATCTGAGAATGAGACGGCCTGGGTTGAAGGCGGCAGTTTTCTGGTCGACGTGACCGCGCCTTCGGTTCCAGTCTCCTTGGCCGGCACTGTTGATGGCAGCAATGTATTATTTGACTGGAGCGACTCTACTGATAACACCGGCGGCAGCGGCCTTAGCGGATATGTACTGCAATATGCGGATAACTCATCATTTACGTCCGCGACGACCTTATCGGTTGCCGCCAGCAATCTTGATGTATCGGCTTTGGCTGATGATTTCTACTATTGGCGCGTAAAAGCGGTGGACAATAATGGCAACGAGTCGGCATGGAGTTCAAATTCAACTTTCACTGTTGATATTACCCCGGCTTCAGCCCCGTCCGGATTAACGGTTGATGTCAGCGGCGGAACCGCAGCACTTGACTGGAATACTTCGACAGATAATGTGTCAGGAGTAAAAGAATACTCTGTTGAATATTCTTTATCCGCGGATTTCTCAAGCCCGGTTTCCAAAACAGCTCTGACCAGTATGTTGGATATTACCGGTTTAACCGACGGAACCTGGTACTGGCGGGTCAGGTCGGTTGACAATTCCGGTAATGAATCAGCCTGGTCTGTCGGCGAAGAGTTTCTCGTGGATTTGACCGCACCGGATGTTCCAATCGATCTGGTTGAAGATATTACCGGCAGCAATGTCGCATTGGATTGGGCTGATTCGGCTGACAATGCAGGCGGAAGCGGCCTTAAGAAATATATTGTTTCGTACGCGGGTAACTCCGGTTTTGTCAACGCTGTTACCCGGACCGTTGCTTCAAGTGAAATCAATATTTCCGGCCTTGCTGAAGGAATCTATTACTGGCGCGTGGATGCTGAAGATTATTTTGGTAATGTTTCTTCCTGGAGTGAGGTGGAATCTTTTATTGTTGACATAACGGCTCCAACTACACCCGATGACCTTTCCGCAGTTGTTGATGGAAGCTCTTCCGGTTTGGATTGGAGCGATTCCACCGATAATCTTTCCGGTTTAAAAGAATATGTTGTCGAATACTCCACCAGTCCGGATTTATCCGGGGCTGTTTCAGTTACCTCTGTATCCAGTCAATTAAACCTGAATTCATTAACTGATGCGGTCTACTACTGGCGGGTTAAAGCGGTTGATGCAGGAGGATATGAGTCGGAATGGAGTACAATAGAGTATTTCACTATTGACACCACACCGGCTACAACTCCAAACGGCTTGTCTGCGGCAGTTGTTGGTCGGGATGCTGGTCTCGA
The DNA here is from genome assembly GCA_963678305.2 of Victivallales bacterium. Lineage (GTDB taxonomy): Bacteria > Verrucomicrobiota > Lentisphaeria > Victivallales > Victivallaceae. The sequence goes on from CAXXVV010000006.1 coordinate 215,544, forward strand.
CTGGCTGAATTCATCAGACAACCTTTCCGGGGTAAAAGAGTATATTGTAGAATACGCTGTCAATGCCGGTTTTACCGGTTCCAGTATCTTGAATGTTGATGCCAGCGAAGTTGTATTGTCCGACCTGGCTGATGCATACTACTACTGGCGGGTCAAGTCTGTTGATAACAGCGGTAATGAATCCGCCTGGAGTGCAACCGGAAGTTTCCTTGTCGATATTACTCCGGCATCTGTACCTGAAGACCTTGCTGCTGTTATTGATAATGATTCGGCCAGCCTGGATTGGAGCGACTCTGTCGACAATCTTACCGGAATTATGAATTATGTAATAGAATTTGCGGATAATTCTGACTTTTCCGGTGCTTCTACTTTGACTTCTGATTCCAGTGATCTTGATATGACTGACCTGGCGGATGCCACTTACTATTGGCGGGTGAAATCTGTTGACAATAACTGGAATGAATCCGCCTGGAGCGCGGTTGACAGCTTCATTATTGACTCGACGGCGCCTACGCTGCCCTCAGGACTCTCGGAAAAGATCAGCGGTGGGGATATAATCCTCAACTGGGGAGATTCCAGTGACGCCGGCAGCGGAGTCAAGGAATATATGCTTGAGTATGCCGATAACAGTGATTTTACCGGAGCTGTCAGTGAAACGGTATATGATAGTGAAACGTCTCTATGGGATCTGCCGTATGGCTTCTATTATTGGCATGTCAAGGCTGTTGATAACTACGGAAATACTACCGGCTGGTCTGAAACAGAGTACTTCAATACCGGGGATACGGTTGGTAATTATTTTGCTTTTGCGAATTCCATTAATGTTGATGACGGCTATTCATACAAAGAATATGTCGGGTTGGCCGACGGTTATGATTACTATAATTTTGAGCTGACTGAAGGGGCCGGGACGTTTGATATTGAGTTAACGCAAATGTACTCAAAAGTTAAAGTCTCTCTCTATGAACTGCTCGAAAGCGGCGCATTGAGAAAAATTGAGAGTACCAATTCTCAGTATGACAACCGGGCAGGTGAATGGACGGCGGTTTTCGATAACGTTATGCTCGATAACGGTAACTATTATATTGAGATAATATCCGGTGATAAAGGCGGTGGTAGATATAATACGGAATACGTAATTGACATTACCAGCGATTTCTTCCCTGATGCAACCGATAATAACTGCACTGAGGATGCGACTGTTATTACACCGGATGCCGGCCTTTCTGGTTTCGTCGGTTTCGGCGACGCGTGCGACTACTATCAGTTTGAAGTTGCCGAGCTTACGACGTATGATTTTGATCTTACCGGAACAGATAAGAATGCGAAACTTACTGTTTACCAGTGGAACGAAGATAAAGGAAAACTTAAGAAGGTCAAAGCAACTAAACTTAAGTTTGGAGAAGCTCATTTGGACAACCTTAATCTGGATGCCGGGTTGTATTACGTCGAAGTCTTGTCCGCAGACAAAGGACGGGGCAAAAAGAATACCGAATACGAGCTGGATATTACTCTGGCTTAATTTATTTATTTGAACAGGATAGGAGTTTTGATAACTTTTATCCTTGTTCAAGTTCACTTTTTTTGTTTTAGTATGACTAGAGGCCAAAGACCGCTTTAGCGGAACGGGGGTAGTGCGTTTGAGGTCGGTTGATCATAGTCTGACGACTTTCTTCAGTTTATCAATTCCGTTTCTTTTGCTATGTTCCGTTCTCAATAAAGTTGGCGTTCCCAAAGAAAAATTTCCTCTTGCTGTACTTATTGTTGCAGGTTATGTATATCTTGTCCCTGTTTTCGCCTGGTTGATTTTTGTTTATTTCTTAAAATTCGGCCGCTGGGACGAGGTAAAGAAAAAGTTCAGAATAGAAGGCACTGACTGGAACAGTATCATAAATGCAGGACATCTTTATGTTACATATACATTAGGGGTTGCCTGTATAATAATTCATATCGTGAGTTGGTTCTCTTGACAAATAAATCCCCCAACCAGATAAAACCTCCAGTTGGGGTGAATGGTTTTTTGAACTATTATCACTGCTGTCTATTTTTCTTCAAACAGCAATACTTGAACCGCTCTGGACTGTAAAGTAATTTCACCTTTCTCGATGGTGGCTCCTCCAAACAATACACGGTATGTATTTTTGTCGGATTGCAAGCAAACAGTTTGCTCCGTCCAGGCAGTATTGAACAGGAACAATATGGATCGATCACCGTATTTCAGGACTCGCTTATAAACCCCTTTCGGCAAATTACACGGGACAGCCGGCTTTCTGCCTTCCAGTAGAAGAGCGAGTACGTTTAAAAAGTCCTGAGACTGCTGATAATTATCATAAAAAGCAGCCCCCAGGCTGGTTGCGATAAAATAACAGTTGCCGTTTTTGACAATTGCCGGATTACCGGAGTCCCAGGCGCCAATAGTTTCCGCTCCATCTTTCGCTTCAAGATAGCTGACATATTCCGATGCCGGAATTATTGCATCATCCGTTTTTATCTTTTCCGGTCTGAAAATGACTTTGGCCCTGGACGTAATTCTTGTCCCGAACATTTTCTGAATTGCCAGTGACGGCCATTGCGGCCGGACCCAGGTGGCGCTGTCGCGCAGAGTCAGGCCTTCTTCGGCAATTACTCTCCCGCCGGCAGCCGCGAATCTTTCGAGTATTCCAATAACTTTGTCGGTCAGCATGAAGCCTTGCGGAACGTATATAACCTCCAAACCGTCGAGTTGTGCCGCCAGGTTTCTTGTATCGATGACCCGACAGGTGAATCCGGCTTCTCTGAATAATGCGTGAATACCAGCGACGGCCTTTTTATAGTGATACGGAAATTCCACTGCGAGATCAAAGTTGTTCAAATCGCCGGACTTGCCGGTGTTTTCAATCCGGTTGATCAGGTCGCTGTCGATGTCGTACAAGATAGCAATGCCGTCGTCCTGAACCTTTGACTTCATCAGGAAATCCTGGTTGTCTTTAATGAACTTGCTGATCCGACCGGATTCATAACTGATTTCCTTGAAGCTGCCGTCGATATTGACCAGACCGGCCAGGTTGCTTTCATTGCCAACTCGTTCGGCGCGATACTGCCAAAGGAGAATGCCTTTACTGCCGCAGGCGATTGCCGACCACATCCGGTACGCATAATCGAATACGCTGACCGGAGGCTGCCAGCGTCCCCAGTCCGGATACAGCTCATAGACCCAGAAATATTCGTTAACGTTGCGTATCCAGTCGCAAATCAGAGAAGGGGTTGACTCTTCAATGATGTTTGTACAGATATTGGTTAACCCGAAAGATGTGCCGTAAAAATCCACTTCTTTACAGTTCAGAAGATCGTCGGACACATCTCCGGCCGCATCCTGCTGTACCGCCGGCAGGCCGACGTGAGTCATGACCGGGCGGTTTGGATCAATCGTTTTCACGACTTTGTAAAACTCCGCAAGACGATTACTTAAGCTGCGTCTGGCCCATTTCCGCCATAGAAACAGTTCCACATAATCATAAGGCATCCCGGGAGTGTCGACTGTGTCGAAATCTCCCCAGCATTTGCCGAAGTGATTATTCAGGGTATCTATTGTTTTATACTCCTGTTCCAGCCAGCTGCGATAATTCTTCAGGGAGTATTGGCATCCGCAATCGCCGATCGGACGCATCCTCGGTTCATTCCAGATGTTCCACATTAACAATGACTTCCGTTCTTTGTACCTTTCCGTGAATATCATGACAAACTTTTTGGCTTTGCTTAATACCTGGGGATTGTCGAAACACGGCCACCAACCGCCGACGTAGAACGCACCGTGTCCGCCGGGGCGGATCAAGTTGCCGTGCATATCACGTCTGGCTCCGTCGTATTTTTGAAAAACGTAATCCGGCGCGGTTTCCAGCATAAACTTCATTATAACCTGCTTATTATATTTTTCCGCCAAATCAAATAAGCGATCAATGTCGTCAAAGTAATATTCGCCTTCACGTCGTTCATTCCAACGCCACTGGACCCTGATCTGGATCGTGTCCAATCCGGCCTGCGGCATCATGTTCAAATCATATTCCCATTCATCCTGAAGAGGAGTTGGCGCACGATAGTACTGAGTTCCGTAAATAAACCGGTCAGTGATTTTCATTGTAAACTGTTTCCGTTGTTAAAATATTTTCTAGTGTTCAGTTTTTTACTAAAAGTTGAGGATTTACATAAGTTATTTTGGAGTAATGACAGGATTTACCGGTTAGCAGTTTCAGCGCGATTCGCCCCATTTTTTCAAAATCTACAGCAACCGTACTGAATTTGATCCGCTGGCGATAAGGAGTCAGGGCATCATAGCCGACAACTTCCACTTTTCCGGAAAGGCCTGACGCTTCAATTGCCAGCATTGCTCCTTCCGCCAGATGGTCATTGGGGGCAAATATTACTGACGGGGAATTTTCCCCGTTAAGCAATTTTGCCGCGAGGTTTCGCCCCAATTCACATAATTCGTCGTAATTGTAGTTCTCCCGGTCCCTTGGTGCTGAAAGAATATGATTTTCCTGTATCGTGAAACCGCCGCTTTGAATGCATGAGGTAAAACCTTCGAGTCTCCGTCTGTAGTTGCTGTTATCCTGATCCAGGCTGATTATTCCGAATTTCTCATGTCCCCGTGAAAGTAAACAGTCAGCCAGTTGATAGGCGCCGCCAAAGTCATCATTGAACACCCCAAAGACATTTTTGGGCGTGTTTTCAAAATCGTCGGTCTGGTAGTTGGTAAATACAAAACGTAAACGGGGAAAACTCTTTGCCAACTCCACGCCGTGGACAATATCAGCCCAGTGGAGCATAATTACCCCGCATAGATCTATACTGCGCTGATCGAGATAGCGCCTTATGCTTTCTTCCAGATTTCCGTTCAGGAACAGGGTATCGCAAATATTCTCAGATTCTTTCTTGATTCCCTGGAATATCAAATTCTGAATGTCATCGTTTTCTACAGAGTCAAGATTGTTGAAATGGCATATGCCGCAGACTTTGCTGATGGTCGGGGCCGCGTATTTGTTGCCCACAAAAGTTCCTTTCTTGGGGCGGCGAAAACAAATACCGTCTTCGATCAGGGCCTGCAAGGCGCGTTCACCGGTCTTCAGACTGACCCTGGCCATGTCAGCCAGCTCCTTAACGTTGGGTAATTTTGTTCCGACCGGAAGTCGTTGATCGGTAATGTACGCTGACAATTGATTTCGGAGCTGCTGCCAGAGCAGGTCCTCTGACTCTTTTTTTATGTTAAATTTGATATTCACTGCGTGATTATCCTGTTTTACTTGCGTTTTTTTAAATTGTTTGTTGCGATTATATTGCTTAAAAACTAAAAAACAACATTGAAAATATAATAAAACTAAAAAAACTTAAGATTATCAGGATAATCAGGATAATCACAAGGAGTAATTGATGATTATCTTTGAAGTGATGACTATACTGGTTTGGATTGGTTTGAATAATAAATAGACGATGTGATTGGTTTGTTTTGATCAGTTTTGATCAGTTTTTTGTGTTTAAATTTTTTAATAGTATTGACATATGATCTATTATGATTTAAAATAAATTCAGAAACTTGATCACAGAAGGACGATTGAAAATGGTTAAGCCGGAAAAAGCAACTCAACTGATTGATTATCTCGAAGAACGTCTTGTTTCAGGACAATATTCTGTCGGAACCAGAATTCCCTCGGTCAGGCGTTTAAAAGAGAAGTTCAATATCAGTTATGGGACCGCGCTGCGCGGAATTGATTTTTTGTGCAGCAAGGGTAAGTTGGAAAAAATTCCAAATCGCGGAATATTTGTCGCTGCGCGCCGATCTGCGGTAAAGCATAACGCGGTAAAGCGTATTGCTGTTTTTATGGAACCGTATGTGGCCGAGGCGCACAGCGGGATGTGTTATTCAGCCTTTCTGGGCATGCAGGAACAGGCGAATAAACAAGGTTTTACTTTTCTGGTAAACCCTTTAATAATGGAGGAGGTTTCCACTGAACGGATCAAGGAACTGAGTACCGGTGCTGAAGGGATAATTCTTTTGAACGAATATGACATGGTACTCGATGATCTCAATCTCAATATTCCGACTGTCGGAGTTTTGATTGATAATTCATTCGGCGGAAAAATCAGCACTATTAATCTTGATCCTTATTCTTCGGCTAAGATCGCGGTGGATTTTTTTGAGCGGAAAGGGCTCAGGGAAATTACTATCGTCAGCAGTCCTAAACCGGTTTTTGTGACTCGGGGCAGGGTGTTCGATGCGCTCTGGCGGGAGAAAGGATACTCCTGTGACTGGTCTTTCAGTTCACGGAGTGAGGTCGATTTTGTGAAGAAACGGGGCTATATGTTCACGTCTGATCAAAGAGCTCAAGACCATGCGAACACCTATTTCAATGATACCGGACGTGAACTTGCCAAAGACTTCCAGATTCTCGGGATGGATGGAAAACAGTTGATCGATCCTTCTTTTTATCGTTTCCCGTCGATTGCGATTAATTGGAAAACTATTGGTGAGATTGCTTTTAATGAATGTGTTTCAAGGATCAATGAACCGGGGAAATGCCCGGTAAATATCACTTTGGACGGTAATTTAATAATTCCTGTAAATAAGTAAACTTAAACAATCCACAAGGAGAAAAAAATGTTACAGTCTGTAGAAGAATCCGGGTATGAAAAGAGAGAGTTAAAATGTTTCACATTGATTGAGTTGCTGGTGGTGATAGCCATTATTGCAATTCTTGCAAGTATGCTGCTGCCGGCTTTGAATCAAGCCCGGTCCAAAGCCAAATCAATCAAATGTGCGGCGAACATGAAGCAGTCAGCGGTGGCTTTGCAGATGTATGCAAGCGATTCTGAATCAATGTTGCCTTTCAGTTATGTCGCGTCAGGCACCAGCAACCGCTGGTACAACTACTATGACTGGGCAAAAGGTCTCGGTGGCGCGTTGAAGTGTCCGTCTCAAAGAGACTCGTGGGAAGTTGGATATTCTTACAATACGTATTGCGGGTATTATCCCAATAAAACTAAAACGGATTATATATATAACGGGCTGAAGTTAACTCAGGTCAAAAATCCCAGCTCTAAAATTTCGATGGTTGACTCAGCTGTTCGGTACTGGTATTATACTCTGGGATTGAATAAAACCGAGGAATCAACCGTTGCCAACTTTCTTTTCAGCATCCATCTATGGCGAACTGTCGCGTTATATGGAGACACTGCTGATGCGGATGTAGTGACCCATTTTCAGTATCCACAACTGGACACGCATCATGGCGGCTCTTTGAACGTGAACTATCTTGACGGCCATGTTCAAGGGCGTAAACGTAACTCGTTCACTCAGGTCAAAGAATGGCATCCTATGGTAAAATGATCAGCTATTGCTTTCAAGCAAGCGAATATTGTAATACAACAAATTATTAAGGACAAAATGAATTTGAAATTATCTATAAGGCTGATCTGCCTGTTATCCGCCGGGGTCGGGTTCCGGGTTTCAGGCGGAGTTGAAAAGAGTTATTCCGGGTATAAATGGCTTGGTTCGGATGGACGAATCACTTCCAACCCTCAACTTCAACGTGACTTGTTGAAAAAACTCAATACTCCTACTCCTGACGATGCTGCCGGTCTTGACATCAAGGGCCGGAAAGGTTTGAAAAACTATCAGGTCAAAGTCGCCGGTCCGGGACAAGCCCCGGTTATTCCTTTGAGTGAAATAGCTTATTCCGCGGAAAATATTGAAAAGATTAGAGCTGAAGTTCGCAAAAATTCCGAATTGCAGCGTCTTGTAAAACAATTATCGGAACATGTCAAGCCCTGGCTTGAGTTATCGGATAAACAACTGAAAGCGCTTGTCCCGGCTCCGGATGCGATAATTGCGGCACCTACGCTGGGCGATCCAAAAGTAAAAAAAACATGGACCAGAATGTCCGGACAGGAATTCCTGGGACGAGGTGAACGCAGTGAAAAAGTCTGCACCATCAAACGTCCTGGATGCATATATTCACCCAATACGAAAGAATGGTACGGGGACGAGAAACCAGGAGAAAAGTATTATGATTCCGGTAAAGGCTGGGTAAGCCGGGACGGCAGGCGTTTTTATTTCAAAGGCTACTGGAATTTATGGATTATCATTGAAATGCACCGGGTAATGGACAATTTGGCGCTGTTGTATATGTTGACTGGCGACGAACTTTTAGCGCGGCGCGCTTTGCAGATTCTGGATTTGTTGTCGGACTTGCGTAAAAAAAGAGAGCCTGATACTTGTTATCTCGGCATATATTCAAAACTGCCAAAGCCGGGCAAAGGTTATTTAGCTTTTAACGGCAACCATGCTAACGGCAGACAGGTTTTAACGGCAATCAGCCTGGATTTGCTGGCAAATTCCAGATATGCCACCGCTCCTTCGATTATTGATTCGAAATTAACGATTTTTGAAGCGGCGCGCCGATATTATTTTCAGGTTTTTGAATTGGGTTATCTGGACAGATCGTTGCAGAATCACGGTCTGGTGATGTACGGGAATATTGCGACTCAAGGCGCTTTGTTCGGTTATCCCGAAGCGGTGAAACAGGGACTTGACGCTGTTTTTGCATATTTCGACGTCTGTGTCTACCGGGATGGAGATTATTACGAGACTGCGGATGGTTATGGTCGAATCGGCAAGCGCTACATTTACCAGTCAATTCAGCCGTTTAATCATTATAAGCCGTCCCGTTATGAAAATTCACGGCTTTTCCCGCAACCGGACAATTATTCCTGCAAACTTAAATTCGGGGATTTGCCGATATGGTTTAATAATGCCGTCAAATCCCAGTTTCGTATGTCGGTATACGGCCGTAATTTCCGTTTTGGAGATACCAGTCCCGACCGGGCATGGGGGAATTCCGGGGACGGTTTAAAAAAGTGGACTGACAAGGAAAAAGCACAGTTCTTGAGAATATTTGCGCTACAGACTGGTAATGCTGACTGGCGTGAAGAATGCCGCAGGCTCTTCGATCCTTTGAGGAATTCACCTTTTGCAATGCCGGATGAATACTCTATAAAGAGCTATGGTGAGAGTCAATGGTTTTACCTTGCACCTCCGAAGCAAAAGAAAATGGCTTCGAAAAACTCGAAAAGTATTCTAACTCCCGGGCGTTTGCTGATTGCTTTGAAAAGCGGAGAAGGCAAAAACGAGCGGGCGGTTTTCTCGCGGGGCGGAGTTCCGACGTCACACGGCCATGACGATCAGATGGGAATTCAGCTCTATGGCCGCACCGGGTGCATGACCGGATTTTACGGCTATGGCCGCGGCGGTACGGCGAGACCTGATTTTTTCGGTTATTCCGTTAAAGCGCCATCCCATCAAATGGCAATTATAAATGAGGATCTGCCGCCATCATACATTTTCAAGAAAACCGGTACTGCCGCGGATGTTCTGGCGTTTCTTCCGGTGCCTCCGGCGCAATGTTTTGAGCTATCCAATCCCGGCATGTGGAAACGCCAGCGCGGCAGGGAGTATCGCCGGCTGGTCTGGTTGATCGATGTCAATAAAGAGGATTTTTATATGCTTGACATCTTTCGGCTCGGCGGCGGCAGTGTGCATGACTATATCCGTTTTGCGCCGTATCTTGAAAAGCCTGACTCGAATTCTTTAAAAATTACCGGGGTTGCCCCGGCGCGTATTCCCGGAGTATGGTCGCTGGCCGGTTTGAATCCCAAGTACCGTAAAAATGTTTTTAACCTTCCTGGAAAAAGCTGGGGAGAGCGCCTGCAGTTGAGCGGCTACATGAAAGATCTCGGCATAAAATCGGAGCAGAAACTGCTGCGTAAAAGCACTTGGAACCCGGCTCCCGGAAACGGTTACGGTTTCATTTACGATGTCAAAGGAGCCAATACTAACAATGACTGGTTGTGTGAATGGAAGATGCCGTTCGGCTTACCGTATAAACAACGTCTGTATATGCTTAATTATGATGGACAGCTCGCTTTAAGAGCGAAAGCCCCGACCGAGAAAAACTTCCATTCCAATTACGAGATAGTCGCGGCCAGGCGTACCAAAGGAAAGCAAAAGTATCTTCGCAGTTGTTTTGTCGCGGTATCCGAACTGGCTGAACCACAGTCGTGGACGATTCGCAAAGTAAGCAAGGCTGTTGTCAGGACCGGCGGCAATCCTGCCGATGTGGTTGCGGTTTGGGTCGATTTGTCGGATGGCAGACGGGACTTGATTATCAGTTGCGCAAAAGAAATGGCAGTAGCTGTTGACGGAGTCAAGTTTTCCGGTCAGAGAGCTTTTGTAAGATTCGAAAAGAATGGCGCGGTGGAATGCATGGCGATGGAGGCTTCATCTGAATTAACCGTAAACGGACTTAGCGTGAAACCTGAACGTGCGGTCTGGCGGGGCAGGGTGACCCGGATCGAAGCAAGTGATCTGAATAACCGGGTTTACCTTAATCATAGTCTTCCGGAAAGCTTGTCAGGATCAACCGTGCTGTTTGATAACAAAGGAACTGTTCCTTATACTCATAATGAATATTATAAACTGGATAAAGTCGATAAGAATGTCCTGAGTTTCGGTTCTCAATCGCTCATTGGGATCAAACTTGAAATCAGCAAGGTGTCCCCGGGCGGCGGTATTACCTCAAAGTGGCCTATGGAACTGGCCGGACGGTTTAATTTTGACTATTTTGCCGGTCGGAAAATAACCAGCCAGGATGGTAAACATTCAGGCATAATCGTCCGGCAGCGCAGTAACAAGGATTTAACCGTAAAACCGGACGGTTTGTTCAAAACTGGCGCCAAAGCGGTTGTCTGGACTGTTAAAGCCGGGGATACGGTAAGCGTTCCGTCATGGGTTCTGGTTAGGTCAAAAGCTGACAGTTTTGAGTTAAAAGCCAACTCGCCGGTTCAGGTTACTCTTCCGGATGGAAAGATGCATAATATTACAGCGGAAAAGCTGTGCAAAGGTTCGGTCAAGATCAAATGAATCACTCTTTTGAATATATAGTGATCGGTGTATATCTGCTGTTCCTGCTTGCGATCGGCTTTGCGTTCAAGAAGTTCAATTCCAACGTGAGTGACTATTTCCGTAACGGGTGTCGCGGGACCTGGTGGCTGGTCGGCAGCAGCTCGTTCATGGCCGGTATCAGCGCCTACACTTTTACCGGTGCGGCCGGAGTGGCCTATCAGGCGGGCTGGAGCGTGTTGATTATTTACGTGGCGAATGCCCTCGGTTTTCTGGTTAATTACCTCTGGTTTGCGGTCCGGTTCCGGCAAATGCGGGCGACAACCGGCCCGGATGTGATTCGGCAGCGTTATAATAAATCCACCGAGCAGTTCTATTCATGGTTCACGTTGCCGATGGGAATTATTTCAACCGGTTTGACGTTGTATTCGCTGGCGATTTTCAGTTCCGCTATTTTCGGGTTCAAAGTCGAGCATGTCATTGTTGTTCTCGGTCTGATCGTTTTGATCTATTCGGTTACCGGCGGCAGCTGGGCGATCATGGCCACGGATTTCATCCAGTGCGTGATAATGCTGGTCATGACCATTCTGCTGACCGGACTGTGCCTCTATAAACTCGGCGGCGTTGACGGGTTGTTTGAGCAGATCAATACTCATGGCCTGGCTGCGGATTATTCGATCATCAACGATTCGGGCCGTTTTAACCGGTCATTTACCTGGGTATGGGCGGCGGCAATGTTTCTCCGGCAGATATTTACTGCTAACACGCTTGAATCGGCGCCGCGCTATTTTTCCGTCAAAGACGGCAAAGAAGCTAAAAAAGCCGCATTGCTTGGCATGGTGCTGATGCTGCTGGGGTCGTGCGTCTGGTTTATTCCACCGATGACCGCCAGGATTTTCTTTGCAACGGCGGTTGAAGGCGTAAATATTTCTAAACCGGCTGAATCGGCGTTCGCGATAACCTGCATCAACCTGTTGCCGCCCGGCATGATCGGTTTAATGGTTGTTGCCATGTTTGCGGCCAGTATGAGCACAATGGATACCGGTTTGAATAAAAATGCGGCTGTATTTATTAAGAACATTTATCCGGCATTGGAAAAACTGTTTAAGTTCAAGAAATTGCCTCCTGAAAAAATGTTGTTTATGAGTCAAATTTTTTCCTCGGTATTCGGTGTTTGCGGTATTCTATGCGCGATTGTTTTCGCCGCGATAACCGGGCTGGGACAATTTGAACTGGTGTTACTGGTCGGGGCTCTGCTCGGCATTCCGATGTCCGTACCGCTTTTCTGGGGAATTCTTATCAGGAAAACCCCGCAGTGGGCGGCTGCGTCGTCGATTTGTTTTGGATTCGTCGCGTCTTTGATTACTTATTTCAGCCAGGACCTTTTGGGCGTGCAAATGTATTATCAGGACAAAGTTTTTCTGATCATGGCCGTTGCCAGCGTCGGGTTCTTTATTGCGATTCCTTTTGCCGGGTACAACCGGCGGTCTTATGATCAAAGGGTCCGGGATTTTTTCAAAACAATGAATACCCCGGTTGATTTTGAAAAGGAAGTCGGCAAAGCCAATGATCTCAGTCAATTGAAAGTCATCGGCAGTTTTACTCTGCTCATCGGACTTTTTATCGCGTTGCTGGTCATTCCGGCTGAAGACAGTCTTGGCGTCGTCTGTCCGTTGTTTGTCAGCGGCGTTGTTAGTTTGTTCGGCATCATCATGCTTTGCATTGGATATAAATCATCAAAAAATAATATTAAGGAAACTGAAGTTTATGCACTACCCCAGGAAGAATAACCATCAATATAAAATAATTTTTGCCTCCACTCCTGATCAGCCGTTTTTCAACGAACTCTGGAACGAGTATACAATAAAATCAGCCAGCAAAATGGGGTTCAATATTACCCTGATAAATGAAACGGAAGAATCCGCGGCCCGGCATTGGACTGAACTTTTGCAGGATGCTGACGCGATAATTACGACCTGGAAATCGCCGCGTATTGACGAAAAGATTCTATGTCGCAACAACAAACTGAAAATTGTGGGACATGCCGCAGGGTCGGTGGCTAACTATGTCTCGGAAGAATTGTTCGAACGCGGAATCACCGTAACCTCCTCCAACAGTGATATGGCTCATGCGGTGGCCGAATGGTGTTTAATGGCCGGTCTTATGGGCGTGAGAAAAGTAATGAATTACATCAGGATTGCAGGGTGTGGTGATATTTGCTGGCCGCGGCGGTATCAGTGCGGTTCGCTGAAAAACGCGGTGATCGGTATCTGGGGTTATGGCGAAATCGCCGCTCATCTGCACCGGATGCTGCGCCCGCTGGAGCCTTGCAAAGTTCTGATTTGCAGTAACCATTTGAGTGAAAATGAGGCGGCTGAGTTGAATGCTGAAAAACGTTCGCTTGAACAAGTATGCAGGGAGTCTGACGTTATATTTCTGTTGAACGGTTTGAATGAAAAGACCAGAGGCCGTATTGACCGGCAATTGTTGGCCTCCATCAAGGATGGCGCGGTGCTGGTAAACGGCGGACGTGGCGAGCTGGTTGAAGAAGCCTCTCTGTTGAATGAATTACGGAAAGACCGGTTTGTCGGTGTTTTCGACGTATTTCATCGGGAGCCGCTGCCGTCGGACAGTCCGCTTCTGGACCTTCCCAACGTTATCCTGACTCCGCATAATGCCGGATACCCCAGCCGCAACAGTTATATTTCGACCATCCTTGAGGAGTTTGACCGTTTCTTCCGGGGAGAAGATTTGCAACATCAGATATTGCCTGAAAAAGTTCAATACATGACAGTCAATAACGTCGGCTGAAGAAAGTTCGGATTATTCCCGCGCTGCCGCCAGGATGCCTGCGGCGTGCTCTTTGATGTATGCGTCTTCCCAGTCGATATTGAAATGGACCCACTCCCGGCCTGTTTCGATGCATTTGATCCATGTTTTCAAAACCATATCCGCTTTAGCCGTGACAAATACGCGAGAGCCGTCCTGCCGGCTTTTGATCCAGGCACGAAAATCGTTGATTTCCTGAACTGTTATCCCGGTGCTGTGATACCGGTCGAACAGTTCTTTGAAACGGCACAGGTATTCTGTCCAGATCACATAATCCCGGCATAATGAATTATTCGGAGCTTGAGCATTCAAGTTTGCGGCTGTTTCGCGAATTTTCCGGTATTGCTCTAGCCGGGTCCGGCTCAGGAGTGAATAAGGATACGGAATATGGCATTTTCCGGCACTTAAGGTCAGTTTTTTGAGTTTTGCGAACAATTCCCGGGCCAATCCGGCTTGAGTTCCAAAAAGCTTTTTAAACATCTTATCGACTTCGCTAGCCTTATCAGCGCCTCGGGCGGCTTTGGCCATCATGTAATAGTTCATGCCGTAAACCGACCAGTGCGGCACATGGAACTGGGTCAGGACGCCGTCAACGCCTCTTTTCCCGTACCAGGTCATTTCATCAAAAATGTCCTCGAAGTGGACCATCGGCAGCGAAATATACAGGTTAACGCCCATGTAATATTCATAGATGTTGACTTCGCCGCCGGCTTTTGCCGCCAGCCACCTGTCAAGATCGGCGGCGTATTCGGAATTCACCGGGCAGTCCGGAGCATTGATGCGGTGATTTATGCAGCGCCAGTAGGGGGCAAAATGGACCGCCGAATTCTTTTTGAGCTGGAACCCGGCCGCAGGACGGCTGTAATTGACATACGCGGCAAAGGTGATGTTAACGTCCGGCAAGACCTTCCTTAGTTCGGCCGACACATAATCGAAGAGGTCGTGATAAATGCGGCTGGCCCGGTATACATGACAAGATACGCTGTACAGGTCGCCTTTGTCCGCCTTATCGTAGAATGCCGAACAGCTTTCGCATTCGCACCAGCCGAAGCCGTCGTTCGGAATCAGTGAAACGGTTTTAACTTCCGGGTTTTTCCGGCAGTATTCAATGATGTTTTTAACTATTTCCCTGCGCAGTTCCGGATTTGTCGTGCAGATCTGCTTACTGAGCAGCAGATCGCTTTCGTCTTTCCTGGGTTCAATGCGTTTGCCGTCGACGACCGCGAAAAAGTCCGGGTGTTCTTTGTAATATTTGTTGAACGGTATCCAGTAGTCAAAATTATGATGACCGCTTTCCACTTCGATGCCGCGAATACGGTAATATTCTTTCAGGGCAGGGGACATCTGGTCGTAATATTTCATCCAGGTCATAACATAATTCAATTTGTTCTTCGCCATCCAGTCGGCAATCTGATAACTGTCGTCTGAAAATGGAAATTCCTGAATGAACCCGCATCGTTTCAGCAAGGCGGGGCGGCTGTGCAATATCTCACCGTCAGGCAGGTTTACACTGGTTCCGGCATTCGGCGCGATCCAGTCTTTGCCGGGTTCGTAAAAACAGTAATCCAGCCATTCCTCCGCGAAGTCGTAAACCGCGTAGAGGACTTCAAGCTCCGTATTGGCTTCAAACAGCAGTGTGCCGGCGGAGGCTGTGATTTTATATCCGGCAGCAGAATTCAGCCTGAAAATTATTTTAATTACTTCAGAACCCGAGCATGATCCGAAACGTTCTTTCAGTAATCTTTTTAACTCATTATATGCCAGATCAAGGGTAGGATTTTCAAAGATATGCTCTTCAACCCGCGTTTTATCCGATAGCCGCATGAAGTATAATTCCTTTGTTATATTTAATCTCGTCCAGTCGAAATGATTGAGAAAATAATCTACCACAATTTACCGGATTTGCCAACTCGAATAAATTAAAATTGGTCAAGTGTTTGTTCTGTCGCAAATCCGCCCTTTTACAAAAGTGGCCTTCCGGGTCAAAATGTCTCAAATCTTTATCTTGATGCGCATTTCTGGCACACCGGGAAATTCTCTGGCACAGGGAACATTTTTCATAAATTATTGTCTCTGAAACTGATGCTTGAAATCCCATGATTTGGCATATTTCATGCTTCTAAGCTATCCTGACAGGTTCGCTGTCAGCGGCTTGAAATGAAGTTAAAGTAAATTTATGAATAAAGAATATGAATTGCACCACGGAGAAAAACAGAGAAGTGTTTAAGTTTTCAGCTCCAGCTGAAAAATAAAAAAACTTTTTCGTGACTTTTCGTGACTTTTCGTGGTTAATATTTGCATTTTACAGAATTTATATGAATTTAAAAAAACAGGAGTAATTAATTATGTTTTTTTTCGATCCGATGTATCTGCTGTTCGCGCTTCCGGGTTTGGTGCTTGCGCTTGCGGCGTCGTTTTTTACAAAGTCCACTTTTCATAAGTATTCACAGGTTATGGCCTCGTCCGGAATATCCGGGGCTCAGGCTGCTAAACGGATGTTGAACTTCGCTGGCGTGAACGATGTGAGAATCGAGGAGACCAGCGGCTTTTTAAGCGATCATTACGATCCGTCCGACAAAACACTGCGTTTGTCTCCGGATGTCTTTAGGAGCGACAGCCTTTCCGCCATCGGCGTTGCCTGCCATGAGGCCGGACACGCTATCCAGCACGCCAATTCATACGCCCCGCTGATGCTTCGCAGCACAATGGTTCCGTTGACCAATGTTTCGTCGTCCCTGTCATATTTCATCATCTTCGGCGGTTTTATTTTTCAGTCGCAGGGACTTATTCTGATCGGGGCGATTTTATTCAGTGTCGCGGTCCTTTTTTCAATTGTCACGCTGCCGGTCGAATGGGATGCCAGCAGCCGGGCCAAGCGCCTGATGGTTTCAGCCGGTATTGTCAACTCCAATGAGGCCGGCGATGCAGGAGCCGTACTTAACGCGGCCTTTATGACCTACGTTGCGGCCGCGGTCAGCGCCTTGTTGACCTTGCTCTACTACCTTCTCCGTTCCGGCATCTTCGGCGGTAGCGATGATTAAGTTGATATAAAACGTTACTCACAGACAAATCAATCAGGTTCAGGTCTATGACCTGAACTTCGGTTTTTTGTTTTGTTAGCAGCTTTGACGCGGTTGTAACACTCTTATACTGCTTGATAATGTTAACAGCGAAGATTCGCCCCCTGTATTTCGCATCGGTTTAGTTTGCTTGTCAGTCGAGAGTATTAAAAGTATCTTCAAGTTGATCATTTAACAGTTTTTCTATAAACGACATAAAGTTGTCATCCAGTTTAACAAGAGCTTTAGGAATATTTTCAGGAGTAAATGGAAGGTCTGCCCAATCTCTTGAATTCTTATCCTCAAAGCTAATCCAATCTTTGGAAAAACTGGTTTTATATATTCGTGACCCTTACTCCCGAAAAAAATGAAAACAGCGGAAATGGTTGCCTTCGGGCTGTGTTATATATAGCTTGATGTTTTTTCTTCGTGAAAGTCGGGCTGATTGACATGGAGTTGATTGATATATGGACAATCGCATATTGATTGAAAAAGGTTTTTAGCAATTCACGCAGCCGGGCTGTTCGAGGAACTTTATCCCTCCATCAGACTATTCATTACCGAAATTATTTGTGCAATTCGTGAGATTCGTGGCTTCTTTTTACTTATGCCGGATTTGTCTTGCTTGCCTTTGTTCAAAAAAAAGTATATTTTCTTTTGTGAGAATGTGGTATATGGTCCAATGGTGTGTTATAGTAAAATAGTTATATTGTTTTTTATTTTATTTGAACTTATTTCAGGAGCTGAATAATGTCCATAATTTTACCGTTCAATGGTCAAATCCCCCCGGTAGATAAAGTTTCCAAAGTTGCGGCGGTTCCGTATGATGTGGTTAATTCCAAAGAGGCGGCGGAACTGGCGGACGGAAATCCTTTGTCGTTTCTACGGGTGTCCCGACCGGAAATTGAACTGGAGCCGGGGATTGATCTGCATGACGATAAAGTCTATGCGAAAGCCGCGGCGAACTACAAGCGTTTGATTGAAAGCGCTCCTTTGACCTGTGATCCGGAAAAACATCTTTATATCTACCGGCTGATTATGGACGGACATTCCCAGATCGGGGTTCTCGGTGCGAGTTCCACCGAGGAATACGAAGCCGGCCTGATCAAAAAACACGAAAAGACCAGAACCGATAAGGAAGACGACCGGACCCGGCATTTGCTGGAACTGCGTTCGCACACCGGCCCGGTTTTCCTGACATATCGTGATTCCGCCGCAATCGACGCAATGATCGACGATGTTGTCGCAGGTCAACCGTTATTCGATTTTACCGCGCCTGACGGCATCCAGCATACGCTGTGGAGAATGTCGGCAGAAGACAGCACAGCGCTTTCCGGACTGTTCAAGGAAGTTCCCGCGCTGTATATTGCCGACGGGCACCATCGGGCCGCCGCGGCGGCGCGTACCGCGAAGATCTGTCGCGAGGCGAACCCCGATCACACCGGTGATGAGGATTACAATTACTTCCTGACAGTGACTTTCCCCGCCACCCAATTAAAAATCCTGGCTTACAACCGTGCAGTTAAAGAACTGAACGGCATGACTCCGGAAGAGTTGCTGAAAGAAATTGACAAAAAGTTTAAAATCACTGCCACGACCGATCCGGTTCCACCGGTGTCCGGGACGTTTTGCATGTATCTTTGCGGCGACTGGTATGAACTGCAGCCAGAATTTGAAATCAGTAACCTCGGGGTGACCGAGCGGCTTGACGTCAGTGTGCTGCAGGACAATATTCTGGCTCCGTTGCTGGACATCGCGGACCCCCGGACCAGCACTAAAATTGATTTTATCGGCGGCATTCGCGGAACGGAAGAGTTGGAAAAACTGGTTGATTCCGGCAGCCACAAGGTTGCGTTCTCAATGTATCCGACAACCATGGACCAATTGCTTGATATTGCCGATGCCGGGGCTATTATGCCGCCGAAATCAACCTGGTTCGAACCGAAATTACGTGACGGCTTGGTCTGTCATACGTTTTAAGTCTTGATCAGACTTGTGCCGGACGGGATTGGGAAAAAAATTAAACAGGGTGAAGATGAAGCTGAGATTTTCAATTAAAGCAAAGATTCTGTTGTCGTTATTGTTATTGTCTCTTGCAACTTTCGCAACGGTTACCGCGTTGGCCCTGATCAACATGAAAAAGTTGTCGGACTACGCGGTCGAGATCAGTTCTTCGCTTGGTGATGACGCGGTCAAGAAAAGTCAGCGGGCCTTATTGGCTCAGGCCAGTGAGGAACTCCGTTCCCTGGCTTCCGGTCAGGCCGAAATAACTGACTTGCAGTTGCAGCGGATTGCCAATGAAACGGAGATGTTTGCCTCACTCACGAAGCGCTTCCTTGATGAGAGTTTCAGAAATCCTTATTTTAAATTCCGGCAAAATCAGAATTTTTTCCTGACCGAATTGCCGGGAGGGAAAAAGCCGGTGGATTTCTCAACGTTCTCTTTCGTCCCCGGAAAAACTCTGGCTCTGCAGCAGAAACAGCTTAAGGACAGTAACAGCATGCACTTCATTATGAAGTATCTGCTGAACAGTAACAATCACCAGGATTTGATATATCTGGGGTTGCCGTCCGGACTTTTTCTGGGCTACCCGTGGCACAAAGTGCCGCAAGGGTATGATCCCCGGAAGCGTCCTTGGTATATCAACGCAGTTGCGGCCAAAGGCGGCGTCGCCTGGTGCGGTCCATACGTATCGGCTTCAAACAACAAGCTGGTGCTGACCTGTTCAAAAGCGGTTTATAACGATGATGATGAACTTTTGGCAGTCTGCTGTGTTGATTTAAACGTCAAAGAGATTTTCGATAATTTCCTTTCTACAAAGCTGGCGCCTGAATTTTCCGCTTTTATGATCGACGGCAAAGGGCGGTTATTGACTTCCAGGAAAATGTCAGGGCATGGCTTGACCTGGAAAAATGATTATAAACCTGTAAACCTGATGGGACAGAGTGAAGGTGGTCAGCTTGGGGGAATCATTAAGCTAATGGTTGCCGGAAAAGCCGGTATAAAGCGTTTTGACGATTCAGGCGAATCCTTGAAATATATTGCTTATTCTCCTATAAAAGTTACCAAATGGAGTATTGGAGTTGTTATTTCCAGGCGCAATATTGTTGACGCCGCGATGAAGACTAAACGTAATATAGAGAAAGATACCGAGCGGCATAATCGCTATTTGAGTCGATATCTCAGGAATAATCTTCTGGTTTACTTTTTTATCGGGCTGATGCTGTTGGGGATAATTATCGTCAGCGGGATGTATCTCTCCCGGAAAATCACGGATCCTATTCTTTATTTGAAGCAGCAGGCGATTGAGATCGGCAGTGTCAACCTTGGCAAGAAAATTGTTCTGCACACCGGAGATGAACTGGAGGAACTGGCGGAGACTTTCAACCGGATGACCAATGACTTGAAGACTTACATTGTCAACCTCGGCGAAACCGTGACCGCCAAAGAGAAGATCGAGCGTGAGCTTGGAGTCGCGTATGAAATTCAAACCTCAATGCTCCCAAGTATTTTCCCGCCGTTCCCGCAATGTCCGGACGTTGATATTTATGCGATTATGGAACCTGCGAAGGAGGTCGGCGGCGACTTATACGACTTCTTTATGGTAGACGACCGTTATCTCTATTTTTGCATTGGCGATGTTTCCGGCAAAGGTGTTCCGGCCGCATTGTTTATGGCCATAGCCAAAACGCTGCTTGCCCATGAAGCGGCTCGGACTTCTGATCCGGCCGAAATCTTTATGAACGTAAACAACGCTATTGAAAAAGGAAATGACGCGTGTATGTTCGCGACTGCGTTCTGCGGTATGATGGACACGGTTACCGGAGATATCAAGTACAGTAATGCCGGTCACAACCCGCCATTGATTTACCGTAAAGGACTGGGGTTCTCTTATCTTGATCCTGAAAAGGGTATTCCTCTCGGAGTTTGCCACATGCAGGAGGGGGTTTGCCGGCGCGAAGAACTGCTGGTTAGTCGCGGAGAGATTTTGTTCTTGTATTCCGACGGAGTTACAGAAGCGATGAATGAGGCCGGGGAGATGTTTGGTGAACAGAGATTGCTGGATGAGTTGAATAAAATAGCTGACCTGCCGCTTAAAGATATGTTGAGTGCCGTCAGGAAAGCCATCCGTTCTCATGCCGGTTACGAGGCCCAGTCTGATGACATCAGTATGTTGGCGATAAAACGTACAACCCGTGTAGAACAGTGATTCTCAACCCGCTGGAAGTTTGATATGTTCTCCAGACTTAAAATTTCAAAACGAATTACCATTGTTTTCACGTTTTTCCCGGCTGTCGTGACTCTTGTTACCATGCTGATTTTTATTGCCGGTTCCGGAAGAATCATTTCAACATCGATAAATTCCTCCAGGCAGCAGGGAAGATATACGATGGATGAAATCGGTAATATGCTTCAGAAAAACTGCCTCCGGGAATTTCTGGGAGTGGTTCGTCTTCAGGCGTTGAATACCTCAACCCGGATCGACACGCTTGAGCGGGATATGAGTGCGGCCGGTACCTTGTTGCAGCCGGCAGCTGAGGCGGAGCTGAATGTTGATTTTGACCAGAAAATAGACTACGAAGATTATTTTTCTCATTTCCTTTTTGAACCTGGGATTGAACCCCAGAATCGTTTGCGGACGATTAAAAAATTATGGGGGGTGCGTGGGGTTTTTATTAATCTTTACGCTAAAAACGACGCGATCAGGATCAGCGGAGTGATTACTCAAGACGGCGTATGCTATCGGTATCCCTGGTTTTTTTCTCCCAGAGATTTTTTTATGCGTTATTCAAGGTGGTATTTGAATGCGGTCAAAGCAGCCGGGAAGACGGTCTGGAGCGGCCCGGTTTCGATAGCCGGTCAGGATGGAACAGTGCTGGTTGGAGCCCGGGCGGTTTATTCGAAAAAAATACTTATCGGAGTTGTCTTCATCTTTCTTGATGCCGAACAGTTTATTTCTGAGATATTGACGATTCGAGGAATCAGCGGCAATTTCTTTTTTATCGATAGAAAGGGCCAAATCATAGCCGGAAACCGACATGGTGACATTGAACATATGCCGCCGGACGGAAGTTTCGCCTCTCACTCTCTGATAACAGAAAAAATCAAAAAGCGCAAACCTGATATAGTCGAATATACGGATGGAGGTATGACCTATATGGCCGCGCTTGCTCCGATTGACTCAACTCCCTGGTCCATCATTATTGCCAAACCCCGGAAAGATATTATTGCTCCGGTCACGGCTGCCGAAGATTATATTGACAAAAAGATTTATGCGGCTCAGGCATCGATTAAAAAAAGGGTTGACATTCAGGCTTACATATACTTGGGAATCGGAGTGTTTTCAGTTATTTTAATGAGCATGATCGGTGTCAGGTTGTCGCGATGCATTACGCAACCTCTGGAGTTGCTGCGGACTGGAGCTCTGGCCATCGGCGCGGGGGATCTGGACACGCGAATTGAGGTCAAAACCGGTGATGAACTCGAAGAACTGGCCGATACATTCAATGATATGACCGCGAGTTTGAAAACGAATATCGCCGATATCAAAAGAAACCTTGAGGCGGAGGAACGTCTTAAACAGGATTTGAAGATTGCGGCGGATATTCAACGCTCCCTGCTGCCCAACCGTTTTCCGGCTTTTCCGGAGCGGCGCGAATTTGACCTGTATGCTTTGATGAATCCGGCACAGGAGGTTGGCGGGGACTTCTATGATTTCAAATTCGTCTCGAAAAATAAACTCTATTTTTGCGTTGCCGATGTTTCGGGTAAAGGTATTTCTGCAGCGATGTTTATGGCCCGTACCAGGATACTGATGCGTTTTGAGGCAAGTGCCGGGTCTGCCCCTGATAAAATGCTTTTGCACGTCAACAACGAGCTTGAAAGGACCAATTCCGCTTGTATGTTCGCTACGGTTTTTTGTGCGATCCTGGATGTTGTCAGCGGAGAACTTCAATATGCGTCGGCAGGTCATAATCCGCCGCTGTTGAAACGTCACGACGGCGAGTATGAATATATGGATATACACAGGGCTTTAGCTGTCGGCCCGATGGTCCAGACTGCTGATACCTACGTAAATCAAAAATTGAAAATGATGCCGGGAGATCAGCTTTTTATTTATACCGACGGCATAGTTGAAGCTGAAAACCCGGAATTTCAGCAGTTTACCGAAGGGCGGCTGAAAGACGTTCTGAATGCCGATCATGACGCCTGGCCGCAGCCGTTGTCGCAAGCGGTCATTGAACAGGTTGAAAAGTTTGCCGACGGCGCCCCGCAGTCGGATGATATTACAATTCTATCAATCAAATACACAGGAACAGGAAACAGCAATGCTTGAAATTACAGTTGAATCCACGTTGGACGGTTCGGCCGAGCCGAGTCTTTTTTATTGCCCGGAATCAGCGGAAAATGTCCCGCTGCTGGTCGGGTTGCACACCTGGAGTGCTGAACGCCATAATCAGGTGAAGTCAATGCTCCCGTTATGCCGGGAACGGGGCTGGGCTTTGTTACTGCCGGAATTTCGCGGCTCAAACCTCAAAGAGAACCCGCGTGCGCTGGAGGCTTGCGGCTCAAAGCTCGCTTGCCAGGATATTGTTGACGCAGTCGACCAGGTTGTTGCTGATTACCCGATCGACCCCGAGCGTATTTTTGTTCTTGGCGGCAGCGGCGGCGGACATATGGCGTTAATGATGGCCGGATATGCCCCTGAAAGGTGGTTTGCGGTCAGTTCCTGGTGTCCGATTACCGATGTTATGCTCTGGCATCAGTATCAGGATGACAAGCCTTCACAGTATGCGGCCGGGATGGAGGCCTGCTGTGGCGGGCGGCCTGACAGTTCTGACGCGGTGGCTGCCACATATATGGAACGTTCCCCGGTATCATATGTGCCGCAAATCGCTTCAAGTCGCCGCGTATTTGTTCATCATGGCCGTTTTGATATTTCAGTCCCTTATGAACACACTGTAAAACTTTACAAGTTGATTGAAGATCACGACCCTGAAAATTTTTTCTATGAGATATTTGACGGCGGCCACGAACTGCATTATGACCGTGCTTTTGCCTGGTTTGATAAACTGCTTGAAAAAGAGTCTGCCGCCGAGCTGACCGGATAAGTCGATGAAGACCATACGATATTATCTTTTATTGCTGCTGCTGCTGCCGCTTGTCGCAAGTTCAGCTGAACCGGAAATTCCTCAGGTCCGGTTTGTCTGTGTGGATTCACAGCTTGATTTGCTGCTGAAAACTCTGGCTTTGAATCTGGCCATGTCAAACCGGGCGATGGACTTTTCTTTGTCCAAAGCAGGGCACGACAAAGCGGTCAAATCTATTTTGGCCGGGAAGGCGGATATTGGTATTTTAACGGTAAAACCGTTGTTTAAATTCCGCCGCCAGGGATTGAATGTCAAACCGTTCGCGGTTTATCCGGTGGTATGGGCGGTCAATAAGCTTAATCCGGTTTACGGTATGACATCAGATCAGCTGAAAAGAATATACCGCGGAAAAATAGCCAACTGGAAATTATTTAATAATACAAATTATTCTTTCCATTTATTCGGCATGAAACTTTCCACTCCCGCGATGACGATTTTGCAATCGACGCTGCTCAAAGATGTTCAGATAAGCGTACCGATGTATTCATCCTCTGAGGGAACTGAGTTGCCGGAACTGGTCAATGGCAATAAGTACGGCCTGGCCTTTATGCCGTTTCTTCCTTTGAAAAAGGATGACAAAGTAAAATATATCAATATTGATACGGTAAAACCGACTATGGCAAATTTTCTGTCCGGTAAATACCCATACGCCAAAGTGTTTTATATTGCGTATAAAGGCGACCACTCAAAATCGGTCGGCCAGTTTCTGGAGTATCTAAAATCCCCCGCCATGAAAACCATTTTTACCAGAGCCGGCTATGTGCTGTATTAAATCTTTAAAATGTTTTGGAACACTTGTTTTTCTTTCATTTTTTTGTATATATAATTCATCAGCCGCCGGGAATGATATTAGATCGGTTCGGGTATTTGTGGCATTGTGCGACAATAAAAATCAGGGAATCGTTCCGGTTCCGGCTGAACTCGGGAATGGCGACGACCCTGCCAATAACCTTTATTGGGGGGCGCTTTACGGAGTCAAGGGATTTCTTTCACGCAGTAAAAACTGGGCATTGGTCTCACATAAAAAGAATGCGACCGGCAATATTCTTGAAGAATTGGTGCTGAAACATAAATCAAGCAATAAATTTATGGAGGTCAGGGCTTATCGCGGTGCTGCCATAAAACGGGCTATACAAGATTTTTTCAAGGCATTCGACGAGAAAGATAAAACGCGGATTGTCGTTTATGTCGGTCATAACGGGTTGATGGATTTCCGTTTGAATGAACCGTCGCAACAAGCTGAATCAGATAAAACCGCGATTGTGCTGTGTTGCAAAAGTAAACAGTACTTCGCTCCTTATCTCAGTAGAGTTGGTGCGAAGCAAGCCTTGCTGACCACTAATTTCATGGCGCCGGAAGCATATGTACTTGATGCCGCGGTAAGATCTCTGTTGCTTGACAGTTCAATCGAAACCTCACGGCGCTGTGCCGCGTTGGCCTACAGTCGATATCAGAAATGCGGGATAACCGCCGCGAATCGATTATTCACCACGACCGGGACATTGAAATAACTTTACTGCGCACTGTGTCTGGCTAATGCTTCAGTTGCGGCCGTGGCGACGGCGCCGCCTGACTTTACTTCCTGCTGTAATATTTTTCTTGTCGGTTCGCTGAGTTTCTTGTCAAATGAAATGGTTTCTATAATCCGGATTTTGACGGTTGGCGCAAGATCTTTTTTCCGGAGCAGGGGGAGCAAATATTTAGCGGTATCGCCCCGGCTGGTTGTCGTCAGAATTACACTTGCGGATTTCGCCACTTGCGGATTTTTATCCTGAATCCAATCAACGCAAAGGGGGATTACCTGTGATTTGTATTGGGGTAATGACGCTTGAGCCATGAGCAGCCGGGCCATGATCTCCCGGTTTTCAGGCGGGATAGTTTTGGCGAATTTTATCAACCACTCGCTGCATACCGGTGATTTTGAAATATCTTTATCATGCAAAGCATTCAAGATGGCAAGCTGATCTTCCGCCGGGGCGTTCAATGCCATTTCACCGGCCTTGTCAACGTCGTTTTTCGTGATGATTTCAGACTCGCCTTTGGCAATGGTCAGAGCAATCGCGGTATTTTTGATTACCCTTATCGGTCCGCCTTGAGAAGATATTTCCAGTTGTTTTGTTGTTTCATTGTCATCAAAGACGTTTGATATGTTGACAGTGGCGGCTTTCGTCGTTTCGGTTTTAATGTCAAACTGATAATAGGGGGCGCTTCTGGGATATTTTTTTCGCAGCCTCTTCAGATAATTTTGCAGCAGGCGGTCTTCCGCGATGGCTTTCTTCCACTGTTCCGGAGTGCCGGCGTTGATATTTACGATTACATTGGGTTTCAGTTTGTAGCTTAAATAGTATTTCCAAACCACGAAACCCAGGACACATACAATTATCACATAAAACAATTTCCGCATAATATCTTTCCTTATTTTCGTCGATACATATATGGTAAAATAGTATTTAAAATCAATACTGTCAAAAAGATATTGCAAAAATATGCGGTTTTATCGGAATAGATGGCAAGAAAACACAGTTACTGACACCAATAAAAACTTGAAAAATACCGGTGACTATAGTATAATATTCACCAGAGGTAGCCTTGGCGGCGTACTGGTGATCTTTTCAGGAAGTGAGCGGAATGCGCCGCTGAGGCTCATTTTTTAGATAACAGAGGTAACCTGAGCGGCGCATTGGTCAACTGAGGTCGCTATGTAAATTTTGCAGCAAATGCGCCGAATAAACATAAGCGGTTAAGCTTATGTACGAACATACCGGCGCGTAGAGAGATAATCAGTCCAAATAATTTTATTTTCATTAATTATAGCTTTGGCCAGGGAGTTACGGCGTCGATAAACAGCGTATCCTGTTTGTCGAGGGTCCAGATAAAGCACATATCCCGCATGGTTCCGGTACGGGTGTCGTCTATATAGCCGACATTGATTGATTTGAAATGCGCCGGTCCGTAGCGGTCGTAAACCAGCGGTATTTTCAGTTTATCGGCGGCAACCCGGATGAATTTGGGATTGCTCGGATCATAAAAATAGGCGGCAATGTTGTTGCCTATTCCCTGGTTGCCGTTATCTTCGCTCGGCAGGTCTTTATCTTTCGGTGCACTGAATTTGACCTTGGAGTCCGTAGTAGTTGTATCGGCGGTGTACTCAGGATAGTCTTCCGGATTATCGACCGCGGTTGGCCCGTTAAGCTCCAAATCATGAAATTCCAGAATAGTACAGACCCAGTAATCGGTGCCGCCATTCAGGTCAGCCATTTTTTCTATCTTGGTTTTAGGATATTTGCCCGGACATTTAAATACGTTAAACGACAAGGTATACGGATAAATCAGGCTGAAATCATCCAGCCATGAATACGGCCGCGGGAAGTATTTGTATTCGGCTTTGTAACTCTGGTGCGCAATCGAGATCTGATGCAGGTTGTTTGCACATGATGTTTGCATCGCATATTCGCGAGCCCGACTTATCGAAGAAAGGATGAAAGCCGCAATAATGGCGATCACCAGAATGACAACCATAAGCTCTAAAAGATTAAAACGGTGGGACACTGCTTTAACTTTATTTATACGGTGAATATGTAATATATTTTCCATAAGCAACTGCATTTTAAATTAATTAAACGAAATACCTGAACCCGAATAGAACGATAGCGCAAAAAACAATAAAAACGAAAAACAAGACAGCAAAATACAGGCGCTAGTCGCCCTGTAATATCTGCAGTTGTGCAGCTATGTAAGTGATACTCTCATATTGAAAGTCCTTATACGAATATAAATTTTACATTATAAATATAAGCTGTAGTTCAAAAAAAAGCAAGCAGCAATAAAAAAAAATATAAAAATACCAAATTAAAACCAGCAGGTATTGAACATATAACTTGGAAAATATTGCAGCAATCAGTCGAGTTGATGCATGAAGTCGATCAATGGCTGGATTTTTTTCATAAACGACGAGAAATTGCCGGATGGAATCTGTTGTTTAGCGTCACTGAATGCTTCGGCCGGATTGGGATGAGCCTCGATCAACAGCCCGTCGGCTCCGGCGGCTATTGCGGCGCGCGACATTGACGGCAACAGGTCAAGCCGGCCCGCCGCGTGACTCGGATCTACCACTACCGGAAGGTGCGTTTCCTTTTTTGCGATCGGTATTGCACTGATGTCCAATGTGTTACGGGTTGCGGTTTCAAAGGTCTTGATGCCGCGTTCACACAAGATTACCTCCTGGCAGCCGTTGACCATCAGGTACTCGGCGGCGGAAAGCCATTCATCAATGCCGCCGGCCATTCCCCGCTTAAGCAGGACCGGTTTACCGACCACCGCGACGCGTTCCAGCAGATTGTAATTCTGGGCGTTTCTGGCCCCGATCTGAAGACAATCGGCAACCTCCGCGATGGCTTCGATATCTTCGACCGCGACGACTTCGGTGGTTATTGCCACGTTGAATTCCGCTTTGATTTGTTTGAATATATCGAGTCCGGCCTGGCCAAGACCCTGGAAATCATAGGGTGATGTGCGGGGTTTGAATGCCCCGCCGCGAATGATGCCGATGCCGCAGGCGATCAAATCTCTGGTCACCTGACGCATCTGGGCCAGGGATTCCACCGCACATGGACCGGCGATGACTTGAAAATGGCCGTTGCCAAGTTTTTCCCGACCGATAGTTACTTCACTTTCGCCGGCGTAAAATTCTTTGCTGGCGATCTTATAGCGTTTTTCCAGCGGCATAACGTTGTCGACGAAAGGCAGCATTCGGAACGTGTCCATCAACTGGTCTCCGGCTGAGTCGATGATCATGCGGCGGGTTGACTCGCCCAACTCGCAGTCAAGTTTCATGCTCTTGATCATCTTTACCGTGTCTTCGATTTTTTCCGCCGGGACATTCGGTCTGAACAATACCGCGATTTTTTCAACCCCGTTGTCTTTGAGCGGCAGCACATCCTCAATATGTTGCTGCCCGCGCAGAATTTCCAGCGCTTCCAGGTTGCCGGCCTCTGCCGGAGCCCAGGCCACTTTCTGCCGGATGCCGCCGGCAACCTTCGGGACATGGCCGCGATTGCGGATCATGGTCACGACTTCATTGATCTGCTGTTCGGTAACATCATGTTTGAGGATGATTATCATGATATTTATCTTTCCGTATTTATGCTTTATTTGTCCATTTTTTTATATATGCGGTTATTTCCGGCTTTGAAAGTGTTCCACTTGCAACCGCAATGACCATTTCCGTGAAATCGTCCTCCGGTGCATTGAAATTATAGCCGTTCAAGGCTAAAAATACCAGACACGATACAGCTCCGGCTCTTTTGTTTCCATCGACAAATGGATGGTTTTGCACCAGATGATATAGATAAGCCGCGGCAATTTCATAAATATCCGAATGCAGAAACCTGCCGTCAAATGTTGCCGGCGGCATCCCAAGTGCCGATTTAAGCAACGCTATATCTCGAATACCGGATTCTCCGCCATACAGCAATATCTGATTATGATGGATTTCGATAACCTCGGCGATTGAAAGAAATGTTAACTCCATGATTTACTCGGCAAGTTTTTGTAATGCTTTAGAGTATTTTTTGTTAACATCTTTCAAGGCGGCTTGAAACGCGTCTTTACGTTCCATATCGTTCACCGGCGTCAGAATAAGCGCCTGACCATCCGTTGTTATGTCGAAAGCGGTATCAGCATTTGCGCCAAGCAGATCAAGTATCGGTTTTTCGATTACCAGAGCCATGCTGTTTCCATGTTTTTTCAGAGTTTTAATCATTATCTGATCCTTTATGGTTATCTGTTTCGTCTATTTCCTGCTGTGTTTGCGTGAAAAGTTCAATCATAAAAGCATAAGCCGCATTCCAAAAGACCTGTGACTTTTTATCGGCTGGATAAGACGTCTATACTTTTCTGATTTTCAAACAACCTGGCTTGACCATTTGTCGCTTTTACCGGTCCGTCACTCATTCGTCGCTTTAGTTATCATATTTATCATATCATTTTTGACAGAATAGACGTTGATACATTGTAATAACTAAGATATAACATTTGCGGCCGTTTGTCAATGGTCCGGTTGAAAAAATCAGCTTTTTAACGCTCCGGCCAGACCGGCGGTGAATTCAACGCCTTTCCTGATCGCCTCTTCCGGAGGATTGTCCAACGTGATGCGGACCAGGGCGCTGCCGACTACCACGCCGTCGGCATGTTCCCCGGCGGTTTTTGCCATTTCCGGGGATGATATGCCGAAACCGGCGACGACCGGGATCGGGCTGATCTTGCGCAGTTCGCTGATACGTTCGGTTAAATCTTTCGGCAGTTCGCCCCGGGCGCCGGTAACGCCTTTAACGGTAATGTAATAAGCGAATCCGGTCGCGTGTTCCAGAATCATCGCGGCCCGTTCCAGCGGTGTGGTCGGGGCGATCAGCGGAATCAGGTGCAGACCGTAACGGTCAAGTACCGGACGCAGTTCGCCCGATTCTTCAAATGGCACATCAACCGCTAGAATCGCGTCGATTCCCGCGTCTTTCGCATCTGAAGCGAGTTCTTCTAGACCGTAGCTGGTCATCAGGTTATAGTAGGAAAATAGCACTAGCGGAACTTCGGTTTGCTGCCTGATACGGGCGGCGGCTTCGATGATCTGGTGGAGGTTGACTCCGGTTTCAAGGGCTTTTACTCCGGCGGTCTGAATGACCGGTCCGTCCGCCATCGGGTCAGAGAAGGGGACGCCAAGTTCAATTATATCCGCACCTGATTTGGCTATTTCCACGATCAATTGTTCACTGGTCGCCAGATCGGGATTGCCCATGACCGCGAACATTACCAGAGCTTTGCGGTTTTCCGCATTGCATGTCTCAAATGTATTTTTTATTCTATCCATGATTATTTCGCCTTGCTTTCTTTGTATTCGCGGACGTTGTCCATATCCTTGTCGCCGCGGCCGCTCAGGTTGACGATGATAATGTCGTCTTTGCCGCGGTTCGGAGCTGATTTGATTGCCTGGGCCAGCGCGTGGGAGGATTCCAGCGCCGGAATAATGCCTTCCATCCGGCACAGCAGGTCAAACGCGGCTACCGCTTCATCGTCGTCGATCGTCACATATTTAGCCCGCCCGGAGTCCCCCATATATGAATGTTCCGGGCCGACACCGGGGTAATCCAAACCGGCGGAAACCGAGTGGGTCTCGATGATCTGGCCGTGTTTGTCCTGAAGCAGATAGGTTCTGCAACCGTGCAGGACGCCGACTCTGCCGCCGCAGATGCTGGCGGCGTGCATGCCGGTATGGATGCCGGAGCCGCCGGCTTCGACGCCGATGAGTTCAACGTCCGGGTCTATGATGAATCCGGCGAATATTCCCATCGCGTTACTGCCGCCGCCGACGCAGGCGATAACTTCATCAGGGAGCCTGCCTTCTTTTTTCAGGCATTGTTCCCGGGCTTCGGTGCCGATCACGGCTTGAAACTCCCGGACCATTTCAGGGTAGGGGTGCGGTCCGGCCACGGTGCCGATCACATAAAAAGTATCGTCGACGGTCGCGACCCAGTTGCGCAACGCTTCGTTCATTGCGTCTTTCAAGGTTGCCGCGCCGGAATCGACGGCAATAACTTTTGCGCCCAGGGCGTGCATGCGCTGAACATTGGGGGCCTGCCGGTGAATATCCTCGCTGCCCATAAAAACATCGCACTCAAAGCCGAAGAGGGCCGCGACGGTCGCGGTGGCCACGCCGTGCATGCCCGCGCCGGTTTCGGCGATCAGGCGTTTCTTGCCCATGCGCTTGGCCAGCAGGGCCTGCCCGATGGTGTTGTTGACCTTATGGGCCCCGGTATGATTCAGGTCTTCACGTTTTAAATAAATTTTCGCGCCGCCGCAGTGTTCGGTCAGGCGCTGCGCGAAATACAGCGGGGAAGGGCGCCCCACATAATCCTCCAGATAATATCGGTACTCCGCCATAAACGCTTCATCTTTTATCGCCGCTTCATACGCTTCAGTCAGTTCATGCAGCGCCGGCATCAGCGTTTCCGCCACAAACTGGCCGCCGTAAATGCCGTATTTTCCTTTTGTTTTTTTCATTTTCTGTTCCTGGTTGAATTTATTGATAATAGTCATTACTTGCTTTATTTTTTCATGATCTTTGATGCCCGGTGCGGTTTCCACGCCGCTGTTGACATCGACGATATCCGGTCTGACTTCGCTTAATGCCTCTTTAATATTATCAGGTGAAAGTCCGCCTGCCAATATCAGCGGCCTTTGCGAAGCGGCCTTCCGGGCCAGCGACCAATCGCAGGTCTTGCCGGTGCCGCCGCGTTGACTCGAATTACCTGAGTCGGTCAACACATATTGGCACGGAAAACCGCACACCTCATCAAGTTGTTTTGCTTCTTTCAGGGAAAATGCCTTCCAGACCCGGTCGGTCCCGACAGCTTCCGCGTATTCCGCCGATTCGTCGCCGTGCAGCTGAAATATGTCCAGACCGCATTGTCCGGCAATCGCCAGAGCCGAGTCCAGTGGTTCGTTAACGAATACGCCGACTTTTTGCACATTATCCGGAAGCAGCCTGATAATTGCGGCGGCATGCTCCGGCGAGATATAGCGCGGCGATTTTTTTGCGAAAATAAACCCGAGATACGAAGCTCCGGCCGCGACTGCGAATTGAGCGTCTTCAAGCCTGGTTATCCCACAGAACTTGACTAGTATATCATTCATTTTTGCGCCTCTTCAATTAATTTTGCCAGAGCCTCGCCGGGATCGGCTTCCCGCATGATGGATTCGCCGATCAGGAAACCTGATGCTCCGGTTTGCAGTAAATTTTTAATATCGTCAGCGGTGTTGATGCCGCTTTCGGCAATTTTAATATGGGAGTCCGGGATGGTTTGGATCATCGTCTCCGCAACCTTCAGGTCGGTTTTGAAGGTCTTGAGGTCGCGGCTGTTGATGCCGATTATTTCAGCTCCGATATCCAGCAGGGTTAGAACTTCATCGCGGGTGTGCGCTTCACACAATACGTCCAGGCCCAATCCGGTCGCCACGCTGAACAGCTTTTGCAGTTCGTTTCGGGGCAGGGCGGCGGCAATCAGCAGAATGGCGGACGCGCCCCAGGCTTTGGCTTCGTAAATCTGGTATTCGTCAAAGATGAAATCCTTGCGCAGAATCGGGATATTAGTGTTGCGGACTGCTGTTTTCAGGTATTCCGGACTGCCTTGAAAATAAAACTCCTCGGTCAGCACCGACATTGCCGCCGCGCCGCCGCGTTCCAGCGCCCGCGATAAAAAATCGGGGTCAAAATCCGGCCGGATCAGGCCTTTCGATGGCGACGCTTTTTTCATTTCCGCGATGATCCGCACTTTTGCCGGTTCCGCGAACGCGGCTTTGAATGACGGCCGGGCCGGGGCATTGAGGATTTTAGCGGTAAAGTCGAATCGGACCGAACGGGCTTTTTTCTGTTCAAGCGCGATCCGGTTTTTCGCAATTATTTCATCTAAAATGGTCATTGGTTCGAGAACTCCACAAGCCGTTGCAGTTTTTCGTAGGCGGCGCCGGAATCGATGGATTCTTCGGCCAGTTTAACGCCTTCATCAAGAGAGTCGGCGATTTCGCCTGAAACAATTGCGGCGGCGGCGTTCAGCAGAACTATCTTCCGTGGCGCGCCCTGTTCTTTGCCGGTCAGGACGGCTTTGGTTATTTCGGCGTTTTCATCCGCTTCGCCGCCGATGATGTCTTCTTTTGGATAGTAGTCGCCGATGAGCAGGTCGGGGAAGAATTCGAAGGTTCTGATGCGGCCGTCGCGCAGTTCGGTTATCCGGGTCGAAGTGGTACAGGTTATTTCGTCAAGACCGTCGTTACCGTGAACCACCAATGCCCGGCGGCAGCCGAGCTCACGCAAGGCGGCGGCAAACATCTCGGTCAACACCGGGGAAAATACGCCGAGAACCTGACCGGTTGCCCCGGCCGGATTGGTCAAAGGTCCAAGCATATTGAAAATGGTCCGGATACCGAGCTGCTGGCGTACCGGTGCGACATTCTTCATGGCCGGATGCATTTTCGGGGCAAAAAGAAAGCCGATACCGTGTTCCTGGATACATTGTTCCATTACCACCGGTTCGGCATTCAGATTCACGCCAAGCGCGGCCAGTACCTCGGACGAGCCGCATTTACTGGTTATACTGCGGTTGCCGTGTTTTGCCACTGTGATTCCCGCGCCGGAAGTAACGAAGGCGGCGGTGGTGGAAATATTGAATGTGTTGGAGCCGTCGCCACCGGTTCCGCAGGTGTCAACAACCGCGCCGGCGCCGGCATCGATGAAAGTGGCGTTCTGGCGCATGGCTCTGGCCGCGCCGACGACTTCCTCGATACTCTCTCCTTTGATTCGCAAGGCGGTGATGAACGCGCCGATCTGGGCCTCGGTCAACTCGCCTTTCATAATCTTGTTCATGACCTCGCACATGCTGTCCGCGCTGAGGTCGCGTCTGGCAATCAGGTTTTCAAGTTTTTCTTTTATCATGATCCGTCCCTTGTCACTTATTCAAATTGGCGATGAAATTCGCCATTTGTCTTTTCCCTGATGTCGTCATTACCGATTCCGGATGAAACTGAATACCTTCGATCGGGAACTCTTTGTGACGGACCCCCATTATTTCTCCGTCTTCGGCCCGGGCTGAAATTTCCAGACAGTCGGGCAGGGTGGCTTCATCCAGAGCCAGCGAATGATAACGCACTGCTTTCAACGGGGAATTGATGCGATAGAATACGCCTTTTCCGTCGTGTTCGACTTCTGAAACTTTGCCGTGCATGATACGCCTGGCCTGAATTACTTTGGCTCCGAACGCATGACCGATAGCCTGATGTCCAAGGCAGACGCCCATGATCGGGATGTGCCCCGCCGCGGCTTTGATCAGGTCGATAATAATGCCGGCATCTTCAGGGCGCCCCGGACCGGGGGAAATAAAGATGCAGTCAGGTTTCAATTCAAGTGCCTGATTGACGGTTATACAGTCGTTGCGGTGTACTTCGATTTCCTGGTTCAGCATGTAGAGGTACTGGACCAGATTGTAGGTGAACGAGTCGTAATTGTCTATCATCAGTATCATAATCTTATCTCCATCATTTCTAAATTCTAATTAAACAATCTCAAGGTTTCTGGCGGCTGATTCAAGTGCTTTGGACAACCGCGTTGGCTTTGTGAACGGTTTCTTCAAATTCTTTATCCGGGTTTGAATCGTAGACGATACCGGCTCCAGCCTGAACTGAAATCTTGTTGTCGTAAACTTCCAGGGTGCGGATGGTGATAGCCATGTCCATGTTGCCGTTACAGTTGAAATAACCGACCGCGCCGCCGTAAACGCCGCGCGGTTCCGGTTCGAGCTGGTGAATTATTTCCATCGCCCTGATCTTCGGAGCCCCGGACAGAGTTCCGGCCGGGAACGTGGTTTTTACCAGGTCAAAAGCGTCGTATTTACGATCCAGAATAGATTCGACATTGGAAACCAGATGCATGACGTGTGAATAGCGTTCGATAGTCATGAATTCACGTACTTTGACGCTGGCCGGAACGGCGGTTCTTCCAAGGTCGTTGCGCCCGAGGTCGACCAGCATCAGGTGTTCCGCCCGTTCCTTCTCGTCGCTCAGCAGGTCGTCGGCCAGCTTGCGATCAACCTGTTCGGTTGCGCCGCGCGGACGGGTTCCGGCAATCGGTCTGACTTCTGCCCGGTCGCCGGTCAGGCGGACCATTACTTCCGGAGAGGCCCCGATCAGAATCCGGTCGGCAAATTTCAGATAAAACATATAAGGAGACGGATTGATCAGGCGCAACGCCCGATAAATCTGGATCGGCTCGACCGTCAGGTCCGTACTGAATTTCTGACTGAGTACGACCTGAATAATATCTCCTTTAACGATATATTCTTTACCGCTTTCGACCATTGATTTGAACTCTTCGCGCGTCATATTCGAGTTTAGTTTTATTTCGTTGTCGGAACTTGATTGCGGCGGTTCCGCCGGACTGCGCAGAAGATCTTCAATCGCATCGATCCGGGTGCAAGCCGCGTCATAGGCAGCTTCAATTGATTCAAAGTCCGCAGGGCGCACGCTGGCGACGATTTTCACCGTATGCCGGACATTATCAAAAACAGCCATTTCGTCAGTCAGCATAAAGCATGATGTCGGCCCGTTAAGTTTTTGTTTCGGTTCAGGCAGACGTTCAAATTCATTCACAGTTTCATACCCCATATAGCCGACCGCGCCAGCGAAAAGCGGCGGCAGTTCCGGCAGTTCGACCGGCTTGTCTTTAATAATCTCCCGCAAGGCTGAAAGTGGACCGTCAGCTCCGAATTCCAGGTGCTTCGCGGCTGCCGTCGCGCCTGGTCAGATAAGGAATGCCTTCTTCAACCGTAAACATCGCGTAAGGATTAAAGCCGAGAAAAGAATATCGGGCCCAGTGTTCGCCGCCTTCGACCGATTCGAGCAGAAAAGCGTTTTTGCTGTGGCGAATCCGGTTAAGCACGGATACCGGGGTTTCCATGTCCGCCAGATGTTCTTTATAAACCGGGATCAAACTTCCTTGTTTAGCCAGTTCTTTGAAGTCCTTTTAAATTTGGTTTGTGCATTAGTTTCTCCTTTTAAAGTCCACAGTCCACAGTCCGCAGTCCACAGTTATATGCGCGGTTGTTCGGATGTATGTGTGCCGTGATATATTTTATAAGTTATCCTTAAATTATTAATTTACACTCATTTCAGCGAATCTGATAGTCCCTGAAGCATTTTGGATACTTCAATGACGTCATTTATTAGTTGTTCTGACACTTCTTTAGGAATAATTTCCTAGTACCAGTAAATCCTCAAATGATTTTTTCATTATTCCTTTCTCCACTCATTACTTCCTTTTCATAAATCTTTGCCACCTCTTACTGTTGACTGTTAACTGTGGACTTTTGACTATTAATAAAAAAACGCGGATTGTCTTAAATTAAGTCAATCCGCGTTGTATTATCTTTTTACTTTCAGGGGTACGTCACACGACTGGCCCCCGGCGAATTGACTGCCGGCGCCACCAAAACCAAAAATAATTTTTTTCAACGTGTGCGTAATTCATTCTATTTTCTCATTCAAATTAATTGAAATCATATTGTAATAAATACCGGAAACATAAGAATTTCAAGCCTGGAAAATAGTTTTTTATGAAATTTTTTGAAACAGGTATTGACAAAATGCTATATATACTATAAACTGTATATATGGTTTTTTAATATATAATAAACGAGTTTAAAAAAGATGAAGCAACCCAAATACATTGAAATAGCAAAATCATTTGAGCGCAGAATTCATCGTGGTGATTATGCTTTTTCAACGTTACCCGGAGCGCAGAAACTGGCGGGTGAAATGGGCGTGAGCTATCTGACTGCCCGCCAGGCGGTAAAACATCTGATCGATCTCGGGTTGGTTGAGCGTTTAAGTACCGGCCGCCTCCAGGTCGCCGGAGAAAGCAGCAGAAACAACGGTCCGATGGTTGCCTTGATAACCCCGTTCTGGAGTTTCAATCAATGGCATTCCAATATCAGAAAAGAAGTGGACGCAGCCGAAGGTAAATTGCGAATCGTGGCTTATGCCCACAATGACGATCCGATTATCACTGAAGCTCTTGACGGGGATTTTGATTTGATATTTATGATGCTGCCGGGAGATCCCGGCCCAATGCTGATTGAACGGCTAAAAAAACTTGCCGGAAAAGTTGTTGTACTTTTTTATGATATGACTGAGTTAAAGCTGCATTCACTGCTGGGTGCTGAATTATCAATGCTTAATGACATGCTTGCAAACTTGATCGGTACCGGTCACAAAAGAATTGATTGTTTGAATACTCAACCATTAGGTAATGATGTCCGGAGGCGTCTTGCAATCTGGAAGGAATGCCTGAACAAGCATGGAGCTGAAGGAGAACTGCATAGTTCGCCAGTCAGAGCTTTTGAACAGCCCGGTCCTCCCGCTTACGCTTTGACTATGGATATTTTGAATCAACCGGAAATTCCCGATGCAATTTTCTGCACTACGGTCGAACAGGCGGTTGGTGTTTATCGTGCCTGCTGGGAAAAAGGAGTTAAAGTCGGAATAGATATTTCGGTTTTCAGTTTCGGAGAATATAATCGGGCTAAAATGATGACGCCCGCTCTTTGTACCGTGGTTTCTCCGGATTCGGGACCCATGATCGGTAAAATAATTAAAGATTTGACCACCGAAAAAAAATACCCGGACAAACTTATATATCGTCCGGAAGGTTCTGAAATATTCTGGGGCGAATCCATAAAGAAATTTGACGATTGATTTTTTGCGGTTTGTTACAAATAAGTATAAAAATGAATATTAATTCATTATCATATTACAAGCAACAATAACATTGAAAAGGAGAACCGAAAATGAGGATGTCAAAACAATTTACATTGATTGAGCTCCTGGTTGTGATTGCGATCATTGCGATTCTTGCCAGTATGCTGCTGCCGGCTTTAAATAAAGCCCGGGACAAGGCTCATAAGATAGCATGTACAAACAACCTTAAACAGTTGGGGACGGCGGAAGCTCTGTACGCTGATGATTATATTTATTACACCCCCGGGGCGTTTGCCACAGCGGAAGGCTTTAACGAGCATCTTTGGGATGCGAAAATCCTGCCGTACCTGGGCGAC
This sequence comes from Victivallales bacterium, assembly GCA_963678305.2. Taxonomy (GTDB): domain Bacteria; phylum Verrucomicrobiota; class Lentisphaeria; order Victivallales; family Victivallaceae. Next base: position 254,161 of record CAXXVV010000006.1, read on the forward strand.
ACGACCAAGCCTACCAATTGGGATATGGCCAGCAATCAACGGAATCGTGGAGCGTTGAAGTGTCCCAAGCGCCTGCTTCTGACGCGCGATACCCGGTCTTATGCGGTTAACGGTTTCGGCTATTTGAAAAATTATTACGGTTTCCGGCCGGTTGCGGTCGGACGCGGGACTACTGACGCCAGCTCATATTGTGCCAGACCGTCGAGCAAGGCTGAAGGCATCTCCCGTTCAAAGATTATGTTTATCAGTGAACTGGGGCCGTTTAAGACCAGTCATAACACCTATCATACAATTCGTAACGGCACCTATTACAATGATTCCAACAGCACCGGTGACACCGAACCGGACTTTCGTCATGACAACCGGAAAAATGTCCTATGGCTGGATCTGCACGTTTCAGACGTTATCCGTAATCAGATGGCTTATCAGAATTACTTGTATTGAGGAGATTGTATGTCTAAAATATTAATCACATTTTCCCTTTTCATTGTTATCATCGGAAATATGCAAGCTGATTTTACCCGGAAACTGGTGGCGCGTTGGACCTTTAATTCAAAAGGTACTGTGAAGGTACTTACTGACGATTCCGGCAAATATAAACTCCAGAATGTCTGGAAAGACGACAAAACCAAAGTTGATTTTGTCAATGGCAAGCTGGTGATGAACGGTCATGCATTATTTACCGCAAGCGCTGTAAACAGCAAGGCAATGCCCGATTTGACCGATGGCGTGACGGTCTGGGCCAGAATCAAAATCACTGAAACACCAGGCCGCGACTGTTTTTTTCTTGGACTTCTGAATTCCAAATACAGTGCCGACTGGAAGCAGCAAACCCTGTCCCTGATGTTTAACGCAAAACGCAATATGCGCCTCTTCGGTTGGTCGGCCAAAGGTCAGGAATTCGGCAATTCATCCGTCTATACTTATAACCCTAAAGACGGGTTCAAGGAAGTTGCTATGGTGTACGATGCCAAAGCCGGACAGTTTACGGTTTATGTGGACGGCAAGGCCACGGTTCGAAAAGTACAACCCGGCGCGCTGGCGGCTTTTCAGAATTTAGCCGTCGGTCGTTTGAAGAAGCATTCATCTGTATCGCTTGAAATAGATGAACTGAGAATCTACAATACTGTCGTCTCCCCTGAATGGCTTGGCGAAATTGAACCTGTCGAATAAAGGATTATAATATGCGTTTCTTTTGGCTATCTTTGACCTCATTGTGTCTTGGTTTCCCACTATTTGCAGATAAAGCCGTGGTAGAGGATTTTACCGATTGCGGAACCTGGCGGAATCGCGAGCGGTCGGGGCATCGTCCCGGCACCTGGTTTTCCGCCAATCAATCGCTTTGCGGCGCGCCGTGTAAAGACCGGCCAGACGGTTATGCCGGAGTTGTTAATTATGATTTTACCGGTAAGCACGCGGTAACCGGTTTTGAGCGTTACAAAGTCTTGGCCTCGGCCTCGGTGTACGCCGACGCGATTGAATTTGCCGCTAATCGCATGGGACAGGATGTCAAGGTTCGTTTCATTCTCAGGGACGCAAAAAGAAAGAATATTTATACCCCGTTTGTAACTCTTAAGGGGCTGGGATGGCAGAACTACCGCCTTATGTTGAACGATAAGAAAATGGTGCTTCCGGTCCGGTTGCGTCGGGTAATATTTGCTTTTAACGACGCTGAAAAAGGACATGTCCTGATCGATGATATCGCGCTATGTGGTGATGTCAGCCGTAAAAATCGTCTGACTGTCAAACCGGTATACCGCACTATCAGTCACGCGCCGGGCAAAGATGTCAAACTTTCATATCTTATCCGCAGCGGAATGTCAAAAAATGTTCAAGCAACGGTAAAACTTCAGGTATTCGATTACAATGATCGAAAAGTTTATGAGTCGGAAAAGCCCGTAGACGTTGATGGCTGCGGAGTGAAAATTGCAGATTTCGATATTGGCAAACATCCGATAGGAGCGTATTATACTAAAGTCAACATAACCTGTAAAAAAATCAATAATGAATTTCAGGGCTGGTTCGCGGTTTTCGTCCCTAATGGCAAAAGATTGAATCACAAGCCAATGTATTTTGGCGTTCAGGATACTACAAGTTGGAACGGCCCGGCTGAAAATGACCTCCATTTGACCTGGTTGAAGGCTCTGGGGATTGACATTGTACGTTACGGGACTACCGGAGGCAGGCTTGACGGGATGGAGAAATCAGTGAATTTTGCCCCCGCTTTCAGTCAGTTGAAGCCGATATTAGACGCAGGAATTCTCGTTTGTATCAGCTATATCGAATCATCCCCCGGCTGGGTTCAAAGTGCGCCTTACCATTATCGCAGGATGCCGGACAAGATGGACAAGTTTGCCGAACACATGACCAGGGTCGGCCGGTTTACCGCTGACCATCCCGGCATCAAATATCTGGAATGGTGGAACGAGCCGGATATAGGTTTCCTCCGGGATAACCTGGATAATTATCTGAAATGCTTGAAGGTTGCATATACCAGTCTGAAAAAACAGAATCCGGAACTCAAAGTAACGACCGGGGGAGTGACTGTAAAGCATCCTAAAGAGAAGAAGAATTTTTCCCGGGATATGTATTGGAAAGGTAAGGGATTTTATGACGTCGCCTCTTTTCACGCTCACGGTTCATTATTGAATTATACAGAACGTGATGTCCTGTTGGATAAATGGTTATCCGCAAAAGACATTAATGTTCCGGTTTGTAATACCGAAAGCGGGGAACGCAGCGGCTACGAGGTGCCGTCAATTAAACGCCAGGCGGAAGTTCTGGTCAAAAAACTGACCTACGCAAAGTCTAGAAATACCGAATTTTATATCTGGTTCACTTTGCAGGATTATTGGGATATGGATGAAGAAGCGGATGATTCTTTCGGTCTGATAACCAGTGATAATCAACCCAAGCCGTCATTCGTCGCATACACTAATTTGATCAAACAGCTTGCCGGGACCGGTCGCGGCCGCTATGCAGAACTCGATCCGGCGATGGATTCCTACCGGTTTACCAATGGCACCGAGGCAGTTTATGTTTGCTGGCCGAAAATTGACGGTAATACTTTCCTTTTCAGCCTGAAAACAGACAAACCGGTCACTATGGTGGATTTTTTCGGTAACGAAAAATTTATTCCAGCAAAAAACGGCATTGTCGATATCAAATCCATGAAACAGCCGTTTTATTTGAGAATGCCCGAAGGAGTGCTCAAGGGGAAAGTTTCTCTGGTAAAGCTGTCGCAACTGGTTTTTGCCGGCCCCGGCGACAAGGTTGATATCCGGTTTGCGGTCAGCAATCCGTGGTCAGAATCCGTCAATGTAAAGATTATTGACGCGAAACAACAGGTAGCGGCTACAGCTGTAATCGCACCAAAGACAACCAGGGGGCTCAAGGTTAAAACACGAATTGCCGCGAATGCTCCGATTAAGCCTCTCACCCTCAACTATACAGCGATATTCTCGGGTAAAGGCATTGCAAGGAGTATTCCAGTTCCGGTTACCATCAATGTTGCTTACAAAGTGCTTGAAAATAATCCGGAAAAACTTCGTGCCGCCACTTTGGACTGTGTCAGGGAAATGACTTATGACCCGGCGATTCCGCGCTGGAAAGGTCCGGATGACCTGTCCGCTGAATTGCAAATGACCTGCGAAGGCAAAAACTTGCAGGTTGTTGTCAGGGTTATCGATGACATACATTGCGCCAAAGGAACCGGTACGGATATCTGGCGCGGGGATTCGCTCCAGTTTGCCACTATGTCGCAAAGCGGAGTCCATACAGAGCTGACCCTGGCCAAGACTTCAAAGGGCTCTGAAATATGGTGTCATATCACTCCCGATAAAAAACTTCGTGGACGCTGGAAAGTGCCGGTTAAAATAACTCGTGAAAAAAATAAGCTTACCGTTTATCGCTTTTCATTACCATTGGCTTATCTTGGTATTAAAACCGGTCGCGGAGTGCCATTCCGCTTCTCATTTCTGGTCAATGAAGATGACCGGCAGGGCCGCGTCCGCTGGATTAAACGCTTCGGCGGCATTGGCGAGTCGAAAGACCCGTCATTATTCGGCTGGGCCGTGATTAAATAATCGCATTAGCAATTGAACATGAAACATCACGCTGTATATTTCTGCAGCGTGTTTTTTTTAATAAGAATGGATTTTTAAATGAACTTACCTGAATTTATGCTAAAAGCGGATCGTGATTACAATCCTGATATATGCCTGCTGGGAACAACTTTTTCCAGCAACGGTTATCACTCAAAAGTACCTACCGGCACCTGGGTGCATGGAACCCGGAATTCAATATCTTACGCCGTCCATTTGCTTCGGACCGGTGATAATGAATTGAAGCGGCGTGCCTTTGATATTATTGCGAAAATATTGTCGCTGCAGGATACTAATCCTTATAGCGCTACCTATGGAATATGGTCGTGGCTGTACGAGGAACCGCTTGATAAAATGTCTCCTCCCGACTGGAACTGGGCTGATTTTATCGGAGCCGCTCTTGGACACGTTTTGAAAGAGTTCGGCTCTGAACTTTCTGATGATCTGCGCCGGAAAACCGAGGCCGGGATCGGTCATGCCGCCTGGTCCATATTCCGGCGCAATATGCAGCCGCACTACACCAATATCGCGATTATGGGCTGTGTTGTAACCGCGGTTGCGGGGGAAATGTTGAATGAACCAAGACTGCTTGATTATGCCCGGATCAGACTTAACGCATTTTACGATTACACGATGGAGCAGGGGGGCTTGAACGAATATAACAGCCCGTGCTATACCTTTGTCGCACTGCATGAGTTCGAACGCATTCTCCAGTTGGTCAACGACCCGGAGATTAAGTCTTGCGCAGAGAAATTACGACGCTATGTCTGGAAGTGTCTGGCGGAGCACTATCATCCCGCAACCGGACAACTGGCCGGCCCGCACAGCAGAGCTTACAGCGATCTCTTAAAACAAGCCGCACAAACATATCTCGAATGGGCTGTTTCAGGGAAAGATGTGTTCGAATTCGAGTATGACCAGGTTGAGGAGACAGTTATTCCTCTGCCGTGTCCGGACGAGTATGTGAACCGTTTCAAATCACTGCCGGAAACGGAGATAATTCAATGCGATACTTTTATTAAACGCGATAGTTATCCCGGTTCGGTATGTGGCACAACCTGGATGAATGAAGAAGTTACCCTTGGCAGCATAAACCGTGAATGTTTCTGGACTCAGCGCAGACCTTTAATCGGATATTGGCTGGATGAGGCCGGAAACCCCGCCGTATTGCGTCTGAGAATGCTTAAAGACGGTAAAGATTTTTCTTCCGGGGGATTGCATAATATTCAGGAAAAGAATAAAGTTATTACCGGAATCAATTTCTTTGTTGACCGCGGAGATTTTCATATTCATCTTGATAAACCCGAAAACGGTATTTTTAAAATGAATAGTTTATTACTGCGTTTTGAGTTGACCGGAAAAGGCACGGTCATAAATAATGCATCTGAACTCAAATGCGGCAATTGGAAAGCCGTCATCAAAACGTTGCCTGGAGAATTCAATGGTAACTCCGTTAAATGGCGTTCCGGCAGCCATGACGACTGTGTTTATCTGGAAGCAGTGTTATATGAAGGCACTGAAACTGATTTACTGATTGATGAATCGACTTGTATAAAACTGGCTTTAGCGACTGAGATATTGCCGGAATATGCCGTTGCTTCGATTGAAAATCCCGAATTGGATGAGTTCGATGGACAGCTTAAGGTATCAAGTGGAAATATGTCGCTGCGCTATAATCATTTTGCCGAAAATTATGACTGAAGCAAAGCTTGAGAAATGAGAAATGATACTTATTATTTAGCATATTCCAGCAGTTCACCCGGCATTGTCGGGGATGCTGTATCAATATAGCTTCCTTTGCCGTAGCTGGATGCTTTCATTGATGGACGCGATTTTTCTAAAAGAATTTCGGAAACCTTACAATTTACCGGGATCAGCTTCAAATAATCCCGGGAATAATTATAGCGTTCATATTTTGTGAAAAAGTTTTTGACGACTTTGCCGGTCCCTTTTATTGGAATGACTAATTTGAATGGTAATTTTTTATCGGGGTCCACTCCTTGTAAAATAACTTGAGGATTGGTGTCTAATGTAGAATCCACCTTGAAGGAAAGAGTGTACCAGCCGGCGATTAATGGACAAACCGTGGTGAGGTTCTTGTCCATTAGATTGACTATTCTCACCCCGGTTTTGTCTGGCTTGACCATCCTTTCTCCTGGTTTAACATTTAGAGCATTTGTGATAGCTTTGGTCATAATATCAGCTATCAGATCATAGCCTTCCGGAGTCGGATGCAATAAAATTTTTTGTTCCCATCCTTTGATTTTACGCAGAGGTTCTTCGTATTCAATCCACTCTACTTTCCCTGTCGGGAACGCCTTGGCGAACTTAGCTCTGAGTATTTTATTGGTTTCGCTGTTGCACTCGTCACGCAGTGGATTTTTGGTAAAACATGGCAGCAGTGAAGATAGAAAAACTTTTTTAACGCTTTTTTTCTCGCATAATGCATTGACTATTTTGATGATGTTTTCTGCGGTCTTTTCAGCTTGAGTCTTGATTTTGTCCTTAGTTTTTACACTGTTGTTATTTGTTCCGATCAACAGGCTGTAATATGGGCAATCCGGAATATATTTAATTCTATTGAGGACACGCCCGGTGCTGTCGCCGCCTTCGCCTGCATGACTGAATCCATACTTTGCCGAATGTGTTCCGATAAAAGCCAGATTCGGCATTCTTTTCAAAAGAGCCTTACGCCAATAGTCGCCATTGCCTGCCCAGGTGATACTGTCGCCAATCATACAAAGCGGTATTTGCTTGCTTTTTTTTGTTGCAAGGTAGTCGAAGGTAGTAATTTGCCCCGTTGTTTTTGTCTGTTTATTGAAACTTGCAGTATCCATTACTTTTCCCGGGATAATCTTTATAGTTTTGGATGTTCCCGGTTTGGGTTTGATCTGATAGACCTGGAATCCTTTCCATGGCCCCCAAATACTTGCCTTTCCTTGAAACTCCATTGAACTTTGTCCGTGAATCCATTTAAAGCTATTACCGCCGGTTTTTGCCGGTACTTCCAGCATTCCGGAACCATTGACGATTACAGTATTAATATTTTGATTCAAAATAAAATAGAAGGCTACCGTTTTGTTAAATTTATTATTAAATGTGCAAGATAGATCATTTTCTGTGAATTTATATTCAACCGAACCAAATTCATTTTCTCCGATGATGATATTCTTACCGATCATTTTTATATTTTTCAAAGGGGGTATGGTTCCATGGCAAAGATAGCTTCCGCCTGGTATTTTATCTTGAGCAAGAAATTCTTTTTCATCTGTTTTTAAACTGTTAAGGTACCCATTCTTTGACGATGCCTGATATGTATCAGTGGATGCAGTCCAATTATTATTTATTACTTTTATTTCCAATGCGTTCATTGTGGAAAGAAAACATAAAAGCACAAGAGAAGCAAGTTGGGTCGTATTCATCATTATTCCTCTAATTAGTTATTATTATGCAATTATAATAGCGTCATTTTGTAAGTATTTCAAGTTATCTTTAATTTTATTTTTAATTACCATGTAATTTTTATTTGACAATCTCGAAACCGGCATTATTGTAACTCATAAACCTAACAGGAGGACACCATGAAACGAATGAAAATTGCGGGCCGGGGCTGCTATTACCACCTGATGAACCGGGTCTCGGGCTACAAAGGCGACCTGCCGTTTTCGGGAGTCGACCGCGAGTACGGCTTTACGTTGCTGCAAAATCTCACGCAATACTTCCTGATCGAGGTCATTTCCGCCGCCTGGATGGGCAATCATTTCCACCTGGTGGTCTACGCTCCCGGCAAAAACGAACTGCCTTCCGAGGCTGAAATAGCCGCCCGCCACAACGCTTATTACAAGTCGATGGAGGGCGATTTGACCTACGCGATGAAAAAAATGCCGTTTATTGACCCCAAACACAAAAAAATCTGCCGCGAAACCGGCGCGAAAATGATCGATATAAGTTATTTTATGCGAGCTTACCAACAGCGTTTTTCGGTGGTTTTCAACCGAACATATGGTCACATCGGCCGCCTCTGGGCCGACCGTTTCAAAAGCGTCATCCTCGAAGGCGCCGACGCCCTCGAAGCCTGTCTGCAATACGTCGAACTCAACCCGGTCCGGGCAAAATTGACCGAAAACCCGGCCGATTACCGGTTCACCACCTGGGGACGCTACAACGGCAGCGGCAAACACCAGTACCACGCCAACTTCATCAAACACTACAAAAAATTGATCGATTATACCGACACTTCGAGCTGGAGCGACGCTGATTATTATACGGAGTTCAAGTGTTCCCTGACTAGAATTATCGCGGCCGAACGCGGCGCGAACGCGTCCGGAATAGCCGCAGAGGACCAGACCGCGCGCCGCAAAGAATCGATGCCGGTCCGCTTCTTGAGGCGGACCCGACACTTCACCGACGGAGCGATATTAGGTTCAAAACTCTTCATCCACGAAATGGCTTGCAAGTTCGATAATCCTGATCGAGTGGAAAACAAACAACTCAGCCGCGGCCTCGACCCGAAAGGCGCCGCAATCTACTGCTTCCGAAAATTACTTGAATGAATATAGGGATGAAAAAAGGGATGCGTTAAGAGCATCCCCTTGATGAGCAGATCAGTTAATTGTAACGCTATCAACTGCACTTGCTGTATGAACAGGCAAGGCATTTTAAACAGTTTTCCTGATTTATCAATTCACGTTCATTACACTGTGGACAGATCATTTTATTTGAGCCTGATTTATTCTTGTCAACTTCGGTAACTGTGGCGTTTGATTTGATTTTCGGCTTACTGCCGGTAATGCCGATTTTCTCTAAGTGCTGTTCAACCACATAACCTATTTCAGCCGCCAGAGACGGCATATATTTGCCTTTCTTGAAATAACCGCCATTTGGATCATAAATGCTTTTCAGTTCATCAACCAGGAAAGTTGGTTTGGGATCATGGCGGAAAACCGCTGAAATAAGACGGGTGATTGCTACAATCCAACTGAAATGCTGGAGGTTTTTGGTATTGATGAAAAGTTCATAAGGACGGCGCTCTCCATTCTCAATCAGGTCATTGATTGTGACATAAAACGCATCAGGTGACAACGGAGTTTTCAATTTATAGGTGGTGCCTTCAAGTTCTTCAGGTCTTTTGGGGACACCGTTGCCAAGTTTTGTTGCAACAGGAGTTTCTTTTTTCTTTTTGTCTTTGTTGTCTTCATTACGAACCAGGACACCGGTAATGTACTCCGAAGGACGGAATGTGGTACAGCCTTTAAGACCTTTTTCGTAAGCTCTCATATAAATGTCCTCAAAATCCTTGAAAGGATAGTCGGAGGGGATATTTATGGTTTTAGAGATGGAACTGTCGACATGCTTCTGCAGGGCGGCTTGAATTTCAAGGTGCTCAACTGGACTGATATCATTGGAACAGACAAAGTATTCCGGCAGATCTTTATCATCGATTGACGAGATATTCATGAATTTACAATAGAGATCATAGGCGTAGTCGGAAATTTCAACTTTGGTAACGTCGTCTTCGTGGGTGTTACGGATGGTCCTGGTATAGTGGAAAGCAAATACCGGCTCGAGTCCACTGGAAACGTTGCCAGCCAACAGGCTGATTGTTCCGGTTGGCGCGATTGAGGTCAAATGTGAATTGCGGATTCCATTTTCTTTAATACCATCCCGAATATCTTTCGGCATCTTTTTGACGAATTGCCCTTTAAGGTATTTATCGGTGTCAAACTTTTCAAAGACTCCCTTTTCTTTGGCCAGTTCAATGCTTGACCGGTAGGCGGCATGGGAAATTGTTTGCATGATTTCTTCCGCCATTTTTACTGATTCTTTAGAACCGTATTTAATGCCCATGAAAATGAAAGCGTCGGCCAGGCCGGTGATTCCGATACCCATACGGCGCTTAGATTTGGCTTCAAGTCTTTGGGCCTCGAGAGGGTAATTGCTGAGCTCGATAACATTGTCAAGCAGTCTGACCGCAATGGTGATTACTTCTTCCAAACGCTTGAAATTGAATTCAGCTTTGTTGGTAAACGGTTTATTGACGAACCGGGTCAGGTTGGCCGATCCCAGGAGGCACGCTCCATACGGGGGCAGGGGCTGTTCGCCGCAGGGGTTGGTGGCGGTGATTTCTTCACAGTAATGAAGATTGTTCATTTCGTTGATCTTGTCAATCAACAGGAAACCAGGTTCGGCATAGTCGTAGGTTGAGCGCATGATTTGGGTCCAGAGATCAGCCGCTTTGACTGTTTTGTGAACCTCGCCGTTGAATTTCAGTTCCCAGTCCGCGTTATTCTTAACCGCCTCCATAAAATCTTTAGTAATGGCGACTGACAGATTGAACATTTTCAGTTGTTCATTTTTACGTTTGGCCGAGATGAATTTTTCGATGTCGGGATGGTCACAGCGCATAACTCCCATCTGGGCACCGCGCCGCTGCCCGGCACTCATGATGGTCCGGCAGGTTGAATCAAGCACCTGCATGAAGCTTAATGGTCCGGATGACTGGGCTCCACAGCCCTGAATATGTGAACCTTCGGGCCGGATAGTTGAGAAGTCAAAGCCGACTCCTCCGCCTTGCTTCTGGGTCATCGCGGATTCTTTGACAGTATCGAAAATGCCCTCGATCGAATCTTCGATCTTATTCATGACATAACAGTTGAACATGGTCACTTGATCACGTGAAGTACCCAGGTTTGCGATGATCCGTCCACCGGGAATAAATTCGAAATTGCGGAGGATGTCGCCAAATTCCTGTTCCCATTTTTCGCTGTCTTTTTCCGCGGCGGCACAGGCCTTGGCAACGCGCAGCATGGTGTCGTCCAGTGTTTTGTCTTCAGGAAATTCTTCGCCCCCTTTGTAACGGTATTTACGGTTCCAGATGTCGGTTGAAATGTTGTAAGTGCTACCGTTGTCGGGCATTATAATCTCCTTCTCTCTCTACAGGCTTTTTACCGGCCTTTATGACCAGTTAATGGTTAATAAATGTAAATAGTTAATAATCTGCGTGATACATTATATATAGTGTTGTATTGCCTCTTATTGCACTATATATAGTGGATTGCGGTTAGTAAATTAACTTTATATAGATAAATATCAAGTGCTGAATTAATTTTTTTTCGAATTATTTTCAGACCGAGGAGAAGGTCATTCCCAATGCCGTGAAGCATCGTGATGTGGTAAGATGGTATATTACCAATATTGTAAACATTATACAGGTATGAAAACGGCTGGCAGGAAAAGGCTTGCCAATTATAAAAATTCAATAAATCGGATTAGATCAAACTTTGTAAAGACTGCCCTGTCAACATTTTCCGGAACTGATAGGGATAATAGGTGATGGTGATAGAGTAGTCATCGTTAATATTGGTCTTGATGATGATCTGCCGCACCAATTTATAATATTTTGTACTTTTGCGTCTTTCAAGCTCATTATTGAAATCTGATTCGACCCTTTTTGCCGGGATACTCAGTTGTCCCAGAGAGGCGCTGTGGACTGTAATGTGTTCACTGGCCGGATTCATTGCAGGCGTACACGAGAAAGCTATTTTCACGTGCGATCCGAATGGAGTTCTAATCTTGGTTTTGGCGACATAGGTAACATCAAACTTGCCTTTGCTGTAACCTGCTTTGTAGTTAATCTTGCTGGTATCGCGCTTACCGCCGAAAACAACTTTATTGAAATTATCGACATTGCCGATGGTGGCGATGACGGCATTGACATCAGCCGGGGAAAGGGTTATTTCGGAAACCTGACCCGGCTGGGATTGGCCGGCTTTGGTCATTATTTTATTAAAAAGTTCCACACAGCGCCCTCTGGCATCTTCGGTCAATTCCGGAGTGTCGAATTTTTCTGCCGGTCCCAGGACCATAGCACTGATAATAGAGACGCTGATGACGATTATGACTATCAGGCCCATAAGTACGCCCAGGACGATTTTTGTTCTGCGGCTCATTTTTTTCTTTTCATCAACAGTTTCCTGGTTATCCATGATATTCCTCCCTTAAAATTTTGGTTTGACAAAAGCCGCTGGTCTGATATAAACAAGTTGGGTAAGGTCGTTATTCCATTCTCCCGGTGCGGACAGTAATCGATCAACAGGCGGGTGAGGAACAGGTGTTGTTTTTTCAATAATATTACTTCCGAGATATTGCTCGATTGCCGCCAAATCTCTTTCCGGGGCTGCGAACCGGTCATATTCATCCGGCCTGGGGCTGTCGGCGTTCAGGACCCGGACGTCATCGGTTGGCCGGCAATGTCCGTCATCTCCGCAAACGGTGCCGAACAGTAAAAGTTCCTGATTGCGTCCATCGTGGAGAACGGCAATCCGGTCGCCCGGTTGGGGAAGAGCTGCTTCAGCGATAACTTGAGCGGTCGGGACACAGCGGCAGACAACATTTTCCCGGTTGAACGTAAGGCCGGACACAAAGGCAGCCGCCAGGCGCAGGCCGGTAAAGCTGCCCGGCCCGGAACCAACTGTCCAGCGGGAAATATCGGTTAGCTCAAGATTTTCTTCATGAAGCAGGCCAAGCATCCACGGGGACAGCGACGATGAATCGCGTCCCCGCATTGGACTGTATGCATTGATAATGATGCTTCCAGCCGGATCGGCGACCGCGAAAGCGGCTTCCGGTCCGGAAAAATCAAGAGCTGCGCTGTATCCATTTCCACTCATAGGCAGTTATACGCCTGAGAATGCTGAGAACGCGCCGTCGACCGCGACAACGGTGCCGTTGACAAAACCGGATGCGCCGTCATCAACCAGCCACAGCAGAGTGCCGAGGAGATCTTCCGGAGTTCCGAATTTGCCCATTGGGGTATGCGCTATAATGGTATTGCCGCGAGGGGTCAGAGAGCCGTCTTCATTAGTGAGGAGGGCGCGATTCTGATCGGTCAGGAAAAATCCTGGAGCGATGGCGTTAACGCGAACGTCGACTTTAGACATGTGTACAGCCATCCAGCGGGTGAAGTTGCTGATTGCCGCTTTGGCGCCGCTGTAGGCCGGGATCTTGGTCAGCGGGGTGAAGGCGTTCATTGATGAGATATTGATGACGGTGCCGCCGCCGTTTTCGACCATGCTGCCGCAAAAGACCTGCGACGGCAGCAGGGTGCCGAGAAAGTTCAAGTTGAAGACAAAACTGATGCCTTGCGGATCAAGATCGAAGAAAGTGGTCAGGCCTTCAGCTTTGTTTTTCATGTCGTCAAGAGTCAAATATTCTTTACTGGTGGTGCCTTTCGGGTGGTTGCCGCCGGCGCCGTTGATCAGGATATTACAGGGACCGAATTGTTCGACGACCTGTTTTTCCGCGGCTTTCAGGCTGTCGAGTTCGAGTACGTTAGCCGCCAGGCCGATGGCGGTGCCGCCGGCTGCGTTGATTTCGTCAGCGACTTTTTTGGCATTTTCTTCACGCAGATCGAGAATTGCAACTTTAGCTCCGCATTCGGCCAGGGCCTTTGCCATAGTACTGCACAGGACGCCGCCGCCTCCGGTTACAACTGCGGTTTTACCATTCAGATCGATCTTGAAAGGAACACTCATGTTTACACTCCGTTAGATGTTAAAAATACAATGGGACTCCAAAAGAGTAGAAAATACCATGCTTTTCAGTATTTTTCCAGAAAATTAATGAGAAAATTCAACCTTTTTATTGTCCGTACGACGGACGGCGTCAGTACCGCTTCAAACTCCAGTCGCTCAGGCTCCTTACGGAAGCGGAAGTTTAGTATATTTGGTTTAATACCCAGCCCCTCGGGGCGTTTTTGAAAAATAATATTTTTGCTAAGCTTTTTCCAAAAGCGCTTCCAATACCTCGTATGCTTGCATCGAGGTAGTTTATTGTTACGAAGAAGACAAGACTCCGCATTTGGCAAGGTTGGATGATTAAGATGCACGGGTACTCTATGAGTTTGAGATTGAATTCCAGGCGTTTTAATAGTCACACACAATAAAATTGTAACTTTCCAGCACCGTTGTCTTGTTTAATGTTGACGTGAACATTTTTTTGAAATTTATAAAATTCCCTGTTGACTTTTTAAATATAACACAGTATAATTAATGTTAACGTGAACATTATAATTTATATGGAGAACAGCAGTGGTTAAAGATGCATACGCAACAATTCGGGATGTGGCGCGTGAAGCGGGCGTTAGTACCATGACGGTTACCCGGGCTTTTCAAAGAAACGCTTTGATAGCTGAAAAAACCAGAAAACGGATTATTGAAGTTGCGAACGAGTTAAACTTTATACCTAACTACAATGCCAGAGGATTGCGCGGCGCCCCTACAATGAGTATCGGTATTCTGATGTCAAATCCTTTTGGCAACGGTCTGGTCAGGCCGTTATCACTGGCACTGATGCAGGCAAATTATGTATCGTTCATTGCCGACAGTCTCGGGGACACGGAAATTGTCAGATCCGGCCTTCAGGATTTTTGCGGCCGCAAAGTTACCGGGGTGATTCTGGAGTGGCGCGAACATTACAAGGAAGACGCAAGGTTGATGCATTTGCTAAGCCATTTGAATAATGTGGTGTTATACTCCAAGGGGCCTTGTGACAATAATATTCCGTACAGTATGTGTACTTTGCAATTGCAGCCGGCTTACAGGGAAATTACAGGGGAATTATTGAAAAGCGGTTGTCGTGATATTGTTTTTGTGGGAAGACAGGATCAATGGGAAACTCAGGCCTGTCTTGCCGGTTTTGCTGAATTTGGGATTAAAGAACGCGAATGTCTGGTTGAGACTTCAACCTATCCGTCAAAACCGGCTTTTGCCAATTATTATGACGCGCTTTATGACAGGCTTGCCGCAGGAAAGATTCCTGATGCGGTTTTTGCCGGCAATGATGTCGCCGCGGCGCAGATTTGTTCCTGTCTTCAGGCTTTCGGCTTGCAAGTTCCGGGTGATGTGGCGGTTATTGGTTGCAATAATGAGACTATGAGTCCATTTTGTTCCCCGCCGATTGCCTCCATAGATCAAGACAGGGACCTTGTTGCTGACTTGATCTATAAAATGCTCATGAGACGAATCAATCATCCTGAATCTGAAATCGAGCATAAAAAGGTGTCATGCCATTACATTCCAAGAGAATCGGCGAATATAAATAAAAAATCAATATGAAAAAATCGACAAAATAAAAAAGTGAAAGGAGAAATAGCTATAATAATAAATTTTCACTTTATGCGATAAAGATTAAACTTTAACACCTGAAATGGAGAAAAATATGCACGAAAAATCTTTTACATTAATTGAGCTTCTTGTTGTAATTGCTATCATTGCAATTCTTGCCAGTATGTTGCTTCCTTCATTGAATAAGGCGCGCCAGGCTGCCAGGAGAGCATCATGCCAGAGTAATCTGAAGCAGTTCGCGATAGCGCTTTTGCAGTACGGTGATGACTTTGACGGGCAGGGGCCGTCAGAAACGGTACACGGCTCCGGACATGTCTACAATCCGGATGTGATGCAGGGATACCTGATCACGGCCGGTGCTTCTGAAGCAAAAAATTTAGTTTGTCCCGGAGTGAAGCCGCCGTTTTTAACCCATCCCTCATATCGGGCCGGCCGGGTCACCAGTACACGGATATACTCCAGTTATCTCCTGTCTTATGGAACCGGGACCAGAACTTCCAGCGACTGGTTTGGCTGGAATGTCCAAACTTCAACAACGACCAGTCAGACACGAGTTCAATGTCCAAATTTAAATATGCTGGGAAGAACTGTTGAAGGTAAATATGTGGCAAAACCTTCAAAACAGCCAATGGGAGGAGATATTGCTTCCGAAGACGCTTTGATCATTACTTACGGACTGACTTCCACTCCGTTTTTAATGTCGCACATTGACGGAGCCAACAGCGTTTTTATGGATGGACATGTGAAGTGGACCAGAAGAACCAGTTTTAAGGGTTATGTCCATTATTATTATCTCGGAGCAAGAATATATTGGTAATTGTAACACGGATATACATCAAGCTTAACATGAATTTTACAGGAAATAAATTGATATAATGAGAGAAATTATGGTAGAGGTTCGTCTAAAAATTGTTTTGCTGCTGACAGTTTTGTTTGTAAGCGGTTGGAGTTTTGCGGGAGAACATGTTGAGAAAACATCCCCCGGAGTGATTATCGCGTCTGACGGGAAGGCGCATTATCCGGTAATTGTTGCGGCCCAGGCGTCTCCGGACGTCAGAAAGGCGGCCGAAGTTCTGGCGCGATATATGGGAGATATAGGCGGCTGCGATTTTGAGTTGAAAAATGGTAACGGCAAGACCGGAATTGCGGTTGGGACAATCAATGACTTCCCGGATATGCCGTTCAAACCTGATTTCAATATTATTGATCCGGGACAAAGTCAGGGATATGAAATCAAATCTCACGCTAAAGGTATTTACGTTATAGGGGCAACTCCGGCGGCAGTGACATACGCGGTCTACGATCTGCTGCGTCGTTTGGGTTACCGCAGATATTTTCCGATGAAGAAGTGGGAAATTATCCCGAAGAAAAAGCAATTGGAATTTGGCGCGCATATCCGCGAGTGTCCAGACTATTACACCCGTCGCATTTGGCCGGGATATGGCAACAGGCCGGAATTCCGGGAGGCCAAGACCAATTGGGACGAGGCCAATGGCGGAGACGGCTATAAGCTGCGTACCGGTCACGCCTATGATAATATTATCCGAAAAAACCAAGAAGCCTTTGCCGCGCATCCCGAATATTATGCGCTGATTGATGGTAAGCGTAAGTTGTCCAAGTCCTGTGTCAAGTTCTGCGTGGCGAATCCTGAATTGCGAAAACTGGTAGTGGATTATGCCGTGAAAACTTTTCAGCAAAATCCCGGACTTGAAAGTTTTTCAATGGACCCGAGCGACGGCGGCGGCTGGTGCGAATGTACGGAATGCGCTAAGATCGGTTCTCCGTCCGACCGGGCTTTATTGTTGGCAAATACGGTGGCTGAAGCCGTCAGTAAGCAATTTAAAGGTAAAAGAATCGGCATGTACGCCTATAATCAGCATTCCCCGCCTCCAAGTATGGATGTGCATCCGAATGTGGTAATAAATGTGGCCACTTCATTTATCCGTGGCGGCTATTCCCTGAACGACATTATCAGCGGTTGGCGAAAAAAGAAAGCGACGCTTGGGATTCGTGAATACTACGACGTGTATATATGGTCATACAACGCTCCCGGCAGATCCACGGGAAGCAACCTTGTTGCTCTCAAAAAAACAATCCCGGATTTCTACCGGGACGGCGCGCGTTATCTGACGGCGGAGGCTTCCGATGACTGGGGTCCGGGCGGACTTGGTTATTATATTGCTCAACGTATTTTGTGGAATATTGAAAATGCGGAAAAGGTGGAAAACTACAAGAGAGATTTTTTGCGAAACTGTTTTGGACCGGCTGCCGGGACAATGGGGAAATTTTATGAGCTGATCGACGGTTCCGGCAAGCCCAGGCTTTGTCCTGACCTGGTCGGTCGGATGTACCGGTTGTTGAAAAAAGCCAGGGAGGAAGCTGCCGGCAAGCCGGAAATCCTGGCGCGGCTCGATGACCTGGTGCTGTATACCAGGTATTGTGAATTGCTGATGGATTATTTAAATGCTTCCGCTAAAACAAGAAATGCGGCATTGGAAAAAATGATGCGTTTTACCGTCAGAATAAAGCAGTCAAGAATGGTCCATTCATTGGCCGTCCAGCGTCGAATGACCAGGCAGTTGCCCAAAAAGGTAGAAATAGACTGGAATCAGGATAATACGTGTTCGCCGGAAGAAATAGAGCAATTCATAACTGCCGGGATCAAGGACAATAAGTTGATTGACTTTAAACCGGTAAGTTTCTCCGATGATCTTATCCTGGTGCCGTCATTCGGAAAACAGGCTTCATCGGGGAAAGAACTTTCTCTCCGCCGCCGCGGTACGGTTACTTATTACACCTGGGCTGACAAGGAACTGAAGCCGATCAAACTATCTGTGACCGGCGGGCTTATCAAGCATTACCGTGACCGGGGCAATGTTAAGATCAATTTTTACAAAATAGGCGGGGCATCGGATGACGGTACTCGTGAGAGTTTGGTCCAGACGGATACAAGCGTGCCGCCTGACGGCAAGACCAGATATGTCACGTTACAGCCTAAGCAGATCGGCCTGCACAAGATTGTCATCAGCGACGGACACGATATGACCCGGATCGGATGGAGTAAAGGGGCTGTGATGACCTTGAAAAGTCCGCTTTTACTGTCCGGAACCTTTGTGTTTTATATTCCAAAAGGGACAAAGAAACTTGGATTGTATTGTAATATAAGGCGCGGTTATATTGTGGCTCCTGACGGGAAAAAGGTATTTACTTTCAAGAATACTTTGGGTTATCACTCGGTGCCGGTTTCGTCTGGTTCAGACGGAAAAATATGGACATTGCAGAGTATTTCAGGTCGTATCGATTTGATGACAACTCCTCCTTTTGTTGCCCTTGAGAAAGCCAGTTTGCTGCTGCCTGAGGAAGTTGTCAAAAAAGACAATCTTTAACATAATTGAAACTACTGAATATAAGAAGAATTTATAATGATCAAACTGTTTTTATTGTTTACTACGATAATAATGAGTCTCAGTTCCCGCGCGGGGATTGATA
Organism: Victivallales bacterium; assembly: GCA_963678305.2. Classification (GTDB taxonomy): domain Bacteria; phylum Verrucomicrobiota; class Lentisphaeria; order Victivallales; family Victivallaceae. Next base: position 272,876 of record CAXXVV010000006.1, read on the forward strand.
TTGTCAGGGAAAATAAACCGGTTGCGAAGATTTATCTGGAATCGCTCGATAAAGACCGCGCGCTTCCCGATGCCGCTTTTGACCGATTGCCGCTGAAAAAACAGCAGCAGCGTTTACTGGCGATCGCGGTTAGAGACTTGAATTATCACTTGAAAAAAATGAGTGGAGCTGAACTGGAGATTGTCATTGTCGATGATCCGAAAAAAATCAAATTTCCGGCGGTAGTTATCGGTTCGCTCGCGAACAAACTGGGAGCTGAACCGACTCTGAAAAGTGAACTGGGCGAAGCTTTTCGACTGAAGACCAGTCAGGGAATGCTGCTGATCGGCGGAGATAGTCCGGTCGGGGTTTCATACGGGGTCTATGAATTGCTTTCCCGACTCGGCTGTGACTGGGTCATGCCTGGTGTCAACGGCGAGGTTGTTCCCCGAAAATCAACTGTGACGATCACTGAACTTGATTTTGAGGAAACACCATCTTTTGCGGTTAGGAGTCCCTGGTATTCCGGCGGAAGAAGAGCCATGACTGTACAGAGCCGGCTTGAGTTTAAACAGTGGAAACTGCGCCACAAACAGCAGGTTGTTCGCAATTGGCATCCGCTGATGATGGTTGGAGGCCATACCTGGGATAAGCTGATCAGGCTTTACAGAAAACAGTTTGACAAACATCCGGAAATGCTGGCTCTGGTCCGGCAGCCGGACGGAACAATGGTCCGTAAAGGTCCGCAGCTTGAAAGCACCAGTCAGGAGGTAATCGAGATCTTTGCCGATTACATTCGGAATACGTTCAAAAAAAATAACTGGTCGAAAGACAAAACCGTTTGCCTCAGCATTGGCCCGGCCGACGGGGGCGGTTTTTCTCAGTCGTCGGAAAGTATGATTGCCGGTTCCGGCCGTATCGACCCGATGAGCGGAGAACCCGACGTGACCGATTTGCAGGTATTGCTGGCAAATCAGCTTATTAAAAAACTCGGAAAGCAGTTTCCCAACCTCTATCTCGGATTCTATCTCTACAGTGTTCACGCGGATTTCCCGATGCGTTATAAACCGGATAAACGGGTTCTGGTCGTGCTGGCGGATATTACCTATTCGCGCTTTCACTGTTTGCAGGATAAATGCAGTAAAACCCGTACTTATTACGGGGAGATCATCAAACAATGGGGAAGACTGCATCAGGAGCAGGGAAATCCGTTGTTCTTTCGGGGCTATAACTGGAATCTGGCGGAAAATTTCCTGCCTTATACAAAATTGAAGATATGGGGCGAGGATATTCCGTATTATAAAAAACTTGGGGTAATCGGTTTTTATAATGAATATTCAAAGGCCTGGGCGGTTCTCGGCCCATCGGATTATCTCGAGGCCGAACTTACCTGGAACGTCAATCAGTCGTGGCGGCAGGTTTTGAAACGTTACTGTCAAAACGCTTTTGGCAAAGGTGCGCCGTTTGTTGAACAATATTATTTGATGCTGGTGAAACAACAGAGTGAAAGCGGACAGGAGGCCGGATCTTACCACGCGTTCCCGTTGATTTACGGACAGGATTTTCTGAACCGGGCTTTCGCTCTCTTTAAAAAGGCGTTGGCGGCGGCTGAAACCACCGAACAGAAACGGAGAATAGAGTTTGCGCGCTTCCCGGTCGAGATGCTGAAACATTTCCTTGAATTTCGAAATGCTTATTGTCAATTTGATTTTGTTGCCGCAAAGCGACACTTTGAATTTATGAAAAGCGAATTAAAGCGCTATGAAGAGATTGACGCCAACCTCGTATGTCGCAGCGCGACGCGTTATCTGGATCGTTTTTTCAAACCGTTTGTCGATGCCGCGGCTAAATATTCCAGTGGAGACTATAAAATTGTCTGTTCACTGCCGGATAAGATGAAGACCGCTTTTGACTCAAATTCCTGCGGCCGGAGTATGGGATTTGCCAGGCCAGAGGTCAATGACCGGGACTATCTGACCACCCATACCTACAGTTCCACGTGGGATGCTCAAGGGTTGATGGGCTACCGTTCCGGTTCGGTCTGGTATCGGGTCCGTATCCCCGTTGCTGCTTCCCTTAAGGATAAGCCGATGGGGCTGTTTGTCGGAGGTGCCGATTCAATTGTCCGGGTATGGTGCAACGGTCGTTATATCGGTACGGGGCAGGGGTTTGCGCGTCCTTTCACATTCGACCTCGCCGGCCTTGTTAAACCCGGTCAAAACCTGTTAGCGATTCAGGTTCAGCGTTTTGGTAATTCGGAAATAGGAACGGGCGGTTTAATATATCCTTCATTTATTTTTTCAGGGCCGCGGCTGCTTCAGCGAGCTCCGCAAACCCGGCAAATTGAGCGTATACTGCCAGGCGGAGAATGGGAACCGGTAAGACAGCCTTAATTATTTCCGCTGCTCCGGCTTGAACGGCCGGAGCAGACCAGCAGGGCCGCGCCGCCGATGAAGAGGGTCAGCAGGACAAGGATGCCGTCGCCCCAGCTGCCGGTCAGTTTGACAGATATACCAAGCAGGAACGGGCCGATGATGGCGGCAAATTTGCCGAAGATATTATAAAAACCGAAATATTCGGCGGCTCTTTCGCGGGGGATCATCCGACCGAACATCGAACGGCTCAGTGCCTGGATGCCGCCTTGTGACGATGCGGTCAGCATGGCGATAAGCCAGAATAAACCGAGTCTGACTGCCGGATCTTCAAAACGCGGCATCGCAAAACCGATCAGCACGATCAGGCAGTATACCCCGATTGCGGCCAGGATCATTTTTCGGGCCGAAAATTTGTCCGCCAGGTAACCATAAAGCAGTGCGCCGGGAAAGGCGACGATCTGAACCGCCAGCAGGACGAGCATCATGTCTTTTGTCTTCAAGCCGACGCTGCCGCCGAACAGGGTGGCCATGCGGATAATCGTATCACAGCCGTCGATGTAAAGAAAATAGGCTAAGATAAATAACAATAACGAGCGGTTGCCGGCGATATCCCGGATTGTTTTGCCGAGGGAGCGAAAAGCAGTCGCGACAATTTGTCCTTCAGGCCGGACATTGTATTTTTGTTTGACGAAAAGAAATATCGGAATCGAAAAGGCAAACCACCAGACTCCGGTAAGGATGAAAGCGCCTTTTGTAACTTCGATCCCGTAAGATTCCGGCACAAACATAAATGCAAGCATGATCGCGACAAACGGGACGCAGCTGCCGATATAGCCCCAGGCGTAGCCCAGACTCGATACCCGGTCCATGCGCTCCGGTTTGGCGACGTCGATCAGCAATGAATCATAACAGACATTGGCACAGGAATACGCTCCGGTGCCAACCGTAAACAGGACAATCGCGAAAACCCATTGTCCGGACTGAATGATCGGAAGCAGCAGCGTCGTCAGCGCGCCGCACATGACAAAGCCTTTGAGAAATTTTGTTTTATTGCCCGGGAGGTCGGCAAACGCCCCAAGTACGGGAGCCGCAATTGCCACTAATATGGAGGAAAGAGAATTGGCGGTTCCCCACCATAAAGCCTTGTCCGCATCGCTCAAGCCTTTAGCGGCATAATCCAGGAAAAATACCGGCATGATGGCGGTAACCACCACCAGAACGTAAGCCGAGTTGGCGACGTCGTAAAGTATCCAGCTTTTCTCGGTTTTGGTTGCCATCGGGCTTTACTCTTTCTGTTTTTTTAGGGACAACACGGACTGACACGGACTGGTCATATCTTTAAAAGCATACAGTCTCCGTAGCTGTAAAAGCGCATTTTTGCCGCGGCGGCCTGCTTGTAAGCGGCCATAACGTGTTCCCGGCTCGCAAAGGTGCTGACTAACATCAATAGAGTACTTTTTGGTAGATGGAAATTGGTTAGCAGCATATCTACCGCACGCGGTTTATACGGCGGATAAAGGAAAATGTCAGTCCAGCCGGAACGGGCGGTTACGGTACCGTCGGGCGCGGCGCAGCTTTCCAGAACCCTGACAGTGGTGGTGCCGATGGCGACAACCCGGTTTCCCGACTGGCGGGTCTGATTGATCAAATCGGCGGTTTCTTCCGACAGTTCAAAGTTTTCCGAGTGCATCTTGTGTTCTGTGACGTCATCGACTTCAACCGGTTTGAAGGTTCCCGGTCCGACATGCAGGGTGACGGCTGTGGATTTAATGCCTTTGTCGATAAGCCTATCCATTACATCAGAGGTAAAGTGCAGACCCGCGGTCGGGGCGGCAACAGCGCCCGGACGTTCCGCGAAAATCGTCTGGTAGCGTTCAAAGTCGGCGGTTTCGTCACCGCGCTTGATATATGGGGGCAGGGGAACATGACCGCAGTATTCCATCATCTTTTCAGCGTCCGAGGTGTCGAACTGTATTTCGAACGCACCGTCGTCATAATGTTCAAGGACGGTAAAGGACGGGTTTTCCGGGAGCAGTTCTCCCGCTCGATTCAGCAGTTTTACCCGCACTCCGGGACGGACCCGTTTGCCGGGTTTGAGCAAGCATTTCCAGTTGCCGGAAGGATTGACGCTGGTCAGCAACGCTTCAATCTTCGCGCCGTCGGCTGTGCCGCCTTTATGGCCATAGAGCCTTGCGTTCATCACCCGGGTATTGTTGCAAACGATCAGGTCGCCGGGATTCAGGTAGTTGACAATATCTGAAAAAGGATGAATACCGGTTTCGCCGGAATTGCGGTCCAGTACCAGCATTCTCGATTCGCCGCGCCGGTCGGCCGGATACTGCGCGATCAACTCCTGCGGCAGATTGTAGTCAAATAACTCGGTTTTCAAATTGCAACTTACCTGTTTTTCATCTGTTCCCGGGCTCGTTTCAGCGTGGCCTGTTCTTCCGGGGTCAGACTGTTTATGCCATGATAGGAAATTTTATCCAGCAGCCGGTCCAGTTCCTTGCGGGATACCGGTTTGTCGCTGTTTACCGTAAAAGTTTTATTATCATAGCTTCTGGAGCCGTTGTAGTCATAAGTTTTGTTGCTTTTAGGCTGTGGAGGCGGAGGAGGGGCAGGACGTTGCGGCGGGGTATATCCGCCGCGGCGCTTGGATTTGAATATATCCATGATATCCCAGCGTAATAAATGATTGCATGACATCTTAAGAAAAGCGTAACCGCCGAGCATCCCGCCGAGGTGAGCTAAATGAGCGATATTATCGTTGCTTCCGTTCCATGCAAACAGTACCTCAATAAGCCCGTAAACCACCACCAAAGTGCGGCATTTAAGCGGAATCGGCGGGATCAGCAGTAAAAATTGCCGATGCGGTTCGAGCATCGCCGCCGCCAGCATAATGCCGAAAACGCCGCCGCTGGCGCCGACCAGCTGGTAGGGATAATATTGACCGGTTGACGGAAAGATAAAACCGGGATTTGACCAGTTGGCCAGCATCCACAGGACGTTGCCCAGAATACCGCTGATAAAAAACAGTCCGAGAAACCGCCGGGTTCCGATATGCGGCGTTACCAGAGTCCCGAATAAATACACCCCGTACATATTAAACAGCAGGTGCATTAAGCCGCCATGAACAAAAATAGAGGTAATCAACCTCCAGTATTGAAAGTTTTGAATGCCCGGAATAGTCAGCGATAACAATGAAGACAGCCTTTCATCCAGGCTGGTCAGGATAAATACTCCCACATTCACGGCAATCAGTAACCAAATAATCCTGTAGGGATCATCATCGAATGCCGATCCACGGCGGGGGCGTTGTCTTCTGTGCATATAATCTCTATCTGATAACATATTAATCATTTCCCGTTTTATTGTCGAGCTGTCATAAACTATATAAGATGCCATAAACGAGCTGATTTTCAAGTTTTATTAACCGGTAATTTCTTCAAACTTTTTTTACTTCATGATTGCTTTTTTGCGTAAAGCGTGTTAAATTTTTATTAGTGGATTGTTTCGAAACTGTAAGCGGAGGTCGCAAGATGTTGAAGTTCAACTTAAAAGGATGCCGTTTGAAACGGCTTGCGATTATTTCTCTAAGTGGAATGGTCCTTTTTCTCGGCGCTTACTTTGTTCCTTTCCGGCTTGCGGTTGTTTCCGGCCCCTCTATGACCCCGACTCTTCACAGCGGTCAATTATTGGTAGTGGATCAGCGTTACGGCAGATTCGGTCATGCGGTTGCCCGGGGCGATATTGTTTCATTCAATTTCCATGGTTCCAAATATGTCAAACGTATTTATGGTTTACCGGGAGATGTGATCTATCAGTTGAATACGGATAATGAACCGGCAATGTTGATTGATTCGAAACAGTTGGAACATATTCGTAAAAGTGTTTTGTCGCGTCGTTCAGATGCCAGAATTATTAAAGTAGTGGTTCCGCCCGGCCAGGTCTATCTGCTGGGAGACGGTGGAATGCTTTCGGTTGACAGCAGGAGTTTTGGCCCTCAACCGCAATCTGCGATCATCGGTAAGGTTACGCCTTTGAAAGACGTTGTGAAAAAATTCCGGCCGCTTATCAGCGTCTCGTTCTTCCAATAAAAAAACCGGAACTCTTGCAAGTTCCGGTTTATGATATCATCTATGATGATTTCAGGAAGGTAACCCTCCCGCCTTATTCAGTAACTACAGGTTCACCGGGAACGCAGTATACGCGTTTGCCCCACATGAAATTATTCGGGTCAAGAGTTTCAGCCAGAGTCTTGGAAGCGACGTGGCCATCGGCAAATGCATAATTCTGCTGTTTGCCATGCATATCCCATTTTGTGTATACGATGTGGTGCTGGCCGCTGGCTCCGTCGCTGCCGATAGCTGTTTCACGCGCAGCTTCAGCTTCTGAAACAGTCAGCATTTTCGGGTTTGTTGTTGCGCCGGCATCATCCTGACCCCAAACGCTGCCGCCATCGCTGATACCATTGGTAGGACGGTGTGATTTAACCGCATTGGCACCGCCGGTTGCTGAGGAGTCAACGATACAGGACATTTCATCTGTGTACTCAGATACGAGGATCTCAGTTCCAGGGTTTTTCAGTCTTGACAGTTTTACCAACTGAAGCGTTGTTATAGATGACAACTTTTTACGCGGGCAGAGGATTTCATTTACGGTGTAGCACATTCTCGGCGCTTGACAGTCTGTCGTGCTTTTGTAGGAAACCTGTCCTACTTTCGGGACGGTAACCGTTTCACCCCAGTCGTTGACGAAACCGTCAAAGTTGGTCGGCGCGAAACCGCCAATACGGTTTGATGCACAGACATATACTTTAGAGGCTCTGATATAGCCGCCGGTGTAGAGCATACCGCTCCAGTGCATATAGCCGCCGGAACTTCCGCTGTCGTTTTTATAGAAATAAGCAGGCGGAAAAAATTCTTTGTGATCGTCTACATAAAGCATGAAACCGACGCCGATTTGTTTTTCATTACCGACGCAAGCGGCTTGACGACCTTTGTCACGGGCCTGATTCAGCGCCGGCAGAAGCATTCCAGCCAGGATTGCTATGATGGCGATTACGACCAGCAGTTCAATAAGTGTGAAAGACTTGCTTTCAACTTCTGACTGCCCGAACAGTTCTTTGATTTTTTGTACGAGACTCATTAGTCCACTCCTTTTTTCTTTTTCGATTTCGAATACGGGGTTGTTTTTCATTTTTCTTTCTCCAACTATTCTTTTACGGAACCGACTATCTGTTTTGTCGGTTTGCCCATATTTTACAAGCTGGAAAATTATAATCAACCCCCTTAATAATCATCTAACCAAGAGCTTACTTTTTTACACTTTATCATGTCTTTATCCTAATAAAAAACACCTTGAAAAACTGTTATTGTTATGGTTGTATTGCATCTCTAACAATAAGTTTACATGAGGATTTACACGTCCTGGGAATTTTTTATCTGCGTTGGCATCGTTAATATTATGATGTTTTTGATCGTTTTTACTGGTTGATTACAACAATGACCGAATTATGACCGAAAATTGCATTTATCTTTTAAAAACTTTTCATTTTTTTATTGTGATGAGTTGACAATATGCTCTCCACGTACTAAAATAGTGTCATTGGGATTAGATAAGACTTTGATGAAAGTTGCTTTTCATGACATTTGATGACATATCCGAACAGACCGGTTTATCCGTTTCGACAATATATCGTATCCGCAGCGGCAAGTTTCGTCGCGGCAATAAACGGCACGAAGCCGCCTGGGAAATGTTGCGGGCTTACAACAAACAGAAAATTCGACAGCATGGTGAAAAAAATATAATATGTCTTGGAAGAAGATATTATGATGGTCATACGGAGTTGCTGACGCGTTCGCTTGAAAACATTGGCCGGGATGTTGGTTGCAATTTTGTCTATCATGATGTGACCGATGATAAACAGGGCAGATTGTCTTTTCATGGGTATGACGGTTGCCTGCTTATCTATACTCCATGTGGAAATGTTCAGGTTCCGGTACCGACAGTTGGGCTTAACCGTGAACTGCAGTTCATCGAAGGGATTTCATCGGTTGCCAGTGATGATGTTGCCGGCATGATGAAGGTTTTCAGATATTTGAAGCAATGCGGACACCGTCGTATCGGTTTTTTTGATGATTATGCCATGCGTCTGGATTATTTGAGCTATCGTCGAGCCGTTATTCCATATTTTTATTCATTCAACGGTTTGCCTTTTGAGACAGGACTGGTTTTTTCCGAACAGGTTAAGCAGGATGGACATCCAGAAGTCATCAAAAGAGCGGTTGAACATTTTTGTTCGTTGAAAAAGTTGCCGACTGCAATTGTTTTGCCCGGAGACCCGTATGCCCCGGTATTTTATGAACAATTTAAATTACGGGGAATTAAAATTCCGGATGATATAAGTTTTGTCGGGTATGACAACCAGCAGGTGGCCGAATACCTTGATCCCGGGCTTACAACCATTGCCAAGCCGTTTGAAAGTATGGCACACAGAGCAGTCGATCTGCTTTTAAAAAAGATCGAGAATCCACAGCTTCCGAACGAGCGGGTTCTACTTGAACCGGAATTGATTGTTAGAGGATCCGTTGCAAAAATTAATTAAGTAGTGGAGAGTTGGGAGTGGGGAGTTATGAGTTGAGGATAACTGTAAACTTTGAATTATCGGGTGAAATTTTTATTTCGCATAACTTATATAATTAAAAATGAGAAGGAGATTTAGTTATGAAACGAGCGGATTTTACGTTGATCGAGTTGTTGGTTGTGATTGCTATTATCGCTATTCTTGCTTCGATGTTGCTGCCGGCGTTGAACAAAGCGAGAGACAAGGCAAAGCAGATTGCCTGTGTGAATAACGTTAAACAGATTGGAGTGGGAAGCGCGCTTTACAGTGCCGGAAACGATGACTACATCACTCCGGGGAGGCTGTCTACAAGTCCGTCAACATATTGGTTTGGCGCAATAAGCATGATCATGGGGGGAGAAAATTTTGCGATTGGTTCTGCAGATGACGGCGCAATAAAGATGAAAAAATACAAAATATTCGTTTGCCCGGCTGAGACGGTTCGCTTTGGCCCATATAGTCAGAATTTCTTTACGTATACTCATTATGGGATTAATTGCAGGCTGGCCGGTACATACGATTTTAAACGAAAGGTTTCACAGGTAAAATCTCCCACAATTGCTATTTTTACCGGTGATAATAATATGAATAATACTTTTTCACTTGCTTACGGTCTTTATGTCGCAGCAAGGCATAACGGGATTAACCCGGTTGGTTACGGGACTATCGGTTATCTGGACGGCCATGTCCGTCCGCGCAAACTCGATGATATCGGGACCGGCAGTTCGGTTATGACAAAGGGATATATGGGGGATAGCACAACGTCTCCCTGATCGTAATGCCGGATACATGTTTTTCCATGGTTGTAAACAACAAATATTCATTCAAAATAAATATAATCAGGAGTTAAAAAATAAATGCGTTTTATTTTTACGTTATTAATGTCTTGGGGCTGCCTTGCCTCTGCGGAAGTTGCTAAAAATATTTTATGGCAGGAGGACTTTACTAAGCTGAAGCTCAGTGAAAAGCCTCATAATGGCTGGCGCTGTATCAGGACCACAGCCGAAAATTATCAGGGGAAACTTCGGATCCGGGAGACCGGTGAGAAAAAGTACGGCACCATATATCATTACATTCCTTATGACTTGAAAAGCAAGCCGCCTTACCGGTATTTGCAGATCAAATGCGGCCTCAGTGAAAATCCTCTGCATTTCGGGTCCGCTTCAAATGCAAGTTCAAATGGCGGTTCACTCGGCCGTTTATTTACCGGCTGGAATACTTTCGACTTGACATCTTTTAAAGCGCTTCAGGGAAAGCATGGCACTTTTGCTTTGAGTTTGACCCTGTTGGGGCCTCAAGGAACAAAACCCGGCGGCTGGTTTGATGTTGACCTGATACGTGAAGTCAGAATTCCATATCAGGGAATGACATTCGATGTAGCCCCAGGGAAAGACAATAAGTCAGGGGTAGTAAAAGTCGGTGACTCGATCAAGCTGTGTTACTATGCACAGCCGGGTGAGAAAGTTGCCAATCCTCTAAGCGTTAAGCTGTATTGCGGAAATGGTCTTAATCCTTATCGTTTCAGTCTTGATAAGCCGGTCCTGAACGATTCCGGCAAATCCGGTGATGAGAAAGCCGGAGACGGTATTTTTACCGCTCTATTGCAAGTAACCGATAAGGCCTTCAGATATAAGGGAAAAGGCTGTACTGTTTATGCGTCGGTTGAAGTCAACGGCGAAGACTCTTATGCGGTCTTGTCCGCTCCGGTTGATATTCAGACTGGCATTACAATTCCTAAAACACGTTTTCCCGCCTCAAATGCTTTAACCAGAAAAAACCGTGACCTCTGGGTTGATTTATCCCGGGGTAAAAATCTGGCTCTCGGGAAAAAAGTTGTTTTTGCCCCCGCTCCGGATTATCACTTGACTAAAAAAGGTAATACCGACTCGCACGACTTGACGGATGGAAACCTGGCGGATAGGTCTAATGACGCGATCTGGTTCTCGAAAAACGCGGTAGGCTGGCGCGGATCGGCCGGGGAGGGCGTCAATTTCAAAATTGATTTAGGAAAAGAGCAGAAAGTCGGAGATGTGATAGTCCGCCTGCTTGGTGGAAAGGCTCAGCCTAACTTGAGTTTGCCTAAATCTATTGAGGTATTTGTCAGTCGTGACGGCAAAAAGTTTTACAAAGCATCCGAAATGAATAAGCTGATGCCGGGCGAAAAGAATCAGTGTGATTGGCAACGTTATTATTATTTATCCGAGGACGGCGTGCCGTTTACCTATCCCTTTAAGTTGAAAGTTGATGCTGACGCCAGATTTGTCGGTTTGCGTATTACCGGTTCTTCCGGCTGGCTTTTTACTGATGAGATCGCTATTCTGGAAGGAAATAAAATAACTGACGCGGCATATCAAACACCCGATGTTCCATTCATTACCAGCGGTATTTTGATGGCGCCGCGACTCGGTAAATTTTACGTTCCGGTCAATATCGATGCCCCGAACTGGTTTGACTACAGTGATATGCGGTCTAAGAAAACAGGAAAAATCGCTCTTGTAGCGGAGGTTCCGGAAGAGATCGAATTACGTTATCCGGTCGCGGATGTCAAAAAAGAGGCAATCGGCAAGGGCATGGTCCGCTATAGTTATGAAAAGCAGTCAGGCGCGCGTAAAAACCGGGTCGGTCCGTTTTTCTATCGGCTGAAGCAGGGGGCAAAATTGCCCAAAGGGGCCGCCGCGGTATTCTATGCGACAATTGACGGTAAACCTTCCAATATAGTATCGAGGCCGGTTGAATCATTGACGATTCCGGAAGTACCGCCGTTAAAAGATCTGCATGTCAGCCTGGCCTGGATGGGCATCGGTGCGGCAGAGCAATGGCCTGATTTTCTTGAACAATGGCGCAAGTTGGGCTTTAAAACAGTTTCCTGTTTTCCGAGATACTGGAATCAGGATGATAAACGCCAAAAAAATCAGAAATTCCTGGCTGAGGCCCGTAAGGCCGGCTATTCCGTTCTGATGAATGAGTCGCCTTTTCATATGATGGAGCGTTACTATAAAAAGCATGATGAGATTTATTCCCAGATGAAGAACGGAAAGAAAGCGCGAGGGATTTGTCCGTCTTATCGTGGTCAGTATTACCAGAAAGAAATGGACCGCGTGGCAAAATGTGTGTCATGGAGCAAACCAGACTTTGTTTACTGGGACATTGAATGCTGGTATCCGGGGGCAATGGACGCGCCAAATTGTACACGTTGTCTCGAAGGTCAGAAGGAAAGCGGTAAACAGATGTCGGAGTTCCTGACTGATTGCGGGACGGAACACTTCCGGGACTTGAAAGCGGCTGTCAAACGCGGTTCGGAAGGCGGCAATATGCCGATTGTCGGTTCATATAATAACCATATGACACATCCGGTTCATTCCAGAGTTATTGATTTTCGCAAGATCTATCCAAAGTACCTGGATGAATCACAGCCGAGCCTTTACGTCTGCGGCCGGGCTCTGGATGTCCACGAAGCTATTCGCGGCAACTACAAGCTGCTTAATAAAAAGCGAGACACTCTTCCCTGGCTGACCGCCGGGTGCTATGGTGAATTTGAGCCATACAAGCTGGAGCAGATGATCCTGGAAACTCTGCTCAACGGCGGGAAGGGGATTACCTATTACTGGTACGGCGATTTCGATAACCCGCTGGAGTTTTACTATCATGCCAGAGCGTTGAAAGAAATTGCTCCGTATGAAAGTATTATTGTCAAAGGAGAAGTGCTTGAGCCTGCCGGTTCAAACAAACTTTTGACTTATTCAGGAGTTAAAAAAGGTAATGAAATGCTCTTGCTGATCGGAAATTATCAGGGTGGAAAGCCTGAAACGGAAATTAAACTGCCGTTCAAGTCGGTGGAAAAAATAACTGACCTGCAAACCGGCAAATCAGTTCCGACCTCTAATCTGCTCAAACTGGACGTTCCATCAAGCAAAATCCGCCTTTTGTATATTAAAGGCAAATAATTACAGAATCCGGCAATTTATTCTTTTCGCGAACACTCAATTATAATGATTGTTTGTGAAAAGAATATGTCAGAGGCATTTCTCATACTTCATAGCTAATCAAAATCAACTTTGCAATTTGCGGAAGCAGTAGATGGCGACTCCGGCAGGACCCTGGCCGCGGCTCAGTTGTTTCTTGTTGACTCGTGCCGGATTATCGAATTTGCGTCCCATCTCGCGGATGAACAGTTTTGAGCCCAGGATGGCGCCGTCGCTGAAATGCCGGGTGCGACGCAGAAAACGTACCGGCATTGATTCTTTGCGTTTAGCTTGTTCCTGCGCCTCGAATATTTCCTCGCTTGAAGCTCCGCTTTCCGCCGCGACAATCCGCGCCAGTTCACTGCGAAAATAACTGAAAAGATCGTTGTCGCTCCATGCCGAAGTATCGCGATGCCGAATGTTTTGTTTGAGATGCTTGACAAAATTTTCATGGAATATATGTTTACCGGAACCGCAGTACCGTCCCCAGGTGGTGAAATTATAATCAGCCGGGTCAGCTGTTATTCCGGCGCGAACGGGATTGAGTTCAACGTATAAGACGCACGCTTCCAGTGAATTGCGACTATCCAGAATAACGCTTTTGAATTTATTGGCCCAAAGTCTGCCGATGCGGCCGCGGGATTGATTGTAAACGACGGTAAAGCGTTGTTGAAAGGCCCGCATAAAGTAGCTGATATCGATCATTTTGAGGCTGACTTCGCGACATATTTCAGGATTAGCCGGATTAATTTTCGGCATGTGTTTAGGGGCGTATTTATACTTATCGAGCATAGATTTATAATAAGCGTTGTGCCTGGTTGCGATCTCTTCGATCGACGGCAATTCATCCGGTCCTGGAGCGTAAACGACCAAATGGAAATGGTTCCCCATCCAGGCGGCGGAGATAACTTCTAGCAAAAAATATTCGCATAGATTTTGCAGCAATCGAAAACTGTATTCCATATCGACCTGGTTAAACGGGCGTTCGCCTTCGCATCCAGCGGTTCGATTCATCAAGTGGTAATAACAGCCTTGATCTTTAACTTTCATTCGCGTTCCGTATCCAGCCATGATTTTTCCTCCGTATTTGACCAGTTTACAGTTAAAATAACGCCTAAAAACAGATTTGCAAATTAAATAGTATGTACTTTAATAAAATATTATAACATTTTTATTTTCAATTGATTAATTAATTCCGGAGACGCTTCGTTTGGTAGATTGACTTTGATTTGATCGATGATAAAATTATATAATGAATATCATTGTCAAGGCAAAGGTTCAAGGTTTTGGATGCGTAAGATAATCCATATCGACATGGACGCGTTCTTCGCGGCGATCGAACAACGGGATAAACCGGAGTTGCGCGGCAAGCCGGTCATTGTCGGCGGTTCGCCCGAAAGTCGCGGCGTGGTCTCGACCTGCTCTTATGAGGCGCGCAAGTTCGGGGTTCACTCCGCGATGCCGACAGCTCGCGCCAAAAGGTTGTGCCCCAATGGAATCTTTTTGCCGGTCAGGATGGAGGTATATCGTCGCGAATCGCGTATCATCAGGAATATTTTTTATTCATACACCGATCTGGTTGAACCGTTATCGGTTGACGAGGCTTTTCTTGACGTGACGCTCAATAATTTTCACCAGCCGTCGGCTACACTCGCCGCCCGGGATATTCAGAGCTGGATTTATCGTGAAACCGGCCTGACCGCGTCGGCAGGCGTGTCATACAATAAATTTATTGCCAAGGTTGCTTCGGATTTTCGTAAACCGGCCGGGTTGACGGTGGTGCCCCCGGATGAAGGACAGGCGTTTATTGACGCTCTACCCATAGAGAAATTTTATGGTGTCGGTAAGGTTACCGCGGCAAAGTTCAAACAGATGGGAGTGAATAACGGATATGACTTGAGGCAACTGTCTCAGATCGAGATAGTGGACAGATTCGGCAAGCCGGGACTATTTTATTACGAGATTGCCCGAGGGATTGATAACCGTCCGGTTCAGCCGGAGCGTGCCAGAAAGTCATTGGGACGAGAGGTGACGCTGGCCGAGGATTTGGATGATCGCGGTGAAATGCTCCGGATCATTAAAGAATTATCGGGCCGGGTTGAGGTTCTGCTTGAAAAAGAGAAGATTCCGGGCGGACGCACTGTCACCTTGAAAATACGTTATGAAGACTTTCAGAGTGTGACCCGCAGCCGGTCTTTTGAACATGAAGTGCGAGTATGTGATGAAATATTTGACATCGCGGCTGATTTGCTTAAGCTGACCGAGGCCGGAGAGCGGAAAGTTCGACTTATCGGAGTTACGGTATCCAATTTTCCGCCTTTACAGCCGTCAGACTCCGGACCCGTTCAATTGACCTTCCCGTTCTGATACATCCGGTTTGCCAACTTGTGTTTCAAGTAGTATATTCCTATATGTAATAACCTGACATATTTTGGAGGATAATTATGAGTTCCAGGCAATTTAGAATAGCATTTTTCGACGCAAAGTCGTATGATAAACGATTTTTCGATGCTGAAAACAAAAAGTATAATTATGCAATAACTTATTTTGAAACCCGGTTGACTTTGGATTCGGCGCCGCTGGCTAAAGGATTTGACGGCGTTTGCGCGTTTGTCAACGACGACCTTAGCGAAGGCGTTATTGAGATTCTGCTTGCCGGAGGCGTCAAGATTCTGGCCATGCGTTGCGCCGGATATAATAATGTCAATCTCTTTGCCACCCAGGGGCGGATGCCGGTAGTCCGGGTGCCGGCATATTCTCCTCATGCCGTCGCGGAGCACGCGGCAGCATTGTTGCTTACGTTGAACCGGAAAACGCATCGGGCCTATTACCGGGTCCGGGAAAATAACTTTTCCATTAACGGCTTACTTGGTTTCGACCTCTGCGGCAAGACTGCCGGAGTCATCGGGACCGGGAAGATCGGTAAAATCCTGACTCAAATACTGCGCGGTTTCGGGATGCGTATTCTGGCCTATGATTATTATCCGGATCAGCAATTTGCCGCCGATAACAATGTTGAGTATTGCGATTTGCCTGCGTTATATAAGAATTCCGATGTCATATCGCTTCACTGTCCGCTCACTCCGGAATCGCGGTATATGATAAATGCCGATTCAATCTCCATTATGAAAAAGGGAGTTATCATCATAAATACCAGTCGTGGACATCTCATTGATTCCTCCGCGCTTGTCGATGGCTTGAAATCGGGCATTATCGGCGGAGCGGGGCTGGATGTGTATGAAGAGGAAAGTGAATATTTCTTCGAGGACAAGTCGGACGAACTGCTGATTGATGACACGCTGGCACGGTTGACTACTTTCAATAATGTTCTTATTACCTCGCATCAGGGATTTTTTACGGAGGAGGCGATGTCGAATATCGCGGCAACTACATTGCAGAACATTGATGATTTCATTCATGAACGCAGATTGGTCAACGGTATTTGTGTTAATTGTGACGGGACTAAACCGTGTCCTGGAAAGCCTTGTAAAAAACGGTGTTCCAAAAGGTAATGCTTTTTTATTTATTCTCTGGCGAAGATTCCGGATAAGACAGGAAACAGAATCAGGAACGATACCCCGCATTCGACAAATACCAGACAGAGGGCTATTCCCAGCGATTGGGTCAGGGCCGGCATCATTGATTTTGACAGAACAAGCATAAGTGCAAGGCCGGCCAGGAGGACTACCGGAGTAATAAGCCAGCCGGTTACCATCATCCAGGTTACGCGGCGGTCGGGAATTATTTTCAAGCCGGTGTTCAAGGCTGACAGGGCCAGAAATATCAAGAAATACTTGATTGCCAACAGGCAGAAGACCGTGTTCATGACACAGATTGTCAGGGAAGTATAATTTATTGTCCCCGATATTAATTCAGGCAGCGCAAGCGGAATAAAGATGGCAAACGGCAGATAGATTATCAATAAAAACATTGATTTTACGTTGCCCCTGACAGTTGCGATAAACACTACGGCGCCCATGAACGGAAGCTGAAGAAAGGTAATTAAAAACAATGCTTCAAGCACCTGGTAAGTGCTGACTCCGGGCAGAATTGAGGTGATTGAAAAAAACGGCAGCAGCGGAAGCAGGATCATACCGTTTTGAACCAGCAGTGAAATTGCCCGGCCCCAGATCATTTGGCGCGGGTATTGATATGCGTTCAGGAAACTCATATCACGCTTGGCCTCTGCTCCTTGGCGCCATGACGCGATATAACCCAGGGCAATAGATATATACATTGACGATACCAGAATGAGATTGAAATAGTATTTTATATTTATATCATTATGCCCCTTTCCACGATCAAAGAAGTTTACAGATAAGATACAAAGCATTGCCAGCAGGATAATGACCAGAAACCACGGATAGATAGAGGACGAGAGCATTTGCCGCACTTCTTTGATAAGATAAGGGTTTGTATGATCGTCAAGGTAATTCAGTAATTTTTTTCTTTTCATCAAAACCCCCTGTTAGTGTGGCTGGAGTAATATATGCGGATATAAGGGCAATTGCAAGCATTGGGGCAGGGGAAAGTGCTTTCACCTAAAAAAAAGATGGCACGGAGCCGAAGCTCCGTGCCACAACAAAAAAGGAGGTGGGATGGTGTTTATTTTTTTACAAATCTGCTGGATGCATCGTCAAATACGTATTCTTCTCCGGTGACAATTTCTTCAGGAGAAATGTCAAGCATCTTGAGCGGGTTATGAAACGCCACTTGAATAATTTCTTCAGGCGTTAATATTTTTTGTGTTGCCAGGAAATTCACGCACTCGATAATTGTCGATGATGAACCGACCAGACATTTTTTCTTCGGATTGTGCAAAAGTCCGGACTCTTCAATAACAACGTAATTATCCATGGAAAAATATTCTCCCGGCGGCATGCCGGCCAGAGAGGAGGCGTCGCTGGTGACAATAATTTTATCCAGTGATTTACATCTGATAAACAGTTTAATAAGTTCCGGCGGCAGATGATGTCCGTCGGTAATGATCATCGCGGTTGCCCGGTCTTCCGACAGTCCGGCCCAAACCGGATTCTTGTGACGGTTGACTTCGTTCGCTACTCCGTTCCCGAGATGGGTAAGCAGCTTTGCGCCGGCATCGACACAGGCCTTAATGTCTTCAGAAGTAGCGTTGTGATGCCCCAGTGAGACTACCACGCCATGCGATGATGCGTATTTTGTCAGCTCGACCGCGCCGGGCATTTCCGCGGCGATGGTCAGCACTTTGATTGCGCCGTTGGCCCATTCCTGCATAAGTTTGAACTTATCGATGTCAGGATTAGCGATCCATTCAGGATTGTGGGCTCCGACATAACCGGAAACCGGACTTAAAAAAGGTCCTTCAGCGTGAATACCCAGGATTCTACCTTTGAATTCCGGCATTTCCATAATCCTGGAAATCAGTGTCAAGGTATGTTTATATGCGTTCGTCGAGGATGTAATAATCGTCGGCAGATAAGCCGCGCAACCGTTTTTGAAAAGCTCACGGTTGACTCTTATGAAATCTGATTCAGTCAGGTCAGGTGAAGAAAAATCAACTTCAAGATAACCGTTAAACTGTAAATCAACAAATCCTGGAACACTCAACATTATTTATACCATTTATCTAAATTAATTACTTTGTTAAGAGACTTTGTTAAGTAATTTAACAATGTTGCTTAATTTAATCGGGTAGGCAAATAGTTCAAGTGCAGAAATGAAAAAAAACGATTTTTTTTAGATATTTTCCACAATATTCAGGACATTATCCGGGCGCTTGTGACATTATCATGTTTACAGGAAATTGTTCTGAGGCTTGAAAGGTCTGTTCGGTATGCTAAATTATCTAAACTCGTCAGGTTAAAAATCCTGGTCAGACTAATTAGAAGGAGAAAACAATGGTTACGATCAAAACTAATTTCGGCGACATCAAAGTTGAATTGTTTGAAGAAGAAGCCCCGATAACAACCGCCAATTTTCTGCAATACGTGGATGAAGGTTTTTATAATGGAACAATTTTCCATCGCGTGATTGACGGTTTTATGATCCAGGGCGGCGGCTTTGATACTGACTTTGTCCAGAAAGATACTCGTGAAACGATCAAGAATGAGGCGAGCAACCGGATCAGCAATGAGCGCGGAACTCTGGCAATGGCCAGGACTCCCGATCCACACAGCGCTTCCGCCCAGTTCTTTATCAATGTCGTGGATAATGATTTTCTGGATTTCAAGGCTCCTGCTCCGCAGACTTACGGCTATTGTGTCTTTGCGAAGGTCGTTGACGGAATGGATGTGGTCGATCAGATCAAAGGTGTTCAAACCGGTTCTAAAAACGGTCATCGGGATGTTCCGGTGGAAAATGTTGAAATCATTGAAATGACCCGGGACTGAACTGTTCCGGAGAGATAATATTTCATGAGCCGCCCTGACGGGCGGCTTTTTTTTTTAGACTCTGCTAAGGTTGCGTTTCCTGAATTCCGCGGGTGGACACTGCAGGAGGCGGGTAAAGTATCTGGTGAAATGATTCCGGTCCCAGAAACCGCATTTTTCAGAAATTTCCTCAATTGATAAACTGGTGTTTATTAAAAGTTCGCAAGCATATTCCAGTCGCAGGCGCATATAATATTTTTGCGGAGCGGTTCCGGTTTGTTGTTTGAAATCGCGCACCATGCTGTTTTCGGCCATGGAAACGGCGTCGGCCAGAAGTTGATTTGATAACGGTTTAGTCAGATTTTTACGCATATATTCGATGATTTTTCTGGTTCTGGTCGATAGCACGCTTATTGAGGAGTGGTCCTCGATAATCGAGCTGATTCCGATTGCCATGGTTTCCAGCAGCGACGCATTAAGCAAAGGGATCATTGCTTCGGAACATTCCCGGGTTATCCGGTTAAAATTGTCCTTGAGACGATCGGGCAGGTCAATTTCGAATATTCCGGGACTGAAATGCAAATTAGTCTGCAGATCAAAATGGCAGAAAATCTTACGGAACGGAGCGGGGCTGCTGCTGGAAAAATCGGTATAGGGCGGAATCAGCATCGGTATCATTGGACGCAAGGGGAATTCTCTGCGCTCAAATGACACCCGGGCGCCGGAGTCCAGCGGCAGGTAAAGTCGCCAGAACGGAGCGATCAGGCTGGCGATGTTCCAGTCTTCAATCTTCGAGTACTGGGATGAAATGACCCGGACCGAAAAAGAATTTCCGGTTATGTAATTGAATGTTGTCGGCATAATGTTCGTAATATACATAAAGATATAACTATTTTCCATAGAAAAAATAAAAAAATACGGTATAATACATAAATAGGCAACCCTGGAAAAATAACCGGAAGTTGTCGGCAAACACATTTGAAAGGCATTAAGATGACAGAAAAGAAATTTGGTTCGGGCGATACCTCATGGTTCGTCAAAGATCGTTTCGGTATGTTTATTCACTGGGGACTGTACTCTCAGCCGGCCCGGCATGAATGGGTAAAGAACTATGAAAAAATCCACGATCCGGATTATCAGAAGTATTTTGAACATTTTGAACCGGACCTTTATGATCCTTCCGCCTGGGCTAAAGCCGCCGCCGCCGCCGGGATGAAATATTTTGTTATTACCACCAAGCATCATGAGGGATTCTGTCTCTGGGATTCTCAGTACACTGATTATAAGGCCACAAACACGCCGATCGGTCGTGACCTCTTAAAAGAGATGGTTGATGCGTTCCGGGCAGAAGGCATCCGAGTCGGGTTCTATTACTCGCTGATTGACTGGCATCACCCGCATTTCCCGATTGACCGCATCCATCCCGATCGCGAGCGGGAGGACCGTGAGGAATTGAACAAAGGGCGCGATGTCAGTATCTACGCTCAGTATATGCGTGACCAGGTACGTGAACTGTTAACCAACTTCGGGCAAATCGATATTATCTGGTTCGACTTTTCATATCCAGGTGAGGACGGCAAGGATCACAATGACTGGGAATCTGAAAAACTGGTCAAAATGATTCGTGAATTGCAGCCGAATATTATTATTAACAATCGTCTGGACATTCCCGGAATTGAAGATATTGTCACGCCTGAACAGTATTTGCCGACCAGTCAGCCGGTTGATGATGACGGTAATCCGCGGGTTTGGGAAGGATGCCAGACTTTTTCCGGTTCCTGGGGCTATCATCGTGATGAATCAAGTTGGAAAAGCATCGGGATGCTGGTCCATATGTTGATCGAACATGTGGCGATGAACGGAAACTTGCTGATGAATGTCGGCCCGACCGCGCGCGGTACGATCGATGATCGCGCCCTGAACGCGCTTCAGGGATATGCCGACTGGATGAAGCTGCATCAGCGTTCGATTTATAATTGCGGAGCGGCCCCAGATGGTTTGATGCCCCCGAAAGATTGTCGCTATACTTACAATCCGGAAACTAATCGTTTGTATGTCCATCTCTTCAAATGGCCTTTTAAAACAATTCATTTGCCTGGGCTGGCGGACAAAGTTGAATATGCCCAGTTGCTCAATGACGCAAGCGAGTTGCTGGAAGCTCCCAATCGTGGAGTACACACCAACCTTGCGGCCGGAATTGAGTCTGGCGATCTGGCGTTGGTACTGCCGATTGTCAAACCGAATGTCACGGTTCCGGTTATTGAACTTTTCCTGAAATAAAATATACCGGGAAATAAGCGGTCAAGTTTGTTTTTATATAACATCACAAACTTCGATTTATGTCAAAATACTGCGGTTATCTAGTAATAGATAATCATGATCAAAAACTTATTTAAAAAAAGGGCGCGTTGATTCGCGTCCTTTTTTTGCCCGGATTACCGGATTAAATAATCAAAGAAAAATTTTTAAATCATATGTAACCTTTCAGATTTTAGTGACGACTTATATAAACAACTAGATATGAGTTGCTAAGAAAAATAAAAAAAAAGAAAAACACGTGTAAGAAATTGATTTGAGAAGTTGTATTAATTAACAGCAACTCATGAGAACGGCAAACAAAGTCATCACAAAATGAAAGGATTTAAAAATGAAAACTTTGAAAAAAATTATGATGCTTGGAATTGTAGCAGGTCTCTCATTAACCGCAACCGGACTGTTCGCCGCTGATCAGGAAGGCAAACAAAAAGGTCGACGCGGCGGAAAAATGCCGGAATTCATGCAGGATCTTTCAAAAGAAGACCGGACTCAGCTCAGAGATCTCATGCAGGCAATGAGAAAAGAAATGGACGCTGTCAGGAAATCAGACTCTGAGAACAAGATCGAAAAAATGAAAGCCATCGCCGAAAGCTATGCTCCGAAAATCAAGGCGATTGTCGGTGAAGAAAATTACAAGAAAATGCAGGAAGCCCATCAGAAACGCATGGGTAATCGCGGCGGCAAAGGCGGCAAAGGCGGCAAAGGCGGCATGATGCAGGGCATGAATCTGACTGAAGAACAGAAGACTAAATTAAAGGCCCTCCATGAAGAAATGCAGAAAGAACGCGAAGCTGCCAGGGCAAAGTTTGAAGCCAAGATCAAAGAAATTGTTGGCGAGGAAAACTTCAAGAAGATGCAGGAAGCCCGTAAGAGTCGTATGGGCAATCGCGGCGGCAAAGGTCGCATGGGCGGACGCGGTCCCCGTGGGGCTCGCAATGAGTCTTCCGATACTGAATAAGATTTAAAATCTCTTCCCCCTCCTTGGGCTCCCTTAACAGGGAGCCCTTTTTTATTGGCTGAGTTTAATGTCGGAAAATAGCTGTGGAACGTGGTGGTTGCCGCTGCCGGTAACCGGGGCCTGGGTTATTTTTTCCCGTCCCGGACGGTTGCGGCAGAACAATATACCAAGTTTTTCCGCCGGTGTGGTTTTGACATTTAAATCTTTCCATGGTATCGCCATTTCCCAAACCCAGTTGTCGGCATTTTTGCGGACCGCGCTGATTATATTGGCGTTGAACTTTTTCTTGCGCTGGTTGTCTCCGTCGTAAACCGCGTTGTTAGGGTTGGCCGCAAATTGGAAATATGTCTTGTGGTCAAGGTTGGCGTCGATGAAAATTTCAACATTATCCTCCCACCATATATTGACATCACGACCTTGCTTTTTTGCAACAATTTTCGACATATCCGGTTCAGGACATTTTATTGCTATGTAGAGATTGTTCCGGTCTCCGGTAATCCATGCTCTGGTGCCTGTTTTATCCCGGCGGAAAGTTGATTTATTGATAAAATGATTTAATGTCGGCGCGGTTTGCCATACCGGTTCGTCCAGTTTGCCGTCGATAACGATTTTTGCACTGGTTGACTTATACGTCAAATGCTCTCGGGTTGCCTGCAGGAAAATTCCCTGAGTGAGTTTGAATTTGCATTTCTTGCCGTCTATAACAAAGAATCCCTGAGTAGTTGGCGCCGGGTATCGGTTGCCGGACAGGACACAGGATATTTCAATTTTTTGTCCGGGGTTAAGTTTGCCTTTGAAGTCTTCTTTGTCAAACATCCAGGCTGTTCCCAGTGAATTTATGTCAATATTGTAATCGACAGCCTGTTGCAGCGGATTGCGGACAGCCAAGCTGTATTTGGTGGAGGTCTGTCTGGTAACTTTCATGGTCTTGATTAAGGAGCCGAGCGAGTCATTGATCGCGTCGTCACGTTCGATGCCGTCCAGTTTCAGGCAGGCGATTACCGGACGCTTATTTTTCCTGACCGTCACCCACATAATATGATCGAAAACGTCGTATTTTTCCCACTTTATGCCGCCGGTCACCGAAAGCCGGATGTATTTCTGTTGATTAATGGAATACCAGGCGTATGAATGGTAATGACCTGCAAACACGGTGTGCCTGCGGTTTTTCAACGCCTCCATTATTTCTTTAAAACCTGATTTCTCATATTTTTTGTTTTTTATCCATAACGGCTGATGCAGAAAAATGAAAATTTCCCGCTCCTTTGAGTTCCTGATAATATTCAACGCCCATTCTATTTGCTTTTTGCCGAGGCCGGCCGGACCGGTTTCCTGGGTATGCAGGATCAGGAACAGGACGTCCTTGTAGGCAAAAGAATAATAACTTGCGCCAAACCGTTTAATCCATTCTTTATAGAGGTTGGGATATGCGCGTCTGATGATATCATGATTGCCGGGGACATAGTAAAAACGCATATCAAGTTTATTGAGTATCCGGTTGAATTCATCCCATTCGGCGGAAATTTTGTCCGGTTCATTCTTGTAGCCCTGAATCAGGTCGCCGACACAGATCGCGAAGGCCGGTTGCAGCAGGTTGACCTTTTCAACCGCTTCGGCAAAAACTCCTTCGCGACTTTCCCCGGTGTTATCGCTGAATATCGCGAAATGGAATTTATCGTCGGAATCCAGCAGCGGTTTGTTGGTCCATGGCTTAACTTTGGCGGTAATGTTGTGGCTGATTTTCGCCTCATCGGCGGTTATTGCGAAAGAGATACCCAGAAGTAACAATAAAATGATGTTTTTCATGCCTGTGTCTTTCTTCAAAATATTGATTGCCATCGTATTTTAAACTTGACGCAACCTTTTGTCAAGTCGATTTTTCAGAATTACGCTTGTATATGACGCTTGAGAATGTAGAATAACAGCAAATGAAAGAGGTAAGTTGAAGGTTGAAAGTAAAAAGAGTTGTGAGTGATGAGTTGTGAGTGATGAGTTGTGAGTGATTAGTCTGGGCAAGCTCCTAAGCTTCGTTCTAATTTCTAATTTCTAATTTCTAATTTCTAATTAATAAAATGAACTTGAAAGTTAAAATAGATTTTAAGCATCCGCTGATTCCTGATAATGGTTTGGCGTTCAACCGGTTTGAGAAAGTAATTGCCGCCGCTGCTCTCGACGAAGTGATTCCAGTGTTGCGGCAGGTTGAGCAAGCTGCTAAAGACGGTTTTTACGCGGTTGGTTTTGTTTCCTATGAGGCCGCCCCGGCTTTTGATCCGGCTTTGACCGCGTTTGAAAACGCCGGGCGTCTGCCTTTGTTGTGTTTCGGTCTGGCACGTGATCCGGATGACTCGGACAGCGCGGAGCAGGGGGAGTTTGCGTATCGGGCAATGGCGCCCGGATTGGGGACTGGAGCGTTATATGACGGCCTTTGAAGCGGTCCGGAAGGGAAATACGAATGGGCAATACTTATCAGGTCAATCTCACTTTTCCTTTACGGACTGAGTTTTATGGGGATATTCCTGCTTGTTACAATCATCTGCGGCAGGCGCAGGCGTCAAACTATTGCGGCTTCATGCAGAGTGACGATTTTTCAATCGTCTCGGCTTCGCCGGAACTCTTTTTCTCTATTCAAAACAAAACTATTACGACCCGCCCGATGAAAGGCACCCGCCCGCGCGGCATGACCCTGGAAGATGATCTCCGATTGCGAAAAGAACTTGCGTCCAGTGAAAAAGACCGGGCGGAAAACCTGATGATCGTGGATCTGCTGCGTAACGATGTCGGCCGGATCGCCGCCGGCGGCACTGTGCGCGAACCAGAATTATTCACGGTCGAAAAATATCCGACGGTGTGGCAGATGACTTCAGTCATCGAAGCCGAATTGCCGATGGAAACGTCTTTAATCGATATCTTCAAAGGGTTGTTCCCCTGCGGCTCGGTAACCGGAGCGCCCAAGGTCAGTACCATGAAGATAATTAATCGACTTGAGACCGCGCCGCGCGGCGTCTATTGCGGCGCGTTCGGTATTGTCTTGCCGGGCGGGGATTGCGTGTTCAATGTGCCGATCCGGACCGCGACGGTTCTTCCGGATGGGACTATATATCATGTCGGCAGCGGCCTGGTCGCTGATTCGCAATTAGAGGATGAATACCGGGAGTGCCTGCATAAGGCAGATGTCCTTTCAAGAGATATAACCGAGTTCGAATTACTGGAAACCATGAGCTGGTTCCCCGATAAAGGTTTTTATCTCTGGCGGGAACATCTGGACCGGGTGGCAGTTTCCGCTGAATATTTCGATTTCGATATAAGTAATTTCAAAACCAGACTGGAGCAGGAAGCTGAATCGTGGTCCGGGCCGATGCGGGTTCGTGTGCTTTGTTCCAGGAACGGGATAATTGATATTACGGCAGTGACGTTGCCGAAGGAAAATCCGCTGCGCCGGGTCAAACTGGCGTCGGCTCCGGTCAATTCGAACAACCCGTTTCTCTACCATAAAACAACAAATCGCAAGATATACGACCAGCACCGGGCCGATATGGGAGAGGTTGACGACGTTATTCTTTATAACGAACGGGGCGAAATCACTGAAGCCACTATCGCCAATATCGCGGTTTGTCTGGATGGTACCTGGTGCACGCCGCCGGTCAGTTCGGGATTGCTCGCCGGAACCATGCGCCGCCACCTGCTCGAAACCGGCAAACTTCAAGAGCGGGTTTTAACCGTCAACGACCTGAAAAAAGCCCCCGGTATCAAGCTCATGAACTCCGTCCGCGGCCTGTTTGAGGTTGAGCTAATAGATTAACCATTGACACGTTTCATATTTGCAGACCTGGGAGCGCCGCAGGCCACTGCGGCATGAGCCACGTAAGCATGTTTTTCATTAGCTTGAAGCTACAGTCTATTTTGAAATGATATATCTTTTACTACTTGCCGGTCTCTCGCAAGATGCCGCAGTGGCCTGCGGCGCTCCCACATCTCTATGGTTTGCAACGAAATCTTGCCGCACTCCAAAATTACCCTGTGACAAGATTTATTCTGTCAAGCCGGTTGCCCGGCTTGAACATGATTGTTTTTGTAACGCTTATTTCTTTTCAGTCAAATCCTGAGTGGAGAGGAGGCTCCAGGTGTCGCCGCCGTCAGAGGATGTGATCGAGGTCAATTCGCTGGAATCAGGGAAGGTGAAAATGGTATAGACCCAGGAATCCCAGAAAGGATTTTTCGGCATGATTTTCAGTTTGATCTTTTTCTTGAGCAGGTTTATTTCCTGCTCAGGACGCTGGAATATCATAAATTCATACATGTCGCGGGACATACAGCTCATGCTGCCGTTGCTGTAATAGGTCAGGAACAGCCGGTCGTGATACGGATCGTAAGTCATGCGCTGCCGCCAGGCGAAATAGAGTCCTTTGAACGGCGCTACCAGGGTGCGTTCTTTTTCCCAGCGCTGTCCGGCTTTTTTCCGGTAGAGTGAGATCCGGTTGTTGTAATAACCGGTGGTGCTGCGGTGGGTCGAGTATAAGGTGTCGTTACGGTCGCAGTTGAAGGTCGCGTAACTGAGACACGGGGTATATTCGCCGGTCTTGATGTAACGCGGGGGGCTCCAGCTTGAAATATCGTAAGGTTTAAGGGTGTGGGTGTAGGTGACCGGGTTGTGGTGACCGTTGATAATCACATGGATAATGCCTTTGCTGTCGATTGTGATCGCGGGCCAGTTGTGACCGTCGAGACTGCCGCCGCCGCTGCCGATATAAACCGGGTCGCTCAACTTTTTGGTTTTCAGGTCATAATAACGGACGAAAGTCGGGACTCCGTTTTTTGAAAAAGAGGTCAGGTATTTTGACGTTTTTTCCAGATGAATCCGGTGGTGATATGACTGTTGCAGACCTTCATGGTCGGCCGGAATCGGCGGACAGGTTTTGATGACATCGGTATTTTTCAGGTTGGTCAAGTTCCATTCCCTGCCTTCGGCTTTCAGCTTCTGTGCGGTTTTTTTGAAGACTCTGGAAGACGGGGTCCAGCCGTAGGCGATATAGATCTTGCCTTTGCTGGTGATCGCGATATTACCGTCGCCGGAATGGTAGTTGACGCCGATGCAATTCTGCCCGTATTTGATTTTCGGCAGGAACTTCAAAGTGCCGTCAGGCCGCTTCTCGGTCAGCAGCAGGTAGTTGCCGTGATCGGCCTGCGGAAAATAGCCGAAATCGCCGAGCAGGATGACCGGAGGCCGGTCCAGGCACTCAAGATTATGACCATCGAGTTTTTCAAACGTTGCCCGGCGGCCCGGCAGTTTGTAAACTTTCCAGGTTTTGCATTTGTCTCTGGAGTGCAGCAGGACCGTAGTACGGTTTTTCCAGCCGTCTTCCACTCCGTCAGGACGATGTTTATTGACTTCGGCCAGAGCGTAGATGTCGCCGTCCTTGTCGAACCGGAGCATTGGGTCGCCGCCCTGGGCGCCCCAGTTGTTTTTCATGGCTTTCCAGCCTTGCTTTTTGGCCCATTCGATCAGGACCGGTTTGAGACGACAAAGCTGCCACTGGTTGTGGTCGTCGAGCCATTCGATAACGTCGCCGGAGTAGATATAAGGTTTGCCTTCGGGGGAAATGCTGACATAACCCGGCTCGAACCTCGGGTAGTATTTATATAACGCGCGTTCTTTGCGGTGATAGGTCTGGTGCGAAATGAATTTGTTTCCGGCGACCTCCGGGCCTTTTCCGGCTTTTTCAGGATATTTGTGATTGATCGCGGACGGGTTTATTTTGTCGGTATGCTTCATGATGTAAAGGAAATCATTACCGGGCTTTTTCGATTGCACCGGATTATTTTCCAGTGTGATTTGGTCAAGATAGAGTTTATTATAAGGATTGGGGTGATGTCCGAACGCTTTTGCGAAGAAATAAAGCGAGTCGATTTGATTAAGACCGGCCGGGGAACCGAGTTTTTCCAGTTGAGAAAACGGGATTACGATTTTTTTCCAGCCCTGCCAGTCGATTTTAAGCGGAAAGGTGAAAAAGTCGCGCCACGCGGTTTTGGGATTTTCCGAGCGCAGGCCGACAGTTATTGTATCGCCGGTATTTTTTTCTGAGTATATCCAAACCGCCAGCGAATTATACTTGCTCCAGTCATGCGGAATCTGAGCGGTGGCAATCGTAGGGTAGGTGGGGAGATTGCTCCATAAACCTGAAGTTTTGCCCTGTTTGACGTGTTTATCGGACAATTGCAACCCGGAATTGAGTTTTTTCAGGCTGATCGCGTCAAGTTTCCAGAATTCATTGTCGTACGACTGGGCGCACCACAGGTCTTTTTCCGTGACGCCGCATTTCTGCATCATGCCCGCCAGTTCCAGTGGAACGGATTGCCATTGTTGGCCGGGTTCAAAGTTCATGGTGTTTTCGACGTTTCCGGCCATTGTGCCAATACCGGCAAACAACAAGGCGGTTTTAAATAAGGTCGATGCTTTCTTCATTTATTTTTTTATCCTGTAATTTATGATTGAAAAGGTTAATACATTCAACATTCAACATTCAACTTCAGTTAGACTTCCGGTTCGCATTCCACGTTGATAAATTCGGTTGATTCCTGAGATTTTTTGTCCTGGATGCCGGCGGCGTAAAGCAGCAGGCCGCCAACCGCTGAAATAATTCCGCCGACGCCAAGG
Source organism: Victivallales bacterium (assembly GCA_963678305.2). Taxonomy (GTDB): domain Bacteria; phylum Verrucomicrobiota; class Lentisphaeria; order Victivallales; family Victivallaceae. The sequence goes on from CAXXVV010000006.1 coordinate 302,090, forward strand.
AAGACAAAGCGGCCGGTCATACTGTTGGGGATGAGCATGCCAAGCAAAATAAATATTCCGTAGGCCAGACTTAAATATCCCATGGTTCTGGCCTGAGTGCCGTCGCTTTCGACCACGCCTTCGGCTTTCAAGTCGATAGGTGTTGCCTGATTTTTGAAAAACAGTTCAATATCCTTTTCCGCCTGGCTGTCGGGTTTGGGCGGCTTGTAGAAAAGCATGGTGAAAAAGAACCAGCCGAGGCAGATCAGGGTTACCGCCAGATTCGGGATCATCCAGCTGATATCAAATTTATCCTGTTTTGTCAGATCGTCAAAAAAGTATTCAGCCCATTGTACTACAGGGAATACTTTCATGGTCAGGATCGAGGTGATAAAGCCGACAACCGCGGTGGAGATCGCCGCCCAGCGCGGAACTTTTTTAATGAATATCGCCAGCACCATCGGGATCAGCAACGGCTGGGCCAGCAGCGAGCCGATCAGGGCGCCAAGTTCAAAGACCGGCAGTTCTTTGAATGCCGCAAACTTCAGGCCGATGAAAATCAGGACGACTCCGAAAACAAATGTGAACAATTTAGCCGTCAGCATGGCTTCTTTTTCTCCGCAGTCAGGCCGGATTATGCGCTGATAAATGTTTTTAACAAAGATTGCCGCGTTACGGTTCAACGCCGAGTCCATCGTACTCATAGTGGCGGAAAACATTGAGCAGGCCAGCAGTCCGACCATGCCCATCGGCAGAACCTTCATCGACACCGCGGCATAGCCGGCTTCTTTCGGAAAATTCAACTGGGTGTATAATTGATCGATATTAGGGAAAAGGAATACTGCCGCCAGTGACGGCACAAAGGCCAGGAACGGCATGATCATATAGCCGATCAACGGAATCCATAAAGATTTGACCGCGCTCTTTTCGTCTTTGACCACGATCATTCGGGCCGCGCCGCCGGACAGACTGTTCATGTTGAACACTGAGTTCATAGTACCGAGAAACAGCCACAGCGCCAGCACGCCCCAGCTGACGTCAAAGCCCCATTTAAGATGAGTGACAGGAATTTTGCTGACGAAACCGGAGATGCCGCCGACGTCCGGATGGATCAGGACCAGAATCGCCGTTGCGAAGATCACCGTCATAACAATGAGCGACTGGACAAAGTCACTGGCGGTCGCGGCCCAGACGCCGCCGCTGACCGACATGATCGTCACGATCATTCCAACGGTGATAATGGTGGTGCTGAGTTTGAAGCCGAACAGCGCGGTCATGAAGATCGCCAGAATATAGAGCCCGCTGCCGCCGTAAACGAATCCCATCAGCAGATTGAACCAGGCGTAGAATTGTTCAGTTCCTTTGCCGTAGCGTTGACAGAGCGCCTCAATCCAGGTGATTACCCGGAGCCGCCGGAATTTACCGGCAGTATACAGCATGCACAGGACTACTCCGAAAAAGTTTGAGAAGAATATCCATGCCACCAGGGTGCCGCGACTGTAGATAACCCCGGCCAGTCCAACGAACGTCCATGCGGTAAAGGTCTGGACAAACGATGACGCCCCGACCATCCACCAGGTCATGGAGCCACCGCCCCGAAAATAGTCGCTGGTGTTTTCGCCGTGTTTACGGAATACCCAGCCGATCAGCAGCATGAACAGAAAATAAAAACCGATAATAATGTAGTCGTATGAGCTCATAAGTTATTCTTTGAAAATTTATATCCCCGCATCCGCTTTCAGAAGGATACGGGGGGAGTTGATTGATGTTCCAGTCAGAGTTACGGATTCTTGTCCCAGCACCAGGTATTGGCGCGCCACGGCGGAGTGGCCGGATTCCCGTACCAGTACAGATTGTCCTGCGGTCTGACATGACCGTCTGAATAGAGAACATTGCCGGTATGTCTGGGATGGCGGCATATCGGGTCGGATGGTGTGTCATTATTTCTGGTGTTGGCGGAATCAACCGTTGAAGAAAAATCAAACACCATGGCAATTGATGAACCTGTGATGTAGTTTTTGCTTCTTCTGTAGCGGACTATATTCGCGATTTTTTCGTAGGTGGTGCCGCTTTTTCCGGAGCATGTGCAGGTGTAACCCGGAGCACAACCTGGTTGAGTACAGGGTTCCCAGCGGAAGTTATAGCCGCCTCTCATGTTAGGAGTGGGAACCTTGTTGAACACCGTTTCATAGCGGTATTCTTTAACTTTTATACTGGGACAATAAAAGATTTTACCGTTTTTCATGTAATCATAGACCATCCCGAGCTTGTACCAGGTCGGCTTTCCTCCCGGAGTTGACCCGATGATACAGTTAACCGCGGGACGGTATTCATAACCATTGCAGGCAAATTCAAAATAATCCTGATTATCGGTTGAATAAAGGGCAATGCCGGTTCCAAGTTGTTTCAGGTTGTTGGAGCAACTGATCATTGTCGCTTTGTCCCTTGCCTGATTCAATGCCGGCAGTAACATACTTGCGAGGATTGCGATAATCGCGATCACAACCAGCAATTCGATTAATGTGAAATGTTTTAAACATGCCTTTGGTGGATTATCCGCCATCTGTAATCTCTCCTTAATTTTTATTTGTTGCTGTGTGTTTGTTTGAGGTTTGATTTATGAGTTAATAAAAGGTCTTGCGGTCCCATCCGCCTTGAGAGGTCGCGAAAATATTCCACCAGGGCCATTCCTGCGCTCCATGCATAAGCCAGGTTTTGGTCCGGTCAGTGGTTACCGCGCCATTGCCGTACAAGACATTTAGTCCTTCAGGAGCGTGAGTGGTATTCAACCCGCCGATACCGTAGCCGTAGTCTTCACTTATTGCAGTATTGCATAAATCCGACAGCACAGCCCGCTGGTTCATGTGAATAATTTTGGCATAGGTGCCCATGCCTCCGCCAGAAGCGACATCAACCGAGCGCATAACTTTGGCTTCACCCGCTGTTGAGGTCCGCATTCGCCGCTGCTTGTAGCCCATGGCATGCCAGGCGGTCGGGTCGTAGTTCTTGACATCGAAGCGCCCTTTTGCAGTCGGGCAGTAGAAAACTTTGATATCCGAGATATATCCTTCGCCGCGAATCTTACCCCAGTAATAATAAGTGAACGTACCGCCGGGAGTGGATTGCATCTGGGTCAGATAGCGGTCGTCGGAAGTTGAAGGATTGTATGGAAAAGGCGGCAGATAATCGTTGGAGTCTGTGGTGTACAATGCCGCGCCGGTCCCCATCTGTTTGAGATTATTCACACAGGTAATCATCTTGGCTTTGATTCTGGCCTTGTTTAAAGCGGGAAGCAGCATACTGGCGAGAATGGCGATAATCGCGATCACGACCAGCAGTTCGATCAATGTGAAGATTGATCCCGACATCATTTGTTTGTTCTTTCTCATCTTTCAGTTCTCCTTTTTGTTCGGTTTATATCAACGATAATGTATGGCTCTTTTATTGTAGTCTTCCCAGTTTTGTCCGGGGATCAATTCCGGCATAAGCTGTATTTTTACTTGAGGCGAATCCGGGTATCTGATACGGTGCAACAGCTGAATTGCCGCCATGCGCCCGATATCGTATGCCTTGATATCGATTACCGCGGGCTTTGGATTCAAACCGGCCATTCGCAAATATTCGTTGTTACAGGTCACTATCTCAATATCCTTTCCGGGAATCACGCCGATCGAGTAGAGCAGGGGATAGGCGATCGAGGTTACCGTATCGGCGGAGATAAATAATGCGGTCGGCCGGTCTTTGCCGGTCAGGTAATTCCGCAGAATTTGTTCCAGATTGGCCGGATCGTCAAAGAGTTCGGCATGGTCGGACGGCTGGGTATGACTGTATTTTACTCCGGATTTGGCGATTATTCCGGCGAACAGATCCTGTCTTTCGATAAAGAGTTCTGAATTGTTGATGGGGAGTGAGCCGATATGCTTGTGGCCGCGTCGCAGCAGATATTGCGCGGCCAGGATCGGAATCTCCCGGTTGCAGTAAGTAATATGGTCTTCGGTGGAATCACGGTCGATTACCCCCATACAGCAGATAGATTGCCGGTTGCCGATCAACTGTTGCTTTTTTTCATCCAGTCCGCCGTAATAGATTATTCCGGTCGTGTCGGCGGAAAGCATGAACGCACCGGTATTTTGAATAATCAGATCGATGCGACGTGATTTCAGCTCATTTTCCGCGCCCTTCTGGACCATGCCGTAAATGCTGTCGCTGACGGTGAAATGCGGTTCATTAACCAGAAGCACAACCTTGCTTCTGGTTGATTCAAGTTTGCTCCGGGGATTGCCAGCTGATGGTCTGCCGACCCCGGCCGGGTGGTATTTCAGGGTTTTCACCGCTTTCAGGACACGTTGACGGACTTCGTCCGAGAAGCTGCGTTCGCTGTTGTTGAGGACCATTGAGACGGTTGAAGGTGATACCTCCGCCACGTTGGCGACGTCCCTGATGGTGGTTTTTTTGATTCTTCCCATAGTCACCTCAAATCTTTGGATGTTACCAGCTTCCACGCTTTTTCCCGGGCCGTTGGAGAGCAGCGATATTGCTTCAGACGCTTCACTCAGCATCATATTGCAGCCTCCGTTCGGTTTGGGCCGGACCGCGGTTTAAACCCTGGTTATAAGTATTGGAATAATAGATTCTTTCATGATCCGGCCAGTAAAATACATCAAATTCGTACTGGTCGCGACTGAGCTGTTTCATCGAGGATTGACCGTAAACGGTCAGGCACAAGCGGTCTTCTGCCGGATTATACATCATCTTGTTGCCCCATACCTTGTACATATATTTGAAAGGTACGATCAGAGTTTTTTCCGGCAGCCATTTGCCTTCCGGGGTCATGCGATAAAGCCCGATATGATTGTTGTAGACCTCCGGTTGTACTGCGATGCACGGTATAGAGATTGTTCTTTTTATCACAGTTCAAAGTAGCGTAACTCAGATTCGGCTGCAGTTTCTGGTCTTCCGGCAGGACATATTGGGTCGGGGTCCATTCGCTGATGTCCAGCGGCCTGACGGTCCGGCTGTAGGCCGCCGGATTGTGGTGGCCGTTGATTACTACGTGCAGATAGCCTTTGCCGTCGACGGTAATCGCGCCCCAGTTGTGGTTGTCATACACTTCCGCCGCCCATGCCGACGAAAACCGGTTTGCTCAGTTTTTTTGTTTTCAGGTCATAGGCCACGACAAAGGCCGGGACCCCGTTTTTGCTGTATTCGGTCGTGGTTTTATGTGACTTGCGAATGTACTGCAGTTTCAAAGCCGGGTGATCTTTGGGGATTGGCGGACAGGTCTTTTTCCAGTCGCCTTTGCGTCGGTGATCAGGTACATACCAGCTGTAGATAATATATATCCTGCCGTTTTTTGTAATCGCCTGATTGCCGCCGCCGGAGTGTTGAGCAACCGGAGATACAGTTGTCGGCGTATTTGATCGGTTTCGGGAAGTGCAGGGAGCCGTCTGCTTTCTTTTCCGGCAGCAGCAGGTAGCCGCCCGGATCGCCTGCGCCGAAATATTTGTAGTCGCCCATCAGGATCAACGGCGGGCGGTCCACGCATTCCAGATTGTGGCCGTCGAGTTTTTTCAAATTCGCCGGTCCGTGACGGCAGTTTGTAGACGGTCCAGGTTTTCAGTTTATCCCGTGAATGCAGTAGTAGCGTGCAGCGGGTTTTTCCAGTCATAGGGCTTGCCTTCCTTGTTCAATGCCTCGGCCTGGATCAGCACATAGGCATCGCCATCTTTATCGAATCTGACGGCTTTTTCACTCTGGTTATGGGTCCAGGCGATCTTTATTCCCAGCCAGCCTTGCTTTTTGGCCCAGTCGATCACGGCCTGGCCGGTTTCTGATTTCCGCCACTTGCCGTCGGGCCCTTTAAACTGAATAATGCGCGGCGAGTTGATGAAGGCTTTGCCGTGTCGGTCAAAACAGATATAACCGGGAACAAATTTCGGATAATATTTGAACAGGTCACGTTCGTTACGGAAATAATATTGATAGGCGTAGGGGGCATAAACTGCTTTGTTGCCGGCGGTTTCCGGATACTGATGATTAAGCTGGTCCTGCTGCCATTCGATCGCGCTGATGACCACCGGAAAATTATCCTTGCCTTTGACTTCCGGCAGTTTTGCCGCGATTTTTTTCCAGTCTGCTCCGGCCGCTTCGTCAGTCACCTGCAGATTGTCCAGATACAGTTCCGTATATGGATTGGGCTGGCAGCCGAACATTTTGGTGAAGAAGTAGATGCCGTCAACCTTGTTCCAACCGGCGACTTTTTCATATTTTGTAAAATCCTTTAACGGCAGTTTGACGGTTTTGGCTCCCTGCCAGTTTATTTTGATCGGCAGGTAATAATAATCTTTCCATTTGGTTTCCGGCGAATCAGATTCGATTGCGACAAAGACGATTTCGTTGGTTGGTCGTTCCGAATAGATATCCAGCGACAATGTTTTTTTGCCCTGCCAGTTGCGCGGCATGTGATGGGTGGCGATAGTAGGATACGTAGCGTGATCTTTCCAGTGCAGGGAGTTTTTGCCGGCGGTCACATGCTTGGTGCTGAGTTTTGCGCCTGAAGCAAGTTTTTCCGGGGTGGTTGCCAGCACTTTTCCCGCTTTGTGACCCTGGGTTCTGGTGCAAACCAGTTTGTAGTCCGGCATTAGATCGAACAACTCGATCGGGGCGGTGTTCCAGGCTCCGGCTTTTTCGAAGCCCATAGCTTCTTCTGGGGTTATTTTCTTGCGAAATGCCGGCAGCATCGCTTCCTTTACTGCATCAATATGTCCTTCCGGCAACAGACCGTTGTAGACTTTTACCGGTCCGATCAGGCCGTTGAATGCGTAAGTTCCGTCCCCGCCGATTCTGAGTGGACTGGAGCCTGGTTGAACCGGCATTGACGGCTTGCCGTCATAAACCTTTTTACCGTTGATGTAAATGCGGCATAATTTATCGCTGTCGGTTTCAAATGCCACATGATACCATTCGCCCAATTTCAGCCTGGCCGGAGCTTTGGCGGTTATGCCGAGGTGATGTTTTGCTTTCTGGTTCCAGGTAAAGAAATATAATGCTTCCGGTTGAACCCAGAATTGCCATTGATTGCCTTTGCCGCGCCGGATCAGGATGACGCCGCGGTTATTTTTTGAACGCCCTTTGATATTGATCCAGGCTTCGGCGGAGAACGATGTCGGATTACCGTAAGCCGGGGCTTCGGCATAGCCTTTTTGTCCATCGAACAGTAACGCTTTACCGTTTTCCCGGCCGTTGACAATTTTAACATTACCTGCCAGTTTGACATTCTTATTGGGCTTTTGCCAGTTGAAATCATAAACGGTTTTGACAAAGAGCGAAGCTTTAACCTGCTGCATTCGATCTTTCGGCAGCAGGCCGTTGTAGAGTTTTGCTCCGCCGATCATTCCATTGAACGAGTAATAACCGTCGCCGCCGACCCTGACCGGGCTGCTGCCGGTTCCTACCGCCATTGGCGGCGTCTTGTCATAACGTTTTTCGCCGTCAATATAGATGCGGCAAATTTTGTTGCTGTCGGTCTCGAACGCAACGTTATACCATTTTCCGGGTTGAAACCTGAACGGGACTTTGGCGGTTATCGGCATGCCTTTTGGAAATTTCGGGTTCCAGGTATAAAAAAACAATCCATCCGTCTGGGCCCAGAATTGCCATTGATTGCCTTTGCCGCGTCGGATCATGATAACGCCGCGATTGTCTTTCGAGGTCCCGAGTACCTTGATCCAGGCTTCGCCGGAAAAAGCGGTGGGGTTGCCATAAGAAGGAGCCTCCACGTAACCTTTTTTACCGTCAAACTGCATCGCTGCAACGCCCTTGCGCGGGCCATCGGCCTTTTTAATATTGCCGAATAGTTTGATTTTCTGGTTTGGTTGATCAAAATTATAAACGGTTTTAATTTCCGCTGCTAAGAAGTTAGTGGAAAAAGTTCCTGCGACCAGGCCGGCTAGAAGAGTTTTTTGCATTGATAATCCTTTACATAGATTGTTAAAAAACATTCTCTATAACGATTATATAATTTTTTGACAATAATTGCAATTTTGTTTGATAAACTATTTTTCAAAATTGTAATATTTGTACAGGGAAATCAATAAAACATTTCATCAAACAAATGCATCTTAATCAAGTAAACAGGATTGTCCACAGTTAACAGTCTACAGTTAACAGCGAATACAATATAACCTTTTCATCTATCGTTGGAGCCGGGCTTTTTAACCGGGGGGCATGCCCCGGCTGACCGACGAATTAGCGCGATTGTGGAAGGTGAAAGTCCATCGAGTCACCCAGTTGCGCGGCATGTCAGCTCAACAGCGTTTCGCCCACCATAAGATTTTCGACTTGATAGTTCTGTTGTGAAAGTGCAAGAAAAATGTATATCACAGATGACCTGTGAATTAGAGCTGTAAGCGCGGTATATAAAAATGGGAGCGCGTGGCTCCAGCCGCGCAGAAAAGCGCATTTGAACTTGCCTCCAAAAATTAAGCGTTGTAAGCGCGTCATATATCCGGTGATTGAGCAACGCGAATGAACCCCAGGTATGGTTAGAAAAAATAAAAGCCCTGTAAGGGCGGCGTATAAAAAGCGATAGAATAGCAACGCCTACAAAAGAATTAAGACCTGTCCCTGCATTTTGGGGTCTATAATCTTGATTTTGTTTGCGTGTTGCTTTGGTCACGAGTAGAATGGAGTATCATATAAGCCTTAGAAACTCGTTGGGTATTATTGGAAGAAGCTGCATTTTCTTTAGCTTTACGTATAGCCTGTCTATGGATAATAAGAAAAAGATACAGAAGTATTATTGTAAAAATAAAGCATATACTAAATATTAAAAACTTTTTAGTTTTTTTCATATAAAAACAATAAATAGAACAAACAGGAAAAGTTATTAGTGCTATAAGAAATATTATATAAAGATTTTCTATATTAAAAACACTTCCAATAGAGTTTCAATAGTGCCCATGTCATTAAACGAAACTTGCCGGATTTTTGAATAATTTCTCTGTTTTACTTTGTATACTTGACTATGTACTGGTCAAGTTTGTTGCCGCGATGGTCGATTGCGCCGGGGTAATTGGTCAGGATTTCTTGAAAGAGCTTTTTAGCTTCTTCTTTTTTGCCTTCTTTAAGGTCGCGCAATCCCAGATAGAAGCGGGCATAAGCACCGACTTGCACGCCGTTACCGTAAAAGCAGTCGCCGAACTGGTCCTTGGCCAGTTTCAAATAGTACAACTGCTCATCGCCTTTGGACATTTGCCCGAGATAGAGGACCGCACAACCGGTGCGATTAGCTTTTTTGTATTTTGAAATCAGCGTTTCCAGACTTTTCCTGGCTTCCGGGGTTCTAAAATTCCGGTTCGCTACCTGGTAAAGTTTTTCTATTTCCGTCAACTGCTCTTTTGAATATGTTTTCAAATCCTGTTTGAATCGGGACCGCGCTTCGAGGATTTTTTGATTTTTGTTCGCGATAAGCGCCTTTTTCTTCTTTCCGGCCTCAAGTAATTTTTGATTGAAAGCGGATAGCTTTTTTACCTGGGCGTCAAGGATCTTTACGGTTGTTTCCAATTCATTGACCCGTTTTTCGAGCTCTTCAACTTTGGAATCACCGTAAACGGTAACGAACATAAAAATGGCAAAAAATGCCGCAAGCAGCTTTTTCATAATGCTCCCCTGAAATATCTGTTAACTGATTTTATACGAACAGGTCGATGACCTTTTTTAATTGATTTAGAACTACCGGCTTTGTCAGATATTCGTTCATGCCGGAATTAAGGCAGCGCTCTCTGGTTCCCTGCATGGCGTCGGCGGTTAACGCGATAATCGGCAGGTTGGCCGCCGCGTTGTCTAGTTTACGGATTGCCTGGGTGGTTTCATAACCATCCATACCCGGCATTTGGCAGTCCATAATGATCAGATTGAATTTCTCTGGTTCATTCTTCAATATCTCCAACCCCTCTTCTCCTGAATCCACCACATAGGGCTCACAGTAGATTTTCTTGAGGATTTCGGAAACGACGAGCTGATTGGCAAAGTTATCTTCAACCACCAGAACCTGACGGGTAGCGGTTTTACTGGCTTCCTCCTCTTTCTGTCCCGGCGCAGCCGGGGTAGTCACAGGGGCAGGGGGACTTGCGACAGACCGGCCTGACGACATGTTTTTCAGTCCCCGGTCGCTGCATTCAACGATCAGTTCAACATAAGCAGCAAGCTTAGGATCAAGGCCGGAGGCCAAAAGCCGAGTTGCTTTCTCTCTGATACATGCCAGCTCGTAGGGTACCATCAAGGGGCCGTTATTATCATCCGCCATACCGGAACTTCTCCTTCAATAAAAGACTTAACAAAGCTTGATTAACAAGTAATAAACAAGCTCAATAATAAAGTTTTCAAAACTAATATACATCTTAATAAATGGTTTGCAAATTCAAAAAAACAGGTTTTTTTGAAAAGTCCTGCAAGGAATGAGGTTGATAAAAATCAAAAAAAGCCACGAATCTCACGAAATTCACTGATTCTTATCACGCTTTGCGTAAAAATATGTTTGGCTGTTCTTCTTTATGATGTTTGTTTACAGTATCTTGTGTATAATCATTGTGTTGATTTGAATGTTGTGTTTTTTATTTGATTATTCGTGCTATTCGTGAAATCAGTGGCTGTACAAGACTTTGTGCGGCCCTGACGCGCAATTCAGCCGGGACATTTATGCTTTTACATAGCTTGCAATAATTGAAATTTCCCTAAACGATGGTATATTTGTCATTTAAATTTTGATTATATGCAGACATTATATAAAGCAGGAGAAAGCGAATATGTCAAAAGAACCGGTTCAAATGGAACAAATAGTCTCCCTGTGCAAGCGGCGCGGCTTTATCTTTCAAAGTTCAGAGATTTACGGCGGCTACAACGGCTTCTGGGACTACGGCCCGTACGGAGTCAGAATGAAACGGGCGATCGAACAGCTCTGGTGGAACTATATGGTTGACACCAGAACTAACGTCGAAGGTCTTGATTCAACCGTGATCTGCCATCCCAAAGTCTGGAAGGCCTCCGGCCATATAGACCAGTTCAGCGATGAGATGACAGACTGCAAGGATTGCAAAAACCGTCACCGCGTCGACCAGATGGAAGACCCGACCACTTGTCCGGCCTGCGGCTCGAAAAACCTTACCGAACCGCGTGAATTCAATCTGATGATGAAAACTTATGTCGGACCGATCTTTGACGAGGACCATGTTGCTTATTTGCGGGCTGAAACCTGCCAGCCGATCTTTGTTGATTTCCATCAGGTCCGGGTTGCTTCCCGCCAGAAACTGCCGTTCGGGATTGCCCAGATCGGTAAGGCTTTCCGTAACGAGATCACTCCGCGTAACTTCACTTTCCGTTCACGTGAGTTCAGTCAGATGGAAATGGAATTCTTCTGTGAAGACGAAAACGCTATGGAATGGTATGAATACTGGCGCGACCAGCGTTTGAAATACTATAGTGAAGAATTGAAATTCACCGCAGATGATATCCGTACCCATGACCATGACAAGCTGGCTCATTACGCCAAAGCCGCGATGGACATCGAATTCAAGTTCCCGTTCGGCTGGGGCGAACTCGAAGGTATCCACCATCGCGGCACCTGGGATATGGACCAGCATCAGGAGTTTTCCGGTCAGGACCTTCAGTATATGGACCACGACAACCAGCGCAAAGTCACTCCGACCGTGATCGAAACCAGCGTCGGCGTTGACCGCACTTTCCTGGCTGTACTGTGCAAAGCCTATGATGAAGAGATGGTTGAACAGGATGGCAAAGAGGGCGAATCCCGACTCGTATTGCGTATACCGGCCAAAATCGCCCCGGTTCAGGCCGCGGTTCTGCCGCTTTCCAAGAAACTCAGTGAACCCGCTGAAAAACTCTTTGCCGATGTCGGTAAATATTTCCGTTCCGAGTTTGACGTAACCGGTTCGATTGGCAAACGTTATCGTCGCCAGGATGAAATCGGCACCCCGTTCTGTATAACTTATGACTTTGATTCAGCCGAGGATAATGCAGTGACCGTCCGCAATCGCGATACGATGGAACAGGATCGCGTCAACGTTACAGAATTGCGCGCTTATCTCGACAAAAAAATTAACGGATAATAATATTGGTTGGATTGACGGTTGAGAGTTTTATAGCGCTTTCAACTTTCAACTTTCAACTTTCAACTAAAATCGGAGATTTATATGTTTGGAAACCTCGGACAACTGGCCGGCTTGATGAAGAAAGCCGGTCAATTTCAAAAGGACATGCAGCAGGTCAAAGAGGACCTCGCGACCAAAGAGTATACCAGTTCTGTTGCCGGCGGCAAGGTTGAAGTAACTATCGGCGGCGATTTCACCGTTCGTAAATTGACTATCAGCCCGGATTGCCTCGATGACAATGAACTGCTTGAGGATATGGTCACTGCAGCGATGAACGAAGCGGTGAACAAGGCCCGTCAGGAAGCCGCTGAAAAAATGGCTGCCCTTACAGAAGGCCTCAATGTGCCCGGCATGCCTGATTTGTCCAAGATGTTTTAACACCCGTCCGGTATCTTCACTCTGGAAAGGTTAAAAAATGTCCGGAAAATATCCTGAATCGGTGGAACAGCTCATAAGTCTGCTGAAAAGCCTGCCCGGAGTAGGCAAACGCAGCGCTGAACGTATGGCTTTGTCCATGATCAAATGGGATACGGAAAAACTCGAACATCTGGCCGCGGCGGTATCGGCCGCCGCTGAACGCATCAGCTTCTGTCCCCAATGCGGCAACCTTTCCGAGGATGATGCTTTATGTGGCATCTGCGCCAATCCTGTGCGGGACGAATCGACGATTTGTGTGGTTGAAGATTTCTCTCAGATATTCAGTATCGAGGAAAGCGCATTTTATAAAGGGCTCTACCATGTCCTTGGCGGCAAACTTTCACCGCTCAGCGGGGTAGGGCCGGATAAATTGAATATTGCCGCATTGCTCAAACGTGTCAATAGCGGTGATGTAAAAGAAGTCATTCTGGCGCTTAGCCCCGATGTCGAAGGACAGGCCACCGCTGTTTATTTGAGCGGACAATTTTCCGGAAAATCAATCAAAGTCACTCGTTTGGCTCAAGGCCTCCCTGCCGGGTCGGACATCTCGTACGCCGACGCCGCCACCATCGGCGCCGCGCTCACCGGCCGCACCTCCATGAATGATTAAGTAGAACCACGAAAACCACGAACAATTAAATGCGCCTAAGCATTGTACTGAGTAATGACCGGAAAAAACTTCGGGAGACAAGTGAAAACGCATTGCATTGTTACCTGTCGAGTTTGTTTAAAAAAAATTTGATCCAAGCTTAGAACTGCAAATGCGTGTTCATACAAAAGCTCAAGAAGATTGCTAGGTGACTGACCGGAAAATTGATCAAAGTAGTTTAACTTATCATAGCCCTTCCGCTCCGCTCTGCCAAATTCTATGCCGCTCTGTAATTTAGTTAATGATTAAAATTACTTGCCGTCGCGGTATAATTTGGCAACGCACTGTCCGCAGGTTGCTTTTCCTGCATTTTCTAGTTCCAAAGCTTTTTCTCTTGCTTGTTTTTTGTCATTCACTATTGTGAAATATTGGTCTTTTTTTTGATTAACATCATGATTGTTGCATAGAGGGGTTTTCGCAATTATCAGTAGTTCGCTTTCATAGATATGAATGTTTTTTGCATTTGTTGCTATTGTGTCTTCCGGTTTAATAAAAACATATTTCATTTTAAGCTCCTTGTTGTGATGTTATGTTAATTATATTGTGTGTTTTATTAAATGTCAAATAATAAAAGGTATAATTATTCATTTTTTTATCGTCTAATTAAATATATGCTAAGTTTGTATGCTGTTTAAATATAACCTTCATAAAATTCAGTGGCAATTATTTGTTTTTTTTATGTACTGATCTTGTGCAAGGATATTTTTTATGCAAGGAACTTAATCTGCTCTGTGTATGGATGTTTGGAGTAGGGGGCGCCAACTGTTAATACATGGTCAGACAGCGCGAAGCGATTGCCCCCCGGGATAAATGCCTTCGCCCGTGATAAGCCCTGAAGGGGCGACATATAAAACCGTTACTTATGCCGGATTTTATTTAATTTCCCGGAGTATTGAGCTCAAGTCATCTTCATTGTTGTTTTCTTTTATTACTGCTGGATAGGATGACCAGCCCACTGTGCCGAAAAACAGCGATCAATGTGCAGGCTGTTTGACTCGTTACGGCCAGATTACCTCCTGATTTTTCTCGGGTATTTTCCACTTTTGTTTTTTGATCTGAGCCTGAAAATCTTTTTCTGATATTCTTTTTATTCCGTCTCCAATCTCTTGAGATGGTTTACCCTTTAATCCTTTTAGCAAAATCACCCATCTCTTATTCTCAAATGCCACCGGTTCGGAGACAATAATTGTATTTGGAGGGTATTCCTGCTTAAAGTCTATTGCTTCATCAAATAAGAATGGTTCATAAAGTTTTTTATTATCCAAACTGAACTTCCGGTATTGCAGCCAGTTTATGTCTTCGGAGCTGTGCTGCTTTTTGTATAAATCATCTAAATTATCTGGGAATTTACGATTGTTATTGATGAAGGATAAAATACTTACACGTATTTTTGTAAGCTGGATTCTGGTAAGAGCAGAGTGAATCTGTAAGGCTCTACTCCTATGTTCAACGTAAGTAAAAATTCCCAAAACCAATAAAAGCGCAAAAACAAATATTATAGCTATGGTTAAAAATTTTTTAATCTGACTTTTTTGCATATATAACCTTGTATATTGGATGTTATTTAATGCAGGCTTGTCCGTTAGTTATATCCTGGAGTTTTTGGGTGAAATCTTCTTTCAGGCGCAACGGCATTTCAATTATGAACGTTGGACCTTGTGAACCATAGTCAGGATTCGGAACCGGTAATCCGAATTCCTCAAAAAGACGTCGTATCGGCGGTTCGGCGGCGAATGACACCTGAAACTCGACTATAGTCATTTCTTCTTTTTCTTCAAGGACGGCGTTATCCAGTGCCAGACGCACAGTTCCGGAATAGGCGCGAACCAGTCCGCCGGTGCCGAGTTTCGTCCCGCCCCAGTAACGAACGACGATTGCCGCGATATCCCCGACTCCGGCATATTTAAGAGCATCCAGCATCGGACGACCGGCGGTCCCGTGGGGTTCGTTGTCGTCGCTCATGCCCATCAACCCGGATCCGGCCGGGTCACCGACAATGAACGCCCAACAGTGATGGACCGCGTCCGGATGCGCCTGACGCTGTTCTTCCAGGTAAATCATCGCATCTTCACGGCTTTCGATTCGATACAGATATGCGATAAACCGGCTTTTTTTGATTTCCTGCTCGGCGGTGGTATCTGATTTTAGAATAAGGTAGGATGAACTCATAGCACGGATACGAACGAATAAGAATAAATATTCACAGAAGTATAACTTTCAACTTTCAACTTACATCTTTCAACTTATTTTTTTTTATTTTTTGAAGTCAATCTTTTAATTATCTTTGCAATATGGCGGTGATGAATGGTCGAGAGCAAAAGCACAAACCCGATCAATGCAGAGAATATATAACCGATTAGCCCGATAACTGAAACACCGTTCCAGACCGGCGGCGCTTTAGCGTGGGTCACCAGTGATGACCCGACGATCAGCGCGGCTAA
This sequence comes from Victivallales bacterium, assembly GCA_963678305.2. Classification (GTDB taxonomy): domain Bacteria; phylum Verrucomicrobiota; class Lentisphaeria; order Victivallales; family Victivallaceae. The sequence continues at coordinate 317,743 of CAXXVV010000006.1, forward strand.
GATGATTGACGATGCAATCTGGCTTCCGGTCCAGTTAAACGCTTCGATCAGGGATTCAAAGCCGCTTTGCTTAACTTTGATCACGACTTCCCCTTTACGCAGTTTTTCCATCAGTACTTGCAGATCGCGCGGCAAGTCAACGGCCATTTCACACATATCCTGTATCGGATCCAGCATATTACGCAGAATATTTTTTGGGGATAGCTTGTCCATGTTCATTTTTTTGACATAGGGCTCCGCGCACTCGAACACATTCAGGTCATCATCATAGAGATGGGCCAGTGTTTCAATCGAAACCATTGCCTTTAACAGTAAAAACAGGTTTGGCTTCAATTGCAAACGATACTTTGTCAATATTTTGGTCAGCTGATCGAGAATCCTTCCGGTATCCATGTCTTTCATGGGGCGGTACAGATTTTCATCCACCATTTCACCAACGTCTCGTTCAAGTTGTTCCAGTTCCAGATCGCTTTGCGGCAGGGTTAATCTGAGTGCCGCCCGGGTAATGCGCTTTTCATCCTTTTGAAGCAGGCTAAGGAGCAGACGCAGAAAGTCGTTGCGTTCACTGTGCGATACCCGGCCCATCATGCCGAAGTCGATGAAGCAGATGACATCTTCCGGCAGGATAAAGATATTTCCGGGATGCGGATCACCGTGGAAGAAGCCGTGGATAAATACCTGTTCCATCAGCAGATTAACGCCTTCGCGAGCCAGTTTTTTCGTATCGCATCCCAAAGCTTCGATTTTTGCGATATCGGTGGATTTAGCGCCGTCAATAAACTCCATGCACATCACGCTGGAAGTGGAATATTCATGGAAGATTTGCGGAACATGAATGTTCGGATTATCTTTGAACATTGTGGCGAAACGGTCGACTGAGAATGCTTCTATTGTAAAATCAAGTTCTTTTGACAGGCTTCTGGCAAATTCGTTGACGATTGCGGTCGGATGATAGAGTTCCAGTTCGTCGATGTGTTTTTCCATCATCGAGGCAATATGCATCATGATTTCCAGGTCAGCCTCGACGGTTGACCGGATATGCGGCCGCTGCACTTTTATTACGACCTGTTCACCGGTTTTCAATAAAGCCCGGTGAGTTTGCCCGATGGACGCTGCGGCCAGCGCTTCTTTGGTAAAGGCTTCGAACAATTCTTCAGGAGGAGCGCCCAGTTCATCTGCAATGATTTGTTCCACATCTTCGTAAGGGAAGGGGGGGACATGATCCTGCAGTTTTTCCAGTTCGGATATAAAAGACATCGGAATCAGGTCGGGACGGGTCGACATGATCTGTCCCAGCTTGATAAAAGTGGGGCCGAGTTCTTCCAGTGCCAGTCTGACGCGTTCCGGTCGGGTCGTGTTTTCCAGCTTCTCGTTAACCGCACGCATCATCAGCTTGTGAATTGAGACAAATATATGTTCCAGATTAAGCGACAGCACAATGTCTCCGAAACCGTATTTCAATAGAATCAACAAGACTTGTTCATAGCGTCGGAAATTCCGATAAGTCTTACTCAGCTCTTTTATCGTGCGGATAGCAATCATTCGGGGGCTCCTTATCTATTTTTCATTAATATAAAGGGAACTTGAACAAAGTGCAAGCTGTAAAGTTTTTTTTTCAGTTCGAACGAAATTTACAGGTAGTCATGGGATATTGAGACCTTGAGATTTTAAGTTTATGCATTATATTCCGAGTTGCAAAATTTTTATGGTTGATATTTGTATTTTTGGAGTATTGAAAAATGGATATGACGGTATTGAAAACAGTAGTCCTGTTAACCATGTCTAATGTGTTTATGACCTTTGCATGGTATGCTCATCTGCGTAATTTAAATGCCAGGCCGTTAATGGTTGCGGTAATGGTCAGTTGGGGAATCGCTTTTTGGGAATATTTGATCCAGGTTCCGGCCAACCGTATCGGGCACTCTTCGATGTCATTGGCGCAGTTGAAAATAATTCAGGAGGTCATTGCGTTAAGCGTGTTCGTTCCATTTGCGTTGTTTTACATGAAAGAATCACTTTCATGGAATTATCTTTGGGCAGCCATCTGTATTTTCGGCGCAGTATTTTTCATTTTCCGGGGATGAATATATTCTCAAACTTTTCAAATTATCATAATAATAATTTTCGGAAGCAGTATATTGTGGCGCCTTTCGGGTCGAGGCCGCGGCTGAGTTGTTTGTTGGCCACTCGATCAGGATCATCGAATTTGCGGGCCGTTGCCCGGATGAAGAGTTTTGAACCTAATATCGCTCCGTCGGTGAAGTGTCGGGTCCGTCTCAGGAAGCGGACCGGCATCGATTCTTTGCGGCGCGCGGTCTGGTCCTCTGCGGCTATTCCGGACGCGTTCGCGCCGCGTTCGGCCGCGATAATTCTGGTCAGGGAACATTTGAACTCCGTGTAATAATCAGCGTCGCTCCAGCTCGAAGTGTCGGTATAATCGATCAATTTTTTGTAGTGTTTGATGAAGTTGGCGTGGTACTGGTGTTTGCCGCTGCCGCTGTAGCGCCCCCAGGTGGTGAACCGGTAATCGGCCGGGTTTTCGGTCAATTTGGCCCGGACCGGGTTGAGTTCGACGTATTGCAGACAGGCTTCGAGGGCGTCGGCGCCTTCGAGGATGACGCTTTTGAAACGGTCGGCCCAGAGGCGGCCGATGTGGTCGTAGGTCCGGTTGAAAACCACCGAAAAACGCTGTTGGTAAGCTCGCATAAAATAACTTATATCGATCATTTTCGCGCCGGTTTCGCGGCAGAGTTTTTTGTGTTTGGGGTCAATAAACGGCATTTTTTTCATCGCGTAGGTCAAATCGCCCTCCATCGACTTGTAATAAGCGTTGTGGCGGGCGGCTATTTCAGCCTCGGAAGGCAGTTCGTTTTGGCCGGGAGCGTAGACCACCAGGTGAAAATGATTGCCCATCCAGGCGGCGGAAATGACCTCGATCAGGAAGTATTGCGTGAGATTTTGCAGCAACGTAAAGCCGTACTCGCGGTCGACCGAGGCAAAAGGCAGGTCGCCTTTGTAGCCCGAGACCCGGTTCATCAGGTGGTAATAGCAGCCCCGGTCCGCAATTTTCATTCGTTTCATTGTGTCCTCCTGTTGGGTTTATGAGTTACAATAATGCCGGTTTCGAGATTGTCAAATAAAAAGTACCTGGTAATTAAAAAAAATTAAAATAAAAAAAAGTTTTTTTAACGCGTGAGATTGCTGTTTTTAAAACGGATTAGTAGTAGAAATAGTTTGAAGAAAGGAAGTGTAATTATGAAACTGTTTACTATGTTGTTTGTGACAGTTGCGGGTTTTTGTGGGGTGAGAGATTCAACTGCTCCACTTAGTGAAAAGGAGATTATCGAACATAATAACCACAGAAAAATTCGCGCGGTATCAGGACTTTATATTTCCCGTCAATACAAGCAAGATGCGAGAAGTGTGTTCAAACGCCGGCATCTTTACGTAGAAACAATTAAATCGAAATTTTGCGAATCCCTGGTTAATGCCGTGGTTAGAATTAAGACTGCTCATTTACGACGAAATATGACAGTGTCTCATAGTAGTTTGAAGTGGTCTAAGTTTGAGAAGAAATATACCATAACTTATCAGGGAGATATTAAAGATGGTTTTCTGATACATGAGATATGTTCAATTGCTTTGCCGGATGTTCATGAACTAACAACGGTTAACGGCCAGATTTGCTATAATCCGAACTTGAGTTTATTTCAATTGAAAAAAGTTTTGAAGACGCTTGCACTGGACGGCATGAAAATATCAGATTTACGAATTACAGTTCCTGTCAGACAGCGTGAGGCGGCTGAAGAATTAGTGAAAACACTGAACCTTGGTAAACTTTCTTTAATCAGTGAAACAGCAAAAGGAGGACTGATAATATTAATAAGAATCACCCAAAGTTGAATACCGTATTTTTTAACACAAACCACCTCAAGGAGGAAAGTATTATGAAAACCAGATTTGTAATGATGATTGCTACTGTCTTGCTGGCGGGAAGTTTTTTTGCCGGCTGCAGTTCCACCCCACCGCCGAAACCGGCAAAACCGGAAATGACGGAAGTCGAATTTCCGGAAAACGAAACACCCGGTCCGATTTTCAGGATCAAGGATCGCAATGACGTGGTCGAAGTAATCTCTTTTGCGCGGAGTCTTTCCGCCGCAGGACGTTACAAAGATTCGGCTAAAATTTATCTTGATGCCGCCAGTCGGTTCAAATCGTCGACCGGGAATTTTGAGATTGACTGTAAAATGGCCGCAGTACGTGAATACTGGCTGGCCGGTGAATTTGAAAAGGCACACAAATTGCTCGACCTTCTTGAAAAAGAACAGGATATCTATAATCGTGCCGGTGAGTCCAGTGATATTCGTCGTCTTCGTCAACTGCTTAAAGACAGTGAAGACATTCGCAAACAGTCTTCAGATAACGCCTGATAAAATGTGTTTAATAGAAAGGAGTATGTCATGAAAAAAAGCAATACAATGAAATCGGTTGTGTGTTTTGCCGCTGTTGTCTGCATAGGGGCGTTTGTTCATGCGGATGAAAAAACCGGCCGGGAATTCAATGAACTGGTTAAAGAAATGAATGAAGAATTGTCATCAGCCAAAATCAAGGTTGAGAAGATTGAGGAACAGCGTCTGGCCAGCAAAAAAGCTGAACCGGACAAGGTTCTGCCGGCCCGGGCAGAGGCACTGAAAAAACTCGATAAGTTGTCTCGTGAACTTGACAGAGCCAAAGACACTGAGGTCAAGAAAGAAGTAGCCGCTCAAGTTGAAAAGCAGGTACTCAAGGTGGCCGAATTGAGTACTGATTTCCTGGAATCCATGAAGAACGACGTTGTGGCTCAAGATAAACAACTCGGAGTTATCGAAGAATCGCTGTCGGAAGTCATCATGAAGATGGGAAAACTCAAAAAGCTTGCGGCCGGTACTGGTAAAAACGGCGAGTCGCCTGAACTGACCCGCTATCGAGCCCGGAAAAGCTTGCGTAATTTGGCGGAGACCGTTGAGATCTTCGCAGCGAAACATCGCAATGCACAGCAGTGGGGACAAGTTCGGCAGACAATCATGCTGCAGGATGAGATTTTGCGTCGCAGCACCCTGGCTACAGATAAAATCCAGAAGCTGCTCGATGTTCAGCAGAAATTATATGAGCAGGTTCTGGCTCAGGTAACTATTGCCCGGCGCGGCTTGCAAACTGAAAAAGAGATTCTGGCCCAGGTTGGACTTGGTGAGATTGCTAAATCAATGCTACGTAAAGCTGCTGGATTGCTGCTTGGTAATCAGAGCATTACTCAGGTTGGAAAAGCAGCATTTGTCAAATCTGAAATTCGCCAGCAGCAGGTCCTTAATTTTCTTGAACAGGATCAGGACGCCGGGATTTACAGCGTGGCTTCAGGTAGTGGTAATGCTGCGGCATCTGACGGTTATCCGACTGGTTACAAAGAATATCTGGCCAAGAACATCGAATGATAGAACAACTGAAAAAGGAGTATAGAAATGAAAAAGCAGGTTCTTATAGTTGCGGTTCTGGGGATGGGAGCATGGTTCATGGCTCCAAATGTAACAGCCGCTACCGCCAAGGATAAACTGATCCAGACAATGGCGGGAGAACAGGAAAATGCCGAGGCAAACATCCTGAAAATGTGGCTCTCCAACAAACGAGGTAAGGAGTTTGAATTATTGATGAGCGATTACGTTACACGTGAAGTTCGTTACCGGGCAATGACCGGGAAGGATGATAAGACTTCGCTGCTGGCGGCGGTGAATGCCGACCGCAAGGAGAAAGTGACAAATCCAGTTGAACTGGGACGTTTGCTGGTGCTTGAGTATTTCAAACGTAAAGGAGTCAATCTCCAGAACAAGCGTTTTGTCAAAGGGAAATACACGATCGGGGTCAATGAGTTTCCTGAACCGGTCAAGCTGGATGATACATCCGACAAGAAAAAAGAAAGTTGAAATGCCGGTCACCGGTAATTGAAAAATGGAGCAGAATCATGTCTGAACAAAAACATCACAATAAAACGGCTTTATGGGGGCTCCGGTTCGCGGGGCTCTTGGCCGGAGCCGCTATCGCCTGGCTCGTCTATCTCGGCGGTCGGATCGACATGATGGCACTGTTGACCGGCATTTACCACAAAGTCGGAGTGACGCTGATAGCCCTGATGCCGTTGGCTTTGTGGGCGGTTTATACTGCGTTTCGGGCCGGGCACAACAGTGATATAACTCTGGCGTATATCGGGACCACCGCGCAGCGGGTAGGTTTGCTGGGAACGGTTATCGGGATTGTCGCCGCAACAATCACTATTGGCGACAATCTTAATACCGGTGCGGCGACCGCAGTTACCGGCGCGTTGCCCGCGGTCGGCCAGGCCCTGGTCAGTACCGCGGTCGGGTTCGTCATAGCGATTGTCTGTGACTTCTTTCGTTATATCAATGCCCGGGGGGCCGCTCCGGAGGAGGTATAAGATGGCTAAGGACAAAAAATCGTTAGTGGAATCATTTGCCAGCACCGGAACCGAGGGGATGTTGGACGTTGTACTGGGCTGTACGCTGATTTTTTTGTTGATGTCCTCTCTGATACGGGTTGGTGAAGCTGAACAGCAGGAGAAAATGCTGCCGGCGGTAAATCTGAGTAAGTCCAGTTCAAAAAATGCCGGAACCACCAGCATCAGAAAAAACGTTATTACCTTGAAAAAAGGTTCTGGATCATCGCAGATATTCCTCGATGACAAACCGGTATCGATGGATGCGCTTAAAACGTCACTCGTCAGTCTCGGTGGAGTCGGCCAAGTTGCTTTACGGCGCGACAAGGATTTGCCGTGCGGCTTGGAGGACCAGGTGATCCTGCTGTGCCGTGAAGCCGGCATCGAGCGGGTTGCAATCATTATTGGTGTTTCTAAATCCAATTGAAATTAAGCGGTCAAGCTTATTTTTCTATAACATCATTGGCTTCGATTTATTTCGTATACTGCGGTTGTCTTGTTATAGATAATTATGATTAAAAACTTATATAATGGAGAAATGAATCATGAAAAAAATACTCGGATACGGGATCGGGGTTGTAAAGACATTGCTGGTCTGGGGGATCGTCGGGGCCGGTTGCGTCATCGCCTACCAGTATTTCTCGGCTAAAGCCAGTCCGGAAGTCAAGCAGCAGGCATCCCAGGTGGTTGAAAAAGTCCAAAAGACGGCTGAAAGTATTAAAAAGGCAGTTGTTGAAGATCCTGATGTACAGCAGGTATTGCCCCAGGCTGCCCACGCGCTGAAGAAACTTAGCGAAAAATTAGTTGAACCTCCGGTGGCAAATCCTGAAAAGATCGAAGCAAAGGCTGGAAAGAAGATTGCTGGCAAGGCAGAGGAAAAGGTTGATAAAAAAGTAGCTGTCAAAAGCGCAAATGATGATGATGACAAAATATCTCCGGTCAAGTTTTCCGCCGATCGTAAGCAGCAGGAACTTTTCGACCGGCAAGTGGCGATAGTCAACGATCTGCTTTGATTACAGGAAAGGCGGTGGATTCATGGAAATGCACAACAAGCGAAATATGATGATCATTTCGGGAATAGTTGCGATGGTGATCGTTATTTTACTATTGCAGGTTTCTTTTACAAAAGAGGTCATACGAAAGCCAAAGCCGATACCGGTTCCGCGTAAAGAGTTGGAAGTGGCGGTTGAGATTGTCAAAGAGCAACCAGTCAAAGCCGTGAAGATGAATCAGGAAAAACCAAAGCCGGCGATTTCCCAAAAAACGGTTGTAAAGCCGGTTGGAACGGCTGATGCTAAAGGTTCACTGCCGCCAGTCAGTGCCAATTACCGCAAGTATGTCGGGTTTAAACGCTACTCGGAGGAAATGGCAGGACGCGGCGCGAAATTCCTGATCTTCGGCGGCTCGGCCAAGCGTCTTTTTGAAATTGACATTCACCGCCATACTTTGACAAAGATTAATATCAATCAACTGGTGAACGGCAGTTACAGTTCGCGCTCCAGGGTTATCGTTGATGAGCCGGCTTTGAATGATTATTTAAAAGAGGCTAAAGAACGTTACGGGATAACCGATCCGGAAGTACATTTACTGGTCCCGCGTGAGTTTGAAAGCAGAATAGCCAGGGAATTGCAGGAACAAAATATTGCGTTAAGCAAAGTTTCCGGCTTGAAAGGGTTTTATGCCTATTCCAAGCAGGGAAAATTAACTTTACGACTTAATCAAGCGTTGACTGACCGGGGAGTGGTCAGGCTGGATTTCACTGTTGAACTTTGAATCATTGAGGAGGCTGGATAATATTACTTTGCGTTGTCGTGTGGGGCACGACAACGCTTTTTTTACTTATTGACGCAAATTTTAATGACTGCCGGTCCGGTTAATTCGTCAATCGGGATTTCCCGGATGCGCAGGTATTTTTCGGTCCTGCCGCGCTGGTAGACAACCGGTTCAAAGGTCCATGGCAGGGCGATACCGTCATTCATCAGGACAACCGCTTCTGGCTCATTTGTCAACGGCTCAAGGCATAGGGTGGATGCTTTCAAGCCGGAAGGGCAATGAACGTAGATTGCATTTTCCGTTCTAACCGTAAGCAGGTCATTGTTGTCAAGCAGTTTTTCCGGTTTGCCGTTGAAGGATTCCCGGAGCGGCTTGAACCATTGTCCGATATTTTTGAGGATTTGCGCCGCCTGCGGCGGAATTTTTCCATTGGCGTCGGGGCCGATGTTAAGCAGATAGTTGCAACCTTTGGCCAACCATGAATCGATATGTTCTTTGAAGTATGCCGCGGAAAAATAGTCTTCATCCCGGCGATATCCCCAACTGTTGACGCCGACCGATTGACAGGCTTCAGTCATGGTGTATCCGGAGCCGCCGTGCACGTTTGCTCCTTCAGGATCAAAATCCCGTTCCGGAGTTGAAAAATTACCGCGTCCGAAACCGCGATTGTTGATCAACGCTTCCGGTTGCAGTTGCTTGATCATCGTATGAACCGATTCGTCGACGTGTTCAGGCACGTTCATATCCCACCAGATGCCGTGAATTTTACCGTAGTTGGTGCATAGTTCTCTAATCTGAGCTTTCAGGAAATCCATATAAGCGCTCATGCTGTGTCTGGCCGGATCAGTGACGATTTCGTGATGCCGTCCGATATTCGGATAGGCCGGGTGATGCCAGTCGACCACTGAATAATAGAGTACGAGCGGGAAATTCCGTTTATGGCATTCTGCCGCCAGTTCCGCCAGAATATCCTTGCCGTAAGGCGAATTCATCACATTGAAACCGGTATGAGCCGTGTTCCACATGCAGTATCCGTCATGATGCTTGGTCGTAAAGCAGATATACTCCATCCCGGCTTCCTGTGCCAGATCCAGCCAGGAGGCCGGATTGAACTCATGCGGATTGAATTGTTCGGCGTATTTTACGTATTCTTCTGCGGGGATGTTCCATCTTTGCCAGTACTGTTCGTGGATGGCCGGTATCGCATAGATACCCCAATGCACAAAAAGTCCCAGTCTCTTTTCTTTAAACCAGTTCATAGTACCTTTATTCTATAGCGCCATGCCGGGTGCGGCATATTCTCAATATCGGGTTTATTTTCATGATAACACTTCATCAAATATAGCACGATTTCACCCGATTTGCGATCATTGTAACAGAAAAAGTTGCTGAATCTTACGTATTCGGTTTCTCCCGGTTCACGGTCAATAATGACCGTTTCGGTATCACGCTTCAAAGTTAGAGAGACTTCATCAACTTCCGCCATTACCAGCGGGTAACGCGGATCGGCTCGTCCGGTATGTTTCAACTGAGCTATAATGTTCTCATTCAATTTATCCAAATCAGGCAGGATATTGGCTATCCAATAGAGTTTCCCACTGGTTGCACGGATAAGTCGCGACCATGACCGGGGGCTGACAATGTGTTCTCCATCATCCCATTTCAATGGGGATGGCTTACTCCAGTTTTTACCATCATCGTCAGATATTGAGAATGGTCGATACCGTAAATCAAAATAATATGGTTCGATTTCGCCCTGAACACGCAGGATGTTCAGTAATCTGCCGTCTTTGAGTCGCTCAATTGTCTGTTCACAACCGCCGCCGGGGACGTAACCACCCGCAACTTTCCATCTGTAATCTCTTGCGGATTCATCCCATTCCCCGAAGAAACGTCCGGCCTGAATAGATCCTTCCGTGTCACTGTTTACCTGACTTCGGCCCTGAAACGGCAGTATTAAAGCTTCATCCTTATCTGTTAAATACGGTGGAACCTCGCCAAATTGGATAAAGCCCCCCATACTGTTATGGCGTTCTGAATAATCTTTTTCATTGAATTCCGGACCGTCCTGAATAAAAGGACGTTTGTCGCTCCATGTCAGACCGCCATCATGTGATAGACGGTAGAAATTCATGGTGCTTTCATTGATGAAAAATTCACAATGCGTAAAGTAATCGGTCACCATGTCTATAGGACTGCGATATGAGACCCGATACTCAAAGCTGATCAGAATGTCGCGGATCGGATCATGGACGAGCGGTCCGTAATTCCATTTCCGGTATTCCTGATCAGAGACTTTTTCCTCAACCTGAAGTTGCTTGACTTTGTTCCAGTTAGCACCGTTATCTTCACTGCGCCACATTTCGTAGTTGTTCCGAATTTCCAGCATGGCAATGCCGTTGTTGTACGCATAGGTCGGATACATGCAGAAAGCGCAGTGCTTTACTTGATCCTCTGGACGTTGCGGCACCGGATACGATTCACGTTTAATTTCAAACATTATTACTTTCCCAAATTATTATATTCTAAAGTTATTGCGATAATTGCCATTGGTTTCAGACCGGTAATACTGATATGCTCAATTTGCTTTTCCGGCTGCGGGTTGTCGATGGCCCAGCTCCACAGTACGGCATCCTTCCATTTCGGGGTTTTTCCGACCCAGGCCGCAATACCTTTTTCTGCCTCTTTAAGATATTGAAATCCGTTCAAATGAATTCCGGCGACAATGGCGGCGGTTCCGGTTGAGCCGTCTGAATATTTGAATGTAATTTTCGCCGACCTGGTGCCGGTACTCAGATGTTTGGCCAATGCGCCCAGTATCCATATTTTATTGACTTTCCGGTCGATTCCGATTTTGATTGATTTTGGGGGATTAAGAACAATGCATGCCCGTCCCTTGTTGTCATCCGGATTAATCAGTTTATAGTCTATGCCACCATAGTTAACCGGATCTGAGGGAAATGATTCAACCGGGCAGGGGACATTCAGTTCCGGGTCAATCCCGGTGCGGTTAACCGGGAAGTAGCGCATGTCGTCATTCCCATTGCCGAACCAGCCTTTGACTTGACTGTTTTGTCGATTCCGGAAATCCCGGTTGGCATATTTATTAATTTCAACCGGCTGATAACTGACAACGCTTGTGTTGCTGTTAATCCGAACATCCAGGTTATGCAGCAATGTGGAAATTACTCGTTTGGCATAGTCTGCTTTAACGGACAAGAATTTTCTCCATTTTATTGTTGACAGAATAATATTCCCTTTGGCGTATGGCAGAATCACCAGTCCTGACGGTTTTAGCCGGAAGGAGGTATTTTTAATTAATATTTCACCTGAGAGCATTGATTCTCCTTTATAGTCATATCTGCGTCCGTACAAATTCTGCATGAACTGCTTGTAGGCGGCATCGGCGTTGCGAGCCCAGTAAAAATCGCGATTGCTCAAGCCGCTGAAAAGCCCGCCGTTCCGGAGTTTGACAAGTTGGAAGGTTTTCGACGGCCGCAGCCTGATTTGTTTATCGGTCAAGCGTTCCAACTGTCCGGCGCAGGCAATGCCGGGTTCGTCAATAAAAACCGATCCTCCACGGGTACAGCAGGTTTTGACAGCATCGATTGCCAGTTTTGACAGGGATTCTTTTCCGTCAATCATCAAAACATTCGCGGACGAGCTTTTGATGAATGGAATTTTAAGCTGTTCAAGGGACTTTGTCAATGTTCCGTCTTTCCCGGCGATCACCCCCAACATGTATTTATCCTTGTGTGCCGGTTTATCCAGAGCCTCTATAAGCCTGCTCATGACGTACTTTGCGGCGGGTTCCTGCTGCCAGGACGTGACGATTGGCAGTTGACATAACAGCCATGAGCCTTTGCCTGAGTATTTTCTCATTAATGAAACCCCGGACAACCCGTAAAGGCAGTCAAGTAAAATATCGCAGGCCCCACCCGAAGGTTTAAACATGGCGTTCAGGGTTGACAGTGATTGTGGCCGCCATAATTTTAAATCGTTATTGTCTATTCCAGCGAGACAAGGATCTTCCGGCGCCCTTATAAAGCTTAATGCGGCGATTCCGTTCGGGTATATTTTGCATGGTTTCCACCCCTTTACTGGAACCTCGATCCAAAGTACGTTCAGGCCGTCATTAACGGCTTTGTTCAAAATCTGTCCTTCTTGTGAAGATAGTGGGGAATAACCGGCAATGATCAGGTTTGCCGGGCGGGATTTTAAGGCGTCAGTTAATGATTTATACGCTTTGGTGATTCCTGTAATGTTAATTTGGGAACCGACAATTACTGTGCGCGGCGGAATTTGAAACGACTGGTCTTTGGGATAAACCGTAAAAATGACCGTCTTTTCCGTTAATTTTTTTCCGGCTGAAATCAAGGATAGTTGATATTCAAATTTCGTTTTCCGGGAGACTGTTGGAAACTGTAACGGAAGGTTTAATGTTAGCATTGAACCTCCGTTTAGAGTAAAATTTCTTTTGCAGGAAGTTATTTTCCTGTCATTTTCAAGCAAATCGGCGTTCAAGGAACAATCCAAGTCTTTAAATAGCTGATTATAGATAAATATTTTGCGTTGTGATTTTTCACCGGAAAAGAAAGAGACGTTCAATTCTTTGATCGCGATGTGATAATCCGGCATTAATTGGCCGTAAGCGTATAACGGGTTACCGGGGACGGATTCGCCAGTACCCCACGGATTCCAACAGGATACCGGAGCGTAATAATAGCCGTCACAAAGCATATTGTATGCCTCATACCAGGCCGCCGCCAACCCTTTTTCCGGGTCAAAGGCTTTTTCTCCAGCCCATTGCGCCATGCCATGCGGCGGTTTGAGCGCGTACGGCGGATACAAGTCTTCGCTGAGCATAACCGGTTTCCTTTTTGCCCAGACGATTCCCTGCCAGGATTTTTTGCCTTCCGACAGCCAGTATGCTGTATTGGGAATCATATTATGGGTTTTGAACGGCTGCCAGGCATAGTGGAAACTCAGGGTGGGGGCCGGGCCCTGGTGTCCCTGGCCGCCAAGCTCGCCATCGCCTGAACACGTCCAGGTCCGGGTCGGGTCAAGCTGTTCAGTCATTTTGCCGAATTCCAGCATTTTAGCGTCCACTTGGGCTTTTTCTTCATCTGATCCTTTCATGTAGAAAGACGCGAACTCATTGGACAAGCACCAATATATTACCGATGGATTATTACGGAATGTTTTGATCATCGCTTTTAAGTGTTCCCGAGCGGCGGGCCAGTATTCTTTTGTGACCTGATGACCTCGGGGTTCGTTTATGGCAGATTCTGGCGCAATCAGCCAGCCGAATTCATCCGCAGTTCGGATAATCCGTAGATTCGAGCCGCCATGCAGACGTGATCCGTTGAAGCCCCGCTTTTTCAAGATATTGAACATTTCCAGGATTGCTTGCTTGTTGCTCCTGGACCAATATGGAATAATCGAACTTCGTCGATGCAGCAGTTTTCGGTTATTCAGTAAAATCACATCTCCGGCGACCCGCAGTTCCCGGAAGCCGAAACGCTGCTTACAGGCGTCAATTATTTTCCCGTTTGCGATAATTTCGACTTTCAAGAAATAAAGATTAGGATCGTGGGGCCACCATAGGCGGGGCGCGGGCCATTGTTTATTTAACGTAATTGTTACGGTTTTACCGGCTGGAATAGAAGTTTTCCGGCTAACACAGGTGAATTCTTTGCCGGATGAAGCCCTGAGCTGTATTTCTTTGTTTTCTGAACTCAAGTTCTGAACCGAGACTATCGTGGTAAGTGAGCTGCTTTTATCAACGTGCGGCTTGATAAAAATATCCTGAATTGAAATATTTCCGGTAGTCTCAAGATGGACCGGATAAGGTATTCCGGCAAATTTGCCAAGAAACCAGCTCCAGCCTTGAGGCCGGTTCCGATAGGCGTTTGTGGCTTTCGGCCCCAATACTTTAACCGTCAGCGTATTGGAACCGCTGCGTACAAAAGGGGATATATTTATCTTGAAAGGGAAGTGCCCCTCTGTATGAGTTCCGGCCTTGTGACCGTTTATGAATATTTCGCAGATATCGGTGACACGTTCGAAACAAAGATAATACTGTTTGTTTTTTTCGATATTTGAGAGATGTATTTCTTTACGAAAGAAAACACTTCCGCGGCCTGCAGAATTGACGATCCCGGAATGATCGTCCGGAACGATAAGCGTTTGCCAGGAGGACGACGTTTCAGGCAATTTGCCGTCCTTAGCGACATAGTATGACCATTTGCCGCAGAGTGACACCGCCTTGCGGGGCAGGGTGATATAATCCAGAATCGGAGAGAACGAGGTTGTTATTTTCCCTTTATCCATTTTTCCCGGGATTTTCTTCATGCTTTTGAACGAAGATATAACAATATCATCCAGGGCGCATCCGCCGTCGATTCTAACATTAAGGCCATTCCAATATTTAGTTATAGCCGGAGTTAAAGGCAGTTTCAGATTGTTTATTTCAGGGTCGGCAATATACTTTGCCGATCCTTTCTTTTTGCAGGCAATTGTGACCCTGGCATCCTGTTCGCTTTTATCGATAATAACCCGAACATCGTTCCATCGCCTGTTTTCAAACTTGAGGATTCCCGTGTACAACTTCTTGTCAAATCTGAGTGAAAGCCTTTTTCCGCATTTGATCAACAATCCTTTGCCGGATGCGTAACGCCCGGCGACCGCCAATTCAACCTGGGCGCCTGATTTGAAAGAAAAGTCAAGCACAATAACTTTTCCAGCAATAATCTCCTGAAACTTTTTTTTCGGAAAATGCTTGAATACATGGCGGTCACCGCCGCCGACCGGACTCAGTATCCGGGTTGTGTTCAGCGGGTCCTTCCCGACAGTTACCTTGCAGGACGGATGATTGCCGTAAGCACGCTCGCCCCAGCTGTTCTGTTTATTGATAGACTTATCAACTTTATACCCTTCGAAGTCTTCTTTTAATTCGGCCGCGTTACAAACCGTTCCTAATAATATTGTCAGAAATGTTATTCCGTATATTTTCATTGGAGCCCTTATTATTTTAACTATCATTTCAGCGAACAAATTTCATATAAAATTGACTGTCGTAATAGAACCGGTGCCGCATTGCTTGAAAGTTGACTGTTTCCCCGTGTCCATCACAGAAAATATGGTTGCCGTTCATGGTATGGTTGGAATATTTACGGTCTCCTACCGGATAGCTTGATCCGGTGGTAACGGGAGTTGAACTGCGGTCCACAATCAGAACATCGCGACTCGGTTTTGTTCGTACTCCGTTGGAATAATGTTGTGATGTGGGTTTTAGCGGGCCGACCGCACCATTGAGTCCGTCTGAAAAGTTCGCATAAAAATTATATGGTCCGATGTAGACGTAGTCAATCCAGCGGTTGCCGGCAAAGCCGGGATATCTCGCAATGTCCGCTTCCTTTAAATACCACGCATAGTTTTGAACCTTATATCCACCAACCGGACATAAGTATAAGTCTGTTTTATTGACGTAGTTGTAAAGTCTTAAATAGGAAAAACCGAACCAGGATGTATTACTTGAAATCAAGACGGATCTTCCACTGTGAGCCTTACTGTTTCCTTTGTCATTCGGCCAGAATCCACTGTTGTCATCGGCATATATGTGCATTGCCAGCCCTAACTGTTTCTGGTTATTAAGACATGCCGAGACTTTTGCGGTTTCTCTGGCGCGGTTCAAAGCAGGAAGTAGCATTGAAGCCAGGATTGCTATAATAGCAATTACAACGAGGAGTTCGATCAGTGTGAATTTCTTTGTTGTTTTCATTTTTTGTCCTTGGTTGCTAGGGTTATTTATTTGATATGGATAATGTCGACTTCCTTATTATAAGTTCCACCGGCAGCTTGACCTGTCTTTTTTGTTTGCAGCCGTTGATTTCATCAAATAATACATTTGCCGCCTTCAGCCCCATTTCTTCAAAATCCTGTTTAATCGTGGTCAGTGGTGGATTGGTTATTTGAGATATATCAAGCCCGGCATAACCTACTATCGACAGATCTTCAGGAATTCTTAGTTTCAGCATAGAGGCGACGATTATCACTTTCATTGCGATTGGATCGCTGCCGCAGAATATCGCGGTAGGTTTATAGTTGAGCAGCGAATCGGTTATTTTAGACTGAATATGGTCAGTCAATTCAAGATTTGAATCTATTATGCATATATTTTTGTGCATGGCCATGCCGGCGGCATCCATGGCTGTGCAATAGCCGTCATGGCGCTCTCGGGAGAATCCTCTGTTCAAATCATTCGTAATATGCATTATCTTTTGATGACCCAGACTCAATAAGTATTCTGTCGCTTTCCGGGCTCCCGTTATATCATCAGAGATTACTCGCGATGACCAGTCGTGAGAGAAGCTGCTGTCAACCAGGACCATCGGTATTTGCTGCGGTTCAATTTCATTCCGCAAAATGCTCAATCCTTCCTCAGTCAGCGAGCGGCATATAACTCCGGCAAGCCGCTGTTCGACGCATTGGCGGGCCACGTTTTTTATGGCTTCGTTATCCAATGCGGGTAATAATTTGATCATGTAATTATTTCCGGCCGCACAGCTGTTTATGCCTTTTATGATTTCCATGCAATAATCGCTGTATAAGCCTCCGATAAATCCGATAACGTTGGTCTTGCCGGTCTTCATCGATTGCGCGATAGCGTTACGCCGGTAACCGAGTTTTTCCGCCGCTACCAGAATCTGGTCCTTGGTTGCTTCACTGATCTTGGCCTTTTTATATTTGCCGTTCAGAACATAGGAAACGGTTCCTCGGCTTACTTTTACCGAATCAGCTATATCTTGCATTGTTATCATTATTTTGACCTTGAATACATCTGTTTTATTTTTAACTTACACGATTGTGTTATTTATAGCTTACACGATTGTGTCAAAAATGTCAACCCCATGTTTTACAAAAAAGTAATTTTTTTATTGAACATAAAAGAAACAGACCCGGAGGATCAGAAATCCACCAGGCACGTGAGTTTATAAGGCTCATTGAACTGTTTCAGTTTTGTTGGTTATTTTCAAACAAGACTTGACTTGAACTGTTTCAGATATAATTCCTTTTTGATTTGACCCATTTTAAACCTTAATATATCTTTTTATTTATTAGTTTTAATATAGAACCTGTCGACAAATATATTTTTGATTTTATTATCTTTACCCAATGGCATTATCCAGATGCGTGATTTATCCGGGGTATATTTCGATGACTCCATAGCACTTCTTATCGGCATATCGAATGTGCGGTATTTATCATCCGGGATATCTCTACGGTATATTGTTTTACTTTCGGTTTTGACTCCAGGGCAGTAAAAGCCGAATTGGAAAACCGGGGCATCCTTTGACAGATTGTTACTTATATCACAGCGCACAACAACGTTTAAAGTATAATTATCAGCTTTGGGAACTCTTTTACCTACCCGATACTGAGCAAGCCAGGTTCTATGATTGCCTTTTAGCTTTACCGCAAGGCCGTTTGACGCAGACTGGTCTTTTTCGATTTTCGTTCGGCCATAAAGCTGAACATCCAGTTCCTGAAAATCATACCATTGCTCAGATTTGATGTTTTTCGGGCCTTTCGGAGTCTCCGCTTCCAGTAAGTCCAGTACTTCGGTATAGTATTTGGGGTTTCTTGCTTCAGTGACCTGATATGGTTTCCAGATTTCAAATAATTGCTTTAAACCCTTTAAAGCTTCCTGACGGTTGGAATATCCAAGACAGGGAAGGATATTCCGGCTGCTGATATCTTTTCTAACGCTTAATTTCAATGTGGCATACAACAGGGGGATCTTTTCTCTTTGTACTCTGTCATGCAGTGCTTTGTTATTCTTTACCGCGTTTATGGCTTTGGCAAATAACATTGCGCCTTGTTCTAAAGTTTTTTCGTCAAGGAACCCCATTGATTTTTCGACAAGATTCAGTGTCCAGCTATCGCGTTTTGCCGCATTTTCCATAAGACGTAAATATTGTTTAAGGAATGGAGCCGCTTTCCCGTAATATCCAGTGAGATATTCATTTTCCAAATCATCATACTTTAATGCCGGATTCCAGAGTTTTTTTGCGATAATCCATGTTCTTAGTCCGACAAAGTCACCGATATTACAATGGCCGTCTCCCTGGATAAAAATTCCTTTTACACCGTGTTTGACAAAGTAATCAATATTTTTTGCTGCAACTGAATAGTTGGGGAACGGTTGCAGGTAATCACGGAAAACCGCGTTATAATCCCAAACCCAGAAATCATTTCGCGGATTAAGCCTTCTCCAGTCATCGAAAAACTTTAATCTGGATAAGTTGCTTTTTGAGTATGCCGGATTGTTCATCGCAAAGCGTGAAGTGCAGAATAGAATTGTTATATTGGGCGCGCATTTTATCTTTGTCGGGGGCTTCTGGGTATATTCATAAGGGAATACTACTATTTTGGCATTAGGAAAGCTCGTTGCGACATTCTCCGCAAGGTAGTTTGTGAATTTTACCATATTGGCTGAGTAGGCGTTTTCGTTTCTGGCTGTTTTCAGGCATTTGGGACAAAAACATCGTTTTCTCCCATCTCCATCAAGAGGTGAAACTGCGATGAACCGGGGCGGCTGTACCTTTGCTAAAATCCTTTCGCATACTTTAACAGCCTCTTTCCACATTTCCTGATTGCTTTCACAGAGTTGTCCAGTGATACGTTTGGAATTTTTATTAAGACTATACCAGTCCGGATGATCTTTAAAATACTTGCGTGGTGAAATCAGATGAAAATAGGTATGAGCAGGACGAGGAACCACTGATAAACCGCCTCCAAGTTCAGGATGGACTTTTATTTTCTGATAAAAACCATGAGATTTAATTTTCGCCGCAAATTCCGGGTGTTGGTTGACGTCCCAGTAGTAGGTCATGCGGAAGTCCGTGAGTTTTGGGGTATAATCAAGATCGAGCCCTGATATTAAAATATTGTCTAATTTTGGAATAAATTCTTCGGAGGAAGTCCACCAGCGGCATCCGACCACGTTTTCAAGGAATGTATATACAGCATAAAGAGTACCCCGAGGACGGCCGCCTGCTAGAATTAAATCGCCATTATCATTCTTTAATATTACCCTATCTGGTTCCATTGAGTTCCAGTCAATGTTTTTGAATAACGACTTCACATGATTTCCCGGCCCTATGTAGATTTTACGTCCGCCTGGCCTTGACTTTTCCGATGTAGCGATATTCAATAAGACTCCTGTTGACTTCTTTAGATATTTACGCAACTCTTCCGCTGCTTTTGTTTCTGCGGGAATGGCCTTTTCACACAATACTATTTCATATTCCGGGATACCGTCGCGGACCGCTGATATATTGTTTTGCTGTCCGAATAAGGGGATTGCTGCGAATATATATAATAGCCAAATGGAATTTAATGCTTTCGTTATTTTATTCATGCTTCAGGTGTAATTTATTAATATCTGTTGTTTGAATTTGATTTATATTTTAAGTACATGTTGAGATCATTGCATGATCCAGTCTTTGGTGAAAGTCCTGAAGTATCTTATTTCCTTAACGTTGCCTTCTTTGAAGAGGAAATTACTGCTGAGAGAATGTCGATATTGAGGAAACCTGCTGGCGTTTGCGGTTGCATCGTTAGCAGGATTCCCGGCCCAAATGGCGTTATTATCGTAATTTGCAGTGTTGAAACCCCATCCGTAAAGACCGGAGAAGTTACAGAGTTTTCCTTCGTACATAATGATTGATTTCGGGGTTATTTTCCTCATTGCTTTTGGATCTGAATTGCCGGGACTGGCCAAACCTCCAAAAATATCTCCATGAGTCCACCATGTTGCAAAGCCGGTGGTGTTGTACGAGGTGCCGACGGGAGCTCCCGGAGTTCCTTCACAAGGCAAGGTCGATGGGCATATATACACTCCCTGATGATAGTTGGTCGGAAATTTCTGGGGAATGTAATTGCATTTCACAGAGAGTCGCCACGCCCATATTCGACCTTCTGTGTATACCGGCGGAGCATACCCGTTGAAGTCAGTTTCATACAGAGAAATACCTAAATATATCTGTTTATAGTTTGATTTGCATAAAGTGGATTTTGCTTTTTCCCTTGCTTTATTCAGAGCGGGTAGCAGCATTGACGCAAGTATTGCTATGATTGCAATTACTACAAGCAATTCTATTAGTGTGAAATTCTTGTTTTGCGGACTCATTTTTCTCTCCTTCTACTATTGTTTATTTTATGTTTTCAACGGAATTCCGTATGAGTAATTTAACTGGAATCTCAATTTGTTTGACTTTCTGATTTCCTTTTAGATTATGGAATAAAACCTCTGCTGCTTTCCGGCCCATGCCTGAAAAATCCTGCGCAACAGTCGTCAGGGCGGGATTTGCCAATGCTGAAAAATCCAGACCTCCATAGCCGATAATTGAAATATCTCGTGTAATATGCAACCCAAGCTCTGATATAATATTCATTGTCTTCATTGCTATCATGTCACTACCGCAAAAAATGGCTGATGGTTGGAATTTTTTTATATATTCTGAGACTTCTTTTCTGAAAAATTTGGAGATCAAATAGGCATCATCACTAACTTCAAGGATATTTTCATGGTCAACAAAATTATTAATACTTTTTATCGCTTCCATGTAACCGTCATATCTGATTTTTGCGAATCCGCGGGTAAGACTGTTGGTTATATGACCGATTCTGCGATGACCTTGTGATATTAAGTATTCCGTGGCCATTTTCGCTCCTTCAAAATCGTCACATATTACTCTGGAACACCAATTATGATGGAAACTGCTGTCAACCAGGACCATTGAAATATTATTGGGCTTAAGTTCGTTGTTGAGAATTTTTAATCCATTTTCAGGAATAGAACGGCAAATCACTCCGGCAAGCCGCTGTTCGACACACTGTCTAGCGACATTCATTACGTTTTGATCGTCAAGCAGTTCTATCGGAAGCAGTTTTATCATGTAATTATTTTTTGCAGCAACATCGTTTATGCCTTTAATTATTTCCATGCAGTACCCGCTGTACAGTCCCCCGATGACTCCGATTACGTTGGTTTTGCCGGTCTTCATCGATTGGGCGATCGCGTTGCGCCGGTAGCCGAGTTTCTCCGCTATGGCTATTACTTTACTGCAGGTTTCCTGATTGATTCTGGCTTTTTCCTGTTTGCCGTTCAAAACATAGGAGACAGTCCCTTTACTGACTCCCGCTTGATCCGCTATATCCTGCATGGTTATCATATATAATTTCTCTTTTTGATAGTTGCTTAATCGGTTGTGCTGTTATATAGCTTAATCGGTTGTGCAGGAAAAGTCAACCCCTGTTTTGCAAAAAAAACAAATTTTTTTTTAAGAACAGGATAAAAGAAAAAGGACCAGATGGATAAACTAGTGTCCAGTTTCACGATGAATTTAATACCAAGTCTGGTTATTTTATGGCTTTTCTTCATAAAATAAAGTTTACATAACGCTGCTATGCCGTACTTTATTTTATTTTGAAACCGCCAAAAAATTCCGGCGACTTATATTAAATATCACCTGAAACTAAACACTAGTCCATCTGGTCCACAAAGTCCACTGAATCAAAAACGGCAGGTTAGAGTTTAATCGGCGATTTTCAAAAGCGACTTGACCACTGCGCCGGATTTGACGGCGTCGAATGCGATATCGAAATTGTTGAGCGAGAATTCGTGCGTCATCAGCAGATCGACCGGGATTTTACCCAGCGATATCATTCGGCAGGCCCAGTCGTAGGCAAGGTGTTCTTCGGCCGGCTGCATGGATATATTGAAAATACCGCACATCGGAACTTCATAAGCCAGTCCCTCCGGAACGCCGTAGACACAAGCCGATCCGTTTGGCGCCAGACAATTGACAATCTGTTGCATTACCGCACGACTGCCGACCGCTTCCGCCGCCAGATCAGCCTTGCGTCCGGTCAGGCGCACCAGTTCTTCCGCCGGATCGACTTCGGTTGAGTTGATAACGAAGTCGGCGGCAATCGCCAATGCCTGGTCCAGGCGTTCCTTGCGGCGCCCGACCACGGTAACGGTTTTTGCTCCGGCCATTTTCCACCACAACGCGATGGTCAAGCCGGCGATGCCGGTGCCGAACACGATCGCATTCTTACCGGCGGCGGGAGGACAATGCCAGGTCCAGCTTGCGGTCTCAGCAAGTGATATTGCAAGAACCGCCTCTTTGACGGAAACTCCGGCCGGGACGACATTCTGGCGCAAGGCGGTATAATCTTCCGCCAGGGCTGCGTCGCCGTCATCGATCTTTGCCTGACGGTCGATAATGGTGCCGTATTCAGCAAAGCCTCCCCAGCCGCTGGCGTAGCCGTCGCGGGATTGTCCGGGTTGAATGCCGTAAGCCCGGGTTACCAGATCGCCGGGTTTGATGTATTTTACTTTGGACCCGATCTCGACCACTTCGCCGATCGATTCATGTCCGAGGACACAGGGATAAACGCTGTGGTACGGTTGCGTTCCGGCGATTATTTCCCGGTCGGTGGTGGAGCATATTCCACACGCTTTTATCTTTGCCAGCACCTCGTAATCGCCGATGGACGGCTCAGATATTTCAGCCAAAGCCAGAGTATGTTCCGTTGTTACGGTTAATGCTTTCATTATTTACTTCTCCAGTCAAACAGAATTCCCAGGAATTCTTCTTTGTTTTCGTCGATCATTTTGAACATATCCGCGGCTTGTTCCGGTTTGACTATATGGCTGATCATCTTTTCATTGTCAAGCAGCCCTTTTGATACCAGACGCATGGCCGCACCGGTGGCCACCCCGGTATGAGCGCAGGGGAAATAACAGGTAGGCAGACGTTGATGAAATATATTGAGGTCAAGTTCGGATGGCGGCGGATACCAGCCCTGGAATACGAATTTACCGAACAGTTTCAGGGCCGGGAATATTTTATTGACGATCGCCGGGATGCTGGCGGTGTCGATGATGATGTCAAACCCCTTGCCGCAGGTTACTTCATTGGCAACATTCAGGACATCTTCCTTGCCGGCGTCGATAACCCGGTCGATCTGGTATGCCGACGCCAGTTTCAGACGATTTTCCTTGATGTCGGATGCGGCCACATAAGCGCCTTTCAATTTGCAGATCTGTGCGGCAAACTGACCGATGATGCCAAGACCGTTGACCAGCACTTTAGAGCCGGTCGGAATCTCCGCCATATCGATCCCGCGCAACGCTACGGCACAGAGCTGAGTCAATGCTACAGATTCAGGCGAACAGTTTTCCGGAACGACTTCGCAACGCATACAGTTGAAGCCACCTTCCTCCCAATCGACGCCGTTGCAGACATCCACCAGAGCGTGAGAAAGGTGGGTGCCCATCCAGGTTTTGTCGAAGCCATGGGGCAGGGTGCTGTTCATGAAGTTGACCCGGTCGCCGACTTTGTAGCCGCGGGCCGCTGCGTCGGTTCCGACTTCAATAACTTTGCCGATGCCCATATAACCCAGAACGCTCGGAAAGCCGATCTCTGCGCGTTTGCCGATGTAGGCCCAGCGTTCAGTGCCGACTGAAATGGCGCTGACTTCGTTCTCGACCAGAATCTCACAGGGACGCATCGACGGTAGTTCAAGTTCCTGTATCCCGACCTGGCGTACTCCTTCCAGGACGATTGCTTTTGTTTTCATTTTCTAATCCTTATTTTGTTTTTTATGGTTTGTATTTTAATGAAATCACTAAAAATCAATATACTACTTCCCGGGAGCGCGGACGAGACGTCCGCGCTCCCGGGGACTTCATACTGATTGCTTTTCAATACCCATGGAAAAACCCAAAGAGCCATTTTTATAAACTTTCGATTAGTATAATTTAGTTTTTAACTTATATTAAGATAATAGTTGATTTAGTATAAAACAAGAATACTATTTTATCAATAATAGGACATATTATGCATTCTGGTGTTTTGCAGCGGATAAATCCGGTTACCGGGACGATATGGCACGGGGTGGCGGAAGCCGGCTGGATAGAGCCGAACCGCATTCTCTTCAATCATGAGTTGATCTATTTCGCCTCGGGAGAAGGCAGGATCATTACCGGGAAAGGGACGTTCGAGTGTCGCGCCGGCAGCTTGGTCATATTGCCGCCGATGCTGCAGCATTGTACGATTGTCGAATGTGGTAAAGCGGAACGCTATTGTGTCCATTTTGACTGGGAACCGGCTAATGAAATCGCTGGTTTGCCGTATGTCTTTACCGATAATACGCAGGGGATTCATGACGCGGTGTACAACTTGACGCCTGAATGGGTTCCGCTTGAACTTCCGACTCATCGAATTACCTCCGATCCGGCCCGGTTTAGTGAACTGCTTGGCAGGATTGTCCGTTTCCGGGATTCGGACCCGTTCTGTGAGTTCCGTCGCAAAGGTTTATTTATTGAATTGCTCAGTGTGTTTTTTGACGATCGCCGCCCGGAAGAGAACATAGTCCAGCATTCAAGGACGCTGTTGATGGGGAAAGGGTATATTGATACCTATTACGCAAATCCCGGGTTGAACGTACTCAAAGTAGCCGAAAGCTGTAGCGTGACGGAAAATCATCTGTGTAAAATATTCAGATCTGAATTAAACATCTCTCCGCTTGAATATCTCAACCAGAAACGCCTGGAATATGCCGGAAAATTATTGCAAAGCTCATCGATGACCATCGCGGAAATCGCTTTTGAATCAGGTTTTGCCAGTCCCAATTATTTTTCCCGCATCTTCAAGAAGAAGTACGGCGTCGCCCCGTCCGCTTTCGCAACCAGCTGATTCTCCAGACACGTAATACAAAAAAACAATATTTATAAATTTCCAGTATTGACAAAAAGAAGAACATCATGTATAATTGGTTTATACGTGATATTAAATTGGTTTGTTAATATGGGATTATTGGTTTATTATTAAGGTTTGAAATATATGAACAAGGCATTGCAAGTAAAAGAAATTCTAGATAAATATATCTTACGTCAGCGTATGGCCAAGCAGTTTCGCCTGCCTCCGGAGAGAGAACTTGCGGATCAGTTGGGATATTCACGCTCCACTATCGGCAAAGCGCTGGGTACGCTTGAGGGCGAAGGTGTGATTGTTCGAAAAAAAGGGTCTGGGACATTCATTACGAACATGTACAAAGATCGGGCGATGACTATAGCATTAGTTATGCGAACCGCTTATCACTGTACCGACACCCATTTTCGTCTTATAGTCGACGAAGTATCAAAATACGCTGAAAAGAATAACATTTTTATTCAAATTTTTGACCGTCTTACCGACATGTTCAAAGAAGATCCGGTTAATAATTCATTGATTCAGGCAATTAACACCGGCAGTGTTGACGGTGTATTAATTGCCAGCCGGATGCCGTTGAGTATTCTTAATCGCCTTGGCAATATTTGCCCGGCAGTTTCCATAAATAACGTATTCGGTGACGGCAGCGAAATTCCCTGTGTTTCATGCGATTATTTTCGAGTGGGATTCCTGGCCGGTAAGCATTTGCTCGAAAAAGGGCATCGCAGAGTTGCTTACCTGGCGGAAAACCTGTCTCATCCGGAATCAACGTTTGATCTATCCGGTTTCAGATCAGCATTCGAGTTGGTTGGAGTCGACATAACAGATGATGATGTACTTGAGACGAAACAAAATGTGAATATATTTGAAAAACGGGTTGCCGACTTCTTCAGACATTCCAGTTATACAGCTTGTTTTGTAAGGAGTTCCAGCCATGTGTCGAAAATGATTTCGGTCTTAAACAAAAATGGGATAACAGTTCCTGATGATTTATCTGTGATCTCAACCGGTAATTACAGTAACTGGCAGGTAAACAAGGCGAAACTTACGGTTATTGATAACCGTTTATCGGAAATGTGCCATGCAGGTTTACAAATGGTTCAGGAAATCATTAAAAATAAAAAAATAGATGGAGGATTGAAACTATTGAGCCCGAAAATCATTGAAAACGGTTCCGTAATTAGTCTTAACAAATAAATAAGGAAAATGGAAAAATGAAAAAACAACTCAAATCATTTACATTGATCGAGCTTCTTGTCGTTATAGCTATTATTGCTATTCTTGCTTCAATGCTGTTGCCGGCTCTGAATAAAGCCAGAGATAAGGCAAAAGAAATAAAATGCCTGAATAATTTAAAGCAGTTGGGACTTGGAATTAATATGTATTTGTCAGATAACGATGATTTTTATTCAAATGGCTATACTGCCAGCGGTTCTGATAAATACTGCTGGAGCAGGGTTTTGTTTGACAATAAATACGCATCCGGCGCCGGTAACTATGTTTGTCCCTCTGATACCTTGCCCAGAGTTCGAAAATATGAGGGCAAGCGCAGCTATACAGCCAATATCAGGAATGACGACAACAGCTACCAGGGGGTTTTTCGCCAGAACTATGGTTCCGGGCAGTCCTTTTATAAAATTACCAGTTGTCGATTCACCACTACAACCGTTGCATTGTTTGAATTTACTCTGAATAATGATTCTGATATATATACCAGCGCAGGGTCTGTGGTTGGGGTAAAAAGCTCAATATTCAACAGTCGTGTCTCAAGCATGATCAATCCTCACAGCTGGTCAAGCAATTTTCTTATGCTGGACGGGCACGGAAAAAATTACAAGCCGAATGCACTGACCTATAATCTGTTCACGACGGAAAAATAAATATAACTATTTAATATAAAAACTCTCATAATTATCTCAAAAGGCGAAAAGCATGAAGTATTTTCTGTTCATATTATTAATCTGTAATAACTTTGCAATTTCCGGACAAGCCGCTTTACCGTGGTTTGAACATGAATATAACGGCAATCAGGAGCCGGAGAAAAGTCAGCCCCAATGGAAACACAACGGCTATAAAAACAAGGAATCCAATACCGGGAACGGATTATATCGCTTGGTCGTATCGCAAGGAAAGGGCAATAATAACTGGACTATGTCAGGAAAATCATTTCAGCCTTCAAAGTCAAGTGACGGTTCAACTATCGAATTCAGGCTATGGCTGCAGAAAAGTCGAAAGAATGGTTTAAGATTGAATGTTGTCGGTCCTGCTTCACAATGCTGGGTGTTGCTGATAAAAGACAATTCAATGATAATCAGAACCAGAAATAAAGCAAAGGACCCGGTCATAAAACTTACCAATGATTTTGTCACGGTCAGGATACTGCTGAAAAAAAACGTATCAGCTTCGGTTTATATTAATAATAACCTCAAGCCGGTTATCGCAGATTGGGTAGGTTTTGGTAATAAAAAAGAAGCGCCGAATTTCGGCTTCGGAGGCTACAGCAGGAATAATGAATGCGGACTGGTCGTTATAGATAAAATCCGGTGGACGACAAAAGGATGTATCCTGCCTGAAGTATCCCCTACGGAATCCTTTGGCGCTTTTCCGGTTATTAAGGTCCCTGATGCTGTATCAGGAACGGAAAAGTCCGTGCAGGTTAAACTTTATTCATGGGCCCAAAGAGGGAAAAAAGCGGCTCCTCCAGAAGTAAATGTTGCCGTCAGAAGAATTGGTAATAAAATGGAATTTTTAAGCACTTGTGAATTGCCATCGCCCCCCAAACTATGTGCCGGAAAAAGTCGTGACAGTTATATCAAAACTACCGGAACGGTGGAATTCTTTTTAAATCCGTCATTAAAACCGGATGATTATTATCAGATTGCCTTGAACATCAGCGACACCCTGCTGGATAGGCATAATAACAACATGGCCTGGGACGGCGGTGTTGATAGGAAAGTTAAAATCTTAAAAAATAAATGGACCGCTGATTTGAGTTTGAATCTAGACTCTTTTAATAACCGGGATATTTTTCCGGTATGGAGAATGAATTTCAATTATGTTTGTCCGGATACCGGCAATCTGTTAACCTGGGCTCCGGTTGAAAACAAGCACCTGGAACCTTGGAATTTCGGATATGCTGTTGTCGGGTCTAGCAAAGAGGTTTTAGCTAAAATTGCAGACTTGCTGAATGCAGGGAATTCGAAGTTGAAAAAAATCAAAAAAAATCTTGGAAAGTCAGGCGCTGATTCCGAGTATATGGCAACGCTTAATAAGGAACAGGAATTGATCAAATCGGGTTTTTCCGGTACGCTGTCCTATTCAAAACAAATATATCTGTTGTTGTCTGCGAAAAATTTACTCGATAGGATAGATTTTCTTGCAAAAACATTATTTGGACGACAGGCGGACATCGCGCGGCAGAAACTTTTGAATAATAAATCGTGGATGTTGATTCCGGTTAACCCGCTGATAAAAATTACAAATTCTTTTGTGCCGGAAACAATACCTGAAAAAATTAACCTTTGTGGTGCGCGTAATGAGTATGTGTCTTTCCAGTTGCTTGTACTTAAAAACACTAAAATCAAAGTTGACGATGTTAAGTTGAATATAGCTTTCCAGGATGGAATCAAAACTGAAAATATAAAAATATGGGAGGAGAGAAATGTAACGATCGCCAATCCTACCAGAGATAATCCATATGCCTTTCCCGGCGAAAAGGTACCGGATCCGCTTTGGCCTTATGATGGGAAAAAAATTAATAGTGATACATCATATAAGATATTTTGGGTCACGGTATATTTAGGGAAAGAATTGTCAAAAAGTTTATACAGGGGCGAAGTAAAACTTAAAAGTTCAAAGCAAATAATAACAATTCCTGTTTCAGTTAAAATTTTTAATTTTACTCTGCCCAGTATTCCATACTTGAAAACCTCTTTCGGAGTTTGGGAGAAAAAAGGTATTGATAGAATGCATAATGCCCCGATGGGAACTGATAAAAATCAGAAAATCCTGGATTTGTATTGTAACAAATTATTGGAATACCGGCTTACTCCGCGTCAATTTTCGTCTAAATTCAAGATCAACGATTTGGCAGGATATGGTAAATGGCTGGACGAAAGACGAACTCGCGGAGCCACGATTGTCTACGTTCCTTTTAAGTCTTTTGATAATAATAATTTAGCCCGGATTAATGAGTTCCTTAAAGAAAAAGGCTTGCTGAATATAGCCTATACCCGTTCTTCTGATGAGCCGTCATCCAGCGAACTTCCCGCGTTAAGGAAGAAGATGTCCAACTGGAAAAAAGCAGCTCCGGGAATAAAAAATCTGATAGCCTGTGATCGTCTCTATGATATGGATGATGTTCTGGATGCATATTGCCAGACGACAGATACATACGATATAAAATGGGCGGCCGTGAAGCGTAAAAAAGGCAAGGAGGCGTGGTGGTATATTGCCAGCGAACAGACTTGGCCGTATGCGAATGTTTTTATCGATCATAAAGCGGTTGAAACGTTGGCGCTTTTATGGCAGACTTATTATTATCAAGCGGATGGGCTTCTTTATTGGAATACCGTTAACTGGCGTCGGGGAAATCCCTGGGAAAAAGCGGAAACCCTCAAAGGACGCAACGGCGACGGGTCATTGTTTTATCCCGGTCCGACCGGTCCCTTACCGTCGATTCGTTTGGAAATACTCAGGGATGGAATCGAGGATTATGATTATCTGACGATTCTCGATAAAATGTTGAAAGATAATAATGAAAAAATTCCGTCGAGTTTGTATTTGAAAGCGAAAAAACTACTGGATATAAAAAACTTGTGCGGGGATCTCAGAAATTACTCGCGCGATTCGGAAGCTTATATCAAACGACGCGAGGCGATTGGAAATATGATTGACAAACTACAGAAATATTCAAAATAAATAATCAGGATAGACTGGATGAAAGATCTTATAGAATTGAGAAAACGTATTGAGTTGGCATGCCGATGGTTGGTAGACGCTGCTCAGGTCAAAGACAAAAACTTACGGCCGGAGCAAAATCCACGGGGAATTGTTCATGATAACTGGCAGGGGGCGATTCGCGGAGAGTACGCTGTGGCAAGTAAACAATGGAATACTTTTTGTCCGATGTGGCACACTGGGCAGGCGTTGAAAGCGCTGGTCATGGCCTGGCGGATAACCGGGGATGATTCATTGCTGGATGCCGCAAAGCTGGCGGCACAATTTATTGAAAGCAACCGGATCAGCGATGAATGCCATAAAGATTTCGGTTTGTTGTGCTGCTACGAGGGGACGCCCGGCGAATCCAACAGCAGTGCGATTCTTGAGACCATTGATGGTCTTTTCTATCTGGCGGATGCTGCCAAACAATCTTTTTATCAGGATTATGCAATTGATGCCTTAAGGTGGCTGCAGCGTAAATCCTATAAACCGGGAAAGGGACTTTTTAAGGATTTTTATTATCCTGCAACTGGTCAATGGTATATTCCAGAAAGCGTTAAAAGCTCTTATGAAAATGGCCGGCCATTGTTGGATGACGCAATGTTTCTGAAAGGCTGGCTGGTGACGAATGATGAAAACTTCAGAACAATTGCGATTGAAACGGCCGAACGGCTTCTTAAAGATGAGAGCCCGTCAGGAAACTGGAGTCAATACGGCCCTTGCGTTAAGGCACGTGGAGTAATTCATCCGCGGCATGCTTACTGGTGGGGGATGCCGATGCTGGAAGTATATAAGGCTACAGATGACGAGCGTTTTCTCTGGTGTTTTTACCGGAGCGTTGAGTGGTATAAACAAGCTTTGCGTAAAGATGGCGGCTTTATTAGAAACACTTATACCGACTTCAATACAGATAGCTTCGGGCACGCAACCAGCGGTACGGCTTGCGCTGTAATCTGTTTTATTAAATACTATGAGTTTACCGGAGATAAAAAAATTCTTGAATATATTGAGCGGGGGCTGGATTACTGTATGAAAATGCAATTCACTAACCCTGAAGACCCGAATCTAAAGGGCGTGATTCTGGAAAAGATACTCCCGCCGGACGGCACGGACCGTAGTCCGTATCATATTCGCGATCTGGGGACGATCTTTTTTATTCAGGCCGCGTGCCTGTACCTGAAAGCCGTAAAACATGCCGAAATGCAAAGCAGCGAGATTCTTCAACCTGCTTTTGCTTGAAGAACAGGTATATCATTTCAAAAAAAATCCCGCAATAGCCCAAAGCTTTTGCGGGATTTTTTTATTTAAGGTTTTTGGGAAATATTATTTTCCAAGGTCTTTCCAGACCGGCTCAAGGTCGATCATATCACCCTCCAGTGCTGATTTGTCGAGGGCCAGGGCCAGAACGGCACTGACGAGCCCTTCTGAACCGCTGCAAACCGGAGGTTTGCCGGCCAGCATGGTGTTTTCATAAAGTTCCTTGGTCTGGAACGTATCGCCGCCGCCATGCCCGTCGCCGGCAAAGTCGATGACCTTCATCTCATCTTCATCAATCCGACGGTATTTCAACAACGAGGAATAGAGTTCGACAATAATATTGCCTTCGGTGCCGGATATGTACATGCGGCGTTCCGGGATCGCGTTGGACATCGTACACTGGAACATTACCCTGATACCATTGCGGTATTGGAATATCCCAACCTGGTTGTCCAGCATATCGGTATCATCATGGAACGGAGTTTTGAGTCCTTCCGGATCGGCCCAGCCGTTAAAGACGCTTTCACCTTTTTTCTGGAATTTGTCATACATGCCGGCGTTTGCCGGGGTGAACAGGTCGCGTCCGCCGAATGAAGCTACTTTTGCCGGTACTGAGTTGCAGAACCAGTTGATCAGGTCAAGGTCATGACAGCATTTTTCCAGAATATGCGGACCTGATTCGGATTTCAGGCGGCGCCAGTTCTGCATGATATATGAACCGTGCGCAGGAGTGATGTTCTCGTTGGCGTCAATACTCAAAACGCGGCCGATAACCCCGTTTTCGATCAGCTCCTTGACTTTACGGTAGATCGGGGCGTAGCGCAGGACAAAGCCGGTCGCGAAAAATTTACCGGATTTTTTATGGGCCTCGTTGATAGCCACGCAGTCTTCAATCTTTGTGGCCAGCGGCTTTTCACTGAAAACATGTTTTCCGGCTTCAAAGCCGCAAACGATATGTTCCTTGTGATAGGCGTTGGGCGAGAACACCATTACCCAGTCGACGTCGTCACGCTGAATCGCTTCCTTATATGAATCGCAAATGACTGTTTCCGGTGATTTCCAGACTTCCAGCGCGTTCTCCGCCCGGCTGCGCACTTTGTTGTAACATGAGACGATTTTTACCCCGTCCCCGGCATCTTCCAGCAACCGTCTGGTTACTCCGGTGCCGCGTCCTCCGGTTCCGATAACCGCTACTCCGATTTGCTTTTTACAATTTGACATTTCAATGCTCCTTGATTATATTGCATGAACTATTTTTGTAATCCTGTAATAAATATAAAGCATAAAAGGGATATATAAATGGATAAAAACCGCATTTTGCATGACAAAAACAGGAAAATCCAAATCCACCGGATGCCCAAAGGAATGAGGCCCGTGCATCGCGAATACGGTTTATGGATATGCCATGTCGGCGGTTCGTCCTCGCCGATTGGCAGTTATTATACCTGTCCGGACCGGTATTTTGAATATTATTCAATCTCCCACTGCCACGACGGCGGCGGCAGGTTATGGCTGCCGCCGGATTTTGAAACTGATTTGAAACCGGGGCAATGTGTGATTATTCCACCGAATCAAAATAATAAATACGGTGGCAGCGACGTGCCGTATGTGGAGGACAGTGTTTGTTTTACCGGCCCGGTGGCTGACCGGATGTTTAAAAGCGGAATCATCCGCTGCGGCGCCTTTGATTTCGGTTCGGCACGGCGTCTGCTACACGTTGGTGAGCTGGTGTCCGACCCTTCAAGCGATTCACAACTTGAGGCTAATTTTGAATTGCAGCGCATCTTGTTTGACGTCTGGCGGCGCAATCGCGGCGGAGCCGCGAAAGGACTTGACGACCCGATTAATCAGTTGCAATCCGAGATGCGTGAGAATTTGAGCCGCTGGTGGACCGTGAATGAAATGGCGGAATTCTGTCATTTGAGCGACGATCAGTTCCGACGGCGTTTTATCAACAGTACCGGGATGAAGCCGAAAGAGTACCTGGACCGGATCAAGATGCGGCACGCAGCCGAATTGCTGGTCAATAGTTCCCGGAGTGTGGCGGAAACTGCCGAGCACTTAGGCTATGTTGACCAATTCCATTTCAGCCGCCGTTTCAAAGCCCTTATCGGAATGTCGCCCAAACAGTACCGCATCCAGTTCGGCGGCTGAGCCTGATTGAAGAAAAAAACTTTTTTTTGCAATAAAGACTATTGACAAGATGCCAGTCAGCGTTTATTATAAGTTGTATGACAAGTGGTCAAGTAGTCAAGTTGTTAAATTATTAAGATCTAAATAAAACATGAAAAAAAAGAAGATTATCAGTGCAATGGTGTCGCCATTAACGGAAGATGGAGCCGCCGATGTGGATTCAGCAAAAAGAGTTTTGGAATATGGAATGTCAAATCGTTTGGACGGTTTTTTTCTCTTTGGCAGCATGGGGGAAGGCATTTATCTGTCGAGGAACACAAAGCAAAGGTTGGCAGAAGCCGCATGTGGTGTTGTTCAAAATAAATCTACGTTAATTTTAGGCGTTCACAGCGAAACTGAACAGGATATTTTAAAAAATATAAATGCTTTCAAGTCTTATTCGCACGATTACTATACTTCCCTTCTGCCGCATAAAGATAAATTGACATTATCTCCGGTGGAAACGGTTTTCAGACTGGCCGACGAATGTGACAGGCCGTTTTTTCTTTACTATTTACCGCAGGCAAATAAGATAAATTTCACGCCGGATGAGTTTGCCAGAATTCTTACTCATCCTAATGTTGCCGGTGTAAAGAATTCGTCATCTTCAATGTTAGAGAGAAAAGAGTTGATACTTCTGAAGAAATCAATTAATTTTCAGTTGTTCGAAGGTTGCGAATGGGCGGTAGACGAGGCATTTTCTGTCGGGTGCGATGGTGCCATCGTTGGTTTCGGGTCGCTTGGAGGAGCGCTCTTCAGGCAAATGGCCGACGCGTTTCATGCGCATAACTTAGAGGAAGCAAAACGGCTTCAAATGGTTTTGATTGACGCGTTTCACAATATATACGGGGCAAAAAACGTTTGCTCAATTATTGGCCAGAAGTATGGTTTATATAAGCTGGGATATTTGACCAGTTTCAAAACCTTGAATCCCCGTCAGCAAAAATTAACGAAAGAGAATCAAAATGCCATTGATAAATATCTTGCTGTGAATAAAGGTTTATTTTACAATCTGGAGGTTTTGGCGATATGAATGTTAGAAGAATCTTTGCATTACTCATTTCATGCGGCATGTATTCCGGATTTTGCGGTGATGCTTTGAAAAATCCGGATTTTTCACAAGGGACATCAGGCTGGAAAGTGTTGCCCGGGACAAAAAAAAGCAATATTACCGAAAGTCGATAAAAAGGTTTTTCCATGTGCGGGAAAGTGTTCTATAAGGTTTGATTTAGAAGCTGGAGGAAAGGCTATTACAGGGCAGGTAATCAAGCCATCGAATGATAAAATTAAGTATAAATTATCGCTTTGGATTAAAGTTGAGAATGTAAAAAAATCTTTTGCTTATGTTGCAACGGAAAGCAGGGATAAAAACAATAAATATCTGGGATGGAAAACATGGATTAACTCCGGCTTTATAAATGGTAGTATGAAATGGAAAAAGTATTCCAGTGAAATAACAATTCCAGTTGGAGTCAGGTATTTTTGGTTATGGCTGGGAGTGAAAGGAGTAAAAACACAACTGGATAGTGATGGTAAAGTCTGGTTTGCCGATGTAAAGCTGGAACAGGTGCTGGATAAAAAAGACAGATTGGATGCGGCGTTACTGCAGCCGGCTGAAAATATGGGGATATTTTCTCTTGATACCGCCCCGGTTATGAAGTTTGATATAACCAACAGTTATGCATCTGACAAGAATATAACGTTCAAAGTAGAGGTTGACGATTTCTATGGAAACGGAGTACATTCAAATACGACAGAACTGAAGGTTGGAGCTCTGAGCAGACATAGTGAAAAAATCATCGTTCCGAAAGTCAGGAAAAACGGATTTTATGGTGTAAGTGTAAAAGTATTTTCCGGCGATAAGTTGATAGGTAACATGGCTTCCAGTTTCTGTATAGTCAAGCAAAATCCGGCGGGTAATGATCCGTTTTTCGGTTTGTCATGCTTTACTATACCAAGGGAAAATGAGAAAATCAGGATACTTTCCGATATTGGCGTAGGAAGCGTCGGGGTTTTATTCTATTGGAGTTATGTGGAGAGCCAAAAAGGCAAGTTCAGATTTCAGTTGTTTGACAGGATGATAAAAGATTATCAAGCCGCAGGCATTGATACTATTGGTTTTTTCTTTGCTCTTGCTCGCAAAGATTTCGCGCCTCGCTGGGCGCTGAATCAGGTTGAAGAATACAAGAAAGGAATTTCGGTCGATCAGTTTCCTTACCCGCAAGTATATTTTGACAGTCTTGCGGTATTTGTCGATAAAGTTGTAAACCGTTACAAAGGTAATATAAATACCTGGTCGCTTGTTCAGGAAATTGACTTGTCAATGAAGGCCTTCAAGTGGGAATACGAATATTACGCAAAGGAAATCAAGACCATTTATCCGGTAATAAAAAAAGTTTCTCCGAGAGCGACAGTTGGCGCGATCGGAGTATCAGGCACTGATTGCCATACTTCTCCCCGCTTTCTGGTGGCTGCGAGACTGTGGAAAGAGCTGCCGTTCCTGGACGCGATGTTCTTCAATCCTTATATGGGAGCCAGAATGTTCGGGCCGGGGCATTCTCCGACCTCTCCTGAGGATGGTAATCTGTCCGGCATCCTTAATGATGCCGTTAAGCTGGTTAAAATGTATGGCAAAAGCAGAATAGGCATTCATGAAAAGGGAATGAAAGTTGATAGTTCACTGCCGCCGGATGCCCCGGATGCTAAAAAACTGGCGAGATATCTGGTTAGAAGTTATACCATAGCCAAGGCATGCCCCAATGTTTCAGAATATCTCTGGTTCAAAACCTGGGGTGCATATGAAGGAAAAGGTGATTACGGCTTGTGGAAGCTGGATCGTCAAAGCGGGGTTTTGAGTCCAAGACCAGCCATTGCGGCTTTTTCTACCGTGGCAAATCTTTTGGGGCATACCGGAAGCGGTAAACGCATTAAGCTGCATAAGGATATTAATATTTATTTGTTTGAAAAGAAAGTTAACAAGATGGTGGTGGCGGTTATGTGGACTACCGGTCGCGATCCAATTACTTTAAGCTACCGGAATCCCAAGTCGGCGGGAATTTACAATATGATGAATAATCCCATCAAAACGCTTAAGCCGGGAATGCAGCGACTGTTTTTGACTGACGAACCTTTTTTCCTCGTGACGAATGCTGACATGTCAGCGTTGGAAAAGGCTTTTGCGCGTTCTGAATTTGCGCTTCCGCTAGTCAAAGGAGATATCCAAATCAAATCAATTAATATGCTTAAGCTCAACCTTTTTAATCAGTGCGACAAATTATCTGAAGTTGAAATAGTTCCGGCATGTAAGCGGTCGCGATATGGAAATGAATCTAAAAAGATTAAACTTCGTCCGATGGGACAAGGCAGTGTTGATTTCAAACTTGCAAATGACAGCAAAAGTTTAATAAATGGCGAGAATGTACAATTTATCGTTAAAACCGGAAAAAATGTCGTGAATTTAAACTCAAAAATAGAGTTCTATCCGGTTAGTTACGCCAATGATGCGGCGGCGGATAAATTCGCAGGAATTCCGGCGATTGAGTTGAATAGTGCCGACTATCTCTTTCCTCCAGATGCAGCACCTAATAATTTATGGACGGGCCCGGATGATTTGAGTGCTGAATGCAAAATTGCATACAGTTCAACGGGATTATATCTGCAATTTTCCGTCAAAGACGATATATTTTTCCAGAAAAACACATTGGCCAATATATGGAAAAACGATTCTGTACAGGTGGCAATTGATGCTGGTAACAACAGCAGTGCTTTTAATAAAACCGGTTTTGATGATGACGACTATGAGTTTGGAATGGCCCTGACGTCCAAATCTGCTCAAAGCTACTGTTGGAAAGCCGCACTTGTCAATCATAGATATCAGAATGGCTGCCTGCCTGAATACTTTAGTGTTAAACGTCCAAGAGGTAACTGTATGGTATATGAATGCTTTATACCATGGAATCGACTGAGGCCTTTGAATCCCTTGCCGGGAGCCGCGTTTAAAATGAGTTTTGTAATCAATGATGCAGATAAAGACGAAACGGCTCCATACTGTATACAGTTGACGCCCGGAGTTTCGGGTGGAAAGAGGCCGCATCTATATAAAACTTTTATTCTTATGCCGGAAAAAAAATCTTTTAAACAAAAACAATAAAGGAGAAAAGTATTTGTATGAAGAACTTATTAATCTGATTGTTAGTGGAAATCAAGTTTAAACATTACCTGAAGATAATTTTGGAGAAAAAATATGAACAATTACAGTGCAATTAAAAAACGTGGAAATAATTTTACATTGATTGAATTACTGGTAGTGATCGCGATCATCGGGATTTTGGCAAGTATGTTGCTTCCGGCGTTGTCCAAGGCAAGAGAGGTAGCCAAGTCGATATCCTGTATGAATAACCTCAAACAGTTTGGACTGGCAAATGTTAACTACCGCGATGCCAGTGATGGATTCATCCTTCCTTCAGCCTTTCAGCGACGCTGGGCCCAGACGCTTATTCCTGATTACTTAACCAACAACCGCAAACTGATAATTTGCCCGAATGATGCTTATGGCGATCATGATATCAGCTATGGATATAACTATAACCTGGGGCAGAATCAGGCTCATTGCCATAAAATATCAAAGATAAAAAATACCACGAACGTTATTGATACAGCTTGTTCCAGCCTGCCGGAAGCCGCAAGAGATCTAAGCGGTGCATGGATATTTGCTTACATTGAACGCATCAATCACCCCAGTGCCACAAGGTTTTTTCATGAAAAATATATCCTCTCTTTTCTTGATGGACACGCTGCTTCAATACCAGCTAAATCAGTCTACAGCGCCTTGGAAAGCGATGGTCAAACTAATAGTATCCCGTCGCTGGCGATTACGGTTGATGTGCAAAAATAATCATATTTTCCGGTTCAGGCGAAAAGGTCGGAAAAGTGTTCCCTTTAAAGGCTGTATCTGTTTTCCGGTCATTCAAAATCGAAGGAATATATCATCTATAGACTTTACATAACAGATTTAGATATTAAATTAAAATTATGAAAAAAAGGTATAGATTATAAATTATAAGGTATGCGTTATGATTCTTAAGCAAGTAAATAAACCCAGGCTGGCGGATATCGTAGAAAAGCAAATCCGCGAATACATTCAAAAGGAGAAGTTTCAGCCAGGCGATGTGCTGCCTGGTGAAATTGAGTTGACCCGGCAATTAGGTATTAGCCGATCTGTTCTGCGGGAAGCTTTGAGCCAGCTTAGAATGCTTGGGTTGCTTCAAGCCAGTCAGGGAAAAGGTATGGTTGTTTCCGAACCAGCTGTTTTGCACCCGATGGAACGGATTGTTTCAACAGGTATTCTTTCTGAATCATCGTCTCAGGATCTCTTTGAGATGAGGCTCATATTGGAAATGGGTATTTGTGAGTTGGTCCTGATGTTTGTGACTGACGAGCATATAAAAAAGTTGGAAAAACTGGTGGAAAAGGGAAAAAATTATCCTGTTGGTTCAATTCAGTCAATAAATTGCGATATCGAATTCCATAAAACGTTGTATGATATCACCGGTAATAAAATGCTCATACATCTTCACGACATTCTCAGTTCTTTTTTCGTGAAAGCGTCCCAGCTTATCACGGATCATTCGCCTGACAGGACCCCCAAAGTAAGCCATGAACAACTTTTGCAATACATAAAAAACAAGGATTCTGTCGGTTTTATGATCGCGATGAAAGATCACTTGGAACAGCAGTTCAATCTTATTGTGAAAAATCGGAAAAGTGAGAAATCTCCGGATGAGTGATTGGCAAAGAATGGGAGTTGTCTTAAAACCGGATACTCCTTTCGAAACAAGTAATAGTCCAGTAGAAGTTGGAAGAATACAAAACTTTACAAGCGCTGCTGTTCCTCTAAACGGGGAGGGATGGCGTATTTGGTATTCGTGCTATCCTGAGAGCAACCACCGGAATTTCAATATAGCCATTGCAGAAGGTGTACCGTTTAAAAATATGGTGAAACATCAGGCTTTGCTAACCTCCGGTATAGCTACGAAATCACCATTGTCTATTGGGAACCTGCCGGATGGATGGCGCCCGATCCAGCCTGTATACATAAAGCTGTCCGAATCCAGGCATCGACTTTATTTCTGGGCCCATGGTCCGGGAATAGTAAGATATCTCTGCGCAGAAAGTGATGACGGTAATGTATTTGAAGTGCTGAATCCTTTTAACCCGTGCCTCTATCATTTTAATGACCGCGCGGTGGAAACTGCTGATGATGGAATGACAAAGCTGACGTCGGTGAAAAAGCAGCCGCGTCCGTCATGGGAGAAAATGGCTGACCCTGCAATGGTTTGCAATGACGCCACTAATGTCTACAGGTTGCCTGATGGGACATTCGAGCTTTATACTCCTCAGCTTATCGCTATTCCGGATGGAGCTGACGCGAATATTAAACATGATAATCTGCAAGGTTTTATCAGAGTTATCGAACGAAGAACTAGTATTGACGGACTGGTATGGTCTCCCGGAACAACGATTATTAAGCCGGATGCCGGAGATCCTTATGATTTGCAATTTTACTATCTTTCCGTAACCCATCTTGCAAGGGGAAGAGTTGGTATATTGGGACATTATCGGGCCTCAGCTCAGACGATGGATATGGAATGGTGTTTTTCTGATGACGGTATAAACTGGCGCAGACCTTACCGTGAACCGTTTTTCGATAGAGATATTGATAAAAGCGGGTTATACGGAGTATACGCGCCGCATAATTTGGTTTTCAATAAAGACAAATGGTGGTTGTTTTATTCTGGCACGAATGTTCCGCATAATAACGTTTCCGATGGATGCAAAATTCAGAAAGACATCAGACTCGCGGTTGCAGAGAAACTTGAGTTTCCATAAAATATATATCTGAATCTGAATCTGAATCTGTTTTTTTATAAAATAAAGAATTTGCAAAGCAATTATATCTGGCCTGCGCATCGCCGGACGCTATCCAGTACGAATATTATGCATTTCGTTATGGTTGACGAAGTCGAAAGATAGTTGGTGAACACTTCGGCTATGTCTCTGGAAAAACGTTTTTTAGCTTTTTCTACAATGATTGTGCACAAGATGCAAGGTGTTTTGCCCTTACGAAAAAAGAAACCGATTAGCTGTACAATATTAAATGGTGCAATAATATTAAATGTTGATTTTTTTTTTATTCCGGTATTGACAAACGAAGATTTTTGTTGTATTTTTACTCTAACTAAAATGTTTTAGTTTTTATCGTAACAATGGGAATCAAATATTGCAAAATGGATAAATCAAACAAATTTAAATCGATATATGAGCGTGCTGAAATAACCCGATGGATTGTTGTTTACGGAACTTCTGAAGGCGTATCAGGGTTTGCGCTGAAAGAATGTGTAATGATGCTGCAATGCGTCAATCAGTATGTTGTTGAGGTAAAGAAGGCTTCCGATCTGGAAAAAAAAGACTGCACCAACCATTTATTTATTATCGGCACAGTTGAAGATAATCATTTATTAAAGGAACTTGATTGTTGCGAATTTGACAGTCCTGAAAGTTACAGGATAGAATGCCGGAATTCGCTATGGAATCCAGAACGCAGAATGATTTGTGTTTGCGGCGCAACTCCAGCGGGATGTCTCTACGGCGTGGAACATTTCAATGCGGAATATCTCGGGACTAAATATCTCGGCGACATGCCGGATGAGTTCAGGTGTGACCCGGAAAATATTCCGGATACGCTTATAGAAGAAACACCGGTAATCCGTGACCGCGGAATTTGGACCTGGGGCTATCCGATATATGATTACCAGGGATTTATTGATAATATGGCCCGGCTGCGGATGAACACGCTGATTGTCTGGAATGATTATGCCCCGGTTAATTTTTCTGATGTTATCGCTTATGCCGGACAGCGGGCGGTTAAAGTGATACCTGGGTTTCATTGGGGATGGGGAATGAAACTTGATTTGTCATCGCCGGAGGTCGTGGCTGAAATTAAAAAACATGTTTGCGATACGTATGAAAGGGAATATGCCGGGCTCGAACACGCCGGTATTTATTTTCAAACCCTGACTGAGACAACCGAAACAAATCTTGACGCGGTTTCCAGAACAAAACTGGTTTGCGATCTGGTCAATGAGATTGGTGAAGAATTGTTAAAGAGGTATCCGGACCTGAAAATATACTTCGGGCTGCATGCTGTATCGGTTTTGGATGACTATAAATTTCTTGAGCATCTTGATTCCCGTATTTCCATTATCTGGGAAGACGCGGGGACCATTCCTTATTGTATTGATGCGGTTCCTGAACTCAGCCAGGCGTCGCGCGGCTGGAAATTGCCGATTGATACGATTGATAAAACAATTGAATACAGTCAAAAGATATCCCGACTTCGCAATTGCAAGGAATTTAAAATAGTTGCGAAAGGATTTCCGAATATTCGCTGGGAAGAATTCGAAAATCATAAACCCTATGTGATTGGGGCGCAAACTCCTGATGCCGTTCGACGAAAGTTGAACGACCGCATGTCGCTATGGAATCATTCAAACTCACTGTGGTTGAAAAATTATCCCGAAGCGTTGAGGTTTTTTACGGAGGTCTTGTCGGTTGGTTCGGCGGAGACAATGGTGACT
Source organism: Victivallales bacterium (assembly GCA_963678305.2). Classification (GTDB taxonomy): domain Bacteria; phylum Verrucomicrobiota; class Lentisphaeria; order Victivallales; family Victivallaceae. The sequence goes on from CAXXVV010000006.1 coordinate 359,793, forward strand.
GCATTGATTGAAGACTGCATGTTTGAAGCCGGAATTCAGGACGGAGCGGCTTTGCTAGCCGCGATTATGTGGAATCCTTGCCGGGATAAAGATTATTATATGAGTTTTGTCGCAAACGATTATTATCGTCGACTCAAATTATGTTAACCATGTAAAAGAAAAACAGGAGCAGGAAAATGAGAACCGTCAGATTCAGTTTCACATTAATTGAATTGTTGGTAGTTATTGCTATTATTGCAATTCTCGCCAGCATGTTATTGCCCGCATTGAATCAAGCCAGGACCAAGGCCAAAAACATCGCTTGTGCCAACAATTTGAAACAGATTGGACTGGGAGTGCATCAGTATGCCGGAGACGCGGCCGGGTTTGGTCCGACGTGGGTGGAGAACAGCGGCAGCAACTGGTTTACGAGGACCTGGGACCGGGCTGGTTATATGTCGTACAACGAGTATACCGCATCCTGGAGTTTGTACAAAATGGCACATGCCATGATCGAGCCGGGTTATTTCAAAGCCAAATCCCTGGAATGTCCGGCTGCCCGGAGCAGCGATCTCGGCTACCGCTCGCCTGCGGGAGGGGATCTTTGGTTTGATACTTCGCTTTACAAGAAAAACAGCAGCAATCATGTAATTTCATCGTCCTATTTGATCAAACCGACCAGTGTGGATAGAGACTATACAACATATTATTATAATCAGCACAGTAATGATCCGCAGGCCTGGGGGTACAAATTAACTCGTCCGGGGGCGACTCTTGGAATTGATTTGATGAGGAATACGTTTCCACATCGAAAAGGCGTCAACGCGCTATATGAAGACGGAGCGGTAAAATGGGTGAAAGGAGTGCCGGCTTACTGGGCTGGAACAACGGAAGGAGTGAAGTATCCATATCATAAATTTTCTTTGCTGAACACCACCAGTCGTAACAGTAATTTATTTGATTGATTGAACAACAATGACTAAACAAATGAAGAATATGACCAGATATATTTATAGCTTAGTGATGATAATCGCTTTTATTTCACTGAATTTAACTGCCGGACCCGCCCGGGCATTTTTCAAGGTTCCTTTCGGCCGGGTGGATATTGACGGCTCGGATAAGGATAAAGCGTGGACCGGCGCGACCGTGCTGACTAATTTTATGACGGCGGCGGGGGACCGCTTTGCGGAAGAAGATACTTGTATCAAGGTCTGCCATGATGCGGAGAATTTGTATTTATTTTTCAAAATTAACACTTTTGCGCTGGATCCGGCAAGCAATCAAACAGATTCATTCAAATCTGAGATTCAGAAGCGTGACGGTAACGTGTGGAGCGATGATTCAATTGAATTGCGGCTGGAAAAAATGAAAAACGGTTTTCCGGTTTATCTTGCCTTCAATGCCAGGGGGACGCTGCTGGATATGAAATATCAGGCCGGGGAATGGGACAAAGGATTTAATTTGCCGGTTAAAATAAAAACAAAAATCCTCAATGGCGCCTGGACTGCTGAAATAGCGCTGCCGTTGAATGCTATATCCCGGGACAACAAGTTTGAGCAGAGTCAATGGCGGATAAATTTTGTCCGTTTCAACCAGCGTTTGAAAGAGACCACGTCATGGGTTCGTCTGAAAGACGGTAACCATATGAACTTAAACAATCATGCGATTATGCGCTTAGCCGGACGCACTGCTGTTCCTGTTGCCCGCAGCTTTGGAACTGGTAGCATCAAACAGGGCGAAATTCCGTTTGAGGCTGCCGGATATTATCCTCGAGGTGTTCCGTGGCGGGTAAAGGTGTTTCAAGGCGGCAATGTTGTTGCGTCAAACAGTGGACTGGCCTCGAAAAAGAGTTTTTCAATAAGTCTGCCGGTGGTAAAAAACAGTGGTCACTATATGTTGCAGTTCTATATTGCCGACAGCGGGGGCAGGGCGATTTATTTCAGTCCGCTCTATCCATACAATATGGAAAATACCGAAATGACTTTTAACCTGAAAAGTAGTGCCACAATAAGTATCCGGCATAATGGAAATATTGTCAAAGCCGGTAAAACATCTTTAACTTCAGGTGTTAACTCAATCGAAATAATAGTTCCACGTGAGTCTGGAATATCAGGTTCGGTATTCTTAATGGGGCAGCAATTTCCCCTGGATCATACCTGGATGACTATAACAAAAGATCATAAAAAAGTATTCAGCAAATCTTTTGTTCTGCGCGGAACATCACTGCTTCCGTTTTTTGCTGATGGAGAATGGCGGCTCAGCCGTAACGGTGTGTATACTTTATTTTGGGACGGGTCCGGAATAGACGGGCGTATGCCGGACCGTCCGGTTAATAACATTAATATGATCTTGGAAGTTCCGGACGAACTGGAGTTTCTTGGCGCATCGTATTCAAAATACCCGCAGACCGGCCCTAAATCGAAAACCGGAGTTGCGCCGCTGACGGCAAGACTGTATGATTGGGAACAGCTGGATGCCGCCAACGGATATACACGGTACAAAATAAAAGTCAATTACCCGGTTGCCTTCTCGAACAGAAAAGAAAGTTGGCTGGAAAGGGTTAGAAGGCGTGACAAGGCGGCTTATTTGGCTTTTCGAGCAGTTGGCAAAGCCGGGGAGACAAGGCCGTTGAAATATTATTTTCGGACGGAAGACCAACATATTGTCGAATTACCGAACCGCCTGAATTGTCGGATATTACCGGAATTAAATGCCCGGTCACCTGAAAAGATTCCTGTTCTGCTAAAAACGGACTCGCTCGATCTGGCGGATGAAGCGGTTGTCAGGGAATATTTTAAAACCCTGAAAAAGGCCGGTTTAAATGAAGTTTTCGCCAATTGCCATATTGCTTATCCTTCGGAAATCGGAATTGCTCAAATGTATTATTTCAATCTGGTTGACTCGGGGAAATATACGTTTGAACCATCCGAGGCGGCAATGGACGAACTGTTTGAAAAATTTCCTGCTGCCAGAGGACGCTGGGGAAAACGTCTGCGATTCGGCCTTGATCCGTCTTATGTCACGCGCACCCCGGAAACCTGGCCCTATATCGAAAAAGCTATGGTCGAGTCGTTCAAACGTACGCCCGGGATGAAAAACATTTTCTGGGATTACGAATTTTCACCTTTTCCGGGGCATATTCAAATGTATCCGTGTTTTTCTGACAAAGGCATTGCCGCGTTTGCGAAAAAATACGGGATCAGTGAGCCGCTTACACCGCAGCTTATTCAGAAGAAATACCATCAAAAGTGGCTTGATTTTTCTTGTGGTGAAGTTGCTGAATTGGTAAAACTTGTACAAGAGATCGCGCATAAGCACAACCGGGCCGTCTATCTTTACAGCGGCTATCAGAACTGCAAAAACGGTAAAGAGTATTACAATATGGACTGGAGTAAAGTTGCTCCCTATGTTGACCGGGCCTATTGCGGATACGGGAGAAATTTACGCTTGATCGCCGATACAAAAAAATGTCTTCAGGGAAAAATTCTTGTCGGCGGCTTGTTGAAAACCGGTCTGACCGCTCAGTTCAGCACCCCGGCCCGAATATTGCGGAAAATAATTGATTGCGGCGGAGTGCTGTTATGGTATGAGTGCCGTTTTGACGCCGGAGCCTTGAGCCGGATTGCCGAAGCGGCAACCCTGACTGCTGCTTTTGAAAAAGTTCTTATCCACGGCAAACGCGGTGATGAGCTTATTGCGGCTGAACCGGAGGCAAAAGATTGTATCGCTGCTTATTCAATGAATGATAAACTTGTTTTATTTCTGATAAATGAAAGTGCCGGACCTGAAACATTGAAATTTACAATCAACCGTCCCGGGACTGTTTTCAAGCGGTACGGCAAAGCTGAAATATACAGCGCAAATAAGGCGGTTGAGATTGAAATTCCGGCTGGTAAGGTTATAGTTCTAACTGAAAACAATATGGACGAGAATGAGCAAAAATAAAAAAATAAGCATCAAGGATATCGCCCAGGAGGCCGGAGTCTCGGTAACAACGGCTTCGTTTTATCTTAACGGCAAGGCCAAAAAGTATAAGATTGCGGAAAAAACCTGTCAAAAGATTGACGCGGTTGTCCGTAAATACAATTACGTCCCGAATATCCATGCAAGGGCGATCCAGAGCAACCGGACATACCTGCTGGGGATGATTGTCCCCGGCAATGTTAATCGTTCATTCTGGATTGATATTATAGGCGGCATCGAAGAAGTCGTGTCAAAGCACAAATATCACATGGTTTTGTCTGTGTCGCATTTTAATCAGAGCGAGGAACTGGATGCCTTTAAGTTCATGCAAAGCAAAGGGGTGGACGGGTATATTTTTTGTCCGGTATTCAACGGGCCGGACCACAATCATGAATATATTGCTTCTCTCTGCCGGGAGAAGCCTGTGGTTTCAATAACTTTTCCTTACGCGGGGGTGGCTTCGGTCTATAACGATAATTCCCTCGGAGGACAGCTTGTCGCTGAATATTTGCACAACAAAGGACATCGTAAACTGGCATATGTGGGACATGTTCAGGAAAAATTTGATTTTCGTGGCCGGGCCTTTGTTGAATACAATCGTAAACTGGGGATTGAGACCGGGACATATTCCAATGTGGATGAATTCCTGAAGGATGCGGGTAAATACACGGCCGTTTTCTGCTACAGCGATTATTTTGTTCTGGACCTGTACGGCAAAGCCGCGGCTGCCAACCTTTCGATTCCCGGCGATCTTTCGGTGATCGGATATGATAACATGGAGTTTCTCGAATCATTGTTTCCGAAAACTACTTCAGTGAATCAGTCCAAAAAGGTTTTGGGAAATGCTGCCGGTAAATTCCTCATGGACATTCTGGTCGATGACCTGAAATATGATCCGGCAATCATTAAGTTTACCCCGGAGATAGTTGAACGGGATAGTGTATTAGATATTAATTAAGGATTTTAAAATGCGTTTTGTTAGAGAGATCAAGGTAAAAAAGCAAGTTGATGTTTGTATTGTCGGCGGCGGCCCGGCCGGTTGCGCCGCGGCGCTGGCGGCGGCCCGGCAGGGGGTAAGTGTTTATCTGGCGGAGGCCAATACCTGTCTGGGCGGTCTCGGTACGGTCGGCGGCGTGCCGCTTTTTATGACTTTTTCCGATGGCGTTAACTTTGTCGCGGACGGGATAGGACGGGAAATTCTGGAAAGAATGAATACCGAAGATACGGACAGTCCGCTGGTCAACAGTATTCACCCGGAAATATTGAAACGTACCTATGAAAATATGTTGTCTGAGGCCGGAGTCGATTTTACGTTTATGACCGAATTTATCGGGGCGGAAGTCAATGAAGACCGGGTGGTCAGCGCTGTTTTTCACGCTAAAAGCGGACTTTTCGCGGTTGAAGCGGGCGTTTTTGTCGATTGTTCCGGCGACGGCGATCTGTGTGCCGAAAGCGGCGCTGAATTTATGTTCGGAGACGAAAACGGGACGGTGATGCCTTCGACCCTGTGTTCGCAATGGGCCGGGATCGACTGGGAAAAGTTCCGGGCGTCTGGCGCCAATCCCCGGCAGATTCTCTTTAAGGCCTTTGAAGACGGGATATTCAGGAATAACGATCCGCATCATACCGGAATCAATCAGACGGCAAAACATTTGGGCGGCGGCAACATGGGACATCTGTTCGGACTCGATCCTCTGGATGAAAAATCCCTGACTGAAAGTATGATGGAGGGGCGCCGTCAGGCGGTTGAGTTCTTACGTTATTACCGGGAATACATACCGGGTTATGAAAATGTCGAACTGACCGCAACCGCCGGTTTGCCCGGAATCAGGGAGTCGCGTCGTATTACCGGTGATTATATTCTGGGACTTGAAGATTTTAAAAGCCGGGCCGTATTTGAGGACGAGATCGGACGTTATTCCTATCCGATCGACATCCACCCGGCTTCAACCGCCAAAGAGGATCAGGAAGAGTTTGAAAAATTTATTCATGGTCTTCGCTTCAAACCGGGCGAAAGTTACGGAATTCCTTACCGGATTCTGACCGTTAAGGGATTCAGGAATCTGCTTAACGCCGGACGCAGTGTCAGCGCCGATCGTTATATGCAGGGCTCGATCAGGGTTATGCCCGGATGTTTTATCACCGGACAGGCCGCCGGAACGGCGGCGGCCATCGCCTGTGCCAATGATAACGATATTCGCGGCTTTTCCACCGGTGAACTTCGCTCAAAATTGAAAAAGCTGGGGGCCTATCTCCCGGAGGTTTGATGGATATCATCGCCGGGAGATAGTCCAGTTGTTCTTACTGCCGGATTATCTCGATGGCGTTGCACAGTCTTGCGGTTGAGCTGACGTCACCGGGAACGCTGAACTTGATGTCCAGAACGCCGTCTTTGACCTTGACGTTTTTAATGGTTTTTACAAACGCGCGGTCAAAGTCGGAGCCGGATTCCAGGAATACATCCATTTTGCTCAAACAACGTTTACCTTCGATATCAACATTGATGACGAATTTACCCGGCTGGGCCGAGGGCTTCCAACCATGTTTGAAATACAGTTTTACGGTGTAAGTGCCGGGTTTTATGGTAAAAAGATATTCGTCGATGTCATAAGCTTCGCTGGAGAACAAGCCGGGATCTTTAGTTCCCTTGATCTTGGATACGTTGCGGCTCACGGTCTTGTATGACCCGGAATAGCCGTAAGCCCCCGGCGCGTAGGGCCGGTCCGGTAGAAACAACGTTCCGTCCGCCGCTTTGTAATACTGCATGGCCGCTGAACCGCAGTTGACCGCGTAGTGGCCGCGTTTGAGCATGGCGGCCTGCTGTTTCAGAAAGCCTTTTGACGCCGCTTCCCCGAGGTGGTCAAGGCTGCGCATCAGTTTGGAGTAAAGAATTTCCATTACTACTGAGCAGTGGCCTTTTTGGAGTTCGGCGTCGGCCGTGTTCAACAGCTTTTCATATTTTTGTGTATTGAGCCCGGTCTTTTTGATAGCCGCAACTTTATTCCGGGCATTGGCGATCAATTTCCGCATAGCCTGAAGACTTGCCGGATCGATTATCACTCTACCGGTTTTCGGGATGACTGTTCCATCCAGACTGAAAGAACGCAATTGATAAGGCTTCAACTGTATCGACAGTTTGCCGCCTGAAAGTTTCTGCCGGGTACTCAGGTCGATGGCTGTACTGTTAATATTATTCAGCTCTAGCGTGACCGGGGTCCAGCAGGTATTGACGGCATAAAGCCAGGTTTTGCCATTTTTGTTCAGGTAACGCACGGTTACCGGATCGATTAAACCGGGAACATCTTTGAACGGTAGCGCGGGCAGGGCGCGGTAAGCCAGGGCAAACTCACGGGTGACATCGTCACGTCCGGCGGTTCCGAGCGGCTGCGCCCCGATAAGCATCATATCCGAGTCCATCTGCGACAGGCAGTGGGCCCATTCCTTGAGGAAATAACGGCCCCACGGTTTGATGTCGGCGTTCTGGAAGTAGGATTTATAATTTTTCGGGTCCAGTGAGTTCTTGAAGGTTTCAAAATAGCGGTTGTAATTCCAGGCGGGAGCCATGCCATTCTTCCGGTACGGCTGCCACAAGTCGCGCTTATAGAGCAGTTCGTCATAAACAGTCTCGGCGTTATCCCAGTGGCGGCGCCAGCGATAACCGGTGACGTTGCGCATAGCTGAGACTTGCGCGTTCTCAATTGAGTTCAACGCCTTGATATCAAGACTGCAATATTTGTAATAGAATTTTTCCAGATTAAGGTTGGCTATATCCTCCGCCGCTTCGATATCCGGGTGTTTGAACAATCCGGTCGGGTTGACGTAAAGGACCAGTTTCGGATTAACTTTTTTCATTTCCGCCGCGACTTCGCGTATTGCCGCGGTTGTCTTTTCCGCCCGCCATTTGAGCCATTGGGCCAATACTTTTCCGGTCAGGAATTCGTAACGTTTAGCGAAGCGCCCCGGCCCCTGGTAATCCGGGATCTTGATTCCGGTTTCTTTGCTGAATAGTTTGACGGTATAGTCGCCATAGCCTTGTTTGAGCGAACAGAATGACCAGGTTTCACGCGACCACATGTCAAACCCCTTGAATCCGGGATGGTTGCCGAAGCGGGCCAGTAGTTCTTTGATCTGGGTCATGAATTGTTTTCTGACCAGCGGATGGACCGGATTTGTCGCCAGACTTCTTTTGATCCGTCCGGCTGAGTTGACTATAAACAGTCCTTGTTTTTCCAGCTCATCTACTTTGTCGGGACGGGTATTGAATTCCGGCATTGAATACTGGTTGATCGTGCCGATGAAACCCATATTGTGCCGGTGCATAATATCCAGGAAAAGGTTGATGAATCCGGGTTTTAACAGATTTTTAGCCTGATGATAACCGGGCCTGCTGTATAGGGTATAGTTGTAACGCATAATCGGATACGCGATCATGTTCTGGCCGGTGTAGGCAAAGTAGTCGCAGGTCTTCTGGACAATTTTAACCGGGAAGAAGTCATCGAACCTTTCAGCGTGATCCCAGTTCATCAGATAGTCGTAACTTTGGTCCTCGTCCATGTGGCCAAGGGCGCGGGGCGGCAGTTTTCCCGGATAGTCGATTTTAAGTTGCGGCAGGGGCTCGAGCAACGGAAGGGCTTTGAAGGAAACCACGGCCGCCGGCATGTCATCGACAAAAGTACGGGCTTCGAACAGATATTTTTTGACTGACGGGAAGAATAAATATTTAGAGGTGACCATTTTGCCAGTCAGCGGATATTCAAAACCGCTTTGGATGCCGCCCTCGAGCCGGTCACGATGCTGTTTGAATGTGGTGATACCAGGGAACATGTATAGCCCCATGGAACGCGGCACGTTGTCGGGCCAGGTGATTTCCAGCATGACCGGGCCTTTATTGATGTATTTATCGGGGAATTCCACTGCGAAGGCGAATCTAGAACCGTGCCCGGTTCCGGCCTGCAAATAGCTGCCGACAACCTGCGGCTTGACATTATACAACGCTTTAGATGCTTCCTTTGCACAGTTTACTGTGATGAACGGTTTGCCGAGTTTTACCGGTTGGTCGGTCGGGGCCGGGATCGGCTGCTGCTGGTACGCTGCGACTTTGAAGGATTGCTGTGACTGACCGTTCGGGGTCTTGACAATGCATTGCAGATGATAGACGCTATGGGGCAGGGAGCCGACGGGTAAGTCGATGACCTGGCGTTTATTTAAGTCGAGTTTGAATTCTTTTGTCCAAACCGCTTTTCCGGAAGCCCTATTTACCAGACGGGTTTCAAGCGTGCATTTTACCGGTTTTACCGGCAGATTGGTAAAGGTTCCAGCCGGAGCGACGATCAATGGCAGGGTTTCAGCTTTACCGGCCGGGATGTAGTGACGTTCCAGGACCATTTCAACCGGCATATATTTATGGTATTCGGACATTACCGCCTGATCAGAGAGTGGTGCTTTATAGATTTTCAGTTCGTCAAATGCGCCATCGGCATTTTTGCGGCTGCCGCCGGCACCGGGAAGCGAACCCACGCAGAAATTAACAATATTTCCCATGCTTACGTTGGAACGGAACGGCATTTCCCGTTTTCCGCCTCCATGCTCATAGGGCAGGCCATTAACATAAAGTTTGTTCCAGCCGTCAGCGTTCCAGGTGAAAGCCACATGGACCCAGTCGTCGCGGAGCCAGGCGTTGCGGCATTTGCGTTGGAGAGAAAACGGTCTCAGGCCTTCACGCGGCAGATCGCAACGCAGCCAGTTCCACATGAACATACTGATTTTTGCCTGGTTTTTTGCATCCTGGGCATAAAATAAAAAATACCACGGAAAGGTTGAACGGCTTTTAATTTGACCGTCCCAATTGGGTTTGAACCAGAACATAACCGTGCCGGAATCTCCGAAGAGCTTATCCGCCGGATATTCAAGCAGAGCCGGACCCTGTTTTGCCGGTTTCTTTGCGGCATTTTTGAAAATTGTATCACCTAAAATAATTTTGCCGTCCGGCGCGGTCATGGTGATGTTTTTAAACGCTGCCGCCAGCTTATACGCATAGATAGACAGTGCCGTCGCCGGGGCGTTTTTGATCGGCAGCGTTAATACTTTTCTGCCCGGCAGGTTAACAATGATCTTGTCCGGGGCGAATTGGAACGAATAATCCAGCCAGGGAGAGTCAGCGCCTTTTGTCAGGGTGAAATCCTTCAGGATATGTTCATGGCGGAGTTTCTTTTTGCCGTCCATGTGGAGAATGGAGAATCGCTTGCCGTCGAAATAAAACCGGACGCTGCGTTCGTCAGCCTGTTTGACAACTATCCCGAAGTGCTGTCCATGGTCCGGCACTTCCAGACGTTTGGCGGCAAATTTGAGCGTGAATGCCGGGGCGTTAAGTCCGGATATCTCGCAATTGCCCATGCTGTTGGCTGATTTGGCGGAAATCAGTTCGCCGCTGGCAAAGTTTATGCCGCCGTAGTACTTGATTTTTATTTTGTCTTTTTTTACCTTGGCCGGTTTGTTTTTTTCGCCGATCATAACCGCCTGTCCGGATACGCCGGGGACGAATGACGTTCCATTGGCTTTTAACGGTTTAACTGTACCGCCTTTGACTTTTGCCGCCAGGGAGCCGTTGTAATTCGCGTAAAAATCGGGTTGGGACAAATCGGCGTTTGCTTGTTTTTCTTTGCTTACCGCGGGAAGCAAGGTCAATTTGAAGTCATCGATTCCGCAGTCAACAATATATGAATAAATTTCAATATTTTTGACAATATTTAACGGGAACTTGAAATTCCCGGCCAAATTGCCGTTGACATTGAGTTCCGCTATTCCGTTTATGACGGTTAATTTTATATTGTTCCAGATTGAATTCGGAGATAATTTCCACTCTTTGTAACTAGCAAGTTTTGTATGAAGCAGAGATTTTCTTCCTTCCTGGATCAACAGTCTGACATCTGGACGGCGGAAGTATATCCGAACCGTTTTACCGCGTCCGTCCGACATGATGAAACCGCAATGCCCGTCTTTTTTATTGGCGGGGAGGCTTAGTAAACGCAATTTACAAGACAGGCTGAAGTTTTCAAGCTGTAGATTTTTCAGTTTGAACGCCGCCATTTTATTACCGAATGACGACAATGAGCCGTTTGCAATGTTCCAGCTCCGGGGATTTACCGGCATTTTACTTTTGCCGTTATTGAAGTTCTCATCATAAATTACTTTGCCGGATTTACCGGTTTCCGGCGCGGCTGCTTTTGCGGACGCTTGAGTTTTGATTGTTTTGTATGCCGGCGCTTTTCCGTAATATTGTTTGAACAGATCGAAAATTGCAGTTGCGTATCCAGCTTGTCCGGCATCGTTCGGATGCCAGCGAACGCCGCCGGAACCGCCGGTTCCGCTGCATTTCGGATCAAGAGCGTATTTTTCGACGGAGGCGAACGGGATTCCAGCTTCCCGGCAGGCGGATTTTTGAATTTCCTCGATATCCGCTGCCCAGCCGTTATACTTTTTCGCGCCTTTCTGAATGCTCCAGACTCCAGTGCAGATAATCAACGGCTGCGGTTTAAGATCGATCAGGGCGTTGAGCAGTTCCGCGTAATCTTCTCTGACTTTGATCTTGCCTTCAGATGGTTTTGCATGTTCGCCCAACTGCACCACTACCAGTTGCGGCTGATATTGGCGGGCCTCCGGAATCCCGGTTAAGGCCCGGACGGCGTTATTGCCTTTGCCGAAAAAGAGTCGAACTTTTTTACCGGCCAGCATGGCGCCGATATCCTTCGCCAGCAGATGGGCAAAATCCCTGCCTTCGGAACTGGCTGCCATTCCGGCAATGTGGCCCCACTTGAGTTTCTTGATAGTGGTCTTATTGAAGCCGTGCCGGGTTATGCTGTCCCCGATGTAGTAAATACGGTAGTCTTGAGGCGAAGGTTTGAACGCCTTCAAGCTGCTGACGTTTTCAATATGAGACAGGTCTTTGCTGCCTATTTCCAGTTTTTCCGCCGTTGCGTTGAGCGCGAACAACGTTGACGATGATAGAATAATCCTGTGGAAGAAGCTCATTCTCCTAACTCCTTTTTTATTTTTTTAGATTTATTTTCTTTTGGTGAATTTTCTTGGGATACGGCCATTGCCGAAGTCAATTGTCCAATCCCATGAATGTTGCCTGCCGGGTGGTATTGCCATTTTTATGAATGGTTCCACCGCAAAGCAGCCCTCCTTGTTGCGCCAGAATTGAGTTTTATATAACTTTTGACTGGTGGAAATCACAAGATACTGATTGTTGTCAGCGATATTCAGTCCCGCGACCCATTGATGTCCAGCAGGAATATCCGGCTGGTTGACGATGTATAAGGGTTTGATGTCGCCAACCGTTACCGGGGTTTGATGTACTTCCTTTTTATCTCCCAGGTGCGGTAAAATGAATTTGCATTCGGCTTTGCCTTTGATGGCATTGAAAAATGGGTGAACAAATGTTTCAATATCCAGAGGCTTGATTCCGGTATTGAGCAGCGATTGTTCATAGATAATATTATCTTCATTGAAAGTCACGGTCATTGAGAATATCCAGGCATAGCCGTTAATCGGCTTGCCGGAGTCTTGAGTGTAAATAACCTGAGTGGCTTCAGGACTTTTCATTATTTTCCAGCGCCATGGAAAAGGTTTGATTATTTGATCGTAGGCGAACCCCAGGGTTTTATCGCGTTTGACCGTCCCAACTCCGACGACCAGTAATTCGGAATAGCGTTCATCGATATCCCTGATTTTGACGGCGGGTTCGAATGCGGTGGTCAGGCCGTAGGCGGTATGGTATGAAAATACTGATTTTGTGACGATCAGGCTTTGTTTTGAATCGTTTGTCTTCAGGCTTTTCAACCAGCCCGCGCGAACGAATCTCGCTCCTGTCGCTTTGGCGTCGGATGCATTTGGATCGAGTAGTTCTGCCTGATACTTTTCAGCGATCATCTTCAAGTCGTCGTGCGACGGTTTGTCTATTGCTGAAATTGCCCGGGTTGCGGTACAAACTACGGCTGTTATCATAAATAATTGCTTAAACATAGTGAATATTATCTCGGGTTGCCTTCTTCGTTGATCCACCAGAACCTGACAGAAGGTTTCCAGCCGTCACCATAGTTCAGGCAGAAGTGTCCAAGTACGTCATATCCCATCATGTGCTTGGTGCTGCCGTCAATTCTGACTGCGACGGTGCCGTTGCCGTGGGCTCTGGCTGTGGTATCGTCCCGATTTCCGTAACCGTTGCCGTTGTAATGGGTTGTATTATAGGTCACCGTTTTGGCGTTGCTGTTGCCGACGTAATTTGCGGCGGTAATGGAACCGGCATTTATTCCGGCCTGTATCCCGATATTGGCGCAAACATATATATTGGAGAGAGAGGCTGTTTTGATTCGACCGATCTTTTTACCGCTCGGACACCGGTTCATCTCGGTTTTTTCTGCGTCGGTTGGGGTGGCCAGCGTAAATATCAGGTTGTTGCTGGGGGCATTTATCAGGTATGATTGCGGCGGACGGACCGCGACAAAATTGACTCGTTTGGCCGTATCTTCCGGGCAGGTGAAGACCTTGTAGCTGTTGTTCATGTAGGGAAATAATCCGGTATCCCAGGGCGCGCCGATATCAAGCTGGTTGCTGGCGCGGTCATGAGTCGGAATGGTGGTGTAGCTGTCATAATCACCGGTGTACATTCCAAGCGCGGTTCCCATCTGTTTCAGGTTGCTGGTGCATAATGCCTGGCGGGCTTTTTTTCGTGCCTGACTCAAGGCCGGCAGCAGCATGCTGGCAAGAATGGCGATGATTGCGATCACGACGAGCAGTTCAATCAGTGTGAACATCCTTCTTTGTTGTTGTTTCAGATTCATTTTTCGGGCCCTTTCCTGTTTATTGATGTTATGTCGCCAGTGCTCTATATTGAGTTTTTTGAAAATCATCAAGTTTTGCCGTCATTGCCGTCATGACCGGCTCCAAACCGGAGTCGGAACTCAGGTCATGTAATTCTTCAGGATCGTTCAATAAATCGTACAGTTCGGTTTCATCTACGCGGAGACCCTGTCCCCGCCGGATGCATTTATATTGTTGATTGCGCATCATCAGACGCACATGCATATCGGTTTTTTCGCGGGCAAAAGCTATTTCGCCGCGTTTGGCTCTTTCGCTGCGCGCTATTTTTTTTACTTCACTGGGTTCAAATAAATATATTTCGGAAAAAACTTCATCATGCAGCTCTAATGCAGGATCGTCGAGCAGTGGAAGCAAAGAGCTGCCCGGCAGCGACGGTTCTGCGGTGCCGGCGATATCCAGAATCGTCGGCAGAAAGTCCAGATGTGACGCCAGGCTGTTTGTCCGTTTTTTATCGCTGAAACCCGGATGCCGGATGATGAACGGGACTTTTACGCTGGATTCATACATCTTGTTTTTGAACAGGAGACCGAAATCCCCCATCATGTCGCCATGGTCGGCGGTGAAGATAATCACCGTGTCCCGGTCCAGTCCGCTTGCTTCAAGGTGATCCAGAAGCAGGCCCAAACTGTGATCGAATTCGGTAATCAAACCGAGATAGGCATCGATTACCCGGTCGAAATGTTCCCGGTCGAGCTTGGATTCAATAAATTCCGTATCAAGAACGAATGGACTTTTACGCTCCGCGTCAAGCATGAATTTTTCCCGGATCTCGTCCATGCGGTCCAGATAAAGACCGGAGAATTCCCGGCTTGGAAAATACGGGTGATGCGGCTCAAGGGCCGACCAGTAAAGCATAAACGGCTTTTCGGCTTTTTCAGCGTCTTTGAAAAATTCGCCGGCGCGATCGGCCAGGTATTTCGAAGGAGAGATTTCATAGGGCAGGGGGCTCACGCCCGCAAGAACGTCGAAATCATACTCCTGGGCCGGATCGAGCAGCCGGGTGAAATCAGGCAGGATATCCTTGTAGTCAAGCCCCTGCCTGGCGTAATATTCACTGATATACCGGGTATATGGCGCGTTTTCACGAAAACATGCCGCGATCAGATGGGCTTCGTCGATAACTTCGTCATAATGCGAATATTCCCATTCATAAGGACGCCAGTGCAGTTTTCCCATTACCGCGGTTTTGTAACCGGCGGCTTTGAGATACTCCGGCATGGTGCGCCGGTCCCGGCGGAGTTCAAAGTAATTCCCCGCCGCGCCGACTTCCGCCGGAGTAAGGCCGGTCGTTAAAGTGGTCCGGGCCGGAATGCAGACCGGCGAGGTACAGTACATATTGTCGAAAACCATGCCGTGCTTTGCCAGTCTTTCAAGATTCGGGGTGCTGACTATATCATTGCCGTAACACGACAAATACTTGTAATTAAGTTGATCTGTCAGGATAAACAGAATATTCTTTTGACCGGCATTATCCATTACAAACTGGCTCCCGGTTTAAATTGAGCGGGAATAAGATCGAGACACGGCTTTTTGCGTTTCTTCTTAATCAGTTCCAGCAGCCTGACGACTGCGACCCGCCCCATTTCGGCGCAGTCAGCCTGAAATGTCGTCAGCGTTGGATTCAGTTCCAGGTGCGGCTGGACCCCGTCACCGCCGGTTATCGCGATATCTTCGGGGATTTTTATCCCCAGTTCCGCCGCTGCCCGGTAACAGCCGATCGCGGTATCGTCATTAGCACAGATTATGGCGTCAAAGTCCTTGATTCGTCCAGATTCGTGGAGTTTTAACAATGCCTGACAACCGTCTTCGATAAAGAAACTGCCCTGAAGAACATCAATGCCATCCTGAGGAAGTCCGTTATCCGCTACCGCTTGTTTAAAGCCGTCATACCTTTCATGAGCAATCGAAACTTCTTCGGAGCCCCTGATGTAGAGGAGGCGGCGATGACCTTTGTCAATTGCCATTTGGGTAATGATCCTGGCGGCGTTGAAATTATCGTGTCCGACAAAATTAATGCCGGCTGAATCCAGTGGGCGCGAGTTGGTAAGGACCACCGGATAATCCCGGAGGTCGTCGATATAATTGTCCAGATAATTGTATCCCCAGATAATCAGGCCGTCAATGCTGCCTTCATGGAACAGTCTCAAGTACTCGCGACGGGCAATGAACTTTTCACTTTTAAATACCATCAGCAGCCGATATTCCTGTTTGAGGATCGCCTCTTCCACTCCTTCAAGCATTCTGACAAGAGTAAAGTCGGAAAATATATTGCGTCCTTCGATAACACATGACGGCAGCAGGATTGCGATGGTATTGGTGTCTTTACGGGTTAAACGCCGCGCGTTCACGTTTGGCGCGTAATTAAGCTTCCTGGCCGCATCCATAACTTTCTTACGGGTTTTTTCGGCAATAGGAATCTTCGAGGCCGAATTGTTCAGCACCCGTGATACCGTACTTGGCGCAACTCCGACGTTTTCAGCTATGTCTTTAATTGTGTAGACTTTATTTCGGTTCATAGCATGTTTTGCCTTCGATTTTATACCGCAACCGTTTGCGGTGCTATTTCTATAATACAACCGCAACCGTTTGCGGTCAACCCCCCTGTTTCAAAAAAAAACGAAAAAAAATGCAGTTTGAGGCAATGCGCCAGTATTTTCTTGAGGGTAAATATCCATTTGTATCACCGGAATTTGAATTTATTAGAAGACGTTCGGATTGGTCATTCATATTTGGAGGGCGAAACTTGCAAACGGGGATGCATATCCCTGCCGTTGAGCCGGACATGACGCGCAGACGTGCGGCTCGTGAGACACTCGCCCTCCACAAAAATACTTTGAATATCAAACATCGAATGAGGGAAAGACTTAAAGATGAGGATCGTCGGTCGTAGTCATGCTAAGGATGAAGGCTTAAAGATTAAAGCTGAAAGAAAAAACAACAGGGAGAAAAAGGGATGTGCCCTTTTCAACAATTCTAATTACTAATTACTAATTAGTCGTCTGGTATATAATCATATTGCATTTATTGAATAGCGCTGAAAGCGCGGCACATAAGCACAGCGATTGAACCACGGGAACAGTTAAAAACATTAAAAGCCCTGAATGGGCGACATATAAAGCAACGTAATTATCAGCCGGAGTAATATCAACCTTTGCATTGGGATTGTGGAAGCCGGACTTATTAACGGTCCACCAGGAAAACAAACATCACAACGCAATATTGGCTGAAAGCAACAAGGAATATTTACAGTAAAACTTGCAGGGGCTTATAATAAGATGT
Organism: Victivallales bacterium; assembly: GCA_963678305.2. GTDB lineage: Bacteria > Verrucomicrobiota > Lentisphaeria > Victivallales > Victivallaceae. Next base: position 376,896 of record CAXXVV010000006.1, read on the forward strand.
ATATTCAATTGAGATGACACTGGAAAAAGCTTAAATCAATTTTTAACGGTTAAAAAATCAATATAAGAGGTGTTTTTTTGGGATTTTATAACTTGTTTAAGTTCAAAAAACTATTTTAAATGGGGTCGGATCCCCTATGGCACCCCCTATGGCCCCTATGGACTTTCTGACCCCCTATGGACTTATATACACCGTCAACGTTGGAACCTTATATGTATATCAGACCCCCTATGGTTATATTATTATCAAATGATTCGGTTAGAAAATATGGAAAAAACAAGGAGATAAATAAGTTAAGAGCATTGGTAGATTTTCAGATGTATTTACAAATAAAAAATAAAGTCAGTAAAACCTTCCAAGGGTTTAGAGAGATATGACATGAAGAAGAATAAAATTCATTGTATTTGGTTCATACTACTTATTTTATCTAATGTCTCCACCGCAATTATTGTATTTCAAATATTAATTTTGCTGTTCAATGGGGATAAAATCAAAATTTTATTGTGGCATACGGAGCAAATTAAATTCATTCTTGATAGTGTAGACAGACGCTTGCAACGAGATGATAAATTGCTGGCAAAAGATATTCATACTTTTAATGAAAAATATATAATTTCAACAGAGAATAGTCATTATCATGAATTAGCGAGCGAATATATGCGCGACGAGTATAAAAATTATGTATTTCATTATCAAGGGAGACATAATCAGAATAAACCTGAAAAAAACATTGCCGAGTGAGAGTCTCTGGTTGTTTAGGGGGAAGGTGTAGGTATCCAGCGAGTTCCGAGATGCAGAAAGGAGATACGGGGTCACTCCTCCGCTATTGATTTAGATAGTAACTATATTAAAATTAATAATCACATGTATACGGCATCTGAGCGGCGGCGGAATCTGCCGGGACTGGTCCCTGTATTTTTTTTGAAGGCTTTCGCGAAGGAAAATTCCGAACCGTAACCAACTGATTCCGCTATATCACAAATGTTTTCATTGCTTCCGGCCAAAAGTTTCTTTGCCGTTTCCATGCGCAATTCGGTTACCTTGTTCAATGGTGAAATATTCTGGTACTTACGGCAGATCGCGTAAAAATGCGACGGCGATACCGTCATTATCGCGGCCATTTTTTTTATGGTCCAGTTTTTAGCCGGATTTTTTCTCACTTCGCTCCACAGCTTATAAAAGCGTAACAGCATGTCACGTTCATCAGGTGACTCGAGATTGCGGAACTCCCGCAGCAGATACATGCTGATCAGTTCTGTCTGCATCCTTGCAATATTTTCTGAATATTTGTCAGGGTTGTTAAGTTCGTGATGCACCTTGAAAAAAGCATTGCCGATGTTTGCCGCTTCAACAGACGGCCGGATTACTGTTTTTTCCGATTGCAGTACCGGGACCGCGTCACCTTCTATCCTCATGAATAAAATTGACAGATCATCATCCCCGACATTGGTAAAGCGGCGGTTTATCCATGAAGGCAGGGACATAAAGGTGCCAGGCTCCATTATGTAGTCGGCATCTTCCGTTTCCAGCAGCTGGGTTCCTTCCAGCATAAAACAGAGATTGAAGTGGGTTTTCTCCGAATCCCCGCGCCTGGTCATGCAAAACGGCACCGCCGTCCGGGTATGCCCGCAAGCGCTTATCCCTAATTCTCGAAGCGGCGTCATGCAGGGCAGGGCCAGGTTCATAGATATTATTTCCCTGGTCTTATAAATAGTAGTTTCGGATAAATCAATAATATTATCAAGCATACCAATATCCTTGAATAGTTATATATTAATCATAGTTTAAGTTAAATTACCGGTTTAAATAATTAATTCAAGAGGTCTATTATGAAAAGAATTGCGATTATGGGATGCAGCGGTCGCATCCATGGAGTAGCCCGACGCCTGACAGAAGCTCATCCGGAATTGAAAATAGTTGCTTTATTCGATCCCGCGGAGGAATCCCTTAACAGATTACAGGTCACATTTCCCGACGCTAAGGCATATACAGATCAGGACGATATGTTTGGAAATGAAAACTTCGACTGGGTTCTGGTCGGGTCACTGAATGCCGCGCACTGCGATAATATCTGTGCCGCTATGCAGCATGGCAAAGACGTTTTCTCGGAAAAACCTCTGGCGGTAAATATTGAGCAGTTGAAGCGTATTCAGGATGCGATGTCTGCCTCCGGGAAAAAACTCGTTGTCGGCTTTAACCTGCGCTACTCCCCGCTGTATCGTGAATTAAAAAGCCTGATTGCAAACGGGGCTATTGGAGAAATATTGAGTTTCGAGTTTAATGAAACAACCCATCCGAACCACGGCGCCAGTATGCTTGGCGGCTGGCGCGGCTGTAAGGCGCAAAGCGGACCGCTGTTGTTGGAAAAATGTACCCATGACGTCGATATCATGCAATGGGTCACCGGCAGCCTGCCGCGAAAAATAGCGAGTTTCGGCGGTCTGGATTTCTTTGTGCCGAAGAATGCGTATCACCAGCAGCGGCTGGGGAAAAATGAAAATGATGTGAATTTTTATTATGTCGGCAAACATTTCGATGATAGTAAAGGAATTGAGCAGCCTGGCTCTCCATTTATGAACGGAAAAGATATAATAGACAATCAGGTTGCGATTATGGAACTTTATAATGGCGCGAAAGGCGTCTTTCATTTCAATGCTCACGCGGGGCTTGTCGAGCGCAGGATTTACATGGTCGGAACCGAGGGCGCTTTAAGAACGGATATGGCGACCGGTAAGATCGAGTTGCAAAGAAACGGCTGGGACGAACCCGGCTGGGTTTGTCAGGTTTATCCCGATGGTTCGGAGCTGGGGCATGGCGGCGGAGACGAGATCATGGTCAATGAGGTTGCCGGGATCATTCTGCATGATGATGAAATTAAAACAAAATATATTGATGGGGTAAAATCCGCAGTGACCTGCCTGATGATGGATCAGGCAATGGAAAATGGCTCTATCCTGGAGCTGGATAATTGCTGGGAGGCGCTGAAGATCGATCCGTTACAGAAGCCCGCTGTCGCCGCGTTCAGCCCCGATTACTTCAAAACCTCGAAGTACGATTATTATCAGGTTGAGACAAGCGGTCATCCTCATTGGAAAGGAACGGATGTCTCAAAGACCGCAAGATTGGAGCATTGATACAGCTACCCCGGAAGGACAGTTGAAGTTAACAGTCCACAGTTAACAGCAAATACAACCGCTATTCGTATTTAAGCGAACAAATGAGTATCATCAAAATGCAAAGATTGAATACAGAACAAAATAAAAATCGATCACATTAAGATGTTATGTGATCTAATTTATAAAGTCTTGTCAAAAATTTGCAAAAAAAAAGTTATGACAGGTAAATAATTGTCACAGAAACAGTAGGTCGGCTTTCGATGAAAGCGACTATCTCAAGAGTGGAAACCTGCCCCTGATGCCACTCTTATAGAGAGTTGGCACTACTTTCCCTTGACCATGCTTAACCTGGGAGAATTTGCAATTTTGTTTTGGTTACGCCGACATGGTCAATTTTCCGGTTTAAAGAGGCTTTCGCAGAAAGGGGGAGTGTTCCTGATTTGAGCCGACGGCTTACTTGGCTTTGTCAGCGTTCGTCCAGAGGGTATCCATTCCGGTATCGGTGCTGTTGTGATTGATCTTTTCATTCCGATCGACAAAGCCCTGTATGTGGCCATCAACAAAACCGATATTATTGTATTTACCGTAGTGGGTGAAATATGGACCGGTCGTGTCGTTGTTTTCGACCATAACGGCTTTTCCGGCGTTCTTGGTATGGGATATTTTAGGAAAGAAGCCCTGATCTGTTTCCCGCGTGAAAAATGCGCCAAGAACCGTATTTCCTGTTTTCTTCCATTCCGCTTCCACCCCTTTGGGTTTGTGTTCGAGCTTATTGGCAGTCTGGCAACCGAAGACCTTTGAGGTGGCATAGGATACAAGCAAGCCGTTGCCGAACAGGGTGTCGGTGCCGGCGACATTATCTCTCATTTTAGCCGTGCCGTATCCGGCATATCCGAGGGGGCCGTTAGTTGGAGGGACGAAGTCGTTGTTGTCGATACCGTACATAGCCCATGCGTTTAAAACCTGTTTTTCATTACTGGCGCAGCTGATCTGCCAGGCTTTATCCCGGGCTTTGTTAAGAGCCGGTAAAAGCATGCTGGCAAGGATGCCGATGATGGCGATCACAACCAGGAGTTCAATTAAGGTGAAATTTACCTTTGAAACGGTAATTATGTTGTTGCTGGTAATGTTTTTCATGTTAATATCCTTCTTATATCGCCCTGCCGGGCTTGCTTGTTTCTTCGAGGTTCGATGTTCAAGGTTGAGCATTCATCAGTTTCCGGGTCTTGTTGAGCAAGTCTTCAAGCTTCTTTTGACCTTCCTTGGATAATTCGCCTTTATTTAACTTGCTTAGTCTTTTATTGAGTTCTTTTGCCTGAAATGCGGCAAAATCTTTATTTTTTTTCCGGGTTTTTTTGATTTGCTGAATACGCTGGTCTGCGTCATTCAGTATTTGCGAGTAATCTTTCTTGTTCAAAGTGAAGTCGGGCGCGCTTTCCCCGAAAATACCGGTCATGATAATTGTTCCGACGATAAAAGTGACCAGCAGGGTGACGGCGCCGGCAATGGTCCAGGTAACCTTTTTATTTTTTCTGGAAAGTTCGTCGATTTTGGCGCTTAAAGGTTTTTCCTCTTTAACCTCTTCTTCTTTTTTGAAAAAATCGGGATTAAGTTCTTTGGTTTTTTTCAGTACGCTTCGAAAGGTTACCCCTTCACCGATGCCGTCGTCATCAGCGATAGCGTCTTCCAGGAATTTCAGGTAAATTTCCGCCACAATATTTTCACCGTCTTTAAGATACGATGTGTCGGGCCTTGTTTCATTTGAAGCAAAATAGAACTTTGCGTCAGGGTTACTGCTGACGTATTCTTGAAGCTGCTGTCGTGCCGTATCTTTATCTTCCCACGGGACAAATTGAATTGTCATAATCAAACCCCTTCATACTTTTTTTATAACTAATATAAGATATATTCGCACGCATATTTTGTCAACATGAAATTGCAATATATTTTACTTGAAAAATATAATTTTTCATAATATAGACGGCCCTGGAAAATGCCGGTAAAATTCATCGTTTGGACTTTTGACTGTCCCGTCATATTCAAGCGCTTGTTGTTATGTGAAAAGTCTTAAGTCGTATATATCAATCATGTGCCGACCATTTTGGAGTGCGGCTTGATTAAGCCGCTTTGGCTCGGCAGTCTGTAAGTTTCACAAAGAAGTTCCGCGACATTGTCGCGGCCGCTAAGACCATGGCTGATTTGCCATGGAGTACCTCCAATGATTGGCAAATTTCAACCTCAAAGCGGCTTAATCAAGCCGCACTCCAAAAGGCCTGTGGCTTTTTAATCAACCCGGCTTGACCTTTTGTCGTTATTTACCGGTTCTACACTCATCTGTCACTTTGTTTAACATATTTATCATGTCATTTTCCTTTATCGTTAAACTTTCAACCTTCAACTCAAGCCGTCTCATTTGTGGTATGGCGGAAAAAAAATCCCTGTTTAGCCGGTAACAGAAATCAGTAATTTGTTCGATGCTTATTTTGAGATCGATTTGATTTTGCCAATGTAAAATATAATGGTTTTGACCGGCTTGATATTCCAGCCTTTACTGCATTTGTTTGAGTCCGTCAGCTTTACGGACTTTGCCCATTTTCGCCAGATCAATATTCACGGTTATCCGGCCTTGCCCTTTAACATATTAATAACACATGTATTGCCTTGCGTCAAGCCTCAGGCTTTGACTGTATGGATGGCGGTAGATTCTTTTTTATGTTTATTTTGTGTAATCGGTCAGTCGAGTATTCGGCATTCGGCAACTTACGCTCAACCTCTTTATTAAAGCAGCTTCGCGCTTAATAATAAAGAGATCGCTCCAGTCGAATGGAAGTCTCTGCGTCATGCTTAGCATGACAAATGCGCTACGCTCACTTTCGCCTGCGGCGACCAGCGATTCTTCGCTGGACCACGCCCGCGTACGACGCGGAACGATCATACTGCTTTGCAGAAATTTCTTTTTTTAATAAATCAACTGACCGATTACTATTTTGTAAAATTATTCTTTAATTTTTATGAGTTCCTACTTGACTTTTTCACATATATCATGTATTTTTAAAATAGATGAAGTGATATTCATCAATGATGAAAATAATTTTAAAGGTTTGTAATGGCCGGCAGCAATCTTGTACAATCAATACTACGCGGAACGGAAATCGTCGAAGCGGTGTCTCGCTCGGAAGAGGGAATGACGCTTAATCAGATAGCCGAGCAGGTTGGACTTAAAACTACAACCGTATACAATTTGCTGCGTTCGTTTTGCGCGTCGGACTGGTTGGAACGAGATGCTGAAGGAAAATATTTTGTCGGTCCGGGGTTATTGACGGTTGTCCGGGCTGGTAACGGCAGTGCGGTACTGTCACGGGCAATGGTAATTCTGCGGGAACTGCATGAATCAATGAAAAGTGCAACCTTGACTTTTTCGGAATTCACTGACGATGGTATTTGGTGCCGGTTGCGTATGTCGCCGGACCGTCCGGGAGTCGTCCAGCGGCGAATGCTGCAGCGCATGTTGCCTTATTCCAGTGCGACAGGATTGATGTTTCAGGCATTCTTAAGCAAGGATGAACTTATTCATTTAGAGTCGATGTTTCCATTTGAGGAATATGGCATCGGACTATGGAAGAACCATCAGGAACTTGATGACTTTCTGGTGGAAATCCGGAAACGCGGTTATGCGACATCGAAGTCTTTGCGTACGGTCAGCCTGGCTATAGCGCTCCCGGTCAACAATGGATGTCCGGAAGAGCATGACCTGCGTTATGCCCTGGGAGTAAGTTTCAGAGACAGCCACGCGGAGTTGCCGGTTATTTTAAAGAAAGCGCAGACTGCGGTTGATAAGCTGGTAAAATTTATTTAAAAATTCTTTTCTGCACTAAGCAGGGAATTAGTAAATCATAAAACAAAACGAGGAAGTGTTATCATGGCAGTGATGACTAGAGACTTTTACTCAGAGGATTTAAACGATCCGGTAAAAGCAGCGGAAATTGTAAAGAAACAGGCGTTGGCTTTCGGAGCTGACGCGGTAGGCATCGGCAACATCGAACGCTGGGAAGGTTGTCCGACCCAGATGGACCCGAAGCAGATCATGCCGGAGGCAAAATCGGTTATCGGGCTGGTTTTCCGGGTTAACCGCGGCAGTATGCGCGGGATTGAGGAAGGCACGTTTTTCAGTAACTATTCAGCTATGGGTTACGGTGGGATAACTTATCTGTATATGCCGATGAACGTGGTTAATGTCAGCAAATTTATTGAGGACCGCGGTTTCGAAGCGATCCCGTATGGACATCAAAGCGATTGGCGGAATATTGACGGCGAAGGTTTTCTCCGCGAAAACAGTGTGCCGGTTGCCCCCGGCAGGGCCGCTCCGGACGTAATGGTGCATCTGCGTACCTCCGCGTTTCTCTGCGGTCTTGGCGAGATCGGTTTGAGCAAAATGCTTCTGACTCCGCAGTTTGGCCCTCGCAACCGGGTTGGTATCATTATTACCGATCTGGAACTTGAACCAGATCCGATCTATGATGGTCCTCAGCTCTGTAACAAGTGCGGGGCCTGTATTCGTGAGTGTCCGGCCCAGGCGTTTAATCCTGATAATATGATTAAAGTTAATTTAGCCGGCCACGAAGTCGAGTGGGCTGATATTGACTGTGAAGCCTGCGATATTGCTTTCCGCGGTGCTAAAGTGGTGGATAAGGAAATTTCGGAAGATGAGCGGTACATGGAAGGTCGCGGCAACACGGTTCCAGGAGACTGGAGTCCGTTTAAAAAGAAACCGCGCAACCTGTATAATACCGGGCAGGCGGTTTGCGGCGCTCGCGGTTGTACCCGGGCCTGCATGATCAGTCTTGAGGCGCGTGGCGTGCTTCAGAATAAATTCAAAGAAAAATTCCGGCGTCGTCCTAAATGGAAGGTGGACTGGGAAAATCCCCCGGCGTATCCGGAAGATGCGTTGTTGCTTAAAACAAAATCAGCCAGTGATGCTGATTAAAAATCATTCAGGAACGAAGCGAGAGCTTCGTTCCTGTTTTTTTTAAGGAGAGGCTGTAAAATGAAGGTATTGATTGGAAAGGGTATCGTGATTGCCGCGGCTGCGGTCAGTGTTAATGCCGGTGATTTATTGAAAAACGGAGACTTTGAACAACCGATGCAGGCCGGAAAAATTCCCGGCTGGACAATCAGCAAGGAAATGTCGCTTCAAGACGTGAAGCAGGTCAAATATGACGGCTATGACTGTGTGCTGGTTGAAACTACAACCCCGACCAAAAGCTCCGGTGCTTTAAGCCAGCGGGTCGAGGTAAAGCCGAATACCAAATATGTTTTCACCGTGTACTTGAAACGCGATACTTTTGTTTATGGTACTTACGTTGCAGCCAATGTTCTATTGAGCCGGAAAAAGGTAGCGAGAAACAAAAAAATGTTTCGTTCGTCATCATGGCGGCCGGTATCAATCGCGTTTGAAACCGGTAAGGGTAAATCAGCCAGTGTTTCTATCGTGGTTCCCAATACCGGTTCGTGGCGCATCACCAAAGGGACCAAACTCTGGATCCGGAACGCTTCACTTTGTGAAATATCGGATTCCGCCAATATCTCCCTGAAAAATATTGTACCCGGACGGAAATATCAAGTCAATCTGCCTGAATCAGCCCCGTATTATGTCTGGGCCAAAGTATTTTTGCCGGGAACAAATAAATTTACTCTCTCCTGTGGTAAAGATACCCGGAACTTCCAGGGGTACACAATGGGAAAATGGTACTGGCTGCGGCCGGTGCTGCCTGATTTTATTCTTAGAGCCGGCAAACGTGACCTGAAATTGGATATAGCCGGCAGCGGGGTGAAAATCAAAGAATTGCTGTTGACGAATGACCAGTTTTATCGTCCGCCCGGAGCGACCGAGTTTTTGAAGCCGGTTGCCGGCCAGAGTGATGGCGGACTTGTTCCGGATAAAGTTGATAAAGCCGAATTGAAACTTAAAATCGACCGCAAACTTCCCCGGGGAAAGTGGGGCGTATCGCAGGGAGTACCATTCCCGAAAGGGGCTTTGCCGAAAGCGGAAAACGCAACTATTGCTGACCGTCCCTGTCAGCTTGAAACAATCAGCAAATGGTCAGACGGCAGTGTGCGCTGGCTGCGGGTCACGACTCAAGCCTCAAGCAGTGAAACGGTCAACTTAACTTATGGTTCAAAGGTAAGGTCAGCGTCTCTCGGAGCTTCTCTTGTGAAGCCGGCAGGAAATGGTTATCAGATAAACAACGGTACTTTAAAATTTATCGTGAAGCCTGATCCGCGAGCCATAATCAGTGGTTTGCACGGCAATGATATCGCGGTAATATTCAACAAAAAGGTATTGACGGCAAAACCCGTAATAAAAATTGAGGAATCCGGGCCGGTTCGCGCGGTTTTGAAAATTACCGGAAAATGCAACGAAGCTTTCAGTTATGTGTTGCGAATTTATGTTTATGCCGGGGCTGATAATATAGAACTGGAACACCAGTTGGTGAATGTCGGGCTGAAACCGGCTGAAGTGGTGGACTGCGGTTTGCGGATAGCGGGTAAATTCAAACAAGCGGTATTCATGCCTGAACGAAAAGAGTTGAACGCGAACGTTCCAGCTGCAATCACAACCCTGGTTAAAGCGCCAAAATCCAGGGCGAATTCCTTTCCTTACTTTGTTTCCGCCGGTAAAAAAGAACTGGCTAAAGGAAAATATGGTCGCGGTCTGATACGCACTGATTCCGGACTGGTGGTAGCGGTCCGGGATTTCTGGCGCAATGCCCCAAGTGAGATTACTGTTGGAGCAGAAGATGTGACCCTCATGCTTTATCGCGGCGCGATCTTATTTGATTCCGGCATGTCCAGAACCCGTAGTTTTATGATCGGGACTTCCGCAAAATCCCAGGCGGACCGGGTTTTTCTGGCCCGGCCGCTGCTCGTAGCCGCGCCGGAATGGTATTGCAATTCGCGTACATTCTACGCCTGGCCTTTGTCGGTCGCGCAGGCGGATGCGCCGTTGTATGAAGGCAGTGTTGAGCGGACAATTAGTTCCTGGATGAAGCGGGAAAAAGATGCAATGCTGAAATCAGGTTTTAAAAATATGATGTATTGCGGGGAATTCCCGTACGGAAGAGGCGACTGCAACAATCTGGAAACCGCGCTTGGTGAAGGCGTGTTGACTCAATATCTCAGGTCCGGGGACCGCAAGTATTTCGATTTTGCCGAACGCATCATCACCCACTATGCCGATGTCGACATCAATCATTCGAAAGGGGAATTCCGTGGACGCGTTCTGAAACACGGTCCATTTATCAGAAAGAAGCAAAGTCACAGTACCAACGGACATTCCTGGTATGGCGGCGTTTCTCTTTACGGGCAGTTTTCCGGTCGGCGCTCGGTCCTCGACATGGCTCAGGCGGTCGGCAAATATCATGCTGAAAAGATTGTCCATCACCAGCCAACGGTATTCATTCATTACTGGCGGCGACCGGCCTGGCAGTTGATGGCCACGCTGCATGCCTGGACAATCTGCAATGATGACAGTCTTCTTGCCGGGGCGAAAAAGGTTGTCGAAGTAACCAGGGCTCAACGTGACCATATCATTTCGCTTTGGCCTTATATGTTCAGCGTAGGTATGAAAGGACTGCGGATGTATTATGAGATTACCGGCGATCCCGGTGTCCGTGAACTTTATCTGCAGCTTGCCGACGCCTACTTCTATGTCCGGCAGCAGCCGGATGACACATCTTTCGGGGAACCTCCTAAATCTCCCGGGATGCTGCTGGGAAATTATCCGAATGACCGCAGCTGCTGCTTCTTTAACTTTGCCGCTCATGCCGACTGGATTGCCAAACGGGTAAAATATGTCCCGTTAACCGGAACTGATATGGACTTGCAATTGCAGTATTCAATCAATGATCCGACTTTCCTGTGGGGCTCTGCTGACTTGTTGCGGGCTATGCGCCAGGACAAGGTGCCGCTGGCTGAAATCGGTGCGATGACTCCGGCCTTACTGACACATCTGGCAGAGCCTGACTCGCCGGCAAAAGGGATATCTGGCCCGATGGTTGTTTTCCAGGTCAACGATCCTGATGATAAACCATTTTACATGACGCTTTACTCCGCTCCTTACAAAGCATATAAGTACAGTCACAAAACGGATTGTGTCAGCCTGCTGTATGCTCCGAACGGTAAACTTCTTAAAGCTGATCACTTTAGTACGTTCGGAATGAATCAATATAAATTCAAGATTCCGAAAGATGGACAGCGTGGAGTTTATACGCTGCTGGTTTCGATTAGAAATCCCTGGCGTTGGACCATCGAAGACCTGCCTTTCAAGCTGAAAGCCGGAAAGCATACGCTGAAAGTTGCACCGCGCTATGACCGGTTGCTGGTTGATACGCTCTGTTTTGCTCCGACCGGTAAATTCGATCCTGATTCACCGGCAAATATCATGATCGAGGCTGAATCCGGTAAAGGGCAGGGCTATGAAAAACATAAAAACCCGTCAGCGCGTGGGAAGTACGCCGTCAGGAAGATCTCAGGAAATCAACCGTTGTCATATACCTTTAACATTCCCAAAGACGGCACATGGTACCTCTATGGCAGATTGTATAAAGGCGCCCCGGATCTGATGGAGGTTACAGTTGATAATCTCAAACCGGTTTATTGTCGTCAGACCCACGATATGACCAGCAACAGCTATACCAGTTGGCTGCTCAACTCGTCTTTGGGCGAGAAGTCGATTATTCCGACCTGGGGGCAGGGCAATTCCGCTTATCGCAAGATTCCAATGTTCTATTCTCGGCAACTAAAGCCTTCGCCGGCTTTTGCCAATGCGGCTGAATATCTCATGACCCATTAAAATATAACAATGAAAGACTTGTGTAAAATGCAAATATTAACCACGAAAAGTCACGAAAAGTCACGAAAAAGTTTTTTTGTTTTTCAGCTAGAGCTGAAAATTTAAATACTTCTTCATGTTATTCACGCTCTTCATGGTTCAAATAATTGTTTCGAATGAGTCTTACATCACAATGAATGAAAGGAAGGTTTCGATGAAGAAGAAGTTCACGCTAATCGAATTGCTGGTTGTGATCGCGATCATTGCTATTCTCGCCAGCATGCTGCTGCCGGCTCTCGGGAAAGCCCGGGACAAGGCGAAAACCATCAGTTGCGCCAGCAACCTGAAACAACTTCTTACTGCGTTTTCCATTTATTCCTCCGACTATCATGGTAGAGCGTTTCCGCCCCGGAAATTTATGGTCGGGGCCAGCGAAGTCTTCTGGCAGGATTACCGTTCGCCGATCATTCAAACCAAATATTTGACTTTGAAAGACAAACAGGCTCCGGATATTCTCTATTGTCAAACGACCATGCTGCATGTCAAGACTTATGATACAACCAGATATGCCGGTTCGGTTCGTTACGGTAATTATATCTACAACCCGCATTACGCTAATGACGCCCCGACTGCAACTGACCGAAACTTCTGGCCGGTGCACATCAACCGGATGCGATACATGTCGCGCTGCGCGGCGTTTACGGACGGTAATTTGGGGAGCAATATCATTTTGGCCGGCGGCGGGACCACCGTTTTCGCACATGGAACCGCTCATCCGGTCGGCCGGGCCAATTGCGCGTTTTTTGACGGGCATGTCGAAGCAATTTTGAAATCTGATATGCCCGCGGAATCAACCGATACTTTTTACACCGGGAAATAATATCCCGGTTTCGACGGTTAATATCCAGGGATAGTCACATCATCATCCGGTTTTTTATTGACTGATGATGTTTGACCATCCCTGTTTTGTTTTATCGCATTTCCTGCGATATCCACAAGGAAAATTACCAGTTATATATCTTGAAGTTTTCGATGCTTTTATTTTTTGGCATAAAAATATGCCAAAATTTCAAAAAGGGTATTGACTTATTAGAAAACTCATTGTATAATTAGGGCAAAGAACAAAATCAGTGACCAAGGAAAAGTTAATTGAAAGAGTACGAAAAGATTGAACGACTGGTGCTTGCGGAAATCGAGAACGACCATATTCAAGGAGTGTTGCCGTCGGAGCGGAAACTTGCGTTGCGCTACAGGACCAGTCGCATTAACATCAAACAGGCCTTGAAGCGACTGCAGGAGCGTGAGATTGTCTATTCAGTGTCGCCGCGCCGTCTGGCGGTGGCAAAAAATAATAAATGTACCAGAAAGATTGCTTTTACATCGTTCTTAAAAGGTGATTGGCGCTGCCTGCAAAGTCCGATCTTCAAAAATACCATCCAATCCGTCATGGAGAATGTGCCGGAGGATTATGAGTTTAAATACTACAGCGGTTCGGTTGAGGAAGAGGCTGAGGCGTTGAAAGAGTTGATCGCCGACAAGGTTGACGGCGTTATATCCATACCCCACGCGATCGGTTATTATCTGAATAACATTGAACTGTACACTGAATTGCAGAAAAATGACTGCAAAATAGTTTTCCTGTTAAGGAATATAAAAGAAGTGATTTCGACCTCGGTATTACCGGACGAAATGTATTTGATCGAGCAGTCCATGCAGGCTTTAAGAGCCAGAGGCTGCAAACACATTATTATGATCGAACGGGAGAATTCCTGGATGGGGAATTATCGTCGGAATATTTTTAAATTCAAATATTATAAAGACGCTAATTGTCATCATTTCGGTTCGGAAAACATTGATTACCGGGCCGCGGAGGATTTCAGTTCTGTCAGGGATGAGCTGGAGGATAAAATAAATCAATTGCAAATTCCCGCAGACCGGAAGGTTGGTTTTATGTGTCTTGGCGGTGATCAATGGGTTTTGCCGTTGTGGGATATATTTTGTCGCCGGGAACGGGAAATGTTTCATGTTGTTTCGGAAGGACAGATCAGGAAACAACTGCAGGAACAGCTTGATAAATGTAACATTCCGGATGATCTGTTCCTGAACGACCCTATTGATTTCAAGGGAGTCAAGATGGGGAAGACCGCAATTGAACATCTGGTTGCCCTGGTTGAAAGTAATGCAGTGTACAGTAATACGATTTTAGTAAAGCCGAATATTAACTTAAAAGAAAGAAATAAGAAAAATGAAACATCGTGAAAAACAGTTTTTTACGTTAATTGAGTTACTGGTGGTGATTGCGATAATAGCTGTCCTGGCTTCAATGCTGCTGCCTGCATTGAATCAAGCACGGGATAAAGCTAAAAGTATTTCGTGTGTCAATAACTTGAAACAGATAGGTCTGGTTATCGCAAACTACACGAATGAGAATGAAGATTACCTGCCTTATCGGGAATGGGTCAGGGAGGAACACAAAAAATATGTCAAACAGCGTAAAAACCTGTTTGCCTGTGCGGCTGATCCATTTGCTTTCTCTCCATCCAATGTGGATATGTATGACGCTCCGTCATACGGCTATAATGATTTTACCAGACTGTACGATATCCAGAAACTTTCAAAGATCAAGCGGCATTCGGCGATGCTGTTATTTGCGGACTCCGGACATCGGGATTTGCCGGCCGGCGGTGGCGAAACTACGGGATATTCATGGTTGATTTATCCTGAAGCGTGGTATTCCGGCGGTTATATAATCTATCCGCGTCATGGTCAGGCGTCGTCAAATGTCTTGTTTGTCGACGGTCATTCCAGAAACTTCGGCTACTCTGAAGTCAAGAATATTTTAAACAAGAAAATATGGAGTACTCAACTTGGCGGATGGGCTTATCCGTGGTGGGGGCTTGGACAGGAAAAGCTTTGAGATTTTTATCCTGCATCATAAATAACTTATTATCATCGTGCTTTATATTGGAGAAATATGAATTTATTGCGAAAAATCTACCTTGTCATACTCTGTCTTCTGTCTCTTGCCGCTTTGAACGGAGCGCCTGCGAAATACACTGAACTGGTTTTGTTCAGCGGAGATTATCGGGCTGAATTGGAGTCCCGGTTTGCCTGGACTGTGCATAAACTGGATTTCAAGGATAAACCGGTTTTAGTCGGCAGCGGTTGGATGGGGGCGGTTATCAAAAATAAGGTATCCAAAGGGCAGGAGCCTTTTGTCGGGACCGGACATGGCGGAGAGGTTGTCAAATCACTGAAAATTCTGGTCGACGGCAGAGAGGTAAAATTGACCGGAACAAAGTCACAGTCTTTGCGAGGGAATATTATTAAAGTTTTAAAGGAATCAATGATCGGCCCGCTGGCGCATAAATCCACAATTACTTTGACCCCGCAAGGGCTTAAGCAGTCATTTCATTTTCAGGTTGTCGGCGATACCGCCAAATTGCTTAATATGTATATGTTCATGTCCATTTGGGACAAGCCTTACAGCCGGTGGCTGACTTTTTCCGGACAACTGAATCAAGGTACTTTCAAGCATGACAATAAATTCATCGACACCGGCCTGGTCGACTGGATAGGCGTTTTCAATCCCGGGACCGGCATTGCTGGGGTTTGCGTTTATCGGCTGCCGGAACGTTTCAAAAGTTTCTTCTGGGACCGAAAGGTGGATAATAAGCATTATATCAAATACGATCCGGTCAAAAAACAAGGTGCCGAATTTAGCGGGACCGCATTTATTTCTGCTTTTCAAACTACTTCAGGCGCATTTGCCGGTGATGCTGAAAAACAGGCCGCCGTCATCCGTAAAAGCTTGTCAGACTCCAATATCCGGAAAATCGCTAAAAATGCCGGCGAATCAGAGATTGCTGCCGTTGAAAAAGAAATACTGAAAAAAATACCGGGTCCATTGCCGTTTAAAATACATTACCCTGCTGCAAATGGCAAGGTTGCCAATGCCGCTGATTTCGGCTTGCTTGAGAAAGGCGCTCCGCTGGCTAATACTGCAGCGATGCAAAAGGCTCTGGATTATTGCAAAAAAAATAATATTCATAAACTTGTTGTACCCCAGGGCAAATATCATTTTCTGAAGACCACGGTTGACCAACGTGACCGGGGAAAGGAATACAATCATTATACCCGGAGAATCTACACGCTTAATCTTATCGGTATGAAAGATTTTATATTTGACGGGCAGGGCTCTGAATTTATTTTCGAGGATTTAAATCTGCCCCGGGGCAAAGAGATTTTGGGCGGCTTTTTCCGGATTCTCGAGTGCGAACGGGTTCAATTGAAAAACTTTACGATAGACTGGAACTGGGATAAAATGCCGCTGGGTTTCAAAGGGCGGATTGTTAATGTCGATCCCGGTAACCTTACCGTCGATTATAAGGTTTCTTACAACGGTAAACCAATTCCGGATGATTTTCATGTTTATGCGGTCAGGGGGTGGGAGCCTGCAATCAATAACCGTACCACAAAAAGTTTCGAGTTTTACTGGCGGATCGCTCAGTCCCATAAAATGATCGGGCCAGATATATTGCGTTTCACTTTCCGTGACAAGGCGCAAATGCGCGGGGCCAAGCCGGGAATGTGGGCGATTTTTAAAAGTAAAACGCATTTTTTTGCGGTCGGAATTATTGTTGACGAAAACAATGATGTCTCCATCGGTAATATCAACATATACGGAGTTCCGTCTTCGGCGATAAACGGCAGGAGAAATAAATCATTGGAGATTACCAACTGCAAAGTCATGCCGCGACCGGGAACGGAAAAAGTCTGGGCTTCCCATAGCGGTTTTGAAATCCACAACTCGCTGGGATATTTTAAGATGGCAAACAATTATCTTGAATTTACCCATGACGACGCTTTGCATTTCAGCAGTTATTTTCTCGGCGGCGGATTTAAGAGAATTAACGACAACACCCTGCGGATTCTCGGCTTGATGCACTGGCAGGCCGCGGATGCGTTTATTGTCGGTGATACTTACGAGTTTTTCAACCGGGATTTTTCACCAACCGGTTTCAAGGCCAGACTAAAAAACTTTAAATGGACTTTTGTTGACGGGAAGGGGCAGGCCAAGCATTATGTGACGGCTGTTTTCGACAGGGCCATCCCGAAGAATATCAATGCTAAGGCGATAATTTTCAACACCTCAAGCTATGGTGCAGGTCAGTTTTATATCTGTGACAATACCATAAAAAACGGTTTGTGTCATGGGCTTTATATTGGAGAGCCTAACGGAGTCATTGAAAACAATCGAATACTCAATACTGCCTATCCCGCTCTGGTTGTTCATTCCGTCATCCGCTGGACACGCTGGCATATCGGATATCCGCCGCGTAATATCGTTATCCGCAACAATTCAATTGAAAATTGCGATACCGCGTTGCGGCCTCCCGCCGATGTCTTCATCGGCGGCGGAATCGACCCGCAGAAAGACGACTATTTTCCAGGGACATATCCGGTCGCGAAAAATATATTGTTAACCGGTAATACTATTCGAAACAGCCAGTGGCAGCCTCTGGCTGTCTGGTCGGCTGAAAATATTATTGTCAGGAATAACAAATTTATCAATCCGAACCGCTTACCGAGCAAAAAGAATTACGGGGGGACTATTTGCCTTGATCATGTTGAAAACGTGATAATTGCAGGTAATCAATGTATCGATGACGGCAATGCCAGGGATAATGGTATTGTCGTGCGTCAAGGACTATGTCGAAATATCATGGTGGGCGACAATCCAGGCATGTAAGATCATATTTGAATATTGAGTTTCTTTTCTTCCCGGGCGATGATTTCCTGCAGTTTAGCCAGATAGTATTTGTAGTTTTCCAGCGGTACGCCGTTTGGAATGCGGTGGTCCAGACCGAATACGCACCCGCCGGAAGCGACGACCGGCGGGACTTTATATTCGAGTTCCTTCAATATATCTTCCCTGGTTCCCCGCAAAGCATATTTGTCAAGCCCGCCGTAAAAGGCCAGTCTGTCGCCGTATTTTTCGCGGATTTTGACAATGTCCATGCCGCTGCCGGGTTCCATCGGATACATGCAGTTCAGACCACATTCCAGAAACGCATCGATTACCGGATTCATGTTGCCGTCGCTGTCCTGCTCAAAAATTACTGCTCCGCGCTCCCGCAGGTAATTCCAGCATTTCAGATAATAGGGTTTGATGAATTCCCGGATAAGGTCTGGCCCGAACAAAGGACCGGACTTCCCGGCCATGTCCTCGTGAACTCCAAGAATGTCGATTTGGATTTCCGATGTGATCCGCTCAAAGATTTTCAATGCGGTATCTGAAATGGTATTGAGAATGTCGTGAATTACCTCGGGACAGTCAAATACGGCATAGCAGATCGCTTCTTCGCCGAAAAGCTGGCGCGGCGCGTCGAATCCGCCGGGGATGCCGATTTGTAATACGTAACCGGCGTCCCGGGCTGCTTTTGCCCGCTCCAGCCAGTCTCCAGACAGGCGTTCCTCTTTGAATTCACAAAACGGTTTGATCTTCAGCCAGTCTTCCATATTGGTGACCGGATAATTTTCCGGCAGCGGGATTGTGGCATAACCTTTTTTCAAGACCATCCGGCGGCCAAGACCGTCGATCGAGATGGTTTGCTGGTCATTGTCTTCAATTACTTTTGGCGGCGGCAGCATGAAGCCCGTATTGACTCCGACGTGGTGAATCATCGGGGCGCGGTAGGAAAAAGCGGACATATCGAGCTCTTCCAGAGTTGCGCCTTGTTCCTCCCATTCCTCTTTCAACCCGACGATCGGCCCGAATATCTCAGTGTATAAAGCCCGGTCATTACGTTTGAAAGTCATGTAATCCAGATATTCATCCCGTTTGACGCTGGGGCGTTTATTGATCGCCAGATCCGAGTGTTTCAGCCATTTCAGTTTCATTTACTGATCCTTCCTGCTTCTTATTATATTAATTATTTGACGCGAATTGAGCATAGCCTTCGATAGACACTGTCACTGTCGCCCGACGCAAATGCGGTCATGACCAGGCCGGGACGCTTCAAATAGTTTCTGATTGCAGCCCGGTCAATCTTTTTTTCAGTTCTGAAAGACGAACTTACACGGGCCATTGCCAGCCTGTTGTACAAATCGTCAAAATCATAAAACTCTATTTGCCCCGGATCAAAATGTTTCAATCCCTTCGTTCGCAATACTTCGCCAACCAGATGGCTGCCGTTGCCACAGAAATGAACCGCGCCGCCGCCGGGGGCGAATCTTTCAAACATGATCTCGTTGTACTTCCGGCAGAACTCCGCGTAAAGTTCCGGCGACAGCAGGATTGCGGAATCTTCGACTATCCGGTATTCATGATAATCACTGAATGGAGATTTAAACGTGACTATTCTACCCGACCGAATTTCTTCTTCAAAGGTTTTTTCGATCATGGCATTGTAGTTGATAGTGGTTTGAAGAATCAAGTCGAAAAAACTTTCCGCTTCTGCCGGATTCAACATCATTTCAGTAATAAGCAGGGCCGGGTCGATTAATGCGCAGGCGGTTTCCAGCACTCCGAATACGTCGATCGGACTGATTGGGATTCTGGACAGATTTTCGTATTCGGCCAGAATATCAAGCATAGCGTTAATTCTGTCTATCAGTTGACCGGTTATCCCGCTGTTTGGATCGGGAACTCCTTTGTCAATAAAAGACTTCAGATTCATGCAGGGAACCGGTTCCAGCCATTTGCACTGGTTCTCATGATAAAGTGCTTTGCCGCCAAACAGAGAATGAATCATTCCATAGTTTCCGAGTTCGGTGGAAATCTTGAAAAACGCCGGCATTCCGATAATAAAACCTCCTTTGATAAAGCTCAAAGAAGTCATCAGGTCTTTTTCAATATCGTTTTTGCATTCGCAGCCGGTGTATACCGGCCATATCTCCGGATTATGATAGCGAATGTAGTATGGCAGTTCATCGAGATTATCAAAATTCAAAGCCTGGTCGATTTGCGTTTGAATCATTCTGACTTGCTCAAGATTCATTTCGCGGTCAAGCCTATCCAGCTCCCTTTTGTAATCAGGTTTCATTTTACTCCCGTTGTTTATTTGATTTATTATATAATAACGATTATATTTATATAAATCAATGCATAAAATCGATATAAAATAGCATTAATACGATAAAATGGATTATAGATTTAAATTCACCGGCGGCGGTTTGCATCATTGTCCTCCTGAATGGAGCTGGTCGTTCGGGCCCATGACCGATTATGATGTGTGGATGGTGCTTGACGGCTCCGGCCGGATGACCTTGAATGAACGGGAATACCAATTGGCTGGTGGAAATGTTTTTGTCTTTTTTCCCGGCACGTCCGGCGAGGCGGTGCATGATCCGGCAGATCCGTTGACCGTGGCGGCTTGCCATTTCGATTGTCACGGAGCCGCAATTCCCGGAGATGATTATTTGTACCGGGAATTAACTCAAATTGAATTTATCGGTGAATTACTGCGGAACGCGATTTCCGCCGGCGTGGATAGAAATTGTGACGACGCTGACTTCTGGCTGACTGCGGCTTTGAAAAAAATTCTGCCTGAACCCGGAATTGTTTCTTTAAATCGTTATGCGGCGGATATCGACAAACTTTGTGAGCGTATTATCCGCAACCCGGAAGCGGCATATAAGGTGTCGGCGATGGCGGCGGAAATGTGTATTTGCAAAGATCATTTCACCCGGTTGTTCAAAAGCTTGAAAGGAATTTCGCCTCAAGCATACGTGGTTCGTGCCAGGATTGAACGCGCCGGAACTTTATTGTCCAATTCGAATCTGACCGTCTCGGAAGTTGCCGATCAACTAAATTACAGTTCAGTGAATTTTTTCATTCGTCAGTTCAAGCAGGAAACCGGCATAACGCCGGTCCGGTTCAGAAAATCGTAATGTTTACTTCAAGTGTTTAAAGTATAATTACAACGGGGCTATTTTTTTTATCCATTTCCAACCGAATGCGCCGCGATGAATAGCTACCGCACCGCCCTTGCTGTTGCCGAAACCCGCAATATGAAAAGGGGAGGTGGTAAATGAACGTTTTTTCTTGTCGTTCGGGAAATGATATTCAATGACGTATTCCCTGAACATATAAGCGTGGGTTTTCATAACCAGCTTATCGATATCAACTATCTCCACCTGTGCTTCTGAGTCATCCAGCCACGCATTTAACGTTATGGCACCGCAGTAGGAAACCATAGAGCACATCAAAGGAACTCCAACTCCAATAATAATCAAGCGCAACAGTTTGTCAAAGCCCGAACCTTGCCAGAAATCGGTGAAATATTCTGTTGCTTCGCCTTTTTCAGCCGCGGCCCGGTTCGCAGTGTTTAATGCTCTTTTTTTCAATTGCCTGGAGGCTGCCAGCCAGATCGTTACAGTAAGACCGATTACCGCTCCTGTGGCGAAAGCCGGCCACATGCGGGAAAACTGAAAATTGAGCGGACTGTAATTGTTGTATGCATAGGAACAGCCGAAAATAATAAAAAACAAGCCGGGCAGCAGCAGTAACAGTGATATTACTGTTACTATCTCCTTGAAATTCGTCTTCTTGTTTTCGTCTTTCTTTATCACTCCCTCGGTTTTGCTTATATTGAGAAAACCGTAGAGGTTTACGTTGACTCCGTGTTCCATTGACCGGCACAGAGCTGATACGTAGTCGCCGACTTTGTAGGTGCAAATACAGGAATTTTTGTCCGGGAGTATTTGCGATTGAACCTCAAGAACATCCGTTTCAGGCGAGCCGGGTACGCGTAAGGTGATAATCGCGTTGTAGGCATATTGGGTCGGTATGCCGTTCATGGTCATTCCCGGCCGTTTTTCGAGTTTGTCGATTCTAGCCGGGACTGGTATTCCGTTTTGGAATAATATCAGACGATGCGGTGTTTTCCGGTTTATCAGCAGATGTCCCAATTGAATTACTATTAGCCCGACGCCTATCCAGTCAAGATACGCCAGCGGCAGAAAATAGAGTGCGAGGCGGTGAAGCCACATTGTCCGGGCCAGCCCGAAACAGCAGAGGGCTCCAATAAAAAGACATATCTGAATAAATAATTTAAGATGTTTCAGGTCGGTGGAGACGTGTTCAGGCAAAGGACGCGGGGCAGGGTAAATTAATTCTTCCGGCAGGTCAAAATCTTTTGGAACTTCAAATTGCTGGGTGTTTTCCATAATAAGTTTTTCGTAAAAATTATTTATAATAGGATAATTGGGTTATTTGAACTTAAGTTGAAGTTCGCTTGGCTGTAGAAAAATAAGTTTGTTTGCTTTATTTTGCATTGGCGGCAGCAGAGACCATGGTTTGAGATTTCTGTTCAGAGATTCCGGCGGATTTTTTAAGCTTTTTCATATCAGTTTTTTCCAGCCATTTGATCAAATTCGTCCAGACAGAATGGTAATTATAGCCGCCTTCTTTCATTTCTTTGATCGCGTCTGGTTTACTCCAGCCTTGGATTGTGATCCGGTAGACCGCGCACATGGTTCCGGTCCGGTCGGCGCCATGCTGACAGTGAACCAGGACCGGCTGATTTTTCGGGTCGCTGACGATCTTGAGAAATTTTATTGCGTGTTCGTCTTTAAGATGCCAGGTATTGATTTTTATATGGTATTGTTTTAAGGGAAGTTTGCCTATTTCATCTTTGTCGGTATGGAAGCTGCGCAGATTAATTATTGTTTTTATACCGTATTTCTGGAGATTTTTCATCCCTTCTGCCGTGGGTTGCGCGCTGCGGTAGAGTTTGCTGTCAACCCGATGGAAATTCGGAACTCCGTCAAGGGGTAAGGGCTTTGCCCAGTTTTCCGGGCGTTTATCGTCGCTGGCCGCCAGTACTGCACTAATGCATAAACACGAAATAACAATCACTTCTCTCATAGCCTTCTCCTGTTGCTTATGTAAATATGGCACAAAAAAGGGTTATTTCAATTCACCTGAGAAATATTAGAGCCGATTTGATAATAATAATCTTTACGTTTGATTTTAATTTATTTGTAAGTCGTTATAGATAATTATCTTATTCTTTGCTTTTTAACACATAGTGTCTTTTGTTTTCGGCTCCATCCATCTCTTTTGAGGGATGATTGTTTATTTATTCTATTTTCTGATTTACCACTCTTGACAAAATGGTTTTTTGCATGTATTGTTGGCATATGCTAATAACTTGAATAGGAATTACGATGCCCCGACCTTTTAAAAACCGAAAAATATCAATAAACCCTGAAGTGACCTATTTCAAACCCCAGGGCGTGCCCATGCGTTTCCTTGAGACAATCTCTCTCGGACGGGATGAACTTGAGGCTATCCAGTTGGCTGATTTTGAAGAACTGTATCAGGAACAGGCGGCGGAAAAGATGGGAGTGTCACGTCAGACATTCGGAAATATTGTTAAATCAGCTCGTAAAAAGATAGCTGATGCCATTGTCAGCGGCAAAGCTATCAGAATCGAAGGCGGCCCGGTTATCGAATTTGATCCTAATGCGAAAGCCGGTCGCGGTAGAGCATGCGAAAGAGAGATGTCGGATGACCTGGATCAGTAAAAAAGATATATTGGAGTTTTTAAAATGAAAGTAGCAATAGCTTCCGGCAAGGGGGGAACCGGTAAAACGACTCTGGCGGTTAATCTGGCCTGTGCCATGAGTAAAACACTGGATGTCACCCTGTTGGATTGTGATGTTGAAGCGCCTGATTGTTTGCTTTTCCTGAAATCCGACTCCTGTTCGTCGGTTGACGCCAGGGTGCCGGCCTATAAATTTAATTCAAAACTGTGTACGACTTGTCGTAAATGTGCCGAGGTGTGCCGTTTCAATGCAATTGCGGTATTGCCGTCCGGAGTGATGTATTTTCCCGAATTGTGTCATGGTTGCGGTGGATGCATGTTGAGCTGCCTTGAAGGGGCGATTACCGAGATCAGCCGGGTTACCGGCAAAATATCAACCGGTTCTTATCAGGATATCAAGCTTGTCAGCGGCAGCCTGAATGTCGGGGAGACTATGGCTCCGCCATTGATCAGGCAGTTGAAATCCTGTTATGACGGCAATGGTCTCTGTATTATTGACTCGCCACCCGGAACCTCATGCTCAATGCTGGCGGCGGTCAGCGGTTGTGACGTGGTTATTCTGGTAACTGAGCCGACGCCGTTCGGCTTGCATGACCTTAAACTTGCAGTGGCGGCTTTACATGAAATGAAGATGCCGTTTGGCGTGGTTGTTAATCGTGACGGCAGCGGCGATGACCGGGTTAAAGAATATTGTGAGACGGAAGGGGTTGAATTGATTGCGGCAATCGCCGACTCCCGGGATGTTGCTGAACTATATTCCCGGGGCGAAGTCGTTTATCGCCGGAATAATGCTTTTACATCCGGAATCGATACAGTGGCCGAGTGGCTTGAGAAAGGTTTTGAGCAATGAAAGAATATCTTGTGCTAAGCGGCAAAGGCGGAACCGGGAAAACCAGCATCTCAGCTTCTTTTGCGGTCCTGGCCGGGAACTGTGTTATTGCCGATTGCGACGTGGATGCGGCCGATATGCATATGCTGCTACCGCCAATATCAAGTGTTACGGAAGAATTTTTCTGCGGTTATGAACCGTCATTTGAGCATGACATTTGTGTCGCCTGCGGGCTTTGCGTTAAACTTTGCAGGTTTGGGGCGTTGAAGGTGGAACAGGGCAAGTTGCGTCATGACCATCTTGCCTGTGAAGGTTGCGGGGTATGTGTCGATAACTGCCCGCTGGGTGCCGGACTGATGCAGAAACGCTTGAGCGGACACGTTATTAAATCTGAAACAACTCACGGCACGATGATTCACGCTAATCTGCAAACCGGCGGGGAAAATTCCGGCAAACTTGTTTCAGAAGTCAGAAAAAAAGCCAAACAAACTGCCGAGTCAATGAACAAAGAGCTTGTAATCAGTGACGGACCGCCCGGAATCGGCTGCCCGGTAATCGCTTCGTTGAGCGGCGTTGATCAGGTTTTGCTGGTTGCGGAGCCGACCGTTAGCGGGTTGCATGATTTGGACCGTGTATATAAATTGACGCGACATTTTGACATTCCCGCCGCGATTTGTGTAAATAAACATGATTTGAACCCTGAGATGACTAAAAAAATAAAAGATTATGCGTTAAATTCAGAAGCGGAGTGGCTGGGGGAAGTTCCATATGATCGGAATTTTACCAGAGCTCAACTGAAACAGAAACCGGTTGTCGAGTTCTCCGATTCGGCTGCCGCGCCTTATATCAAGGAACTCTGGCGGAAGTTCGATGCGCTTTGCCGGTAAATTAGCCCTTGTTCCTTGATAAGTTTAACAAAGAAACGATTAAATTCCACTGGAGACAATAAATGTTAATTGCGATTCCGTGTGTCAAAGAACAACTATGTGTACACTTTGGACTTTGCGAACAATTTGCCCTGGTCAGACTGGATGACCAGGATAATGGCATATTGAGCGTCGCGCTGCATTATTTGCCGCGGCAGATGTCCGGACTGATACCCGAATGGTTGATGGATAAAAACATCGATGTAGTCGTGGCCGGAGTAATGGAAGTTGTAACTCAAAGCCTTTTCCGGGAACACAATATCAAAGTTATTACCGGAGCTCCGGTTGATTCACCTGAAAACCTGGCGCTGAAATATGTTAAAGGATCTTTGCAGAACAATGGGAATGCCTGAGATATTTAATTATGTTTATGAGTTGTTTTGGTGATGACAAGCCTTCTCTCCGGGGATCATTCATGCTGGTTGCTGCCTGCCATGAATGGTCCCTGTTTTTCTTTTTAAGTAAAATTACTGAATGGAATTGATTTTTCCTCCGTCAGGGCTATAATATCATTAGAAAACAATCATGTTTTTGCTACAGGAGAAATAATTGATGAAAATGACAATGAAACTGGTTCTAGCCGAAAGATTGAAACGCAAACATCCACCGTTGTACTCCGTTCCCGGAGATATGCTGGTGTATGAGTTGGCTAAACATATGATCGATAAAGAAATCGGCGCTGTTCTGGTTGAAAAGAATCCTGAGATCAAAGGCGAGTACGCTGGTATCTGCACTGAACGTGATATTTTGCGTTGCTGTGCCGAAGATGGTTGTATGAATGAGAAGAAAGTATCAGAAATTGCGGTTTCTGATATGGTTACAGCCGATGTCAACGATAATGTTCAAAGTACTATCAGGAAAATGTACCAAAACCATATCAGGCACATTCCTCTGACGGAAAAAGGTTTTATCATTGCGTTGATTTCCATTAGAGACCTGATGTATTGTGTTGATATGGAACGTCAGATAACTCTGTCGCACCTGAACGATATGACAGGAGTAAGCCGGTTTAACCGCAACTTCTGAGTTCTTTTATCCGCAAACAAAAAAAGCTCCGTAAATTGCGGAGCTTTTTTCATTGATATGGTTGATTATTGGATTTATTCGACCATTTTGCCTATAATGAAAATGGCACCGACATACCAGTCGGTGTCTTCATATTTTTTCGGATTCTTTTCAAGATCTTTCAATCTATGCTTAGCAAGAATCTTGCTCTTGTCAAATTTATCCGGAAGTACTCTGATGACTACTTCATGAACTTTATTTTCAAGCCCGTCCGCTATTTTCATGATGGACGACCGGTAATACGAGCAATACTTATCCATCCTGCGGGACTTTATTTTTTTCCCGTCAATAGTGGCCTCAACGTATCCGCATGACGGACCGACAAGGTCGTATGCCGCGACTTTTGTTCCTATGAATTTGAACTTAAGTTCCGCTCCGGGTTTTCCCTGCCAGAGTGATGGAACCCGATTGCGGAAATTTTTAGCCAGAGAGTTTGATTGTGGATCGAGCTTTTTCCATGGCCCGGTCATCTTGCATTTATTAACCGGTATCATTTCAGCCTTTTCCCAATTATCTTTTATTTTCGATGCGGCTAATTTATGCGGGCCGGGTTTGCCTGCCGGTAGAATTTTGTCCATTGACCTGATGATAGCTTTCAAATACAAGACGTGTCCGGTATTCGGATAGGGGTGAACGCCGTCCTTGGAAAATGTGATGCGCCCTTTTTCATCCGTCTGTATCTTTGCTTCTTCGTTTAATTCCTTACCGGAAACCTGCTGCAAGTTTGCGTTTGGAGCTTTCATTATCAGCTTTCCGGCCTTTTCCAGAGCCGCAATCTCGAGTCCCATATGGATTGTCGGGATATTGTAATAATCAGCGACCTCTTCCATCGTTGACGCGGAGCGACTCATTTTGCCTTTTTGCATTTCCTTTAAATTTCCCGCTGTCATTGTATAAACAAAACATATGTCGCAATCCGGCAAAGCTTTCCAGGTTTTCCTGACAATTCCCTCCATCGACTTTCTGATGTTTGCCGGTAGTGTCCTACCGTCATTAACCGCAAACTCCACGAACAACAAGTCAGGCTTTTTGCATAATACGTCATGTTCAACCCTGAATACCCCGAGGTTTGATCCGGTTCCGCCGATCGCGGCATTAATTTCGGATATTTGTGCCTTGGGATATTTGTTTTGGAACCATTTACGGCTGAGTACCCGCCATCCCGGCTGTGCGGTTATACTGCCGCCCAGGTAGCCGATTTTTACACTTTTCCCGGCTTTCAACTTGGCAGTGAAGTTGGGTAATCCTCCACGGGCGGATACCTCCACCGTTTGCCTCGAAGGATTATCTTGTGCCATTGCCGGTTGCGTAAGACCCAGACTGCATAGAAGCAGTCCGCCTGTTAAGATTTTTCTTGTCACCATTTAATACTCCTTTTTTGCAAAAGTTAATTTGAAAATAAATCTACACTGCGTTACTATTAAAATCAATTGACAATTCTTAAAAAAAACAACAGGTGCATTCATTAAGACCATATGGGGATTTCAAAAATAATAGAACGTTTTCCGTCGGAACTGCAGTATGTCCGCTATTATCAGGCTCCGGACCGGGATATCAATCCCAAAACAATTGCTTCTGGAACTATTCTTATGGAGATTCTTACCGGAGGCGGGGTATTTTTTTTATTTAACGGGGAAAGGCGTTTGTTCAAACGCGGTACGGTTTTCATTCACTCACCCGGGCATACCACGATTTATGATCGATGGTCGGAAGATCCATATCGTTGTATTGTCCTCGGTTTTGCTTATACTCGTGTTGAAACTCCTCTCTTTCCGCGTGTTAATTATTGGAATGACCAGGACTATCTTGACAATTTTGCGGCTGAAGCGATGGCCGCTTATCATGATGACTCTACCGATTTAGACATTCTGGGGCAATGGATATTCAGTACTGTCCTCTGGCAGGTTTCCGCTTCCTCAAAACGTTTTGTTCCTGAATATCCGCCTGCGGTGGAACGGGCGTTGAAACGTATTGATCGGGACCCCGGCAGGGTTGCAAGTGTTCAACAGTTGGCGACTAAGTGTGGGATCAGTGTGCCTTATTTTCAAAATCTGTTCAAAGCGCATTTAGGTGTTACTCCTCATCACTTTCTGATGGTGGAAAAACTGAAAAAAGCTCGGGCTTTATTAGCTGGAACAGATGATTCAATAAAGAATATTGCCGAAAATTGTGGTTTTAAGAACATTGAAACTTTCTACCGTGTATTCAGTCGTCAAAGCAAAATGACTCCTGGAGAATTTCGCAAAAGGAATTCTCCGTTGTATCGCATTGAAGATTAATATAAGATTCATATTAACAATTATTTATAAATTAATTAAATTTAAACGGTATAACTATTTACAAAGTTGGTTTCAACGTGTATATTATCCATAACCTGAAAAATTTGGAGGATTAAAAAATGGGTTATCGAATGAAAGTTGACGGAGAAGGTTGCTATTATCATCTTTATAATCGCATTAGTTGCGTTAAAGGAGAAAATCCATTCTCTGAGATGGATAAAGAATATGGTTTCAGACTGCTTAAGAACCTTTGTGATTACTTTTTGATCGAAGTCATTTCCGCCGCCTGGATGGGGAATCACTTCCATTTGGTGGTTTATGCCCCCGGTCCGGATGAATTGCCGCCACTGGAGGTTATCGTGAAGCGGCATAACAATTATTACAAATCAATGAGAAATACCTCAAGGTTCAAACCGAAAAATCCGGTTATCTGCATAAATAATAAGCAACAATGCCAGGAAGTTGCCCTCAAAATGATCGATATCAGTCGGTTTATGTCAGCTTATCAGAGGCAATTTACCTGCGTGTATAATGAAACCAGAAACCGGACCGGACAACTTTGGGGTGGACGATTCAAAAGTACTATCCTGGAAAAAATAAACGCAGTGGCTGCTTGCGTAATCTACGTGGAATTGAACCCGGTTCGGGCGGGATTGAAGAATGATCCATCTGATTATAACTTTACAACCTGGGGACGGTACTGTCGCAGCGGCAGACATATGTTTTATAATAATTTTGTCAAACATATGAAACCCAATATCACAACCGGGGACTCCTCAAAATGGACAGATATCGAACTGTTTGCGTTCTTTCGAGGTGAGCTGACACGGATTATCACTGCTGAAAGCGGCGCATCCAGTGAAGAAATATATGCCGCACGAGATAAAGCACGGCAAAAAGAATCAATGCACATTCGCTTCATGCAACGAACCAGACATTTCACCGAAGGGAGTGTTTTAGGCTCAAAATTGTTCATTCGACAAATCGGCATCCGGTTCAATGATCCTGCTCGAATAGAGAAGAAACAATTAGCACGCGGTTCAAGTCAACTAGGGACAGTCTTGTATTGTTTCAGAAAACTACAAGAATAAAAAAAAAGATTTTATTTACGCACTTGTGACGGGCTTATGCCGAACGAACGTTTGAACTGTCTTGAAAATATGAAAGCGTCAGCGTAGCCCAGTAAATCCGCGACTTCCTGAATTGATAAAGCAGAACTGTTGAGAAGAAAATTGGCATATTCCATTTTAATCCGTAAATGATATGATTTGGGTGAAAGGCCTGTGTCACGGGTGAATATTTTACTGAAATAGTCCCGTGACAGATTGTTCTTTCTCGCTAATTCGTTCCAGTCGATGTCTTCAAGTGGATGACTCATCAGGTATTGCCTGGCATCTTCAATTCTGGAATCGCAACCGCCTGAAAGGTGGATTTCCGTTTCGCGGAATATATTCATCAGAATTGTATGAATACAGGATTCGATAGAATTTCCGTAAAGTGGATTATTTCTTTTATCATAAGTCTCTGCGAGATTAACAAAAAGTTGCTCCATGCTGAAAATGTTGCTGGCAAGCAAGGCAATGCCGAATGAGTTAATCGGAGGAACAAGTAATTTCTTGCCGCCTCTATAAAACAGGTCAAATCTACCGGCTACTAAATGAGGAGGTTGACCCGGTGTCTGGACCATTCTCAACCGGTTTCCGGGAGAAAGAAAAATAACACGCCCGCGCTCGAGCGAGATTTCATGATCGTTGATCCAATATCGCCCCCGACCGCCGCGAACGAAAGTAAAACGATAGTCGTCAACGTTTGAACTTATGTTGCCCCCCCAGGTCTGATCAACTGCTATATGCCACAGGATCGACGGTTGAAAATAAGTCTTATCCGGCATGGTTGACAAGAATTCTTTCAATGATAAAAGAGGATTGTTTTCTGTGCAGTAAAAAGACATTTTTATTAACCTTTGTTTATGTTAATTTATCCTTAATATCAGTTGAATACAAATTTTTATTCATTATTTTATTAATGAAAAATGACATGTGTTTTAGGTTTCCTGCTATGGCTAATTCCTGATTTATCCGGTATCTTGATTATACAACTCCATGAATATTTAAAATTAAATAAGGAAAATTATTATGAGCAATCCGAATATTTTGTTTATCTTTACCGATGACCAACGTTTCGATACAATTTCCGGTCTGGGAAATAAAGAAATTGATACGCCTAATCTGGATCGTTTGATGAAACAGGGAACTACTTTTACTCACGCTCACATCATGGGTGGGACCGCCGGGGCGGTTTGTCAGCCCAGCCGGGCTATGATGCTGACCGGACGCTCATTATTCAATATATATGATCACGGCCAAATTATTCCACCGGAACATATTGCAATGCCAGAGCATTTCAGGACAAATGATTATGTTTCGTGTCATGTTGGCAAGTGGCATCAGGATAGAGAATCCCATGCCCGTTGTTTTGAAACCGGCGGCAAGATTTTTGGTTTCAAACAGGAAAAAGGGTGGTATGAAGCCTGTAATGGTCACTGGCATTCCCCTGTTCATGATTTTGACCCGAGTGGTAATTATGATCCTGCAGGCGGCTATAACGCGCCGGAGATAGAGCAATACGTCCAGCCGTTTGAAAAGGTCAAGGCGAACGGGAGACATTCCGCGGAAGTTTTTTTCCGATTCCATGATCGATTTTTTGCGGGATTACCCTGATTCCGAAGCGGCTAAAGACGGTAAGCCGTTCTTTGCCTATCTGGCTCACATCGCGCCACATGACCCGAGACAGTACCCGAAACGGTTTCTGGAGCAGTATCTGGCCTGCCGGGTGTCTCTGCCGGAAAACCTGATGATTGAGCATCCGTTTGACAATGGCGATCTATATATACGCGATGAACTGTTGGCATCCCATCCCCGTATCCCTGAAGACATCAGGCAGCATATTGCCGACTATTACGCGATTATCGCTCATGTCGATGAACAGGTTGGTCGGGTACTGGATGTACTGGAAGAAATCGGGCAGGCGGATAATACGATAATTATTTTTGCCGGCGATAACGGTCTGGCGGTCGGGCAGCACGGCCTGATGGGGAAACAGAATCTTTACGAGCACAGCGTCCGGGTTCCATTGATTATGGCCGGGCCGGGGATTCCGGAAGACCAGCGTTCAGACGCTTTCTGTTATCTGATCGATATATTTCCGACGTTGTGTGACTTGTCCGGATTGAATATACCAGAAACTGTTGACGGCTTGAGCTTGATGCCGGTGATCGAGAATCCTGAATCAGGTGTAAGGGATGAATTGTTTTATGGTTACAAAGGCTTCCAGCGCGGTTATCGAAAGGGTAATCTGAAATTGATCGAGTACGCGGTTAACGGCAGCCATACCATCCAGCTTTTTGATCTGGA
Source organism: Victivallales bacterium (assembly GCA_963678305.2). Classification (GTDB taxonomy): domain Bacteria; phylum Verrucomicrobiota; class Lentisphaeria; order Victivallales; family Victivallaceae. The sequence continues at coordinate 408,909 of CAXXVV010000006.1, forward strand.
AAATGACCCATGCGAACTTAATAATCTGGCTGATAAAAGCGCATATCATGATACCTTGAACGACATGCAAAAAGAACTTGAACGCTGGCGTACAGAAATGAATGATACCGGGGACTTCGGCCGGAGTTTCTGGAATACTGCGAGATAACTGTTTTTAGCTCATTTCCGGTTGACTGTATGAGTCTTTTTCTTTTGTTTTAGCTTCTTCCTTAGCTAGCAATGAAAGGGCGCCAACAAGTAGGATTTGCATAAACGGAAAAGATCTTGCTTTGCGTTTATATGGGATTTTTGGGTTTGTATTATCAACAGACGATTTATTGTTTCCGATGTTTTTCTGCTTCCGGTCTCTGGGCAGAACGACCATGATGTCCAAAAAGCACAATGAAATAAATGTATAGAAGTAGTAAAAAATTAAAATTCTCCACGCAAATTTTCTATTAACTCTATACGCTTTCCAGCATATATACATACCATAGACTAATACTACGTACAAAACACCCGGCAATAAAATTTTGATGATATCCATAGATATCCTCCTGTTCCTATTATATCATGGTATTTAATAAGTACAAATATTCTTTAAGTAATCCCTTGGATCCTTGAAATTAAATATATTGGATGATACACCGGTAGTGATTGGAATGATTAATTAGATCTGCCTGTTTATTTTAGTGAAATCTTTGATAATATATCTGAATACATAACCAGTACTGATTTTCCATCTGGAAAGGGGAAACAATTTGTTGTTTTTATTGGTATTCGTATTGGCAAATCTATTTTAGTTCCGTCTTGCAGATATAGTTCACGGTTTATCCATAATTTACCAGGCTGGATGACCCCGAAATAATCTGTTTCAATGAATTTTTGCTTGGATTTTACTCTGGAGAACTTCCTGCGCATATTATATAAAAGGAAACGGTGTTGTTTGGTGTCTACAGATGTTAATTTTAAGTAATCATATAAATTGACCGAGTTAGCAAACTCCAGAGGCTGTTGGCTGTTATTATTGGGATAAATCATGAACCCAGCAATATCCAGAACTCCATGTTTTATCAGGTTTGTTTTGCCAGTTTCAGGATAATATTCCCAGATGCCATTATTTTTTTCAAGGCGATTGAAAGAAATTCCAATAAGCAAACGATTGGCTACCGGATCAACTTCAAATGCATTTATTTCAGCGGCAAGATTACCCATCTTATTAAGGGCTATTTTCCCTGATTTAAATTTAACCATGTGGTCAATTTTATTTTTTAAATCTTCACGTTTGCCGGATATTTCTATTTTACGGTTATTGCCGCTGAAGTCACATGAATATATTTCGTTTTCGAGGGTCATTACATAATAACGGTTGTTCATTATTTTTACACTTCCCATTGGAAAATTTTTCATGACTATGTGTGGAGTTCCGTCAAGTGGAATTACATACAGATAATAGGTTGGACGACGGGGATGTTGAAAAAGTTTCATGAAATAGCAGGACAGTAATATCTTATCATCTTCCACCGTTAAATAAGCTTGATTGAATTTAATATCAGGTTTAAATTTCACTTGATAGCTTTTGCCCGAATTAAGGTCATAACAATATAATTTTTTATTTGAAAGATAATATAATTTATTTTTGTAAAAAGCGGTGAATTTTATTGAGCATCCTTTGAGTTTTGTGACGTACTCAATGGCCAGTTTTGGATAGGCGGAATTCAGCAATTTCTGTACTTCAGGTAAATTGCATTGACTTAGATATGAACAGGCTGTTTGTTTGAGGAAATTTCTCCCTTGTATATTTCGGGGATTCTTCAAATAGTCAATGTTATTAATAATAAACTGTAAAGCCTTTTGACGCCTAAGGGATACTTCATACTGACGCATGAATTGCTGCCAGCTTTTTTGTTGGTTGCCGGTTGGCTGCTTATCAGGTTTCATAGAAGTTTTTTTCCAAAGAGCGATATAGCGATTGCGCTCACTCCCTTCTTTCAGCATCCTGCTGAAAAAATACCGGAAGTCAGGATCTCTTTTTGTAAGCTCTTCGCGATTTTTATCCATCCAGTTTGCAATTTCCTGGAAAAAGACGCGCTCATCAGCTATACCATTAAAATAATTAGAATAATTTTCCAACATGACTCCGACCTCGCGAACCATTGGAGAAACATCTTGTTGCTGGAGTAACTGCGCTATTGGTTTGCAATTCTTAAGAACTTTCAGCCGGGCATTATATGGCATATATTCATCGTTCAATCCCAAGCCGAGTATATAAAATAACTCAACAAAGATCAACTTATTTATTTGATGTGGTAATCGCTTATCTTTTGGATAAGAGCCATAAAATCCATTGCCGTATTTTTCATATATTTTTTGCGGGTTATTAAAGATATAAGTAATTTTTTTACTTGATATGTCAAGCGCGTCTTTGCTGAATTCATCAGGATTGTGATACATATTGTACATGTGGATTTCATATATCTTGTGCGTTGCAAGCAAATCAAATTCATTTAGCGAGTTAATTCCATCTGAAAGATTGAAGTAAGGATATTTCCTTGAACATTCCTGCAGATGTTTTGACCGTAATTCTCGTGTTTGTTTTACCGTATAATCCGGTGTCGGTTTCAATCTATATCCTGTCAGATTATAGGAGTGTTTAAGGTACTCAAAAAGGTAGCTCACGCTGCTGTAACCGTTGTTTTTTTGTGGAAAATCATGATTATATTTGTCTGCCAGGTTAATTACATATCTAACGTATTGCTCCTGGATTGGCTTTGAGTCATTAAACAACCATACTGGAACGCAAAACCGTAATGCTTTTAATTCTTCAAGTCTAATTACACTGTCTTCAGGAGACAAAGATGCCGCGGCGCTGATTTTAAAATATGCTTCTTTGTGATTTCGACGTGTTCTGGCTAAAAACAAATATTCATTTTTCAACCACTGGGATTCTTGAGCCCTGCTAAATTTTTTTGTTTTGTTATTTTCCGCCCATTCACCGATAGCTTTTGATATTTTTTGTATGGATTGGTCAGTGTCAGTCAGACAATTTTTTATTTCAATCCGGAATAACTCCTTTTTGTCTGTTCCTGTAATCCTGGCGATGAGGTTAATAAGGCCGGCTTTTTCCCCTTGAAGAAATTCCAGACGTAAAAGGAGTGTACTTGGTGCTAGCGCAAAACGTTTATTTGTGAGATTGCGCTCTCGCGCAATTTGATCAAGATAGTCCCGGGTCAATACTATTACCTGCCGGTTTTGAGTTAATGTCTGCTCAAGTCGAGTCGCAAATTCAGGGATTTGCCCCTTGACCTCACCGGAAAGCCCAATTAAACGGTAGTTATAAACCGATATCAAGGTTTTATCTTTGCTTCTGTTTTTCGTTAATGCTTGCTGAATGGCCTGTATAATTTCCTTTGCGGCTTTTTCTTCATCAATGGATATTTCATGTTTGCCAAGCAAAAAACCGTTTTTTGCGTTGAATATGAGAACCGTCATGGCTCTTGTTTCAGGCTTGTATTTATTTCCCCGCTTAACCCAATCTCGTATTGATGAAATGGTGACTATGAGATCAACGTATGGGAATTGTCTTATCAGATTCTTTTTTAGAGACAAGTAATTCTGCTGGGACAACTGGTGTTCCCGAATAACTTTATCGATTGATATCCGTTCAAGAAAACTTATTTGGGACTTATCTGAATTATTCGTTAACACCAGGTCGGCTATATTTCTCGCTTTTGCGGAGTCTCCGATTAGAGCAACATGTTCTCCGAAAATTGAATAACAGCACAATAATAAAATTATTGTTTGAAGTAATTTATTCATTCTCTCCTCCTTGAGCTTGAATTACCCGTTAAAATAACAATACATCAAAGTCAAAAAAAATCAACATTAATAATATTATTTTTATACAAGCCCTTAGAACCGGAACAGCGAACCGATTTTGCGTCCGAGCAGAGTCGCGGCGGCGGCCAGGGTAAAGGCCAGGAACAACATGGTCCAGACCCCGAATGCGCAGGCGACATAACTGCCTTGTCCGAGCATTTGCGATAATTCAAAAATAGCTTTAGTGACCGGATAGTATTGCGGTCTCTGGGCCAGCAGCAGCGAGTCCGACACTTCCAGCATCGAGAAGCTGAACGCGAACAGGGCTCCGACCACCAGATTGGCGCTGATTAAAGGGATGGTGATCTTTGTCAAGCGGCGCAAGGGACCGGCGCCAAATCCGGCGGCGGCTTCTTCCAGGTCTTCCGGGGTTTGTTCCAGTCCGGCGGTTACCGCCCGAACCGTATAAGGCAGCCGTCGTATCGCGTAAGCGGCTGCCAGCAGGATGGTGGGATTGCGGATCGGATCGAGGAACACGCGCAGGATATCCCAGCGCGCGGTCATGCTGAGATAGCCGAACGCCAGCACTATTCCCGGTACCGCCAGCGGCAGCATGGCCATGGTGTCCAGGATTTTGCCACCCTTGATTTTTGCTCTGACCGTCAACAGGGCGATCAACACGCCAAGCAGAACGCTTATAACCATGGCGATGCTTGAATAGCGCAAACTGTTGATTATTCCGGGAACCACCAGTTTGCTGGACAAAGCGGTATCGTAATGCAGTAGAGTCCAGGAACTCGGGATCAGGGTGCCGTACCATTTGCGGGCGAAAGACATCATCAGCAAAGACAGGTGTGGTAGAATAGAAACAATCATCAGAGCGGTGAAAAATAAAGTAGGCAGAGGTTTTTTCCATCCGGAGAGGACAGACGCTTTGTTGGAAGTTATACCTTTACCGGTGGCGGCGGTGGTGTCCCGTCCCAGGCACAGTCGGCTGGAGGCGTAGAGTCCGGCCGAAACCAGCAGCAGGATCACGACCAGAGCGAATGGCTGGGGATTGCTTTCTAGTTCAGTGATGCCGTTGAAAATCTGTACGGTGACGACCCGGTCATATCCCAGCATCAACGGGGTGCCTAGTTCGGTAAAGCTCCAGATCAGGATAATGCTGCCGCCGGCGAACAAGCCCGGTTTCATCAGGGGCAGGGTGACTTTGTAAAAACGTCTCCACGGCGATGCGCCAAGCCCTCTGGCGGCTTCATCCATGGCCGGGTCGATATTCCCGAGCGAGGTAACCAGGTTGAGAAACAAAATCGGATACAAGTGGAGCGCCTCGACCACGCAGACGGTCCAGAAGCGGCCTTTGCCGCCGAGCCAGTCGACCGTCGGCAGGCCGATATATTCGAGAATTGTATTGAATACACCGTAATGTCCCAGCAATTGCTGGAATCCGAGCGCGCCGACGAACGGCGGCAGGATCATCGGCAGCATAACCATCAAATTGACCCGGTTCTTGCCTATGAACTCGTAGCGGTCGTAGATCAGCGCCGCCGGGATGGTGAACAAAAACACCATGGAAGTAGTGACCAGTGAAATTTTGAGAGCGTTGAGCAGGCCTTCCCGATAGATCGGGTTACGGAAGGTCTCAAGCATAATAGTCGGGTCGAAGCCTTTTCCGGCGACGGTGACGATTGGCAGAATCAGGAAGATCAGGAAAAAGGCGGAAGCCGCCAGAATGCCGAGTCCGATAGTGATTTTACGCGGAAGATTGATCATTGCACGTTCCTCCGCTCTCCGGCCAGTTTTTCGGCTTTCAGGTAATTGTGACGGAAGAATTCGCTCCACTCGCGCCGGGTTTCAAGCGTTGTCAATATCGAGTTGCCTTGTTTGGCCGGATTGAGCCTGTCGTTTGCCGCTTTGATGTTCTCATAAGTAAAGGGCAGGGCGTTAAAAGCCTGCATCGCTTCCGGTACGGCATCGGGGCCGCCGGCATCGATTATCGCTTTCCAGGCGCGGCGCAGTTCATCGCGGGGATTGAGAATCGCGCATTTTATCAGAACCCGGATAAGGCCGAAATATGGTCCGGTCCATCTGCCGTGATAGACTAACTGCTCATCCCCGGCGAATGGATTTATTTCAGGATCGGACATATTTTCCCGGTCGCTTTTGCTGTACATGTCGCGCCTGATCGGCAGGCGACGTAAAGCGTATTCGGTCGGACCGCCGGGCGTGCCAACGCGGTAATCCCATATTTTTTGACCTTCTTTCGAAAGGACGAATTCAATAAAGGCGATAGCGGTTTTCCGGTTTGGCGCCCCGCGCAGTAATTGAATCGGGTCCGCCGATAGCGATGTTCCGCCCATTGGCGCGACAAATTTCATGCGTTCTTTTCCGTTGGACTCGTAAGCGGTATATTCCGCTTCGCTGCGACCGTAGAAATCAATGCACATCCCGGCAACGGCGTCGCCCCTGGCCACATCGCGCGGAACTTTACTGGCGGAATCGGTAAGATATCTGGTGTTAGCTCCGATGCGTTTGATCAGGTTAATCGCATTGGCCCAGCCTTTTATCTTGCCGTTTTTTTCGCCGTATTTTTTTACCGCTGCGCCCATTTGCTGCTGGATGAGCATTTCAAAACATTTGTTGATTGATCCGGATTTTGTCGGATCGGCTACCGCTATCAGGTTGTAAAAACGTTCATTTCCCAAATCGCTCCAGCGAGTCGGCGGCGTCTGGTTTTTTAACAGTTGGAGCCGGTCAAGGTTATAGCAAAGGCCGAATTCAGTCAGACATGCTCCATAAAAACGGCCCAGCTTATCGTAAAAAATTTCGCCGTTCCAGCTTTGCGGAATGACTTTTTCAGTAAACCATTCCGGATGCAGTTTTTGAATTCCGGCGTCAACCCCGTGCCCCATTTGAGCCTGTTTCGTCAGGTCGTATAAGCCGCCCCCGAAAAGAATGTCGATACCGATGCCGACATCAGATTTCAAAAAGACTTGTCGCGGTCGGCAAGTTGCCGGGTCTTTGTAGCGATTGTCAAAACTCCGCATGACCTCGTCGGTCCACGGTCCGTTTTCAGGATTATTGAGCCAGTAACGTCTGAATTCAGTCTGGAACCGGTCATTGATCAGGCGGATGATGTCAGAGGTGCCGCCGGGATTGCGCCAGTCGAAAATAACATCGCGACCGGTTTGTTCTTTGTAAAGACGTTTGAATTTCCTTTCGAATTCGGCCCGGATAGTCTGGGTGTGCGGCGTAATGATAATCAGTTTATCCGCATTGTCAGTAGCCGGTAGTATTTCCGCGGTATCCCGGCGCAGTAATAACGGCAGCGCGATCAGGACCACCAGCGGTAAAAAGGCTTTAAGTATTTGTTTCAGCATGGCAATATTATTATATCATCGCGTTTTATGGAACATTTTACCGGGCCTTCGGGCCGGTCTTGTGGAGCGGGTTCATAAACGGTCAGGCTGACGCCGTCTTTTTCCAGAAACCATTCGCCGGATTCGCCGAGAAATGCGCCGCCGGTTAAATTTGCCTCGAAACGGTTGTCGCCGGAATCATCGAACTTGATATATTCCGGCCGGATGATAACGGCAACTTTTCCCGGTTTCACTCCTCCCTCAAGCCGACCGGAAAAGCGGCCCAGCGGGGTTGTCACTGTATTATCGGAATTAAGTTCTCCCGGAACCCGGTTTGATTCGCCGATAAATTCCGCCGCGAACAGATTCTGCGGGGCGCGATAGACGTCACGCGGAGCTCCGGCCTGACTTATTATCCCGCGATCTAAAAGGGCCAGACGATCCCCCATACTGAGGGCTTCTTTGCGGTCATGGGTCACATAGAGTGCGGTCAGTTCGGCCTGTTTGCAGATACGCCTGATTTCGACCCGCATAGCGGAACGCAGGGCTGCGTCGAGGTTGGATAACGGTTCATCCAGCAACAGCAGTCCCGGTTTTACCACGATTGCCCGGGCTAATGCCACCCGCTGCTGTTGACCGCCTGACAAGGACGGTGGTTTACGGTCGGCAAAATCCTGCAGCCCGACCAGTTCAAGTGCTTCAGTCACGGCCTTGACGATTTCCGTCCTGGGTGTTTTACTGCATTGCAGTCCGAACGCAATGTTATCGAAGACAGTCATATGCGGCCATAACGCGTAGTTTTGAAATACCATGGCGCAGTTGCGTTTTTCCGGCGGCTGAGAGGTGACGTCTCTTCCGCCAAAGAGGATTTTTCCGGAATCCGGCTGAATAAACCCTGCCGCCAGGCGCAGCAGCGTCGATTTGCCGCAACCGCTGGGACCAAGCAGGAAAAACAATTCCCCCGGCTCGATCTCCAGGCTGATATTATTCAGAATAGTTTTGCCCGGACTATAGGATTTTACAATGTTTTCAAAGGACAATTTAATCATTATAATGGATTTCCCGCTATGTTAACTGGAATAAGTGGTCAAGCTTATTTTTCTATAACACCACAGACTTTGATTTATGCGGTTATCTTGTTATGGATAGTTAAGATCAACAACTTAATAAACAATAATCTATAATCCAATAGCGGCTAATGCAATCCCGAAAAAGAAAAAAATGAGCTTTAGTCCTTATGAAAACGACAGACAAATACAATTAACTTACTGCCGGAAATCGGGGGCCTGGGTGGTCGGGATGTTTACTTTGGCGGTCTGACCGTTCCGGTAATATTTGATTTCGACTGAGGCTCCGGGGATAAGTTTCATGATTTCCTGTTGGACATCTGACGAATCGTTGACGACAAAGCCGTTTACTTCCATGATAATATCACCCGCGTGCAGGTTGTACAATGCAGCCGGGGAATTACGCTGAATTCCGGTGATAATCGTACCGCGGCTGACCCCGGTGCGTTTTTTGAGTTCATCGGGCAGGGCGGCGATAGCCACACCCAGCCAGGGGCGCGATACTTTGCCGTTATCGATCAATTGTTTGGTGATCTGTTTAGCTAACGGGGCGGAAATTGCGAAACTAAGGCCGATATTGCCGCCGCCTCCGGGGGATAGAATAAAGTCGTTGACCCCGATGACCTGTCCATGAAGGTTGAGCAGTGGTCCGCCGCTGTTGCCGGGATTGATCGAGGCGTCGGTCTGGATGTAATTTTCATAGAGATTCAAACCGACTGAGCGTTTTTTGTGACTGACGATTCCGGCAGTAACCGTATGAGCCAAATTGAACGGCGCGCCAATGGCAATCGCCCAGTGTCCGACCTTGACGCTGCCTTTGGGGGCGAATTCGAGGAAAGGTAATTTTTCCTGCGTATCGATTTTCAAAACCGCCAGATCGCTGGCCGGGTCGGCTCCGGCCAGTTTGGCCGGAAAGGTCCTGCCGTCATGCAGTTTGACTGAAAAGTAATCCTGCCCCCGGACGATATGGTTGTTGGTGACGATGTACCCGGAATCCGTAACAAAGAAGCCGGAACCCTGGTTTTGTGGGACGCGGTAGATCGGGGTTTTACCGGGAACGAAATTATAGCGATCACGCTGCTGGACAAAATTACGTCCGGTCCTGATGACGACTACCGCCGGAGAAGCCGACTCGGCCGTTGCCACAAATGCATCCTGCAGGTTTTTAACTTCTTTCACAACGGTTTTAGAGCTTTTTCCGGAGGGATTGTCCGGACGTGAAAAATAACCTATCGCGAAGCATAGAATACCCGCGCCGACTATGACCAAAGTAATTTTATTTTTCATTTTTCTGCAACCTTCCGGCATATACAATTAATATTATCCATGTCAACAGACAATAAAATAAATAAAAAAGTTCCATGAATCTTTATGGATAAAAAGCGGATGTTGTTTTGCAAAATGCGCGGTTCAGAGTTAAAGTACGACTATGCTTGAATATATTATAAAACGAATCGGTTTGGCTTTGCTGACGCTGCTGGTGATTGTGGCGGTCAGTTACTTCCTGCTGCGTATGGCCCCCGGAGATCCCACCAGGTCGACCAACCTGCTGGGCGGGGACCAGAATGCCGGCAAGGTCAGTTCGGATAAAAACGAGTTGGCGGAAAACACCGCGATGCGGGAAAAGCTGCATCTTGATAAACCCGCTTATATCGGCTTTTTCTACTGGTTGAAAGGAGTGGTGCTGCATGGTGATTTCGGCTCGTCCGCCACTGTCGATCCCGGCCGGCCGGTCCTGCAGATGATCGGCGAACGGCTTCCGGTTACGTTGTCGATCAATATCTGGGCGGTATTGATTACCTATCTGCTGGCTATTCCGCTTGGGATTTTTTCAGCGCTGAACCCGGGCGGCAAGTTTGACCGCGGGGTGACGATTGTGCTATTTCTGATGTACTCGCTACCGGTAATCTGGGTTGGACTGGTTTTACAGGCGACACTGTGCAGCGGCGGTAAATTTCCGGTATTTCCACTGAAAGGTCTGGAGATAGGCGATACTTCGATGATGACCACCTGGCAGATTATGGGATCGCAGTTTATGCATTACTTTTTGCCGGTCCTCTGTCTGGCTTACGGCGGCTTTGCCGGGTTGTCGCGATATGCCAGAACCGGGATGATCGAGGTTATCAGGCAGGATTATATCCGTACTGCCAAAGCTAAAGGCGTCAGTGAATTTTACGTGATCTTCAAGCATGCTTTGCGCAATTCGCTAATTACGCTGATCACGCTGTTTGCCGGTCTGCTGCCGGGGTTGGTGGCGGGCAGTATCATTATTGAACATGTCTTTTCAATTGCCGGAATGGGCTCATTGTCACTACTGGCTTTGACTAGTCGCGACTATCCATTGCAAATGGCTTTGTTCGGGATTGCCGGAACCTTGACTTTGAGCGGCATTTTGTTGTCTGACGTGTTATATGTTATGGTTGACCCGCGCATCTCATTTTCCGGCAAAAAACTCTGAGGCATTGTTTGAAAAATCAGTGATTCAGAGCTATCTTCTATCTTTACTTTGTTAATAATAAAAAGGATTTCAGTATGCCGATTCATGAACTTTTGGATGCTAGCAAATTACCCGATGAAAATGGTTATTTCGGAGAGTACGGCGGCCAGATTCTGCCGGAATTTATGGTCGAGGTGATGAACCGCATTGCGACTTCTTACAAAGAAATCATCCAGACCAAAGAGTTTCAGGAGGAACTTGAATCCTTGAACAAGCATTACGTCGGACGCCCAAGTCCGGTTTATCACGCAAAACGCTTGAGCGCCGCTTGCGGAGGAGCCCAGATTTATCTGAAACGTGAAGACCTCAACCATACCGGCGCACACAAGATCAATCACTGTCTGGGTGAGGCTCTGCTGGCGAAATTCATGAACAAAACCAAAGTCATCGCCGAAACCGGAGCCGGGCAGCACGGGGTCGCTCTGGCGACGGCCTGTGCCCTGATCGGTATGAAATGCGAAATCCACATGGGGATGGTTGATATCAAAAAAGAACATCCGAACGTTACCCGGATGAAGATCCTTGGCGCGGATGTAATTCCGGTAACCCGCGGAACCGCTACGCTGAAAGACGCGGTCGACAGTGCGTTTGAAGAACTGCTCAAGGACCCTGATAATTATTTTTACGCGATCGGTTCAGTGGTCGGACCGCATCCGTTCCCGATGATGGTGCGTGATTTCCAAAGTATTGTCGGCAAAGAAGCGCGTGAACAGATGATTGAAATGACCGGCGGTCTGCCGGACTATTGTGTTGCCTGCGTTGGCGGCGGCAGTAACGCCATGGGACTTTTCACCGCGTTCCTGAATGATGAAGACGTCAAACTTATCGGCGTGGAACCGGCCGGCCACGGCTTGCATACCACTCAACATGCCGCTACGATGACCAAAGGGAGCCGCGGAACAATTCATGGTTTTAAATGCTACGTTCTGCAGGATGACAAGGGCGAACCGCTGCCGGTTCATTCAATCGCGTCCGGCCTGGATTATCCGGGAGTAGGGCCGCAGCATTGCATGTTGAAAGACATCGAGCGGGTTGAATATGTCTCCGCTACTGATGAAGAGTGCCTTGATATGTTTATGCGCCTGTCCCGTCTGGAAGGTATTGTTCCGGCGCTTGAAAGCTCACATGCGGTAGCGCATGCGGCCAAACTGGCTGCTACTCTGCCGAAAGACGTTAAAATTCTGGTCAACCTGAGCGGTCGTGGCGATAAAGACGCTGATTATGTTGCTGAACGTTTGGGAATTAATTTACCGGGATAAAAAGGAGAATTATATGCCTCCACTGCGAAAAGAAGATTTTGTCACAAACGATTTGCACCGGATGCGGGAACGATTGAAGAAAGCGGAAATTGCCGCTAACACTCAGTCTGAGGCGGTCCCGGATGGTAATGGAACAACCATTGTTGAAACCTCAACGTCATTGAGTAAAGCGTTAAGTAAACGCTGTGACGATTTCCGGGCCGCCAGGCGGGATCTGATGGGCCGCTGTGCCGAAGCATCGATTACCCTGGAACACCGGATTGATAATTCAAAAGCTCTGATCTTGGAGGCGCAAAAGTTTCTTGACTTTGTTGAAAAAGTTTCTGAAGAACTGGAAAAACTTGAAATAAGTGCAAATCCGAATCAATCCGAACTGGCTGAAGCAAGTCGCCAACTGGAAAATGCCCGTTTGGACTTTATTCGGGGTTTGGCCGTAATGCAGAAATTTTCAGAATCCGGCGGCAGTGAACAGAGTGCCGCATCCATTGCCAATTCCACGCATGATATTATGTCGGCTTCACCTGCAAAGTTAATCAAGATTGGCTTATTGCTTTCATTGCCGGCTTTGATCGGATTTATTATCGGCTCATTGATTATCACAATTGCAATTCTTGTTGGAATGGGAATAATCCAATAACGCCATATTGAGCAATAAAAAAGCCGCCGGTTGATAGAACGGCGGCTTTTTTTGTTTACGGCTGTTTATTTTACCAGTTGCGGGATCAGTCTGAGGGCAATTTTCAAACCCGCTTTTTGCAGGGCGGTTTTACCAGCGGTCCGCTGAACGATGTCCGCGGCGACAGTGGTTTGACGGTCAATAGCCAGTATATTATCGTTCTCTTTGGCGCTGACCTCAAGTCTGGCTCTGGCACAGAAGAATTTGCCAATAGCCGGAACCGATTCGCTGAAAGCTTCTCCGGTAATTTTAACATCCGCCTTGTCCGGTGAATCAATTATTTTGAAACCAAGTTTATTGCAAACCAGCTTGATCTCTGTTTCGGCCGCCGGGTCGATTGTCGGTTGAGAATAGTTCTTTTCCGGGATGTGAATATAAAGAGTCGGCAATTTTTTGCCGCTTATTTTTTTCTTTAGTTCCGCGATAATGTCCGCCTGACTGGTTTCCTTCGGAAGCAGTCTGGAGGTTTTTGTTGCCAGAGTTTTGGCAATTTTTTCCGACAATTTTTCGCATAGCTCGTCTGTTTGGCCCTTGCCGTTTACACTGGCGCCAAGGACCTGTCCGGTTTCGACTCCAATTATCTTGGCGACCAGGAAGGTTTTATTATTGATTTTGAAAATCGAGCCGGTAATGAGTATCTGAGCTCCGGTCAGCTTGCCGATTTTGTTGGCGGTGTCCGGTGAGACCATTCCGGTTGCGTTCAAATGCAGCTCATCAAGGATTTTCTTGATCGCCTGGCGCTCTACCAGCATTATCTCAGGACATTCTTCAGCCATCTTGGCAAAGACCAGGTCGCCGATCTGGCTTCCTACTCCCTGAACCCCCTTGCCACGCTCGGAAAACGAGAGAATTGCCGCGGAGATCATGCGTGGAGCTGCGGCAGCGTGCAGCGTTGTTCCGGTCAGACACAGCAGCTGGAGCACTGTTATTATTAAAACGTTAAAAATTGACATCCTTTTCATCTTTTTTCTCCTTTTTTTTGTTGGAAATTAAAATATTCGCGAATGAATATAGCTCCGATGGTAAGTTTTGCATAGTTGCTATTCGACAAACAGGGTAAAAAAATATTTTACCGGGCGGTACTGCAACCATAATCCCGTTGCAGCCTTCATCTGCCGGGCTGTTTGATATGGTCAGAGAACCTTTCTGCTCAAATTGTAATTTGTGTTCGGAGCCGTCTGTATTTTTTTCGATTGTGATATTTTTGATTCCGGCGCCGGGAAAGGTGACAGAGGTTTTTTCCGGTAGAAAGCAAATAATTGTTCCGCCTTTTCGGCATGCCTTGAGCATTTTTTCCGGTATGCCTGGCTGATTTTCAAGGTCAATTCCGAATATCAGCTGGATGTTTTCAGTCTGACCTGATGCCAGAGAATAAGTTGTTTCATAAGGCAGTTTGAATTGTAAAAGAAATTCCTTTATCGGCGATTCGTTTTCAGCATCCCAAAGCAGCAATTTGCCAGATAATACAGCATCTTTAAAAGGATTCGGATAATAAATCCTGACTTTACGAATGACCTGTTCTCCGACCTTGAGAACCGTGTTCATTATTACCCCTGGTTTGACAGCCGGGATTTTCAGTTCGATTACAGCCTTGCCGTTGACATCGACGATTCCGTTGCCATCGTCTATTGTCCGGTGTTTGAATTTCAGGGTCCAGTTGAACGGCTGTCCCTTCAAATGAATCAGTTTGATTGGGATTTCGGTTTTTCTGCCGGCAAAAATACTGAGCTCAGGAATTGCCCCGAAGCACATTCGGCATAATAGCAGCATGATGATTGTAAAAGATATTTTCATCAGATCAGGGTTACCGTTTGATATATTTTGACGTTTGCGGTTTCTTTTAATTTGTTTGGAACGTTTAATCGTTGTCCCCCGAAAAACTTGATCGGGAATTTATGCTTGCCGACAGAAATATTGATATCGCTTTCAAGCGCGATTACGTTTTTGTCGGCCGGCCATGACCAGATATAACCTTTCGGAGTTTTGCCGTTATCGCTCAACTGTACGTTTCTGCCAACTTGAGTAACGATATCGTTTCGTGCCACAGTTACCCATTTATCGTGCTGTTTCTGCATGACGGAATAACGAACCAGAAGCTGTTGTTTGCCGGCATCCTCATCAGGACCGGCAGTCCCATTGCCGGTGTTGATCGAAATAGCCCCGTTGACAATACAAAAACTGTTCAGGCTGTCCGGAAAAAGCAGGCGCAACTCATTGTTAATTTTTTTCAGTTCAGCCAGCTCTGACTTCCTGATTCCCTGGAATTCCGGAAAGTGTTTGACGCTGTGCAGTTGCTGAACCAGCACGCCGATCGTTGCGGTCAGAATGAGTATTGCGGCGGCGGCAGCGTAAATCCAGTTGATGTGAACAGTCCGCTGCGGTGACTCCTGATCATTAATGATGACCGGAGTATTGTCAATGGATTGTTTTATCTTTGACGCCATTTCATCCGGAGCAAGTTCCCCCGGGCGGGATTGCGCGTCCCATTGTTTTAACAGGTTATCAATATCTTTTTTCATAATAAGTGTCCAAGTTTGTTTTTCAGGATTTTCCGGGCTTTGTGGACTCGCCAGTAGACGGTTGCCGGGGAACAATTCATGATTGCGGCGGCTTCATCTGTTGGCGTTTCCTCTATCGCGACCAGGGTTATAGCCGCTCTCAAATGTTCCGGGATTTCCGCCAGCGCGGCGGTTATTTCATTAAAGGTTTCAAGACTTAGCAGATGACCTTCGGTTTTATCTTTGGCGCGTTCGTCAGCATATACGCATTCGAGCGACGCCGGCTGTTGAGAGTTTTTCCGCAACCAGGTCATGGTTTCGTTGTAGGCGATGCGGCACAGCCAGGTTGAGATTTTCGATTTTCCTTTAAAAGTATGCATTTTATGATACGCCTTGATAAAGGTTGTCTGCACCACGTCATCAGCGCCATGCTCATCCAGCATGATCCTGAAGACGACCCGCCTGACCATCGGCAGGTGTTCTTTAAAAAACAGGTCAAATTCTTCGTGGTCGGGTAACGCCCCCCCGTCCTCCGGCATTGAACTCATAATTAATCCAGTTATTCGTTTAAAAAATCTTTGATTATTCTGTTATATGAGACTATAATTAGTGATTATTCTTTGCGTTTTTTTTACCTTTTTTGCAAAAAAATTAAAATTCGCAAAGATTTGTACTTTTTAAGAGTCTATATAATAAATACCTGGTAATAGATATTACAAGCAAAATATTTTTGGATAACGGGGAGATATGCAACATCGGAAAAAGCATAATATTTGTCCACATTGCGGCCGCGAGTTAGCATCCGGCGCGATTTTCTGTGTCGGATGCCGGAAAAACCTGATGGCGCCACCGGTCATTAAGCCGGACAAAAAATATAAGATTGTTTTTATCGTCATGAGCATGTCTTTCTGCCTTATGCTGACGATGATCGGGGTGCTGGTTTTCAAGAAATTCAGTGGAGTATCATCTCAGGCGGTGGAAGTACGGAAAAACGTCGCGGCCGCCAGGCCGGAACCGGACCCGGTTCAGGTTGTCAAACCGGAACAAACTGCCGGAGGATTGTTTGGCAGGTTGAAAAAACTGGTGCTGTCGTCAACCCGACCCGCCGCCGGGATGCCGCCGGTTGCGGTTACGGTGAAAACAATGGCGGTCAAGCCGGAGAATGTCAGGATCGAGTCGTATCATGCCAGGCTCAGTTACACCCCGGGACGTCGAAAAAATAAACCGCTGGTTCTCTTGAAAGGAACGGTTTATTTTGACCGTCAACCCGAAAACGACATGATCGCCAGGTTGTATTCCGCAGCGTCACGTGACGGGAAATATGTTATATGCGGCGAGGATGTATTGAAGAACTCCGACAAGGCGGCGGTCCTCAAACAGCATATTGCCGGTATGAAATCACGGCTGGCTAAAATAAAAGACCCGAAATCCCGGGCCCGGATGGCCGGGACTGTCCGCCGGAGTGAAGATTTTTTCAAGCGGTCATCCGGGGTATTCGGGCAGAAACCGCTGGCGCAATTCCAGATCCGGGATGAAGTTCCGCTGCGCTATAAACGCAATCATGTCTGGTACAAACTGGAAATTACCTCCGGCGACCGGTTGGTCAAAGCATTCGCGCCGCTGGAATTTCCGTTGGTGGGGCTTACTTATGATCAGAAGACACGCAGACATGTCTATCGGGCGGCACTGGCCGACGCGGAACCGGTGGATTTGCAGTTTCTGGGCCGGACCCGGGAGGCTCCCGACCAATATTTCCTGTATGCGAAGATGAAGTACGAGTTGTCATACGCCGCCGGCGACCAGACTGAGAATGGCCGGTTGAGCAATATTAAGCCGTTATATCCGAATAATTTTCCGGGTTGGCGGTGTCAGCTTAAAACGATCATGTCGTTTAGATCGTTCGGTTCGGCGTGGCCGGTCACGCTGAAAATAGGTCTTGAACAGGGTAAATACGTCCTGGTAACTGCAAAAAAAGCCGTTGAGCTGCTCAAGATATATTGTCGCAACAAACGCGTCTATCCGGTTTCAAAAAGCACTTACAGCTATTTGAATCGCGTCAGCAGAAAAGGTTACGGCGTCTATAAGTATTATTTGCCGGATTTGCACGGCGCGGATAAACTAAAACTTGAATTGCGGGATGTCACGACCGGGCGAATCAGGATGTTGACCGTTCCACTGCTGCCGTTGCCGCCGGAGTTGACGGTAGAGGCAAGCGGCAAAGCCGTCAAAATAAGCTGGCCGGACGCTTCGCCGCGCATCAGTTCCGAACGATGGCTGGTGCCGCCTGAATTGACTTTGCTCAGGATCGTGAAAAACCGTCAGAACAAATCTGAACAAGCCCGAGGCGTCTGCACGGTTCCGGCATTGCAGGCGGGGTCTTATGTCGATCATCCCGAAAAGAAGGCAGGGGAAGAAGTGACATATCGACTGGCTTTTACCGAAGGGATAAGGAAAGACTTTTTCTACACGTCGGGTTTCAGGAAAAAAGAATACTATGTGGATCAATCAAGTATTTATGACGGCGCTTATGCCTGCGGCATAAGCAAGCCCGGTTCAGCCAGTGATCAATCCCCCGGCGCGCCTGATTTTGGACGGCCGGTCAGGGTTGCCGTCATGTCGCCGCGACTCTACCATGATAATACCGGCCCGGCCGCGACCCGTATTATGACCCGAATGATCGACGAGTTGAACGGAGCCGGTCGGTTCATTCTTTATGACCGGATAAGCCGGGACGCCATTGAGCAGGAAATGGTGATGACGCAATCACTTGATAAAGTCAGAAAACTTTTCTCTGAAAGTCCGGCGGACGTGATTATCCAGGCCCGGGACCGGTCGACCATCAACGGGGACTATGTCGAACTGTGGATCGGCAATTTGAATCGTCCGCTTCACGAAGTCTACCGGAGCGGTGACCGGGTTTATCACGACTATAATAACGCCTGGCGCATCGGCCGCATAAATACGGCCGATCCGGCCTGGAAAAACAAAACTGAAGCAATGGCTGCGAAGATCGTTAAAAAGATTCGCGAATTGAGACCGGGCGCGGTCCAGGTAATGAAAAGAGAACGCAAACCGGAAAAATTTGTTTGGGGAGGTTTGCAGCCGGTCAACCAGGGACGCGCTGTTTGCCGGGAAAAAATCGAAGCCATATCGGAAAGTCTGATGCTGGCGGCGTCTGAATCCCTGGAGCATGGCGATATGCTCAGCCGGGACGACTGGGCGCTGGTCCGGCAGGAACGGGATTTTTCGGCGATGGGCGGAAAAAGCATGCACGCTGATGCCGGAGGCCAGGTGCTGCTTACCGGTTCGGTCATCAACCGGGACGGGGGAATGGAGTTTCATTTTACCGCTACCGAGGTGTATTCCAGCGAAGTGATCGGCAGTTTCAGTTGTATCGGCTCACTGAACGAGGTCGGCAAAATGGTTGGCTCCTGGTGCGACACGTTGCGGGTGCCGTTTGCGCGAAAATCACCCTACGATGAAAAAACGGCTGAACTCAGGCTGCGCCAGGAAAAGGCCATGAAGCGCCTTATCGGCAAATGCTATGCCGCGCTGCATACGATGAAGCCGGGTTCACGCATATCTCGCCGGCGTTCCGGGAAGTCGCTTGGCAGGGGCAACGTATCCCCGGCTGTCTACGCCTCAAAACAATGGACGCGGGGTAATCGTAAGTATGCCGTGCAGCTGCTTGAAAAAGAATACGCGTCCGGGAACAGGAAAGTCATGGGGCAGCTGTCCAAATATTACAGGGCGGTCGGGCTTTTCGACAAGGAAAAACAGTTGTTGGAGCAGAGTTCCACGGTCTGGGCGGTCGCCAGACTGGCTCAGATGGCGGAATTCCCCCGGGAAAAACCAGAATACAAATATCTTGATGCCGCTCCCGACAAGCGCGAAAAGGTGCAGGATATCCCGCAAACTCCAGTAAATGTGACCGTGCTTAGGAGTCAGTTCATGAAGCAGTTTCAGCAGAACTACGCCAGGTTGAGGCCTTATGTGGCCGAGTCGTGGAACCCTGAGGATGCTTATACCACCTATTATCCGGTATTCTATTTCCACGGTCGGGAATTGTCCAAATTTGCGCAGTCGGATCTGGTCAGGGACAATGGGGTGCTGGAATATATCGGCAATGTGACCGCGATGGATAAAAACAAGTGCATCGCTATTGTCGGTACCTGGCAGGCCACGGATATTTTCCGGTCAAAACTGCCGCTGGATCTGACGCGCGGCCTGTTGCTGGACTATATTGTAAACCGGACTCACGGCAACAGTTCAATCTACGAGAATTTCTTTCCGGCGGTCAAGCTGCAAATGCTTTACAATGCGGAAAAAAATCTTGACCGGAAAGTTGACTTCATTTTCCCGCATAAAACCAGAAAACACTGGACGGAAACATTCAGAAACGTGAATATTTCCGATGTGGACCGTCTGCTCAATATTTTCATGCAGGAGATTCCGCTTATACCCCAAACGAAATATGCGTCGCTGCCCGGTCTGCCGAAGCTCGTTCTTTGTGATATTGCCGCCGGACGCGGCAACCGTCGCGCCAAAGAGTTTATCAACTGGGTAAAAGAGGTCAGGATTCCGCCTGTCGATCCCAACGACAAATATCTTAAAGCCGGAAACGACCGGAATGGCAACTACCGGATGTTAAGAATTCTGGAAAAAAGCAGAATCAATCGGGAAATGATCATCTACCGGGCGGCCGGCGGCTGTCCGGAGTCGATCCGTCTGATCAAGGCGTTCCCGAATTCGTTTATCGAGCGCGGAAGCACCTCGGGACGCGAAATCACATATTTTATGGCCAGGAATTTCGATGTCGAACTGTTGAAATATATTATCGGTAAAACCGATTTCAGTAACGGCGGAGAACCACGCTTGCTGCGCTATGCCGGCCGGAAGAGACTGGAAAATATTCTGCTTAGTGATGATCCGGAGGTTGTTGGAGCCCTTAAGGAAGGCCGGGAAGCATATTATTATTTGATTATCGGCCTGGACAGCAAAAAAGTGACTGATAAGACGGTTGAAAAACTCCGGTTGCTGGCGCTGGACAAGAATGATAAAACGGCATTGCTTCACCTGACCGGAATCCCGCCGGCGGAGTTTATGAAAAGTGAGTAAATAGAGGAGTTAACTGTTCTGGATTATGAAAAAGACACGAATAATCATTTTAACGGTATTTTGTTTTTGCGGGGGCGTTCGGGCATACGATATGCTCCGGGTAAACCGGAAAACCGGGCGACCTGATCCGAACGGGATTCCGGTCAACAATATCTTCGTCAATATGGATTTCAGCGAACTTCCGCTGCCGCCCGAGGCCCTGGCGTTCATTGAATGGGAAACCCGGAAACACGATCTGAAAAACAAGTTTAAACTGGGATCATTGAATGTAAGTCCTTTTCCTTCACACTTCGGTGATATTTGCCAAAGCATAAAAAGCCGGGAGTATGAAGCCAGATACGATCAGCCGGTCGGCAAATATGTGACCCGTATTTATTCAAACGGCCCGGAGCGCTATGCGTTCAGGCTGATCAAGTATCCGCGTCTGATAAAAGGCATGGCGGCCCGGAATGCGATAAATTTAAATAACTTCAAGGATTTTCTGAAATTGATGGACCTGGCCGGTTATCCTGAAGCCGGACATGGAATATTGCTGAAATTGTGGAAGCCGTATATCGATCAGGAGAAACGTCCCGGTTATGCCGGTGCCCGGATGTACGGCGTAATTCGGGCGGCGGCTTTCGTGCCGGAATTGGCCCGTGTTGTCGTACCTGAGTTACAACCGTTTATGCGGGCGGAAGGAAACCGGAAAGATAATATTGCTCAGAGCGGCGGCGGCGCTTACTGGTGCAAAGCGGCCGGGATCGCTGACCTGAACAAATTCAACAATAGATTTACCCGTTATAGCCTGATTAATTTTCTGGTCAAATATGCCGGGGTCACCGGACACGGCGATATCGCCTACGACTTTGCGATGGCGAAAGTGTCAAAATGCCGGCCGGTCAATATGTTTGACCTGCTTTATGTCGACTGCGGGATCAGTGCGCAAAAGCTTGAGGACATCCTGGCCGATTACCTGAATGGCCCGGGCAATGGCCCGCTGTTCAGGGTATCGCATGAGAAAAAGCCGTTTGCACCCGCCTGTTACCCGGTTATTGAAAAACTTTTGCAAAAAACCATCGGGAACAAAAGCGGCATAATTTGCTATATGGCGATTTCGCCCGTAGGTTACAAAAGATTGATTTCGATCAATGCCGATAACTTTTTCTGGGGCAGGGACAGTACCCTTGAACTTGATGGAAACAGCGCTGCTTTTCATTATAATGTCAAAAAAAACCGAAAAAGTTGCGCGTGACGCCAAATGGTCGGCTGTAATGTATAAATGGTCGAGTTTGATGAAGAACAGTGATTTTACCGGATTCCTGTATCATAGCCGGCCCCGGCATTTCTTTGAGGTTCTATGGGAAAACAGAAAAGGAATGAGAGCTGGAAATCTTTTGGCGTCCGGCGGCCCGGTCATCATTCCTTTTCTGCTGGAAAAAATTTCCGACCGGAAGCCGTATACGTCAATTGCCGCCTGTGAATACATCGCCGGGATGGGAACTTATGCCGCTGACGCGGCGACTGCCCCGCTTCTGGCAAAACTGAAAAAGTCGCAAAGTTATTTTGTTCAGGGAGCGATCATTCGAACGCTTGGAGAGATAAAGGCGACGTCGGCGATCCCGGAAATCAGGAAATTTGCCGCTAATCCTGAACGGCACCGGGTTGTCAGGCTTAATGCGCAGCAGGTACTGACGTTGTTAACGAAAAAATAACCTTATGGAATATTGATATGAAAATACGAAAAGATTTGCTGGGTATTTTGCTCATTATCGTTTTTTGGGGCAACGGTTTCGCGGTTATGGGAGATTCCGGACCGGCAAAAAGTTGCGCTGATCGGGTTTAAGGTCGACAGTTCGCTGGATCAGGCATTGGCGGATAAGCTGCGTTTGCTGATCTTCGCTCAGATAGCTGCCTCAGATAAGCTGGTCATGCTGGAGCGAAAACACCTGAAAAAGATTATGGCGGAACATAATTTATCGATATCGGGTTTGGTTTTCGGCTAAGTCGCAATTGCGGTTGGGGGTGTTGGCCGGAGCCGAATTCGTCGTCTCGGGACGTATTTACCAGCTGGATGATAAACTTTACATAAACGCCAAGGCGATCAATGCCAAGACCACTAAAGTTTTCGGTTTGTTCAGGTCATATAAAAAATCAGGGAAAACGGATTCTTCCCTTGAAAAGTTCGCCGAAGCGATAACCCGGAAGCTGGTCGAAAAGTTGGATAAACCTCAGCAAAGCAGTTCAGATAAGGTTGCAAAGTGAAATTAAAAAGATTACAGGACGTTGATCATTTGACGATGTCACGCATCTTCAAACAGTCCTTAATAGTTAATTTTATTGTTTGTCTTTTTTGCCTGGGGTGTATTAGCGGCGCTATTTACGGGTATTGTTCAGGTGATTTGCCGTTGTTGTTTTTTATTTTGCTTTGTTTTTTCCTGGCTTTTTTTGCTGTTATTTGCCTGAATCTGCTGAGGAAATCTTCAGGTTCGGCCAATTGGCTTGTATCAGTTAGACAGGACCGACTGTTGATCAAGTTCCGATCTTACCTGAATTCGCATTTTCCCGCAAGTGATTTGCAAGTCATTCAGCTCGATCCGGAAGAAATTAAATCTGCATGTATAACCAAGCAAATACTTGTTTCTCCCGGAAAGAATAATGGAAAAACACAATCATATCACACTTTCCTTGATCTTAATCTATATGAACAGGATATGGCTCTATTGGTTGAGCAGTTAAGATATGAACGCCGCCTGAAAAAGCCGCCCGAAGGCAAGTCTCATATAACCTCTTGTCATAATCCGGTTTCCGTTGTAAATGGGCATACAATACGTATAGAGTGGCGTTCGCCGCGTGATTTTATTGTTCCTGGCGTCAGGAAGGCTTTGCTTGAGCTTGAAAAATTGGATATTGTAATCGGTCCACAGCAAAAAGAAAAAATAGATTTGACGGTTGACAAGGCGGAAGAAAAAGCTAAGTCGGATGATAAAATTATCAACTTGATTGAACGTGGTAATGTAATGGCGGCAATCAGGCTGACAAGACAGACATATGGTTTAAGTTTAACTGACGCTAAGAAGTTCGTTGATGACTTATCGAAATAAAAAATGCCGTTACCGGGAATGGTAACGGCATTTGAGCTTGAAGTAATCAATATTTCCGGGGCAGGGGATTCTGCTTGTGGCATTCTTCGATTACGTAGATCTGACGACGAACCTGTTCAAGTTTGATTACCTGTTCGGCTCCGTTGACCAATACGTCATAGAGGTTGGCATAGAGTTTCTGGCTGTTCAAGGTATAACCGCCGGAATTGCTGCTGCTGGTGTCATTGTATTTCCAGCTTTCCTCTGTCCATGAGAGCTGTTCGGAACAGTAACCGCGTTCTTTACTCCACGGTTTCCACATTTCCTGTTTTGGAGCGGTCAGCTGATCATAATACTTCCAGTCAAGATTAAAATGATCACCGGTCAAACCGCCGAGCGTGCCGCTGACGTTATAATGCTTACCCTGAGGATAAGCCAGGTAATTGCTGAGCAGAATCTCAATTTGCGGTTTGTTTTCTCCGTACAGGGTAACCGAGCAGAAGTCTTCTGCATCGCCGCCCAACGGTTGTATCGAACGCATCCGGCAGAATACTTCCGGATAGCCGTCGCCAAACAGGGCGATTGCCTGATCGACCGGGTGCGGCCCGGTGTTAAGCAGGTTCCCGCCCAATTTCGCATTGCAGCGTCTGCCAGTCCCAGCGCCGGGAAAATCCGCTCCAGATTGAACGGATATGGAGTATTTCACCCAGTTTGCCGGAATTGACTACTTCCTGAATCTTCTCGAAATAGTTGTAAAAAAACGTGAATTCTGGAACGGATAGAACATTGCGCCTGATTTTTCCGCGGCGGCCGTGAGTTCGTCGAATTGCGCTACACTACGGGCAGACGGTTTTTCGCTTAACAGGTTGATACCCAGTTCAAGCGCCATTTTCGAGGCTTCCACATGAAAACGGCTGGGAGTGGCGTTAACGAACAGATCTAATTCCTGTTCATTTTTCAGTAATTCGGCATAGTCTTCATAGACTCTGACTCCGGGAATCTCTTTGACGGCGTCTTCACGACGTTCCGGCAGGTTGTCCGCTACCGCAACAACTTTGAACTTGTCATCATTTTGCAGCCAGCGCCAGTGGATTCCGTAACCGCTGCGGCCAAAACCGGCGATTCCTACTTTGAGTACTTTCTCGCTCATTTTTCCTTGCCTTTTGAATATTTCTGTTTTTAAACCGGTTGAAAGTTGTTTATTCTTAAAAACCGGTTTATAATTAATATAATTACTTATTCTGAAAAGTCAATCCGTTAAATTGCGTAATTTGGCAAAAAACGGGATTTCAACAATTCAAAGAGAGAATTCTTACCGCATTCTCTCTGGCTACTTTTTTGAAAACAGTTTCTGAAATTTCGCCGGAATCCCGTAAGTCAAGCAGCAGGTCAACCAGCGGAGTCGGGGTTTCAGGCGCACAAATATCAGTCCCGAACATCAACCGGTCCTGAAACTCATTGAGAAACTTCACGGCATTTTTGCGGTCCCGGGCCAGCGCGTTGCAGGCCGCTGCCGGCGGAGAGGTCCCCGTAGAGATTTTCGTATTTGCGCATCAACTGCGGTATCCGGCCTTCTTCATCGATCGGATATTTGGGATAACCGATCCGGTCGGCTTCTGCCCGCAAAGTTCCCATTTCGGCCCAGAATGTCTGGGAATGACCGAAAAACTTGAGTTTGGGAAAACGTTTCAGGCATTCCTCCAGCTGCGGCAGACCCGGGTCGTCATAAAGTCCGTACATTCCGCCAATCCGCCCGGCAATGTGAAAGGTCAGCGGTAGTTCCGTTTCCTCAACATGTTTGAAAAGGTTCTGGACCAGTGGATTGAGAAAAGGCAGATTGGCGGTTACCTCGCCAATGCCTTTGCAGCCTTTATCTTTGTAGTAGCGCAAGATATCCCCGAGAGGCGCCTGCCATGAGTTGGTAAGTGCTCTCGGGTCAATATTGCAGAAAGGAATAAAGCGTCCGGTTTCTTCGGCAACTTTCAATACTTCTTCGTTTGATTGAGGAGCATAGGCGCATTCCGGGGAACACCCCGGCAGGACCACGGCTTTTTCGATTCCGAGTTTATCATAGCGTTCGATCAATTGTTCGGGAGTGGCATAGGCCGGATTTCCCCAGCGCGGGAAACCGGGAGTAACCCGGAAGTGAACATGAATATCGATAAACATGGCTGGTTCCTTTGTTTATAAACTGTTTAGGGCGATGATGGACCCGTTGGCCGCCCGGCTGCGGCTGGCCGCTTCCAGAAATGCAATGATTTCCAGACTTTCAGCCTCCGCAATCGGTGATTTTCCGGTTTTATAAAAATCAAGAATCGGTCCAATCATCAGGTTATACCACGGGATATCGGTAGTTGCCACAGTTGTTTTTTCACCTTTGTCCGTGAGCAGGGAACAACCAAAATTATATGGTTCAACCCGTTTGCCGGTAACCGTGCCGATCCGACCGTCTTCCCATACTCCGACCAGCAGGTCATAGTCTTTGCCGACCACCCGAGTGAACTTCTTTGCAGCCGGTGCCCATTAATGAGAATAGTACTTCAGCTGAATGGATACCGTACCAGAAATAGTCGCGATAGTCCTCAAGGATTGACATCGGACCGAACGCGTGGCAGGCCTGGACGCGTTCATCGGCTTCCAGTGCGTCAGCAATGCCCATAGCGTAGCGGAGCGATGAACTGGTCATTACCGGAACGTTTTTTTCCCTGGCGATTTTAAATATTTCAACGGCGTCGTCATAACAGCAGGCCAGTGGCTTATCGATGAAAACCGGTTTACCGTACTCAGCCAGGACTTTGAATTGTTCCAGATGCTGACGTCCGTCCACGCTTTCAAGCATGAACGCGTCCATACCATCGGCCAGTTCTTCCAGTGAACCGGCTATTTCTATTCCGAATTCGTCTTTGAACTGTTTAGTGAATCCTTCGACCCGGTTGATGCTGCTTGAAAACAGCTCGCTGCCGCCGGGAAAGGCCCGGACGACTTGACAGCCCGGAACGTAACCGGTCACTTCAGGATTGTTCAACAGTTTTGCGAAGGCGGGGCAGTGTGAAGTATCCAGCCCTACCATGCCGACTTTGATTGTGCTCATTGTTTGCTCCCTTGCAAATTACTCATGAGATTTATAAGAATAAATGCCAATGCTGCTTACATTGGCACAGACTTTGATTATGAAATTTTATTTCTGTTTTTTGACCTCTATATAAGGTACTTTTACGGTGTTTTCGGTATTTTTGCCGGTAATAAGTTTTTTCATTTGCAGCCATGCGGTTTCGCCAAGTACTTCAGGCTGCTGGACATAAACGGTCAGTCCGTCCCTAAGTAATTGCCGGGCGTATTCTTCTGTCGCGTCGTCTGTCAGGCATAATTTGAAGTCTTTACCGATATGCATCCCGGCGCTGCCGCTTCGTCCAGCAGGGTTTGCAGCATCAATTCTCCATCCATATATACCCCCGTCCAGCTTGAGGCCGCTTCTGAAAAGGTTTCGCAGCTGTATTTTAAAGTTATTTGGAGAAGGAACTATTGTCGTCGCGGCGATTCCTTTGTTAACCAGTTTGTCGGTGTAGTGATTAAATGCGTCAAAAAGCTGTTTGTTGGTTCGCAGTCGCCGGGATCGGTGAAACATACCAGATTGTGACAGCCCTGGCTGATCAGACGATTAATGGAGCGGTTTACTATATCATAATGGTCTGAAACAACATTGCAGGCTTGACTATGAGAACCGCAGTCATAGGTGGGTGTTGAGAACCACCGTCGGAATATCGCTGTCGAGCACTTCGGCGATGGCTTTGCAGTCAAAGTCGCTCTGCAGGACAATCATTCCGTCAACCCGGCCTGGCGCAGGGTACGGCGGCAGTTTTCCGGCGGATCACGGAAGAGCAGGGTCAAATTGTAATCATCCTGACCCATGACCGGAACCATACCGTAGATCATGCGCTGATAATATCCGCGGAACATTGATTCGTAATGCGGTTCAAGCAAGCCGATGCAGTATGTTTTCCGGTTACAAGGGCGCGTCCAATGAAATTGGGCCGGTATCCGAGTTCACGGGCAATCTTTTTGACTCTTGCCGGGTATCCGGGTTCACTCTGATGCCGGGAGCCGGGTTGAGGGCATGCGTAACTGTCGTCAAACTGACTCCCGCGGCTCTGGCCACGTCTTTCTTGATGCGGTTTTCATTTTTTTTATTGCCATAATCTTGTCCTCTTTATTATATAATAAAAACCATTTTAAAAAGATTGCAAACCCGATTAAATAAAAAAACCGGTTTTTTTATCAAAATGCAATACTGATTTTTCTTAGTTGGAAGGCCATTTTTCATTTTAAGGTGTTGGTTTTTCTAAATGTAATAATCATAAAGAAAGATTTTGTGGGGGCGAGTATCCCACGAGCCGCCCGTCTGCGCGGCATGTCCGGCTCAACGGCGTTTCGCCCTCCAGATATGAATGACCAGGCCGAAGGTTTTGTGGAGGGCGAGAGTCCCTCGAGCCGCCCGTCTGCGCGGCATGTCCCGGCTCAACGGAGTTTCGCCATCCAGATGTAAACATTCAGGTCGAAGGTCTTCTAGTAATAGATTCTCAAAAATTACTGTTTCAGGGATTCAGAGAAAGTATTTCGCGCTGGCGGTTTACCTCCTGCCACAGGGCAGGGGAACGGGCCAGCAGTTTGACAAAAGCCCCGGTACTGAGGTCAATAGCGGCGGCGGCGTCAGAAACCTTGAATTCAACCGCGGCAAGCTGATCGAGCAGCGCGGCGGCAAGCAGCGGATAGTCCCGGTGATTGATGCTGGTATCCAGTCTTTCCGGCATTACCGGATCGTTCCGTACTTCCAGCGCTATTTGCATACGGAGTTTTTTCAGCGCGCTATGCCGGTTGTCGTCGCGACTGCGGGTTGAGCAGTCGGTAACGATGATGCCGGTTGGTTCGTGGACCAGTCTTACCGCGTTGGAGGTTTTATTGCGTTTCTCGTCCGCCCCGGCCGGAACCGATAAAGAAGTCGCAGCGGCATAACCGGAGTAGTTCGGCGTCTTCCATCTTCAGCCATTTATCGCGCTCTGAAGTCATTGTTTACGTAATTTCCTGAATCTTGCTTTCAACCTTCAACCTTCAACTTATTTACAGTTTTCTCCGAGGAAGAAGAAGCCGTTGGAAATATTGCCGTTCATCGTCTTGTGGGTGACGAACTGGAAGTCAACCGCGAAAAACCCGCCGAGAATGGCGGCGATGTAATCGGGGTCGTGATGCCGCAGAATAGCTCCTTCTTCCAGCTTGAACACTCCGTAAGTATTATTGATGGCAATGCCTTTTTCGTAGCGATCCAGGTTGCGCTGATCCTCATTCAGCAGAAAATCACCGACATAAATAAGCCCGTTATCGGTCAGCACCCGGGAAATTTCGCTCAACAACCGTGCCTGCAACTCGTTATCGATTATCGAGGTCAGTACCGCCATCAGGATAACCGCATCGAACGAACTGTCTTCATAAGGCAGTTTGACGCCTTTATTTATTTTAAATTCCGCGTTCGGCAGGTTTTTTCTGGCTTGTTCAATCATTTTTTTCGAGTAGTCGCATCCGTGCAGATTCTTAAGTCCCGCCTGGTCCAACTGCATCAGGGTGCGGCCGTAACCGCAGCCGACGTCAAGAATTGACGGGTAGTCGGGCAACTCGGCCAGGAACGCTTCGATTTCAAAATCAAGCGTGAATTCCTTGTGCCCGGCAACCGAATCCCAATAACTTATATTATTCATGTTATTCTCCAGGTTATAAATTTTTCAACCATTGTTCCGGAGATGAATCTGACGGCATGCGCCAGTCGCCGCGGGGCGACAGGCAGATTGAACCCACCTTCGGGCCGTCCGGAATGCAACTGCGTTTGAACTGCTGCGAGAAAAAGCGCCAAATAAATACTTTAAGATATTTGTTGATAAATTCTGGTTCGTACATTCCTTTGAACGCGATTTCCGCCAGGATCATGATCTTGGCCGGTTCCGCGCCGTATTTGACGGTATGATAAAGGAAGAAGTCATGCAGCTCATAAGGACCGATGATCTCTTCGGTTTTCTGGTTGATCTCGGCATCGCCGGTGTTCGGCAGCAGTTCCGGGCTGACCGGGGTGTCGATAATGTCTTCGAGTACTTTCTGCAATTTCCCGCCGCGCTGCTGCGCCTCCCAGTCGATGATATACCGGATCAGGGTTTTCGGAATGGAACAGTTGACCGCGTACATCGACATGTGATCGCCGTTATAGGTGGACCAGCCCAGTGCGATTTCCGAGAGGTCGCCGGTGCCGATAACGAGGCCGCGTTCGCGGTTGGCGATGTTCATCAGTACCTTGGTTCTTTCCCGGGCCTGCACGTTTTCATAAGTCACGTCGTGAACTTCCGGGTCATGGCCGATGTCGGCAAAATGCTGCATGCACGAAGCCTTGATGTCGATTTCCCGTAAATCAGCTTTCAGCAGTTTGCACATTGCCACCGCGTTATTGTAGGTGCGGTCAGTCGTGCCGAATCCCGGCATTGTGACCGCGACAATATTCTTGCGGTCGTAACCAAGGATTTCAAAGGTTTCTGCGCAGACCAGTAACGCCAGGGTGGAGTCCAGGCCCCCGGAAATACCGATAACCACTTTTTCCGACCGGGTGTGTTCCAGGCGTTTGGCCAGACCGGCTTTCTGAATATTGAAGATTTCCCGGCAACGGTCTTTGCGCTTCGACGGGTCTTTCGGAACAAACGGCTGGGGATCGAACCAGGCGCATTCCGGTTTTTTCAGATCTTTGTCAAGAGGGATTTGAATTGTCTCAAAATTTTTCCCTTCCCGGACGGCGCAGTCGGCAAACGAACTTTCAGTTCGCCTGAACGAGCGCAGTTTCTGACAGTCGATGTCCGCGAAGATCAGCGACCCCTGCCGGTTGAACCGCTGGTTCTCGCTGATAATATAACCATTTTCCGCCACCATGGCGTGCCCGCTGAAAACCACATCGGTGGTTGACTCATTCACCCCGGCTGAGGTATAGATGTAAGCGTCGATACAGCGTGCGCTTTGCTGGGCGATCAGGTCGCGCCGGTAATCAGATTTCGCCACCAGCTCATTACTGGCGGAGAGGTTGAAACAGGCGGTAGCCCCGGCCAAAGCCTGAAACGAACTCGGCGGAATCGTGGTCCAGAGATCTTCACATGACTCAACCCCGAAAACCAGGTCGTTGCCGCAGTCGAACAGCAGTTGTGTCCCGAACGGCACCCCGGTTTCACCGAGCAATATTTGTTTAGTTTCCCGCGGTGGAACGGCGAACCAGCGCTTGTCGTAGTATTCCCGGTAATTTGGATGATAAGTTTTGGGAACGATGCCGAGAATCTCTCCTTTGCTGATCACGAATGCAGCGTTGTAAAGACAGTCGCCGTGCAGCAGTGGAGCGCCGACAATACTGACAATATCCAGACTGGAGGTTTGCTTGACAATCTGATCGATTGCTTTCAGCGCTTCAGCCGGTAATATACTGCTGCCGAAAAGATCGGCACAGGTGTAGCCGGTTACCGCCAGTTCAGGGAATACCACAACTTCCGCCGCTTTGGCTTCGGCTTTTTTGATCAGCTTGACTATCTCATTCGAGTTGAACTCCGTGACCGCGACCTTTAAAACCGGGACCGCCGCCGCTACTCTGTGAAAACCATACATTGTAATATTTCCTGATATGCGGTCATGCACATTTAGACGTTGTTTTACAGACTCCGATTCGAGCTTCGCGACCGCGATTTATTAAAGATCATGTATGCAATAATGCTTACCGGTTCGGAATCTTTTACCTTATACTTATAAACTTATACTCGAATCCGAAAATTGCCAGCTTTCAAGCTAAATAACCCGGGAAAATAATTTGCCGTCAAAGCTGGCAAAACAATCAGAATAAATAGCGCTCGTGATACTTAATATCAAAAAAATTCCTGATTAATGCATGTTTTGCAATTTTAAGCCTTGATTTTTTATTTGTTTATTATTATATTTCAAATAAGTAAACTTTTTAGTAAACAAAGGGGTTTGTTGAGATGGAATTTCTTGACAACGGTATAACCGGGCATCGCGGTAATCCGGCGGAACTTTCACACTGACTGCCCGAAAGAATTTTTAAGGATCAATGAGCAGAAATTACAATAGACAAACACAAACACAAGGATTAATTTTAACATGAAATTTATTGCACATCGCGGCGAATCGCTTGAAGCCCCGGAAAATACCCTTGAATCATTCTCACTGGCCTGGAAACTCGGTGCTGTTGGAATCGAGGGTGATTTTCATCAACTGAAAGACGGTTCCATCGTCTGCATGCACGATGCCAATACATTGCGGACAACCGGGGTTGAAGCTGAATTGTCCGAACTGGATATCAGCGCGGTGAAGAATATGGATGCCGGATCATGGAAAGGGCCGCAGTGGAGCGGTGCAACCGTACCGACTTTGACCGAAGTTCTGGAAACAATCCCGGAACAGGGCGCAATATATATTGAAATTAAAGATAAATCCCCTGAAATGATCAGCCAGATCAAAGAACAGGCTGACAATATCGGTTTGCGGCCGGAACAGGTTGTTATCATCTCATTTACCGACGAGGTGATCTCCGTAGCGAAAAAAGTCATGCCGGAAGCCAAAGCATATCTGCTTACCGGGCTGAATTATACGGGTAACGGCTTTGAGCCGGAAGCAACGGAACTGATCGCGAGAATGAGGCAAATCAATGCAGACGGCATCGACTGTCAGGCGAATATAGCGCTTGACCGGGAGTTTATCAGGACAATTCAGGATGCCGGATATGAATTTCATGTCTGGACCGTCGATGATATTCTCCGGGCGGAATCATTGATCAAACTTGGCGTCGATTCGATCACCACTAATTGCGCCAATGTCATGAACACTGCACTGGGTTGCATTTATGGCTGATACGGACATATCACGTCGTTTGCACCCGATCCGCCATGTCGTGCTCGATATGGACGGTACCATATATTCAGGGAAAAACACTTTTGCGACCACTCTGCCGTTTCTTGATATGCTTAAACGAAAAGGTATAGGTTATACCTTCCTGACCAACAATTCGTCAAAGAGCATAGATGAATATATTGCGGATCTGGCGGAACGCGGCATTCACATCGATGCGAATATGATTCTGACCTCAACCCTGGCGGTAACCGACTATCTTAAACGCTATTATCCGGATATAAAAAAAATCCATGTGCTCGGGACTGACAGTTTCAGACGTGAACTTGAAAAAGCCGGATTTACCATTACATTCGGAGAGCCGGAGGCCGTCGTTGTGGGTTACGACACAACCCTGGAGTATAAACGTCTGTGCAAAGCCGCTTACTGGATTCGTTGCGGCAAGCTCTGGCTGGCGTCTCATCCTGATGTCGAATGTCCGACTGATGACGCGATGGTGCTGGTTGACTGCGGCGCGATTATTGAATGTCTCAAGACCGTTGTGGGCCGGGCTCCGGACAAAATACTGGGCAAGCCGGCGAAAGAGATGCTCGAATCAATCATCATCAGGCATCAGCTCCGCCAGACTGAAGTCCTGATGGTCGGAGACCGGTTGAATACCGACATGCAGTTGGCGGTAAATGCCGGAGTCAGCGGCGTTTTGATAGCTAAGCAGCCATTGGAAAGTAAGAACCTGAACGGCGCATTGTGTTCTGTTGCTGATCTGGGCGAGCTGGGATGTTTGATGGGTAATTGTGTACAACTTTAACATATAAGCATTGTTGTATAAATATTAATAAATCGCGGTTATTGAACTTAAGTCGAAGTCCATAAAACAATATAAAAATATGCATGACCGCATACTGTGAACTGGAGGTGTAAATGGACCTGGTAAATATATCGCAGAAGATCAGGGCGATTAGAAAAAAACAGAATATGACGGTTGCCATGCTGGCGGAAAAAAGCGGTTTGAGCAAAGGCTTTATTTCACGTCTGGAAAATTTCCGGATCAACGCCTCAATCAAAGCGTTGGTGCGCATTTCGGATGCTCTCGGCATCTCGATGAGCGACCTGTTTTCCGATAGCGATGAATCATCGGTTGAATACCTCTTCGGCCATATTGACGACGGGGAGAAAGTTGTTCGTAATGAAAGCGACAAGTTCGGCATAAGCTATTTTTCTCTTGCATATAAAAAGACCAATCGCCGCCTGGAGCCGTTCACGATCGAATACCATCCGTCAAAACGCCGGCGGCGTTTCCTGATGCACGAAGCCGACGAGTTTTATGTTGTACTTGAAGGGGAAGTTGTTTTTTATATTGGTGATGAAAATAACCCCAATCTTATGAAAGCGGGAGACACCCTTTATCTTTCACGTAATTTGCCGCATTGTGTTTGTCTGGCTGACGGTTGCGGATTCGCCAGGGCGCTGGCAGTATATGATAAAGAAGATTCATAAAAAAGAATATTAAGGTTAATAATGAAAACAGCTATTATTCAGCCGGCATATCCGGCCGATGGAACGTTTAAAGCTGCCGCCGCTTGTCTTGAATGGGGCAAATTACAGCTTGAAGGTCTTGACGGCAAAGGTGTTGAACTGGCGGTACTGCCGGAGTACAGCAATTGTCCGGGATTGAACGATGCAGATTCAATTTCAAGTTTTATCGATACTCAAGGCAAAGCATTTCTCGTAGATATATCAAAATACGCGGAAAAACTGCAATGCGTAGTAATAGCCGGAACTGTTCAGGAGGATGCCGGGAGAATATTCAACCGGACTATCGTTTTCGGGCGGACTGGAGAACTGGTTTATCAATACGACAAAATTCATTTGACCGCGGCTGAAAAAGCAATTGGTTTGGAGGCCGGGAGCAAGCCGGGAATATGGGAGATAAATGGCATCAAAATCGGTTTTGCCACTTGTTTCGATGTTTATTTTCCGGAATATTTTGAGGCTTTGGCCGTGGAACAACCTGACTTGATAGTTTGTCCGTCATATCAGCGCGGAGAAGATGTGTTCAGGATTGACGTAATGACCCGGACTAGAGCCCTTGATTCCGGCGCCTGGATATTGCGCTGTTCTTATTCAATGGGAGAAAACGCTTCAACCGGAGGCAAATCAATGCTGGTCAGTCCTTCGGGGGAGGTAATTGTCGATGCTAAAGGCGAAGTAAAGACTGTTATTTCTGAATTCAATCCGGCTGAAAAATATCAAAAAGCCGTCTGTTTTGGCGGCCCACAGGTTATTCATCGTGAAAATATTGTGGACAACCGCCGTCCGGGTGCTTATCGTCCAGCCGTGGATAAGCTGAAAAAATACCGGGAAGCTCCGTTTCCACGGCTTTGCGCGCACCGTGGTTTAAGTTTTGCCATGCCGGAAAATACCGTTCCGGCATTTGCGGCGGCGATAGCGGCCGGGGCGCACGAAATCGAACTGGATCTGTGGCTCAGTGCCGATGAGGTTCCGGTGGTTTGTCATGATCCTGACCTCAAACGAGTAGCCGGAGTCGATGCGGTGGTTCAGGAAATGAACTGGCGGGAACTGAAAAAACTTGATCCGGGGAGCTTCAAGGGAGAACAGTGGGCGGGGATAAAGATCGCCTGTTTTGATGATGTTCTGGCTTTGGCTGATGGACATTTTGGTATTAATATTCATATAAAGGACCCGGGGCCGGATGGAAAACTGGTACGGATGGTGGGAGATTCACTCCGGGCGCGCTGTCTGCTTGATTGCGCTTATCTCAGCGGAGATCGCGACGTGCTGGAAGCTGCTGTAGACTTGGCCCCGGGAATTAACCGATGTTGTCTGGTGGAGCAACGTAAACCGGATATATTGGTTGCGGCGGCGCTTGAGTATGGTTGCAAACGCATTCAATTTTTTCCGGGATTTACCGCAAAACATATTGCGATTGCTAAAGAAGCCGGAATCATTTGCAATTTATTTCATTCCGACGACTATCACGAAGCAGTGAATTATTGTAATAACGGTATCGACGTGATCCTGACAAATGTTGCCCATAAACTGATTTCGCAAGGCTTTAATTCAACCCTTTAACCGATGAATGATCAAAGACGAAAACTGAAAAATATCTTTTGCCTGATTCCTCAAATTGCCAGCTTTCAAGCTAAATAACCGGGAAATTCTTTCGTTGAATCATTGATTTGCAAAATATTATTTGTAAAGCACCGCAAAACAGGATATATTTTATTGAGGAAACACTCAAAAATTATTGTTTTTTGCATCAGAAGACCAGAAAAGGGTATTGTTAGAAAATGAGTGAAGCGGGAATTCTTTCCAACCGAGGAGATGATTTTCAAACATTAGTAACCTTTGATTGGGCGCTGACTGTTCTTGATGACCCGAATTATCAATGGATTGAAGTTGACTCTGTAATACCCGATTATGGAGCCGGAAACTAATTACGAAAAATTCGGCACGGTCAATAATGTTGTGTTCGCGACCGGGGTAATTCAGCTTGATGATGAATTATTCATATACTACGGCGCCGCGGATACGGTGACTTGTGTTGCCACAACAAAATTAAAAAGCCTGCTTGATTACACCCTGAAATATCGTAATGCATGAAAGTTATTGTTCATTCTCTATCCTTGAATAAATATAATAAATATTTATTTATCAACTTGTTTTATGACATTAAGTAATATATTATTTCATAAATAAAGTTTTTTGCTGGAAACAAGGAAAGGGTAGTCTGGTGAGCTGGTCTGAAAATAGAATTGAAGCTTCCGGTGATATTGTGGTTTCTGTCATTGGTAATGATAACAATATTTCTATCCAATGCGGTAAAAACAGGCTGTCTATTGAGACAATTAGACATCGTCTATTTATGGCGAAGCGGGAATTTACTGAGAACCAATTGCCAATTTTGAAGCCGGATGCCGGTTTAACTTCTTTTGTTGGGCGTGACGAAATGCTCGAGGAGTTTGTTAACTGGGCGGAAGACCGGTCAAAAGGATTTTTGTCTATTAGAACTGTTTGCGGCCGGGGAGGGGCCGGCAAGACACGTTTCGCGCTTGAACTTATTAAACAACTGGAACATAATTCCGGATATGACTATGCAATTGCTAATGAGAAGATCCCGGAAAATCATTGGGTCGCCGGTTTTATTCGCGGTGATCAGCTTGATCAACTTGACGCGTTTAAAGTTAAGGAATGTCTGCGTTGGCCTAATCCATCCTTGTTGGTTATTGATTATGTGGGGGCTCATTCTACCGGGATAAAAACTTTTCTTTCCTCGCTTCAGAAAAATCTGCCTGATGATGCGCGTGTAAGGATATTGTTACTGGAGCGTACGGCTGATCCTGAACAGGGGTGGGCCAAACATGTAAGAGCAGGCTTGGAAAATCAATGGGATGAAATATATGAACTAGCCCCTGTCGACATCTCTTCCAGAATGGAAATCTTGCGGGAAGCAATTACTAAATTGGCCGCAAAAAAGGTGATGCAAATCCCAGATATTGATACAAACAGGCAAGCGCTATATTCGGCTTTAGAGGAGGAGCAATGGTCAAGCCCTTTGTTATTGATGATGGCGGCATCTGAAGCCTTAGAAACATCTACAAATGTTGTTTCAATTTTGACCCTCCCACGCACAGAGCTGATTGAAAAGCTTGCTGGAAGAGAAATGCTCCGGGTGACCGCTGATGAAGATGAAGCGGAACTTTCTGTTGAACAAAAAAATTTATTAGCATTGACGGTATGTGCGACCCTGGCACGTGGTTTATCGCAAGATCAAATAGAGATTTTGCTTGGGGAGATTT
The DNA here is from genome assembly GCA_963678305.2 of Victivallales bacterium. Taxonomy (GTDB): domain Bacteria; phylum Verrucomicrobiota; class Lentisphaeria; order Victivallales; family Victivallaceae. The sequence goes on from CAXXVV010000006.1 coordinate 445,988, forward strand.
GCCAGCAATCTTCATTGTCTCCCCATCAGTATCATACCAAGTTGAAAAATCTTTTTTACCATAATAAAAAAGAACATTCTCATAAAACTGGCTTTGTTGAACCGGATATTATTGGAGAAGAGTTTATCTTTCTCGCTTTAAAAAGTTTGTATGGCAATAACTATATGGATGCTGAACATGCGCGAAAAACGTACGAAGTCTCAGGCAAAACTGTTATTGAAACTTTAGTGCGGATGATTAATGATTTCTATCATACGAGAGAAAAGGATTCTCCGGGGCATGCCGCTTTACAATGGCTGCATAGGTTACAGCCTGAATTTAAGGTTGCAAATTTGGCTGCACTGATGGATATTGCTAATGCGATGCCGCAATATTCCACTGCCTTGATAGAATACAGCTGTCAACTTGAACATGGGATATGCACTTTACTTGCCAGGGTTGCAAAAGATAAGCCTGAAGAAATTGCCCCGTATCTGGCGTCCAGCTATCACAATCTAGCCAACCGTTTAAGTGATCTAGGCGATCGTGAAGGCGCGAAAGAATATGCGGTAAAAGCGGTTGATCTTTATGCCGAACTATCCGCGTTGAATCCACAGGCCTTTAGGCCATACCTCGTGTCCAGCTATCACAATCTAGCCAACAGTTTAAGTGATCTAGGCGATCGTGAAGGCGCGAAAGAATATGCGGAAAAAGCGGTTGATCTTTATGCCGAACTATCCGCGTTGAATCCACAGGCCTTTAGGCCATACCTCGCGTCCAGCTATCACAATCTAGCCAACCGTTTAAGTGATCTAGGCGATCGTGAAGGCGCGAAAGAATATGCGGAAAAAGCGGTTGATCTTTATGCCGAACTATCCGCGTTGAATCCACAGGCCTTTAGGCCAGACCTCGCGTCCAGCTATCACAATCTAGCCAACAGTTTAAGTGATCTAGGCGATCGTGAAGGCGCGAAAGAATATGCGGAAAAAGCGGTTGATCTTTATGCCGAACTATCCGCGTTGAATCCACAGGCCTTTAGGCCATACCTCGCGTCCAGCTATAACAATCTAGCCAACCGTTTAAGTGATCTAGGCGATCGTGAATGCGCGAAAGAATATGCGGAAAAAGCGGTTGATCTTTATGCCGAACTATCCGCGTTGAATCCACAGGCCTTTAGGCCAGACCTCGCGTCCAGCTATCACAATCTAGCCAACCGTTTAAGTGATCTAGGCGATCGTGAAGGCGCGAAAGAATATGCGGAAAAAGCGGTTGATCTTTATACCGAACTATTCGCTTTGAATCCACAGGCCTTTAGGCCAGACCTCGCGTCCAGCTATCACAATCTAGCCAACCGTTTAAGTGATCTAGGCGATCGTGAAGGCGCGAAAGAATATGCGGGAAAAGCGGTTGATCTTTATACCGAACTATCCGCGTTGAATCCACAGGCCTTTAGGCCAGACCTCGCGTCCAGCTATAACAATTTAGGCAGTTTTTTAAGTGATCTAGGCGATCGTGAAGGCGCGAAAGAATATGCGGAAAAAGCGGTCAAGATTAGAGAAGAACTATCCGCGTTGAATCCACAGGCCTTTAGGCCAGACCTCGCGTCCAGCTATCACAATCTAGCCAACCGTTTAAGTGATCTAGGCGATCGTGAAGGCGCGAAAGAATATGCGGAAAAAGCGGTTGATCTTTATACCGAACTATCCGCGTTGAATCCACAGGCCTTTAGGCCAGACCTCGCGTCCAGCTATAACAATTTAGGCAGTTTTTTAAGTGATCTAGGCGATCGTGAAGGCGCGAAAGAATATGCGGAAAAAGCGGTTGATCTCTATACCGAACTATCCGCGTTGAATCCACAGGCTTTTACGCCTGACCTCGCAATGTCACTGGAAACATTATACTCAATTCAGTACGATTTGGGATTTGTGAATGCTGCTTTTGAGACAGTTTCAACTGCTATTACCAAATTGGCCCCATTTTTTATAAAAATACCGATGGCTCATTCAGGATTAATGTCAGTGTTAATTCAAGATTATGCAAAACTATGTGAAAATAGGGGAATTAAGCCTGACAACGAGCTCCTCGACCCAATATTAAAAGTGTTAAATGAGATAAACAGTAATGATAATAGTGATTGAATTAACCCAAAATTAACGATTAGCGAGGTTGAAAAATGTTAGAAAAGTTACTTATTGAAAACCTTGATAGTCTTCATGGGATGGCGGAAGCCGCACTTGCAAGTTACGTTCCATGGATACTTGATGGCGGAAAAGCTTTTTTAAAAGCGGCGACAGAAGAAACAGCCAAGTTCTCAGTTAAAATGTTTGGTCAGACCTGTACCAGAATGTGGGATAAGATTAAGTCTCACTTATCACCGGAACAGCAGCGGGTAATGAATGATTTTGAGAAAGCGCCCGATGGTCCAGCAGCCAGTGACATGCTTGCTCAACTTATCCAGACATTGCATGACAATGAGAGTTTTGCGGCCGAAATACGTACGGAACTTCAACAGCTTTGTGATTTGAAAGAGCATCTGCCTGCCATCGAAAAAAGTTTCAATGATAATACGATTGTCAGCACTACCACAAATGGCAACTCAGCCAATGTTATTGGGAGCAATAACCAAATTAATTTTTAAACTTTTATTGTTTTTATCTTTTGTTTGCAGAAGTGTGCCTTTAATCTTGATTATTACGCAAACTATGCTATATTATGCGTTTGCCGTTAATGGATTAGAGTAAATTTTGATTCGAAACGGCTTATTGGCGGGGATACTGACTGTATCCCAATGTTTGCGGTTGCGCTATCGGAGCGTAACAGTTTAAAAGAACAATGGTTTTCCGCCAGGAGCGAAAACCGGCACAATGAACAACGGTTCATTTGGGCACAGTGATTTAATAAAATTAGATAAGTAACAAAGTTAACTCCGCATCTTGTTGCGAAAGATGTTGATAAGTTGCCGAAATATCGCGGCGAATACTTACAAAGGGTTCAAAGTTACTTGATTGCGACAAAATAAGTAACTTTAGCCGGGATTTCCGGGGAGTAGCGCCCGGAACGATCTTCGTTTAGTCTTCTTCAGTTTGTTTTTGCATTGTATTTTTTCATATCACTTGGTTCACATGGATTCACAAACAGGAACAAACATGAGTAATTTAGAGAAGTTTAGAGAACTGGGCATTTCCGAAAGAGTGCTCGAAGCCCTTGGGAAAAAAGGTTTTGAAGAACCGTCGCCGATTCAGGCCCAGACAATTCCTTTGCTGCTGCAAGGCGAAAAAGACGTTATCGGCCAGGCCCAGACCGGGACCGGTAAGACCGCCGCGTTCGGCATTCCGATCCTTGACAAGATTCAACAGCACTGCAACCACGTCCAGGCTCTGATCCTGGCCCCGACCCGCGAACTGGCGATCCAGGTGGCCGAAGAGATCAACTCGCTTAAAGGCAACAGTCCGCTGGAAGTAATGCCGATCTACGGCGGCCAGTCCATCGATATTCAACTGCGCCGACTCAACAAAGGCGTGGATATCGTGGTCGGCACCCCCGGCCGGGTTATCGACCTGATCCAGCGTGACGCTTTGGCGCTTGACGAAATTTCCTTCGCGGTCCTCGACGAGGCGGATGAGATGCTTAATATGGGATTTATCGAGGATATCGAACTGATCCTCGACTCCACGCCGCCGGAAAAGCAGATGCTGATGTTCTCCGCGACGATGCCGGAGCCGATCATGCGAATCGCCAAAAAATTCATGCGCGAGTATGAGGTCGTCAAAGTCAAAAAACAGCAACTTACCACCAATCTCACCGAGCAGATTTATTTTGAAGTGCGGCGGGTGGATAAATTTGAAGTATTGTGCCGGATCATCGATATGGAAACTGACTTTTTCGGGCTGGTTTTCTGCCGGACCCGTAATGATGTCGACGAAGTCGTCGAGATGCTGGCCAATCGCGGTTACAACGCTGAGGCGCTGCACGGCGATATCTCTCAGCCACAGCGACTGAAAGTGATCGACCGGATCAAGCGTAAGGCGTCCAATATCCTGATCGCGACCGATGTGGCCGCGCGCGGGATCGATATTAATAACCTGACCCACGTTATCAACTATTCTATTCCGCAGGACCCGGAGGCTTATGTTCATCGGGTAGGGCGGACCGGCCGCGCCGGCAACAAAGGGACCGCGATAACGTTTGTCACCCCGGCCGAATACCGCAAGCTGACTCACATCAAGAAAGTGGTTAAAACGGATATCAAAAAACAGCCGTTGCCGAATGCCGAGTCAATTGTCGAAAACAAAAAAAATAAACTCAAGGACGCGGTTTCCTGTCTGATAGAAGAAGACAGCCATGACTATCTTGATCTGGCTAACGAACTCTTGGAAGAACAGGATGCCGCCTCAGTGGTTGCAGCGCTTTTGAAACATACCTTGAAGGAAGAATTGATGGCTGAAAGTTACGGCGATATCGGTGGCAAAAGACGTCGAGAAGGCGACGGGGTTGACGATCAGGGAACCGCCAGATTATTTGTAGCTCTCGGAAAAAAAGACGGATTCAATCCCAAGCGGCTGGTTGATGAGATCTGGTACAAGGCCAGAGTTAAAAGTCATCTGGTCCAGGGCGTTAAATGCTTTGATACTTTCTCATTTATCACGGTTCCGTTCGCTTCCGCGGAAATTATTATCGACGCTTTCCAGAGTGAAGGACGCGGTAATAAATCATTGGTTGAGATGGCTTCTGACAAGGATGGCAAAGCGGCTGAACAAAACGCACCGGGACAAAATGAAACGCGCCCCAAAAAGCGTAAGCCCAAACGTGACGGCAAATTCTCTGAGGCCGGACGCCCCGGCGCCAAAAAGGATAAAAAAAGCCGACAGAAATTCAGTCGGAAAAAGTCAGACTGAGTGTTTTATCGGGACTATTGAGCATTTTGAAACGAATTTCAGATTTTCAGTAGTCCCGCCTGGAGTGTTGTTGTATCTCCTTGGGAACAAAAATTCTTTTCAATAACTCTTTACCGCGCTTGACAGCGGACGGAAGCAATACTATACTTGCGTTTTGAAATAAGGACGGCAATTAAGTTTTATCTTAAATTGTCGCGATTATACTTTATGCGTGAAGAAATTCAACTTTTTACGTGATGATGGCGGATGCTGAATTGCTTTTTGTAAGTTTTTGGCTAGCAGAGCTAACCCGGAATTTACAAAAAGCGATTCGGCGCTGTCAGGGCATGAAAAAAGTTTAAAATTCAAGCGTATAAAGTATACATAAACATAAACAAAATTATAGTGAATTGTATGTGTATTAATGAAGCAGTAGCAAATTCCCGCTGGGTTTGGCCCGTCCAGTACTCTGACGCGGCCAATCAATATGTCCGTTTCCGTCACGTTTTCACCCTGGAGTCATGGAACGACAAGCCGGTTCTGTCGATCAGTTGCGAAGGTAATTTCTCGGTATTCCTGAACGGGCATTTTATCGCGACCGGGCAGTTTTCAGACTTTCCGGACAAGCCGACTTACACAACGGTCGAAGTGGGCGAATATCTGCTTGAAGGTGAAAATGAATTGGATATTCTCGGATATCATTTCGGGATTGATCACTTTTCGCATATCCCGGCTGCTGCGTCTTTGTTATATGCGTTGGATTGCGGGAACAAAGTTATCGCCAGCGGCGGCGATACCGAATACCAGCTTGATCCGGCTTACCGCAGCGGCGAAATAGCCCGGCTTACCCCTCAAATGGGTTTTGTTTTCGAATATGACGCCCGTAAAACGGCGGGGAACTGGCAAAAGGTTCAGTCGGACGATCTCGTTGACCGTCCGATTCCTGAACCGCGACCGTTGCCGCTGCCGGAACTTAAACCGCAAACCTCTATGGCTGTCGTTGCCAAAGGGAGTTTTATCCGGTCGGGAGATGTTGACGGCAAAACGGTCGGACAATTGATGCAAAGCGATTTCCTGTCGCCGGAAGAAGGTGCCGGAGACGGCTGTTTTCTGGTTATCGATATGGGCCGGGAGGAATGCGGCTTTGTCACTCTTGAAGTTGAGGCCCAGGCCGGAACGGTGTTGGATATTGCGGTTGGTCAGCATTTGGCGCAAATGCGGGTTGGAGCCAGTATCGGCAGCCGGAATTTTGCCTCACGCTACATTTGCAGCGAAGGTCGGCAGTCCTTTACCCATTACAACAATCGCTACTCCGGACGTTATATCCAGATTCATGCAAGTTCCAATCCGGAGCGGGTAAAGATTCATAATGCCGGCTTGATCCCGTTTGAATATCCGGTTGCTTTTGCCGGTAAATTCGACTGTGAGGATTCACTGCTTAACAAGATTTATGAGGTATGCGGCAGAACCCTGCATCTCTGCATGCATGAACACTACGAGGATACGCCGTGGCGGGAGCAGGGGCTTTACGCCAATGACGGCCGCAATCAGGCTTTGACCGGATATTATGTTTTCGGTGAATACGATTTTCCCCGGGTATCGCTTGAATTGCTGGGGCAGGGTATGCGGCCTAACAACTTTATTCCGCTTACCGCTCCATCGAACGCGGCTGATTTTGTCATCCCGTCGTTTACGTTAGCCTGGATTGCCGCGGTGCGCGATTATCTCATGTACTCCGGTGATAATACTTTTATTGAATCTCAAATATCACGTGTCAGGCTGATTTTAGATTCGTTGACGGCTACGTGCGAAAATGATCTGCTGCCTTGTCCGAAAGGAAAGGGCTACTGGCATTTCTATGACTGGGCCGACGGTCTGGACGGAGTCGATAATGGCAATTTTTGTTTTGCCTGGACCGAGATAAAGAATAATCGTTTTGATGCGCCTTTGAATCTGTTTTACGTTTTGGCGCTCGAGGCTGCTTCGGATATTTGCCTTTTTTGCGGTGAAACGCAGTCGGCCGAAGATTACCGGCAGCAGGCGGTAAAGACGAAGCAGGTTTTCGATAAAGAATTCTGGAGCGAATCGGAGCAGGCTTATCAGACGTATATTGGAGAACAAAGCATACCCGGACATTTCTGTGAACTGGTCCAGGCATTGGCGCTTCTTTGCGGGGCTGGGCGGAAAGAGTTGCATGACCGCTTGATACAACGGGAAAACGGCATGGTAGCAACCACTTTGTCTCAATCCTTATACAAATATCAGGCGCTATTATCCGGCGGCGGTAAATACGCGCAATGGGTTTTCGATGATATGCTTGATCAGTGGGGGTATATGCTGAATAACGGGGCGACAAGTTTCTGGGAGACGATCAAAGGCGCGGCTGATTTCGATGGTGCCGGCAGCCTTTGTCACGGCTGGTCGGCGATTCCGGCTTATTTCTGCCATGCGTCGCTGCTCGGCATTACTCCATTGGAACCCGGTTTCAAGAAGTTCAAAGTCGCGCCGGTTTCCGGTATCCTGAACAAGGTTTCCGGTAAAGTTATGACTCCGGACGGACCGGTTTCCATTTCTATTTCCGGCAAAGATATTAAAATTAGCCATCCCAGGACTATTACGCCGGAGTATGACGAGCAAAGTTCAATTTGGAATATTTGTTCAGAAGAGTTCTAAATTGCCGTATTAACACCTCTTTTTTTTCTTGAGGATATATATTTGCATAGCTGCGAAATTGAATTTAATCTAAGACTTCGGGGCTGGTCATTCATTCCTGGAGGGCGAAACTCTGTTGAGCCGGACATGCCGCGCAGTCGGGCGGCTCGTGGGACACTCGCCCTCCAATCAACATTCGGTTCGGTTTGATTATTCCGTTCTGGAAGGTCTATTTCAGAAATAATGTTGAATCCGTAGAGAGAAAATCGCCATTACACAAAGACCCTGAATACTTGTGATTGATGGTTTGTATTTTTTGTTTCATGGGGTAAATTACATAAATAAGCTTTTGATCATAATTATTTTTATAACAAGATAATCGCAGTATTTGAACGTAAATCGAAGCCTGTGGTGTTATAGAAAAATAAGCTTGACCGCTTAGAACAGTCGGGGTGTTGCGTCAATCCTGATGCGACTGAGATCATACCCGTATAACCTGAACCGGATAATGCCGGCGTAGGAAACCTGAAGAACAACTGGATAAATAAAACTCCTCTCCTTCCCGCTTCCAATGGCATTACCCCATTAATAGGAGCATGTAATATGTTTACTGAACGTGCAATTTCTGTTGCAATCGTCAACCGTTTTACGGAAAAATTCATTGACGGCCTGGATGTGGACGTCGCAATCGTCGGGGCCGGGCCGTCCGGCCTGGTCGCTGCCCGTTATCTGGCTCAAGCCGGTTATAAAACCGCTATTTTTGAACGCAAACTGGCTCCCGGCGGCGGCGTATGGGGAGGGGGAATGCTGTTCAATGAGGCAGTAGTGCAAAAAGAAGCGCTGCATATTCTTGATGATTTTGATATAGGCTATCGCGAAGTTGAGGATGGTTACTATACTCTGGATACGGTGGAAATGGCCAGCGGCCTGATCTTCGGGGCCATGAAGGCTGGAGCCAAACTCTTCAACAGCGTCAGTGTTGAGGACATTGTATTCAAAGAGAATCAGGTTGGCGGACTGGTTATCAACTGGACCCCGGTTGAGCGGCTGGGAATGCATGTTGACCCGTTGACGGTAATGTCGAAAGCGGTGATTGACGGCACCGGGCATCCGAGCGAAATAGTCAAACTTGCGTCCGGTAAAGCCGGGGTCAAACTCGAAACCGAAACCGGCGGGATCATCGGAGAGAAACCGATGTGGGCCGAAACCGGCGAACAACAGACAGTTGGCAGTACCAAAGAATATTATCCCGGTCTTTACGCCTGTGGAATGAGTGCCAGCAACGTTTCCGGCGGATATCGCATGGGGCCGATCTTCGGCGGCATGCTGTTGTCAGGTGTTAAAGTGGCGGACTTGATTATGAAACGTCTCTCCGCCTGAATATTATAGAAAACCAACAACACTCCCTGAGCCATTGCCTGCAGACGGGAGCGTTGTTTTTTTGTGGCTAAGTGCCTCGATGTACAATCAGTTACCATCCGTCGTTCGGATTAAAACCTGAAATCCCGTTTTCCTTGAGCGATACCCTCCAGGTGTTTAACGGTGAAATCACGGATCTTTTCTTTCGGAATACGCTGTAACTCATCGGCAATGACTTTTTCGCCGATGGCTCTAGTTTCATCGGATGCGTAATCGATCAAATATTCCTTCAGGGTCATCAGGGCATTCGGCTGACAGCAGCAGGCTATATTGCCGGATTTGACCAGTTGCATAAAACGGTCGCCGGTTCTGCCCTCGCGATAACAGGCGGTACAGAAGCTTGGAATAAAACCGAGCGACAACAGCCACTTGACCACTTCGTCCAGCGGCCGGGTATCGCTTATTTCAAACTGTTCGGAATTTTTATCTTCCGGCTTTGGTTCAGCGTAGCCTCCAATGCTGGTCTGGGACCCGCCGCTGAGCTGCGATACTCCCAGCTCCAATACTTTTTCACGGGATGCCTGTGATTCGCGGGTTGAAACGATTAAACCGGTATAAGGGACCGCTATTCGGAGTACCGCGACTATTTTCGCGAATATTTCATCGCTGATCGAGTTCGAGAATGAATCGGTCTCGATGTCGTCCGCCGGCCTGATGCGCGGCACGCTGATCGTATGCGGTCCGACGCCTTTGAATGCTTCCAGATGTTCCGCATGCATCAGCAGTCCGACAAAATCATAACGGTATAGATTCAGTCCGAATAACACCCCCAGCCCGACGTCGTCGATGCCGCCGTCCATGGCGCGGTCCATCGCTTCGGTATGATAGGCATAATCATGTTTAGGTCCGGTCGGATGCAGCTGTTCATAGGTTTCCTTGTGATAGGTTTCCTGAAACAGGATATAGGTGCCGATTCCGGCAGCTTTAAGTTTTGCGTAATCCTCTACCGTCGTCGCGGCGATATTGACGTTAACCCGGCGGATTGCGCCGTTCTTATGTTTGATGCTGTAGATGGTTTTGATGCTCTCAAGTACATATTCGAGTGGATTCATGACGGGGTCTTCGCCGGTTTCCAGAGCCAGTCTTTTATGACCGATATCCTGCAGCGCGATTACTTCGTCCCGGATTTCCTGCTGAGACAACTTCTTGCGGGTGATATTTTTGTTTGAAATATGATATGGACAATAAACACAGCCGTTGACACAGTAATTGGATAAATAGAGTGGTGCGAACGTCACGATCCGGTTGCCGTAAATCTCCTGTTTAAGTTTACGGGCCAGAGCGTACATGCGTTCATTTATTTCCTGAATATCGCAGTCGAGCAGCACCGCCGCCTCGCGATGGGAGAGTCCTTTACCCGCTTCGGCTTTGGTTAAAAGTTCATTTATCAGAGATACGTTCCGCTTATTATGCGCGGCGTATTCAAGGGTGTTTCTTATTTCGGCGTCGTCGATAAAATCGACTGCGTCGGGTGACATAGGGTCATACATTGTGAATTCCTCTCAGTTCTTTGAGTAAACGGTTTTGACGCTACAGCCTTTCAGAAAACCGAGTTTTCCGGACATGGCGCTGATTACGTCATTCGACGCGTCGACGACGATACTGATAATGCTGATTTTTCTCTGGCGATAAGGAATTCCCATCCGGCCGACGATATACTCGTTGTATTCGTGCAGGATACGGTTCAGTTCGCCGACTGCTTCCGGATCTTCGACAATGATCCCGATCAAAGCGATTCGGGTAGACATAATTGTACCTCGTTTCAGGTACCAAGAGGAGAATATGAAGAATCTCAATCCAACCATCTTGGCATAAATGCTTCAGAATGTTGTAACAAATAACTCTTTGAGCTTGGCCGCAGCCTTGCTCTCAGACCAGCTATAATATACTTCTCTTTCATTAATAAAACAAACCCATGGAACGAAAACTTATAAAGAAAGAGACTGATCCTTGCGGACCGGCCATAGACAGATGCGTTGAGTGGTGGAGTGAACCAGGTTGTAATTTAAATACTCTCGATTTTGAAAATAGTTTGCATCATGTATTTTTGCCAACATCTGAGTTGAACAAAATCATCTATCAAATCGATTGACTGTTTCTTGACGTAGCGAACCACTTTTCTCTAAGGGCGACTGCATGGTTGCATGTCATGGCTTCTACTCCAATATCAGCCATTGCAAGTCCCTGTTCATCCGAACTAATTCCCCAGCAGATAACTCGAAGACCTTGCTTTATTAGTTCCTGGACAAATGATGCGCTGGCCTCTTTAGTTGCCATGAAACTGATTCCCGTGCATCTCAAAGAATGTAGTAGTTTCATTACTCGCTCCGCCTTTGGAAAATGTCCGAAATGGCTGGTCAGGTTGATAAGAATGACGCAATGTTGATCCGGAAAAATATCTGCCGCGAGCCGGATGGTTTCCTGTTCAAAAGAACTAATTGTCAGACAGGAGCGATCCCCGTTCCAATTATCAAGGACGTTTTTTAACGGCATGATCAAGGTTGGCTTTCCTTTGAGTTCAATTTGCATATGCTTCCCTGGTTCTAGACAGTCAAGCGCTTCACTCAGTAGCGGAACCGGGTGGTATTGGCGCAATTCGGAGAGAGTGGACGACTCCACTGTGAGATCGACTCCGGCAACGCGTTTAAGCGTTTCGTCATGAACACAGACGGGTTGACCATCGGCTGTGAGCCTTACATCAAGTTCTATGCCGTCAGAATCGCGTGCCATTGCCAGTTTAAATGCGGCTATGGTGTTTTCCGGAGCATCATCAGATTCGCCCCGATGGGAAAGGAATGTTATCATTAGTAAAATCTCCAGTCAGCCAATTCTAACTTCGTATCAGGTCCATTTAGTAATTTGCCATATTGTGAATCATTTTCAAGTATGGATGTTATGCTTGTCCATTTTAGTATTAGGCCTAACCTTGCGGATCGGCCATAACATCATTTACAGGCGCGGTGATATTGGGTGTTTGAGCCTGTTTAACACGAAACAGTCACTTTAAGGAAATTATGATGCAATTTATTCAAATTCATCAATTGCGTTTGTCACCTGTGACTGATTACGACATTGTTTTCTGCGACCGTCTGATGAACCAGGCGGGAGTGCAGCTCCAGGCATGACAGTAGCTGTTTACCAGATAACTGCCGTAAGGTGAAAATTCCAGATGTTCCGGGTCAAATATCTCCCAGAAAGTATCGGTTTCATGAGCAACCATGCCTCCCCAGTATTTTTTCATCAGCGTTTCCGCCTGATCAACCATTCCGACCAGATACATTGCTTCAAGGACATAATGGTACAGGTATGGTCCCGCAGGTTTGATTGCTTCGGGCATATCGCCCAGTCTATTAAATATTGCCGCTGCGTTTTCCCCGTCGATAACCTCTGCCAAAGTCATCCAGGCATGGGTTGCCCAGGATATCTGCCGTTTTTCCCCGCTGACAAAGAGTTTTTGGTCCGGATCGTATAGATGTCTCATCGCGGCTTCGGTCATCAATTCAATTTTTTGAGTCAGCCAAATGTTGTGGCTGTCGCAGCCAATGAGTTCAGCCAGGAGTAGAGCTTGCTTTAAACAGTAAATAACCAATGCCTGTTCCGAAGCCTGTTTGTCCAGATCACGGTGCCAGTCGATGAAAAGCCACCAGGTGCCGCGATCATGGAATAAGCCGCAGTCATCAACTTCCTCCAATACTATTTCCAACTGCCTGACCGCCGTGGGCCACAGCTCGGCTGCGGTTGCGATATCACCGGAGGCCGAGGCATATTCAAGCAATGTTGGTACAAACAATGCCGTATAGTCGTATATGAAAAGTTCGGCGCTTTGCGGAGCAGGGCGTTCATAAACGCATGATGGAATCCTGCCATTCTCATCCACCGTTCCCGCAAACAGGTACAGGCAGCGCTTGCACAGGTCATAGTTCTGAAAAGAAAGATAATTGACTTGAGCCTGGAGTCGGAAGTCGCCGAGCCAGAGCCTGCGGTCCCGTTTCGGACCATCTTCAAAGACGGTCTGCATGCAGTGTTTCAGTGTATTCAAACTGATCCGGTCAAGTTTTTCCAGGTCATCCGTAACGTATTCCGGCAATGGTAACGCTGCTGTGACATTGGCTGAAGTTGTGGTTTCCCGGACGATCCTTGCAATCCTGAACTGGTAGGCCGGACTGTTTCCCTCTGAGATAATACTGATGTACCGGAATGCGTAGCGGCGTGCCAACCGTATGGTTTCACGGGGATTGTCAAGCACAATGATTTCATCTTGAAACCAGGCTCGTCCCATGCAGCTTTTATACTCATTTTCTCCGGCTCCAGGTTCGGCTGCGATCTCTCCGAAAACTATCTTTAGACGTAATGGACAATCAATTGGTCCGTCAGTTTCAATATCGAATTCCAGACGGCCGACGCCGTAACAGCCGAAATCAAATGAAATCTGTCCGTCCCGTCTGATAAATTCGGAATGGTCTGTACATTTATTGAATTTCCAGCCATATAGAGCTGTCGGATCACGCGTAATTTCACCGACTGCTTCTGGGAGCTGCAATTCGCGATGAAGTTCCGGGATAAGTTTCTCAGCTATGTTTATATATTCATTTTTTTGCATTTCAGACTTCCTCTCATCAAGGGGTAATATTGATTTTTATTATATTTATAGTATAATAGTAACATGTATTATATTTATTGTATTGTATAAAAATATCATTATATAGGATTATAGTATCAATATGGTGAAGGGTTCACACGGAGTTATGCCGCGCAGCTTTGTTTTTGCATTTCCGGCATTCCATCTGGGGGTAAAGAAAATTTTTGCGCAAGTGGAATATGATTATCACGTTCATGAAAATTTTCGGGAACTGGTCATTATCAGCAGGGGGGAAGCCAGGCATCTTACCGACCATGGCGATTATGCGATCGGGCCCGGGGATGTGTTCGTGATCCCTGAAGGGCAGGTTCATGCTTATGCCGATGTTAAGAATATCCAGATAAACAATATTCTGTTTGATGCCAGTTCGCTGCCTTTATATTTTTATGATCTTGAGCTATGTCCAGGTCGGGAACTTTTTATCAAGTCGGAAGTCGATAGCAGTCAGAAACAGACACTGCCGCGTATCCAGCTTGACCTCCAGCAACTGACTAAAATGATGAATATTGTGGACCGCTTGGAATCAATTCTGGAAGAACGGCGTCCAGGGTTTCGATTGTACGCGATAAGCTCTTTTTACCAGTTGATGATTATGTTGTTGGAGGCGTACCGCGGAGTATCTGAGAAGGAACTGGAGATTCCGAAGCAGTTTGCGAGGCTGATTGCCGTAATGGAAAAAAACTACGGCGAACCGTTCAGCGTTGACTATATGTGTCGTTTGTCCAATATGTCCAGAGCTAGTTTGTTTCGCCAGTTTCAACGCTATTTCAGGACCACTCCGGTATTGTTTTTGAATCGGATCAGGATTGAACATGCCTCGCGCTTGCTGTTATCTTCTGATTTGAATATTAATGAAATAGCCGCCTTGACCGGATTCTCAGATAACTCATATTTCTCAAGACTGTTCAAGGCCGCTACGGGGCTTGCTCCGCGTGAATTCCGCGATTCCATTCGCCGTTGGTAATCACCTTCTCGTATTTCGGTGGACCGCATTAGGTAGTAAAAAAAGAGGCCGATCCTTGGGGACCGGCCGTAAATATATGATCGCACCGTTTATAGGCGCGTTGACCAATGGTGGGCGATGAGGGACTCGAACCCCCGACAACTTGGGTGTAAACCAAGTGCTCTAGCCAACTGAGCTAATCGCCCTTGCTTTCGAAGTCAAATAAATTAATCCGAAAATTGAAAAAAGCAAATCATATTCAAATTTTTTTTAGGAAATATTGTGAAAATAACGTCTTCTGTCTGATGAAATCAACGCTCCTCGAAACGCGCCACTGTTTTACGGACCTTCGGGTCGCGTGAAAGACGTTCCAAAATGTCGTATGCCGCTTCCCGGCAGGCTTTGTAGACTGCGTCGGGAATCTTGTTCCCTCCCTCGAAAGGTATTTGCACATGCTTTGTAACGTATAATGCCTGAATTTTCTTTTCGCCCGGTTCATCGAATCTGACAACCAGCTGCAAAGTATAGTTTGTATCATCTCCATCCAGTTCCAGGCTGGATTCGTGAACGGTCACATAAAGGGTGAACGCATCGATGATTTCTGCCCCGGCAGGTTCAAATAATGTGTGTGCTCCGTTACGGAAAGAACTTTCCAGAATTGAGCGTAGAGGATAAGTATAAACTTTGTCTGAAAAAAAACCGTCGTCAATACTGTTTACAACGCTGGCGCATTTTACTTCGACCCGGCAGGGAACGCGCATTTTTCGCGATTTCAATACTTTCTGCTGCTGAGGAGTCAGGCCGGTTTTGTTTAATTCCATTGCCGGAACAAATTTTGTACAGCATCCTCCGACAAATAATACCAGTACTGCAGATGCAAGCATTAACAGGTATGATAAGTTCTTTCTTCGCAAAGTTTGATTCTCCTTCTTTTTTTATTAATCTGTTTCTGCCATTTCATGTTCAATTTTAATTGCGGTTCCCTCTACTGTTGTTCTGGTTATCGTCAGCGCAAGGATAGAAAGAACTTTGTATTCTTCAACAACTTCGATAAGAGCGTTTCCTCCACCGTTTTTTATGGCAGCATCTCTGGCCGAATGTGACGGTTGAGGAGGCCCGAACGGAAAAAATAAGATCCAGTAGCTGTAAGAACTTCCCTTGGCGTAACCGAGCTTGACGTATCTGTCCGCCTCAGTTATCGGAGTAGTGGAGGGGGATACTGAAACAACGCTGGTAGCGCAGCCGGACAGCAACAGACATGTAACGGCAATCAGGAGAGCAATACTTCTGTTTTTCATGATATTATCCTTCCTCTTTAATCAACGTCCGCGCCGCCGATACGTGAAAACTTGATGACATCGCCACGGAGAATAATGGTTTCAACCGAAAAGGCAAAATAAAAGACGCAACGGTTTTCAGCAGTAACATTGATCATTCCGTCTGCGTTATATTTTTTCTTCACTTCCTGAATCATATCATAAGTACTCGGAGGCAGGCCGATAGGAAACAGGCCCAATAAATAGCTGGTTGACTGACTTTCTGAGATGTCACGAACTATGACCACGTATTTGTCCTTGGCGGTAATTGGCATGGTGGAGGGGGACAGACCGGCGGGAGCCGACATGCAGCCGGAAAGAATTATTCCGACAACCGGCGTCAAAACACAAATCAACTTTCTCAACATAACGACCTCCGTGCTTATTTCAATATGAGCTTAATTTAGCATCCCACAAAGTTTTTACAAATATGATTTATGTTCAATCAATATATTTGAACAGGCATAAGAGCTTACATCGGAATGATGTATATTGGGCTGCTCCATGCCATATGTCCGTCTTGCTGGATTACTTTGATATATATTGGATTATCGCCTTCATAAAGAGTATCAAGGTTGTACTTGAACTTCAATTCAGTTTTGCTCAGATCATCCGGTAGACGATAAATTGAAATAATCTTTTTTTCACCGCCGAACTTGTAATTTTTCGGCAAAAAGCCATCACGGGAAAGATCATAAATGACTACTCCCTGGGCTGTTTCGACCTGGAGTTTTCCTTGAAACGGGTCTTCGAGATCAAGAATGCAGCCGGCAACTCCGCCTGCAGTTGCAGATTTCCATTTAACCTGGGTTGAATTCATCTGAACCGGATAATTCGGATTTGAGATGTTTATTGGAATGACACTTTTAATCTGGTTGTCCATTACATCCAGCATTCCTGACCAGTCAACATTACAGTTGCGACCTCTGTTTTCCGCACCGCTCCATAGTACCTTTATTTTTGATCCGAGATTGGCTGGTTTATATGACCTTTTAGTATAGATCAGCTTGGAACCGTTGTAGACTTCTACCCTTTCGATTGGTGCTGATCCAGCCAGTTTCACTACCAGAGTTGGGACTTTGCCAGAGGCAAACCTGACCAGATCTCCCATCATGAAGGTGGTATGTTCATCTATATTGAGTTTTACATCAAGCAGACAGCGATTTCCGGTTGTCGCGTAAGTATGTCTCTTTTTTATCGCTTGATAAACATCATCGCGATTCAGGGCAGGGGCCAACACGCAGGTTAATCCGCCTGTGGCTCCCGGGCCGGTTGCTGTTGGTCCGGGACTGCCGGGACGGCATGTGAGATCTCCTGAATTAGCACAGATGCCAAATCGCTTTCCTCGCTTTAAGACTTCATCAAGCAACCATTCAAATGTACCTTGGATAGAGTGTATTTCCAAGGCAATTTCTATTTCGGGATCATGAATATCCAGATTGGGACAGCGTCCTCCGGCGTGAATAAAGCTGAAGGATGGAGTCGGTTGTTTTTTCAAGGCTTCGAATAATAATTCCGCGGTTGGTGCATCACGGAATGATGATGCGTGGTCCTCAATCTGAGCTCGGCTGCTGCGATGTATTTCTCCGTCTGAATCGAGAAAAAAGATATTTCGGCTTCCTCCGAGAAATGTCGATCCACACCATTCATATCCCGGAAAAGAAACAAATTTTTCCGGCGCATTATATGCGTTTGATGTTTCTTTAATACGCTGCCAGAAAGTGTCGTTTATCTGAAAGTCACAACCCTGATGACCGAGAATATTCAACCGCGACCAGTAACAACCAAAATAAAAATAATCCTCAATATCATTTGTTCCAGTTGTTTCTTCTGTTTCCCCGTGGAAATCTGCCCAATAGTATTTCAATTCAGGCAACTCTTCTACAACAGAGATTGGCTGACTGTAAGTTTCAAGATTGAATTCCCGATCGCTAATCTCTATGTGTTCAATTCCCGGTTCAGGAAAACCCGGGTGGATGATCTTGTCCATTTGGCTTGCCGGATTTCCCCATGCATCCTCTACTTTCAGGTAAAACGCAAATTCCTCGTTGATTTTTACTTGAGATGGAGTCAGGCATACAGCCCTGACTGGTTCACCGTGAATAATCGGCATTGACGGTGAAAATGGCATTTCCGCAAAATCATATACAGCAAACAAGTCAACAAATGTTTTAAACTCAAATGTCTCTTCAACAAATGTCTGTAACTGCCAGCCCCTGGAGCCTTTTGACGTATCGCCAAAAATAACAGTGATTTTTTCCCCTGAATCCAGACAATAATCCTCAATTTGCAAATACAGAGCTTTATACCAGGGGCTGATATTCCCTTTTGCATCCCAGCGTGGAATAATCCGGCATTTACCTGAAGAATATACCGAACAGTAATTATCATCTCCGGGCCGGTTAAATTGAGGTATTCCGAAATCTCCGGCGGCTCTGAATGCAAGTTTTATGTATCCAGCCCTGTCAATCGGATGTTCTGCCGTATAAATATATTTAATTGTTGTGAAAGCGCCAGCTTCTACTGGTCCCAGCATATCAAGCTCAGCTGCGCCGTATGTTGATATCGCCTTATCCATATTATTCCCACCCACAGTTATTGTTGTAAACGATATTCAATTATAAGGAATATACTTTATGTTCCATGGTTTTGAAAGTATTTTGTAAAAAAAACAGTAAATTCTAAAACATAATGAATGTTCTGTTCTTACCGCTGGAGTTTTCGGAAGCAGTAGATGGGGTCTCCGGTGGGACTGAGGCCTCGGCTTAATTGTTTTTGTTTGACTCGTTCCGGATTTTCAAACATCACACCTATTTCACGGATAAACTGTTTTGAGCCGATAATTGCTCCATCGGTGAAGTGTCGGGTGCGGCGCAGGAAGCGGATCGGCATTGATTCGTTGCGTCTGGCTTGTTGTTGTGCCTGGTGTATCTCCTCGGTATCGGCGCCGGACTCCATCGCGATAATTCGAGCTAACTCGCCTCGAAAATAAGCAAAAAGTTCATTGTCGGACCATTGAGTCGGATCGCCGGCAGTGCGAATATTTTGTTTCAGATGTCTGACGAAATTATCGTAAAACATATGTTGCCCGCTGCCGCAGTAGCGTCCCCAGGTGGTGAACTGATAATCGGCCGGATTTTTTTTCAGGCCGGCTCGAACGGGGTTGAGTTCCACGTACATAACGCAGGTTTCCAGGGAATCCTGTTTATCGAGGATCACGCTTTTAAAACGGTCGGCCCAGAGGTGTCCGATGCGGTTACGGTTTTTATTGAAAACGACGGTGTAGCGTTGTTGCAGGGCGCGCATGAAACAGCTGATGTCGATCATTTTAAGTCCGGTTTCGCGACACTTGATTGTATCGTGAGGATCGAGGCGGGGAAGTTGTGAGCCGGCATAGGTCAGGTTGCGGCGCATTTTATTGTAGTAGGAGTTATGGCGGGCGGCGATGTCGACTGTATCCGGCAGTTCGTCCGGACCGGGAGCGTAGACTACGAGGTGAAAATGGTTGCCCATCCAGGCGGCAGAGATGATTTCTACCAGAAAATATTCACTCAGATTTTTGAGTAAACGGAAGCCGTATTCTTTATCGCTGTCGTCGAAGGGATGTACGCCTCTGATTCCGGCAATCCGGTTATAGAGGTGGTAATAGCAGCCCTGATCGCTGAGTTTCATGCGCGAGATGTTCATAAAAGGTCCTCCAGGGGTGAATTGTTACAATTAATATATGACGGAATTTGTGAAATCCAAATTTAAATAACATGTAATTTAATAAAAAACTCTAAAAAGTTAATTGTTAATTAGTTGTATTGTGTTAATTGTGTTTTTATCGGTTTTTTGCAGGAGATGTTCCATTGTAATTTTTGTATGCTCGGGAAAAGGCGTATATGTCACTGAATCCAAGACGGTACGCTATTTCGGTTATTTGCAGTTCAGAAATTGCCAGAAGTTGATTTGCGGCATTCATTCTGAGTTTTTGCCTAAACATGAATGGAGATTCTCCAAATTCCTTTTTGAACTGTTTGCAGAAATGTTCAGGTGACATTCCTGCATGCCTGGCAATCCCGGGAAGAGTTAATTTTTTGTTTAGATAGTTATTTTCAATATATGCTTTAGCTCGAAGTAGACGCAGGTCAGTATCTTCTTCAACTCCGGATATGTGTTCCATTAGAGTAATCATCATTTTTGTGATCGCTCCAAGCGCTGGTAATAAGTCAGTCGCGTTATTCCTTAATGTGTCGCCGATTTCCTGATAGTGTTGCAATAAAGCATAATGCAAGGTTCCTGAAGGAGTAAAAACGTGGTCGATAGATTGATATTGACGGCCACTCCATAATTCAAATAATTCAGAGAAGTCACATCCTGATAAGGGATTGCCGAACATATCAACTAAACTGAATGTAATTTCGTTATATAGAGCACTTGATTTCATTGGTTGAAAAATATGAGGTAAGTCGGGAGGTAGACAAACAACAGAGCCTGATTTGACTCCAACATACTCATCATTGATTCGCATATTTGTATCAGGAGAGTTTTTGTTGTACATGACTATATGGAATACTTTGTGCGCATGACACCGTGGAATGTTTTTTGACGGTGAAATGTATTGATCGCGGTGAAAAGTTTCAAGTTGAAAGAAATATGATTTTCCGTTCCGGGTTATTCCTAACAATTGCGGCTTCTTCTTTTCAAAAGAATTACGAATATAACAAAAATCATATCTATTCATATTACCTCATTCCAATAAATATTTGTGTATATGACAATATATGCTAAATAAATGACAATTTCAACTATTTTAATTTGCTCAAAATTGGTTATTATATAATTAATGTAGACATTATTTAACAAATATGGAGAATAAAATGACATCTCGAGAAATAATAAAAGCAATATTTGCCCATCAGGAAACACCACGTCCAGGCATGACATTCAGCCGCGACCGTATTAATGATTTTGTGGGAGCCGGGCCGGGTGAACCAGTTGGTTATGTTCATAAACGCTGGATTGAAGGCGAACAGGAATTTTACAATGATATATGGGGTAACCTTTGGGTACGAATGACTGAAGGCTGTCAGGCCGGCGAGGTGTGTAAGCCGGTTCTGGAAGATTGGAGTCAACTCGATGATTTGAAGCTGCCTGAATTCGATTATGAAACCGCTGTTGCTTCTTATCGCAAAGGTTTTGCTGAATTTCCAGACCGTTTTAGAGTTGCTGGAATGACAGGCTGGGTATTCAACAGCTGCCGTTATTTGCGTAAACTGGAAATTTATCTGATGGATATGTGTTTATATCCGGAAGAGTTGAAAATACTGCACGAGCGAGTCGCGAAAATATTTGAAAATCTTATTCGTGCTGCCGGTGAGGCCGGGGCGGATGCTATAATGTTTTGCGAAGATATGGGAACTCAAAACCGGTTGTTGTTTTCTCCTGAAATGTGGCATGACTATTTCGGTGACTTGTATGCACGCCTGTTTGGCCTGACGCATGAACTTGGAATGAAGGTAATGATGCATTCATGCGGGCAAAATACGGAAATTGTTGAGCCGTTGCTCAAGGCCGGGGTGGATTGTTTCCAGTTTGATCAGCCGACAATATATGATATGGCATGGCTGTCTGGAAAATTGCGGAAATATAACGCGGTGCTGTGGAGTCCAATTGATATTCAGAAGATTATGCCTACTGGTGACCGGAAATTGATCGAAGCCGGAGTCGATGAAATGTTTAATCATTTCAAGGGAATGGTCATCTATAAAAATTATGGAGACCTACCGGGGATAGGTGTCAAAGACGAATGGGATGACTGGGCCTATAATTACATATTGCAGCATGATTGACTTTTTCCGCCCTGAGCTGTATTTTATTTGATACGGCATTAAAGCGGAAAGAGTCTGAATGATCAAGAATAAAGTTGAAGACAAGTTGCAGCCGATGCTGTTTGCATCAAAGGTCGAGGCCGGTTTTCCTTCCCCGGCCGAACAATATATTGAAAAGGCGCTGGACCTGAATGAGTTATTGATCAGGCATCCGGCAGCGACGTATTTTGTTCGTGCCGCCGGTGAATCCATGCGCGACGCCGGTATTTTCAGCGGCGACATTCTGGTGGTTGACCGTTCACTTGATGCTGAGAACGGGGATATTGTCATAGCCTCGGTGGATGGCGAATTCACGGTAAAATATCTGCGTCGGAATGGAGGACCTGTCTGGCTTGAAGCGGCCAACAAAGATTATTCGCCTATTCATTTTTCAGAGGAGCAGGAGCTGAAAATATTCGGGGTTGTAACATCGGTTATTCATCAAATCAAGAGTAATTGAAGATGTTTGCGCTGATTGACTGCAACAACTTTTATGTATCCTGTGAAAGAGTGTTTTGTCCAGCGTTGGAAAACGTTCCTCTGGTTGTCTTATCAAACAATGATGGTTGTGTTATTTCGCGTTCCAATGAAGTAAAACAACTGGGCATCAAGATGGGAATGCCTTATTTTGAATTTAAGCCTCTGGCAAAAAAGTATAAAATTGAAGTAAAGTCATCAAACTACGCTTTATACGGTGCAATGTCGGCCCGGGTAATGTCGATACTGGGTGAATTTTCTTCTGAGGTTGAAGTATATTCAATTGATGAAGCATTTATTTTATTGAATTTGCGCTCAAGATCATCTTTGGAAAAAGCCGGAGTTGAAATACGGCACCGGGTCGGTAAATATACCGGGCTTCCAGTTGGAGTAGGAATCGCTAAGACAAAAACTCTGGCTAAGTTGGCTAATCATCTTGCCAAAGGTGGCGGCGGCAGCTTTCTAATGCCGGACGACGCTACTGAAATACTTGAGCATACTCCGGTCGAAGACATCTGGGGCGTGGGGCGGCGTACCGCAAAAAAGCTCTATACGCTTGGAATTGCCAATGCACTGCAACTGATTCGGATGGATGATAAGTTTATCAAAAAGAATTTCAGCGTAACACTTTTGCGTACTGTGTTTGAGCTTCGTGGCGAACCGGCGGTTGGGGGTGAAGACAATCAAGAAACTCGTCATAGCGTTTCCGTTTCACGTTCATTTGGCCATCCGGTAACGGCATATGCTGATTTGCAGGAGGCTATGATGCATTACGCGGCGTTGGCGGCGGTTAAGCTTCGAAATGAACGTTCCGTGGCAAACGGAGCAACGATTTACCTGCAATATTATGGCGATAAACCCGGAGGGAACCATAAAAACGTTAAAACGATAGAAGCTTCGATCAACTTCCCGGAACCTTCTGATGCGACGGAAACGATAGCAAGGTATTGTATTACGGCGCTGCCGGGTATTTATATTCCCGAACAAAGATATAAAAAATGCGGTATCATACTCTGGGGACTGGCTGATAATTCTATAGTTCAGCAGTCGCTATTCAGCGAGGCGGATTCACCCCGGTTAAGTAATTTGAATGCCGCGGTTGACCGGATAAATCAGGCATTTGGACGCGGAACGGTTTTTCATTTGGCAGAAGGGGTGATCAAGCCCTGGCAAATGAAGCAGGATCACTTGTCACCTAACTATTTGACCCGGTGGAATGAATTGCCTTTGGTAAAGTAAGGTAGTCTATTTGACTTTCATGTTAAGGTAGAGTATAATGCAAAATACAATTATCAATGAGGGAACATAATGCTGAAATTTATAGAAAAGCTTGAGAAAGTCAAAAACATTTTTAAGAAGAAATACGGTCGTTTATTTATCTGGATTAATTTCTTGCTGCTGGTGATGCTGTGTCTGCTGATGTATGCGGTCAATTTTTTACCGCAATACATCCAGAATGAGATCCTGCCTGATATAGCCGCCAAACTGCCGTTTGATATTTCCGACGCCAAGATCAGGCGTGTTGGCTTGACCGGGGCAGATATTGGCAATATCTATTTATGGAACAAGGGGGGCGGCACGGTTGAGGTTTCGTCGGTTCGAGTTGACTATTCTCCCTGGGATTTGCTGTTTCGCGATACTGTCCACATTGAAAATCTGACTTTGAGCGGTGTATCGCTGAAGTGTGTCGTTAAAGACGGGAAAATAAATTTTCCTCAAGTCGGGAATGTTTCTTTCGCTGCATTTGAGTCGAAACATAAGCACAAGCTTGATTGGATCAAAGTTGAAAACGGGATATTTATTCTGGAGAACGGCCGCAAGTCTTTCCGGTTGCCATTCAGTCTGGCGGTCACTTCCCAGAGTGATAACTTTCAGGAATGTGTGGTTTACGGCAAACTTTTTCCCCGCAGCAACCCGATCGAGTTTACCGCAAAAATTAATTTTCCAGACAAGCATTTATCCCTCACCGGTCAGGCTGCTCTTGCTCTTGAACGTTTTACAGATTTACTGCCGCCAGGTGTTTTGCTTCGTGGTTCAGCCGATATGGATTTTAAAGCGTTATGCGGATTTGAACCTTTTAAGCTCAAACATTTAAAACTTGATTGTGACTTTGATGACCTGTCTCTGAAATATAATGGCATGACCCTGAAAAACACCGGAAAAAAAGCGGTGATCGCCGCTTTTGGCCGTAATGATAAATTCCAGGTAAACATGACGGGGTTTGCGGTTGATGCCGGATTGCCGCTTGAACTTACCTCTATTGACAGTTCGGTTGATGTCCAGGAAAACAGACTGAAAATCGAGACGATGGCTGCCAGCCGGATAGTTGGGGCACTTGGAGGTGCGGTTCTATCTTCTCCGGTAAAACTGGCGCTTGAGATAGGTTCTCATTATAATTACGACGGCAGTTGGCGCAGTCATAGTTCCGCCAGAAACCTTTTGACGACCGGATTTAACGCCGCAGCCGGCAAGCGGAAACTCTCCGGAGGATTGATTTCCTGGAATATGGATGCATACGGCAATCTCGACAAACTTAACCTTAACTGTGCTGTAAAAGCAAAAGATATAAAATTATCCACTGCTGAGTGTAACTATGCTGTGCCGGAAATGCAACTTTCAGCTTTATATGGCAATGGTGCTTTTTCCGGTAAGCTGTCATGTTATCGAGGATCTGTCGTCAGTGATAAGCATAAACTGAAAATCAGCGGCGTGGAACTGCGTCTGCCTTATGCCGGCAAAGATAAAACGAAAGGGACGCTACGTATTAATAAACTGGTGTGGAAAGGTCAAAATATCGGTAATTTCGATTCAAAAGTTCGATTAGCCGGAGACAAAGCGATTATCAGTGGGGCCTTAAGCGGTTACTTGCTGCCGCGCATGAACGTTGGGGTTTCTGCGCATTGCGACTGGCCGGACTTCCGGAGTTTCCAAATTGGGGCGTTAATGCCGGAGTTTAAACAGGTAACCCCGTTTCTGCCGGGTAAAATTTTTCCTGGTTTGGAAGGGGTTGAGATAACCGGGAAATGTTCCGGCCGAGCTGAAGTTTCGTGTCGGGATGGACAAATGCATTCATCAGCTACAATTTCAGTAAACGAAGCTTTGCTTAAAAAACAGGATGCTGATTTGGCTATTGACGGGATAAATGGCCAAATAGAGATTACTGATCTGAATAAGTTTACCAGTAAACCGTCTCAGGAAATAAGGTTTAAAAGTCTTAAAGCCGGAATTCTCTCTCTGAAAGATGGTAAACTAAATTTTCAGATTGAATCGCCTGATATTTTGCTGATCGAGCAATTTGCAGCTGAATGGTGTGGCGGTAAACTGTATTCCAATGCATTGCGACTGGGTTCAGATCCCCGGTCATCCCGGTTGCTACTTTTCTGTGACGGTATTGGCCTGGCGAACTTGCTGGGACAGCTTGGATTTGCCGATGGCAGCGGCTCCGGGACTTTATCCGGGCGACTCCCGCTTCAATATAATGGCAAAGGGCTGATTCTAAAGTCCGGCTTCCTGCATACTGATTCAGAAAAAGGCAATAAACTTACTCTGGCCAAGACCGGTAGTCTGCTGAACGGTATAGATAAAGGAGCGGCTGAATATACACAGCTTGATCTTGCCGCCGAAGCTTTGAAGGATTTTGAATATAAATGGGCCAGGCTTAATTTAGCAACCGATAGGGGACGTCTTGAAGTCAAAATGCAGATAGACGGCTCCCCGGTAAAACCGCTGCCGTTTGTTTACGATCAGGCTAGAAAGTCATATATCAGGACGGATAAGGGAAGCGAAAAACTACCTGAACTAAGTCTGAATATAGACAAGACGGTTCCTTTGAAAACAACAATATTCGGTTCCAAATAAATCTTTTATCGAGCTGTTATCTTGAATGAGTTCAGATCCAGTTTGCTAACCCATTGCGGCAGTCGTTCCGCAGGACCATTGATGATGATCAGGTCATGATCCGCCAGTGAGTTGATTTTCGTCCACAAAGTGGTGTCGCCCCAATATTGCGGTTTGGAATCGGTTGCCGCAACTCTTTTAAATATTTCAACCGGATTATCACAGCCTTGCCTGATAGCTTCCAGCGCCAGATGTTCAAGTTGTCCTATTCCGGTTACCGGGTCGGGCTGTTCGCGCAGAAAACGCTTGATTGCGGCCGGGACAAAGGGCAGGGGGGCCACTGGCATCTGGGCTATTTCAGTTAAAGTATTTATATCGGCTGCCGCCAACGCACCGTCAACCTTCTTGGCAAACTTGAACTGCTTTCCGGTTATCTCGTCGCGCAGATCATAAATAGAGGCAAAATCCGCCGCGTCCAGTTGCCCCAGGCCGTTAAACGGCTCAATGCCGGAGAAGCTGTCAATGCAGACAAGTTCCGCATGTTTAATTTTTTTGAGGCAAAGACAGGTAAGGATATGTACCAGCATTGACTGGTCGAACAGACAGGCGTCGAACCACAGAATTATGTGTTTGTAACGGGCGGCGCCGGCAAGCTTGTTATATTGATTTCTCAAGGTGGAAAGAACATGTTTTCGCTCGATTCCTCCACCTGTGTCGTGTTCGATGAATTCGGCTCTGGCGGCAAGGATTGCTTCATCCGGCCAGCCCGGTTTACGCGGCCCCTCGTACATGATGTCGTGCCAGACAAATACTTCACCCGGTATTCTTGATTTCGCCAGAAGGTTTCCAGCACAATCTCCGCTGGTGATATGCAGCGTGTCAATCTCTTTCATTGATTGTCCTCCTTATCGTACATTTTTATATAATACTTGTTTTATATAAAAAAGCAAATTAAGGAGGTTAATGGATTGAGTGTTTGAGAAGGCTCTATTGTTTTATTCAGAAATTCCTGTATAATATACTCTATGAATATTCGTTTAAAAATTCAGAAAATTATGAATAAATTACGGTGACTGCAAATGAATATGAATCAAATAGCCAAAATGGCCGGAGTTTCTCAATCGACTGTTTCACGGGTCATTAACGGAAGCGCGGGGGTGAGCGACGAAAAACGTAAAGCGGTGATGCAGCTGATCGATGACCATGCCTTCTCTGTACGCACAAAACAAAAAAAGAAACGTTCGATCAAGCGCTCAATTGGCCTGTTAATGCTAAACAGTACTTTTTTAAATCCCAATATTCTGATGCGCAAGATTGAAAGTATCGTCAAAAGCATGGGCAGCAACTATTCTTTGATGATCTTCTGCGGGGATATTAACTGGATTGATATTCAGGCGAAATTCAACCGGGGAGAAATTTCCGGTATTCTTATTGCCGGTTTTACCAGTGATGATCAATCACTCAATGCTCTTATCAGCCGGGTGCCCCATGCCTGGCTTAACTCTCATTTTCTTGAATCCGGAGAATCTGAAACTCTGGCGGGTAATGAGCAGGCGGGAAAAATTGCCGCCAGATACTTACTGGAACACGATGTTAAAAAGCCTTTGCTGCTGACGGTAAACAGTGCCAATCCGGGAGTGGTTTTACGTGAGCAGGGGTTTAATTTTGTCATGTTTACCCGTTCAATCGAGGCCGACCGTCTGTTCGTCATGGAGCATGTAGATGAAAAATTTGAATATTCCTACAACCGCAAAGTGGAGGCGCACGCGTTCAAGCTTTTCGATAAAAGCAACATAGGACAATATGATGGTGTTTTTTGTGTAGAGGACCGTTTGACGGCGATCTTCTACAGGTATCTGACCATGAATAATATTCCGGTGCCAAGAGTTATTTCATGTTGCCGGGAACAGCATTATTTACTGGGGTTGTACCCGCGTCCGGCAACTATTGATATGGGAGCGGAATTTACCGCTAAACTTGCCGTTGAAGAGCTTGTGGGGATAATTGAAGGCAGGCCTTTGTCGCGAGATATAATCGTTGTGGCAAACGCACGCTTTGTCCCTGGTGATGAATAATCCATGAATATTCAGAATTATTCAGACGGTTTTTTCCATTTTCTTCGCGACATCTGTTGCAGGAGTATTTATTCCGAAATATAATAGTTACAGAGAAATCCAGTTAGTTGATTTTTAATTTTAACCTGTAACTGTTCGGGATAGTATTAAATGAAGTTTATTGCCATCGCCTCACCTTTTAGTAATCTGAAAAAACTGTTTGCGTTATGCTCTATTACCGCCGCAACCACAAATTACGCCGTGCCAAAGGTATTTCCGATTCCTGTTCCATCAGGTAACAAGCAAACCATGTGGAACCTGGATGAGTTATCCCAAGCGCCCCGGACTTATGAGTTGAAAACTAAAAACGCATTACTGCAGGCTTCAGACGGATTAAAGCCGGTCTTTTATGACGGCGTTCCGTATAAGGGAAAGAACACCCGGGTGTTTGCCTGGATCGGCGTTCCCGGACATAAGCCGGGAGAGAAAGTTCCGGGGATCGTACTTGTGCATGGCGGCGGCGGTACCGCGTTCAAATACTGGGCGAAACTTTGGCTTCAGCGTGGATATGCGGTTATAGCTATGGATACCTGCGGTTGCACCCCGGCGCAAATCAATCCCCGCAACAAATTGCCCAAAGGCGTAACCCATAAAGACGGCGGCCCCAGGGGATGGGGTGATTTTGCCAATGTGAACAAACCGGTAAAAGATCAATGGATGTATCACGCCGTTGCGGCGGTTGTTCTGGGGAACTCTCTTCTGCGATCACTGCCGGAGGTCGATAGTAAACGTGTCGGCATGACCGGTATCTCATGGGGCGGGATTATTGCTGAAATCGTAGCGGGCGTGGATAATCGATTTGCTTTTGTCGCACCTGTATACGGGTGCGGGTTTCTTGGTGAAGACTCTCACTGGCAGGAAAATAATTTTCAGAAGATGGCTCCGGCTGACGTATATAAATGGTTGAAGCTTTGGGACCCGTCGCAATATGTTGGTTTCGCGGGGATGCCGATGCTGTTTGTTGACGGGACAAATGATAAGCATTTCCGTCCCGGTTCCTGGCAGAAAACCTATAACAGCGCAAAAGGTGACGTCAATATCAGCATGCAGTTACGAATGCGTCACGCCCATCCGCCGGCCGGGGACCCGAACGAAATCACCGTGTTTGCCGACAGCATAACAAAAGGAACACCGCCATTGCCGAAAGTTATCTCTCAACAGCGGAACGGCAAAAAAGTTTCGATCAAATATGTCAGCAAGGTTCCAATTAAGAAAGCCACGCTGCTTTACACAAAAGACAGCGGCCCCTGGCGGATGCGCCGCTGGTTGACGAAGGAGGCTGAATTAAACAGCCGGGAGCAAAGTGCGTCAGCCATTTTGCCGGAAAAGGTACAGGCGTATTATTTTAATATTACGGACAATAGAAATTGTGTCGTCAGCAGCAAACATGTCGACTGCGGTTCTTAACCGTTTTGAACTATTTGAGGCTTTCTTGATATAAATTTATCGCGTTAAAGAAAAATAAGCTTGATCATTTAGCAGGAAAGGGACTGAAATGAAAAAAGAATTCTTCACGCTTATTGAATTACTGGTGGTGATCGCGATCATAGCCATTCTCGCCAGTATGCTTTTGCCGGCTCTCGGCATGGCCAGGGAGAACGCCTATAAAATTCAATGTGTCTCCAATCTGAAGCAGCTTGGCCTCGGAACAGCGGCATATATGGATGATAACGACGGGTTCTTTCCAACTAATCCGACCGGGTCGGCTACCGGCACGAAATGGGATACAAATATTGTTGAATATGTTATCGGCGGTCCAAGGGCGGCCGGTAAATCAAAACGTGAAGGGAACTTCCGTTGTCCGTCCGACCGGGTCGCACGCACGCAGGACCCCAAACGGAGTACTCGTTCTTATGCGATAAATGCCGGGCGCAATATGGTTGATACAAGGCCCGAGCGCCGCGGGATAGTCTGGACGATAGGGACCGTCTATTATTCCCAGAAAGGGGTTCGCATTCCCAAGCCGTCCGGGACCGCGTATTTAATGGAGCGGTTGCAGCATGTGCCTACTGTCGATAACTATTTTGGCGGCAGTTCTTATTCTTCAATCAGTTCGAACACCAATCCCACATCCAGCCACATCGGTTTTTTCCATGACGGCAAGGGGATGAAAATGTTCAATACCCTTTATGCCGATATGCATGCTGAAACCGTCAACTACTATTCCCCGAAAGTTCAAGGCGCGATTGTCAACTACAATCAGCCCTGGGGAATGTTCACCGTAAACCCTAATGATTGATACACTGATATGAGAATAACACTATTATTGATGTCGCTTGTTTTCGCATGGACTTGTAACGCGCAAAAATTAACAGAGGAAAAACTTTTAAGCCCTGATGATGCCCGATTTTCCGTGCCGATCATTATGCACAGGATGAGTGTCTGGCATACCGGCAGATTGTCCAGAAATGCCCTGTTCGCTTTCGCCGATGAAACGCTGTTTAAACCTGATATGACTTTGGCTGAAGAACTTGAAGTCATCAAAAAAGCCGGCGCCAGCGCCGTGGTGATCGAGAAGGGCATGGAGCTTTACACCGACGATAAGGCGGTGCGCAATGCCGGGATGAAAATTATTTTAATGGGAAATTTTTCTCCGTTGATCCTGAAACGCTGGGATGCCGACCATAAAAAATGGCGCAACGTCGTATCCTACCTTATCAGCCTGCTGGATTACGCTAAAAAATATCCGGACCTGTTTTATCATGTAGACGGACGCCCGTTGCTGTGGATTTTCGCCGCGAGAAATTTTGAACCGGAACTGTTCACCCGGATTAGAGAGGAATTGAAGAGAAAGGGCTATGATCCGGTTATTTATTTCCAGGCCGTCAATATTAAATTCAAAAAACTGAAAACAGTATATGATTACCTGAAAGCCTATGACGGTATCTTTATCTGGGGCGGCGGTTACGATGCAACTCTGGAGGTGCTTGATCTTGCCGAAAAAGCCAGAAAACAAATCCAGAAAGAAACAGGTCAAAAGAAAGGAATCGTTCTAACCTCGAAAAGTGGCCACTGGCGTAAAGAAAAAGGCAGCATGATCGACAAATGCGGCACTCAGGAGTTCCGGAAAACAATGGAGTTGGCCTGGAAGGCCCGGTCCCAGGGACTGATTATTGAAAGCTGGAACGATTTCAGTGAGAATCACAATATCGAACCCTCGATGATGAACTCATATGTGTTGTACGATTTGTGTCGGTATTACGGTTCACTCGGCAAAAAGAAGGCGTTTTACGTTGAATCACCGGGGCTTTATTTGAGTTCCAGAAGAGAAATTTTGTCCAAAGAGGATTATATG
The DNA here is from genome assembly GCA_963678305.2 of Victivallales bacterium. Lineage (GTDB taxonomy): Bacteria > Verrucomicrobiota > Lentisphaeria > Victivallales > Victivallaceae. Next base: position 477,385 of record CAXXVV010000006.1, read on the forward strand.
CTTGAACTCCTGCATCTGCCGACTGAACAGAAAAATTCGGTCAATGTCAGAATTGTTATCAGGGACGAAAAAGGCAAACTTCTCTATGCTGCCAAAAATTTGCGGCTTGAAAATACTGACGCCAAAGCGTATACGCTGACCTTGAAGCCGGATTTATTCAAAAATGCGAAGGTGATTGTTCCCTATGTGGAAATTGACGGGAAGGAACGCTATGCAAGCATTTTTACTCCGGTACGGGGGACAAGGTTGAATCATCCTTTTTCCTATCATGTTTCGTTGGCAAAAACAATGCAGCCGGAAGCGGTCAAATTTAACGTCGACGGTAAACATGAGGCTGATTTCCTGATAAAAAATCCGGCCAAGATCAAACGTCTGGAAATTATCAAAAATTACAAACCGGTTTACGAGCCGGCTTATCAGAATAAATTACGCAAACTCGCCTCCAACTCCAAAGCAGTTAAAACAATATGCTTGAGATGGGATATGCCGTATTCGGATAAATACATGCGCTCGGAAAATAAAAAAATGATTCTGACCGCGCATAATGCAAAAATCCTTGATTCATTTCTGTGCTTTACCAATGAAACAGCCGGGATAGTCAAGCAGAATTACCCGGATAAAGTAACCTGGACCTTGCAGTATTACGGCATGCATAACGAGTTCCAGTTCGCAGCGGAATTAAATGATGAATCTTATTTTACGTTGGAATTCCCTAAAGTTAATAAAACGCTAAAATTTTCCTGCAGTGAACTGAAAAACAAAAAGGTACTTGAATGCCGGCTCTATAAAACCATGATGCTGAAAGTCTATATGGAACAGAAGCCGGTGGGCTTTCCGTTAAATCTGGACAGTAATAATTGCGAGGGAAGTATCAGGCTTGAATCATCCGGTGATATGGGCGAAAATATATACTTTCTTCGCGCTTTGGATGCTGAAAACCGAATATATCGTTCCCTGCCGGTTATTGTTCCTTCCGCTAATCCGGTTAAGGACGTCACTCTGGATTTCAACCGCCCCGGCCGCATCCTCTATGACCTCTCGGATAATGATTTCAACGGGGAATTAGGCGGTTCGTTTGAAAGGGACGGACGCTATAGCGACTCACAGGTACCGACCCGGAAAGACGGAAAGCTCTACTTTGACGGAAATGACCTGATTCAGTTTAAACCGTGCCTGATTCCCCGTGGCAAATATCGTATTAAAATAGGTTTGACCCCGACCGCGATCGGCAACGGAAAGCCGCAGTGTATTCTGGATAACCCGGACTCCGTCAACCTGACTCTTTTGCGCGATGGCCGGCTTATGGCGTCGACCCGGATTCCGGGGGACAAGAAGCGATACAAAATTTCCACCCGTTACGCGTTGAAAAATAATCAGCATTATGTCGTTGAGGTTGAAAACAGTCTGGATTATCTCAAGATTTACGTGAACGGCAAATCTCTCGGTTCGGTCAAGCTGTCGCATGCTTTGTTGCATAAATCCAATCCTCATACCAGTGTCGGAGCATTTGTTCGACGCGGAACGCATTTGTCCGGCGGAGAGAAAGGTTTTGTCGGCATCATAGACTCTTTTCAAATCCAGTGCAGATAAACCGGGACAAACGATATATCATATGAAACAATTACCCGATATCTTTATTATATATACCGATCAGCAACGCTGGAATACGCTGTTTTCCCCGCTTGTGCATACGCCTAATCTGGATCGGTTGCGACAGCGTGGCTGCACGATGAAAACGGCTTACAGTTCGTCCCCGGTTTGTATGAGCGCAAGAACCGATTTCCTTACCGGGCGCAGCGCCAAATATCATGGTTACTGGGTGAATGCCGACCGTCCCGCCGCCCGCAAGCTCGAAACTTTTCCGGAAATGCTCTGCAAACAGGGCTACCGGACTGTTGCGGTCGGTAAGATGCACCATTATCCCCCGACCGAAAAACGCGGCTGGGAGGAACTGTACCTGATGGAAGAGATTCCGGAAGCGATTGAGAGCGACTGTTATACTCAATACCTGTTGGCCAACGGGATTGACGATGTCCTGAGTATGCACGGAGTTCGTTCGTTGCTCTATCACTCTCCCCAGAAAACGCCGATTCCGGAAAGGCATCATGGAACATCATGGGTGGCGGATAAAAGCATTGGGATTCTTAATCAGCATCAGGGCCGTCCGTTGTGTATGATGTCAAGCTGGATAGACCCGCATCCGCCGTGGTCGATACCGGCAAGTTATCTTGACAAATACCGTGATGCGTCGCTGCCGGAAACTGTCCCCGCTCCGGAAAACTCTCCGTATGCGGCTTTGCTCCCGCAGGATATTCGTGAAATAAAAGAGGCTTATTATGCCTCGTGTGAATTTGTTGACCGGCATATCGGACGACTGCTTGATGCGCTTGAGGCCGCGGGTAAGATGAATGACGCTTATATTTTCTTTATGAGCGATCACGGCGAAATGCTTGGTGACCGTAATATGTATCAAAAGTTTTGTGCCTATGATGCTTCCGCGAGAATTCCGATGATCGCCGTTGGAAGCGGTTTTACGCCGGGAACCTTTTCTGAAATCCCGGTTACCGACTGGGACGTTACCGCGACAATTCTCGATATTGCCGGTATTGATGACATTCCGGCGGATATGATCGGCGAATCCTTGCTTGCTCCAATGCCTGATGATCGGATAATATGCTTTCATCACGGCGGCGATACTTATACTGACACTGCCAAACATGAACGCTATGTCGCGGCGGTGGGGCAGGGGTATAAGTATATTCATTCTTATTGCGGAGGAGGACGGGATGAGTTGTATCATCTGAACGATGACCCGGATGAAATGAACAATCTTGCTGTTTGCCCCGACTTTAAAAACGTACTTGACCGTCTAAAACAGGCTGCGGTTGATTTTGAATTGCGACACGGCCAATCATCCCGGATAGAGGATAATCACTTTATTAACGAAGCGGAGCCGCCTCCCTTGAAAAACGGCTTTTTCGGCGCCCGCCTGGAGCAGTTGCCGTATTGGAAAAAAACTGAAGACGCATTTTCGGAACCGGTATCTGAAATAATCCGGGGTCTGCGGGAAAACCGGATTATCCTGCCCGATGACAAAACTGTTATGGATAATGTTTGTGAAAATTTACACGCAATGCCGGTTGCCCCCGACATCATTGAAATAATTATGTCGGAGCTTGCGCCTGCGAATCATACGAAATTAAACATTGCCTGAATATTGGTATCTTCTTGTTTGTTTGTCCGGTTAAGTGTGGTTTTTGACTTTACAAGAGCCCGAACCCGGGATATATTACCCGGTAAAATACTCAAATTACCGGAGATTTTTAAATGTCTGAATTGGTTCGTATAAGCTTGTCGTTGGAAGATTCACTGCTGGATAAACTTACTGAAATGGTGAATGAAAGCGGTTATGAAAACCGTTCCGAATATATCAGGGATCTGATTCGCGACCGGATTATCAGTGAACAATGGGAAAGCGGCCATGAAGTCGTCGCTTCGGTTACCCTGGTTTACAATCATCATCAACGCGGCTTGACGGAAAAGCTGGTTGAGCTTCAGCATCATTGCGGCGAACAGGTTCTTGCTTCTACTCACCTGCATTTGAGTCATGAAATCTGTCTGGAAGTAATCATGATCAAGGGGAAGGGCGATAATATAAGAAGTCTGGTTAATTCCATTCGACAGTTGCGCGGGGTTCTGAACGTCGATATTTCCATGAGTACCACCGGCGAGCATATTTCCTGATTTTTTCTTTCCATATACCTTGTTTTACTCTTTTTTGGGATTATAGTATTACGAATTACTAAAATGTAATATTAAAACCATACCAGATGTAAGTTCTTTACTGTTAGTTGATTTGTTTTTGAGACTTCAGTTGCAGTTTGGGAAAAAGACGTATTTTTATAGTGTTCATGGTTGTTCGATAGTTACATTTTGTTAATTTTTTGCTGTATATTAATTTTTTAAAAAAATCCGCTACTCAGTTGGTGCGTCGTTTCTTATTTTGTTTTATTAATTTGTTAGAAGGAGAGGTTTCATGAAGAGAAAATTTACATTAATAGAATTGCTGGTGGTGATTGCTATTATTGCTATTCTGGCTGGTATGATGCTGCCGGCGCTGAATAAGGCCAGGGATAAAGCGAAAACCATAAACTGCGCGGGCAACCTTAAACAGTTTGGACTGGCTCATTTCAGTTATTGCGCGGACTGGAAGTTTACTCCTCCGGTCAGCGCTTCGGGAACCCGCTGGGTGGACCTGATGGAATCATATCTCACTAAAAAGAGCGAAAAGCTTTCCGGCAATGTATTTGTCTGTCCGTCCGATGCCAGGACGGCCGACAAACGGGTCGTTTACAGTACCAGTGATACCAACAGCCTGAGTTACGGGATCAACCAGTGTTATTCCAAAGGGCATGAAACTGACAAAGCCTACAAGCTATGGTATGGGGTCAAAGCTAATTTAATCCGGAAACCGTCTGAATTTATCTGTGTGGCGGATGCCGGCTCATATTATATCGGAACTACAATTGCGGCACCGGCGATAGATTATTACAACGACGAGCTGGCTGTGACCGGTGGCTTTTGTAAAAAATTATCGTTCCGCCATACCGCCAGTTCGCTTGGATTCAATGCGGTATTCGGTGACGGGCACGTGACCTGTCTGCAATTTGAATCAACGCCGTACCGTTTCTGGGATTTGTTGAATGAATGGGACGGCACGATCTGATGAAATGCCTGTATGCATTACTGCTTCTTTTATCGGTTGTTGTTTGTGGCGCGGAACCGGTTAAAAAGCCGGAACGCATCCTCTCTCTGTCCGCCGCCGCCACTCATATTATGACCCGGCTGGGAAGTCCTCCGGCTGCCATCGATGAATACGGCAAGATCGCCGCCGGCAAAAACATACCGCCGGTGATCGGTAAGGGCAGTGCGGTTTCCCGGGAAAAAATCGTTGATCTAAACATCGATACCGCGATAATCTGGTATTATCAGGTTGCGCTGGCAAAAGTTTTACAAACGAAAGGCCTCCGGGTGGAAACGGTGAAACGCATCCGGCTTTCCGGTTATCCCGGCTTGATCAGGCAAATAGGCAAACTGACCGGCAGGCATCCAGAGGCGGAAAAACTGGCTGCTGAGTTCAAAACAAAATTAAAAACATTGGCCGCCAATTCAAACTCTACTCCGGTGCTGGTCTATTTTGAGCTTTATTCAGAAGGTAAATGTTCCGGCGATCAAACCTACCTTGGCGACCTGGTCAGGGCTGCCGGGGGACAAAATATCGTTGATAAAAGCGGCCTGGTCAGTTTGGAGACGGTCATCGAAAAATCGCCAGAGGTTATTTTTTATGTCGAAGGGTTCGGTGACCCGAAAGAAATAGCCGCGCGTCCCGGCATATCGTCCACCCCGGCGGCAAAAAATAAACGTATCTATCCGGTAAACCGGCGTCTGGTCGTCGAGGGCTTGGCCCCGTTGGAAGCAATAAAATATTTAAAATCACACATGAGGTAATAACATGTCTTTCTACAGAATCACCTGGAACGAGAAATATCAATTCGCCACGCTTCACAACTGGGGCTGTACTTTCAAATGCCCTTTCTGCAGTTATAAACTGAAAAGTGGCGCGGACGGTAAACCGGGGTTTTCCTATCCTCGCCCCGAACGTTTTTTAAGCATAATCGAACAGAAAGGCACATTACTGGCGCTGCGCCCTGAAAAAGTGTTTTTCATGGGCGGTGAACCGACCGTGGCCAAAGAACTCGATGAAATGCTGAAATATGCAAAAAACATTCTTGGGGCGGAAACCCGGCTGGGCCACACCAACGGCAGTCGTCTGCCGCTTGAGTGTCTTGACGCCGCGAATGTCGGGTTCAAGGCATGGAGCGAAGACCTGCACCTTGAATTGACCGGCCGTCCCAAGACGCTGATCTACGATAATTTTGCCAGGGCTTTTGACGCCGGCATCAAAATGGGGGCGAATATGGTCTTTGTCCCCGGTCTGGTCGGGCTTGACGAAATGGAAGGTTTGTTGAAATTTCTAGCCGGTCTTGACCGTGAGATTCCATTTCATATCATGGGCTACATTCCGGTGCCGGGCCTCAACTACAATCGCCCGACTGATGAAGAAATGGACGCGGCTCTGGCGTTGGCGAAAAGTTATTTGAATAATGTTGCCGGCTCCCATTTAACGACGGAGGAAGCGCTCGATCTTTCCGCCCGTGACGACCGCTTTAAAGTCAAGGTCGTTGCCGGAGTATGACATGAAATATCTGGCCGCGGCTGTTTTGCCGTTATTCTTGATATCCTGGGGACTTGGCGCCGGTAATTGCGGTTACGGTGAACTCTGGGCGCTGTTGTCAGGCGGAGAGCTGTCCACTGCGGCCAAAACGGTATTGCTGGAAATTCGTTTACCTCGCCTGCTGGCGGCGTTTATGGTTGGCGGTATGCTGGCCGCGTCCGGTTGCGCCACCCAGAATCTGTTTCGCAACGATCTGGCTTCGCCGCATGTGCTTGGCGTGGTTAACTCTGCCGCATTGGGTGCGGTCGCCGGTTTTTTTATCGGCACCGGGTTTGCCGCACCGCTCAGTATCGTTTTCGGGATAGCTTCACTGGCGCTGTTGTTTATCCCCGGCAAACTCCGGGGATGGGATGCAGCCGCATTGATTCTGGCCGGAATCGCGGTCAACGCCTTTTCCGCCGCGCTGACGTCCGGGGCGCTCTATCTGGCCGATGAACGCTTGTCGTCGCTGGTTTTCTGGCTGCTGGGCGGATTCTGGCGGATCACCTGGCGGGATATCTGGTTGCTGGCGCCGGTAGCGGTTACGGGGTGGATAGTCCTGTATAAACTCGCGCCGGAAATGGATATGTTGCTGTTGGGCGACCGGGCCTCTAATCTGGCCGGAGTGCCTTTGAAAGTGATTAAACCGCTGACGATGTTGACGATTGCCGCGTTGACGGCGGTCGCGGTCAGTTGCTGCGGGGTGATCGGGTTTGTCGGATTGGCGGTCCCGCATATCGTCCGCATCTTTACCGGGGCCGGATTCAAAAAACTGCTGCCGGGGGCGATCCTGACCGGCGGACTGCTGATGGTTGCCGCCGATATTCTGGCCCGTACCGCGGCCGCGCCGCATGAAATTCCCGTGGGCATCCTGATGGCGCTTGGCGGCGGACCGTTTTTCTTCTATCTGCTGTTGGCGAAAGGTAAGGGCGCTGATGATTGAGTTAACCGATATATCATTCTCCTATTCCCCGGAACGCAAAGTCCTGTCCGGTGTTTCCGCTGAATTCGAGCCCGGCAAGTTCCACGGCGTATTCGGTCCCAACGGCAGTGGCAAAAGTTCGCTGATGAAACTTATTACCGGTGAATTGAAACCGGATTCCGGCCGTATTTCACCAAGCTATGCGAGTTCGCTGGAACGGGCGCGTAATCTGGCTTTTGTCGAACAGGAAATACCGGGTCGGATTCCGCTTGCGGTCCGCGAAGTAGTTGCGCTCGGACGCTATCCGTGGCGACGTGACCACGGCAGTCATGAAGCGGTTGAAAAAGCCCTGATGGCGTTGCAGCTTAACGAGCTGGCCGCCAAATCCTATAATCAGCTCAGCGGCGGCGAACGCCAGAAAGTCATGTTGGCCCGGGCGTTATCTCAGGATACCCCGATCCTGATGCTTGATGAACCATCGAGTTCCCTTGATATCAGATGCCGCAACCTGTTTTACAAACTTCTGCACGAATTGGCGCAAAACGGTAAATGCGTGATCATGGTTTCCCATGACATCTTCATCGCTCCGCGCTATCTCGATTCGGCCCTGCTGCTGGACGGCGGCAAAGTCATTGCCCACGACACTCCAGAACAGGCCTTATCCCCCGCCAATATCACCAGTGTATTCGGCCCGGAAGCGGTTTTAAGTTAAGCTGATACCTTATTTTTCCGGGAGGGATTTCAGGATATTTTTTTCGATTTCTTTGGCTATGAATTTATAAGCGGGGGCGTTCCAGTGATAGCCGTCGCCGCGAGCCCAGTCGAGATGCTTGGTCAACGGAGTGTAGACGTCGATGACCGGAATGTTTTCTGCTTTCATTACCTGTATGGAAATCCTGTTCAGTCTTTGGACTATATCGTTTTTGTCGCCAAGTGCGTTGACCGGTTGACCGGGGGCAGGGCGTTTCGCGGTATGGGGCGTGGTCAGCAGATAAAATATTTTTGCCTGCGGCGCGCCTTTCTTGATACTTTGCGCCAGATCGCGCATCCGGTTGTAGATTACCTGGTCCGAAACTTTGTCCGGGGTCCAGTGCAGCGAATGCAGTCCGTTATTGAAAACCACCACGTCAAATTTAAAGCGGCCGGACATTTCCTCGATAACCGGTTTGGGAACTTCGCCCTTGACAAAATGTGTGCAGTGAAAAGCGTAAACATTATGTTTCAGCAGGTCCCGGATAAAGAACCGGCTGTAACCGACTGAGATGGAATCGCCGTAGAACAGGACCTTCGGCCAATCCGGATGGTCGATTTTGGGAATGTCCAGCGCCCAGCCGTTCCCGGCAACCACGCCGCGCGGATATTTTGCTTTCGGCTCTTTGGTGGAAATGTATTTGTAGTCGGGGCCATATACCTTGACGGAACTGATCGTAACCGGCAGGTATTTGCGGGATTTTTTCAGGTTGCGGCCGATCCACATCGGTTCATTGTTCGGGATCAGTGGCATATAACATTTCTTGACCGGCTTGTCATCGATATAAAAAGTCGCCAGTCCGTTCCGGACCGCGACGGTGAATTTATACGGGTGATTTGTTTTGGGATATTGCTGACCGCCGATACCGGTTGAATACATGAAAACGTTGTTGACGACGGAGGTGATTTTGCGCGCCCACCACGGTTTTGCCGTGAAATTGATCGAATAAGTAAACCCGTTATCATCCTTGTCCTGCTTCTTCATTACGGTAAACTCGGAGGGATCGATCAACTTGAGCAGCGAAGCGGTAACATCGACGGTGAAATTCTTCTGATCGGGAAAAGCGGTTGCCGGAACCGCAAACGCCGCGCCGTCCTTCAACGTCACCAGATTGCCCTGGCGTTCAATTTTACCCGATTGCAGCGCGGCGGGAATCTTATCCTTGGTCAAGTCCCAAAGAGGTTTCACATCCGCCCGGACAAGTCCGGCTGAAAATATAAGGCCCATTACTACCAAACGTCGCAACATCACATACTCCTTTTTTGTTTATCAAACAATTGACTCACGCGAATTATCAATTGCACCACGGAGAACACGGAGGAACGCTGAGAAGTGTTTAAGTTTTCAGCTCGAGCTGAAAAATAAAAACCTTTTTCGTTATTTTTCGTGGTTATTGCATTTCGCACGATTCTTTTATCGATCGAATATCCACCTGACAATATTCGGTTTACATTATCATTCGCAGACGCATGTTCAATGTTCCATCGCAAATTACCTGAATATTTTCTTATGGCCTAAATGTCATATATCCCGAAATTAATCTATAATACTCTTTATGATTGAATAGAAGTGGCGAGTATACATTAAGACATTTATTTACAAATGGAAATAAAAAAAATTGAAACAGGGTGCTATTTTGAGAACCTGTTTTACCATGTTTCTTTAGGTGGTGATTGAGTTGAAACAACAGAAAAATAGCTTGAGCATCATCTCTCCCGTCTGAACCAATAAATTTGATATAAGAGAAGTTTTAAGTCTTGCCCCGGATTTGCTCCTTTCCGTGTTGATTTTTTATGTGGATTGTAATATAATTATGACATGGAAGATAAACGGGAAAAAAGAATCAGACAAATAACCATTGAGTTATCTATCGCCTGGGGACTTATCTCATGGTTCTTCCTGCTTTATTATGTGAGTCCGCATATTTATAAAGATATTTGTCCATGGTATACAGTTTTGACCTACAATTTGATTTTGATTTCAAATATTATGGCATTCATTCCGTTGCTGATTTTGAAAAGTCTTATTTCAATTCAGCCAACGCCTCTATTTCTTGCTGAAGTGATAGGATATTCTTTATCCTTGATATTTCAGGTTGCAACTTACTTTTATCTTGGGAAGTTCATTTCGGTTCTACTCATAAGAATGATAAATAAACGAAAAATCAAACAAAAATAAATAGGCCGTTTTTGCTTCTTTCCAGATTGATTGTTTATGTAAATTGTGATATAATTGTTCCTAAAGGGAGGAAGTATGGATATTATCAAAAAAAGAAATTATATGCGGCTTGCTTTTTTGTGCATTAGTGGATTATTGCCAATATATTTTTCGCTAATTTTGCTCATAGGAGCAATGTCAAATCAGTGTTGCTCATCGGACGGATGTGAAGCATGTACATATTATGGAATTGTTCTTTCGTCCCAATGCATTTTGTTTTTTATAATTCCTTATCTTTTTATATGTTTTTTAATAGGTCATTTGATTACCAAGTTAATATTTCGTCACTCAAAACTATTACCTGAAGAATCGCCACAGGAATAGGCAGTTTTGAGTCTTGCACTTGATTTGCGCCTTTCCGAGTTGATTGTCTATGAGAAATGTGGTATAGTTATGGAACTGGAGGATAAATGAATACCAAGCAAAAAAGATTTGTTATTATATTGTTGTTTCAGGCATTAGGTCTTGTTGCTTGGGGTGGCTTGCTTTTGTTCAACTTTGACGGAATTATCAATTATGTATTTAGGGCTTTATGTTTCCCTGCAATATTAATAGGGAAGTTAATTTCATTGATTAAATATCCAGGCATACAAATATTGGCTTTAATTGCTTCTTTAATAATTTGTCCTATTGCACAACTCGTGGCATATACTGGATTGGGCTGGATAATATCTAGATTGATTTATGGAGACAATAAAAAGCCACTAATAGAATAAGCATCTTTTAAGCCATGCCTAGGACTTACTTCTTTTTGTGGTATAGTTATGGAACTGGAGGAAATATGGATATCAAAAGCAAAAGGAAAAATGTAAGAATCGGAGTATTCTGCCTGAGCTTACTTGTTCTTGCCGTTGCATTGTATATTGCGAGCCAAACATGCCTTATTGGCAATGATTCTGATAAACTTACATATTTATTGTTTTTAACCGTCGGGATATTCTTTTTAATCCCTTATTTTTTCATTTCTTATTGCATTGGATGGGTAATTGCTCGACTGATATATAGAGAACATAAAACTTTGTCTGAAAAGTAACAAATGGAATAGGCAGTTTTGAGTCTAGCCAAGGACCGCTACTTCTTATCGGCTGAAGCTATGAGTGCGGTATTCTAGAGTTATGCTATTTTTCCCTCTTTATGCATTGGATTTGATGCTCTCAATGATTGCTTCATCTGAAGTTAGATGTTCGTATTCGCCTGCAAGGTTGTGATAAATAGGTCCCAGCAGAAGTCTTCCAGCCATTTTTCAAACTACTCATAGCAGTCATTCAGAAGTCTTTTTCTCAATTATACCATAAGTAAACACTTATAAAATAAAAACACAAAGAGTTGAATTTGCGTAACCTGCGGATAATAAAAAAGAAGATGGCGGAGGGAGTGTGGCTATTGGCATGTCTTTGCCTTGCCTGAAATTCACCTTTTTATATATTTCAACCTAAAAACTACACAATATGGCACTTTTCTCTACTTGCATATAATTCCTTTTAAACGGGCCAAAGTGGGGAAAAATGGGGACGTTCTTGGCCCACTTTTTTCACTATAAAAATATGCTGATCAACTAGCGACATTCCGTCATGGCTTGTCTTTAACTAATTGATATTTTACTATACACTAATTGTAATGCATATTCAAGGCTCCTTGAGCTATTTTGTCGCACGACCTTAACATAGTTTTAGCCGATGAGCGTTTTGGATGATTGTTGGAGGTTAACTTGATCAGCTTGTAATGGTGGCCGTGTACACGGAGGGTTTGATTGGTTGGAGGGGAGGGGGGCTGTACAGGGGGACTGTTCAACTGCTATTTGTATTTGTTGTGCCGTCAGTCCTTTGGCAGCTTGGGATTGGGTTTGGCCCATAGGCCGTTTTGGGCTTTACTGGCTGATTGTTCGGCTGATTCCAGGTCTTTGTCTTTCGGGGCGTATTTGCGATACCAATGGGTGATGGGGGATATGTTTAAATCTCTTTAATCTGGTCTATGCAAGAGAGAATACAGCGCGAATCGTAGAGAAATCTCAAATTATGTACGTGCTTTTAACGTAGTTTATGTAAAAAGAAAAGCCCCCTCTCGAAAGAGAGGAGGGATTGGTTACTTTGTAGCAAAGGTTGCTTGTATTTTAGCAGAGGTATTCTTATGACAATGCGCTTCCCAGACCCGACGTTTGTGTTTGTTCCAGGTTAACCGCCGTGCGTCCGGGTTAGCTTGCAACAAGCTTTGCCCAAGTGGAAACCGGTAGTTATGTCTGACTTTTATCAGGTCGAGTATGGTAGGGGCAACATCAAAGGTTGCTGCCGGGGTATCGACTATCTTCTGGTCTCCCGCATTAAGCGCAAAGAAAACCAACCGGCGTTTCACATTAGGATTGGCTTTTGCGATGCGGGATTCCGGGTTGTAATGGTCCGATACAAATACCACTACCGTATCCTTCCAGGCCGGGAGTTGCTTTAACCGATTGATGAACCGTTCGATGATCTGGTCATCGTTATGTGCGGCGTTCATTAGCAGGTCGTTGCCATTTCCGTAGGTAATGCAGTTTGGCGGCAATTGACTTACAGGCGCATGGGTATCTGCGGTAGCAAGTGTCAAATTGAAGGGCTTGCCCCGTTTTGACAACTCGACGAACTTCAGATAAGCGAAGTCGAATAATGCCTCATCATAAACTCCCCAGCCGGAATTAGCCTGCTTACCAATATAAGGAGTGAAATCTTCTGACTGTAAGATCTCATCAAACTCTTTATTACTCAAAAAGCAATCCGTTCCACCAAACTCTTTATCTGCGGCCATTGCGAATACTTGATAGTAGCCTGCTTTATGCAGAACATTAGGCATGGCTAACAACTGGTCTCCGAACGAATGCACATAATTGCGGTTCATGTCTTTAGCGGTACCGGGAGTTACCCGGCTTGCATCTTTAAACACATGGAATGTGGTTAAGATACTACCAGTCATCGAGGCGAACATGCCGCCAAGTGTGAAGTTAGCGTGGGGCGCTTGTTCCACGTTGGTAAAGCTGGTTGCTTCGGTCGTTAACATCCGACTGATGTTCGGGGTAAGCTCAGGATAATTAGGGTTATTAACAAACACGCTGTCATAACCTTCAAGATAAATGAACACAAGATTCTTACCTGGAGTTGCTTCTAACTGATCTTTTGAGACAACATCCGCTGCAATTCCACAAGCATCAAGATCTCCACGAGTATATTGAATAACGGAGGTATCTGTCAGGTTTAGGATTTGCTTTAAACAAGTTGTTACAGGCAGATCACAGCACAACAAATAGCCACAACCGAACACCATGGCGATTCCTATCCTGGCCAGCGTACCTTTGATGGTACGTTTGGCGGGGGTAGACTTGCTAAGCACGGATACAGTATAATGACATGCATAATAGAATGCAATTATCATCGCAATAACCAGGATTGTTCCCAGCAGCAATTGCCATTTAAAAACAGCGAACCCTCCGTGCAACATAGTGGCCAGGTTAAAGTGGTAGAAGAATCTGAAATCGAAAGTATCCCCGGTCATATAAAAGCATCCGGCTTCTACAAGACTGAAGATAAAACAGCTTGAGCTGATAACAAACGCGCCGATTATTCGGAAGCGTTTATTGAGCAGGCAGGCCGTGCTAAAATAGTACAGTATCACAACAAGCAGTAAATTAGCAGCTCCTCGTTCTGCAATAGTGGTGATTGGGTTAAAGGCGAAGTATCCAGCAATAAGCGTAGGAATGCACAGGCAGGCCCACATCCCCAAATGAATACCTCTGATTCGATTTTTTGTGGATAACGCTATGTTGACAATACGGTTAAACATAATGATTGCTCCTCAAATAGCTCGTAAAAGGAAAAGTTAAGTAGGGTGGCTGCACAATGCAGCCACCCTGGAAGAGGGGAAGAAGAGAGCGGAGGGATATGTAAAATTGGCATCAAGGGGATTCCTCGGCCATGCAAAGACCAGCCCAAAAACTCGCGCAACAGATATCACCTGCTTTATGACTGAATGATTCCTTAATCGTAGTAAAAACTACAGTCAGGGAACAACTCTTAATGTCTGAGCATCAAAAGTATGCACTGACACTAAACATTCCGGCTGGAACCAGTGTGTGGTCTTAAGGGATTATTGGGTGTATTTGTTGTTGTAAGCCTGCCGGTCACACGAGGTGACTGGCAGTTATTTGATATTGGTTCTGTGGCCGGTAAAAGCCATGCAAATAGTCAGGATGAACATGCATGCAATATACTTTGTTATTGCCACGCTCCTTAATTGTCAAGTCTTACAAAGATTTGTTCGTCTTTATGTTTAATGGTGATGTTTACATCGCCTCCATTACTCAACTCAGCAATAGCCTTGTAGGTATTATCTCTGATTTTATCGACAATCTTGACTTCTTCACATTCAGGAAAATCAGTATACCGCCCGGCTGCAACACACCGTTTACGCACAAGATCGGTAACTAATGAAACAGCTTCCTTTTCAAGCATAGCTTCCACGTTGTTTGAACTCGCTCCGCAAATAATTCCGATAACCAGCATTACGCCAAGCACGGCATAAGCGAGTTTTGTCTGGAGATTCGGCAAAGCCTTTGCAAAGACGCTTTTGTAGTTGTAGGCGATACCCGCATTGATAATCAGGCCAAGGACGACCCAGAAGTATCCGTCTCCAACTCGAATATTATTGATGATGACATAACAGTTATAAAGGAAAATCAGAGGCTCAAGTGCCAGCCAGAGATATTTCAATTTTGGATTGCCATCATCCACGCTGTCTTTATTGGTTTCAGCTTCAACTGGAACGACTGCCGCAGCCTGCTCTTCCTGAGAGGTTTGCTCCGGAACAGATGTTTCAGATTTCTCGTTTTCTTCATTCAGCATTTCTCCACAATGTTTACACTTTATGGCGACTGCTTTGATTTCTTCCCCGCAAAACGGACATTTTTTGCTGTCTTCACTCATGATTTCCTACTCCTTAGTTTCTTGTTTATCAATTCTGGATCAAGTTGACGTTGAACTAATTTCTGCGATAGTTTTTCCTCCCTCTTAATACGTTATATCAATCGCAGCGGAGTGGGCATAAAAAAGGGCACACTCAACTGCGTAATACCGGTGGCATACCACTGCCATAGGACGTACGCAGAGAATGTACCCAAAATATGAGTACAAACCCCTGTCTCGTCCTATAAATGGTATGTGGTATTTTCCGGTATAGACGGTTACAAGTTTGCTATAATTGTAATGTGATACAGTTTACTTTATTTCAGTTTATGATATCTCCTTTGTTGATTATCAATATCGGAATATATCATAAACATTTGGTTATGTCCAGTAGTTGTTACGAAAAAGAGAGCCCAAACAAGCGTCCTTTTGGAACTATGTGGTATTTCCCGGTAACTTGTTCAGACTCAAATATCAATTGATTTTTTCGTCGATAAACCTGAAGAACTCTTCAAAGGTTCTAATGGGCTCCAGCTCGGAGGCGGAAACTGTAATCTCAAACTGATCGCTGAGCGCATCTGCAAAATTCTGCAGGTCTTCCGCAACTGCTTCAAGCTCGTCATCGTCTTCTGCCGTCCAATACGCTGCCAACGGAAAACCATCCGGTCGCGGAACGCTTTCACGGGTGATAAATTCCACCCCGAGTTTTGCCGCGCCACTAACCGCCTGAGCCAGTGTATCGATAATGCCGAAGGCAAAATCTTTGCCGGATTTCTCCTGGGTTTGCGCAAACGTTTCAATTACATTGTTCGCGGTGCTGCGTGCGGATTCTTTCAACCCATCACCGTAATAACAGTAAAACTGGTCGTCCAGAGCCGCATTCAGTTTTTGTCTTAATTCTTCATGTTTCATGTTGTCTTATCTCCTGTTGTTATTATGCTTAAAACCAAGCCCGAAGGCCACTGCCTTGCCAGCCTCTTAAACGCTCGTCAGCAACTTGCCGAAGCCACGTTTCTTGAGGCCATTTCGGCTATAAACTGTTAACTGGCGTCAACTGTCAAAAACGGTATTGCAGCGATTACAACGGTATTTTCCAATTACGTCTTTATCGATAAGCCGTCCGATGCAACGGCCAACTGCGGCCCCGGCCAGAAAGCCGCTTAAAGCTCCCAGCGCTCCGCCTACGGCAGTGCCGATCATCGTACCGGGTCCAGGAACAATCGAACCTGCCGTTCCTCCGACAATCGCGCCGGTCGAAGCTCCGACGTTTCGACCGAAGAAACCGGCTACGCCGCCAACGCCGCCGCCAACGGCTGTTCCGATCTTGCGATTGGTTGCCGTCAGATACAAGTCATCCTCTTCGCCGCAATACGGGCATTTTATTTTCTCTTCCATTATGAAGCCTTTCATTTTTTATAAGACCTATAAGACCTATAAGACCTATAAGTCCTGTGGTTTTAAACAAGGGCGAACAAGCGGCTCAAACCGCGATAACACTGGTCAGCCCTGGCGGGTGAATACTTCTTTGCCAGTTCCGTGAAGCTGTTGTATAAACTCCAGCGGTTACGGTCGGCAAACTCTACGTGACGCGGTTCGCGGAACTCCTGTAGTACCGGCAAGATGTCGCAACTGTTGATAACTTTTTCTTCAGCGGCCTTGACCGTCAGCAGTTTTGCCGCGCTCATGGTAATAGGTTGCAGCTTCATTTCTGCCACCCGATGTTCAAGCCGGATGAACTGATGTCCCAGATTCTCAAACGCTTGCGGGATCAGTTCTTCTACCTCGATACCGCTAGTGTGTTTACGGTGAAAAGTAGTCTCTCCTCCGAACGCCAGGTTATCACAGCAGATTATTGAGATACCGGCTGTAATCCCTAACGCCATACTCTTGTCGTGGGAGTTACGGAAGCCGATACAGCGCGAGTATTCCGGATGTCCTTCCGGATGAAACCGCAGGACGCCAAACATCTTGGTTCCGGCTGGATTGAGTCCGTATTCTTCAGACACAACCTCGAACCCGCGATCAGCCGTTTCCCGGCAGACCAGTTCAGCGACCAGACTGTGCGGCACCGGCTTCCAGGTATCGGTTCCAGTTGGTGTAGGTACGGCATGAAGGTCGCCTCGTGAGACACGGCTTGAGCCGCAATGTAGTAATAAATCACTCATGATGAGTTTCCTTTCAATTGGTTTGATATTTTGATTTTTATGTTGTATATTGAGTGTAGAACAGAACAGGAGTAATGATTATGACCACAGCATTTGAACAACTTGAAGCTGAAGCGCTCAAACTCCCCAGAAACGAGCGTATCATTCTGGGTCAGGAACTTCTTGTCAGTGCAATTACTCAGGAAGAAACTGATATCGAAAAAGCCTGGTATGATGAAGCTGAAAGAAGATTGGCTGCTTACAAGGCTTCTCCAGAAACAATTCCCGGGGAGCAAGTTTTAAATGATATACTTGCAAAACTGGAATCATAACCTTATCTATAAAGCCCACTAAGCGTAACGTCATATCGTCTAATTTTGTAGTTGCCGCTATAGCCCCAGTTCCTGCCCAAAATGACTTTAACCGGCCAATGGCAAAAACATTGACCGGGTTTGTTTATGGTGCCATGATTTACACCGGTTCGCATACGGACAGTCTCCGCAGAAGTGCGACGTTTCAGCCGGTAAGAATATCCCGGCTTTGACCGCTTGTTCCACGGCCATAACTATCGCTTCAAACCTGGCAAAGGCGTCCGCGTTGCGTTCAGTATAAAGTTGACAGAATTTAGGCTCTTTTGTCTTGGTTACCACGTCGAACCGAAAGTACGGATTGACCTGATGTTCCTGATTGTAAGCGTAACAGAAGCAGGTTGCTTGCAGATCACGGTCCGCTTTACCCGGACTCCAACTGCTGGCCGCTGTCTTCCAGTCGACAATCACCGGATAAGACTGTTCCCGGATAATCAGATCGTATTCTCCGATTAAGGGCTTACTTAATCCCGCAATCTCAACCTTAAACGGAACTGCTACGCCGATGAGATTATTGAAATCACACCAGCGTGCCAGTAATTCATCCAACATATCAGATGCTTTGCCTATCAAATAATCGACCGTATCGCCGTGCTTGAACTTCAGGTTTTCCGTCTCATCACATTCAACCTTGAAACACGACGCGAAGACATCGACGATTTCCGGCTTGGTCAGACATTCGCCCTTACCGGCTTTCAATGCCTGCTCAGAAGCCGCTGCATGAAACGCCCGGCCAAACGGCAGCACCGCTGAGACCTGTTCAGCGTCCGCCTTTTCGATATACCGGAAGTAATATTGCAATGAACAGATGTTCAGATAACAGTTAATCGCCGAATACGACCAATGCGGTTCTTTCCGTAAGTCTGCCATCGTAACCATAATTAGGCCGCCTTGCCGGATACGATATCAATCAGCGTACTGCATTGCTGGCGTGTCAACTGCTGAGCGTCACGGACATCATATCGTTTGAGCAAATCACGGATTGAAAACTTGTTCTGCCGTGCCAGGTCAAGCAAATACTTAACCTGTTTGTTGCTGGCGTATTCAATCTGCGCTGGCGTTTGAGTAGTCCCACTGCCGCTGAGTTCGTTCAATTCGGTTTCAACCGTTTCCCGAACCATCACAAAGGTGTTGTGAATCCGTTCGCGCAATTGGAACTCGGTCAAGCCGTCCGGCAATTCAACCTCGATAGAGGCATGAAAGCTCTGGCTGGAGTATTCCTGTTCAGCAGGAACTTTCTTTGAAAATGAAGCGTTCAATTTAAGCATAGTTGTTTCTCCTTAAAATAGAAAAGCCGCTACCGGATCACTCCGGTAACGGCATGTCAAGTTATTCGTTTTATCTTTTCTTTCGAGCGAAGCGAGGCCATCGCAGACCGTCGTACGGTCAAAAGCCGCTTACGGTTTTCAGTTTATCCAGAATATCCCGAGTTGACTTGAACTCACGCTCTCTCCGCCTGGCATTCTTCTGAATAACTTTGACTGTCTGCTGGATTTCGTTGGCAAAGGTGATAGTTTCACGCGCCTGCTGCTTGAGCTGGTTAATCCCGTCAAACAGTTCCTCGAACGGATCGACCTCTTCGTTTTCAATGGCATTTCCGGCGTCAACCGGGTTCTCCGCACCGGGACGTTCCCGGTTTTCTGTGTTTTCTTTTGGCATTTCCTGTTTCCTTTCTTCTGTATTTCCGGCGTCAGCCGGTTCTACCGCACCGGCACGTTGCCGGTCATGGACAGCTTTGATGATCTGATCCGCTGGCAATCCGCCGTGCAACGACATAAAGACAAACACGTCATCGCCGCGACCGGTTGCCAGGATCGGATTTACACCGCCCGGACTGAAACTGAACTTGTTGAATCCGAAGTTCAGCGCCTGGAGCAACGGTTCACGGTTCATCTGAATGACCGCCGTGCCTTTACCGGTGAACTCAGCGTCGATTTTTACATGCATCGAGTTCAGGTTCTCCGATAGGAACCGGACATCACCATTGTCAGCGTAAAGATGTATGGCTTTATGTTCGGTGGTACTCTCCAGCAATGGCAAAGCCGACTTCAGATAATGCGCATCCTTATTGCTGATGACAATCGAACACTCACTCTCTTTCGGAATCACATGTTGATACTGCGGATAATTACCGGCAATCCCTTTTACGGCATATTCCCAAGGCCCACTGACGATCTGACAATAACATTTGTTCTGAACAATCGTGCCATCCTGATCTGACAGCATCCCGCTGGTCAACACCTTGGTTTTCGGCAAAATAACCTTTGACTTAACACCGGTCTCTTCATGGAACTTGACCAACTGCTTGCCGTCGGAGCCTACAATGGCACCCGGCTCCAGCAACACGCCGTTAAGCGTGCGCCGGGAGTCATCTTTTGAAGTCAACGGAAATACCTGCATAATCGCTTCCAACGCGTCAGCCGTGATATTTTCCGACTGGGCAATGAACGTCGGTTCAGTCGGCCAGTCCTTTTCCGGCAACCTGACAAACACATGTTCAACCGGCTTATCTTTGGACTGATAACGGGCTGAAACCCGGCCATCGACAATATCAAACGTCACTTCACCGGTCTTCTGGCCCCCCTTGATAAACTCCTTCAGTTCCTTGAAGTCAACAATGAACTCACCGTCACCAGAACCATCAATCCGCCGACTCAAATACTCCGACAGATTCGTCCCGGTAATCCTCTCCGCACTGATCTTCACCGCGCCAAGCACGGCCAATGATCCTCTACCATTAACCACACGCGACAGCCCCGCCACCGCATCTTTCAATTCCTTCATTGAAATTACAATCTGCATCTTTCGATCCTTTCGTTATAAAGTTATAAAACACAAAGCCCCCATGCGCCTTTTAAGCGCATGGGGGCAAAATCAAAGTAGCAATCTGCCTATTCTACTAAAGTAATATATACGTGAAATGAGTTGAGATGCATGGATGTTAAGCTTCAAAAATGCAAACGTAAAATCTTTATTATTAAAGCAAGCATTTCTTGAAGCATTTGGCAGAGTAAGTTTTTTCAACACACCACAAAGACTTGAAGAGGTATTGGGAGATTCAGCGTCTCAATAAAACACAAAGGCAAGTCCTCAACATGTTATTCCCAAACATAAGAATACTCTTCAGTCATATGAAATCTTTATGATTCAATTCATTCAAAATCAAACTTAAGTCGAAATGGGCTATTGCGGCAAAATAGGCATATCTGGCGATTGAAAACGGCTGAACAAGACTCCCAATAGTCATCACTAAAATGTTCAAAATATCAAACATTAAAACGGTATGTAATCTAAACACTACTCAACGTTGAAATAGCACCGGAGCTTGGTTTCTGTCATCTCAGCCACAGTTGAATACAATGATCCTAACAATCTGTTCATGTCTGTATTCAGCTCATCGGCTTTTACCCCAGGCTGAGCGATTGCAAATTCAAATTCAACGTTCGTGTATTTTAGCGCCTTTTTAATCTCCTCTAAGCAGCTCTGATCACCATAATAGAATCTTTTATTTTTCAAGACCCCGATTCCATTTCTTCTTTCCATATGCTTAACCAGTTCCTCTGGTTTCCACTTATAACGCAAAGATACAATTGCTTGTCCGCACACCTCATATAAATCTGACCGTCGCACCCCTGATTCGGACTTAGTATACTTGCAGTGAATTAATTCAAAACGGATTACTTCATCATCTGAAAACACAGCCACAATATCCGCAGACTCTCCGGCATTATCGTCATTAAACACAATTTTCGCTCCTCGACTCACTAAACGGTCCATCATAAATTTTTGAATGGAATTATCACGGGCAGTGTTTTCTTTGTAATAAGATTCAACTGTGAAATCGACACCTTCCCATTTCAACGCCTCGATACGATCTTCAGGTATATCTTGAATATCACAATCTCCATAATCTGTGTGAACGCAACCAGAAATCGTACATCCGTTAAGTAGAAACATAGTGGGAGGGTTTTCCTGGAAAAACTTTTCCAATGACATTGTTTTCTCTAACCCTTCAACGTTGATTTTGCTTGTTTCTAAACCTCGTATAATGTGTCCATTCTCTCCTCCAAGAACTACTGAAAATGGGATAGTGTTCTCAAAAATATTCAGCGTGAAGTTTGCCCTGCTTGTATCGAAGCTTGTATGCTTCAATGAAGCTTCAGCAAGCATAATGTGATTCCCATTAGGCAATTCCAATGTTATTTTGTGGATCCTTTCATATAGATTTTCAGCCCAGTCCGTAGCAAGTACCACAACATCAGGATAATTAGATGTCAAATTATGTTTTTGGGCGGAATCTTCTAAAAGCAGGTTCGAGTCAATGGCATTGTCTGCAATCATCCCGCCAATATTCAAGCACCATTCTTTCCATTCTTTCAAATTTCCTCGTCTTGCCGGGCTCCAAATTTTACCTTTTACAGATGCCCCTATGCTAACGGGAAAACCATTCCGGAAACCTATACCAACAAAATCGGATTTTTTACATCGTTCACCACTTTTCCATTTTGATAATTCAGTCGTGACATCAGCGCCACTAAATCGCGAATATCGATGGAGATGATTTGCTGGTTTGAAAATGCCTGCATGAACAATGCTCAACCTTTTGATTTTATCAAATGACCGGAACACACAGTCCTCTTTATATGGACCAGGATCAGCACCTGTTACTTCCCGAACAAGAACATCAATATCAATCAGCTTGTCTGAGCATCCAATATATAACATCCCTTTTTCTGTGTCGTAATGCATCACGATCAAATCCCATGTTTGATCTCGAATCTCTTTACTCCGCGCCGCCCATTTGACTTGTTCTCTCTTCTGAGTGGTGAAATAAAAAACATTTTCCTCTGCGTTAATATATGGCTGAGACAGCGCATACTTTTTCAGATCAAATGCGTCCTTGAAATGGCTCCAGTCTACTCTAATGCATTTGTAGCAAACAAAACTTAATGCAGGGTAAACAAGTTTTGGATTCAATGTAATGTCAGGAGAATCAAAACCTGAATATGGTTTACAGCCTTGTAAAAATGACAAAAGGGATTCCGCTTCAGCTTTCTTTGCATCTGCGATTTCTTTAATCACATGTTCCCAACCGGAACCTTCCTGAAATAAGTCTTCCAGTTCCTCTGACATTTTTTCCTCTGCATAATTCACAACAAAGGAAGCATCCCCCAGCCCTTTTTCCTTTCGTATAAAACGACCAATAAATTGAAGTAGCACGGCCAATGATTTATGAACCCCATGAACAGCTGCAATCTTCAAATCAGGATAATCAAAACCTTCTTTAAGCATGTCCACGCAAACGATTATATCGTATTTTCCTTTTTTTATATCTTCGATAATGTTCTTCTTGTCTTTTACGAGAGAATGAACTAGAATAATTTTCTCTTCGGGAAACCATTTCTTATAATCCTCAAACAATTGATCAGCATGAGGCTGTCTCTCTGCCCGAACCATCATGCGATGTCGATTATAGCCATTTTTCCGGTCCTCAAGTAGTTGAGCCATTGCGGCATCAGCTATAGCTTTATCTTTCTTTTTCGGATGCCGCTCATCTACTGCGATCAAAGATATGCTCGCAAAACAATTATCCTCCAATGCTTTTGAAAGCGGATAGTTGTATACAACCTTCCCCTCGATCGGCTGCCGGTCATTCCTGTATGGGGTGGCTGTGAATTGAACTATCTTGGACTCTTTAAAAAGAGTTTTGAGCACGTTCCATTCTTTCGCCACAATATGATGGGCTTCGTCAAAATAAACGTGAGTAAAAAAATTCTTTATCAAATATTTGATTTCGTCCGTGGCACGAGCTAGCAGTGCAGGTGTTGAAATTATGATGTCTGCTCTTTTCAGAATGTCAACGGCTGAAGTATCAGGTATTGTTTTGTTCAAGACGAGAACTGTTGGATTCGGGGTGTCCACAGGAATTACTCCTAGTTCTCGAAGTATCCCCCAATTCATAAATTTATCAGCAACCTGACTTTTTAATTCACGGGATGGCACTATTACTAGAGTTCTGCACGCTTTATCTATCAGTGTTGCAACCAGCATCGTCTCGGTTTTTCCAGAACCGGTAGGGAGGACAATAGTTGCAACGTCTTTTGTTAACGACCAATGTGATAATAGCGAATATATTGCTCCAAGCTGAGCCGCTCTTAGTTTTTTCCCTTCACAACCAACGCCATGAATATTAACGCCATCAAAGAAACATTCCTTGCTATTTCTCACGTTCTGTACGCGACCTTTTACTGTATAAGTTCCCTTTTCTTCTCCTTTAGCCTCCTTAAGTTCAGCAAGAAATGTAACACCCGATTCATGTGTTACGTTATATAAATCATCATTCTTACGAACTACTGTAAATCTCCAATTCCCGCTTTCTAGGGCCAATTTTGATATCCACCCAATCGAGGTATTATCACGAATACAGTATAATGGAGTCTTAACTTCTAATACTTCTTCCCGAGGATATTCTTGAAGGTCTAATAATAATTGCTCCACACTTGTATCATTGCTATTCATCCCACATTCTCCTACACAGTAAATCCACTTCTTGGAAATTATCCCACCATAAACAATATATAATTCTATTTTGATATTTACAAGTATTCATAAACCAATTCGAAGCAAATGCTCAATTTCACTTAAAATAGAATAAATTTCTCTTTTTCGACAATTCTATACTTATCACGGCTCCCCACGGAAAATATAATCCCAGGCGCGCTAAAAAAGCGCGACTGGGATGGTATACTTGAGTGTTTTTTACGGCTACTAATATTTATCTCAAAAAGCACACTCAAACGTATATAAATCATTTGACATTGAGGCTTGTCTATGTTATTGTTTTGTTTCATGTTATTTGGATAAATCAAAGGTCATAATGAGTAACGAAAAATACAGCATGTCATTTACAACAGGAGGCTTGTTTTACAACGAGTCGGTGTTGTTGGCTACGCTGTATTTAGAGTCCGAAGATTGGGATGCCGTCAAGCAAGAAGTTATCTCAGAAAATTACCTGCAAGCTAGAACTATAAGTTCGATGAAAAGAACTTGTCGTGAGGTAATATCCCGGCTGCAAACATTGAATCATAAGGAACTCAATTTATTTGTCAATACTCACCCCATTGAGCAACAGAAGATTTTATGGTTGGCGGTATGCCGTCGCTTCCGTTTTATTGCGGAATTTGCCTCTGAAGTAGTTCGGGAACATTTTATCACTCTAAAAAACAGACTTGAGTACGAAGACTTTGACATGTACTTCAATAGAAAAGCAGAATGGCACGATGAACTGGACAAAATCAAGCCATCTACTTTTGCAAAACTGCGGCAAGTGCTTTTTAAAATAATGCGGGAAGCGGAGATATTGCTCCCAGGCAACATCATTACAGCAACAAGACTTAGCTCCGAATTGGTTGAATTAATCTCACTTGAAAACCGACAGGACCTTTTAATATTTCCGGTATACGAGGCTGATTTGAAAAGAATGCTGGAAGGGATGGCAAATGGATAATATACCTATAGATAAAATATATGAACACCTACTGGAAGTGATTTCCGGAGAGAGGTTTCTTAATAAACAAGGACTCGGTAATGAGGTGCCATTTTTCATCTGCCCATACGAAACAAAACATGCGCTTGAAATGGAACGCATTCAACGCCAGCTTATAAATAAACTTGAACAGTCTGGCATCAGAATTTTAGCAATCAACCTGTATGATCTCACAATAGAAATACTCAAAGAGCGCGGGATCTGGGATCAGATACTCGAAGTTGAAAGTAATGTCAGCAAAGAACAACTTAAAGAACTGCTGCAAGGTGTGCTGGATCCTGAAGCGCATTTAGTTCCTGCTATCGCAGAGAAAATAACTACCTGTGATTTTGAAGTCATGTTTATCAGCGGTATCGGGGAGGTCTTTCCTTATATTCGTTCTCACAACGTTTTAAACAATTTGCAGAGTACAGCTCAGAAACAGCCAACAGTCATTTTCTTTCCAGGGGAATATACTCACTCTTTGGAAAGCGGAGCTTCTCTTAAACTGTTTGGCAGGTTGCATGATGACAATTACTACCGAGCTTTTAATATAACACACTATCAAGCTTAATGATTGAGGGGGATGCTATATGAATCTTAAAACAATATTTAAAAAGCCTGTTGATCGTCAGATTGAGGGGGTAATCAAGGCAGATGACGAACAAAGCCTGCGACTTGAGATAGAAGAATATGTCCTGACCAATGAAGTTGCAAAACGGTTGGAAGCGTTCATTGTCGCATACTGTAATTATGAGGGCGCTAATGGGGTATGGATTTCCGGCTTCTTTGGCTCAGGTAAGTCTCACCTGCTGAAAATGCTTGCTTTATTACTTGAAGATCGTCAGATTGACGGAGCTTCTGCCCTTGACATGTTTTTACCAAAATGCTCTGACAATGAAATATTATCTGGAGACCTCAAAAGGGCGGTCGCCATACCCTCAAAAAGCATTCTGTTTAACATCGATCAGAAAGCTGATGTAATAAGTAAAACCCAAGTAGATGCCCTGCTCGCAGTGTTTGTTAAAGTTTTTGATGAAATGTGTGGCTACTATGGTAAGCAAGGGCATATTGCTCAGTTTGAGAGGGATCTCGACAGTCGTGGACTTTATGATGGGTTCAAGTCCGCATATGAATCAGAAGCTGGAAAGTCCTGGCATACAGGACGTGAACAGGCTTTACTTGAATCTCTCAATATTGCAAAAGCCTATGCAAAAGTAACCGGGGACAGCGAATCAACAACACTGGGTATTCTAGATAAATATCGCAGTCAATATAAAGTTTCTATTGAAGATTTTGCTGAACAGGTTAACTCTTATATTGAAAAGCAGCATCCAAACTTCCGGCTAAACTTCTTTGTTGATGAAGTTGGTCAGTACATTGCCAATAACATCAAACTGATGACTAACCTACAGACAATTGCCGAAAGTCTTGCAACAAAATGCCGGGGACAGGCGTGGGTGATAGTGACAGCACAGGAAGATATGAGTACTGTTGTTGGAGAAATGGGCAAACAGCAAGGTAATGACTTCTCCAAAATACAAGCGCGCTTTGCCAACCGTATGAAATTAACCAGCCAGGATGTCGCCGAAGTAATACAGAAACGCCTGCTGATGAAAAATGATGAAGGAATCAATGAGATTTCAGACATCTACCATGCTCAAGTCAATAACTTTAAAACTTTATTTGATTTTGCAGATGGCTCAAAGATATACCGTAACTTCCGGGATCGCGATGAATTTATTCACTGTTATCCTTTTATTCCTTATCAGTTCCCATTATTTCAGACTGTAATTCAAAGCTTATCTGAGCACAACGCGTTTGAAGGTAAACACAGTTCTGTAGGAGAACGTTCAATGCTTGGGGTTTTTCAGCAGGTTGCGGTTCTAATTGCAGATCATAAACCTGGACAACTAGCCGCATTTGACCTAATGTTTGAAGGCATTAGGTCTGCCCTTAAATCTAATATCCAGCGTGCGGTCATCTTGGCTGAGAAACAGCTTGATAACGTTTTTGCTATTCGTTTATTGAAAACCCTGTTTTTGGTGAAGTATGTGAAAGAGTTCAAGCCGACAGTAAGAAACCTATGTGTTATGATGCTTGACAGCTTTAACCAGGATTTGCCCGCTTTGCGAAAAGAACTTCAGGAAGCATTGAATCTGCTGGAGCAACAGACATACATCGAACGTAATGGCGAGATCTATGAATACTTGACTGATGAAGAAAAAGATGTGGAACAGGAAATCAAAAACACTGAAGTTGAAACTTCTGATGTTGCTTCGGAACTTGATAAAATTATCTTCGATACAGTCATAAAACAGAGAAAAATACGCTTTGACGATAACAAACAGGATTATCCGTATGCCAGAAAACTTGATGACCGGTTGTACGGCAGGGAACAGGAACTGGCTATCCATGTAATCAGCCCTTTCAATCAGAATGCGGCTAATGAATCAGTCCTTCGAATGCAAAGCATGGGCAGAGATGAACTGTTGGTAATCATGCCCGCCGAAGATCGCCTGATGCGTGATATCCTCATGTACAAACGTACCGAAAAATACATCCGTCAGAACATTTCAATTACTCAGCGGGAAGCAGTCAAGCGTATTCTTGAAGCCAAAAGCTCCAGAAACAATGAGCGCTACGTTGAAATCCAACAAAGCGCTCATCTGCTGATAAGCAAAGCAAGGATGATTATTAACGGAAGTGATATTAATGTTGGATCGGAAGACGCACAAACTCGGATAATCCAAGGATTCCATGAATTGATTATTCAGGCATATCCCAATCTGCGTATGTTGCCTGGTGTTGCATATACGGAAAACAGTATCTCCGGATGCCTGAAACATGCTCAAGACAGTCTTTACAGCAATGATGTAGCCCCTCTTTCAGAAGCCGAACAAGAGATGTTCTCGTTTATTAATATTAATAACCAGAGCGGAGTAGCCACAACCATTAAAAGCTTGTTGGAGAAATTTAGCCGTAAACCATACGGTTGGTATTATGCAGCAATTCTTTGCACTCTGGCAAATCTTTGCGCCAGAGGCAAGGTGGAAGTTAGGACTGACGGCAATCTGCTTGAAGACAACGAACTGGAAAGGGCTTTGCGGAATACTCATGCACATGGAAATATAATGCTTGAGCCGCAAGTTGAATTTACCGCATCACAAGTACGGGCGCTGAAAAATTTCTATGGGGACTTCTTTGATGCTCCGCCTCAAGCCAATGAGGCGAAAGGGATTGCCCTGGCAACAGGCGATGCGCTTAAAAAGCTGATGCACGATCTAACCCTGCTGGAAGCTCAGTCCACGCAATATCCTTTCCTGAAAGCATTAGTCCAAATAATCGAAAAACTGAAATACATTGCAGGAAAACCATACGACTGGTATTTAACTGACCTGCTTAAACAGGAAAATGCGCTCCTGGATATGAAGGAAGGCATTATTGACCCGATTCGTAAGTTTATGAGCGGCCCTCAACGGGGCATTTACGACCGGGCTGGAAAGTTCATCCAGGACCAGGAACCAAACTTCGCGTATATTGAAGGTGATGAAGTAGAAAGTGTCTCCGAAATACTGGAGCATCCGGAATGCTTCAAAGGGAATCGCATGCAGCAGATCAAATCCTTGCTTGACCAACTTCAGGACAAAGTCGCCACTAAATTGAAGGAGGAGATAAACTCAGCAAAAAATACTATTGATAATCTGGAAGATAGACTTCTTGATATGAAAGAATTCTCATCTTTAAGTGATGATCAGAGAGAAGAAATCATTAAGGCCTTTAACGATTTCACCGCATTCATTGAAACACAAAAACTTATCGCGTTTATTCGCGACCAACTGCGTCGCTTTGAAGAAACGACATACCGTCAACTTCTTACCAAGATGATTGAATGGATTCATACTCTGGCAACTGAAGCATCGGATAAACCAGAACAGGCAAAGACGAAATCTGAAGTAAGAGTGGAATACGTGTCCATTAGAAATCTTAAGATTCCTTTTAACAAAGCATGGTTGGAAAATGAGGAAGACGTTGACAGCTACCTAGAGACAATGCGAGCATCATTGTTAAAAGAAATTAAGCATGGAAAGAGGGTACAGATATGATTGAGCAATTAAAATTGAATAACTTAACGGTATTCAAAGAACTGGACATTCAGTTTTCATCAGGCATTAATGTTATTATTGGTAAAAATGGAACAGGAAAGTCTCATTTGCTTAAAGCAGCATATGCCATATGTTCAGGGAATTATGGAGTAGTCCATAAAAAAGAACTTGATAATGATGCAATTGCTCAGACTTTATCAGAATTATTAATAGATATTTTTAGACCAGATGATGATAAGCTTGGTAAGTTGGCAAGTCGTGGTTCACTAGCGCCATGTACTGTTTGGGCCAAGTTAAAACTTGATAAAAAGTTGGAATTAAGGTTTGGGACAAGATCAAATAAAGTAGATATTATTTTGAATAATAATTACGACCAATACAGAGCCGCTCCTGTTTTTATTCCCGCGAAAGAAATATTGACATCAATAAGAGGCTTTTGTTCAAAACAATATAATAGTAAAGAAGTGAAAGAAGCTTTAAGTGATATGTTCGATTTGACATATTTTGATCTTGCTAATAGCTTATGGACAGGAAAAACAAATGCCAGAGAAACAGAACAATGGCACATTGAAGAAATCACAAACCTGCTAGGAGGACGCTTCCATTTTAACGATGGTTATATGAATTTTGAAGCGGGAGAATATGTTCAATATAGTGAACAGTATAAAATAAAAAACCAGGATAAACTTAAAGGCAAGAAAACATATTTTAAAACTAAAACCCAAGAACGTATCAGTCCTCACATGATGGCAGAAGGATTTCGTAAACTTGGAATACTTCAAAGGCTTTTGAAAAGCGGAACGATATCGCCAGGAATAAGCGGAACTCTATTCTGGGACGAGCCAGAAGCTAACATGAACCCAGAGTTAATGAAGTTACTGGTTGAAGTACTATTAGAACTAGCTCGAAATGGTCAGCAAATTATACTAGCAACACATGATCATGTGTTGCTAAAATGGCTTGATCTTCTTGCAGATAATAAAAAAGAAGACCATGTGCTGTTTCATTCTTTATATCGTGACAATAACACAAATGAGATAACAATTGATAGTGTTGACAAATATCAAGATATCTCTCATAACGCTATTGCTGGAACATTTGATAATTTGGTTATTGAATATGCAAAGTTACAATTGAGAGGGCACTGCAATGCATGAATTAGATGAAGGGAAATTAAAATTTAATTTTACAGACGCAGAAAAATCTATGAAATTTGATCAGAGCGATTCAAGTCTTCCTAATTACCACGATCTTAACAATATGCCCAGAGTGGATTTTATTGTTGAATTGCAAGATGACATTTATTTTATAGAAGTGAAAGACCCAGGACAACCAGGTGCCGCTGATGCTAACAGCACGAAGTTTTTTAAAAAAGTTGTTGATGGAACTCTTGTTGCCTCTTTAGTTGAGAAGTACATCTTTACTTTTCTGTTTAGGTGGGCTGAGGTTGCGCTTAACAAATCAGTTCACTATGTTTGCCTGATAACACTGGATAGTTCAAGTCTATTGCCTATTATGGAGGATTTGAATAATCAATTCGCACAACATTTGAATACTTCTTCAATTAGATGGAATCGACTCCCATTAGCAAGCTGTCAAGTTCACAATATCACAACCTGGACAGCAGTCTTTCCTGATTGGCCCATTACGCGTATAACACCAACCTCAGGAGCAGGAACACCTTAATGGATACAACTAAATTAAAAAGATTTGCACAGTATGCGCGGCGGAGCTTGAGAAAGCAGATTGAAGCAAAACTTGAGCTGGTGAAGGATCCCAACAGTATTGCGCGACGGGAACATCCGGAAACGGTTGCTAAACTCGACGTTGAAATAGATAAAAAAAGTAAAGACCAGGTCATTGAACAAGTCGCCTACACTTGGTTCAACCGATTTTGTGCTTTGCGGTTTATGGACGTTAACGAGTATAATCGGATTAGAGTTGTATCTCCATTGCCTGGAGCGTTTCAGCCGGAAATATTGGCTGAGGCCAAGATGGGACATATCGATGAGGAAATGGTTGATAAAGAAACCAGGCAACACATCATGTCTCTACTAAATGATTCGGCCCCAAGTGCTGATCCACAAGGCGAGGCTTTCCGGATGTTGGTGGTTGCTGTATGTAACTATTTGAATAAGGCTATGCCGTTCCTGTTTGAGAAGATTGCGGACTATACTGAACTGTTAATGCCGGATGATCTGCTTTCTGGTAATTCTATTCTGGCATATACGCGTGAAGCGATGGTCCCGGGCATTTGTGAGGATGTCGAGGTAATCGGCTGGCTCTATCAGTTTTATATATCCGAAAAGAAGGATGATGTTTTTGCCGGGCTGAAAAAAAATAAAAAGATTACACCGGAGAATATCCCGGCCGCTACTCAGTTGTTTACCCCCCATTGGATCGTGCGTTATTTGGTGGAAAACTCTCTCGGGCGTCTTTGGATGCTTAATCGACCCGATTCACCATTGGTTGAGCGGATGGAATATTACATTAAGCCGGAACAACCTGAAACGGAGTTTCTCCGAATTAATAGTCCCGAAGAAATTAAGGTATGTGACCCGGCTTGTGGCTCGGGGCACATGCTTACTTATGCCTTTGACCTGCTCTATGCCATCTACGAAGAGGAAGGCTACGAGGCAAATGATATTCCGGAATTAATCCTAACTCATAACCTGTTTGGCATTGAAATAGACGAACGAGCTGGAGAGCTAGCTGCGTTTGCCTTAATTATGAAAGTTAGAGCTAAACAACGCCGTTTTTTCAGCAAAAAAGTTAAACCCAACATCTGCGTATTGGAGAAAGTAGAGTTTGAAGAAAATGAACTAAGAAGCTACATGGATTTCATTGGTCGTGACTTGTTTATCATTCCATTGCAAACTGCTCTGCTCCAGTTTGAAGAGGCCGATAATTTCGGGTCCCTGATTATCCCGGAAGTCTCTGATGTCGATAGTATCAAATTGATACTTGTTGAAAAGGATATGCAGGGCAATCTGCTGATGTATAACACCCATGCCAAAGTTCTTAAGGTATTAAGGATGGCTGATTACCTCAGTCCTAAATATCATGTAGTTATCGCCAATCCCCCGTATATGGGTAGTAAAGGGATGAACCCTAAACTTGCAACTTATGCAAAAGATAAGTTTCCTGACAGCAAATCCGATCTGTTTGCCATGTTCATTGAACGCAACCTTGCACTTGCTCAGCCCACTGGTTCAGTCGCTATGATTACCATGCAGAGTTGGATGTTCCTTTCGTCATTTGAGAAAATGAGAAGTCGCATCCTTAATCAGGATACTATTCTATCAATGGCTCATCTTGGCACCCGTGCTTTTGACAGCATAGGCGGAGAAGTCGTCTCTACTACTGCATTTGTCCTCGGTAACTCTAAAAAACATGAATACAAAGGGCACTTCCTAAAATTAACGGAAGGGAAATCTGAATTTGAAAAAGAGGTTTTAATGCGTGAAGCGATAAAAAGAAACAACTGTGAGTGGTTCTTCCGCGCTTCCACCTCTGGGTTCAAAAAGATACCAGGAAGTCCAATTGCATACTGGGTAACAGAAAATGAAATCACTATCTATTCGCAAAATCAATTACTAAAAAGTGTATGTTCTCCTCGTAAAGGTTTAGATACAGGGGAAAATGATTTGTTTCTTCGCCTGTGGCATGAGACAGATCTCAATAAGTCTTGTTTTGACAATTCGAACCGTTCGAAAAAATGGTTTCCATACAACAAGGGAGGCACATTTCGTCGCTGGTATGGGAATCGCGAATTTTTGATCAATTGGAAAAATGATGGAGAAGATATAAAGCAACGTCTTAACTTTGACTTTAAAAAACCAACAATAAGAAACACTAACTTCTACTTCTCTGAGGGATTTACTTGGACAACTGTTTCATCTGGTGGTTTTTCGGCGAGATATTGCCCTCCTGGTGCATTATTTGATAATGGGGGATGTACGATATTTTCTGATATAGCAATTGATGTTATCGGAGGATTTATCAACTCAAAGGTTATGAGCAGGTACCTTGAATATCTGTCCCCGACTCTCAATTTCCAACCTGGTGATGTTGGACGAGCACCTTTTCCTAGCAAAATATTAGATATGTCGACTCCAACTAATATATGCGTTGATATCTCTAAACTAGATTGGGATTCTAACGAGAATTCTTGGGATTTCGAGACATTGCCGTTAATCTATGAGCAGACGGGATATGGAAGAGAAGATTTGGCAATGCTTCTTGAACCTGATATTGATTTATGTCCAGAACAAACTCAATATGGTTGGTCTTTGAAAACGTTGTATAATGATTTACGACAGCATTGGCAGTGTATGACAGGCACAATGCAGCGCCTGGAGGAAGATAATAACCGTATATTTATTGATGCCTATGGCTTACAGGATGAATTGAGTGCAGAAGTTCAATTAAATGAGGTCTCTCTGTCCTGCAATCCGCATTACCGCTATGGCTGTAACAAGACCGATGAAGAGTTGGAAGCGTTGCTTCTGGCTGATACGATGAAAGAGTATATTTCGTATGCAGTGGGCTGTATGTTCGGCCGTTATTCACTGGATATGCCTGGCTTGGTTATCGCAAATCTAGGAGAAAACCTTGACGATTACAAGGCAAAAGTGGAAGAATGGATTGAAGGCCCGAAAGAGACAAAACATTATCATGGCTTATATAGAAAGTTTTCATTCATGCCGGATGAAGATAATGTTGTTCCGATCCTTGACGACGACTGGTTCGAAGATGATATCGTTGATCGCTTCCGTATGTTCCTTAAGATTACCTTTGGTGAAGATAATTATGAAGAGAACCTTGAGTTCATTGAAAATGCCATCGGCAAAGACATTCGCAAGTACTTCCTGAAAGACTTCTACACGGATCATGTAAAACGTTACAAAAAACGCCCTATCTACTGGTTGTTTTCGAGCCCAGAAGGTAGTTTCAACGCCTTGATTTATATGCATCGGTATCAGCCGGATACCGTCAGTGTGGTACTCAACGACTACTCGCGCGAGTTCCGCGCAAAACTTGAAGCCAGGTTGGGGCACTTCAAACGTATCGAAGTCGGAGCGGATACTTCTAAGAGCGACAAGACTAATGCCCTAAAAGAGATTGAAAAGATCAACAAGATGATTATCGAAATCGAAGATTTCGAACACAAAATTCTCTATCCGCTGGCGACTCAGCGGATAGAGATCGATCTCGATGACGGCGTAAAAGTAAACTACCCAAAATTCGGCAAAGCACTGAAAAATGTTGCCGGATTATCATAATAAAAGCATAGGAGGATTTTCATGCCGGGAGATTATGAGAGAGCAATAAGTATTAAAGAAGCTATGGATAGGATTAGTGCACGCGACTTTCTTCTTCCAGCTATACAACGTAACTTTGTATGGAGTACTCACCAAATATGTGTACTTTTCGACTCAATCATGCGAGGTTACCCCATAAATACTTTCATGATGTGGGATGTAACTTGCCAAGACATTAAAGAAAACTACAGGTTCTATGATTTCTTGAAAGAATATTGTCAACGTTTTGGTGAAACAAACAGTTACTTTGAAACACGAGGACATAAGAACTTTAAAGCCGTTATTGATGGGCAACAGCGTTTAACCTCAATATACGTAGGATTATATGGTTCTTATGCATACAAACAACCACGCGTATGGTGGCCAGACACCAGAAATGATCGGGTACTTCCCCCTCGAAAGTTGTATCTTAACTTGAATGAACCCTTGCAAGATGAAGAGAACCTTATGCTCTATCATTTTCGTTTTCTTACAGAAAGCCAATTCAGATCTTTCCAAGAAAAAGGGGAGGCTCATTGGTTTGAGGTTGGTAAAGTTCTTTCCTTGCCAGAGGTAGACAGTGTAGACAAAATTCCATTCAAAGCGACTATGCCATATCTTAAAAATCATGGTTTGGACTCAAGTGAATTTGCGATGGAAACTTTGACTCGTTTGTATTATGCTATGCGAAAAGAAAAACTCATCCACTACTATAACGAAACAAGCCAGCAAATAGACCATGTTCTGGATATATTCATCCGAACAAATAGTGGGGGGACATCACTTTCATTTTCTGATCTTTTGATGTCTATAGCTGTTGCAAACTGGAGAGGAAATGCGCGTGAAGATCTTGACAACCTTGTCCAGCGCGTGTGGCAAGACTCTGAAATGGGTTTCTCTGTTAATCGTGATTGGATTTTAAAGACCTGCCTTATGTTAATTGATGAAGACGTACGCTTCCGAGTAAAAAACTTCGGAGCTAAACAAGTTGAAATAATTGAGCAGCAATGGGCTGACATTAGTGAGTGCATCATAGAGTCCTTTATGCTGATTAGGATGCTTGGTTTAAAAGATCAATCATTAAGAGCTAAGAATGCAGTCATTCCAATAGCCTATTATCTCTATTATAATAGCTTTCATGACAAACCGTTATTCAAAACGATTAACAATCTGGCTTACCATCGCGAGGATCGACTGGAAATTGGACGCTGGTTGCATATGGCAATATTAAAAGGGGTATTTAGTGGGCAGGCCGATGGTATGTTGTCCAAGATGAGGAAAATTATTAAATCAAATATTGGGACTGGACTCTTTCCTCTAAAACAAATTATTGATGAATATAAGGGAACCACTAAAGACTTGCGCTTTGATGACGAATACATTTCAAATCTCCTTGGCATTCAGCATGGAGATTCTCGCTGCCGGTCTG
The DNA here is from genome assembly GCA_963678305.2 of Victivallales bacterium. Classification (GTDB taxonomy): domain Bacteria; phylum Verrucomicrobiota; class Lentisphaeria; order Victivallales; family Victivallaceae. The sequence continues at coordinate 513,349 of CAXXVV010000006.1, forward strand.
TATTGTCTCTCCTATTTCCAGAAGTCAATGAAAATCAATTACTACACATTGACCACCTTCACCCCAAGAGCTGGTTTACCCAAGATGCTTTGAATAAGCAGGATTTCCTGGCTGGGGATGAAGAATTAATGCAGTTCTACGCAAATCCGGCACACTGGAACTCCATACCCAACTTACACTTACTGAATTCTTCACAAAATTGTTCAAAGAATGATACTAGTTTAGTTGATTGGATTGCTGATGCCGGTAACGGGTTCAGAGCGGAAGATTTACTTATTGACTCATCCGTGAGTCTTGAATTTAATCAGTTTAAGAATTTCTATGAAAACAGATATATTGTACTAAAAGAGCGCTTGCGCAGTAAGCTTTTCATTACAGAAGAGTCTCTTGCAGAAGAAGAGAGTATTGATATTGATAGTGAGGATAATGACGAATGAACAAACGTATAGTCCAGGCTATAACAAAGCTTTTTGAGCGTCATCGAATAATCTTCTGGTATGACTCCAAGCATGAATTACGTACTGATTTTGAAGAGTTATCTTTGTCGGAAGTCAAGAAAATTGAACTGGTAAATAATGAGTACGCTGTCAAGCATCGCATATTGCGCGAGGAGCCGGATCAGAAGTTCCTGTTGTATCGGGAGGATTCTGAACCTGATGAAATAGATAACTGGCTTCTGGATGTACAACTGGCAAACAATGTATTCCGCACAGACCAGGTCGCCATCTGGCTTTCTGACCTGGAACTTGGAATGGAGTTTGCCGACCTTATCCAGGATCATGCCCCGTTCTTCCAGGTCATGGCACGAATTGATGCATTGAAACCCTTAATCAAGGGAAAGAACGACTCTGTTCCGGCAATCAAGTTAAAGATGTTGGCTGTCTGTACAAATTCAGAACCGCGCCTGGATGCGGTTCTTGAATACTTGCTGCAGGAAGCATCTGAAGGCACCGATGAACGTTTTAAACTAATAGAACTCTGCAAACTGGATAAGTTCTTATGGGAATGTCTGGAAAAGTCTTACGATTATTATTCATCAGAGAGAAGCATACGTGATTTCCTTTCTCGCATGTTTCGTGACTGCTATGAGATGGAGGTCGAACCTGAGAAGTATTTAGCTGCACTAAAAGAGAACGCAAAAAATAATCAGGCTCCTTCACGCATGTCACAGGCCATCCAGGTATTTATCAAGCGCTGGAAAGACAGCCGTCAGTTTGAAGACTGCTATGAGGTGTTGTCTAAAGAATGTTCAGAATTACTTGGGATTGAGGACAAATTATCAAACCTTGACTTCCGCGAAGTAATTAACTTGGACTATTTCGAGTTGATTGATAAAAAGATCATATATGACCTGGTGCATGCGGTGTCAAACCGAACGGTATCGGCTGGCGATGTTGCGCAGTGGGTTAGGCAAAGACGTCAGGGGCACTGGTATCGTAACTTTCAAGATCTATACGAAGCTATTGATTATGCCGCTCAGTTTATGCATCGCCTCTCTGAAGTGAGCCTCACAATGGAAAGTCTGAGTGACGGGTTGCAGCGGTATAAACAGAACTGGTATAAATTGGATCAGTTGTATCGCAAATTTACTTACCATGTTCAAAAATCAGGACAGGCATCACTAATGGGCACGTTAACTGATCAGGTTGAGAATTTTTATTCCACATCCTACTTGTTGAAGGTTAACAACAAGTTTCAGGAGTTTGTTGACGGCATTGACTTATGGTCTGCTCCGACAATGGAGCATCAGTGGGATTTCTTTGATTCCCATGTTGTCAAGGACTTTCTTGACAAAAACAAAAAAGTATGTGTTATCATCTCTGATGCAATGCGCTATGAAATTGGTGACGAACTTCTTAAACGTATTCAACATGAAGATCGGTTCACTGCCAGTCTCACCCCGGCAATGTCAGTATTGCCTAGTTATACCCAGTTGGGCATGGCGGCGTTGCTACCCCACAAAGAACTTGAAATCTGTGACAATGATACAAGCGCGGTAATGGTGGACAGTCAAAATTCACAAGGCTTAAACAATCGCATCAAGATACTTGAAAAAGCACTACCGAAACGAGTAACTGCCTGTAAAGCAACTGATGTATTTTCAATGAGACAAGAAGAATGCCGCACATTGATTCGCAACCATGATGTTGTCTACATATATCACAACGGCATTGACTCTGTTGGCGATAAACGAGAGTCTGAAGGCCAAGTATTTGAATCCGTTGAGAAATCAATCCAGGAAGTCATTCGTTTAATAAAGAAGTTGACAGGAGAGAACGCTAATAATTTACTGGTTACCGCAGACCATGGTTTCATATATCAGGATCGTGCTATAGACGAAAGCGATTTTACTGGTAACGATGCACAAGGCGATAAGATTTTGTTTCGGGATCGCCGGTTCGTTTTAGGACACGGACTTCATCCGTCAGCCAGTTTACACTCCTTTACATCCGAACAGTTGGGACTATCTGGGAGTGTCGCCGTTCAGATACCAAAGTCAATAAACCGTTTGCGGTTGAAAGGCTCAGGCAGCAGGTATGTACACGGCGGAGCGTCTCTTCAGGAAGTGGTAATACCCGTACTTAAAGTTAATAAAAAACGCAGCAGCGATGTCTCTTGCGTCGATGTTGATTTTATTCAAGGCACCAACTCCATAATCTCTACCGGGCAAATAGCCGTGGTTTTATATCAGACAGAACCTGTTACCGATAAAGTCCAATCAAGGACTTTGCGAGCTGGCATTTACACAAAGTCCGGGGCTTTGATTTCAGATAATCAAGAGCTAACATTCGATTTTAGTTCAGAGAATCCCCGGGAAAGAGAACTTCAGATTAAACTTATCTTGTCTCGCGAAGCAGACGCAGCTGACAAGCAGGAGGTACTTTTAAAACTGGAAGAGAAGCAATCAGGTACCACGATTTATACTGAGTATAAGTCCATCCGGTATTTACTACGGCGAAACTTTACAAGCGATTTTGACTTCTAAGGGAGAGTAACTGATGAATAACCTTGATAATAAAGTAAACGAACTTTTTACCGGACTTGTTGTACGCAAAGACTTGGTAAAAACCGTTAAAGGCAATGCAATTGTTCCTACCTATGTCTTGGAATATCTCCTGGGGCAATACTGTGCAACAAATGATGAATCAACTATTCAGTCCGGAATCGATACGGTAAAAGAAATCCTTCGAAAACACTACGTTCATCGCAACGAAGCCGGACTAGTCCGCTCCAACATCAAGGAAAAAGGTCGTTACAAAGTTATTGATAAGATTAGTGTCGCCTTGAATGAGAGGACTGATACTTATGAAGCAGAATTTGCCAATTTAGGAATAAAGAAAGTCCTAGTCGATTCAGGGACCGTAAAAGCCCATCCCAAATTGTTAGTTAGTGGAGTGTGGTGTATTGCTGATGTCGAATACGAATTTAGTGAAGATAGAAACGCGTGTCCCTGGATAATGTCATCACTCAAGCCTATCCAGATGTCTCGTTTTGACTTTGATGGCTATGTAAAGACCCGTAAAAAGTTCACCACAGAAGAATGGATTGATTTACTGATACAAAGCATCGGATTTGATCCGGAGATGTTCGGCAAACGTAGCAAACTTACTCAGTTAGTTCGCCTTATCCCTTTCTGTGAGCGCAACTACAACCTGATTGAACTCGGCCCAAAGGGTACTGGAAAATCTCACATATATTCTGAGTTCTCTCCACACGGTATATTGATCTCCGGCGGAGAAGTAACCGTCCCCAAGCTTTTTGTGAACAACTCTTCCGGCAAGATCGGCCTTGTCGGGTACTGGGACTGTGTTGCGTTTGACGAATTTGCCGGAAAAGGCAAACGCATAGACAAGGCTCTTGTTGACATCATGAAAAACTATATGGCCAACAAGTCATTCTCACGCGGAGTTGAAACACTGGGCGCAGAAGCCTCGATGGTTTTTGTAGGGAACACGAAACATACGGTTCCCTACATGCTAAAACACTCAGACCTGTTTGACGAGCTGCCGGAGAAGTTCTATGATTCAGCGTTCCTTGACCGCATTCATTTTTATATCCCCGGTTGGGAAGTAGATATCATTCGCGGAGAAATGTTTTCGAGCGGTTACGGTTTTGTGGTTGATTATCTGGCTGAAATACTACGATCATTGCGCAACCATGATTTCTCTGACCGGTATCAAGAACATTTCACATTATCTTCGGATATATCCACCCGTGACCGAGATGGTATAAATAAAACTTTCTCCGGTTTGATGAAAATCCTTTTTCCTCATGGAGAAGCCTCTGATACTGAAATCGAAGAAATACTGAAGTTCTCTATTGAAGGTCGTAAACGAGTGAAAGACCAGCTCAAACGTATTGATTCAACTTATGACAATGTCAATTTTGCATATCAAAATTCCTCTCAGCAATTAACTTCTGTTACTACCCTGGAAGAGCAAGAATATCCAACCTATTACAATAAGGTAATAAGCAACAACGATGAAGCTGGAGATGAAGTTGAAGAGCTGATAATCGAGTCTGCTCCTATCCCTCCAGTTTTGAAAGAACAGCACTTGACTTTTAAGGAAAACCAGAAAGGTATATGCTTTGACTCGCTGCTGGGGCCTTATTTAAGCGAAGCCTCAAAGATTACGATTACAGATCCTTATGTACGCTTATATTATCAAGTCCGCAATCTAATGGAACTTATAGAGACAATAGTCAAGCACAAAACTCTTGACGATGAAGTCTCTGTTCATCTAGTTACCTCAGAAGATGAATTCAAAGGAGATCAGCAAAAAGACTACTTTGAGAAAATACAGGAATCATGTAATGCCATCGGAGTTAACTTTACCTGGGAGTTTGATGATTCCGGAACTATCCATGCCCGTCATATCGTAACAGATCATGGCTGGAAAATATCATTGGATCGGGGATTGGACGTATTCCAGCACTATGAAATGAACGACACCTTTACCTTTGCCAACCGTCTCCAGCAATACCGGCAATGCAAAGCATTTGAAGTAACCTTTCTCAGGTCATCGGCTTCCATATAAATCAGTACTTAAACGACATCACCATTGGGATATACTTCCCGATGGTGATGCTATTTTTCATGTCTACGGCAATTCTATCCGGCATCAATCCGGTTTTGCTTATCTGTTTTTCCAAACGCTTCTGATATTGAAATTCATCCACCAATCGTCAAATCCGACAATGTTCCTAATGAATCGTTTGACAATTAACCAGTTTGACTCCTCTTGATTATTGAATTAACAGGTCCTTCAATGCATCCTTACTGTTTTTATAAACAGCTCCTGGTTATAACATACGGCACAATGCCAAATTTCAACGACTAATTGAAAGGAACGCTCAAAATGATACCGTTCATCCCCAGTCGAGATCAACAAGAAGCTCTCGACGCAATCGATACAAACCGTAACATTTTTCTGACAGGTTATGCCGGGACTGGAATGAGTACTGTTCTTCGCGAAATAATTAAACGCTTAAAAAGTCAAAAAAATGTGGTGGTGCTTACCTCAACCAGCATTGCCGCTGACCAGCTCGGAGGTGAAACTCTAAATTCATTTCTTGAAGTCGGCTTAGGTGCCACTATTGTTTCAAGCAACCATATGCTCAGACGCCAGCAAAAGGTGCTAAAAGCTGCCGACGTTATTATCATTGATGAAATTTCAATGGTACGATCAGATGTTTTTAGGTCATTGATCCGAAGGATTAAAAGTCTTGATGTCCAATTGATCGTATGTGGGGATTTTCTACAACTCCCCCCCATTGTGACGAGTGAACACATCAACAGATATTTACATAAACTCGGAGGCATCTATGCATTTCAAACGCAAGAATGGAAGGACGCCGACTTTCTTCCAGTCGTTCTAAAAACTCCATTTCGGCAAAAACAGAGTAAAGATCTGCGCCATCTTAATGCGGTAAGACACGGTGAACATGAAATGATAAATCCTCTCACAAAGAAGTCACATATCAGGGAATTAAACGAAATCTGTGCTTTTAGGCAAGCCAATAACCCAATCTACCTATGCATTACCGATCGTGATGCTAAGAACATAAATACCGACGCGATGCGTTATCTGCCGGAGCGCAACTCAATCTTTTACGGCTCCATCAAAGGCAGCTATCCCGAACAATATTTCCCGGTTGAGAGGTGCCTGTTTCTGAAGCGTGGAGCTAGAGTAATGTTCTGGGGAAACAGGTATAATTCGCAAAAAGGGAGTTTTGACTTCGTGAATGGCGATATTGGCACCGTTGTTGATGTGTATAGTGGCAATAAACCGTCTGTAGATGTACGACTTGATAACGGAACGATTATCTCCGTAGGCGAGACGTCTTGGACCAACTTAAAATATAGCACTAAAGTCGATGCCGATGGAAATGAAAAACTGGTGCAGATCGTCGCTGGAGAATATTCTCAAATCCCCCTCTCACAGGCGTGGGCAATTACTATATGCCAAGCTAGAGGGATGACATTCCAAGAAGTTTATTTGTCACTTGGACCTGGTGGGTATTTATACCCGGGGGAGTTGTACACTGCGCTGTCACGTGCTCCTTCTCTATTTAATGTCTCGTTTGATAGAGCGGTTTATTCTCAAGATATCATTGCCGATCCTGATGCAGTTGAATTCATGCGGCGAATTCAGATTAAGGCAGATGATAAGCAGTCAGCTAAGGAATAAGCTCTGTCCAGTGACTCCCCGCATATTGTGCTGATGATGTTATACTAAAATGAAATAGCTCGGAGGGTGGTTTGCCACCTTCCGGGTCATTTCTGTCGCGTTCCATCAAGTAAGACCATGGCCCTAGTGGAGTTTGCAAAATCCCTGGGAAACCTCATATCGCCACTGTGAGGGGCTCCTAAACGACTGTTCCAAATGAAATTAGGTGGAGACACTCAAGATAAATCAGAAAGACCGGGATATTCATTGGAGAGTTTGAGTCAAAATCCCGGTGGTCACTTGTGGCGCTATTTGAAGTTACCGAAGATAAGGCCTTTTAACCCGCTGGCAACAGTCAAAATAAGCATCCGTGGGCCATGGGGCTCAGCGCCGAAAAACGGCCCTTTTTAGAACAAGAACTCCCGGTATTTGTGGTTCCACCTGGGCTGTCCTCTGCTTCATTCGCTTCTGGAAAAAGATCAATATTTATGTAACCTAACCATCAGGCTTCAACCTGATGGTTAGGTGGTCTTTTACACAGCCGTAATATCCAGCTCGTACTCTGTATTTTTCTTGCCTTTGCCTTTATCCGCAGATAGAACTTCGACATAATACAATCCGGCATCAAGATTCAGGTTTTCAATGCTTGCCTCACCGTACTTGAGACTGGTATTTGCGACTTTCTTTAGTTTATCCTTGTTATCATCCCAGCGATAAAGAGTTAACTTCGCATTTTTATCTTCACCGGTCAAGTCAAAATCGAATGCTGTCAGGTCATCAACCTCAAACTTGTAGCAATCACAAGCGTCGCCAAAGCCGACAAAACCGTCAAGCTGAACATCCGGAACGATTTCCGTAGCATCTTGCCAACTGTTATTGTCCGTCGCATCTGGAAAATAATCAGGGGTAATTTCAAGCGTGTAATCGGTATTGAACTTTCCTTTACCTTTATCTCCTGAAACAACCTCAAAATAGTATGTTCCGACATCTAACAGAATATCGTTAATCGTTGCAGTTGATCCTTTGGCATTTGCTCCTTTAACTTTTTTAATTTTATCTTTTACCGAATCGTATTCATACAGGTAAATCTTAGCTTTTGCATCCAAGCCAGATAGAACAAAATCAAATTCTCCAGCTTTTTCTGGTTCAAAACAATACATATCACAGGCATCTGCTTTACCCACGAAATCATTATTAGTGTACTCTTCTTCGACATCAATGGCTTTTGCGCTATTGAAGGTATTGCCAATGCCATCCTCTGGATAGATAAAACTTTCACTAGAACTCCATGAACTTTTATTACCATTGTTATCAATCGTTCTAACTCTCCAGTAATACTTATCATAGGCTAATCCCGTAATATAAAGCTCACTGGATTCAACATATTTGTGCTGTCTTGTTGCAAAACTTGGATCAGTTGAATATTCAACATCATAACCTGCAATTCCAGTCAGGTTATCTGTCGCATCGTCCCAGTCAAGTATTAATTCTGTTCCATCAACATCGCTAATCAAACCATCTGGAATTGAGGGAGCAGTTATGTCTACGTTAAAGCTATCAGCCGTGCTCCATGCAGATTCATTATCATTGTTATCAACCGCCTCCACACGCCAATAATAAGTTCCATCAGCCAAATCACTAAGAGTCCACTGACTATTGACTGCTTCCAGACTATTCGCACCAGTAAACTCTGGATTTGTTGCGTATTCGACAATATACTTATCAAGACCGGTTACATTATCTGTTGAATCGGACCAAGCCAACGAGACGTTATTTGCTGAGACGTTATCAGCAAGATTACTTGGAACTGATGGCGCAGTGACGTCAACCGTAAAGTTGTCTGTTGCACTCCAACTTGATTCATTACCGAAATTATCAACAACTTTGACATGCCAATAATAGTTGTCATCAGCTAAATTACCAAGGCCCGCCTCACTAACATTCACATTAATTATAGTGGAATTAGTGAAGTTTGCGTTATCAGCATATTCAACAATATATTCTTTAACTCCCGTAATATTGTCTAAAGAATTATTCCAATCAAGAGAAACATGGCTCTGATTAACTGCTGCATCCATGCCACCTGGAATAGATGGAGCTGTTGTATCAACCGTAAAATCAGTTCCATTTGTCCAATCCGACTCATTGTCATAGTTATCTATTGCCCTAACTCGCCAATGGTAAATTCCATCATCCAAATCTAATAAGTTAAGAGAGTTTACATTGCTTGAAAAGCTGCTTGCATTGCTAAAATCTGAAGCCGTAGCGTATTCAACGATGTAACCCTTTACCCCAACTAATGCATCGCTAGATTCTATCCAGTCAAAAGCAACATCACCTTGACTAACATCAAATTCCAAATTTGATGGGGAACTTGGGTCTGTCGTATCAATTGTAAGGCTATCCGTTATACTCCAAGTTGATTCGTTACCATTATTATCAATCGCCTTAACGCGCCAATAATAAACGGAGTCTTCTAATTCGCTTAAATCTAAACTGCTACCAGATACAGTAGTACTTGTTTTACCGATAAAAAGACTATTTGTGGAACACTCAACAACATATTCCTTTGTCCCGGTGACATTGTCTGCAGAATCAGCCCAGTCTAAAGAGGCTCTGCTTCCATCAACACTGTCATTCAAACCAACCGGTACATCAGGTGCTGTAATGTCAACAGTAAAACTATTTAAGTTACTCCAAACAGACTCGTTTCCGTTATTATCAACCGCTTTGACTCGCCATTGATAAACCCCATCGCTCAAGTCACTTATTGCTATTTCACTTTCCACAACATTTTCCCTGTAAGCTCCATACTCAACCACATAATAAGCAACTCCTGAGGGAGAGTCAGTAGAAGCATTCCAATTAAGAAATACGTCATTACCAATAATGATGGGAGGATTTATTGGTATTGGAACTGTCGGAGGATCAACATCAATTGCAAAATCATCGCCGTAACCCCACTCAGATTCGTTCCCATTATTATCAACAGCCTTGACCCGCCAGTGATATACTCCATCTCCGAGACCACTACGATTCAATTCACTCACTGTTCCGTCAATAGTTACTCTTGTGGCACCAGAAAATCCTGCACTTGTTGAATATTCCACTACATAATAATCAAGACCAGCCGGGGAATCAACAACATCCCCCCAGTCTAAAGATATATTGTTGCCCGATGCAACTGGTTCGAATAGAGACGGAGTTTCAGGAGAGGTTATATCAACCAGAAAATTATCAAATGAACTCCAATCAGATTCATTGTCGTTGCTATCGACCGCCTTAACTCGCCAATAATAATTATTATCAGCCAAGCCATACAGGTTCAATGAATTACCAGCAACTATCACGGTTTCTGAGCCGGAGAATCCATCATTGTCAGCATATTCCACCACGTAATATTGGACGCCGACAATATTATCTGTAGAGGTGGACCAATCGAGAGAGGCATTGTTTTGCGTAACATTATCGATCAATCCATTTGGAGCCGAAGGACCAGTTGTGTCCACTATGAAAGAATCAACACTACTCCAGAGTGATACATTATTGTTGTTATCAACTGATTTTACCCGCCAATAGTACGTTCCATCTGGTAAGCCATTAAGCTCCCACTCGCTGTTAGAGGATTCCAAAGTGCCCGCATCCACAAATTCAGCGTTATTGGCGTATTCAATTATGTATTTCTGAAGTCCAACTACATTGTCAGCCGAATCACTCCAGTCAAGACTGACATTGCTACCGGTCACATTATCATCCAGGTTTATTGGGATATCAGGTGAAGTAACGTCTATAGTGAAAGTTTCTGTTATACTCCAGCCTGATGCGTTATCATTATTATCAGTAGCCATCACCCGCCAATAATAAACTGCGTCCACTAACCCTGACAAATTTAAAAAACTGTCAGTCACTGTCTCGCTGATTGCCCCAATAAAACTACTGTTTGTGGCATACTCAACTAAGTATTCTTTCGTTCCGGAAACATTATCGATGGAGTCGTTCCAATCTAAATTCGCATTACTTCCATCAACACTGTCATTCAAGCCAGATGGAACATCAGGTGCTGTAATGTCAACAAAGAAGCTTCCTCCGTTACTCCAGGCAGATTCATTGGCAGCATTATCAACGGCCTTAACCCGCCAATAATAAGCCCCATCAGACAGTCCTCCAATGTCTATACCACTTTCGTTAACCGTTAATTCTGTCGCACCAGTGAAACTATCGCTACTTGCATATTCGACAATATATTCTTTTACACCGGCAAGACCATCGGTTGAATCATCCCAGTCAAATGAAACAAAATTATCGTCAACATTAACACTCAGGCCAACAGGCAAGCTTGGATCGTGAGTATCAACGGTAAAACTGATTGAGTCAGACCACCCGCTGGCCAATAACTGACCGGAAGCATCATACGCCTGCACTTTTGCCGTATAAACTCCATCCGCTATAGCATTTCCTAAGTTCGCATATGACTGATTACCTGGAGTTTCAATCGTATAATTCACCGCTCCTTCAAGGATCAACTCATATTTTTCAATTCCATCCGCATCTTCAGCATCACTCCAGTCAAATCGAGGCATGTTGTCGTTTGTCACTCTTCCGTCAGTGATGTAACTGCTGTCACTAGTAAATTGTGGAATGGTTGGAAACAATAAATCATACAAATTATAAGTAGCATAATCATCAAGCGAGTTAAAAATATTCACAAGACTAATTGTATATCCAAGAATATCATTGCCTGAAGAGTCGTAAAAACTCAACTCTTCAATTGCTCTTGAGGCACTTTCCATATCACAAATTATCAATGAATCACTTGTATTTTGAAACTGAATTTCAAAATCATCATACTCTGTATCATATACTTTATGGACATAGATCGAATTTATTCCGCTCAATCCATATAAAGCTAAAAGGTCATTGCCTCCATATAAATTAGCATTATCCTCTTCAATGATATCATCTCCAAATCCGATCTTATAGATATAAATATCATCTTGTGCTGTTCCATCATAAGTATTAGACTCGCTGTCTCCAATGAAATAGTTTACATAAGGATTTGACCAAAGAGTTCCAAGATCATTCTCAAAATTATAGTCAAAGTTGATTTGATCTAGTCCTGAAATGTAATTCACGATACCATGAGCCCCCCCTTTAAGGAGGCTATAATCTGTTACTGCTGATGGATAATAAAGGAATACTTGATTAATCTTATTATCATCATCAACAAAACGAGTAGCATTTGAAATATAATCGTTTGAATCTGCATAGCTATAATGCCTTATTCGTGAATCGTTTCCATAATCTAAGTCCCCATCAACACCGGGAGATCCAAAAGTATAACCTGAATAAATATTATCAGAATTATCTTCCATAAACATTTCGACAGCAGCGCCACCCAAACTATGTCCTGTGATAATTATATTATCAATGTAATCATTTAGCTCAATATAAGTAACTAATGATGAAATAAAATCATCAAACTCCCCATAATAAAAAGAGTAGTCTCCTATAAAAAGACCACCCAATATATCATCAACGAAAAGGTCCATTGCACTATCAGTTCCTGCAAATGAAACCACTAATGTGTTCTCTCCATTAAACTCTCCCTGCGCTACATAAGCTGCAGCATTGTCATTGATATACATCCCGTTGTCAAAAGATCCATCACTCTCACTTGACCATTCAAACTCTATACCAGATAGTGCTTGCCAGCCCAGCATGGACAAACTATCTCTAGCAGCTTGAGAACCAGTATATGAGGCTGAAGCAAAACATGCAGCTAATTCAGCTTCACTATTTATTGTAATGATTTTACTATCATCACTGACTTCCTCCATTAAGTATGAACCCAAACCTGCAAAATCGTCTTCGTTAACAATAACAATATCATTGCCATATTCCGGAGTGATTTTAATGGAAAATTCATCCCCATCATTACCTTCTCCCAAGTCTGAATAAGCATCGATAGTGATATTGTCAAAAGAAACCGTAATCGTGCTATTGGCCGCAATTGTAATGGTTTTAGAAGTCAATTGATTATCAAAAATTAAAGGATCATCTTTATACAATGCAATCTGGTATGTCAATGTTGAGGAGTTGATATTTTGAATAGTCGCATTTACACTTAAGCTTGAATATTTATTATCAAAGTCATTATTAACCTTATTATCAACCCAGGCCTCGGTAACAACCACAGGAAGCAGATCTTGGGTTCTAAATAACCCGCTTGCTATTTCTTCAGTTACTCCTCCATGACTGTCTGTTGCAATAATTTTAACCGTATATTCAGTATCTTCTTCCAAGTCATCAGGAATCACTGCCCAATGATTTGAAGTCTGGGGCAAATCAGTCCAACCATCCCATTCAAATGGATTTAAGATATCAAGCAAACTATTTGTTTTGCCATAAGACACTGTATAGGTAACATCATCCAAACTATTCCCCCCGCACCAACTAATCTTCGCGCTATCAATATCTTCCTCAGATGCAGAAATTTCTGTTATTGCTGTAGGGTCATGATTAACATAAAAACTACTAGTAGAACCCCAATTATCGTCAGTATCTGACTCATTTGACGTTGTTTCAACGTAAGCCCAAATTGAATAATAACCTTCAACAACATAATCAGGAATGCTCCATTCTCCAAAAGGATCACTGACTTGGTCTGTCTCTATTTCTTCAGGAGAAATCTGACCGTATGGCAATTCAAATTCGGCCAACAAACCCCATTTTCCTGTATCATACAGGTTATGCTGAGACTCAGTTCCCAAATAATAGTAAACTTTGCAATCATTTGCGTCCGCATTCCCATCATTTATTATTGTAACAGTTCCGTCTATGAAATCTCCAATCTGATAAGTATTCATGTCATCTTCAAGAACAAATGATTGTATTTCAAGATCAGGTTTACCTAAATAATCAAAACTCCATTCTTCAGACCATTCTCCAATATTGCCCGCATTGTCCACTGCTCGAACAATCCAATAATATGTGTCATTTAAAGGAATTTCAACAGTCGGAGTATATGTTGTTGAAAATGTCGTATCAGAAATATCGTTCCATGTAAGATCTTTGTCGTATATTTCAATCTCATAATAGGCTATTCCACTTGCGTCAGAAACAGACGCCCAAGTAAATGAAGAAATTGAATAAAGGATCGAATCGGTTGAAGGAGATATAAGTATTGGTGCGTTTGGATTTGTTGAATCCACCTTAAAGGATATTGTTGTATGATCTCCTTCATTGCCATATTCATCAACGGCATACGCCTCGAATGTATTAATTGAACCATCTGTAACATCAATAGTAATGGTTTCACCACCAGAATATTCTGCCCGATATTGCCAACTGCCGCTATTGTACCTATAATAATAACCTGTAACATCACTTCCGCCTCTATCTGTAGGGTGACTTAAGACAAAACTCAAGCTATCTGAATTATACCAACCATTGCTACTGCTTTGTAATATAGATATATCTGGTGCATAGGGCCCCTCTTCATCTCTTACTTCAAAATAGTCTTTGGCGGAAAAGCTTGATACATTTCCCGCTATATCAATTGCTCTCACACTCCAATCATATTCTCCAAAAGGTAAAGTTGGTGTAGTAAAGCTCGTTCCATAGACAATATATGTCTGATCATCAAACCCACCAATAATACCATCACCTAAATCAAGTTCATAATAAGCGATTCCACTTAAATCGCTAACCGCATTCCAACTCAAGGTAGGAGTTGTATCCGAGCCATCAGGCTCAGCTATTAACGATGGTGTTGATATTGAATTATCCACCTTAAAGGATATTGTTGTATGATCTCCTTCATTGCCATATTCATCAACGGCATACGCCTCGAATGTATTAATTGAACCATCTGTAACATCAATAGTAATGGTTTCACCACCAGAATATTCTGCCCGATATTGCCAACTGCCGCTATTGTACCTATAATAATAACCTGTAACATCACTTCCGCCTCTATCTGTAGGGTGACTTAAGACAAAACTCAAGCTATCTGAATTATACCAACCATTGCTACTGCTTTGTAATATAGATATATCTGGTGCATAGGGCCCCTCTTCATCTCTTACTTCAAAATAGTCTTTGGCGGAAAAGCTTGATACATTTCCCGCTATATCAATTGCTCTCACACTCCAATCATATTCTCCAAAAGGTAAAGTTGGTGTAGTAAAGCTCGTTCCATAGACTTTATAATACTTATCATCAATACCACCAAGTCCGTCTCCAAAATTTACTTCATAATAATCAATCCCACTTGAATCACTTACTGAATACCATTGCAATGTGGGAGTGGTATCTGCTCCGTCTGGTTCTGCTATCAAAGTAGGAGTCGATACTGATTTATCCACTCTGAAGGAGATTGACTTTGCCGAAGAAGTATTTCCATTGTTATCGACTGCACTAACGTAAAGTGTATAATAGCCTGCGCTCAAATTAGAAAAATCACAATAATTATTACTAGTAAAAGAATCGTTTGAATCAGGTGTGCTATCTGATAATGAATAGTAATATCCTTTCATTCCACTTTCAATTCCAGAAACTCCATTGTCAGAAGAAGCAGACCAAGTGAACCTTAAGTCATCTTTATAGGTTTTATTATCCGATGAACTGGCTCCTGTATCATAGCTACTCGGTAAATCAAGATTACTAACAGAATTTGGAGCAGCATTGTCGTAAGCAACAGTAATGTACCACCGATAGGATGCTTGCCAATTCCAGTTACTATCATATATTTCTGCACGAACCCAATAATTTCCACTAGAAAAAGTGAAATTATGATCATCGTAATAATAAAGTCCTCCCTCCTCAACATTCCCTGATGTTCCAGAATAAGTATTATACCATTGATACTTATGTGAGCCATTAGGATCTGCATCAATAATAAATGTATATGTACCTGCTCCTAATGTTAAATATTTTGTTCCATTATCTTCTGAGGGGTGAGAAAACGTAAGATCAGAACTTGTAACAGCATAGGATTTAAGTTCGAATTCGCCACCATCATTTTCATGGGCGAAACCAACCAAATGCCCAGCTTCGTGGATTATTGTGTCAGCTATTGTTCCTGTGGAAATGCTTTTGTTAACGAATACAAAAGCATTGTCTTCCTGGATTTGGTTGCCGATGTCAATGGTTTCAGCGAGGCCCTGGAAGTCGGCGGTCATGTATTCCCATTCGCCGGATTCAGATGAAGTTTCCCCAACATAGATGGTTGAGTAATCATCAAATGTGGGAACTTCTATGGTGAAAGATACACCGGTCCCGGCAAAGGTGTTGTTGAGTTCAGTGATGATTTGGAATTGTTGTTCTGCTGTCAGACCGGAATTCTGGACAGTAATGTTGTCGATATGAATGTCAAGCGCATCATTGTCGTATGAGACGTTTTCCGCACCATCGAAATCAATGTAGAATATTTGGTTTTCCCAACTGTATTCAGCGTTCGGATCAGCTAATTCGAGTCCCGGCAATTCAAGTTCTTTGATATCCATCTTCCATTCCACTCCCTATTTTTCCTTCAGCCATGGATATCACAAATTACTCAGGATGGAATACACTTTATTTCAGCAAAGCTGAAAAGTTTGGTAGCTATTCAATAAATAATCCTGATCCCATGACGTTAGCTATTCCTTATTTCAAATCACTTCACTCCGCATACGTGATAAAACACAAATATTTATGGTTAGCGAAGTATAACTCACCCTGAAAACCTTATTCCAAATTATGCACTTTTTGATAAAATACATCAACTAGGAATATAACTATTATACATGATAAAATCAATATATTCAACAGCAATTATTATAAATTAACCGCTTTTCAATTAGCATCTTACAAATAATAGATGCATTCTAAATCTTACACATTCCAGCTTATTGCAAATATAGCAAAACAAGCTCTTTAACAGTCTTTTAAACCATCCAAAACATCAGCATCACTACAGAGCCAGTCGCCCTGTAGTGATGGTCAACCTATATTTTTTATATCGTAAAGTTTAACAGTTCAAGGCAACGAATCACAAGTCACATCTCATATATCAATCTTTTCAAACTTGACTGGACTGAAGTTATGATAATAAAATCTTTTTCCAAATGGAGTGAAATCTTGAATCTTGAATCTCATTGATTCCAACTCCTCTTCCAACGCAAAAATCAGAGTTAACAGTTTTGGGATTTTTCTGTCAGGCTTGCATGAAGATGCATCAAGATTATCAGCATCCAATAGATATGCATCCATATCGTTCTCTAAATTCGAACGTAAAATCTGGGTTTGATATTCAATAAAAACATATAGGGCATCATCTATCTCTTTCAAAGATTTTGAAAAGTCATCTCCATGATACTCTAAACTATGCTTAACCAACCACAAAGATTTGCCATTTCGAATTGATAATGACGTTACAAATTCTTCAATTTTCTTTACAAAATCATTGTACTTGGATTTGGTTAACTTACTTTCTGATCGACATTTAGAGACAGACTCGAAAAATGAAGATAATACATCAGAACGTTGTGTCTCGGCCATATTCGAGAAATGCTTTAATCCAATTTCGGTTTCCATCAATTTATTATCTTTAAATTGGCGAAGAGGCGTCATATCATTTGTTTGACCAGCTTCTTTGCATGCAAGATAGAATTCAGCAAAAATACACCTCAGTCGCCCTTCAAGATATTGAGCTATTATTTGATAGATTCCGTCATCCTTCAAAAATCTTTCTACATCGTCTTTGTAACTATTCATATCCCATGGAAGAAGCCAGCGATACACAAATGGGCTTCTGCGTTCGAGACATGTTTTTAGCATAAGAAAACTGTCATGGTAACTATCTCCCCCGTCAATATAAAGCTTACTTAGCGCTCGTCCATTCAATTCTTTGTTATATCCTTCATTTAACAGGATTCGGAGGCAGTAAGCCGCAGATTCACGGCAACTCTCTTTGTGTGAATTAGTCTCTTCAAACATTTCAACCAATTGCAGGTATCTAAATGCACAAGTCTGAAGAATTTCAAAATTTAATCCAGAAATTTCTTTTGCAGAATCAACCATTTTCTTTAAATCATCAGGGTTATCTAGGCAAAAATCAGAATAATCGAGATATGCAGAAGCCGCAAGGACGTCTTCTCTAAGTAACTGATTTTCGTTATGTATATTGACAAATTGCTCTAAAGACTCTTTTGCCTTAGCTCGATATATTTCATAAAGTCTACTATCTCGTTTTCTTGGTGAATCAATAAATGATAGATTCCCATTTTTAAGAGCTTTATATCCCTCGGCAGCTTCTAATGCCGCGCGTCCAAGATAATACCAGTATAATGGATACGCTTTAAAATTATCTTTAATAAGTTCAAGTCTTTCATAACGATTCAATGGATCTGAATCAGTAAGGATATCATTATATATTTTGATCTGAGTTTCCGTAAGTCTATATTTATCTGGGAATTGATATTTTTCTGACAAACGCCAAGCTGTTTCAAATAAAATCCGTCTAAGATTGTGCAACTGTTCTAATGCAGATTTTTGAAGTTGCCATTCCTCTTCTTCATTTTCCATCTCGGCTCTGTTTTTTTCTGATTTATAGCTAACAACAGTTGAACCAACCATAATCGCCGCAGATGCTGCAATTGCCCAAGGATTTGGAGTCCCAAATAGAGCAATGATATTTTTTCCCCCAAGGGCTCTTCCAAGTGCCCCTTTCAAGCGCGCAGCTTGTTTTTTCTTTAATAGTTTTTTGTCTTTTTCATGAAGAAGATAAAAATGACATGTATCAAGGATTTTTTTCAAGGCATCTAACAAAGCTTCATCCTTGATGATATTTTCCATATTCAGATTATTCAAGATTGCATCGTATTCTTGTTGAAGAACATTGATATCCTGATAATCAACAATTTGAGAAAGGGATACCACGCAAAGGTTCAGTGCGTAAGCTGCTTTTAACTGATTTTCCTTAATCTTTTCATATTCTCTTTTTTCTTTTGCATGATGTTCCTGCGTCTTTTTGTCTTCAATACGAGCAAGTGCACTATAATAAGAATCCTCAAAATGTTTCATCAAGTTCTGTTGCAATTGATCCTGATTTTTTTGTATCATATGTTCGTTTTGAGTTGAAACCTGTAGTGCTGTTTCAAGAATATCTTTTGTGTTCTGACGCATGAATTCCAGATGTTGTTCTCTATCTTTCTGAAATGTATCAAGAAGCTGCTGAGTGGAGATAGTATCACTGTTTTTGCATTTTAAGAATTTGAACATATTGGGTTACCTTTCCGTGCATTAAAAACTAAGCGTCATCTTAATTGGCATATGATCAGATAGAAGTTTTTTATCCAAAAGAAAACTTTCTTTTGTAATACTCACTGGCTGTACAATGGCTTCATTAACCATATATTGGGTTATACGGTTCCTATCAAAGGCAAAGTGATCATAATTGCTGACAGGCCTAATCTCTTCGTTCTCAGAGTCCCATTTGCAGGTTGATTGATAGGATTGTATTGTTTCCATCTGATGGTTTTCAAAATATTTTGTATCTGCATATATTGGTTTGATTTCGTCAAGATTCAAATTGAAGTCCCCAGCGACAATTGTGTAAACTGTATTGAAACTTCCGGTTCTCAGAGTATTTACTGCAGAATGTAATGTTCCTTGAATAAATCGCATCTCAAGTTGTCTAATCTCACGACTTGTTCCTGTTTCATATATGGAATTTGCTTTCCATTGTGCATGTGTATTTATAATGCGGATTTCATGCAAAAGAGATCCGAAGAAACTTACCGGTTTGAAACAGGCAATCAATGGAGGTCTCAGGGTCTGATGCAATGTCGCTAAAAGCTTTTCTCTGTGTATTTCAAGAGATTCCCCACGAGGCAACTTTGAAAACAGATTAGAAAACTGTCCTCCTTGACTTAATGCATTTTGATAAGCTTTCAAAAGAATATCTACAATCTGTTCTAATAAATGATTCCACTCCTTTTTTTCGCAGTCTTCCAAACCTTTATACAGAGCTTTATCACAATAAAGGAACACCTTCCTCGTATCCCAAATGAATCCATAATCACTTTTAAACTTACTGCCATGTCGATTTCTAATTCCATGGTCATTAAGTTCATCGTAAATTGAAGCACAATGACAGAAGTCATATGGAGTATTGCCTGTATTCCCATTCATGTACCTGACGATGCGGCTAACCGCATCCTCAGACTGAATTTCCTGCAATGCTATAATGGAGAAGTCTTCTTTACTTAATAATTCAGCGATCTTCTGGCACTTTTTTTCTTTGAAAGTGCTGTTTAGATCGTTTTCTTTAGTGTTTAAATTTAAAACATTAAAGGAGACAATGACAATATCCATAAATCACTCCGATTTTGCAATCTTCTCCCATAAATCCAAAAAATCTTTTTCTTTATTGGAAAACTCACCATCGCAGTTTGCAACCATATAAATCATATCAGTATAAACATTAGAGTTACAAATAGTCACTTTTTTTGTCTCATTATATGCATCTAACAATTTCGGCGGATTTGCCTTGTAATTTAGTATATGGTACTTGATTTCTTGTGGCAACCTGGATTCGTTTATCAAATCAGAAAATTCATTTATGGCATTGCGTTCATCTTCAGATATATTCCCATCTGCATTTGCGGTTGCCATTCCGACGGCAAAAATAGCTACTATTAATTGACCATAATCATCATCATTTAATTTAGTTCTATAGTCATTTAACAACTGTAGCAATTCATCAAATTTCTGGCAAAAAATTTTAATATTTTCTTCTTTTTGTTTCCCCTGTTTCATATTATCAAATGTACGAATAATGTAATCTCCAACGTGAACAGAAGTTACACCAAAAACTCCAAGCGAAGCTCCTGCTACAACGCCTAGTGGTCCTCCTATAACTCCAAGCGTACCACCTCCAACGGCAGCACATCCTAGCCCTCTCCAAAAGATTTTTTTCGTAGATTCTTTTTTTTCAACACCTGATATGTTCATATTAAATTCTCTCATAAACAATTCTTTTTTGAATATTATATTTTCTCCCAAAAGCACTACAACTAAAATTGATGATGATTTTTCAAATAATCCAAGAATTCCTCCTTCTTAGTAAATATCGTTCTCTTAAAACGCTATCACGCATAAATGAAAATAATCTTATTGTCACATTTAGTCAATCTTAGATTTATATTTTTATAAAAAATTATGCTTGCTGGTTTTCGGTCCAGCAAGCATAGGAAAGTTATTTCATTGGTTCGTGCTTTTTCACGCCTTTGACGGTCGCAGGGTAACCGGCTACCTGGCAATCGATTTTTTTGTAAACAAAATAGTCGGTTGTATTGATCTCGTATTTTGTCGCCAGCAAAGTGTCGGCCTGATTGGCTTTGCAAGTTTTGTAGACGGCAGCTGACTTTGCCTTCGCTACCGGGGCAAACAAGGAGAAGTCGCCAAGCATGGTATCGTCAGCAAACGTGCTCTGCCCCCAGGTAAAAATGCCGAACAGGACATGGACTTCTGCTTCACCGGAGACCTTTTGATTTTTAAGTTCAAGGACCGGTTCGTATTTGACCGGCTCAGCCTGCGTGGCAATGGCACTGGCTCCGTCGTTGGTGTTTACGCTTTTACAACCGGTAGCGATGATTGCGAGAATTGACATTACAGTCACGAGCATAATAATTCTGGTTTTCTTCATGTTTTCTTTTTCCTTTTGATTTTAAAGTTATTTGGCGATGATTAATTACAAATAAACCCCTCCTCTCCCGGGAATTAAATCTTTATCGTTGATTACCCGTTTTTCAACTTTTGATAGTATAAATCACAGGGAACGACATTTTGTGTCGCTACCGTTTATGCGGTTGCTTTCCAATCCATATTTTCCCCCTTGATCCTGGCTTCAAGGAAAATGCGGTTGATTTCATCTTTTCCGATAGACATATCTGATTCAAAATATGCTGCGGCGGCACAACCGACTCCAAAGGTCACGGCAGCCGCAACAGGTGCTTTGAAAAATGGAATAAAACTTGATATTACTTTGCCGGTAATGCTGCCGCCCAGACAACCAACAAATGATGCAAGCATACTTTCATCAACCGCGTACCCGTAACAAGAGCCGATTTTTGTAATCATATATGCCTCGTTGGCAATTAACGGCAAGACGTCAGCCAAAGGGATTGGGACTGCTGCAATGACGAATGCCCGCCCGGCTCCCCAGTAAATATATTCACTGACAGCATCCGAAACATTGATATGCCAGATTTCTTCATTTTTCTTAAAGTAGCTATCCCATTCATCAATATTGTCAATTGTTTTTTCGGCATTTTCAACGTCAAAGATAATTCTTTTACTTGAGTCGAGCAGCTTGGAAAGACCAATTGAATCGCGACTTGAAGTCGTGATTAT
The DNA here is from genome assembly GCA_963678305.2 of Victivallales bacterium. Classification (GTDB taxonomy): domain Bacteria; phylum Verrucomicrobiota; class Lentisphaeria; order Victivallales; family Victivallaceae. The sequence continues at coordinate 535,416 of CAXXVV010000006.1, forward strand.
TTTGTCATTAGGCATTACGGTCTCAATTTCAGCAACCATCGCAGCCATGATTTCCTTTTCAATTAATTCCGACTTGGTCATTACTGCGACAGTTTTTTCTCCTGCCAGTCTTAGTATCTCCAAATCTCCCCGCTGAACAATGCCTTTACTGCTGTCAATGCAATACCAAACACAATCCCAGGGATATTTATCCTGAAGATTCGTGCGCAGATTATCCCAATAACTTGCAGCCAGTTCTCCAAGCTCAATTCCTGGAGCATCGAGAAAATCTGCCACTTCGGTTTGATATATCACGCTGTCAAAGTCAGTTTTTGACTGCTTGGAATGAATTGCTTCGTCCGGTACCGTGCCGTCAGGACATACGGCCTGAATCAGACTTGTTTTTCCGCAGGCATACTGTCCGCAGACCAGAATTGATGGGTGTTTTTTCATGATACTCCTCCGCTGTTTGTTTGTTGCTTAAGCTCATCGCACACCTTATCACAGGCGCGCATTAAGCCTTGAAGATAGTTTTTTAACTGTTCACTCATTTTGCCAAGCAAGCTAAGTAAATTACTCAAACGCTCAACCCCGTTATAGGTGTTCCGATCCCAATACCAATTCGTAGGCTGCGGCGGAATCGAAAAAAAAGTGTGATTTATATTAAAGTAATCAGGCAGTTGTTGACCCAAAATACGATTCAAGTTACGACTTTCCCCAGCAAGCAACACCAGGTCTCTCCGATACGATTGCAGTTTTTCCGTACATCTTTTTTTCTGAGGCGTCAAAGAAGTATCCGGAAATGATTCACTCACTATTTTAAGTAAAAAGAAAGATATGGAGGAAAACTGAAGATCAGTATCCGCCACCCGGTAGTACAATGAGGCTAGATCTTCACGCCAATAGTTCATTTGCCGAAGTAATATTTGATTTTGATTATCTGGTGCCATGATAATTGTTTCCTTTATCTCTCATACGTACCAAATACATCAGCAACCTGACCATCGTAAATACCCCCAGCAGGACAACCAGCGAAAAAAGCGCAGACGCCGAAAAACTCAAAAGTAATTTACAGAGCCGTAGAATAACCGGCGCGACACACAGCATCAATACTATCAGCAAACATCCCAAACTGTTCTTCATAACAAATCTCCTGATTATCCTGAATATCCAATTGCGTTGTGTTCTTTACGGAATATATTAAACCAGAGGGTACGACATTTTGTTTCGTTGCAATCCATGGAATACAGAAATAAGGGAATATCATTATGCCGGTAAACAAAAAGCAGATTATCAGATTAATTAAGATCGTAGCGGAACTCAAGCAGAATAATTATCCCAACAGCCGGTCATTATGCGAAAAATTCCGACGTGCCGACATCGAGGACAACCTGAATATCAGCTGTACAGAACGAACCGTACAACGTGATATAGAAGTATTAAAAAACGATTTCAATGCACCGATTGAATTTGACTCTTCCATAAACGGTTATTTTCTTGCCGACAATGATTGGGAACTTAATTGTCCGATGATGTGTGACGGGTTGATAACTTCATCCCTGCTCGGAGCTCGCATAGCCGAAGGCATTGCGCCTCAACCACTCAAAGGAATGATTCAAGACTCAGTAGAAATGCAGTTGTCCACCAATAATTCAGACTTTCTGGATGCAGCTTTTATGGAGTCGCTTATTATCGCATCCGGAATAAAGGCCAGCATTGAACCACAAGTGTTTAAGACTGTGTTTGACGGTTGGCGAAAGCACGAGGCAATAAGGTTTCAATATAGCAAACCGGACAACAGCAAATCTGATCGCTATTTTGAACCTCATTTGATTTCTTTCCATAAAGGTATCTGGTATGCGAAAGGTTATTTACTGCCGGAGGTAAAGGAAACTGTATTCGCCATTCACCGGATGTCGCAAGTCAGATTAAGTGGAAAATACTTTGAACCGGATAAATCAATTATCAATAAAGTACAGAAAGAGGGTCTTTTCAACTATCCCAAAATTGAAAAAATAAAACTGTTATGCGACAAGAGCATCGGCTTTTATCTATATGAACATCAGGATATGAAGAAATTTAAAATCCAGACGCAGGAGAATGGCGATTTGCTCATCGTGCTGGCCCCTGCAATAGAACATGATGTTATCCGCTGGGTTCTCGGAGAAGCCGGAAAAATCCGCGTTCTGGAACCGGAAGAATTACGCGAAAAAATTCTGGATGCCGGGAAGAAAATAATTGAAGCTAACTCATGACCACGACATTAAATGCCCAGCCTTATGGGTATAGAACGGACAAAAAACAGTCTAAAATCAATGACTTGCCCTGTCTAAAACAACTCAAATACAAGCAGCAACTCCCGCTGTCAGTGAGACTATATCAACGGTTCCGGCTTTCGTTGACTTCCGGATAAAATAACGTTAAACCACCATCACACTTGAGGAATGCCTCAAGTGTGATGTTTAATCTGATTATTAATTGTGGCACAATATCATTTATTCATGACTCAGCGGGGCTATAATACAGTCCTGAAGGGGTAGCATCACAAGTAATGATTTTTCACGATCTGAGCTAAATGGAGTCCACAATACGTGGACCCAATTAAAGCGTTTGGGTTTAAGACTAGATATAACAGCAAATCCGGGATTGGTGTTGATTACCAACATCGAAGAATTAGTCTTTGAAGCTATATCATTCAGCTGAGACTATTGCTTTGCCTCAAACCTTGACGGATAAAGTTCAACGTGTGTATCTTTAATGTTTTTGCGAAACTGTTCTGGTATTTCATCCCAGACAAAGAGGTCAACCCGGAAAGGCAAGTCACTCTCTTCCAAAGCCTCTTTCAGATCGTAAACCGCGCGTTGCTGTTCGGGTTGCGTAAAAACCACCATATCCAAATCAGATTGAGGATAGGAAGTATGATTTACGCGGGAACCATAAGCCCATGCCGTGGTATCCGGCAGATAGCATTGCAGCAGTTCAATAATTATATCCAGCTGAGCAGGAGTTATGTCAATATATTCAACCATTGTTCCAGTTAATCCAGACTGTCTCCACTCATTTTTTGATAAAGAGCAACCGCATCGTTATAAAAGTCGTTAACGATTTCCAGAACCCGGTCAGCCTTCTCGCCGGAATAGTCATGGGAAGTGTCTTGCCTGGCATTGATATAATCGATCCAGTTTTCCACGTTCGAAATGACACCTGACTCGAAAGCCAGCCGCATGATTGACTTGGGGCTACCGATTTTGGCTTCAGAAAAGCCTTCTTCCGTCAAGTGACGTTTACAACTTTTCCATGACATTTCAAGTGTATATAAAACGTCTGACCAAAGAGTCCGGGATTGCTTCCTGCTCAAGACTGCTGCGCCGCGCCGTCTGGTCCTGCCAGGCACGCAGCATCTCGCCAAATCGTATAATAGCAGTTTTCAGTTGATCGTAATTCATTATTTTACTCCAAATCCAAGTATCTCCAGGTTCTATGGCATGGATTCGCCAACCTTAAAACCAGCTTCATTAATACAATATATGAACAAGCGGCAAAGTCAACCGCATTTTTTCAAAGTTCATGATAACCAGAAATCAATATAATCCCATCTCAGTGTCTATGGGTTAGAAGATAAAAAATATACCATCAGCCGAGCGAAACCTCCACAATTGCCGATGGTATTGCTGGTCAAATCCGCTTCATGTATTAATGAGAGATTTTACTCATAAGCAGCAACATAGGGCACATGGACCCAACCTGTATAGAACATGGTCAAACTCAAATCAAAGTACCCTGAGGGGAATACTTAGTTCAGAATAGCAGTGTTTTCACCCATAGCAATAGGCACGCTCTACAGAATAAATATATAAACAAGATCTTAATTACTTTCTGCATTTCCACTCCTTACGATGCTGTCGATTTACTTTTCGGAACTCTGGATGAAAACCGTTCCCGGTCACGTTCAGTCTTGTTGGATTTCTGATTCTCTTTAGCCAAATAACTGCCCACCCGGAACGCTTCATCGACCTTTTCATTAAACTCAGGATCACCCCGGCGCAGCATAATACCGTTATCCTGACGACTTCCGTCTCGTGCCTTTGTACAATCATCTATTATGCCCTGAGCTCCAGGAATCCCAAACGCGTTAGCGAAGAGTTCATCCGCTTTTTCAATGTGGTCATGGATTGATTGAGTTTTCCGGCCATCCAGCATCAAAATTGCATGGTAATGATTTCTCTTTTCCTTGGATAGTTCCCGTACAGCAACATAATGCGGCTTAAAACCGTTCCGTTTCAAATGCTTCATGAAATTAGCCTGCCCATTCCTGAATGCCTCGTTACTTGTATCGGTATAGCCGACTGGAGTACCGACATCGTATCTCATGAAAAATATCCGGTCATTGCTCTCCAAGGCATGGTTTAGGGTTTTATCGATAGTTGCTAGGATTATCTTATCACAGCGTAACCCTTGTTCTGCATCGGTCATGATCGGGCGTCCGTTGAAGGTGGGTTCATCTGTGGTGTTTCTCTTGGTTTTCATGGTAGTTATTCCTAGTTGTTGGAGTTTGAATCAGTAGTGGAGTTATACTTTTCGTATAGTATTGTTATCCAATTCAGACAAATACCTGAAAGTCATCTTGCCAGAAGAGTATCCCATGGAAGACATGGGGGGGCATCTCTAGGAATAAGACTATTTGTTAGACTATGAGTATCAAAAGGAAAGGCATACTGTGGGCATGCCTATATACTTCTTATCTCTTGTAGGTGTTGTACTTAGAACAAGTGTGCTGTGTGTTGTTATATTGTTCTAATGCATGCTGGGGCATGCTTGTTTGTGTATGGTATGGGTATTTAGATAATACCATAATACCCGTAACAGATTCATAGAAAAATGATGTCATATCGCCAGTGAGACTGGCTTCTGAATGGTTATTTCAGATGAATTGTGATGTCTGAATTAATAGAAGTTGAAATCATTGAAGAATCAATGTATTATAGCAACTAAGAAATTGTTGTTATGCCCATTTATTCTGGATTATCGTGTACATCAGCTTAAGTTTCTGAGTAAAAGAATTGAAGAGGAGAAATATGTGAATACCATTGATCAAAAATATGATTATACTAAAGTTATGGAACTTTGCACATCAATATCTTTCGTAACCCGTTCTTGTAAGATAACCTCACAATATCACCTTGTAAAATCAATTGAAGCAACACTCAAACTTACCGGCATCGAGCTTGGCGTGACGCAACTCAAGCGGATTATGGATGGAAGCTCACCTCGCTTAGCAAATGATTCTTACAACGGTGATCAAAAACGTTTCTCTGAAGATGAATATCAATTGATATTAAATACGATAGAAACATATCAAGAATTTGCAAACTGGGATCCATTTTCAGTAAGAGATATGCAAGATGCTTATCAACGTTTATATAAAAACATCACCTCAGTAGCTCCAATCTGGAATAAAATAGAAGATCTGCTCCGTTGGGCAAAAGGAGTATATGATACAGTCAATGAGTTTTTCGCAAGTGCTGTAGTCTATTGTGAGTTAATTCAATTTCAGCCTGAGCAAGAAGACGGTAGGCTAAGTCGCCTATGGGTATCTTTGATGCTAAGCAAAATCAACGATTCCTATACTCACATTCCTTTTGAAGATGCGTTTCTGCATAAGGATCCGGAAGAACACTTTTTTCAGAGCCTAATTTTGAACTGCCTCAAATTAGAAAAAAGCGAAATACTATTGGCAACAGTATTAAGAACTATTAGAGAAGGGATTAACCATTTTAGTTACTCTGTAACGTATTCAGACCTAAAAAAGTACGCTAACCAGGGTTTTGACAGGCTATATGGGGAAGGTCGCAAAAATGATGTCAGCGAAATGAAGTCATATGACCACCTTCGAGTCAAATTCTCAGAGTTGGTTAAAAGGTCATGTATAAGTGGAGATGGAGAGAAACTGGATCGTACCTTTAACTACCTAGCTCAATTCTGGGAACCTCAATATACAAATCACGACAGAGAAATTGACCCAAACATTGAGCTTCTAGAAATTCTTGATAGATTCGCCTCAAAGCAAGATGATGATATTCTGCACTTACTGTATGTTCTTCATTTGTGCCAAGAAGAAATGGATTGGCATAATAATGAGAAAGTAAATTATCAGAAAGGAAAGCAATTAAACCTTGATAAACAGGATAAAGGCAATAAAAGGAAGTATGATTTTGAAAGATGCTGCATTGAAGTTCATAATAGAAACATTAGAAAAAAATACAAAGGAGGGCCAGATAGTCCTCGAAGTCGCCTAATGAATAATTGTCCCTATATATCAAGCAAGCCTCAATCCGCATTTCTAAGAGCCAGTCGCGAATTTGAAAAAAGACTTACAAAGCAAGATAAAAATAAGATTTTATCTACAAAGGAGATTTCATGTCCCTCGGTTTCAGAAAAACCTTGCATTGATAATCCAAAAGGCTAATACCCGTTTTAACCAGTTCTGTTGAATTAGAGTAAAAATCTTGCATAATAGATTGGTATTTCACCCCAATTTCCCCTTAGTTTGAAAAAAACTGTGCATTCTCGATCGAGGGTGCACAGTAATTTTATTTTCGTGTATTGACATCCTTTTAAAAAAATATTAGAATAATTGCAATCGATCGATAACGTAGACAAAACCTTAATCCGTTTACAAAGTCTTGCATTAGAATTATGCACACTTGATTTTTTGGGGTGTTTGTAGTGTATGCTGAGAATAGTTCTCACACGGTGTGAGATGCAAAAGAATTATGAGGTAAAAATGGACGAAACGAAAAAAAACACATCAGATAATGGAGAAAATTTCATTGATATGGAACTGGTGGACGGAGTCTTTAAATCAAAAGATGCTGAAAAATCTCAGGACTCTCGATTGTATGCTGAAATTGAAAATGAATACGGTCCGCCCATAGTGAAAACAAGGGTTAACCAGCGTTTTTTTGCGGAACTATTAATAAAGAAATACCAATTGTGTTTTGCTGGCAGAAAGTATTTTTTATTTAATGGAAAATTCTGGCGGGCTGTCGACGATCAAAAAATCCAAAAATTGATTTTTCAACTTCTGTCGGAATATATTCAAAAGCATGAAAATAAAGAAATGATGTCGAGAATTACGGATAATCTAGCAAGATCAATAAATAAAGCAGTACAAACATTAATATTTAAAGACACTTTTCCAAAGATGTCAGAAACGCTAATTCCTGTTAAAAATGGCTGTTTGCGCTATAATATTGAAATTGATAAATTCCTGCTTGATAGTTTTTGCCCCAATCAATTTGTAAGCTCTTTATTGAACGTGTATTATGATCCTAATGCAAGTTATGCTTACTTCAAAAAGCTCTTGGATGAATTGTTAGATGAAGATGATCAGAAGTTGTTACAGCGTTACTTAGGGACAGCATTATTGCCAATCAATTTGACACAGCTTTTTCTCTTGTTGCAGGGGGTTGGAGGGTCATCGAAAAGTCTTGTTATCAGGTTGGTTGCTGATATTTTGGGAGATAGTCGCGTTTTTGATATGGACATAAAATCTGTCACGGGGGACTATGCGCTATCAGGACTTGATACTCAGACTCTTTTGATTGCGTCGGAATCTGCTGGTAATGCTTTGTGTTCCTCTGGAGCTAATTTCATAAAAAAAGCAGTTGGTGGCGATATAATTCAGAATCGGATAAAATTCGCAAATGATAAACGAAAATTATGCGGTAATTATAGTTTAGTCATTGTTACTAATGAAGATACCTCTTTTAGATATAGCGGCGATGGAGAGGAATGGAAGCGTCGTTTACTGCCCATAGTATTCACCAAGTCACATAAGAAGGTCATTAAAAATTTAGGTAAAAAGTTGCTACAAGAACACAGCTCCGGCATACTTAATTGGCTGCTCGAAGGTGCTGCTGACGTATTGAAAAAAGATTGGCATATCCCTCTCACGCCGGCTCAAGAATTGCGACGGGATCGACTTATTGAAAGAAGCGAACCAGTTCGTTGTTTTCTAAACTCTCACGTAATATTTTCAGCGGGTGATAATTTCACAAGCTATGAGGCTTTAAAACTTTACAGTAGTGTCGCCAAAAACTGTCATTTGCCGATATTAACTAAAGAAGCTTTTTTTAAGCAATTGTCTCGCGAGATGATCAAGAAATATGGCAAAGTCAATGATAACAATATACGTCGTGGCAATGAAGGACCGTGCCGCGGTTACATTAATTATAAACTCAAATAACGCAAAAACAGGAGTAAAATCGTGAACGATATATTCATAAAAAACGCGTATTTACTGTCTTTCCCGTCTGAAACGGCACACAAAAATAGTGAATTTCAAAAAAATGACGTTGTAATCGATGACGTTAAGCCACTTCTGAATCAGTATTTAAATCTCCTTGCCCATGAATTATCTCCTCCATGGGCGTTGCAGCAAACGATGTTCATGCTGAATATGACGACACAGCGTATGCTGCAAAATCCCTCTAAAACAGAGTTTTCATTATCGGCATCCTCGCTGGCGGATTTAGTGACAACTTGTGATCGTATCGGACCAGCAAAATTTGGCTGGTATTACAATATTTATTTAGTGGAAGAGTGCAAGTGGTTGCTTCCAAAAGCGATTAAGGAATATGATTATATAAAACTCGACCAGCTTATTAAAACATGGCAACAAAACCGCCATAAATTCCGGTGCAGCGTAATTGGACCTGCTTTATGCTTGTCTTGCAAACTATTGGAAAAAGCAGGTGATGTACATGTACAAACAATTGAAAATATTTGATGAAAGTCCGCATGCAGAACGCATTGATGCAGTTTCACGGGTAGATCTATATGGCATCAACGCCATCGGCTCAAAAGAAATCGCACAATATGGCAATGTCACCAATCTCAGCGATGATAGTTGTACTTTTGGTGATGGTTTCATCGCGCTGGAAATGTTCAGCGGAATCCCTTCGGCCGTTGAGATGCTGCCTGATGGTAGCCGGCAGCAGAGATACACTCTTTCACAAATCCCGTTGCTTGAATTGCTAATCCCAGATAAGAGTGAAGAAGAAGTTCAAAACTACTGTTTACATCTCTGTGACAAGCTTGGCCTTAATACCAAAGATCCGGATAAAATAAGTGGTTATTTTAGTCGATGCTTTACTGGTTTTGACATATCTGTTCATCGGCACTGTGGATATGCAGAATCGCCATCACTTTTACAGACGATATCCCTGAATAATGTTTTTGCCTTTAATATAGTATCTGATTCCATCTTAGAATTGTGGGATATATTCGGATATAAGACGATAGTTGAAATCAAGTATTTCAAAAATGATAAACACCCGGAGATCATCTCTTTTCCATTCAAGCCGACGAAATCATCTTTGCGTAAGCAGTTGTATAGTAAGTATATAAAGCAATGTTATATCACCTCGGAGCTTGGTGGGGCTATGGAGAACGAAGATCATATCTGGTTGCATAACTGCGGTGATTTTTTTGATGAGATGGATTTTTCAGCAATTAAAACTAGTGTCAGACCAATATTTTCCATCATGGAGTTTGATGAAGATAAAGAAAGAACCAGAAAAGCCTTTGCAGAAGCAGTTTCCTTCAAAGCTGCTGCGTTAAGAAAGGGCATAACCATAGCCCAGAGTATTGTCAATTTACAACCTACAGGAAAAAAAGAAACATTTAATGGTACACTCGCAAACCTGCTCAAGGATGAAGAACTAGTACGCCGGTGTATTGAAATGGGAATTCATGTGGATCGTATATTATCGGGAAGTCCATACGAATTAAAAATAGATAGAAAAAAAAGGAGTTTAGAAGCAATACTGCCAGGTTTTATTGACAAAGGTGGACTGTCTATCTTTCAAGATTATAGCGATAATTTTTACAGAAATTTATTGACACTGCTAGCTGGGAAAAAACAATTATCATGCTGTTCACATGTAAAAATCAAAACAATGGCAATATTTAAAAAAGGAGCAACTTTCAGGACGCAGAAACTATTTGAATCATTTGCAGATGATTTCACATTGATTGAAGACTCTGCTCTGTTCAACGATGGATTGATTCCCGCTGATGCGATCCAACAATTAGTTTCAGAGTATCACCCCAAATTGATGATACTTAAGTTTTCTGATTATAAACCTGCCCATGAAGACAAATTAATCGAAGCACTTGATACTGCTCTGAGTCTGAATATAGCCTGCGCTGTTTTTTGCACGAATGGAGACGTTCCGCCAAAATTGGAGTCGCTTGCAGACAATATGCTGGTCGTCGGAGATCAGGAAGATAATATTTTTATTATCAAGCATAAAAGCAAAAACGATTGTAAAATTATGCAGTATAATTTTACTGACGTCAATGTTATAGTTTCAAATTCAAGCGAGGAGGATTTAATGAAATTTATTAACTAAAATTGTGGCATGCTCTGGACAGAGCATAAAGAGACGAAAGAATAGATTAAGGAAAACTTAAGATGAACAAATTAAGAATAACTAAACGGTAATTGTACAATGCAGATATCTTTACTTTACAGTGCTGCCAAGCACAAAGTAAATAATACTGCATATAATGCTCCATCAGCATTACTTCCTCCACAAATGGCAAAGTGGAGGAGGCTCCCATGAAGACTTTGATGAAGTCCTCTGTTCGACCAAGTACGGTAAAGTTAGTCGGACGTCAGTTAAGTATTTTGGTTGACACAGGCGTAGTTCCAGTCTCAGAATACCATACTGTAATGAGTAATTTACGATATTTATCACACAAAGGTGAACTTTTACCAGATATAAAGCCTAAACTATTGACCCAGAAGGAAGTTGCTGCTATGCTGAGTATATCATTTGCTAACTTTCGAAGTCTTGAGCGCGATGGACACTTTCCATTTAAGCGGAAGATGGTTGGAACATCAGTCCGGTATTACAATACCGACATTATTAAATATATTCTGGCTCTTGGTGATGAAAAAGCTCCTCTGTAGTTGAGTCGAACATCTGATAAGCAAATCAGTGAGTTGAGCATATAGCTCAGCTCGCTGATATTCTTTTTGCAGTATAGCTCAATCGGCTAAGATCGAACGAATTTCAGTTAATAATTTTTTAGTTATCTTAGGTTTACTATCTAGTAATTTTACAACGTCATTAATGCGAGCTTGTGGACTTTTGCTTTGCCTGATTCCTTCGATAGCTGCTATGGCTTGTTGCTGTGCTTCACTGCCTACATGTGTGTAATATTTATCAGCTATATCAGAATCAGTTCCAAGTATGGATAATAAAACAGCTTTGGGGACATTCGCCTCAGCACAAAAGGAACAAAATGAGTGCCGCAATGAATGAAACCCGTATACAGTCATCTTTTTTTTGCGTCCTGCCACACTTACGGATGGTTCCAGACCGGCCCAACGAATGACTCGTAAAACATCTTTGTTTACCAGGTTGTTACCGGTGTTCTTTCCGTTTTTATCAACCTTATTATATCGCTTCGCGACATTAGGGCAAACATAAATATTGTTTTTCCACTGCTCAGCCTCTTTTAAAGCTTCAAGCAAAGCTGGAGCAATAGGAATTGTAACCTCTTTACCTGTCTTGTGTTGATGAACATATATTTGATGATGAATAAAATCAATATTTTGCCATTGCATGAGCACACAATCTTTCATGCGTTGCCCCGTATACATTCCCATTATGAAAATGATTCTGATTTCATCTTTATTAAGTAAAACCCGTTCAGGATTTTTAAGCTCTTGTAATAAATCTTTCTCTTGCTCTTTCGTAAAAGCCTGGCGACGAATAATGTTGTTTTGTTCTTCTCTTGTATTACGAAGTAATGATTTTGCAAAAAAAGGATTTTCTCCACTGTAATAATCCTGCAATACACTGAAAATTTTTCTCATGCGCTTAATCTTACGATTATGAGTGTCAACGGCTAAACTCTTCGTTTTAAGCGTAGCGGAATATTCTTCAGCAACCGTTGTACTTACTTCACCAAGTGTTGTGACAAGCGTATGTTGTGCTTTCTTACACTTAACCGGTTGAGTTACAAAATCAACAAATTCTTGAAACGTGGAACGATACGCTAACTGTTCACTAACCGTATGTGGCATAGCACGATCCGGATGAAGTGCATATTTATCCCATGCAGCTTCTAAAGGTAGCTGTTGTAATTGTTTAGCGAAGCCTTTAGCATGATTAACGTGAGCTGCAATGATCTCAACTGAAGAAGCTTTTGCAATAGGAATAAGGTCTTTTGCTTTTCGTTCCGCTTCAACTTTATCATGTGTTTTCAGGGGGATTTCTTTACGTCTGCCATTTATTTGGTAGCGATAATAATAACTTCCGCCTTTAGTTTTTTGTCTTATGGAACCAAATTCAAGTTTCATACAGTTAGCCTTTTTTCTTCTGGGCATAATTATAATCCTGTTTTACGGATTACAGCACAATATAGCACTGAAATAAAGAAAAAAAAGCAAAGTGGGGAAAAGTGGGGAATTGTTAGTGTAATCTAAGGTGAAAAATGGCGGAGGGAGTGGGATTCGAACCCACGGTACCTTGCGGTACGGCGGTTTTCAAGACCGCTGCCTTAAACCAGACTCGACCATCCCTCCGCTTATTATCGGGAGTGCCGAAAGAGTAAGTAATTTGCTACATTTTTTGGAAAAATCAAGTCCAAAACCAATAAATATTCAGAAAATCGGTAGTAAATACGTACTATCTCTCTTTTGACGGTCGGATCAACCAGCATCCTACATTCAAACGTAATTGAAAAAGCTCAAATCGCTTTTTCAATCACATCGCTCCGGATGAATGGATGTTGCCAACTTAACCAGCGGTTCGTCGCTGGACCACGCCCGCGTACGACGCGGGTCGATTATACTGCTTCGTAGATTTTTATTTTTATCGGTTGTGTCCGTGATCCTCGTATTTTCTTCTGAGCATAGTTTCCATCCTAAAAAAAAGACCCGGAAACGAATCTCCGGGTCGTAATAAACAGGGCAGGGGAAATTTATTGTCCGTGCGACGGACGGCGTCAGTACCGCTTCAAACTCCAGTCGCTAATGCTCCTTACGGAAGCGGTCCGTACGACGGACGGCGTAGTAATCGGGTTTAATACCCCGCTCCTTGGGGCGTTCTTGAAAAATAATATTTTTGCTAAGCTTTTTTCAAAAGCGTTTCCAATACCTCGTATGCTTTCATCAAGGTAGTTTATTTTTTGACTTCCACTTCTTTGCATTCAGGATTCTTGAACCAGGCTTTGCCGGAACGCCAGCGCAGCAGCAACAGGTAGCTGATCGATTTGATCGGCTTGGCCGGTTTAAAGGTTGCGGTGAATTTTTTCCAGTCGTATGTACCCGGTGTAAAATTTAAACCTTTGCCCCAGGCGGGAGTGCCGTCGATATATTTGATATCCATATAGATGGCGAAACTGTTGGACGGTTTGCCTTCTACTTTTTCCGCTTTGCACTCGGCGGAAATGAAAATTGGTTTTGCGGTTTTCTGATTTAAATTGATTGTTTGCTGAACCCCGCTGGCATCCTTGCCTTTGGTTGTCCACTTGGAATTATCGCATTCGATGACGCCGTCTTTTCCGATAACAACTTTGCTGCTGCCGCTTTTGTAAATGCGCCATTTGGGTTTTAGCAAGTTTTTGCCGGTCTGTTCAGCACTGAATGCAGAGGTCATTCCGCAAACAACGAGCATCGCGATTCCACTTAATTTAACGATCCGATTCATGATTTACTCCTCATTTTAATTTAGCAACTGGAGTATAGTAGACCCGATAATAGAAAAAGTCAATTAATTTTTTTCTGATCCTGGGAATTTATCTATTGTAATAAAAATCCAGACTTACGGCAATATTTCTGGAAATATACGGATTTTTAATCTTGACATTTGTTTTATCAAGTTCATTGTAAAATGATACACTTATAATCTGGGATAAACAAAAGGAGTGATTATGTCTGGAAAAACTAATATTATCTGGGTAATCGTTGATCAGATGCGAGGTCAGGCAATGGGATGCAACGGCGATCCGAATGTGCATACCCCCAATCTGGATCAAATGGCTTCATACGGCGTGAATTATCGGAATGCCGTTGGCGGTTTTCCTTTATGCTGTCCTTATCGCGGGGCTTTGCTCTCCGGGGTTTACCCGCATAAATGCGTGCCGGGGCATGAATACCAGATGTCGCCGGAACTGCCGACTATCGCTGATGTTTTCAATGAGAACGATTATGACACCGCTTATTTCGGCAAATGGCACGTTGACGGCTGGCATGAACGGGAAGGGCGCGCTGCCTGGCACGTGGTGCCGCCGGAACGTCGCGGCAGATTCAATACCTGGCTGGGCTATGACAACAACAACAGCCAGTGGGACAGTTACGTACATGGTCACGACGCCGACGGCAAGGAATACGCGCCGTATCGTCTGCCCGGATTCGAAACCGACTGTCTGACTGATATGCTGCTGGATTACCTGAAGGTAAAATCAGAAAAGAAAGAGAACTTTTTCGCGGTGCTTTCGGTTCAGCCGCCGCATGATCCTTATACCGCGCCGGCTGAATATATGCGGCGTTATTCGCCGGCCAGGCTGCAATTGCGTCCTAATGTCCCGAATATTCCCGATGTGCTGGATACGGCGAGAAACGAACTGGCTGGTTATTATGCTTTGATTGAAAATATTGATGCAAACGTGGGTCGCCTGGTTGAGACGCTGCATGAACTGGATCTGGATGAGAATACCCAGGTGCTGTTTTTTTCCGACCATGGCGACATGCATGGTTCACACGGGCATCACCGCAAAACCAGTCCGTATGAGGAATCAATCCGGGTTCCGTTCCTGATCTTCGGCGGCAGAAGTCGTTACAACGGCAAGGTGGGGCTGAATCCCGCGCCGATCAATCATGTTGACGTCGGGCCGACTTCTCTCGGGCTGTGTGGCATTGAGGCTCCGGACTGGATGGAAGGTTTTGACTACTCCGGCACCCGGCTGAAAGCCAAAGATTGCGTTAATCCGCCCGATTCGGCTTATATTCAAAGTGTCATTCCAACCGGACACGGCAACAGCATCGACAAGGCATGGCGGGGGATTGTGACGGTTGACGGCTGGAAGTATGTTTGTTTTGAAAACTGCGAATGGCTGTTGTTCAACCTGAATACTGATCCTTATGAACAGAGCAATCTGGCGCATAATTCAATCCATAAGAACAAACGTCGCGAACTGATGGCCCGGCTCAAAAAATGGGTTGATGATACCAATGACGATTTCAAACTGCCTGAAGTTCCCGGTTTTTCCTCATAAGAGAAGCGGCTGACCGGCAATATCTGAAATCTGACAATTTTTCTGCAAGCGGTCTTGACAAGACTGATTTTATCTTGTATAATTAAAATGTGTTAACCGTAACACATTTTTTTTGAACCTGTATGTTAACCGTAACACATGATTATGAAAAACGAGAAAAAAATATCCAGAGGAGCGACAATAAGAGATGTGGCCGAGGCCAGCGGCTGCAGCGCCATGACCGTTACCCGGTGTTTCGGCAAAGGTTATATTGCCCGCAAAACCCGGCAAAAGATTGAAGCCGCGGCACGTGAACTCGGTTATGTTCCGAATCAGCTGGCTCAGACCCTGCGTCACGGCAAATCGAATATTATCGGCGGGTTATGGCTTCTCAGCATGCCGCATCATACAACTCACGCGGCGTTTATGCTGGGAAACAGTATCGGCCGGGCAGGGTATACGCCCTGGATCAATAACACCCTGGCGCAATGGATACAGGTCCGGGCGGCGCTGCGGGATTTTTTATCGCACCAGATTGCGGGATTGATTTTTCAAGCAAACCCGACTTTGCTGGGTGATGATGAGGTTCAACAATTGCTTAAAGGATTTCCCGCAGTGACGCTGGTACTGCCTTATGAAGTCGATTTGCCTTATGATCAATTGCTGCACCGGCGTGGCCCGGCGGTTAAACAAATTATCGACTATTTGACGTCAAGAGGTCGGCGGCGGATTTGTCTGATCGCCAGTGAAGCGGCAAATAGGAACGAATCATTTATTGAATCGACTAAAAATAATCCGTTGATTGACGCAGCTGAAATAGTCCGGCCTTATGATACGCATCCGTTTGTGGGAGAAGGGATATATAACGCACTTTGCGAAAAATATCCGGATGAAATCCCGTTTGACGCGATTATTTCGACCAGTGACGAGGGGGCGGCGGCGGTAATAGCAGGGGTTAAAGCACGCGGTTACAGGGTGCCTGAGGATATTGCGGTCGTCGGTTGGAACGACAGTGATTTTTCCCGTTATTTTTCTCCCCCGCTGGCCACGGTTGATTTCAATACGGAGCAACTGGCCGATACCGCGACCGAAATGTTGATTGAACGGATGAAACATCCTGATAAGAAAAAAATTGTTAAGAGCATTGATATGAAGTTTATTCCGCGCGAATCAGCCGGTTGAAGATTTTTTATATATTACAAACAATAACGAAAGGTGGAGTCATGAAAAGAAGAAGTTTTACTTTAATTGAGCTGCTTGTGGTGATTGCGATTATCGCGATTCTTGCCAGTATGCTTTTACCGGCGCTTGGAAAAGCCCGGGAAACAGCAAAAGGGGCAAAATGCATGAGCAATTTGAAACAGTTCGGGCTGGCCCATGCCCAATATCAGGATGATTACGACGGATTCACGCCTTCAACCCATTTCGGCAGCACCTCTAAATGGGACGAACAGTTTGGACTTTACATGGGGCTGGGTTCCACGGTTACCGAGGTGGCAACGGCAATAACAAAAGGAAAAACGGTCTACTCATGTTATTCGCACCGGAAACGCGACGGAAAAGGGGTTATCGGTTACTGGGGTAAATGTTACGGTATGAACCGCAAGTTCAGTGATGATCCGGCCGATTACGGCGGTTCGCTGGTTAAGTCGTCGCATGTCAGAAAACCTTCCAAGCTGATCGTTCTGATCGAAACTGACGGAGGACTGGAAGTTAATAACTCCGACAATGCATTGCCCAGTTACAAGGCTTACGGGCTTCAGGGCTGGGGATTTACCGACGGCCCGTATATTGAGGATACCTGGCACAACGCCTATCCAAGTCAACTGCAGTTTGATGGTCATGTCGGCAAATCCAGATGGGGTACTTTGGCCGGAGGTAATAATGCCGAGGGTGGAACTTACTGGAAAATCGGTGGTGTATATACCGCTTCAAGATAACTGAAAAAGGAATAGTGCAGGATGAATTTATATATTTTTTTCGCCGGATATGCTTTATCCGTTAGTTTATTGGCCGGAAATCTGAATAAGTCAATCAGCTTTTATGAAGATTGCGAGGATTTGAAAAGTACCTGTCCGGGAGTAAAAATATCATCGTCTATTGCCATTGAGAACAAAGGTAAATACGGTAAGTGCATGCGGATAGAACGCCGCACCGTGAACGCGTTGGCGAACGGTGATTTTAAGCAAAAAGATTCGGACGCGTGGCTCTACCGGGATAATGCGATATGGCTGAAAAACGGCGGGATCAACAATTCTTCATGCCTGAAGATTTCAGATGGAGAAATTGTGGTGCCGGTCACCGGTCTGAAAAAAGATTCGGCCAACGCATTTTCTTTCTATGCGAAATCACCGGGACAGGCTGTCGTCAGCGTCAGCTGGGACGCGGCGGGGAAAGAGACGTCACTTGTAAAAGATGCCAATGTCGGCAAATCGTTCGTCAGAGTGAAGGTTCCTTTTCGGGCAACTGCGGATGCCGGCTCACTGCGTATTCAGGTAAAGGGAATAATCATTATCGATGATGCCCAGCTTGATAAAGGTGTGAGTTTTTTTAATTCGTTTTCGCCTCCATTACAGCGGCGGAGTGTGGACCGGATAGAAATTCCGGCTAACGGTAAATATTTTGCGGAAAAGCAGGGCGCGATCAGCGTTTGGCTCAATGTTCCGTGGTTGAATGACAAAGAAACGGTAAGTGATTCAATTTGCGGTTTATTTGTCGTCGACAATGCGGAGAAAAGAAAGAAAAAGTGGGGCGATCATGTGATTATGGGAATCAACTGCATTCCCCGGAAAAAAAATACTGACAATGCGCGAAACAGTCAATTTCATTTTTATACGATAGACGCAAAGAATCGGGTATGTCCCATATCTTTGAAACTTCAGGACATGGCTCCAGCCGCGGCCTCAGGCTGGCGACATGTTGTTTGCAACTGGCAATTGACTGATGACGGAAAGATGAAAACCGAACTATGGCTGGACGGTAAAAAACAAGTCGAACGGATTAAGCCGTTCGGTCCGGTAAAAAAGCAGAAATTTATCTGGATAGGTTATGCGAACGGCGCTTATTTGAACGGCTTGATGGATGATTTCGCGATTTTCAACCGGCCGCTAACCGCCGATGAGATACAGCGGATAAATTCATCGGATAAACCGGTATCACAACTTTAATCAGGGAGTACAATGAAAAAGACCGTAATATTGCTGGCTGGAATACTATGCACCGTATACGCAACCGGAGCGGAGTTGACTATCGTTGATAACGGAAAAAGCGATTATCAGGTTGTGATCGGACCAAAATGCCCGAAAATCACCGTTGCAGCCGCGAAAGATTTGATATTGTATCTGGGCAAAAGCACCGGAGTGGTCCTGCCGCTAAAGCGGACCGGGCTGACCGGCGGTAAACCGTCCATAGTTGTTGGAGACTGTGTAGCGGCGCGCAAGGTTGGGATTGACGCGAATAAACTGCCGCCGGAAGGTTTTGTGATCAAAACAGTCGGACGGGATTTGTACATAGTCGGACGCGATACAGCCGGTAGTGTGTCCGACCACTGGTACAGCTCGCCGCAGGCCGGGAGCTGGAACGGGGTAAGTCGTTTTCTGCAGAAGTATCTGAATATCCGTTGGTTTATGCCGCAGGAAATCGGGGAATATGTACCAAATATAAAAATTTTAAAACTGGGCAGTATCGATCTGACTGACGCGCCTGAAATGAATTACCGCCGCATGTCTTATTTGTGGTGGAAGGGAATGGATGAAAAAGATATTGCGGCGGCTAAACAGTGGAAACGCCGTAATATGAACGGTTGGAGTACCATCTGGCGCGGCTGGCATGTCTGGCTGCAGCGTCTGCCCGCAAAGAAATATTTCAAGGATCATCCGGACTGGTTTGCCGAGGTAGACGGCCGCCGTTTGGAGTATGCGCCTCACGGCTCCCAGATTTGCACCACCAATCCCGGGGTACTTGATGAGTTCGCCCGGGTTATCATAAATGATAAAACGCTGCCTAAAGCCACCTTTTCCCTGTCGCCAAATGACGGCGGAAACCACTGTCAATGCAAAAACTGCCGGGCTTTGGATGTGGAAAAACTGCCTGACGGCAAGCCGGTACTGACTGACCGCTATGTCACTTATTGCAATGAAGTAGCCAAACGGGTTCTAAAACAGGTTCCGGATAAGACCTTTGCCTTTTACGCCTATTCCTATTATTCTAATCCGCCCCGGCGCACTAAACTGCATCCTAGCGTCCGGGTCATGCACGTCTTGAATGATGTCGGGGTACTCTATTATTCGCCGCAATTGCGTAAATTATATGTAGAGAAAAAATTAAAGCCGTGGAAAAAGGCAGTGGGGGAACTGCTGTTTTATACTCATCCCAGCGGAATGGGGAACATGGGCTTGCCAAACTTTCATAAGAATGCCATCAAATACCTGTTCAAAGACCTGAACCGGGTCGGCATCTCCGGTATTTCAATGAACAATACCGAACCCTGGGACGCGACGGGATTAAATAATTATCTTTATGAGCAGATGGCCTGGAATCCCGGCGCGAATATTGATGCAGTCTATCAGGATGCGCTGGACAAATGTTATGGAGTAAAGGCGGCCCCGTACGTCAGAAAATATTTTGATCTGGTCGAAAGTTCGATTGCCAAATATGCTGACAGTATTGAAATCAATATGGCGCTTGGCTCCGCCAAACGCTTTCCCGGCTTGCTGGAGGTATCTTATGACGGCCTGTACGAAAAGGGCATGCCGTTCCTTCTGAAAGCCCTTAAACAGTCGGCTGACAGTAAACAACGGGCCAGACTGAATATGCTGATCGATAATCTGAAATATTGCCGTGATACGGTGGAATTATATAAATTACAGCGGAAAATCATGGGGGCTAAACCGACACGCGAAGATGTACTCAAGGCGGTCGAACTGGCCGAACGCCGTCGAGCCTATTTGAAAAAGCTGGCGAAAGCCGGGCGGCTGAATATGGAACGCATCCTGAGAACTGAAAAAGACGCATATATGGTGTTTGATCCGCAGATACTCCGGGCCAGACTGGCGGATCTCAGCGGTGGAGTTCGGTCCGCGATCGCGTGTTGGTTGAAAAAAGGAACAGCTCCTTCCATCGACGGCAAGTTGGATGATGCCTGCTGGCAAAAAACCAAACCGTTCCATGCCGACCTTGATAATAGAACCGGCTTGAAAAGCAAAATAGACACTGTTGCCAGAGCCGCCTACGACAGCAAATACTTGTATCTGGGCGTAGTCTGTCAGGAACCGGCAATAAACGCTTTAAAGGATTCCTGCAAGAAACATGACGGACCGGTGTGGAATGAAAATAATCTTGATATTTTCTTTGCCCCGGCGAAATCTACCGAACTTAAGCATCTTATCGTCAATTCGATCGGAACGCTGTGTGATGTTGATATGGTGAACGGAAAAAACAATATGAACTGGAATTCTGATGCTGTGATTGCGGTATCGCGAAGAAAGGACAGCTGGATAGTTGAAATGGCGATCCCGTTTGATAAATTATCCGGCAAAGTTCCACGTATGGGCGCGATCTGGGGATTTAACCTGTGCCGTGTAAGGCCGGCTCAGAAACAATACCTGGCGTTCAGTCCCACTTTCGGCTTATTCGCCCGGCCGGAGCGATTCGGCAAATTGATCTTCAAATAAGCGGGACCGACAAAAAAGAAAAAAAAGAAAAATTTTTAAATTATTCCGCCCCGGCACGTTGCCGGACTGGATCCAACGCAGGAGCGTTAGTCGCCGCTCGCGGCGAAAGCAAGTTACGCAATTTATTGCGTGTTAAACAGTTCAGTTCGCACGGAGTAATGGTTTTGAAAAACGATTCAGAGTTTTTCAAAAGCGTTGAACGCAGGGCGTAATTCGTTGCAATTCGGTCCCGTCCAAATAAGCGGTTAAACTTATTTTTAGAGGTTCCCTTAAGTTATAGTCTTGTATTTTGTTGCCGACAGTGATATTTTTAAGCACTTCGGAAAGACAAGATAGAAAGACAATATATGCTTAAAACTGTTCGAGACGCATTACATGAATGTGCGAATGAAGCGGATGCAAAGAATTTGCAGCGATTTTTCAAAACCGGCCCGGGAGAATATGGGGAAGGGGACCGGTTCATTGGAATTCGTGTTCCAGTCCTCCGCAAGGTCGTGGCAAAGTATCAGGATATCTCATTGAAAGATACGCTTACGCTGCTGCATTCCGGAATCCATGAGGAACGCTCATTTGCGCTGGCGACCATGGTTGGAAAATACCGGAAAGGCACAAATGCCGAACAAAAGCACATATATGAACTGTATCTTGCAAATACCCGGTATATCAACAACTGGGATTTGGTGGATTCGTCCGCCGAACATATTGTTGGAGCTTATCTTGCGGACAAAAGCCGTGAACCGTTGTATGAGCTGGCCCGGTCGTCAAGCCTCTGGGAACGGCGAATCGCAATCCTTGCCACGTTCCATTATATTAAAACGCAATGAAACTGGCTGAAAACCCTTCTGATTGCTGAAAATACTGCTGGCGGATTCTGAGGACTTGATCCACAAAGGCCGTCGGCTGGATGCTGCGTGAAGCAGGCAAAACGGGATCAGTCCCATCTGAGGAAGTGTTCTTGAAAAAAACATTATCAAACAGATGCCGCGCACTATGCTGCGCTATGCGATTGAACGCTTTCCAGAAAAAACTGCGTCAGCAGTAATCTGAAAAGGGCAAAATATCCCCCGCTTAAAATAATATTTTTCAGGAATGCGGCAGCGGCGTCCAGCCATCCGGTAGAATCCCATGTCGGTCGGGTGAACGCCCGTCCCACCGAGCATTTCGTAATAGTCTTCGCCCTGAATATCTTCACCTTCCATAAAGTAGATATTGGTGGTCTCCGGAGGTCGTTTTGTTCAGCGACAAACTGTTTTCATAAAGTCGCGGGGACCTCGCGCCGGTTTGAGCCATGCTTCGTTTTTCAAAACCTTCAACATCATAAAAATATTCGATGGCGTAACGTACTTTTTGATTTAATGACAATCGGAAACTTCCGGGTGCGCCTTGCGGAGAATCGCGATAAAATCCCGGCAGGGTTTCTCGCATGACCTCAGGAGTGGACGTTGGGCCTGATAATCAATTGAAATTAAAGTCCCGGATTTTTAACTCTGGGACAGATAAGTCGCCCACTTCCGGTTCACCTCTGCCGTTGCCGGAAAAAAACCGTAGGTTGAGAACTTCCCGGCCAAGTTTGCGTCCGACAATCGTGGAGTAGCAACATGCCGGGGGCGCGAGGGCAACAAACCGCCCTGCATGATCGAGGTTGCCGTAAAACACCAAGCGGAGCTTCCGGGACGACTTACCGGTTTCAAAGCAGTTTCCGCTTCAGCGTCAAGTCCGACCAATAATGAAAGCAAAACCGTTGTATAATGGCAGATTAAGGGTGTAACTGCGCATTTTCGAGGTCGGGGCCCTCGAGGATCTCACATTCAAACTCCTGGAGGCCCAGCCTTCCGCTCTGGCGGTTTTTCAAAATAGCGTTTCGCTACCCGGGTTCTCCGATATACAGATCGAGGACCGCCTTCGCCCGATGACGGGCATGTGGTCCCATTCTGCCTCTTGGCCGAAGCAAGATTAAACTTTTCAGTTGGATTCGCTTACTGTCGGTACGGAACCGGACCTGTCCGCCCGGCTGAACAAAGGCTCAAGTTTTCCACCGGTTTCCCGCAAGGGGTAAAATCAAGCTCTTTGGGAAAAACGCTGGTATAGTTTTATCCTGTTCAAAACCAGTTCAAGCCGGATACTTCAAAAAGGTTTTATCGGCTGGATCAAAACCCACTTGATTCCGTTCTCGTCAACTTTATCAATGACCATGTTCCGGTCGTACTGGTGCATATCTTTCGACATTTTACTTTACCCTCATAATATATAATTAGAAATTAGAAAATTAGGAATTACAAAATCAGGACGGAGGGCGAAGCGGCACTCTCAACTCCCCACTCTCAACTCACCACTCTCAAACTCACCACTCTCAAACTCACCACTCTCAACTCCACCACTCTCAACTCCCCACTCTCAACTCACCCACTCTCAACTCCCCCACTCTCAACTCACCACTCTCAAACTCACCCACTCTCAACTCCCCACTCTCAACTCACCCACTCTCCAACTCACCACTCTCAACTCACCACTATTATTCTTTATCTATCGAGATTTCATTCAGTTTATCTTCAACTATCTTGCGCCCATTTTTTCGATACCTTCGGCATCAAGGTCCGGCGGAACGTTTTATTTCTTCACCCAGAACCAGTTCGATCTTCGCGAAGGGTTTTAGGTATCTGGAAACTTGTCCCCCAGGAAGGAATTTCCCAGTAGCTGGAGGCGTTTGACGGTAATTGGGGAGAATCGGGCCTGCCGGTCCGGCTGGGCAAGATGGATCGGGGCCCGCGACTTAGAACGTACTTCGGGCCGCGCGGTCCGTCCGGGGTGAAACTGACATGATATTCTTCCTCTAGCGCTTTGAAACGCGCCATGTTGAGCACGGGCGGCCATGCCGGGAATGAAGACCCGCGTAAACTTTTTCAAGCCCCAGTGATGCAAACAGATCAACGATGTATTGGAACCGTCGCGGGACGCGCTGACTACCGCCCCGGGATTTTACTGCGGACTTTACGCGGAAAACATCAAACGGGTAGAAAAGGAGGGACGGTTTGTGCCAGGTAACCGTGATTATGCCGTCTTCCCGGTAAAGGTAATTATACGGATCTTTTATGGAAGTGCGCATCAAAAAAGGTTTTTGATAAACGCCAGCAGATTGGCCGGAAACCAGAATAAACCAGGTCGGCAGCTTTTTTGATGGAACGAAAATTTTTTTCTTTAATAAACCCCATATTTATTCCCTTAACGGTCTTTAAGCTGTTTTTGGACCATGCGGACACAGTTTCCAGTAACCGGCATTCGCCGCATTTCGGTCCTCTGGCGTGACAGGTTTTCCCGGCCCGTGAATTATTATCATGTGTGAGAAAATTGGTCCAATATTTTTTTATCGGACAACCTCGTTGACTTCCTTTTTTCAATCTTGACCGGATCTTCCGAATTGACTGAAACCGAGCCGGTTAAGCAACCCGTTTTGACATGGGTATCGGACCGGAAAAACCGGGCACTTCAAAGGCATCTCCGAGGAATGACATTAGCGGTTTTTGCGTCCGATGCCGTGCAGGGAAACCAGAATCATCCATATTATCCGGTACAATCCCGCCAAAGCGTGATACGATATCCTTGCAGGCCTCGATAATGCTTTTTGCCTTTGGCCCCGGAAAAAAAACCGCAGGTTTCTTATCAGATCCTCCCAGCTCCGCCGGATCGGCTTCAGCAAAAGATTTTGCTGTCCGGATATTTCTTGAACAGGGCAGGGGTAACTTTGTTTCACCCGGACGTCGGTACACTGGGGCCGGACAGGATTGTCGCCACCAGCAGCTGCCACCGGGGTCCTCGTAATCGAGAGTGCAGTGCAACTGCCCCGTATTGTTCAAAACAGGATGTCGTGAATCTGTTTTCAGTAATTCTTGTTGGCGTTTCCCGGCTGATTTTCGGCATGGCCTCAGGCTTGCATTTCGGCAAAGTTCTTATAGATCCGCAATCCGGGGGGCCTGACTTTTTTTCCGGGTGGAACTGGGTCGCGAACAAAACGGTCCCCGACCGACTATCGCCGGGAATTTGACGATATATTTCGCATTTCGCCGATTACGTCCTCCGGGTTTGCCGCCGCCGCCGCGTGATAGCTGTGGACAAAGTAAAAATAGGTATTATCGGGCACACCGGCAAGCAGGGGATGCGCGGTTTTAAAAAAGATACATTGTTCCAACCCATGTGCGGAACTTTCTCGCTGCCGGAGGGAAAACGGATAATGCTGCCTTTGATAATGCCCAGCCCGATGGGCGTCAGGTGCTTCTTCGCTGTTCTCAAAGAGCATTTGCAAGCCGACGCACACGCCGAGAAACGGAACATCGGCGGCAACCGCCTGCTTGATCGGTTTGACAAAACCACGGGCTTCAAGGTGTTCCATGCCGTCGCCAAAATTTCCCACGCCGGGCAGGATGATCTTCTCGAAACTGGAGAGTTTTGCTCCGTTGTCAATGATCTCGTAATCCGCGCCGACAGCGTCAAGGGCGTTGGAAACGCTGCGCAGATTTCCCATATTGTAATCGATCAGTGCGATCATAAGAAAAAACCTTTCAATAAAGCAGTAAATAATTTCAACTTATAATGTACCCTCAAAAGGGTGAAAATCAATCCTGATAAACAGGAAATAACTTTTTTATGAAAAATACGAATTGTACCACCGAGGCACTGAGGAGTACGGATAGGGGGGAGAAATCCCCGAGCTGATTTGTGACTGTTTTTAAATTGATATTGTTAAATTTTGCTGGTCTCAAAAAATTACTTGCATTTTTTGAGGATAATACTTACAATCTCCGGGCTGAAACGACCACTGCCTGAGAGAGTTATTTTATTAATGCCCTGAGTAAGCGCAATTTTGCCCATCTTTTTTGTGCAGAAAAAACTTGGATTATGACAAGTGAAATCCAATGAGAGCTGTTGATCTCCACCCTCAAGCAAGCCGGATAAAGTAGCGTTGGTAACCGGTTGCGGCAGCGGGGCATTGTCCAAAGTATTGCGGTTGCCGGCCTGTGCTGGCGGGAAGTCGTATTCGAGCGATACCTGGTATAAACCGGATTCAACAATCTTAACTTGCAGCTCAAGGCTTCCTCCATTATTGAAACAGCCAATCTCACGATGGTGCCAGTTGCCGAAAGTCTGGTGCATCCAACTGACCTTGCTGACCGTCGCGCCATTGACCGGAGTAAATCTATTTATCATATAGATATTGGTCTGATTCGGTAACAGGTAGTTGATATTTTCAGGTATCATCAGTTCATCCGGTTGGAAAACCACCCCGGCCGCCTTGATGACCGTCACCCGGGAATCGGGCAGGACGTCGGGCAATTCGATAACGGTAAATTCCTGATCAGGATAATAATTGAGATCCTGTTGGTTTGCCAGTAAGCGGATTGATTCGATGTCGCAGGTGACCGGCAGCAGAAGTTTGCCGTCATCCGGCGGTTCAATGACATGGAGATAAAGGTCATTATTTTTCATGGTACATACTCCCCAGGGCAGGGCTTTGCCCAGTGGATTCGGGCCGGTTTCATAAATGCTTTCGCCGTTTACAGCCAGCCATGTTCCGATTTCCCGGAGGGCATTGACGCTTTCGCGCGGAATTGTGCCATCGTGTTTCGGCCCGACATTGAGCAGATAATTAGCGCCGTAACTGACGGTTGTTACCAGTTGCCGGATTAAGGTTTCAGGGGATTTCCAGTTGGTATCATACTTTGAATAGGCCCATGAATCGTTGTGGGTCATGGCGGTTTCGCAACGTTCATAATGCATTTCCGTCGGAACCATTTGATCGGGCAGCGAGAGAAAATCCCCGCGGTTGAGGCCCAAACGGCTAGAAGCCATGCATTCAGGTTGAATTTTGGCGATAGTAGCAGAAATCTTATCAATATCATCGCATTGCAAATAGCCCGGAGTATCGAACCAGAAGTAATTTACCGGACCGTAGTTGGACAGCAGTTCTTCAAGGTTTGGCAATACTTTTTTATGCAGATATTCCCGTCTATTGGCGTCATCGCACGCGTCAGGGTCGAAGTCCCAGTTGTTGCCCCGGCCATAAGGCTCGTGCCAGTCCTGATCCTGCGAATAGTATAGACACAAGCGCAACCCCTGCTGATGGCATGCCCCACTTATTTGTTTTATGATGTCCTGACCATAAGCAGAGCCTTTGACGCAATTAAAATCATCCACCGTGGAATCAAAGAGACAAAAACCGTCATGATGTTTGCTGGTTATAGTTACATATCGCGCCCCGGCTTCTTTAAACAACGAAACCCAGGCTTCCGCGTCAAACTTGACCGGCTTGAAATCCCGCGCGATTTTTTCATATTCCGCAACCGGGATTTCAAGTACCCGCATAATCCATTCGGCGATGCCGCGAAATTCCACATTGTTCCAATTGCCTTCAAGCAAGGAATAAACGCCCCAATGAATAAAAATTCCGAACTTGGCCTGTTTGAACCAGGAAAACTTGCCTGATGAATCATCGGCAAAATTTGCCCCGGTCAAGCTGCCCCAGGTTTCCGCATTAAGTTGTTCCCGCTTGTTCGTCAATGCAATCTCTGCTTGCTTGTTTGTTTATATTGGATATCCTCAATCAAATATACCCCCGGTAACAGTCATTTCAATGGGGTATATCCTGAAAGATCTCCGGATAGTCCCAAGTAAATAACTTTTACAAGAAGGTAAAGAATGTTTACGGTAAATACTTGCGGTGTGCGACATTACGGAGTATATTCGGTTGAGAGGATACATTATACACCCCATAGACGCAAAAAAACAGTATGAGTGTTTAAAATGAAAAAACTGTTGCTCCTGCAAGTAATATTATTAAGTCTTTGCCTGAAAGCTGAATTAAAAATGCCTGCGATATTCGGTGACAATATGGTATTGCAACGCAATCTGCCGGTTCCGGTATGGGGGATGAGCGCTCCTGATAAAAGAATTACTATAAAGTTCAATAAACAGGAGAGATCAACCAAGGCTGATAAAACAGGTAAGTGGATGGTTCGACTGGAGCCATTGTCCGCATCATCAAAAGGTCAAACCTTAACGGTGACGGCTGGTAAAGAGAAACAGGAATTCAATAATGTGCTGGTCGGTGAAGTATGGTTATGTTCCGGGCAATCAAATATGGCATCAGGGTTCAAGTATTTAAAAATAACGAAAGAGATTCAAGGCGTTTCATATCCTCTGTTACGCCTGAGCAACGGAAAAAAATGGGAATTGTGCAACACTGACAGTTTGCAGAGATTCTCAGCGGTCGGCTATTATTTCGGCCTGAAACTCCGGCAGGAATTGCAGATTCCGGTAGGTTTGATAAATATAGCGGCGGGATGTTCTTCGATTGAAAACTGGATGCCGCCTGAAAGCTTCAAGGACGAGTCATCGCTTGTCGATGCCAACGGTTGCGGGCTCCTTGATGAAATGAACAAATTTCAGCATTTTTATACAAATTACGAAAAACTTTCCGATAAAATCAAACAACAGACCTTTCTCGAACATTGCACCGGTAAATATACTTTTGCCCAAATATATTTGAAAAACGGCAAGCCGAAACCTGACAAATATAAAAATATTCTCAAACATATGTGCGTTGTAAAACCCGCATTCTCGTATGAAACCAGAATTAAACCGATTGTTCCTTATGCCTTGAAAGGGGTGATCTGGTATCAGGGCGAAACCAATATCTGCGATCGGCAATATGCGCAAAAACAACAATTGTTAATTGAAAACTGGCGTAAAATCTGGAACGAGGGAAATTTTCCATTTTACCTTGTCCTGCTGGCTCCCTGTAAAGATGGCAAAGACGCGCCATTGCCTGAGTTTTGGCTGCAGCAATATAAAGCCGTCAGAAACACGGTCAATACCGGTTTGATTGCGGCCGTGGATATCGGCGATTTCAATGAATACCACCCATTGAACAAGCGGGACGTGGGAAAGCGCCTTGCTTTATTGGCGCTTAGAAATACCTATGGGATGAAAAATATTATTGCTTCCGGCCCTACTTTTAAATCTATGAGCATAAAAGACGGCAAAGTTGTCATTCATTTTAATAATGCGGCGGCTGGACTGAAAACAAATGACGGAAAAGCTCCGGCCTGGTTTGAGCTTGCCGGTGCGGATAAAAAATTTTCCGACGCAAAGGCGGTAATAATTAACAACACCGTCATTCTAAGTAGTCCGCCGGTGAAAGATCCGGTTTTTGTACGTTATGCCTGGAGTAGTAGGGTTCATGCCAATTTATGTAATAAGTCAGGCCTTCCCGCTTTTCCATTCAATACCGCTTATTCCTTTTTCCATAACAATAATTAAGAAGTAAAAAACAAATGGAGAGGTTTTGCGGATTTAGATGCATTTGGTATTGAAAACCTTGATGATATTAATAGTAACATTAAACTGAAAATCCGGGACAAAACGTAAGAAAGTGAATCAATATGTTACTTAAAGATTTTTTAATTGGTTCAAGCTCACTCATTAAGAAGCTGAATCCGGAATTTATATCTATGCAGAAAATAGAATTAAGTTCGAAATTATCGGAAAAACATGATAGATATATTGCTGACATCGCTATGCTTTTAAAATGTATCTCACGAGATGATAAAGCTTTTTATGTTTCAGTATTGTTCAGCAATGTTGATTCACTCAAAATAGACCAGTTGCGTTTTGATGAAAATGGCTTTAATATTATGTATGTTGAGATCAATGACTTGTCAAATTCCCAAATGGAAGATATCTCATTTGAGATTTATAATTACGAAGAAGATGACTTACATTTTTATTGTGAAAACATTATCATTAATGATCCAGTGGATTGTATCGAGTGAAAAATGGGGTTAATAATCATAATCCATAAAAATCAATTCTCATCAAAAAAATTTCGACTATTCCCTCGGAATTTTAAGTCAAATTATGAGCATAAAAGAAATTATGAAATTAATAAACGGTAAAAACAATTCTATTGACCAGGCATACTGTTGGGCAAAAAACTGCTATAAAGATAAATGCATAGAAATTGCAAGTCGAATTGCTCTCATATTACATGAGGAAGCTGGAGTAAATTTTGCTGATTTATCTCCTAATAAGAGTCTTATTACTGATTTGAACATTAAAGATCCTTTGGTTCATGTTGATGTAATAGAACGTATAGAAAAAACATTTATGCTTTCAATTCCTGATAGTGATATAAAAAATC
Source organism: Victivallales bacterium (assembly GCA_963678305.2). Lineage (GTDB taxonomy): Bacteria > Verrucomicrobiota > Lentisphaeria > Victivallales > Victivallaceae. Next base: position 565,533 of record CAXXVV010000006.1, read on the forward strand.
TATATTCGATCGATGATATTATTAATTATTTAGCTCAAAACGTCCTTTGATAAATTTTCAGGCGCAAGCAAAAAACTTTGTTCAGAAAAATAAAGAATTGACAGGGTGCATGGGTTGTTTTAGAGAACAGTACTGCCGCGAGTTAATACTGTTTTTACATGACCCTGAATTTTATTTATTTAAAAACAGAGTTTTCCTCGCCAATAAATCTGTATTTTAGGCTGAAACAAGATATAATTAAATAATCGAATCTAGATTTTGATTATGTTTCATATTGACATTCTTCGGTTTGTAAATACCATACTGAATATTGCTCAATACCGTGTTCTCACGTTAAATATTCTGTTTGTATAAACGCTTTCATAATAGAAATTCAAAACAAAGATACTAAGGTTTGACTTCGAGGCATCTCAAAGGAATTTTTCACATTTGGCAAAGATACTTTTTATTCTCCGACAGCATCCGTTTTTATCAGGTTTACATTATCAAACCAAGCGCTACCTGATGCATTGAGCAAAAATAAACGGATAGTTCCTTTATATTTCTTTCCGGGACTTGGTTTTGATGTACGAAATTTGAAAACCTGTCGGGTCCAGGGCATGGTGCCGGTAAAACGGTTGCGCGGGAACCAATAGTTTTTGCCATCCCAAAGATTGGCGCAAACTCCGGCATCAATTTGGGTTAAAGGCCTGACATCTTTGATTTTTACATCGTAAGTCAATTGGTAATCGGTGTTCGGTTTCAAGCCGTTGATCTCCTGGATAACCACGATTCGACCATTAGAATGGTTTGTCAATTTCAGGCAGAGGCCTTTTGCCGCATTATCTACAAGGGAAAAGGTCCGTCCCGGGTTTAATTCAGCTTTGCCGGGGCCGATCCATTTACCGAAATAGCGGTTTTTAATCGTTAATTCAGAGAAATTTCCGTTTCTGACCAGATTCATGGCGGTTGGCCGGGTATTTAACCATCCAAAATTGACCAGATCATGGAATCCCTGCTTTAAAAACGGGCTCCATGTATAATATTTTACATAATCTTTACCATTTCTTAAGATACGAGAGCGAGAGAAGTTTATAGGGAAAGCCTCTTTATAAGTATCTAACGGGATTGCCATTTCGACATTCCATCCTGTTGCGTCTTCAGCCGTTTTCACTTGGGCGTTACTGTTCCATTCCCAGTTCTCCTGTTGGCCAGATCCTTTTTTTATTGCTTTCGCATCGGAAAAGCATCCAGTGGAATTAACGATGAAATGATAATAATTCTTCTTGTCGCCACTTGGATTGATGAAGAGTTCGACTGAATTGTCCTGCCAAATACTGGAGTCGTCCTTTTTACGTTTTCCGTGAAAGACATTAGCCATTTCAGGTTCATTACATTTATATGCTACGTACAGTACACCATTTTTAATCGCTGTGAGGACCGTGGTCTTAACCTGTTTGCCTTGAGCATTATTGTACGGAATCATTTCGACTGCATTGCATGACGCCCAGGCTGGATCATTGAGCTTGCCATCGATTTTTATATTGTCTGATTCCGGAAGAATTTTAGCTTGTACAATCAGTGATCCCGTCGCGTTTTTGCGTTTGAAATAGCGTGCCGATTCCTGCTGCAAGGGGGTGAGAAACTCATGACGGATATATTTCACCCGAGCCAATGCGTCAGGGGTTTGAGCCGCAAGGGCTTCAGCCTGATTAAACAGTTCTTTGATACTGTTGATTTCCTGTGGTGAATAGATGACCTCCCATATTTGATATTCTGAGGCCGGAGCGGTGGTCGGCCCCTGCGGCGAGACATAGGGTTTGCCAAAGATCCTGCGGGTCCAGTTCTTTTCAAATAACTCAAAAATACTTTTCATGACATTGCGGGCCGGCCCGAACATAGCGCGATAGTGATCGTCAAGTAACTGGTCAATATCTGTTGAAGTATTCCAGGCTACTTTCATGAAGACGTAATAATTCAGGTAATGATAGATGAATTTATCACTCTCTGATTCCATGTAACCGCCGACGATGTGCTTTTTTTGCCGCTTATAATAACTGGCGATACAACGCGGAGTCATCGAGGGAACGCCCGGCATGGCCAGGCGGCCAAATTTATTGGCGTAGTTCCATAGTTCTACTTTGCGTCCCATTTTCTTGACCCAGGCCCTAATCTCTGCGTCATCTTTGTCGCGGATCGCCGGGATATGCTCTACCCAGGGGCCGCGCTCAGCCACCTTGACCATTATGTTTGATGGGATATTACTGGTGGGCAGTTTGCGGTATGGGGGGTATGCCATGGTAGTCAAAGTTCCAGGTATGCCTTTGGTCTGGAGGTAGTTACCAACCATATTAAAGAATGACCAGATATATTCAGACGTGGCTTGCGCGCCGCGACTGAAGTGTTTCTGGCATTTTTCGCAGCGGCACAGATAAAAAGCATCCTGAGGCATGATATTGAAATAACCGCTTTTACAGGCGGTTTTTATCCATACGGGGCCGTATTTAGTGCTTATACTGCGTGATGCGGCAGGTTTTCCGGAGAGAAAAGCTTCAGCATCTTTGCAGATTTCATTAACAATATTACTACTTAGGCATAGTTGGCCGGCGTGTTTGTCGTTGGGATTGACCATACGTTTGCCGTTGGCATTTAAAGCAAAATATTCAGGATGTGATTTCGCAAAACGCTTGAGATAGGCGAATTTGTTGAGACCATGGCAATTCGGAATATAGTCGGTGGAAAAACGCAGGCGAAAACTGTTTAAATAGCGTTGATGGTGTTTTGCCGGCGGCAGCGGACCTGATTCCCAATGTTCGTTCCGAGTATAGCTGCGGCTGGTAAAATCAGGGGCGTCGACTATGTTGATGCTGGGAATAATCAAGCTCTTACGCTTTGGCACAACGGTCCCGATTACACCGGGAAAAAAGAAACGGCACCCGGCAAAACGTTCCAGAAAATCATATACCGCAAAGAGCGTGGCGCGTTCATAGTAATTGTCCCACATACCCTCTTTCAGGGTGCGGTTCGGATCTCTGTGAGGATCGTCCCTGCCTGCTATAAACAGTTTATCCTTCGCGGTCCTGATGATGAACCCGTCCCGGGGCAGTTCCACGCCTGTTCCAAGCGAAGAACTTAAAGGATTGAAGCCCAGGATAATTGAAGTAAAACCTTTTTGCGGTTTATCAACAATAGGGATTTTGATCCCGGTGGACTGTTTTATGAAGGTCTGCAATTCTCCTGCTGCAAATTTAACCACGGGTTTTGCATTTGCGGGAATGACAATCCTTGATTTGCATTTGCCTTCTTGAACCAGAGGAATCTCTTTTTTTTTGCCGACAATAATTGTTCTCGAAAATATTTCGTCGGCAGGCGAAGCGATGCAGAGCATCACTGCAAATAGTATTAATAATTTCACAATAAAACCTTTAAATAAAATATTAAAGAGCATCTCTACCAAGCCATAATGCCGTGTTTTGGCTCAAGTTTTCAACGGGCCACTTGACCTGACCGACATGGCCGTCCACGTAACTCATATTTATCCATTTATTTGAGTGTATGGGTTTATCAATGCGGTCAACACGGTCGGCCCAGCCGTAAACGGTATATGACGGCGCTGATACTGTAATCCGGTAACTGTCGGCATAATGCATCATCAAGGTCGGTTTCTTGACTCGCGGTCTTTTCCAGGTTATAGATACTCCATATTGATTCTCATCCCAAAGGGTTTTATCATTAGCTCCATAGGTGTAATAAATTCCTCCCTGGTAGCCGAGAGAGGTTTCAGACGGACATACATAGACCGTTGTTTTCTGATTCTGCTTATAGTTCAAGTATTTCAGGTCTGAGAGGTATTGCATATAGTATCTATCACCGCTGATTCTAATTTTCCGGGGATTGAAGTAGCCGTCATAATCGTCAGCATAGTTGATAGTAGCTAACTCCAACTGTTTCAGATTTGCGGTGCATTTGATCGATTTTGCTTTTTCCCTGGCCTGGTTCAGGGCCGGTAGTAACATGCTGGCCAGAATGGCGATGATTGCAATCACGACCAGCAATTCTATAAGGGTGAAAAATTTTTTGTTCATAGGAGTCTCCATTGTTTCTAAGTTGGTTATTTATAATGCCCTGAATCCGTGAACTTTTCCAGAATTCCTTTTGTTTTTGAATTTGTGGCTGAAAAATCATCCGGACGACTTGATTTTAGCGATTATTTTCTGTTGCCTGGATTTGTTTTTTCATTTTATGCCTGACATCTTAAATTTTCCGCTGAAATTCTGATTTATAGATACAATTAGTCTGTGGCAACACCTCCTGTGATGCTTGTTTTCGCGTTCAAGTTAACTTTATATGTAATTGTTGAAAAACATCTAACCATGGATTATGTTCTCCTGATTTCAATATAGTTGCCACCACGTCTTGAACTTTTTTCGCAAGTTTCGCTTGATGACCGCTTTTGCTCCACGTTTTTTGATTTCCTCTGTGATATCCGCATCATCATGAGCGGAGTCAAGTCGGATAAGAATATTTTCAAGCTTAAGCCCAGGCCTCTCAATCATATCGAAAGTCTCATGGATAAATTCAAACGCTCCGCTATTGTTGTGCTGACTGTTCGGGATTCCGGTTAAAGTACTTCCGCCGATGCTGTTGATTTTTTTTTACTTCTTCGTATCTTTACCATAATTTCACCTGTTTGGTTAGTTGATTTTATTAATCGCGTTGTGATTTTAGTGCAATTAAATCAACAGGTTATACAATATTTGTTTTGAGTTTTATTAAATTCTTCACGGATTCAGGAATGCCTTAATGGCTTATATAGTTTCTCCGAATACCAATACTCCGTTCGGGGAGTGGTTTAAATAAGGCATATAGCTGCCTTTGGCTACCCGGCTCATCAACACTCTCACCGCCATAGTTCCGATTTGTTCGGGAAAGACGTCAATAGTCGTTAATTCCGGTTTAAAATTTTTTGCGTATCCATAATTTCCGAAACCGGTAATTCCGATATCTTTCCCCGGCATTACCTGATCATTTATGAAACAATTACATAAGTCACGGGCAATAGCGTCACTGCCCGTGATTACGACCGTTTTCCTGCCATTGGCCTGCTCATTCCAGATTTTCTGAACAGTCTGATAGGTTTCGTTCAATGGTTTTACGTAATAATCCTTGAATCTTGAGATCTGATCTGGCAATATCCCGTTTTCCTGAAGGATATCAGCAAAAAGGTCCCCGCGACTATTCGGGTCAATATCATTTGAGCCGGAGCTGCCGATAATAAAAAATTCATATCCCAGTCTCTTCAGCATATCGGTTAACTGATTGAATGGCGGTTTTTCGTCCGGAACAATGCAATCCAGTTCCAAATCTGATTTTCTTTTTACAATAACAATCGGTTTGCCTGTTCTTTGCCTGACTTCCCGGAGTATTTCGTCCGGAATTACCGGGTCGACAATGTACCCGTCGATTTGCTCTGCCATGTTTATCATTGCTCTTTTTATCTCAACTAGGGCTGCCGTTTCAGGTGTTGAATTGCTTATCGCTGCAGTACAGTGTGAACCAAGAAAGTTCAGGCGCATTTTACAACACTCCGACTGAATACCGATGCTGATATCATTAAAGTAGTTGTTGTCAAACCTGAAAGCGCGCATTGCCCGGACAAATAATCCTATTGTTCCGATCTTATGCCCGTTTCCGCCTGATTCGCGTGAAGCGACAAAATAGCCGCGTCCGCGTTTAGCTGTGATATAACCTCTTTGGGTCAGTTCCTTAAAGACCCGTAACGCTGTCACATGACTAATATCATATTTGCTGCGCAACTGACTTACTGACATAATTTGAGTATTGGGCTTAAGTTTACCGTCATCGATCAATTTGCTGATATCCTGAGATATCCTTTTATAGATTGCTGTTATTTGCGTCATATTTAGTTGTTTCATTTTGTTTATATTACTAGTAAACTTACATATAAAGTATATAACATTATTAGTGATTTGTCAATAGCCTGTACAAAACTTTTTTATGTTTTTCATTGCTCAAGTGGTAATAGACGGGACCGAAAAAAGTAAAAAAGAAAGAAAAATTTTTAAATTACTCCGCCCCGGCACGTTGCCGGAATTGTTTCAGGCCTCATGGCTGAATCTGGCATCGGCTATTATTTATTGAAATAATGAGTTTTATCTCTTCAATAAATTTGTATTTTAGGTTGAAATAAGATATAATTAAATAATCGAATCTAACGAGGAGGATTTTGATTATGTTTCATATTGTGGCTGGTGTTGTGATCGGCATTATTGTTTTTTACTTTTTCATTATGATACTTTTTGTTTCCAGATATAAGAAATGCCCGACGGACCGGCTGATGGTGGTCTTCGGCAAGACTCCCGGCGATAAGTCGGCGCGCTACTACCACGGCGGAGCCGCGTTTGTCTGGCCGTTTATCCAGGATTACGGTTATTTATCGCTTCGTCCGCTGCAATTCAAACTTGAGCTTGACGAAAAAATGCGCGACTCAGCCGTCGCATCAGCAATTCCAGGTATTTTTACGGTTGCGATAAGTACGGAACCCGGAATCATCGAAAACGCGATGACCCGGCTGTTCGGGCAGTTTCCCAATGCGATAATAGATCTGGCAAAGGGGATTGTTATAAATCAACTCCGTTTGGTTTTCAGCTCAATGTCTGAAGAACAGATCAAGGCGGACCCGCAATCGTTTCTCCGCCAATTTGAACAGAAAGTGACCAAAGAACTCAATAACATCGGGCTGGAACTGCTGAATACTAATCTGTCAGATGACGAAAAGGCTGTTCCTGCATAAGGACGGCACCACAAAAAACAGAATAACAAAAACGCAATTATTTTATGTTTTGAGTTTGATTTTTTGGTTATGCAAATCTATTATTGTAAGAACAGGAGACAACAACAAACCAGGAGGCTTGGCAATGTCGTTCATTGATAAAATTGTGGAAAACTCAAATTATTTCTATTGGTTTTGTGCTTTGTTCGGTTCTGGGATCATGCTTTTGCAGACTATTCTGCTTATTTTCGGGATCGGCGATTTTCAGGGCGATGAAATGGATGGCGCTTTTGACGGCGGCTTTGATGCCGATGTCAACGTGGATGCTGATCTGAACATGGACGCGGATGCTGATCTTGATGTCGACGGACATATGGATACGGGATTCGAATTCATGAAATTCTTTTCGCTCCGGGCGATTATCGCGTTTATCGCTTTTTTCGGTTGGGGCGGCGTGCTTTGGGGCGAATACGGCTGGGGCGGTTTTCTTGGCGCATTGGCGCTGGGGGTAGTGGTCATGTTCATTGTAATATTGCTGATTCGTTTGTTGATGAAGGCCCAGCATGTCGGGAACGTGACCAGTGCTGATATTGTTAACCGGACCGGGGTTGTTTACATGTCAATACCGGGTGGACAGGAACACGGCCGGGTAACGGTCGATGTCGGAGCCAGCACCCGTGAGATAAGGGCGGTTGCCGACACGGAATTGAAAAAAGGTCTTCAGGTAAAAGTTGTTTCGCATATTCAAGGCAACTTATTCAAAGTGGAAGCTATATAAGTATACATATCGTATTTAAAACCCTTTAACAAAGAGGAGAACAAGGGAATGATGCTAATTGCAGCAAACAGTTATGCCGTAGTCGGCGGTCTTGTCGTCGGCTTAATCGTCCTGGTCTTTATCGTAATCATGGCTTATGCCTCCAGGTATAAGAAATGCCCGTCAGACCGGATTCTGGTAATCTTCGGTAAGACCGCCGGGCACCAGGCCGCACGCTGTATTCACGGCGGCGCCGCGTTCGTCTGGCCGATTATTCAGGATTACGGTTATCTTTCGTTGCGTCCGATGCAGATTGAAGTAAATCTGGATAATGCGCTGTGTAACCAGAACATCCGTATCAGCGTACCTAGTGTTTTTACCGTTGGTATCAGTACAGAAACATCAATCATGGGGAATGCGGCCGAACGTCTTTTTGGACAGCACCCGGAAGCTATTTCCGACCTGGCTAAAGATATTATCTTCGGTCAGTTGCGTCTGGTTATCGCTTCAATGACGATCGAGCAGATCAACGCCGACCGCGAAACATTCCTGCGCAATGTCGAACAGAACGTAACCGAGGAACTCAATAAAGTCGGTCTGCAGCTGCTCAACGTTAATATTACCGACATCAACGATGAAAGCGGATATATCGAAGCTATCGGTAAACGCGCTGCGGCCGAAGCTATCAACCGGGCGAAAATCGAAGTTGCCGATGAAACCCGCAAGGGTGAAGTCGGTCGAGCTAATGCCGAACGTGAACAGCGTGTCTCCGTATCTCAGGCGGAAGCCGCCGCGCAGTCAGGTGAAGCCAATGCCGCCCGTGACCGTCGTATCGCGGTCAAACAGGCCGACGCTACCGCGGTAGAGGGGGAAAACTTGTCCGCGATCGAAATCGCCAAATCAAACGCGACCCGTGCCGAACAGGAAGCGGAAGCGTATCGTCGCGCCGAAGCAGCCCAGAAAGTCGCCGCCGCTAAGATTCAGGAAGCGCAATACGCGGCTGAACAGATTGCTCAGGTTGCCCGCGCGAAAATGGAAAAAGAACGCTTGACGGCTGAAAACGTCGTTCCGGCTGAAATCCAGAAACAGCAAATCGAGATCGCCGCCGAAGCGGAAGCGGAAAAACGCCGTCGTGAAGCTCGTGGTCAGGCTGATGCCATCTTTGCCAAACTCGAGGCTGAAGGTCGCGGTAACTACGAAATATTGAAAGCCAAAGGTGCCGGTTTCCAGGAAATCATTGTCGCCTGTAATAACGACGCCAACGCTGCTTCGACCATGTTGATGATCGAAAAACTGCAGGATATCGTTGCGCTCCAGACTGAAGCGATCAAGAATATCAAGATCGATAAGGTTACGGTATGGGACGGTGGTCAGGCTGCTGCTAACGGCAAGACTTCCACCGCGAATTTCCTGAGCGGCATGATGCAGAGTCTGCCGCCAATGCATGATGTAGCCAAAATGGCCGGAATCGATTTGCCGGGTTATCTTGGCAAAGTGCAGGACTCCGAAGTTCCACCGGAACAGGATGTTTCCGCTGAATAAATTAAATCTCAATTTTGGCCGCCGGCAATCAGCCGGCGGCCTTTTTCATTGAAAGGAAGTGCTGTATGCGTAATAAAATAATCGTTACTTGTCTGCTAGTGATGGTTGCCGGCGTACTCGGGGCAACCACCGCGGAAGAAGCATGGAATAAGCTGACCGGGACAAAAAACCTGAAGCGTCCGCACGGGATATTCAAGTATGTTAAAAACGATCCAAAACTGCCGAATGTTTTAATCTACGGCGATTCCATTTCAATGGGGTACACTCCATATGTCAGGAAAAGTCTTGACGGTAAAGCCAACGTCTACCGCATTTATCGTAACGGCGGTGCCAGTAAAGACGTAATTCCTTTTATCAAGCAGATGGAAAAGACCATGCGCGACCCTAAACTGACCGACTCATGGAAGTTCAAATGGAACGTCATTACCGTCAACGTCGGCATGCATGACCACAAATACATGAACGGGCGAAAAATGTCTTTGACCGAAGGCAAGCTGCAGGCAACGCCGGAAGTATATAAGACCAACCTCATCAAAATATTTAATTTTCTGATCAGAACTCAGCCGCAGGCGCGTATTATTTACGTTTTAACAACTCCGATTCCGGCTAATAGTGCCGGACGCAAACAGGGTGACGCGTTAAAATATAATGATATCGCGAAAGAAGTCCTGAAAAAATATCCGGAAATAAAGGTTTGCGACCTGTACGCATTCACGCTGCCGAACCAGCCGAAATGGTGGAGCCGTCCGGGTAATGTTCATTACAAACCGGTGGGACAAAAAGCTCAGGCGAAAGTTGTTACTGAAGCTATTGAAAACGCCTTGAAGAAAAAATAAGAGACATGTTGGTAAAGATGTAAATTTGTAAGATGGGGAATTGCCCTGCTCAATGATTGAATTCGTTCTTAACTTTTATCCTTAATCTTTAAGCAATCATCTTACCGTTTATGCGGCACTTGCTCACGATCAGCTTGTGCCGCTTTCTCTTTCAGCTTTTTCAATATTTCCGGTGAATATTTAAATTTTTTGTGTAACACGTCAATAAATTCAACACAGGTTTTAGCCTCCGTCTTGAAAGGTTCGACATGGCCGTCGGAAAAGACTACATTGATATAATATTTACTGGAGAAAATTCCCAATCCGCTTGGCATCTCGTGATTTCTAGGGTAATCAAAGAATATCGGAATAGTTTTTAAAGGCAGTTTAGGATCAAGTAATTCCGAGCCTAAATAGATGTATGAAATATTATTCCATGACAGTTCGTTTGATTTCGTTGGCGTGTCTTTACTAGCATTGCAACAAAATAATGGTGAACAGCGCAATCCTTTATTGTGCTTGATCAGTTTATTGAAGAAAATTAAATTATTGTCCTTCGCATTTAATTTATAATTACTATCATCAGCATACATAATACTTAACAAATAAATTTGTTTAAGATTATTTTTACAATGAATATGATACGAGTCTGGGCGTGACAGTTTTGGGTTGAAAATGCAATATAAAATATAACTCACAATTAATATAAATAATACTCCGAGAATAATATATAATATAAACCAAATACTGCGTTTTAAGCTAGGAATATTTTCTAAAATTTCTTCTGGTTGTTTTATTTCTTCTGTCATATTGTCCTCCCGTTTTGATAAGAATAATATAAAACTGATTTTTCATAATGCAATTAATTGTGAAATCCCGGTCTTAACACAAAGTTAATAAATCCGCCTTGACTATTCGCGGCGCGCAATATATGATAGATACATTGAAACGCGAATTGAAAGGGTTTGAATTATGAAAGTATTGGGAATAAGCGGTAGTCCGCGTCATGACGGAACAACGGAAAGACTTGTTAAAGAGATCTTGAGTGCCATTGAGTGCGAGACTGAATTTATTTCGCTTGCCGGAAAACGGATCGGCCCTTGTATCGCCTGCCTTGACTGCGTGAAGGACAACGTCTGCCGGATAAAGGATGACATGTATGAATTGCGTGATAAGATAATCGAGGCGGACGCCCTGATCATCGGCGCGGCTAATTATTTTTCCATGCTCAACGCTCAAGCACACTGTTTTCTGGAGCGTTTCTACCAGTTCCGGCATCGCGAAGCTATGCTGGTGGCAGGAAAACCGGTAATCGCGGTAGGAGTCGGCGGCGGGGACGGTACTGCGGTAGTGGAAAACATCAAGACTTTCTGTGAATACAATCAAATGAATTGTGTCGGTGAAATTACGGCACAAGGTGCCGCGTGTTGTTTTGTCTGCGGTTACGGCGAAGATTGTAAGGTCGGAGCCATTTACAATTTCTTCGGGCCGGGCACAAAAATCACGCCGGAAATTATTCCGGATATATCAAAACAGCCGGAAAAATTGGCGGAAGCTCATGAACTGGGAAAAAAATTAAGCGATCAACTCAAAAGGTTTGCCCAGGGAACCTGAAAGCGTTTTTTCCGGATTATTGCGGCACACGTCTTGACTTTTTAAGTTAAGTTTGATAATATATTTTTATTTGAAATAGGTATGGAATTGAGGGAAGGGTTACAGGAAAGTTTTGTATGATTCAACAAAGAAAGCGTTCATCGCGCAAACATGATTTGATCAAGCGTTTTATAAATGACCGGATTCAGCGCGGCATTTACACCGGAAAACTGCCGGGGGTGTCAAAACTGGCACAGGAATTTGATGTGAACTCCCAAACCGTCAACCGGGCTTTCGACAGTCTGGCGGAAGAGGGAATAGTTGAAAGGCGATCCCGAGTAGGGACTTTTGTTATCCGTAAAAAGCGTATCGCTGTGCTATCCTTGAATCAAAAGAACCGGATACTTAAGGCGCATAATTTTGATGTTCCGCCGATTTTTCAAACCATGCTGGCGTCGCTTGAAAATGCCGCCTGTGAAAATAATCTGCAGTTATTACCCTATACTACAGACATCAAAGACCGTGAGTTTATTGACTTTATCAAAGGTGAGGTTGATGGTCTGGTTCTGTTGCTGGCGCCGCATTTTGACGAACGCAATTTGAAAATTTTTGACGGGGTTCCATGGGTAAAGGTTATGGGAGAAACGTTTAAAAGTGCTCAAGGAAATATAGTTACTTATGACAATTCGTTGATCGGTAAACTTGCGGCAGAAAGCCTTATCAGGCAGGAATGTGAACATTTTTACTATATCGGCGGGGTTGACCGTAACCTTTTTAAAGAACGTTTCGACGTTTTCGACGCGACTCTTAAGCAAGCCGGCTTCAAGGGAGAATTAGTTGAGCTGGATATTCGTAAACTGCTGGTCGGTGAATTATTGGATAAAGCGGAAAAGTACTTTAAGAAAATTTTTGTCCATGGAGCTCCAAGGTCCGGGTTGTTTCTCTCAGCGGATATTTATGGCGTTCCGATTTATCAAAAACTTTATTCAATGGGGTTGAAACCGGTCGAGGATGTTCCGATTGTTTCCTGTGATAATAATAAACTGGTTCTTTACGGACTTTATCCCAAACCGGAAGTTATCGACATCCGGCTGGCGGATATTGGTGTCCGCGCAATCGATGTCCTGATGAATTGTTTCAAGGAACAAGCTGACAAAAAAGCGGAAAAAGTTGTTTTGGAGCCGGTTTTACTGCATAGTTAATCCTTCAACTATCGCGAAAAGATGGTTGAAGATAAAGGCTTAAAGATAAAGGCTTAAGGATAAAAGCTAAGAACTAATATGCGGACATTGCGTGGCAAGTTCCCCGGTTCACATATATCTAAGGACGTGCACTGCGCAGAGTTATTTCCCCAATTTACATATATATAAGCGCGAGCATTGCTCAGGGCAAATTTATATGCCTTGCAGCATCTCTTCGGTTCGGATTCTCAACTCTTTTAAATAATCCAGTCCTGGAGGCGAGGCAGGATGCAGTTCCAGGTTACACGGTCCTTTGTAGCCGTTGGCAATTAACGACCTCATTGTTTGCGGGAAGTCGATTACTCCATTCCATGGTTCCAGGTGGTCCTCCCATTCTCCATGATTGTTGGAGGCATGAATATTGGCGATAATTCCACGAAAATCGACACAGACCTTTTCAAGGTCGTCATGGATATTAGAGTGATTGATGTCAATTGTCGCCAGCAGATTAGGGGAGTTGAATGAACGGACAAAATTTGCGATCTCAGTGCTGTCCGGATAGCGCTCGTTCTCCAATGGCTTGTATGGCGCGGTTTCCACCGCAAGAATCAAACCCAATTCGATTGCTTTTTCATGCAACTGCTCAACACTGTACCGGAAAGCCGTGCCGTGAGCCGGATCGTTATAGCGGTTAACGTAATGAACAACATAGGGGCAGGGAGCGAAACAGGCGGTATCCTCCATAACGGCAAATTCAGCTTCAACTGCTTTTTGCCGTTCTGATTCAGACAGGCTGGCAGCAGTATAACCGACCGCCCCGTGTATACTCCATACTCGCAGCCCGGTATCACGGATGCTTTGCTCCCGTTGCGCGATATTGCGTTGTTTATGGGAAATCTCTACCTGATCGTAGCCGGCTTGTTTGACTATTTCCAGCCAGTTCAGTAAATCGTTATCGTTTTTTTCACGGCCAAAGAGGGTGGTGCTTAAGCTTAATTCCATTTTTTTACCTGGTATTTATTGAGAAGTAGAATTTAAAATAAAAATATACATCTGTTTTATTAATATTGCCAGTTGTTTAGTAGAGTAAATATTTTAAGCCATGCAAAAACATGCCGGAATCTAATATTGCTTTAGGTCATGGCTATCCCCGATTCACGCATCGGTGGATTTACGCCAGACCTTGCCCCCCGCTTTGCGGGCGGTCGCAAAATTGATGAGCGGATACATTCCAAACAGCGGAGAATTCAACGCTTTATCATTTTTGTGACATTCCCGCTTCCGCAGCACAAGGTGCGGAGTTTGAAGCAGTATATCGCCATCCGTCGTACGGATTGAATAAATTATTGAAAAAAATCCATTGATAAACGGATTAATAACTTGAATAATGTGTCTAAATGAATATACTAAGTTTCAGGAATTATAGATTTCCGGAAAATTAAAAAAATCAAACCGAAAGGAAAAACATGGTAACTGGAATTGTTTTGGTCAATGTTGAACGTCAGTACCTTAATCGCGTAATCAAAGACATTCTGGCACTCGACGGCGTTACGGAAGTTTACGCTGTTGCCGGAGAATATGATTTGGCTGTAATGGTCAGAGTTCATGATAACGCAGCGTTATCTGATATCGTCGCGAACAAGATGCCTCATGATATACAGGGCATTTGCCACACTAAAACCCTGATTTCCCTGGCCGCTCATTCAGATTACAATCTGGATGAAATTTTCGGTTGATAAATCATTCGGGAGCAAGCTGATCATGAAAAAGGCCGTAACAGTTATTACCGGGGTCATTATATTGGCTTTGGCGATGACCCTTGACGGTCAGACTATCCGGGTCGTCAAGTCGGCCCGCGGCTTTGCTGAAAATCCGACCTTGCTGTATCGCGGCGTCTCAGGTGACGCCGCGTTGTCCCGTGAGGTCGGTTCTTTTCTTAAAGCCTGCGGCTGGTTCCGGGTTATTACCGGCAAGGCCGATTACACTATATCAGGACAGATTTCCGGCGGCAGAGCCAGCTTGGGTGTTGCAGCTCTCAACGAACCCGGTTTTTCTGTTCAAAGCCCAGTCAACAATGACAGTCGCGAATGCGCCAAAGCGTTAGTTGACTCTATTCTTGCAAAAATTTTTAAGGTCAAGGGGATTTGTCGTACCAGGATCGCGTTCAGCGCGGAATCCGGATACGGCGTTAAAAACATTTTTCTTTGTGATATAGACGGCGGAGATTTCAAACGGCTGACATCATTCCGCTCACTTTGTGTCGAACCGTCATGGTCACCCGACGGTAAATCCGTCGTATATACAAAATACGGCCGGGCTGTCACCAGCATCATTCAGACGCAGATTTTTCCGCTGCGTTCCCGCCGTCTGGTCGGTTTTGCCGGTCTTAATGCCGGGGGCAAAATATCCCCTAACGGCAAGTATCTGGCTTTAATCCTGAGTAAGGACGGCCAGGTTGAACTTTATGTTAAAGCGCTTGAGGGCAGGGCCAGGCGACGCCTTACCTATGGCAGTGAGCCGGAATCGTCACCGTACTGGAGTCCGTCCGGAGGAAAAATTTGTTATGTATCAGGCCGCAGCGGGCGTCCCCGTTTGTATATAATCGGGGCAAACGGCGGAAGCAGCGTCAGGCTGAACACTAAGGGCAGTGAAGCAGCGTCTCCGTCATGGTCGTCGGATAATCAGATTGCCTATTCCTGCAGGATGGGGAGCGATTACGCTGTCGCGGTTTACGATTTGAGTCACCCTGACCGGAATCGAGTCTTAACCCAAACAGCCGGAAGCTGGGAATCGCCGTCATGGGCGCCCGATGACCGCCATATCGTTTGCAGCCGCAGTTATCGCGGCAGAACGGAACTGTATATTATTGACAGTTGGACCGGAAATACTCGCAGACTGCTTGGCAGCAGCAGTAAATTAACCATGCCCGCATGGTCACCAATTCGCTGAAACGGAGAGGGGTTATGGATTTTAAGGAAGGCTCTGCGTATCTTGATTCCCTGATGATGTTCGGGATAAAACTTGGCTTGGACCAGGTGGAGGAACTTTTAGTGTCAGTCGGTTCCCCGCACCTGGATTTGAAATTTATTCATCTGGCTGGAAGCAATGGCAAAGGTTCATGCGGCGCCATGCTCAATGCCGCTTTACGCGGGGCGGGAAATAAAGTCGGATTCTATTGCTCACCCCATCTGATTTCCGTCCGGGAACGTTTCAGGGTCGACGGACAGGCAATATCGGAAGAAGGTTTTGCCGCCTTGATCACCAGATTCAGGCCGGCCGTGGAAAAAATGAAAGAGGACTTGCGCTGTCCGACCTATTTTGAACTTACAACCGCGATGGCTGCTTTGCATTTTGCGGATAACAATGTTGATTATGTAATCTGGGAAACCGGCATGGGAGGCAGGCTTGACGCTACCAATGTTGTAGACCCTCTTTGTTCGGTAATAACCTCTATTTCGCTTGAACACTGCGAATATCTGGGTGAAACGCTTGAAGAGATCGCCTTTGAGAAAGCCGGGATCATCAAACCGCGCCGGCCGGTCTTTATCGGTAAATTGCCGGTTCCGGCTGAAGCCGTCATAAAGGAACGGGCGCAGGAACTCAGATGTACCGTCTATAATTCAGTCAGGGAACTGCCCGATGTTGATTTGCCGCTTGTTGGAGAATATCAGCGCCGGAATCTTGCGCTGGTTACCGCAGTGCTTAATTATCTCGAGCGTGAACATGGTCTGGATATGGAAAAAGCGCTCGAAGGTGTCGGCTCCACCCGTTGGCCGGGACGCTGTCAGATACTTTCCGATGATACCGTTGTCGATGGTGCCCATAACCCTGAAGGTGCGCAAACGTTGGCCGCTACTTTGGAAAAATTATCGCCTGGCCAGCGTTACACGGTTATCTTCGGCTGCATGGAAGACAAGGACGCCGCCGGCATCATCAAGGCCCTGGCTCCGGTGGCGGACGAATTTATATTTGTTCCGGTCGTCGGTCGCCGTCCCTCGATCGATCCTGAAGAACTAGTCAAATGCGCCCGGCATTTTACTGCGGTTCCAGCCTCGGCCGAGCCATTTGTTTCATTGGCGCTGGCGCGACCGCGCAGCAATCCGCTGCTGGTTACCGGTTCGCTTTATCTTTCAGGTGAAATATTGGGTCGATTTGCTCCCGAAACCGTACTGAATATCTGATTAGGAACGCTTATTTAATCCTTAAACCTTCATCCTTAACCTTAAGCGTTAATCTTTACGGTAAACCTCTGGCGATATCAGCATTGATTGCTTTATCCTTCAAAATCTTATAATGTTCCGGTGTGTATTTAAATTCTTTATGGAGAAAATCTATTGCCTCCTTGCAGTTTGTTGCCGGGCATTTGTAACCTTGAACATGTCCATCATGGAACAATACATTCAAATATTCCTTGTCGTTTACCGGATTATCTATTGCCAGGGGAGTATCCGCAAAGCCGTTAATTTTGGGATCGTTACCCTCTTTGAAGCCGCCGAAGTAAATATAGTCACAATTGGCAGTGCTTAAAGGCTGCGTTCCGGAGCCGGCCTTTGTCGTTGTGTTCGGACAGGTGTAAATACCGTAGTCGGTTAAATAGTCATTGAAGCGTAGCTGTTCTATCCCGTCAACTCCGTCTTGATGTGGAAAGCAGTCATTGTAATCCATCGCGTACTGCTTCAAAGACAACCCGATTTGTTTCAGGTTTGATGTACATGATATTCGTCTGGCGCGAGTACTGCCGCCACAACTAGGGGTACTAAAAGTCAATATTATAACAGCAAGGTTGAATACTATTCCAAATGCGGCAGACATTCTGCTGTTTTTTTTGCTCAAAAGGCATGATATGCTGAGAAAAAGTCCAGGTACAGCCAATAGCAGACTGAGAGAAATCATTGAAAATTGTTGGTAAAAAGACAAGGCGAAAAGTAGTGCCAGCACCCCGGTGATTAAACTCAAATTTCCCCATATCGATGGTGTTTTGCTATCATCTTCCATAATATTCCCCTTTCTGAATAAATTATAGCAGAAATCTACAGAAGAGTCAAGTCATATTTGTCATTCTGGAGTACGATGCTTCCGGAAAATTTATTATCCGGCGTCTTTAAGCCTTAATCCTTAAGCTGTTCAGACTTGAGTCTGAGCGGATGTATTACCGGATGCTTTTCTGGCAGCGACCGGATGACTGATTCCCTTGAGAAAATCTATTGTTTCAGTGTCGGAGGTGGCAAAGAAATGATCGCCGACCTGACAGCGTAACGGAGTGAATTGATCGACGATATTGACCTGCCGGACCGTGTATTCCAATCCCTTTGACTGTAATTTTCCGGTTATCTCATCGGTTTCCTGGTTTTCGTCTTCCTCGCTGATATTCATTGCTGCCGATTTGTCGGTGAATACGGTCCAGACTTCACACCATGAGCCTTCGATAAAACAAGGACAGATTATAAAACCGGGAGCCAGCCGGACATCCCGTTCGATCATGAATTCATTTATTTTAGCGCAGAATTTTTCGGGGATCTCGGATTTCATCGCCGGGTCTCCACTCTGGCCGGGACCAGTACCTGACCCTCACTGTTGCAGATGACCGCCGATTCAGCCAGCGCAACCCGGTTGCCTGAACTCATGTGGGATTTGTGCCGGGACGGGTCAAAAATATCGCCCGGAGCCGGCCATTCAACCTGGAAATAACCCTTTAAATAATCTTCATTGAACAACTCGGCAAAATGATTGCGTAACGCGGTAAGCGATTCGACATCATCTTTAAAAGTATCAAAGAGAAAACCGTCGAACATAATGAACCCTTTGCGCAGTTCGTCTTTGTCTCTGGCTTCGGCCTTATGGTGCAAACTGATGACCGCGAAATAAAGGTCAAGCAGTTTAGGGTCGCATTCCTCGCCGCCGAATCCTTCGATATTGTAGAATAGATCCGTAACCTCCTGCGGAATGATCTTGTCAAGAAACTCATTTTTTGCCGCGGTATTCTGCTGAGATAGTTGTTCCAGCTTCATATTGGCCTCGGTAATGTATCTGGCCTGCTCGGCGTTAAGCCTTTGGAGGTTCTGAATTTCATCGATTAGCTTATCTTTATTGTCTTTGTCGAGAATCAACAGAATATTGCCGACCTGGTTTTGCAAAGCCTTTAATTCGTTACCCAGGTTGTTACGACTGTTGATTACCGTGGTTTTCAATTCATAGATGTCCCGGGAAGCGGTGGATGAATCAATCACTGACTCAACGCTGCGCACACTACCGCCAACCGTTACTTCCGACTTCATTTTTCTCATAATTGCTTTCAGGCTGTTGTCGACACTGCTGAATTGCTCTTTGATCTTATCGATATCCCGCCTGGTTTTATCGCTGCCGGAGCCGCCTCTGAATATTTGCAGGCCGATTGTGAAAAACGCGCATAAAATAAGCACAACCAGACATATCATAACCGGACTGACCGGATCTTCGGTTTCATCCCCGGCGGCCGATGCCGTCAAGGTGCTTATGAAAACCGAAAAGCAGATAAAGTTTTTGAAAATATTGTTCATTGAGCAATCTCCTGTCAGTTTTTCAGGGTCCAGTCGTTGGATAAAATACAGCCGGAATCGATCCACTGGTCATCTTCGAACGAGGTCCGATGCCGGATCTCCAGATGTTCAATTTTCAGTTCGGAGCCGTCGGAAAAGTCCCCGGCGGCGTCTATGATTTCCAGCGAGACGCTGCCGTCGGAAGCGATTCGCTTGGCGATGGTTACGACGGCGGTATCAACAATTGTGCCGAGTCCGGAATATTTGGGCTTGACCCGGAGTTCGCTGGCCGGATAAGCATCCTGCTGTTCCAGACCGAAACGCCGCCGCCCCAGGATATAAGAATTCCCGGCCATGGCGATCACGGCAGTATCGTTTGACGGGGTGAAGACCGCTTTGGAGTTGCCGAAACGGCGGCGGCCCATTGCCACCTGACCCCAGTAATGGTTGCGTTCATCGATACCTGGAGCCATCGACAGCGACAGGCGCAGGTTATTCAACAGCGGCGAATTCATATCAGACAGCGTTTTGAGCGCCGCGCCGAGGGCGGTGGTAACCTTGATATCGTCAATATATCCCCGGGCGGTCATGGTGCACCACGGCCCGGTCCGGTAGTCTTTCAGGGAAATAAATTTGCTGTCGGGCAGGGGAATGTTTTCCCGGAACAGGTCAAATACCTGCGGATATTCCGTGGTCTTGCCTGCCAGCAGGACAATATCGCAGTTGAATGCGCTGCAGGCCGCGCTGAAATTGCGAATGATCTGAGAGAAAGATGAACGGGTCAACTGAATTATTTTGGAATTAACATTTTCCGGCAACTCGATTCTGGTCAACGGAGTATCGTTGAAAAAGTCCCCGACCCCCTGATCAATGGCCCATTGTTTGCAGGTGTCCTGAAACGACCTGAAGCCGTAGGCGATATTGGGATCATCTTCCAGCGAAACTTCGAACTGACCGTTGGCCGCGCATTGAATCACTTTAATTGCCAGATGGAACCAGAGTGTTCTGGCCCAGGTAACCCGGAGGTCAGACGCAACCAGGCCGGCGGAGCCGAGCAGATCCGCAAAGAGCGACCGCCGCAGTTCCGGATTACTGAAGAAAAACGCTTCGCCCAGAACCGGCAGGACTACGCCTTCGATAACGTGGCGCAGCAGTTCGTCCCCGGCGCAATTAAAGCCGTGTTGATAAAGCGTGATAACATCTATCCTGCCGCCGCTGGAATCACCGGTTCCGCAAGCCTCGGCTATAACCAGGTCACTGGTACCGCCGCCGATATCGATGACAGCGATCCTTGCGGTCGGCGGTTGCCCCGGTCGGCCGCTCCGGCCGTAGGTCCGTAAATAGGTGTCGGCGCTGCCGCCGAATTTGATGATCTCGCTATAGAGGCAGCAAAGCATGGCAGCGCCGGCTTCGTCACAAGATACGTCCAGTTCCGGCACGGTCCGGTTCCGCAGGACCGAAAACGAGCGCAGTCCCATTTTCAAGCGGTCGCGATATTCGGAAATTTCCGACTTTGCCCAGCCGGAAGGGTAGGTAACGCAGACCCGGGTTATCATTCGCGGACGTTTTACCCGGGTAGAGTTGATAAACTCGGGACTGTTCAGATATCCTTCGGTCTGTTCGAGGATTTCCACAATGAAACCGGCCAGGACGGCGGAACGCGGCATGCGTTCGGGCGGGATCGGCTGGAGGCCCAATTCACGGGCAACCTTTTCCACTTGTCCCGGTATATACAGGCTGTCAAGCGGAATTTTTCTGCCTTTATGTTCCAAACGCTCCGCCTCATTAGCTATATCCTCACGGGTGAATTCACGCAATAATTCCTCAATCAGCGGGCCACCTGGTTTAACACTGATGCTGTCGGAAGTCTCAAGCGACGGCGCGGCTTTCCAGGCGCCTTGTTCCGGGTCGCTCTGCCAGAAATAGCGTTTAGGAGAACTTAAAGAGTAGCGACCGACCAGCGAATAGTCTTCAATTATATCACGTTGGAGACGCAATGCTTTTGATCCGACGCGGGTGAACGAGAGTTTTTCCAGAAAACCGCGACCGCCGAAACGCCCCGGATGCTCAAGTACCGTGAAACTGTCAAAGACGCCGCTGTCGCGTTCCGCGCCGGTCAGAGCGTCGGGATTCATGTGCGGCCGGTACAGCCCGATTACCTGGTTGCCGCCGAGATTGGTAATGTCGTCAACCACCAGACAGAAACTGCGGGTATTGCCGAGGTCGATAACCAGGCATGCCTCGACGGGGGCCTCGCCCAGCGGTTCGCCCCGGAAGGTGAACAACGGCAGCGGCGATCCCAGTTCATCGCTGTCCTTGCGATAGAATTGCAGTTGAATCCGCATTTCAAAGGTTTTATCGAAACTGGTCAGAACCGGAAAACAGCGGGTATCCACTTCCATGAGGCACTCGACACCGCCGGGAACCGGAAAAAATTCGAGAAAAACCGGCAGATCGAATTTTGTATTATTGTAAATCTTGAATGTCTGGTCAAAGTTCCAGTTTTTCAGGTCGTAGCCAAAGTCGTCCAGCGCGAATTCCGGAATAAATATCCGTTCGCTGAACAAGCCGCCGCCGTTTCGCAGCGGAATATTCAATGGTACACCGTCAAATTTCAACATATTGCTACTTTCCCCTGAATGGTTTATTCGGTAAATTTGTTATGGCGAATGACCCGGCATTGCAGATCCCAGGCTTCGCGCCAGAACGAATCAATCGGCTGCCCCGGTTTCAGCGACTTCTGCAGCCGTTCTAATCCGGCGGAAAAACTGTCGTGAGGCGGTTCGTCAACTTCGCCGCGCAGCAACCGCTCCAGAAAAAACGCGCAGACGTGCCATAGTTCAGGATGATGAGGCGAATATAATTGAATTTCCCGCAGCCATAATTTCAGTTCGTCATCCGCTGCGTGCATGGCCTTGACCATATCCTCTATCACGCCCCGGTCAATTTCGGTCGCACGTGAACGAATGATATTCTCCGCCGCCTGCATCAGGTTATCCGGCAGCAGAAACAGGTCCTGATCGATGTAGTCGATGCCGCAGACTTGTTTCAGCGCATTGATCAAGGTCGATTCATTGATCTCGGACAATTGCCACAGGTGACGGCAGGCGTCGACCGCGGACAGCGAGCCGGAATCGGATTTACTTATATTCAAAGGAGTCATCAGGCGATTTCAATACAGTTTTTCAATTCGTTAACGAGGTCGACAATGCCATGTGAGATATTGTCGTCGATTCCCATGCGGATGGAAGTCAGGATATTGTTCTCGAACAACAGAATGCCGCCGAGACGTTCAGCTCCTTTAAGGTTTAAATCTTCCTCAAAAGTTGTATTTATCCATTCCATAAAGATCGGAATCCATTCAACCGGGCAGGAGTCGAATTCAAATTTCGGATCGGTTTCAAACATCATGGTGAGTTTACGGGTCCCGGGCAGTTCAATCTTTTTGCCGGCGCAATTAAAAGCCAGTTTAACGTCCATGCCGTGCGCGGCCGATTTGTCCGGGCATTTTTCGAGGATTTTCTCCTCGACAGCCCCAAGTATGCTACCCAGATAGACGAATTGTTTGAGTGACATCAAGCGCGGCATTTCACCGCCGAATTTTTCTTCCTTGTTGGCTGAATCCTGCTGCCATGAATTGGTCGGCATGCCTGAATAGGCCCGGCTGATGGTGTCTCGCACTTCGTCGTCAATAGTGGCCGTGCCGACCCACAACCCATGAATATTTTCGGTATCGCGTACCGTCCGGTGGATCCACAGGGATTCGTCGATATCGTATTCACTGTCGGGATTGAATGTATCGTTGGCACGATATAGCCCGAATGCCTGGAATGACTTGAAGTTGAAATCCTTTTCGCTGATCAGGTTATCCCAGGTAAGGCTGCTGGCCTCGCCGTACTGCAAATAGTAATGGAAAGTGTATTTATTAGGAATTTCCCGCCGGAACGATTTTGAAAATGAGTTGACTTTTTCCGGGTCCATCGTCGTAGTCAACTTCTTTAACGGATTGTTGGCGTCGAGTTTTTCAGCTTCCAGACTGAGTTTTTCAACCCCGAGCCGTTCATAGTTCTCCATGTTATCGGCCAGGGCCGAACTGCTGGAAGCCATCAATGCGTCCATGATTACTTCATTGAAGTTGAATTTGCCGCTGATATCCAACATGCTTAAGTCCAGCCTGACGGAGGTGTCTTCATAAATGAAATCAGGATAATTAGAGACATAATCGGTAAGGCGATTTCGGATAAAACCGGCAATTTCAGCGTAACGCTGTTTGCGGACGCCGTCCTTTTCCTCGGTTACGTCAACAGTGGTAGTCAGGGTTTTCAAACTGCCCATCGCGCGGCAGGCGCCGATCAAGCCGTCAAGCAGGATTTCCATAGCGGCGGCGTAGGCGTTTTGAACCTCCTGTGCCACAATTTCACCACAGCCGAAGATTTTGGCGGTAGTCGAATTTTGCCGGCGTTTTATCAGCGCCCGGGCGCGCCGGGTCTGGTCCAGTATTTCATCGCGCCGGATTTTCACCCGGTCGGCGTCACGCCGGATCGATTCGATCCGATCGGAGTAAACTTTGCAGATCTTGGATATACTTAAATCTCCCGGTGCGCTGGAGATGTTGTCAAATATTCTGACCAGCAGAGCGTCGAACCCCGGCCAGGAATATTTAAGTTTTTCCGTGGCAAGTGAATTTTCCATGTCGACCAGTAAATCCGGCAATTCGTTGTTGAGTTCGGCCAGAGAATGGTTACGGACCGCGCTGCGAACCTTGTCGGTTACCGCGTTATATGATTCCAGGTCAACCGATGAGTTCAGTAATCCGTCAAGCTGATCAAGTATCCATTTTTCGGCTTTATTGGTTGATACGTTCTCGTCGGAAAAGAAGGCGTTCCATGCCTGTTCCAACTGCTGGTAATAACGCCGTTTCAGGGCGGTGGTGCGGCTGCTCCGGGCCGTTACCATGTTCAGACCGCCCATAACCGGGTCTTCGTTGGTCAAATTGGTCGTACCGGTGCAGTTGGTGTAACGGTCTATCAGTTTGGACGGAATGCTGTCCCACACCTTCAAATTGTTCAGCAGTAACGCAAATTCAGCGATCGCGGTCGGAACCTCGCCCTGTTTCCCTTTGCGGGTCGGGATGATGAATATATGATCAAGCGGCAGATTCGTATGCGGGCTCTTGCCGTATTTGCGCTCTGAAAACAGCGGCAGGTTGTCACCGCCGGAATAAATCGGAAACATCGGGTATTTAAAAGAAGTCTTGCTGAAACGCGATAAGCGGACTCCCCATTCCAACTGCATCAGGTCTTTGAGAAAAGCGCACAGATTACCGGCGGTAGGATACTGGGTGTCAGATACCCGGGGAGACTCCGGCAGTACCAGCATTCCGTAGAGACGCGGCGGTTCGATATTCCGGCTTTGATCAAGCCCCTGAACCATGACTTCAATGTGTCGCCGCAGCAGTAACGCGGCATTGAGGTACATCCCGGTGGAGGTTCCCCCAAACGCGGTTCCGACCAGCACGACAGTATCTTCGTTGCCCAGCAACTGCAAAACCTGATTGAAGTTGGTATCGCTGTACCAGTCGAGCGCGGCGAAACTGCGCCGCCGGTCACCGCCGACGCCATCCGGTGGAATACTCAGTCCGGCCCAGGTCGGCTGGAATTTTTCAGCGAGTGAAATTGACTTGGCGTCCGAATCGAGCCGCAGGGAAAGGCCGAGAACCCGGGAACGGTCTTTATCCATCGTGCAGAATTTATCGACCCGGCTCCGGTCGGAGTCAAGCGCAATAAAAACATCGTTGCTGCTGTGGTAAATATTTTCTTCGATCTGGCGGCGGATCAGTGAACTTAAACCTTTGATCGCGGTACTGCCGACAGCTATATATATTGTTTTTCCCATAATAATATTTCTCCCGGGTTATACTTTGAACAGTTTCTTGGTGCCTTGACGTTTGATACGGGAGCCAACCAGGGCAATCGTCAGCCCGATCATGGTCCAGATCAAAAGCTCCGGCAGTTCCCGTAGCCAACGGATATATTCAAGCAGAAAGGCAAAAGTGTCTTCAGAACCCGGGCTGTCCGCGTACCAGGCCATTTGAGCGGCCTCGCCGCGTTCGGCAAAGTTTTCGGTAAAGAGGGTTTTGAGCATATTGTCGGCTTGTGCAGTATCCTGGGTGTCGCACAGATGAGTCATCAAGTCAATCAACGGATCACGTTCAAGCGGATCGATGAACTGGTTGCGAATATACTTCCATTGCGCGGCATTCAGTGACTTATTAAGTTCCTCAAGCTTGTTGGCTATAAATAATTGTTTCTGATGTTCGTCGTATTGCAGTCCACTGTTGGCGATCATTGGAGTGGAGTTGTCATGCTCTTTCTGGTATTGCGCGATTTTTTCCGGGGTCCAGTAGAGGGGGTGATAAAGGATTTTGATATTCTTTTTCAGGTTGGTCGAGAAAAATGCATGAATGAACTTAACCCGATCATCGCCGCTCAACTTATCAGAATAATCCTTGATGAAATCGGCCAGGGCATTGCGTTCCATTTCGTCGGTCAATGAACGGACCTGTTCTTTCAAGTCGCGTTTTTCCATTTTCTTGAAACTCTCAAACAGGTTATTGGCATAAACCCGGTCATATTTACCGGACAGCATAGCTCCGATAAACCAGGTCAGCATGGCGCAGAGAAAAATACCCAGCCCAATGATCAACCAACGCCGTCCAAGAGCGGCCCAGGCTCCGGAAATTTTTGGTGCTTTTGATCTGAATATGAGCAACAGCAGAATAAACAGGACCAGCGGTCCCAGAATTACAAGTAACGACATTACCGTCGGTTTGAAGGTCCAGCCCAGCAGCATCAGCCATTGTTCAAGTGACATATACTTTTCTCCTTAACAGATCGCGGTTTGTTGTGTGCCGTCACACGGTCCGCTCATATTTAATATACAAATAAAATTATTTATCTATTTACAATCCGGCTCAGTCTTCCGGTTCCCGGATCTCAAATTCGTCATCAGTGCCGACAACCGCATAACGCCCCAAACGCAGCGACGCCGTTTTGGTGTTTTCCGCGATCTTTACTCTTGAGCCGTCCCGGACGAATTCAACCTGGGCATCATCGCCGATACAGGTAATTTCAAACTGCCAGTCATCCAGTTCCTTGTCGAACAGCGGATATATCCGCAGATTGATATTACAGCCGAATGCCTTGGATAAAGACATGGTGCCTTTTACCGGCTTGATGCCGATTTCACGTCCGGCACGATAAAAACAGATTTCCAGTTTGGCTCTCGGATGCAGGAATATCCACAGCACGATTGCGACGATTATCGCGATAATAACCGATAAAATAATCATCGGCAAAGCACTCGCTCCTTTTACCGTAATTTTTCTGGTGGTGGATTCGGTTGCCCCGTCTTCCCCGAACACAGTCAGGGTAATCGCATATTCGCCCGGTTCGGAGAACTTTATTTTCGGAGGTGACGCACTGGTGGACTTATCCGGACTGGCACCTTTGCCGAAATCCCAGCGGCAACTGTCGAAGTTTTTGGATTTATTGGTAAATTTCACATAAAGCGGGGCACGCCCGCTGGGTTGAACAAAAGAGAATGCCGCGACCGGAGGCGGTTGTGAATTGACTGAAATAGATATCCGCTTGATCGATTTGCGGCTGCCGGAGATCGCGGTCAGAGTAACGGTATAAGGTTTATCGGACGGAACCCGGTAGACGACCGGCGGCGGGGCCATTGCTTTACTCGTTTCGCCGTTGCCGAAATCCCAGAGGTAACTGTCGGCATTTTTTGACCGGTTTGTGAAACTGACAGTCAATGGAGCCCGTCCGCTGTTGGCCGAACACATAAAATCGGCCATCGGGGCGGCTTTGCGCACATCTTTCAACGTCAGCTCAACCGTATCTTCGGCCTGTGTTCCATGATAAGGGACCAGGGAGCAATCGTCATTTGGCGCGGCAATCGTGATCTTATCCGGCAGCGGCGACATCGCGTCAGGCGTCCACGGCAGTACCGGACGCTTGTCTCCCGGTTCCAGATTGATGACTCCTGAAACTTTGCGACCACCGGCGCTGTACAGCACCAACAGTTTTACCGGGTATTTGACATCCAGGGTATTGATCGGCAAAACTGGCGCCTGGTCGGAATAATTGAGCTGAATGGAATTACTCAGGAAACGAATTTTCTGAGGTTGCAGGCCAATCAGCTTAATCTCGTAAATTGTTTTATCCAGTTGCAATTGTGCCCCGTTGAGCGCTTTAGCCGAAAGCTGGATCAGGCAGTCCTGTTTGACCGGCATCTTCGCCAGATTTATCTTCAGGGAAACGGCGGCATCGGCATCATAATCCACCGCTGCCTGTTTGCTGTCACCGATCGATATGGAATCAAAATAAGCTTCCGGCACCGCACCGACTACTTTTAGTCTGACCGCGCCTTTACCGCTGACCTTCCGGACATTGAATACATTGTTAAGCACAAATGATTTTTTTCCGGTGCCGGGCGGCAGATCCTCAAGTCTGTAAAGTTTCTTTTTGCCCCATTTGCAAACGTATGAATCGACCGATACGGTCTTAGCCGCGACCGGAACAACATTCTTCAGGTTGACCCGGCAGTCGAAATTGGTTTCACCGCCCCCAACGTTAACCGAAAAAAGAATGTCCATATTAACATCCGGCCCGGATATCTGTGCAAAGTCAATAGGAATATTAAGTCTGGCGGATTCGCCCTCTTTTAGTTCGCGTAACAATTCCCCGCCGTTCAGAGCAGGGCCTGTCGCGGCGAGTTTTGCCCCGTTGAGGGAACGCACTTTATAGCGAACCGGGCCGATTTTACGCAGCAGCCCGTTCCGGAATATCGCGGTCAAATCCAGTCGTTTGCGCCCGTCCTTGAGCGTATTCGGGGGCAGGGGGAGTACGTTGAGTTCTATCTTACGTTTCAGCCCCGGAATGGAATTGCGGATCTGCCCGAAAGCTTTGGTCAGTTTTTCATTTATAACTTTTTCCAGGGCTTCCTTGCTTTTGTAAGCGCCGCTGCGGGGCAGCTTGACGTAAATAAATGAACTGTTGGCCCGTTTGAACGCGGCACTCAAGACCGCGCCCGGAACCGGTTCGTAAACCGAGTTGGACAATACCACGAAAACCGTGTCGCTGCATGCCGGACTCTGCGGGTTGACCTGTCGTTTAAAAAGCAGATCGTTACGTGATTCGTCATCGGCAAAAATACTGACCCGGTCAAAATCCATCAACGGTTCGTAATTGGGCGAACTGCTGTGGGTATAGCGTTGTTCGGTGTTGATCTGGTTGCCGTTCTTGATGCAGTAGGCGTCAACATTGATAATGAATTTTTCCGGTAGCGGGCGATAATCGCTGTCACCTTTGACCAGCATGTTCAGCCAGCTCGGAAGTTCCTCTCCGGCCAGTTTCATTACTTCTTTACCCTCGCGCATGCTGCCGCCGGTATCCATATAGATCATCAGACGGTAAACCGGTTTTGTTTTGTCGGGGGTTTGCCCGGCCACGGTAAAACCGGCGAAGAAAAAAGCTATGAGTAATGATAAAGCGAAAATCCGACTTCGCATACTGCTCTCCTTATGAAAAATTATTTATCTCGAGGCAACATAGACTAAAGGCGGATACGGCGGCAGGGAATAAGAGGCATAATTGCATCTGCCAGCGGCAGTTGCGGCCTTGTTCCCCTTTTGCATATACACCTCTTATTTATTTACCTCAAAAACAATGTTTTTATAGAATATATCAGAGCATTAAGCCAAAGTCAAACTTTTCAGGAGAAATATTAGGTGGAAGTTACTATAAATTCGTAATTGTAAAAGTCAACTTTGCAAGAAAATGGGACAGTTGGGACGGCTGGGCGTTTTAATAATAATCGTAATAACAGGAGCGCCGCAGGCCACTGCGGCAAATGTATTCTTTTGGAGCGCCGCAGGCCACTGCGGCATGAAAGCTTTAAAGCTTCTTTTGTTATTTGATTAAAGATGCGGTGTATTTTGAAATATTAAATATCTTGTGACCTGTCGATCTTCCGTAAAATGCCGCAGTGGCCTGCGGCGCTTCGAAAGAATACCGTTGGTTGACAAATTTTCCTGTATATAAACACTGAACGTCTATTTCAGTGAAAAAACAATAACAAAAGACAGGAGAAAAAAATGTTGTTTGATTATGACGCTATTCTGCAAAAATTTTATGATCCGGATTCCGCCGGGTATCATAAATACCGTGACGAGTTTATTGAACTGGCAAAAAACTACGCCATTTACGATGCCGAAACACCGCAATCCCTGCACCTGGCGGGACAACTGCTGACCATTCTTGAGAGCGATGAAGACATGGCCTTTTCCGCCGGTCCGGGTATTAAATCCATTTCGCGGTTAAGTTTTGCCCATGAATCCGGAGATGTGGCAAATATGGTAAAGGAATGTATGAAAGAATGCCTTTCTGAAATGGAAATAATATAATATTAGTGTATAATAAATATAAGGATATGGAATCATGGAAAAACTGAATCTTGGATCGTTTAAGAATTCATCAGAATGGTATGAAGTTCAAAGAAAAATAAAAGATAAACAAAGAGATATGAAACGTTTTGAGGAAATGGCAAACAAAAAATATACCAAATCAAATTCCATTTCTGAAAAAAATAATTTACAGCGCCAATATAAAGAAATCCTGAATAGATACAGTAAAGAGATTATAGAGTTAAACCGGAAAGCTTATATAAAATGGGCCACTCGTATTTTATCAATATGGAAAAAGAAACAGATTGCTCTGTTAAAAGAAAAATTCTATAAGCTTATACCAAAAGAACCGTATTATATTATTGGTGCCAATAAAAAAAAGGTTTACATTCGGCCAGAGCAGGCAAAACAGCAGGCGGATGAACTTGTTAATGCAATAGTCAACGCTGTTTATGATAAACTAAAGGAAGGTATTGACAAATATGGTCGACTTCCCTCTGGAGGAAATTGGGGGAATTATCGAGCTTTAGCGGGACATAAAGGAGAAGTACAGTGTAATGAATGGTCAAGTATTATTGAGAAATCATGTTTCAATATTATCCTCTCGTATGTTAAGAAAGATAAAAACACCTTCCAAATGATTTGGAAGAATGTTTCCAGAATTATTTACATACGAGGTGAGCACAATTGGATGGAGTTTAAAAGAATAGGGGACAATAAAATAGTTATAATAGATCCATGGCCATCCGGAGGTAGAAAAATATATTCAAAAAAAACATATAAAAACCGGGAAGGCTCACCATTGACAACTTATCCAGAATACCCATAAACGAAGTAATATTATTATAAAAAAATGAAAGTCTTATGAAAAAATTGCGCAAAAGGACTAAAGCAGTAATTGTTCTGGTATTGTTGGTGTTGTTTGTTATTTTCGACCTTATTCCCGGTTTTATGATCTATCTCAAACCAGGCCTTAGCTCCACCGATAATCATATTATTTTTAGAAAATTGATCAATATTTATATAACTTCATTAAAAGAATATGATAATTTGGATACCAATGAGAAAAAGAAATATTATCGCTATATTCCTGATTGGGACAGTATTTTCAAAGGAAAGTCAAGGAAATTTCCCGGTTGTTGGTATGATTATGATTATATTATGCGTGCGCCTTACAGCGTGAATTTATTTAGAAGAATGTTGTTTCGCAGGAAAGGGGAATATTTGATTTTTGATCTGAACAAAGCATCGGAGCAGATTCGGAATAATCCGGATACAATAATTATTACCGAACCATTTCCCCAACGCGGCAAACGTCGCGTTTTCAGGATTAAAGATATTGATAGCGGAAATTACGATATAATACCTGAAAAATTAGTGCAAAGTCAATTTAAAAAGCAAAATTGGCGTCCGGTAATTCAAATGAATTATACAATTCCCGGCGAATGTCAAGATGAATGCTCATCCGCCAAACAAATTCTACTCAAGGGGTTTCGAGTCCAAATGCCTGAAAAAACGCCTTTGAGTAATATCAAGGATAACCCATATAAAAATGAGCAAAATTATTAGGATAATTCAGAATTATTATCATAAAAGGAAATTATGGCTTTGCAGTCTTGTTATACTTATGCTGTTGATTGACTTGGTGCTCGGCATTACAGAGTCTTACACTGTAAGAAAAGGTTCTACGGGAAATAAACTTGTTTTTCTGTATTTACATACAATGTATGAAGATTACTTTTTGCAGCATATTGACAATGGGAAATTCGCCAGGAAATATATTGCAAAGTGGGATGATGTATTTAAAGGGAAAAAGAGAATAATTCCTTATTTATGGGAAGACCGTGACTACATTATACCAGCTCCATTTTCAATTAACTATATCCGGAAACTGCTTTATAGAAGGCAGTCGGCATATCTTTTGTTCGACATGAATAGTGCAACTGAAAAAATTCAGAATGACCCGAACACAATAATAATAGCCACACCATACCCATATAACGGCGGGCGTAAAGTCTATACGGTTGGATCTTTTAAAAATCTGTCTGGTGATGTAAAATACTGGATGACGGAAGATGAGTTTCAAAAACAACTGAAAAAACAACACTGGAATCCGGTTCCAAAGTCACCGACGCCGGGGTTCAAGGTCCCTGATGATATAGCATATGAACTGCATATCGTAAGAGGTCTTTAGGGGGGCGCTGATAAAATGATGTATTATCTTTTGGCGGCAAGTCAGGTGGTAAAGCGGAAGGGGTGCAGGGGCACGATGGGTGCCCCGCCAAGCGATAGCGCAGAAAAAAAACTCTGCTTTGAGTTGTAACACAACTAAAAGCCTGTAAATAAAGGTCAAGGATGAAATCCTTGCGTTGCCTGCGTAAGGCGCGGAGGGAGTTTGAGGGGCAAAGCGCCCCTCAATTAACATCATATCATCAGCATACCCGTCTTTAGTCTGTTTTAATATATTACCATGAAACATTTAAGTTTAAAAAATCCGCTATGATGTTATGTATGTTGCTCATATCACCAGAACTTAAGACAATCCCAGAAGGATTTTTTCCGTTCGGGCCAGCGCAACAAGGCGTAATGCTTCAGATTATGGTAGCTCAGCGTGTAAAACAACCTTACGCCGGATGACTGGCGAAATTGAGGTTTGCCGTCCAGTATCCGGGTTCTGAAGACATTGAACTTCCAGGTTTTGGTAAAATCAACGGCATCAAACTCATCAAGCGGGATTTTCATTTCCACTGTCCATTTGCCTTTATCAATCGCGGATGAGGTTTGAATCTTGAAGTTCGGCAGGCTCTCGACTGATTTATTGCTGCGGTGATACAATACATTGTATGTTCCCAGACTGTTGACGCCGATCTGATAATATGAACGGACGGATTTGTCCGGAACCAGCATGATTTCAAAACAATCGTCGCTCCAGACCGGGCCCTGGTTATTAACCCGGCAGTTTTGCCTGAGTTTTTTTAGATTATTCTCATTGGCGACAAGTTTCAGATACAAATTATCTTCATCACATGTCAGATATACAGAAGCGGGTTGATAATCCTTATATTTATTGAGCGGCGTCAGCTTCAGCTTTAAAGCTCCGGCCCATTTATTCTGAGCGCCGGTCTTAATTTCTGGAATCGTCACCGGGGCAGGGGGCGCGGCTGCCTTGCGGAAAATATCCGCCTGCGGTTTTGCGGCCAGCGACTTGGCGTAAAACGCGTTAAAGTCACGATACAATTTCTTGAACCAGTAATCATCCTTGATTTTTTTCGCTGCGTTATCAAGCAGGGTTTTGGCTATTACCAGATTGTCAAAATAATAGTTCGTCACCAGATGATCTTCGTTGATTTCTGTTGTATTCATCATCAGACGTTCCATTTCCCGGTAAAATGCGACCATCTCATTTTCCGCGCCGGGATATGCGAAATTGCAGAATTTTGCCACCAGGCGTTTATTGTTCGCGTCAATGTCGAACAACACTTTGGCCTGGATATACTGGTTGAGCGCGCTTAAAGAATATGCTTTCTTTTGCACTTCGGTCAAATACGCTCCGCGAGTAAGCCCGACAAAGCGGCGTAAATAGTTCTGGGTGAAATCCGGGGCAATAATCGGATAGTCTTTGAAGGCCGGATGGCGGGGATAGCTTTTCAGGATAGTTCTGACGCCGGCCTTCTTCCAGGCTTTGGCCTGTTTGATCGAATTTGCGTAATCCGAAGTCGGACTGGGACGTCTGGTCAGGATCTCCACTGCGAACTTCGGTCCCATTTTTATTTTTTCGGGAGGAGTGCCGTAAGCGTGCCCCTTGGTCTGGCTGATAAAACATATATCCGGATGAGTCTGATGGATTATATCCATTACTTTTTTCTGAAAACCGTAAACAGCATTGCTGACCCTGACGATTGCGGGCTCTCCATCTTTTGACCCCGATTTTTTGCAGGCTGGACACTGACACAATTCAATCGGGGCGTCGCAGAATAACCGGATAACTCTTACTTTGGGATTTTCGTTTATTTTCGCAATAAGGTCCGCTGCGGTCTGTTTTACCACGTCCGGATTGGATAGACATGGCACATGGAACGGGTATTTCGCGGCGACCCGCTTGCCGTCGATCATCATAAAATAGTCGGGATGGTCTTTCCAGAATCTTTTTTTCCACCGGTACATGTAGATATAGTAGTAATCAAACCGGCTCCAGAACGGACGGTTGCACAACATGCGCCGGGAGAAAACGTTCAAATCAAGTGAGCTGAATTCCCGGTTTTTATTTGCACGGATGCCTCTTACTTCAAAAGTCGGGTTGGGAATATTCTGCCGATCCATAAATAAAACCGGTTTGTCGTGAGTGACTGAATAACCTTTTTCGCCGGGAAAATAAAAGTTGACGCCGGCATATCCGGTCAAAAAATAGTAAACGGCGGACAGCGTCCCAGTTTCATATAACGATGTTTTTACCGGATCGACATCGGGCGCGTCGTAACCGTAAAGCAAAAAGGTTCTTCCCCGCTTGAATATCCCGAAACGATGTTCCATTTGCGGCAGCCTGGTAAATCCGGCCATTACGGCCTCCGATGGAAATCCGACCATAAATACGATTCCTTGAGTGCTGCCGTTGACTTCCATCGGCCTGGCATAGGTCAAATCCAGAAATTTCTTAAGTTCCGCCGCCGCGAACTGCTGTACTTTTGTCGGGTTTTCCTGGACGATAATCCGGTAGTTAAGTCGTTGGTGAAAGACTTTTCCCGCCGAAATATTACAGACGACAAAGCATACGAAAAAAGCGGCAATAATAGTTTTATACATTTGTTCCCTTTGTTTATATGGATTTAGACTAAAGCAAAACAGTTATTTGCACCATGAAGAACATGAAGATCATGAAGAAATATTTATGTTTTCAGCTTAAGCTGAAAAATAAAAAAACTTTTTCGTGACTTTTCGTGACTTTTCGTGGTTAATATTTGTATTTCGCACGACTCTCATATATCAGTTTAATTTAGGTTGATAAAGTCAGGTTGCTGTTATCCTTGCTTCTCCTCCAGAACTTTGTAGAAGAGTGCTTCCATCTGGTCGGTGTGGATGTTCCAGCGATACTCTTTGGTGGCTTCCAGCGCGGCTTTTGAAAAACGCGCTTTTTCTTCATCGGATAACATTATGTAGTTGGTCAGGATTTCTCCCATCTGATCGACTTTTTCATTGTTTTCAACCAGAAAACCGTTGTGATTGTCATCAATCAACTGGGCTGCGCCGATTTGTCTGGTGGTCAGGACCGGTAGTCCGCAGGCACAGGCCTCAAGCACAACATTGGAAAAAGTCTCATAGGTACTGGGGAATAATAACATATCAGACATTGCGTAGAAGTCGCGCATATTATTCTGCGGTCCCATGTAGCAGAGATTACGCCCCACGCCCAGTGATCCGGCCAGATTGAGATAAGGTTTGATATTGTCGCCGCCGACAACCATCAGCAGGTATTTGTCACTGAGTTCTTTGGGCAGGCGGGCCAGCGCAAAAAGCGCTTTGTCAAGCCCTTTCAGCTTGAAGTTCCAAGCCGGAAAAAGACAGATGAAACGATCATTGATCTGTAATTCGTCGCGCAGTTTTTTCTTTTCTTCCGGGGTGGGGGGATAAAACTTCGCAGGGTCCACGCCGTTATTAATAATGGTGATCTTGTCCGGATCGTAATTGAACAGTTCGATCAACTGGCGTTTGATCATTTGGGAATTTGAAACCAGATGCCGGACTCCTCCGCCTTGAAACACCTCTTTTTCAAGCCGTAGAATGGAACGGTGCCGCGGGTTGAATATTGCTAAAGGTCCGTGCATAAGTTTCAGGGTGATCGGATGCAGATCCTCGGTAACCCGGAAAATGTCCACCGGAGTGGTTTTGCACATCGAATAGATGATATCGAATGAATCGCGCAGATTATCAGCATCAAGCACAGCCTGGGCCCTGAGATGAAAGCCTTCTGTTTTGGACCAGGCGAACTTGCCCCGGCGCGGCACTTTCCGCCATTTGACCATGTCGGTTTCCTGTCCGACGAATTGTTCTGAAACCACGGTAACGGCATGGCCCCGCGCGGTAAACTGTTCGACGAACCTTGCCGCCACCTTTTCCGCCCCGCCTTTTTTCGGATTATATTTCCTGCGCACCAACGCGATGTTTAACTTCTTCATATCTATTTTTAATTAGAAATTAGGAATTAGAAATTAGAAATGCTTGAAAAGGGAGGTATTCCCTTTTGATCCCTCACTTATTCCTCTTTTCTTAAACTTTCTTTAGTTGACTTTGATATTGCTCCAATGATCTTAAGAATTTCTTCACAATCATTTAATATTGATTCAAATGCTGATTTTTCAATATATCCACTATCTTTTAACAACCTTAACCAGTAACGAGTCTCACGCGCCTCTTTGTTTGCGACCGATAACTTCGCCAGAAAATCTTTTTTTGTGTGGGCTCCGATAGCTTCTTCTACATTCGCACCGACGGATGTTCCGGACCGCAGTACCTGCTTTGATAAAACAAACTCTTTCTTTTTATCAGTTAGATGTTTGTATAAATTGATAATTCGTAATGCGAAAGCATAACTCTTTTCCTGTACCACGTTGTTCTTCTTCATCGCATTACCATCCTAATTACCGCTACGCTTCGGCTTTTAGTAGACCTCTACGCTCCGTCGTAATTTCTAATTTCTAAGGCATTACCATTTCTAATTTCTAATTCGTAATTTCTAATTAAATAACAAAGTTGCGTTGTCTAGCGGCTTCATAGACCAGCAGGGTTGCCGCGGTGGCTACGTTTAACGAATCAATTTTTCCAAGCATCGGGATGCGAACTTGAATGTCCGCTTCTTTTAGCCATTCCTCGGATAGACCATATTGTTCAGCTCCGACAACAATCGCGGTCGGGCCGGTCATATCGGCTTCGGTATAAATCAAATCAGTGTGCGGAGTCGCACTCAAGGTTTTGACTCCATGTTTACGGAACCAGGCGATGGCCTCGGATGTCGTCGTTTCCGCCAGCGGTACGGCGAACAATGCCCCGGTACTGGCTCGAATGACGTTGGGATTATAAATGTCGGTCCGTTTACAGCAGATGATCAACGCATCAACCCCGGCGGCGTCGGCACTGCGCAGAATTGACCCCAGATTGCCGGGTTTTTCGATATCCTCTGCCACCAGATAGAGACCGTCCTCCCTGAATTCAATATCAGAAAGTTTGTGACTGCGAATTTTCGCGGTGGCAATCAGACCCTCGGGACGATCCCGATAAGTCAGTTTCAACAAAACATGCCTGGCACAGTCGTACAGTTTGACGCCTGACGCTTCCAACTGATCGAGCAACGAGTCTTCATTCTCCCCCAGAAACATTTCAGGACAATAGAAACATTCGACCAGTTCCATGCCGTATTCCGCCGCCCGGGAAATCTCCCGGTAGCCCTCCAATAAGGTCAAGCCGCTCTTTTCGCGTCCGCGCCTGTCCCGCAGTTTATATGTCCGCTTGACCGTAGGATTCTGCAAACTTGTCAATTCAATTCTCAATAAATATATCCCTTCATTACAAACGTTTAATTTAACCTGAAAAAACAAAAAAGCAACCGTCATATTGTTTCAAGCCGGATATTCCCTACAGGTCTTAGAGGACATATAGGTCCTATAAGACCTCTAAGTCCTGTAAAATTGATTTGCTATTCGGATGATTCGTGGTAAATTTACCCAATATTTCTAATTCGTAATTTCTAATTTGAGCGAAGCGGACGGGAGAAGAAATAATGGCGGGGAAAAAGGAATTACTCGTTAAAATACTGAAATCGGGTTGGCGCGAATTCAATCATTGGCGCAAAAAACACTGGCCATTCAGGCTGATAATTATTATTCTTGCGACTACTCCTCTACTTTGGGATTATGCTTTTTTCGGTGAAAATGTAATAACCATGCTAGTTCGCTCTGCATGTCGCTCTATCGAATATTCGGCTCAGACCCAATTGATAAGTGCCTGGCAGCGCTACAACATTACTGTAGAAAAGAAGCGTCTGCAATTATCTTTGAAGAAGGTTGAAAAGCGGCTGTCTAATAAAACAGTCGAGGAACTGAATAAGCCTGCGTTCAAGGCAGACCTTAAGGTTTTATTCTCCGCAGCAAAAAAACATAATATTATTCCTGAATGCGTCGATTTGCGCCAAATAAAACGGGCAATGCTTGCTGATGCCGTATATGAAACCGAAAAGCGTTTCAGCCCGGAATATCGAAATGTCGAGCTGATGCTGGATAATGTCCATGCAACCGACTACGCGCAGTGGAAGACCTGGAAGATTGGCGTGGAAAAGTATTGGGGCTGCCTGGTAGCTGTAATATTTCCCGAAATCCCATCAACATCCTTAAGTTGGATGCTTTTATGTTTTTTCATTAGTTCAATATCATATATTCTATGCAAGAAGTTTCGCAAAATTCATAGTGTTTTAAATTGTGGAATATTTACCTTTTCTGTTTTTACAATTAGTTATTTGACCAGAATAGGGATTAATGATAATACATGGGCTAATCTGGTTAAAGCATGGTTATTTATAAACTACTATAATGTTTCGGTATTTGTTTATTTGATATATTCATCAGCCGTGGCACTATTTGGGTGCTGGTTTGCTGAAAAATATTTATACAAAATACCAGGGAAATTTGCTCTATCTATGTTGTTATACGGACTTGGTACATCTGTTGTTATCGCGGCATTTTATATGACCGGAACCAGTTATTTTTTCGCGGGAGGTTACCTGAT
The DNA here is from genome assembly GCA_963678305.2 of Victivallales bacterium. GTDB lineage: Bacteria > Verrucomicrobiota > Lentisphaeria > Victivallales > Victivallaceae. The sequence goes on from CAXXVV010000006.1 coordinate 603,951, forward strand.
CAGATTCAACAATAATCTTATTGTTGTTTGTAACGATTATGTTTTATATATGATTCTGTGTTCTGGAGCGGCTGTAATTGGAGTAACCGCATATCTCCAAATAGCCAACCGGCTTAAGAAATAATTTGCGTATCTTGTTTTTTAACGTATTCGTGGTAAATTTACCCAATATTTCTAATTACTAATTTGTAATTTCTAATTAAAGCAAAGCGAACGACGTGCAAAATTATCTAAAGCATTTCCTGGGATATCTGGCGCTGGAAAAAGGATTGAGTCAAAACTCGGTCGACGCTTACCGGCGCGATTTGACCGATTTTTTCGAGTGGCTCAACGGTAAATCTATTGCCTCGATCTCGCGACACGATATTCTGGATTATCTGGGAGAACTGCGGGAACGCGGAATGGAATCCGCCACGCTGGCCCGGCGACTGGTTTCGATCAAACTCTTTTTTCGTTACCTTTTTGCTGAAAAGCTGATCGATCATGATGTTACCGCGGTTATGGATTCGCCCCGGTTGTGGCAGTTGCTCCCGGATTTTCTCTCGTCAGAGGAAGTCGAAGCATTGCTAAAGGCTTTTTCCGGTTCCGGCCGGGATCTGTTGAAGTTCCGCAACCGGACAATTCTGGAAACCATGTACGCCTGCGGTTTGCGAGTCACGGAAACCGCCGACCTGAAAGTCGATTCGGTCAAGTATGACGACCAGACGGTCCGGGTCATCGGGAAGGGGCGCAAGGAACGCATCGTCCCGGTCGGCAGGACCGCTCTGAAATTGCTGCAGCGTTATCAGAGTGAAATAAGGCCGCAACTGGTTGGCAATCCGAATGAAAGTACGCTGTTTTTGTCGAAAACCGGACGGCGGCTCGACCGGGAACGCATCTGGGCGATAATCAAAGAGGCGGCCCGGATTGCGGGAATTAATAAAAATATTTATCCGCACACATTACGGCACTCGTTCGCCAGTCATCTGCTGGAAAACGGCGCGGACCTCAGGGTGATTCAGGAAATGCTGGGGCACGCCTCGATCAGTACCACCCAGATATATACCCATGTCGAGCAGAAGCGGCTGCTTAAAGTACACCGGCAATTTCACCCGAGAGGCTAAGGAATATCCAATATCCAACACGGAATGATCAAGGAAGAAGGAAAGACGAAAGAATATCCAATGTCCAACACGGAATGATCAAGGAAGAAGGAAAGACGAAGTGAAAGAGCAGAGTAGCAATTGGGGATTGTGGGAGCCTGGCTTTTCAACGGGGGGCATACCCCTGCCGAATAGCGAAAGTATTGTGTGCGCAAGGCAGGATTACCCGTTGGAATAAGATGTTACTTTTAATTAATATATCTAGACTTATTATTTGCACCATGAAGAATATGAAGAAGTATTTAAATTTTCAGCGCAAGCAGAAAAACAAAAAAACTTTTTCGTGACTTTTCGTGTTTTTCGTGGTTAATATTTGTATTTCGCATGACTCATAGGAAAGGCATAAAAAGGAAACCAATAATGTATGATGAAAACCATAATAACCAACCGCCGTTGAAGAATATGACGAAAAAACAGATGTGGCAGATTCTGCTGATGATCCTGGTTATCGGAACGGTATGGTCATATCTTGCGCAAAAACAACGTCCGGCAGCCGAACCCAAACCGGATATCGTCAAAACCGAGCGAACCTATCCGATCATGGGCACGATTGCTCAAGTGACGTTTTACACCAAAACGGAATCACAGGGCGAAATGGCGGCGGACGCGGTCCTGAACACCTTTACTGGAGTCAGCAACGCCTGCAATATCTATAATCCGCAGAGTGAGCTTTCACGACTCAACAAGACCGCTTTCGACAAGCCTTTCAAGTGCAGTGACATGCTTTGGCATCTGTTGCAGGCGGGGCGCAAAGCATATAATTTATCCGGCGGCGATTTTGATATTTCGGCCCGACCTCTGATGTTGTTGTGGGGATTTTACCGTAAACGCGGCGAGACATTGCCGTCAGCGGCTGAAACAACCGAGGCGCTGGGTAAAACCGGACTGGATAAGGTTGTGTTTAACGACTTGGATAAGAGTGTTAAATTCAAAGTCAGCGGTATGAGTCTCGATCTTGGCGGCATGGCCAAAGGCGCCGCTGTCGATCTGGCGGCAAAAGCGGTTGTGAAGCTCGGGGTGCATTGCGGAATTATCAACCTTGGCGGCAATATGCTTTGTCTGTCTGTACCGCCTCCGGGACGTGAAACGTTTGTGATCGGAGTTCGCAATCCCCTGAACAAAGCAGAAATTTGTGACCGGGTAGAGGTTCTTGACCAGGCCCTTGCGACCAGTGGAAATTATGAACGCTATGTTACGATCAAGGGAAAACAATACACCCATATTATGAATGTCAGGACCGGCAAACCGGTTTCGGATATGTATTCGGTTACGGTGATCGCGCCGACCGCGCTGGAAACAGACATTTTTTCCACTTCCGTCTTTATCAAAGGCGTCGCTTATGCCAGGGACATTGTCAAATCGCACCCGGAACTTGCCTTTCTGATCATTCAGCCCGGACCTCAAGGCAAGCCTGTTATCACTGAAGTCAACGGGCAGGATAATCAGGTGGAATGGGGAGATGTCGAGTTGTGAAGTGTCCCAACTGCAATTCCGAACTGGAAAAAAGCAACCACCTGAACAGCATTTGCTTTCGCTGTGCAAGTTGCGGCGGAATCTGCATCGGGATCGCGCCGATGCGGCGCTTGTGCGGAAATCAACAGTTTCTGAATCTCCTCTGGCAAACAGCCCGACACGGTTATTCCAATCCCGGCCGGCCATGCCCGCATTGCAGTCAGGCGATGCGGACGGTGACTCTGCCGCTCAACGGCATCCCGATTGAACTTGACGTCTGCAGCCGCTGCGACGTGATCTGGTTTGATCCGGAGGAGTTTGAACGGCTGCCGGAAGCCGAACCGGAATCGGGCAAAGATGACGATCTGCCTCCTGAGGCCAAAGAACTGTTGGCAATCAGACAAGCTCAGGTAGCCGGGGATAAACTGGACAGCGAACTAAGCGCTTATGAAAATAAAAGTCGCTGGGGCAGGGGGCGCGGCGGTATGCTGGACATCTCCGACTTTTCCGGCGGCGGAGGCCGGTATGCCATATTGGCAATGGTCGGGATCGCGATTGTCTGGGTCATCATCAAAGCGGTTGAATGTATCTCGGATTACCGGCGTTTGAAGACGAATTCCCCTGATCAGGAATATGACCTGGAACCATTGGAGTCCAAGCCTGAACCGGCAGAAAAGGAGCGTAAACACTCCAGTAAAAGTTACGATGGCGATTATTATAAAATGGATTGAAAAATGGAAAGGGGGATTGCTTATGTTATACCGTTTACTTTTAATCTTTGTTTCACTGTTTTGGGTTATTCCATCCGGTAATTCTAAAGAGACAACAGAGCCGAAAAAATATGACAAGATAGGTTTTGGGGTTTCGTTTACTCCCTGGCATAAACCACGAAAGGAGATTGGATATGGTGCCGGAGCAATATATTCGGGAATTTATTTTGTTGAATCAGATGGGGTATGGAAAAACGGGAAGCCGGCATCGATGTCTATACGCGTCAAGCAAGATGAGCTGGATGAAATAATTGAACAAATTACAAAAAAATTCTCCGGTATCAAACCTGTTTTCACATATTCTGAGTGGAAAGCAAAAGCACCTAGGAATCCCTTCCTGGGTATGTATACAACTGATTTATTTAGAATTATTCAAAAGCAACATCATTTTGCAATAAGGTTTACGACAAGAGAAGGCAATTATTACCGCAGCAAGTGGTTGATCTTTAAAGATAAAGACTTCAATGCTTCAATATTTAAACGCCTCCGGGAATGTGTGGCAAAGAATAAGAAAGCGGTTAAAATGGTTGACGGAGTTGAATTGTATTGGCAGAAGAATAAATAAAAATCACTCTTTCTGACAAAGCTAAGTAGCTGTCTGCCTCCCCTGGGAGCGCGGACGTCCCGTCCGCATCAGGAGTTTGCTTGATCGTGTATCTCTACCGGCGCTTTGCGCCGCCTGATAGATTCGATTTACCTGACTCCAACCTCAGTTTGCAGGCGGGACGCCTGCGTGCGGACGGGGACGTCCGCGTTCCCAGGATAAGCATGCGGACATCCCCCGGGGAGCCGTCGTACAAACGGGCTTGACATTTAATGTGAATGTATTATTTTATCAATCGATTTTATCTGCCATAAAAATACAAGGGGGAAAACCGAGGGATGAAATGTCCTAACTGCGGAAAAAAACTGAAAGAGATGAAATATCCGGCGGGTTTCTGCTTTGAGTGTGAAGCTTGTCATGGTCGTTTCTTGAGTCTGGGAATGCTTCGGCGCGGCAGCAGCAACCCGAAGCTGCTGGACGACCTGTGGGGGCGGGCGCAAATCAGTCCCAAAAACGGTCGGGATTGTCCGTCTTGCGGTCAAACTATGAAGGTGGTGACGGAACGGTTGCAGGGCAAGTTCATCGAGTTGGATGTCTGTTTAATGTGCCAGAATGTCTGGTTCGATCCGTTTGAACTGGAACAGATGCCGACTACTCTGGGCAAGCCGTCCGATTCCATGAAAAAACAAATAATCCCGATAGGACAACGTAAAAAGGTCAAGTCAGGGTTGCTCAAACAGGCATGGGCCGAAAAGCGGGAGGATGAGGCACCGTTTGAGGGAAGGGACTCAATCGATCTGCTGGGCATTCTGCGTGGCGACCACTCGAAGGAGCGAAAGCAAAGATTGCGCCGGATTCCCTGGTTGAACTGGTCGATTTTATTGATTATGCTGACCGTTTTTATTATGTTTATCGGGATCAACAAAGATATGATAAATGAGTTCGGTTTCAAAGCATCAGGTTTATCCAGATATTACGGTTTGACCTTGATTACTTCTTTTTTCATTTTCAAGAATCCGGTATTCTTTATTGTGACGCTGTTGATGCTGTCATGGTTTGGCGACGCAGTTGAAGATGTGGTGGGACACTGGAAATATCTAATGCTTCTGGCAGGAGCGCAGTTGACCGGGTTGGTTTTTCATACGATTATGGGAGGCTGGTCCACTTTTTATATCGGACCGGGAGCCGCGGTGATCGGAATTATTACCTACTTTTCCATCCGCGTTCCGGAAGCGGCACTATTTTCCAGTCACGGCAGTGATAAGGACCATTATTCATGGCGCACTTTTTCAGTAAATCCCGCCCGGTATATTATTGACAGCGATTTTCTGGATTATACCAGAGCCTGGGCTGTATTACCTTTCTGGGGCTTTATTTTAATCTTATGTGAAGCTATATTACGGTGGATACCGGACCGTGATAATCTATTCAGCGATTCTGATTTGTTTTCATGGCAGGCTCAACTGGGCGGAGCGTTGTTCGGCTGGTTAATGGCGGTTCGGCATAAAAAGAAGCTAAAGGGAGAAGTTAATGAATAATTACACAATGCGGTGTCCTAATTGTCTCGGGGAACTGAAACAGGTATTCAGGAACAAGACAATCTGTTTTGAATGCACCGCGTGTCACGGTTGCAGTATGACCATGGGAGCCTTGCGGAACTTGTGCGGCGACAAAAAATTCGTCGACCTGCTATGGCACACTGCAAAATACGGTTATTCCATGTCCGGCCGGTCATGCCCCCACTGCGAACAGGCAATGCGTTGCGTAGTCCTGCCGGTGAAAGGAACCGGTATCGGGCTTGATGTGTGCAGCCGGTGTGAGATCATCTGGTTCGACCCGTCTGAATTCGAACAACTCCCGGAAAAACCGCCGGAACGAAATCCCGATGACGACCTGCCGCCGGAGGCGAAAGAAGTGCTTGCAATGAAAATGATAGAGCTTGAAGAAAAGAGAATTAACAGCTCTATCGGCGGCAATCGTGCGACAGAAGAGGCTCCGGACGAATTCTGGAAGTATCTTCCTGCTTTACTGGGTATGCCGGTCGAGAAAGACATTGAGCCGGTTAAAAAAATTCCATATATAACCTGGGGTATCGCACTAACCTGTATTCTCCTGTTCGGAGTGACTTACGGGAATCTGGATCAGGTCATAAAAAACTGGGGCTTCATTCCTGACTACTGGCTGCGGCACGGTGGATTGACAATGCTGACGTCAGCCTTTCTGCATGCGGGAATATTCCATCTGCTTGGCAATATGTATTTTCTGCTGATTTTCGGAGACAATGTTGAAGAAGAAATGGGCCCATGGAAGTATACCATTCTAATTATTACATCTATTGCTTGTTCGCTGTTTCTACAGGCGTTGCTCGATAAACAGGGAAATATTCCGATGGTGGGTGCCAGCGGCTTTATTTCCGGAATTATTGCCGCATACGCGTTTTGTTTTCCTAAAGCTAAACTTTCTTTTACCTGGCGATTTATTTTCTGGTGGTCTATTCCGGCCTGGGGGGCATTTGCGCTATGGCTCGCGCTTCAACTATTTTTCAGTTACATGACAAAAGACGCCAAAGGCGGTGGAGTTGCTTATTTTGCACATATTGGCGGGGCTGCCGCTGGAATCATATATGCGGCTTTCCATAAGCTGCTCTTCAAACACGAATACGGCAAGTGGGAAGATACGATCAGTCGTGACGAACCGTTGACGCATTCGGCGAAAAGCAAGCGACCGAAGTCATTTACCAAAGATTACGGGGGAGACGATTATTACAAAATGGATTAAACTCAGGAGTTATTTTTGAATGAATCCTTAGACGTCAATGTAGATCGGACTGCTCCAGGCCATGTGTCCGTCTTCCTGGGTCATCTTGATATAAATCGGATTATCGTGTTCATGCAGTTCAAGCAACTCTACCGCGAATTCGATATTGGTTTCGGTCAGTTGATCAGGAAACTGATAGATTGAGACTTTCTTATTAAGCCCTTCAAAAGAAAATTCACATGGTTCATAATTAACCCTGGATAGTGAAAACTCCATATTTCCCTGTTCCGTCTCAATCCGAATCCGGCCTTTGTGAACGTCTTCAAGTTCAAGTACAACCCCGGCAAGTCCGCCGGAGGTGTAAGATTCCCAAATAACCGTCGTTTCATCTACTTGTTCCGGCGGCAGATACTGATTCAAGAAATTTATCGGGGTAACGCCTAGAATTTTATTGTCTTCGACTTTCAGGCCGCCGCTCCAATTTACCATTCGACCGCTGCCGCGTCTTTCCGCTCCGCTCCAGACAATCTTGACCCGGTTGCCCAGGTCCTCTTCTGCATAGGCTCTTTCAATCAATACAGGCTCGGTTCCATTCATCAATTCAATCTTCTCGATCGGGGCGGTCCCAATGACTTGAACACAATAAATGGGAGTTTGATCCGGCTTGACCCTGACGGCGTCGCCCATAATCGCGACGAATTCGCCATTGATCTGAAGCTGGGTCGAGACAATCGGCCGGTTGCCGGTCGTTGCGTAGGTGTGACGCTCTTTCATCGCATAAAAAATATCGCGTCTGGAAAGATTTTTAGCTAAAACGCATGTCAGTCCGCCGTGAAATTCATTTTGTTTTGCGCCGGGATATGAGGCTCCGGGACGTCCCTTGTGGCCGTCTGAACTGCCATAGAAGCCGACTTTATACCGACGGCTGAAAACTTCATCCAACATCCATTCATAAGTTCCCATGGACGAGTGCAGTTCGATCCCGACGTCAATTGTCGCGTCATGCAGATCAAATGTGGCATAACGGTCTCCGCCGTTGGCGATAGTCAGGGCGCTGACCGATTGTTTTTGAAGGCTTCTGAGCAACATTTCCTGAGTTTGAGAGTCTCCGAAAGATGATTCTTTTTCCGGCAGCAGGTCGCACGAACTGCGAGTTATTGAACAATTATTTGAGGAGAAGAATACGCTTCTTGTACCACCCCATTGAGTATTGCCGCACCATTTAAAACAGGGTATGACAACAATTTTTTTACCGACCTGGAAGCTCTGCGCTTCCGCGGTATTTTTGATGGTCTGCCAGAAAGCATCGGTAATCTGATAGTCATTTCCCTGATGACATACAATATCCAGTTGAGTGATATTGCGGCCGTAATTATAAAATTCCTCAATCCCGTTGGTCCCGCAGGTGTCAACGGTTTGGCCACTCAGGTCAGCCCAGTAATAATTATATTCCGGTTTTTCATCACAAACCAGAATCGGATTACTCGGGGCTTTCAGTCCGGTTTTTTCGTCCTCGTACTCAATCGCATAGTCTCCGCTTTCCGGAAAACCGGGGTCCTGAATTCTGGTTACAGCTCCGACATTATTGCCCCAGATATCTTCAAGCCGGAGAAAGAATTCCATCTTCTGGTCAGTTGACACAACCGAATTTGTCGTACATACCGCTTTATATGCCGGTCCAGGCGCAATGTGCATAGTCGGGGAATCAATGACTTTTTTATATTCTCCTGTCGCATAGGGATCAACTGAAGTTTTGAAAAGAAAGAATGGTTGAGCGAACGTTTGGATCTGCCAACCGCGCGACCCGCCTTCCATGTTGCCGAAGGTAAGAGTTATGGTATCGCCTTCTTCAAGAAAACCGTCAATCACTTGCAAAATCAGTTCTTTACCAAATGGTTTTTCGTAACCCGATTCGTGCCAGGTCGGAACAAAATTGCATTTACCGGTAGAGTGGACGGTACAGAAATTATCCTCTTCGGGTTTAGTAAATTGTGGAACACCAAAATCACCAGCCGAACTGAAGGCTATTTTAATATGACCATATGGGTTGATCGGGTCTCCCGCTTTATAAATAAGAGTAACAGTAGAAAACGATCCGGCAACAACTCGTGTTGCTTGATCCAGATGAGCGGTTCCAACTTGTGCCACATATGCCATATATCAGTACATCCTTCCTTCCGGGAATCCGGTTTGAAACGTAAAAAGCCGATAAGTTAGAGTTTGTCTGCCTATAGATCAAAGGATTTTAAAAGGGGGATCCTCCGGTAAACAACGCGGAAAGGGAGGCCGGTGAGAATGTTTAACTGGCTGAAAATGGTTTCCCTCATTTGTATCCAATTTTCCATATCGTCAGTTGTCCTTTTTTCCCGCTTCTCTTAATATCTGAACTGCCTCGTAAATATCCAGATAAAAAACTATAGCTACAGTTATTTATAAATGCAAATTGATTTTTAAATTAATTCAAATAAAATGATAAATTATTTCACTTGACCTGCAATCGTTAAGTCTGAATCTTGCAATTTGCACAAAAAACTTTTAATTAATGGCAAAACGTTACATCGCTTTATCATGAACCTGATCAGAGTCATGCTTCATTTTTTCAGAAGTGGTGAAAATTTTTTACGAATGGGGGTTGACAAATAATAACCAATCTATTATAGTATGTGTAACAGATATGTAATAGAGGTGAATATGATATCCATAAGCAACAAAAAGAAATACGAATTAATAGCCGATAAAATCGAGGAGATGATTCTTGAACACAGCATGAAAGAAGGCCAGCGTTTGGCATCAGTGAATGATTTGTGTAAAATGTTCAATGTAGCTCCGGCAACGATGTGTAATTCTCTGGAACTGCTTAGAGACCGTGGAGTCATCCAGAGTATTGCCAGAAAGGGCAACTTCATAAAATGTCTTCCAGTGTTGAATGGTGGAGCGGCTTCAGCTGCGACATACAGGTATATTGAACGCTGCAGTCCGGTTAGTTCTATTTTCTCTTCGCCCTTGACGACGCTCAAGATATACCTTGAGGATTATGACATTCCATGCCGCAAGGAATTCTGGAACGGTATTTTCAGTCAAATGCAAACCGAGATTCCGAGGCTTAATATAGTCGCGACCGCGGATAAAGGACAGATTAGTGATTGCGACATAGTGCTGGCGGTACGCGAGGATATTACAAATTTATCCGCAGACCCGGTAATCTGTGACAAACTCTGGAATAAAACCAGTAGTGATGACTATTTTCCCGCAGCTTTTCAAAACCGTGATTTCGCCAAAAAATATGCGGCAATGCCTTTTTCTGTAAGTCAGGAAATGCGTCTTTGGAATTGTACGCTTGCTGAAAAATACTGTCCCGGTATAGCCAGAGACATTCCACAGAATATTATCAGTCATATTATCAATAATTATGATTACCGGGCTGACGATTTTCCGCTGGTTGCTTCATTTATTCATTTTCTGCCGCTCACTTTGTTGTCAGAAGGAATTGACATTTACAACGTTGAAACCGGTAAGCCTGATTTTTCAGACAACCGGATTCCAGGGATATTTGAGTTCAACCGTTTTATGTTTGAGAAATTTATGGACATGGCCAGTTCAGAGAATGAATATGGTTCAGAGTTTTTCTGGAAGTCATTCAGCAACGGGGAGATTCTTTTTCTTGACACATTTTCTTATTCCCTGATGGTTCTCCCGGAAAATCCTGCATTTGAGATGATGGTTCAGGCGTCGGATATGAGTCGCTTCAATTGTTCCGTCTCCGTTCCCTGTGTTTTGGGAATCGGTAAAAATTGCCGCGATATCGACAATTCGATTAAATTTATTAAATTCGCCTGTGGAAAAGCAGGGCAGGCAATGCTGGCTAAATCAAGGAGCAATATTCCGGCCATGCGAGCTGTCGCTGAAAGCAGTGATTTTTTGAATCACTGTCCGCCGAATATGAAGTCTGTTTTGCAGAACCTTAACTTCCAAAATTCAGTATTGAATGAAATGGAAATTTTTGATGAGAACAAATTCATCAAATTGCAGGCCCTGATCCAGGATTATTTGTACGGGCAGTTGGAGCTAAAGGAAACAATTGATATTTTGCGAAAGAATGATTTTTCCGAATAAGTGATAATCATATTATCAGGATATCGACCATTTACAATAATAGAATTTTTAGAAGTAAAAGCAATTTGGGAGTATTATGAATCGTCTTAATCTAAAGAACGGCGGATGCCTGGTTTTAAACAATAACGAATTCCTCGCTTATTGTGACGATCAAGGCAAAAGTTTGCAAACCGCAAAGCTTCCTTTTTTGATTATTTTTGAAGAGGTGCCTTGTCTCCGCAGGAAGCGGCTTGAAGAATACGAATTTAAAATACTCGATACGCTTCCCACATCTGACAGTCTCAGAATCCGTTTGGAAATTTGCAAGTATTTCAGGATTGACTGTGAATTAAAAACGCTTGCCGACGGCTTTACCTTCAAGCTGTATCCTGAATCCCTGATCGAACTTGCGCCCAATATGTACAGGCTGCTCGAATTGGATATTCTTCCGGGTTTTCTTAAAGCCGCCCAGGGCGATCCCGGCTATTTTTTGCTGCCTAATTTTTGCGGAGCCTTAATGCGTTTCAATGTAGAGCAGGAAGCGGAGCTGCGCGACATGGTATACGGGGATCAGGCGGAATATGAGCATTATGTAACGATGCCGTTATGCGGCATGATGCATCCATCCGGATCATGGTTGTGTATTCTGACGGAAGGACGCCACGACAGCCGCATCGTCACCAGGAGCGAAAGCGCAAAAAACGGTTACAGTTACAGCCTTGCGCCGGGATTTATTTTCAGGCACTACAAAGAGGACCAGGTCATTAAACGCGACATCGAAGTTCAATTTATTTCTCTGCCGGAAGGAGCTGATTATAATGTCATGGCGGTAAGATACCGCAAACACCTGCTGGAAGAACGCCGGATAAGACCACTGAAAGAACGACTGAATACAAATGATGTACTGGCTTATACAGCGGAAAGTTACCATTGCAAAATATTCCACGGCATGAAATTGAACCGGCTGTATGACGGAATAGAGGAAATGACGGTTTCAACAACCTTTGCCGAGGCCGGGGAAATCGCCAGAGGCATGAAAGCGGACGGCATTGAAAAGTGTACATTCTTTCTGGTCGGCTGGAATCCTGAAGGACATGATGGGAAATGGCCGACAAGATTTCCGGTTGAACGCAGTCTCGGCGGTCTCGAGGGGTTAGAAAAATTGAAGACGACGTTGGATGAACTGGGCTACCGGCTGAGCGTCCATGACAATCATGTTGACGCTTACCAAAGATCGGAATATTTTCCATACCTTGATATTGTCATGGACAGGAGCGGCGAAAACATCGGCGGCAGCCAATGGGGCGGCGGTGCGACGTACAGGGTTTGTCCCGCGTCCATGCCGACGCCGAAATCCCTTCTGGACCTTGAAAGAATGAAGCAGCTTGGAATAAACGGTATGTATTATATGGATAACATGCCTAGTCCGATATTTACCTGTCATCATCCCCGGCATCCGGCGGATAGGAAAGACTGGGCATCGGGAATTAGCCGTCTTGCGCAAAGCGCGCGGGATCTGTTCGGTTGTGTATCAGTGGAAGGCTATCAGGATTATATTCTTGGCAACGTTGATATGCCATGGAAAGTGCACGCCCCGTTTCGCCGACTGGTTTCTTACTTCGACAAAGTTCCGTTCATTGAGGAACTGGTGCCGTTTTTCCAGATCAGTTACCACGGGCTGCGTCTTTACCACACTGATTATGCATGGTCATATTCCACTGCCGGCTTCAACTGCAAACAGGCGGTTGCCCTGGAACTGGCACTGGGCTCCCTGCCGATGAATGAAGTTCAGGAGCGGGCGGTATGGTATATTCCATCCTGGCATGACTGGCGCGCTGAAATGAAGCGGCATTATCAGGTTGTATGCCTGGAAAACGCCGATCGTCAGACCGTTTTCATTGATTCAATCAATATAGATCGTGAAAAGAATGTCATGAAAACGGTATATGCCGACGGGGTAAGAATAACCAGTGATCTGAATGTTGGAACGATAAAACTCGAAGGGGGTAAAAAGTGAAGGCTTTATTGTTGACGATTATTTTTTCCGGTATACTTTTTAACGTTAAAGGTACCGGGTTTAGAACTCCGGAAGTTAGTTTGCCGTTGATGAAGCAATCCCCGGTCATTGACGGTAAAATAAACGCTCCGGAATGGGCCGGCGCCGTACAGATGCAGCGTTTTTGTTATCGTGGAGAGAATGCATTTCCCGCTCCTGCTGCATTCTGGCTGGGCAGTGACGGTAAAATGCTGTATATTGCCGCCCGTTGCGCGGTCGGCCCCGGCGGAATCCTTGAACGTGTCCGTCCGTCTTCAGTAAATGCGATGGCCTGGCTGGATGACGGCTATGAACTGGTATTCGTGCCGAACCTTGACGCGGCAAAGCTTGCCGTATTCCATATGATCGTCAATAACCGGGGGGCCGTATACAGCCGGTCGAAAATCGCCAATGCGCCGCAACCGTGGCGACCGGAATTCAAGTGCAAGGGAAGCGTCAAGAGCGGTTTCTGGGATTTTGAATTCGCGGTCCCGATTGATCAGATAGGAATCAAAAACGGTAAGATTCCAGCCAAAATGGGAATCAGGATTTGTCGTAACTGGAAACGCCTGGTCAATGGCAATGCGCAAACCAGTTGGACCAATAAAAGGTGTGCCTTTTTCGGTAAGGACGCTATTCCGGTTGTATGCTTTGACCGTAATGCCCCGGTTGTGCAGGTCACGCAACTTAAAGATCCCGGTAGCTCAAGTCGCTATAACATCAAGGTCAATGTTGCCAATCCAGGCGACAAGACAATAAAAGTCAAAGTATCTTTACGGGTGAAACCTAAAAACTCCGCGGACAATGCGGTCAATAAAACGATTGAGCTCCAACCAGGTCATAACAAAACCATTTTTGCTGATGGCGCGGCGCTGAATAGTGAAAGCATTACCACTTGTCTGGACGTTTCATCGCCCGATTCCGGAAAAATATTCTATCGTCGTGAATTTATCTGGACCCTGAACCCGGCTGAAGAGCTTTTCAGTACTGCAAAAGGTGACGCCGAACGTATCGGAGCGAAATTCGCTTACTATCCTTCTTTCGATAAAATGAGACTGCGTGTTGACGTCAGCGCTTTAAAAAACAAAGCGCAAATCAAAGATATAACAGTAGAGCTTAAAAGTGCCTCAGGGAAGACCCTGGGCAAAACCGCAATGCCGAAGCTGAAGGATTATGTCAGTGACAAAATCTGGAGTATTCCTGATTTGAAAAAATACAGCCTTAAGGGAGAAAATAAATTCTCTGTTATATTCGATATTAAAGGAGTGAAAGGGGGCCGGATTAAAAAAGAATTTGTCCGCAATATTATGCCGTGGGAAAACTGTTCTTTCGGTAAATCCAATAAGATTGTTCCGCCGTTTACTCCGATCGAGATTGACGGAATGACCGTAGATACTGTTCTGCGCAGGCATAAGTTGAATAAACTTGGATTGTGGGAACAGGTAACCGCGTCTCAGGTTCCGTTGTTGAAAAACACCGGCATGCGCCTGGAAGCGGTGGTGGCCGGGCGTCTCACGCCGGTTAATGTAAGTCAATTCGATTTTACAATAAAAAAAGCTGACACGGTTGAGTTTGAATCGGTCTTTTCCGCCGGTGCGTTGAAAGGTTCAGCCAAATCACTTTGGGACTATGACGGCATGATGAAATGGACGCTTACGCTCGCCCCGTGTAAACAAAAAGTTGATTCGCTCAAGCTGGTAATTCCGCTTGACGACAGTAATATGCCGCTCTTTCATACCTGCACCGACGGTATTCGCATCAACTACGGTGGAGCAGTTCCGGCCGGAAAGGGCAAAATATGGAACGGGGCAAAATGTGCCAGAAACTCCATAAAAGGCACTTATGTGCCGTATATCTGGCTGGGGGATGAACTGCGCGGCTTGAGTGTGTTCGGAGAAAATGACAAGGGTTGGGTAACCAGTGACAAAGTACCGTGTCAGGAGCTGATTCGCGATAAGGGAATCCTGTACCTGATACTCAATTTAATTGCGGCTCCGGCAGAATTGAAAAAAGCCCGTACGATTACCATCGGCTTTATGGCTACTCCAATAAAACCGATGCCGGAAAACTGGCGCAAATGGAACGCCTGGAGCTGGTACGGCGCTGGTTTGATCAAACAGTTCGATTACGATTTAGTTTTCCTTGGAAGCTGCTGGTACTGGGGGGCTGTAACGCCGTGTCTGGATATTTATCCGAGAAAAAAAGATGTCTCATACTGGCATAAGCTGGGGGAGACCAGAAGAACCGGAAAGGTTGACCAAGTTTTCATCAATGACTGGATCAAAGCTTATCCGCTACCAGGAAAACCCGGTTCGGAACGCTATGAAAAAATGAAAAAGACCTATTTCAACCATGTTCGTTCCGGCTTTCACACTATTAAAGGCGCTCAGACTTCGAATAAGAAATCCGTCGTGATGTTTTATACCAACGGGCGTGGCGTGCGTTGGGATACACCTGAAGGCAAAACGTTTGTCGATGAATGGTTCCGCATACCTTTCATTAAGCGAAGCTTCAACTATATGGCAGGAGCCGCTTATGACCTTGATCCGTGTGAGAGCTACCGTAATTATGCCATGTGGTGGTATAAGCGAATGTTCGATACCGGTGCGAACGACTTGCTTTACTGGGATGATATTTTCCTGCAATCCAATTTCAACCTTGTCGGTTCGGATGCCTATCTGCTGCCGGATGGCTCCATCCAGCCCGCGTCCGGAGTTTTCAATATGAGAGAACTGATTCGCCGGACGGCGGTATTCCAGCGGGAAATCGGTAAACCGGCTAATAACATGGCTCACATGACCAACACCGCTATTGCCCCGATACTTTCATTTGCCCGCATGAATTATGACTGGGAGGACCATAACGGCCACAGTGACTTTCAGGAACGTTACACCCGGGAGTATATCAGGACCCTGTCTATCGGCCGGCAATTCGGCAATTTTCCGGTTGTCCTTGCTCCGGTCAGTGGAACTAATGCACAACAGCAGTGGTGTATAAGAACCGCAACCGGGGCAATGCTGACCCATGAGCTTCGCTGGACCAACAGCCAGGCAAAGAAATACTGGCATGCCTTGAAGAAGCTGTACGACTTCGGTTACGGGGAGAGATCAGTGCAGGTTTTCAACTATTGGAACAAAAAATACCCGGTCAAAATCAACGGCATAGAAAGCAGTTCTCTGGTACTCAAGAAAAAAGGCGCGGTCTTACTGGTCGTATGCGATTACGGCAATGGCGGAGACGTAAGTTTAAGCCCGGATCTGAAATGCCTTGGACTCGATAAAAACTTTCTTGCTCGTAATCTGGAAACTGGAGCGAACCTGAAAGTTGTCAATGAAAGTATCCGGTTCAAAATAAAGAAACACGACTACATAATGATTTTGTTGCATAATAAATAAGATTTATGGAAAATGAAAGCGAAAACTCAAACAATATAACCCATTTTTAATCATCAATCATTATCAACCCAACAATGTAAGGAGCCCAAAATGAAAGAAAGAAAAACGGCATTCACATTAATCGAACTCCTGGTCGTGATTGCGATCATCGCGATCCTCGCCTCGATGCTTTTACCGGCGTTGAACAAAGCGCGGGCAACGGCAAAAACTATTGCCTGCACCAATAATATGAAGCAGTTGGGACAGTATTTTGTTTTTTACGCGGATGAAAATGACGGACACATGTTCGTAGCATTAATCCCCCCGTCGTATGCCTGGGGGCAGTGGTGGTCGCTGTTCGTGACCAGCCCCAAATATAATAAAAAGTTGATGATGTGCCCGTCCCGCAACCCGTCCCGGAATTTTACGGTCTACGGCAACGGCTACGACTACGGTTTAAGCGGTTACATCGCCAATCCCAACAACGATGGTCACTGGGCAAAGATCAACCGTATTAAAACGCCTTCTCAAAAAGGTCACTTATTTGATATTCTCGATAAATATTCGGCGCTTTGTCTTGACGGCTTTAATCTGTATGGCAGACATGTCGGGGGTAAAGGGAACGTGCTCTATGTCGATGGCCATGTCAAAAGCCATAAGGCTATTGAAGTAAACTCCAAGCACTACAAAGACAGCCCGTGGCAGGCGTATGATAACGAAGGATAAAGGATTATGCAAATGAAATTATTAATCAGTATACTGGCTGTTGCATTTGGTGGTCACGCATGGACCGCCGGCAGCGACGGCGCGCCCGAAGGAATGGCTCCCGTCAACCCGGTATTGGCAAAATTTGCCGACAACATAACTTTCTACGTGAATTTCGACAGCTCTAATATGGGGCCGGTTCTCGCGGGAGGAAGCAATAAAGTTCGCACCAGGTCCGGTAATTTCACCTGGGAAACAGGGCTGTTCGGCAAATGCCTGCGCTCTGGTCAAGCCAGTTATTTCGGTGCAAAAAATCTGGATTTTTCCACTCCGGGTACTTTTATTTGCTGGATCGCCCCCTGGAATTGGCGGAAAACCGATAAAGAAAGCTACTTCTGGCCTTTCATCGGCTTTACGGATAATGGCAAGATCACGCTGGGACGGCAGGGCGGCAAGCCGGGCAAAACCAGAATTTACGCTTACGTGTACACCCCGAAAAACAAGAAGAATATTTACCTTGGCGTTCCCGGCGGCAGTTTTGTTAATTGGAAGAACGGGCAATGGCACATGATTGCCATGACCTGGACTCCGGATTCGATCGGAGTTTCGGTCGACGGCAAAAAACTGCTTGAAAAAAGCCTTGACAAACCATTGTCAACCAAGCCGAACTGGTTCATGATCGGAGCGCAAAAATCTGCGGACAAAGGCTTACAGGTATTGCAGGATGAATGTGTTATTCTGAATAAAAAATTATCGGATGAAGAAATAAAATCACTTTACGATGAAACAATAAAAGTATCATCAGGAAAATAAAATATGCGTTTTTTAACTTTTTGCATGCTTTGGATATTATTATTACCAGGGAAATTATTTGCGGTTGAATTAAATAATCTGTTTTCCGACAACATGATCATGCAACGTAATATGCCGGTGAGAATATATGGGAAAAGCACCGCCGGTACGCCGGTCAACGTGTTTTTTGCAGGTAAAACTATTAATGTTAAAGCTAATGCTGAAAATGGTAAATGGTCGGTTGAATTTCCGAAAATGCCGGCAGGCGGCCCATATAAGATAATAGTTAAAGATGCCGACTCGTCAAGGACCATAAACAATATTCTGATCGGCGAGTTATGGATATGCTCGGGACAGTCTAATATGCAGTTTGAGCTTAAATACACGCAAAAAGGCAAAGCTGAAGCCGCCCGGGCGGAAGATAAACGACTCAGGGTATTTACTGTTGCAAGACGCCCGGCGGTCAGGCCGATGGACAATTGCAACGGTAGCTGGAATATATGTACCCCGAAAACGGCGGGAGATTTTTCCGCCGTCGCCTACTACTTCGGCCGGTCGCTGCGGAAACAATTGAAGGTTCCGGTTGGACTGATTGTTTCTGCTTGGGGAGGGACCGGCGCGGAGTCGTGGATAAGTAAAGAGGCGTTGAATTCAATTGAGGTCTTGCGCCACCGGAATAAAAGCCTGATCAGTAATATTGCAAAAGCTGAAAATTCTCCCGCAAGGATAAATAAAGATGACTCAAAGTGGATGTCGCCGGCTTATGATGACTCAAAATGGGATTCCATCAATTTGCCGCTATGGTGGGATTACAAACTTTATCCGGTTGAATATGACGGCGTAATATGGGCCCGCAAAACCGTTGATCTACCGGCTGGATGGGCCGGTAAAAAACTGCGCCTTTCACTGGCAAAGATCGATGATTATGAAACCACTTATTTCAATGGAGCGGAAGTCGGTAAAGAAACTCGCTGGAGTCATAAACGTCGAATCTATGATATTCCGGCGTCACTTGTTAAAGCCGGCAAAATCATTATCGCGGTGAAAACGACCAAAATTGGTTGGGGAGGGATTTTCGGCAATAAAAAAGATATGTTTCTGGAAGTGGCGGACAATCCCGGCAAATCCATCTGCTTGAGTGGAAAATGGCAATACAAGCCGTCAGTCTTAAAATTCAAAAACATCTCTCCACGCTTGGAGACTTCTCTGTTTAACGGTATGATATCCCCGCTGCTGCAATACCCGATTAGAGGGGTGATCTGGTATCAGGGCGAAGCCAATGCGAATCCGTCGACCGCTTACACTTACCGGCAAATATTTCCCGGATTAATCAGGGATTGGCGCTTAAAACGGGGGCAGGGTGATTTCCCGTTCTATTATGTTCAGCTCGCTGGTTTTGCCTCCAGATTGAATGAAAGCTGGGCCGTGTTAAGGGAATCTCAATTGAAAACGCTTGCGTTGCCCAATACGGGCATGGCAGTCGCGATTGATATTGGCGAAGCGAAAGATATTCACCCGAAAAATAAAAAAGACGTCGGAGAACGTCTCGCTTTGTGGGCATTGGCAAAGGATTATGGTAAAAAAGTTGAATACAGCGGTCCGATTTACAAAAACATGAAAATAGAAGGAAGGAATATTGTTCTGTCATTTGACCATGCCGGTGGCTTATATGCGAAAGACGGAAAATTGCGTGGTTTTCAAATAGCCGGCAAAGGTCATAAATTCGTCTCTGCTGCCGCATTGATAAAAGATAATAAAGTAATAGTTTCAAATCCGTTCATCAAACAACCGGCCGCGGTCCGATATGCCTGGGAAGCGTTCCCGGCAGGCTGTAATTTATATAACGGAGACCATTTGCCTGCTTCACCATTCAGAACGGATTAACCAAGGCTGGGTAATGAATGACCATACCGGAGATTCTTTTAATCAATCATTATTTCGTTTGTATTTTTTATTGATATGCTTCCAGATGTATAATGGATGCATTAGGAAATGCAAAGCTTCTTTCCGGTGCGGTAAATCCTTAAAGGTTTGTTCATAATACTTATATCCAGACGGATAAATTTTAATATTGTTCTTGATTATCGGCTGGCTGGGACCGGGTAGTTCAGGCAGGTCATCCGGCATAATGATTTTCAGAAAGTCATCAAGTTTTCCCGCTTTATCCAATTTTTGGAAAGCTATACCTATATATTCCCCCGACTTTCCCTCCCAGCATAACGACCGACCGAGTTCGATAGCATTTGCCTTGGACGGATTGATTAAGTATTCGTCAATGAAAAATGATTCCGGGTAATTTTTTTGAATTAGATCAATTACTTTCGGGGAAAGTTGTTTAGGGTAATTGTCTCGATGTTTCCTGAAAAAGTTGATAAGGTCACTCCTGTTTTCAAAATATTTATATCTGTTTTCAGTTTTTGTCGGGGCCGCTATAATCTCTTTCCACATCTTTTGCATATTGGGCTCATTGTAGCGATCATATTGTTTTTTTATGTAAGCTCTAACCTCCCTTGGATGCGTTTTATTAAGGTACATATCGACGCAATGTTTATATAGTTTTTTTACATCTTTATCAGGAAGAGAGAATTTTCTTATTATATAGCAGATTCTGGGATAGCTCGAAAAAGAATCCAGGGAAAGACCGGGACGCCCGTATAGTCGATAGCCCGTGTGTGCACAGAAAACTAATAACGGCTTATTGTATCCAATACCGTATTTTGAATATAATTTACGATTTCCTGGGAATCGTTCGTGATATCCCCAACTGGTAAAGATCAACCTGCGATAGGTTGTTTTAACAGATTCACCGGTAGCAAGGTCAAAATGCCATTCAATCGCTCTTGGCCGGATAAAATAAATTCCGGCAAATACAAGTAATGGAGACAGCATCACGCACACATAAGCAATTTTCAGTTGCCGGTATGTTAATTTTTTCAACTTAATCATATTGTCCCGATCCCATCTGTATATGATTAAAAATATATCTTTTGTCTCATAATGTCAAATCAAAATATCCTGAACAGGTTGTTCTTTGCGTTTGAAACGCTATATTATATGGCTGAAAACAAATTGAAAGAATATTATGACTCAACTTAAAATACCTGAACTTCTAGCTCCGGCCGGAAATTCCGCCTGTGCTCTGGCGGCGTTTGATAACGGGGCGGACGCGATTTACGGCGGTTTGCCTAAATTCAATGCCCGTGAACGCTCGGATAATTTCTCGCTGGACGAAATGGCCGGTGTCATCGATTATGCCCATGAGCGCGGGAAAAAAGTTTACATTGCCTTCAATACCCTGGTCAAACAAAGCGAACTGCCTGAAGCGGCGCAGATGGCGGCGGATCTTTACGAACTGCAGCCGGATGCGGTCATTGTTCAGGATCTGGGAATTGCCGGGATGCTGCGTGAATATTTTCCCGGCTTGCAGGTCCACGCATCAACTCAAATGGGCATCCATAACAGTTCAGGAATCGCCGTCGCGGCTGAACTCGGCATCAAACGGGTTATTCTTGAACGCCAGATAACGCTTGAGGAACTGGAACTGATAATGCGGAAAACCGAACTGGAGGTTGAAGTTTTCGGGCATGGCGCCTTATGCTGTTCACTGTCTGGCGGCTGCCTGTTTTCATCCTGGCTCGGTGGCTGGAGCGGTAATCGCGGCCGCTGTAAACAACCTTGTCGCCGGCGTTATTACACCGATAAGGGCAACGGCTTTTTCTTTTCCCCTCAGGATATGTATACGCTTGACCTGATTCCGGAGTTCAAACGCCTCGGCGTATCGTCGATCAAGATCGAAGGGCGGCTGCGCAAACCCGATTATGTCGCAAAAGTAACCAGCGCCTACAGGATGGTGCTGGACGCACCGGAATTGACTGGAAAGCTTTTGCGTGAAGCAAGAAAAATGCTCAGCACCACCTATGGCCGCAAATGGTCGCACGGTTTCTATACCGAAGAGTCGATGAAACAACTGGTCCAGCATGATTCGCCGGGGACCACCGGACAGCTTTGCGCCATGGTTACGGATCGGGCCGAGAACGGTTTTGTCTGCAACGTAAAACACCGCCTGCATCTCGGCGACCGGATCCGGGTCCAATCCGATTCGGGAGATGAGGGAACCTCCTTGACTATTACCGCGATGCGGGTGGAAGGCCGGTCAGTTACCAAAGCCTCGGCCGGCAAGAACTGTTTTATTTTTTGCGACAAGGAAGTGCCGTTCCGCGGCCGGGTATTTAAGATCGGGGAAAGCCTGGAATCCTATGATGCCCGTATCGCTCAACTGCCGGCCCGTAAACCAGTTCTTGAACTCGAAGCGTCGGCGTCGGTCAAAGGCATTTCTCTGAAACTGCTTAACCTTGCCGGTTATCCGGAAAAGTATTTCAACTGCATCGTCAAACCGGCGCAGAATCGGCCTTTGACGTCTGAAGGGTTGGAAGAGGGCTTGAAAGTCCCGGCCAAATTTGACTATAAAGTCAACATTCCGTTAAAAAATATCGACGGTGAATTGTTTATCCCCGCCGGAGAAATGAAAAAAGTTCGTCTGCAAATGCAGGAATGGCTGCTTGAAGCGGCCGGCGACAAAGCCGTATTCTCAGCCGGACTTGAGGCGATGGAACAATTCAGGGTTGCTTTTACCTCCATCGCCCCACCGTCTGAAATAGACCTGAAAAAACATTATGACGAAACCGCAGCCGTAGCCCCCAGGGGGTGTCAGCCGGCAGATAAAAAATGTGTTCTGGCAGTTTCCATTTACGATTACAACCGGAAAACATCGGAGGTGATCCTCCCTACTTTCTGTCCAGAGAACCGGCTTGAAGCGCTGCGTAAGCGCGTTGCCGAGGCATACGAAGCCGGAATCCGGCGTTTCCGGGTTACCTCGTTGTTCCAGTTTGATTTACTTCGTGACTATAAAGATATCTTTATTTGTACCGCATACCCGTTCCCGGTTTGCAACTCCCTGGCGATCGAACAGTTGTCTGATTTCGGTGTCAAACGGGTTCAGGCCTGGCCGGAACTGGAGCGCGAAGCCATGGAAAAACTGCGGGACTCGTCTCAACTGGAACTTGAAATTTACCGTTACGGCCGTCTGCCGCTGCTGGTTACCAGGGCAAAAATCCCGATTGAGGGCAGGGTGAAAGATGATATGCAGGGATCGTTTACAGTGTATCGCGACAATATGCTGGGACTTACTTACCTTTTCGCTAAAGACGTTTATTCCATACCGCGTCTGGCCGGGACGTATGATTTTTATGACCTGACCAATGCGCGCTGGAATGATAATAATACCTCTGAATTCAATTACAGACACGAATGGATATGAAATTATGAACCGGATTAATATCAAGCTTATCCCAGGCGACGGCATCGGAGTTGATGTGGTGCGGGAAGGTTGCAAAGTTATGAACGCCGCGGCGGATATTCATGGCGGTATTCAATTTGAATATGATGAACAGCCCTGGAGTTGTGAATATTATTTGAAGCATGGCGCCATGATGCCGGAAGACGGAATGAAAATCCTGGCCGACTGTGATTCCATTCTGCTTGGCGCGGTCGGCTTTCCCGGCGTGCCGGACCATGTTTCATTGCGCGGGCTGCTGCTGCCGATTCGTCAGGAATTCGAACAATATGTCAATATGCGCCCGGTCAAACTGCTGGAAGGACTGGATTCTCCGGTCAAAGTCAAACATAATTCGGATATTGATTTTGTGGTTATCCGGGAAAATTCCGAGGGTGAATACTGCGGCAAAGGATATATTGACAATCCGGATACGCCGGAGGAAAACGTTGTTCAGGAAGCGCATTTCAGCCGCAAGGGAACCGAACGGATCATCCGTTACGCTTTTGACTACGCCGTGGAACACGATATCACAAGTCTGGTCAGCGCCACAAAATCAAATGCCTTGAACTACTCCATGGTCTTCTGGGATAAAGTTTTCAAGGAAGTCGGCGAGGATTATTCTGATATCGAACGCTGGAGCATTCATGTCGATGCCCTGGCGGGCTTCTTCATCTTAAAGCCCCAGGTCTTGAAACTTATTGTCGCCAGCAACCTGTTTGGCGATATTCTGACCGACCTCGGTTCAGCGATGCTCGGCAGTATCGGGATTTCCCCGTCCGCCAACATCAATCCGGAACGCAAATACCCCGGTATGTTTGAACCGATCCACGGTTCGGCCCCGGATATCGCGGGCAAAGGCATAGCCAATCCGGTCGGAACAATCTGGTCCATCGTCATGATGCTCGAACACCTGGGGCAGGGCGAATCTGCCAATTTGATCATGTCCGCGATGGAAGCGGTTTTAGCCGAAAGAGTTGTCAGGACTCCCGATCTCGGCGGCACCGCAACCACGACCGAAGTAGCCGACGCGATCATCGCAAAAATGCGTAATGCTTAATTTCAAAAAGCGGATTATTTTTACTTGTAATTTGTTCTTCTTGATCTTATAGTTTTACTTGGAATAGTTACTAACTATATAGATTCTTGCGAAACTATTATTTGCACCACGACTAGCGCAGTCTGAGCTTGAGCTAGCGAAGGCAACGCATGAAGGACATGAAGAAGTATTTAAATTTTCAGCTCAAGCTGAAAAAAACTTTTTCGTGACTTTTCGTGTGTTGCCCTGCGCAATGCTCGCGCTCATTTCATTGTTCGTGGTTAATATTTGCATTTCGCACGACTCTTAGTAACTTAACTTATAGATTAAGGAGTACGCGGGATAATGAAAAAGATTCTTTTATCAGGCTTTGGGGACTGGGCGGGAAGTTGTGCCAACCCGGCTAAGGCGGTTGCGGACGCGCTCGATGGAATGACTGTTGCCGGAGCGGTAATACACAAGGTGATAGCTCCCAGCATCTTCAAAGAGATGATTAAAGCCGTTACCGATGAAATAGACCATATTTCTCCGGATGTTGTGATAATGATGGGCGAATTCGGCGGCCGCAGTATGATCACGGTTGAGCGAATCGCGCAAAACCTGATCGACGCCCCCCGCTACGACATGGGCGACATGTCGGGTTCCCGGCCACAGGACGAGCCGGTTGTACCCGGTGGGCCGGCAGCTTATTATTCCACTTTACCGCTGCGGGCGATGGTCCGGGCAATGCGTGACGCGGGTATTCCGTCAGATATATCCGACGCTGCCGGGACTTTCGGCTGTAATTTGTTGATGTACGGGGTCTTGAATTATATCGCGGTCAATCAACTGCCGATCAGGGCAGGGTGGATTCATCTTCCGGCCCTGCCGGAGACCGCCGCACTTGATAAAAATGTCGGAATGCCCAGTATGTCGGTCGCCACTCAAGTTGATGGACTGAAAACGGCAATCCAGGCGGTGGTTGGAAACGAAAAAGATATTGACGTTGCCATCCGGTCCGCCTGGCAGTTCTGAATATTTTCACTAAGCACACTATTAGGACGGGATAGACAAAAGTAAAAAAGAAAGAAAAATTTTTAAATTACTCCGCCCCGGCACGTTGCCGGACTGGATCCAACGCAGGTGCGTTGGTCGCCGCTTGCGGCGAAAGCAAGTTACGCAATTTGTTGCTTGTTAAACAGTTCAGTTCGCACGGAGTGATGGTTTTGAAAAACGATTCAGAGTTTTTCAAAAGCGTTGAACGCAGGGCGTAATTCGCGGCAATTCGGCATTGTCGACTTTTGTCGGGGGCGTCTATTAGAAGCGTTTAACTTTTCAGCTCAAGCTGAAAAACAAAAAAACTTTTCGTGACTTTTCGTGTTTTTCGTGGTTAATTTCATTCATAGGGAGGAGATAATATGTTCTGTAAAAAATGCGGTAAACAAATTGGCGACCACATGGTTGTATGTGTTGATTGCGGCGGGGAAAGTGTTGTCCGCGCTCCGAGGAAAATGCCGTTACTGCTTAAAATATTGATTATTGCCGTCATATCTATTCCAATTCTTGCTTTTTTTGCCGGAATGCTTCTGCCGGCTTTAAATTCAGCCCGGGAAAAAGCCCGGCGGATAAGTTGCTGCAGCAACCTGAAACAAATATCCCTGAGCCTGAAACGCTATGCAATGGATTACCACGATTCTTTTCCTGAAAAAAATGGCTGGCAGGGCCTCGAACAACTGCGGGCCGGTAATTACCTGTCCGATCCAAAAGTTTATACTTGCCCTTCCACAAATAATGTTTCAACGCGATTCCAACCGTTGGAGTGGGAAAGTTGTTCTTATATTTACTTTGGCGGCTTCAAAGATGATTATTCCAGTAAAGGCGGACTGCCGAATACTCCGATTGTCTTTGATAATCCCCGCAATCACCATAGTTTTGTTAATGTCGCGTTTCGCGACGGACACGTTCAGGGCTTTATAGTCCGGCATGTTGAAAACAGTACTGAATTGATAAATTTTCTGGACAAGAGATTTAATTATCCTCCGGAACTAAAAAAGCAGTTATTGGAAAAAGCCAATCAATTAGATGAAATGTACGGTTTGAAATAATGCATCCACATCACTTTTGAACATTGAACATCTAATGATGTAAATGCCATGAGAGTCAGTCTTTTTACGAGGGATCGGCTCCGACCGAATAATCAGCGCTGTAAGCGCGGCATATATCCAGCTTGAGGTGTCCCCAAGTGGTTTGTCTTTTAGATTACTACGCAAAGAGGAAAATATGACGAAGCAGAGAAGGATATTGCAGATAAGTATCCAGATAAAGTAGATACAGTATTATGGCTTATTCCAGTAAAAGAATCCAAAGAAATGAGGAAGTATGAAAAGATTAACGAGCGTTTGTCTTATATATATACTATGTGGGCTGTGTTTGGGTAAGGAAGAAAATAAACTTGAAACTAATCCTAATTTTAAGAACGGAATTTATGTTCCGGTTGAATCGTCATATTCTTTTACAGTTGATAAAAATAATATGGCTCATCCGACATTGTCTTCGTTTGGTGTTCTTTGTTTTATGCTTCCTCATGCTATCCTTTCTGTGGATAAACCTTCTTTTCTAAAAAAGAGCATTCATCTTGACTCCCAAGAATTAACTCTTGCTGATGTAATTAAATATTTGTATAAAATCGATAAAACCCCAATTTATTTACTTGACAAGGAAATAAATCCGAGTGAACCTAGATGGAAGTCATATAAATTCAGATGTGGGGCAGCAAAATATTCATATGCTTTTCTGTTACAGATTTTCATCTCTGTATACAATGAATTATGGGCTTTCAGACTTAAGAAACCTGAAGATAAAAAAAATATGAACACAATTACTTATGCTGAATTTAAAGATAATAAAGTTTTTATAAGAGTTGCATTTTATACTTCATATAGTAAAGATAATATAGCTAAAGCAGAGGTGAAAACTCAAAAAACAGCGGAGGATATTTTAGACGAAAATCCTCGTATTACTGAAGATTATAGTAATCGTTCTATTCGTTATATAATTAACGATTTGCGTGCGAAAGTGTCACCGTTAGGAGTTAAGGTAATACTCGAAACAAAAGATATTGATTACGTAATGAAATCATGTAAATGTGAAGGAGTGTATGTTGTTTCTCTTCTTGAGTATCTCTTAAATACAGTAAATAAGAAGTTCGGAAAAAAATTTGACTTAAAGATTCAGGGAAAAAAAATTATTATTTTTGAAAATGATAAGCCAAACAATAAACAGGATTAATCATTTAGGGGGCTGTGTTTTAGTAGGGGATTAACTCTGTCTTTTATTAACTTGGGTTTATTTTTGGATTTTTATGGTCTTAGATCTATATTTTAAGGTTATTTATTAAATTTAAGAAGATTGAGGCAGTTGTTGGAGGTTTTCGCGTCATTTGCAATGCCGGGGAATAAGCAGTATATTCCGATTGAGATGGATATCACATGGATGATATCTGAAAACTATATAATAACTTGTTACGTGAATTCGACTAACATGAAAATAGCTAAACCAATAGAAACTAGTCCCGTAGAAAATAAGCCTGACGTTGTGTATTTCCGATGCAAAAACGTTGAGGGATTGGCGTATTTAAAAAATGGTTGTGGAGAATCTGACTATGACCTTCTTGAAGTAGAAAAGATAACGGACGGAAATAAGAGTATAGTTCAAGAAATCAAACAATATAATAATGAGATTGGCGCGTTTGTGGTCATTGGGCAAGTTGGAGAAATATGGGAAGACGGCGTTTTTACAATCGAATCAAATGGTTTTGATTTTTGGGTAAATCCCGAAGAATATGCCGAGCCGGTAACTAAATCAGAATGGTACAGAATCACCGTGCGCAATTTCACTTTGTATTTATAGTGCAGAATGGAAAATTTATCTCACAGAGTCGCATAACAAGGATTAAGGAAACCGGACTATGTTAAGATAAGGTTGAAGAATACCAACGCATTTGTAACTGCCTGGAGAATATTTTTTCATGTCAGTGTGGAGTGCGGTTAGATTTAACCGCTTTGCTGCGGGATTTGACGATCGGAAGAATTTATCTATGGCGGAATTTCGCCATAGTTGAATAGTACAACATTATAGGCCGCAACAAAGTTGCGGAACAACTATAGTGATCAGCCAAGCTTATGTGTCAAAGCGGCTAAATCTAACCGCACTCCGATATGTCCCGAGACACAAACTCGTGGGGATATTCCAGGCTTCTCTGATGCGGCGCCGGCGCGCCATGCTCCCATGAAAGTCTCAATTAAGTCCATTAGCGATGATTTTCAACATTTTTTTCTTGTTGCTATCGCTGCTGAGATAATTCAATACCGCGATAATTTCAGGAATATCTTCCAGCATTTTACGTTCCTCTTTTTCAAAACCGGACCTCATGTGACAGGTCACTATATAACGCGCATCCGGATTGATATCCCGCAGTAACGGTATACACTGCACCGGAGAAGTCACGTCAAAGTCACTTGAGGCGTTAATCATATCCCAAATATCCGGTTCAAATTCTGAATTCCCCGTCAGCTTGTTCAGACAGCGTTTGATAAAACTTTTGATTTGTCCCACAAGGTTGTTTTTGGGCCATACAATGAGTGATTCGATTACCACCAGGTCATATTTCTGCTGTTTGAATCGTGTCATAGCGCTTTCCAGACCGATTTCATAATCAATATCGGAATTGATTTCAGGTTCGATACACGCCTGGAAAGATTTTATACATTTTTCCAGGAAGCTGTCAATTACCAGAATACGCGCCATATAGTCATCCTGTGCTATAAAAGTTTAACCACGAAAATCCACGAAAAGTCACGAAAAAGTTTTTTGTTTTTCAGCTTGAGCTGAAAACTTAAACATTTCTCTGTGATCCTCCGTGGTGTAATAAATATTTTCACTACTATAACGTTCAACGGAATGAAGTCAATTTAATATTACAAACACACGCGTGTTTATTCTGGAATCACCAGGTGCATAATGCGCTTTTCTGCGCGGCTGGAGCCACGCGCTCCCATTTTTATGTTTCGCACTTACAGCGCTTAATATTGTTGGTAAATATTACCCGGGGTTCAAATCGCTATCGCTCAATCACCCCGGGCTATAATATGTTACGCCCTTTCAGGGCTAAGACAGAGAAACGTATGGGGCAGTATTGCTTTCTGCGCGGCTGGAGCCGCGCGCTCCCATTTTTATGTTTCGCACTTACAGCGCTTAATATTGTTGGTAAATATTACCCGGGGTTCAAATCGCTATCGCTCAATCACCCCGGGCTATAATATATTACGCCCTTTCAGGGCTAAGACAAAGTAAAGTATAGGGGCATATTTAAGGACGGCTAGCCCCGCGCGTTTCCATAACAGACTCAAATAAGTCTGGCAGCAATAATTTTCACAAGTGGTAAATTAAAAACTTTTCATCAAAGCATTTTATGCTTTGATGAAATTTTCGTGTTCTTTCGTGTATTTCGTGGTTAAAACAGTTTCGGTGTTTCCGTGGTTGAATATTGGATGCAAATTTTCCTGAAAAACCACCTTTTTAAATGTTGGAAAAAAACGGTTTGTGTGATATATTAACCGCTTATTTTCAAAAGGCATTTTTATTTTTAATTATCCACGGAGTATCGCACATGAAAATCATTGACTGGAGTACCAAAGAAAACCTCAAACTGGCGATTGCCGCAGATCATGGCGGTTTTGAGACCAAAGCTTTTCTGATGGATAAGCTGTCCGCTAAAAACATTTCCGTTATCGACTGCGGTCCTTACGAGCTTGACCCGGCCGACAACTATCCTGATTTTGCCGGTAAAGCCGCCAAAATGGTTTCACTCGGCGAAGCTGACTGCGCGATTCTGATCTGTCGTTCCGGCGTCGGTATGGGCATCAACGCCAATCGTTTTCACGGCGTCCGCGCGGTTGTCTCCGGTTGTGCTGAAATCGCGGTCAAGAGCCGTGAACACAATTGCTCAAACGCACTGGTACTGCCGGGCGAATATATCGACAATGATCAAGCCTGGGAAGTAGTTGAAGCCTGGTTGGGCGGATCTTTCAGTTCGGAAGAACGTCATGCCCGCAGACTGATGGATATTGAAGTCAACTCTTATGACGATATTGCCGCGATCCGTGCGATTGATCCGGAAATTGCCGCCGCGATCGATGCCGAAGCCAAACGCCAGGATGAAGGTATCGAGCTGATTGCCAGCGAAAACTTCACCAGTTGCGCTATCCGCGCCGCGCAGGGTTCTGTAATGACCAATAAATATGCCGAAGGCTACCCCGGCAAACGCTACTATAACGGTTGTGAGTTTGTTGACAAGGCCGAAGCATTGGCGATCGAACGCGCCTGTAAACTTTTCGGAGCCGAAGCCGCCAACGTGCAGCCGCACTCCGGCAGCCAGGCCAACATGGCCGTATATTTCGCCCTGATCGAACCGGGCGACACCGTTCTAGCCATGAGCCTTGATCACGGCGGTCACTTGACCCACGGTCACCCCATGAACTTTTCCGGTATGCTCTATAACATCGTTCCCTACGGCGTCGACAAAGAAACTGAAATGATCGATTATGACGAAATCGCCCGCCTGGCTGAAGAACATCAGCCGAAACTGCTTGTTGCCGGCGCCAGCGCTTATCCGCGCGCTATCGATTTCAAACGCCTGCGCGAGATAGCTGACAGCGTCGGAGCCAAACTCTTCATGGACATGGCCCACATTGCCGGTCTGGTCGCCGCGGGCGAACACGAAAGCCCGGTTCCGTATTGCGACGTTGTTTCCACTACGACCCATAAGACCCTGCGCGGACCGCGCGGCGGTTTGATCCTTTGCAAAGAGGAATACATCAAGAAGATCAATTCCAAGACTTTCCCCGGACTCCAGGGCGGCCCGCTGATGCATGTTATCGCGGCCAAAGCCATCTGTTTCAAAGAAGCCATGGAAGACGATTTCAAAGTCTATCAGAAACAGGTCCGCTTGAATGCCGCCAAACTGGCGGAGGAACTGGTCAAACGCGGTTTGCGGATCGTTTCAGGCGGGACCGACAACCATCTGATGCTGGTTGACCTGCGTCCTAAAGGCGCTACCGGTAAAGTTGTCGCCAACGCATTGGATAAAGCGGCAATCACGGTCAACAAGAACATGATCCCGTTTGATCCTGAGTCACCTTTTGTCACTTCAGGTATCCGGATCGGGACTCCGGCTGTTACCACCCGCGGCATGAAAGAAGCGGAAATGGTCAAGATCGCCGAATTTATCGAACGAGCCATCGACGTAGCCGAAGATGACGCTGCTCTGGCCGCTATCGCGGAAGAGGTCAAAACCTTCACCCGCGATTTCCCGATGCCGCAATTTAAATAAACAGGAACAAGACCCATGATTGATATTAAACTGCTCCGGGAAAACCCGGAAATGATCAAGAAAAACAGCGCGCGTCGCGGTTGCGACGTGGATGTCGACGCAATCGTCGCGGACGACGTCAAATACCGTGAACTGATTCAGCAGACCGAAACCTTGCGGGCCGACCGCAACCGTCTCAGCAAAGAGTGCCGGGACAATCCGGCCGCCCGTGATCAGGTCAAAGATATCAAGGAAAAGCTGACCGCTATTGAAACCGAGCAGAATGAGTTGAAAGCCTCTATCGATGCCCAGTTGGCCTGGTTGCCGAACCTGCTGGCCGACGACGTTCCGGACGGCGAGGATGATGAAGCCAACGAGGAACTGCGCAAGGAGGGTGTCCTGCCGGAATTTGATTTTGAAGTGAAAGACCATCAGGAACTGGCTGAACTGCTGGATATTATCGATACCCAGCGCGGCGCTAAAGTAGCCCAGTCCGGTTTTTACTACTGGAAAGGCAAGGGGGCGCAACTGGTAAACGCGCTGTTCTTCTGGACCCAGCAGGAACTTATCAAACGCGGTTTCACCAATTTCGTAACTCCTTGCGTTGCCAAGGAACATACGTTGTTCGGAACCGGTTATCTGCCGTTCTTTGCCGACCAGACTTATTCGCTTGAAGGCGAGGATCTCGCTTTGATCGGGACTTCCGAGCAGACTCTGGTCGGTTATCATGCCGACGAAGTACTTGATGCGGCTGAACTGCCGTTGCGTTATACCGCTTATTCCCCGTGCTTCCGGACCGAATCCGGCAGTTACGGAAAAGCGTCACGCGGGATTTTCCGGGTGCATCAGTTCCAGAAAGTCGAACAGATCATCTTCTGTCTGCCGGAAAACTCTACGCAGCGTCACAAAGAGTGCCTGGATAATGAAGAACATCTGCTGAAGCAGCTTGGTATCCCTTACCGGGTCGTCAATGTCTGTGTCGGCGATCTTGGCGCTCCCGGCTATAAAAAGTTCGATATCGAAGCCTGGTTCGCCGGCTTCGGCGGATATCGCGAAGTCACGTCCAATACCAACCTGACTGACTTCCAGGCTCGTCGTCTCGGAATTCGCTATAAAGACGCTGAAGGCAAACGCGAGTTTGTCCACACCATCAGCGCTACCGCGGTGACCGACCGGGTCGCAATTGCGATCCTGGAAAACAACCAGCAGGCCGACGGATCGGTAATTATTCCTGAAGTTTTGCGTCCTTTATGCGGTTTTGACAAGATCGAGCCGAAAAAATAATAAAAATAATAAAAATAATAAATTTCCTGTTTTGAGCAGGGATTTTAACTGTTTTTACCTGAAAGCCGCATAAAAATGCGGCTTTTTTCATTATAAAAGCGATTTTTTCTCGCTCAAACCGGATTTTCTACTTGACATATCATTTCTGTTCAGCTATATTCCAAGTAGTAATCTGCGCCCCGCATTCAAAATGCGGATAAATAAGGAACTTAAACTTGGAGTAGGAAATGAAACATTCATTCTACGACGTAAAAGCCAAAGCAAAAGTAACCGCCGAAGTAACCGAAAAGGTCACTTACGGAAAAAAAGGCAACGAAAGATATGCTTTCAAGGCCAAAACCGCTGACGGCCGCAGCCTGACTGCATTTGTAAAAAAAGATACTTGGGAAGCTGCGAAAATCTAAATCCCGTCTTTTTTTGATACCCCCTTCCGCTTTAGAATTTTAAGATTCGAAAAGAAGGGGGTCTTTTTTATTTATAATTTAGGAATTAGAAATTACGAATTAGAAATGATTATATTCTGAGCCGGAAAATATCTAATTTATAATGTGATGACGCCAAATATCGGATTGATCTTTGCATACCTTTGGCAATAAAGAGCCAAAACAGTATTGGCCGGGAACAATACAAAGTTAATATTTAAAGCGTTAAAATTTATATTTTTCAGCTTTTGCTGAAAAATATAAATCTTGTTTTGTGATCTTCGTGGATAAGGAGAGTTTTCAGTCGCGGAAACGGTAACCGACCCCGCGAACCGTTTCGATTAATTTACCGTAATCGCCCAACTTCTTGCGCAATCCGACGATTTGAACATCGATTGCTCGTTCCGTTACCGGGTAGTCATCGCCACGCAGCTCGTTGACAATCCGGTTACGGGTGAACACCCGGCCGAATTTTCTGGCCATCATAAACAACAGTTCAAATTCAGAGTAGGTCAGATCAAGGTCTTTGCCGCCAATTGACGCGATCCGCCGGTCCTTGTCCATGACCAGGTCGCCACGTTTGACGATATTGGCTTCATCATCTTCCGAGGTACTCTGACTGCGCCGCATCACCGAACGAATTCTGGCGCAAAGCACTTTATTGCTGAACGGCTTGGTTATGTAATCGTCCGCACCGACTTCGAGTCCGACGACAATATCGCTTTCATCGCTTTTCGCGGTCAGCATGATAACCGGAATATTTTTGGTTTCATCCTGAGCTTTTAACTTACGGCAGACCGTCAAGCCGTCCATTCCGGGGAGCATCAGGTCAAGCAGGATCAGGTCGGGTGAAAATTTCATGGCAGAATCAAGTCCGTCCTCCCCGGTTCCGGCTTCAATTATATCGTTCCAACCCTCTTTTTCCAGGCTGAATCTTATGGTTTCTCTGATATCGTCTTCATCTTCAATTATCAGTATTCTTTCTTTCGGCATCTTGTTTCTCTTTCTTTATTTTATATTAACTTGCTTTTTATTGCCTAACGGTTAGAATTCTTTATTATGGTTCTAATGTAGCTCTTCTTTATGTATTTTTCATTGTCCAAATATTAGAAAAATGTTAAAAACCGCAAAAACTTATATATCAACACCTTTTATTAGTTGTATGAAAATAAATCAATGATAAACATTATTTAAAGTTGTCAAAACAGAAAAGAGACAGTAGATTAAAATATATTTTGAAATATGCGAGGTCGTTTTTATGAAAAAATTTTATTTGTCAGCGCTTTCCGGTATTATTGTTTTATTATCAGGCTGCAACAGTGGAATCAAACTTGTCAAGGTTAATAATAAAGAACGTTACCGGGAATTATATTCGATCGGCGCGGGGTGGAGTAAGGAGGTTTCAAACTATACCAGCAATTTTTTGAACTCAAATCTGCTGCGGGAAGAATTCGAGACCGACCCGGATGAAGTAATCAGAATTGTTGACGACCGTTTCAAGCAGAAGCCGGAACGTCGTTATCTGCTGGTGCTGGCCGATATGTGTTCAGCCCTAGGGAATCGCAACAGTGATAATCCGGACGTGGCAATCAGGTATTTCGCTTCGGCTTTATGTTATAGTTATTATTATCTGTTTACCCAGCCTTTATACCCGGAGAAGCCGCCGCAGTACTCCCCTGTCGTCTTTTTTGTAACCCGGTATTACAATAACTCTTTGCGGGAAGTGGCTCAGTACCTTCAATCAAAAGATTTGTTATTCAAAGACTCTTATTCGGTGCCAACTGCCACCGGTATGGCGAATGCGCTTTAAAAAACCTTTCTATAAGGTTCCTTTTCCCTTGAGGAAATACCACAAGAAGATATTATTCTGTCCTGATTACCTGCCTGAGAACTTTAATACCTTCAGTCATCGCCCCGGTATTGGAGTCCCGCTGATATGCACTGTTTCCGCGCCTGACCATGCTTCGGCATTGAAAAATATTGATGGCAAATCTCAGCCGGTCACCCTTTTTATGCGGCTGGTCAGTAATGGAAAAAATAATATTATAGATGCCCGGCTGGAATACTACTGCACCTTGAGCGTTGAAGATATCAGAGTCAAAGATCTTGATATGGATATTCCGCTGGAGCTGGATTTCTCCACGCCGCTGGCATACGATCTGCAAAAAACCTGATATGATAAAAGGATTGTTGTTCTTACTGAATCCGGCTGAAATAGACAAACTGGCCGGCCTCTATCAGATCACCCCGTATGAAAAAGATAAGATCCCGGTAGTCATGGTTCACTGGCCCTGCTGTCAAACACCGAGAACCTGGGCCCAGATGTTCAATACTTTGTTGAACGATCCGAATATCCGGCACAATTATCAGTTCTGGTTCTTTGCCTATTCCACCGGCAACCCGATCCTGTATTCTGCCAAACTGCTGCGACAGTCGCTGAAGAAGACCAGGAAAGAGTTCGATCCGAACAATAAAAATCCGAAATTCTCCAAAATGGTGATTGTTGCCCACAGCATGGGGGGGCTGCTGTCTAAAACGCTGATCCAGGACAGCAACGACAATGTTGTCAATTCATTGCTGGGGATGCCGATAGAAAAAATTGAAAAAGATATTTCAAAAAGTCAAAAACAGTTTTTAACAGAAGTTTTATTGTTTAAAGAGCTGCCGTTTGTCCAACGAATGATTTTTATGGCGACTCCCCATCGCGGTTCGGAAATTGCGGCCTGGTCGCTGGTCCGCTGGTCCAATTCTCTAATTACTTTACCTAAAAACCTGGTGGACCGGACCCGGGATATCTCCCGCAGTATAATGATCAAGACAAAACTTATCAAAAATAAAGACCCGATATATCTCCACACCGGGTTGCAGAACCTCGACCCTGACAGCAAGTCGCTTCGCTTACTTGAGGAACTGCCGTTTTCCAAACGGATTATTTATCATACTATCAGCGGCAATGACAAGAAAGCGGGAATTCCCGGCGGCACAGATGGCATAGTCCCTTACTGGAGTTCTCATCTTGACGGGGCCTCCAGTGAAATGATCGTCAAGTCCGGACACAGTGTCCAGGATAAACCTTCGGCAATCGAAGAGGTGCGTCGTCTCCTCCTGTTGCATCTGGCGGAAAACGGCTTACTGGACCCAACTCAAGTACCGGATGCAGCCCAGTAATATAGTAAAAGATATTTCTAGTATTCCCCTTACACGAATCTAACACTTGAGGTGTATTATTATTGATAGGAGTATTCAAACCAATCAATGTTAATTAAAAACACAGAAAAAATCATGGTAAGTAAAAAAAGTATTGTTAATACGTATCCGGCATATATTTTCGTTGCGTTTATCGGGCTGCTGGCCTATTTTTGGTACCGGAGCGACAGTTTCAATCGCATGTATCTGGAACAGTGCGAGCGCCACCTGAGAACCAAGACAGAGCTTTTGTCTCCTGAAGTAATGAGGTTAATGAAACGCGGCGAGATGAAGGCACTGAAAAAATATTGTCAACGTTTCTTTACCGCGACTCAGACCCGTATAACGGTTATTGATAAAGACGGGGCTGTGATTGTTGATTCATGCAAGCCGGCAAAAGAGATGAGCAATCATCGCTGGCGGCCGGAAATCGCCGCGGCGTTTGAAGGCAATATAATGAAAAAACAGCGCTACAGCGTAACATTGAAAAAAGAAATGATTTATGTTGCCGCGCCAATTGAGGTCAACGGCAAACCTTATGTTCTGCGTACCGCTGATTCTGTGGCTCAAGTTTCGTTGCTGCATGATCTGGTCAAGCGGGATATGCTGTTCACCGCGCTGGCTGCAGCGGCCCTGACCGGCATCATCAGTATATTCTCAATGCGCTATATAACTGAACCTATCGGACGGATCATCGACAGCGCCCGGACTATTGCCGACGGCAAACTCGATGTCCGAATTCCTGAGCCGCAGCATGGCATAGTGCGGGATTTGGCGGTAGCGGTAAATTCAATGGCGGAACAGTTGAAAACTCAGCTTGATATGGTTACAAGCCAGAAAAATGAACGCGAAGCCATATTTTCAAGTATGCGTGACGCGATAATCGCGATTGACGGGCAGGGACATGTCACCGCATTCAATACTTCTGCGCAGACAATGCTCAGCCTGCCGGATAATGCTAAAGGCCGGGCATTATGCGAGGTGATAAGAAAAGCGTTCCTGATAGATTTTGCCGATACTCTGCTTTCCGAGCCGCAATCCGCGGTCGAAGAGTTCAGCGAGCTTAATCAGGACGGCGAAAAGATATATTTTCAGGTAAAAGGAACTCCCCTTTACGGGAAAAATGAAAACGGGCTCGGAGCGTTGCTGGTGGTCTCTGATATTACCGAGCAGCATAATGCGGAAAGTTTCCGGCGTGACTTTGTAGCCAACGTTTCACACGAAATCCGCACCCCGCTATCAGCCCTGGCCAGTGCGGCGGAAAATTTGACCAGCGACATCGCCGGCGACCCGGAAAGGGCATCCCGTTTGATGGACATCATCGACCGTAATTCAACTCGTTTGAAACTGCTGGTCGACGACGTGTTGAGTCTGGCCGCGATTGAAAATCTTCGCAGCGCCAAAGTGATCAAACAGGATAAGATTTTAATTCGCAATGTGATTGAAGTTGCGGCTCTGGTGTGCGCGCCAAAGGCTGAAAGTAAAAATATTACCATTACGTTCAACGCAGGATGCAATTACTGTGTTGCCGGTGACAATAATTTACTGGAGCAGGTTTTCATTAACCTCATAGATAATGCGATAAAATACAGTAACGCCAACAGTACAGTTGAAATATCATTCGAATCCCGCCGCGGATTGTGCATTATAAATGTTCGGGACCAGGGATTCGGAATCGCCGCGGAACATCTGCCGCGGTTGTTTGAACGCTTCTACCGGGTCGATAAAGCCCGCAGCCGTCAGTTAGGCGGAACCGGCCTGGGACTGGCGATAGTCAAGCATATCGTCAAATTGCACAAAGGAACAGTATCTGTAACCAGTATTGAAGGGCAGGGCAGTGTCTTCTCCGTAAGTCTGCCGGCAGTCAATGACTGTGAATGTGAAAGTGAAAATGCATGAAATGGACCCAGGCGAGCGATACAATGCGAATTCCTGTTCGCAGTTGGTGTGAACGTGTTGAGGACGAGGCTCTTAAACAGGCAACCGATTTAGCCCGTCACCCTAAAACAGTGGGACATGTGGCGTTAATGCCGGATTGCCACGTCGGCTACGGCATGCCGATAGGCGGGGTGATAGCCTGTGATAACGCGGTTATTCCCAATGCGGTAGGGGTTGATATCGGCTGCGGTATGTGCGCGGTAAAGACTAACCTTACCCGGCCCGAACTGGGAAAGCCGGCTGATATCCGGGCATTGCTGAACCAGATACGCGAATATATTCCGCTCGGCGAAGGACATTGTCATCATAAGCCACAGCACTGGAACGGCTTTGAAGGCTATCTGGATAATATTCGAGGGATGCCGCAGTGGTTCAGTGAAAAGACCTGGACCCTGGCCTCGCTTAACCTCGGCAGTCTGGGCGGAGGCAATCATTTTATTGAAATTCAGTACGATGAAGACAATATGGTCTGGCTGATGCTGCATTCCGGCTCACGCAACCTCGGATACCGGATCGCCGACACCTATCATAAGCTGGCAGTCCAATTCTGTCAGGACCATGAATTGGAGTTCCAACTGAAACAGTTATCGTACCTGCCGGCCGATTCTGAAGCCGGAGCTGATTATATCAGGGACATGCGTTTCGCGATGGAATACGCCAAGGAAAACCGGGCCAGGATGATGCGGGTTTTCAAAAATGCGTTCATCGATAATTTTCGACATGTCGAATTCGCCCCTGAAATCAATATTCACCACAACTTTGCTTCCCTGGAAAAATTCGGTGACGGAGAATTCTGGATTCACCGTAAAGGGGCAACCTCCGCTGAAGCCGGACAAACCGGGATTATTCCGGGCAGCATGGGGACATCCTCTTACATTGTCCGGGGACGGGGTAATCTTGAGTCATTCAACTCATGTTCGCATGGGGCAGGGCGGGTTATGGGCCGTCAGGAAGCCTGCCGCCGCCTCTCGGTTGAGAAATGTGACTTGTCAATGACCGGGATCGTGCACGACCGATGGAAAACATTGCGTCGCGGCAAAAAGAAGCGTGGATCGACCATGCTGGACCTTTCCGAAGCGCCATTGGCATATAAAGACATTGAAGATGTGATAGCTTCTCAAACTGACCTGATCGAACCAGTCGTCCGTCTCCGTCCTCTCGGAGTTCTCAAAGGCTGATTGCCGACTTTTTTCATTCAACAATATCTGTCTTGAAAAAACTCAGCTAACTGCTTGAATTTTATTGACAGTAAGATTATATTGAATCAAATATTATATTAATAACATAATCGAAACTATACTTTTCAGGTTAACAGGGGGAAAAGTTGCGTTTTCAATGCACATTTTGCTTGTCTTTGATTTCGGTCGACGACACGGAGCAAAAAAGCGTCAACTGTCCAAGTTGCGGTAAGAAATGTTTTGTTCCGGCCTCGCCGTTTGAACCTGACTGCGTTATTAACGACTTCATCATCAGGGAAAAGCTCGGAAGCGGCTCGATCGGAACCGTATACAAAGCAACCCAGATATCACTGGACCGGATTGTCGCGCTCAAAATTCTGGCGCCGGAATATGCTTCAGGCAAAAGCGTAACGGCATTTTTGAACGAGGCAAAAGCCGCGGCATCACTAAGTCACCCAAACCTTGTCCAGGCGCTGGCTGCGGGAGAGGATGACGGCATTTGTTTCTTTGCGATGAATTACATCGATGGCATTACACTTTCCGGATATATAAAAGAACATGGGCAGATGCCGGTTGATGAAGCCCTGCATATCGTGCAGCAAGTGGCTGAAGCGCTTTATTTTGCCTGGGATGACGCCCGCATGATCCATCGCGACGTCAAGCCGGAAAATATTATGATTACCACCGAAGGAGTCGTCAAGTTGACCGACCTTGGTCTGGCAATACGGCAGCATGACTGGAGCGAAGAACTGGAAATCTCCGGTTCTCCGGCCTATATGAGCCCGGAACAGTTCGCCGGGGAACCTCTGGACACTCGCAGCGATATCTACAGTTTGGGCATATCTCTTTACCAGATGCTCACCGGTGAACTGCCATATAACGGCGAAACCTATAAATCAATTGCTCGCGAACATTTTGATAAAAGACCAACGCCGGTGCGCGAATTAAATCCGGACGTACCGATCAAGGTTTCAGAAATTCTCAAGAAAATGATCTCAAAGTTGCCGGAGGAACGGTATCAGGATATGGAATCCTTGCTGCACGACATCTGGCGGGCGCGTCAAACAACCGCGCCTAATCAGTCTTTAGTACCGGATGTGCATACCATTTCGATCAATAAACTTGATTATGAATTGCAGAATAAATCGGTTGTTCAGGATATTGAGGTGCAGCGTCAAGTCAAAAAGCTTAAACGGCGCCGGGATATATTCTTCTGGAGCCTGCTGGTTATTATTCCAATTTTAACATCCATCCTGTTGATTTACGCATTCACCAATCCAATCATCATCGATCATGAATATGAAACATTACGTAAAAAATATGAGGAATTCCAGCAAATGGTTCTGGGGTCAAACGATCCCTCGCTGGTAGAAGTGCACGGCCGCAATTTTCTTACGGAATTTCCGGCAGAACGCTCTGACCGGGTTGAAGCGCTTTACTGGAAGACCAGATATATGATGCTCAGCAATTCTCTGCGTAAATCACAGATCAGAATTGAAAAACAGCGTCAGACGATTATTGTCATTCAACGTCAACTGGAATTCGAATTAAAACAAGGCAATGATGAGCAGGATAATAAATAACGGAGAAATAAGATGATTCGAAAAGCATTGCGAGTTTACAATAATACTCCAATGTCAAGCCGCATCATTTCCGCATTTATGTACGGAGCCCTGTTCGGCCTTGTGATCTGGGGTGTAATTGTCGAATTAAACCTGCCGGCAACTCTTTCCGAAAATATCGCATTTACCCTCAGACCATTCGGCACCGTACTTATCAGCCTGCTGAGACTGCTGATAATCCCTTTTGTTTTCTTTACAGTAGCGACGGCAGTAACCAAGATAGATTCGACCGACATTGCCGGAATATCCTGGCGGTTGCTACTCTGGTTTTTGACAACTTCACTGTTGGCTGCCGGTATCGGTACTGTCGGCGCAATGATTGTGGGGCCGGGAGCGGGAAGGCTATCCCTTGACATCGGAACTCTTCCTGTTAAGTTTGCCCATGAGTTAAAAGAAGTCGCCGGCGCGGTACCGGATAATCTGTCTCCTGCCGACCTGATAACCAGGATTTTCAGCAATCCCATTATTACCGGAATGGCCGGACGCTACCTTGCCATTATCACTGCTGCATTATTTTTCGGGTTCGCGATAAAAAAACAACGCAGTGAAAAAGTCTCAGTTCTTTTTGAAGAGATCTGTCTGGCTTTAAAGAAAGTTAATTCCTGCATAAGTTATTACGCTCCGGTTGGAGTCTTTACTCTGACGACAGTTATTTTTGCGGCCCATGGCGGAGTTGTTTTCAGTAAGTTTGTCCCGGTTATATTTGCGATCATCATTTGTGTTCTGGTGATGATGTATGTAATATATCCGCTTTTGCTGCTGATTTTTGCTCGCCTCAACCCTTTCAAGATAATATCAAAACTGCATCAAACCGCATTTACCGCATTTGCTATATCCAGTCAGGAACTAACCCTGCCGCTTGCTGTTGATGTTGCGGAAAAAGATCTTGGTATCCGTCGGGAAACAGCTGAATATTCGCTGCCTTTAGGAGTAATTCTGAATAACAACGGCCTTTGCCTGATGCTGCCGTTTCTGACCATTACCGCCGCCAATACTGCCGGTCGGCCGGTTGAATGGATGACCATGTTAATAATCATTGTGCTATCGTCCATTCTTTCTTTCTTTTGCGTCGGCAAAAACAGTGGACTGGTCCTGTTTACCTTATCTCTATCCGCTATGGATTTGCCGGCGGAGGTTATTGCCGCGGTCATAGCTTTGTTTTGCGGCCTTTATCCGCTTATCAGAATGCTTGATGCAATGCTCTCGGTCACCGGAAACATGATTTGTACTTTCATTGTTGCCGGCAGTACCGGCAAAGTTACCGGGGACGCAGACGGTTGATGACTTGTAATACGCGCCCGGATAACCACATTCCAGCAACTACAGGCATGATCCTTGCCGCGGGATTCGGCATCAGGATGCGACCGTTGACCGACTATATGCCGAAGCCGCTGGTACCAGTCTGCAACATTCCAATGCTGGAAAACATTTTGATCAACTTGAGGTTGGCTGGTATTATCGATGTAGCAGTCAACTCGCATCACCTCAGTGACCAACTGGCGGATTTCCTCGGGAATTCAAGCTTTAAAAATAGTGTAAAACTGCTTCATGAACCTGAAATACTCGGAACCGGCGGTGGCATTGTCAACGCCCGTAAGTTCCTGTCGCAAACCGATTTTTTTATTTTGCACAACGGCGATATTTTGACCGATATCAATTTATCTGAAATGTTGCAATATCATTATGCCTCCGGTAACAAGGTCACTATGGCGTTAACAGACGGCCCGGAAAACAAAGTAGCTGCAGGCGATAAACAGGTTTATGATATTCTCGGAAAACTCGGAAAAGCTCCGCAGGATGCAAAGTTGCTTACTTATACCGGGATAATGATTATAAGCAGGGAAATCTTTGATTTTCTGCCTTCAGAAGTATGTAATTGCTCTATCATAACCGCACTGCTTAAGTTGATGAATGCGTATCCGGATACTGTTGGCGCTTATATTCCTGAAGATATTTACTGGAACGATCTGGGGACTCTTCCGAAGTACTTCCAGGCTCACAATGATATTCTGCTTGATAATCTGATAAAATTATCGCACTACCGTGGCTTGCCGGCGACTTGTGGCTTGCCGGATGAATCTGAAAAAGAGTTTGATTGCAAAGGTTTTAAT
Source organism: Victivallales bacterium (assembly GCA_963678305.2). Taxonomy (GTDB): domain Bacteria; phylum Verrucomicrobiota; class Lentisphaeria; order Victivallales; family Victivallaceae. The sequence goes on from CAXXVV010000006.1 coordinate 647,074, forward strand.
GTTTTTGGAAAAGGTGCAGCAACAGGGCAGGGGGCATATCTGGAAAATTGCATTATTCTGGATGATTCGGTTATTGTCCCAGGCGCTTTTCATTGTAATCAGGTTATTCATCCCGCCTTTGTCGTTCATCGGGATGAACTTGAAATAAGAAGTCTGCGGATCATGAATGAACTGACCGACTCTACCGTCTGCTCATTGCAGGAACAGGGATCAGCCAGAGGTTTTTATCGAATAATTGACAAGAATAGAACTCAAATACTCATGGTTTCCGATGCGGATGACCCTGATTTCGAAAGATTTATCAATTATGGCCGTTATTTCGGCGGTAACGGCAAACGGATTCCGGAGATTTACGCAGCGGTGCCGGATGAATTTTCAGTTCTGATAGAGGATCTGGGCAACAATACCCTGCATCGATATATCAAATCGGGATGTAGCGACCTTGAGGTGGAAAAAATATATTGCCGGGTTATCGATGCCCTGCTTGAATTCCAGCAAGTCCAGCTTGACGGAGCTCCGGAATTAAGGGTGTTTAAACAAGACTATTTGCGTTGGGAAACCGCTTATTTTGCGGAAAACCTGCTAGGTGGATATTGCAATATCCCGACAAGTGTTATCAGTAATCTGGATGGGGAGTTTGACTTGCTTTCACAACTGGTTTTCGATCATGGACTGGTCCTGATCCATCGGGATTTCCAGTCTCAAAATATCATGATTGACCCCAATGGGCAAATCCGCTTTGTCGACTATCAAGGAATGCGCATGGGGTCTCCGGGCTATGACATCATGTCACTGGTCCTGGACCCTTATGCAGAGCTGCCTCCTGGAATAAGAACACGCCTGATAAAGTATTATCAGGAATCAACCGGGATTTCCGAACAAATAGTCTATGCCGCGGGACTGCAACGCATTATGCAGGCCTTAGGGGCCTATGGCTGCCTTGGATTGGTCAAAGGCAAGCGGCAATATCTGCGATACATTCCATTTGCGTTTTCCATGCTCAAAGAGCTGCTCAGAAATCCGCCGCTGCCAATGCCGCGTCTAACCGGGTTAACAGACGAAATAAGCTTTTAAAGTTATCTCCTGCCTCCGCCATGAAATCCGCCACCTTGAAAGCTGCCGCCTCTAAAGTTGTTACCACCATACACTCTGGGAGTTGGTCGCGGATGATAGGGGTGATAGGGATGATAAGGGTAACGGCGATGATACCAGGTGGACGGATAAATATAGGTATTGCCGCCATACCAGTAATTCATTCCACTGTCATCCTGTTCCGGCTGATATTCCTCCTGATTGTTATTATATAATGCATTGTTCTCTGACTGCAGGACATTTTCTTCGGCTTGTTCGGCTTTTTGCTTGTCTCTTTGTTTTTCAGCGGCTTCCTTTTTTGCTGATTCCTGAGCCTCTTTGCGTTCCTTTCTGATCTCCTCGTTCCGGGCCCTCTCTTCGGCTCTCCTTATTTCGTCCCGGTTTTCATTCTCAAGCCGCTCAAGCGCGCTACCTTGCTCAATATTTGCACGAGGCCGGTCAACAATGTTATCCGCATAACGATTGAGATGATGCTGCAGCAAACTGACCGCACGATTAAAATCTGTACAAAAGACCGGGACCGCTTTACAGTCGTCCAGATCGGTCTTTATTCCGGCCGGATAGATGACTCCCTGCCAAACCGTGCCGGGCTTGCCATCAGCACCGATTACCAGAATTTTTTCTTTTGTTTTATTATTTTCCTGAGCAACAATCTCGCCGTATGCAGCTTTTTTAATATGACTGTCAATCTTCAGATTAGCGTTTTGCCGGTGTGCAAAGATCATATCAGAAATTTCTTTTTGGGATAATCCCGGGTTACGGCTTTTCCGGATCAGCGCTTGAACTTTTTGTTCATGTTCACGATTCAATTTTTCAATACTGCGTTGCAAATCGGCTTTTCTTTCGCATGCTTTATCCACCTGATCCTTTAATAAATGAGCCCAGGTTTTTGCTGTCTTATTCTGTTCTTTCTGCTTTTTTTCCGTGTCACTTTCGGCAGCCATAACCGCGGAAACAATACCGGAAACCATCAAGAAGATTGTAAATTTCTTACCCATTTTTCCTGCTCCTTTGTAGTTTATGATGACAAAAACCAAGTTTTTCAGTTCAAATTATTGTAATTGCACAAAGCATGCAGCCATCCCAGCAATTGTTTCCAGAACCCCGGCTTCACCCGGGGCAGGGGAGTACCCTCGGCCCCGGCTTCAATTATCAAATTTAGTAAATACCGTTGCTTCAAGTCTTCCTCGAAGGTTTGTCCAAGATTGTCAGGCATCAGGCCATTTTCCTCCAGAAAGCATGTCATAACGATAACCTGGCACTGCTCAAGGTCCCACGGCGGCATTTCAGACTCGAAAAACACACTGTTACCAGCAAAAAAAGCCAATATATTGCGCCATGCGAAATAGGTATTAGGGCAGGGCAGTTCAGGCTTGATATTTCTCAGCAACAGTCTGCTCATCTCGCAGGCAGCATTGTAATATTCAGCCTTTCCGGCCAGGGCATCAAACTGATTAACCAGTTCGGCATTATATACGGTATGAAGCTCCTGGTCACTTTCCTTGTACTGTACCCTGACCTCACGAAAAAGGTCGATGACCGGAAATTTTTTGGCCGAATTTTTCGCGCCGCCTTTAAACATAAAATCAAATCTGCCGGTATCTACACTAAAACCGTTGACGATCCAGCTGGACTCTTTATATAACGTTTTTTTTAAAACAATAAGTTCGGTTTCCAACATAATTAAGGCCAGGGATGAAGATAATTATTTAATTTTTCCGGTAATATATTTCAGTTTGGGACTATCAGGCGAATCGACTTTTTTTATCAAAGTAAGATTATTTGTTTCATCATCTTTAAATTCCCTGTTTTCAGAATCAATCACAATAGCGATAACATCTCCCGTCGCCGGAGACAGGACGGAATTATTATCGATGACCTTATTTGAATTCAGCTTGATTTGCAATGTTTGTTCGGCGCTGATTGTAATCTTGCCTGAAATGGTCCTGGAAGCTGCTTCAGGAAATGCTTTAACAGTTACGGTGTCGCCGTTTACCGACTCAACAATCCAGTGCTGCAAGTAATCAAGAAAAAAAGCGCCGACAAATTTAGAACTGGCTGGAATAACTAATTTGTGGGGGTAGGTGGATTTATTATTTTTATTGCCATTCTTCAAGATAATGAACTTGGTATTTGTCGTATTGGCTTGACCTATCACAAACCGGTCACTTTCTCCAGCTTTCGCATCTTTCTGATTGATTTCCCATATTGTGACATTCTTTCCATCCGGTTCAGACATATAAACATACCTGCTCGATACATTGACCGTATTCTGGTCTGCTGAAGCGGTCTCATTCTTTTCGTTGCGCGCGGCAATAACATATGTTTTTGCAAAAAAAGGATTTTTCGCCGTTGTATTATTGCGGAGTTGACTGGTGCTGACATTGGGGATTTCCACTTCTGGAACTATACTAACGTCCTCCGCTGCCAGAACTATCCCGACAAAAAGTAAATTTATCGCGAAAATTTTGCTATTCATACCACCTGCTCCATTTTTAGTATTTATCTATAATACACCTCTTAACTGTTTATTATTACACCTGCAATTATAAAATGCAAAATCAACTTCTATTTTTTATGAAAATATCAGACGTCAGGTTTACTCCCATACTTTTTTCATAGTCAGCTGTTTTTTTGTAAACAAGTTATTAACAGATGCATCAATAAAAAGTCATATAGTATTCATAGTAAAACAATTAAAATATCAACAATATAATAAATACAAAATACAAAACTTAACATAACATATATTATGCGACGTTATAAATCTATCTAAAACCCCTCTTGAATGGATCAAAACTTTTTACCAGGTAATGACCCTCCGGAGTCAATAACAATGCCTTAACGTTGATCTGGTTGATTTTTATGATTAGAAAATTATATTAAAAGATAAATGAGGAAAAATAAATTACTTGATCCAGCAGCCTATCCAGTCTGATTAAAAAAAGAAGCTAATCAATTGAAAAGCCGGAACAGGAAAAGTTATACATATTCTCTTCAAACAAATTGCTAATCAATGAAACGGCAGAGCGGAAACAAAATCCTGTATTGACAAAATTGTTTATTTAATTCTTTAACTCATTAATTCAATAATTGATTTTTTACGCTTTACTACACAGAGCAGGGCGTGAAAACGTAAATTCTATAGCCCTGCCCCGGTTATTTTTTAAAACTCGGCTTTATTTTGCTCGTGACAATGTTATATTAAGGTTAAAGCATGAAGACAGGAGACAATATAATGCTCAAAAAAACATTTCTTAAAATAAGCCTGCCGGCTATTTTATACTTTATTTTATATTTTCCAACTGCGAATGCCCAAAGCAGAACCGATTACACTATTCGCAATTTAGAAAAAGAAATGTCCAGAATGGCACGAAAAGTTGATTCTTTACAGGATTCAGTTGCCAGTTATACCAATAAAATCAGTTCCATGAAAAGAGATATAAATGAACTCCGGGATGAGAATAAACGTCTTCGTCTTCAACTGGCGGCTATGCAGCGTACTTTGGAAGCAGAACGTGTCGCCAACCAGAAGTCACTGCAAAAAGTCATTTCAACCGTGGCAGTTCAGGTTGCATCAAAACAGTCAAAACCTGCGCCCTCCCCTGCAGCACCAACGACGGTCAGTTCGACCAATAAACCGGAACCGGCAGGCAACGGCGAATTTTATAAATACACTGTTCAACCCGGCTCAAATTTGTCTATTATCGCAAAAGCGTATAAGGTCAAAATATCCGACATAATGAAAGCTAACAAGCTCAAATCCCCCGATAAGATCCGCGCCGGCCAAATTCTCTATATTCCTAAAAAATAAGTGGAGTTTTATGAACAACGAATATTCATTCACTGCAAGAATTTTTTCTCTCGGATGTTGTCGGTTTCTTAGTTTTTTCTGTGATTTTGTGGTTATGGGGTATACTTATTTTACCTTCCACAACCTCAATATCATGAGTATGCAGTGGCTGCTCTTCTCGTTTGTCCTGTGTTACCTGATACCGGCAGTTGTTGTTGCTGACATTGCCAAACGTTTGATCCGGCGTATTTCGTCCCGTAATGCCCTGGTCCTTTCATGCCTGCTGACAATACCGGTTTATCTGCTGTTCACAATTCTGCTTTATTTGCAGAACGTTCGTGCCTGGGACTCCTCTATCTGGGACTCCCCTATCCCGTTACTGGCAGCCACGGTTATTCTAGGAACATTTCGCGGGCTGGCCGCTCCGGCAACTCAGGAATTGATGCATGAACATTTTCAGTCGGGACATTTTGCCCATGCCACCGGGATTTGTTCCGCCATGTCGACCGCCGGTATGCTCTGCGGTGCTATCCTCGGTCTGTTTCTGCTCGGACATATTATAAAGTATATTATTCCGGCGGTTATATTATTGTTCATACTGGCGATGGTCAAACTGATTTTCGCGATGAGAATTCTGCCGGTCCCCTTCCCTGAATAGCAAAAAAGGCGGGAGCCTGAACTGGTTTAAAAACCGGATTGTCGGATACCGCAAGCTATCAACCGAAAAGCCGTTCCTGACAATTATTCAAGTCGATGCCTGGCTGGTTGGAGCAGCCGGCGGAATGCTGCTTTGGGGCCTCGGCGGCCTTGGCGCGCAATGCGTTGGTGAAAGTGCCATCGCAATTGTTGCCGCAATTACCACTGGAGTGATTGGCCGGTTTTATTTTGGGAGCGGCAATGTCGAGCCGGCAGATCGGAAATAGGACTGGTGGTTCCGGCCGTCGTTATTAATATCATCATGGCCCTGCTGCTTGGAACCTTCAATGAAGAGGTCATCGATATTAACGGTTTGTATTTTCTGCCATGGAAAACACTTTTTATGCTGATCTACGGTATTTGTACCGGAGTTGCCCTGACTACGCTGCGCGCCTGGCAACTTCAGTTCAGCAACCGCCACAACCGCGCCCCGGCTCTTTACCGAAACGGTATTCAATTCATATATCACGGTCATAGCCGCTATCCTGATCTGCCTTTACCTGATCACCTGTGGCAACTTGTATACTCCGCTTTTTGTTGCGGCTATGACAGTGATTGTGGCGGACGCTGGCCTTCTGGACCGCTCCGCAGTTTATTTTCAGATTCATTATGCTGGTTCTGACCCATACTCTGTATAAAGTCAAGATCCGCGGCGAAGAAAACATCCCGGATAACGGTCCGGCCATTCTGGTGGCAAACCATGTCTCATTCATCGATCATCTGCTGATTACCACCTGTACCTCCCGATACGTTCATTTCATGATGCATGAAAGTTTTTATAACTATCCCGCGTTGAAACCGGTCGTCAAATGGGCCGAATTCATCGAGGTCCCGGACCATGGAAAGCACGAATTACGGGAATTTTTTGAAAAAGTCAGAAAAGCCTTGAGCGAAGGGCATCTGGTCTGTGCTTTCCCTGAAGGCGGGATTACCCGCAACGGCATAATGCGCAACTTCCGGCACGGGATAAAGTCGATGGTTCCTCCGGGCATGGACGTACCAGTGATCCCGGTTCGTCTCGGCATGGTATGGGGCAGTATCTTCTCGTATTATTTCGGTAAAATAAAACTCCGGGTGCCGAACCAGATACCGCATCCGGTCACGGTTACCATTGGTGAGCCGCTCAGTTACAAGACTTCGAGCTATCATGTCCGTTTGAAACTCTCCGAACTGGCGGCGGAAACCGAGTTGCAACCGGGCATAGATGAACGCCCCCTGCACTACCAGTTTGCCAAAGTGGCCAAGCGCCGTCCTTTTTATAAACGGATGATCGATTACGACGGGACCAAAACAAAAAAATACCGGAATTTTGACGCATTAGTTGGTGCTATAGTCTTCAGCCGCTATGTCAGAAGTCTGGGCGACTGTGAAAATGTCGGGGGTGCTGATGCCGAATACCGGCGTGACAATGATTATCCTGAATGCGATCCTGATGGCGGATAAAACTCCCGCGATTCTGAATTATACCGCCTCAATTGAAGCTATGGCAACTTCCGATTGAGAAGGCGGATCTGACCCATATTATAACCAGTCGTCTTTTCCTGAAAAAACTCGGCCGTGATCCCCTGCCCCAGATGGTCTATCTCGAGGACATCGCCAAAGAAATCCCGCGCATACACAAAATTCTCGCCGCGGCCGCCGTGATCCTGCTGCCGGTTTCAGAGCTTATGAACATTGTTTCTCCACGCTCGTGCCGGGATATTTACCGGACCGCGTCTATTCTTTTTACCAGCGGTTCATCCGGGGTCCCCAAAGGCGTAATGCTCTCACATCACAATATAACCAGCGATTTGACCGCTATGATCCGGCTGATCTGCTATACCAGCAATGATAAGATGCTGGGCAGTCTGCCGCTGTTCCACTCATTCGGACTCACCTGCTGCGGCTGGCTGCCGCTGGCGTATAACTCAGAGGCTATCTATGTTCCCAACCCGCTTGACGGCAAAGCAGTGTGCAATGCGATCCGGGAGTTCGGGGGTGACGATTATGCTGGCTACTCCGTCTTTCCTGCAAAACTATATGCGACGGGGGAAAGCGGAAGACTTCGCTTCAGTCCGACTGGCGGTTTCCGGGGCGGAAAAACTGCGGCAGGATATTTATGACAAGTTCAAGGAAATGACCGGCTTGACGGTCGCGGAAGGATACGGCGCGACTGAGCTGTCCCCGGTGGTTTCGTTAAATATCGCCAGTTCCGTTCTCAACCTCGGAACTAGTATCGGCTGTCGCGACAGTATCGGACCTCCCCTGCCCGGCATTTGTGTAAAAATAGTCAATCCAGACACCTGGGGAAGCAGTTCCGGAAGATACGGACGGCCTGATGCTGGTCAAAGGTCCTAATGTCATGAAAGGCTATCTGAAAGAACCGGAAAAAACTGCCGAAGTTATTCGGGACGGCTGGTATATTACCGGTGACGTCGGCCGCATGAACGCGGATGGATATATCACCTTGACCGGACGGCTTTCCCGTTTCAGTAAAATCGGTGGAGAAATGGTTCCGCATGAACTGGTCGAAAAAGAATTAATGGAAATTCTCAGGAAAGAAGACCGCTGTCTTGCGGTATGCGGTGCTGACGATGAGAAAAAAGGCGAAAAACTGCTCGTGTTCCATACTATTGAATGTCTTGACGTCAAGAATCTTATAGAAAAAATGCGTGAACGTAATCTGCCTAATATATGGATACCCAAAGCAGACTGCTTTATCAAGATCGACGCGCTACCGTTGCTTGGAAGCGGCAAACTCGATCTTGCCGCTATGCAGGAGATAGTCGATCAATACAGCAGTAATAATATGTAAATTTGTAAATTTGTAAATATAAGATTAAATAATTCGATGTTCGGATCATTTGATGTTCAAAGTGTTTTTTGTGGAGGGCGAGAGTCCCTCGAGCCGACTGACTGCGCGACATGTCCGGCTCAACGGTGTTTCGCCCACCAAGGATGAATGACCAGGTCGAATTTTTTTCGTATTACATTCATTCAATGTTCGATGTTAAATGTTCGATGTATTCAGTAAAATAAAGGAAGTAATCATTGTCAGCGAATAAAAATGAAATAACTCCCGACAAACAGAAAATAATGCTTGATTATGTCCGTAAAGTCATTGGGGCAAAACTTGATAACGCCCCCCTGCCCTCGCCCGCCGGAATTGGCGGGAAATGAACGAACCGGGAGCTTGCTTTGTAACGCTGCACACCTCGACCGGACAACTGCGCGGCTGTATCGGCACAATCATCCCGCACACGACACTCGGCAAAGATATACAGAAAAACGCGATCAATGCCGCGTTCAGCGATCCTCGTTTCCGTCCGTTGACCGCGGCGGAATTACCGGATATTGATCTTGAAATATCAGTCCTTACCCCGATGGAGGATATCTCATCTCCGGATGAATTCATTGTCGGGTGAACATGGAATATTAATGCGTCTGTACGGACGCAGCGCGGTTTTTCTGCCGCAGGTCGCGCCGGAACAAGGCTGGGACCGTGAAACCACGCTGGCCCATCTCTCGATGAAGGCCGGCATGAAACCCGGCGCGTGGAAAGTGGATGATGCCCGCTTTCAGGTATTTCGCGCCATCCATTTCTCAGAAAGCGAGCTTAATTGATGTCTTTTTACACTTTACGCAATTTGCGTGTCCCGGTTGCCGGGCTGGCGCCCGACCTGGTTGACCTTGATAGCAATCTTAAACCGTTCATCGCGACTGAATGTGGTGTTCCGGAATCCGCGGTATTGGATTACCAGATCGCCAATAAGGGGGTCGACGCCAGAATCAAAGCGGTTTTTATCGGTTACACCGTTCACGTTGAATTATCCGAATCCCCGCAAGAAAACGAAAAACTCATTCAGAACGACAGTAAGTGGATGTTTGAGGCCGACATCCCGGCCCACTCTCCTAAAGAAGTTCCCAAAGGAGTAATCGTGGTCGGGACAGGTCCGGCAGGATTATGCGCGGCCTGGCTGCTGGCGCATTACGGTTGTGAGCCGGTTGTAATCGACCGCGGTTTTGATGTTGACCGCCCGTACCGCCGATATTTGCCATTTCATGGAAACTGGAAAACTCGATGTCAACAGCAATTTTCTGATCGGCGAAGGCGGCGCCGGGGCTTATTCCGACGGCAAACTTTATACGAGAACCAAAGGACCCGCTTGGCAGCTTTGTTCTGAAGCTGTTTGCCGATCATGGCGCGCCGGAGGAAATATTGTATCTTAAACGCCCTCACATTGGTTCAGACAAACTACCCGGCATGGTCAAATCTATCCGGGAGCAGATTATCAGCATGGGCGGAACCTTTATAACCGGCCGTGAAGTGACCGGAGTCTTTGAAGAAAACGGCCGTTGCGGCGGCGTGGTCACGGTCGATGGCGAAAAACTTCATGCCCCGGCGGTAATCCTCGCGCATGGTCTCGGCGGACGTCAACTGACTGAAAATCTGGTAGCGGCGGGAATAGATCACGCATTAAAGGATTTCCAGCTCGGCACCAGGATTGAACACAAGCAAAGCATGGTCAATTATACCCAATACGGCACCTCCACGCCACACCCGTGTTTGGGGGCGGCGGAATATAATCTGGTGAGCCGGCCGCCGAAGCAGCTAAGAGCCGGCAACGTCAGCAGTTTCTGTATGTGTCCGGGTGGAATAATCGTACCGTCAACCGCGGAAGAAGGACGTTTTTCCACCAACGGCATGAGCCGGTTTGCCCGAAACGGTAAATTTGCCAATTCATGCCTGATCGTCAACCAGAGCAAGGAAGACTTTGCGACTCCCGCCGAAGCGTTTATGATTATTCGCGAACTTGAATCACAGGCCTATTTCTCAGCGGCGGCGGTTATACCGCCCCCGGCCCAGGACGCGGCGGCATTCGTCAACGAACATCTGGGATTGAGTAAAAAAGACACCAGCTACTGTTTCGGCATGGAACCGGCCAGAATCGACGAAATGCTCCCGAAGAAAACAACCAGGTCCCTGCGGGTTGGACTCAAATACTTTGAAAAAGTCTTTCCGGGATTTATGACTCAAGGCACTCTGGTGGGGATTGAAAGCTATATTTCCAGTCCGGTCCGGTTCCTCCGCGACAAAGAATCCCTGCAAAGCTCTCTGCCCGGCTTGTACTTGTCCGGCGAAGGCGCGGGCAACGCCGGCGGCATTATGTCCGCCGCAGTCGACGGCCTGAAAATTGCCGGGGCAATTCTGGATAAATAAATTTTGTCTTTGAACGGAGTATTGATTAATGGATGACTGGATAGACATAAAAAAAGATGAAAAGCATATAGCCCGCGAACGGCAGAAGGCCAAAGAACTGCGTAAAACCAAATGGTGGCAGGAACAGCTCGATTGCGGCATATGTCATTATTGCGGTGAAAAATTTTCCCCTGAAGAGCTGACAATGGACCATTTAGTCCGGTTGCCCGCGGCGGCAAAAGCACCCGCGGCAACATTGTCGCCTGCTGCAAAGAATGTAACAACGAAAAGAAGTACCTAACTCCCGCCGAAATTATCATGCGTCAGCTCGAAAAAGAGCAGGAAAAAAAGCAGGACTGATATACAACTTGTTATTTATGTTTTTCTTTCTTTACATATCAAAAATATGACGCATCCAAGACAATAGCTGATATAACTTTTTGAAATAATGTTATTCAGGTTCAATATTTGTGCGTATCCAATGCTCAAGGATAGCATCTTCAAGCGGTTTGACACAGGCAAGTCTAATTGTTTGCCCATGTTGCTTTAATAAGTTGTCAAATATTGCAGAATCTTTTTCAATTAACTTGGGGTTAACATAAATTTCATATTTTTCATTCAACGTAAAAAGACCCAATTCAAAGGCTTTATCATGAAGTAAACACAAGCATAGAGCATTACCCAAATTGCCTCTGAGGGTTTCATTATCACTCCATCTAGCAATATGTGAGCAAACAAGAAAACGCTTATCTTTTATATTACATCCGGGAAAACAACAGTGTCCTCCATAAATACGTTTGATTTCTGTAGAAAACTTATGTTGACCAACTCGTGACTTCATAACAGACAGTTGGCTTTTTGTCTCTATGGAGATAATTACATGCTCTGTATGTAAATTGTTTTCACATTCAAAAAGAATTGAATACAACTCATCATCAACATCCGATAAA
>CAXXVV010000007.1:0-230662 GCA_963678305.2 Victivallales bacterium
ATAGCCGTGATCTTCTCGATCTCATCGGTTTACGCGGTCCTTAAACTGGCAAAGGTATGGATCAAGCTGTATGTCTGCATGCTGTTGCTGGCGATGGGGGTTATTTCGATCATCCACGCAAGAAGATCCGGGAGCTATCATCCGCGCAGAATGCTGTTTTTCGGGGCTCTGGCCGGTTTTAACAAAGGTATCGGCGGAGGCGGCTACGGTCCGGTCGTGACTATCGGCGGCATTCTGTCCGGCATTCCGGCAAAAAGCATGATGGCGGTTACCGCGTTGTCTGAGGGAACAGTCTGTGTCGTCTCGATTCTGGTCTGGTTTTTCCTGATGAATACCGGGGTAAAAATAGACTTCATCCTGCTGCCGTCAATGATGCTGGGCAGCACGCTCGCGGTCCTCGCGGCACCCTACGCGGTCCGGGTTTTTCCGGAAAAACGCTGGCGGTTCATTGTCCCGGTTTATTGCTGCATCCTTGCCGGAATCAGCCTGTGGAAACTGGCTCCGTCGCTGTTGAAAGCATTCGGTTTCTGACCTGAATGACAGGTTTCCCGGGATAAAATACATACGGGCATAGCCATAGAATTGAACAGCCACAATTTTTTTAACCTGATTGTTCACATGCTGGAGGGCGAAACGCCGTTGAGCCGGACATGCCGCGCAAACGGGCGGCTCGAGGGCCTCTCGTCCTCCACCGGACTTTCAACTGGATGATTCCGTCACAATCTCTTTGAGCATTAGTGTTTATATCAAGAGAATCGCAGTCTTTTAACTCCAACCGGAACCATAATATTACAGGGAAAAGCTTGACCGTTTAGTCTGTCGATGCTTCAAGCGCCGCGGGAAGCAGAGACAACAGTAATTCCTGCGGCACATCACCAGCCGGATGCGAGATCAGGAACTCACTGATCACCCTATGTTTCGGATTGTCGCTCTCCCGGAATGCATTGACCAGAAGTCCAATTATTTCGGATTCGGTAATCCGCCGGTCGACAAATGCGCTGATAAGCTGTCCGGTCTCTTTTCCAGCAATCTGTTTGCGCCCGCAAGTTGCCAGCAAAAGCTCCATAGCCTGTGAGCGGTCCTTGCTGAATATTTTCAGGAATTTATAGATTTCATCCCCCTGCCCGAGGAGCAGGGTTATGCAGTAGATAATCTCATACAGAACCTTTTGCGGAAGCTCCGGCATGACCGCCTTTTCCAGCAGCAGCCGCAAACCTTCTTCGTCGTCGATAACAGTCATGGCGGCAGAACCGTGAATGATCAGGCGGGGATTATCGGTCTCTTTGAAAATCCGTTTGATAACGGGAAATGATTCGCGATCGTCCAGTTTTGTCAACGCCAGCATGGATTTTCCCTGTAAATAAAAGTCTCTGGAGTTCAGACAGTTCCTCAATGGTTCGACCGCTTCATACAACTTTTTGTCACCGGCAATTTCCGCGGCAATATACGCGGTGGTATATTCGCCTTCCTCCAGTTCCCGAAGCAGAACTTCGACCGCATGTTCGCCAAGCGGCATATCCCGCAACGCGGTTATCGCACGGCCGCGCAGTGAAAACTTCGGGGAATCCAGAAACGACAACAAACTTTCCTCGGAAAGATCCGACCCGAACTTATGAAGCCGGTTGATATTTTCCGACTCACGTTCCGGTCCATCCTCAAGTTTGATCCGGTTCAGAGTAAATAACGTGATCATGTCCCGGGGCGCAATCAACAGGCTGAGAACCCGGCCGACTCTCCAGTCAGCCACCGGTTTCAGGCGAATAACCAGAATCAAACCAAGGATCAAAACTCCCATGATAAAGAGAAAATACAATTTGAACATTTGCATCTGCGGCATCGCGAGAGAACTCAGGTATTCCAGCAGGCCGCCGCCGATAAAAGAACCGATAAAACCGGAAATCAAACCGGCCATCGCGTAAATGCTCAACGACGCGGCAACTTGCTCTTTGCCCGGAATGGTATTGAGGAAATAATGAGTCATCGAAGCATTGACCCCGATTACCGCCGCTCCGCCGAGAATGAACGGGCAAATCATGTAGTACCATCTGAAATCAGCCGGGGCCAGCACCCAGAACAAACAGAGAAAGATCATCAGACAATAAAAAAGGATGGCAAGAGGACGCGGCCCGGTCACTCCGGCCAGCATACTGAGAACATAAGAAATCGCCACGGAACTGAGAATCTGCAGCAGGGAAAAATAAAGGGCCAGGTTGTCGTCGATACCGTAGCCCTTTTTCAGGGCCAGCATTGAGATCGGTACAGTCAGGGCGATTGCGGAATTGACTACACAGTTCGCGGCCAGTTGCCGCAACCGCATAGGATTGGACAAAGTCAGCAGCATATCGGCAAAAATCGGCTGCCGCGCGGATATTCTGATTTCATCCGGTTCCTCGATCCGGCTCATGAATAAGGTAGCGGCAAGCCCCAAACCGGCCCCGAAGACAATAATGCCGATAAACACCCCGGTCGAACGACTGATACTCATAACCAGAATAACCAGCGCCAGCATAATCAGGTTGGCCAAATAGAACAAACCGCTGCTGATCGAGCTGAAATTGCCGCGATTTTCCGGTGTGGTTATCGACTTCATGATCGGCCTGAACCCGATCAGGCCCACAGAACGGCAGCTGTAAAATAAACTGGTTACGGCAATAAAAATAAATGGAATCACCACCGGGGAAAAAAGATAACTGAACAACGGCGCGGCCGCCAGCAGCAGAATTGCGGTATTACGTAGCCACCAGCAAAGCGATATGGTCTTGACCGCGCCAATTCTGGCCATTATCGTTTTACCCAGAGGCATGAAAAAATTGCTTAGAAAAAACAATGAACCGATAACCGCGATACAATAGTCCGGACAGCCCATCCTGATCGCGAACAGGATAATAATCGTTTCACCAACGCAGATATAGGATAAGCCGTTAGTGAAATTGAACAGGTTGAAAAATTTTCTGCCGTTTTTCTGCTGAACAGAGGTCAGGCTGTTATTACTAATCATTACTATGCCAAATTTTATTTTTAAGAGCGCCGCAAAGGCGCTGATCATGTTTGTAACGCCCCCGCCAAAGACGGGGGTATTTTGACTTCATTTCCCGCTCGCGCGCAATTCCCGCGCGGCGGCGACCATATTCCTTAAAGCCGGAATAACCTCTTCCCAGTTTCGGGTTTTCAAACCGCAATCCGGATTTACCCAGAGCCGTTCGGCCGGAATATATTCACAGGCTTTACGGAGCAGTTCAACCATCTCCTCAACCGTCGGAATACGCGGACTGTGAATATCATAAACGCCTGGCCCGATCTCATTCGGATATTCAAAATCGCGAAAAGCATCAAGCAGTTCCATTTTACTGCGGCTCGACTCAATACTGATGACATCGGCATCCATCGCCGCGATCGCCCCGATAATCTCATTGAATTCGCTATAGCACATGTGGGTATGGATCTGGGTTGAATCGGCCACGCCGGAAGTAGTCAGTTTGAATCCGTCGACCGCCCATTTCAGGTAAACGTCGCGGTCACGTTTTTTAACCGGCATGCCTTCACTGAGCGCGGCTTCATCAATCTGAATCACTTTGATCCCGGCTTGTTCCAGATCGTTGACCTCATCGCGAATCGCCAGTGCGAGCTGCTTGCATACCTCGGAACGGGGAATATCGTCTCGCACAAAACTCCAGCAGAGAATCGTCACCGGTCCGGTCAACATGCCTTTCATCGGTTTCCGGGTCAGGGATTGCGCGTATTTGATCCAATCGACCGTCATCGGACGCGGACGCGAAACGTCTCCGAAGATCACCGGCGGCTTGACGCAGCGGCTGCCGTAACTTTGCACCCAGCCGTTTTCCGTAAAACAGAACCCGTCCAGCTGCTGACCGAAATACTCGACCATATCATTCCGTTCCGGTTCGCCGTGAACCAGAACATCCAGATCAAGTTCTTCCTGTTTGCCCACCACATCGGCAATCTCCGCCCGCATAAATTTCTGATACTCATCCCGGGTAACTCCGCCCTGTTTGAACAAGCGGCGGATGCTCCGGATCTCTTTTGTTTGCGGAAACGAACCAATGGTAGTGGTCGGGAAAAGCGGCAGTTCCAACCAGGCCTGGGCCTGCTTGCGTTCGGGATAAGCACTCGCCCGGCGATACATGGCGGCATCTACCGACGCCGCGCGTTCGCGAACCGCGTCATTATGAACCCCGGCGCTGTGGCGACGACGACGCATCGAATCTTGGTTGGCCGTCATTTCCTGCTCTCGTAATTCTCCGGCAGAGACAGCTCCAAGCACATCGATCTCCCCGCATTTCTGCACGGCAAACGCCATTAAGTCTTTCAACTCCGGAGCCAACTTGCTTTCGCCGTCAAGATCCACCGGAACATGCTGCAGCGAACAGCTTGAACTGACCATCACCCGGTCGCCAAGCATGTTTTTGATCTTATTAAGCAGTCCAAGCGAAGCTTCAAAATCGTTCTTCCAAATATTCCGGCCGTCAACCACTCCGGCCGAAAACATCATATCCGCCGGAAAACGGTCCAGAACGTCATCCAGGTTTGCCCCGCCGCGTACCAGGTCTAAATGGAGCCCGGCGCAACCGGATGCCAGAGCCAGATCAAGATTATCATCCAGAACGTCAAAATATACGGCAAGCAGCAATTTGGTTTGTTCCGCCGCCGTGTTCAAGCTGTCGTACACTCTAATGAAGTTATCCCGGCCCGCCGGCGGCAGTCCGGCGGCAAGGACCGGTTCGTCCAGCTGAATCCATTCACAATATTCGGACAGCCGGGAAATAACATCAACGTATACCTCGACTATCGCGTCAAGCTGAACCCACGGGTCGTAACCGTCAACGCCTTTGCTCAGCGCCAGGTAAGTGATCGGTCCGATCAGGACCGGTTTAGGAGCAAATCCGGCGGCCGCCGCTTCTTTGGTTTCAGTAATAATGTTACAGTTCGACAGCCTCGGTCGACTGGCGGCGCCGATTTCCGGGACGATATAATGATAATTGGTATTGAACCATTTAGTCATTTCCATGGCCGGAATATTGTTCCGCACGTCACCCCGGGCCAGCTTGAAATAAGCCTCCATGTCATCGGAAGTAAGGTGACTGAAACGTTCGGGCAGCAATCCAAGCATAACACTGGTATCCAGCATCTTGTCATACATGGAAAAATCCCCGGTGGCAACCCAACTCAAACCGGCGTTTTGCTGCAGGGACCAGTGTTTATGGCGCAGAGAAGCACCGCAGGCGGAAAGCTCCTCAAGCGTACTTTCGCCTTTCCAGAAAGATTCGAGAGCCTTTTTAAGCTCTCTCTGAGCCCCGATTCTCGGGAACCCTGAAATATGTTTTTTCATTCTGTTGTCTCCTTTCTTTTTTTTAGAAT
Organism: Victivallales bacterium; assembly: GCA_963678305.2. Taxonomy (GTDB): domain Bacteria; phylum Verrucomicrobiota; class Lentisphaeria; order Victivallales; family Victivallaceae. The sequence goes on from CAXXVV010000007.1 coordinate 5,377, forward strand.
GAAAAGGAGCATCAACATCTCGAATTGGAACAAGCAGCAACGGAATTGCCTGAAAAGGTTCCTCCGCTATTTGCGTTTGCCCGTCTGTTCGCGAGACAGTCATGCTCTTTTCCACTGTGTCGTCTCCTGGCTTCCGAACCTGGCATTTCAACGCCTTCCCATTTTCACAGTGACATTGGCAGGAATAATTTTCGGTTACAGTAGCGCGTCTGCGACGGAGTTTCACCGTACTTCCGTTTCACAGCGGAACTTGTTAGCAGGAATATATCATCTTTTAATTTTAAGACAACCCATGAAAAATGCAAAATACGTTAAAAAACTTTATTACAAAGGTTGACATATCAATCATCACACGTATATTTAAATATATTAAATAAGTTTAATTATTTTAAACAAAGAGTCAATAATGGGATCGGTAATTGAAAAAACGGCGTTGATAATGCAACTGGTCAGTGAGCATGAACCCTGCTCACTGAAAGAGTTGACCCTGGCCACCGGCATGAAAAAACCGGCTCTTTATCTGACGTTGAAATCAATGGTTGAAGTAGGCTTCCTCGACAAAAGCGCCGATAACCGTTATCATCTGGGACCGATGCTGTTTGAGCTGACTAAAGCGCGCCGTAACGAAGAAAATGCCCGTTCCTTGATAACGTCAGCGGCGGAAACTCTGGTAGCGGAACTGAATGAATCGGTAACCGTGGCCGCCATTTCCGGAACTGAGTACCGGCAACTGCTGCTGATCCATTCCAACCAGACAGTCAGAATCAATGACCGGGTGCTGGGTGAAATGAAATTCTACCGCAACGCCACCGGACATGTTCTGCTGGCCCACGCGTCCCGGAACCTGCGCGACAAGATCATCAAAATAGTGGGCCTGCCGGAACCTGAAGACTGGCCCGGCATAAACAGCCGTGAGGATCTGGAAGACGAACTCCGTAAGATTCGGGAAGCCGGAATCGACTTTAGAAAAAGCGTGGACGGACAGGCGGTTTTTATTGCGGTTCCAGTTGCCGGGGAACAACTGGCGCTCGGAATCAGCGTGCCGGGCTTCAGATATCAAGGTGAACACGCAAAAAAGATTGAAAAAGCGCTTCGCAACGCCGCGCGCCATTTGTCCGCTGATTTACAAGATATTGATTAATACACAGAAGCAATCTGTTTTAACTAAATATAAAAAATATATGTAAACGGTCAAAACCTGAAAAGAAAGGAATATGGTTATGACGGCTTCAATTTGTATGAAAGAACGGGAAATTCCCGTTGTAAAAGAGGTGGAAGTTCTGGTAGTCGGCGGCGGTTACGCCGGATTCGGCGCGGCTTTGTGTTCGGCCCGGAACGGCGCGGAAACCATGCTTGTCGAACAGCAATCCGCCCTCGGCGGACTGGTGACAATGGGCTATGTGGCCCTGAAATTCAGCTATATCGAGGGAATCGCCTATGAACTGTTCCATGTTTTGCAGCAGATCGGCGGGGTTCAGGGGCGTTTTGTCGATACTGAAAAAACCAAAGTGATCCTCGAGCAGATGCTCTTGAAAGATGGCGTCCAACTGCTTTACAACACCTCGGTTATCGATTCGATTGTGGAAGACGGCAAGATCACCGGTGTGGTTATCTTTAACAAAGGCGGTATCCAGGCGATCAAAGCCAAACGGGTAATCGACGCTTCCGGCGACGGAGACGTTTCCGCATTTGCCGGCGTCCCGTATGAGGCAGGATGTCCCGAACTGAACGATTACAATCAGGCGACCTCGCTGGTCATGCATGTCGGCAATGTCGACATGGAGGAATACGCCACGGTTCCGAGAATGTCGACTTACTGGCTGGAACAGATCAAAGAAGCTGTTGAAACCGGCGAATATCCGTATATGATCGATAAACGCGTCAACTGGGTGGTCAAAGTGCCCGGACGCGATCCGAAACATCAGGAACTGTTTATCTGTTATGCCCATAGCCGCAAATGCCGCTGTCTGGACGGCGAAGACTTGACCCGCCAACTGGTGGAACAGCGTCAGCAGTGCCAGTGGGTGATCGAATTCTGTAAAAAGCGGATTCCAGGCTTCAAACAAGCCTGGCTGATCGATACCGCCCCGATGCTGGGGGTCCGTGATTCCCGCCGGATCATGTGCGAATACAAAATGACCGGCGACGACCTGGTCAACGGTTCGCATTTTGATGACGCGATCATGCGTGGTATGCACGCCTTTGACGCTCATCATCCTACCGAGGTCGGGCACATTAAACACATCGTCCGTAAAAATGCCGAGGGTGAAGACGAAAAACGTTACGTCAATCCGGGCAACTGGCGCGAAGTGCCGTACCGGGCACTGGTCACACTGAAAGTCGATAATCTGCTGGTGGCCGGACGTAATTTCTCATCTGACTTTATGGCGCAAAGCGGCAATCGTCTGGTACTGGAGTGCCTGAACATGGGACAAGCCGCCGGAACCGCCGCCGCGCTATCGCTCAAAGACGGCGTTACGCCGCGCGCGCTTGATGTGCAAAAACTGCGGAAACGTTTGGTTGAAATGGGCATAAATCTGGAAAATGACCCGAAATTCGGTTTAGGCGGAGTCTCCACCGATATCAAAATAAAGCCGGATGACCTTATCTTCCCGGAAAAGAATGCCAGTGGCCAGGCGACAACCGAGCTCCGGCAGGACAAGCGGGCCGAATACGTACTTGACGTTCGTGAAATCGAGCAGGAAAACATGCAGAAGTATTTACAGTCACGCAACGACGGTTATACCGATACCGGTGGTGATGTCGGAACCAATCTCGAATAAACTGCTATATCAATATGATCCCGGTCTGCCAGTTCAGACCGGGATTTTTTGTTTTTCATCCTGATCTTTTTTTATCGACAAACTAAATAATTAACGATCATGTGATTTAATAAAAAGATATAAATAATTAATAACAAAATAATTAAACAAGACATAAAACATTGGGATTTTAGATATTGTCTATCTGTTTTCTTTTGCTATCAATCGGATTTTTTTTGAATTTTTTCCTTTTGCCTGTTGCTTTTTTGCTATCAATCATATATAATAAAGTTATACAATAATTGTACAAATATTAACATCAATTGTTTGTTTATATACTTCACTTCTTGATAATAAAAGGATTGAGATTGGCAAAATACAAGCAAATATCCGAACTGCTGGAAAAACGCATCAGTCACGGCGATTATTATAATCAGGAACTGCCGACCGAAAACCGCATGGCGACGGAAATCGGGGTATCCAGAATGACCGCCCGCAAAGCAATTACCCATCTGATCGAACGCGGTATTCTCAAGCGCAAAGACAATGGTCGGATTGAGATTTGCGACTCGATCAAGGCGGCGGAAACCAAACTTGCTTTTCTGGCCCCGTCGTGGCCGTCATCCGAATTGCAGATATGGCGCAACAACCTTGAAAAAGAGGTGGCCCGACACGGCGCAAGCCTGCGGCCGATCGATTATGTCCATGACGACGACCCGGCGATAATCGAAGCAATAGAAAACTTCGACGGAGTATTTATGCTGCCGGGAGCCCAGACTTTTCCGGGTAAACTGGTTGAACGTATGACCAATTGTCCCAAGCTGGTTATCCTGGGACATGATTACAGCTGGGCTGGAATCGTCTCGATCAACCCGTTCCCGGCTTCGCATATCCGCCGCCTGCTGGACATTTACAAAACAAAAGGCGTGAAACGGGTCGAGTGCGTTTGCGGCCAGCCCATGAATTCATCAACGGAACTGCGGATCAGGGAATGGAACCTGTGGCGGCGGTTGAACCAGGTAGACGGAGATTTGATCACCTCGGATATCAAGCCGTCGACCTATGCAGTGCAAAACGCTTACAAACTGACTGCGGATTACCTGAAAAAGGCAAAACGCAAACCTCAGGCATTGTTCTGCTGCAGCATCACCGGAGCAATCGGGACCAGTCGCGCCTGCATCGATTCCGGCTTAAAAGTTGGAAAAGATGTTTTGATCTCCGCGGTAAATGGCGAAGAGATGAATCGTTATCTCCAGCCCTCAATCACCAGCCTGGAAGGAAAGGACGTAAGAAACTATCTGTCTTTGACTATCGAATGGATGAAGCAGGCTGAAGCCGAATGGGACGGATCGATTCTGCTGGAACCGGACAGCCCCCAGTTGTTCCTCGGGGAGTCAACCGGCGACAAAGGTATTGTTGTCAATTAAATTAATTAAGTTAATTGTTCTTATATTAGTTAAAACTGTCAAGAAGAAGGAGAAAGAAATGAAAAGTCGCCAAAACCAACAATTCACACTGATTGAACTCCTGGTAGTAATCGCAATCATTGCAATTCTCGCCTCGATGCTGCTGCCGGCCCTGAACAAAGCCCGGGACAAAGCAAAATCGGCTACCTGCCTCAACAACCTTAAACAAGCCGGCAGCGCAATTGCGCTTTACATGGGAGATTCAGGCGATTATACTCCTGAAGCCAGTCCATCCTATTACTCTACCAGCAGCGACAGATACTGGTCGAAAACCATGATCGAAAATAACTATTTACCGGAACCTAAAGCAAACAGGCCCTACGCGCTGGTTTGCCCTGAAGCCTATCCCAAAGTCTGGAAAAAGCCGATCATGGTTTATTCAATGCGCGGCTGCAAGAAAAGTTCTGTTACATACTCTACTTTTTTCAAACTGTTCGGCTCAAAAATGCAGGATACCGGCAACGCCGCGCAAGGCATTGCAAGTCAGGTATATCATGATCGCAGTCCGTCAGAATTTCTGCTGATTTTCGACTCTTTGCAGAAGACGGGATTGACGTCAAACGGCGCTGATTTGTTTTCAGGCAAAGGCATGGCCAACCAGGACTGCTTCGGACTCAATCACAGCGGACGCGGCGGCATGCTCTTTGTCGACGGCCATGCGATCATGGACAAACAGCGATATGGCTATCTCTATAAAGGACGTTTCTACGATTCTCCCTACGAAACAATCATATTACCGGTTAACTAAATCGATTTACAGAAAGAATTAACTATCATGCGGTCAATTATCGGCACACTCGGACTGTGCCTGTATGTTTCACTGGCAACAGCTCAAGTCACCAATCTCACTAATTCATTTTACGCCCGTCAAGGACTTCAAAACATGCCCCGTCTTGACTGGGAAAAAATGCCACTGGTCAATGTGCTTGACTGCGGCGCAGACAACACCGGAAAAAAACTGGTCGGCCCGGCATTCAAAAACGCGTGCGAGAAACTTAAGGCCAAAGGCGGAGGAGTCGTTTATATTCCGGCCGGGAAATACCGTTTCAGAAACCCGATATCGGATCATAAAAAAATTGATGACCGGTATTCATGGCTCGTCGAAGATTTAAAGAATATCCATTTTGTCGGAGCCGGACCGGAAAAGACCATTATCATTACCGAATACGACGGAGTTAAATATCCGGGAGATCCCGCTCCTTATTTATGGATGGTCAGGGATTCTGAAAATATCTCGTTCCGCGACCTGAGTTTCTCGATATTTCCGTTTTTCGGAATGCGTTCGCCGAGAATGGCCGAAGGCGTGTTTTCCCTCGCGTTCGCCAATAACAAAGGCGTTCAAGTTATTAACGTAACCTGTGACCAGGGACGAATTCCAATCTGTTTCTGGCACGCAAACACCAATGCCTGGGTGGTTGACTGCGATGTCAGGAATACTGGAGCCGACGCCATCAAGTTCGATTCTTCATGCGACACGGTAGCCGCCTACAATTACGTGGAATGGAGTAACGATGACAGCTTTTCCGGTCTGGAAATGAAGGCGGGACCGGCCGTCAACAATTCATTTCTGTATAATACGATAGTTTACGACCGGGGCTGGGGACGCGGCATCGCCATCAGCGGCAAGGGACACAAAGTAATCGGCAACTGGATCGAGTCGCAATGTTCCGCCTCGGTTCTGCTGCATGATCTCAGGAAGAACAAGAAGACTGGTTACGGTTGTACGGATTTTACAATTGCCGGCAACACTCTTATCAGATCCGATCTTCAGGGAATTGCGGAGAACAACCTGAAAGGGAGTCGCCGCTACGGCGCGGTATCTTGTCTGGCGGCAGTAAATGATGTTAAAATAAGCAATAATAAAATTTTCGGTTCCGGCACGAACGGTATTGCTTTTTTCAAAAAACCGAAAGCCGACGATGTTATTTTTGCCGGCAACCGGATCGAGGGTTGTCTCGAGTACGGGTTGTACTTCAGCATCAAGAACGGCGGGTCGATGAAAAACTGTAAACTTGCGGATAACACGATTGCCGGCAATTTGGCAGGTAGCATTTTTATGCGCGGCAATATAACGAATACGCTTTTTCAAAACAACGCGGTCGACAAACCGGTTTCAATACAGGACAGCCCCAAACTGCTGCCGATGGCAAAAAAAGTACCAGTAAGTAAAGCCGTTCCGGAATACATGGATATCTACAAAACGGCCCGTACCGCAAAGCCTCCGGTATCGCAAAAAGGTCCGGTTGTCAGGAGCATTGGACCGGTTATCGACATCAGGACATTCGGAGCAGCGGGAGACGGAAAAACATCTGATACAACCGCTTTTATGAAAGCAATTGCCGCCCTGCCTGAAGACGGCGGTATTTTGAAAATTCCGGCCGGGAAATATCTGCTCAAACCGATTCCCGGACAGGACTCATTACCTTTCACCTGCATCAGACACACTGTTCTTATAAAAGATAAAAAGAACGTCACGATCTCCGGCGAAGGCGCGAAAAGCGTCTTGATGTTTCCGTCCCTGAACCATGAAGGGCTGAGGTTGATCGGACTTGAAAACGTGGTAGTTCGCAACTTGACGCTGCAAGCGACAGGAAAATCTTATCACCGCAAAAATCGTTCACCACTGGACATCGTCGCCGGCAAGAACGTGATATTGGAAAAAGTAACCAGTCTGGACGCGATTGGCTACGGTCTGCGTTTCGATGCCAGTACATCAGTTTTGCTCAAAAATTGTACGGTAAAAAACGCAAATCAGATCGGCATTAATCTTTTCGGCTGCCGGCAGGTCACGGTCAAAGATTGTGAGGTTTTCAACACCCGCGACCACGGTATAAATATCAGCAGTATCGGCGGCATCGCCAGAATGCCGATGTTTATCGACATTGTTGACTGCAAAATCTCTGGAACCCGTGAGGGAATAGGCATCTCATTAAACAGCGGCACGGAGATCAAAGTCCGGAACTGTAAAATAACTAACACCTATCACGCCGGGATTGCCGCCTATTACGTCAACCCGATCTTTCCGCTTGAAAAAATATTTATTTCCGGCAATACATTGACCAATTGCGATTTTGGCAAATACGCAATCATGCGCGGCGCGATCAGCGGCTTGAACATTCCGGCCCGGAAACGCCGCAGCAAGGGGCGTTTTCTGCCGGTAATTACCGGAAACACCATCGATACTACCCCGGCAAACGGAATTTGGCTTTATAATTGTGACGTCGGGAACAGTGCGATTGTCAAGAATAATATCTTTAAAAAGATCAAGCTCGAAAAAATCGTCATAAAGGAGGCTCCACCTAAAAAGAAGAAAAAGAAGTAAGGTTATTATTTTAATTATATAAATTAAGTATATATTCGGATATGCAACATGAGTCATGAGAAATGCAAATATTAACCACGAAAAGTCACGAAAAAGTTTATTTATTTTTCAGTTTATGCTGAAAATTTAAATACTTCTTCATGTGTTGACTTCGCTAGTCATGGTGCAACTAATAGTTTTGCATAAGTCTAATATACAATAGAATTGGAGAAATAAATGAAATTGTTTACAGTTTTAACGGCTTTTTGCGCCGCGCTGTCGTTGCTGGCCGGTCCGGTCAAGAATCTGCCGGACTCGTTCTATAATCGCAAGGGACTTGAAAAGATCCCGCGTTTGAACTGGGAAAACATGCCGCTGGTCAATGTGCTTGAGTGCGGCGCAGACAACACCGGCAAAGAATTGTGCGGACCGGCATTTGACAAAGCGCTTGAAAAACTCAAGACCAAGGGCGGCGGAATTGTCTATATTCCGGCCGGGATATACCGGTTCAGGAACCCGATTTCGGACCGAAAGAAAATTCAGGATCGTTTTGCCTGGAAAAGAATGGAACTGAAAAACATTCATTTTGTCGGAGCCGGGCCGGAGAAAACAATCATTATTACCGACTATGACGGGATAAAATATACCGGAGACCCGGGACCATACCTGTGGAACTTCGGTCAGTGTGAAAATATCTCCATCCGCGACCTGAGCTTCTCCATTTTTCCGTTTTTCGGAATGCGCAGTCCACGCATAGGCGAAGGGGTTTTCTCTCTGGCGTTCGGCGGCAATAAAGGGGTTCAGGTCATCAACGTAACCTGTGACCAGGGGCGGATACCTATCTGTTTCTGGGGCGGCAACTCCGATGCATGGGTCGTCGATTGCGACGTCAGAAACACCGGGGCCGACGCTATCAAGTTCGATTCATGCACAGACATTGTTGCCGCATATAACTATATTGAATGCAATAACGATGACGGTTTTTCCGGTTTATACATGAAAGCCGGTCCGGCCAAGAACAACGCATTTCTCTATAATACTCTGGTTTACAATAAAGGCTGGGGACGCGGCATTGCCATCAGCGGCTATTCACATAAGGTCATCGGCAACTGGATCGAGTCCCAGGGCATGGTCGGAGTACTGCTTCACAAGGTCGGGTTTGCTAATTTCAAGCCGGATATAACCTCGGAAAACTGGATCATAACAGATAACACGCTTATCCGGACCGATTTGCATTGCAAACCGTCAAACCGTTTACTCGGTCATCGCTACAACGGCGCTATAGCCGGATATGTCAAACAGAACAATATGACAATCAGCGATAATTTGATTCTGGGAACCGCATCAAACGGCATCAACCTGTCGCGTTACAACAAGATCAACGGTCTGGTCATCTCCGGCAATACTATCGCCGGAAATATGAACGGCGGCCTGGTACTGGCGCCAAAAACTCAAAAAGATTACCTGAAAAACGTTACTTTAAAAAACAATAAAATTATCGGAAACCATGATTTCAGTCTGAAAACGGCAAACAAGGTTGAACTGGCTGAATGCAGCGGCAACGTTATTGACACCCCGGCTGAAGTAAATAAAAACAGCTCTCTCGAGAAAGATATAACCAAACTAGTCAAAAAAGGCCGTGACTCAAGTCTGGCCATCCTCAAAGGGTTTGAACTGAAAAAAGCCTCATCCGGTTATACCGACATCTACCTTGCAGCACGCACCGCCAAAGCACCTGGCTCAAAAGGCCGGCTCCCGCTCTTCAAAGCAGCCGGGCAGACAATCAATGTCAGGCAATTCGGAGCCAGGGGCGATAGTATAACCTCGGATACGGCGGCCTTTTGCAAAGCGATAGCCGCCCTGCCCCCGGTCGGCGGCATCCTGAAAATCCCGGCCGGAACCTATCTCCTCAAGCCGCTGGCCGGACAGGATACGCTACCGTTCACCTGCATCAAGCACACATTGCTTATCAAAGACAAGAAGAATATCAAGATCACTGGCGAAGGAGCGAAAAGCATTCTGCTGTTTCCCTCGATGAACCATGAAGGACTGAGGTTGATCGGACTTGAAAATATTGCTATCACCAACCTGACGTTGAAAGCTACCGGTAAATCCTATCATCGAAAAAACCGCACTCCGCTGGATGTGGTTGCCTGTAAAGGCGTGGTCATCGACAACGTCACGTCTCAGGATTCGATCGGTTACGGCCTGCGTTTCGACGCCTGCACCTCGGTTCTGATCCAGAACAGCAAAGTGATTAACGCCAATCAAATCGGCATGAACATTCTTGGCGGCTGGCAGATCACCGTACGCAACTGCGAAATAATCAACAGCCGCGACCACGGCATCCATATCGGCAGCATCGGCGGTATCGCCAGAATGCCCCGTTTTATCGACATCACAGGTTGTAAAATAAACGGTACCCGCGAGGGCCAGGGAATTTCCGTTTGCTACGGAACAGAAATAAAGGTCTCCGGCAACCGGGTGTCAAACGCCTACCAGGCCGGAATCGCCGCCTACTACGTCAACGCGATATTCCCGCTGGAAAAACTGCGGATAACCGGAAACACTATGATCAACTGCGCCTCCGGCAAGCTATCTTTCATGCGCGGGGCGATAAGTTGTTTTTACGGCACTTCACCCGAACGGCGCACCGGCGGCCGTTTCACCCCGGTCATTACCGGCAACAAAATCGAATCAACCGCCGCCAACGGCATATGGCTGTATAATTGCTACGCCGGCGACCGGGCCGTAGTCAAAGACAATGTATTCAAGGATGTAAAATTGAAAGATGTCGTCATTGTGAAAGCGAAAACTAAAAAGAAGAAAAAGTGATTGTGATCAAATTGGCCCCAAATAATTCATCCCGCCAGGTGATAATGGTCTCCCACACCCATTGGGACCGGGAGTGGTACTACTGCAAAGAACGCTGGTCCTTTCGGCTGGCCAGGCTGTTTGACGAACTGCTTGATATTATCGACAACGAACCCGAATACCATTCGTTCTGGTTCGACGGCCAGACGATTGCGATAGAAGACTATCTGGAATTGCGACCGGAAAACCGGGAACGTCTGGAAGCCGCTCTGCGAAGCGGCAAAATTCTGATCGGGCCGCATTATATCCAAATTGATGAACGTTTAACCGGGGGCGAAGCCATTTTCAAAAACCTGGAACTGGGCATCGCCGATATGGAACGCTACAGCCAGAAAAATCTGATCGGGTATCTGCCGGACACGTTCGGCCATATCTCGCAAATGCCGCAGATTCTTCGGGAATTTAATATTGACTCGGCGGTGTTCTGGCGCGGCTGCGATAATCGCGATATTACCCAAATTGAAAACCGCTGGCAATCACCGGACGGTTCGGAAGTAACCGCGATATGCCTGGTTCAAGGGTATTCCTGCGCTTCGGGGTTGGGCAAGGTCCAGCCGTATCACGGCAGCATGAAACACCAGCGCGAACGCATTGATCACACTTTTCCGGTTGTTGTCGAATATTCCGGCGGCGATTCCGTTTTGATGATGAACGGCATCGATCATTCCCTGCCGACCACCTCGCTAGCCGAAAAACTTGAGAAACTCGCTGACCAGTTTCCGGGCTTCAAGTTTCGTCACGGTTCCCTGCGGGAATATCTTGCTGAAGCGAGAAAAACCGCTAAAAACGGAGCATTACTGGTTGGAGAACTCAGCTACGCGCCGCGTCTTGACGCAACCTTATCAAGCAGGCCGCCGCAAAAAGTATTGATCCGAAAGGGGGAAAACTCCCTGATCAACTATGCCGAACCGTTACACGCGCTGACCGGAACGAATCTTTCGGGATTTCTCGACCGCGCCTGGAAACTGCTACTTAAAAATCGTTTTCATGACACGGTCTGCGGCTGCCACGCCAATGATGTCGCCCGCGACTTCACTACCCGGGAAGAACGCTGTATCGAACTGGCTGAAGGCGTAACGAGGGAAGCCTGGAATGCTTTGACCGGACGCGATCCGGAGATGGAATCAGTGGCCTTATCGCTTTATCTTTCCGTTTTCAACCCGCTGCCGCACTCATATAAAAGTATGCTCAATGCGGTAATTGAGGTCCCGTCCGACAGCGATTTTGTTCCGGCGTCACTCCGGCGCGGCAACCGGGAATATCCGTTACAGATCAGTAACATGACAGAAACCAGACGCCGCCGTTTCCATCGTGACATCAATCCGACACTGGAAAATATCAAACGTTATAAAGTGACAGCCGGTCCGGTCGAATTCGATGAGGGACTGGGCCTGACCACTTATGCCGTTTGTGATAAAGTCGAAAAAGCTCTATCAACTAAATTGTCGCTGGCAATATCCACGACGCAAGTAACAATCAGCAATCAACTGATAACCGCGACCATCCGTCACGACGGGTCGATAGACCTCGAGCATGCCGTAACCGGACGCAAGCTGAAAAATCTGAACCGGCTTGTAAAAGTATCCGATTCAGGCGACCTCTATCATTCAATTCCCGGCTCCGAAAAAATGTTTGTGACTCCGGGCAAACTGCAGGTGATCGAAAACGGCCCGCTGCAAATAACGGTAAGGTTGTACGCCGCAATTGACGCCATGCCGGTAACTTTTGATTTCAAGCTGGGTGCTGATATGGATTATGTCGATATCGGATTCGTTCTTGAAAACAGCAAAGACGATTACCGACTCAGCGCCGAAATGCCGCTGCCGCAAGACATGCCGTTGGTCAGGGCGCACACACCATTTGATTTTGTTACTCGCCAGCCAATCCCGTTCAATGACCGTGAAGAAGTGATCAAAGGTCAGGTTCAGCGCAACTGTTTCTGCCGCGATATGCAGTATCTGGTCGCCGCGTCATCAGCAAATGATTCTCTCGTTCTGCTGAATCGCGGGCTTTACGAGTTCACTTACGAATCTCCGGACATGCTGACCTTGACCCTGTTCAGAGCCTGCGGGATTATCAATGCGGATCTGACAATGCACGACGCGTCTTCCGGGCAGTGCCACGGGCGTTATGAGGTAGATTACGCCATCGGCCTAACCGGTTTGACCGCGGCCGGAGAACTGGTCCGGCTCGGCCAGCAATATAACCTGCCGCCGCACTACCGGCAATTTTCGGAAAACGCACCGGCTGAATCAAGCGCAATCAGACTATCGATGCCGGGAGCGGTTTACTCTTCTTTGCAAAACAATAAAATACGCCTTTTCAATCCGAATGCATTTGCCGTCTCCGGCAGCCTTGACATTCCGGAGTCGGACAACTACATTAACTCGACAATCCAGCCCGGCGGGATTATAACCATAAACATCTGACGGAAAATAAAATGCTTACTTATCCTTATCATTGCGATAGAGTCACCACGTCTCTTGACAGCTTATGGGACTTCAAGTTCCTCGGAACCAATATCGACCTGAATACGATCGAACCCGACAAGATAGAATACGACGACAAACTGCCGGTCCCGTCAGCTTTTGACGCGTTCCCGGCCTATTCCGGCCTGCGCGGAACCGCCGCGTATCGGACTGAACTGAAAATATCACCGGGAACCCCGGGAATGATTGAATTTCAATCTGTCGGCATCTATTGCATGGTATGTGTTGACGGTCAACTGGTGAAAACGCATCACCCGCCTTACATCCCGTTCACCTGTGAAATTCCGGCTGCTGATAACGCACTGCGCGAAATTGTGGTGATCGTCGATAACCGCTACGATGCAGAGCGCGCTCCACTACAGGAAAACATCTTTGACTTTTACAATTACGGCGGTATTTTGCGCAGCGTCTCCGCATTTGAACTGCCGGCGTGTTATATCGAATCATGCCATGTCACGCCAATCGATATAAACGCCGGGGAAGTTGAGATAAAAGTTATCCTCAACGGCTCGGTCCCGAACATCACTGATCTTGAATTGACCTTTGATGACAAAAGACCTGAACTGTATCCTGAACAAAAAGTCGAGCAGAAGACCGTTTACATTAAGACGCAGGTTCCGGACGCAAAAATATGGAGTCCCGACTCCCCGGCCCTGCACCGGTTGCAAGTGCAAACCGGCCAGGATGACATTGTCGTCAGGTTCGGCCTGCGCGAAGTCAAAGCGGAGAATCACGAAATCCTGCTCAACGGCAGTCCGGTCAAGCTGCTCGGGTTCTGCCGACACGAGGCACACCCGCAATTCGGCCCGGCTCTGCCGGACGCCCAACTGGTCGCGGATATTCAACTACTTAAAGAACTCGGCTGCAACTTTGTCCGGGGCTCGCATTACCCCCAGGACCGCCGCTTCCTTGATCTTTGCGACGAATACGGTATTATGGTGTTTGACGAAAGTCTGGGTTGGGGACCTAAGGAGGAACATTTCGTCAACGAAAAATTCGTGCAGGCCCAGATATATCAGACCGACCGGATGATTCAGTCTTCATACAATCATCCCTGCATCATCATGCGCGGTTTCCTGAATGAAGGTCAAAGCGATATCGAAGCAGCCAGGAACTGCTATGAAAGCCTGATTAATCTGATAAAGGAACAAGACCCGTCACGACTGGTCACCTACGCCTCATTCAAGCGCCGTACCGACCTGTTTCTCGATCAGGTCGACGTAATCTGTTACAACACCTATCCCGGCTGGTACAATGAAGAGGATATGGACCATCCGCTCGACAGCGTATTGCCGAAAGTCCGGTCCGACGTCGAATTTCTGCAAAGTCGTCCGGATTTGAAAGACAAACCGTTCATTCTCTCGGAAATCGGTGCGGGTGCGATCTACGGCTGGCACGACAATATGAACGGACACTGGACCGAAGAATATCAGTCCGAACTACTGCGAATTGTCTGCGAGGAAGTGCTGGCTAACGTCAAGATCAACGGCGTTTCCCTCTGGCAATTCTGCGACTGCCGCACCTATAACTGCGGACGTGCGCTGAGACGTCCACGCGCTTTTAACAACAAGGGCGTTGTCGATGAATACCGTCGTCCCAAACGCGCTTTTTTCACCGTCAAGGAAATATTCAATCAGGAAAAATAATTTTATGTCTAAACCAAAACTATACGTCATGGGCGACAGCATCTCGATGCATTACGGCCCTTATCTTAAATCTTATGTCAGCAACCATTTTGCCTATGCCCGAAAGGGCGAATTCGAAGAATGGGGCGACATCAATTACGTTTCCAAAGCGAACGGCGGCGATTCGTCTCAAGTGCTTCAAACCCTGAAAGAACTTTTCGATGGCGGCTTCGCCACGGATTTCCTGCTTCTGAACTGCGGGCTGCATGACCTTCGCGTCAATCCGGAGACCCGCAAATATCAGGTTCTCCTGGCGGAATATCCGGACAACCTTGAATCCATAATCAAACTGTGCCAGCAGCATGAGATCAGGGTAATCTGGGTCAGAACCACTCCGATCGATGAAGTCAAACACAATTCAAGCGTCAGCGACATGTGCCGTTACGAAGCGGATGTAGAAGCCTATAATACCGCGGCCGACCGGGTCATGACTGAACAGAATATTCCGATGATCGATTTGTTCGGGTTCACCTGTTCTCTGGATGAAAACCTGTTCTGTGATCACGCGCATTTTAATGAATCAATTCGCAAGCTCCAGGCCGCATTTATCGCCGGATTTCTTTACGGTCAACTGTAATACGATCTGTAGCGTTCCATCGTCTCCATCAAAGCATAGGCAACACTTCAACCACCTAGCTAACAAACTATTATATAATATTTATAATCAAACGGTCTAACAATTTGACAAACCTGCTTTCAGCGTATATATTATCTCCAAACCAACCAAAAGGAGGACGAAATGGAAGCGAGAATGAAGGTCAAAGGCGCAGGCTGCTACTACCACCTGTACAACCGCATCGGCTGCGTCAAAGGCGAACACCCGTTCTCCGACGCCGACAAGGAATACGGCTTCAAACTGCTTCGATACCTCTGCGATTACTTTTTGATCGAGGTCATCTCCGCCGCCTGGATGGGCAACCATTTTCACCTCGTAGTCTACGCTCCAGGACCGGATGAACTACCACCGCTCGAGGTCATCGTCAAACGCCACAACGGCTACTACAAAGCAATGAAAAAGATCTTCAAATTCGGCCCGCGAATCCCGGTCATCAGTCTCGAAAATAAAACGCAATGCCAGGAAATCGC
This sequence comes from Victivallales bacterium, assembly GCA_963678305.2. GTDB lineage: Bacteria > Verrucomicrobiota > Lentisphaeria > Victivallales > Victivallaceae. The sequence continues at coordinate 21,040 of CAXXVV010000007.1, forward strand.
CCTCAAAATGATCGACATCAGCCGCTTTATGTCGGCCTGCCAACGCCAATTCACCTGCGTCTACAACGAGACCCGCAACCGCACCGGACAACTCTGGGGCGGGCGTTTCAAAAGCGTGATTCTTGAGCGCGTAAACGCCCTGGCCGCCTGCGTGACCTACGTCGAACTCAACCCGGTCCGGGCCGGCCTGAAAAACTCCCCGGCTGATTACAATTTCACCACCTGGGGCCGCTATTGCAGAAGCGGCAAACACATGTTTTACGAGAATTTTGTCAAACATCTGAAGCCGAACATCACCACCGGCGACACCTCGCAATGGACTGATGCCGAACTGTTTGCGTTCTTCCGTGGCGAACTGGCCCGCATCATCACGGCGGAAACCGGCGCCTCGAGCGAAGAGATCTACGCCGCGCGCGACAAAGCCCGCCAAAAAGAATCGATGCACGTACGCTTCCTGCGTCGTACCCGACACTTTACCGAAGGGGCGATTTTAGGTTCAAAACAATTCATCCGCCAAACCGGAAGCCAGTTTGATAACCCCGAAAGAATCCATAAAAAACACCTCTCCCGAGGCACCAGTCCCACTGGAATGCTATATTGTTTCAGAAATTTGAAAAACTGAATGCTTGAAACCAATATCAAAATAAGTTTTTAAACAAAACTTGAATTTCATTCGGTTTACAGTATTTTCATTGTTCGCATTTTACGATAATTTTTTTACAGAAATACTATTGACAACCTGATATAACCGTTGTATATTTAAACAATTGTTTGAAACATACATTTGAAGAAAATATTAGAAAGATTAAAATTATGAGAATCGGAATAACAGGATTATCGATATTGCTGCTGGCAGGCAGTGCGCATACTCTTTGCGGCGCGGAGAAAAAAGCCGCTAAAAAACCGGGCGGGCATCCCCAAATGCCGCCGGCACTGGTTGTAGCCGGAAAAGTGCAAACCATAACCAGCACCGCATCTAAAGAATTCATTGGCAATATAGAGGCGGATGAAGAAGTTGATATTCAGCCCCGTATTTCCGGTTTTATAACCGGTATTATGTTTAAAGAAGGCAGTCTGGTCAAGAAAGGCGACCTGCTCTTTACAATAGAAGATACCACCTATCGTGCGAAAGTGATGGCGGCAAAAGCGGTTCTGGAGCAGTCAAAGGTGGAATTACGCTATGCAGAAAGCAACTATCACCGCCAAAAACTGCTGGCCAACAAGAAAGCGATTTCCACCTCAAACCTTGAGGATGCAGAACGTCTGGTCAATTTTCGCCGGGCAAAATATAATCAGGAACAAGCGGAACTGCTTAATGCGGAAAACGAATTGAGTTATACCAAAATCTACGCACCGATTTCCGGGCGCATCGGTAAAGTCAGATATACAAAAGGTAATTATGTAAGTTTGAGCAGTCAGCCTCTGGCCAAGATTGTCAGCGTAGATCCAATCCTGCTTAAATTCTCACTCAGTGAACGGACTTATCAAAATCTGTTTAAATCAATCGTCCAACTGAACAAAAATATAAATATCAGGATAAAATTATCCAACGGCGACATATATAAAGAAAAAGGTGAAATATCATTTGTCGATAACGTTGTAGACAAAAACACCGGTACAATATCAGTCTGGTACAAAGTCAGAAATCCTGAAATGATTCTGATTCCAGGCGGCTATGTCAACGCCATGGTTTCAGAACATATGGACAAACCGGTTCCGGCCGTCAAGGTATCGGCAGTGATGACTGACAGCAAAGGCAGCTACGTATATGTTCTCGGAGTGAAAAATATTCCGGTCAGGCGCGCGGTTACCCTTGGAGATATGATTGGAGATCTCTATATTGTCAAGAAAGGGCTCTCTCCCGGAGAAAGAGTAATTATCGATGGTACACATAAAGTATTCCCGGGAGCCCCGGTTAAAATTGCCGACAAGGCAAAGAAGTAAGGAGCCCTGTGAATGATTTCCGCAGTATTTATTAAACGTCCCAAACTGGCTATGGTCATTTCGCTGCTGATAATTCTCGGCGGCTTGATGAGTCTCTATTCTATTCCGGTAGCAGAATATCCGGAGGTATCCCCTCCGACAATCACCGTTACAGCCTCTTATCCAGGTGCCAGCGCCCAGGTCGTGGCTGACACGATCGCTGCTCCGATCGAATCTGAGGTCAACGGCGTGGAGGGGATGATATACTTCAATTCGGCCTCCGACAATAACGGTAACTACAACCTGACAATCACTTTTGAATCAGGAACTGATACCGACATCGCCCAGGTAAACGTTCAGAACGCAATCCAGCGGGCGGAACCCAAGCTGCCTTCTGAAGTTGTCGCACTGGGTATCACGGTCAGAAAAAGATCAAGCGATATTCTCGGGGTATTTATTTTCTCCTCAGACAACGAGAAGCTCGACAAACTGTTTTTGAGCAACTACGTAAGCATGAAAATCAAAGACGCACTGGCCCGCATTGACGGAATCAGCAGCGCTTCAATCTTCGGGGCACTGGACTACAGTATGCGCATCTGGCTGGACCCTAACCGGATGAACGCATTGAAAGTGACTCCGGATGAAGTTTCAAAGGCGATCCAGGATCAAAATGTTCAGGCCGCCACCGGTTCCGTGGGTGCGGAACAAAGCAGCGACTTCATACAATACAAAATAAATACATCGGGTCGTTTGAAAACTGCTGAAGACTTCGGTCGAATTATTGTCCGCAGTACAGAACACGGACGCCAGATACGGTTGCACGATGTAGCAAAAATAGAGCTTGGTGCCAGCAGTTATTCCGGCAACAGTTATTTCAATAACAAATCTTCGGTAGCCCTGGCAATATATCGCCGGGACGACGCCAACGCGCTGGACGTCATTGACGCAGCCAAGGCCAAAGTCGAAGAACTGTCACAATATTTCCCGGAAGGCATGAAATATACTATTGCTTATGATCCGACCAAGTTTGTGCGGGCAACTATTAAAGAAATTGTTTCAACGTTATTCCTGACCATGATCCTGGTGGTACTTATCACCTGGGTGTTCCTGCAGGACTGGCGCGCCACCCTGATTCCGTCTATTACGATCCCGGTATCATTGATCGGGACGTTTATTTTCCTGCGGATTCTCGGATACAGCGCAAACGTCCTGACGTTATTCGCCTTGATCCTGGCGATCGGATCGGTTGTGGATGATGCCATTGTTGTAGTAGAAAACGTGATGCGTCTAATCGAAGAGGAAGGGCTTTCTCCGCTCGACGCATCTTACAAGGCAATGCAACAGGTGACCGGGGCGGTTCTGTCGACAACCCTTGTACTGCTGGCGGTGTTCGCGCCAATCGGTTTTTACGGCGGCATGGTCGGGATTATTTATCGCCAGTTCGCGGTAACCATGTGTACGGCGCTCGTTCTGTCAACATTTAACGCGTTGACCTTGAGTCCTGCTCTATGCGCATTATTGTTGCGACATCACCGTCCGGCGCGCGGGCCTTTGAGACTCTTTAATATATGTCTTGATTTTTCTTCCAGGACCTACTTGGCTTTTTCCGGATTCCTGGTCCGCCGCGGGCTTATTACCCTGATTCTTATTGTGGCGGTGATCGTTGGCAATTATTTCTTTTTCAAGATAAGCCCAACCTCATTCCTGCCTCAGGAGGACAAAGGCGTACTCTTCTGTGCGGTCCAACTGCCGCCGGGAGCCACCCTCAAAAGAACTGATGCGGTCATGCATAAAGCTACAGACCTGGCGAAAAAAGTTTCCGGCGTCAAGGATGTCATCGCGATCAGTGGATTTAGTCTGATTGGCGGCAACGGGGAAAATATGGCAATGCTTATTATCATCCTGGACGACTGGGATGACCGCAAAACCCCGGATTTAAGTATTAATGCAATCAATGGCAAGCTGATGAAAGAGTATGCATCTATTCCGGCAGCCCGTATCAACGTTTTCGCCCCCCCCGCGATCATGGGACTTGGAGTCACCGGCGGAGTGAGTTTTATGCTCCAGTCCACCGGGGACCAGACGCCGCAGGAACTGGCGTCAGCACTGCGCGGTTTCCTGGGTAATCTCAACCGCCTGCCTGAAACAAAAATGGCATTCAGCATGTTCGACGCCAATACTCCGCAACTTTTCCTTGACCTCGACCGCAGAAAGTGTGAAGCGCTTAATGTTCCGGTCAAGCGGGTATTTACCACCATGCAGAGTAAACTGGCATCATCATATATCAATGATTTCAATCTATATGGCTATTCATTTAAGGTTAAGATTCAGTCAAAAGCCGAGAAACGTAATTCCATCGCCGATATTGAAGAGATTAACATTATGAACGATTCCGGGCAAATGGTGCCGTTATCGGCGGTTGCGACTTTGAAGCATCAAGCCGGGCCGCGCCAACTGACCCGTTTCAACCAATTCATGTCAGCCGAGGTAAATGCTTCCGCCAAGCCAGGCGTCAGCAGTGGAACATATATGACCGCGATTGAAAATAATGCATTTAAAACATTACCTAAGGATTATCGTGTAGCCTGGACCGGCATGAGTTATCAGGAAAAGAAAAATGCCGGAACGATTGTCATTCTTATGGCTTTCGCGATGCTCTTCGGCTATCTGTTCCTGGTTGGACAATATGAAAGCTGGACCGTTCCAATGTCGGTTATCACTTCAGTTGTCGTTGCGGTACTGGGAGCGTTGGTCAGTCTTTATTTCCTTGGCATGCCTTTAAGCATCTATGCCCAATTGGGACTCGTTATGCTGGTGGCCCTTGCAAGTAAGAATGCGATCCTGATCGTTGAATTTGCGAAGCAGCAGCGAGAGGCCGGCCTGTCTATCACTGATGCCGCCCTGCTTGGCGCCAAAACACGTTATCGTGCGGTATTGATGACAGCTTATTCATTCATTCTCGGAGTTTTACCGATGGTTATTGCTTCCGGCGCCGGAGCCGGCAGCCGGAAAGCAATCGGAACGACAACCTTTGCCGGAATGATTACCGCGACCATCGTCGGTATCATCTTTGTTCCGGCTCTCTACGCAATGTTCCAGCGTAACCGGGAACGGATAAATAAATTTTTCCGGCGGGCAAAGCGCCCCCCTTACCCCCCTCATGCCTCATAAGCGCTTTGTCTGCCGTCTCTTCCCCTCTAAAATCCCCTGGCGATCGCGCCAGGGGATTTTTTTATGCCTTTATATTTTCAAAACACAGTACCCAATATATAGATATTATATAATCGACTGATCATCAATTCACACCTATACCACTAAGAAACAGCAATATACAACTTTTTCATTGCCAAACGTAGTGATATCATACAATTAAACTTCGTGATAATTTACAAAAAAATATGAAAAAGGGGGGTTGACTTATCCGTTTCCATATGTTATACTAAAAATACAACAAATGTATAACAAAGAAAAATATTCATCGACAATGAAAATAAAACTACCGAAAGCGGAGCAAGTAAATAAAGAGTTGCAGGCGGAAATATTAGCCGGCAAATTCGGAGCTGCCGGGTCTCCGTTCATGACTACAAGAAGCTTATGCGATTACAAGTCTGTTTCCCTGAAAACCGCGCATCGCATTCTGAATATGTTGAAAGACGAGTCTTTCCTGGAATTGAAGGGCAACCGTCATTATATCAGCACTGGCCCTGAAGTAAAACAAAGTTACAACAAACACAAGCTGATCGGCTTTTTGGCGACTAATCTGGAAAACCCTTTCTTTGCCGGCCTGGCCAGGCATCTGGAATATTTTGCCAGGGAAGCCGGATATGAGTTGATGATCGCGTCAAGCAACTATGACAAAGATCAGGAAAAGGAAAAACTCGATCTCTTCTGCCGCATGGGTATAACCGGTATTCTTGCGTGTCCCTGGGGCACTGAAGATAATGAAGGCTATTATTCTCAACTTTCCATTCCTTTTGTATTGATCGGTCGAAAATTCAAAAACCGTTCAGCCGACGCAGTCATGGTAAATAATCAGATGGCGGCGCAATCGGTAGCGGCGCATTTCATCAAACAGGGCTTCAAACATTTTGCCTACATCGGCCCGTCCGGGGTCGCCCGGGATGCCCGTCTGGCAGGTTTTCGCAGTGAATTGATGACACAGGGCTTAAATATTGACCCCGGTAGCATTTTGCAACTTGACAATGTCTCCCCGGAACAGGATTTAAGTAAAATATCAAAGCTGATCAAGACGATCAATAAGCATAGGACCGCCATATTCTGTTTTCATGACCTGTTCGCGGTCCGGGCTCTGAAAGTCTGTAACCAGCTTGGTATAAAAGTGCCGGAAAATATCGCTATTGCCGGCTTTGACAATCTGCCGGTAGCTTCAGAAGTTTATCCGGCTCTGACGTCAGTAAGTTACCCGATAAGGGATATGGCGCGCATCGCGCTGGAAACCCTGATCGCCAAGCAAAACGGAAACTATTCGGAAGAAGGCGTCACCCGCTATCTTGAATCACGGCTGATTATCCGGCAAAGCAGCCAGGCTGATGCCGAAAATCGTTTGAACGAGATTTCGTCTGACTGTATCGAATATCAAGTCTCCTGACAGAGACTTTTATATACACAAATAGAACTATTAACAGTTAAAGCAAAAACAAACTATGTCTATCAAAGAAACATCAATAAGTTATTACGGACTCAATTATGTTGAGCACGCGGAACAGGACTTCAAGGAAATGCTGGATCATGGCTGCACGAACGTGATTCTCGCGGTAACGGAATTCGACTTTGACTTCTGGCGTCCGAATATTCCCAAAATAGTTGATAAGGCTCATAAACTGGGGCTTAAAGTTATAATCGATCCCTGGGGGATCGGTAAATATTTCGGCGGGGAACAGGTAAGTTTGTTCCTGCAGAATAATATCGAGAACCGGCAGGTGTCAGCAACCACCGGAGAAAAGCTCAACGCCGCATGCTTCAATACCAATTCATTCCGGGACTACTTCAAGAACTTCTGCCTGACGCTGGCCCGGGAGACTGAAGCGGACGGCTTTTTCTGGGACGAACCGCACTATGCGCTGCCAAAAAGTTACGCGTCAATAACCGGCGGAGCAGGCGACGACTGGGCCTGCCGCTGTCCGGTTTGCATGAAGAAATTTGACGCCTATCACGGTTATGAAATGCCGAAAGTCCTGACAGACGACGTCAAACAGTTCCGCTGGCGCGAAGCAATGATCATTCTCGAAGATACATCAAAGGCATTAAAAGAGCTCAAGCCGGAACTGGAGATCACCTGCTGCGTCCATGCCACGTTGAACACCTATTACGTGACCGAACTGCGCGGCTATGACAACTGGGACAAAGTCGCGGCTTGTCCCTATTTCGACGTGTTCTCAACTACAATCATCAACTGGGAACTGCCGTTGAGCTTTTTCGAGGACATTACCAGACGCACAGTGGCAATCGCCCGGAAATACGGCAAGCAGTCGGAACGCTGGATCATGAACTATTACAAACAACCCCGTGATTTCACGCAAATGGACGAGATCGTCGATCTGTACGAAGAACTCGGGGTTGACCGGCTGGCGGCCTGGACCTATCGCGGCGGCTACGGCACGGTATTGGCGGCCCCGGACGCGCTAGAACTCTGGGACCGGCTTGGGAAAAACTACAATCGCAAAATAAATAACAAAAATTTGAAAATGGAGGTATCATAAGTGAACGATTTCGGCTACATTGAAAAGGCTTTTGCCAATATTTCACGGGTCATGAACGAACAGGGGGAAAACATCAGTAAAGCCGCGAGTCTGATGACGGACGCGATCGAACAGGACAAACTGATCAGTGTCTACGGCGGCGGCGGGCACACCACGCTGGTCATGGGAGAAATGTTTTTCCGGGCAGGCGGACTTTCCAACATCAATCCGATCATGGAAACCGGTTTGAGCGTCTTCAACCAGGCGCTGAAATATCTGGAACTCGAACGCAGCGAGAATTACGGTCGCTCGATCATGAAATATTATGATCTGCAAAAAGATGACCTGTTGATAATTTTCCATAACATCGGCATCAACGCGGCGACAATCGACGCGGCTCTGGAGGCGAAGGAAAAAGGCGTTAAAATAATCGCCGTATCAAGCTCATACTGGCAGGATGAAATGCCGGCGGACCATTTTATCCGGCATTCAAGCAAAATCAATTTGTTTGAACTGGCCGACGTCTGCATCGATGACTATAATCCGGTCGGTGACGCTATTGTTGAAGTTCCTGGTTTTGAAACACCGATCGCCCCGGTCTCGAATCTGGTTGACTTCGCCATCGCGCATCTGCTGGAAATCGAAACCGTGCGCCAATGCGTCGAACGCGGTATCAACCCGCCGGTCTGGAACAGCGCCAACGCCCCCGGCGGCGACGAGAAAAACGCCGCCTACCTGAAGAAATACAAACCATTAATCAAAAGTCTCTGAGGTAAACAATGTGGCATAATTTAATAATTGCGTTTCTTTTACTAATCAACATCACATTGCTTAATGCGGCAGATTTAAAACCGCTGGTTCATTGGGATTTCAATCAAATTACCAATAATACGATCAAAGATGTTTCGGGCAATAATGACGGGATTATCATCGGAGGTTCCACGGATAATTGTATCCGTCCGGGGCTGTTCGGCAATGCTTTTTATTTTGATACGGGAAAACACTATATCAAAATTAATAATTCGGACGCCTTGTCACTTGAAAACGATTTTACAGTGGAATATGTCATCAAACCGGAAAAAGTTTCTTCATACCGGACTATTTTCTGGAAAGGATACCGAAAAGCCAAACCGGAGGCAATCAACTATTATTTTGATATTCGAGACGGCAAACCGGAGATGAAATTTAAGGATAAAACCGGCAAGTGGATTGTTTATGCCTGCAAACCAATATTGAAACCGGGACAATGGTATCATGTAATATTTACCTACAAAAGCGGCAATGTGGAAATATATGTCAACGGAAAAAAGAGGCGCAACAGTAAATATGAAGACGGCAAGGGGAAAAGCCTGCTACCCAATAAATATGACGCATATATCGGTGCGGGTGCAAATTCCAGATCAAATGCATATTATTTCACAGGGTTGATTGACGAGATCAAGATATACAAAGGTCGGGTAATCAACATTTCTGATAAATATGAAAGTCAGTGGCGCCATCGTTTAAATAAAAATGAAAATCGTACGGAAAAGCTCAATAAAATCCGTCAACATAAAGAGGCGCTAAGAAAAAAGAATCTGGTGGCTGAGTACGCCGGTCTATTTAAACGCCAGGCCGGTAAAACGGATGCCCCTTTTACCGTCACCGTGTTGCCTGCGGTTAAAAGATTAGTCAAAGAACCAGAGTTTTTCAAAAAAATAGAACGTCTTACCCGAACCGCGGAAATCAGTGCGGCCCGTAATGAATATGAAGGATTTAATATCATTACGCTAGGGAATCCAACAAAATCGGCTAAAATTGATAAAGTCAGCGTTTCTGATTTGATCAGTACCAATGGAGCATCCCGTATCCCGGCAAAAAATATCACCTTCGGATACCTGAAATGCGTGACCAGTGAAAAGCCGGACATTCCCATTGACTTTATCGGGGCGTTTCCAGATGTAATTATGAACGGAAAAAGCGCATACTCAACTGCAAAAGGCGACTTTACCACGGTCTTTGTCAAAGTCTATACAGGCAAAGCCCAAGCGGGCAAATATCGCGGGACCGTAACTCTCTCCGGCGGAGGTCATACGGAAAAAGTTACCGTCAACCTCCGGGTTTATGATTTCACCCTGCCCGAAAAAGGCTCTTTGCGTACCGCGTTTTCGTTTTTTGAAAAATTCTACAAACAGTGGTACGACTTGAAAGAAATTCCGGCCGAAAAGAAAATGTACATTTACAATTTTCTCCTCAGTTACCGCCTGGCGCCAAACAATATTTATACGAAAGAAGCGGAATATCCTAATCTGGAATATTTGGAACAAATCAGGAACCGGACTAATTTCTTCACTATCAGAGGTTGTGGTAACAGCAAGCCGGTTTCTCCGGCAATACTGGAAAAACAGGTTGCCGACTGCGGAAAAACCATCGCGAAAATAAAACAGGCCGGGCTGCAAAATGATATGTATTATTACTCTTATGACGAGATTATCGGCCATCTCAGCCCGGATAAACTGGCGGCGGCCGGCCAGATCAATTCAGCGCTTCAAAAAGCATATCCTGACCTTCGCATGATGCAAACCTCTTTTCCTGATCCCAGAATAGAAAAATTGTTTAATGTCTGGGTGCCGATTTTCAGTTCATTCGCCTCACAGTCCAAATTAAAAATTCTGAACAGATTAAAAAAACAGGGACATGAAATATGGTGGTATTCGGCCGACGAACCCTGTCACCCCTACCCGAACTTTTTCCTGGACTATCCAGTGTTTGATTGTCGGATAATCTCTACCCTGAGTTACATGTACAAAGTGAAAGGAGTCCTTTACTGGTGTATAAACCGCGAGTGGCTCACCAATCTGAAAATTCGCAAACAATGGCCCGATGCCGAATGGAAACCGCATATTTTTCATATCTCCCGCGGAACCAGAAAAGCAAAAAACGGCATGGGCAACCTCCTTTATCCCGGACCGGACGGAACTCTGCTGCCATCTCCGAGACTTGAAAATCTGCGCGACGGGCTTGAGGATTATGAATATCTGAAAGTATTGGAAAATGCTATTGAAAGACTCAATAAATCAGCAATCAAAGAGAAGGATGTGTTATTGAAAGAGGCAAACGGGTTATTGCATATTCCGGGCAATGTCGCAAAATCCGTTGACAGCTGGTCAAGTAATCCGGAAAATTTACTTGAATACCGGAACAAAATTGGTTTGACAATATCTAAAATCAACTCTAAACTTAAATAAGAAAGGATAAGAAAATGTCACGTCACAAATCCCTGTTCACCCTAATTGAACTATTGGTAGTGATAGCTATCATCGCCATCCTTGCCAGCATGCTGATGCCGGCTCTGGGAAAAGCGAGAGACAAAGCCTATCAGGTCAGTTGCCTGAGCAATATGAAGCAGGTGGGGTTATCATCGCTCCAGTATGTCGACACCTATGACGGATTTATGGCAACCTACAATTATGTGGCTCCGATTGAAACCGTCTGGAGCGATTATGCGCTGTTTGACGGGGTAGTTGATCCAGCCGACAACAGCAGAGTAAATACTCCGGTCGATATTCTTATGTGTCCGGCTGCCATTCCCCGCAAATGGAAAACCAAATACTACACTATCGGCGCCTGTGCCACCAACTGGATGATTCCGGCCGAATATCGTTTCGCCACCGGAACCGGAATTGCGGTCAAGAAAATAAAAATACCATCCTCGTTTGCATTTCTGGCTGATGCCGCGTATGGTGCTAACGGTTCAAAACCGGAAAGAGCAAATATGCAAAGCTACAACGTTTATTATCATGACAACAGCACCAAAATCGGAGCCCACAACCGACATGGCGGCAGAATAAACAACTGGTACTGGGATGGCCATGCCGATGCCGTTACCCCGGTTCAATGGGAAGTGATTGTCGACGGCATGATGGGGAACAAAACGGTTAATTACGTGAATGAACATGGAATTTGGGGGCCGGTACAGTAATGAGTCTGAATGCCCCTATGATAATGCAGCCACTGGAAGCGACGAATTCTGATTCCATTGCGGAGGAATATTATACCGCTTACCCGCTCCGGGAATGGGGTCCGGTAAAGAAGATTTTTCAAATAATTAAAGCAAATACCTGCGGGGAGCTATGCTCCCTGCGCTTTACCTGGCAGAAACCGAAGAAAGATGCTTCCGATAAACAGACTTTCCTGTATCAGACCTTACCGTGGCTGCTGGATGCGGCCTGGCTGCTGGCTGACAGCCCGTTGAATACTTTGCATATTGAGCTGGTCTCGCAGAAGAATAATCTCTTTGCTTTGGCAAGGTTTGAAAACGATGTGGCAGTCGAAATCGAAATGAATGAACGTCTGCCTGATTCCATGCCGGTAACCCGTTTCGTCAAAGCCAATTTCACCAATGGGCATCTGACCAATCAACCGATTGTCGGGCACTTCAATGAAGAAGGCTCGATCCTTGCGGACGATTCAGGCATGCAACGGCTGGTCATTGAAAATACCGACTGGGACGACTGCGGCGATGAAATAGAGATATGCCTCCGAAGTATGGAACTTGCAATTGAAAAAGGCGAATACCCATACGGCCCGTTGCACTCAGTTGAGATTATAAACGCGATAAGAGGGGCGCTGTCATGAAGCCGATTAAATTACTTGTCGCCGGGACCGCCAATCCGCATGTACCGGCATATTTACGCGGCTCCGGAAGAAATATAGCCGATATCGATTTCATCGCGGTTTCCGATTTCGATCAAAAGCGCCTCGAACAGGCAAAAGAATACGTTGGCGGACACCGGAATGTAAAATTCCATTCCAACTGGCGGACAATGCTGGATGAGCACCCGGAAGCGGATGCGATCATGATCGGCAGCGACAACAAACATCATTTTGAGATGTTCAAGGAGGCCGTTAATCGAGGCTTACATATTTACAGCATGAAAGTCGCGTCAATGGATGAAACGCAGTGCCGCGAAATGCAAAAACTGGCGGACAGTTACGACAAAGTGATTCAAGTTGAACTTGAACTACACTTCAACCCGCAGTTCAGGTATGCAAAAAAACTGGTCGAACAACAAAAGCTCGGCAAGATCGAGTCGATATACCTGACCAATATCTCGCAAAGCCCGATCAACTATTTTCCGAACTGGGGCGACCCGGAACTATCCTACGGTAAAACCGTCCCGATCCGGCCCGGCTCGAACATCTGCCGCGGCGGCGCCCTGACCGACCATCCGCATCCGTTTGACCTGATTCGCTGGATAACCGGGCAGGAATTCAGAAAAGTCTACGCTGTCAGCGGCAGAAATCAGCGCAATCACCTGCGCGTAGAGGATCATGTGGCTATCACTGGAGAATTGACGGACGGAACAAAAATATTCATCAACCCCTCTTACTCAAATCTTGAAGAAAATATTCCGCAGCGCCGTTTGATCTGGCCCAAATCGCTGGAATGCAATCTTAAAATAACCGGTTCAAAAGGTTATTACGCCGCCGATTATTTTGACAAACATCTTTACGTTGTCGGCAACAATCATCCCTCGCCTGATCGCTTGATCGTTGATGGAACAGGACGCACCAGCCTGCAAAAAGACAACAGCTTAATGGGATGTTTCGCCGCTTGCATCAGGGGAGAACGCGCAAAACCGGAATCATCATTAGCCGACGGCATTGCCGCCGTAAAAGTCATGAATGCCGCCTACGAGTCAATCTATCACGATAAAGAAATAGAATTGTCCCATTAATTTCTCAAATACCGCGCGAGACATCCGCATTCTCAAAACAAAAAAGAGCGGAACGGCAAATTAATGCGGTTCCGCTCTTATATCATGTGTATATGCTTCATCTCTGCTTCCGTAGCACGGAATACAGAGCATGAAGCAACGTTTGACCGTCCGTCGTACGGATTATCCGAGGACCTCGTAGCAGGCTTCTTCAAAGACTGCCAGGGATTCGCGCATGGCTTCTTCGTTGATAGTCAGCGGAGGAGCGATCTTCAGACATTCGCCGCCGATACCGACCGGAGAAAACATCAACAGGCCTTTCTGGAAACATTTGACGTTGATTGCAACGGCGGTTTCCGGGTCCGGAGTCTTAGTGCCGGGTTTGACACACTGAATACCGGCAACCAAACCTTTACCATGTACGCAGCCGAGGCGTTCAGGATATTTTTTCTGAATGCGTTCAAGGGCCGGCATCATAATCTCGCCCATCGCGGCGGCATTCTCAACCAGTTTCTCGTTATGGATCAGTTTCAAGTTCTCGATCGCGGCAGTGACGCACAGCGGAGAAGCGGAGTGAGTTGAGGTCATTGATCCCGGAGGATACATACCCATGATATCCGAACGGCCGATAACCGCGGAAAGCGGCAGAGATGAGGAGATACCTTTACCACAGGCAATCAGGTCGGGCGTGATGCCGTAATGTTCAAAGGTGAACATCTTACCGGAACGACCGAAACCGGCCTGTACTTCGTCCATGATCAGAACAATGTCATGCTTACGGCAGAACGCTTCGAGCTTTTGAGCATATTCAACCGGCAGGAAATCAGGACCGACGCCCTGGTAGGATTCGCTCATGACACCGGCGATTTCGTCACCGGTAATGCCTTTGTCGGCCAGGGTTTTCAGGAACAGATCAAACGAAGTATCTTCGTTCTTGAAACCATCCGGGAACGGAACTTGAACAAAAGTCCGGTCGCCATCGACAATCCAGGTTTTCAATTTATCCATACCGCCGGCCATCTGAGCGCCAAGGGTACGGCCATGGAACGCGTTCCCGAAAGAGACGAAATATTTCTTTTTCGGACCGTATTTATTGATCGCATAGGTCTTTGCCAGTTTAATGCAGTTTTCAGTGGCTTCGCTGCCGGTTGAGAGCAGGAAAACATGATAATTCTTCGGATCGGGAGAAATCGCCTGGAGCATTTCAGTCAGCTTGGCACGTTCTTCATGTACGAATACATAAGTAGCCAGCAAGCCCTGTTCAACTTTGTTGATGATTGCGTCACGAATCTCTTTGCGGCCGTGTCCGGCATTGGAGATCAGCACACAACTTGACCAGTCGATCCAGCGGTTGCCCCATTTGTCTGAAATCGTAAAATTATCGGCTTTATTCCAGACGATCGGCGGCTGGCCCTGCATGGAACGCGGCTCGCTTTTCTGAAGGGTTTCAAAGATCGGTAATGATTCCGGAACCGGAATCGCGGTTTTGATAGAACGATACTTGGTTTCTACTTTCGGTACATCGACCGGAGTAAGATCATATTCAGCCATGATTATATTCCTTTTTTAAATTTAATTACAACCACTGAATACACTGAAAGTATTTTGTTATTTCTGCATTGCAGATATAATAAAAATTTTCTCCGTGATTTTCGGTGATTTCCGTGGTTAATATAGTAATTTATGCGTTATTATGTTTAAGACGAACGCTCGGGGTATCGCCGTCGTATTCGATGAACGCGATATCTCCGCCGTTAAGAATTGAGAGACGCGCGGCTTCCTGAACCAGTTCATTATAGGAAGAATTTTCCGGCGTCGCGATCAGTCCCTTTACATTCGCCGCCCTTATGGCGCGTTGACGGATCGCCATGGCATTAGCCTGGTCGTCGTCAACTTCAGCCTCGATAGCACTGGCGGTGGTCAGGGTGGCGGCAATTGAATCAAAGCCGTAACCGACCGGCTTCAAGCCGTCGCCTTCCCACGGCACAACCCGGTAAAAGTCCGGATTGATAAATTGGAAACGTTTAGTGTTGTTGTTCGCAAATCCGTACTCAACCCCGCGCGAATGATCGTCATGATCCAGCAATCCGCCGCAGTTATCACCCTCGAAATACATCAGCAGTCCCTGGTCGTTGCCGCCGGCGCTTTCGTCGGGATAACCCAAACCGTTATTGACCGACAGGATGCCGCCGTTTTCAAAACGGATGCGGCCGTTACTCCAGAGGTAACCTTCTTTGCCATTCGGGAATTTGCCTTTGATCCCGGAAACCGATACTTCAACCGGTTTCAGTCCGGTAATAAAGCAAACGAGATCGACATAGTGGCAACCGACATAAACGAACGGGTCGGTATTTTCACAGGTAAACCAGTTCTGGAAATTTGAATGACGGTAAAAATACGGCTCGATCAATTTGGCTTCGCCCAGCGCGAAATCGCCGAAGTCGCCATTGCGGTAATGCTTTCTGGCCAGCAGGGCGCGACGGTCAAAGCGTTTGTGATACTCGACTCCGATGAAGATGCCGCGGTCATACGCTTCCTTCTCGATCTCAAGCGCCTGATCATATTTCAGTACCAGCGGTTTTACGCAGAGAATATGCTGGTTGAAAGGAATAACGCCTTTCAATACCCGATAATGCAGCTGGTCCGGCAAAGCAATGATAACCAGGCCATAGGGATCTTTTTCAGCCAATACTTTTTTGTACAGTTCCGGATCACTTGAATCCCCTTCACCAATGGCCGGACAGGTTTTGAAATCCTGCCCCGGGAAAGCGTCACGAATTTCCGGATTGTCTTTAAGCGCCTTGAGCGCGCTTTCACGCATGTCCACAACCGTGATCTCTCCGACCACGCCAAGACGTTGCAGATGCAGCGATGAGGGCAGCAGCAGATCATTGACGATCATACCCGCACCGATAATAGTCAGTTCCAACGGTTTTTGTTTTACAGCCATTACGACTTGTCCTTTGATTAGTTCAGGTTATATAAAATCAATCCACCGCCATATTGGCAATGGTTTTATCCAGAATCATCACGGCGCCGCCCACCGCCGGCTGCAAACGGCCGAAAGTGGAGAACCGGATTTTGATGCGTTCTTTATGCGGAGTGCCGGGAAATTTAATAAAAGCGTTCTGGAAATGCTCCAGATACGCCTCACCCAGCTCGCCGGTTTTGCCCCCCAGAACAATCACTTCCGGGTTGATCAGGTTGGCTACAACCGCCGCGCCGTATGCAAGATATTCAGCATTGCGATTCATAATATTTGTTATATCAGGATCGCCTTCGCGGTAGAGCTGCAATACATCGCGATACTCAAGCTCCTTCTGCTTAAGGTTACGCACTTCCGCCAGGATATTGCTCTGTCTGGTCTGATATTCCAGCGTTCCACTGGCATCGACATTGACCACGTCATGGGTCCGACCGGGAATCAACAAACGCCCGATTTCACCGGCGGCGCCAAAACTTCCACGAAACAACGCGCCGTTGTTGATGATCCCGCTGCCCACTCCAAGACCGCTGGTAATGTAGACCATATCATGTCCGGCCAAAGTATCTGACAAACGATATTCCGCGAGTACCGCACAGTTCGGACGTTTTTCCAAAAGTACCGGAATGCCGATTTTCCCGCTTAAGACCGCGGCAATATTTTTTTTGCCGAGATCGAAGTGGGTACTCGAAACGACCTCATTGGTCTTAACGTCAACAATCCCGGAGATCGCAAGCCCGACGCCCCTGATCTTTTCCCGACCGACATGACTGGTTAATTGAGTGGTCATCTGCTCCAGTAATTGAAGAATCGGCACAAAACTGTTCTCATAAGGAGATTCCACTTTCGCGCATATTTTACCGGAAAAATCACATAAAACGCCGCGAATCAAATATTCATCCGCCACGTCAAAACCAATCGAATAAACCGCCTGTTCGTTGAATTTAAAGATCATCGGCCGTTTGCCACCGCTCGACTCACCTTTGCCGACTTCGGTCACCCAGCCCATTTCCGTCAAATCGCGCATAACCGCTGACACCGTCGGACGCGTCAAGCCGCACAACCGTGACAATTCGGAACGCGAAATCTCACCGTGTTCCAGGATCAACTTAAAGATTTTTCGTTTGTTGCGGTTCCGGGCCGCCTGTTTCATATCCGGCATGTTTCAACCCAATCGATACTTTGTTAAGAGCTTTTACAAAGTAAGATAATTCATTTTTCGAATATGTCAATACCGGAATCAAATTTTTTCCGGGAAAGTGGAAATATTCCACTCTGTTATTATTTGGGCGTCAGAGGAGGATGTTTTACGAAGTTATCATTACCATCATTGAGCTTGCTGTAGAGGCCCTGGATGCACTAACGACTTGCCTGAAATCCCAAAATACGCAACTAAGCCATCTTTATCAGACTTATACAACTTATTTATTGTAATGCCGGAAAGATGATCCGCGGAAATTTATTCCGCGAATTTTGCATCCGAACGGGATTCTTTGATAACCCGTTGCCGGTTCTTGCCGCGAATCAAAGCGCTGGGATCATCGTTCAGATAACTTATCAATTCGGTCAACGAATCAAGAGTCTGGTCCAGCTTGAGAAGCGTATTCGTCAGGTTGCGCCTGGCTTCTGAAACAGAGTTGGCAGCACCGCGAAACGACTCAGTCGTCTCAATCATTTTAGCTCCTTTGACCTGGACTTCGGTCGTTTTAGCCAGTTTCTCCACCGACTTCAGACTATTATTCATTTCATCCAGCAGTTCGCGCAGACGTTTTTCAGTAAATGTCTTATTGATCGTATCGCTGGTCTTCTCAAAATTATTGCTGGTCCGTTCAAAACTGGCCATGCCGCGTTTCAATTCCTGACTGTTAATAAGATCCCGGGCATCTTTGATAGTCGTACGCAAATCGGTACTGATCTGCGCCAGCGGCAATTTGGAAATTTTTTCCAAGGAATTATTAATCAGTCCAAGTATATCGTTGAAGACGGACGGCAATGAAGGTATGTATGCCTGAGAACCGCCGGAACTAGGCCTCGGTCTGACATCCATCAAAGGCGCTTTTTCCGGATTCGGATAATAATCCAGTTCAAGATATTTAAGGCCGGTGATCCCGGCATATTGCAGACGGCAGCGTAAGCCCTCTTTGGTCTGTTTGTCAAAATAGCTGTAAAACTCGGTCAGAACTTGATGCCTGGACATCTGTTTCTCACGGGAAAAAACTTTCAGATCAATTTCCATATCCACCCTGATCAGGCTGTCTTTAACCCGGATGGTTATGCCCGATACACTGCCGATCGGCACACCCTTGAATTTCACCGGAGATCCGACATTCAATCCCTGCACCGACTCCCGGAACAATGAGACAAAATGCCCTTTCGGCATGAATTCCTGGTAAAGCCCGAGCGCAAACAAGCCTCCGACAAAAATACAGATTCCGACAATCGTAAACAAGCCTATCTGGAAATTATTGATTTTCATAGTTAACCAGCCTCCTCAACATTCGCCTCCGGTCGTTTCATCCCGGTTCGATTCAAAAACTCTCTGACCCAGGCGTTCGGACTTGTCTTTCGCAAAGTTTCCGGATCACCGGTCGCGACCACGCTCTTCGTAGTCTTATCCAGCATAACTACCCGGTCAGCAACCGAAAAAATACTGTCCAGCTCATGGGTAACGATAATAATTGTCGCATCAATTTTTATCACGCAGCGACAGGATAAGCCGGTCAAGCCCGGCCGATGAGATCGGATCGAGGCCGGCTGACGGTTCATCAAAAAACAGTAGTTTGGCATCCAGGGCCAGAGCTCTGGCCAGCCCGGCCCGCTTATTCATACCGCCGCTGATCTCAGACGGCAGATAATCGTCATATCCGTCAAGGTCTACCAGACTAAGTTTTTTCCTGCACGACTTCTTTTATCTCACTTTTACTGAGGGAAGTGTACTCTTCCAACGGCAGAGCGATATTTTCCGCCAGGGTCAATGACCCGAACAATGCCCCGCCCTGATAAGTAACTCCGAACTTTTGCATTATATGCCGACGACGGTCCTCATCCGCTTTGACGATGCTTTCACCGAAAATCTTAATGTCGCCGGACATCGGTTCATATAATCCGATCAGATGCTTCAGCAAAGTACTTTTACCGCAGCCGGAACCGCCGAGAATCGCGAATACTTCGCGTTCGCTGACACTGAAGTTCAAATCATGCTGAATGATGTTGGATCCGTACCCAATGGTCAAATCCTCGACCTCCACTACTTTTTTATATTCTTTTTCCATGGGTCAAACCTTCAATATAGTAAATAATAAAGTCATAATAACATTTGCGATAACCACCAGAAATATCCCGCTGACAACCGCGGAAGTCGTCGAACGACCAACCCCCTGCGCATCACGGTCAGCCTGAAACCCCCTCATGCACCCGACCGCGGAAATCAAAAAAGCGTAAACAACACTCTTGACCATGCCTTCAATAAGGGCCATTGGATAAAGCACTTCGAGCGAACGGCTGATATAGGATTGAACCGGTAATTCCAAGTAAACTTTACCAACCGTCATCCCGCCAAGAATTCCCGCCAGATCACCAAAAACCGCCAGCAGTGGAATAACAATCAACAAAGCCAGCAGTTTAGGCACCACCAGAAAACGATGCGGGGCAAACCCCATTGTCTGCATTGCGTCAATTTCCTCAGCCGCCTTCATACTTCCTATTTCAGCGGCAAACGCCGCCCCTGCCCGGCCAGTGGCAATCATCGCCACCATCAGCGGACCAAGCTCTTTCAGGGTGGAAAACCCGATCAGATCGGCAATGAATATCGCGCCGCCGAATTTTTCCAGTTGGATAGCCGCCTGCAAGCCGATAATGACTCCCATCAGGTAACACAACAAAAAAACAATCGGCAGCGACTGACTGCCGCAAAGCTGCATATAGTATCTGGTTTCGCGCCAGCGAATCCGGTCCGGTCTGAGAATCGCCCCGCCCAGAGCCTTGGTCATTTCCCCGATAAACGCAATCATGAACAACGTGTCTTTTGCAAATTTGACAACCGCTTTACCGGTAGACTCGCAAGTGCTTTTACAGGTTTCAACCGGGGTATGCATCTCAGTCAATCTCCATATCCAGCTTACGCTGTTTCAATTCCTCAACGCCCTCTTCGCCGTAAAGATTGCGAATAATCTGCACATTGAATTTGAAAAATACCTGAGCATCCGGCTGCGGAACAAGCTCCTTACGTGAAAGCTCAAGCGATTTACGCCGCTTTTCTGCACTCTGCCGATAACGTTCAAGATAACGGATCAACGTTCTGGGGCTGAGCTCCTCAAAACGTTTCTGTCCGAATTCCGCCACATAATCAGCGGCAACCACCGCCACCAGCTCCGGCGGCGGCTTGCTCATACCCATTGCACGCAGAAAATCGGCCACCATATCCTGACAGGTGATCTCGTCAAACATCGGGAACGTCACGCCGCGGCCGCGACTCGAAATATTGGCCGGGAAACGGTAATTTGACGCAATCACCACGTTAACGTTCGGGGGCAGCATATAACTGCCGCCGACATTGGTCCGGAAAAAATACCAGTCAACCGTCCGGGTGTCAACATCATCAAAAAACAATACAAACTTGCGGCTGCGCTTGGCCGCCAGACGCTTGAAAAGCCTTTCCAATGAGTGTTCCAGGTCTTCTGGTTCCGGCAGGATTAAAATCAAATTTTCCTGAGCCATGGTGAATGCTATTGAAAAATGGGTTTTTCCAAGTCCCGGCAAACTTGATATCAGCAAAGGCAGATTGCTTTTGCCTGAAGAGAAGTTGCTGAAATGCTCATCAAATATCGCGCGTTCCTGCTGGTAGCCATAGAAATCCGCTACATTCCGAATAGAGGTCAGTTTGGCCGGAACAAAAGTGTTGTCGCAATAACGAAACGCCCGGTCCCGGCTGAAAAGATCAGTTTCAGAAAGCCGCGCCCTGAGAATCGTCATGGTCTCATCCGTAATCTCCCCATTATCACTCAAAACAAACACCGACTCCCTATCCAGTTTTTTCTCTACCATCGGCGAAAGGCGTTCCAGAGCCTCAGTCCCGCCCCCACCTCGAAGCAAATCAATATATTTCCTGATGAGTTGAGGTAAACAAATCAATCTGATCGCATGATGAATCAGATAATCACGTTCTTCTGGTTCCATCTGATCTGAAAACATTCCGCGCATTTCGAAGACTTCCAGGATAGCGCGTTCAATGATGTCAATCACATGACAGTCGCAGATATCGGCCAAAGCATTGAGACAATCAATCGAGTCATAATGACGGTCGATCCGGTTATAAATCCGCTTACAGGAATCCGGCCGTTCGATCAATTCGGCAAGGTCCAGCGTAACTTTTTCCAGCGCATCACGTAAACACTCCGCATCAGTGGCGTTGTCCATAACAATAATGCCGGCATCGCCGCCTCTAGACGACTCAAACAACACATTGAAGCTTGCTCTTGCATCTTCCAGTTGCTGTTCCAGTTCAGCTTGCATTTTTTGCGACATACCAGTCCCCGCAATCCTTTATTATTCTTTCCGCTTGTAACATATATCCTGATACGTTCAATTGCAAATAAAACAAAATACCACGATTCAGTTAAGTCCGCTTGGTGAATACCGCCATGTAAAGGTGGTCTCCAATATTCAATTTACAATCCCCGGCCGGGTTGAACGAAACTTTCCCGTTGGCATGACGCACCGCAATCACCATTCCTCCATATTCTTCCCGGATTTTAGATTCCGCCAGCAACTTTCCGACAAATTTGCTGTCCTTGTCGATTTCAAGCTGTGACAGCTCAAAACTAATATCCCCTTCACGGGAGATCAACTCACTGAATTCGGTCACTCCGGGCATCCTGAGCAGCGTGTAAATATGCTTTGCACCGGTGTTATACGGGGAGACCACACGATTTGCTCCGGCATTGAGAAATTTCCGGGAGTTTCCATCGTCCTCAAGCCTGACAATGATATCCACGTTGGAGTTCATCTGACGCGCGGTTACCACCAGGAATAAGTTATCTGCGTCATTCGAAAGCGCCGCCACCAGAGATGCCGCTTTTGACAACCCAGCCCTTTCCAACACCTCCTCCTCCGTCGCGTCGCCATCAATAACCAGAAAGCCGTTTGACTCAGCCAGCTCGATTTGCTCCGGATCATTTTCAATGATCACTATACCAGGAACTTTGTCCCTCATCAGCTCCCTGGCCAAACTGCGCCCCATGCGACCGTAACCGCATATCAGAATGTGATTCTTCATTTTTTTCACCATTTTATTTATATATGCTCTGCTTGTAAACATTCGTACCTGACGCTGGACGATATACTCGATAATCCCTGAAATACCGTACAACACCGACCCTGTCCCGAAAATGATCAAAATGATGGTAAAAATCCGACCCGATGGGGAAAGTGGTAAAGTTTCACCATAACCAACAGTACTGACAGTGATAATTGTCATATAAAAACTGTCGAGCCAGGTCCAATCCTCCCCATACCTGTAGCCGAGGGTACCCAGAAACACCACTACCAGCAAAATACCTAAACAAAGCAGCAATCTGACATTTGTGCTGGAATGTTTGCGCCGCAACGGTCTTTGAAATGTATATTTTCCGGACATTATTTCTTCATTTCGAGATTAATCAACAGATTAGTTATCATTAAAGCTGATTTAAAAACTTCCGTTTGAGTCTTATTTTTAGTGTTTTTAGCTAGAAAATTTAGTCTTTTGCGCGAATGAGCATACCCACAGGGTATGTAATTGAGCTCAAATGCTAAATTTGCCGCTAAAAATCAAAAATATCTCGAAATAGTTTTGAAATTAGCTCTTTACTCTAATATAATCCTCAACCACAGTTATTCAAGACATCAATTGAACTCAACACTGCTTAATAACCTGCGCGTTTGCCGGCAAAGAAGAAAGTAATTTTTTTAATAACTCAGAAACAGTCATATTAGTATCGGGAAATATGATATCCGGATCAATATCACACAACGGCTGCAGCACATAGAGGCGTTTAGTTGCTTCCGGATGCGGTAAAACGAGTTTTTCATCAGTCCTTATTTCATTTCCGAACAGAATAATATCGATGTCTAAAGTTCGAGGAGAATTTTTTTCTCTTATTTCAGGTCGTCCAGCTTCGCACTCAAGCCGATGGCACAGTTCGAGCAATGAATCTGCTTCTCCATTCCAGTTCCCAATGATTACAGCATTTATAAAATCAGGTGTTCCCGGCTCACAACCAACCGGAGAAGTCACATATAAAGGCGACAATTCAACTTCTCGCAACCCGAATTTTGTGATGCTTGCAGCAACGTGCCTGATCGCATCCGCCACATTACCAATATTACCACCCAACGATAATACCGTCTTCATAAACAAACATCTTTCGAATCAATTAATAAAATCAACTTCTAGACAAATTTAATCTCAATTCGCCTTCTTTTCCAGTCGATAAGCATTTTTACAATAATAATTTTCGGAAGCAGTATATTGCGGTGCCTTTCGGGTCGAGGCCGCGGCTGAGTTGTTTGTTTTCCACACGGTCGGGATCATCAAATTTGCGGGCCGTTGCCCGGATGAAGAGTTTTGAACCTAATATCGCACCGTCGGTGAAGTGTCGGGTCCGCCTCAGGAAGCGGACCGGCATCGATTCTTTGCGGCGCGCGGTCTGGTCCTCTGCGGCTATTCCGGACGCGTTCGCGCCGCGTTCGGCCGCGATAATTCTGGTCAGGGAACATTTGAACTCCGTGTAATAATCAGCGTCGCTCCAGCTCGAAGTGTCGGTATAATCGATCAATTTTTTGTAGTGTTTGATGAAGTTGGCGTGGTACTGGTGTTTGCCGCTGCCGCTGTAGCGCCCCCAGGTGGTGAACCGGTAATCGGCCGGGTTTTCGGTCAATTTGGCCCGGACCGGGTTGAGTTCGACGTATTGCAGACAGGCTTCGAGGGCATCGGCGCCTTCGAGGATGACGCTTTTGAAACGGTCGGCCCAGAGGCGGCCAATGTGGTCGTAGGTCCGGTTGAAAACGACCGAAAAACGCTGTTGGTAAGCTCGCATGAAGTAGCTGATGTCGATCATTTTCGCGCCGGTTTCGCGGCAGAGTTTTTTGTGTTTGGGGTCAATAAATGGCATTTTTTTCATCGCGTAGGTCAAATCGCCCTCCATCGACTTGTAATAAGCGTTGTGGCGGGCGGCGATTTCAGCCTCGGGTGGCAGTTCATTTTGGCCGGGAGCGTAGACCACCAGGTGGAAATGATTGCCCATCCAGGCGGCTGAAATGACCTCGATCAGGAAGTATTGCGTGAGATTTTGCAGCAACGTAAAGCCGTACTCCCGGTCGACCGAGGCAAACGGCAGGTCGCCTTTGTAGCCCGAGACCCGGTTCATCAGGTGGTAATAGCAGCCCTGGTCCGCAATTTTCATTCGTTTCATGGTGTCCTCCTGTTAGGTTTATGAGTTACAATAATGCCGGATTCGAGATTGTCAAATAAAAAGTACATGGTAATTAAAAAAAATAAAATTTTTAATATCCACTTGAAACCTTTTAGTTGAGTGATATTTTATTGTTAATTACAACTGTATAAGGTAATTCCGGGGATGTCGTTATGCTGAAAAATACTTATCATAGATTTGCTGAATATTGCGATAAAAATGTTAATCCTGTTGTACTGAAAGAATTAAGACAATCATTCAATACAAACGGGCTAACATGGGGCATGGTGGTTCTGCTACTTATAATGGTCACCATTACAGCTTTTATGATCGCATCCGCCAGGAGTCCAGAAAATATATCCGGTAATGTTATGTTTATGACTTTTTTCGTAATTATGAGTCTTTGCTGCTGCTACAGCATAATCCCAATGGGCGGTTATCGACATAATAGAGAGGTTTTCGGAGAACAACTGTTTAACATGAGCGGGCTTTCCCCCATTCAACTGCTTAACGGAAAATTAACATCCATGCTTATCGAAGTCGGACTGATCATCTTTCTAATGGTCCCGTTCATGGCAATGGCCTATATGTTCCAAGGCCTATTAATGCAAGTCATTTTTCAAGGAGTCTTCATCTTTGTACTGGCTGTGGTCTTGTTATCGCTTTTTTACTTGTGCATGGGGTCATTTCAAGTCAAACAGATGTCCGGGTTAGTGCTAGCCTGCACTCTCATTGCGGGACCAATCCTTGCTAGATATCTCGCTGGAGTTATAAGTTACTGGGGTTACAGGGAAACTCCCAAGACAATTTTACTATTTGACTGCGCTCTATTGTTGTGGACCTTGAAATATGCTATTTTTCTCTACACGGCAACATATACCCTTTTATGTCCTCCATCCTGGAATCGGACAACCCCGTTGCGATTGACAGGAACCGCAATTTGCCTGATACAAGGTATATGCCTGATTATTTTATCCCATTATCCACCCAAAATAGTGCGCAGCGAAATGAAAGATATTATTCGATTATTCACATATGAATGGTTTATTTCATTTTTCATCTTTGCTATTATTATATTGTTTTGTGCTATTTCATTTCCTGAACTTACAAGAAAAAGTAGACGTAGATACCGTTCTATTCCGAAAAACTTAACGGGACGACTTTTATATTTTCCTTTCTTCCCTGGTGAAGCAAACGGTATTGTATACTCACTGATAACAGCTGCAACCCTAATCATTGGAGCATATGTTATCATTTACAATTCACAAGGAAGAATTCCATCATCATTAAATGAAATCATAATCTTCTTCCTGATTCCATATTTTTACTTTATGAGCGCCAGAGTTCTGAGTATGATCAAACTGCCGGGAACAAAATATCAGAGATTCGTTTATTTTCTGCTGTTTCTCGCAATCAGTATCAATGCCTTACCGATATATTATTGCCTTAAAGACAAGAAAAATATGTTGTGGGATAACCAACTTAGTTATTTCATGAGTTTTTCATATGTGGGGCTTGAGAGAAATTCATTTCACCAGACACAAATTATGATTCTTTGTGCCATAATAATTATTTTGGCAATTCCATGTATGCTCTCTTTTGTGGAAAGTTTTATGAAATTCCACCAGGAACTCAGCAGAGATGACAATTCCTCCTTAGAAAACATAGATGCCGGCAATTATAAATTTTGAACAATGAAAGTTATCGATGTCTGAAAATTACCGAGAATATCTGCACGCCGGAGAAGAAATCGGCAGTCTGTTTTCCATGTCGGTTCCGTCCGGAGTTTTTGATGGTCTCGGAGGTAACCGGTTCAGCAACCGGACCGGCAGCTCGCTCGAATTCATGGAGCATCGCGATTATATTCCCGGTGATGATTTGCGTCGCCTGGACTGGAGCGCTTATGCCAGAACCGACCGCCTGATGGTCAAACAATATCGCGAAGAGGTTTGTCCGCGTCTCGAGTTACTGCTGGATACGTCTTCTTCAATGGCTTTGGATGACTCTGAAAAATCCAGATCGACATTATTCATTGCCGCGGCACTTATTTCAGCTGCAGTCAACAGCGGGTTTACGGTTCGGGTTCACCTCTGCCGGGAGACTCTGGAACCTATACCCGGCGACGCAACTCGTCCGGCAAGCTGGGACATGATAAATTTCAGCCAAGCCTGGAATCCGGGAATTGCGCTGGAAAACTTCGGAGGAAACTTTCAGCCGCGCAGCATCAGGGTGCTGATCTCAGATTTGATCTGGATGTACGACCCGGAAGTTTTTTTATCACGTCTGGCCAGAGAGTCAACGTTGACCGCAATTATCCGGGTGCTCGGAGGAGCCGACCTCAATCCGCCATCAGGCAGTGTTAAGCTGGTTGATTCCGAAACAGGGGAAACCGGAGAATATTTTATCGACCGTGAAGCGGCGGAGTCATATACCAGAGAGCTTGAGCGTCATATGCAGAACTGGCATCAGGCCTGTCGTGAATTTCATGCGCCATTGATTGAACTGGAAGCCAGTGAAAAAATGGATATATCCATGCTGATGCCGCTAGCCGAAGCCGAATTGATCCAGAGGATGTCATAAATGCCTTTTTTGAACGAGATAAACTACTTATGGGCTCTGGGCGCGATCCCGGTTCTCACGCTGATTTATCTGCTGCATCGCCGTATCATCACGGTGAAGGTTTCCGGGCTTTGGCTATGGCAGCATCTTGAACCGCGACGGCGCAGCGGTGGCGGTTTGAAGCGGCAAATGCCGCCGAGGACATATTATATTGAACTGTTGATAATCACTCTCCTGGCCCTGGCGGCGGCGGCACCGTTTATTCCCGGTAAAACTTACGGAGGCCTGACAGTCGTACTGGATAACTCTTTTTCTATGCAGGCCGGAGACAGCAATTCCGCCCGGACCCGTTCATTGACCAGACTGCAAAGCGAGATCAGGAAACATACAGGACAGATCAGGTACATTCTTGCCGGCAGTAAGCCGCGACTTATTTCCGTCGGCAACAACCGCCAACTCAAGTCCGGGCAATGGATGTGCAACGAAGCGGAATCCAGGCTTGCCGACGCCATCGCGTTGGCCAGAAAACACGCCAAGGCACCGGTACTGGTTTTAACCGATCAACTGCCGCCGCCACAGGCAAAACTGCCGGACAATGTCCGCTGGTTATCATTCGGAAAGCGGCGTTCCAATCTTGCCATCATCAATGCTGTAAGAAAAAGCGATACTCCGGGTGACCGTTGTCTGGTCGAACTGGCCTCCTATGCCGACACTCCCGAAGAAGCTATCCTGAAAGCGACATTTCCGGAAACCAGTATTCCCGCCCGGGATTACAAAGTCATGCTGCAACCGGGTAAAAGTCAAACTCTGAACATAAAGTTACCAAAAGGCGCAAAAAACGTAAAATTCAATCTGCCGCAAGACGAGTTGATTTTTGACAATCAGGTTACGCTTTTACCATATTCGCAAAAACCTGTTTCAGTCGGCTTGAATATCTATGACGCAAAACTGAAACAAGCGGTGATCGACGCATTACGAGCAAACAGGGCGACTATCAACAATCGTCAGCCGGAAATTATTATTACCGACAATACAGCAGAGCCAACCATAATTCCTTCAGCCCAATGGCGGGTGGTTTTTCACGGTTTCGGCAAACCGCGGGTGTTGATCGGACCGTACACTGTAGACCGCGGAGCGCCCCTGCTTGAAGGTTTAAGCTTTAACGGCCTGCTCTGGGATGTCGGCAGCAAGCAAACCGCAATGCGCGGAACACCGCTGGTCATCGCCGGCGACACCACCTTGATCAGCCGGGAAAACCTGAATGAAAATCGCCGGATATATAATTTAAGGTTTCGTCCGGCCTATTCGACTTTTCAGAGCAATCCCAACTGGCCGGCGATGTTCTGCAATCTGCTCAATCTGCGACTCTACAGCCGTCCAGGCTGGAACCGGGTAAACTGTCTGAGCGGAGACGAGGTAGTATTCACTCCTCCGCCTGGCGGCAAAGCATCTATAGTCTTTCCCGACAAAAAAAGTCACGCAATATCATTCACCGGACCGTTACAATTTATCCCGGCGTCGCGCGGTTTCTATACCGCCAAAGTCGATAAGAAAAAATATAAGTTATCAGTATCAACCCTGTCCGCGAACGAATCCGATCTGCGCGGTCTGGGCTACAGTGAAATATCCGGTCGAGATTATATTACGCATTTGCAGCGCAGCAGTTTCGACATTTCATGGGCGCTGTTACTGACGGCGCTTATTTTGCTGATAGTCCATCTCTTTACCATCAGAAAATATCCGGGGATATAACAGACATGACAAATATTTTCGCACAACCCGCCTGGCTTTTACTGCTGTTGCCGACCTTGCTGCTGCTGCGACTCAGGCCGATGCCGTCACGGGTTTTAAATGTACTGAGAATCATTCTGATAATCGCGATCATCTCTGCGCTGGCAGGCCTGCGGCTGCCGCAACCGGACCGGGCCGGAACCGTGGTCGCGGTTGTCGACTTAAGCAAATCTATGCCGCCTGGCGCCAGGGACCGCCACAATGAAAGTATCAGGCTGCTTGAGAAGTCCCGTCCGCGCCTTGACCGTTTGGGAATAGTCTCTTTCGCCGAAAGCGCAACGATTGAAAAACTGCCGGACAACTTATCGATCAACGATGTTCGAGCGCAGCCATCCGGCAACGCCAGTGATCTTTACGAAGCAATGAATTCAGCTGCGGCCTTGATTCCGCCTGACGGTTCGGGCCGGATAATTCTACTGACCGACGGAGAATGGACGGGCCGCGATCCGGCGCCGTTGTTCAATATGCTGGCGGCCCGCGGAATTGCTGTGGACTGGCGCATCGTCAGCCGCAAAAAAGGTCCGGACCCGGCGATTCGCGAGATCATAACCCCGCTTACCGTGGCGCCGCGGGAATATTTCACCGCGACTGCGGTAATCTACTCTCCCGTCAAGCAGACAATCGAGTTTAAACTAAGTCGCAACGGCAAAGTTGTCCGCTCCGGCCGCCGCGTCGTCCAAGCGGGAGAAAACAGACTTTTTTTCCGGGACAAGGCCGATAATTCCGGCGTCATAAACGGCCGTCTGACGATCAAGGCCCTGCAAACAAAGGATATGATAAGCGAAAACAATTCCGCGGCTTATATGGTCAAAGCAGTTGGGCGTGAACCGGTTTTACTGGTGTCGATGAGTGAAAATTCGTCATTGGGGCCGTTATTGCGCCGGGGCGGCTTCGATGTTCGTATAAAACTGGCTAATGAAATGCGTTTTACTCCGGGCGACCTGGCGGGATATCGCGGTATAATCCTGGAAAACGTCCCGGCCAACCTGATCGGCCGGGCCGGAATGCAGAATATTGTCTCACTGGTCCGTAATACCGGAATAGGATTGATGATGACCGGGGGCAAAAATGCTTACGGCATCGGCGGCTATTATCGTTCGCCGCTTGAAAAAATCATGCCGGTCAGTATGGAACTTAAAAAGGAAATGCGTAAATTCGCCATGTCGATTGTCGCGGTTCTGGACCGTTCCGGCAGCATGGGGATGCAGGTTCCAGGCGGTAAAACAAAAATGGATCTGGCTAATCAAGCGTCGGCCGAACTGCTGGAAATAATCGGACCTGAAGATGAATTCGGGGTCATAGCAGTTGATAGTGCACCCCATATTATCATCCCGCTCAGTAAAGGCAACGCCCTGGCCGGAGCGGCCGGAAGAATCATGTCTATTGACTCGATGGGTGGCGGCATATTTGTTTACACCGGGCTGGTCGAGGCGGTAAAAATGCTGACTCAATCCAACTGCGGCACCCGGCATATTATCCTTTTCGCCGACGCCAACGACGCTGAGGAGCCAGGACAATATAAAGCATTGCTTGAGCGATGTTCAAAAGCCGGTATTTCCGTCAGCGTGATCGCTTTGGGAACCAAATCAGACCGGGACGCCGATTTTCTGGTCGATGTCGCCAAACGCGGCGGCGGCCGGGTTTTCTTCACGCAGGACCCGCATGAACTACCACGTCTGTTTGCCCAGGACACTTTTACAATTGCCCGCAGTTCTTTTATCGATAAGCCGGCAAAAATGAAATTCACCCCGGAACTAAAAACCATAACCGGAAGAAATTTCGGCAAATATTTTGAGGTCGGTGGCTACAACATCAGTTATCTTCGTCCCAAAAGCGGATTGGCGGCGGTATCAACCGACGAATACAAAGCTCCGGCAGTGGCTTACCGTCAGGCCGGAACCGGGAAGGTCATGTGCCTGGCGTTTGAGACGGACGGAGAATACACGGGAAAATTCGCAAAATGGAGCCAGGCCGGAGATTTTCTTTCCGCTCTTGCCGGCTGGACTTTCGGAACTGACGGCAGTACGCTTCCCGGCGGCATGGTGGTAACTCAAAGCGTCAGCAACGGGCTGCACCGGATCAAGCTGCATCTGGACCCTGATCGCAAAAACAATATTTTCAAAACGGTTCCGGAAGCGATTACGGTCAGCAGGCCGGATTCCCAGACGAGCAACATCACTGCGACCGGCAGATTCCGCTGGCTGGACCCGGATACTATGGTTTGTGAAATGCCGCTTAACAACCCGGCCGCTCATTTGACCGGCATCAAGATCCCCGGTCGGAAAATCTGGCGCGCGGCTCCGGTCCGCCTGCCCTATTCGCCTGAATTTGCACCGGGGCGTAAAGGGGCGGGCTCCGAATTACAGCGCATATGCCTCAGAACCGGTGGCCGTGAACGCAGTAACCTGACCGGCATCTGGAAAGACTTGCCAGTAAGAGTCAGAACAAAACCTCTGACTCCGTATTTGTTACTTGCCGCAATAGTTTTATTGTTGCTTGAAGTATTAGAGCGCCGCACCGCTTTTTCAGCAAAAATGATCAACTTGCTGAGTCTGGCAAGACTTTCCGCCAAACGTGAAAAACAGGTAAAAGTCGAGCCGGAAAAACAGATTAAAACCGAATCATCGGAACCTGTTGCTCCGGTTGAAAAACCGGTTGCCCGTCGAGAAAAGAAAAAAACACCGACAGTTTCCGACAAGGAAGAAGCGGAACAGGATAATGAACATAGCGCACTTGTCAGCGCATTACGCAAAGCCGGCAAACGCACCAATAAAAAATAAAGGAGACATAATGTTTCAGGGACAAAAAAGTTTATGGAACGGTTTTGAACGTTACGATTTCAAACTGGAAGGGATCGATGTGATCATTGTCGCTCCCCAACAGTTTGAGTCACGCAGGCGCTGGTTATGGCGGGCGAGATTTTTTGACGCCTGGCCCGCAGTCGACCTGGCGATGCTGGAATCCGGCTGGCTTCTGGCCTATATCGACGTAGCGGATCAATTCGGCGGACCGGAAGCGATGCGCCGCTTCGATCTCTTATATAAATTTCTGACCGAACAGCATAACATGGCAAAGAAAACTGTCCTGGAGGGATTCAGTCGCGGCGGACTGGTTATCTACAACTGGGCCGCGAGAAATCCTGAAAAAGTATCATGCCTGTACGCAGACAACCCGGTCTGCGATTTCAAAAGCTGGCCCGGCGGCCTGATGGATGGCCCCGGAGCTCCGGAGTCATGGGCAAAATGCCTTGACGCCTACGGCTTGACCGAAGCGGACGCAATCAATTATCAACTTAACCCGATAGATAATCTCGCTCCGCTGGCAAAAGCCGGAATCCCTCTGCTGCATGTTTATGGCGACGCGGACGAGGTAGTTCCTTTTTATGAAAATACGCAAATCATCGCAGACCGTTATCAGGAGCTCGGGGGAACGATTGAATTGATCTGTAAACCCGGTTGCAAGCATCACCCGCATTGTCTCGAAGATCCGGTTCCAATTGTAAACTTTATGCTGCAGTACAGCTGAACCGACTCGTTCACTCAAACCGTAATGAGTAATAAACTGCATGTAAAATAAAAAAAGCCTCGTAAAAAACGAGGCTTGAATATTCAAAAGAGGCAGTCAATTATTCTGAAACAATGTAGTTGTAAGCATTTTCCGGGCTATCGATCATATCAACGAGCTTCTGGATAACTTCCGGATTCCGGAATTTACCGGAGATACCCCCAAGAAGCTTGAGGTAATCATCCTGATTGCCTTCCGGAGCGGCAATATAAACAATAACTCTGACCGGCTCATCATCCTGAGATTCATAATCCGCAATCGGATTAGTACAAAGTCCGACAATAATAACCGGATAAGGAATATCTTCCACACGGATATGCGGCAGGGCTAAAGAGCCGCCAACCCCGGTTGTCATCATTTTTTCACGATTCCAGGTCAAACCGGCGACCACATCACGTGGAACTTTGGCTTTGAGCGCGGCGGCATCAATAAGTTCACCGATGACTTCCATTTTGTTCTTTCCATGAAGAACAATCACGGAATCTTTATCAAGATATTTAACGAATACTGCTGACATAGAATTGACTCCTGAAGTTGTTTTAAAACAATTAAAATTAAAAATATATCTGTTACATCACGATTGCAAGTTTATTTCATAGAAAACTTCAAAAATATCATATTAATCCAATCTTACGGGTAGTCAAAATACAAAAAGCGCCCTTACCGGGCGCTTCATAATTCAGGTTAAATATTATTTTATTGTATTGTCCTTTATTGTGATGTTTTTCAACCCCCTGCCTTTGACAATCGCAATTCCGTAATCGGCCGGATTCATGAAATGGCTTGGATTATAGTTTTTCTTATAAGGACGACTCTTCAGACCGGATATCAGATTTCCGGTAATTTTTACGTTCAAACATCCGGCCAGCTCAAGACCTGACCCGCGGGGATTTATGATCTTATTATTTTGAAAGAGTATATTGGCAATCGGCTCAGCCTGTTCAGGGTCGCCTTCGACTTTCATGACCACCGCCGCATTGCCGCCGCAGCGTCCACAGTCTTTGAAAATGTTATTACGAATGACGACGTTTTGAGAGTTTGTCGATTCTCCCCAAAATCCGGGCTGTCCAGCCAAAGTCAATCCCTGCCCGGTCGTATAGGAGATATTATTGTTTTCAATCACACAATTGATTGTCTGCAACCGAATCCCCCGCGCCAGATTGTTACGAAAAACATTGTTGCGAATGGTTGAGCCCCGGACAATTGCGTTTTCGGTCCAGAAAATTGAATTCTCATCAACCTTTACCGGCTTGTCCAGTTGCACCTTCATAGCCGGATACTTTTTGCCGGGAGTATATCTACTCGCGGCGGCCCATTTATGCAATTTCCGATCTTTAGGTATTGTATATTGCGTCAAAGTCTTCTTTATCACTTTACGCTTTCCCAAATATCCCCAACTCTTCAAATTAGTGAGTTTCGGGCGCGACGGATCTTTATAAGGAGTACCGGCGATAAAGTGCCAGACTGGATTGTCGCCGTCATTCTCCGGAGTCCTGGCAACAATCAGTTCAGTCGGTGATTCCTGCTTGAATACTTTGTAATAAACCCCCTGCAAATTTACACAGTCATCACCGATCGCCTCGGCCGAGCAGTTTTCAATCGTCGCGCCGTAATATGTTCCACGCACATTGAAACCATCAGCGTTGTTGGCTACCAGGCGACTGGTTTCCGGGCGTATTTTGATGTCACAGTTACGGAAGATAAACGGTCCCTGCCCCAGGTAACCGACGTATGCAACAAAACCGCCGGCATAAATATCAACATTGTCCAGCATCATTTTTCCACATACCTCAAGTCTGATGGTTCGACCGGCACGTTTCCACATCGCAATTGCATCGCCAACTTTAAAACCGGCTTCCTTCAGACTTCTGCCCCACCATATCCAGGTATCGATCCGGTAATTGCCGTTGGCAAGTTTCTTCACAGGTTGTTTGCTGTGGACTATATCCATTCCGGGCTGATCAGCTTTTATCAGTCCGGTTTTGCGGTCGAACAATAGCAGACGGGAATTACCGGAACTGATTTTCCTGCACCATTTAAACTTACTTTTGACCAGAAAATCCGGCATTTTGTACCCTTTATCGAGCTTGAACTCGAATGTTCTTGGCCGCGACTTGTCATCGATTGCCACAACCGTACCCTGAACGTAAGGTAAAGGATCATAATCTATATTGATATTTTTGAGTGTAACATTTTCGCATCGGGAAAACAAAAACGCACTGGCCTGCCGGTCAAAATAAAACCAGGAACCATTCCCGTCAATAGTTAAATTCTTAGCTCCGCGTAAAAAAATATGCGTCGGCTGCCACGGGTTAACGGTCTCGGAAAAACGATATACGCCTTTGGGAATATTGACGGTCTTTTCCTTTTTTGCCGCCGCGGCATATATCTTTTTCAAAATATCAGTTCCGGCTTGCCGTTGGGCTGTCTTGTCTTTGTCGGTCCACTTCATTACCGCCTCAGGATAAGGAGAAGCGTTCAAACAGGCCCCAACCAAACTGACACACGCTAATACTGCAAATGTTTTGTGCATTTTTAATCTTTCTATATTATATTCAGGTTAAATTCATCGAAAAACAGGAAATGAAGCTCCTGCCCGCCTTTTATTAAGGGAGATAGGCTTTGGTATTTTACGCTCGACTTTACCGCTTATTCAAAGGTTGCGCCGTCATACATCATTTGCGCAATTGTCTTCTGGGTATTGTTCATTCTGGAAAAATACCGAACGGTAAAATCAACCGCTTTGGTGGATTTGACATGCCCGGCGTACCAAAGCGCGTTGGCAGTGCCAAGACGGGATATTTCCGGAAATGACCAGGCATAGATTTCACCATTGCCGCGGCCGTGATAAGTTCCCATACCATAAGGATAATTACCGTGTTTATATCTGGTCAGAATAGCTCCTTCTGAAGCATTGGCACTGCGCATGCAGTCAGTTACTATAGGCTCATAGCGCCCCATCTTATTAGTTATCTTTGTACTGAAAGTAGCACCTCTGGCCGTCAAATCATTGCGGGTGTCAGAAGTATTACCAAAGAAGCAGTTCATTCCGTAGCTGCTGCGGCCAACCGGATGCTTGCCGATTTTTCCATAAGCTTTTTGATAACCCGGGCATTCAAACATCTTCCATTGTTTGCTTTTATTCATCCAGGCTTGAATACTGGTTGACAAAGAAGGATTTTCAATATTCATATCCTGAATACCCACCAGGCGGGTTGTCCAGCGCCGCCCCTGACCAAAAGAATTATTTTCCTGGTATTGAGTCATATAGTCATTATTGTCGGATGCATAAATATTAAGCATCTTGCCAATATTTGACAAATTGCTTCTACAAGTAGTGTCATAGGCACGTTCCCTGGCTTTATTCAGAGCGGGAAGGAGCATTGACGCCAGTATTGCAATAATCGCTATCACAACAAGCAACTCTATTAGAGTAAAACTCAATGACTTCATGATTTTTCTTTTTTTCATGATGACCTCCAATTAATTTTTATCTTCAATTATTTCAGGTGCGATTGAATTCTCAAAATACTTTTCAAGTGAAACGCGCTTTGCATGTACTTTATGTGAAGTAATTTTACTGTCATTCCTGACCGCCTCCAAAAGTACATTTACTGACTTCGCTGCCAGTTCATAAATATCAAGTTCAAAAACCGTCAAATCCTCCAATGCCGGCATTACGGGGTTCTGTTTATTCAGCACAACTGCGGATTTCGGTAAATATTTTTCCTGTTTATCCGCCTGAAGCCGGTACAGCCAACCAGATATTCCCTGGAAAACAACATCGCCATTGAAAATCAAAGCATCCGGTCGTTCATCATCACTTTGCCGCAGTAATTCTTCGACTATTTGACGTGAATGAGAAAAACTGTGAGTCAGCAGACGGTATTTATCAGGATCAAGTGCAGGATTTAACTGCTTGAACAATCTGGCAAAGACAGATGAGCTTGAAGTACAAAGCTCGTATCCTCTGGAAATAACAGCAGGTCGCTTAGCCCCCTGCTCCACAATCGATTTAAAAGCGGATTTCAAATAACTTGCGGAATCATAATAGCAGTTGTTGCGGCCATGCGGCAGGTTTATCGTGCTGACATACTTAATCCCTGTGCTGTCCAGATATTCGTATTCTTTATCAAGCAGAACACAGGTAATAAGCATGCCGGAAATATGATTCTGCCTGATATTTCTAAGCAATCCAGGGTAATTTTTTAATTTTTTGCTATCCTTGTCTCCCGGACAGGAAAAGACAATGTTATGACAGTTTTGAGCCTGTAGTTCTTTCTGCAACTGGCTCACCAGGATATGAACATAGATTGAATTGCTGATGTTTACCAGAATCGCGATATTACGTCCTGAATGACCATCGAGACCGATATCCTTGACAAAAACCCCGACCTTATCGCGAATTTCCAGCACTCCATCTTCGGCCAATGAGTTGATCGCGCTGGCTATCGTGGTTGTCCCGACTTTTAATTTAAGTCTCAGCTCATTCTGTGAAGGCAGCTTATCTCCCGGAACAAGCTGACTGTCGGCGAGAAACCTCACCAAAGCCTGCTTCGCTACCTGTGCCTTCAACCCGGCCATTTTGGACATCCTTTTCTTAGTCATTAAACCGTAAACCGTTTTGGGTTTACATTTCTATTATACAATTTAATTCGCCAAAAAGCAACAGATAAATCAGAAAAAAACTAAAAATAATCATTAAAGCATTTAACAGCCTTTCAAAGCCATCATTTTATATCATAAATGAGCCTTTAAATCATAATATCAGCATCCTGAAAAACTGTCATTTTACTATTTAATAAATTACAATGACACCTCTTTTAAAAGAATAAATCTAAAACTACCTGGTATTTAATTATTAAAAAGAAAATGGAATAAATGCGTGGATTTTCTAAGAAGAAGTTCTGGATAACTGGCTGGGTTATTTTGTTTGCAGTCTTTGCGCCGGCACACAATAGATACCGCGTCCGGCCAAAGCAGGCCGGAAGCATGCGTTGCATGAGATGCAGGAAGCCTTCTGGCGATCTCCGGAATGCCATCTGGCAAGCAATCCCGGTTCTCGAATCAATGGCCTGGACAAAGATATGTAATCCGTAAAATTATTATCAACGGCCTGTTCACAGGCTTCAACGGAACGAAATCCACCAACCAGAATCAACGGAGTTTTGATTGACGCTTTATACAGCTTGGCCGCTTCCAGGTAATACCCTTCCTCCGCAATAGAACCGGGATCAACATTCCGAATTGGGTTCAATTCCTTCGGTCCCTCCAAGATTCCCCCGCTAAGCTCAATCGCATCAATCCCGTAGAGCGACAACATTGCGGCAGTACGCAACATATCCGGCACAGTTAAGCCACCGTCAACAAAATCCTCGGAATTCATTTTAATCATAACTGGAAATTCACTGCCGACTACATCTTTTATCGCTTTGAAAACTTCAATTACGATTCTGGCACGGTTTTCAACTGAACCACCATATTCATCGTCACGCTGATTATAAAACGGAGATAAAAAACTGCTGAGCAGATATCCGTGAGCCGCATGTATCTGCACTCCGTCACAACCGGCTTTTTCAGCCCGGGAAGCGGCGGCGGCAAACGCCTCAACAGTACGCGCGATCCACGCTTTATCAACAACATTCGGACCACATTGTCCAGAATCGCTGACTCTCGAGGCCTTACCGGCATGGGCCAGTTGGATCGCCAGTTTACCACCCGCCTGATGTACTGCTTGCGCCATTCGAGCAATACCGGGAATGCACTCATCACGGTCAATTGCCAGTTGTCGGTTACCCGCCTGACCTTCGGCAACCACATAAGCATGACTACTGATAATCAACCCGACCTCGCCTTCCGCGAGTTCACACATCAACTCAACCAGACTGTCAGAAACCAAACCGTTATTTTCTGCAAGCCCTTCCCAGGTGGCAGAACGCACGAAACGATTGCGCAGTTTCATCCCGGCCAATATGTTATTTTCAAAAAGCTTTGACATATTAATCTTTTGCAAACAAAGCGGTAGACAAATAGCGTTCCCCGGTATCCGGAACCACTGTAACAATCCGTTTACCGGTAAAATCCGGTCGGGATGCAAGTTTGAACGCGGCCGCGATGTTGGCTCCGGCACTGATCCCGCATAAAACGCCGTCAAGGGCCGCAACCCGCCGCGACATATCAATAGCATCCTGATCAGTGATCCGGATTACTTCATCGAGCAAATCGCGATCCAGCACATGCGGAATAAATCCGGCGCCGATACCTTGAATACCGTGTTTACCTGAAGGTTCTCCGGAAAGAACCGCGGAGGTATCAGGTTCCACCCCGACGATATAAACAGCCGGAACTTCATTTTTCAGTACCTGCCCGGCACCAGTAATAGTACCGCCGGTTCCAATCCCAACCACAAATGCATCAAGTTTACCATCCGTATCATCAAGAATTTCACGCGCCGTAGTACGGCTGTGAGCCTGCGGATTAGCCGGATTCTCAAATTGCCTGGCTACGAACGATCCCGGAGTTTCCTGAGCCAGCCGTTCGGCTTCACTAACCGCCCCGGACATACCAAGCGATGCCGGAGTCAATACAAGCTCCGCGCCAAGATGTTTGAGCAGTGCGCGCCGTTCCAACGACATTGATTCCGGCATCGCCACAACCAGTTTGCAACCGAAAGCCGCTGCCGCCATCGCCAGTCCCAGTCCGGTATTGCCGCTGGTAGCTTCATAAATCGTCCCGCCGGGTTTCAATCTTCCGTCATCGAGGGCCGCCTTGACCATTTCCAGGGCGGGACGGTCCTTGATACTGGAGGTAGGATTAAAATATTCAAGCTTCACCAGTATCTCCGCGTTAAGCCCTTCCGGCAAACTTCGGTTCAACCGTAATAACGGCGTGGAGCCGACGGTCTCAGTGATACTATTCAAAATAGCCATAATACCTCCTTAATGACTTGTAGATCAAATCCCTCTCCGCAAATAATCCGAATTCCCGGATTACGCGTTGCGGATGGCGTCGATGATGAATTGTTTATCGCGAATTCCGACAAACTGGTTGACAATCTCGCCGTCTTTGTAAATGAACACAGCCGGTACGCTGCGAACTTGACATTGGATGGCCAGCATCACGGGCTTCGTCGATATCGACTTTGGCGATAACCGCCTCGTCACCGATTTCCGCGGCGACTTCGTCCAGGATCGGGGCCAACATTTTACAGGGACCGCACCAGGTCGCCCAAAAATCTATCAGGGTTACTCCATTAGCAACGGTTGCTTCGAAATTTTCTTCAGTGAGGTGGATTACTTCAGCCATTTTTTAATCTCCTTTTCTTACTCAAATGATAACGATTTACAGTCGAAAATTTAAATCATCCATAAATGAATTATACAACCGTTATCGGCTTAAAGCAAACTGTAAAAACAAGAACTTTTAAGGGTTTTTTAAGTTTTTTTCCTGACGAATTTCTGGAAAAATCCGTAAATGAGTGTAGATTAACAGGCTATTGAGTTTTAAATCCTTGAAAGATTGAATAATGTTTACTAATAATGTGTTGGATTTGATCGGCAATACCCCATTGATCGAATTGAAAAATGAAAATATTTTTGTCAAAGCGGAATTTTTAAATCCGGGCGGCAGTATCAAGGACCGCGTCGCTCTGGCCATGATTGAAGGAGCGGAACGTGACGGACGCTTAAACCCGAATTCAATTCTCGTGGAACCAACCAGCGGCAACACCGGGATCGGGGTCGCGCTGGTCGGACGGCTCAAAGGCTACAAAGTAATTATCGTCATGCCTGAAAACATGAGTGAAGAGCGCAAGCGGATAATTCGCAGTCTGGATGCCGAACTGATCCTGACCCCGGCTAAAGCCAGTGTTGGCGGTGCGCTTGATAAAGTAACTGAAATACTGCAGGAAAATCCTAACGCATTGTCCCTGCACCAATTTAAGAACCCGGACAATCCTCAGGCTCACTACGAAGGCACCGCCAGAGAACTGTGGAGACAGTGCAACGGCAATGTGGACTGCTTTGTCGCCGGCGTCGGCAGCGGCGGAACCCTGCAGGGAGTGGGTTCCTTCCTGAAAAAACATCGGCCCGAAGTGAAAATCATCGCAGTCGAACCGAAAAACGTTTCCGCCCTGCTTGGGCATGAACCTGGACTGCATCAGATTCAGGGTATCGGCGACGGTTTCATTCCGGAGATTCTGGATGTCAGTATAGTTGATGATGTTATTGAAGTAACCGATGAAGAAGCAATCCATACGACGCGCGAATTAAATGGGGATTTCGGCCTGATGGCCGGCATTTCCTCCGGCGCCAACGTCTATGCGGCTCGTCAGATCGCCAAAGCTCATCCGGAATGGAAGATCGCATCAGTCCTGCCTGACCGGGTCGAACGCTATTTCAGTTCGGCGCTCTATCAGGAGTTGAGCTGAGTTCCCGACCGGGTAAGTCATGAAATTAAAAATAAGTTAACATATAATGAGAGGATTCGGAAAACATGAAAGCAAACGAATTAAGAAAAAAATACATTGAGTTTTTCAAGAGCAAAGGCCATAAAGAGATCAAAAGCGCGCCGCTGGTACCTGAAAACGATCCGACCTGCCTGTTTACAACCGCCGGAATGCACCCGCTGGTCCCCTATCTTCTGGGCACAAGGCATCCCCTCGGCACCCGTCTGGTAAACTATCAGAAATGTGTCCGTACCGGCGACATCGATGAAGTCGGCGACCCGGTACATTTGACTTTCTTTGAAATGCTGGGAAACTGGTCCCTGGGAGATTACTTCAAGGAAGAGGCCATTGAGTTTTCATTTGAGTTTCTGACCAGCCCCGAGTGGCTGAATATTCCCATCAACCGCCTGGCCGTATCTGTTTTCGCAGGTGATGAAGACGCCCCTTTTGATGAAGAAGCGTTCTCTATCTGGCATCGCCTGGGGGTTCCGGAAAACCGGATTGCTAAACTGGGTAAAAAAGACAACTGGTGGGGCCCTGCTGGTCAAACCGGCCCCTGCGGACCCGACACTGAAATGTTCTACTGGACCGGCACCGAAGCCGCACCGGAAGTTTTTGATCCGGCCAACAAGCTCTGGGTTGAAATCTGGAACGACGTTTTCATGCAGTACAACAAAAACGAAGCCGGCGTCTACGAACCGTTGACCCAGCGGAATGTCGATACCGGAATGGGGGTTGAACGAGTTACCGCAGTCCTGCAAGGCAAAGCAAGCTGTTACGAAACCGAGCTTTTTCAGCCAATATTTGCCAAGGTTGATGAACTGCGCGGAATCAAAACACCGACAGAACGTTGCGATTCCGAGCGGATAATTGCCGACCATTTGCGCTCAGCCACCTTTATGATGGCTGACAAAGTCGCTCCGGGTAATGTGGATCAGGCTTATGTCCTGCGCCGGTTGATTCGCCGGGCGGTACGTGAAGGCCGTAAACTCGGCTTGACGGAAGCTTTTACTGATCAAATCGCCCAGGTCGTTATCGACAATTACAAAGAAGTTTACCCTGAACTGGCGGAGAACGCAAAATTTATCATCGACGAACTCCAGACTGAAGAAAAACAGTTTGCCAGAACGCTGGAAAAAGGTACGCGCGAATTTGAAAAACTAATCGCCAGGGTGCCGGCTCATATCCAACGCAAAGTAGTCAGCGGCAAAAATGCATTCTTCCTGTATGAAACCTACGGTTTTCCGATTGAATTGACCGAGGAAATGGCGGCGGAGAACGGCTTTGAAGTTGATCGTCAGGGCTATGAAAAAGCTTATGAAAAACATCAGGAGCTTTCACGCAAAGGTGCGGAACAGAAGTTCAAGGGCGGCCTGGCCGACGGCGGAGAAGCAACCGCCCGGCTGCACACGGCGACTCACTTGATGCAGGCGGCACTGCGTAAGCTGCTCGGGGATCATGTCGAACAACGAGGTTCAAATATCACCGCGGATCGTCTGCGTTTTGACTTCTCGCATGGCGACAAGGTTCCGCGTGAAATTTTGGACCAGGTGGAGAACATGGTCAAT
The DNA here is from genome assembly GCA_963678305.2 of Victivallales bacterium. GTDB lineage: Bacteria > Verrucomicrobiota > Lentisphaeria > Victivallales > Victivallaceae. The sequence goes on from CAXXVV010000007.1 coordinate 63,722, forward strand.
GAAGTTATCAAGGCGGACATTCCAATCGTCTGCGAGGAAATGACGCTTGAAGAGGCCCGGGAACGCAATGCTATGGGACTTTTCGGGGATCGTTACGGAGAGAAAGTCAAAGTTTTCACGATTGGCGATTTCAGTTGTGAAATCTGCGGGGGACCGCATGCCGAACGCACCGGTGAACTGGGCGAATTCAAGATCAAAAAAGAAGAAAGTTCCAGTCGCGGCGTTCGTCGCATTAAAGCTGTTCTCAAATAAAAATATAACATAAAAATAACTTGTTTATCTTTGTAAAAAGTTTAAGACGGGGTTATATTCAGGTTAACTTAAAAAAAATTCCTGATCACCTGTCAAGCTTGTTTGGAGTTTAATATATATGAATAAAGTGCCGGATCTCAGTGTCAGGGTTGACAATGATGTCTGCTATATATCGGTTACCGGCCGGGCTAATTTTGACTATGGCCACGATTTGCGGATGCGCATCAAAGATGACCTTGAAGAAATCAAATATTTTGTCGTAGACATGGACGGCTGCGTTTTCATGGATAGCACCTTTATGGGAATGCTGACCATGCTGGCGAAGCATGCCTTGCTCAAGCACGGTAAAATTGAACTGATTAATTGTTGTGACCATTGCCATGATCTGTTGGATGGCCTCGGGGTTGCCGACGTCTTCACGTTCACTAAGTCAGCGGAACCTGTTTCAATACCTGAAACCGCCAAAGAGGAAGAACCATCCCCTTCAGAAAATAAACCATTGGATTTCGCCAGGACTGTCAAATTCAGTCATGAGGAAATAATCAATCTGAACCCTAAAATGAAACCTTCTATTCAGCCGGTTGTAGACGGGGTTGACGAAGACATTAAAAGGATGGAAAAGCAATGAGCGTACCTCCTCCCGGAGTTCAGCTTAATGATTTTCTAAAGGTTAATGATTTTCGTTCCAATCCCGAAGAGCGACTAGATGCCGCTATCCGGATAGTCAGGGCACTTTCTCCTGATATGCCGCGTGCCGTATGCGAAATCGATCTGCATTGCCATTCTTTCTACTCTGACGGCTACAATTCACCGAGCATGCTGGTGCTTGAGGCTTTCCGTCGCGGCATGAAAGGCATTGCCATCTCCGATCACGATGTGATTGACGGCCAGCGTGAAGCGATAGCAGCCGGGGCTGTCTTTAATATTGAAATTGTTCCCGCTGTTGAATTCTACACAGACCGCCCCGGAATTGAAATCATTGCCCATTTCCCATCGAAGTCGCATTTCATTAAGTTATTGGATAAAAAAGCGTTCGACCCAATTTGTGAGCCGATACGAGCAGCAAAGAAAAAACAGTTGGCCGGTATGCTTGATCGCATTCCCCACTGTATGGAAAAATTAGGTTTCAAGGCGGAAATTACCACGGACGATATTGACCGGTATTTGCGAAATGGAGTTTCCACCAAGGGCGATATCAGCGTAGTCATGTGGCAAAAATATGGAGGAGAACTCAAGCAGGCAGGAATCGCCGGCGACGTCAAGGATTTTCAGGCAAAATACACAACAAAAGACGATCAACTGAACCTGCCGCTTGAACTGGATATGGATTTGTCTCCGGAAGCCTTTGTGAAACGAGTAAGAAGATTGGGCGGCCTGGCGGGAATTGCTCACCCGACCGAATTGCGACGCAAAGAGAAGCTTGGCAATCAAGCATTATACAGTATCATTGAAAACCTGGCTGATATTGGTCTGCAAACCCTGGAGGTCGACGGCTGGCGTAATGAAATATGCCCGGAAAGCGGGTTATATCAAACCGACCTTTTTGAACAATTGAGACAGCGCTGGAACGCCACACATCCGAAACGGCTTCCGCTCCTTTTCACAAATGGCGGCGACAGTCACAACCAACCGGGAGAGGGACTTGAGCTGGGTTGCGGCAGAGATCGAAACCTGCGCCCTGAATTCGGGCGATTGTCGAATATCGCAACCTTGCGAGAACGTCAAAAGCGCCTTTTCACCAACTAACACAAACAACAAACCTTCAAGTTCAAATACATACAATAATACCTGTTTTAAAAGCATTAATTCAAAACTACCCGGTATTTTATTATTACTTGTTATACTTGGTTTTTATTATTAAAATAGTCTTGTTATACTTGAATATTAGAAAATCCGCATGCCTGCAGGGATTCGCGAAGTTTATCACATGGCAGGCCGATGACATTATCCAGAGGACCGTCGATATCCTTTACCAGCATTTCTCCATACTCCTGAATAGCGTATGCCCCGGCTTTGTCAAGAACATTTACTCTGTCGATATATGCACGAATAATCTCCGCTGACAATGGAAAAAAAGTAACCGAAGTAGAAACAACGAAACTGCAACGAATTTTCCGCTCAACGCAAATAATGTGCAAAGCAGTTACAACCAGATGGGTTCGATCGGAAAGCTGGTGTAATATCTCAGCCGCGTGTTCAAGACTGCCGGGCTTACCAATCAGTCTTTCGTCAAGCTCAATTACCGTGTCAGCACCAATAACTAATGCCCCCGGATATAAAGAAGCAACTGAAAGGGCTTTATTGGTAGCATTGACCAAAGGAAGACGTTCGGGCCAGATGCCCGAGTCATATTCTCCGGCATCTGCCGTAGCAACTTTAAAATCAGGATAAACCCCCGCCAGTAATTCACGCCGTCGCGGCGAAGCGGAGGCAAGGATTAAATTCATGGAAGCGGGTCCGGATCTTTTATATCGACTTTTTCAGGTTCTTTTTCCGTATCTTCAACCCCTTTATCATCCAGTTTCTCAGGCTCAATCTTTGATGCCGGTTTAAACTCGATCGGAGTTGGAGCCGGCTCCGGGGTAATTACTTTATCCTGAACAGGAGCAACCGGGATGGCGTCGCCGATCCTTTGTTCCACCTTAACGGAAATCCGGCACACGCTGTCAATCCCATAGGTATTCCGAAGCCCTTCGGTAATTTTCTCTCTCAAAAGCTCTTCCTGAGGAGTCAGGCTGCCACCAGAGGTGTCGAAATCAATCCGCAATTTGAGAAAGTATTTGGGGCCGCGCTGAAAGATCTCAATTTTGTTGACAACAATATTTTTAACTTCGCTGCCGGAAGAACGAATTACAGAAATAACGGCCTCGCGGCTGATCTCGGTATCCCCCTCCGAACGCCGAATAGCGATACAGCTGCACCGCCGGGTACGAAATTTCCAAATGGTAAAAATTCGCAACAGCAGCAAAACCAGAATTACCAGCAAGGCAATTGCCACCCCGGCGGCAAAGCCCATGTTGAAGTTGTTCATCAACTGGTCCTGCGATTCAAACAACCTGGTGAGGAGTTTTTCCATGATACATTCCTTCCGGAAGTTATGAATTGAATTAACACAATAAATATTGAAGGTTTTGATATAAAGTCAAAACCCGCAATAAAAAGAACTAATTGCCGATAATTCAGGAAAAATTATTCCTCTTCATCAGCTTCTTGTTTTTTGTCCGGAATAACCGCCGGCGGCTCTTCAATTTCCTGAACAATAACGCTGACACCGGTAACACTCATTCCGGTTGTTGCTTCAACCTGTTCAACGACCGCAGTCTGAATAGCTTCAGCTACTTCAGGAACCTTATACCCGAATTCGATATTTACTTTGATTTCAATCGCAACTTTGTCTTCATCAATCTGAATTGAAATAGCCCGGTCGGTAATACGACGGTTGCCGATAAATTCGGCAATATTATCAACCAGGGTACTACCTGACAAACGAGTTACGCCTGCAATCTCACTGGTAATCTTGCGAACCAGAGAAGAAATAACGTTGGCATGAATTTTAATGACACCGAGTTCGTTATCTTTTTCACTCATTCCCTGCGGCTGCGATCCCTCATTTTCCGCCGGTTTTCTTCTGACTTTTTCCTTCATGATTACTCTCCTCAATTGGATGTTCTACTATTACAAATACTGAGAAATCTTCATAGCAATGAAGATCAAAATCCTTCCTGCATCAGCTTGTCGATAAATCCGGTATTATATTTGCCCGCGGCAAAATCCGGATTGGACACAATGTGATGGGCGAACGGGATAGTCGTATGCACGCCTTCAACAATAAATTCATCAAGCGCCCGCCGACAACGGGCAAGAGCCTGCTGCCGGTCTTTGCCGTACACAATAAGTTTTCCAACCATACTGTCATAGTACGGCGGAATTTTGTAACCGCTGTATACATGCGAATCAATTCTGACCCCCATCCCGCCAGGCGGCACGAACAGATCAACAACACCGGGACTCGGGGTAAAGTCGCGAGTCGGATCTTCAGCGTTTATCCGGCACTCAATGGCATGGCCGCGGAACTGAATATCCTTCTGGGTATAGCCAAGTTTTTCACCTGCGGCAATCCGAATTTGTTCCTGGATCAAATCAATCCCGGTAATCTGCTCCGTAACCGGATGTTCTACCTGAATGCGGGTATTCATTTCCATAAAATAAAATTCGTTTTCGTCGGTTAAGAGAAATTCAATTGTTCCAGCATTGATGTAATTTACCGCCTTCGCGGCTCTGACAGCGGCCCGCCCCATTTCCTCACGCAGCTTTACACTCAAGGCGGGAGACGGACTTTCTTCAATCAATTTCTGATTCCGACGCTGCACTGAACAATCACGTTCACCGAGATGAACGACATTTCCATAGGAGTCAGCCAGTATCTGGAACTCGATGTGACGCGGGTTGACCAGATATTTTTCCATATAGAGATCACCGTTGCCAAACGCGTTTTCCGCTTCGGTCTTAGCGGCGTGATATCCCTGGATGAGGCTGGCGTCATTATGAGCGATACGCATCCCGCGGCCGCCGCCACCGGCTGAAGCCTTGATAATGACCGGATAGCCCATTTTCTTGGCCCATCTCTGAGCGTCTTCTTCAGTTTTGATCAACCCGTCACTGCCGGGCGTGACCGGAACATTCGCTTTCATCATTGTTTCGCGGGCGACATTTTTGTCTCCCATAGCATTCATCTGGTCCGGTTTCGGACCGATGAAAGCGATATTGCAATCAGCGCAAACTTGCGCGAAATGAGCATTTTCAGCTAAAAATCCATAACCGGGATGCACTGCATCAACATCGCAAATTTCCGCGACACTGATGATCCGTTCGATTAACAGATAACTGTTGGCGGAAGCCGGCGGCCCGATACAAACGGCTTCATCGGCCAACTGCACCGGTAAACTTTCGGCGTCAGCCTGCGAGTAAACCACCACTGTTTTTATACCCATCTCCTGACAGGCACGAATAATCCGCAAAGCAATTTCGCCGCGATTAGCAATTAAAACTTTTTCAAACATATAAAACTCCAGCGACGGTTCAGTCGATTACAAAGAGCGGCTGACCGAATTCAACCGGCTGCGCATTATCAATAAGAATCTCACGAATGACACCGGACTTCTCAGCTTTGACTTCGTTCATCACCTTCATTGCTTCGACGATACATACAACCGTATCCGGAGTCACACTGTCCCCAACATTAACGAAAGCCGGGGCTTCCGGAGAAGGCGAACGGTAGAATGTTCCGACGATCGGAGAATCAATCGTTACCAGGTTTGCAGCCGCTTCAACAGCCGGAGCTGCGGCAGCAGGAGCGGCAGGAGCAACAGGAACTGCAGGAGCAGGAGCCGCTTGAAAAACCGGAGAAGAGGCAACTATTTGAGTTTCGTTTGAACCACGACGGATGCAGAGATTATAATCCTCCGCCTCAACCTTAAACTCGGTAAGGTCGTTTTTACTCATTAACTCAACGATGGTTCTGATTTCGTCAATTTTCATGTTTGCTTCCTTTGTTTTTTTATTGTATTGATTGACGTTATTAAATTATTACTTGTAGCGGCTTTAACCGTTGATCAGCTTTTTGACCAGGCCCCGTAAAGCCAGTTCATAGCTGTAAGCGCCAAAACCTGCAATCACGCCAATGCAGGCCGCTGCAGTCATTGAAACATTTCGAAATTCTTCACGTGCGGAGACGTTGCTCAAATGCACCTCCACAGTCGGGATATTGACCGCTTTGATCGCATCCAGAATAGCAACGCTGGTATGAGTATAAGCAGCAGGATTGATGACAATGCCGTCCACCCCGTCAGCCAGAGCCAACGCAATGCGGTCAACAATATCACCTTCATGATTGCTCTGGAAAAAGTCCAGATCACATCCAAGAGTAGTCGCGACCTCGTTCAACCCCTTATTTATTTCGGCTAAACCGGCCCTTCCATATATTTCAGGTTCCCTAACCCCGAGCAATTGAAGGTTGGGTCCGTGTATAACTAGTATTTTCATAAAAGTTAATATATATCGTTTTTATATCTTTTGCCAGTTACATAGTCATTATTAGTCTAAAATATTATTTTTTTTATATTTGCAGCGGTATTTTTCACCTGATCAAACCGTACTTCCGGGCTGACGTCAGGCTTCTTCAAGCGGAATTTCATTGTCGTTCATGTATGAGATCAGCCGGTCTATATGGTCTTTATCGCAATCATTCAGCTCCTGAAATATTTTCTCCATCTTTGAGCATTCACTCTTTTCCATAAATTGCTGATAATGCAGTTCAGCCCCATTCATTTCAATTTCAAGCGCAACTCTGAATGCATGAGCCCTGGTGGGCGGATTTATTTCAAATTCCCGACTCAAGCCTGCTATCCTGGAAATTAATTCTGTAATATCGTCAAGCGGGGTATTCATCAACTCGTCCGGAAACTTGCCTAAAGGAGCAAAATATTTGATTCCGGAACGTAATATCGCGGCGTGGTGTTTCTCCTCCAGAGAGAGAGTCCACCAGATTTCTTCATCTTCATGAAAAAGCTCATGGAAAACGGCATAGAGGCTCGCGACCTCGAGTTCAAGCCGGATTGCAGCTTCGGCAAGTCTGGCAAAATCATTTTCCATAACACCACTTTCTCTGTAAAAATGCAAACTGCTTCCAGGAGAGAACTGATTGAAGAAGCAAATTATCTATTCAAATAAATTAAACATTCCATTAAACTCTTTGTTAGCTTTGACAATACAGATAAATTAACATATCACATTGAAAAAAGCAAACCTTTTTTGCAAAACGCCATGAGAAACGAGTTAATTTATTTACCATCTTGTCACGCAATACCTCAAAATGAGCGAAAAGAAAAACATAACACAAAATACTTCATAAATTTTTATTATTAAACAACTTAAAAATTAATTAAAAACAAGGTATTGATTTATTATCTTCACATTCAATGGACAAATACAATCAATTGGGAGTTTGACTTTTTTCCGCTGCGGCAATACATTAATTCAGGATATTGTTGAATCCTTTTCCTCTAATCACGGGGTGTACCATGAAAGTACTGATAACTGCCGGACCGACTCGGGAGCGTATAGACGCGGTAAGGTTTATATCAAATCGCTCCACAGGTAAGATGGGATATGCATTGGCGGAGGCCGCAGCGGATGCCGGACACGAAGTAACTCTGATCAGCGGACCAACGGCTCTGGACTCACCCCAAAAAGCAAAGCTGGTCCAGGTTGAAAGCGCGGCGGAAATGGCTGACGCAGTACATTTGCATGCGCCTGAAGCCGATGCGATAATAATGACCGCCGCGGTGGCGGATTACCGTCCAATCGAAGTCAATGCCGGAAAACTGAAAAAAACAGATGGACAGATGATACTACGCCTGGAACGCACGGAAGATATTCTGGCCGGTCTTGGTAAAAGCCGCCGGCCAGAACAAATACTGGTCGGCTTTGCAGCAGAAACAGATAACGTCGAAGTCTACGCAAAAGACAAATTACAGCGGAAAAAACTTGATTACATTGTGGCAAACGATGTCTCAAAGAATGATCGCGGCTTCGGTTCCGACAGTAATGCGGTCACCGTATTCGGAGCTGACGGAAGCCGTCATGTTCTGCCGCTGGCATCTAAAAAAGCTATCGCCCAAAACCTGTTAAAGTTAATTTTCAGTTAAAACATTTGCTTGAAGTCATTTCCGCATTTATATTAAGCTCATAAAAAAAATTGTGAAAGACTTTTTATGTATACCGATGATGAATCTAACAAAATAAAACATCTTTTCGCCTTACGAGCAATCGTATGCGGGCTTATTGTCCTGGCCGGAGCGGGTATAACTTTGATCTTTGTGCGCATTAAAGTGGAACCGCCTCAACACGACTTCAAAGAGTTTGAAAAGGTCCTGGAGGGAACAACTGTCAAATCAGGAAGCATCCGTCTTGAAATGACCGGGTACGGAACAGTCGAACCGACTGATGAAATCCAGATCAGCGCCGAAATAAGAGGGCGGGTAACGACCACAAATAAAGACCTTTCCGTCGGCCTGGTTGTAAAAAAAGGCGACATTCTTGCTACAATCGATAAATCCGACTACCAGCTGGCAGTCGTTGAGGCGGAAGCCAATTTGATCCAATTGCAAGAAGAACAGGAACTACTGGCACAAATCGTTCGGGATGTGAAAAATGAATCAACGACTGAACAGGACTTACTTAATTTGACCGAGAGCAGCTGGAAGCGCCGCGCCAAGCTTTTGGCGAAAAAAGCCGTATCCCAGGAAGAATTCGAGGTAGCGTTACAAAATCACTCCAGGCAAAAACTGGCTATTATTAAAGTAAAATCAGCCTTAGCTCAGGGTGAAATCAAGTTGAAGGTCAATGAAGCGAAGATCAATATGGCCAAAGCCAAATTGAATCAGACAAAAGTTGATTTGCGTCGCAGCGAGGTAGTCGCCCCGATCAGCGGCCGGTTGACCAAGGTATTTGTCGATGACGACGAATACGTCACCGCGGGAACTCCGATATGCGAACTGGCTAATGATAGAGTATTTGATATATCAGTCTCTCTCGACGCCAAAATCGCATCAGAAGTTTTCAATCTTAAATTACGTAACAAGCAATATGGCGTTTCCTTCGACACGCCTGAGAATGTTGACGTAACCATCGTCTGGCCCGAGCTGCCTGAAGATTGTCGCTGGAAAGGAAGAATCAAGCGAATAAAAAAAGTTCGATCCTGAAACCAGAACTTTCGTACTGGTTGTAACTCCCACCACACAACTGCCGGCGAAAGGGAAAAAGCTGCCATTGGTTGCAGGTATGTTCTGCCGGGTAACATTCAAAGGGCGTCAGCTTGAAAATGCGGTAAAAATCCCCTGGTCCGGATTGCAGCTGGATGACCGGATCGCCGTCGTGGATAAGGATTCGCGGCTGGACGTCAGAAAAGCCGAAATTGTTATGGTGGACGGGGATACGGTAATTATCTCAAACCGTATCGGACCGGATGAAAAAATTATCACTCAACGGCTTCCCCGTGGCCTGGTCAACGGCATGAAAATCAAAGTTATGTCAGATAATCCCGTAACCGCGAAAGCCCGGAATGCCGAATGAAGAATTTCCTCTACAGTATCCTGCATAACCCGGTATTCGCCAATCTTTTAATGTTCATAATTATTGCCGGGGGGATTATCGGCGGCCATACGATGATCAGGGAGACATTCCCGCCGTTTTCCATGGACCAGATTCAAGTTTCGGTCGTATATCCGGGAGCCGACCCGAGCGAGGTGGAAGAAGGTATCTGCCTGAAACTTGAAGAAGCGCTAGAAGGCATTGAGGGTGTCAAGAAAGTAACAACTCAGGCGGTTGAAGGGGTCGGGACCGCATTAGTTGAATGCGAGGACCAGGCCGACACCGATTATATCCGGAACGAAGTCGATACTCTGGTTTCCGGGATTACCAATTTCCCCAAAGATATTGAGAACCCGGTCGTACGCGAACTGAAGCACCGCAGCGAGGTAATGAGTGTTGTTGTATGGGGGCAACTGCCGGAATCCCAACTGAAAGAATTTGCCCCGCGAGTTTGAAGACGAAATAAAGAACCTGCCGGGAGTCAGCCAGACTAATTTGAGCGGAACCCGCGACTATGAAATCTCGATAGAAATCTCAGAAGAACGTCTCCGCCAATACGGTCTTAATTTTACCGACATATCGGACGCGGTAACCAAAAACGGGTTCAATATGCCGGCTGGAACCATCAGAACCAAAGGCGAAGAAATTAGAATTCGCGTTCTCGGCAGAAAGTACCGGGCTAAAAATTACCGGAACATTCCAATCATCACCCGAAGCGACGGCACTACTATCTATCTGGGGGATATCGCGGAAATCAAGGACTCATTTGACGAGGATGCGGTCGTTTATTCACTCTTCAATGGCCAGCCGGCAGTATCCATCAATTTGTTCAAAACTGAGAGTGAAGACGCGTTGACCATCACTAATGAAGTCAATAAACTGATTAAAGAAAAACTGGCGACCATGCCGAAATCGGTTCATATCTCAAAGGTATTTGTCGTGTCGCGTCTGATTCTGGACCGCCTGAATCTATTGCTGAATAACGGGAAAATCGGGCTTATTCTGGTTTTTCTGGTTCTGTGGCTGTTTCTTGATCTGCGCCTCAGTTTCTGGGTAACCATGGGGATTCCCATTTCGTTAGCAGGAGCTATGATGATTATGGCTATGATCGGCGGTTCAATCAACATGCTGTCTCTGTTCGGGCTGATCATGGTTCTGGGGCTGATCGTCGACGATGCAATCGTAGTCGGCGAGTCGATCTATTCGCACCGCAAAGTGGGCGATGCCCCGGAAACCGCGGCAGTCAAAGGAACCAGCGATGTCGCGTTCCCGGTCATCGCGGCGGTGACAACCACAATTGTCGCATTCATGCCGCTCTTCTGGATACCCGGCATGATCGGTAAGTTCATCCGGCAGATCCCGATTCCGGTCATCGCGTCGCTCTCAATATCAATGCTGGAATGTTTGATAATCCTACCGGTTCATCTGCGCCATTTACCCCCAACAGATCACAAGATCATGCGTTTCAATCCGATGGGCCAGATCCGCAAGCGAGTATCCGCCGGTCTGGATTATGTGATCCACTGTGTCTACGGTCCGTTTATCGACCGTATTCTGCCGTGGCGCTATGCCGTACTGTGCATCGCCATATCTATTCTGGCAATTGTCGGCGGCATGAAATACAGCGGCTTCATTAAATTTATCTTTTTCCCGAAAACCGACTCTGATTTTGTCCGCGCCACCATTGAAATGGCACCGGGAACCCCGATCGAACAAACCCGTAAAACAGCCGTTCGCGTCATGGCCGCGTGGAAAGAGGTCGAGAAAAAATTCGAACCGCTGTTGCCGCCGGGCACCCATCTTACCTCTTCGATCTATTCACTGATCGGCAGCAGCATCGACTGGCGGGTACAAAACAATGCCCCGAATAAATTTGAGGTAACGGTTGATCTGCTCCCGTCACAAATCCGCAATATTTCAGCCCAGACCCTGGTTGATTACTGGCATAAGAAAGCCGGTGATATCCCGGGCGCGGTCGCGACGACCTTCAATACCTTTGCCGGCGGCCCCGGAGGCCTGCCGATCGAAATAGAGCTTCACGGAAACAACCATGAAGAACTATTGGCCGCGGCCGACGAGCTGCTCAACCATCTCAAACTTTACAAAGGCGTTTACGACCAGCAGCTGGACTGGCGTCCAGGCAAGCGTGAATTCATTGTCAAAATCAAACCGGAAGCCTATCATCACGGATTTACCCTTGACGACCTGGCCAAACATATTCACGGCGGATTTTACGGACGTGAATCGCTGCGCATCCAGCGCGGACGCGACGATATCCGGGTTAAGATCCGCTATCCGGAAAAATTCGGACGCGACTCAATTGAATACTTCAAGCGTCTCCGGGTCAAAACCAAAGACGGCAAACAAATCCCGTTTGCAGCCCTGGCCGAGTTTAAAATGCAGGAGGGCCCCAGCATTATTAACCGCAATCACCGTAAACGCGTAATTAAAGTTTCAGCCGACGTCAACCAGAATGTCGGCAACGCTGATGACATCATGCGTAAGATAAAAGCTAATTTTCTGCCCGAGTTGAGGAAACGTTACAATAATGATATCACCTACTCCCTTGAAGGGCAGCAGAAAGAAATGATTGACTCGATGAAGAGCCTGGTCATCTCCTTCCCGCTGGCATTGTTCGGAATTTACCTGATAATAGCCACCATCTTCAGGTCGTACGTTCAACCGGCGGTGATTATGACGACCATACCGTTCGGGCTGGTCGGCGGATTGATAGGACACTGGCTGTTCGGCAAGCCGGTATCGATTATGAGTATGTTCGGGATGGTCGCCCTGGCCGGGATTGTTGTAAATGATGCGATTGTGCTGATCGAAGGCGTGAACAGCCGTCTTGAGTCAGGCATGCCGCTGTACGAGGCACTGCGCGAGGGAGGCAAACGCCGGTTTCGGGCGATCATGCTTACTACATTCACCACATTTGCCGGATTGATGCCGCTGATTCTGGAAAAAAGTTTTCAGGCCCAGTTCCTGATACCAATGGCATTATCCATTGCTTTCGGAGTATTGTTCGCCACTCTGGTAACATTGCTGCTGCTGCCTTGCCTGCTGGCAATCCTGAATGATTTCCGGCGTTATGCGTTTGCCCTCTGGTTCGGGTATATGCCAACCGAAGAGGAAGTCGAACCCCGGGCAGTGTCGTTCTTTAGAAAAAAGTTTTAATCCAATCAGCAATGATTCAAGATTGAAAACTTATGGGAACCTCAAAAAATTGGTTCCCCTATTATTTCCTGTTTAGACTCGCGAATTATGAATTACACCACAGAGGGCTTGGAGCAGGCTTTGCCCGCAACCCAAGTGATATAAAGTGATATATATAAGCGCAAGCATTGCACAGGGCAAACACAGAGAAGTTTTTTATTTTTCAGCTTGAGCTGAAAATTTAAAAACTTTTTCGTGACTTTTCGTGTTTTTCGTGGTTAATATTTTGACTCTTATTTTCTGCTATCAAAACTGCTTTTACGGCTGTTAAACTTTTCACCGTATTTTTTGTCGCCAAATGTGCCCGCGCTGACATTACCGAAAACACTACCGCTCTTTTGTTCATTTTTTTTCAGGCGGACGTGGATCTTGCCTTCTTTGACAGTCACATCTTCGACGGCTGCAAAATGTTTTGCAGACAAACGTGTTTTTAAGTATTCCGCGAATTGCTCCTGAATATCAGACAACCAGGCTTCCGGTACCGGGAGGTGTCCCAATGTCGCGGATTTGGCCTCAAGAGTAGCTGTATCTTTCATCATCTTGGGAGTCCCGGTCAAGGTCATTCTGAACGGGATTGCCGCGGCAAAATCTTTTTCGTAAATCGCGGTCAAGGTATCATCGTCATTGATGACCAGGCCGAAAACTCCTTCCGGCTCCGGCATTTCCGGATCGGAATTTTTCTTATTTTTGCGATTTCGATAGGCTTCACGCTCCTCTTTTCCCATAGTATCAATCATCGCGACCAGTTGCTCGCCAGTCAGAATAAAAGTTCGGTTCTGTCCCCGGTCCATAGCCCGGCGAAAACCTTTTATGAGTTCCTGCAGTTCACGTTCCTCACCATTATAAACCGGCATTTTCTTGAACCCGACCGGCAAAAACAGGCCGCACAAAGTTCCAAGTACCAGTATCGTTATAATAACCTGGAAAATGCGTTTGAAAACCTTTTTGGGGGCACTGGATTTTCTGCTCATCGCAGACAAATCCTGGACCTTCAGTTTTTTACCGCAGTTACGGCAGAAGACCGTTCCGAACTGGTTCGGGCATCCACAATTTTCACAGCGTATTTCCATAACATCTCACTCCTGTCTTAAACTCTTTCAATCAGATTTTGCCGGAGATGCTGAAGTCTTATCAGACTTTGCAGCCGATGACTCCGCCTTTTTATCGGAAGTCGTACTGGTTGAAGTCGATGTTTCAGTATCTTTCTTAGCGGATTTATTATAGTTATCAGAACGGTAATCGGTCTGATAAAAACCGCTGCCTTTAAAAATTATCCCCGCTCCGGTTCCGATCAATCGTTTCAAAGAATCGGTTTTACATTCCGGACAGGTTGTCAAAGCCGCATCATTCATGCTCTGAAATATTTCCAGTTTATGCCCGCATTCCCGGCATTTATATTCATAGGTCGGCACGCTATTACTCCTGTTCTAACATATTAACGTACTATATAATTATTTAAATATATCACAAATGGTCTTTCGAGGCAAGAAAAAAAATCATAAACATTGTTTTTTTTAAAACTCCAGGTTGAGCGTCACACCGTCAAGGAAACGTTATAATCGCGAATATTCAAACCGAAGATTCTGCAAACAGCCATCCTGAGCCTCAGGAAATGAATTATTAAATCATTTATCTTAAGTTTGCTTTGATATTTTCCGCCAGCAATGTATATTAAGTCCATTACTTTAATAGACAATGAAGTTTTTATTCAAAAATAGATTCGATTTCAAGTTCACAGAAAGGTGCTGATAAATGTTTATTTTCTATTAATCATAGAAGAAAAAGAAGAAATTTATTAATTTACAAAACAAACCCTAATATCCGCCTAACAATATCAGGCTAATTTAAAAGTAATAAAGGAACCCGAATTGTTCGGGTTTAATAAACAATAGAAAGTTTAGAAGAGAGGAACAGAATGAAAGAATTAAAAAGCATTGGATTGCTGGTTCTTATCGGAGTGGTCAGTATGGCAGCTCTGACATGCAGCGCGCAAACCTCAACCGGACCGTTAGGAAAAATCAGAAAGATCAGGTTCATGCAGGATGACGCGCAGATGTACATGGTTACCAAGGTATACCAGCTCAAGCATGTTGCCGCGGCGGACATCGTTCCCTGGATTTTGGGTGCGGTAAGTCGTTACGATCACAACTCCCAGGTTGAACGTCTCAAATATAAGTTCAAAAACGAGATGTATATCGTTGTCACCACTGCTCCGGAAATGATGCCCTACGTTGACAAGCTTGTTGCGGCGATGGACATTCCGAGTCCGAAAGACGCCAACGGTTCAGTAATCCAGGGTACCGGTATCTATCGCTTCTCATACCGTCCCAAAAACCGTTCAACTGAAGAAATGGTCGAAATCCTGAATGATGCGGTAAAAAGCGGTGACGGTATTGTCTATCGCAATGCCGATTCCAACATTATCTACTGGAAAGACTCATACTCAGACGGCAAAACCGTTTTTACCTGGGCGAAAAATCTTGACCGTCCGGTTCCACAGGTCAACCTGACCATTAAGGTGTATGAACTGCGCGAAAGCACTCTGCGCGATCTGGGGATCGATTACCTGGCATGGAAAAACGGCCCGGGCCTGAACCTTTTCGGTATCGGCGCCGAAGCGCTGAATTTCCGGGCTGCTGACGCCGTTCTCAATACTCTAACTTCACAGGCGGTAGACGTCCTTGGAAATTTCAACTGGGGATACGGCGCGTTTTTCGTCGCTCCGCAGTTTGACTTGAGCTTCGTTAAATTGCTTCAACAGTCAGGTAAAGCGAAAGTCGCCGGGACCGCCTCAATCACCATGATCAATAAAAAAGGCAGTTACAGCGTTGAATTTTCACCGGCATTCCAGAATATAGTAAAAGATCAGGATAATGACAAGTCATCCGTCATTCAGGGTGCTGACGCCTCAATCGCTCTGACGGTCACCAACCCGACAATATGTTTCCAGGCTCCGCCGAATATGGTTCAATTCAAAACCGGAATCATCCCCTATACCAAAGAAGCTTATGAACAGGATTTCAAAGGCAGTGTACTGTTTGATTACAACATTGCAATGAGTTCCGTTGTTGAAAGAAACAACTTCGGCCAGGAACTGTCAGACACCAGTCTTGTCGAATCAGACCTGACCCTTGAAATGAAAAGTGAAAAACTGCTGGCCACCTGGAACCGTGAACAGGAAGTAGAACAGAATATCGGTATTCCTTTCCTCTGCGAAATTCCGGTTCTCAAATACATCTTCGGCTCAACCACCAAGGTTAAAGAAAAGGTATACTTCTACGTTACCGCGGAAGCCAATCTGGTTCATCCCGAATCAGCGCTGTCAAAATTCGCCGGTCGAATTATAACAGACGCTCAGATGGAAAAATTGAATAAGAAATAACCAGATATATTTACAAGGAGATAAACTGATATGAATATGAAATTATTTTTAACAGCCGGAACTGTACTGGCTGCGGCTGCCGGGTTCTGTCAGAACTCAAAAAACACCAGCCCTACCCCGCCTTACGACAATACTCAGGTCAAAGCCTGGTTGAAGGTTGATATTGACAAAAGCACCGACACCGTGCATTTCATTCGCGATAACAATGACCCCTATGTCATTACCAAGATCTACAGGCTCAAACATGCAGACGCCTATGAATTGCGCCCCTACCTGCGTTCAGCCGTTCAGTCACTGCGCGTCGACGGCGATGAAACAACCGTTGAATGTATTAAATACAATAACGGCGCCAATTTCGTCATAATCTCGGCTGAAGACTTTCGTTTCGCCGAACACACCAACGGCATGGGAATTGATGAAATCGTCAAACGCCTTGACCAGCCGAAGATCACCTCTTCATCAGGTCAGCCCAGATATTTCTACTTCCCGTCTTATCGCAACGCTGAACAATTGGCAACAATGGTCAAAAGAGTTGGCGCCAACGTGAAGAACGAACCTTACGAGTTGACTAAAGGTAAAGATAAAGTCCTCTTTGACCCGCATTTGAACTGTCTCTTCATGTACACTCCTCCGTACAGCAAGAAAAACATTGAGTATATGCTTAAGCAGTACGACGTTCCCAACCCGGAGATTTCACTTAAATACTACATCTATGAAGTAGCGGCCGAAAATGACGGCAAAATGGGCCTTGATTTCCAGGCCTGGAAAAACAACGGCGGCGTTGACCTGCTCTCTACCGGCGCACGCTACCGCAGCAACTGGGCCAATACCCTTGACGGCGGCATGATGACCAACGGTTCAAGCAGG
Source organism: Victivallales bacterium (assembly GCA_963678305.2). Taxonomy (GTDB): domain Bacteria; phylum Verrucomicrobiota; class Lentisphaeria; order Victivallales; family Victivallaceae. The sequence goes on from CAXXVV010000007.1 coordinate 80,589, forward strand.
ACCCAGTTCCTGAACGTCAACCCCAAATGGAACACCAAATATTTTGACTTCCTGACCTCAAAGGGCCATGCTAAAGTTATCACTTCTGGTAACATTGTTGTCAGAAACAACAGAGTCGGCCTGATCGAGCGTAAATCCGGCTTAATGAATTTCACCTATGAAAAGATTCCGGACAAATCACTCGGCGAAACCTATATGGTTGTTGAAGGCAAAAGTTTTTTCGCGGCAACTCCTACTGCTGTTACTAACGGCGCATATTACTTCAAAGCTTACGATTCAGGCGGCACCCAGATCAATCTGGCCGGCGGCGGCGTCAGCACTGCCACCGCAGTCAAAACCACATTCACGGTTATGAAAGTCAATGTTGAAGACTCCAATGAGACCCGTTACTATCTCCAACTCAAAGATTCCGCCATGTACTTTGACAAAGGCGGAGCAAACCGCGGTTCCGAAATCCGTTCCTACGGCTTCAAACTCTATAAAGGAGTAGATGGCGAATGGGTTGAGCAGACTTCCTGGAAACAAGATAACGACATGGTCATCTACAAAGGTTACAAAACCTTCACTGAACCGACCAGTTACGGCTTCAGCATCAAAGTTACTCCTTCTGTCTGCGAAGACGCCACTATCCTGAATGTGGTTATGGAAAACGACTCTCTGATGGGCTGGAACTCTGACGGCTCCCCGCGTATCGCCAAGAGCAACAAGGTTGATACCGATGTCATGATCAGCCACAAAGGCAATCGCTTCGTCATCGGCGGCCTTGAAAACAAAAGCCGGGTTCGCGGCGTCAGCGGCATCCCGTTCCTCAAGGATCTTCCGTTCCTCGGTTGGATTTTCTCAACTGAAACTGAATCCACCAAAAAATCACAATTCGTCATGGTTGCCGAGTGCGTTGTTTCAATGCCCGATACCAAAATCCCTGATGGTATTCACGGCGACATCCTTAAAACCGATAATAACCTCAAAGGCGCCGGTACAAAATTCAACGACTGGGGTTTCCAGCAGTTGATTCTTGACAAAGACGCTATTAAAAACTGGACGCCGTAATTACGGAAAACAGTCTCTCCAGGCGGAGCATTAATCTGCTCCGCCGTTTTTTTTTATAAGTTACCAGTTACCGGTTTACAGTTGCCGGAAATGAAATCTCCTTATTTCCTAAAATAATTATATATGGCGATTATATGGCGATTTCATTCCGACTTACCCGCCCGAACCGCCACCAGCAATACAAAACACAAGTTATTTATTATTAAAACATTACAAGTTTCCATAAAACTACATAATGATTATTTATTTTAAAAAATCCTATATTGATATACAAGATAATTCATGCTATTTTACATGGAACAAAAGGAAAGCATAATGGAATATTTGACGGAAATGGGTTATGCGGGAATGTTTATCGCGGCGTTTCTGGCAGCAACGATACTGCCGTTCAGTTCGGAAGCGGTGCTGGGATTTTTGTTGCTGCATGATTTCGACCCGGCGATGACAGTGGCGGTGGCGACCGCCGGAAATGTCCTGGGCAGTTTTACCAACTACGCCATCGGTTACTGGGGCGGAACATGGCTCATCCGCAAAGTGTTGCGCATGGACGAAAAAGAACTGGACCAAGCCACGGCTCGTTTCAGAAAATACGGTATATGGTCACTGCTGTTTGCCTGGGTACCGGTCATCGGCGATCCGTTAACGGTAACAGCGGGGACATTGAAAATCAATTTCGCGCTCTTCACCATCCTGGTAACCGCCGGCAAACTCGCGCGTTACATCATCATCGCCATTTCACTTTGTTAAGTGAATGACTGAGTAGACTGATTGATTATGAGGGAAAAGTCAATAGAGCAGATCTGGCCCCCTGCTCCAACGCCCCTCCGTTCTGTACCTGTGTTCCAGTTGGCAGATGGTCTCCCTCTGCATTATTGAGATCTTTTGTGTCGCCCCTGTTTTTCTGCGCCTTTTTTCTCACAGCTTGATTCGAGAAGAATTTGAAGTTCATCCTCTCCTAAGTATCTTTTAACATATTCTTTCACTGTTATCAATCTTATTTTTTCCCCTGTTTTCGGTATTGTATTGATTTTTTGATAAGGGTTGAAAACTGCTCCATGCAATAGTAGCAGTTTTATAACTGCAAGCCTTTCCGCTTTATTTTTATAATGCTCGGACTCGATTGTCAACTCCAAAGCAGTAACACCATCAATGTTCACGTTTGCATCGGCATGATGCTTCAATAAGCATTCAATTAACTTTAACTTGCCCATATAGCATGCAGCCATCAATGGAGTCTCCGTCAACCCTCCAGAACTCAAATGACCAGCATTTACATTTGCGCCATGCTCAAGAAGTTTTTCAATTACTGAAATATCCAAATCATGCATATAACATGCTCTCAATAGAGGGGGACTGTAACCCGTTTCATGCCGAAATAAATTCGGATCAGCTCCATTTTCCAGTAATAATTTTGCAACGTCTCCTGCGTTACTGCCAATTGCAACATCAAGAGGAGTGCCTTGTTCAGTAACATAATAATTAATTAAGTAATTATTATTTTTTATAAACTTTTCTAAGGCAGGAATGTCCCTTTGCTCTATCAAATGCATTAATTGGGCAATTTGCTTTTTTTTATAATATGATTGAAAAGAGAATATTAAGCAAATTAATGCAATAATAATTAAGAAATTCAATATCATGTCAATAAATGATCTTCGACACTTCATATTTATAAGCTTTCTAAAATTTTACTATACCTCGGCTTCATATGAAATGATCTTGTGAACTTATAGAGGTCATGACATCGCCTGATAACACCTGTCAGATTGATTTTTCGATGCGAAAAAAAATTGATTTAAGCTTGTTCCTGTACCATCTCGCTTCAATATACTTCTTATCCCAATGCATTGCAAGCAATGTTCAGCCATCAGCGGCACACATCTTTTAATTGTACAAAAAACTTTCTGTGCGTTTCCGTGGTTTCCGTGGTTCCTTTATTATGGGGAAAACTGTGTCTGATTCTAATACAAAATTTATTACGATGCAAAAGAAAGCCTAATAATTCTCTAACAATTGAGCTGTAGATTGTATAACATAGAGAAAATCTTATCGTGAATTCAAGATAAGGTTGAAAACATTAAATGTAAAAATAAAGGGAGAGGTTTGACACTGCTTGCAACGGAAAAGTGCAAGTGTCATCTCTAAAAGAAAAGGAAAAGAAAAAATGAGAAGCAAGATTGAGCAAAACATGAAGTCAGTTCTGTGCGCAGCGGTCGCTGTCAGCGGAATTGGTCTTATCGGTGCCGATCCCAACATCAACGGAGCTGGAGCTTCATTTCCCGCGCCGGTTTACCGCGTATGGACCTACAGCTACCGCAGGGCAACCGGAACCAGAGTCAACTACCAGTCGGTAGGTTCAGGTGCCGGTATTCGTCAGATCAAGGCCCGTACCGTTGATTTCGGCGGCTCGGACTCTCCGTTGAAAAAAGCCGATCAGGACAAAGCCAAACTGATCCAGTTCCCGATGTTGATGGGCGGAGTTGTGGTTGTAGCTAATATTCCCGGCGTCAAAGACTGCCAGTTGAAACTGTCATCAAAGGTTCTGGGCGACATTTTCCTCGGAAAAATCAAAAAATGGAACGATCCGCAGATTCTGGCCGACAATCCCGGAATGAACATGCCTGATCTGAATATCACCGTGGTCCACCGCTCCGACGGTTCCGGGACTTCCTGGATTTTCACCAACTATCTCAGCAAGATTTCCAAGGAATGGAGTGCCAAAGTTGGTTGCGGTAAAGCGGTCAAATGGCCCTGCGGTCTCGGCGGACAGAAGAACCCAGGCGTCGCCAACAACGTCAAACGCGTCAGCGGCGCGATCGGTTATGTTGAATACACCTATGCCACCAGCGCCAAGATCCCGATGATCCAGCTGCGCAACAAAAGCGGCAATTTCGTCAAACCGGATATGAAATCATTCCAGGCTGCCGGCGCCAACGCCGACTGGGATAACGCTCCCGGATTCTACATGGTTCTGACCGACCAGCCCGGAAAAGATTCCTGGCCGATCACCGGTGTTACTTATATCCTGATCCATAATGACATCGAACTGGCTAAAGTTGAAGCGATGATCAGATATTTCAAATGGTGTTATACCGAAGGCGCCACCTCCGCGACTAAACTGGAATATGTTCCAATTCCTAAAAATGTTATCGCCAAGGTTGAAACTCTCTGGAAGAAAACCTTCAAGGGTTTGAAATAATCAGGATTGGACGACTGAAAGTATATGGTTTTATATCCTGACAACAAAGGAGCGTTTTCAGAACGCCTGTTTAAAGTCATCACCAGTACCGCGGCCTGGCTCGCGGTACTGCTTATGGTGGGCTTTTTTATTCAGTTGTTCCGACAGGCGATCCCGGCAATGGGCAAGTTCGGATTCAGCTTTCTGGTCTCGACCAACTGGGACCCGGTAAAGCTGGACTTCGGAGCCGCGCCGGCAATCTTCGGAACCTTGCTGACTTCGGCAATCGCCCTTGGAACCGCGGTGCCGTTGAGTTTTGTTTTAGCGATGTTCCTGGTGGAAACCGCGCCGCAATGGTTATCGCGGATCATGGAAACAGCGATCGATATGCTGGCGGCGATTCCCAGTATTATTTACGGAATGTGGGGACTGTTTGTACTGGTCCCGATTATGGAGGGGCTGAGAAATTTTGTTTGTGATACAATGGGCCTCGGAAAATTTTCAATCTTTTCCGGCAGCGGCGGCTTCAGTTATCTTACCGCCGGGCTGGTATTGTCGCTAATGATCCTGCCGTTTATCTGTGCGGTGATGCGGGATGTTCTGCGAATGACCCCGCCGGTCCTCAAAGAATCGGCTTACGGAATTGGAGCAACCACGTCAGAAGTGACGTTTCATATAACCATGCGCTACGGGATGCAGGGAATGACAGGCGCAGTCTTTCTTGGACTGGGACGTGCCGTCGGTGAGACCATGGCAGTTCTGTTTGTCATCGGCAACGTGCCGAAAGTAACTGCATCCTTGTTTGCGCCTGGTACCACTATTGCCTCTCAGTTGGCCAACGATTTCGGCGAAGCTGAAGGCATCTTTCAAAGCACTTTATTCGAACTCGGCCTTATTTTGCTGTCGATGTCGTTTCTTATACAGGTAGCCGGGCAACTTTGGCTGAACCGGGTCCGGGCTTCCAGCGGGAGAGGATTATGAAGAAAAAAAGCATAGCACCCCGGAAACTGATGGACCGGGGTGTTCAAGTGGTATCATTTTTTATCGCCTTGTTCAGCATTGCCATGCTGGTCTGGATTCTAACGGTGATCGTTATCCGGGGCATGTCAGCCTTGAACTGGGGAATGATCGTCAATCCGACCGCACCTTACGGGTTCCCTGACGGCGGCCTGGCCAACGCGATTGTCGGGACCCTGATTATAACCACCGGTGCGGCTATTCTCGGCGTTCCGGCCGGACTTCTCGGCGGCATCTATCTGTCGGAATTCGGCGGTTCAACTCAAACAGGCAAAATTATTCGTTTTTCCGCTAATGTAATGATGGGCATACCGTCCATTATCGTCGGTCTGTTCGTGTACACTTTACTGGTCCTGCCGACCGGGCACTTTTCCGGGTTCGCCGGTTCAGTGGCCTTGTCGATCATTATGCTGCCGGTTGTTTTGAGAACCACTGAAGACGTACTTTGCATGGTTCCGAACGCCTTGCGCGAAGCCGGTCTATCAATGGGAATTCCGCGTTGGAAAGTAACCTTTTCGATAATTTTCAGAACTGCCAAACGCGGTCTGGTCACCGGCGTTTTGTTAGCGGTTGCCAGGGTTAGCGGTGAAACCGCCCCGCTGCTTTTTACCGCGCTGTGGAGCGACAGTTGGCCGACCCGTTATTTCACCCAGCCAACCGCCAATATGACGGTAATCGTCAACGAATACGCGACCAACGAACCATTCGCGGAAATGCATGCCCGGGCGTGGACCGGAGCGCTTCTGATCACCGCGGCGGTTCTTACATTGAATATTATATGCAAAATATTTTTCAGGGAAAAGAAAGCATGAGCATAACTAACGAAAAAAATACTCCGTTACCGGTCAAGGTATCGGTGCGCAACTTGAATTTTCATTATGGTAAGCATCAGGCGCTGTTTGATAATACACTTGACATCTATGAAAATCAGGTTACCGCGGTCATCGGCCCGTCCGGCTGCGGTAAATCCACCCATTTGAGGACCTATAACCGGATATTTGAACTTTACCGGGAACAGCAGGCCGACGGCGAAATCATCATAGACGGGGAAAACATCCTCAATCCGGAGGTAGACCTGCTTGACCTGCGCCGGAAAGTCGGCATGATCTTCCAGAAACCGACACCGTTCCCGATGTCGGTCTTCGACAATGTGGCCTACTGCATTAAACTGCACTACAAATTAAGTCGTTCCGACCTGGCCGACCGGGTTGAAAAGGCATTGCAGCAGGCGGCGATCTGGGACGAGGTCAAAGATAAACTGAAAAAACCGGGAATGTCATTATCCGGCGGGCAGCAGCAGCGTTTGTGCATTGCCCGGGCCATCGCGGTCGCGCCAGAGGTATTGTTAATGGATGAACCAACATCCGCGATTGACCCGGTCGGGACAAGAAAAATAGAAAGTCTGGTTGAAGAATTGAAAAAAGACTTTACAATAGTTATAGTAACTCATAACATGCAGCAGGCAGCCAGGGTTTCCGACCGGACCGCGTTTTTTTACGAAGGCAAAATTATTGAATATGACAAAACTGATGTCATTTTCACAAGGCCATCGAGCAAGCAGACTGAAGATTATATAACCGGGCGTTTCGGTTGAGAAAACAAACTGGGAGACAAAATGACGAACATACATTTAAAAAGAGAAATCGAGCGGCTTAAAGCGAGTATATGTCGACTCGGAACGATTGTGGAAGAGACCATGCAGTCAGTTGCGGCAGCGGCGAAAACTCACGACGTCGGCCTGGCTGAAGATATTGTTGAGAAAGATGTCAGAATTGACAAAATTGAAGTTGAAATCGAAGAAGAATGTCTGAAAATGCTGGCATTGTACCAGCCGGTCGCTGCGGACCTGCGCTTTGTCGCGTCTTGTCTGAAGATGAATAACGACCTCGAACGCATCGGCGACCTGTGCTGCAATATCGCTGAAAGGATTATTGCGACCGGGGAACAGGCCGAAATGAAGAAAATGTCGGAAGTATCCGAAATGTTCGAGTTGGCCAGGGATATGGTCAAAGATGCGGTCAGCGCCATGATCGATGTTGATACAGCCGTGGCGGCCGACGTAATCAAACGCGATGACGAAGTGGACGAAAGACTGGCGGAAGTTTATAAAAAAACAGTAGTCGCACTGCAGGAGGACTCTCCTAATGCAGCCCCGCTGCTGTCTAATTTGAGCATAGCCCGTAACCTTGAACGGATTGCCGACTATGCTACTAATATTTGCGAAGATGTCTTTTACATGGCCGACGGCGTTATTGTCCGCCATAGTAATAGTTAACATTTTCGAGTATAAAGAGTTTGAATTATTATCCTTGAGGAGTATTATTATGAGTGGATGCCTTAAAGGAAAATCCAAAGCCGATAAAAAAGACGCAAAGTTCGTTTGTAAAAAATGCGGTGCTTATGCCATGGACAAAAAACACATGTGCAAGCCGGAAAAAAACAAGAAAAAAGATTGACTTTGTGATTCAGGCTTATGGATGCGTGAAAAACGGTCTCTGTGACAAGGTTTGGGTGAGGAAAAATGAACAGTGAAAAACTTAATCAAGCAGTCCCGCTCGGGATAATTGATCTCGGCGCCCATTCCGCCCGTCTGGAAATCTATCAGCAGCTGCCGGACGGTTCTACTGAACGCCTGGAACAGCTTGAGGTACCGGTTCGAATCGGACACGATGTATTCACCAAAGGCAATATCAGTTCGGACGGAATAGAAGTAATCTGTTCAATAATGAAAGATTTCCGTTTGAAACTGCGTGAATACGGCGTGAAAAAATATCGCGCGATCGCCACCAGTGCAGTCCGGGAAGCGTTGAATCAGGATATTTTCCTCGACCGGGTACGCTCCGTCTGTAAAATCAGGCTTGAGGTCTTAAGCGCCTGTAAAGAATCCCGGTTGATGTATCTTGCCTTGAAAAACGATTTATTCGATCAGCTCAAACTACAGGATTATGATGCCTTTTACCTGACGCTGGGAACCGGTGCCAGCAATATCGCCTTTTCACGCGGCGGAAAACTGCAGGAATCGCGAATGTTCAATTTCGGAACCTTGAGATTGCGGGACGAAGCCGCGGAGGATGAGGGCCTAACCTATAATAACCTTTCCGGCCTGATCGACACTTTTGCCGACTCGCTTGAACGTTCTCTCGATGTAAACAACTCCAAACAGCCTAAAAATTCTAAAGCCCCGGTCTTTGTCTGCGCCGGAGCGGTTGCCAGGATAATATTGAACATAATCAATAAACATCGGAAGAAAACAAGCAACTTTATCTCAAACAAGGAGTTGGTCGATCTTGGAGAAATGCTCACCTCTAAAAATATTGAGAAATATGCAAGCCAGTCCGAAATAGGTCCCAATCAATTGGAAAGCCTGACCTTGTCTTACCGGTTGATCAGACAGTTATGCTGTGATTATAATTTTGCCGGTATACATGTTTCCGCAGTTTCCACCCGGCAGGCCGTTCTTCAGGATCTGCTTCGGGATATGCTTAATGAGGAAGACCCTTTCGCGGAGGATATGTTATCCGTGGCTTTGGCCATCGGCGAAAAATATAAATACGAGGACGATCACTCTTCACATGTTGCGGCCTTGAGTATGCAGATTTTTGAACATACTAAACACATTCATAAACTTGACAACCGCTTCGGGCTGCTTCTGCATATTGCGGCCATCCTGCACGACATAGGCCGTTTCGTCGACCAGCGGAAACATCATAAGCACTCGTACTACCTGATATCCAACAGTCAACTACCCGGCCTGACTGACGAGGAAATGGCAATTGTGGCTTTGACAGCCAGATATCATCGTAAAGCTGAACCTAAGCCGTCGCACCTGGAATACATGCAACTGAGCAGCCGGGCCAAGGTGGCAATATGCAAACTGGCGGCAATCCTCCGGGTCGCTGACGCTCTGGACCGCAGTCATCAGGGCAAGTTTGTTAACGGCAAGATCAAGATCAACCAGGACCGCCTGATATTCGAACCGAAAGATAAATTTTTCGATTTTTCGCTTGAATCGATATTTTTGAAAAAGAAACAAGGCATGTTTCGTGATATCTTCGGATTGAAAGCGGAAATAGAATAAAATCCAGGCTATTTAGATAAATAAAACTATGAATATGACTACAGAAAGATTACCAGCCGCCTTTTTTTCCAGCCGGGAGTTGAGCTGGCTGCAATTTAATGCCAGAGTCCTGGACGAAGCCGGTGATACCGGAAACCCGCTGTTGGAAAGATTGAAATTCATCGCGATATTCAGCAGTAATCTTGATGAATTTTTTATGGTTCGCGTTGCCGGATTGCGCCAATTGGAACAGTCCGGCGGCCTGGGAGACGACCCGTCCGGCTACAAACCGACGGAACTGCTGCAGGAAATCTACAAAGAAGTATCTTCTCTGGTCAAACGCCAATATCGTTGCTACAAAGAGATTTTGCTGCCGGAACTGAAAAAAGAGGGTATTGAGATTGTCCATTACAACCATTTGACAGGTCTGCTGAAAGATGAAGCCGATACTATTTTTCAAAAACAGGTAATGCCGGTTCTGACTCCGCTGGCAATCGACCCGAGTCACCCGTTCCCGCTGTTGCGCAGCGGCGCAATCGAAATAGCCGTCTGCCTGCATTCATACCACAAGGATGAAGTCTATTCCTTTGTCGAAGTGCCGGAATGTCTGCCGCGTTTTATCCGGCTCTCAGAAAGTAACAAGCAAGTTTATATCTTGACCGAGGACCTCATCATGGGTAACCTGAAACATCTTTTTCAGGGCGGAAAAATCATTGACATGCTCCCATTCAGGATTACCCGCGACATGGATTTTACAATCAATGAAGACGGCGTCGAGGATCTTCTGCAATACCTGGAAAAAGAATTGCTTTCCCGTCGCAGCCGGAGTCCGATCAGACTTGAACTTGCTGCCGGCAAGAATACTCCGTTACGCAAATGGCTGCTGGACCAGTTTGAACTCTCGGATGAATATATTTACAACATCAAGGGCCCATTGCACCTGGCGAATTTCATGGATATGGTCTTTTTACCCAAAAGACCGGATCTACTGGAAGAACCATGGCCGCCACTGCCGGTTCCGGAATTCGCGTCGGACGATCCGATCCTGGACATAATGGACCGCAGCGAGGATATTCTTTGCTGTGTCCCGTTCCAGAGTTTCGATCCGGTTTTGCGAATGATCCGGGAAGCGGCCGAGGACCCGTCCGTACTGGCAATCAAACAAACGCTATATCGGGTCAGCGGCAATTCTCCGGTAATCCACGCCCTGCGCCGGGCAGCGGAAAACGGCAAACAGGTCACGGTTATTGTCGAGCTGAAAGCCCGGTTTGACGAAGGCAACAATATATTGTGGGCGCGCAAACTCGAGGATTCCGGCGCTCATGTCGTCTACGGTATCCCCGGTTTGAAAATCCATTGCAAGACCTTGCTGATAATTCGGAATCAAGGCGGTTTGATCAAACGCTATTGCCACCTTGGAACCGGCAACTATAATGACAAAACCGCGAAACTGTATACTGATGCCGGATTGTTCACAACTAACAGCGCTATGTGCTCGGATATCGCCGCCTTGTTCAATGTCATGACCGGTTACTCCGCCCCCATGGAGCAATGGAACAAAATCTCGTGTGCGCCATTTGATCTGCGGGAGCGTTTTGTTTCCCTGATCGACCGGGAAGCTGAATTATCCACCAAACACTCCCCCGGACATATAGTCGCTAAAATGAATTCTCTGGTCGATCCGCAGATAATCGAACACCTTTATCGCGCGGCAAAGACCGGAGTCAAAATAGACCTTATCGTTCGCGGCACCTGCTGTTTAAAAGTTGAAAAGGGCTCAGGACGCATCCGGGTATTCAGCATCATCGACCGTTTTCTTGAACATAGCCGGATCTATTATTTCAACAACGGTGGCGCACCCGAGTGCTATCTGGCCAGCGCCGACTGGATGCCGCGAAATCTCGACCGCCGTATCGAAGTATTGTTTCCGGTCGAAAACGCCAAATGCCGGGATATTCTGGTCGACTGCCTGCATCTGCAACTCAAGGATAAACGTAAAGGGCGCCAGATGAAACCGGGCTCAAAATACAAACGTCCGAACCGGCGCAACGACGAAAATACCCGGAGCCAGAAAACAACCTACGATTATTTTAAAGCGATGGCCAAAAGCAGCAGCTATAACGACGACAATGGTCTGCTGGAACCTTTGACCAAACCCCGGAGTAATTCAGACTATTAAATTTGCTATTCAAATATTTACTGCTAGATTAGGGATTATATCCGGATGATTACGTGCCCACTAGTATGAGGAAAAAATTATGCCTAAATGTGTTGGAATTTTGACCGCCGGAGGAGACAGCCCCGGCCTTAACGCGGCAATCCGCGCCATCGGAAAAAGTTTGCTTAATGATGACATCCACCTGATCGGATTTCGCGACGGCTTCGAGGGCATCGCATTTGACCGCCCGATCCACCTGGATGAAAAAGGGTTTTCAGGCATTTTGACAATCGGCGGGACAATCCTGCGGACCAGCCGGAATAAACCCCACAAAATGCCGGTCGGCAAAGATTTTATCGATATGACCGACGCCATTGTCGAGAATTATCAGAAGCATCAGCTTGAATGCCTTATCTGTATTGGCGGTGGCGGCACCCATAAAAGTGCGTTACGTTTGAAAAAACAGGGGCTGAATATCTTAACTCTGCCAAAAACCATTGATAACGACGTTGCCTGTACCGACAGTACAATCGGCTTCGATACCGCCACCGGCATCGCCACCCAGGCGATCGACAGCCTCCATTCCACCGCCAGCAGCCACAAACGGATTATGCTGGTCGAGGTTATGGGACATCGCGCCGGATGGCTCACCCTGGCATCAGGCTTGGCCGGCGGAGCCGATATTATCCTGATACCCGAGATTCCTTATGATTTCAACGCGGTTGTCAACGCGGTCAGGAAACGCACCCGGGCCGGCAAACTATTCAGCATTATCCCGGTCGCCGAAGGCGCTTACCCGAAAGAAGCTCAATCCCTGTTTGACGAATACGCAAAAATCAAAAATGAGACAGAAGATAAGAAGGAACGCCTCGAGGCGAAAAATAAACTTCAGGAATTGTCTGATCAATATACCGGTAAAACAATAGAATTGGCAGCCCGGCTTGAAGAAGCGACTGGACTTGAGGCACGCACCACGATACTTGGCCATTTGCAGCGTGGCGGCACGCCTTCCTGTTCTGACCGTCTGCTAGCCACCCAGTTGGGTTCTGGCTGCGCCGCGGCTATCAGCAACAAACAATACGGCTGCATGGTGGCATTGCAAAACGGACAGAGCGTCCTGGTTCCGATTGAAGAAGTAGCCGGTAACCGGAAAAGTGTTCCTCTGGATCACCCCTGGGTGAAAAGCGCAGAATCACTGGGAATCTCTTTCGGAGTATAAGTGATGGCTGAATTGGACAGAATCAAGCAGGTCGGGACTATTCCGCTGGTAATTGACAAGGGCCGCATTATGGCGGTCATGGTAACGGCTCGCAATTCTGAGAAAACCTGGATATTTCCCAAAGGGCACCGGGAAAAAGGCGTGGCAGATGAAAAAATGTCACTGCTCGAAGCATATGAAGAAGCGGGAGTGACAGGTCACGTATTCCCAAAAAGCTGCGGAAAATTCAAGTATTCAAAAATGGGGCGGGACTACACAGTCAAGTTTTTTCCGATGCTGGTCAAGAACGTCCTGACAAAATGGCCCGAAAAAAATCAACGCAAAAGGATTATTATTCCGATAAATGATGCTTTTGGAATGATTCAAAGCGACAAAATTATAAAACTGTTGAAACGCTCCGCAAAAAAAATCAGGAACAAAACTTAACTCATTTTGGAAATAAGGAAAACATAAAATGTCCGGAAGATACGAAATCGAACCAGCGGAACATCTGCAATGGAATGACATTGTCGAGTTTTTCGATAAAAACTTTGACTACCGGATGCATCCTCCTCAATGCCAACGGATCACGTTTTATGATACTTTTGACTGGCGTTTTTACTCGAATAACTTGACCTTGTCCGAATCCGGCCAGGAATTCACCCTGGCTCCAATTGATGACCAGAGACCTGTCTGCCGTTTCAAATGGACCCGGAAGACCCCCTACCGGTATCCAGGCGACCACTCCGATCCGGAACTTACTGCAAGGTTCACAAAATTACAGGATGTCAGGGCGGCTTTGCCGGTTGCCTCGGCTGACATCCTCACCGAAAGTTGTGATGTCCTCAATCCAGACCGCAAGGTTATTTCAAGGATCAAGCTGGAAGAGGTATCTGTTGATGAGGAAAAGATTGAACGCATTCTGACCATCGATCCGGTCAGGGGATATGATGAGGAGCACGACTTGATTTGCCGTTCATTGTCAGCCCCCGGCCTTGATGAAATGTCCGCCGCGCCGCCATTGCTGATGCAGATCTGCGAACATTTGAACATCAAACCCGGAACCTATTCATCCAAAATTAAATCTGTGCTTGCGCCGGAAATGTCACCGCAGCAGGCAGCAGCTCTTCTTATTTCAGAGATGTTAACGGTTATCCAGGCAAACGAACAAGGTATCATTGACTGCATTGATACTGAATTTCTCCATGATTTCAGAGTTGCGGTCCGCCGGATAAGAGCCCTGCTAAGTCAAATGAAAACAGTCTTCCCCGCCGACGCGACCGAAGCGATGAAAAATGATTTCTCAGCTCTCGGCAAAATGACTAATCGTTTGCGCGACTGCGATGTCCTGGTCCACGCCAGAGAACAATATGAAACAATGCTGCCGGCGGAATTGCGTGAAGGGTTAAAACTCTTTTTCAGAAGTATTAAGGACATTCAGCGACGCGAAACCAGAAACCTCGTCGATTACCTCAAATCAGATAAATATCATAAAGTAATAAATCGTTGGCAACAGTATATTGATAAAAAACTGCACTCCGCGAATAAAAAAAGCGGAGATATTACAATATTACAGTTAAGCGGCAAAGTAATCATCAAACGCTACAACAGGATTGCCGGCAAAATTTCAGAAATCACCTCGGAGACGCCGGATGAATTTATCCATGCTCTAAGGATAGATTGCAAGAAATTACGATACAGCCTGGAATTCTTTGCTTCTTTGTACCCTGACGATTCAGCTGAATCAATCACCCGCCTTAAAACCATTCAAACGCTCCTTGGCAATTTCAATGACCTTTCGGTCCAAATAACTGAACTGAATCAAAAAATTGATCGCCTGCCTGCCGGTAAAAAAAGTTCAACGACAATGGCCGCCTCATTAGGAGGCCTTATCGCAGTTCTAGCCAGGAATAAAGATGAGTTGCGCCAAAATTGCCTTGATGCGCTGATAAAATTCGCTGATGAATCGAACAATACTTTTTTCAATAAAGTCTTCAACCCTAAAAAGAACTGAGCCAGGTAATGAAAGTTATCTCATTTTACAGCATAAAAGGCGGAGTTGGTAAAACCACTGCCGCCGCGAATATCAGCTTTCTCGCAGCACAAAATTATTACCGGACTTTACTGGTTGACCTCGATCCACAAGGCGCGGCATCTTATTATTTCAAAGTCAGGCCACACAAAAAACTCAACTCGAAAAAGTTCTCGGAAAAAAATTCTCTTGATAAATTTCTTCGCGGTTCGGATTACGAAAATCTTGATCTGCTTCCGGCCGATATTTCTTTCAGAAAGCTTGACGTCCGGTTTGACAACTCAAAAAAACCGCTCAAGCAATTAAAGCAAATTTTATCAGCCTGGAAATCGGAGTATGACCTGGTAATTTTGGATTGTCCTCCTAACCTGACCTTGCTATCCGAAAATATTTTCCGGGCTTCCGACTTGATCTTGATTCCGACAATCCCCTCTACCCTGTCGGTCAGGACCTGGGACATGCTCCTGGCTTTTTTCGAAGAACATGATTTGGATTGCTCCAAACTGAAACCATTCTATTCAATGGTGGAACGTCGTAAAAAAATGCACAAAGGCATAATTGAAGCCTCATTACGCGACAACAAAAAAATCTTTTTTGAGAGTTTCATCCCTTACAATTCGGAAGTAGAGAGAATGGGAATAACCTGTGAACCGGTTATTGCATTTGCCCCCCGCTCCTCGGGTGCTTACGCGTTCAAGCGTCTGTGGGAAGAGCTTCGCCAAATAATCGATTAACAAAAACGTTAATTATTAGTTACTTGCAATTATTTATAAAATCACATAATACTTAAATTTGACAAACCCACCTTCACCCACTATATTAACCGTAAACTCGTCAACCAAGGAGGAAAAATCATGTCAGGCCGCGGAACGCGCATGAAAGTTACAGGCGAAGGCTGCTACTACCACCTGATGAACCGGGCCGCCGGCTGCAAAGGCGAACGCCCGTTCAACCAGGTCGATATGGAGTACGGTTTCCGACTGCTGCAAAATCTTTGCGAATATTTTCTGATCGAGGTCATCTCAGCCGCCTGGATGGGCAACCATTTCCATCTGGTCGTTTACGCTCCCGGGCCGGATGAATTGCCATCGATCGAGGATATTGCCAAACGACACAACTCCTACTATAGCAGCATGTTGGACAAGTTTACCTACGCGCCGAAACAAATGCCGAAAATCAACCCGGCCGACTTGGAAATATGCCGCGAAACCGGCCTGAAAATGATCGACATCAGCTACTTTATGCGCGCCTTCCAACAACGTTTCACCGTCGTCTACAACCAGTCTCGCGACCGCATCGGCAAACTCTGGGCCAATAAATTCAAAAGCGTCATCCTCGACAATCGCAACTCCCTGGAAGCGTGCGTTTTATATGTAGAATTAAACCCCGTCCGCGCCGGCCTGACCCCCGATCCGGCCGACTACCATTTCACGACCTGGGGCCGCTACAACGGCACCGGCAAACACCTTTTTCATACGAATTTCGTCAAACATCTCAAACAAAACATCTGGCATCGCGACACCTCGGAATGGACCGACAACGATCTATTCAACTATTTCCGCAGTGAACTGGCGCGAATCGTTGCGGCGGAAAGCGGAGCCACGAGTGAAGAGATATTTGAGGCGCAGGAACGAGCCAGACGCAAAGAATCGATGCCGATCCGTTTTCTGCGCCGCACCCGCCACTTCAGCGACGGAGCGATATTAGGCTCCAAATTATTCATCCGTGAAATGGGCGGCAAATTCGACAATCCCGCTCGAATCAACAAAAAACAATTAAGTCGCGGCCTCAGCCCCGCCGGAGCCGTGATCTACTGCTTCCGAAAACTGCAAACGTGACATCATCTGTAATTGGCCATGCAAAATCGTTTCCTTGTAAATTAAAAAACTTTTGATTATCAAATTTTCACTTGATCCATCGTTTTTGATACCCATAAATTATGTTAAACTCTCATTTCCTGCATGTTTTTTCAGAAATATTGCAGCCAATTTAACCATAAAAAACCGTAAAATAAAACAATATAATTACAAATGCCTGTTGTTAATTGACATTCATGGCTTCACGTAGTAATATTACTTATTCAAAATTTCTAACGACAAGGAATCATCAAGATGTTTGACATCACTTTGGAACAGGCACAAGAAGTCGTTGCCTCAGCGATGAAAAAAGCGATCGAAATCGGAACCCAAATGAATATTGCGGTTGTTGATGCCCGAGCAAATATGAAAGCTTTTATCAGAATGGACGACGCGTGGCTTGGCAGCATAGACATTGCAATCAAAAAAGTCAGAACGGCACGCTTCTTTGACATGCCGACCGGCGATATCGGCAGTCTCTCGCGACCAGGCGGTTCTCTCTACAATATTGAGTACTCTAACGGCGGCTTGATTACGTTTCCCGGCGGAGTTCCACTAAAAGTAAACGGAAAAATCATCGGCGCAATCGGAGTTTCAGGCAGTTCCGTGGAAAATGACCACACTGTCGCAGGAGCCGGAGCGTCCGCAATTTAATATTATTGCAAGAAAGAAAATCCGCGTGAGTCCTTTAATCTCCAGAGTAGAACTTGAACCGATAGGATATATTCATTGTCTCAGGCGATACCGTTTCGAGGCTCCGCGGCAAGGAGTCTACGCCCCGGGCAAAGCCATCATAAGGTTATTGCCGGACAGAGGATATGAAGAAGGACTGACCGGGTTACATGAATTCAGTCATATATGGGTCCATTTTGTTTTTCATCTTAATGAAACATGGCACCCGAAAGTCAAACCTCCGGTCACCGGGGCGCTCAATGAAGTCGGCGTTTTCGCCAGCCGTTCTCCTCATCGCCCAAACCGCCTGGGACTCAGTTGTGTTGAATTGCTAGAGATTAAGGGTCTTGACCTCCATATCCGCAACCATGACTTTCTGGACCTGACGCCAGTTTTGGACATCAAGCCGTATGTAGCCTATTATGACTCTTTTCCGGACGCAGCCACCGGCTGGCTACCAGAACCTCCTTCCTTGTATCAAATAGAGTTTACGACAGCCGCGGAAACTGCAGCCAAAGCAGTTATGTCCAACGGCGGTCCTGATCTGACAAGCTTTTGCCAGGTACAGTTGGGCTGCGAACCGTTAAATCCTGAACGAAAAAAGATTGAAAAACTAACCGAAACCAGATACCTTGCAATTTGCCGGGGACATAAAATCTTATGGGAAATAAATCAGGCACACCGAATCATAACGATTATTGAAATCATTTGACGATGATTTCTTTGTTTTATGATAATTTTGGCAAAAAAAGCAGATTAACGGATATACAAGTGTAAAAACTTGTATTGAACCAGTTGCACAAAACCAACAATCACAAGGCATATCAACTTTTTCATTTTCAGCAGCAAAACCTCTTTTACGGCACAAAAAGACATAATTGTTCCATATTGTTCGCTATATTATTATAGAAAAAAAGCGCGAATAATTTTTGTGTCAGTTTGACAAACGAAATCAGGGTGTTATTTTACTTATAATAATCAGGAAGGTCTTGTTTTATATTTATGTTGTTTATTATGTTGTTTTAGTCATCAGAAAGGGGAGTTTATGCCAGATAAACAGCTGACAAAACTTAGAAAATATCTAAAAGCTCAAGGGAAAAGATATTCACTGGAGCGAGAAGAATTGTTAGAAGTTATCCAGACCCTGGATGGCCATTTTACAATTGAAGACTTATGCAAAGCAGCCCGTGAATCCGGAGCGGTAGGCGCAGATTCGACCATTTATCGCAACATCAATATTTTTGTTGATGCCGGCATTCTTGATGAATTGCGTTTACCGGGTGGTCGAACCGTTTATGAAAAAAGCCGTAAATCGACTCGACACTCCCATATTCTTTGCAGTAGCTGCGGAGAGGTCAGGCCAGTCAAATTCACCCCTGAATGCAATAATCATCTGGAAACAATCTGCAAGAAAAATGATTTTACCCCGGTGTCCGGCGGCCTTATCATCAGAGGTTATTGCTCAAAGTGTAATAAAGAGGTGGAACAGGACTGATTGTCCGTTTCTTTTTCCGGTTCAATTAAAGGAATTTTAATATGTTCCGACCTATGCACATTAAAATTATCCTGTTACTTCTGTTGCTGGTATTTACTGCCAGTCCCAGGATTTTTGCTTTGGCGGAAATGTCCGAGGAAACAGCGAAAATAGTTTCCGCAATGGAAAAAGCTGTGGATCCGGACAATAAAGCATCAAAGATTCGAACTTATACAGTTGAATCCGAAGCGGAAATAAAACAGGCACAAATCAAAATGTTTTTCAAGACGCTGTATAAGCGTGAAAACAAAATGCTTTCGATTGTTTCAATCCCGGGAGTCATGTCATTAAAACAGGGATTCGACGGTACAACAGCCTGGACGTCTTCTCCGGCAACGGGGGTTTCTCTGGATTCCGGTGATGTATTATTAAGCACTCAGTTTATGACCAAAATGTCAGCACCCGACAGCAAATTGAAAAATATTTTCTCAAAAATAACCCTTGCGGAAAAATCAGTCAAGATTGAAGGCATTGACTGCTACAAATTGACTTGCACGATTCCTGAAAAATACCATATGGAACCAGCGGTGCTTTATGTTAACAAAAAAACACTGTTGACATTAAAAACTGAAATAACGGTAAATTCCAATGAAGGAAAAGTCACCACACCGTTATTGATAAAAAAATATAAAAAGGTGCACGGCATAATGTGGCCTGAAATATCAGAGCTGAAAGTAGTGAACATGATGGTCATTCAAACGCTGAAGTCCGTCAAAATCAATTCTAAAATTCCTGATTCGGCGTTTCAACCGCCAAAGGTTGAAAATACCACGACTCCGCAATTCTGACGGGCGATTCCGATGAAACGATGGTTGTTCAATATTCTTTTTATCCTTCCGCTTTTTCTAATGGCGAAACCAGCCAAATCCGGGAACGACAAAGTCGCTTCAGATATTTGGGATGCAATTGCAGAAAATCATTTTGACAAAAATTTCAATCAAAAATATCGCAAAAAAGTTTTTGAAAAATATCGCAAAGAGATAATTGCCAGCAAAACCGATGCTGAACTGGCAACCGTTCTGAACAAAATAATAGCGGAAGTCGGCCAAAGCCATATGCGGGTGTCTCCGCCGCTTGGTTCAGCCGCCAGCCTTGCTTCAAAAGCGGCAGCTTCGGAACTCTCGCCGCCCCCGGGAACTCCTTCGGTTCCTGCCGGGATAGGGCTTGAAGTCTGTAAAGCGGGCGATTCTATTCGAATTCTGCGGGTGCGTCCGGGTTCCCCGGCTGCGGCGGCAGGACTCAGTCCCGGAGACATCATAAAACGCATTAACAATTTGAAAATAGCGCCGGAACAAACCTCGACAATTCCATGGCCCTTATTGACCGAACGTCTGTTGTTGGGATTACCCGGAACCACTGTTAATCTGGAATTGGCTCGTCCGGGCCGCAAACCATATATGAAACACTATTCCCTGATTCGCCGGGCCAACGGCGGGGAATGGTTCAAACTGGGAATAATGCCGCGTTTTGCGTCTTTGTACGAGTCTCGTATGCTGCCTGACAATATCGGCTATATCCGCTTCTCCGTTTTTACCCCGAAAATGATTTGGCGCGTCCGTCATGACATCATGAACAAGCTGAAGAACGCCAAAGCAATCGTTATCGACCTGAGAAATAATCCCGGCGGCTTGATCTTAATGCCGAAAGCGCTGGCCGGCTGGCTGTCCAGGAAAGTAGTGGGGTTCGGCAAAATGATTAACGGAAAAACCGTGTTGACTTTTAAATCATATCCGCAGTCTGTTGCATTCTCCGGACCTCTTGCAATTTTGATCAACGGCGGCTCCGGCAGCGCGGCGGAAATCTGCGCGGCCGGTTTTCAGGACTGTAAAGCGGCCAAACTGTTCGGAACCAGAACGTCCGGACTCTGCCTGGCTTCACAGTTCATTAAACTTGACTCCGGCTTCCGGCTCCAGACGGTTTTCGGCGACTTGATCCGCGTCAACGGTAAACGAATTGAACACATCGGCGTCACACCAGATGTAATTGTTTATCAAAAAGAAGCCAATCTGGTAAAAGGTCGCGACGCGGTTCTTGATGCCGCGGTCGAATATTTGAAGAAGGCGAAGAAACCATAATGGATAAGATCTGGCATGTTTCAGAAATTAACTCCGCCGTACGGGAACTGCTTGAAAACAGCATGGGGGCACTATGGATCCAGGGTGAAATCGGCACTTTGAATATTCATTCGTCCGGTCACGTTTATATGACTTTGAAAGATGAACGTTCCCAAATCAGGCTGGTCTTTTTCGGCGGTGCGCCACAGGCTCGCAGTATGAATTTACAAGTGGGCTCGCAGATTGAAGCTTACGGCCGCCTGACCGTATATGAGGTTAGAGGAGAATATCAGTTTTCGGCCCGCATGATCCGCCCGATGGGAGTCGGCGATCTTCAACGCAAGTTTGAGGAATTAAAAAATAAGCTGCACGCGGAAGGCCTTTTCGATCAAAACATAAAAAAAACGATACCCAAGCTGCCTCGCCGGATTGGCATTGTCACCTCCCCTGACGGCGCTGCGTTGCGCGACTTTATTCAAGTGGTCGAACGCCGTTTTCCAGATGTCAACATCCAAATATACCCGGCCCCGGTACAAGGAGACGGCGCTGAATATGTCTTAGTCAGAGGCATAGAGTTCTTCAACAGCTTCTCACAAGTTGATGTGATCGTCTTAACCCGCGGCGGCGGCAGCATGGAAGATCTGCAGCCGTTCAATACGGAAATCCTGGCCAGGGCCGTAGCCGCCAGTAATATCCCGATAATCAGCGCGGTGGGACATGAAATAGATTTCACGATTTGCGATTTTGTTGCCGACCTTCGGGTACCGACGCCATCAGCGGCAGCAGAACTCGCGGTCGGGCAAAGGGTGGAAATGACCTCCGCGGTAAATAATCTTGTGCGACGTCTGGACGGAGTAGTCAAACTGTGTCTTGAACAACAAAACAGGCGTCTCCAGCTTGTCCTCGGCAGCTATATCCTGCGGGAGCCGTCCCGGATACTCGAAGGCCCGCAACAGCAGTTGGATGAATTGCTGCGCGACATGTCAGCCTCCGCGGCGGCGAATTTAGTCGATAAGCGAATGGACTTGCAGGAAATGCACACCAGATTGGCCGGGGTTCGTCCGCAAAATATGGTGGAAAAAAGTGTTATTACACTAAATAATCTTCAACACCGACTGACAGTTAATATAAAAAGATCGAAAGAACAATTGCATGCCGCGGTCAAAGGACTTGATGATCGTCTACGCTCACTTGACCCGGAAAAAGTTGTCAGCAGGGGATACGCTGTTCTGAAAGACGCCGGCGGCAAAGTGATTTCCTCCACGTCCTCGGTTAAGATCGGACAACAAATATCCGCGACCGTTTCAGATGGAACAATAGGGTTGAATGTTACAACCACGGAGTAATGTACGGTTGACATTCTTGAATTTATAACAACTGGAAATAGAATAAACATTTTCCCAGAATGAAATATAAAAAAGATTATGAATACTAACGATAAAATTGCAAAAGCGACACTTCCGCCCCCGGAAAAGTTTCATTTATTTTTAATGGTCGGACAATCAAATATGGCCGGGCGCGGCATTGTGGAAGAACAGGATACTGTTCCGCATCCACGGGTTTTGGTGCTTGACAAAGCAAAACAATGGGTTCCGGCCATCGAACCTACCCATTTTGACAAAGATTGCGCGGGGGTCAGTTCCGGGTGCATTCTCGGCCGGATTGCGGCGGAAAAGGAAAAAGATATAACGATAGGTTTAATCCCCTGCGCCTGCGGCGGCTCGCCGATCAAGACCTGGGAACCCGGGGAATATCACAGCGAAACCGATAGCCATCCTTATGACGATACCATTGAACGCGCCAGATACGCGCAGCAGTTCGGTACGATCAAAGCAATACTGTGGCATCAGGGCGAAGGCGACTGCAAGCCGGAAAGAGCCGCGGTATATGAGCAGAAGCTGACTGAGCTTTTTGACCGCCTCATGCGGGAACTTGATCTGCCAGACGATATTCCGGTCATCGTCGGGCAAATTGGCCACTTTTACAAAAAACCTTGGGACGATGTCGTCAAACAAGTTGATGCGGCCCAGCAGGCTGTCGTCAAAAAGCTGAAAAATGCCGCATTCATCACCGCAGACGGCCTGACCTGTAATCCGGATCAGGTACATTTCGACGCGGAATCACAACGCGAATTTGGCCGCCGTTATGCCGCAGCCTATCTCAAACTAAGCAAGTCGTAATTCTTATTTTTAATCAGGTTTGAGAGTATCAAGTAAAAAGACATAGGGGTTGACCGGCTTTTCACCTTTTTTCCTTTTTATTGATTTATATGAGTCATGCGAAATACAAACATTCACCACAAACAATGAAATGGGCACGAGATTACGCAGGACAACACATGGAAAATCACAGAAATAAGTATTTTTTATTTTTCAGCTTAAGCTGAAAACTTAAATACTTCTTCATGTTCTTAATGGTACAAATCATAGTTTTGCATAAGTCTATTGATTCACATGGCAAAGATCATCGCCATCTAACATTAACATTTTTTATTTTTTAGTACTATCAGCTCATCCCGCCTGCTGTACGGCTTTTCGTCTTCAAGACCACGGGAACCGATTATCGAGGATTGCTCCGGATATTTGTCTATCTCCATGGTCCGCCATGGGAAAAAAGGACGGATCGGGGGAACCGGCCCGGTAATGAACGGCAACTTATCGACATCAAGCTGATTAGACTCAAAAACCGGCCGTGACACGGTGCGACCGTCCACCGCCTCGGTCTGAATACCGAACGGATAAGGAGTACAAACTACTTCAAACGTAACGTCTTTTCGCTGGAAAGCGAAAAAGCGGTGCTGGACCGCGTAGTAATCACGAATCAGGACATCCGACATTGTGTTATGGAACTCTTCGAGTGAAGGATATTTCGAGCGTGCCGCAACCGTCAGAACCATCCCGTTCAACACCATCTTCGCTTCCTCGCGTGTGAAACAGCGTTCCGGGCCTTCATAATTGACCAGTTCAAGGATTTCATAATTATCAAACGTGACAAAACGGACCGCAGCTTTCCGCGGCAGATTGGTCGGCAGCAACGGCTGGATATGGATGAAAACCTCACCGGCTTCAACCGAAACCGGAACAACCTCGGAAGATTCGCCAACGGCCCTTTCTGAAACCAGATTATCCCCGATGACGCTGCGGGTTATTTTACCGTAATGAGCAGGAAAATAGACTGACAGACATAGTTTTCCGGTAACAAGATTCTCTGCGCACAATTCTTTTAAATTAGGCGTAGTCAAAACCATCGCGGCATTCTGCTTCTGCATGGAATACCACCAGCTTTGATTCTGACTGAACTGCAAGCCCTTATATGCGCCATCAAACGACTCCTCATAAACAACCGGAGGCTGGTCATTATCCGAATACCTGAAATAAACCGTCCCGGAATCGCGGAAATCCTTTACTTCCGGTTTGCGTTTGTAAGTCACGTAACAGGTTGTAGTTTGTTCACCTCCAACCAACGGTCCGTTAACGGTGCCGAGACTGAATTCTTCCCTCCATATAAGTTTCTGTGTGATAGACTGCCGACATATTGCTGAAGCGTCTCATACATTCACTGCGCCCACGATGAATGGCCGGATAATTGCGTTTCGTAACCAGTTCAGCCAGATACTCCGGCACATGCAGTTCCGTGTCCATTGCATCGCAGAACTCGGCAATACTTTGCCAGGGATTGCCGCAGAAGTGCAGCACTTCACGACCGTCATGATTAAAATAAGTGCTGATCGGGCTACGGCCGACCAGATTTCCAAAAGCCATCCATAAAAAAACCTGTAAAGTATGAGTGTGTCCGGCCAGATCAATCATATACGAGCGGCAATTCGGACCGGCCTGCATAAAAGTTCCGGGATGATAATGCAGCAGGAGTTCCGCCCATAAGCGGTGTTCAATCTCCAGCGCCAATTCTCTGGCTTCCGGCGTCTTTGAATACGCGGCGATTCGGGATATACCGCTCAAAGTTATCGGCGAATAGGTAGATGAATTGAATTCACTGAACCAGGCGGAACGCGAAAGCAGCCGTCGAATCTCGTTAAGGTTCCATAAACCATGTTCCAACGCTTCCGGAATGCCCAAAGCCTCACCGGAAAAGATCAAACCGTAGGTTGCCATCATCGGCATATTATCGTTGGCGCCATGAAACTTGTAATCCGGCTGCGCTGAACCATTGAAAGTCCTGCTCAAAGCCCGGCAATGCCAGTCGGCCGACTCCCTGGCCTCATCAGTCATTAAATGTCCGTATGCATGTCTTAACGCGGCGGTAACATTGCTTTGAAAAATGGGCGAACCGGCGACCGCAAGTCCCGTCAACGTCTTTTGAGCATTTTGTTTCAGGGTCGTTATAGCGGGCAAGCACCTGATTTGCCAGATCGATATGTTCCTGTTCGCCTTTGTACAACGCCGGCAAAATCCACAGCGGCTCGCGCCAGGTCGGATCAAACTGCCCTATGGCTCCGGAACCGTCCGGGTTGAAACATTTATCAATATTTTTCCGCACCGTGGACATCCACAAGTCACGCCTTGCGGCCTGACCGTTCAAATCATAGTATTTCATCTTTTTTTCAGCTTTCAAGATTGTTTAATCATTTCAGATCATTATTATTCAACTTTTATGACCGTCATACTTTCCAGTCGTATGACGCCTGAGTAAACGGGGTTTGAGGAGGACTGCTTCCGGCCCCCATGGGCCTGACTGAGCAATTCTTTTTTCCCGCAGGGCAAGACACGAACAAGCGATTTCTTCACCGGTGAGTTTAAACGTTGTCAAATTCAAATCCCTCAAGGTCCCGCTATCATCAGCACCGATAATCGATATACAATCCGGCACGACCAGTTGCCGCTGGTTTGCAACCTCAAGGAACATCGCAGCAAGTTCATCATTGGCACACATTAAAGCCGTGCATGATGATACAATATCATCAAAGAGCTCGACAAGTTCTTTCTGAGCCCCGGGAAAAAAACTATTCCCGCTGATATAGAAAACTTTACTATTGTGGCAAGTATTCAAACCCGCATCGCACGCTGCCTGAAAACCCTCGACACGGTCCTTCATCCAAGTAAAATCAGTATGATACCCCAGAAAAAGCCAATTCGCGATGCCCCAGTTCCATCAGATAATCCGCGCCGCGCCAGCCAATCCATTTATGGTCGTAATCCACACAATCAACCTGGTCCGACACTTCGCCGCCAAGAATGATGGGAATCATGGTATTATTTTTTAAACGTTTTATTTCATGCTCAAGATCTTTAAAACCGGGTAAGTGATAAATAATGATACATGAAAATTTGTCGCTGCACAATTCACCAAAAGCTTCGTCCGGAATACAGTCATAATCCTGAAAATTAAAGACATTAACACTGTAATTCGCTTCATAAGCTTTATCGTCGATGTAATTAATGAATTGTAAGCTCATATAAGTCGTTATTTTTGCGTCTTCCGGCCTGTAGCTGGTCACCAGAGCTAACGGCAGACGCCGCGCCGCGTTCCGCTCGGACCGTAAAAGATCGACCCGTTTAGCCACAAAAGTCCCTTTGCCTTGAACCCGTTCAAGCAATCCTTCGCTTTCCAGCACCGATAAAGCCTTGTTCACCGTCATCCGGGCAACACCAAGCATAGAGGTAAGTTTATTTTCGGAATAAAACCTGCTGCCTGGAGTCCATTGACCGGATAAAAGCATTTCCCGCAAATTATCCCTGACTTGCTCAAATTTTGTTTTCTTGTCAATTGTGATCATAAACACTCCAAACACTAGCTTGTCTAATTGATATACAAGTATAACAGTTAACTAATAATTTGTCAACTGTCCAAACTATTTTTTTGTAATTTATGCCAATATCATAATATGAAACCAATCGTCACTTATCAAGCAAAAAAATTAAATGCAATCAACTAATAACAAGTACATTATGTATTTTTTAAAAACCAAGTGATAATATATTATGAATTGAACAAAAAAATACCTCCTCCCAAAGAACAGAGAGAAGGTAATTCTTAATAAACAAGTTAGTCAGAAATAAATCAGCTTACTTCAAATGCGAAAACGTGGGCCTTTGAATCGCCCCAGACAGAGTTCACAACCAACCGTACAGCTTCCGCTTCAAAAGTTTCGCTATCTTGAATGACCAGGCGCTTACAATTATCTTTAACAGTATAGACCGTCTGCCATTTTCCCGCGTTGCAGGCCTGAATCTCGAAATCTCGCGGCATCATCGCCGGTAGTTCCGCATCGGCCTGCGTCAGGGGATAACTGCACAGCATTCTTTTGATCATTGCGAAATCGCTGTCGAACACCAGACGAACCCGGTTAATCTTTTGAGGCGCGTCAAAACGGTATTCCGCCACCTCCCCTTCCTCAAGCCATGCCCCGTTATCGGCATCGCCCAAGTCCCGTTCAATTCCGGATCGCAGAACTTCGTGCGAAGTTTGAGCAGCAAGAGTCATCGACGGCACCGCTTTTTTCAACCACGGCAGATAGCAGTCCTGGTCCATCAGCAGAGCCTGGATTTCGCTTATTTTGCTCTGGTAGACGCCGCGCGGAGTCAAGCCGTTTTTCACCGCGACCGCGGCCGCGGTCCCAACTGCCTGCCCCATAATAGCGGTGGTTCCCATCACCCTGGTGGAACTCATTGCCATGTGAGTGGCGGAAATATTGCGCCCGGCAAACATCAGATTGGTGATATTGGCCGAGTAAAGCGCCCGATATGGAATTCCGTACGGTGATGGAGCCGGATGGAAAATTGTCGGTTTGCCGGGATGCTCGATCGCTAACGGGTGGTGATCATCCATGCTCCATCCGCCGTAAGCGACAATATCATCAAAGCGGCCTTCAGCCTCAACATCATTCTGATTGAGAATATGGTCACCGACAAACCTGACGTTTTCGCGTTTACCCGGCAGCGATCCGATCCAGTCCAATTCCCAGGCACGTCCCCGTCCGTCCGGATGATTTTTGATATATTCCCATACCCCGTAGGATATTTTCAGTAACTCATCCCGGATCTCATCAGCCTGACCAATTGTGTCTTTGGTACCGCCAATTTCAATCCACCAGAAGTTGGAACCGCCAATCGGGTCCAGCGGACGCTTCGGTGCGGTTTCATCAGTGTAATGATAGGCCCATTCGGGAGCCCGGAACGGACGATGCCGGGACGGATCAATTTCACGCAATTGAATGAGGATCGAATTCCCCATGGTCTTACTATCCGCTTCTTCCGGAGAGTGAGACTCATTAAACTCGGCCCGGGCCTCGCGTCCAACCCGGTATTCCGCACCGGAAGCACGCAGTACACTGTCGCCTGAGCAATCGGCATAAATATCAGCCTTGATCGTATAAATCGTCTGATCGGTCAAACCCCAGGCTTTGACTGAGTTGATCATATTGTTTTCAGTCAATACCTCATTAACAGAACAGTTAAGCAGCAGCGTTAAATTCGGTTCTTCCTGACACATGCCGAACATGACGTCATCCCAGATGGTATATTCCCGTCTCGGATTGTAGTATAAATTTCTCAGTAACAGTTCTTCGACAATGCCGCCCTCTTTATTGTCTTTTCCATGCGCGCCGCAAACCCACATCCGGACCTCACTGGAGGCATTGCCGCCCAGCATGGGACGATCCTGAACCAGGACCGTTTTTATCCCGTTTCGTGCCGCCGCGATAGCGGCACTGAGTCCGGCGGTTCCGCCGCCGACCACACAGAAATCAGTGACCAGCTCACACTTTTCAAACTCTTTTACGTTACCCTTGAAGAACATAATGACCCTTTTCCATAATTGTATTTTTCAGTATATCACTTATTTCAGCGGCCTTGCCCAACAGCATTTCGGCCACCCTTTCAGCATCTTTTTCCAAAATCCCGGAGAACGCCAAAGCCCCGATCGTCGGATCACCGACGGTTGCGGCCATGGACAAATATTGAGATTCCGATAATGAATTAACCTTGCAGTATCCAGTCTTTCTGACCTCCTCAAGTTTGGTTAACAATTTGTCGATACATTTAAAATGTCCGCCAACCTGGCGGAATCTATAAATATCCCTGACTTCCTCATCACTCTTCTCCGCCAGCATCACCAGACCGATACTTGAAGTTTCCGCCGGCAGGACATGGCTGCGGCCGACACCTTGCGCAAAAGTCATACCGCTGCCGGCATGATAGAGATAACAAACTTTGTCCAGATGTAAAATCCCCAGCGCAACTATATGGTCCCGCATCCCCAACGCCTCAATCACCGGAAACGCACAACGCAGAAATTTGGAACCATGAATAGCCTGAGCAGCCAGCACCTCCATACCGGGACCGGATTGATATTTGCGCTGGTCGTCCTGGATAAGAAAGCCGGCATCGCTCAACGTGCGCAGAAAACGATTGGTCCGGGTCGGGTCCATATGCAAAGACCTGGCCAGCTCGCGACTGCCCCATGGACTGGTGGAACCGGCTATTTCCAGCAACACAGTAAGTACGTCTTCAATGCTTTTATTTTTTTGCGCCACGGATGTTTTCCTTTTTTACAATAGTGCTATTATAGCACCAATAATAATAAAAGTCAACCGGCAAATTGCATAAAACAGGAGAAATGGTGAATTAGCTAAAATATTAAAACGATGTCACTTCGTTTATCAAACAGATAAAATGGCATCACTTCGTTTATTCTGATATTTAGTGGAGGCTGATCCTGATTGCATGACTGCCAGTATTGAATTGTTGAGTGAAACCATTATATCTGTCTCGCCTCTTCTCCACAAAAAAAAATCGGCGACATCCACGTCGCCGATCAACCCTCAAACCTCTTTCCAACCTCTTTCAGTCACATAAAAGAAACTTGTAGTAATAAGATAAATGATAAAGTCACTTCCAGCAATCGCACAAATGCTGATTAAATTAGGATAAATGACGTTATTGTAGTACAAATGTAGTTTCTAACATTCTTCACATACAACCTAAACATTTATAACATAAACATTTTACAACGACAAAAATACATTTTCCACACCTGCAAATTTGCCGCCTTGCCACGACACAGCGGAATAACCTATTCATTACTTTTAATAAGAATATATAAAAAAACTTGAATTTTTTTATTTTAAGGACTTGACAAATTGAGACAAACATATTAATATATAGATATTGATATTTTTATATTAATTAGATTTAGTGTTATCCACATTAACAATCGAAAGGGACAATCTTATGAAAAACATCATGGCATGTATTGATTTCACGGAAGGCACTGATCGGATTATTGACAAAAGCATTGAGCTGGCGACCACAATGAACACGGCATTATGCCTGATCTATGTTGGACCGCCAAAGCAGGAAACCGCCGAAAGCGTATATGGTAAGCGTTCTTTCCCGGAACTGGCGAGAAAACTCTGCACCTGCAATCGAAATTTTGATGAATTTGTCAGAAAAATTAAGAAAGCCGGAATTGAGTTGACAACAATAAGAACTCGCGGTGACGCCAGGAAAATTATCGCAACTGAAGCCAACAAGAAACAAGCCGACATGATTATCATGGGAGCAAAAAACAACAGTGCGCTGCATCATCTCATGGCCGGGAGTGTTGCCGCTGATGTGATGAAAAATACGGGTAAAGCAGTAGTACTGGTCCCCATCCCCGGAAACGGATAACATAAAATGCCCCGTCGCAAGGCGGGGCAACCTTAATAAAAATTTTGCTTGCGGTCATAGTTATCTTCGATGCAAGCAGCGGGGAATAAACCCCATATGTGATATTTCCTCTCCGCTTCCGTAGCACAAAGTGCGAGTTTGAAACGGCATACCGCAATCCGTCGTACGGATTCAATCTCCTGATTCCAAGTCTGCAACCAGCTCCGCTATTTTGAAAATCTCACGTTCAAAAACTTCCGGACTCGATGCCAGCGGACAGAAAATAAGATCAACCGGCAAACTCGTCTCATTCAAGTATTGAAGCCAGGGTTTCACCAACAGGGGGACTAACTGGTTTCCAGTTTCCGGCTCATAGATCAACCTTAACAACCGCAGATCAAACTTTACCGGATCAATGAACTCCGCCGCAGTATATTCTTTGCCGGCAAGCTCATGCGGATGCACATCCCCGGACAAAGCCAGAGATGGATTCATGGATTCCGTTAGCAGGGAAGCATAAAAATTATCCGCGAAACGCTCCGGCTGGGGTATCCTTACGGTTGAAAGCAGGTTAGCACGATGACCATGCAGATCCGCAGTGATTTCCCTTAACAACCCAAGGAGAGCAGTCTTGAAATCAGGATCAGACACCGCATTTAGAATCCCCAGGTCCAAATAGATTGAAGCAGCGTACAGATCATCACAGCGCTGCATTATTTTACGCAGTTGTTCACGAAACATCCGGATAATTGAGCGATTCTGAGCCGCCATGCTGCGGCTCATCGGAGCTGGAAACAGATTGCGAAAATGCAACGCGGCAAAATTCTCGAGTACCAACTGCCGCGCGGGGCGCGATTGCTGCAGCAAATCCCCGGACAACTCAGCCACCGTAAAGATATCATAGGGAAAGTCAGCAAGGTCCATTTTTTCCTCGGTCGGACCACCCGCGAAACTTAAACCGAATCTCATATAATAATCACCTGCAGTGCCCTCGCAAATCAATGGGCCAAATGTCAATCACCCGACCACCGCTGACTACATGATAACAATCATATAAATTTACCGTCGGATCGCAATGCGAGGCTGATAAACGTATCCTGGTATTTAAAATCGGTTTAAGGCATGGGGTCTGGATCAACAATTTACCGTGTTCGTCCCCGAACCAGTCATATTTAAAGCCGGATATAGCCGGGTCAAGGACCCGCGGCGGCGCATGGGGCGTATAATATATCGCTTTCAATCCGGCGTCAACGGTAACAAAATCATCTCTGTTGACACTGACAACCGAAGTTAAAACAGAAAGGGCCGGCTCAAATACTCTGAAGCCGTCAGGGTTGTCGCCCAGCCCGACCGCAGCGTATTCGGCATCCATTACACAATACGAACCGACTTGCAGATCGGTAACTTCCGGCACCTGGCAATCGATATCAAAAGTCCCAGTTCCTCCGCCAGTCAAAATATTGCACTTGAAACCATTATTGATGAATGCGTTTTTTAGTTCGGCCGCACGCCTCATCACCTGTAAGGAGCGCTCTTTACGAGCCTGGTAATCAGCAACATGCTGCACGGTACCGAAATAACATTGAATGCCGCACAACTCCAAGTAATTCAGCGAATTGACTATAGCGCCAAAATCAAGCGTATCGTCAAACGGAACTCCGGTCCGGCCCATTCCGGGGTCCACATCAATCAGCACTTTCAATTTAATCGAAGCCATTTTGGCCGCGTTGTTTAGCTCAAAAGCATTTTCGGGATTATCAATTACCACCATAAGATCAGGAGCTTTTACCGCGCATTCAATCAAACGTGCAATTTTCGAAGCGTCCACGACCGGCGAAGTAATCAAAATTCGCTTGATACCGGTTTTAAGCAGGCCTTCAGCCTCGGATAGTTTAGCAACACATACCCCGACAGCTCCCCCGGCAAGTTGATAACGCGCTATATGGGAACACTTATGTGTTTTGACATGGGGCCGTAATTTCTTATCGAAACCCTCAACAAACAATCCCATCTTTTCGATGTTCTCACTTAAAACATCCAAATCCAGCAGTAATGCCGGAGTTTCAAGCTTGCTGATCTGCAAGCCGACGTCTGTTGAAAAGTCTCTGTCCATTAAAATTTAATCCAACCCAATGTGTGCAGGAACGCAATTGTCACCAGTACCGGGGTGATAAAACGAATAAAAATCCCCCAAACCGCAGCCAGGGTCAAAACATGATATTGATGATTATTGTGGCTCGGGTCATCTTTCAAACCAGCCAGAAGCGCGATCAGGTGAACATCCGCAAAATTATCCGATCCGTGCCGGATCTCCTCAACCGCTTTATTGGTTCCCCAAATCCAGCCGACAAAGAGAGAGATCGCCAAACCGCCCAGCGGCAGCATCCAGTTGGAAGCCAGATTATCCATAACGTCAAAGAAACTACCTTGTTGCAGATTGAAGGTTTCAACCAGGGCTTTATGCAGATACGGTATCCGGTCCCAGTTATGAATACTGACCGCACATAAAATCCCCAAAATGGTTATGGCCAATGTCGCAATCAAAACCGCGGGAATTCGTTTTATTCTCAGTTCATCAACCATATATGCCACCACGACCTCAAGCAAGCTGATTCCCGAAGTAACCGCAGCGATCAGCAGCAACAGAAAAAACAACGTGGCCCAAACGAAGCCCATGCCGCCGGGAAAACTATTAAATACAACAGGCAGTACCACAAACACCAGTCCCGGGCCGACATCAGGTTCAAAGTTCATGGCAAACACTGCGGGAAAAATCGCCAGACCGCCCATGATGGCAATCAAAGTATCAAGAGCGACAATCGACAAGCTGGAAATAAACAGGTTCTGATTTTTGGAAATATAACTGCCATAGGTAATCATTGCCCCCATTCCAAGACTCAAGGTAAAAAAGGCATGTCCCAGAGCAATTAATATGCTTTCACCCGTGAGTTTTGAAAAATCAGGTGAAAGGAAAAATTTTACGCCGGCATTTTGGGTGTCAAGAGTCACGCCGCGCATAATCAGCACTAAGAGGAGAAAGAACAATATCGGCATCAAAATCTTTGACCATCTTTCAATTCCTTTCTGCACTCCTCTAAAAATAATTGCCGCGCAAATAACCATAAAACAAACGTGAAAACCTATCATATATCCTGAATTCAAGGTAAAACTTTTAAACGCGGCTCCAGCCGTTTCAGAATTCGCAAATGCGATGTTCTGAGTCAACGCCTTGCAAATATAACCAATCGTCCAGCCCCCGACAACACTGTAGAAGGAAAGTATCACGAACCCGGCAAGAACTCCGGCAAAACCGGCCACGATCCAACCGAAAATAAAGATTAAAATTCCCATCAACGAGAATAAGCAGGCAAATCCCCATGCCTTGAAAAACAATAGCCCGACGCCGATCATCAACATGACAAAACCGATAAAATGAGCGACCATCGAAGTTTTCGGTTGCAGAGTTTTAAACGCCCCGACCGGATTTTTCTGGGTATTCCTGCCAAGCGTGATTTCACAAAGCATCACCGGCAGACCGATGGCAAAGATACAGACCAGATAGATCATAACGAAAGCGCCCCCGCCATTCTGTCCGGCAATATAGGGAAATTTCCATATATTTCCAAGCCCGATGGCCGATCCGGCGGCCGCTAACACAAAACCCAGGCTGCCGCTCCAATGCTCGCGCCCTTCGGCTTGAATTTCTTTTGACATTAGATAGTCCTTTTGCTATTGATATTGAATATGGCATTACTGCATAATATGTATAATACATTAACCGGAGAGTTTTTCCAGACTGGCAGGGAAAAAATGTCTTGAAAAAACATATTTCCGACTTGGTAATTTTAACAAACCGTGCTAGATTTTACCACCGGGTGCTCCCTGTGTTTTGGAAATTTTAGAGAGAGAGAACATTGTCATTCAAGCTTAAAATTATGATTTCCTGCATGACCGCTGCACTGCTGTTCAGTGGTTGTGTATCGTCACGCAAACAAAACGAAGAAAAAAAACGCAAGGAAGTGGAAAAAAAGCTGAAGACACCTTTTGAAAAGCCGGCGGTTATTGAAATAAAAAAAAAGAACCCGGTAAAACAGAAAGTCATAATTCCTCAAAAAACGGCCCCAAAAGCGCCTCCGGCAAAAAAAATTGATTCACCCAAGCCGGTTCCCAAGCCCGCGCCTCCCCAGCCAAAAGCCCTGAATCGTTGTTATATCAACGCAGATGCAAGTCCATTCCTTAAACCGGAATCATTTGTCATGTGCTGGCAAATTTCCGGGCCTTATCCGGCTTCGGCGTCAATCATAAAAGCTGAGGGGCCGGCAATTATTCATCATGAATTCGTCCAAAACGAGAAGAATCTTAACGGTTTTGATCAAATTCCGGGCGGAAATAAATGGGTAACATTACCGGCTCCGCTAAAAGGACCAATGGGCAGAGTCAACCTTGATCCACTCTGGAAAAAGGCCAACGGCCCGGCTGCGGCGTATGCGGTCACGTCACTTGTTTGTCCAAAGGAAATGAAAAATCTGACCCTGAAAACCGGCAGCAGCGACTACATTAAAATCTGGATAAACGGCAAACTCGAACAGACATTCAACCGGGAAAAGCGCCCCGGCAAGTTTGATCAGGATTCAGTAAAAGGGGTTTACCTGAAAAAAGGCATCAATTATATTGTCGTAAAGACTCTGTGTTTCAGTGCTCCGTGGCAGTTCTACCTGCGCTTTGCTGACTCAGAAGGCCTGCCGATTGCGATCCTGCCATCCGTGGCACGTTGATACCGCTAAATTTCTTAAGAACCCATCATCTTGTGTTTCCAGAGAAAAATTTATTTTACATATCTCATTAAAAAATATACCGGAAAGTTGACATAGTTGAAAATGCAACAGGAAAAAAAGAATCGTCAAGAGCAAAGACTTGCAATCCTCTCGGCCTGCTTCGGTTCTCTGGCCGCCATCATGATCAAAGACAGTGCAGTAATTATTCTCTTTGCCGGAATGATTGGCGCCGGTAGTATGCTGTCTATGGCAACAACCGCCCTGCCCGGTATAATGAGCTGCTTTTTCACAATTCCGGCCGCCTATATCGCCAGCCGCGTCGGGTATAAAAAAACTATTTTGATAACAACGTATTGGGGAACTTTAGCAATATTGATGCTGGCGTTTACTCCGCTCCTCGGACCGTTGGCAAAATATGGCATGTTGCTCATGCTGGTTTTGTTCGTATCCCTGATGGCGTTTTACGTCGCCGCATGGTTCCCGTTTCTTGATGAATTTCTGCCGGAAAAAGATCGAAGCAACTTTTTCGGGCTGCTGCGTTTTTCCTGGCAGAGCTGCTGTGTCGCCTTTTTCTTTATATGCGGTCTGGTCATGGGGAAAAATCCGGATTTATGGATATTACAGACTATTATCATCATTACCGGCGTCGCCCTGATGGGACGGGCCTACTATATTTACCGGATAAAAGTTCAAGATTCCGAACGTAAAAGCTTTAATTTCAAAAAAGGGCTGGAAATGGTTTTAGCCAATAAGCCAATGGTCGGTTTTTCCGTCTACCTGGCTTTTTTATATTTGGCGGCACAGGGAACTGTTCCACTGACATTCATCTATCTGAAGAAACAACTCAATACCCCGGATAATATAGTCGTTATTGTCTCCTCTCTGGCATTGGCAGGTACAATCATCGGCTTTTTCTGTGCCGGATCGATAATTTCACGACTGGGAATCAAAAAAATGCTATTATCAGTACATATGACTTTCGCTCTCGTCAATTTTTTATTATTCGCATTCAGCGGCCCGGGAATGTTTGCCGTTTACATTATTTCTTTCCTTATGATTATTTACGGTTTTTTCATCGCAATTTCCTCAGTCGCCGTCTCATCTGAAATGATGGCGCTGGCCAATCCTGAGAATAAAGCATTGGCTATGGCATTTTGCGTCAGCATGTATTCAGCCGGCATCGGCGGGGCCAGACTTCTATCCTCTCTGATAATCGGCTCCGGCATATTATCCCCCAAATGGTTCATCGGATCATTTGAATTCACCATGTTCCACACGATGTATCTCGGATATGGCCTTGCTATTTTGTTCGTCTGTGTCCTGCTGGTAATTGTCCCAGCCATCTTCCCCAAGGGTGAATATCATTATATCCCGCAATAATCAGAGAACAAAAAAATAAAACAAATAGTTCATTAGAAAAGTCTTACTATTTTTTTATAGTCAAACTGTCTGATCATAGTCGGCCTGAATAATCATATCAAAATTCGCTTTTTTTTGTAATGACCTATTGACAAATGCATTGCTATGCATTATACTTTATGCATACGAATGCAAAAGGTAAATAAAGTTATGCAAACAAAACCGATAAGTCATAAAGATATAGCTGAATACGTCAAAGTAACCCAGTCCACAGTATCACGCGCTCTGGACCCAGACAAGTGTCATTTGATTGGCGAAACAACCAGGAAAAAAATCATCTCCGCGGCTGAGCAGTTAGGTTTTCGAGCCAACATTTACGCCAAACGAATGCGTACATTAAAAACTGACACTTTGACTTTAATAATCGACAGTCAGCAATTATATCATCGACAATTTCCTGATTTTCATGTTCATCATGAAGGACTGACCTGGGAATTAATATGCGGAGTTATCGGCTACTGCGCGGAACACGACTTTGACGTAAAGCTGCTCCCGCTGATGTCCCGTGAAGAAGCGGAAGCAAAAGCGATCTCAAAGCACCTTGGATATCCGTACTCTGACGGGGTTATTTTTCTTGGGTACAGGTATCTTGAAGCGGCACATAAAATAATTTCCGAACGAAAAATACCGGCGGTAATTATGAATTCTCTCCCGGCTCAAGGAGAAAACCTGGCTGAAGTATCTGTTGACCCTGCCCCCGGGATCAAGCAGGCAGTCCGTCATCTAGTGAAAAATGGACATCGAAAAATTGCGTTTTTTCAGCACGTAGATAAAACGGCTCACGGTTTTGTGGATCAGCGCAGGACTGCCTTTGAAGAAGAGATGAAACAACATGGATTATTTGATCCCGAACTTATTTACTGCGCACCGGACGAGCCCGGAATTAAAAAACTGGTCGCTAACCCAAAAGTACTGGATAGTTTCACCGCAATGCTGACCGCCAACGATCCCATGGCTGACCGCTGGATTCGCGAACTGACCGAAGTTGGAATATCGGTCCCGGAAGAAAAAGCTCTGATCGGCTTCGACAACAATCCGGCCTATCCGGAACTTTCAACCGTGGATGTCCCCCGCAAAGAAATAGGTCGCAGGGCCGCCGGAATGCTGATTGACGCTATCCGGAATGAAAGTCCGTGTAAGAAAAATTGCGTTCTCGACTCAAAATTTATTCCAAGGAGGAGTGGATGAAAAACTAACGATAACAATATTTTTTACCATACATAGAATAATCGCAAACCCCCAAAGGAGACGGTAATGAATTACCAAACTAGTAAATGGAACCACAAACGCACAGGCAGCTTTACACTAATAGAACTTCTTGTCGTAATTGCAATTATAGCAATTCTTGCAAGCATGTTATTGCCGGCATTAAATATGGCAAGAGAAAAGGCGCATGAGATAACCTGTGCTTCAAATTTAAAACAGATCGGCTCTGCGCATTCATTTTACCAAAGCGATAATAACGGCTATTACATACCATGTTCCTACGAGTGGTTTCCTGTTAAATTTGCCAGTTACAAATGGAATTGGGCCTGGGAGTTCTATCAACGCCAATACGCAACACCGGGGATATTTCGTTGTGACAGTACTTTTCGCACCGCCAACAAAAGCAACACCTATAACTTTATAACTAACAAAACTTCAACAACCGCATGGCAATATGTTCATTACGGTTACCCGATCTATTATATCGGAGGATACAGACCTCAATACATGTCAAAGAACACCCAGATATCCAAGCCTTCACAAACTATTTTAAACGCAGACACAATACGTTTCCGGGAAACTCCTGGAGCTATAAGAGGATTTTTCCTGATGTACAAAAGCGGAACAGAAGGAATATTCAGTGAACTTCATAAAGGCGGATCGAACATTCTCTGGTGCGACGGGCATGTTACATCCGAAATAAAT
This sequence comes from Victivallales bacterium, assembly GCA_963678305.2. Taxonomy (GTDB): domain Bacteria; phylum Verrucomicrobiota; class Lentisphaeria; order Victivallales; family Victivallaceae. The sequence goes on from CAXXVV010000007.1 coordinate 119,108, forward strand.
GCAACAGCGAAATATCGTGATAGCGGAAACTATTACTTCCTAACCAAAAAGTAAGCACAACTATGAATACAAAGAAATTTTTATATATTTCAGTAAATATTTTTCTACTGGCTGGAGCAGCATTTGGCGCGGAACGAACATTCATAAAGTCTTATCCGCGCCCGAAATTTAATAAGACCGCATACAAAAAAACCGTGTGGAGCACTGCAAACCCATGGTGGCCGCCTAACTTGAATCACCGCCTTTATTACTGGGGAGGGCCGGATTATTCCTGGCATAACTTTTCCAGGGATAAAGTCACCATGTGGAAGGAGGTCGCAGAGCACTATCATAAATACGGACTTACCGGTTTGCAAATGGAAACCGCATCATATGTCAATGGAGCTCAGGAAGTGGCTGAAGGTTTTGCATTATCCGGCACGGGCATGAAAGTCATACCGTTCATGCAGACTCATGGGAAAACACCTGAAGAGGCGGCAAAGTTTTTATTAAAAGTGTTTACAAAATTCAACGATGACCTGTGGAAACATCCCGGCTACTATCGACTTGACGGACGTCCGGTTGTATTTCTTTATTATTCCGGTAACAAGTTTGATGCAGAGGGATGGAGAAAAATAATTACCGCAGTCGAAAAGAAACATGGCAACATGATTTGGCTTTTTGACGCGGCGTTTGTGGGACTGAAACAAGAAGAATGGACTCCAAGATTACGAAGATACCTTCAGGCTTTTGATGGAATTTCCATGTATGGCAACTGGGGAGGCAAAACTCAGAAAAAATTATTTGCCGAAATTGCACCGGTAATGCACAAGGAGTTTCCTGAAAAAATTTTTGAAGCAGCCGTCCATACAAACTACACAAACCACCACTGGTACGGAGGAGTCGACCCGGGATTGACTTCAAAATATCGTGATTCATGGAAGGTGACGCTGGCAGCAGCCCCTGACTCCATCACAGTTACCAACTGGTTCGATATTCTGGAAAACAGTCGAATCATGCCCAGTTATGAACTTGAAGATATCCGTTTGCGACTGCTCCAATATTTTACGGCGCAATACCGGGGTGAAAAACCGCCAGAAACAGAACATCCGCTAATCTACATAACCTGGCCGACACATGTTCTGCTCGGACAATTCTTGAATTGTGAAATGTTGATTTTCCCCACAAAAAACAGAAACAAAGAACTGGTTGCTCAAATTGAATTATGGACGGGGGATAACAAAAAATTACGAACCTTTAAAAAAAGCGTAAAATCCCTTGACTCTCTCAAAGTTTTCAGATTCTCAATGCCATCCGAGTATTTCAAAGACTACAAAGGGATTTACCCCCGATTACGTTACCGGTGGGACAAATGGCATTTATCGCAATTCTTCCCGCACACTAATATTGTTACAAGCATTCGCCCCCGCTTACTGTTCTGGGCCAGATCTAATCAGTATGCGCTGCAAGTAACTGTTCAGAAGCCGTGGAAAATCAATGACACTCAAGCGGGAGGAACATTCGTCTTTAAAGACAATCCGGTCCTGTTTGCCTGCAGCGGAAATTCTGCCGGTGTAAGAGGCCAAATAAATCGCGGCGGCAGTGAAATGAGAATCCTGCGTAACTGGCGTGAATACAGAAAGATCGACCGTGGAACCCTCGATTGTACTCTGCCAATGGCTATCATCTCGCCCCAATCTGCTTTGGATTGGTATAATATTGAATTGTCAAATTCACATGGAGCACGTTATCTATCCAAAGCAATCTGGGTGTACGACGGATCACGCAACAGCAATGTTGAACTACCGATTTATTCGCTTGAAAAGAAAACCGTTAAAACGATCTCAGTCAAAGACTACCGGGTCCCGTTCTTCCTGTATAATTGTGATTTTGACGCCGGCACCTTCCTGCTTGATTCATCAGGGAACGAGCATAACGGTTCTTTGGCCTCTGCTTTCAGACGCGGCTCTTTATTCCGCACCAGCTACCGGTATGAGCACACCGGATTGATGCCCTCTAATCAAAAAGCGCAAGGTCGTTATCTGAAAAATTATTTTGGTAAACCTTGTCTTTATTTTGACGGCAAAGGCTATGGTGCGATAATGGGAGGAACGGCGTTCCCATACTCGTTTACCTACGAAATGTATATTTGCCCGGAATATACAGAAAAGAAACAGAGTTTTCTTGCATCAGGAAATGGACAAATAAATATGACAATATTGCCCGGAGGGAAAGTAATGGCCAGTCGAGGAAAACCGACAGAAAGTGCTGGGGGATATAAAATCACAACCGTCAACTCAAAATACACCGCACAAGTTGTCTCTGTAACAACAATTCCAAAGAATAAATGGACCCATGTGGCTGCAGTATATGACCTGAAATATTTGAGGTTGTATATCAACGGCAAAATGGAAGGCCAGGTCCCAATGCAGCCCAATCGCCATAGCGAATGGATCAACCCGATGATTATTGGCGGAGCATGCAAATTCCCATACAAGGGCATACCTGAGTTTATTGGCGGAATAAGAAAAATCAGATTTTACGGCCGACCGCTGAATGCATCCGAATTCCTGATTGATCAAAAAGGTAAATAAAAGACCGTTGTATATGAAATTTCACATCCTTTTATTAATGGCTGTCACCAGTCAACTTACAGTAGCAGATATTTATATCAACAACCTGAAAGGCTCCGACAGTAACAGTGGAGATTCTCCGGAAAAAGCTCTGCGAACGATAAGAGCCGGTATCAGGCGAATGCATAACAGCAAATCAAAAGTTATGGTACTGACAAAAACTGATTTGCCGTACTACGAATCAATCCGTCTTTTAAACTTTAACGGCACACCTGAAAAACCGATCATCATTGAAGGCAACGGTGCTATCATAAGTGGCATTCAGGAACTTCCAACAGATAAATGGCAGCAAAGTCCAGGCGGAATATGGTTTTATCCTAAAAAACGTTATGGAGCGCTATGCCCATATTTGATTATAGCCGGCAAAAGAGTTCCGGGCATGCCTTTGGAAAAACTCCAACCGATGACTCATTTCTGGAGCAAAAAAGGCGTTTTCTTCAAACCAGGCCATGGTAAATCAGTTAAAGATTATAAGATTTTCGCAACAGTCCTGACCAGCGGATTTATGGTAAATAATTCCAGTTACATAACTTGCCGAAACTTGACGGCTGAATATTTTTCAAACGACGGATTTAACATTCACGGCAACAGCCAGGGGCTAATATTTGAAAATATCACCGGAAGACGTAACGGAGATGACGGCTTTTCGATCCATGAAGATGTCGGAACGACAGTTAGAGGTGGACATTTTTATGAAAACAACTACGGAATTCAGGATGTCAATGCGTCGCGTTCAGAGTACTATGGTGTGACAGTAAATGACAACCGTCGTATTGGGATTAATTTACTGGGAGGTTCGCACGCTATAGTTGACGCTTCAGTCAAAAATAATAAATGGGCGCAAATACAGTTGGAAAGTGACAGCCCCAGTCATCTGCATTTTTCTAAAAACACTCCTGTTTTCACTGGAAGTTTTTATATAAAGAATATATCTGTTTCCGGCGGTACCGCTGGTTTGAAAGTTACTAAAAAAGCAGCAGTCACGGCCTCGAATTGCCTGATTTCAGGATGTACCACAGGAGTAATCTATCAGGGCACTGGATCTTTTCATATCTATATGTCAATTATCCGGGATTGTAAAAAAACGGAAATTAATGCGAATGGTCGATACTTTCACTCCGATCTTAACTGTTACTATCCCGGAAGGTTCATATTGAACGGAAAAAAGTATTCATCGAAAATGTTTAAACAGTGGAAGGCGGATTCAAATAGTGACTGTATGTCAATTCTGAAAGATGCAAAGAACGCTTTTTATTTACCGGACAGCAAACATAATAAGCGTCACATCAAAATAGGCCCAAATCATTAATTGAAGCCATTGGGGGGATATTGCATAGAATATATTTGTTAAAAATTATTTCTAATTGAATTACCGCGCTTGCTGCAACCAGAAGTTAGTCCTGCTCAAAAGCCTGTTTGACTGAATAGAATATTCCATTCATGAAATCGTATTTGTTATCCACGACTCTTTTGTAGACGCTCGAGAACGGGAAGGATACCACTTCCGCCTCGCCAGTGCCGCGGACCGCAAAATCAGTACCATATTCATCGGTAATCACCACCCATTCCATATCGTATTCCGCGACCATGGCATTACCAAGTACGGCGCCAAGGATCTGAATCACTTCATCGGGACTATGCCCTTTGATTACGGCTTTTTGCCACTGACAAAAAGCCTTATCATAATCAACCAAACCCGGATTTTCGAGATTTGGAAACTGAGCCGTGACAAATTCCGGACCCCGGGCGGCAAACGCATTGATTTCAGCCATATCCTCAGGAGTTAACGGTTTCACCTGCTGAATGAAATTTTTCACATTTTCCATTGTGCATTTGACATTTCCGGCCGGAGTTTCGATAGTTATTTCTTTCGGCTCTTGTTTTCCGGTGAAAAAATTGATAATCTTTCTGACGAATGAAGCCATGACGGCGTCCTCCCTTGAATAGTATTTATTGGAATACAACCAATATAACGCGGAAAATATTTTGATTCAAGACAACTTCCGCCGATTTCTGTTACGATTAATCCTGTCTTAATTAACAACATAATTAACAACACGCTTGATTATAAATAATGCATACACAGTTAAAAACAAACAATTTACATCAAAATACAAAAGCAGTTACTAATTATAAATGCAGACAATTCACCAACACTGCCATAGATTATGACAGGCGTTATTTTTCCTTAAAAAAGATAAAAACAACTTTAATTTCCGGATATTTGGAGTAAATTAATCGCTTGTAAAAAGGCTAAATTTATCATCAATATAATAGGAGTAATCATGCAGGAAACCCCGCTTGCCGCGTCACATCGTCAGCTCAATGCCAGAATGGTACCGTTTGCCGGTTGGAATATGCCGGTGCAATATTCAGAGGGTATCCTGGCTGAACACGCTCATACCCGTAACGCCGTATCGTTGTTCGATATCTGCCACATGGGAGAATTCCGGGTCAAGGGGAATAACGCAGAAGCTGCAATGGACAGAATTTTTGCTCGCCCCGTCGCCGGTCAACCGGTCGGAGTTTGCCGTTACAACTTCCTCCTGAACGATAACGGCGGCGTCATGGACGACCTGATCGTCTACCGTCTGGCCGAAGATGAATTTTATATCGTCGTAAACGCCGGTACTCGTGAAGGCGATGCCGAACGTATCAAATCCCTGTTGCCGGACGGTATCAGTTTCACTGATGAGTCAGATGCAACTGCGAAACTGGATTTGCAGGGCCCCGGCAGTGCCGACGTACTCACCGCCGCCGGTTTGGATAAAGAAGCATTGCCGCGTTACTTCCGCTGGATCAAAACCAGTATCAACGGCATCGACTGCCTGTTGAGCCGGACCGGTTACACCGGTGAACTCGGCTTTGAACTCTATTTCGACGCAGCAAAAGCGGTCGATATGTGGGATTACCTGCTGTCGTTCGAGCAAGTCAAACCCGCCGGACTCGGCGCACGCGACACCTTGCGGCTGGAAATGGGCTATGCGTTGTACGGACACGAATTGAATACTGAAACCACCCCGGTCGAGGCTGGTTACGGTCCGATGCTGAAACTTGCTCAACTCCCTGACCGCGTATTTCCCGGCAGCAACGCGTTGCGTAATAATGAACCGGGGAAAAAACTGGTCGGGATCAAACTCGATGGCCGCCGGGCGGCGCGTGAAGGCACCACAGTAATGAACCGGGCGGAAGAAATTATCGGCAAAGTCTCATCCGGCGCGTTTTCCCCCAGTCTGGGCTGCGCAGTCGCCATGGCCTACGTCCCAACTGATTTCAGTGACGAAAAAGTGCTGTTGGACGCCGGGCGCAAACACCTTGAAGGCGAAATAACTTCACTGCCGTTCTATACCGAAGGCACCGCCGCCAGCTGACGGAAAAGAGTTCATTTAAGCAAGTATTGCACCTATTCCCAGCAGGGAGTAAAAATGGAAATATCCGCCAATTTGCGGATATTTCAATTGAGCCGGGTCTACCCATATCGGGAGGGCACCGTGAAAATCCGGGTTTTCCGGTGAATCAATCACCCTTAACATCGCATTAATCGCCAGCAACATGGCAGAATCAACAAAATCATCTCTACCTAAAACTTTTCCAGTTTTTACCAGTCCACCTGAAGCTTCAGCAGACGATGACTGCCAAACTTCAGGTTCACAATTGTTTAACTCATATATATTACCGTAGAAAGATCCCCAGCTTTGCTTGGTACAATTGTTCAGGTATTCTCCAAGCCTTTGTCCAAAGAGGCGCAATTTTTTATTTTCTGGAAAAATCTCAAGAGCATTGCCTATGCCGTTAATGACATAATTCATGAAATGGCCTTTCTTGGATTTATCATATGCTTCTGGCTTATCAACATAAATGTCACCCGGAAGCGAACCATCTTGATACATGACTGCCAGCATACCATCGCAAAGCTTTTCCATTGCATCGAAATATTTCGCGTCCCCGGTAAACTTGGCTAAGCGAGCAAAGGCATCAACCGCAAATCCTATTCTGGAGTTAATCTTGTATTCAGTCACATATTGACCGGCGATATCCTGGTCGACTTCCGGCGGATACCAGCCTTCTTTCAGAATACCAGTCTCGTGTTGAAATCTAATCAGAGCCTCTCCACTCAACAAAGCCATCTTTTTATAGAATTCATTTCCTGTTTTTTTATAAAGCGCAAGCATGCCGCCTGGAACCCTCATTGTATAGTTGGTCATGTATGTACCAACGTCACGCCAGTACCAGACAAGACCGTGGCCCGCCTCATATTTTCCACGATAAATGCCTTTTTCAGTGTCATTTGACATTATGTCGGCATATCTCACCGCGTAATTAAAATATTTCTGCTCTCCTGTAAATTCGTGAAGAAACAAAAACGCGTTGATTCGTTCCGCCGCATTTGATCTGGGATAATACCAAGTTGAAAAATTGTCTTTATTGGTGTAAAGGTCACGATAACCAACAGCATTGCAATCCTCCTCATTCAAAGCAGATACAGTACGTTCAGCCCAAAGCCCCATAAGTGGAACGATGTCGTCTGCAAGTTTCCTGAAGAGGCCACCGCCGTTTTTGCTAAAAAAGCTGTCAAGTTTCATTTCAATCAAAGTCTTCCGGTTTCAAGGTGCTGTTACCGGTTAATATAACATCATATATCGCCGGATTATACTTATTAACTTTTTTAAATGAATATTTTATTACGGGTCCTTTGCAGGATAGTTTCAGCTTTCGCCATTGTGGGCCATTGCGCGTATATGGTAGATTTTCTTTGACACCGTTAATTTCAACTTCCATGGTTCTTCTGCCATTATCATAATATTTGACCCACACAAATGTTTCCCTGTTGCTACCCGTATTAACGCTGCCGGTAATATTGTTTACCCAGAAACCTCCATCTCTGGTTTTAGCCGGGCCGAACAATTTTTTGTCAAGACGGATATACTTCTGATTTGGCACATTGATGCCGTCTCGCCTCATTTTCGCGTTTGCTTCGACAAGGGCGCGGTTTATATTATTATAAATTAATTTTTGCAGGCTACCGGTCAACATCACATGAAAATCCTGAGTATACAATCCGGTCTCCTTATGGTGCGGGGCCGTGATTTTAATCTTGGACAGACCTTCAACTTTAACATTTTGAACTATTTTTTTACAGTCGCGAAATCTACCGTCATTGATTTTTATAGCATATTGCTGGTTATGCCCGGTTTTGATGATAAGGGTACCAGTTCCCAGTGTCTGGAATGGGAAGGGCCTGACAAAAAACAGATATGCCGAACGGCGACAGTCAAGAGCGGCATGGGCACCATGAACGACTACATCATACCAGGCCTGGCCGCCAATCCCCCCGGTCATTACCAGGGCGTATGTCCCGGTCGCCGGCGAGGTTACGGAGAAGGTTTCCCTGCCCCCGGGACTGACCGATTCATTACGCAAAATGTTTTTATTTTTATCGAGCAACACATACTGAACACTTACAGGACGTTTCTTTCCCGCTAAATGACTAATCGTTACCTTTATTTCATCTCCGCTTCCAGCATAAATAAAAACCGTCTGCTGGGCACGAAGAGAAAAATGCACATCCGGCCCGTTCCCGTTTCCATAGGGCTTGAGTTCAGGAATAGTAAAGCCTTCAAGTTTGACAGGCGGAACCAGGCTGGTAACTTTTTTTAACGCAATCGAGTTTGTGAATACGCCTTTTTTAAGGTCGTTTATGATTGCCGTATTTCCTTTTTTATATGCCGCCCAATAGTCCGTTGCAATTTCTTTGCCAGGCAGTTTATACAACGGCATAGTGTGTTTATGAGTCAACATTCCCATCGACCAGTTTGAGTAACCGTCAGTCTTGGATGCGGCATGATATATCTGGGGTGCGATATCTTTTGACATGTAGCTGTTTATTCGCAGCCATGGAATGTACAGATTATTCGGGTTCAATTTCTTAATAAGCTTCATTTTTTCCAGGACGTCTTCGGTAAAGCCTTCGCCATTATACATACTCCAGTCATCAAAGATCGCCGGCGCCCTTTTTGTTCCGAGGTATTTAGCAAAACTTCGAGTGTGGAAATTGTTGTGATTCGGCATGGCCCCAAGCGATACATCAGGATTAATCGCGTGCAGTTCACGTTCCAGACGCCGGGATACGTTTTTATCAAAACGTTCTATGTAATATTTCCGGTATTCTCCGAGCAAATTATTTTCGACCAGATACTTATGACGGGACGCCGGATGCAGTTTTTTGTGTTTCGGAAAATCATTCCAGACGGTGTCATCGTACGAAACACCGTTATTAAAAATAGTCTCTACATCAATTTTAACCGCCCCGATCGGCATTTCTTTACTCAGTTCAACCATTTGAAACATATTGGCAAACATTTCCCGCCATACTTCGTAATTTGTCAGGGAGAATTTATCTGCAATGGTTTCTCCTTTTTCATTGACAAATGCGGGCAAATGTGCATGTTTAACAGGGTTTCGTTTTCCACTATCTGGCTGAGGATAAAGATAAACTTGAAAGAAAAGACCACGAGCGACAGCCAATTTGGCCAGTTTTGCCAATTCTTTCTTCACTTTTTCATTTTTGGTCGGATCGACTCCTTTTAAGTGTATTTTAAGCTCCACGGAGTTGAACCCCGCATCTTGCATCGGCTTAAACAACGCTTTATCATATTGCTCCTCACTCTGTGTTCCAGCGGAATAACCCGTATATCCGGCAAGTAATTTTTCCGGTCTTGCAAGTGCGGATGCAGCTGCACACATTAAGGCGGTCCCTGTTAGGATAAATAACTTTTTCATTTGTTCCCTGTTATTTATTGTATGAAAATAAAAAAATGTCCACATTCGGTTCAAACACTGTGCTATTATCAGTATCTCCACCACTGCCAGTAATTCTTCCCCGTGCCAGCCATAATATCAAGATAATTATTGGCTCCACTCTGGGCAACATGAGCGTCAAGATATTGGATATTACATTTTTTACTGTGCCTGGCAGCATACAAATAATATTCCTCAATCGTGTCGAATTGATAGTTGGTGTACCATGCGTATTGGCCGCTGGATGGATATTGCAGGTAGTCAAAATCCAAAATGACATTCAATTTTGTCGGTTTTAAACAGCGAACCAGTTTTTTGGTGGTGCTTTCCAGAAAACGTCCACCCATGCTGTCATCACGCAGATAACGATTGTAGGCATAGCCGAAAGTTGAGCTTCCTGAACTGCTTTTTGGTGCAGACGGGCAATAAAATACTTTATTAAGCCCAGTCCCTTTGGGTATGAGGTACGCCCCCAGATATTGGTCATTGTACCACCATTTCCAGCCGCCGGAAGTGGTCCTGCAAGGACTGATGTAATCATCATAATCAACAGAGTACATCGATCCGGTTTGACCAAGTTGTTTCAGATTGGAACTACACTTGATAGATTTTGCTTTTTCCCGAGCCTGATTCAGGGCTGGCAACAACATGCTGGCAAGAATTGCGATAATTGCTATCACGACAAGCAATTCTATTAGAGTGAACATTGATTTCTTCATTTTACTTCTCCTTTTTCGGTTTTAGGTTAAAAATTCATTACTATGAATTTATCAAATAAAAGCGGTGACTTCACCGCTGTAAATCCGGTTTTCCTCGAGCACGGCAATCAACTCGTTCCTGAGTTGTTCACGCGAAATTTGCCTACGGACAAAACGATCAAGCAACTGGTAAAACTTACGCTGCCACAAACTGAACCCGGTTCTCGGGCTGATCGGATGACCCTTGCTCAACGATTGAGCAAATGCATCCGCGCCGCTGATCCCAAGACCGGCACTCCATTTTTTCAAGGCGGGAACAGTCGCCGGAGCCTCGCCCTGCATTGCGGCCATCCGGGACACTCCTTGAGAACTTACCAGACTTTTTAAAAGTTTTTCCATCTCACGTTTCTCGTGCGATGCATCAGGAATCCCCAGGCAGATCGTGGTAACCCCGCTGACTTCCGGCGTCGGCAGAACATACCATTCATTTTTATTTCTCAAGGCGGAAAGCACCAGCGGTCCGCAAAAAGTCATACAAACTCCGGGTCGGGTAAAAAACTTATGCGGCGGCACCGAACTGTAGGTCAGGTCCACGCATAATTTCTCTTCGTGAATCACCCGGAGGATTTCGGCTGCGGCATAAAAATCCGCTTCGGGCAATCTCGGCTCACCATATTCATCGATGAATTCACAGCCATGACTCCAGAACAGCGGCTCATAAAACACCCCGGGAAACGGCATCAAACCAAAGGCAGGCTGCTCGTTTGCCGTCTTCAACTTGCGGCAGATACTGACAAAATCCCGATACGTCCAATCATGACGCGGCAACTCAATCCCCGCCTTTTCAAACGCCGGCTTCCAGCAGTAGCAGACACTGGGGTTGGCCACAGCCGGCAGCAATCTTAAACTGCCATCAAAAGTATAACACTCATTCAATATGTGTTCAGGAATCGACGCTTCAGCCAATTCGACAATATCTTCAGGCAATGGAGAAAAAAGCCCCAGCGTATCCGGCGAAAGCCGATGCAACGGAACCTGGATCAATGAGAGACTCTGCAAAAGAGAAGTTCCTGTCATATTGCTTACCGGAGTCTCGTTCAACGAGATCTGATTAACCTTTCCTCCGTCAAAATAGATATTATTCAGTACGTTCTGTTCTTTCATCACCACAAAGCAACCGAAATTCAGTCCGTCCACTTTTGCCGCCACAGAACCATAAACGCTTACTTTATTGACAAAAGTACCGCGCCCCTGTTCACGCCGGACATATTTTTCCATTTCCAGCCTGACCATCGCCCGGCGCAGAGTGCTGATCGATACCCCGAACTGCTGTGAAAGAATCGGCTCGGTCGGCAAACGCATCCCAACCGGCAACTCGCCCTGCCCGATTTGCTCTTTCAGGGTATCATAGATTTTCATGTACGAGGATTTTTTCATAAAACCAACTTTCATATTATTCATGTCTATGATTATATAACATGAATTATTACTTGTCAAGTCTCTGATTTGAAAAAAGCCGGGAAAAACTTGAAATTAACTGGTAAACAACTATTATATTCATGTTATGACGAAAATATATAAAAGGAATTTATTTTAATGAAGAAGCGCCCGAACATATTATTCGCTTTCGCGGACGACTGGGGCAGATACGCCGGCTGTTATACAAAATTTCATGGTGAAAACTCTCTGTCCGCATTGATTGAAACACCGAACATTGACCGGATAGCTAATGAGGGCGTCATCTTTACCAACGCTCTGGTCCCGGCGCCGTCCTGTACTCCGTGTCGCAGTTCCGTCTTGTCGGGACGCTACTTCTGGCAGACCAAACTTGGTGCCATTCTATTAGGGGCGGTATGGGATGAAAGCATCCCGTCCTATCCGGAAATACTCCGTGACAACGGCTATAAAATCGGCTTTACTTATAAAGTATGGGGGCCCGGCTCCCCGGCAAATGCCCCTTATGGAGGGGATAAAAACCATTATTGGAGCGGCGGCGGCAAATTCAACGATTATTCATTTGCGGTAACAGACAATTTGCGTGCGTGCGGCGACGTGGAGCAGGCAAAACTTCCGCTCGATCAGGAAGTGCGGGCCAATTTTGAATCATTTCTGGCGGAAGTGGAAGAGGATCAACCGTTCTGCTACTGGTGGGGCCCGACCAATACCCACCGCAAATGGCAGCGCGGTTCAGGTAAGGAATTGTGGAATATTGAACCCGACGATTTAAAAGGACGGATGCCTTCGTTTTTCCCGGACGTCCATGACGTAAGAGAAGACGTAGCGGATTATCTGGGCGAATGCATGGCGCTCGATCGCGGCCTCGGGGTCCTGCTGGACATACTGAAAGAACGGGGGGAACTTGACAATACCTTTATAGTGGTCAGTGGAGATCACGGCATACCGGGCTTTCCACGGGCTAAATGCAACTTGTACGACATCGGCTGCGAAGTCGCTCTGATGGCACGTCTGACTGGAACCATTCCAGCCGGAACGGTCGATGAAGACATGGTAAACATAATGGATGTGGCCCCGACCTTCCTGGATATCGCGGAACTGGACAAACCGGAAGGAATGCCGGCCGAGTCATTACTGTCGCGCATGAAGGGAGCAGCGCCGCCGGTCGCGAAAAATTTTGTGGTCACCGGACGGGAACGACATGTAGCAACTGCCCGTGAAAAAGGCCTGCCATATCCGCATCGGGCAGTCAGAACCAAAGATTTCCTTTATATCAGGAATTTTGCTCCGGATCGCTGGCCGATGGGCGATCCATGCGGCATGGATAATCCGGCGGCCCCGGCACCGGATTACGACGTTTTATCCAATGACACAATGGTCTGCTATGCCGATTTTGACGCCAGCCCGACCAAGGCATGGATGATACACCATCGAGCCGAACCGGAACACTCCGAAAACTTTGACCTTGGATTTGGCAAGCGACCAGCCGAAGAATTATATGATTTGAAAAACGATCCGAATCAAGTCAATAATCTGGCCTATGATCAGACATATAAATTAATCCGGGATCAGCTCAGCGAAACCCTGTTCAAGGAGTTGCGGGAACAGAGTGATCCGCGAGTATGTGAAGCCGAATGCCGTTTTGAAAGCAGCCCTTACACTGATTTGAAATATGATCAAAGCATGGACCAGGATCGTTTAAGCCGGGCATAAAATGAGTTATGAGTGGTGAGTGGTGAGTGGTGAGTGGTGAGTGGTGAGTGGTGAGTGGTGAGTGGTGAGTGGTGAGTTATCACTGGCAACCGGCAACTGATTATTATTTTAAAGGAGAGTGATAAAAAAATTTAAAAAAATCCTTATATTGCGACTTGCAAATAAGGTTATAAGCGTGTTCTATTACCGAATATAAAAAATATCAATATTGTAATTAAAACTTTCATAAAAGGAATGGAGTCATGAAATATTATTCAGAAGATCATGAATGGATCGAAGTAAAGGGCCGCGTTGCAACTGTCGGAATATCCGAACATGCGGCGGAGGAACTTGGAGACATCACCTATGTCGAATTGCCACTGGAAGGTGATGACGTAATCGTCGGCGACGCCGTCGGCGTGGTTGAGTCGGTCAAAGCGGCCGCGGACGTCTACTGCCCGATCTCCGGTACGGTTGTCGCGATCAATGACGCGCTTGATGATCATCCCGAACTGATTAATAAATCAGCGGAGGAAGACGGCTGGATATTCAAACTTAAAGATTTTGACGAAGATGATCTTGACGACCTTATGGACCTTGATCAATACTTCAAATACCTTAAAGAATCTGAATAAACCATCCGCGCCGCAATAGCCGCAGAGCGGATAATCTATAAAACAGGGAAATAAATCTAACAGATTTTTAATAATAAACCAGGTTCGCGATTTCACCGTAAAGCAAACTGCGAACAAATTTAAAGGAGGCGTAAATTGCCGTACATTGCCAATACGGATGATGATCGCCGGGAAATGTTTGAAGCCGTCGGAGTCGACGGCTTTGATAATTTATGGAAGGCAGCCGGAATCAAAGTTCCACCGCCTGAATTACCGAATATAGCCCGGGGTTTATCAGAATATGAAGTTACAACAAAATTGCGGGCCATGGCCGCGAAGAACTCTTTCGGACTGACCAGTTTCCTGGGCGGCGGGTACTATGACCATATTATCCCGGCCGCAGTCAGTGAAATTACCGGCCGCAGTGAATTTTACACGGCGTACACCCCGTATCAGCCCGAAGCTTCGCAAGGCACTTTGCAGGCCATTTTTGAATACCAGTCAACCATCAGCCGCTTGACCTCAATGCCGATTGCCAATGCTTCGCTTTATGATGGCGGAACCGCATTGTTTGAGGCGATGATGCTGGCGGTCAGAACCACCCGCCGTCGCAAAGCGGTCATCTCGGCCGCAGTTTCCCCGATCTTCCTGAAAATGATCGAATGCTACAGCAGCAACCTCGATGTCGAACTGGTAACCGTACCGGTGCCGGATGATTCCGACGGTTCCGCCGCGGACGCCCTGCTGGCGGCGGTCGATGACAAAACCGCCTGTGTCATGGTGCAGTACCCCAACTTTTTCGGTGCGGTTGAAGACTGGACTTCCTTTAACGAAGAACTGCACGCCAGAAAAGTTCTGGCCGTATGCTCCTGCTATCCCACCGCGCTGGCGATCCTGAAACCGCCAGGTGAAATGGGATTCGATATCGTGACCGGCGAAGGTCAGAGCCTTGGTCTGCCGCTGAGTTTCGGCGGCCCGTATCTGGGCTTCATGGCAGTCACGGAAAAATTAATGCGTAAAATGCCCGGCCGGGTCTGCGGCAGAACCGTAGACGACCAGGGCCGCGAAGGCTTCGTCCTGACCCTGCAAACCAGGGAACAGCATATTCGCCGCGCCGCCGCGATGAGTAATATCTGCACCAATGAAAACCTCTGCGCCCTGACCGCGCTGGTCTATCTGACCTGCATCGGCAAACAAGGATTGATCAATGTGGCCGAACTCTGCGCCTCGAAAGCCGATTTCACCCGGCAGCAACTGTTGGCGATCGACGGAGTCGAAGCTGTCGGCGGAGACGCATTCTGCAATGAATTTATTGTCAAACTGCCCGGCGACGCAGCCGAAATCTGCGGACGTCTGGTTGATAAAGGTTTTGCCGCCGGATTCCCGCTCGGCCGTTATTATCCCGGACGCAACGACCAACTCCTGGTCGCGGTCACGGAAAAACGGACCAGAGAAGAGATCAAAGCGTTAGCCAATGCAATGGAGGCGGTACTATGACCCTGATTTTTGATAAAAGCCGTCCCGGTCGTCCGGGCACATCCCTGCCGGAACTGGATGTCCCGTTCAAGTCAAATGTCCCGGCCAATCTGAAACGTGAAAAACCGGCCGAACTGCCGGAAGTATCCGAACAGGACGCGATGCGTCACTTTACCCTGCTCAGCCGCAAGAATATCGGCGTGGACACCCATTTCTATCCTTTGGGTTCATGTACCATGAAATACAACCCTAAATTCCATGAAAAAATTGCCCGTCATCCCGGATTTGCCAATCTGCATCCGCTGTTGCCGCAATTGCGTCACGGCGGCTTCCTGACCCAGGGAGCACTTGAGGTGATCTATGAATCTGAGCGGATTCTCTCCGAACTGCTGGGCTTTGCCGGGTTCACCATGCAGCCGCTGGCCGGTGCGCACGGCGAACTGACCGGCGTCATGCTGATTGCCGCCTATCACAAAAAACGCGGCGACATCAACCGCAAAGTAATGTTGATTCCGGACGCGGCGCACGGCACCAATCCCGCCAGCGCAGCAATGGCCGGGTTTGTCACAAAAGAAATCCCCAGCGATCCTGACGGCAACGTCGATATGGCAGCATTGAAGGCCGAACTGGGCGATGACACCGCCGGAATCATGCTGACCTGTCCGAACACCCTCGGATTGTTCGACCCGAATGTTGAAGAAATATGCAAGCTGGTTCATGAGGCCGGCGGGTTGGCTTACTGCGACGGAGCCAACCTGAACGCGATCATCGGCCGGGTTCGCCCGGGTGATCTCGGATTCGATGTCATGCACGTCAATCTGCACAAAACTTTTGCCACACCGCATGGCGGCGGCGGCCCCGGCTCCGGCCCGGTCGGCGTAGCCGAATGCCTGGTCCCGTTCCTTCCAGTCTCCCGGGTGCGCAAACGCAATGACGGTACTTTTGACCTGGATTATGAAGCGGAAGACAGCATCGGTTACATCGCGCCGTTCTATGGTAATTTCGGCGTAATCCTCAAAGCCTGCGCTTATATGTTCACGTTGGGCGAGAACGGCTTCCGCCGCGTCAGTGAAAACGCGGTTTTGAACGCCAATTATATTCGCGCAAAACTACTTGAGCGCTTCAATCAGAAATACTGTCGCATGGGTATGCACGAGTGCGTGATCGACGCGACCAAACAGGCCAAACAGGGTGTACACGCATTGGACATCGCCAAAGCGCTGATCGACCGCGGCTTCCATCCACCAACGATGTACTTCCCGCTGATCGTGCCGGAAGCGCTGATGATCGAGCCGACCGAAACAGAATCAAAGCAGGAAATGGATAATTTTATCGACGCCATGCTGGAGATTGCCGATCTGGTCGACAACGATCCGGAAGAAGTGACCAAATGCCCGGTGACCACTCCGGTCGGCAGACTGGACGAGACTCTGGCGGCAAGAAAACCAGTTTTAACCGCCTGAGCAACTAAAAATAACTGGAGACAGAATAATGTTTACCGGCTTGGTTGAGACAACCGGAACCATAATCAGTCGGGGCGGCGGCAAACTGCTGATCCGCCCGGACAAACCGTTTGAAGCGTTACAGTTCGGCGAATCAATAGCGATTAACGGCGCCTGCCTGACGCTGGAAAAAAATCATCCGGACGGGACCTTGGAGTTCCATACGCTTGATGAAACCTTGAAACGCACTTGCCTGGGGGCAAAAAATATCGGCGCCAAAGTCAATCTTGAACGGGCGCTGCGAGTCGGCGACCGCCTCGGCGGTCACATCGTCTCCGGCCATATTGACTGCATCTCAAAAATCATAGAAATGGACCGTTCGGATACCGATATCGAGCTAAAAATAGCGATTCCTCCGGAATTGGCCCCATATCTGGTGGAGAAAGGCTCGATTGCCATTGACGGCATCTCTCTGACTCTGGTTCAGGTAACTGAAGAATTCTTCACAGTTCATCTGATCCCGGTTACCCTGGCGGAAACCGCACTGGAACATGCTAAAAATGGTGATATCGTCAATTTGGAAGGCGACGTCATCGGCAAATACGTGGAACGCCAACTCCGGTCAGGTAGCGTTAATTCAACAAAAATTACCATGGATAAACTTTTTAATGCCGGGTGGTAATCTGCCGTTTACGTGGTATTATTAGGTGATATCAGTTACTAACTATAAGGACATATATGAATAAATTGGTAATTGCCGGCAGAGAATTCAACAGCAGATTATTCCTCGGTACCGGTAAATTTTCTTCAAGCGACGCGTTACGATCCGCAGTCGAAGCCTCCGGAACCGAAATGGTTACCGTGGCAATGCGGCGGGTGGATCTGGATGATCGGAATGACGATATCATGTCAGTACTGGACCCGGAAAAAGTTGTTATCATGCTCAATACCAGCGGCGCAAGGGACGCGGCCGAAGCGATCAGGATCGCCAGATTCGGACAAGCCGCCGGCTACGAATGGATAAAACTTGAAATTCATCCGGACCCGAATTATCTGCTTCCGGACCCGATCGAAACAATGATCGCAGCCGAAGCTCTGGTGAAGCAGGGCTTTAAAGTATTACCTTATATCAACGCCGATCCGGTTCTGGCAAAAAGACTGGAAGATGTCGGCGTCGCAGCAGTGATGCCGTTGGGCGCTCCGATCGGCAGCAACCAGGGGCTGCGAACCCGGACTATGCTGGAGATAATCATTGAACAAGCCAGGGTTCCGGTTGTCGTTGATGCCGGACTGGGATTGCCCTCACACGCCGCGGACGCCATTGAGATCGGCGCGGACGCAGTTCTGGTCAATACCGCAATTGCCGCGGCTGGAGCTCCCGGTACCATGGCAAAGGCTTTTGCCACAGCTATCAGTTCGGCGGAAATGGCCCTGCAGTCAGGACCGGCGGCAACCCGGGCAACCGCGTCGGCAACGTCGCCAATGAATTTATTTGACGATATGGTTTAATCCACCAATAACAATAAGGAGAAGGTAAAATGTTTGGAGCAAAACAACTATTGATCACAGCCGCGGCTGTCGCAATCACTGTAACCGGGCAGGAGTTGACCCCTAACATTGCGCAAATAACCATGCCTGACGGCGAAATCTACCACCATCCCAAGGTAATTTCCCGGAACGCCGAGGGGATTACCATAATGCACGACACCGGCGCGGCATTCTGGAAATTCGTCGATCTGCCCAAGTCGATTCAAAAAGAGTTCCACTACAATCCCAAGCAGGCCGCCATATACCGTAAGGAAATGACTAAAAGGCGTGAAGCGCTGGCAGATCAGATTGCGGAGAAAAATGCAAATTTCAACTTTGAGAAAAAAGTCGTGGCTCTGAACTTACAACGTTATTACGTGCAAGAACTCAGATTGAAGATTCAGGATGTTCAGCGAGACTTGAAAGAAAGCAAATCACAGTATAACACTGCGCATTCAGAGGCCAGAAGCGATTTGAGCGCGGTTACGAATCTTGCGGAAAGCCAAAACCAGGGCCAATATGGATTTAACGGCAATAACTGTTATGGAACTGGTTGCTATTCATATCGTCAGGGAGATAACTCAATGGCTTTTTCTGCCGAAGGAAAGCTTGATGAGGACCGGAAAAAAGAAGAAGACAGGGCTGAGAGTTTTCTTTTTAAACGTGATTGGGATGAAAAAACGTTACCGCGTTTAATTGATGAATATAACCTTCAAAAGAAACATCTGGCCGCAATGGAAGCTCAAATGAAAGTTTTAAAGAAACAATATTCGGCCAAAGATTTTGATAAAAAAGTTTGTCAAGCCGTTAATCTTGACTATACCCAGCTTCAAACCAGGTTGAAGCAGCTTAAAGACTTGTGCGACAATAAACTGATCACCCCGGATGAGTATATCAAGAAAAAAGAACAATTATTGAAAGACTTCAAATAATTTAGAATTTTTCTTCAAAATTAATATCCGTTTTCACCGGTTTTGTCAAGCACCACAAAACCGGTGATTTATTTTATAACCAGGAACTTAAAATATGTTTTCAGGATATTATTTGTCTTCGAGGTTTGCCTGGAAACGTTTTCTCATGAGAATTGACTTTTTCTAAGAACTTCTGCGGCATTCCTGATGCCATTTCTGGTAAATTCTTCTTCTCCTCCCGGATGGGTTGCCACCGGAACAATATCTTCTTCATTTTCAAGAACAAGTTGCAAAAATCTTACCGCTGTTGTCATATATCCGGGAGCAATTTCAAGCATCGCGAATAATTTCCTGTCAAGATTATCATTATAATGCTGCTTGGAAACGGGAGGTTCTAATTTCTGGAGCACGTCAACGCAAGAATTGTTTTTCCGCAAATGACAACAGTTTTTACAGATGTCGTCATTTTCACAGATCAGCTCAATGTCCTGTTCAGGATCATCCAATATGCTTTTAACAACCAACGACTGAGAATGCCCGTTGGAGTTCGACTGCAGCAAGTAAACTTCACGTCCATTGCCCAGGTGTTTAAAAATATCAATCAAATGATGCGGTCTCAGTCTCATATTGCAACTCCTTGCCTGATTACTTCTTTATTATCATATATGGATAAAAATCAGATTTGCAATATAACCGGAAATTTCCATTAATACAATTAATTAGGTACAAGACTACATCATTAAAAAGACTCATTAGACATTCCGTATCGTTATAAATGTTTTCCCTGTACCGAATAAACAATGCTGAGTTTTTGATCATAATTATCGATAACAATATAACCGCAATATTTAAATATAACTCGAAGTCTGTGATGTCATAGAAAAAGAAGCTTGAACGCTTACCATTAATCAAATTTGTTAGATATAAAGATTCTTTACAAAAAATGTAAAAATTATTATATAAACACAATTTTTTTTTATTTTTGGCGTTGTTATAAAGATACTGTGAATAAATTACCCCTTCAGGATAAAATATCCTTATCTTTTGTCGTGTTATGTTTTGCATATCAGTAAAAGCATGACTATATTATTCATTTGAGTTTAATTTTTAACAATTTTAGAGGCTTTGCAACTGATGACGAACAGAATAATCCTTACCGATTATCAAAAAACAATGAGGATGCTTGTATTCATATTTATTTCTTCATTGATCATGTGCAGCGAATCCCTATTCGCGGCGGAACAAAAGACTGGTTCAACCAATTCTTTCCCCTGGGTTGAAATTAAAAGCAAAGATAAAGTTGCCGCGAAAACTGTCACAGAGCAGAAACAGGCAACACCAAAAGCATCCTCATCAACGACCGGAACTCAATCGGGCGGAACCGTAGTATATGTTAACCCGGACAAAAAAGCAACGGCTAAAGATGTCAAACCGGCTCCTCCAGCCCTTGATATCACGGCAAAGGCCAAAAAGAAAAAAGTAAAACCCGAGGTCCTGTCTGTTGCCCAGCAGTTAGAAAGACTGCTCAAACCATCAGATGCGTTGATTATGGCAAAACGCAAAATAGAAGATCAAAAACCATATTTCAAGATCATCAAAGGCCGTAACGAAAAATCGACTCTGATTTATCGCTGCCGCTTCATTCAGGCTAATAAAACACTGTCCAACACTCTGTTGAGCATCATTTCCGAAAACGGCTCGGTTGAAAGTTCTGAAGAGCAGAACATGGTAATTCTCCATGATGACAGCAGCAAAATGGATGAATTGCGTGATTCTCTGTTAGCTTTGGACGTAAGCTCGCCGCAGATTCTGGTCGAGGCAAAAGTGGTTGAAGTAGTGTTGACTGACGGTATGCAGCGTGAATTTTCAATCATGTTCAACAAGAGCCAGGACGGATTTAAGCAATCAGGTGGTATAGAAACCAGTATTCCCGGTCAACGCAGCTCAACCGACGGCGGTGCCAATATTGACTGGCTGCCTATATTAACCGGCTCCGCAGATGGCAACTTCAAGAACATGAATGTAGCTCTGGAATGGCTTTTAAATTCTCAGAATGCGCGAATCCTGTCATCTCCGAATGTTATAGTATCCCGTAATGCCACTGCCAGTATTGTTACCGGTCAGGATATCCCGATCCAGGAACAGAACGTAGTCAGCGGCTCGGTCACAACTTCCACAAAATTTAAACGCATTGGCGTAACCCTGGACGTAACACCAAAACTAATCAATGGAGACAGCGTAAAATTAACGGTAAATCCACAGGTATCCAGTGTTCAGGGGTATCAGGAGATCGAGCAGGGCGGAACCGGTTATTCAGTGCCGATCATCTCTATTCGTAATGTTTCAACCGAACTTACTTTAAATGACGGCCAGATTATCATCATCGGTGGACTGTTCAGCCACGTTGAATCACTTCAACAGGAAAGAGTCCCGTTTCTTAGCGATATTCCTTATGTTGGCGAGTTTTTCACCGGTAAAAATAAATCTTTAAATCTCACTCAGCTGATATTCTTTCTTAAAGTCAATATTCTGACTGAGGATGAAATGGCCAAGGGGGTTTTGTATGATCCGGCAGTTCAAGCCGAAACCATTAAGAAAGTCAGTGAAGTAATTCGGGACTCGGAAAAGATCTTCCCAAAACCGAAGAGCAGTATTGAGCAAGCCAAAGAAGAATTCATCGATAAAAGCCCGGCCTATCGTTAAGTAACTATTTGTGACATGAGAAAATATAAACGCAGAATATTAATCTTTCTTTTCTTTATCCTTGGCGCCATAGGCGTCGGGACATATTACTGGCATGTCAGCACAATTGGCACTGCCTCAAATGATGGAAGCAAAGAGAAATCATCCCCGGACCGGTTATTCACCTTGAAACGCGGGGACCTGATCATCGGCCTGCTGCAAGCTGGAAGTATCAATACCAAGAAAAAGCACAAACTGGCCCTGGAGGCGTCATACAATACCAAGCTGTTATACATCGTGGAAGAGAATGCCAAAGTTAAGAAAGGGCAAATTCTGGCGAAGTTTGAAACAGAGGAATTGAGAGATAAAATTGACGATTACAGAATTGAGTGTGAAAATAATGAAAAGGAAATCCTGCTGGCGAAAGAATCGCTCAAGATCCAGGAAAGTACCAATCTGGAATCAATCAGGACAGCCAAAGACCGCGTTTCCGTATCACAGGACAATCTGCGGAAATATTTGCTGTTCGACCGTAAAAAAGAGCGAGACTCAATCGACCTAAAAATTAACAATGCGGAAGACTCCTTGGAATTAGCGGAACAAAATTACGACAAGAAGAAAAAAGAATTCTCTGAACAAGGCAGCGGCGATCAGGAAGAGGAAGACAAAAAGACTCAGGAACTCAAGTCGCTGCTCACCAAGATTGACACCGCCAAGAATACACTGAATAATGCTTATGATGACCGGACAGTCATGCAGCGCTATACCCACCCCAATAAGCTGAAAGACCTGCGTAACAATTTGGCCCAAGCGAAACTGAATCAGCAGAAAACAAATGTTTCAACCGCTTCGAATATTATCCAGAAGACTCGCAACATCAGCAATCTTGAACGCAAATTGCGGAAAAACCGTGAACGTTTAAAGCGTTACGAATCCTATATGCCAATGATGAAACTGGAAGCACCGGTTGACGGAATCGTTATCTACGGCGACCCCGACCGTCGCTGGGGCAATCCGGAAATAAAACTGGGGATGGATATCAGACGTAAACAAATATTGATAACCATTCCCGACATGAGTAACCTGGTTGTTGATTTTGACCTGCCGGAACAATTTCGGTCGAAGGTAAAACTTAAAGATTCCGCAATTATTACTCCTGAATCTATTCCCAATATGAAACTCAGAGGTAAAATAAGTACGATAGCTTCGCTTCCGGTAAACCAGATTTATTGGGACCGCAGTTCTCCGAAAATCTACAAGAGTACGATCGATTTGAAAAATCCACCGGAAAAACTGGTCAGCGGCATGAGTGTCCAAATTGAAATCATAACTCAAATAATCAAAAATACTCTATTTGTTCCGGTTGAAGCGGTCTTTGAAGAAAATGACAAGTTTTTCGTTTACATGAAAGATGGCAGTAAAGTTAAAAAGGTAAATGTAAAAATCGGAGCGTCAAACGACACTTATGTACAAATCCTTGACGGACTGAAAGAAAAAGATGTTGTTTATCTGTATCGCCCGTTCCAGAAAAAAGAACAGGATAAATAAACCATGAAAAGCCCTGACAACAGTCAAGGCGATCAGGCGGTCGTTCGGCTTGAAGGAATAAAGAAAACTTACCGCACCGGACCACTGGCGGTTCCGGTCTTAAAGGGCATAGACTGTACCGTCGAACGCGGTAAATTCGTCGGTATCATGGGCTCATCCGGTTCCGGCAAATCCACCCTGCTCAATATACTTGGATTACTTGACGTGCCAACCGAAGGTTCTTATATCCTGAACGGCGTTGCGGTTCAAAGTCTGCCTGATTCAGATCTGGCAATAATCCGCAATACTCATATCGGGTTTATCTTCCAGGGTTTCAATCTTTTCCCGCACCTCACAGTCGAACAGAACATCGAAGTCCCAATGGTGTATGCCAGAGTGCCGCGCCGGGAACGCCGGGAGCGAGCAGCAATCCTGGCCGAACGAGTCCATCTCGGACACCGGCTGAAACACCGGCCCAATGAGCTTTCCGGAGGAGAATGTCAGCGTATAGCAATAGCCCGGTCCCTTGGCAATAATCCGGCATTCCTGCTGGCAGACGAACCGACCGGGAATCTCGACGAAAAAACCGGAAACGATATCATGAAGCTTTTTCATGATTTGAATGATGACGGCACTACTATTGTTATGGTGACTCACAACCCGGTCCTCGATCCGCATTTCGACAATGTAATACGGTTGCGCGACGGTTTGATTGCCGACCACTCAATAATCGCTGTCGGAGGCTGACCAATATGTTCGTACATGATCTGTTCAGACTCTCTTTTCACAATCTGCTGCTGCATAAAATCCGTTCTATGCTGACCAGCCTCGGGGTTATTTTCGGGGTTGGAAGCGTAATTGCCATGCTTGCTATATCCGAAGGAGCAAAACGAACATCCCTGGCTCAAATCGAGGCAATGGGGATCGATAAGATCATCGTTTATTCCCGCAAGCCACCTGTTGCCGGGAAAAATGAAACTTCATCTCAAGGCAGTATCGCCGAAGCTTATGGACTGAATGAAACAGACCTTGCAAACCTGGCGAAGATGGACAACGTCGAACATATTACCCAGATGCGCAATGCCCGACGGAAATTGTTGAAAGGTAGCATTCGGCTTGACCTTATTCTTGTTGCGGTCCCGCCGCAATTCCTCGAGGATTCACATTCCCGCATTACCAAAGGACGCTGGTTCAATGAC
Source organism: Victivallales bacterium (assembly GCA_963678305.2). Taxonomy (GTDB): domain Bacteria; phylum Verrucomicrobiota; class Lentisphaeria; order Victivallales; family Victivallaceae. The sequence goes on from CAXXVV010000007.1 coordinate 143,741, forward strand.
GTTGATATGGAAAACAAAACTCCGGTTTGCGTCATCGGCAAAAATGCCAAGCGTAAACTGTTTAATCTGGGAGAAAAAAATATTCTGGGTCGCAATCTCAGAATTGAACAAAAAAGCTACAGAATTATTGGCATTCTGGAAAACAAACATGATATGCGCTATCCTGAACTGGACAACCCCAATAACATGATCCTGATCCCCTGGACCGTATCAATGGCGAATTATGGATTTTACTCATATATGCGTGAAGGCCGGCAGCTTAAAATCGCCAATATTCAATATGACTGTTTCATTATCAAGGTGCTGAATACCGCCCATATTGACGATACCGCCAAACGGGTCGCCGGATATCTGAAGAAGGCACACAGTCGAGAACGTGACTGGGGCATGGTCGTTCCGCTTGACCTACTTAAACAAAAAGAACAAACTCAAAATATTTTTACGATTGTCATGAGTTCAATTGCCGGTATCTCACTGGTCGTCGGCGGTATCGGGATCATGAATATCATGCTGGCAAATGTTTATGAACGACGTAAGGAAATCGGCACAAGGTTGGCACTTGGAGCCCAAAAAAATCATATTCTGTTTCAGTTCCTGATTGAAACTGTATTCCTCACTACAATTGGCGGCCTGGTGGGTATTTTACTTGGAATCGGGATGGCCCAGGCTGTAACCTTTTACGCTGAGTGGCCGACAATCTATTCTCCCTGGAGTATTGTATTGTCGATGTTGATTTCCAGCTTTGTCGGGATTGTTTTCGGCACCTATCCGGCTTGGAAAGCCGCCCAGCAAAACCCGATTGAAGTATTAAGAGCAGAGTAAGCATCAGACTGTAATCAACTTCATACATAGCATTAATAGCCAGAGCCTTACATAAATACAACATTCAAACCGTCCGTTTATTTATTCTTTTAAACTTTTACTAGATGGGCAAAAAAAAACCGGCCCGAAGGCCGGTTTTGAAATATCATAGACTTATTATAAGTCTTCTTCTACTTCTGCCTGGTGCTTGGCAATAATTTCGCTGGCAACGTTAGCCGGAACCTGCTCGTAACGGGCAAATTCCATTTCGAAGACCCCGCGTCCCTGAGTCATCGAACGCAGCTCCGTTGCATAACGAGGCATCTCAGCAAGGGGAATCTCTGCATTGACAACCTGCATGCCGTCTTCAACGCCCATACCAAGAATACGACCACGTTTATGATTCAGATCGCCGGTAATATCCCCCATGTACTGGTCAGGGATGGTGACTTTTACGTTCATCACCGGTTCCATAAGAATCGGTTTGGCTTTACTCATGGCATCACGAAACGCCATTCTGGAAGCAATTTTAAACGCCATTTCATTGGAGTCGACGGGGTGGTGCTTGCCGTCATAAACGGTAACTTTGACACGCTCCACAACGCAGCCAACCAGAGGTCCTTTTACCATGGCGTCAACCACACCCTTTTCCACTGCGGGAATAAAGTTTTTCGGGATATTTCCGCCAACAACCGCGTTTTCAAATTCATAACCTTCTTCATTATAGGCGATCCGCAGATAAACATCCGCAAACTGACCGGCACCACCACTTTGTTTTTTGTGACGGTAATGGCCCTCTCCATTGGAGGTGATAGTTTCACGATAAGCAATTTTTGGCGTTTCAAGGTTTACTTCAACCTTGAACATTTCTTTCAACTTATGGACTACACAGTTCAAATGCTGGTCTCCCATGCCGGAGAATACAAGTTCATGTGTTTCAGCGTCACGGTTAATTTGAATGGTGGGATCGCTTTCAGACAATTTTTTCAGTCCTGAGGCAATTTTATCTTCTTCACCACTCTTGACCGCGGTAACCGCGTAGGACATAACCGGATTCGGGAACTCTATCTTAGGCAATTCACCAAGAGATGAACTCCCGGCCAAAGTCTGATTGCAATGTGTGTCTTTCAGTTTAGCAATAGCGAAAATACTTCCGGGACCAGCCGCATCCGTACTTTTCTGCTCTTTACCATTCATAAACAGAATGGAGCCAAAACGCTCCTTGCCGCCATTAGTCACGTTGATCATTTCTGAGTCGGATTTGACAACTCCGGACACTACTTTAACATAAGTCAGCTGTCCAATGAACGGGTCAATTATAGATTTAAATACCAGACAATGAGCCGGTCCGTCTTTTTTACGTTCAGCGGTAGAACCATCAGCCAGAGCATATTCTTTTTTCTCGAGTGCGGCCGGGAACAGATTAACAATCCCGTTCATCAGTTCAGTAATACCAATATCCTTTTCAACGCTGCCGGCAAAAACCGGAATAAGGTCGCCTGAAAGAATCGCGGAATGAAGTCCAGTGGCAATCTCTTCATCGGTAAGCTCTTCGCCTTCAAGATACTTCATCATCAGCTCTTCATCAGATTCTGCGATCGTATCCATCAGCATTTCTTTATATGTATCGACCTGCTCGGTCAGATCTGCCGGGATATCAGTGCTGCGAAGAACATGAAAAACCTTGCTGAAGGCGCCTTCTGAGCCATCAGGCAGAGTAATCGGCACGCATACAGTCTTACCGTATGCTTCCTGAAGCTGGTTCAAAACCTGGAAGAAATCAGCCCGTTCACGGTCGATACGGTTAATCAGAATAAACCGGGGCAGTCCATGTTTCTTGGAAAGTTTCATTGCCCGACCGGTACCAACTTCAATCCCCTCAACTGCATCAACCGTGATCAATGAGTTATCAGCAGCAGCCATCGAGCTGACAACCTCGCCGACGAATTCACCATATCCCGGCGTATCGATGAAAAACAGCTGATTGTCGTTCCACTCACAGTTCATGATCGCTGAGTAGATGCTGCTCTGCTTTTCCTGTTCTTCCGGAGTATAATCAGAAACACTGTTTTTCTGGTCAACACTGCCTTTACGGCTGACCGCTCCCGATTTGAATAACATCAAGTCGCACAAACTGGTTTTTCCACTTCCGCCATGTCCGGCAATTACGAAATTGCGGACTTTTGAACAGTCTTTCATCTTCGATTTTCTCCTGTTTTCTTGTTTGTTACCTCAATATATATAAGATATACTTATAATTAACCTGATGGAATTGTTCTATTCCGGGCTGAATTCAACGCACAAAGTTACATATAATAGCAGTTTATTAGAAGATTTCAAAAAAACTTATTGTTTTTTTTGTTGCTATATTGAAAAAAGGCGTTATTTTTTATCTATTAACTAATATTTCGATAATTGATGACTGAATTGATTGTTTTACAGAGGTAATATGTCGGCGGCAAAAAGAATTGCATGTGCAGCGGAGTCTCATCCGGGACTTGTTCGCACGGATAATGAAGACAGTTTCTCCGTTTGCAGACGCGGAGGAGATAAGAACATCCTTCTGGTTGTTTGCGACGGAATTGGTGGACATCACCGCGGCGATCTGGCCAGCAGCAGTTGCTGTCGCAATATTGTAACCGCCTGGAAGCGCAATGATGCCGGCAATATGGAATCAAGCTCCGAAATGGAACAGTTTCTTGCCAGCTGCGTCAAAACCGCCAATTCATCACTCTTTGAGCAAAACAATCAACTCGGCGTCAATAACCCTATGGGAACCACCATCGTCTGCGCGGTTATCATGGATGAGCACATTGTTGTGTGCCATGCCGGGGACAGTCGACTTTACCGGCTCAGAGGGGACAACTTTGAGCAAATAACCCGCGACCACAGCGTAGTTCAGGAGTTGATTAACCGGAAGCTGATGACTCCGGAGCAAGCGATAAACCATCCGTTGGCCCATGTCATATCCCGTTCGGTCGGTCCGACCGAAGAAGTAAATCCGGAAATTCATATCTATGATCGCCAGACCGGAGACCGTCTTTTACTCTGCTCGGACGGGTTGAACCTGCATGTGAAAGATCCGATGTTGAAGGCGATTATCAGAGATTCAAAGACTCCCCGGGACGCGATTGATGAGCTGATGAAACAGGCATTGATCGGCGGCGGCGAAGATAACATTACCACTGTCTGCGCTTTTTGCTGATAAAGATTTTATTTATCCTAAATTTGGCAAAAGGGCTTGGAAATAAGTTTTTGATAATAATATTTATAGCGCGATTATCGCGATATTTGAGCTTTATTATGTCAGACAAACAGAAGTTTGACCTCTCATGGCAAATTCAGTACAATGTCAAATATGCCCGAAAAGATGCATAATTCCGCCGGGCAACAGTGGAGATTGTCGAGTCAGGATTAATCTCGACGGGGTTATCCGGGCCGTGACTTACGGATATCCTTGTGCTCTTCATATCGACCCGGTCGAAAAAAAACCGCTAAACCATTTTCTGCCCGGCTCCAAAGCATTCTCGATTGCCACCGCCGGTTGTAATCTGCATTGCCGCAACTGCCAGAACTGGGAAATATCCCAGGCCCCGGCCGATACCACTCCAGCCTATCAAGCACCTCCCGACAAACTGGCCGCGCTTGCTAAAAAAAATCATTGCGCGTCGATTGCCTATACTTATACCGACCCGGTCGTTTTTTACGAATATACGACAGACTGCTCGCGTGAAGCTAAAAAACTGGGCCTGAAAAACATTCTGGTCACCGCCGGGTATATCAATCAAAAACCGCTGAAAGAGTTGTGTAAAAACATCGACGCGGCCAATATCGACCTCAAAGCCTATTCGGATAAATTTTACCGCCAAGTTTGCGGCGCAACGCTGAAGCCGGTACTCAACTCACTGGTTACCGCCAAATCATGCGGGGTTTGGGTGGAAGTTACCAACCTGCTGTTGCCTACGCTGAACGACAGAGATCGTGACATTACCACATTGTGCCGCTGGGTAAAAGCCAATCTCGGTGCGGATACGCCATTGCATTTTTCACGTTTTGCCCCACGCTACCGAATGCGCAATCTGCCGCCAACACCGCACAAAACCCTCCAGCGAGCCAGACAAATAGGCAAAGCGGAAGGACTGCATTTTGTTTATGTCGGTAATATTCTAAATCCAACCTGGCAGGATACGGTCTGTCCATCTTGTAAGAAACTGCTGATCAGGCGAGTCGGTTTTCGCATTCAGGAAAACAATATTGTCGACGGAAAATGTCCAGGATGCAACACCAAAATTAACGGAGTCTGGAAATGAAAAGACGCATTTTTTTAAAAGGTTTTGCCCTGTCAATAGTCGGTAGCGCGTTTCTACCGGCAATCCTGCGTGTTTTTAAAAAAGAGGCGAGGCTGAAATATCCCGGACCGGTAAAACAACTTGATCCGGAAAACATAAATAAGGAGGCATCATGGAAAGGTTAATAGTTCTATTTTGTCTGTGCTGCAGCCTGATGGCTCGGGCAGAAACATTGAATTCCCGGCTCGCCGGGTCCTGGTATCCGGATTCGGAAGCCAAATTAAAGCAGCTTATCAAAGAATGCCTGAAAAATGTCAAGACTCCAGGATATCCAAATGTTATCGCCTTGCTGCTGCCGCATGCCGGGTATCAATATTCCGGATCGACAGCCGCCGCCGGCATTGCCGCGGTCGCCGGGAAAAAATACAAACGGGTAATTATACTTGGACCGAGCCATTCCGTCGCGATGCGCGACATAATAAGTATTCCACAGTACGATGCCTATAAAACACCGTTGGGTGAAACCAAACTTGATCTGGATTTTATAAAAAAACTCAGAAAACATAGATTCGTCAAAACCGTACCACAGGCCCACTCCAGCGAACACAGTGTTCAAATCGAGCTGCCGCTCCTGCAGTATATCCTGAAAAACCAGTTTAAACTGGTACCGGTCGTCGTCGGTCAGTTAAGCTCGGAAGGAGCCGCGGATATTGCCGCTGCGATCAAGTCTCTGCTTGACGATCAAACCCTGGTTGTCGTCAGTTCGGATTTCACTCACTATGGAAACAGGTATTTTTATAAACCGTTTCCCCTGGACAAGTCAACGCCGGAAGAAATTAAAAAACTTGACTATGGCGCACTGAAACAAATACTTGCCATCAAACCGAATGAGTTTCGTGAGTACCTGACAAAAACCAGAGCTACCATCTGCGGGCGCTGTCCGATTGAAATATTGCTGCGCATGCTCCCGGCGCAAACGAAAGTTCATTTGGCGGCCTACGATACGTCCGGCCGTCTGACCGGTTCTTATAATAACTCCGTCAGTTACACTTCCTGCGTTTTTACCGGACAATGGAAAAAGAAAACATCAAATGAACCGGCTGTCACTGAAATCTCTCCCAAAAGTCAGACGCAGTTATTGAAGCTTGCCCGGGGTGTAATTGCCGGATATTTAAAAGATAAAACAGTTCTGTCTCCGGACAAACTCGGAGTTACGATCGATCCCGATATGAAAAAAGTCATGGGAGCTTTCGTCACTCTTCACAAAGAAGGCAAATTACGCGGCTGTATCGGCGAGATCATCCCGAGTCGTCCAATCTGGCAGGCAGTCCGGGCGGAAGCCTTTAACGCCGCCTTTCGCGACTGGCGCTTCAGTCCGGTCAAAAGTGACGAACTCAAAGATATTGATATCGAAATATCCGCCCTCACACCGCCTCAGGCAGTTAAATCATATCAGGATATCAAGCTCGGACGCGATGGAATTATCCTGTCGCGCTATAACCGTTCCGCGGTATTTCTGCCGCAAGTCGCCACTGAACAGGGTTGGGATCTTGCTCAAACCTTAACCTACCTCTCACGCAAAGCCGGCCTCGGTCCAAACGACTGGAAATTACCCGGCACCACTTTTAAAGTTTTTCAAGCTCAAGTATTCGGTGAAAAACAAAAATAAGTTGAAAGTATAAAATTGAAAATCGAAAGTATTTTTTCAAATAAAAATTCCCTGCTCTTTGCCGGAATCGGTTTTTTTACGCTTGGCTCACAAACCCTGGTTTTCAGAGCCGGCTTGCGGGTCTTCGAGGGAAGTGAGATTTGTACCGGATTATTTCTTTTCACCTGGCTGTTCTGGGTCGCAACAGGAGCCTCCTTTAATCGTCTTATCCCGGAATCATTTCGCAGTAAATGTACACCTGTGACTTTGTCCCTGTTTCTCCCTCTGGCCTGCCTGCTGCAAATGCTACTGTTGATTCGTGCCCGCAGCATCTGGGGTATACCGGAGTATGAAATTTTTACTTTGAACAAGTTGATTATGACCATGTTTCTATTCAACGCCCCGATCAGTCTGCTGACCGGATTTATCTTCGCCCTCACCTCCAGGCTCACCGCAGCCGGGGATCTCTATCGTTGCGAAGCTCTTGGTTCATTTATCGGCTGTGTCATTATTACCTTCCTGCTGTATATAGGTGTGCCCGACGCGGCAGTTTTTGCCGTACTGACCTGTTTGCTGCTGTTATTATTGCATCCAGCTTTCCCGAAAAAATTGCGATACATAATCCCCGCTTATTCTTTTCTTATTACAGCCGCAATCGGCGCCGGACTCCTGTTGCATCAGGAATTCAAAGCTTCATGGCAGCGTTTTTTGCCGAATACCAGAATACAAGGCACTTTCATGACCTCTCAAGCCGCTTATGCTTATGGAATCCGTGACGGCAGCTTTGTTGTCAGCCGATGGAATTCGGTTTGTACCTCATTACCGGGACGTCCCTGGCTCAATGCGGCACTATGCCTGTCTCAAAAGCCGGACGCTAAGAGCATCATGATCATCGGCAACAATGCCCCGCTGGCATTGGCCTTTTGTAATTTAAAACAAGTTTCCCGGGTGTGCTGGGTAAGTCCCGACCCGAATTACCCACAAGAACTTTTCTCTATAGTCCCCCAATCATACTCAAAACCGGAAAAACTTGTTTTAGAATCAATCACCGTAATGCAAAGACGTGATAAAATACAATATGACATGATCATTATTCAACCGCCTGCATTGACCTCTTTGTCTGCTAATCGCTTTTACTCACAGGAGTTTTTCAGGCTGATCAAATCAAAATTATTGCAAAAAGGAGTAATGGCTATTTCTTTTTCCGGCGGTGAAAACTTTTTAAGCAATGAACAAAAGCACTTTGGCGCGAGCCTGCTTGCCACGCTCTCAACAGTATTCAAACAACTTATTCTACGGCCCGGAGAACACAGTTGGTTTTTCGCTGCAGAAGCTCACAACATAGTAACCGGCAAAGCCGAAGCCATGGAGCTGCGTCTTAAACAAGTTCCAGACTTAAGGAAACATTTCCCTCCGGACGGAATCTACACGGTATTTGAGTCATTCCGAGCTCAAATGCAATTACAAGAATATTATGATTATCTGAAAGCCAATAGAAAGGAAATCTCTTTGAACACCGCATATACCCCACGTTTGTATCTCGACTCCGTAATCAACTATTTGAAGCGGCTGGAACTGAATGTGCCTGATGATCTGGTTTTGCGATTGAGAAATATTTTTTTCTATGCCGGTTTTATCCTCTTTCCTCTGCTGCTTGGAATAGAATACATCTTGAAGCGTACTACCGGCAAACTCACCTCAGACGTCAATTCAGGCGCGGCCATGCTGGTAGTTTTTCTTACTTCAATATCCGCGATGGTCTGGTGTATCAGTTCAATGTTTATTTTTCAAATGCGATTCGGATCACTTTTCCTGTGGTTCGGTATGCTTAACGCCTCTTTCATGCTGGGCCTGTTCCTGGGTGGATCTTTTGCCAGAAAAAAAGGTAAAAAATCACACTTTGCAGTTACAGGAATGGCTTTCGCCATAGTTCTCGCGGCAACTTTGTCAATAACCGGATTCACATTATTTCCTCTGTTTTTCTCATTTCTGTTTGTCTTGTCCGGTTTTGCCGCTGGACTATTTTTTCCACTCGGGGAAAAAATTCTTGGAGAAAAACAAGGGGGCGCATTGCTTGAAGCACTAGATTGTGCGGGTGGGGCAATCGGCGCTATTCTGGCTGGAATTTTATTAGTCCCGTTATTCGGGCCGCTAAAGGCGGTATTAGTCGGTCTTCCCCTGATTTTAGTCTGGTCAATCCGCCAATGGCCCCCAAACAGAGTTTCCCGCCGAACTTTTGAAACCGTAGTTTTCATTGTCGGCCTGGCATTATGGCTGCTGCTGACAGTTCCAACCAATGCAGCAGGAGTAAAACTTTCTCCCAGTCAAATAAAATCACTCGAACTTGCAAATCTAAAAATAAAATCTGAAACAGTTAAAGGTAAAAGCGTTTTAAAACTAAGCTCCCCCAATGGAATTACCCGAGGCTGGATATTCCGTTCGCGCGATTTTCTCAAAGAACACCCGGATGGTTATGAGGGACCGATTTACCTTCTTATAAGAATTTCACCTGGTGGAACAATCAAAAATTTAGTCATCACCAGTCATCATGAAGACTCCCGCTACCTGAAACGCGCGTTACGATGTAAATCAAGATTAATAGAAACAACAGTATCTGCCAAAGGCAAACTACCGGAAATAGATGCTGTTACCGGCGCAACATTTTCCTCTCAAGCAATAATTAAAACTGCCCTTAAGGCTACAAGGAATTTTGTAATCGCCGCTAACATCAAAAGCCAATCGCCAACAGCAAAAGCTCCAGCAAAAAAACAAGCCATCGTGATTCCTGACGAATCAGACGCGCCACCGCCGGCAACGATCCGTAGAATAGATGAAAAAATATACAAGCAATTGATCAAACAAGGCAAGCTGTCCAATCACAAAGCCCTGTTTCAATACCCGCAAAACAAATAAACCTATCTCATCTTTTGTTGCCGCCTAATAAATTTTTAAATTATCAGACGATTTGATTATAATTTACACATAAACACTTAATAGAAAAACAATTAAAAAATCATTCACCGCATTTATTTTGCAAAAACTCCAAAATACCCTCAGGGGAATCCGGTAATAAAACAATCATGTCGAAAGCTTTGAACAACTCCTGAAATGCCGTCTTCATTGTCAACGGAGGATATAATTGCGGTAACTGCTGTTCGAGAAAATGAATATATTTCAAGTTGCGAAAGGCATCGAACCAGATATGGAAAGCAGCCTCAACACGTGCCGGCTCAGCTGGAGTATTTCGAATGATTTTATCCCATGCTGCGGAAAAATTATTCTCTGAAAAAAATGCTTCATCAAGTTTTTCAGGAATTTTCTCCGGAGACCCGGAATATTGTTTGACCACTTCGATAATTCCCCTAAGGGCAATAAAAACTTGCGGATGATGAAAGGCAATATGTTCGCCATCGGCAATCCGACGAATTTTGGGTCCGGTGCCGAAAGGAACTCGATCAGATGGACGCGCGGCGGGATGCACCGTAATATCTTTCAGCGACGAAACTGGACCGAATTTACGTAAAGCCTGCAGAAAATAAAAGTCTTCACCACCATTTTTTGCCCGCATTCCACCAGCTTTAACGTACGCCGCGGTCGGAACAACAATCGCCGATCCCAGTGCCTGATACGCATATGGGGAATCAGCCAACTTCAAGCCTAATTCGTAATACCGCATATATAGTTCATATTCAACAATGGCAGCCTGCTCAACCGGAGTTGCTGCTGGTTGATGCCTGAATTCACAAACCCCGGCAGCTACCATCGGATTATCACGGAAAAACTGAAAACTACGCTGCAAATAATCCGGTCCAACCAGAGTATCCGCATCCAGACAAAACAACAAACCATCTGGTTTCAGATATTGCAATGCGGTATCCATACCCATTTTTCGAGCAGCCCCAACTCCTCCGCGCTGAATTTCTTTGCCCGGAGAAGCCGCATCGATCCAGAATAGGTCCATTGGATACTCAACTGCGGAGAGCCATTGTAATGTAAGCTGGTTATCATGCGCTTTTTCCGTGTCAGTATCAGGAGACTGATTAACGACAACCAGAACCATAATGTTATCAGAAGCACAATCGGCAAGAGAATCCAGAGTCAGAGGTAAAGATGTTGATTCAGCCAGACACGGAATAACCACGCCCCCATCATAAATTTTTTCTGGAACACGAGGTTCAAGTATGTGAACATCTCCATGTTTCTGCAAATATCTGGTCAACTGTGTACAGGTGGATCTCATGAAAACTGTCCATTTTCAATGTTGCCTCTATTTATTCTTCGCCAATGACTTTTTGCGCCGTCGAGAAATGCATCTTGGCGTATTGACTCAGAAGCTCAATACCACCTTGAGCAAAAATCTGCTTTCCAACCTCAATAACTTTGGCGGATGCACCACGCGGAAGCTCCAGGCCCAGTTCCTTGCTGTATTCTGCCATTTTGCTGATATAACCCTCGCGAGCCAGAATCGAAGCGGCTGCAACCACCGGATCACTTTCAGCCTTGGTACGTTGAATCAGCTCAATCCCCCTGCCCTTTTCCATCAAAGCACGCTTGATCAGATGTTCAGCTCCAAATTTATCGGAAATAACCTGATTGCACTCCGGTGCACGCTCCAGTAGATTCTCTATCGCTCTAGCATGCCCCCAAGCCAAAAGCTGGTTCAAATTCTGACACCCTTCATAAAACCGGTTGTATGCCGGATTCCCCAACAGAACACGGGTCCAGCGTCCTCTAACGCATTGTTTTATTTTCGGAGTCATAGCATAAATCTGTTTATCACTTTTAATTGCTTTTGAATCTTTTACCCCGATCTTCATGAGTTCGTTTTTCATAGTGTCGTCTGCATATACCGCAACAATGACCAATGGCCCGAAGAAGTCCCCCTTGCCACTTTCATCAACTCCACCATGCGGCACAAATAGCTCCGGCAGCTCCGCACCGTCATTATCCGGCTCAAGGTCGTAACCAAAACCAAATTCATGCAGTATCTCAGGTTCCAGCGTAAACTGAACAAACTCAGTCAACCCTTTTCCCTGGACCGTAAGCTTGCCTGATTTCCAGGCAACGACCACGGTCTTGTCCCCACGGGCCTGCCAGAGAGCATGTTGGACTTCTTTGAATTCCCAGCCGCGCGTTTCAAGCAAATCACGCAGCTGAGCCGCTTGGTCAGAGGATATGGTATTTGTATATATGCTTGGAGTAGCCATCTGTATCTTATAATTTTAAATATTAAATATCAAAAGAAAATTGTAATAATTGTAATCAGCAGTTTTACTTGCGTGTCTGCTTGCCGCCGGACTTCAACCATGCTTCAACAAACTGATCAAGATCGCCGTCAAGAACAGCAGCAGTATTACCTGTCTCAACCTCAGTCCGCAAATCTTTGACCATCTGATAAGGATGCAGGACATAAGAACGAATCTGATTCCCCCAACCCATTTCAGTCTTTTCACCACGGATCGTATCGGCTTCCTTCATGCGTTCCTCTTCCTGTTTTTCATAGAGTTTCGCTTTCAGCATTTTCATCGCGGTCGCGCGGTTTTTGTGCTGCGAACGTTCATTCTGGCAGGCAACGACGATTCCACTCGGAATGTGTGTAATTCGAACAGCACTGTCTGTAGTGTTAACATGCTGACCGCCAGCTCCGCTGGCCCGGTAAGTATCAATCCTCAGGTCACTTTCATCGACTTCAATATCTACATCATCATCAAGTTCAGGGAACAAATCGACTGAAGAAAAAGAAGTGTGCCGTCGAGCATTGCTGTCAAACGGTGAAATACGCACGAGACGATGAATCCCACATTCGCTTCTAAGGTAACCATAAGCGAACTCGCCCTCGACTCGAAGAGTAACACTTTTCACCCCGGCTTCATCACCTTGCTGAATATCAATGATCTCGTCCTTCCAACCCCGTCGTTCGAACCAGCGGCGATACATCCGCAACAACATTGAAGTCCAATCACAAGATTCTGTTCCACCGGCTCCTGCATGAATTGAAAAATAAGCATTATTTCGATCGAATTTGCCGGAAAGAAAGCTAAGAAGTTCAATCTTATCCAGATCCTTGCTCAGCTTTTTCCAAGTCATATCCGCCTCGTCAAGCATATCAGGATCTTCCTCGGCCATTTCCATCAGAACTTCAAAATCCCCCACTTCATCCGCAAGTTTATTAAAAGGCTCAATCACGTTTTTGCATGAACTGAGTTCCGCAACAGTAGCCTGGGCCTGTTCTTTATTATTCCAAAAATCAGGATCCGCCATTTTTTGTTCAAGTATATTAAGCTTTTCCCGACGATCATCAATTTTCAGGAAACTACCAAGTTCAGCTATGCGCTGAGTAGCTTCATCTGCAACATTTTTTAATTCTTCTAAGGTCATTCTTGTTTTGCCTTGTTGGTTAATATAATTATTTTACCTTCAGCAATATAGTAAGCTGTTTTAGCAAAAAATCAAATTTTCCGGCATATTTATTCATGAAAAAGCATGTTAGCAATTTAAAATTCATGAAGATACACCAATGGATATTTCATAAATCCTGCAAATTTCTGAAACAATATAGTATTCCGGAGGGGCTGAGGCCTCGGGAGAGGTGTTTTTTATGGATTCTTTCGGGGTTATCAAACTGGCTTCCGGTTCGGCGGATGAATTGTTTTGAACCTAAAATCGCCCCTTCGGTAAAGTGTCGGGTACGACGCAGGAAGCGTACGTGCATCGATTCTTTTTGGCGGGCTTTGTCGCGCGCGGCGTAGATATTTTCGCTCGAGGCGCCGGTTTCCGCCGTGATGATGCGGGCCAGTTCGCCACGGAAGAACGCAAATACCTCGTCATCAGTCCATTGCGAGGTATCGCCGGTGGTGATGTTCGGCTTCAGATGTTTGACAAAATTCTCGTAAAACATGTGTTTGCCGCTTCTGCAATAGCGGCCCCAGGTGGTGAAATTGTAATCCGCCGGGGAGTTTTTCAGGCCGGCCCGGACCGGGTTGAGTTCGACGTAGGTCACGCAGGCGGCCAGGGCGTTTACGCGCTCAAGAATCACGCTTTTGAAACGGCCGCCCCAGAGTTGTCCGGTGCGGTTGCGGGTCTCGTTGTAGACGCAGGTGAATTGGCGTTGGCAGGCCGACATAAAGCGGCTGATGTCGATCATTTTGAGGGCGATTTCCTGGCATTGCGTTTTATTTTCGAGACTGATGACCGGGATTCGCGGGCCGAATTTGAAGATCTTTTTCATTGCTTTGTAGTAGCCGTTGTGGCGTTTGACGATGACCTCGAGCGGTGGTAGTTCATCCGGTCCTGGAGCGTAGACTACGAGGTGAAAATGGTTGCCCATCCAGGCGGCGGAGATGACCTCGATCAAAAAGTAATCGCAGAGGTATCGAAGCAGTTTGAAGCCGTATTCCTTGTCGGCGTCGGAGAACGGGTGTTCGCCTTTGACGCAGCCGATTCGATTGTAGAGATGGTAGTAGCAGCCTGCGCCTTTGACCTTCATTCGCGCTTCCATTTCGTCCTCCTTTTGGTTGGTTTTGAGATAATATATACGCTGAAAGCGGGTTTGTCAAATTATCAGACGGTTTGATTATAATATATTTATTAATTAATCCAGGCCAAGTATTTGCAAAAATGGAATAATTATACTATATCGGTATCTTCACCTAAGTAGGCTTGGAATTCTTTTTTATCACTGGCTTTCATGTAGGCTTCCATCGGACTGATAATGCCTTCAGCGAGCATTTCACGCAAATTACCATCCATAGAACACATACCTTGCCCTTTATTGGACTCAATGATAGTACGAATATTCGCAATCTGACCTTCACGAATAGTATTGGGAAGACCATCAGACCAAAGCAAAATCTCGTGACAGGCAATACGTCCACCGCCTTCTTTCTTACATAGCAACTGAGAAACCACCGATTGCAGACAGTCCGCCAACATTGTACGGATCTGAGCTTGCTCATCCGCTGGAAATGCGTCAATAATACGGTCAACTGTCTTTGGTGCGTTATTGGTGTGCAAGGTCGCAAAAACCAACATACCCATGGATGCACAAGTCAAAGCCAAGCGAATAGTCTCAAGGTCACGCATTTCCCCGATCAGCAGGATGTCCGGGTCAGAACGCATCGCACCACGCAATCCACGAGCAAATGAGCTGCTGTGAATCCCGACTTCACGGTGCACCAAAATAGAATTCTTATTTTGATGGACAAATTCAATCGGGTCCTCAATGGTGATGATGTGCTTATGATATTTATCATTGATATAGTCAATCATCGCTGCAAGAGTGGTTGATTTACCGGAACCAGTAGGTCCTGTTACCAGAGAAAGACCACTTTTAAGATCACATATTTCTTTAAGGACCGGCGGCAGCTTCAAATCCTCAATTGTCAGAATTTTCGTCGGAATCTGACGCAACACAGCGGCCATTCCCCAGTAATTTCTCAAAAGGTTAGTACGAAAACGCGCTACTTCCGGAATTTCATGTGCAAAGTCAAGGTCATTATGTTTACGATAATGCTCCCAACGTTTAGGCGGGGTTATCTCTTTAAGCATCTCCAGCATGAAGTCAGGGGTAATCGGTTCGTCCGTCAAATCTTCCAAAGCACCCTGCACTCGAGCCTTAATGGGCTGTCCGATCATCAGATGCAAATCGGAACCACCACGGTCAAGCATTTCAATCAAATATTGGTCAATCAGCGCCATAACATTTCTCCTTGATTATCTTCCGAAAAATCCGCGTTTTTTCTTTTTGGGTTCTTCATCCACAACTTCTTCTTCATTTTCTTCCCAGGCTTGAGCCGCTACCGGCTGCGGCGGCGGAGCGCCTCCACCGGCCGCGAATGCCTGAGCATTATTGATCGCAGCGACTCGATTAAACTCATGCAAAACACCTTTATCAAGAATCAGTGTCCGTGCAACCTCTTCGGATATACGCCCCGCCTGATACAGATTGAAAGCATTCTGGTCAAACGTACACATTCCCTGTTTCATTCCAGTCTGCATGGTAGCCGGCAACTGGAACGTCTTACCATCTCCGATGATATTGGCAACCGCCATGGTATTGACCAGGATTTCATAGCACAAGGTCACACCGCCGCCTTTGGCAGGAACCAGTTTTTGACAGACGATTCCTCGCAAACTACCCGCGGTCATCGCTCGAATCTGCGGCTGTTGAGACGGGGGGAACACGTCCAGCAAGCGGTTCAAGGTACTGGCCGCATTACCGGTATGCAGCGTTCCGATAACCAGGTGACCGGTTTCAGAAGCGGTAATCGACATTTCAATTGTTTCCAAGTCGTGCAGTTCCCCGATGACAATGATATCCGGGTCTTCACGCAAAGCACCTTTCAGGGCGGCATTATAGGTATCGGTATCGCGTCCGATTTGTCGCTGGGTGACGTTGCAGTTCAAGGATTCTTGAACTATCTCTATAGGATCTTCCACAGTAATGACATGGTCATGACGTTTTTTATTCAGGACATTTACCATTGACGCAAGCGTAGTGGTTTTACCTGCCCCTAAAGGTCCAGTAACGAGAATCAATCCATTATGATAGTCAAGCATCTGCTCCAGCGTTTTCACATCATTTGGGAGAAAACCCAGTTCTTCAAGGGACTTCAGGCTTTCCGCCACCAGGCGATAACTTCCGGCTGTTCCATCTTTATGCTCAAGCAGGCATATCCGGAAACGGTCATTAGCGATTTGGAGGGCAAAGTTCAAATCCTGTTCATCGCGGAATTTTTCCCGTTGTTCTTCTGTCAATAAAATAGTATTCAGCCTGAACGCGTCCTCAGCCGGCAAAATTTCATTACTCAAGGGAGTAATATTCAAATCTTTGCGACAAAACGGCACCGCTTCAGCTGAAAGATGCAGGTCGCTCGCTCCCATTGCACGGAGCTGCAGCAGCAGCGCAACCATCATAGAGTACAATTCCGTATCGTTCAACGACGAAATCTGGGACAACATCTCAATTGGATCTCCGTCAAAGTCTTCCGGGGCTTCCAACACATTGCTGGCATCGAGTAATTCCTCATCTTCTGTGTCAATTCCAGGCGCATTGAACGACAGACCAATGGATTGCGGTTCAGCATTTTCTTCCGCTGCGGGTCGAAGCCCGGCCAAAGCCAAGCCCTGTGGCGCCGGTTGAGGAGTCGGAGGCTGAATAGCAAGGGACAAGCCGCCCGGGGCTGGAGGAGCATCTTCTTCCTCATCCGCAAACATCTCCGGAACCTGACCGTTTTCAGCATGTCCCTGAGCTTCGGCCATGATCCCCTGGATCTGTTCAAGCAGTTGTTCAAGTTCCTCTTCACTGACCTGTTCGGCAAAAGCGTCAAGCATCGCCTGGGCATAAGTTGCCATATCCGCATCATCCCCGGCTATCTCACGAATTTGGTCACAGGTCTCCATATCGACCAGTTCGTCTGATGCCAGAGCTATAAACCATTGAAGTTCCAGATCCATATATTTTTCCTTCCGTATGTACCATATCAAACGATGTCAAGGACCATCAGGCTTATTATCCTTCTAATACATCTAAATACATATAATACGAGAAAAGTAAAATACAAGTCAATGATTTGTATTATCAACATCAGGATAATATTATTTAAAAGCAGCGGTACTATGTACCGGCTTCGCAGGGACTTTAAATCACAAGAAAAATTCAGTGTAAGCGCTTGACTTTTCGGAAAATAGAGCCATCTTAAATGTTCCCGGAAACCCGGAGGAACGATATTCGTTAACGATTTGCAAATTTATTGCGTTCTTTGTGTGGTAAAATTAAATTTAAAAAAAATTGAAATTGTAATTATGGCTGAAAATCTGGTAATTGTCGAATCTCCAACTAAAGCGAAGACTATCGGGCGCATGCTCGGTCAGAGCTATCGTATTATGGCATCCGTCGGACACATCCGTGATCTGCCACAAAACTCATTCGGAGTTGACATCAACAACGATTTCACGCCTCTTTATCAGGAAAACCCCGGTAGCGGTAAGATAATTAAAGAACTGCGCTCCGCGGCAAAAAAAGCCTCTGACATCTACCTGGCTCCCGACCCTGACCGTGAAGGGGAAGCCATTGCATGGCATTTACAGGAAATGTTGAAAAAGGGCTTCAAAGGTAAATTCCACCGGGTCACGTTTCACGAAATAACCAAATCGGCCATCAAACAGGCATTCGACCATGCTGGAAACGTTAATATGGATCTGGTCAATGCTCAACAGGCAAGACGGGTTCTTGACCGCCTGGTCGGTTATCAGGTCAGTCCGCTATTGTGGTCACATATCGAACGCGGCATCAGTGCCGGGCGGGTTCAGTCGGTTGCCTTACGGCTGGTGGTTGAACGGGAACGGGAAATTCTGGCATTTGTTCCTGAGGAATACTGGAATTTTACAGCAACTCTTGGTGCGGAAGATAACAATGAACAGGTATTGTTTGAAAATAAACTTGCTTTGATCGACGATCAGAAGTTCGCCATCAATAACGGTGAAGACGCGGCAAAAGCACTTACCGCGATTAATAATGGTCGCGGTTTCAAAGTGGCATCAATAGAAAAAACGCCGAAACGCCGAAACGCCCCGCCGCCGTTTATCACCAGCTCGCTGCAGCAGACCGCCAACTCAAGAATGCGCTGGTCGGCATCGCAAACCATGAAAGTGGCCCAGAGTCTTTATGAAGGCATGGATGTCGGCACCGGCGGCTCAGTCGGTCTGATCACCTACATGCGTACAGACTCATTCAATATCGCCGCGGAAGCCCGCAACCTGTGCCGGGAGCTGATCGGCCAGAAATACGGTCCGAAATTCGTACCTGAAAAACCGAACTTTTTCAAGAGTAAAAGTTCCGCTCAGGAAGCTCACGAAGCGATTCGCCCGACTAATGTATCCCTGACTCCCGAACAGGTTAAACCGTATCTCGATGATCGGCAATACCGCCTTTACAATATGATCTGGAAACGATTCGTTGCCAGCCAAATGGCGTCGGCTCAGCTCGAACAAACCACCGTCGATTCTGAAGTCACAGGCTCAGATGACCGTAAATATACTTTCCGGGCCGGCGCTCTGGTAACGGTATTTCCCGGTTTTATGACCCTGTACGAAACCAGTCAGGAATCCAAAGACGAAATCAACGCCGAGGTTCTTGGCCGACTCAAAGAAAATCAGGCGTGCGAACTGATAGAAGCCGGCTCGGAACAGAAATTCACCGAACCCCCTCCGCGCTATACGGAAGCAACGCTGATCCGGGCACTTGAAACCAACGGAATCGGGCGGCCTTCAACTTACGCAACAATTATGCGGACAATTATGATGCGCAAATATGTTGAACGCCAGCAGGGTAAATTGCATCCCACCGATCTTGGAATCCGGGTAGTCGATTTTCTGGTCAAAAGTCTCCCGGCTCTATTTGATGTTCAGTTTACCTCGAAAATGGAAGATGAACTGGACAAAGTAGAAGAAGGCAAAACTGAATGGGTGGAAATGCTCCGTGATTTCTATGATCACTACAGTCAATGGCTGGTGTCCGCCAAAAATATTGGCGCCCCCGAACAGGATAAAGTTATCACCTTGCTCGAACAGCTCGACAAAGTTCAATTTAATGAGCCGGAAAAAGTGGGACGGCGTACTTATGACGATAAAAAGTTCTGCACGTCTATTAAGGAAAAATTCGAAAAAGACGGCTCTGTGACCGCGCGTCAATGGGAAGCATTATTGAAGATTGTCATAAAATACAAAGAGCAACTGCCTGAACTCAAAGAATTCGCAGAGAAAGCCGGTTTTGCCGACGACCTAAGTGATGCCAAGGTTAAACAAAAAGAAGCTGAAGCCAGACGCAAGGAGCAGGAAGCCGACACTGATGAGGTCAGTCATTATGAAAAGATTTTCGCTTGTTTTGATAAAGTCGAATGGGAACAGGCTCCGCCGAAAAGTCGCTTCAATGATGAAAAATTCTTCAAGTCATTGAAGCGCCAGGCGTTGTCCGGTAAAAAACTTTCTGAAAAACAGCTCAATGCACTTGGCCGCATGGTTGACAAATATCAGGACCAGATTGAAGGAGTTGACGAACTGAACAAAATGCTCAATATTCCGCAATCTGATAATCAGGCGGATAATAAGCCAGATCCGGAGGTAGAAGCTCTCCTTGAAAAATTCAGCAAAGTCACCGAATGGCAACCGCCGGTCAAAAAGGGAAAAAGAACCTATGACGACAAAGAGTTTTACGAATCCATCAGCAATCAGTTTGCCAGGGGTAAAACGCTTTCTCCCCGTCAGATCGGAGCCCTCAAAAAACTCGCCGGCAAGTATAAGATGAGCTAAAAAGCTCAACGTCTCTTTTTGTTCTCTGCTTTCCTGATTTTCAGCAGACAATATAAATAGCCGCCTAACAGCGCGACGCTGATTGCGGTAACGGTCAATCCCAGTTCATAATGCGACGGTATCGCCGAAATGATCAGCGTCTGCCGTCCCAGAGTTTTGAAAATGAATTGCCGGGAAAAATCCACGTAAGTTGAATCGGGAAACAACAATGCGCCGTTGAGCCGCCAATAGCGGCTGGCATTCTGGTTGATAGCTATTAAGACCGGAGTTGTTGTCGAAATTATGATTTGATTCGGGGACCATTTCCTGACGTTTATATTTGCCGGCACCGCGCTGATTTCGTCACGGTATTCAGGGTCGTTGAAGGCCTTTACCCACCTCATACCATGCGCCTTGTATAAGGGATCAAAGGAATCCTTCAATCCGATATTGCGATATATCGCCGAATAAAGATAACTGTCCTGCTGTTTTGCCATGAAAATCGGTTTACCGGTATTCCTGAATAAATTATTCACTTGATCCAGACTGACCATTTTCCGGTGACGCCAATTGTAATGCTGACTGAAAATCAATCCGGCAACGGAAATGAAAACCAGACAGCCGGCAAATATTTTCCTCGCGTTCCGGTTTCTGAATTTGCCGGTTAAAGCCTTGATCCCGGCCACCGCGCCGAAGATCAAAATAAAGACGACGACAAAACGCCACCGTGTCGGCACCCTCAATACATGTTGCCCGTTCACCCAGTAACCGGGCCGCCAAGGCGATGAAGCATCAAGAGTCAGCAGCACCGCCAGAATAAAAGCCGTATGAAACCAGCGCCAGCCCTTGATCAAGGAGCAAAAAAACATTAGGACAGCAATTATCCCGATATAACATCCAAGCTCATGCCAGCGCAGAACATCCTTCCAGGCATGCGGCATTGTATGAATCCACTGCATTGGCCAGACCAGCGCCTTGAGGAACAGCCAGGGAGAAATCGAGATCAAGCCCGGCAGCGGGTTATTGGTATATTGCATACACAACGGAATCGTTATAATCAGGCGGAATGAGGCGATGGACAGGAACGTCAGCAGCGCCGCAATCATATTTTGATAAAAAGAAATATTTTTAAATTCTTTTTTCCAGATCCAAAGCAGCAGGACCATGATCACCAGTGAATTGATTATCGATAAATAATGAAAGAATTGCAGCATCATTGCTCCGGCAAAAAACCCGAGGGCAATCGCCGCGGACAACCGTCGAGGAGCCGCCAGCGCAAACAACGCCAGCCATGGCAGCCAGATTATCCCCAGCATACATATATGCCCTGCGGTTACATGCATGGCAATACATCCCTGCAATCCGAATAAAACAGTACCCCAAAAACAAAAAAGATTGATCTTTTCCACCCTTTTGAGCAACAACCACATCCCCAGCGCCCCGAACAGCACATCGAACATAACCGCCAGACGCAGCCCCGGAACTGTCCCCAGTAAAAGAACAAACAAAGTATCAAAGGAAAATACGCTGACAAGCGGGTGAGCAAACAACGGCACACCACCTTTATGCCAGGGAATCCAGAAAGGAAATTGCTGATATTCAACAATAGATTTTCTCGCTCCTTCATGCATCATGAAAACCCAGGTCCAGTCATCATCAAAAGTAACCGGCATCTGGTTGAAAGACAATATATAAGGAAACCAGCCGATGATAATAATCACCATTGCAGCGATCAACCAAAACAAACTGTAACGGCGGGCATAAATAGTTATCGCGATCTTTTTTGAAATATCTGGAACGGAAATCTTCAATTTTAAGTCCTGATTTCAGTTGGAATGTTAGTAACAGAGAAAATAGCACATTCGGTCAAATATACAACTACGGTTGCAATGTTTTCAGATTACACATATCTTATTTCCTAACAACCGACGCATCAACCGGCAAAACTTGACCTAACTCATTTTATTAACAATAAACATGTTACATAAAAATAAAAGTCAAACGTAATGATTATTAGATAAATTCTATGCAAGGTTTATTCTTTTATCATACTTGACGGGAGCATAATTCAGATGTATTATTTACTGCAATGATTGTAATCCATGATTCAGGAGCAAAAATGAAAGTTCTGTTAAGCGGTAAAAACCTGGAAGACGTAATTCCGCTGCTTGATGCCTACGATGCTGAAATAGTCACAAACAATCCGGACATTATCATTTGTCACGGCGGTGACGGCGCCTTACTGGGGGCAGAACGAGACTATCCCGGCATTCCCAAATTCCCGATTCGCGACGCGGCAACCGCACCAGTCTGTCCGGAACACAATTGTTTGAATCGTCTGGAATCACTCTTCAAGGATCAGGCTAAACTTACCGAACTAATAAAACTCTCCGGAGCAGTCGGCGATCAGGAATTGATCTCAACCAATGATATTTTTATCCATAATCACGAACGGGTAAGCGCCTTACGTTACCGGGTCTGGATCGATGATGAGTTATATGCCCGTGAAATTGTCGGCGACGGCGTCGGAATGGCTACGCCGCACGGCAGTACCGCATATTACCGCAGTATAACTCATAGTACATTCAGGGTCGGTTTAGGTTTGGCGTTCAGCAACAGTACAGAAGTCGTAAACCATCTGGTTATCCCGGATAACAGCATTGTCAGAATCCGCATTCTCCGCGGTCCGGCAATCATGGTCGGAGACAACTCACCAATCCAACTCAGACTTGAAGAAGGCGACGAAGCCTGCATCAGGAAAACGACAGATAGAGCCGTCATTCTTGGCCTGGAGGAATTTATGTGCCGGCGCTGCCGTCAACTCCGGCACAAAGATAAATACAAGGCTTAAGCTTTCAGTCTGACGTAAACATAATAGGCCGAAGTCTGTACTGTCAGCTTGCGGTTGAAGAAATTTGCCCGCAATTGATACTCGCCTTTTTTCAGTTCAACTTCAAATTTCACCTCAGACTGTCCGGCCGCCACCGTTTCACATTGAACCGGCATTCCGAGGATGTGCAATTGCGCCAGATCAATATCCATGGCATTTCCGTCCGAATAAAACCCATAAGATGAAGCAGCCATGCCTTCGCGGTAAAATTCTACATCATCTTCTGGATCAATGCTACCGCCGATGGCATGTCCGGCCTCTTCCGGCCAACGCCGCATTTCAAATTCATATACACCATCACGTTCCGCTTTGATGGGCCAATATCCCAGACACGTCCGCCCCTGACGAATTTCCTGTTGATTCCACACCGTCATATTCTCTTCACTACGCAGGTCCATTGAATTTAAACGTACCGTTTCATTCGTCCCGCCGATTGATAAGGGATTATCTTCATCCATCTGACGTGAACACAAAGCCCACCATTTTTCATATTCCGCCCGCAACTCAGCCACCAGTTCCGGATGATCAGCGGAAATATCGTTTTCCTGCCCCGGATCCACCGAAAGATCATATAATTCATCATAATCAACCAGACGCCACTTATTTTTCATCACACAGCTGCGCTGCCATTTGAGCGGATAAGCGACACGCTGAGTATCGGTAACCACAACCCGGTTATTCCAGTATTCCTGCGATTTTTCATGATCGACCAGCGGCATTAAAGATTCTCCGTCAAAATCCAGCTTGTCAGCCGGTTTGTCAACACCGCAAATATCCAGTAGCGTAGGCATAAAATCAACGTATGAAGTCAACTCTTCAATCGTCCGGCAACCGGTCATCCTGCCGTCAGGCCAGCGTATAATGAATGGAATCCGGTGTCCGCCGTCATATTCTGAACCTTTACGTCCTCGCATTCCGGCGTTGTAAGCATCCGGAACGCCGTTGGTTCCGCAACCACACTGACCATTGTCACTCATGAAGATGAGAATGGTATTATCCTCGATTTCAAGTTCGGCAAGTTTATTACGCAGTTTTCCGAAATTTTCGTCAATATTGGTAATCATCCCGAGGAAACGGGCATAATTCTCCTGATCCGTATACTGCATGTATTGTTCCCAGTATTTTTTGTGAACATTGAACGGACCATGCGGCGCATTAGTCGAAATATAACAGAAAAACGGTTCATCCTTGTGTTCTTCAATGTAGTTCAACGCTTCAGCAAAAAATACATCAGTACAGTATCCTGAGAATTTTCTTGGCTTGCCGTTAACAAAGTAAGTATCGTCAAAATAATCATTCCCCCAATAATCAGGTTGCTGGCTGATGCCGCCGCCGCCATGATAGATCGCGGATTCAAACCCCCGGTGCTGAGGCAGATAGGGATAATCATCGCCAAGGTGCCATTTGCCGAACATCCCGGTGCGATAACCGTTCTCGCGCAATGCGTCCGCCAGACACCATTCATTGCTGCGCAACAGGGAGCGTCCGCCGATGGTATGCCAGACGCCGGTCGAGTTGCAGTAATGCCCGGTCAGCAGACCGGCCCGGGTCGGGGCGCAGGTTGTACCGCAGTGAAATTGCTCGAAACTGACTGCATCACTGTGAAAATCATCGATGTTCGGCGTTTTGATGAACGGATGTCCATTGCACCCTAAAGGCGGGTATCCCTGATCATCAGTGAGAACAAAAACAATATTGGGTCGAGACATTATATACTCCTTGCTTATTTGTTAAGTTATTGTATAATATAAACAACGAGTGGATATTTATCTATGGATATTGCAAATAAATATATTAACAATCCTAACATTATACATTTGCCGACAATCAGGATTATCGTCTGCAATCGGAGTAAGGTCTCCAACTGGAGGAATGCGTCTCCGGTCCGGCCGCACTGGCGTTTTTACTGGAATCCTGAACCCGGCGCAGTGGTCAGTGACGGATACAACAAATATTTTCTCAACCAGGATTTTATCCTGGTGATCCCGCCCGGAGTAAAAGTCCGACAAGAGATTTTAACTCCGGCAGAATCAGTCTATATCCATGCGGATATCGATCTTCCCTTGGATAATTCCAGCTTGCGACTGCTGAAATTACCAATTGATCCGGGTTTGAAAGAATCGGTAAAGCGTCTTGCCGAATCACTTGACCATCCATTAATTGCCGGTGAATTCATTTATGCGGTCATATCGCGTTTACCGAAGAGCATTTGGAGGGCTGGAACCATCGATTCAAGAATTGAGTCAATCTGCCGGCTGCTGGAAAATAAACCTGAACGAAACTGGCTAAATGCGAAACTGGCGGCAAAAGCCGGTTTCAGCGAAAATGCTTTTATCCGCCGGTTCAGGGAAGTGACCGGGGTTCCCCCACAGCGTTATCTGCTAAAGCTTCGTTTAAACCGGGCTGCGACCCTCTTGCTGGAAAATGAATTGTCGATTGACGAGATCGCTTTGAGTAGCGGTTTTTGTGATCGCAACTATTTATCCAAGATGTTTCGCAAACACTTCGGGCAACCTCCCGGCCGTTTCCGCGCCGGAATAAACGCACCATAATCCTATTTATCATTTTAAAATAATGCCGTTTTTCCAGAACCCATATAAAAATCATCTGGTCTTTTATTATGATTATTGGTTTTCAGGCAAACAGTCAAGTTTATATCAAAAAAATTTGCTTATAAGGTTGCATTATTTATAAACCGGTTTATTTTTACATAAAGACCAAAAAGGAGTTTATGAATGAAAACTATTAAGTGCGGAATTATCGGTTGCGGAGTAATCGCTCCATCACATATAGAAAGTTTTCAGCGTCTGCCGGGCGTTGAAGTAAAATGGGTCTGCGACCTGGTCGAAGAAAAGGCCAGACACAGGGCGGAAAGCTATAATATTCCTTGCACCACCACAGATTACAAAGAGGTATTGAAGGACCCGGAAATCGATTGCATCGCAGTGTGTACCGAGCACGGCAGCCATGCTAAAATCGTCATCGACGCTCTGGACAGCAAAAAACATGTCCTGTGCGAAAAAGCTCTGGGCAGAAGTTCAAAATGTATTGAAGAAATGCAGGCTGCTCATGACCGCAATCCCGAATTGATTTTCGGCGGAATATTCCAGCATCGCCATGAACCGATAAACCGTGAATTGAAAAAACTCATCGAAGAAGGTGCGTTCGGCACGATCACGACTATCAATTTAAACTGCTGTTGTCTGCGGACAAATGAATACTATCTGGGCGACGCCTGGCGCGGGACCTGGGAACATGAAGGCGGCTCAGTTTTGATCAATCAGGCAATTCATTACCTTGATCTGGTCAAATGGCTGTTCGGCGGAATCGACGAACTTACCGCAAGATGCGACAACCTGACTCATCAGGGGGTTATCGAAACTGAAGATACCGCGGTTATTCTGGTAAAGTTTTCATCCGGACCTCTCGGCGCAATAACCGCAACTGCTTCCAGCGCCGCAAAATGGCATAATAAAATAAGTATCAGCGGTACCGACGGCTATCTGGAATATCTGAATCTCAAGCCGACTCATTTGGAATTTGATTCTTCTGAAAAACAAGCTGAAGTCGAGTCCAGACTGGCAAACTGCGGAATCGAGGACGCGTTACAGGAAAACAAAGGCTACTACGGAGGCGGTCACCCGGGACAGATATGTGATTTTGTTGAAGCCATCCGGGAAAACAGAGCTCCATTCGTATCCGCTAAATCCGCGGCGGAAACGGTCCATATGGTCATGGCATGTTACGAATCGAGCCGGACCGGTCAATGGGTCAAGCTTAAATAATCCAATTCCCAATCATACCAGCACGGTCGCCCAGCGAAACAGGATGACCGTGTACAGCACACAGCTCCACCAAGCAGCCTGCTGGGCGCAACGGTAATGACGGTATTTCAAAATAATCAAAGCGGCTAAACCACAGGCCGCCAATTTGAAGCACACCAGCAAAAGCGGTGTCCCCAGCATTGTTTTTGCAATAATATTCAACTCAAGTTCAATATTATTTTTCATGACCACTAAAGTGGAAATTAAGTCATACAAGTTCAATGCAATGAACAGGGATATTGCGTACCAAACTTGCTTCACAGCTTCGCTGCTATTGTTTCTCCCTTTGATCGTACCTTCATTTTTTGGATGATGCGACAATAAGATACCAAGCGAAAGCACCGAAAGGACAAGGCCCGCCACGGCAAGCACCTGATATTTGACACCGCCGTGTTGGTCGTCAGCATTTCGAAAATATGCATTTTTTTCTTTTACCGCGGCAATGCGAGCCTGCAAGGTCGAAGACGGTTGTATGCTGGCAATTATCTGTTTCCATTCCCACGATGCGAAACTATGGCCCGGAATATTCATTAAAATTTTTATTTTTTCCTCATTCCTTTTTTTAGAAGCAATAACCTCCATAATTTGTATAGTTGTATATGAGGGCAATAAACAGGCCTGATTACTTTGATTGATAATCAACAACGAGTCGGCATTAAGGTCACGTTCGATCCAAAACATCACCATGGTCTGCCGGTTACGTTCAAGATAGAATTGCCCATACTCATTATCACTCTCGTATTGGGTGCAAATGGATTCCTGCGCTCTGGAAGAGAGTGGAAATTTATTAATTGAAATCCCGTTCTTGTCGAATGCAATCGTATATGGAGGAGGTATATATCGCCCGTTGTAGATGAAAAATCCTCTTTCAACAGGCATACTTTCAAGAGTTTGCGCACCGGCCGGGCTCTCCTGCCCGGCATAAACGACGGCGGCATGGATACAGAGGGAGCATGTGACAAGAAGTATTTTCACAAATCCAAACATTTCATGTATCCTTTATATGCTACTGCTATCTCCAATCAGCCGGCGAGACCGCTGATGTAAACACAAGTTCCGGTCACAACACAGGCAACTACTACCAGGATAACAGCTTCCAACGGGGTAAAATCTATTTTCGTCATGATGACAATCCTTTTTAAATTAATTTATGATTCAACAACATCTTCCCCCCGATTGAAAGATTATTGTTTCATATACCATTCCTTAATTTTGTTCAGTTCTATTTCTGAATAACACAATCTATACACCTGGTTTTATATTTTTATTACACTTATGCTAAAAAAAGATTTAACCGGGCATACCTTTATAATTAGACGCTGCAACATCGCAAAAAGTTACAAAAAAAGCTTAAACAACCAAACTTATTTATCAGTACCACAACGAAGTCAGCAAGATTTTAAACTTAATTCAACATAAGATGTGTAAATACACCTGCTTAATAAATATTTCCCGCTGGAAATAAAAAACCGCAGTGCTATATTGAGGTCTTATCCGGGCGAATGGACCAATTTCAACTATAACGGCACCGGGCAAATCGTAATTATGAATTTCTCAGGAGTTTAGCGATGGATTATATTAATAATGCAAAATATGAGTCGAATTTGGCAAAGA
The DNA here is from genome assembly GCA_963678305.2 of Victivallales bacterium. Classification (GTDB taxonomy): domain Bacteria; phylum Verrucomicrobiota; class Lentisphaeria; order Victivallales; family Victivallaceae. The sequence goes on from CAXXVV010000007.1 coordinate 172,094, forward strand.
TCAGGCGTTTCTGGGACGGAGAGGGCCGGGTTATGTTTTCGCTGAATACATCAGAATATAATTATCGGCAAAACTTTGATCATGACGAAATTTGCCGGCTGGCGCCATTGAATATCGCGGCCGTCGACAAACTGCCCGGTTGCAACATGCCTTGTTTTTTTCCCGATTTCGGAACCGTTTCAACCGCTAAATACTGGGGCGGAAATACTTTTTTCCCGCACGATGATTCCCATGATATTTTTATTGAACCTGTCGCAAAATCAGTCGATGAAGCCATGTCCATTACTCCAAGAGCCGCCGACGCGCCGGATATGGATGCCGCAATCGCGATCAACTTGTACAAACAGGTATCGGCGACTATGAAGACTGACAAACTCTGGCTGCGCACTCCGGATTTTCAGGGAACGTTGAATACAGCGTCACTGATTATGGATCAGGAAGAAATGATGATGGCAATGTATACTGAACCGGAAAAACTGCATCGACTGCTTGATCGAATCTGTAATTTCCTGATCGACTACTTCAACTATCTCAAACGCGAATCCGGCAACCGGATCTGCGGCAACATCTGGCCCTATACTTTTTTCCCGTCGGATATCGGCGCGAGTTTTACCGAAGACTTTATGCCGTTGATCTCGGCGGATGAATACAAGGAATTCGGCCTGCCATACGTGGAAAGGATGTCCGAAGCGTTTGGCGCGGTTCATATCCACTGCTGCGGGGATTGGGGACGCCATGCGGAAAATCTTTACAATTCAAAAGCAAATATCAAAGCAGCGGAGTTCCACTACCCCTGCACCAGAGTCGAGGAAATTGAAATCCTTAACGAAAATACTGTATTCATCCCGTATATCATCATTGACCATCAGGACAACAAAGAGTTCTCGTCCACGATTGAGTATTACGACTACCTGCTGGCAAACAGTTCACCCCAAAACCGTTTCTGGTTCCCGTTCTGCGATCCAACCGAAGAAGCAATCTCATTCGCAAAAAAGCTGGGATTTTAAGTTTAGCCGCCATGCTTGCTCTCGAACCTTGGGTCGGTTCTCATCATTGCGGTTACACTTGTGGGAAAGAAGCATTTTCTGCACTTTGTGTCATGAGCATTTTCAATATTACGCACTGAAAGCGCGACACATATCCAGCCCGGGGTAATTGAGCGATAGCGATTGAGCTCCGGGAAACTGGCAAACATATAAAGCCCTGTAGGGGCGACACATAAGGAACACCGCATCAGCCTCATTTTTATATTTGGTTCTTACAGCGTTTAATATTGCCGTGGAACTCTTCTCTTGGAATCAATCGTCTATTCGCCGTTAGGAGCCCGGCTCCCTTGTGTATCATTTTTGAAACTCACTGTTTTGATTATAAATTTAGCTATTACCTTCATACTTGATGATGATGTTACTGTATACAGAAAGATTGTTCAGCAGGTAATATAAGGAAACAATATAAATTATTCTTAAAAGATAAAGGATTGACGTTCGTGATACTCACTCCACAGTCACGGTAACAACTGCTTCGCGTTGTCCAGTCGCTGCGCTCTCGAACCTCGACAAAGTGAACCAGAAGAATTGCTACCAAATTGAATTACGAAAATGCTAGTCCATTTGTTGTCTATTAATTCAACTTCAAATTCTCGCATTTTTCAATAAAAGATTCAACTTCATCTTTATACATTTGTTCAATTAATCTTTTATCCACTTGCTCCAAACCCACTATAGCATATAAACTTTTATAGGCGTCTTTATATCTTGTATAAGCGTTTATGTCATAATCAGCTAATCTAAATTTATACTCATCCCATGCATCAAACTTCAAATGTCTTATAAATTCTTCTCGTGACATATAAGAAGCCTGGGTGGTACCAGGAAGAAGTAAAGGAGTTTGTGCTGCCTTTGCTATTTTTAAATTATCACTTACCTCTTCAATAATTATTTTGGAAAGATACTTTGTGCGTGACGTTTTTTTTATTACTGGGAGAAATAAAGCAAGTATAATACCAAAAGCAGTACATAACGCAGAAAATGCCCCCCAAAATACACTAGGCTCAATTGATTTCGCAATGAATCCTTTTTCATTATCTTTTTTATTTTTCTGACACAATAATTTTACAGCAATCTTTTCGGATACACAAAAGTCTTTCTGAGGAACTAAGTTTACTTCCTTTTGTCCCCCTGTCACAGAATGATTTACTGAAAGCGCCAGAGGCTTACTACAATTGGATTGAGCAGGACATAATACAGGGATAAATGCCAATAGAATTAAGAGATTAATTTTCATTATTACATTCTTCTCCATAATAAAACATTTATGGAGCAAATATAGTACGCATATTAAGTATTTCAAACACGTTCCGCAAGGAACACTTCACATCAAACAAAGTTTGATACTTCATAGCGAATGCAATGAGCCACTTCACGGGGAGAGATGGATTGCCTACGGCAATATGAAAAGTGAAGTAAGGCTACGCCTTGTGAAGTTGAAGTGTGTCTTCGACCCACTTCGTGTTTTTTTGCCCGTAACCGGGCAAAAAATGGCAGTCCCGCAAGGATTGACGTTCGTTTCACTCTCTCCAGCACTTTGTGCTGGCAGTCGCCACGCTCTTTCCGCTCGTTCCTCGCTCTCGCACACAAGGTGCGGGCTGTCGCGCTGCTCTGACGCTCGCAAGCTCGCTAGCAACTGCTTCGCGTTGTCCAGTCGCTACGCTCTCGAACCTCTGGTTGGTTCTCATCATTGCGGTTACGCCTGTGGATAAATCTGCTGTGGACTATAGGCTGTATTTTTTCTACTTCCGTAAGGAGCATTGCGAGTGGAGTATGAAGAAGTTTACCGCCGTCCGTCGTACGGACAAAAAAATGGCAGTCCCGCAAGGATTCGAACCTCGACAAAGTGAACCAGAATCACTTGTGCTACCATTACACCACGGGACTGCGTTTTGCAGAGAAACGTAATATGCCTTAAATTTTTAAAAAATCAAGTATTATCGTTATAAAATTTAATTTTTCTTCAGGGATAATTCCAGGAAGCAAAATATGTCAATTCTTCATTTTCTCCATCAATTTGCGCAATTCCAAAGCAGTGGGATTATTCGGTTCTTCCTTCAACACATGATCAATAATAGGCCTGGCTCTGCTTTTCCGGCCGGATGCCAGATACGCCGTCGCCAGGTTTAGAGAAACCCCATGGTTGTCGGATTCAAGTCGAGCCGCCGCGACAAAAACATCAACCGCCTCAGAATATTTGCCCTGACGCATCAGACACACTCCAAGCTGATTCAAGGACAAGCGATGAGCCGGATTGGATTTCACTGATTTCTTCAACAGGACTTCCGCCGTTTTCAAATCATTGAGCTTCATCTTAAAAAAGGCATAATTGTATAAAGTTTCCGGGTTTTGATCTCCAAGTTTCATGGCGGATTGAAAATGTTTTTCGGCAAGCACAGGGCGATTTTCCTCTGAAGCCATGATCCCCAGATTCATTTGCCCCATCGGGTCATTGGGACTGACCTTTGAAGCAAGTTCGAACAGTTCCCGGGCCCGACTGCGGTTACCTAAATTTTTCTCAATAGCCCCCAGTAAACACTGAGTCCGGGACCACGGTTCCGCAGTAACCGCCCGATTCAGGTATTCACGCGCCCGCAGCATGTCGCCCTTACGGTAATAGGCCTCTCCCAGCAAGGAATCAGCTTCCGATAATTCAAAATTTGCCTCTGGAGCCGGCACCAGAAAAATCAGACAGGCGGCCAGTACGCCAAAGACGCGGACTCCCAATGGCAGATTGCCGCGTTTCCGCCATATTTCAGTCAAGGCGTATGCCGCCGCGACAAATACACCGGCAAGCAGCGGAAGACGATAACGGGAACTGACAACCGTCAGCGTCAGCGCTCCCCAGTAAAACAGGACTGTGAGCGAAAAAATCATCATCCTGTTCCGGTCACGTTTCCTCATTCCTGCAAGATAAAAACCCAGCATACCACACAACGCAACCACGCCGAAAGTCCACCGGTTGAACCTTTGCATTGAAGTGTAAAATCTTAATGGACCAATATCCGCACCGGCCGGCATTTCCTGCCAATTCCAAACATAAGCGGCTTTTTTGAGCAGCAACAGGACAAATGCCCCCGGTTGTTTCCACATGAATTCATAAGCCTTATCGGCAAAATATTTATCTTTTGAACCGGCATGGGAACCGACGGCTTGTTCGGCATCATAGTGCAGCTGATCCCAAAGCGGACCTGGCCTTACCCAGCAGCCACCAGTCGCTTCAGGGCTGTTGCCGACAAAAAGATTGAACCCGCTGTTGTTCTGAATCATGCCGGGATTCCCCTTGAGCGAATAATTATGCCAGGCCACCGGCAAAATCACCAGGATGATAATCAGAACATAAACAGCAGTCTGACCCACTCCGTTCAGCAGACGTTTGCCGGTTCGGCTCCGGTATATTGTATATACCGTCAGCGATAAAGAAAAAGCCAGTGACAAAGGATGGGTTATCGCAGCCAGTCCGGCACAAATCCCGCCGGAAGCTATCAGAAAAAGAGACTTGCCGGCGCCACGCCAGATCAGAAACAAGGCAAGATTCAGCAAGGTTAAAAGCAATGCTTCACTGGTCAGCTCCGCAGTATAATAGATAAGAGGCGGATAGAGCGCCGCTATTCCCAAAAACAACTCTGCCATTCCTTTGCGATGCTGGAAACGATGACGAATTTGCAGATAAAGCGGAATAAATGAGATCAGACAAATCACCTGCTGGAAAAAGCGTACATACAATAAATTCATATCAAACAAACGATAGAGCATGGCAAGGAAAACCGGGTACAGCGGGGCATGAATCTGCGGTGTGCGCCACCAGATACCATCAACCAGGACCCTCCGGGCCCATTGATCGTACTCCTGTACATCCGGGCCAAGGGCTTGAGCAAACAAAGGAGAAGTCGAAAACTGGTACAAATAGAGTATTCTCAGTAGAATACCGGCTCCCAGTATCAAAACGGGAGTAAGTTTATTAGTGTTAATTTTCATTACATTTGTATTCCGATCACGTTTGCAATGTATAAATATAGCTGTATATTGGATAAAGTCAAAAGCCAAACAAATGGTGTTTTTTTTCGGATAAAGCCGTAAAGAGTTATGATGATTTTTCAATTGATGGAAATATGCCCACAGTAAAAGCAACTATCAGAAATGGCGCTGGAATCCATTGCCGACCGGCCAGTTTGATCCTCAAGGCCGCTACAGAAATGAACGATCATGAATTTTTCGTGATCAGTAACAACATTGAAGTTCCATTAAGCAGTATTCTCTCTCTGATTTCTCTTGGTCTGCAAAAAGGGGATTCCGTCGAAATAAAAGTTACCGGCCCGGATGCAGACAATGCCTGCGCAAAAATGGTTGCATTGTTCGAAACCGAATTTGACTTTCCGCCGCGAGAAGTATGACAGAAGCTCCTGAAAAAAAATTTCTGGTCGATACTCAAGACTCTGTTTCATTTTACAAAAAATTAAGAAAAAAGCTACTCAGGCAGATGTATATATTTTTAATCGCAATTATTTCCGGTTATCTCCTGATCTGCTTCATTCTGTTCTTTTTTCAAAACCGTTTTGTTTTTGTCCCGAAAAAAAATATATTCATCACGCCTGAAGCCTATCGACTGGAATACGAAGATCTGTCACTTAAGTCGTCTGACAGCAATACGATTAACGCGTGGTATGTTCCGGCGGATAAAGCCGAATACACCGTACTATTCTGCCACGGCAACGCCGGAAATCTGGCAAACCGTATTGAAACAGTCGATCATTATCATCGCCTGGGGTTCAATTTCCTGGTCTTTGATTATCCGGGATACGGCAAAAGTACCGGTAACCCAAACGATAAGAATGTCATGGACGCGGCAGAAGCGGCCTGGAGATATTTGACCGTTGATCGCAAAATACCCGCAAACAAAATTATTGTCATAGGCCGTTCACTCGGCGGCGCTCCGGCCTCATATCTGGCGGCTAAATATAAACCATTGATGCTCTGTTCCGAAGCGGCATTTATCTCGCCACTGGAAGTGGCAAAAGACATGGCCGTATTTCTCCCGACATCGTTGCTGGTCCGGGTTGATCTGCCGACCGGACAAAATATCGCAAAAGCGAATTGCCCGGTTCTGATAATTCACAGTCCCCGTGACGAAATAATCAAATACCGGCATGGAGAAGCATTATTCAAACTGGCGCCGGAACCTAAAGAATTCCATCAACTTACCGGCGGGCATAATGACTGCTGGTTTCTCGACCAGAAAAAATACGGCGACATCTTCAAAGATTTCCTGAACAAGCACTGTTCCGATAAATAACCCGATACTGCATCAACTGGCTCTTATACAAAAGTCATATCATTCCTGATATATAATGATAATAAAATACCATGTAGTTTAAAAAATACCGTCAAAAAAACGGCATTATATTAAATAAATACACTCAAAAACATCAATAATAATTAATCTGAATTTATTTTAAAATCAGATCAAAAGTAAGCAGCGACCAGTCCATATCCAGCTCATTGTCATAGATGATTCTGCGAACGTTGCCGTTTTCATCAGTCAAGGAGCCTTCGACAAATGAATAAAACTCGAATTCTCCACGTTTGGCTTTGAGTCCCAGGCGCACTTTCTCCCCTGTTTTTGCTTGAAGCGGAATTTTATGCAGAGGGATCGGCGGAGTCGTTTCTCCGGCAGGCAGACGCCGTTCCGAGTCCGGTCTTTTCTGCAAGCCATCCATCGTTATGAATCCCAGCGACACCGGCTTATCCGGGTTGGACAAATCAAGTAATTCAGTATCGTTGGCATAAAGGTCGACCAGCAATGAATCTTCATAGGTATCGGGATATGTGAATAAACTCAACCGCAAAAAAGCTTTCTCCTGCGGGTCAGGCTCAAAACGCATTTTCCTGATCTCCTCAATTCGTTCCGCATTGATTTTTTCCTGTTCGGGAAATTTCGGATAAGGACGGAGAAATTTATTTAGCTTAGGCTGCCATTTTTCAGGGTCTGAAGTAATCAGCCAGGCCGTTATCGCATGACCTTTGAGCCCGGCTTCAAATGCTTTCGGTAACGTTATTTGAGTACAACTATTCTGCTCATAATTGCTGTCCAGCTTGACACACGTAACATCGCCGCCTGAATGTGATGTGATATAATCAACCGTAACCTTTACGCAACGTGGAGTTTCCGAATAATTCGCCACGATCAGCAACTTTGTCCCGTCTGAAGCCACCAGCAAACAGGCTCCGGTATCCGGACTGTCCACATTGATTATCCCGCTGCTGTTGACAGTCGAATAAACATTATATTTGCGGCAACCGTCAAAAAGTTCCCAGAGCCGCCACAATGGACGGGCAAACGGAACTGCCGAAATCACCTCGGGATGAGCCAAGGAGCAGCATGGCAGCTGAACGCCAAGGTGAATAAACGGATATTGCATGGCCGTAGCCAGAAACGGCAAAACCGCCTTTGTCCTGTAGGTCGGAAACGCGGCTGTCCAAAGACTCGGCTGCTGCACAGACAATCCACTGAAATAAGCATGAATCGTCCGGTTTTCCAATAACATGCCTTTTTCCTGTTCTCCGCCAAGATAGGCGTCCAGTTCGGTATAACCAACCGCACTGAAAAAAGAACCCGAATGTCCTATAAACAAAGCGTTTTCACCTATTTTGTGACGGACTCGCCGCATAGTTTTGTCGTAGGTACGAAATCTAATACGACCGCCCGGATAATATTCTTCCTGCTCAAGATAACAACATGGCGAACCATAATCCATGTAAATCCCGTCATAATCAGGTTTCAGGAAACGAAAAAGGTCCTCACCAAAACCGTCTTTCATCAAATCCTCATTACCCCGGACATAGAGGGCGACACGAATATCGTGCTCATGGCACTGCTTAATAAATTCGCGCAATTTTTCAGCTGCAACAGCCGGAACAGCGCCGTTTTTCACGTCGGCGCGCCAGCATTCATGCACAATAAAGAGGTTTGCACCCTCCTTCGCCACTTGTTCAACTACCTCTGGACCAGGAATATGCTTGAAGTTATCAAGATAATGAACTATACGCAATGGATCATGTGTCCGCGCGATGGGAGCCCGGGTCAAAGTCCATCCCCAGGTATTATTCCAATAGAGGGTACGCCGGGGATTTTTCGCATCGGTACGATGAAAGTTCCAACTGAGACCGCAACGTTTACCATCCCAAATCACTCTGGTTGAGGTATTATGAAATTTGGGAGTAAGCGAGTTCCAGCCTTCAACATAAAATTCGAGATGGCGGTCGCGTCTTCCCTGAGAACCAAAGTCAAACGATACAAACGGGAATATTTCATCGGTCCCGGAGCGATTCTCATTCATAGGCAGGTTGCGTTCAAAGCTGCCGAGATTTTGAATCAGAGCGGCGGAGTATTCGCGCGGGAATTTCCAGTAGGCCCAGTTGGCCTCATCTTCATCCTGAAGTTTTATCACCGGTTCCAACGCAAAATTCTCAAGTTGAAATTCTTCCAGAGAATTGGCACAAAAGATTGTTCTGACAAAAACAACGCCATCGACAAAGACTTCATAACTCAAAGAAATCTCAAACGCTGGGACCTCCGTACCGTCATCTTCAAACCGCCACGGCAGGTGATCAAAAATAACTTCATACTTCTCATCGTATTCGATGATTTCCGGCTCAAAATCTTCAGGCAGATAAGGTCTGATCAAACGTTTATTGTAAGATGCCGAAATCAAAGGGATTTCGGTTTGCATAAGCGGCGGCTCATCGGCAAAGCCGAAAGACGAAGGAAACCCGCCGGTCCTGCGCGAAAAGCGCATAGCAAACAACTTATTCGACAAACGTACTTCGCTGCCGACAATCTCAACTAATATTTTACTCATGAACCTGTCCTTATTATTGTGATTACCTCTAAAAATCGCAAAGTACGAAAAAGAGTGTTTGTACTTGAATGTCAATTATTAGAGATAGTTTAAATTAATTGAATGCTCCTCTACAAAATTATATAATACTTTATCCTGTTAAAATTCGTTATTCAAGCATACTTCCAACTGATTATTATGATAAAAAAAACTTCTTAGATTGCAAGATTTATGCTTATTCAGTAATATGAAGTCCAACCTATCCGAACAAGTATACGGCAGTCGAGACGACAAGCGTGATCGTTACAATAGAAACTAAATAGCTCCAGAACATCAAAATCGCCAGTCCGGCTTCCGCTTTCTGGTCGGTAAGAGAGGCCATGACAATCAAATTATTGGCCGGCGGCATACAAGCCTCCACCGCCAGCACCAGAGACGGCAACAAAGCCATCTCCATGATTCCCCATTGCCGCAGATAATATATATAAACCAGCGCAAACGCCGGAATAATAATCAACCTTATCGCGATTGCGGAAATCACGGTCTTTTTGCATATACCACCAACTTTTGGGAGATTTGCCAATCCCGCGCCAACCAGCAGCAGAACACACGGGATCACCCCCCTGGCCAACAGATCAGCCGCACCGAATAAAGGGAACAACAAACCTGAACCATGAACCAGAACCTGGCTTACCGGCGGCACAAGCCCGATGGCGGTTCCGGCCACCAGTCCAATAATTGGCGGGGTAATGACTTTCTTCCAATCAAAAGTCCGGTGGTTGCGTCCGCTGATTATCGCGAAACCCAAAGTCCAAAGCAATGTTGTGGAAGTAAGCAGATATGCTGAAATAAAAGTAATTGACTCACGCTCGGCAGCCGGATCATTGCGCAGAACCGGGAAAACTTCGCATGCGGTCACCATCAGAGATATGGGCAGGTATCCGCTGTTATGAAAAGTAGTCGAAGCAATAACCGGCCGAATAAAATCACGATTCGTCTTAAACATTTTTACCGTCAAATAGCTCAATCCAAGCCCCAAAAACATGAAAAGGAGAAATGACGCCGGAAATATCCAAATCCCGGAAATCCGTTCGGGAGTGATATAGGCTGCGGTCTTAGTAAACAGCATACACGGGAGAAAGACGTAAAAGACCAATTTGGAGATGATCACGGAAAACTGACGCGGAACCACGTCGTATTTTCTTAAAAAGTAGCCAACTGCGGCACATAGCATAAGAGTTGCCACTGTCGCAGTGGAGGAGATGGTTATTTGCAGGAAATCAGTCATAAATGGCTGTCAAATCATCTCATTGTTTTTCAAGCGCGGCGATCTTTGTCCGAACTTTAGCGTGATCGACTTCCTCTCCATATATTATCAGGGCCAGACGCCAATATTTCAAAGCATCTTGCTTATTACCATTTGCAGCCAGAATATCCCCGGCATGGTCGGCAATAACAGCATCCGGGATATCATGTTGAAGCTCTATGGCTTCCATGATATATTTTCTGGCCTCTGCAAACTTTTTCAGTTTGAACAATACCCAGGCCAGAGAATCCAGATTTTCCGGATTCTTATTGGCGGCAACAGCGGAGCGGAGCAGCTTCTCGGCTTCCTGGAGTCGTATATTGTGGTCCGCCAGAACATAACCAAGTGAATTATCCCATTCCGCTTTTTTTTCCGGTTCGAGTTTATACAATTTCCGGGTATATTTCTCGAACAGGTCGATCCGATTAACCTTTTCAGCCATATAGCTCATAGAAAGATATAGATTGGCGGTCGGACTTTTTTTCTGATCAGTATATATTTTTTCAATCTGCTGTAATAATTGTAATGCTTCTGCATACTTTTTCATCCGCATCAAGATCATGCTTTTCAAATGCATTACAACCGTAGACGCCGGCATAGCTTTTAACAAATCCAGGGCTTTTTGCTCTTCTCCGGCATCATAAAGCACCATCCCCAATATTAAACGGGCCTGAAAATTGCGAGGATTTTTCTGCATATATTGAACCAGGGCTGCTTTGGCCTGACCATATTCCCGCGCTTTCCAGGCGGCCTCACCGTACATCATGTAGTCTACCGGCTCCAGAATGCGTTCCGCAGCCATGCTCTGCCAGGTATACAATGACAATTGATAATTTTTCTGTTTGTAGAAAGTGAGAGCCAGCATTTTCCGCAGTAAACGGTTATCAGGTTCATAAATCAGTCTCTTCAGGATAACTTGAAACGCCCGTTCAGGTTGATTGATGGTATTATACAATGAATAAAGGGCGTTGAACGCCAACGGGTCATACTTCTTTAACGTAAGGGATTCCAGTTTGACAATGATCTCATCCCGTTTCTCCTCCAGGTTCTCACGATCACTGTTAAACCATAAAAAGCTGTCCTTGTCGGCTTTTTTAGCCGCACGGTCATACACTACCGCTCCGGCTTCCAGCAGTTGCGGGTCATCAGCAAATTGCGGATAGTCCAAAACCTGATCATATATTGCCACCGCATTGGTAAATTTACCGCTTTCCATTTGAAATGCCCCAAGCAATCTCACCAAGCTTATAAACAACGGCTTCTGATCGGGGGGTAATTGCTGAATATCAACAGTATTATAACATTTATCAGCCAGCTCCAGTGCTTTTCCTTTATTTTTCTCCGCAACCATAATAATGACGGCAGAGAGCACCAGGCGCAATGACTCAGGTTTTCGCCAGGCCAGTTGTTCCAACTGTTCCTGGTATACCTTGCGATTTTTACTTTTTCTGATCTTATCGGTAAGATAGCGCATCAAAACCGGTGAATCCGGATTGGCGGCAACGGCCTTAAAGAGGTAAGGCATGCTGACCGCTTCATCACTATGCAGAATCGCCCCGGCAAAAGCCGCCATCGAATCAGCCCGGGATATTCCGCGGTCTGAAAGCGAAAACTCCCCACTCTGCGGCGGCTCACCGGCCATATTATCGGAATTAATATCTCCTCCGTTGACAGACGCCGCAATAGTGAGTATTCCGGCCAGAGCGGCCAATACTCTTCGGGGTGTCGTTTTGCTTGTTATCTGATAATTTGGCATCAAAAATATTTCCCTTGGGACTCCCTCCGCATAAAACAAGACAACCCCCCGACCGCAAAGGCAGGAGGGTTACAGACGTCATTAATAAACCGGCCCGATCGCCGACCCGGTTATTTTTTGGTCTTGTGACGCTGAGACTTGAGCTGCTTCCGGCGTTTGTGTTTTGAAATTTTCTTACGCCGTTTCTTTTTCAGGTTACCCATGCTTCTTCCTTTTCGATTTTTGTATAAACAAAAAATTATTGTTCTCGTTAAACACAGACTAATAATCTAGCACATTTTTCACAAATTTCCTGTCTGAATTACTTTTTTTTTAATGTTTTTTATCAGCAAAACAACAATTATCTGGTTTTTCACCGGTCTAAACGGCAAATCAAATTGAATTTGCCAACAGATAATTCATATTCCATACCTGCTTGAACAGCTACAAAATAAACTGCGACATTTAAATTAATGACCATTTTTATGAAGCCATAAAAAATTACATGGATGTTTATTATGAAGATTGTCAGTTTGCATGTGTTCCCGATTGCGATATATTGTTTTACGCAACACTCACGGAAAGAATCAGCAATGGAAAGTCTACAGGAAAAAATTGACAGGGTTTTAAAAGATAAAATTGAAGTAGTACCTTATGATCCCGCCTGGCCCGAAATGTTTGAACAGGAAAAAAAGCATTTGCTCGAATGTCTCCCAAATGAATTAATAATCCGGATAGAACATTACGGCAGCACCTCAGTGCCTGGCCTTGCCGCCAAACCGGTTGTCGATATGCTGATCGAAGTCACGTCCCTGGAAGATATAAAAAAAAGAGTCGTTCCAGTCCTTGAGAGCCAGGGGTATGATTACTTCTGGCGCCCCACCCGGGGCGATGACGTTCCGCCATTCTACGCATGGTTCATCAAGCGCGACACAGAGGGCCGGAGAACCCATCACCTGCATATGATTGAAATTCATTTTGAACAATGGAAAGCTCTACTCTTCCGGGACTATCTGCGAACTCATCCGGAAAGCGTTATCGAATATCAAAATTTGAAGCTGAAATTATCTCAGCAATATCCGGATGACCGGATTGCCTATACAGAAGCAAAAACCGGCTTCATACTCAAGGTAACTGAAGCCGCCATGACGAATGCCAGGTAAGTTCAAAGTTGCAGCGAAGTAGAATTCGAGCACAAAAAAGCCGGAAAACTTTAAGCTTTCCGGCTGGATATTCCATAAGGAATAAAAGGGATGGTTATTTAGAAGCGCTTACCGCCGCCACCAAATCCACCGCGACCACGGCCACCACCGCCACCGCCTCCGCGACGGTCTTCGCGAGGCTGACGCGGGCGAGCTTCGTTAACTGTAACAGCGCGTCCGGCAATTTCTGTACCATTGAGAGCTTCGATGGCCGCTTTTGCCTGATCGTCATTGGCCATCTCAACAAAACCAAACCCTTTTGAGCGTCCGGTTTCACGGTCGGTGATGATTCTCGATGAGTCGACATCTCCGTAGGCTTCAAATGCCTGTCTGAGATCTTCTTCTGATGCTTGGTAGGAGATGTTTCCTACATAGATATTCATATCTATATCCTTCTTTCGCCATGATACTACTAATAATAAAAAATTTCTCGCCAAGTCAGCCACGGCTAAACCGGCCTGGCAACCCCTCTGCGCACACAGCAACGTCTGCTGGTGGAGGTGGCGGGAGTCGAACCCGCGTCCTGAATGAACGACATGACAGCGTCTACATGCATATTCCATTTTTTAAGGTTTATCGTCCTAGTGCTTAGCCAATGGACAAGCTGGCGTTCGGACTAACCTTCCTGCGATCTTACCTGGAGCCGGAAAGTGGAACTCTCGGCCAGGACGCTAACTGTCATCTTCGTCCCTTAGCGCCCGTCAGGGGGAAGATGTAGCTGAACTTAAGCAGCTAATGCGTAACTTTCGTTATTCGCAGATATATTTTTAATCGATGATTAACGAGGCCAACGATCATCCTCGGCATGCAACCGGCAATCTGCTCAAGCAGTCGAATTCCGGAACACCCCCAATTTGCATAAATACAATTTGGGAACTGGCGCGATGAATATTATACAGCATAAGAACGAAAGAGTCAATAGGCAAACTGAAAATAATGTTATAATTCCTGCTTTGGCTCAACGATTTACGCATTTTTTAGGCTTTTTGGCGCCCAAACTGAAAAAAAACGCTTAAACAAAGGACATGGACAATACAACTTTTAACTCTTTAAATCATACCATCAGAGAGCGTAATCTCCTGACTTGCGCGGTAATATCCGGAGCCTGAGTAATTTCCGTAACCATCGCAATCCTCGAAGCACCGGCGGCCAGCAATTCCGGAATGTGCTGTTCTTTGATCCCCCCCATGACCGAAAACGGCAGTTTTGTTCTTGACGCGGCCTGTTTAAGATAATCTATTCCGAGAGCCCCGCAATTTACCGCTTTGGTGCTGGTCGTAAAAATCGGCCCGATGTTAATGCACGAAGCACCTGAAGCTTCCGCTTCCGCAATCTCTTCAAAGTTATGAGTTGAGCATCCCAGCAGTAAATCAGGCGCCAATTCTCTGGCAACCCTGATCGGCAAATCATCCTGCCCCAGGTGAACCCCGTCCGCACCAACCGCCAAAGCAATATCGAGATGGTCATTAATCATCAGCAGCATACCATATTCCGAAGTGATCCGACGGTACTCCCGGGCCAAAGCCAGAATCTCGCGTTTCGTCTTGTTCTTCTCCCGCAACTGGACGATTTTCGCGCCTCCTGCCGCAATTTGCCGGAGAACCTCCAGCACGTCCCGCTCCAGAGTAAACTCACTTGAGATCACCGGATAGATATCTATATTGGTAAAGCGTTTGATCCGCTCATCATGAATTCTTGGCATGTATTTGTTCCTTATCTGATTATTCTGTTCGCTCGAGTGGTAGATAAACTGTAAACGTGGTCCCTTTGCCGACTTTGGTATCGATTTCGATCCTGCCGCCGTGTTTTTCGATGATCCCGCGCACAATATCGAGGCCGAGGCCACTGCCTTCACCAGCGGATTTGGTGGTGAAGAAAGGTTCGAAGATCCGTTCCATAATATCTTCCGGAATACCGCATCCGGTATCTTTAACCGCCACCACAACATCTTTGTCGACTACTTTGATCGAAATCACCAGTTTACCTTTATAATCCATCGCCTGTAACGCATTGTGAATGAGATTGGTCCAAACCTGATTGAGTTCATCCGGGTGACACATCAGCAAAGGGACGTCCTCATCATAATCACAAATCAGCTCAATGTTCTGTTTGATCTGATTATGATACAAAACCAGAACGGTTTCCATATTCTCGATCAGATTGACCTTTGTTTCGCGGCCGGTACTGTCGGTATGGGCATACGTTTTTAGGGCAAAAACCGTTTTTGCCGCTTTATTAACCGCGGTTGAAATTATTGCGTTGCTGCGTTGGATATTCGTGATATATTGAATAGCGTTCAGCAGTTCAGTGGATTTTTCATCCCGCAGCAGCGGCACCAGGTCTTCAAGATGCTCAGATAACTGCAAATTAATAATCAGTGACGCAATCGCCCTGGCATCTTCAATCCCAAGTTTAGTCAACTGCCGGCTGACCTGCTTCCTCAAATCACGTTTTTCCCGCATCGTTAAGGTATCCATTCCGGCATTGGAGGCCGCCTTGATCAACTGGTTTGTCAGTTCCCGGTGTACTCCATTATAATGATCTGCCATATATGGCAGAGACGCCAGAACATGTCCAAAAGATTTTTCCAAAGTTTCGTTCGAAGTTCTAATCGCTCCCAGCGGAGTATTAATTTCATGGGCGATCCCGGAAATAAGGTGTCCTAGAGCTGCCATTTTTTCGGCTTGAATCAACTGAGCCTGCGCTTCCCGTAATTCCGTAAGAGTCTGGCTCAACTCGGTATTTTTCTTCTGGATTTCCAGCGTTCTTTCTTCAACCATTTTTTCCAGATTTCCGGAATAACTGCTCAGCTGCTCACGCGCTTCCCGCAAATCATTAATATCAAAAGCCATCTGAACACAGGCCATTTCACCGCCTTCCCACTCAAGCGCCTGGGTGTGCTGTTCATACCAGCGGTTATCAATTGAGCTCTGGAACTGCCAGGAAGACACTCCGGCCGGTTTCCCGTCGGCATCAAGAACTTCGTCATTCCGACACCCCGGACACGGTTCATCGCGTTCAACTTTCTGCAAAGTTTTATAGCATTCACGTCCGACCCCGTTGCCGTATTTATTGATCGCCGACCGGTTCATGAAGAGAATTTTGTTATCTTCGAGGCCGATAACGGTAATTTTGGCCGGAATCCCGTCAAGAACAAGTTTCAACCGGCTGAACATTTTAGCCTGTTCGGCCTCCGCCCTCTTACGCGGCGAAATATCATGCAGCAACCCGGTGATCAGCCGCGATTTGGTCCGTCCCGCAAATTTCCCCGGAACTCCGATTGCTTCAAGCCAGATCCACGTATCACGTTTTTTGTGCTTGATCCTGAATTCAACATTGCCGATCCAGTCCGGCTGATTCCTGAATTGTCCGGCAAAATCTTTAAAATTATCAAGATCCTCAGGGTGGATTTTTGCCAGAAAATCCTTTTCAGAACCATTGAACTCCTGTTCCGCGTAGCCCAGCATTTTCAAACAATTATCATCCAGTTCAATACTGTGAAAATGCAAATCCCAGCTCCATTGCCCCATCCTGGCCTGATGCACCGTATTGATCAGACGGTCGGTCACTTCGTTCTGACGTTCAACTTTCTGGACCTGCTCCTGTAGAGAGTTGACCATAGTGTCAAAGGCATCCGACAACTGCCCAAGTTCATCCTTGCGATTCAATCGCCAGCGGCGACTCATGTCTCCTGACGCGATTGCCGAGGCCAAAGTTGTCGCACGACTGATCGGAATAAAAACCACTTTAGCCAGATATACGGCGCTGGACACAAAAATCAAACCGATCATAATCTCGAGAATCACCCTGATCCGCCTGAAGTTATTCCCGGCCCGGTCAAGACGCCGGCTCTGAATATGAAACATTTCTGAATTATTGACCAGAAAGTCATCTATATTATTTATAACTTTTTCTTTACGTCGATAAATTTCAGCCCCCATAAGAATCTGTTTAGCCAATACTTTGGGGTCTATTTTACCTTGATACGGCGTTTTCCCGTCGGATTCGAGCCCCTGCAGCGCCAGAATGCCACTCATTTCGTAAGAAGCCAGAGACTCCGCTCCTCTGAAAGCCCGAATCAACGGTACAATGTCGGCATTGGAACGGGCAACCTCTTTAATTAACTTTTCAAAATGAATGCGTCGTCCCCCGCCGATCGGAAACGATAACGGAATCGGCTCTTTACCATTCCGCCAGGCTTGAATAAACTCAAAGTCCTCAATATACTTGCGATCGGAGGTATGATAATAATCATGGGCGCTCCGCATTTGATTAACCACCGAATCCCGCAAGATATCCGCCAACTGGTTAAGGTGAAACAGTTGTTCCTGGAGCCTGGCGGCCTGAGCACTTCGTTTGCGCGCCTCAAGTTCACAAAAATATGACCCGGCCAGCAGAATCGTCAGAGCCAGACAGACAAAAATATATTGTTTTTGCAGGGACATGTCAATTTTTCATTTTATGCTGTTTTAAGAGTTCATCCGCATGACTAGCAGCAGCTTTGGACTTCCCAAGCATCCGAATAATCTCATCTCGTCGCGATGGACTGTCCAACCGGACAATCCGTGAAGACGTTCTACCGCCTTCTTCCTGTTTCTCCACCATGAAATGCACCTGCCCCGCCGCCGCAACCTGCGGCTGGTGGGAAATACAGAGCAATTGATGCGACTCCGCCAGTTTTCGCAGTTCCTGACCGACTTTAGCCGCGGTTTCCCCGCCGATATTCACATCGATCTCGTCAAAGACCAGAATCGAAATAGCATCCACCTCCGCCAAAACCGATTTTAACGCCAGCATAACCCGGGAGATTTCCCCGCTGCTGGCAATCGCCCGCAGCGGTCGCAGTTCTTCTCCGGGATTGGCACTGAACATGATCTCGATCCGGTCCATACCACGCTCCCCCGGTGGAATCCTGGAAAACGCCACCTCCAGCGAACTCTTCAAAAAACCCAGCGTGGCAAGTTTCTCGCATACCGCCCGACTGAATTCAGCCGCAACCATTTTGCGTGCTTTCGACAACTCTTGCGCAGCGGCTTCCAGTTCCGTATTCAACCGCTCAAACCGCTGTTTCAATTCATTTCTGAGCGTAGCGGCATTGCGCCAGGCCGTCAGCCGTAAGTTTGCGTCATCCAATGCGGCAAAGACATTTTCCAAATGGGGCCCGTAACGCCGCTTCAAACGCTCAATCGCACCGATACGCTCCTCCAACCGGGCAAACGCCTCTTCATCCAGTTCCACACCCGAAGCAAAATTTTCGATATCATATGCCAATTCTCTGGCGGCCTCGATGATCTGTTCACAGTTACCGGCCAGCTCACCAGGACGTCCCGGATCGATTGACTCCAATCCCTGCAGCAACCGGTAAACCCCGGATATTTGATCGACAATCGCATCATCGCTCTCATTCAGAAGCGCGACGCATTGCGAGGCTGTTTCGATAATCTCTTTGGCGCTGCCGGCAAGCTTGTGTTTAAGCGACAACTCCTCATCTTCTCCGGGTTCGGGAGAGACCTTTTCAATTTCCTCGACGATCATCTGCAAATGCCCGGCTTCGACCTCCGATGGCAAATCTTCTTCAAGTCTCAGGCGCTCCTGTTCCACAGTCTTCAATTGTTCACAGATATCCCGGCATTTTGCAATACCGTCAGTCACCCCGGCATAACGGTCGAATATTTCCAGTTGGGCGGATTGCCTGAGGAGAGATTGATGGTCATTGACCCCGTGAATATCGATCAGCATATCGCCAAGCATACTCAGGGTCTGCAAGGACACCGGAGTATCATCAATGTAATTGCGGGTGGAATTTTTGGTTATAACCCGGCGGATATGCAACTGAGAATCTTCCGCGATCACAATACCGCGTTCATCCAGTAAAGATTTGATTGGCGGACCAGTATCCGGAGACAACTGAATGCCGGCACTGATTTCACAGCGTTCCGCACCGGAACGAATCGCCCCTTTATCCGCACGCTCACCGAGTAAGAGGTTCAGCGTACTGAGAAAGACAGACTTACCTGCTCCGGTTTCACCGGTTATGACATTGAAGCCTTCACCAAATTCTACTTCGGTACTTTCTATCAGCGCCAGATTTTTAATTTTGATCCAGTTTAGCATGTTCCAGTATTTGACTATTGAATTGTTTTCCGTTAATGTATAAGCAAAATTGAACATGGCAAATTATACATTGGATTTTTGCAATGAAAAACCTGAAAAATATCAAAATCGGGCGTATATCGCTGCAAGTGGACAGTCAAAATGATAAAATCCTTGAGATAGGTTTGCATTCCGACTGCGGCAAAGACTCTGGAAATCAAAATGTTCCGAAAAAATTTCTCAGCGCGGCAAAAGCCCTCAATGATGGTTATTCAGGTAAAGAAATGCTACTGTCGCTTGATTTACTGGACCTGGCAATCATGAAGCCTTTCCAACGTAATATCCTTTTGACTCTTTATAATAACGTTCCCAAAGGCAAAGTCATTACCTACGGAAAATTAGCAGACTTAGCGGGGCATCCCGGCGCTGCGCGTGCGGTCGGCACGGCAATGAGTTCCAATCCATTTCCAATGATTCTGCCATGTCACCGGGTAGTGCCTTCAAGCGGCCGGATCGGCCGTTTCGGCAGCGGCCCAGAAATGAAGAAAAAACTGCTTGAAGCGGAAGGAATAACCTTTGATCAATCTGGCAAAATCAACCTTTGGCACTTCATAAAACCAACACCTTAACGAGTTCCATAATGTACAATAATGCCGTTTTTTACAGTATAAAAAAAAACTACCTGGTAATTTATTATCAGTATGCAATCCAAATATAATAAATGGAACTTAATCAAGATTCTAAACAGCTTGAGATGCGATATTCAGAGGGGGGGCACCCAACCCTTTCACTGAATTTTCGACTGAAATATAATTGATCGGAAAATCCGCAAACGACCGCAATTTCTTTGATCAATAAATCAGATTCTCTGAGCAGTTTTCGCGCGCGATCAAAACGAACTTCCTCAATATATTCTTTCGGAGCCACTCCGTATCGATCACGAAAACGCCGATACAAAGTTGTCCGGTCAACCTTTAAGCGAGAAGCCAGATCAGCCACATCCGGAATTGAAATCAGTTCATCGTCAATGATCCTTTTGCACTGTATAGCAATATCAGGAGTTTCAGGCGTCATAGTAAGATCCCGCTGATTACGCCGCAGTAATTCAATAAACTCCCATGCAGCAGCTCTCGGCATGAAAGGAGAATCGGCATGCTCCGTCAGATTACGCAGCATTTTTTTGAGTTTGTCAGCAACAAAATCATGATTTTTCATCCGTATATACGGCGAAGCGTTGGTAATGCCTGTTCCACGCAAAATATGTTCCACATTCCACCCCGCCAGACTGAACCATTGATAGCGCCAGGGAGTTTCAGGATAATCGTAATACAAAATATGGGCGCCGGGATAAAAGAAGATCATATCCCCGGACACGGCCTCATACCGTCTGCCGTCAAGTTGAAATACTCCTTTTCCTGATTGAATATAATGTCCGCACCAGCCAGGAGCAATTTGGAAAAAACGAAAATGGCCGAGACTGCGGAATTCACCCACGACCCGGAGGTAAAACTCCGCATCATCGTCCACCGTAAAATGATTTATCTGCTGGATATAGTTTTCCATCAAGCAACCTTTTTCATACTACATGCAACATTATTACATATACAAATATATTGCAAACACTCAAAAAAACAATTATACTTATTTTAATTCAAACAAATTTATTATAAAAGGAGATACTCTGATGCAAAAGATAACAGACATTATGCCGATTGACACGATAGACGACTGGGATAAAAGAATTGCCCGTCACGATGCCTGTTTCAAAGGAGAAATCATCGACCGGCCAGTTGTGTGTATATCTATTCCAAAAGAAAATCGAACTCCTTTTCCTGAAAAACATTATGACGATATTCGGGACTGGTGGTTCGACTTTGACCACAGATCCGCCGAAACAGCCCATAACATATCCAATACCATATATATGGGCGATGCCCTGCCAAAAGCTTTTGCCAATCTGGGACCGGAAATCTTCAGCGCGTATTTCGGCTGTGAACTTGGTTATGTGACCAAAACCACCAGTTGGAGCGAACCGAATCTATTGGATTGGAATGATGTTGACAAAATCAATTACACCCGGGAAAATCCGTATTGGCTGGCTATCAAAAAATATACTGATACCTTGCTGGAGTTAGGACAGAACAAATTCTATGTCGGTTATACGGATATCCACACCGGAGCCGATGCCTTGTGCGCGTTCCGGGATCCCGCTAATTTCTGCATGGATCTGCTTGACAGTCCGGATCAGGTAAAAAAACTCTTGCGTAAAGTTGACGACGCGTTCTGCGATGAATTTAATTACACATTGGATTACCTGGAATCTTTAAAACAACCATGTACGACCTGGGCCGGCATGGTTTCAACCATGCGTTACCATGTCCCGAGCAATGATTTCTCCTGCATGATCTCAAATGAGATGTTCCGGGAATTTTTCCTTGACGGAATAATCAGAGAGTGCCGCACCGCCGAAGCCAACATTTACCACCTTGACGGACCGGGGGCGCTTCAGCATCTGGATACGCTGCTGGAGATACCGGAACTGAATATCCTGCAATGGGTTTACGGCTCCGGCAACGGCATAGCGTCAGACTGGCTGGATATTCATAAAAAAGCCCAGGCCGCCGGCAAAGGAGTCCAGATTTTTATCGACAAAAGCGAACTTGAAAACATAATTGGCAATCTGAAACCGGAGGGTGTGTTCCTGAGTGTTGGCGGAGTAACCAGTGTCGAGGAAGGACAGTCCATAATTAATCGTGTTTCCAAGTGGACATAAACCGGAAAAATCAACACTCTATCAGCTTCATACAACATCTGCCTTGGGATAACTGCCGAGGATTTTGAAGAACTTGCACAACTGCTGAAGTTCGGATAACACCTTTTTGATGGTTTCATCTTCACGATGACCATCGATATCCACCAAAAAACAGTATTCCCAGTTCGCGGTTTTCGCCGGCCTACTCTCAATCATCGTCATGGTAATGGCGGCATCATTGAACGGCTTGAGGCAGTCATACAGCGCCCCGGCCCGTTCCAACGTGGCAAAACAAATCGAAGTTTTATCGTTGCCGGTAGGCTCGGTCGTTTGCCGCCCCAGAATCAGGAAGCGGGTGGTATTACCGCTGAAATCCTCGATATTCGGTTCAAGGATCTCCAGTCCGAAAATCTCCGCGGCCATTCTGCTGGCGATCGCGGCCGAATTAGGCTCCTCCGTCGCAATCTTCGCGGCCTGGGTAGTGCTGGCGGCAATAACCTGCTCCACTCCACTCATATTTTCGTACAGATAATTACGGCATTGGCCCATAACCTGAATATGACTGTAAACCTTTTTTATATCCGGTAAAGCACATTTAGCCATCAAATGATGATGGATCGGCAAATTGACTTCCGCACATATCAGAACGGTGGAATTCATTAAACGGTCAAGGGTATGGCTGACGGAACCCTCGGTAGAATTCTCAACCGGCACGCAGCCGTAATCCGAGCGTCCAGTCTCGATATCTTTGAAAACGTCTGAAATACTCGGACGCGAAATATATTCGACCGCATGCCCGAAATTTTTTATTGCCGCCTGGTTGGTGAACGAGCCGGGCAGTCCGAAATAACTGATTTTAAGTGGTTTTTCAAGCGCAGTCGCTCCGGAAATAATTTCACGGTACACCGCCCGCAGAGTTGCGTCCGTCATCGGCCCGGAATTTTCTTTACACAGTTGGTTGATCAACGCCGTTTCCCGCTCCGGAACATAAACCGCGGCGCCTTCATCCAATTTATCCCGTCCTATCTGCTGCACTATTTTATAGCGCTGATTGATCAGTTCAATAATATTATGATCTATTTCGGTTATTTTTTCCCGATGTTTCTGAATACTCATATTCCACACCTGTTCGTATATTAATTTTGCTGGGGGAATATAACATGCGCCAACTTCAAAAGCAAACTCAAAACTATATTTTAATATAGCGGCAAACTGTTTATTCCCACATAAAAACAGATGTAATTACTTTTATTCACAACTGCAAATTACAATCTTGTTTGGCGGACTTGGAAAAGCCACCTACAAGTGGTATATTGTAAGATTATTCATCGTTTATCCGTTAATTATTTTATTTGTAAGGAATATAATGCTTAATAACTTTTTGCCGTTTACGAAACCGGCAGTCTGTGAAGAAGCCATCGCCGCAGTCAGCGAAGTGCTGCGGTCCGGCTGGATCACCACCGGGCCAAAGTGCGAAGCCTTTGAAAAAGCGTTGTGCGATTACACTGGAGCCCCGGACGCGGTCGCAGTGTGCTCTGCCACTGCCGGGATGCACTGTGTGTTGAAAGCTATGGATATCGGCCCCGGCGATGAAGTAATCACGCCTTCTCTGACCTGGGTTTCCACCGTTAACCTGATCGTTCTGGCCGGAGCAACCCCGGTTTTTGCCGACATCGATAAAGATACCCTGATGATTTCCGCCGGAACCATTGAAAAACTGATAACCGATAAGACCAAATTAATAATTCCGGTCCATTACGCCGGAGCGTCAGCTGACCTTGACGCGATCAATGACATCGCCGCCAAATACTCGATTCCGGTGGTTCAGGATGCCGCACATGCAATGGGGACTTTTTACAAAGGCAAACACGTCGGTTCAACCGGCACCGCGATATTTTCATTTCACGCAATCAAAAACCTGACGACCGCCGAAGGCGGCATGGTCGTTTCTGACGACCCTGCCTTGATGGAGCGGGTCCGCCGCTTGAAATTCCATGGTCTGGGGCGTGATGCCTATGATCGCAATACTCAAGGCAGATCTCCTCAGGCGCAAGTAATTGAGCCCGGCTACAAGTACAATATGACCGACATCACCGCGGCTATCGGTTTGAGCCAAATGGCGCACTTAGCCGAATACAACGCCGCCAGAACAGTTTTAGCTGAAAAGTATCTGGAACTGTTTGCCGATGTGGATGAAATCCTGCCGCTGGAACTGCCCGGATACGAATTTACCCACGCCTGGCACTTGTTCATCGTCAGAGTTGATTCTCCGAATATAAATCGTAACGATTTTATGGAGAACCTGAAAAAATACAATGTCGGGACCGGCTTGCATTTTCAGGCGGCCCATGTCCAGAAGTATTATCGAGAGGCAATGCCGCAATATCCTGGAAAGCTGCCGAATACCGAATACAACAGTGAGCGTATTTGCTCCCTGCCATTGTTCCCCGGAATGACAGAAGAAGATGTCATCGAGGTGGTCAATGCGGTCAGGCAGGTTTTGGAAGATGCCAGAAAATAACAAAATGGGATGGATGTAATGGACTTTAAAGAAGAGATTGATTTCATATCAGTAGTGATTCCGGTTTACAACGAGGAAAAAGTTCTGGACGAACTGCTTAAACGCTGCCTCGAATCATGCCGCCAAACGCAGAAACGATTTGAAATAATTCTGATCGATGATGGCAGCGCCGATGATTCCGCTAATATTCTGCGCAAATATGCCAGTGAAAACATTGATGAAGTTATCGCGGTAATATTGAATCGCAATTACGGGCAGCATTCGGCAATTATGGCCGGATTCGCCCAGGTACGCGGCGACCTGGTTATCACACTGGACGCTGATCTGCAAAATCCGCCGGAGGAGATTCCGGTACTGGTCAAAACCGCGGAAGAAGGTTATGATGTGGTCGGAACTGTCCGCCAGAAACGCCAGGACACTTTATTCCGCCGCACCGCGTCTAAAGTAGTCAACAAGATCACCCAGAAAGCGACCGGAGTGAAGATGCGCGACTACGGCTGCATGCTCCGGGCATACCGCCGGCATATTGTCGACGCCATGCTGGAATGTCGTGAAAGCAGTACATTTATCCCGGTTCTCGGCAACAGTTTTGCGCGGCGGACTATTGAGATTGATGTATCTCACAGCGAACGCGCGGCTGGAGAATCTAAATACTCTTTATGGAAACTGGTCAATTTGCAGTTCAACCTTCTGACCTGTTCCACGACCGAACCTCTGCGTATCGTCAGCATCATCGGCACGCTGGCGGCAATCGTCGGCGGCCTTCTATCGATTTATATTTTCATTCGTCGCTTTACGCCCGGAGGCGATGACTGGACTCAGTACGGAACTTTCACATTATTCGCGATCCTGTTCATTTTCACCGGCTTCCAAATGATCGGCATCGGTCTGCTTGGCGAGTATATCGGCCGAATCTACCATGATGTCCGGGCCAGACCCCGCTATTATATCAGGGAAATAGTCGGGCACGAGAAAAAGGAAGATAATGAATGACCCCGCTCCGGTAATTATCCGGCTTGATGAAATAGATTCAACCAACCGTTACGGACAAGACAACTTCACCGACCTGGCTGACGGAACTTTGATTGTCGCCGATTGCCAGACCGCCGGACGCGGCCGGCGCGGTCGAATCTGGATATCCCCACCCGGACAAAATATTTACGCTTCATACATTGTAAAACGACCGATCGAACCGATCTGGAACGCGGCACGCATTCTATCATTGGCCACTTTAAATGTGATTGACCTGTTCGCTCCCGAACTTGATTGCAGTATCAAATGGCCGAACGACCTTTATTGCAACGGCAAGAAACTCGCCGGCATCCTCTGCGAATCCCATATCGGCTCAAACAATCGACCGGACGGCGCGATTCTCGGGATCGGCATCAATATAAATATGCCGCAGGAAACACTAGAAAAAATATCCCATCCGGCAACTTCTTTACTGGTTGAATGCGACCATGAATTTGTCGTTGAAAAGTTCATAAATGCGTTAGCTATTTCACTGAACCAGTGCTATATTAATTACTTCCAGTCCGACGACGGCCTGTTCGCATCATGGAAAGAACGTAATTTTCTTTTAGGAAAAGACGTTGATGTGATTGACGAAAAAGACGTCGTTCGAACCGGAATAGTTTTGGATCTGGCCCCCGACGGAGCTCTGATCGTCGACTTCGGCAATGGCCCCGAGCAATTGCTGTGCGGCGATGTCAGCGTCAGGAATAAAGCTTGATTATCAAATAATTAAAATTAACAAATATCGGAGAAAAAGATGGAATTACTGCAAGAAGGGCTTAAGCTCATGGTAGTAGGCATGGGAGTTGTCTTCCTGTTCCTGGCATTGATGGTTGTCATTATGTCCGGAATGGCGAAACTTCTCGCCCCTTATGCCAAATTGCTTGACAAGCCTGTCGACAAACCGCAGCGTAAACCGGCTAAAAAACCGGCCGCCGCCAGCGGAGACGATGCTGCAAGAGCAGCAGCGGCAGTTGCCGCGGTTCATATGCACCGGAATAAAAAATAAGTACTTAATTATAAAAACAAAAAAGGATAAGAACAAATTATGAAAAAAATAAAATTTATGGACTGTTCGTTCCGTGACGGGTTTCAATCCTGTTACGGCGCCCGCGTTAAAACCGATGACTTCCAACCGGCTCTGGCCGCAGCGGTGGAAGCCGGCTGCAGTCACTTTGAAATCGGCGGCGGCGCCCGCTTCCAGAGCCTCTACTTCTACTGTCAGGAAGATGCGTTCGATATGATGGATACCTGCCGCAAAACAGCCGGTCCGGACGTCAACCTGCAAACCCTGGCCCGCGGCGCTAATGTTGTCGGCCTGATCAGTCAGTCACGCGATATCATCGACCTTCACGCCCGCATGTTCAAAAAACACAGCGTTACCACCATCCGTAACTTTGACGCTCTTAACGACGTCCGCAACCTGGCCTACTCCGGCAGCCGTATCGCCGCCGCCGGCCTGAAACATCAGGTGTCCGTCACCATGATGGGCTTGTCAGCTGGAATCAAAGAAGAATATGCCCACACTCCGAAATTTTACATCGACCGTCTCAGAGATATCCTCGATGCAGATATTCCTTACGACAGCGTTTGCTTCAAAGACGCTTCAGGCACCGCTCCGGCGTCAATCGTCTACGAAACCATTAAAGAAGCCCGTAAAATGCTGCCGGAAGGCACCTCCATCCAGTTCCATACCCACGACACCGCCGGAATGGCCGTTGCCTGTAATATGGCGGCGATCGAAGCCGGTGCCGACTGCATCGACCTGGCCATGGCTCCAGTCAGCGGCGGAACCTGCGAAACTGATATTCTGACCATGTGGCACCGCCTCAAAGGCACCGATTACACTCTGGATATCGACTACAAAAAAGTTCTTGAAGCCGAACGCGTTTTCCAGAACTGCATGGACAAATATTTCATGCCTCCGGAAGCTGAAATGGTCAATCCTCTGATCGTCTTCAGCCCGATGCCCGGCGGCGCCCTGACCGCTAACACCCAGATGATGCGCGACAACAACTGTCTCAATCTTTTCCCGAAAGTTATCGAGGAAATGGAAGAAGTCGTCGCCCGCGGCGGTTTCGGCACCTCCGTCACCCCGGTTTCCCAGTTCTATTTCCAGCAGGCTTTCGCCAACGTTACCCAGGGTAAATGGAACAAGATTACCGACGGTTACGGCAAAATGGTTCTCGGTTACTTCGGCCACACCCCGGCCGAGCCGGATCCGGAAATCGTCAAACTCGCGTCTGAACAGCTTGAACTCGAGCCGACTAAAGAAGACGTTCACGACATCAATGACAACAATCCAAACCTCGGAATCAAAGCCGCTACCGAAAAACTCCAGGCGGCCGGGATCGAAGTTACTGATGAAAATATCATGATCGCCGCAACTTGCGAAGATAAAGGTATTGAGTTCCTCAAAGGCAACAAACCTCTCGGTATTCGCTACAAGGAAGATGAAAAAGCAGCCAAAGCTGAAAAGAAATCAGCCAAAAAATCCGCTTCCGAAGATACCGGCAGCTACACTGTTAACGTTGACGGCAAACTGTTCAACGTTCATGTCGCTCCAGGCGGTACTACTGTTGCTCCGGTTGCCGCTGCTCCGGCTGCCGCCCCGGCCGCTCCGGTTGATGGATATGAAATCGAAGCCCCGATGCCGAGCAAAGTTTACAAACTGCTGGTTGAAGAAAATGATATCGTAGCTGAAGGTGATACCGTAGCGGTGCTCGAAGCCATGAAAATGGAAACTCCGGTCAAAGCTGAAAAAGGCGGCACCGTCCTTTCCGTTGAAGTTGCAGTTGGCGACAATGTTGAATCCGGCGATGTCCTGATGGTCATTGGTTAACCGGGATTTGAAAGGATTTCAACTATGCGTTTAACAAAAATATTCACATTACTGGTAGCCTGCCTCGGCTTGTCGATGTCCGTTTCGGCCATCGGACCGGCTGAGGACGTTAACGGCAAACCGGTATTCAAATGGGAAACCGTCAAGGACAAAGACGGCAAAGTTTTCGTCAACTTGAAATATGTCTGGGATAAACCGGCAACCGTTTACTCTTTAAGCGTAATCGAAGGCGAAGACCTCATGCCCGGCAGCGAAGTCATGATTCTGTCGATCCCCGGACGAAGCAAAGCTACGGTCAAAATGGCTCAGGCCATGCAGGTTATCAAAGTCACTGACGGTCTTCAACCGGCGACAGCGATTCAACCCGGACAAATCGTGATTAAGTTCCGGCCGGCGAAGATCTATCAGGATTCTCTCCCGACCGGCAGCAGCGGCACATGGAAACTCGATAAATTCAGTGTCATGCTGACAAACCTTTGGAAAAGCACCGGAATTTACGATTTATTCCGCCAGACAACCTCTAATTTCAGTAAAACCTGGCAACTTGGTCTTGGCCGGGTATTGATGATGCTCATTGGTATCGTACTGCTTTATCTGGCGATCTTCAAGGAGTTTGAGCCTCTGTTACTGTTACCAATCGGTTTCGGCGCGGTTCTGGCAAATATTCCGCTGGCCGGCATTGCCGGACCTCACGGTATCCTTGGAATGGTCTATACCGCCGGTATCGCGACCGGAGTGTTCCCGCTGATCATCTTCATGGGTGTCGGCGCGATGACCGACTTCGGCCCGCTGATCGCCAACCCGAAGACCGCACTGCTCGGCGCGGCCGCCCAGTTCGGGATTTTCCTGGCATTGCTGGGAGCGCTGGTTCTGACCATGGTCAGTAAGAGCTGGGTTGATATCGGTATCAACTTTGACCTCAAAGACGCTGCCAGTATCGGGATCATTGGCGGAGCCGACGGCCCGACTTCTATTTACCTGACCAGCAAACTGTCTCCGCAGCTGCTTGGCGCGGTTGCTGTTGCCGCCTACTCATATATGGCACTGGTTCCGATTATCCAGCCGCCGATCATGAAGCTCTTTACCAGTGAAGCGGACCGAAAAATCAAAATGAAACAGCTGCGCCCAGTATCAAAACTGGAAAAGATCTGTTTCCCGATTGTTATTACTATTTTGTGCGCACTTCTGCTGCCGGACGCCGCCCCGCTTATCGGAATGTTGATGTTCGGTAACCTGATGCGTGAATCCGGTGTTGTAGCCCGTCTCAGCGATACAGCTCAAAACGCGTTGATTAATATCGTTACGATCTTCCTGGGGCTCGCGGTCGGATCAAAACTTTCTGCTGACAAATTCCTGAATATGCAGACACTCGGCATTCTGCTGCTGGGCGTTATCGCTTTCGGATGCGGCACCGCAGCCGGGCTTATCTTCGGACAGATCATGAAGAAAACTTCAGGCGGTCAGGTCAATCCGTTGATCGGCTCAGCCGGGGTATCCGCGGTTCCGATGGCGGCCCGTGTGGTCAACAAAGTCGGTCTGGAAGCGGATCATCACAACTTCCTGCTCATGCATGCCATGGGCCCGAACGTTGCCGGCGTTATCGGTTCAGCCGTAGCCGCCGGAGTTCTCTTGAAAATGCTTGGTTCCTGATAATCAGGTTTCATCACGCTATTCAATCCCCGTGAGACTTTATTTCACGGGGATTTTTTTATTTCATCAATGAAGATAATAAATTACCAGGTAGTTTAAAAATTATCGTTGGAAAAACGGCACTACATTAAACATACCAACTTAAAAGGAACAATATTTTATGGTAAGGATTTTGGTTTCTGGATCGTAGATTGCAGTGAGATTCTGTACTTTATGTTCATATTTACTCTTAAAGGTATTGGCCGGCTTCTCCTTGAGTTTGTATTTTTCAACCCATGCTTTCAATACTTCAGACGTAACTTTGTATTTTGCATTGAGGGAAGTGAACTCGGTTTTGTATTCGATACATTCAGCCGGCTTCGGCATATGTTCATTATGACTCTGATGCAATTTTCTGAATGCAACTTTACCGATAGTCGCGTCCACCAGACAACAACTGGGAATGAGCGCGATCATTGCAACAGCCGCGACTATCATTGCATTATATTTCTTTTTGATCAACAGTGTGCATATCGCGATGAATATCAGACATAAAATCCCGAATACAGTAAATGTCACTTGCAATTGCGTATGACCTAAATTTAAATAGGGAAAAACTTCCATTGTTTTAATCTTACAAAATCATTGTTATTTATTGACGACAACCTGATAAATCAACGAGATGAATAATGGATTTTCAATATCCCGGTACTGGGAACATATTCAGCGCGTAATCCTTGTCCGTTTTCGTGCATCTTACTTTTATATTCATTGACCGGACCTTCTTGCAGGTTGTATTTTTCAACCCATTTTTTCAAATTATCTGAAGATATTTCATATTGGGCATAGAGGTTGACACTGTTCCCATAATATTCAATGCATTTCGCATTCCCGGGAAAATGCTCGTTTTGGTAAAAATGAACTTTGTTCAAAATAAAAGGGCCAATTGTCATATCAGAGACAATACAGCCGGGAATGATTAAAATCAGGCCAATTCCGGCAATAATCAACCCGTGCTTATTATTTCTCAATAAAAAGCACATGACGATAAAACAGCAACATAACACTCCAAAAGTGATTAATGAAATCATCAAAGCTATATTGCCCAGCTCCAAATGTGGAAAATAATCCATACCGTAAACTTAATGTTGATCTCTTTTTGTAATCGAATCGTTGACCTCTTTCTCAACCCCGTTTCCATGATTTTTAACCCTTCCATAGATTATGGTAATATCCGTCAGGAAGCAAACTGTAAAGACCGCGATATTCCATGGAAAGGGAATAATCAGCAGCAGAAAAAAGCTGGTAGACAGCAGGAACAGGAACAAAATAATATTATAAAAAGGCATATCAGCCCCCTCCTGTACTGACTTAATCGTGTTTATTTACCAGCTGGATTAAGATTAATTTTCAAAACCGGCTCGGGAATTACACCAGGATTCAAAACTTTTTGCCCGGTCTCAGCATCGAAGAACGGCTGGCGCGTCGGAACCTTACCCGCTTCACCGAGCAGTTCCATTTTAAGTCCGGTCGCAACGCTGAACTGTTGTTTGTTCTTTAAAACCAGATTCGCCCAATTATTCACATACAGGGAGATTGACAAAGTATTGCGTTTGATTGCTCCGTGAGAAAAAATGAAATTATAGGCGTCTTTTTCCCGGCCAAGGCCGATCAGTGCATTCATCTTGATAATCGCGGCCAGATTCGACAACAATTCCCTGTCCGGGTCATCACGCAGGGTTTTAATGATCTTGTCAGCGCCGAACATCGCAGCCTCAAACTGCCCCGCCCTGCCCGCGCATGAAGCATAAATAAACCAGAAACCCGGGTCGTTCTGATGTTTCACCATTGCCGCGGCCAGAATATCTCCGGCCGGAGCAAGCGGAATGCCGGCTTCACAAATTCGCAGCCAGTCGCAGGAAAAATAAAATTTTTCCGGGGCGGCATCGAGTTCCTGCTTGAAAACCTTCAAAGCTCCATCGGATAATCCAGCCTTGAACCCGGCAAGAATACGTTTAATGGGAGACTTTTGCTCAACCAAATCCGACCCTGAGCGAAAATAACGTTGAGCGAATGAAACCGGCAGAAAATACCCGGTTTTACGATCCAACGCAACCATCGGCGCGACAACTTCAGTAAAATCCTGCTTACGCGCCATTACAAACAATTCCATAGCCGATACCCGATCGTCCTGCATTTCCATGAATTTACCAAGCTCAAACATCGCCGGAGGATAATTACGGTTTACCGCGGCCCAGAGCAACTGTACCGCAGCTTCGGTGTTATTCTCAAGCATTTGTCCGGCAACCCTGGTCAACGCTGGAGCATACCCCATCGCCGCGGCTTTCTGAAACAGCACAGACGACTTTTCCCCGTTCAATGCCGGAACCTTGCCGCTTTCAATCAACAAACCGAGACGGTACATCGCATGCGGATAATTCAGTTTGACCGCTTCCCGATACCATTTGGCCGCCACATCATACCTTTTGGATCTTTCTTCAAAGAGCAGGCCAAAGCTGTACTGGCCCTCGGGCAAATGCTTTTCAGCGGCAAATTTATAATTCTGCGCCGCCCGATTGATATCAGCCTTTACCCCGATTCCCTTGAGGTAGGCGTCTCCAAGCAATACTGATGCCGGTGGATACCGCCAGGAACATTTATCCAGCAGAAACAGGGCGCTGGCCGGGCGTTTATCAACTCCGAGTCCATGAAGATACAGATCCGCCAGCAGGCATTCCTCAACCGAACCGGAATCTTCACGCATAATCTGGAGGCCCGAAGCCGCCCGTTCAAAATAATCTTTTGCCTTTGCATGATTGATCCGGACGTTGCCGAGTCCGGAACTGTAAAGTTTGCCTAGTACATAGTAACCGCAGGGGTCTTCAGCCGCGATGGCTTTCGATGCCCATTCAAACGCTTTGTGATAATCAACCGGGGTCTGGTAACCGATCAGATACGACACCGCCACCCGCCCCTGGGCAATAGTATTTCCGGCCTGAGCGTCTTTCAGGTTTTGTTTGTAAATAGTTCGACAGCCGCTGCTCAAAAAAGCGATTGCCATAACCGCGGATAATATAAGGGAAAGCCTGATTCTCATGCTATTTACTCCTCTCGGCTTGATTCTTTCAGTTAGGTAATTACATTATTCGATAACATATCAATTCAGAAGATAAAAGTCAAGTTAGGAGTATAAAATGTTTTTAAGATGCGAATTCCACTCGAGCGAGCTCGGGATGGCCACCCAGGCCAATATTATCATCCCACAAAGAATGAGCAATGCCATCGGGATCAACGGGGCAGCCGGAAAAGTCAAAGACATTCCGGTTATGTACCTGCTGCACGGCTACAGCGACGATCATTCGATCTGGTGCCGCCGCACCTCGATCGAACGTTACGCGGCCGACTACAATCTGGCTATCGTGATGCCGGATGCCGCCCATAGTTTTTATACTGATATGGCCCACGGACAAAAATGGTGCAGCTATATCAGCCGGGAACTGCCGCAACTGGTAGAGGATTATCTCCCGGTCAGCTCAAAACGCGAAAACCGTTTTATCGCCGGATTGTCAATGGGCGGCTACGGCGCGTTTAAAATAGCACTGAACAATCCTGACCGGTATGCGGCGGCGGCGGCTCTTTCAGGTTGTCTGGATATAGCCAACCGCGCTGACAACATTCACGGGAATGATTCCATCGTCCGCAGTATGAACAATATTTTTGGCAATATCGATGAGATTGCCGGGTCTGACCATGACCTTTTTGCCGTTGCCGAAAAGCTGGTTGAGGGAAATAAACCAAAACCGGCTTTATACCAGATCTGCGGTACTGAAGATTTCTTATATGACGCCAATATCAAGTTCAAAGCACATCTTGAACAAATCGGCTATGAATTCAAATATTTTGAAGAACCCGGAACCCACAACTGGGGATTCTGGGACCGCAACATACAAAAAGTCCTGAAATGGCTGCCGCTGGCTGAAAATATGTGATAGGACACATGGGTACGGAAAAGAAAAATTTCATGCCGTCAATGGTTCCGGCCAAGCCCGGGGTGTATATTTTCCGCGACCGTTTTGGTAAAGTGATTTATATCGGCAAAGCGGCCAACCTGCGCAAACGGATGAGTCATTATTTTCAGCCCTCGCGCATGAACCGGGCCGACCCCAAGTTGCGCTCCCTGTTGAACTCAATTTCTGACTGGGAATTCCAGACGGTAAAAAACGAAGACGAATCTTTGATCCTGGAATCGCGCCTGATCAAACAATACGCCCCCCGCTATAATGTACTGATGCGGGACGACAAGCGTTTCCTCCTGGTCAAGATCAATCTGAATGAGCCGTTGCCCCGTTTGATCGCGGCCCGGGTCCGCAAGGACGACGGAGCCCGTTACTGGGGGCCGTTTCCCAAAGGCACCGCCCTGCGCCAGACGATTGAATTTCTGACCGCATGGTTCAAACTTCGCGCCTGTTCTCCCCGCGAACCGGACGAAAATACCCATAAGCACTGCCTTAAAAAAATCGTCAAAGACTGCTGTGAACCTTGCATCGGCAAAGTCACCCGTGAAGAATACATGGAACGTGTCAACGCCATGATCAAGGTACTTGACGGCAACCTGAAAGAATTACTGGATGAGCTGGAATTAAGAATGGCCAAACAAGCAGCCGCGCAGCGTTTTGAACAGGCGGCGCGGATTCGCGATATCATGATAAACTTGAAAGAGGTGTTCGGAGTCGGCAACCGCAACTTCAGGTTCGCCAAAATATCGGATAATCCCGGCGAAGACGCGGTAAAGGATCTGCAAGAGGCTTTAAATTTAAAAAATCCGCCCAACCTGATCGAAGGTTTTGACATTTCAAATATCGGCGGCACGCTGGCGGTCGGCAGCATGGTCTGTTTTGAAAACGGGCGTCCCGCCCCTAAGTTCTATCGCCGCTTCCGCATTCGCAGAGTCACCGGCAGTGATGATTTTGCCATGATGCGTGAGGTTATTCACCGTCATTACGGACGCAAACTTCAGGAAAATCTGCCCTTGCCCGGTCTTTTGATGGTTGATGGGGGGAAAGGTCAACTTTCCGCCGCGCTGGAAATGCTGGACGAACTGGAATGTCCATTGTTTCCGGTAATCGGCCTGGCAAAAAAACAGGAGGAAATATTCATTCCCGGCAAATCCGAATCATTGATCCTCGACCGTCATCGTCCGGCGCTGCGCCTCCTGCAGGCATTGCGGGATGAGGCCCACCGTTTCGCGGTAAGTTATCACCGTGAGTTACGCGATAAGCGATTGCAGGAATCTTTGCTTGATGAAGTGCCTGGTATCGGGCCGGAACGAAAAAAGAAACTTCTTAGTGCGTTTGGTTCTATCCGCAAATTACGAGCCGCCACTCCGGAAGAAATTGCAGCTAAAGTACCCGGTATCGGCATGAAGTTCGCCGAAACCCTGGCTGAATGTCTTAAACGCAAACGTTGACCTCTCCCAGAAAAGACGAACATGCCATACTTATTTAATTACCATAATGCCTGTTTTGAGACAGTGTTTTTTAAACTACCTGGTATTTTATTAAAAACAAATAAAGGCTCATAAACTGTGTAAGAAAAAGATATTTTGGCTTAGAGAGAAACCACGATGGGAAAGCCCAATGGATTTTGCGCCGGAAGACATTCGGCAAAAAACATAGGTGGCTCAGGCTTATTCAAAGCCTCTCTTGACGGAGCTTCATAACCGGATGCCCATATTTCATAAGTCATTGATTCCGGATCAAAACCGACAAGACTCAGCCGATAATTTGAAATCCCGCCATCTGGAATTTCCATACTGAAAAACTTCCGTGGCTCGACAGGAGAACTGTCCGGATTTCTAACTTCTCCAAACCCGGGAAGATTATCCTGAAGTTCAGTGACCGGCAGCACGTAACACGATCCCTCCACTCCTTTATACCGGGAGACAGTATTCTTAATTTTGACCTGATCAATTATTTCACCTTTAATCATAATATACATTTTGAAGTCGCGCACACGGTAAGGCGCGGTTAACGAGAAAAGAATATCGAGACCGTTTTCCTGCGGCAGTTTCTCAATATCGGAAAACTTCATTTGCGGAATTTGATATATCTCTTTGATCAACGGTTTAATTCTTTCGTCGAAATTCAACGACGCGGGGAAACGATATTCATAGCCGTTCTTTGACGAATCAACCATAAACGGCACATCATATTCAGGGACAGCCTCAGCCCGGTCGATGACAACTATCTTAATCTCATGCGGCAGGAACGTTATTTCACCCGATTGAAGATATTCGTAACAGGGATAAAACTGTTTTACACTTTGAGCTTTGTGCGTAACCATATCGCAAAAATCAACCTGAACCCGCTGGGGAACCGGCAGGGGATTGCGCAAGATACACCAGCTTTGAGTTGCTCCCGGCTGAATAAACCCGTAAACTTCACCATGCCCCGGGTGCCCCATGACCATTCTGCCATTAGCAACAAAAATATTATTGGCATAAGTCCGGCAAAAATCAGTTATTCGTTTGAGTGACTCAACCTGCCATTTCTCCATAGATTCCGGTTGCAGAGTATAGGCCAGATAAGTACTGCCGCGCATAAATGACAGCCAGACCGCATTGCACCACGACAACGGCGTCTCGACGAACGGATTGCGCAGGCCGTCAGCAAATTCATGGTTGTCAAAACAATCAAGCGGGACCATTGATTTATCCCGCTGCAGGACGTTGTAATACATCAAATCGCGATGGGTCGAAGCGCTTTCACGCTGATTGGCCGACGGCAAAGAGGCAAATTCGGAATCACCGCTCTGCGCCAGCCAGATATGATTGAAATGACTCAGCATCCACGGGGAAACCCACCAGCCGTTACGGGTTACAATATCAGGATTGATCTCACGCATTTTACGACCAATTCTGAACATCGCGTTCAAAGACGCCTGGCGGACATGATCCGGGGTAGGATATTTTTCCGCGAAATCGGGGTTTGTGGCGCATTCGTTATCCCAGTCAATCTTATAATGAATAGCCTGGATCTTTTCAACAAGTTCACAAAAACGCTCTGTCAGCGCCTGTTCAAATTCGGAATCCATTAAAACGCCGGAACCATCTATACAATAAGCGGCACTTTTTCCTCCGCCAGTGGCAAAACCACGCTGCGCCATATACTCCGGAGCAATCCCCATTGGACCATTATGGCTGACCCAGAGACTCAATTCGGTCCCATGTCGCCTGATAAAATCCCGAAGCTCCAACAGCCCGGCATCACGTTTAACATCTTCTTTGGCTTGAAAGATTGACTGACGATCATTCCAACCGGCATCCAAAGTGAAGACGTCAGGACGCAAGCCAAGTTCAAAAAACGCATTGAAGAAACTCATATAGTTATCAAATTTCACCGCATATTCATAGTTGCCGATATACGGATCGGACCAGAAGGTACAATATGAAATCATCGGTTTTTTCAGTCTCGGTAACCTGATTTGTTCCAAATATCCGGCAAAATCGGCGGTCGGATTATCACTCCAGCCAAAGACCGCGTCCACCTCTTCAAGTTTATTATCCACCCACTGGGGAAAATGTTTTAAAACATAATTACCGGAAGCGTCAAGCATATTAACCGCCGCCGGATGTTCCAAGCCAATAAAAAATTTCCCGCCAACCAAGGGATAACCGCATCCCGGCATACTGCCTGATGCCTCCTCTTCCGCTTGCGGGTCCATTGAAAACGGTTGATTAGTGGCACGATATCCGCAGACCCGTAAATCGGAATCATCTATCTGCTGGCGGTCTACTTCAAGATAATCGACCGTCGGCATTGCTGAGGAGGTAGCCACTTCAACCTTTTTACGGAACCAGCAGGAGTCATTCAAGGTCAACGAAACGGTAAAAGAAAAATTCTCAATCATAAATGTCTGGATAATCGCGCCATCTTTTATGGTCGGCGCGGCTGCCGCTTCACAAGGCACAATACGTCGTCCATTTATTCCCAGTGCAACGGCGGGCCACTCAAGACAAACAGGAGATTCCTGCAGGCGATTGGTAACCTGCAAAACACGATCGACAATTTCAAGAGAAATGTTATTATTACTTATGTTCATCATATTCCTTGATAATAGTAAAGGTTTAGAGGGAAATATAGCTCGGAAATGACAATTTTGCCATATTGCAACAAAATAATCGTCGATAAAAAAACATTTTATTGGGTTATTCCGCAAAATCACCATGCAGCAAAAAAGCGTCATATTCACATTCGAATATGACGCATGTAAAAAACAATTTTTTTTGCCGCATTAATGGCCGTTTCAACCATAAACGGTTAATTCATTCCGCGCTGTTTACGCCTGGCTCTGATTTGCTTGAAGAATTCAGTCATTTTCGCCCGGGTGTCAGAGTCCGACTCTTCCAGGATCATTGACATCCCGGCTTCCAAATTACGCCCGCCGGGACCGCCGCGACGTCCGCCGCCCTGATTATTTCCGCCAGCGGCTTCACGCATCTTTCTCCCCTGCTCCATACGGTCAATCATCTTGTCTATTTCCGCCGCTCTCTCCTCTTTCGTCATCTTGAAAAACCGGTCAAGGTGTTCCTGCATCATCTTTTTCATGACCGGTTTCATGTTGTCCCGCATTTTCCTGCGGTCCTCGTCAGATAAGTTCTGAGCGCTGCGAAACATTTCGCGACGATTTGCGCCTTTACCCAGCTCCTTGACAACCTGACTTTTCTTGTTATCATCCAGCTTGCCGAAATCATCTGATGCCAGATAACGCGTTTTTGCTTCTCTGGACATCTCGCTGATAACTTTTTGATCAGGGGCTTCACCGGGTTTCAACCAGAGGTAAAGCGCTCCGGCCAGAACCAAACAAGCTGTCACAATCCCGGCCACAGTGCAGTATTTTGCAAATTCCGGCCTTGATTTTATATCTTTTTTATTCATGGAATAATCCGGGGGTAAAAATTAATTTAATGGTTATTCAAGGCGCTGTTTTATTTGATGTTCCGCCCCGGGACTTGAGCTCGCCCGGAATTAAAGAATTCACATTATCAAGTTCGGGCATTTTTTCAATCTGCTCTTTGCTTTCTTTCTGCACGTCTCTGGTCCAAAAGTAGGTCATTATTATGCCGATTACGCCAATGAGCAGGGCCAGAGCGATCAGACCGGCAGCCAAAAAATCTTTTTTACTTATTACTGTTTCCATATCATCATTCCATATTATGAATATCGCCAACGCGGCCATCTCCGAAGAGATAATTCTTTGCAGTCGGTTTACCCGCCGGACCGTGAAACGGTTCGTAATCATACATCACGGCAATTTTTGAAACCCCGACCATTTTAGCCCATCTGGTTTTAATCAATATTTCGCCGCTGAGCATTGCATTGTATTCGTAACTTGAACCCTCGGCCTGAAAAAATTTTTCGTTTATGTCTGCCGGGCACAACAAGATTTTCCGACTGTTTAAATAAGGCTGAAGAACATCGGCAATTCGCGGATCATCGTTCAAATTCAGTGATGGTTTGGTTGCCGCAACCGGCATCACGCCTCTGTTGTCGTCAAGATACAACGCCATAGCCAACCCGCAATTATGCAGTTGTGTGCGGCAATCAGTTTCTTTTGCCCGTTCACGCGCCTTGCTGAAAGCCGGCATGAGCAAACCCGCGAGAATAGCAATGATCGCTATCACGACCAGCAATTCGATCAGTGTAAATTTAAACTTTTTCATCGGGCAGGGACCGGGGCCTCACGCTCCGGCGTCTGCAGGGCATTGCCGGATTCAGGTTTGACTTTATCTTCGACGGGCGGCGGCGCACTTCCGGGACGAGGCGGATTCATGCCCGGTTCAGGAGGAGCGCCTGCGTCATGCGGTCTTTTATCGCGACGGTCCATGAAGCCTTTAGCATCCCTTTTTCCTTTACCGGGACCAC
This sequence comes from Victivallales bacterium, assembly GCA_963678305.2. Classification (GTDB taxonomy): domain Bacteria; phylum Verrucomicrobiota; class Lentisphaeria; order Victivallales; family Victivallaceae. Next base: position 211,995 of record CAXXVV010000007.1, read on the forward strand.
GCTTACGGCCCTTATGACGACGGACTCTTTCCTGGAGTTCCTTTTTAAACTTCTCAAAATCAGACGCCTGTTCAGGTTTCAACTGCGCTTGAACATCAAGTAGAAATTGCTTTTGCAGCTCCTGCATTTTGGGCCATATTTGCTTTTGGAACTCTTTCAATTTATTAAAGTGTGCATCCATTATCTTGACAATATCAGCTTTCTGTTTGTCATCCAGCTTTACATGCCGGTCCAAATCATCAATAAAGCGTCTTTTTACCACTCCGCGTTCCGGCGGAAAACGTCGTCCCCGCGGAGCGTTCCCGATAAGGTATCCGCCGCCAATCCCGAGGAGAACACCTGCGGCAAAAACAGCGAAAAAGATAAGCCACAATTTATGTTTTTTATTCATAAGCATCAATTCCTGTATGCGGTTTCAATTACCGATTGTCCGGTTGTGTAAAAATCATTAAGAGAACTTGCTCCGTCACTACTTTTATCCCCGGTAATATAAACGATCGCGGCAAAAAGCAGTGACGCCGCCAACGCAAACCAGGCCGCCCGACTGAAAACTTTCAGATCAACCATATCATCGAACGATTCCAGCCGGATATCCGCCATGACTCCGGCGGACCATAGCGCCATGTCGTAATCGCCCATGGACGGGGAAGCATTGAACGCCGACTTCATAGCCTGTTCTATCAAGTCCAACTTATTGTTTTTCTGAGCATTCATTTTATACACCCTTTTATGTTAAATACGTTTCTATTAAACTTCTCATTTTCTGACGTGCCCGCATCGCCTTGACTTTGGTTGCGGTAACCGATTTTTCCAGTACCGCGGCGGCCTCTTTAATCGGCATATCTTCAAAATAAACCAGCTCAACCAGCGTCCGGTCCTCCGGAGAAAGACCAGTCAATGCCTTCCGCACTATCTCAATGGCGTCTTTCCGTTCGGTCAACCGTTCAAATTCTTCTGTCGCCAATGGCCGCCCGACTGCTTCCAACCAATCTTTTTCCTCGTCATCCATCGGAATCGGAGCATATACCAGCCGCTTTTTCCGGTAATAATCACAACAGTTCCGCAAAGCGATTCGCCTAAGCCAGGTTCCGAACGAGCTTTTCCGTTTAAAAGACTGCAAGCCGCGGAACGCCCGGATAAAGGTCTCATGCGCCACTTCTTCAACATCCTGAACCGGCACGCGCCGGGCTGTTATACCGAAAACCATGTTCTGATATTTTTCCAGCAAATGTTTAAATTGTTCTGTTTCTCCGGTCAGAATCCGGTCAATAATCTCGAGTTCTTCCACAATATTCCCGGAATTATATTCTCATTTTATATTAATAGACGTTGTTAGACATTAAAAAGTTACATGTCGCAAGATAAAAAATCAAGGGGGATTCAGATTATCCTCAGTCAACAGCCTGGTCAGGCATTGCCGGGGGTTTGCGATACTCATCCATTACCGCGCCAAACAAGGTAAAGCATATTCGGTTAACCAGGGTTATCCGGTTTGCGGGCAGACCGGGCAGCAGCATCCTGCATTGCCCGAAGGCAGTCATATACAGCCCAACATCCATGCCGCCGATCCGGCAATTCAGCAGAGTGCCGTTCACACTGTAATTGGTTACCGGTTGAATAATGTTCATATCATCGGCGCATATCATATAACGGTATATCACGCCTTCAATCAATATACGCCGGTTTTCAACATCAAAAATACAGACGCCTTCATCCTCGGAAACCAGTTTAAATGTTTGATAGGTTTTCCCGTCCTCGACATTGACATATATCCACGGAAGATGTCCGTAGTCTACAATCAGGCTTCCCGGCCGCCTTTTAAGAAGAAAGCGCATAAACAGCCGCTTTGCCAGGGGCCACATTGTCAACGCAACCACACAAACCAGCGCGGCAGGGATAACGACAAACATTTTACGTTCGATCAATCCAACACATATCAGAGCAAGACCGGCCAAAATTATCGACAATACACATGTCAGATAAAAATATTCAATATAACGGCGTTTCTTAACGTCCCGGGTAATCTTCACACAGCCGGAGAACGTCATATCATCGGCATTTGCAAGCATTCGTCCGGTATTGTCAGCCGCCGCAGCCATAAAGTTGCTGGCGTCGTAGTCCGCCGCCGAATTTCTCTCGTTATAATATGATTCGGGATAGGACAAAATAAAACTCCAATCAGACCGGCATCGCGGGCGGCTTGCGATAGGCATCCTGCGTCAAGCCGAACAAGGCCTGGTTTATCCGGGTTGACAAGCCTAACGCGTTGTGTTTGGGGTTGAACGCCTCAATCAATGAAGTAACCGGTCCCTGCCCGGCAACGCTCATGACAAAATCCACCGGGACTCCGCCCATGATACATTTGATTCTGGCCCCACCCATCGCATAACCGGAAACCGGTTCAATCGAAATTACATCCTCAGCGAAAATGATATAACGGAACATAATGCCTTCGATCAGCAGTTGACACTGTTCTGGCGCAAACAGACAAAAACCTTCGTCTTCTGTCAGAATTTTAACTTTTTTATAAGTATTTCCGTCTTCAATCGCTATCGGGCGGGATTCCAATCCCGGGTATTTCAGCAGACTTTGCGGTCGTTTATGCAGGTAAATTTTTATAATGAAGCTTTTGACTACCCGCATAACCAGCAGAACAGCCAGACCGCCCAGCAGCATCGGCCAGACCCAGCTGAACGGAATCACTCCGAGCAGACCAAGGGGTAAAGGCAGGAATGAGTTCAAAAGACAAAGCGTTGAAATAGTCAGAAAAATTGCTTCAAGAACATATCTTCCAGTACGATTTTTCAACACCCTGACACAACCTGAAGCGACCATATCGTCAGCTTCTTCAAGCATTTTCAGGGTTCCGGCTTCAGCCGAATCCCTGAAATCACGGTTTTCATTACCCATTAAGCCCCCCTTCTGTTAAATTCAGCGACCGATCAACTCCTTAAAGCGGTCAAACAGATAAGCCGGATCATGTGGCCCCGGGGCCGCTTCCGGATGATACTGAATCGCGAACATCGGTTCGGTTTTATGAGAAATACCTTCCACGGTATTATCGTTCAAGTTGATATGGGTTACCTCAAGACAGCTTGGAATTGTATCGATATCAACCGCAAAGTTATGGTTCTGACTGGTAATTTCCACTTTATCCGTGGTTAAATCCTTTACCGGGTGATTGCAACCGTGATGGCCGAACTTCAAACGGTAAGTCCTGGCTCCGCATGCAAGAGAAAGCAACTGATGCCCAAGGCAGATTCCCATAATCGGTACTTTGCCGATCAATTCCTGTCCGGCTTTGATCGCGTAAGATACCGCAGCCGGGTCAGCCGGGCCATTCGAGAAAAAGACGCCGTCAGGCTTCATCTTGAGCAGTTCCGCCGCCGGAGTTTTGGCCGGGAACACGGTACACTCCATGCCCTGCATCCGCAAGCCGCGCAGAATATTCCATTTAATTCCGAAATCGTAAACCGCGATCCGGTATTCCACCGGGGGCAATTCATCGGCTACGCCCCATGACGCAGTCAAATCCCCCTTGGTATCCCATTGGAATAGGTCACTGCATGAAACCTTGGCCGCATAATCCTGATTATCCAGACCGCACCAGGCTTTGGCCTTGGCGACACCCTCTTCTTCAGTCATTTCAATATCCGAACAATGCATAAAGCCTTTCATCGTGCCTGACTCGCGAAGCCTTGAAGTCAACGCCCGGGTGTCGATACCCGCGATTCCAGGGATATTCGCCTTCTCAAGCAGTTCATTTATTGAAAGCCCGGAACGCCAGTTGCTCGGCTCATTGGTGTTGTGAACAATAAATCCGTTCAGGAACAACTGCCGCGATTCCATATCCTCGGGAGCAATACCATAGTTGCCAATTTCCGGGTAGGTCATCGTAACGAACTGTCCGGCATAGGACGGATCGCTGAGAATCTCCTGATAACCGGTCAAGCCGGTATTAAAAACCACTTCGCCTTCTTTATCGATCGGAGCACCGACCGACCAGCCGCGCATAACAGTGCCGTCTTCAAGCGCCAGGAATGCTTTTTTATCCCGCTGTTTTTTCCAGTCATAATTGTGTTTCATATTAATTTCGCATCCTTCCAAATATATTATTTTTAATATGCTCTTTTATTACTTCCCTCAATATAGTTCACATAGGACTGATTTACCACTTTATTACCGCCCGGAGTAGGATAATCACCAGTGAAATACCAGTCGCCAAGATGGTCCGGACAGGCCTGATGCAAACCGTCAACCGTCTGGTAAATAAACTTAAGTTCCGCTTTCATATCGTCCGGACGAAGCATTTCGGCAATCTTATCAGAAATCTGCTCATAGTCAAACCGGGCATAGATTTGTTTGACTACATTTACCATGTCGCTCATCGGCAGTTCAAGCTGCGCTTTGGCCTCTCGATAAACTTTTTGCAGCAGATCTTCCTGTCCGCTCTCCTTCAATAATTCAACCGCCGCCTCGAAAGCGATAAATTTACCAAGACGGGCCATGTCAATCCCGTAGCAGTCGGGATAACGAATCTGCGGAGCCGATGAAACGACAACAATTTTTTTCGGGCCGACCCGGTCCAGAATACGCAAAATGCTTTCACGCATTGTAGTCCCGCGTACGATCGAATCATCGATAATAACCAGAGAGTCGGTGCCATGGCGAATTACCCCGTAGGTAATATCATAAACATGAGCAGCCAACTCATTTCTTTGCGAATCATCGGAAATAAAGGTACGTAGTTTGGCATCTTTTACCGCGACCTTATCAAATCTCGGAACATATTTTACGACTTTCTCGAGTTCCTGAGGCGTTAAGCTCTTTTCTTCTGAAAGCAGTTTTTTCAATTGCACGGTCTGACAATAAGCGGTTAACTCATCAATCATTCCCAGAAAACAGGTTTCAGCAGTGTTGGGAATAAACGAAAAAACCGTATTGTCCATGTCATTATCGATCTCTTCAAGAATTGCCGGAACCAGATTTCTGCCAAGCTGTTTACGCTCGCGATAAATATCCTGGTCAGAGCCGCGGGAAAAATATATCCGTTCAAAAGAGCAGGCTTTTTTCTCAAGCGGCTGGGTAAATTGATCAATCGTGACTTGACCGTTCTTTTTAATAACCAGCGCGTGAGCCGGCGGCAGTTCTTTCACCTCTTCACACGGAACATTGAGAGCCGTCTGAATTGGCGGCCTTTCGGAAGTGATAGCAACAATTTCATCATCCTGATAGTAGAAGCAGGGGCGAATACCGGCAGGATCGCGGATTACGAAAGCATCGCCATGACCGATCAGTCCGCACATGGTATATCCCCCGTCCCATTTGCGGCAGGTATTCTTTAAAATCCTCATGACATCAAGATGTTCAGCCACCAACGGGGATATCTGTCGATTGGTATATCCCTGTTCCTTGAATTTACGGACCAGCAGTGTATTTTCCTCATCAAGGAAATGACCGATCTTTTCCAGGATCGTAACGGTATCCGAGTACTCTTTCGGGTGCTGGCCAATGCCCAGCAGAACATTAAAGAGAGCGTCGACATTGGTCAGGTTGAAGTTGCCGGCAATAACCAGATTTCTGGTCATCCAGTTATTTTCCCGTAAAAACGGATGGCAGCTTTCGATTGAATTTTTCCCGAAAGTCCCATAACGCAAGTGACCAAGCAGTAATTCACTGCAAAATCTGACGTTATTTTTATACCATTGCAGATCATCACCAAACTCGGGATTCTCTTTCCCCGCTTCATATATCTCTTTTGAGACGGTACCGAAAATATCTTTAATTGGGGTGGCGGAATTTGATCTTTCTATGGAAATATACTTATGTCCAGGGGCCATATCCATCTTGATCGAGGCAATCCCCGCACCGTCTTGACCACGATTATGCTGTTTTTCCATCAACAGACATAATTTGTTCAAGCCATAAAAAAAAGTTCCGTATTTTTTCTTATAGTAATCAAGCGGTTTCAGCAGCCGGATCATGGCTATTCCGCATTCATGTTTAATTGCTTCACTCATTTTACCAGTGCTTCCGGTTTAAATCATCAGCTTAAAAGCTGGATATTTCAAGTTTAACTACGAACTGATAATATAGCTCAAAATCCTTTTTTTTAAAACCAAGAAACAAAAAAAGATTGATTACTGAAACATTTTTTTTGAATTTATAAATTACCGGGTATTTTTATTAAATTGAATTGGAATACAAGACCGCAGGAAATTGCGATTTATCATCGAAGAGGTTATTATTGCCCCCCAACAGTCAATATCAGTTAATATTCCCCGGCAGAAACAGGAATTTTTGTAAAAATTCTGTTAGAGCTATTTACATTTGCACTAAATGATATTATTTTATCTTTATGTAATAAACATTATAATGACGGAGTTGTGTTATGCCCAAAAGAATGACGCTGGGAACTACTTATACAAATTTCCCGGCAAAAAAATTGTCGGTCTGGCTTTCTGATAACCTGGTTTCTGTTATCGGCTCCTCGGTTGTTAGTGTCATCTGGGTCGGCATATATGCTCTGGGCCTCAACATTTGTAATTTTCTAAATGTTGAATTATTGAAGAACCCGCCTTGGGATACAGCTCAAATTTTTCGTTCGGATATGAGCTTTATGATTATGTCAGCCGGGATTATTTTGATCACAATATATGTTTTCAAGCAAAACTCCGGCCGCGGGAAAAAGAAGAGAAAAGGTTATCATTGATCTATGCTTTCTAAAATAAAACATTTCAAACTCGAGTTTCTGCTTGGTACAATAGCAGTTGTTTTCTTATGTACGTCCTGTGCCACTGAACCTCCGGTCAAATATATGAAAAAATCCAAGGTACACGGGGATTCATCCAATCGGAAATTCCCCAAAATCCAGGATTACCATGTCCAGCTTCGTCTGGTTTCAACCAGACGTTCCTTTCATCCGGGCTACGATGCCGAGCTGAGATATAAATTAACCAATGTCGGAAGCAAACCGCTGCGGATCGATGAATGGTTTATGAACGACCCGGATAATTTACAGATTTATTATCGCCAATGGGAGAAAGGTCTGAAAAAATTTGTCGCGTCCGAATGGACCCATGTCGTGCCTGAACTGAAAAAACCGGTTAGAAGGTTTGAATTGGTATTGAATCCTGGTAATTCAACTTTTATCACCAAGGATCTCACTTTCATAAAGAATCTTCCTCCCGACAAAGAGCCTCCGCACAGTAAATACTTCATTATCGCCAAACTGAATTTAACATCAATACAAGCTCACAGCAAAGCTGCTGTCATAGAATTGAAAGAAAAAAATATTTATCAACAAGGAACCAAAATATGAAATTAAAAAGTAAGCTTCTGTTCTCCGGATTATTTGCATCAATGATTTTCGGCTTTGCCGGATGTAAATCGACTGATATCGACGGACCGAAATCAGATGCCAAGAAGAAAGAATGGGCGGAAATCCAGCAAAAAGAAAATGCAGCCGCGGAAAAAGCGGCGAAAGAACTGGCTCACGGGTATTTCAAAGCTCTGCGTGAAGGAAATTACGAATTGTACGTAAAAGGAAGGACTCCGGAAGCAAAGCAGAAGATTACCCGGGCAAGATTCAAAAAATTACTCGAAATGAAAAAAGAGCATAAATGGAAATTAATAGGAGAACCGAAATACGTCGGTTCACTTGATAAGGGAATTTTTAAAGTCTATCTGTGGATTGCAAAGGTTCAGGTTGAAGACAAAAATAAAGTAACCAAAAAAGTTACGGAGCTTAAACATGATTTTGTATACTGCATGTCTCTCGGCAAAATTGACGGCAAATATACAGTTCGTGCGTTTGCCCCGATTATGTAATGTAAAACTATCCAGGAGGATTCAAGCTGTGATATAGCCGTTTTTTTAATATAAGTGAAGGGGTCGTTAAAATGAAAAAACTGACTGAAAAGCAGAAAAGCATAGTCAAATTTATTGAAGACTTTTCTGAAAAAGAGGGAATGGCACCGACAGTTTATGAGATCGGTGACCGATTTAAGGTTAAAACTTCAACCGTTTTTGCTCACCTCAGGGCTCTGCAAAAGAAAAAAGTTATTTCTCGTTCATCCAAAGCCAGAAGCATCAAAGTCCTTGAACCGTTCTGTCGCCATAATAAAGAAGATGAACTGATTGCCGTACCGTTGATCGGACGGACCAATGCCGGCTTGCCGGTGGAAAGCAATCAGTATAAAGAAGGGGAAATCCTGTGCGCTGCCAGCGCGGTTGGCGGAGCTCCAACCGAAAGTCTTTTCGCATTAAGAATCCACGGCGAAAGCATGCGGGACCTTGGCATTTATGACGGTGATGTCGTTATTGTCAGCCACACACTGAACATCAACCCCGGCGATATTGTCGTGGCGCTCGTGGACAATGAAACAACCGTGAAAAGTTTTTTCCCGACGGATAACGAACAAATTGAATTGCGTCCGGCAAACCGGGAATTTAAACCCCAAATATATCCGGCACATGATGTTACTCTGCAGGGGAAAGTTGTGGCCCTGCAACGTGAATATTGATTCTTATTGACAAAATTGTTGGATTTACCTGTGCTTATTTCAGCCAAAATTGTTGTAATAACTTGCGCCGGTCCAGATAATGTGGTATATTATTGGGACAGCCGGATGACCGGCGTTATCAGTTTAGAAATAAGAAATAATTAATTATGACCAGAAAAAAATACGTTCAGCTTCTCAATATGACTATTATTACCATCGGTATTAGTAGGGGTCTTGTCGTGCTTTGACACGGTAAGGCCCGGACATCAGGAGATACCATGTTTTGAACGAATTTTTTAACGCGATTAATCATAAGTTAATTTGAAATTCAACGCGGAATATCTCCGAAAAAGAGAATCCGCGTTTTTTTACGCATAAATCTCAGATAAGAAATAAGTTAAAATATAAAACAAATCAGGAAAGCATGCAAGCTATATGCAATATGCATGCAGGCACAAACAATGAAAATGAATAAATATGTCGAAATAATGGATACCACATTGCGGGATGGAGAACAAACCCCAAGGGTGTCTTATACGCCGCTGGAAAAAATGCAGCTGGCAAAATTACTGCTGACAAAAGTTCGGGTTGACCGGATTGAAGTCACCTCGGCCAGAGTTTCCGAAGGCGAACAGCAGAGCGTAGCGGATATCGTGGACTGGGCCTCCAAAAAAGACATGCAGAACCGGGTAGAGGTTCTGGGATTTGTCGATAAGGGCAGATCAATCGATTGGATTCGCGATGCCGGCGGAAAAGTCATCAACCTGTTGACAAAAGGTTCCGAAGTTCATTGTCGGGTGCAGTTGGGCAAAACCCCGGAAGAACATTACGCGCAGGTTGTGAATGAAATTGCTTACGCTAAAGAACAGGGATTGAACGTAAATGTCTACCTTGAAGACTGGTCTGGAGGCATGCGGGACAGCTTCCGTTACGTTTATTCATTTATCGAACTGTTGATGGATCAGCCGGTAGACCGGATCATGCTGCCGGATACCCTCGGCATCATGAGTCCGCATAATATGGTCAAATATCTTGATCTGCTCTATGCCGCATTTCCCGGCGCGGTGTTCGACTATCATGGTCACAACGACTATGGCCTGGCAACCGCCAACAGTCTGGTGGCGGTCCAGAAGGGAATCAACTCCATCCACACCACGGTCAATGGACTCGGTGAACGGACCGGAAATCAGACCCTGGCCGAAATAGTCGCGGTCATAAACGATATGACTGACCGTAAAACCAGAGTAAATGAAAAACAGCTTCAAACCGTATCAAACGTCGTCCAGGCAATGTCCGGCAAGCGAAACTCCTGGAACACTCCGATTGTCGGGTCTGATGTATTTACCCAGACTTGTGGAGTCCATGCCGACGGTGATATCAAAGGCAATCTTTACGCCAATCCACTGTTGCCGGAGCGCTTCGGACGCAAGCGTTCCTATGCGTTGGGCAAACTGAGCGGCAAAGCATCTATCGAGAAGAATATGGAAGCACTCGGCATGGAGCTGGACAAAGCGACCCGGGATAAGGTATTGCGTGAAGTAGTAAGACTCGGGGACAAGAAAAAGAATCTGACCCCGCAGGATTTGCCATTTATCATTGCCGACATCCTGAAAACCCCCAGCAGGAAAAAACTAGAAATACTTGATTATGATATTGTGACCCGGCTCAGCGAACATCCTCAAGCTAAAGTCACGATCAAATGCAAAGGTAAAAAACTCACCGCTTCATCCGGTGGAGACGGCGGTTATGACGCATTCGTCAAGGCGGTCAGAATGGCGCTGAAAAAAGTTAATCTGGATATTCCCAAATTGACCGATTACGAAGTCAGAATTCCGCCCGGCGGTAAAACAGACGCCCTGGTTGAAACAACGATCACCTGGCAAAACGACGCGGATCTCCCGTTGGTAACTATCGGCGTGGACAGCGACCAGCTGGCCGCCGCGGTCGAAGCCACGGAAAAGATGCTGAATATCGTTTTGTAATTTGAATAACCGGCTTAAGGAGAAAAACATGATAAAACTCGACAAGCTGGTGGACTCAAGACTCGGCAACGTCGTCGCGGTCGAACCGGACAACGACGGCGCTGCTATTTTCACCCGGAATGATAATCAGGTCGAGTTGCAGAAAATTCCGTTCAAACCGTATATTCTGCTCGAACGCGCAGAATTGATGGATGACTCGAACCTTGACTGCGAACTGACCACGCTTAATGGACAAGCGCCTCTGAAGATATTGGCGCAATTCCAGAATATAGCCGACTATCAGGCGGCTCTGGACCATTTGAAAACGGTAACCGGGCGCAGTTATTCTGCTCCCGGCGCACCATATAAAGTCGTCTCGGATCTGACCAGCCAGATTTTGTCATCCGAAAGCATCAGGTGTTTTCGAGGCATGGAGTTTCCGCAGCTGCGGCGACTCCAGTTCGACCTTGAAACCATTACCGTCGGAGATTATGATTTTCCCAATGCCAACCGGGCCGGGGATGAAATAATCATTATCAGCATGACTGACAACACCGGCTGGGAAACGGTTCTATCCCAGCGCGACTGTTCTGAAAAAGAGCTGCTCGAAAGATTTGTTGAAGTCGTGCGGGAACGGGACCCGGATGTACTTGAGGGACATAATGTTTTCCGGTTCGACCTGCCCTATCTTGAAACCCGGGCAAAGCGACACAAGGTTAAGTTGAAACTAGGTCGTGACGGCAGTACGTTCTCCAAACGTAATTCGCGTTTTTCCGCCGCCGAGCGCGCGGTTAATTATACTCGCTATGAGGTCTACGGACGCCACGTTATTGATACTTATATTCTGGCGGTGCTCTATGATGTATCGCATCGTTCGCTCGAAAGCTACGGTCTGAAAAGCATTGCCCGTCATTTTGGCGTCGCCGCCCCCGATCGGACTTATGTCGAAGGTTCAAAAATTACTGACTGCTGGCGCAATGATCCGGATAGATTGCTCGCTTACGCCTTGGACGACGTCATTGAAACGAGGTCAATCAGCGCTATTTTATCACCAAGCTATTTTTACCAGTCACAGCTGGTTCCAATGAAGTATCAGGATTGTGTTGTTCGCGGCAACGCAACCAGAATTGATGCACTTTTCGCGGCAGAATACCTGGTCAACCGGGAATCCCTGCCCTGGCCTGGAGAAACCAAACGTTTCGAAGGCGGCCTGACCCGGGCATTCCACTCAGGCGTTTTCAAAAATGTATGGCATTGTGACATCCGGTCACTGTATCCTTCGGTTATTCTGGCCGACGATATCAGTCCTCAGCGCGATTCACTCGGAGTGTTCAGACGCCTGCTTAACGAATTGCGTGAATTCCGTTTATCGGCTAAAGACGCGGAAAAAAATGCATCCAATCTGACAGAGAAAGACTATTACAATTCCCTGCAGACGACTTTTAAAATCCTGATCAACTCCTTTTACGGCTATCTTGGATTTGCGCAGGGGACGTTTAATGATTTTGACGCAGCGGAACAGGTCACCGCGCGCGGACGGGAAATACTGACAATGATGCTGGACTTTTTGGAAAATCGCGGGGCTAATGTAATCGAAATGGATACCGACGGTATCTATTTTCAACCGCCATCAGATGCCCCGGTCCCGTATGCGATGGAACAGGAAATCCAATCCGCACTACCACAGGGAATCGAGGTCGAGCTCGACTCCATTTATCAGGCTATGTTCTGTTACAAAAGTAAAAATTATGCTTTGCTGGGAGAAAACGGTGAAATCAGTATTGCCGGGGCGGCGCTCAAATCCCGTGGCCTTGAACCATTCCAGCGTGATTATATCGCAGAGGCAATAACCAAGCTGCTGACCGGTCGCGCCAATGAAATCGAGGAATATTATTACGCCTGCCGCAAAGCAATCGAAAACCGGGAATGGCCATTGGAAAAACTGGCAAAAACCGAAACTTTAGCTGATTCACCTGAGAATTATCGCCGCAAACTGGACTCCGGCAAAGGACGGCGTTCCGCCGCGTATGAACTGGTTTCGGAGTCCGACCGCGATTACCGCCGCGGCGACCAAGTGGCGTTTTATATCACCGGCGACAAGAAAAAGGCATCGGTCGTGGATAACTCCAGGCTACTGCACGACGCTCCAGAGCAACGTGATGAAAATATCCCCTATTACTTAAACAAACTGGAAGAGCTTCATAAAAAATTCGTTGAATTCATCCCTGCAAGCATGATTCAAGACTCCCTTTTCTAATCTCATTAATCCTTAATATTTAATTTCTTATAAAAAATTATGAAACCACATAATACTTAAATTTGACAATATTAACCGTAAACTCGTCAACCAACGGAGGAAAAAATCATGTCAGGCCGCGGAACGCGCATGAAAGTTACAGGCGAAGGCTGCTACTACCACCTGATGAACCGGGCCTCAGGCTGCAAAGGCGAACACCCGTTCAACCAGGTCGATACGGAGTACGGCTTCCGATTGCTCCAAAACCTTTGCGAATATTTTCTGATCGAGGTCATCTCAGCCGCCTGGATGGGCAACCATTTCCATCTGGTCGTTTACGCTCCCGGACCGGACGAATTGCCATCGATCGAGGAGGTTGCCAAACGCCATAACTCATACTATAGCAGCATGTTGGATAGATTCACCTACGCGCCGAAACAAATGCCGAAAATCAACCCGGCCGACTTGGAAATATGCCGCGAAACCGGCCTGAAAATGATCGACATCAGCTACTTTATGCGCGCCTTCCAACAACGTTTCACCGTCGTCTACAACCAGTCCCGCGACCGCATCGGCAAACTCTGGGCCAATAAATTCAAAAGCGTCATCCTCGACAGTCGCAACTCCCTGGAAGCGTGCGTTTTATATGTAGAATTAAACCCCGTCCGCGCCGGCCTGACCACCGATCCGGCCGACTACCATTTCACGACCTGGGGCCGCTACAACGGCACCGGCAAACACCTTTTTCATGCCAATTTCGTCAAACATCTCAAACAAAACATCTGGCATCGCGACACCTCGGAATGGACCGACAACGACCTATTCAACTATTTCCGCAGTGAACTGGCGCGAATCGTCGCGGCGGAAAGCGGAGCCACGAGTGAAGAGATATTCGAGGCGCAAGAACAAGCCAAACGCAAAGAATCGATGCCGGTCCGTTTTCTGCGCCGCACCCGTCACTTCAGCGACGGAGCGATATTAGGCTCCAAATTATTCATCCGTGAAATGGGCGCAAAATTCGACAATCCCGCTCGAATGAACAAAAAACAATTAAGCCGCGGCCTCAGCCCCGCCGGAACCGTGATCTACTGCTTCCGTAAATTACAGGGGTGATATTTCTTCCATGTCTATTTTCAAATTTTAAACCTTTTAATCACATATCTTTTCTGTTCACTTCCAGTCCATCCTCGCTAAAAACTCTTGTTAAATTTCATTTTTTCAGTGTTTTTGTTGATAGACGGTTGACTTTTCAATATCAATCACCTATAATATAGTAAAACTTATGCAACCGGTTGCATAAAACAACAAAACAATCTCTTATGAAAAAACAAACAATAACATTAAAAGAAATAGCCGCACTGGCAAATGTCAATGCATCAACGGTGTCTCGAGCTTTCAGCACTCAAAAGCAAAAACTTATTTCCAAAGAAGTGAGAGACCGGATTATGGCTATTGCTGAAAAATATGAATATGAACCTCGAAGTTCGGCCCGCTCTCTAGCACATGGCAAAAGCTTTCAGTTAGGGATTATCCTGCACAACCTTGAAGCTGATTTAAGTTCACACAACCTCTCGCTGTTTCTCGGTGAATTTTGTCGTGAAGCAGTCCGCAATAATTACCAGACAATTCTGCTACCAATTGAAGGCGGAGAATTTGATATGGAAACGGTAAAGACTATCCGCAGCAGCCACGCGGATGCTTACTTTATTGGCGCGTCACTGATGGGAATGCGAACGATGGATGAACTTGCGAAAAGAAAAATTCCTGTTGCTACTTATGTTTCTGACAGTCCGATTCGTCATACCCAGTCCGGTATTACTTGTGTACACATTGATGACCACAACGCCTTTGATACGATGTTCCAAACATTCAGGACTCGCGGGTTTGAAAGTCTGGCGACCCTGTCGCTGGGTTTATTGAACGACCACCCGCGAATGAATATTCAGCCTTATGCTCAAAAATACGAAATGACAATTGAAGAAGAATATTTCTTCAAATCACCGTCTTTTTCCGGTATGGCCTGGCGTGAAAGCTTTAATGTTGCCTGTAAAATAATTGACCGGATCAAGCGTCATAAACTGATCTTTTGTTCTTCTGATTTTGCCGCCCTCGGGCTATGCGACGCTTTGCGTCTCGCTGGACTGGAACCGGGAAAAGATATTTCAGTAGTCGGCTATGATAATGTGGAGGGTCACAAAATCACCGCCCCGCCGTCAGAAGCATTTCTGGCGTCAATTGAAAAGAATGACCATTCAGCCGGGAAAAAAATGGTTGAAAGCCTGCTGGCTGATATTATTTCTCCCGAGCGCTATAAAGATAATAATGTTATTGAAATTTCAGCACAATTCATTCCCAGAAAAAGTCTGGGCTGGAATAAATAAAATATAAAACGAATTTTCAAGTTTTAACTAAAGAAAGGAAATCTTATGAAAAGGATGTTCACACTAATTGAATTGCTGGTCGTAATAGCTATCATTGCAATCCTCGCCAGTATGTTGCTACCGGCCTTGAATCAAGCCAGAGAAAAAGCCAAGACCATCAGATGTGCCGCCAATCTCAAACAGATCGGGGTGAATTTCGCTCTCTATGGAGACAATTATGATGATCGCTTTCCGATCCGTTATGACACGGTCCGCAAAATGGTTTGGACCAGAATAATGGAAGAAGCCGGCTTCGCGAAGGACGGCGACCCAACAAAAAGCGGTTTCCAGATCGGACGCAACAGTGTTTATTCATGTCCCAGTATGAGTCAGAAGGCAGTCAACCCATACACTGATGCCGTTATCGACGTTGATAACTGGTTAGGCTATGGAATGAACGCTGTATCTTTCTGGGCGGAATACAGAAAATTGTCAAAAATTGTTTACCCTACTAAACGCATGATTCTGGCTGACTCTCTTCCGGACAGTACCAGCTACACAATCACCTATTACGGAACCAGTAAAACATATTACATCAATCCGCGCCACGCCGATAAATTCAACAGTTTGTACTGTGACGGGCATGTAAAAACATTGAAATACGCATATACAAGGACAGACACACAAGTGCTCCTGTCAACGGCCTATTACTTTTGGGGCGGAATGGACTTTTAACAGACCTTAAAATAGTATTTTAAATTAAAATAAGCCTGATCACCTGAATCATTAATTTTTCGGAGGAACTATGCTCAAGAGTTTTTTTGTGTCTTTTTTGACGCTGACGACATGCATATCAACCTTGAATGCAGACGTGGAAGTCAACAAATCAATTGATAAAAAACTTGGAACTGTACTGCAGATAAGCAATAAATATATTGATTTTACTCTGCTGCCGGACAAAGGCGGCGCAATCAAATCGTTCAAATATCTCGGAACCGAATTCACTTCAGCCGACGGGTTGCTCAATGATCATCTATGGAGTCAAAAACTTCACGGTGATTTCTGGGAAAAACAGTATAGCTATCAAATCAAAAAAAAGAAGAATGCCGTTTCAATCACATTATCAAAAACCGGGGAAACCGGGATTAACAAATTTCTGGAAATCCATAAGACTATTACCGTCAACAACGATTCTCCAGCGGTAAATGTCAAATATATGTGGCTTAACCGAGCTAATTCGATGTCCAAAATTCAGGTTAAGGGTTGGTTCCATTATATCGTTTCAGGCCCGGGAAAAAACCATTATTTTGCTCCTGAAACATCAGGAGTCAGACAATTTGACTGGACTCCCGGAGACGCGATTTCGGAACGCTGGCTTTATGATTGCGCTGACGGCTGGACAGGAATAGTCAACCCGTCAACCGGAAAAGGTATTGTATTTACACCCGAGTATAAGTATTTGCAATGTTTCTATAACTGGAAATACCGCAAACTGGCCACTCTGGAATGGCGCAATACGCCGGTAACCATAGATTGCGGAAAAACTTTTGAAACCAGTTTCGACATTATTCCGTTCAATGGTCTGGATGTCATCAACGGCGCTGGTAACGGTATTGTTGGAGAACTTTCCAACGACGTAGTAAAGCTCTTCTCTGCAAAAAAAGAAAAAGTCAATATCAGCATAATCAAGCCTAACGGAAAAACACTCAAACAAGTTGATGTGGAACTGCTTCCAAATAAAGTCACAAACGTTGAATTCCCGAAAAATATTTTTCCTATTACCTGCAGAGTTGAAAAAAACAACAAGCTGCTGGTTGAGCTGAAGCGCGGATCTCAAAAAACTCCTTTACAATTCACCTGGAAGCCACAGGAAAAACGCTACCTGGAAAATCAGGCATCACTGCCGTGGCGTTATAAGCTGCCTGATAAACTTGGGCTTCCTTATATCCCGTTTGCCAAACCCTGGGCCGGAGGAGGCATGAAGGTATTCTTTCTCGTCTGTTTGCGCAATCTGGCCAATGTAACGTCAATGCGGGAACGCATGGATATTGAACCTTATTATACAACGCTGCCTTATAAATGGTGGACCCTCGGCTGGATTAAGCCGGAACAGATGCCGACCGGCTGGATTCAGCTTGGTAATGTGGTTAAGAAAGAAGCGCTGAAAAAGCTGCCTGGTGACCTGAAAAAGGCAAATCCGCAGATTATTGTGGTCGGAGAATCTCACGCTATTAAATATCATCGGGTGGATTTCGGGTGGAACCTGCTTCCTCAGGATATCTGTCAACGCATTCTTAAAATGGTTGAGTCCGGAACCGGACTTGTCGTGATTGGAACCCATGCACGGCAGAAAAACTGGAAATATGGCTTGCAGGCTATTTTCGACAAATCCAAACCTGCACCATTAATAACCCGGGACGAGGCTTTGCCGTTGAGTTTGAAAAACTGTGCCAGAAGTGCAAAGTCCGGCAAAGGCACCGTCATCTTTCTCAACTATCCGGGCAACGGGTTATTACCACACATGAAATATGAGGAAATTCAGGATCGACTTGAAGAAACCATGTTTTCGATGACAGCTAGAGCCGTACTTGCGGCTGGAGGAAAAACTCAATCCGAACAGTCAGCAAAAACTGAAACTTTTTATTTTCGTCAGGGCATCGAATATCGGAAAAAACCGGCTATTGCCGGTGATTATGTTGCGGTAAAAATCGACAGGGACAAAAACGATAAAGTAACTAGCTGGAGCTTTGATAAATTAAGTATTACAGCTCCCAATCGTATTACCGGAGTCAAACCTTTAATACAAATCTGCAAAAAGGATGAACCGGTCACGGTCAATGTGTCCCTGGAACGCCCTGATGACCTCGTCCGGCTTGAATGCTTCGATAACTATGGCCGATTGGTCAAGAGCTTGTCTCAGAAATCCGGAACGGCCAACCGGAAGTTTAACTTTAAAATCGATAATCCGCTTACTGTCATTTACAAACTGGTTGCCACTTTGTACCGGAACAATAAAATCATCTCCCGCGAAACCAGCCAGATTTTTTTACCTTACGTGTATGAAAATCAACCGGCTTTCATGTTTCACCTCTGGGGGGGGACCCTGCCGAAACTCCCGGAATACTATATCGGAGCATTTCAGAACCAGGCCAGGAATATCGGCTTTGAAAGTATCGGCGAAGGCACTGTCTGGAAAATAGAAGAAACCAGCAAATACAACGCAGCGGCTAATTTCAGGGTCGCACTGGTCAACCTGAACCGGGCAGTCGTGAAACCAGAACAGGCCGCAAACATGATCTCACAATACAAGAAAACCGGCGACACCAAATATTTAACTCGAAATCCATGCATGAACAACCCGCGGCAACGCCAAGAAATCGAAAATAAGATCATCAAAGCAGCTTCGGAAACCAGAAAGTATGGTTCGATGATCTATATGCTTGGTGACGAAATGAGTCTGACCACCGAAGGCGGTTCCACGCCTTTGGACATCTGTTTTTCTCCGTTCTGCATTCACAAATTCAGGCAGGACTGAAAAAGCAATTTGGAACGATCGACAAGCTTAATGCCGCATGGAGCAGCTCTTTCAAAAACTTCGACCAGATTA
>CAXXVV010000008.1:0-163457 GCA_963678305.2 Victivallales bacterium
CAAAATGTACTGGCTGTCCACCGGTGCTTATACCAGCAGCTACAGTTCAGTTGATTTCAATGGATTCCCCCCCTTAAAAACAATTTTTATTTAACAAATGAGGTGTAATGATGGAAAAGAAAAAGCTCGAGTATTACGAAAATTTTGACAATTACGAAGATTATATTGACGACGACGATTACGAGTACTGGCAGTTCGGCGATGACGAATTGCTTGACGACGAGGATGATTTCGAATTTACGATGGATGACGATGACGAAGATTTCGACGACGAGGATGACGATGACGATGACGAAGATGATACCGAAAACCGCGCGTCAGCAATGAAGGGCGCAGATTTACTGGAAAGGTTGACATAATGAAAAAACACGTGATTGCAGTTTTGTTGGGCCTTTTTGTCGTAACCTCGCTTTGCGCGGCAACTTCACAGCGCAATCCGTTCAGCCAGTATGATGAAAAGATCGCGACACTGAAGCAGAAAATGACTCAAACAACCGGACGTCGTAAAAAAGCCATTGAAGATGAAATCGCGAAAGTTCAGACCGAAAAAGCGCAGCTTGTTGAAAAATACAAGAGCGCTTTTACAAAAGAAATCGAAAAGCTTCAGAAAAAATTGAAAAGAGCAAAGGGGTCGCGTCGAACCCAGTATATGTCCAAAATCAAGGAATATCAGGCTAAAGTCAAAGCGATTGAAACCCTTGCCAATCAGAATCAGACCGCGACTACTGCTGCATCAACAGCAACAACCGCGGCGACTACTAAAAAGTAATGTAAACTTTTTGACTGAATAATCAGCTATCAGAAGCTGAAAAAACGAAATATCCTTTATGCATTGCAGCATAAAGGATATTGTTTTATACGTTATAACTACACCCGGAATAATCTGATCATAACTTCATATTCAACTGTTGTGCCGTTTGCGTTTGGCCAGCAGTAAAACATCGTGCAGTTGTTCTTCGTTCTGCGCTCTGACCCAGCGTTCACCGATTTTTTTATTCTGGGCAATCTGGGCAATCGCCGCCAATGATTTCAAGTGCAAATTACGCAGATTGCGGGTTCCAAGCAGCAGAACAACGGCTCTGACATCGTCGGCCTCCTCTGAAAACTCGATTCCCTCCTCGCATTTTATCAGGAAGAGCATAAAACGATCCTCCCCTTCAATAATAATATGCGGAATCGCCAGGTTAGGAGTTATCGCGGTACTGCTTTCCTGCTCGCGCTCACGCAGCAAAGAGTACATTTCGTCCTCGCCAAGACCAGCCGCAACGGAAAATTCCGCGGCAATCCGTTTGAATAACTCGTCCCGTGATATTTTTTCTTTAACGATCAGCACCGGAGACGCCTCCACCAGATGGTCGAAGTCGTCCTTGACCACATCATCCCGACGATGAATAATCTCTTTAAGTTCCCGTTCGAGCTGATGATCTGTAAGTTTTTTATTGGTTATCCGTTCCGACAAATGCAGCAATGCAAACTCAAGATTAGCTTTTCTTCCGTAAAACATGAAAATAATCAAGCCTAGCAGCAATACTCCCAGACTTACCTCAATCGCCTCCAGGCCCATCATCGCGACCAGTACGCAAAAAAGAATGATCGAGATAATTTGCATCCACGGATACAGCGGCGCCTTGAACGAAGGACGGTAATTATGCAATCGGCTCTCACGCAAAATAATAATAGCCAGATTACTCAGGACATAGCTGGTCAGGATTACCGAAGACGCCGCTTTAACCAGCACCGTCAATTCAAGCTGCAAAGCTAAGATAATAAAAATCCCGGTCACAATCAAGGCACCGGTCGGCGTATTGAAACGGGGATTGACTTTACTGACCCAGTCCGGCACCAGTTTATCGCGTCCCAATGCCAAAGGATAGCGTGACGCAGACATGATTCCGGCGTTAGCGGTGGTCAGAAACGCAAATGCGGCGGCGATACAGATTATAAAAAACGCCGCTTTACCGTAATACTGTTGAGCAACATCCGCCAACGGCGTAACGCTGTCGTTCAGCGCCTTCAAGTCACTCACCCCGGCGATAACAATCATAATCAGGGTATATATAACCGTCACAATTGCAATCGACAATATCATTCCAAGCGGGATATTGCGGGACGGGTTCTGCACTTCCTCCGAAACGCTTGAGAGGTTAAGCAAACCGCCAAAAGAAACAAATACCATCCCGGCAGTCGCAATAAGCGTAAAACCGGAAGCACCCTCCGGCACAAAAGGCTCAAATCTGGCAACCTGCATATGGGGAATACAAAACGCGATAAAAGCAATCATAATCGCCAGCAGCGCCATCACCAGCATTGTCTCAAATTTGGCCGCCTCATGGACCCCGACAATATTCAAACCGACAAAAAACAGGGTAATGAGAATTCCGACCAAAGTCGGATTCCAGCCAAGTAAAAGGTGCAGCATCGCCGCCATCCCGAAAATCGCGAATGCGCTTTTCATCGACAACGCAAACCAGCTGAGAAAACCGGAAACCGTTCCAGCCAGCGGTCCCATGCTGCGCTCGACAAAATAATAGTCGCCGCCGGCTTTGGGCATGGCGGTGGAAAGCTCGATCACCGCAAAAACCCCGACCAGAGCCAGTATCCCGGCCAGCATATATGAAAGAAAAAGCCCGGGACCGGCTACCGCAAAAGCCACCCCCGGCAAAACGAATATCCCGGAACTGATCATCGCACCGGAAGAAATACTGAAAACATCTATCAGCTTTAACGATTTTTGCAGATGAGCTTCCTGCTGTTCCATATAAAAATCCTTTCTTGATTATCCCGCACGTTTACGCTTGGCCAGGAGCAATACATCCTTGAGCTGGTTTTCATCGCCCGCCAGCTGCCAGCGTTGTTCAAACAGTTTGCCCTGAGTGACCTGGGCAATAGCCGCCAGCGTTTTCAAATGGCGGTTACGCAAATCCCTGGTACCAAGCAGCACAAATACTGCTTTAACTTCATTATTCTCTTCCGAAAACTCTGCGCCTTCAATACATTTGACCAGAAACAACATGAACTGGCCTTCCCCCTCAGTAATCAGATGCGGGATTGCCAGATGCGACGTCAAAGCGGTACTGCTTTCGGCCTCACGCTCTTTTAATAAAGCATACATCTCGTCTTTTTTCATCCCGGCAGCACCGGAAAAATTTTCCGCGATCTGCCTGAACAATTCATCACAGCTTACTTTTTCCTGAACGATCAGGATCGGCGCCGCTTCAACCAGATAATCAAATTCGTCCTTGACCACATCGTCACGCCGGTGAATAATCTCTTTAAGTTCCTCCTCCAGACCATGAGCCGGAAGTTTTTTGTTGGTAATCCGCGCCACCAGATGCAGCAGCGCGAATTCCTGGTTGGCCCGACGACCGTAGAACATGAAAACAACCAGGCCTGCCAGCAAGACCGCCAGACTGACGTCAACCGCCTGCCATCCCATCAAACAGATAATCACGATAAACAGAATAATTGAAACCGCCTGCAGCCACGGATATAGCGGAGCCCGGAAAGTCGGACGGTAATTACGCAGTCCGCTTTCCCGAAGAATTATGATCGAAGCGTTGCTCAGGATATAACTTGTCAGGATTACCGCCGACGCGGATTTGACCAGAATGATCAATTCAAGCTGCAACGCCAGAAGAATGACCGCCCCGGTAATCAGCAGAGAATAAACCGGGGTCTTGAAATATGGATTGATCCGGCTGATCCAGGCCGGAATCAGCTGATCCCGGCTTAATGCCATAGGATATCGCGAAGCCGACATGATACCGGCGTTTGCCGTGGTCATAAAAGCAAAAGCCGCTCCCAGACAAATAATATAGAAAGCCGTTTTTCCGTAAAACTGACCGGCCGTATCCGCCAGCGGAGTCAAACTTGTATTCAAAATCTCCGGCGTACTGATACCCGCCACAACAATCATGATCAACGTATAAAGGATTGTGACAACAGCCAATGACCCGATCATCCCCAACGGAATATTGCGAGACGGATCACGCACCTCCTCTGATACGCTGGACAACTTCAACAATCCGCCAAAAGAAACGAAAACCACTCCGGCAGTCGCAAGAATCGCCAGTGCCGATGAACCACTCGGGACAAACGGCTCAAACCGTCGCACCTGAACCTGCGGCATCCCGAAAATAATGAAAGCTGCCATTATCGCCAGTAAAGCCAGAACCAGTATCGTTTCAAACCGGGCCGCTTCCTTGACGCCATGAATATTCAATCCGACAAAAAACAGCGTAATCATAATCCCGGTCCAGGTTTGATCCCAGCCGAATAAATGCTCAAGCATCGCCGCCATCCCGAAGATCGCGAATGCGCTCTTCATCGATAGGGCAAACCAACTGAGAAAACCGGAAATTGTCCCGGCCAACGGCCCCATGCTGCGTTCGACAAAATAGTAGTCGCCGCCGGCTTTGGGCATGGCGGTGGAAAGCTCGATCACCGCAAAAGCGCCGATCAGAGCCAGAATCCCGGCCAGCATATAAGAAACAAATACTCCGGGCCCGGCCAGTGAAAACGCTATTCCCGGCAGAACGAAAATGCCAGAACTGATCATAGCTCCGGAAGAAATGCTGAAAACATCTATCAGGTTAAGTGTTTTTTTTAAATTTCCGCCCGGGACTGGTCCTGTCGACATATAATATCCTCACCTTTATAAGATCGACCGCGACGCGGCGCAAAAGATTCCCGCCACCGCGCCGGTCATCAGAGTAACCAGGGTCGCCGCCAGTAAAGCCTTAAACCCGATTTTAGCCAACAGTGAACGCAGGTTCGGAGCGAGCATTGAAATTCCACCAATAAAAATCGCCATCGACGCAATATGGGCAAAACCGCAAAGCGCGTAACTGGCGATGATCAAGGAACGCGGCTCCAGTTTATCCGCGATTTCAGCCAGCTTAAAATAAGCCGGAACTTCCGTCATAATCAGGCGCGTCCCGAGCAAGTCACTGACCGCCGGAACATCCTTGCCGGGAACCCCGCACAACCAGGTGAACGGATAAAAAATATAACCGAGTAATTGCGTAACCGTTATGCTGTCGCCACAGCAGGCATGAAGCAGCGCTTTGAGCATTCCGAGAATGCCGATGAATGCCAGCAGCGTTACCGTAACTCCCCAGGCCAGCTTACCGCCGTCATTCGCCCCGTTCAACAAGGCTTCGGTAAATCCGCCGGGAGTTTCTTCCCGGTGAATCTTGACTTTGTGCCAGTCGGCCGTCAGCGGTTCACCCGTTTCCGGTTCCATCAGTTTACACACGGTGAACGCGGCAGGAATCGACAAAAAACTGGCGCTGACCAGATGTCCGGCAATCGTCGGAAAAACATTATTCAAAAATGATACGTAAACCGCCATAACGCTTGACGCGACCGTGGACATTCCGGCAACCAGAATAAGAAAAGCCTCGGAACGGGTCAACCCGGCCAGATAAGGGCGGATCGTAGTACAGGATTCAATCCCGACAAAAATATTCGACGCGGCGCACATCGATTCCGCGCCACTGGTCCCGAATACTTTATGAATAAATTTAGCCAGATGTCTTATAATGAAAGGCATCAAGCCTGTATAGTAGAGCAAGGCCATTAACGAAGCGAAAACCACAATGAACGGCAGCGCCTGGAATGCCAGGCAAAAACCGATCTTTGACTTTACCTCGGCCAAATCCCCGAAAACAAACACCACTCCTTCACGCGACGCTTCCAGAGCATGATTGACAAAATTACTCAGACTAACGAAAACCAGACGACTGCCGGGAGCCTGAAAAACCAGCAATGCCAGCAAAAGCTGCAGGACAATCCCCGCAATAACCGGACGCCAGTTGATCTTTCTTCGATCAGAACTGATGCCCCATGCTATCAGGCAAAATACTATTACACCCGCGACACTGATTACATTGCCCATCCAACATCCTTACTGTTTATTTCAAACTTTGTCCGCAATCAACCGGTACAACCGCGCCGGTTATCGATTCATTCCGAATCAAGAACTCCACGGCCGCCACAATATCCTCAAGCGCGACCGGACGCCCAAGCGGAACTTTCGGCAGGGTTTTGATCATTTTCGAATCCTCCATGCCGACCGGCGGCAGCACCGGTCCCGGAGCAATGCCGTTGACCCGGACCTTAGGGGCAAAATCACATGCCGCCTGCAGCGTGGCGTCACGCAGCGCTTTTTTGGACAACGAATAACCGCCGCCGCGCCCGGTTTGCTTCGCTACCTCCTGATCGAGAAAATTAATAATGCAGCCTACACCGGAACACTGACGGTAAAATTCCCGCATCAAAACCAGAGGGGCGAAAAAGTTGACTTCGAACTGTTCCCGGCAATGGGCCATTGACTCGTCGCAGAGCGACTCGCATTCAAAGACTGAAGCATTGTTTATCAAAACATCAACCGGTCCTGACTCCTGGAAAATATCAGCGGCGTTGTCCGCGCAGGAGAAGTCACGACTGATCACATCGGCGTTGATTTCACGCGCCAGTTGCCCGGCCGCGTCACGCGAATTGTTGCAATGGATGATTATTTTGGCCCCCGCCGCCGCAAGTCCGCGGCAAAGAGCTTCGCCGACACGAAGCGCGCCGCCGGTTACAAGTATTTTTTTTCCTGCGATTTCCATGTTGTAAATATACGCTGTAAGGTTTTATTTACAAGTATAAAAATCATTCGTGGCCGACTATTTGAACGGAATAGATTTTTTATTCGCCCATCAAAGGCGCCCAGCGGGTCTGGCACGGCGGGGTGTTATCCATAATCCAGTCACGCCGGTCCCGGTACTTCTGAAGAACGCCCTGCCCTTCAGGAGTGTCGACAATATTAACCAGTTCATCCGGGTCATTCTCAAGATCGAAAAGCAGTTCCTCATACTCTCCCGGCCGCTCATATTCAAGCATGCGCACGTATTTGTATTTTTCATCCACGATAACGGCCCAGGCACCGCCGCATTCGGAAAAAGCGAAATCACGAATGCGGTCCGTCTCCCCCCTGACAATCGGCATCAGGCTGCGACAAGGAATTCGATTGTTGAACACTGGCCACGGAATTGATAATGCCTCGACCGGATCAAGTCCGGCCAGATCAAGAATAGTCGCGGCCAGATCGGTAATCTCGACCGGAGTCGCGACCAGTCGTTTATCCAGATAATCAGGATGGCGGATTGCGGTTGGCACCAGAATCGACTCTTTATAATAAATACCTTTCTGTTTACGACAATGATCCCCGCCCATCTCGCCGTGGTCGGTCGTAAACATGATAACCGTCTCATCCAGCAGACCTTCCTTTTCCAGCGCGTCAAAGACCCGGCCGATCTGGTCGTCGGTAAATTTAATTGTCGCCAGATAGGAACGGGCCATCATCCGGAGTTTATCGCACATCTCAGAGGGAATCTCAATATCTCCAGGGATCAGTTCAAGTTCCTCATCCGGAATCATGTCAAGGTAGCGCTGCGGCGGATCGAACGGTTTATGCGGACTGCAGAACGAACCAAAAATAAAAAACGGTTTATCGGCTGGACGGTTTTCGATCTGTCCGATTATTTCATTCGCGGTCTGAACTTCCACATGATGTTCTTCCGCAAACGGCCACGGCGCGCCGTTGGTCTGCTCGATATCATAGTTGTGTAATTGGCTGTAATTACTTCCGGCTGAATCAACAAAATCCCGATATTGGTCAAGCAGGGCCAGGTCATCCAGGTATTTGCAGTAATGACAATAATTCTGACGGGCCAACTGTTTGCCGGAGGACTCCCAAATATAGTCGAAACCATATTTTTTCATCTCGTCTTCAAGTTCATAAAGATTGATACCGCGCTGTCTGCCCGCCCGCCATTGCCAGGTCTGGAGAAAATGAAACTTGCCGATCCCCGCGGTGTAATATCCGGCTCTCTGCAAAGCCTGCGGATACGTTGGAATACCCTGAGGCAGATCGCCGGACATCGCCAAAGTTCCGATCTGATGCGTATAGCGTCCAGTCAGAAGTCCGGTCCGGGCCGGGGTGCAAATCGGATTGATAGTACGGCAGCCGGTAAAACCGATGCTTTCGGCAATCCGGTCAATATTGGGAGTCTCAACCCGATGTGATCCGGCATAAGAAACGCAATCCAGCCGATGCTGGTCGGTCATCAAAAAAATTATATTTTTAGGCTTCATGAAATTCTCCTGCTTACAAATAAAATCCAAGCGTTATAATATCATAAAAAAATCGGGAATCCAACCTCTATAAGCATTATTAAAGAGAGAATTTACAATATTCGAACGCTTTCGTACACAATACAGCCTACTGTTCGGAAACCCGCCTTACGCGCTCAATCCCATTCTATTCATCTTTTTCATAATATATCATCACTTAATTTATATAAATTATATAAAACGCTAACCATTAATAACTTAAGCTAATAACACAAAAACAGTAAATCGATGCAGAAAACAGTAATAAACAAGATCCGGCATCAGCCGCTTTTTTGAGAAAATATATTTTGCGGATGCAGATTTCTGTACTGGGTCGGCGTAAGCCGGTAGTGGCGTTTGAAATAACTGCAAAAGTTTTTCATATCCGCAAATCCGACTGCAAAACAGATTTGCTTGACGGAATCAGAGGTATTCAGAAGCAGCTCGGCCGCTTTACTCAAACGCAGTTTCAGCAAATATTGGACCGGCGAGGTATCAAAATGTTTTTTGAATAAACAATGTAAATAAGAAGTGCTTACTCCAGCGGCAACGGCAATATCGTCTATATTGATTTTTTCAGCAAAACGTTTGTCAATGTGACTGATCGCTTTTTGCAGCGACTGCGGTCTTTCGGAATCCTGTTTTTTGCGTGAAAATCGCGTCGCCTCCCAAAGCATCCGGGCATATACGCAATTGGAAAGTAAATCCGCAGCCATATCCTCCATTTGATATGAATTGAACGCCTCCCGGCAGAAGTTAATGCAGGAAGCGATATTCTCCCATTCAAAATAAAACGGCATCAGGGTTTGCGGCCTGTCGCGTGCCTGAAAGCTGAATACAAAGGTCCTATATGGTTTGACCGGATCTGATTCAGCCTCAACCTTTTCGCCGGAATAATACCAGACCGCCGAACCAGGACCGCAAAGGACACTCATATCACCTTTTTTTAGAATCCCGTAACCGGCAACAATTACCTCAACCTCCTCCGTCTCCGGCTTGATTTCCCGCGGTTTGTATATTGTCGCCGGCGGAGTCTGGAAATCCAGAATATACTTGATTATCCGGGAACCTGCAATATCCATAGCTCTCACCAATAGATAATAGTTTTTACCACTTGTCGTTTTAATAAATATAGCATATCTTATATAAATAAGCAATAAAGCCAACTATTACAAAACAAAATAATTAAGATTATTTACCATGAAAAGTACAGAAAAACTGGGGTTGCCGTTACCCGGAAAAACCCGAAAATTCCTGAAAGATTCCAGTCTGCGGATAAAAAAGAATATTATCTCGCCAAAGGTTAAAAACTTGAATTATGCCTACTTCGACTTGTATAAAGAAGAGAAATCATTATGGAAACGTCACGCTCTTTCGCTCGCGTATGCCCTTGTTAATGAACCAGTCATTCTGCTTGACGATGAGCTGCTGGTCGGCATGCATTACCAGGAGGCGGGAGCTCCTGAGAACAAAGAAATGATTGACGCGTGGAACGAAGAAGGCACGATAGCCTATTTTGAAAACCGCTACGGTTATGCCGGAATACGCAAAAGGGTTGAAGAAGAGATTCCTGAAATACTGGACTTGATCAGGACCGGACATGCCGAAGTCTGGCTGGGCGACGCGGATTGTTCATCAGGACACATCGGCTGGCACTGGAATTGGATTGTCGACGCGGGAATCACCGGCATGCTGGAACGAATTAACAGGGCGTTGGACCTGGTAGATGATACCGGCCGGGAATGTCTGGAATGCATGAAGATATGTCTGAACGCCGTGCTTGACTGGAACGACCGGCACATATACGAGCTCGAAAATGAACTGGCCTCCGCCACCGGACAGGAGAAAAACCGTCTTCTGGAAAAAATCGAAAGATGTCGGCAAGTACCGCGACACGGAGCAAGGAATTTCCGGGAAGCGGTTCAGGCTTTTCATTTTTCCTATCTTGCTACAATGTTTGAAAACCCGGCCGGAGGCAATGGGCCGGGCCGATTGGATTATTACTTGTGGCCCTATCTTGAGAAAGATTTTCAAGCAGGCGTTGAAAATCCTCAATCCGCCAGAGTGCTGATCGATGAACTGTTTATTCGTTTCCACGAGCGCATGCTGTATGGGCGGGACGGGCATGTTGAAACAATAGTGGTTGGCGGCTGCCATCCGGACGGCAGGCATTCTGTCAGCCCGTTATCTGAAATAATGGTCGAATCGATTGCCGGATTAAAAATATCTCATCCGTCCGTCTATATCAGAATGCCGGAACATGCCCCGGAATCCTTTGTTAAACTGGCCGCGCGCGATCTATGCGAAGGCGGCAACCGGTCACAGATCGTCAGCGACAAAGCCATTATTGAAGCGATGACCCGTGACAAACATATATCACTGGAAGATGCCCGGATGTATATGTGTGGAGGCTGTATGGAAATATCACCGCACGGAATGAACGGCGACCTGTTGTTTTCCGGCTTTTTCAATGTCCTCAAGGTATTTGAAATCGTCATGACCGGCGGCAGGAATCCAATTAATAACGAACCGATGTTCAAACATTTAACCAGGGATTTGACTGATTTTGCTTCTTTTGACGATTTCTTTGACGCGTTCGCCTCCGAATTGCGGCGCTCCCTGAACCTGACCTTCAAACTAATGGATATCACCTGCGAGGAATGGGCGGAGCGCCGACCGCAATTCCTGGTTTCCAGTCAAGTGGAAGACTGCATTGCCAGAGGGCGCGGCATCAATAACGGCGGCGCGAGATACGAAGACTACGGCTCGACGCCCATCGGTCTGCCCAATGTCGCCGACTCGCTGTTCGCGATAAAAAAAGCGGTTTTCGAGGATAAAATAGTGGAAGCGGATGAGTTGCTGAAAGCGCTGAAAGCTAATTTTTCCGGCTACGACCTGCTCCATAATCGCTTGAAAAAAATCCCCCAATATGGTCAGGGCGACAGTGAGGCCGATGAGATGATGGCCCGGGTAGTCAGGACTACTTGCGACATTTACGAAGCCTGCACGAACCGGCTCAACGGCAAAATCAAACCGATGATCATGACTTTCATGGTCGCGCCGCGGGCGGGAATGGTGGTCGGAGCCACCCCGGATGGACGATTGAGTCAAAAGCCGGTGGCCCAGGGCATAACGCCGCAGAATTCAGCCATGACCAAAGGCATCACGGCCGCGATGCTCTCACAAAGCGTTATCGGGCTGAACCGTTTTTCCGGCGGTGCCAGCAGCATGTGGGACCTTGACGTTCAGGCCGCGACCACCGATAATGTCATCCCGCTGCTCAAAACATTTCTCAGCATCGGCGGCCAGATGTATCAAGGCAACACGACCGACGTAAGGGAATTGCTTGCCGCGCAGAAACAACCGGACCAGTATCAGAATCTGCTGGTCCGGATTGGCGGTTATTCAGGCCGTTTCGTCACGCTTGACGAAAATCTGCAGAATGAAATCATCCATCGCACCCGCCATCTGAGCCCCGGGACAAATTAAGCATAATAAAGGCCGGTAATTGGAACTCACATTGTTCATCATCAGCACTACAAATATACTATAAATATAGTATTACTTGATTATTTAAAAAGTCATAAGAACTTAATAAAAAGCCAATTAAATCAAAACAAACAAACCAAAACTGGAATTAAACAACCAAAGGCTGTTCCTTGCAACGCTACAGGAAATTTTCGATCAGGCAAATATTATGACCGCGGCCATGCGCGGCTGGAGCCACGCGCTCCCAACGGCGGCGGCCGCCTTGTTTAAGGATATTTTAAGAAAAAGTTACAAAGACTTCACCAATTCGGTAAACTTTTCGCCGCGTTCCGCGTAGTTCTTGAACATATCCATGCTGGCGCAGGCCGGAGACAGCAGCACCACATCACCGGGCTCGGCGTCAATCGCCGCCGCCTGCACCGCAAGGTCAAATGACCAGTATAAATGATACTCCACGCTATCCTGCAAAGCTTTAGCTATGGTTTCACGGCACTCGCCCATAAGATAGGCTTTTTTCACAAAATCCATACCGGGAATCAATTCTGAAAAGTCCATCCCTTTATCAAGCCCACCCAGCAAAAGCCTGACGTTTTTACCATTAGCAACAGCTTTGAGCGCGGCTAAAGTTGCATGCGGATTGGTAGCTTTAGAATCGTTGACAAAAGTAACACCGTCCTTGACCGCAAACGTTTCAAGTCGATGACTGCCCGGAGAAAATTCCCGCAGAGCGTCAAGCAGTTCAGGCACAAACAACTTGTCCGTTCCGGCATAAGCGGCAACCAACTGCAACGCGACAATGATATTCTCAGTGTTATGCGGTCCCCGCAACTTCAATTCATCCAGAGAGACCAGTTTTTTATCCGCACAATATAGAAAATTGTTTTTTAACATAATCGTTGCCGGACAATGTTCAGGAACCGCGAAACCAGAATCGTTTTCAAGCGAAACGCCGATGATTCGGTTTTCAGGAGCAACCTTTTCCAGCATCGCGAATTTAGTGTCGGCGTACTTGTTAATATTATTATCATAACGGTCAAGATGATCAGAGGCAATATTCAGAACCGCCGCGGCAACAGGGCTGAAAGATGACACTTTTTCCAGTTGAAAAGAACTAACCTCGGTAACAAATACCGTATCTGTCCCCTGCTCCGCGACCGCCGCGGATAGAGGCGTACCGATATTGCCGGTCGGTTTCGCATCATAACCGCAGGCGTTAAGCAGAGCGACCGTCAATTCTGTTGTCGTGGTTTTTCCATTAGTCCCGGTGATCGCGATAACCGGCTTTGAGCAATGCCGGAAACCGAACTCCATTTCGCTAATAAGTTCAACCCCGGATTTCACTGCAGCCTGGTACGTTTTGGAATAAGGTGGTACTCCGGGACTGACAACAATCAGCTCGAAGGGTGACAACTCATCTGAAGTTGGTATTTTTTCGGAAAGGTTATCATCGAAGACCGTGGATAAATGCCCTTTTTTTTTACAGAGATCTTCGACTGCCCGGCCACTGACGCCGTATCCGATAATTGCTATTTTCATTTTATCATTTTCCGATGCAGAAACGGCTGAAAATATTGTCCAGAACATCAACATCCGCGGTTTCACCGGTAATCGTCCCCAAAGCGCTGATAGCGGAACGCAGACATGACGCGGTAAGTTCCCAATTCTCATTTTCAAGTTCAGGAATGATCTCAACCAGCATCAATGACGCTTCATCCAGCAACGCGGCATGCCGCGAACTTACCGCGATCTCCGGTTCTTCGGTATGCGGAAATTCCCATACCGCCGCCTCGAACAAATCCAACATCTTATCGATCCCCGAATTTGCGGTGATCGAAATTTTTGCCATCGGCAAATCCGCATCCGGCAAGACCTTCTCACCGATCAGGTCAATTTTATTCCAAACCGCAATTACATTGCGATGCCCGGCGGTGTGCTGTCGCATTTCCGCCAGTTCCTCGGTCACATTACCGGCGGCGTCAAGCAGCCATAAAACGACTTGAGCCTGTTCAATGGAACGGCGGCTGCGGTCAATCCCGATTCCTTCGATCAAGTCATCGGCTTCACGAATTCCGGCGGTATCGATCAGGGTCACCGGAATACCGCGCAAATTAGCCAGTTCCTCAAGGGTATCGCGGGTAGTGCCGGGAAGCTGGGTAACGATCGCGCGATCCCGTCCGAGCAGACGGTTAAGCAGACTTGATTTGCCGGCGTTGGGGCGCCCGGCCAGAACAACCCGGATACCGTCACGCAGGACCACGCCCTCGCGGCGCGACGCACCCAGTTCCGCAATCTCTTTCATGGCATCCACGGTAATTTGGTAAAGTTCTCCGGCTGGAACCCAGTCAAGATCCTCCTCCGGAAAATCCAGTCGCGACTCGATTTCGGCCAGCATATTCACCAGCTTGTCCTTGATTTCCCGCACCCGCTGTCCGAGTAAACCGTCAATCTGACGTTCCGCCAGATGCAGGGCCATATCGCTGTGAGCAGTAATTATATCGCAAACCGCCTCGGCCTGGGTAAGATCCATTTTGCCGTTGACAAAGGCGCGGAAAGTAAATTCTCCAGGTTCAGCGTGTCTGGCACCGGCCTTGCATACGCTCTGCAAAGCTCTTTTGGCGGCAAGCGCGCCGCCGTGACAATGAAATTCAACAACATCATCGCCGGTATAACTATGCGGTTCCGGCATACATACCGACAATGCGGTATCTCCGGTTTCATGGTTATCCGGATCAATCACCTTACCAAGAATCATTTTCCGGGCATTTTCACGCCCGGGATAAGTCTTGCCTGACCACACTTTATGCGCAACCGCGATTGACTCCGGCCCGGATATCCGGATAATTGAAACCGCGCCGCCAACCCCGGTGCATACCGCGCAAATTGTGTCGTCTATATTCAATTACGTAATATTATCCCTTAACGATATTTCTTGGGATCAATACCCAGTTTATCAATCTTATAGTGCATAATGCGCTGGGTCAAGCCCATCTGACGCGACGCGGAGGCAACGTTGCCGCGGGAAAGTTTCAAGGCGTCGACGATCAATTCGCGTTCAAATGACGCAACCATTGTCATAAAATCAGCCTTATGCTCAGGGACTATTGAAGCGGTATTGGTAGACTGTCCGGTCTGCAGCGACGGCGGCATATTGTAACCGTGAATCACATTGTCAGTCGCGGTCAAGACCGAGCGTTCGATACAGTTTTCAAGTTCCCGCACGTTTCCGGGCCAGTGATAAGACATCATCATGTTAATCGCCGGGGTCGAAATACGCTTGATCTGCTTATTGTAAATGCGGCTGTATTTTTCAAGAAAATATTCAACCAGCAGCATAATATCAGTCCGGCGTTCTTTCAGGTCCGGTATGTGGATCGGGAAAACATTCAAACGATAATACAGGTCTTCCCGGAATTTGTTGGCGTTCATCAGTTCCTCAAGGTTCCGGCTGGTCGCGGCCAGAATCCGGACATCCGCCTTGCGTTCCTCATTGTTGCCGACGCGTTCGTAGGTCCGCTCCTGGAGAAAACGCAGCAGTTTAACCTGTACCGGCAAACTCAAATCGCCGATCTCGTCGAGGAAAAGAGTTCCGCCGTTAGCTGCCTCGACCCGGCCGACACGAGTCGCTGTCGCACCGGTAAAAGAGCCTTTTTCATGCCCGAACAATTCACTTTCAATCAGATTTTCCGGCAATGCGGCACAATTGACCGCAATAAACGGCTTGTCTTTACGGTCACTGGCGTAATGAATCGCGCGCGCTACCAATTCTTTACCGGTTCCGGAACTGCCGCGAATCAGTACCGTGGCGGTACTGTCAGCAACCTGAGCGATCATTGCAAAGATCTGCCGCATACTGCTGCAGTTTCCGACAATATTGGCGGGACGGTAGTTTTTATCCAGTTCACTCTTAAGGCGCCGGTTTTCCGCCAGGAGTTCTTCTCTTTCATCATGCTGCTGGCGGCATACTTCAACCGCATCCGCCAGAATGTTGGCGACAGTTTCAAGCAGATAGAGGATTGGCTCCAAATTTCCGGCTTCTTCATTGATACGGTCAATACTCAAGGTACCGATAACTTCTTCATCGCGGAGAATCGGTACACATATAAAAGCAATATCCTGACGCTCGGCACGAGTCTGCGTCCGGTCAAGAAATCCCGGTTCCTCGGAAATATCCGGTATAACAATCGATTTAGCCGTTTCAGCGACTTTACCGGTGATTCCTTCGCCCATAAGGTATTTTCCGCGTTTGATCTCCACATCCGTCAGTCCATGGGATGCTTCGATAAACAAATAATCACCTTTGCGCAACGTCAGCGTCCCGCGCAGCAGGCCCATTTCACGATAAAGAATATCCAGAACTTCAGTCAATAGCGAAGAAACATTTTTCTGATGCACCAACACATGGCTGATCTGATTCAGGACTGAAATGCCAAGTGAATTTCCGGTTGTATCATTCATTATTGTTCTCCCATATTATCGAATCAACATTTTTGTAATATAAACGGTAAAAATAAAAAATGCAACCCGCCGGGCTCAAATCCCGGCGAGTCGCGAAATCGTTTACTGGTTAGTGAAAATCTGGAACCCGGAATATGCTTCCATACCGTGTTCCCCGATATCGAGACCCTGAGCCTCTTCCGCTTCGCTGACCCGGATACCGCAAGTGTATTTCAGGACGGCGAATATAGCCGACGCGCCAACAAAACTGACTGCGCCAACCGCGGCAACCCCAATCAACTGAGTCAGGAAAGAGAAATCCGATGAGAATATGCCGACAGCCAGCGTACCCCATATACCGCAAACAAGGTGAACGGAAAGCGCCCCGACCGGATCATCAAGATGCAGACGGTCAAACATCATAACCGCAAGAACCACGACCACACCGGCAACCAGCCCGATGATAATGGAGGAAGGGACAGAAACTACATCCGCGCCGGCGGTAATACCAACCAGGCCGGCCAGACAGCCGTTAAGCACCATGGAAAGGTCAGGCTTCTTTTGAACAGTCCATGAAGTGAACATGGAAGCGATGATTCCCGCAGCGGCAGCAAGAGTGGTGGTAACAAAGACATAGGATACTGCACCGGCGTCCGCGGACAACACCGAACCGCCGTTAAAACCGAACCAGCCGAGCCACAACAGGAAAACCCCGATCGCAGCCAGCGGCATGTTGTGTCCGAACACCGGCTTGGCTACGCCGTTAACATATTTACCGGTACGCGGACCGAGGAACATAACTCCGGCAAGAGCTGCCCAGCCGCCAACGGAATGAACAAACGTGGAACCGGCAAAATCATGGAACTTCATCGCGTAAAGCCAGCCTTCACCCCAGCACCAGCTGCCCAGAAACGGGTAGATCAGCGCAACGTAAACGGCTGAAAAAACCATGAAACTGCTCAATTTGATTCGCTCGGCAACCGCGCCTGAAACAATGGTCGCGGCAGTCGCGGCAAACATTCCCTGGAACATGAAAAACGCCCAATAGGAGTAGTTGCCGTTAGCATAACCGATAAGCCCGGCTGCACCTTCCGGACAATTCAATCCGAAGCCGTTGAATCCGAGAAAATCTGTGATCAGCCAGTTTCCGGCCGGAAACATCAGGCTGAAACCGATCATCGCGTAGGTCAAGATCCCGATAGCGACGATAACCGTGTTTTTGAAAAGAATATTGACCGTATTCTTGGCCCGGGTCAATCCGGCTTCCAAAGTGGCAAACCCGAGATGCATGACAAAAACCAGAAAAGTAGCAACCAGAATCCAAGTATTGTTAATAGTAAACATTTCCGTTGAAACTTTTGTCTCGGCAGCACCAAGACTGCCGCAAAGTATCAGCAAGGCCGGCAGTACCAGCAGTTTTAAATTATTTTTTCGAATCATCATCTTGTTCCTTATATTATATTTACGTTTGTTCGGATTTCAGTTTTCAGCCAATAGCTTCCTGTCCGGTTTCTCCGGTTCTGATACGGATACAGTCTTCAAGCGGAATGACAAAGATTTTACCATCTCCGATATTCCCGGTTTTCGCTCCGGCAATAATCGCATCAATCGTCGGTTGGACAAAGTCCTGATTAACCGCGATCTCGATACGAATCTTTTTCAACAAGTTAACTTCAACATCCACCCCGCGGTAGCTTTCATGGTAACCTTTCTGCTGACCGCAGCCCAGGGCGTTGGTTACTGAGATTTTAAAAATCTCATTTTTGTACAGTTCCTGTTTAACGGCATTCAGCCGCTCAGGCTTTACATAAGCGACGATTAATTTCATTTCTACTCCTTTTTTGAATGAAAACTACAATATAAATTACGACATATTTATTCTATCGCAGTATATATGCCAACTTTTTTGTCAATATACCCAAACTCATTACAATTAAGTAATTATATAAAATCCAATCTTGTCACAATGTAATTTTATTTTCACATATTTGTATTTTTAACTCTACATATTACAAATTTGTAAACAATTAGCGGCAAATCAAAATCAAACACGCGAAACCAATCAATGCATTCTCCCGCAAAGCCCCAAGCGGGCTGTGTCAAAAGAGTTCAGGAACGGCCTGATGATTATATCCGGACATCCGCCGTTAATCCCTTTTTTACTGATTATAAACTGGTTTTTTCGCAAATACGTGTTATATTTCTGTTAAATATAATAATGATTATTAATTATAAATACAGGAATAAGTGCAGGAATGAAGCGAACATATTACCTCGGGGTTGACCTCGGGTCAACCACGTTGAAGGCTGTTATTATAAACGATCAGGGGAAGGTCAGGCACTCACTTTATCAACGAACTAAAACCGTTGATTCAGGTCGTCTGACCTGCTCCGGGGTTTGCCACCGCTGCGGAGCTTGCAACCTCGGCGCCACCAAAAAGAATATTGAATCATTCCTGGCGGATGCGGGTCTCTCTTTCGACAATCTGGAATGTACCGTAGTAACCGGCAGTCAGATAGTTGAAGATACCGCCCGTTTCATTCCCTACGATTTCCGCGTAAGTGAGGTTTCCGCCCACGTCGCCGGGGCCAGACACTATTATCCGGACTGCAAAGCCATTCTTGACGTTGGCGGTCAGGACAGCAAAGCGATGATCTACAACGAAAAAATGCAGATGTGGAACTCAAAAATGAGCGGAATCTGCGCAGCCGGAACCGGCGCATTCCTGGACAGCGTCGCCACCAAACTGAACGTTCCGGTTGAAGAAATGGCTGACCGGGTCAATTATGATAATTCGCTGGAATTCTCTTCCGTCTGCGCAGTTCTCAGCGCCACTTCAATCAATAAATTCAAAAACCGTTTCCCGCTGGGCGACATCATCGGCGGCGCCTGCCGCGCCCAGGCCAGAACCATTATGAGCGGGGTCGGTGAAATATTCAACGATTATAAAGGCGACATCGTCTTCCAGGGCGGCGTGGCCTACAACCGGGCCGTGGCGTATTACCTGCGCGAAGTCACAGGTAACAATATTGTAATTCCTGAGTTCCGCGGAGTCATGGGGGCTCTGGGCGCAGCCTGTCTTGCCCTGGAATTCAAAAACCTGACCAACAAACTCAAACCGAGAAAAGAGTTGTATTCCGACCGGCCGCTCGAATCCATCACTTTGCGAGCGAAAAGCACCCGTAAGGATTTCCTGTCACGCGATGAGCGCCCGGTCGTCTGGCGCAACCTGTTTTTCCCGACCGAGATTCTCAATGCCCTGGATGTGCGAATGCTGACTTTGGAAACCTACGCGGCACTGTTCGCCCGCAATCCCAAACGCATTAAAAAATCTTTCGACAATGCCGCCTGCAAGGGTTATTCCGCGGAAACATGCTCATTCCTTCGGGTTCTTGAGGGCATTGAGCTGCCACAGCCAAGCTACTGCGCGTCCACCTCAGAACCATGTCAGCAAGGGGAAAGAGTATTCCGGGACCTGTCCCGAACTTATGGGATCGAGGAACAATTTTACTCACTGTATACCCCGTCCAAATTAACCGATGCCGCCATCGAACATATGGCAGGAGAACTGGAACAGGCCATTTCTGAACTGGAAAAGGCTACCGGCCGAAAACTGGACAAAGGCCGGCTGGCGGAGGCATGTGAATTATCCAACCAGGCGCGGGACGTTTCTATTCAATGCAATAATCTGCGCATGTCCAGTCCGCCTTTGCTGCGCGGCACCCAGGCCGTATATTTCTCCGCGATCTTCTCCCAGGCGTGGGGACGCAAGGAATTGGTCGATATCCAGAAACAATTCCTTCAGGATCTGCTGATCAGGAAAGAGGAAATTGAGAAAAATATCTCGCTCAATGATACCCACCGTATTTTGTGGCTGCATCTGCCGCCGTTCTATGATCGCGAATTATTGAACTACATTGAAGTGGACTGCAACGCCCCGATCGTCTTTGAGGAAGTCAACTACATAGCCTGGGACCCGCTCGATCCGGGTGATCCGTTACGCTCACTGTCCCGCAAACTGATGCAGAGCGGCTTCCTTGACCCGAACGACCGGGTAAAGACCATCAGCAATAACGCCGCAAAAGCTGGTTTCAACGGCTGTATCCTCTATAATCACGGTTTCGGCCGCTGTTCGATGTCCGATGCATCATTTGTCAAGCATCTGCGTGAAGAACTTAATGCCAAAGGCGTTCCGTTGCTGGTTCTTGACGGCGATTGTGTCGACCCTACTATCGACCCGTGCAGTACCTACACCAAGGTCAGCGCCTATATCGAAGCTCTCAACAGCAAAAAATTCGGTAACATCTTCGGCCCGCTGAAATAATACAGCCTGACATCTCGATATCAAAGAGGGCCCCGGCCCTCTTTTTTATGTTGACAGCATACCTGACGGATACATGATATATGGTCCGGTCAATAAATTTCAACTCAACCAATCTCAAACGTTAAAAGTGAACTGATAATGATTTCAACCTCAAAATTAACCATGCGTTTCGGACGTGACGTTCTGTTTGAAGATGTCACGGTAATGTTTACCCCGGGCAACCGCTATGGCCTGATCGGTGCCAACGGTTCGGGCAAATCGACTTTCATGAAAATCCTCACCGGTGAACTGCACCCGTCAAAAGGCGAAGTGATCATCGGCAAGGATTGTACCATCGGCTACCTCCACCAAGACCATACCGTGTTCGATAAATACTCCGTTCTGGACACCGTATATATGGGCAACAAGAAACTATGGGAGCTGCATTGCGAACGCGAGGAGCTTTATTCCAGGGATGAACTGACCGATGAAGAAGACGAACGCTGCGGTGATATCGAAATTGAATTCGGCGACGCCGGCGGCTACGAAATGGAAACTGAAGCAGCCAAACTGCTCTCCGGCCTCGGCTTTACCGACGAAATGCTCAACTCGCAAATGTCGGTGCTGCAAGGCGGATTCAAGCTGAGGGTGCTGTTGGCACAGGCCTTATTCGGCAATCCCGACATCCTGCTGATGGACGAGCCGACCAACCATCTCGACATGGAGTCGATCGAATGGCTGATCGAGTTTCTCAAACGCTATGAGGGAACCGCAATCTTTATTTCGCACGACCGCTTTTTTCTGAACAGCGTCTGCACCCATACCGCCGACCTCGATTATCATATCATCCGCATGTTTCCGGGAAATTACGACGCCTTTACCATCGCCAGTCTGGAAATGCGCGAACTGATGGAAAAGCAGAACAAGAAAATGGAAAAGCGCATCCACGATTTGAAAACGTTTATATCCCGGTTCAGCGCCAACGCATCGAAAGCCAGACAGGCAACTTCGCGTGAAAAAGAATTGAAAAAGATTGAATTGAACGAGATGAAGCCGAGTTCGCGGGTCTCACCGTATATCAGGTTCAAGCCGAAATCGCGCCTGGGCCAGAAAGTGATCGAAGCGCATAAGATTTCCAAGACCTACGAGACCACCTTGTTCAAGGACTTCTCCTGCGAGATCGGTCAGAACGAGAAAGTGGCAATCATCGGCAAGAACGGAATCGGCAAAACAACCCTGCTGAAAGTCCTGACCAAACAGCTTGATCCGGATTCCGGCATGGTCGTCCACGGCGAAACCGCCAATCTCAGCATTTTTCCCCAGGACCCGAATGAAATTCTGGATAACGAAAAAATCGCGATCGAATGGCTCGAATCAGCCGGATCGGAATACATGAGCGAAGAGGATCTCCGTGCTTTTATGGGACAAATGCTGTTCAGCGGAGATGATGTGTTCAAGCCGGTGAAAGTGCTTAGCGGCGGCGAGAAATCACGCCTGATCATTTCTAAAATGATGATGGACGGCGGCAATGTCCTGATCCTCGACGAGCCGACCAATCATCTGGACCTGGAATCAATCGAAGCCTTGAACTACGCTATTTCACTGTTCGACGACACGGTGATCTTCGTGTCCCATGACCATCGACTTATCAGTTCACTGGCCACCAGGATCATCGAGGTTTCCGACGAAGGCATATCCGATTACCCCGGCACCATTGAGGAATTCGAAGACTGGAAGAAGAAAAAGAAAGCCGGCAAAATCGAGTGATAGGCAAGCATTTGAGCAATGCAGGAAAGCCCCTGCCCCCAA
This sequence comes from Victivallales bacterium, assembly GCA_963678305.2. Classification (GTDB taxonomy): domain Bacteria; phylum Verrucomicrobiota; class Lentisphaeria; order Victivallales; family Victivallaceae. Next base: position 22,197 of record CAXXVV010000008.1, read on the forward strand.
CAGACAAAAATTCAGCAACATCAGACAGCTGAAATAAGATTGAATCAAACACACAACTAGTACGCAAGACAGGACTTATAGGTCACATAAGACTTATAAGTCCTTTTTTTCAGCAGCATCCAGCCGCTAAGTGAGTATTTTCAGCAATCTCATAATGCCTCAGTCTTTTCTTGAGCTTTAACAAAAATTTTAATTATATCGCACCGCGTCGTACGCGGACGCGATCCAACGGCGGAACGTTGGTCGCCATAGCGGCGGTCATGCCGTATGCTAAATTGGCAAACTTTGTTTTCCGCTGTAACATCCATTCATCCGGAGCGATGTGATTGGAAAAGCGATTTGAGCTTTTTCAATTACGTTTGAGCGTAGGATGTAAGCAGGATTAGCCTCGCGAAAAAACTGAGGCAGTACAGCAATCTCGCAAATAATCTCCTTTTTTAACAACTCGGGATTGACAAATCTATAAAAGGAATGTATAATTGAAGCATTGACGTTAGAAGTGTTAGAAGTGTAACAAGAGTAAGAAGTCATTGGAATGTTAAACTTGATTGAAAACAATACAGCTCCGTTGTTTCTTCAGATGAAGGAAAAGATTGTTGAGCTGATCAAACAGGCCGGCCTGAAACCAGGCGACAAAATTCCTTCCGAAAACCAGTTTTGTTTTGCCAGTGAAGTATCAATCAGGACGATCCGCAGAGCATTGGCCGAGCTGGAAAAAGACGGAGTCATAGTTCGCCGTCAGGGCAAAGGTTCATTCCTGCGGGATATAAATGCCGCAAACCAGCCGGTTTCAGCCGGAGTAATCGGAATTCTATTTTCTGATATGCAATACTTGTCCCACCCGGTTTTTTCCATTATATTACAGTCCATCGAAAAACATGTTCATGATAACGGTTACTCTTTCCACCTGTATTCCACTGGTGATCGTTTAAAAACGGCGCACAACCGGCCTTTGGAAACAATTGTGCCTCTTCAGGAAGTCAAAGGTTTGATCGCCACCTCCGCATTAAGCCAGGAGGATATTCTTACTTTACGTCGCAGCAAGATTGCGATGGTTGCTTTCAATGAATATCGCGATATGCAGTTAAACTCGATAATTTTTGATTATTACTCCGCCGCCAGGATGGGAGTGGAATATCTCTGGCGGCACGGCTATGAGAATATCGCGTTTATCTGCAGAAGATTCAGTGAAGCATTTTCCTCAGTAATATTCAATAATGACAATTTTTTAAAAGGCATAAAAGAAATATATTCTGAAAACGGCAGAACTCTGGACGAATGTATGATCTTTCAAAGCAACGCGGAGCGTGAGGATGGCAGAAACATCGCCAGCCGGCTTCTGGAATCCAATAGCCGTCCGGACGCGGTTTTTACCATCGATGACCGCCTGGCCCAGGGAGTACTGGATGCCGCGGAAGATTACGATCTTAAGATACCCGAAGACTGCGAACTGCTGACTTGTTCCGGCGGAATAACCCCCAAGGGCATTGCATATATTGAAATCCCGGTAGCCGAATGGAGTAAAACGGCGGTTGAAATGCTGATGAAATCAATTGACGGAGACAGTTCGGTCAAGAAAAGCAAAATACTCGCGCCGCAATTGACCGTATCAAATATATAAATTCCTGGAAATCCTGAAAAACAGGCAAATACCCAGCCAATATTAAGCACAAACAACCAATCATTGGAGGTAAAAATGAAAGAATTTGGAATCCGGAAAAAGAGTAGAAACACCTTTACATTAATTGAATTACTTGTCGTAATAGCAATTATAGCAATCCTTGCTTCAATGCTTCTACCGGCGTTAAATCAGGCGCGAGAAAAAGCCAAAGGAATGGAGTGCATGAATAATCTGAAACAAATTGGTCAGGCGATGCAATTTTACACTCAGGACAACCAGGACAATCTGCCGAACGGACGAACTCCGAGCGGCGTATCTCCGGCCCAATACTGGTATTCGGCAAATCCCGGCGAAGGCTACCTGGCGCCATACCTGACAATCGTCAAAAACGGCAATCATATCGGAGCCATCAAAGCCGCCAGCCGCGGCAAGTTAAGCTGTCCGTCCGTACCGAATCAGACTCCGCCTTCCGGCACAACCTTATGGACATACGGTTACAACAACGTTATTCAGAGCAATAATTCCGACCAGATTTTCAGAAAAATAACCAGATTCAAACGCACCTCTGAAACCTCCCTGGTCATGGACAGTCATTCAACCGTCGGAGCCTATGCGGATACCGCCAAACAGGATACGATTACAACAAAATATCCGGTCGGTTATCACCACGGCAACAGCAAACGAGCCAATGTCGTATTTTCAGACGGGCATTGCGAGAACCGCCTGTTCGGGACGATTCCTGACGAATATTCTCCCGGCTGGACGTTCAGCCGGACTAAATCCTATTTCTGGAGTCCCTTTGCCCAGTTACCGTAAACATGAACTTTCCGGTTTGAATATTATTATCAAGATTATCCACATTGAAAGAAAAAAATGACCAGACTTAAATTCACATGCCTTGCCTTTGCAGGTGTATTATTTTGCTCAAACGGATTTGCCGATAAAGGCAATACTGAAAAAATATTATTTGATTTCAAAGGAAAAGAACAAGTTGAAAAATGGCAAGGGAATCAAGGAGCGAGCATCAGTTGGATGCCGGCCGGCAGCGTTAATCCCGGAGCAATGCGGCTTGAAACTCCGGCGTATACCGGCAAAAATAACCGTTGGCCCGGAACCATTACCTCCGGCATCCCCGAAAACTGGTCGGATTATGACGAACTCCGGCTTGACGTTTATCCGGAAGCGGGGATTTGCGCGGAATTCCCCATCCTCGTGAGAAGCGGCAAAGGCAATTATTTTGAGAAACCGTCGATTGACTGGCAGGGACACTGGGGAACAGTGCGTTACCGGATCAACCGGTCAAAGTTAGATGAAACCGATATCAAATCCCTGACTATTTATCAATCACATCCAGGGGCAGCCTATGCTTTCAGGATTGATAATATCAGACTGGTCAATACTGTCCGGGAAAAATTGACCGGCTTGCAAAAGGATTATGAGTCAATAGGAGACAAAACGTCCGCCGACAAAGTTATCAGGCTGCTCGACGATATGGCGAATAAGCGAATTTCTCCGGCTGCCGCGAGAAAACAATATCAGTCCCTGAAGCTCGAAACAAGAAATGCAAGCCTTGTTCATCTGAGAAAGGAATTTGCAAAAATCCACGGAAAAAGAAATTTTACGGTTGTTTCGGCTGACTCTTCCGCCAGAGTCCTGCCGCAAGCAAAATCCGTCATCGCCAGAGTTCCGGAAAAATTCACCGTGTCGCTGGCCCGGGGAGAATACGAAGCTATCCAGCCGGTAATCATAGCTCCTCCTGACAAAGCCATGGAACTGGTTTGTCTAAAATTATCTGCCTTGGCCTTAAAAAGCGATCACTCAAAGACTTTTCCGGCAAAATACGTATCCATATCCCCAGTCGGCTATGTCAAAACAGCTAAAACCAGCCGTATTACAGATTATACCGGCTGGTATCCTGATCCGATCCTTGGTTTTATGAAAAGCGTTAATATCAAAGCCGGTGAAACACAACCTTTCTGGACCAGATTTTTTGGCGGAAAAGACACAGTTCCCGGAATTTACGCCGGAACGGTTATGATAACCACGAAAAACGCCGGCAGCATTAAAATACCCGTTGAAGTGAAGGTTCGAAACTTTGCGATTCCCAAACGCGGACATCTGAAAGTCGCCACCTCGGTTTATACGCATAAAGATCTGCTCAAACCAAACCAGCTTGATAAATTCTATAATTTTATTCTCGACAAATACCGGATCAGTCCTTTCAGTATTTATTCATCTTCAGCTTACGGAGAGCCTAAACTCCCGGAAATAAATGAATATTTGCGGATGAGTTCAAAGGGTTTGAACTTTATTCCGCTTCTCTACCTCAAACTTCCGCGCCAGGCGCTGCACGGCCATCTTTCCCCGGCCCAGTCGAAAGCGGCATGGTCGGCAATGTCGCCTGAAGCCCGGAAACATTATCCGGAAAAATGGCGGAAAAAATTCCTTGAAATATTGCAGAAACGCGTTCCGGAGCTTAAAAAGGCCGGGTTGTATGATATGGCTTATTGTTACGGATTTGACGAAGCTAATACCTCGGAATGGCCGGCCTGCGTGGAACTGTGCCGGGCAATAAAAGCAAAATTCCCGGATATTAAAATTATCAGTACGGCCGGAGATTCATCATACGGACAAAAAAGTATTCTCGGCAGTGTCATAGATGGCTTCATCCCCCTGGCTTCCGTATATAATTACAGAGAAGCCGACGCGGCCAGGAAAAAAGGCAAAGAAGTGTGGTGGTACTCGACCCAGATGACGGTCGACGCCGATCCGTTGACTGACATCCGGAATCTTTTGGGCAAAAACTCTTTTGACAATAATGTAGACGGTTTTCTGGTATGGACTGTTTCTCGCTGGAAAAATAATAATAAAACGATCTCATCAGGTCCTTACACAACATGGAATCCGGAAAGCTACACCGGCAGCAATGGCGGCGGATCATATTTTTGCGCCGGACCCAACGGCACTTTTTTACCGACCTTGCGGTCCGAGGCCATGCGTGACGGTCTGGAGGATTATGAATACCTCTATTTATTGAAAACTCTTGCGTCAAGACTTGCCCCAAGCAGCGTACTGGCAAAACAGGCAGCGTTTTTATTGGACAAACCGGCTTCATCCGATGCCGATGACTGTAGAAAATACCGTAATCAAATCGGAGATTTGATTGAAAAAATAATCGTGGAAACAAATAAATAAATACAAGGATTCACATTTTGTCTAAGCATCTTCTCATTACTTATAGTTGGAGTGTAAATAATATCGGGGATATTGGCATAACTCCTGGCCTGTTGAATATGATTTCCCGGGAAAGACCGGATCTGCCGGTAACCGTCATGTCCTGGCTGCCGGAAAAAGACCCCGGCTATGGCAAAACCAAATCATTTCTGGAAGGATATACCGGAAATTGCCGCGTTCTGCCGATGCCGTTTGTCACCAGTGACGGCGGCGGTCTGGAAAAAGGCTCTGCCTGGCAAGCCTTCGAAACCAGATGGGGAATCAGCAAACTCCGCAGTTTTCGCCAGGGGACTTTGACCACCTTTGAAAGTGAAGCCATTGTTCAGGACATATTGGAAGTATATTCCAAAGAGCTGGTCGAAGAATTACGGGAGAATAATCCGGCGGCGTTCAACGCATTTACAGACGCCGGTTTTGTTTACTACAATTCAGGAACAACATTGAACTACGGCAGGCTCGGAGTAAAAAATATCTGGGGGTATACGCTGCCGCTGGCGATGCCGTTGATTATTGCCCGGCGACTTGGGATTCCTTACGGCATCGGCTCCCAGAGTTTTGACGCCCTGGAATGGCCGATGGACCTGCTTTACAAAAAACTGTTTGCCGATGCGGCATTTGTTTACTGCCGGGATACTGATTCGCTTAATTATCTGTCGCAGCGCGGCTTGACCAATAAATTCTCCGGCTATCGCCCGGACTCAACTTTTTTCTTTAATATCTTTGATGAGACCTGGGCCGATGATTTCATGACACGAAATCAGTTGCAGACAGAGCAGTTTATGAGTATAATGCTGCGCATTTCCGACGCAAAACCGATTTTTAACGACCCCACCGGAGGCACCGTTTCAGAAGACCGCAAATTGGACCAGATGCGTAAAATGAAGATTCTGATCGAGGAGTGGATCAAGCAGACCAACTGTAAAGTTTTGATCTGCCACGAAACCAGGCATACTTTGGAAACGGCTCGAAAATACCTTTATGATATTCTTTCTGAAGAGGCAAAGGAAAACTGTGTTTATATGGATTCATTCTGGACCTGCGAACAGGCTTTTTCCATCTTCAAGCGCTCCCGGATCGTGACGAGCATGGAAATGCACTCGATCATCATGGCGATCAACGTCGGAACCCCGGTAATTCATAACCCGTTCGACGAATGCGGCCGGAAAAAATATATGATCAATGACCTGGGGCTGCAGGATTATTTAATTGATATTGACTCATGCACGGATAATGCCATGCTTGACGCCGCAATGCAGATCCATAATAATTATCCTGCCGTCAAACAATATCTGCAAGACTTGAAACCGGCTCTCGAAGCCAGAATGACTGAGACGTTAAAAGAGGTCTGGTCCGCCGGAAACTGGCGATAACAAAGTCATATTACATATAACCCGGCAACAAACCCGGGTTTAATTATCGCCTCATTAATGTACAGTAATGAGGCGTGCATGCAAAATGCGGGATAAGACGTCCCGCATTTATTTCTTATATGGTAATCGATCAGTTGATTTATTAAAAAAGAAATTTCTGCAAAGCAGTATGATCGTTCCGCGTCGTACGCGGGCGTGGTCCAGCGAAGAATCGCTGGTCGCCGCAGGCGAAAGTGAGCGTAGCGCATTTGTCATGCAAAGCATGACGCAGAGACTTCCATTCGACTGGAGCGATCTCTTTATTATTAAGCGCGAAGCTGCTTTAATAAAGAGGTTGAGCGTAAGTTGCCGAATGCCGAATACTCGACTGACCAAATGCCTTATATGCTTATGATGCAGACGTTTTCCATTATCACCTCTTTTATTTTACGCAATGACCATATATAATATATAGGTTAATTGTATCGTGCAATATTTATTAAGGAGGTATTGGAGCCGGTGAATTGAAATCTGTCCCTGAAATATCCGGTCATGTTCAACACGGCTTCCGTCGCTATTTTTACAGGCTGCAACTTATCAAGGAGGGAAACAGCAATGACTGCCAACGCGAAAAAGGAAAACAATAAAGTCATTATCCGTGATTTCAAGTCCGCCGACATTGACAAAGAAATGTTCCCGGGACTTGTCGGCATTAAACTTATCCTGGAATATTACGGCCATACTCCTTCTATGAATGAGTTGATGGTATATTCCGGCGATGCGTTCAACCTGTGCCATGCCACCAACTGGGAGTTGCGAACCGCGCTTTCAGTTCCGGCCGGCACTATGGTTAATGCCGTATCGGCTTATGGCTTCAAAGGCAAATGGACCCCACCGGAATTCTGCTGGACTTTCAATAAAATGAGCCGGAAAGAAAAACAGGCAAAGGCCGAAAAATTCATCGCCGCCATGTTGAAAGAAATTAAAAAAGGCCGTCCGGTCCTCTACGGCGGAGCAAACGGACAATGCGGCGACTGGCGGGTTTTGACCGGCTACGATAAAACGGAAGACAATATTCTGCTGGCCGGCTGCGGTTCGGAGCAAAAATGGCTGCCGCTGCATGATTCCAAGGTGAAAGAGATCGGCTTCTGGGACGCCCAGGTACGCGGGACCGTTCGAGACGGTTTTTACGGCGGCTGGCTGGCCAACGCGGCTTTTATTCCCGGCAAGCCCGGCAAAAAACCGAATGGTAAAAAGTCTGCAAAAGCCGCGCTGAAACAAGCCGTTAAGATTTTCAACGCACCTGCATTTTCTACCCGGGCTTATGGAAATGTAACTTACAGTTTCGGACAGGAAGCCTATCTGAAGCTGGCCGAAAACCTGAGTAATCTGGACTATCCAAACGCGCTTCGCAAAGAAGAAGCGGACGGCAATCCATACGGTTTTTATGACATGAGTAATCTTTCGTGGCAGATAAACCAGATTATCACCGGCCGGTCCGCCGCGGCGGAATTCTGCGTCAAAACAGCGGAGATTTTTCCTGAGTCGGCCCGCAATCTGAAAGCGGCAGCGACAGCCTATCGGCAGGAAGTCGAGTTGGCGCAAAAGGTTTTTAAACCATTTATCAAAACTAAAAAAGTCAATCCCGGGAATAAACAATGGCGGGATGCTACTCTTTATGCGGATGCAAAAAAATTCCTGATCAGCCCAATCAAACGCAAAGCCGGAACGGAAGCGGTACTTGAAATGCTTAAACTCGAACAAAAAGCGATCACTGAAATAAGCAAAGCCTTGCAGATGAAGGATTCAGAAATTGTTGTTTCAGCAACAGACACCGCAAGTAACCGTAAAAAAATCATTGCTGGCGTTCCGGTAATCTCATGGGGCAAGCCAGGAGTGTGCTCCTTCGCGGCAGCACTGGAAGCGGCATGCAAAGTGACGAAACACCCGTATTCATACAACGAGTTGATGGGTGACTCCGCCCTGGCGTTCCGGGTCCGCTGGCGCGGCCTGAAGAGCAAAGAAAACGGCCCGTGGTGGTGCGGCTCGATCCCGGTCGCGGAATTTCCGGATGTCGTTGACAGAATATCGGATTCAACCGGATGGCAGTTCAAAAGCACCGGTATGCTGGAAACACAACCTGAAAAGATCTGCGAATATATCCCCAAGGTTATTGAATCTATTGACAAAGGATTGCCGGTTGTCGGTTACCCGACCGGAAAACAGCTTGACTGTGCCGTCATCTACGGTTATGAGATGAAGGACGGAGAAATCCAATTTTACTGGCGAAACCTATATACCGGAGCCAAAGACAATATAGCACCAGCAGATAATACCGGGCCATGGCTACTGTTCATGGAATCATGGAAAAAAGCTCCGTCCGCCAAAAAAAGATTCATCTCGGCCCTGAAACAAAGTGTTATCAACTGGTACCGAGCCCCTTCGGGAAGTCCTGAGTATTACACCTGGAGCTATGGACGCGAAGCGTTGGAAATCTGGATAAACGATCTGAAAAACGCGAATTCCCTTACGGAGAAAAAACGCGGTGAACTTTTTTTTGTCAACGCCTGGAATTTCGGCACCATGCGTGACGCCCGGAAAAACGCGGTCAAATATCTCGAGGGAAAAATAAAACTGCTTCCGGAGAAGGCTGCGAAGAAACTGAAGAAAGCATTGGATTTCTATAAGGATGAAGTGAAACTGTTCAAAGCCGCCCCCGATGCGTTCAAAGGTCCGATGAACGGCAAGAAAGTAGCGGACTGGACCGAAAAAGACATTCAAAAAGAACTTAAAATTCTGAAAAAAGCCCTGAAACTTGAAAACAGCGCGATTCAACTTATCGAAAAATATCTGAAATCCATTGACATTGAGTTAAAAAACGAGCCTCCAACCGGAAACGAGACCGAAAAAGCACCGGGTGCAAATAAAAATCGTAATTGAAGCCGAAACAGCAGTTTCCTGAAAGAATCCCGAAAAACACAATGCCGGATTTGTAAAATAATTGTTCCCGTATATTTTATGAATTAATGTACTGGAATTGCACTTCCCGGTTGCATAAGCTGCCGCCAATTACGACGAAATTGAAATATAGCGAAAGGATTCTCATGAGCAAGCCGAAGTCTCCACAAAGAGTTATCTGGATAACCACCGACCACATGCGTTACGACTGTGTCGGAGCAAACGGCAACAGCTCAATCCATACCCCGAATATCGATTTTCTGGCCAATAACGGCGTAAGTTTCGACAACTGTTTCTGTCAGAATCCGCTTTGCATGCCGAGCCGCGCTTCATTTATGACGGGGCTTTATCCGCAACAGACCGGAGTCACCCGCAACGGGCACGAACTGCCGCCGGGTTTTGAACCGGTCGTAGCCAAATGCTTTAAAGCCGGTAACTACTCGACCGCCCAGATCGGCAAACTGCATTTTGAATGTCACGAAGACGTTGACCTTGACCCGCGTCCGAGCAACAACTACGGCTTTGACAAGTTTTATCTGGCCGAAGAACCAGGCCCCTATCAGGATGCCTACATGAAGTGGCTGTTTACCGAACATCCGGACCTGGTTAAAACCTTCCGGGTTCCGCGTTCGGTCAACCCGGAACGGGCCAGCGGCGAAAACGCGAAAGTTCTGGACGCGCCGTGGCAGGCCAGTTTCAGCGGCTGGGTCTGTGAGCAGACCAAACGTCACATCGGTGGTTTCGGCGGCGGCAAACAGCCGGACCGCAATTTTGTCCACATGGGTTTTTATGCCCCGCATCCGCCGCTCAACCCAACCCGGGAAATGTTTGAACCGTATAAAAACGCCGATCTTAAAAGTCCTAATTTTCAGCAGGACGACGAATCACTGGACAAACCGGCCCCGCTATGCAACACCTTGCGCACCTGGCAGAAAAAAGAGGAAGAATATTTCATTAATTACCGTCGGCATTTTTACGCGATGGTAACCGGGGTCGATATGGCTGTCGGCGAGATTCTGGAGATGCTGCGCAATCGCGGAGAACTTGACGACACATTGATTGTTTTCAGCTCGGATCACGGCGATATGTGCGGAGATCACAATGCTGTCAGCAAACACGTTTCTTTTTATGACGAATTGATGCACCTGCCGTTGATTCTGTTCTGGCCCAACGGTCTGGAAGCCGAGCCGCGCAGAGTATCCGGTCTGGTCGAAATGGTTGACTTACTGCCTACCCTGCTTGGACTCTGCAATATCAATATTCCCCGCGTCATGGCCGGAAACGATTATTCCGAAGCTCTGCTGAACGGGGAAGATATTCCCGGAAGGGAAGACGTACTGGCCTATCACGCGCCGGACTTCTTTATGCTCCGCAGCAATGATTATAAATATATCCGTTACGCGGAAGACAAAGAAGTACTGTATGATTTACAGCAGGACCCCGGCGAAACCATAAACCAGGCCGGAAACGCGGAATACGCGGACGCATTGAACCAGATGCGTTACCGCTCCGTCGGCCGGCTTGCCGCGGCATCGCAATCCTGTCTGCCGAGATACTTTGAGTTCTAATCCGTACGACGGATTGCGCTAATAGAGCTGACACAGCAAAAATTTAATCGAACCGTTTTGAATTCACCAGAAAGTGTTCAGTAAACTAAATTGGCGCCAAAATTTGGAATTTTCCCGGCTTTGACCTCCTCGGTCCATTTAGCCAGACGCTTTTTGCCAAGTTTCCAGAATTTTGCACATTGCGCAAAGCACCCCAAAACACTTAAATAACTAACAATTAATAATTAATGATTTTAATAAAATCAAACCGTCTGACAATTTGACAAATCAGATTTAACGTATATATTATTTCTTAAACCAATTAACAGGAGGATAAAATGGAAGCGCGAATGAAGGTTAAAGACGATGGTTGCTATTATCACCTTTATAATCGTATCAGCTGCATCAAAGGAGAACATCCTTTCTCTGATCAGGATAAGGAGTACGGTTTCAAACTGCTTCGATATCTCTGCAATTACTTTTTGATCGAGGTAATTTCCGCCGCCTGGATGGGCAATCATTTTCACTTGGTGGTATACGCTCCGGGGCCGGACGAATTGCCTCCGCTTGAGGTCATTGTCAAACGGCACAACGCTTATTATAAATCAATGAAAAAAATCTTTAAATTCGGTCCCAGAACCCCTGTCATCAGCCTCGAAAACAAAGAACAGTGTCAGGAAATCTCCCTAAAAATGATCGATATCAGCCGGTTTATGTCGGCTTATCAAAGACAATTCACCTGTGTCTACAACGAAACCAGAAACCGCACCGGACAACTCTGGGGAGGTAGGTTCAAAAGCGTGATTCTCGAAAAAATAAATGCTCTGGGCGCTTGCGTGACCTATGTCGAACTTAACCCGGTTCGGGCTGGGTTTAAAGGCAATCCGGCTGATTACAATTTTACCACCTGGGGACGGTATTGCAGAAGCGGCAAACACATGTTTTATAATAATTTTGTTAAACACATGAAACCGAATATTACTACCGGTGGTACTTCGCAATGGACTGATATTGAATTATTTGCGTTTTTCAGAGGCGAACTGGCACGAATAATTACAGCGGAAAGCGGTGCGTCAAGCGAAGAAATCTACGCCGCGCGGGACAAAGCCCGACAAAAAGAATCAATGCACGTACGTTTTCTACGTCGCACAAGGCACTTTACTGAAGGCGCAATTTTAGGTTCAAAACTGTTCATCCGCCAAATCGGAAGTCAATTCAAAGATCCTGAAAGAATCCAGAAAAAAAACCTCTCCCGAGGATCCAGCCCATCCGGAATACTTTATTGTTTCAGAAAGTTATCAGAGTAAGATTTATTGTCCAGTAAACTTCTGATGGCTCTAAGGTTTTCATTGCGAATTTTAGCATAAAATAGGATCAAATGTCGATTAAAATCCATATTGTGATGGAAGATAAATGCAAGGTATTCAGTAAACTAAATTGGCGCCAAAATTTGGAATTTTCCCGGCTTTGACCTCCTCAGTCCATTTAGCCAGCCGGTCTTTGCCAAGTTTCCAGAATTTGGCACACTGAGTAAAGTATTTTAACACGGCGTCTTTTTCGCCTTTTTCCAGAAGCGCCTTTGCCAGGGACATATTGGGACCAAAAGAATTAAGTTGAGGAGATCCGGATGTATTGCCGGCTTTGTCCAAATATTTCCTGGCTTTTTCAACATCGCCATCCTTCAGAGCGATAATTCCGAGAATATTATTTCCGGTATTTATGTTATTTCCATGATTCCAGCCGGACGGATTATCCGCCAGCATCTTTTCAGCATAAATCTTTGCCTCTTTCAGTTTCCCGGCAGCCAACGCCATTTTTGCCAATGGCCCCATGACAGCCTCTGTTTTAGCTCCCTTTGAAAGCTTGTAGGCAACCTCAAACTGCTCAAACGACTTTGTGGCAAACTTACTTTTTTCATTCGGAGGAGCCTGCATCATATCCAACATATATACGTAACCGAAACAAGCATGCCATTCCGGGTTGTCCGGATCGATTTTACATGCCTTTTCAAGTGATGCAGCGGCCAGCTTCCGATCATAGAGCAAAAAGAATTTTGCGGAATTATCCAGAATCTTGAGATTCTCCGGCTGTTTTTTGATTTGTTCCTGCCAAATCACCTTTGCCTGTTCGTATGCGCTGGGTTCCATGATTTTATTAAGCTGCCCGTAAGGCAGAGCAAGCACCCTGGAGTCCGGAGCGTTTTTGATCAACCAGAGAATATGCCGGCTTTTCGCATCGCGGGCGGCCTGATCCCGAAATGACTGGACAAAATAATAACCGAGCAGTTTTGTTCTTGCGGCAGCATCAGCCGAATCTTTTTTAAGTTTTTCCTCCAACGCTTCAGCCTGCTTCGCAGTCAAACTCCGGCCCGTACTGATCAATTGATTGACATTATCGGAATACGCGGAAAAGTTCACACAAACTGCAACCACGATAATCAAAATGATTTCAAAAAACTTTTTACCCATAATAAACCTCCTATGCTTTATATTGAAATATACAAATACCTCTGATGCACTATATCATTATTCCACCGCTTTTCAATGAGAGATCTCTTCTTATTGAGAATCGTATCCAAATATCTTTCCACAGCTTGATTTTGCTTCCGGCCGGGATATATTTTTGTTTATGAATATACTCAACCCTACTGGAATTTTATGACTGACAAATTTGATTATGACGTTATAGTGGTCGGGGCCGGACATGCCGGCTGCGATGCCGCGCTCGCCGCGGCCCGGGTCGGAGCGAAAACCCTGCTGTTGACCATTAATATGGATCACATAGCGCAGATGAGCTGCAACCCGGCCGTCGGCGGTATCGCCAAGGGGCACGTCACCCGTGAGATCGACGCTCTGGGGGGAGCCCAGGGACGCGTTACCGATGCCGCCGCGATCCAATTCCGGATGCTCAACAGCACCAAAGGCCCGGCGGTATGGAGTCCACGCTCACAATGTGACAAAGTATGTTTCCAACGTGCTATGAAACGCGAAGTCGAGCTTCAACCGAACCTTGACGTCAAACAGGCAATGGCGACCGCTTTTGTATTCGAGAATAACACGATTACCGGAATACAAACCGACTTTGAAGATACTTTCAGTTGTCGCGCGGCGGTTTTGACGACCGGAACTTTTCTCAACGGACTGCTGCATTACGGCATGATGAGTTTTCCCGGAGGCAGGGCCGGAGATCCAGCCTCGGTAAAGCTCGCAAACAACCTGAGAGAACAGCTGGGGCTGCGAGTAGGCCGTTTAAAAACCGGAACTCCGCCGCGAATCCTGGCCAAGACCATTGATTTCTCCCGCATGGAGAAACAGGACGCGGAAATATTCGAGGAGAATTTCAGCTATTTTCAGGATGACGCGGCCCTGCCCCGTGCGGAACGGCGCGACATGAACTGTTTTATGACTCACTCCGACGAAAAAACAGCGCAAATCATCCATGACAATATAGATAAGTCCCCAATGTATCAGGGAAAGATCGAAGGTATCGGCACCCGGTATTGCCCGTCATTCGAGGACAAAGTAATTCGGTTCCCGCACCATCCGCGCCATCTGCTTTATCTGGAGCCGGAAGGCGAATTTACCGAAGAATATTACATCAACGGGATTTCGACCAGCCTGCCGCCGGAGGTCCAGAAACAGATGATCCATTCGGTTCCCGGCCTCGAAAACGCGGAAATATCCCGCTACGCCTATGCTATCGAATATGACTTTATCTTCCCGGACCAGTTGGAACGTTCACTCCGGTTGAAAAAATTTACAAATCTTTTTACCGCCGGTCAGATCAACGGCACCAGTGGTTACGAGGAAGCCGCCGGCCAGGGACTGGTCGCCGGCATGAACGCCGCCAGGATCGCCGCGGGGCAGTCCCCCGCCGAACTGGCCCGCGACTCCAGTTATATCGGAGTTATGATTGATGATCTGGTAACCAAGGAAATCGTGGAGCCATACCGTCTGTTTACCAGCCGGGCGGAATTCCGGCTGCAGTTGCGGCAGGACAATGCCGATTTGCGCTTGTGTGATTTCGCTTACAAGCACGGACTTCTGCCTGAAGCCAAATATCAGGCTTTTTCCGCCTATAAAAATAAATTACTGGAAGCGGAAAATATTGCGAAAAAAGAAAAACTTGACGGCAAGCCCCTGTGGGCTCACCTGAAAACCTTGAACGGACGCTGGACTTCCGGCGCGGAATTACCGTTTCCGGCTGATTTGCTGAAACTTGATCTGGATAGTTTTACCGACCGGCGCGCCATGCAGCAGTTGGCGATAATGGCTCATTACGAAGGTTATCTGGAACGTGAAAAAGTTGCGGTAAGTCGTTTAAACCGGCTTGAATCATGGAAGATTCCGGAAGATTTCGACTATTCGGTCATTCAGGGTCTGCGTAATGAATCCCGCGCCAAACTTGAAAAGGTCCGCCCGACAACTTTATCCCAGGCCGGACGCATTGACGGCGTCAACCCGCCGGAACTGGCCCTGCTGCAAGTGCATTTGAAACGAGTTCTTTCTAAACAACAGGAAACCGGGGATTCCTGAAAGTATGAAAATAGCATTGTCAATACTTAAATTCCTGTTAAGGCACCTTGAGCTGATAAAAGAACTGCTCAGACAAATTGCCGATGTTATAAGACGCCTGATGCGGGATAAGCTCCACGCCCTCGCCCTGATTACCGTACTCATTTATCTGGTTGGGGCATTGAGTATTGAAATTTACAGTGTTAGCTGCAACCACAAAAAAATCATTCCGATTTATGACCGCGACAATATGGAACAATGCTACCTGTCGCCGTCGAGTCAGCATCCATTTGGAACCGATTACCGGGGGCGCGATGTCCTTTACCGGGCAGTCGCCGGGATTTCCACCGCCGTTAAAGTTGGTTTGACCGCTTCGATCATTTCAGGGGTTATTGGCGTAACCCTAGGCCTGCTCGGAGGCTTTTTCGGCGGTAAGATAGACGACATAGTGGTCTGGATATACAGTACGTTCGCGTCAATGCCGACAATGCTGTTTATTCTTGCGTTCGCCCTGCTGGCAACCCGCGGCTTTCTGTTTTCACCACTGGCTAAATCTTTCAACCATTGCGCCGAAATTTTCAACATCGATCCCGGCATGATGGCCGTATATCTGGCAATCGGGATTACCGGCTGGGTCACGCTGTGCCGGGCAGTCCGGGGCGAAACCATGCAGCAGCGGGAGCGCGCATATATCCAGGCGGCAAAAATCCTCGGCTTGAGCGATCTGAGAATCATCTTCCGGCATATCCTGCCGAACGTTTTCCATTTGGTTATTATTTACTCGACTTTGCGCTTCGCCTACGCGATTATGACGGAAGTGATCGTCAGCTATCTTGGCCTTGGCGTGCAAACCGCGCCCAGCTGGGGCGTTATGATCGCGGACGGTCAGGAACGGCTCTGGCGCGGCATCTGGTGGGAAGTCGGCGCGGCAACTTTGTTTATGTTCATTCTGGTCCTGGCCCTGAACATTCTGGGCGACGCGCTGCGTGACGCCCTTGACCCGAAGCTTAAAAACTGATTACAGTATAAATTACTCAATTTTTATTTGATGCATATTATCATCTGATATATATTCTTATTAAAAATTTTGCTTATAGTCAGAGATATCCAGATGCAAGTATCGGGTTATTTACAGCTTGACCAGATACTCCCGCTTCCGTAGCGCACAGTGCGTAGTTTGAAGCGGTATATCGCCATCCGTCGAACGGATTAAATGGAAATAATGAGAGGGCTTTGTCATGAACAGTTCCGGAGATTCTACGCCAAAGAGCGAAATAAGCCTGAAAAATATCAAGAAAACTTACGTCATGGGCGACGTAAAAGTTCCGGTTCTGCACGGGGTCGATCTCGAAATATACCAAGGGGAAATAACGATTATCCTCGGTGCTTCAGGTTCCGGGAAAAGCACTTTGCTGAATATCATGGGGGGCATCGAGAATCCAACCGACGGCGAAATATGGTTCGGCGGCGAAAATCTCGCAAATTACAACGATGCCCAACTGACCAATTACCGCAGAAACAACGTCGGTTTCGTATTTCAATTCTATAATTTGATTCCGACTTTGACCGCAAAGGAAAATGTCGAAGTCTCCACCGAAATATCAACCAACCCCCTCGAACCGCTGAAAGCGCTTGAACTGGTTGGAATGGATGATCGGGCCGACCATTTCCCTTCCCAGATGTCCGGCGGTCAGCAGCAGCGGGTCTCAATTGCCAGAGCACTGGCAAAAAATCCGACTTTAATGCTCTGCGACGAGCCGACCGGAGCCCTGGATTTCAAAACCGGTCAACTTGTCCTGGAAACTCTCGTCGATTTAAATACTAAACTTGGGACCACCATCGTCATCATCACCCACTGCGTGCCTTTGGCCGATCTGGCTCACCGTGTCATTCACCTGGGCAGCGGCTTGATCGGGAAAACCGTGGTAAACGAAAGCCGGCGCGAAGTTAAAGAGATATCATGGTAAAAAAAATGAGCTCAGTCCTGAATAAAAAATTGCGGCGAGATATTATCAATTCAAAAGGGATTTTGTTTGCCGTCATCGCAATCATAACGGTTGGAACCGGGGTACTGATCGGACTCGGGGGAACATATAACAACCTCATCAATGCTCAGCACAACTATTATTCCAGATGCAAAATGGCCGACTTCTGGATCGAATTGAAAAAAGCGCCTAATTCCTCAATTGATGATCTGAAATCCATAAAGGGAATAATTGAATTACGCAGACGGATCGTCTTCCCGGTCATCGTCGATATTGCCGATGTCAGCGAACCCTTGACCGGAACTTTGATTTCAATGCCGGAATCACACACAAACGTAATCAACGATATAATAATCAGAAGGGGAAATTATTTCACTAAAGACAAAGAAAATGAAGTCATTGTCTCTGAAAAATTCGCATTGGCCAGAAACATCTTACCCGGAGATTTCATCCACCTGATTTTGAATGGCCAGAAAAAGAAGCTGTACGTTATCGGCACCGCGATCAGCCCGGAATACGTCTTCGCGACACCGCCGGGCGGCATTGCCCCGTCAAATTCAACCTACGGGATTTTCTGGATCAAACAAAAATTCGCCGAAGACCGGTTAGGATTCGACGGCGCTTATAATAATCTTATCGGGCGACTGTCACCGGAAGCGGGAGAATTTCCCGATGCGGTGATCAAGAAAATCGACCAGAAACTTACCCCATACGGAATCTTTTCCAGTTACTCTTTAAAGAATCAGGCGTCCAATCAGGAACTCTCCTCGGAACTGAGTTCTCTCAGCACCTACACGGTCCTGCTGCCTTTTCTTTTTCTCGGCGTCGCCGCCTTGACCTTGAACGTGGTCATGCAGAGAACAGCCGAACAGCAAAGAGTTATTGTCGGAACCCTGAAGGCACTTGGCACAGATAATAAGAACATCTTGTGGATTTATGTAAAATACAGCCTGTTTGTCGGAATAACCGGAGGTTTGGCCGGTTGCCTTCTCGGTTACTGGATTTCCGGCGGCATGACCGTTATGTACCAGAATTTTTACACCTTCCCCCACCTGGCTAACCACGCATATCCCAACCTGATGCTTATCTCAATGTTGTGTTCGATTCTCTTTGCCGTTATGGGTTCATGGCGAGGAGTACGGGCAATGATCAGGCTCAATCCGGCTGAAGCGATGCACTCGCCGCCACCACCGGTCGGGGGAAAAATTATGCTCGAAAGATGGAACTGGTTTTGGAACAAACTGGATTTCCGCTGGCAGATCGTCCTGAGAAGCATTTTCCGCAACAAAAAGCGTTCATCCGTTGGAATTATATGTGCGGCAATGGGTTCTTCGCTGGTATTTATGGCTTTTGCGATGGCTGATTCAATCGAGTATATGGTATCCTTCGAATACGATAAACTTCTTCACAGTGACTACACCCTCAGTCTGCGCAACTGTGTGGATTACGGAGCCCTGTACGAAGCCAGAAAGCTGCCCGGCATAGTCCATGCGGAACCGGAACTGTCAATTCAGTGCAAACTGAGCAACGGGCAATACACCAAAAAATGCCTGGTCACCGGCCTTGAAAAAAACGCAAAACTCCTGACCCCGTGCAGGATAGACGGCGCCAGGGTCAAAGTTCCGGAAAACGGCCTGCTGCTTACCGCCAGATTAGCCCAGTTGCTTCATGTCAAGGCCGGGGATCAGCTTGACTTCTCAACCGTAAAAGGATTGAGAAAAACACATAAGACCCACGTTGCCGGGGTCATCGACAGCACTTTCGGCCTCACCGTCTACACCGACTACGAATATTTCAACCGCCTCATATCCGAAAACGGCGCTATTTCTGTCTTGCAGTTAAAAGCCGGACACTCCCCGGCTGAACTGAAAAGCTTTCTGAAAGAAATAAAAAAATATCCTCAACTGGCATCTCTTACAATAATCGAAAAAGCCAAGCAGCATTTGAATGAAACAATGGTGGCGGAGCTCAATACGATAGTTTATGCCATCGTTATTTTCGCCGCGATCATTTTTCTAGGCTCGATCCTGAACTCCGCCCTGATCTCCGTCTCTGAACAAAAACAGGAACTGGCAACCCTTCGCGCCCTTGGTTTTACTCCGGGTGAAACCGGCAGGATTTTTCTCAGAAATACATTTATAATTAATATAACCGGCTCCATCCTTGGAATTCCTATTGGATACTATTTCAACTACGCAACATCGTTAATGATCCGCAACGATACCATGGCGATGCCGTGTTACGTCGACTTTTCCGCTTATGTCTGGACCGTGTCACTTTCATTATTGTTTATTTTTCTAGCATATTCGATAATTCAGAAAAGTATCAACCGGATGCAGTGGCTTGAAGCTCTGAATGTAAAAGCATAAATTAAAATAACTTCCAGGAGGTAAATTATGAAAAAAAGAACAATGGTTATCGGAGGGAGCATCGGGATTCTAATTATTATCTGGATAATTTACGCGGAAATGCAGGGGATTCCGGCCCTGACCGGCAAAGTTACAAAAGGAACCGTCAGGGAGTATGTGGAAGACCGTGCCGTCACCTCTCTGCCGGTTCTTTATAAGGTTTCAATGCCGCAGTCAGGACGGATCGAGCCAATTAAACTTATCCCCGGAGCAACAGTGCAAAAGGGGCAGTTGATAGCCAGTCTTGACAATACCGAGTTCAAGAAAGAATGCGCTATTGCATCCGCCCGGATCAACGCGCTTCAAGGTCAAATTAAAATTAATAAATACGATGCGCTGGAAAAAACCGCCGTTAAAGAATCAATGAAATGGATTCAAGCTATCGATAATCTGGTTGATGTGTCTGAAAATAAAGTTAAAGCAAGTAAATTGATTTACAAATATGCCGAAGACTACAAAACAACCTTACTAAATAGTGGTCAGGCAATAAGCCGGATTCAGGACAGCCAGGCCAAAATGGAAGCGGCGGTAAAGAATGTCGATGTGGAAACGTCCAAAGTAATGCTGAATGCTTTCAAGGTAGTGGATTCGATTTTCAAACTGGCGCCGGTCTATATCAATGAATACCTTAATATCAAAAGACTTAAACTTCAAGTCTTGCTGAGTTCCCTGGCTGAAGCGGAAGCTGAACTGAAACTGGCCCAAACCAGGCTCGATCGCTGTAAAATCAAAAGTCCGGCAAACGGCATTGTGTTAAAAAAATATCATGAAAATCTTCACTATCTTCCCGCAGGAACTCTGTTACTGGAACTGGGGAACCTTAATGAGCTGCAAATCACCGCGGGAATTTTGTCCAGTGACGCAATCAACATCTCTCCTGGAAACGAGGTCGACATCTATGCACCATCTCTTGCCGACATTCCAATTAGAGGCAAAGTTATCAGAGTTGACCCCAAAGGCTATACTGAACTATCCTCACTTGGAGTAAAACAACAACGTGTACATGTAAAAATATCTTTTGATAAAGACAGCCTTGAAAAACTGAACCATGCTAAAAAAACGCTTGGCGTGGATTTTCGGCTGCAAGTTAAGATTTACACCGCGGTTAAAAAGGACACGTTGAAAATACCCAGAAGTGCCCTTATCAAAAATAATGCCGGAGCCTGGCAAGTCTATGCTGTAATTGATAACAAAGCATCGCTTAAAACCGTTTCTGTAGGATTGCTTAACGATGATGAAGCCGAAATAACAAAAGGTCTAAATGAAAACGATATGGTAATCCTTGCCCCCGGAAACAATATCCAGGCAGGCGAAAGAATAACCGCCGTCCAATAAAAACGCGACCGGACCAATAACCGAAAAACATTCACCATAAGCTACTTAAAAAATAATATAAAAGCACATACTGCTTATTTATTTAAATTTAGCAGCATAATTAAGCATTTATATTTTCCGGGATAAAGCATCTGCGGCTGCTTGAAAAAGGTTAAGCTGGAACTATATTATAGAGTATTATCTATAAATACCTGCCTGTGCGGAACAACCGCCGGGTTATATTTTTTATTTTAACACTCAAAAGGAGAGAATAGATGACTAAAGTACTCGACGTAGTAAAACCTGGAGTTCTGTTCGGTGACGACGTTCAAAAAGTCTTCAAAGTAGCCCATGAAGAAGGATTTGCCATTCCGGCCGTAAACGTAGTCGGTTCAGACTCAATCAATGCGGTTCTGGAAGCTGCCGCGGTTGTAAATTCACCGGTTGTTATTCAGTTTTCAAACGGCGGCGCCGCTTTTAACGCCGGCAAAGGCCTGAAACTCGAAGGTCAGGAAGCCGCAATCGCCGGTTCAATCGCCGGTGCTCAGCACATCCATCTGCTGGCTGAAAAATACGGGGTTCCGGTAATCCTGCATACTGACCACTGCGCCAAAAAACTCTTGCCGTGGATCGACGGTCTGCTTGATGCCGGTGAAGCTTACTTCGCTGAAAAAGGTCGTCCGCTGTACAGCTCACATATGCTGGACCTGTCCGAAGAGCCCCTGGCTGAAAATATCGAGATTTGCTGCAAATACCTTGAGCGCATGAGCAAAATCGGTATGACGCTGGAAATCGAACTAGGCTGCACCGGCGGCGAAGAAGACGGCGTAGACAACTCACATCTCGATAATTCCGCTCTTTACACCCAGCCGGAAGATGTTTGCCTGGCTTATGAAAAACTCGGAGCGATCAGCCCGAACTTCACTATTGCCGCCGCTTTCGGTAACGTCCATGGCGTTTATAAACCCGGTAATGTTGTTCTGACTCCGGTCATCCTGAAAAATTCTCAGGATTACATCCAGAAAAAACACAACACCGGCGAAAAACCGGTATTCTTCGTGTTCCACGGCGGTTCAGGTTCAACTCCGGAAGAAATTCGTGAAGCTGTCAGCTACGGCGTCATCAAAATGAATATCGATACCGATACCCAGTGGGCTTTCTGGAAAGGAATCAAAGATTTCTACGTTGCCAACGAAGGCTACCTGCAGGGCCAGATCGGCAACCCGGAAGGCGAAGACAAACCGAACAAGAAATACTACGATCCGCGCAAATGGCTGCGTGAAGGCGAAGTATCAGTGGTTAACCGTCTCAAAGAAGCTTTTGAAGCGCTTAACTGCATGGACCGTAACTGATCCATCTTTTTGTACTATACCGCCCGGTAACGGGCGGTTTTTTTTTGCCTTTTTTTCTGCAAACGCTTAATTTTACTAAACTTCCAGTTTGTCCAGAAGCATTGTTTGAATATTCAAAACTGCATGCGTTAAGATCGATAAACGGTTGAAATATCAACATAGAAAAAAGATTACAGTCCATTTCTCGAGCAAAAAAGCCTCGACTATTCTCGATAAAGTAATACAGAACAGTGACTTATCATTTCACTGGCAATTTCCGTAAAAACTAACATTTTACTTACAATTATCTTGACTTTTAGTTGAGCCGAGTGTATAATTTAAGTAGATGAGATTCATTCTTGAAGGTTAGTAATGAAATTTGAATGGAATAAATTGTCAAAAGTGACCAGCGACTGCTCGATAACCGGGCAGCCGCAGCAATAGCTTCTACTTTTACTTCGGCATTGCTTTCTGCAATGGTTATCGTTCTTTTGTTTCCGGCGTTTTTTACTAATAGTGATCTCAAGCAGATAATGTATTCAATCACATTCAATAATGAAATTATATACTTTGGCTTTTATGCTCTGGTTGCAGCTTTCATTTTAAAATCAGAAGCTGTTCTGGGGTTACGTGCCATTGCTTCACTTATCTGCAAATGTAACGACTGGATCATTGCGCGCCAAATGGAAAAAGCCCGCAACTCTTTACCTGTAATAGTTGGGCGTTATTGTTTTATCCGGATTATCTGCCGTATCGGCGGGGCGCAATTCCGGGATAATTCAGAAGCCTTACAACCACCATTCCTATTTGCAGATCACCAGCTTTATTATTCATAGGATATGGAATATCTCTGGTTATTAATTTTCAGAAATGAAAATTGTTGCTACTCTACAGGCGACCGGCATCTCCCTCTGGATGCCGGTTGCCCCTAGCCTGATAACGAAGAATCAGTAAAATCAGGCTCTATATGATGAAAGGAAAAAAATGAAACCATATTTACTTGTGCTGAGTACTGACTTTCGCGGGTTCAAATTCAATTTGGACAGCGAAACGATTACCTGCGGTCGTGATAAAGGCAACACGATCCGGTTAGCTGACAAGACAGTTAGTTCCCAGCATTGTCTGTTCCATTACGATGAAAGTACTGGGATAGCTTCGCTGGAAGACCTTGGCAGTAAAAACGGGGTGTTTGTCAACAATATTCGGCGATTCGGGAAAACTGAAGTTAAAGGCGGTGACGTAATTCAGATCGGCTTGATCGAATGCATGATGGTCGATTCAGAAAACAGCGAATATGATACGGTCACCCGCGGAACCTGTCCTGATCTGGAATCAACGGTAGGTTCAATTAATACCGTAACCCTGACCAATCTTTCAAGGCTTTACGAAGGCGGCAAAAAGCGTGAAAAGCGGACAAATATGCTGCTGAATGGAACCCTCGGAGTGCTTGGGCTGGCAATTGTCGGTGTAATCAGTTTCCTCTTGTTCTTAATATTCAAATAAGATCGCAACCGTTTAAAACCAGTTTCTCAGTTTGTTTTTCCGGTTTGATTCTGAAAATGGAATAAGCCGCATCTGTCGATATGTGAACAATCTCTGCATCCGGGGATGTGGAAAGCATGTCGCAACCGCTTACTTTCAGAAACAAGCCATTGGGGTCGTGTTGTCTCATGACCTGCAAATAATCCGAAAAATCCAGCTCAATATTTTTTTCGTCGCATACCATTCGCGTTAACGCAAAATACGGAACAAGACGCCTGTGTTCGGCCGAATCGTGCGCCAGCATGGTGTCCGGCCTTGTATCCAAACTCAGCATAAAGTCAGCCCATTTCCTGATTACTTCCTGATTTCTGGCGGGATTTTCATGCAGCAGATTCGGCCAATGAACTCCAATTGTCACCGAGTCTTCCGCCATGCCTGGAGTACCGCCGATGACATACCAGTTATTATTGTCCATCCCCCGGGAAATTACCGGGACACCATGGTCAACAAGCAGCAACTGGCTCCTTAAAGCAGATTTCAATGCAAAGGCTCCGAAGGGCTGATTTATATAATTCACACCATGCTTTGCCAGCAAAGAGATTACTCCGGAATCATCATCCTCGCCACAAACCAAAGCAAAAGCAGGCGGAATAAATGCTTTGGGTAAGGGTCCAAAATTATTTTGATCCATGATTTTTTGAAAAAATTCCAAATGTCGCAGTATTTCAGAGACAGGACGAGATTTATTAGTTTTTTGACAGCACCACTCTGCCCGGGTGAAAGTACCGTCAGGATGCCAGAATTCATGCCCAATGCCATGAATCAGCAATTCAAGATTCTCACGATTGTCATTGATAATTGCGCCCGCCTCATCAAGCTGCGGACCAACGTTAGCAGAGTTATCCCAATCGGCCCCCATCCAGGTAGCCGAAGGCAGTTCCCGAAGAATATTGGCGCGATCCCACTCACACAGGACCATCGCGGCAAGAGGCTTTGAACCTGTCATACGGCCAAGATCGACCAGGGCCTGATAGTCAGCCGGTACATGGGAACGATTAATCCCGGTGCGATAAGGGCCATTTTGCAAAGAATCATCTGAACCCGACCACCAACCGACGTCGTCGACTACTAGTATAACCGGTTTTGGCAGCCAGGCCCGCATAGTTAATTACCAACGCAAACTTGGGTCGGTTGTCAGATAACGGACCCGTTCTTCAACAATCTTGTCGGCATTCTTTTCCCGGTTGGCATTTTTTTCTTTCAGGTCAGCCAAAACCTTTTCCATTTTTCTGATACGAATTTTATTTTCGTGCAAACGTTTCATAAACTGTTTACGGGTCAATTCCGCCAGCTTCTTTTTTAATTCAGCTTGCTTCTTGGGATCTTTCTCCTGCTGATATGCTCTGATCAGAACGTAAGTCTCCTTACTCTCCCGAGCCATCTTATCTCTTTTCCAGGCCGCTATTCTATTCCGGATTTCACGTTGAAACGCCTTAGGGTCTTGACGATAGAGTTGTTCAAGCCTTTTTCTTTCTGCCTCCGGCAGTTGGTTCAGAAAAGATGAATATTGAGATTTTCCGGGCACCTTCTTGTTACGCTTAGCTCCGGCTTTGGCTTTTTTCGCGTCATCATCGGCACTTTTATTTGTTTTTTTAGCAGTGGTATCCGCCGCGAAAGAAACTACAGCAGGAAGCAAAAGCATAATAAATAATTTTCTCATAATAACCAATCCTATTGCTATTTATTTATCTTCAAAAAGTTTTTCGGTTTGTTTGTTAATCAGCTTGAATTCAGGTCGAGTATGACCTGAAGTAAGATCCCGTCGAACAATCTCAAGATTCGTTTCCAGGTACATCATATCGTTGTCAATCGACGAGGAGTGCCAGCTTATGTTGGCCTCATCCTGATCTTTCTCACTCAAACGGTAGTTGTAGGAGAGAACCAGCCAGGCGACCAGAAGCATACATGCGGCCGCCGCAGTAAAATAAATTATTTTAGTCAGAATGCTTGACGGACGACGCAGATTCTGTCGTCGGGAAAAAGCGTCACTCCGGCTGATGACCGCGAAATCAATCTCAGGGGATGTTCTACCGTCATCCGGCAGGCGGACATTGCGCAGGGACATCCAGGCGGAAGCCAGCGCTTCACATTCCGGGCATCCGGCAATGTGGTCACAAGTTTCGCGATCCAGATGGCTGTCTGATGCCAGGATTATCGCTTTATATTTTTCGCATTCTTTATTCATGGGATATCCAGTTAAAATTTTCCATGCGGGGTATTCCGCCATTCCAGCAACAATTTTTGTAAATTTTTCAAGGCATATTGCATGCGGCCCAAAGCTGTGTTAACCGAACATTTTTGAATTTTCGCAATTTCCTTAAAACTTTCGCCATCGCGCCGGAGGAGAAATACCTCGCGCAACAACGGGTTCAACTTCTTAATCGCGGCACCGATCGCCACCGATAATTCATCGCGGTCAAGCGCCTGCCACGGCATGGCGCTGAAATCCGGCAAACTTATTCCGTCATCGGAATCTATAACCAGAGCTTCCGGCTGACGGCTGTTCTTCCTGAAATGGTCAATCGCCAAATTATGGGCAATCCGCAAAAGCCATGCCTGAAACCGGTTCCGACAGCGATAATGCCTTAAGCTGTTTATCGCTTTCAACCAGGTTTGCTGAAATAAATCATCAACCAGCGCATGCTGCCCCGGCAACATATTATTCAAGTACGAGTACAAGCGATTTTTATATCGATCATACAATACTTCAAAATCCAGATTATCACCGGACAAATAGCCGTTTATCAGCTCCATATCAGTCGCTTCTTTACGGTTTTTATCTGTTCCAGTCATAATATAAAACGCTTTTCCAAGATGATTATTGTATTAAAAAAACCGGGAATTTACACTTTTCCCTGATTATCACAACTTTTGAGCAGGAATTCCGCTGCCGCACGATCCGGTTCCAATAACTCGTATGCCGGGATTCCGGCCGGCTTAGACCAGACTATCTTCTGACCATGAACCGGCTTCGGAAACGAACCGTCAACCTGGCAGCACTCAATAAAATAAAGTCTCAACAAAGTGTCGTCATCCTTGTATTGTTCATATTCAAAAACAATCCGCGGCATCTGGATTTCCAAATCCAATTCTTCCAACAACTCACGTCTCAAACAACTTTCCGGCGTTTCCCCGTCTTCCAGTTTGCCACCGGGGAACTCCCACCAGCCGGCGTGATGCGAACCGGCAGGACGCCGGGCCAGCAAAATTTCACCATTCCGGCAAACAATTCCGGCACTGACCTCAATTATTTTCAAATCTGCAGCCAATCACGCATAAATTTCACATATTCCATATCGCGTTTGGCGGCAATGATGCCATCCCCCGGACACGCATACTCAACCGTCA
This sequence comes from Victivallales bacterium, assembly GCA_963678305.2. Classification (GTDB taxonomy): domain Bacteria; phylum Verrucomicrobiota; class Lentisphaeria; order Victivallales; family Victivallaceae. Next base: position 49,348 of record CAXXVV010000008.1, read on the forward strand.
CGACTCCGGACCGGACCGATTGACCGATTCGACTCAGGATATACGTGTTGTCGATATGACCTTCTTCAAGCCGGGTCGACATGAAAATATCCTTCTTGTACATCAGGACATTTTTCAAATGAGCGTAATAAATCTTATCCTCTCCGATAGTATCAACCGCCTCCCGGGTATCGCAACCGTTCTTGTTGATGACGATGTTCCCCATATCCAGATTGATACCGACCGCATCATGCCCGGTTTCCCGCAGCAGTCGCCGGCAGGCTTTCGGCAGGTCATGCAAGTAGCAGTTATGCGTCTCAAGCGCGATCAACACTCCAAGTTCAGCGGCTCTGTCTCCAACAATATTCAATCCGGCTGCGGAACGTTCATAATTAATATCTTCAGCCATCCCGCTGCCGTTGCGATCAAACTCATAGTAATGAGCATCCGGACGAACCATAGCACCGGTAAAAAAATTCATTACCCGCGTACCGCAATTGTTTTTTGCCCATTCCAGAAATTCCAGATAACTTTCCGTGTCACGTTTCACCTTGTCACGGTCATCGCCCATAAAATCCACCATTCCGCCAAATGACAGTTCAAGCTCCGGATATTGATTTTTCAGCTCAATCACTTTGCGTTGATAGGCCGCCTGATCCATATCGTCATAAGCGTATTTCCAGCGCAATTCAATTCCGTCGTAACCATTCATGTCGGCAATTTTAAACAGGTCGTCATATTTGCCCGGGCCTTCATGATAATTAACGTGGAGATAGACTTTCATAAGATAACTTTTCCTTTATTTATTATGTACCTTTTGGGGCATTATTGTCATAGAACCGGTTGGGCGCGATTTTGGCATACCACGGATATTTAGCCTGAAGTTCCGGCGAAGCATCGCGCGGAATATTCTGAAAGCGCTTGTAGAACCATAAATATTGATCCGGATATTGTCGAATCATGTCCTCAGTCAGCTTCATATAATCGGAGATAATCTCTTCGTCAGTTTCATATTCTTCCACCGGTTTAGGCAGTGATTTCATATAAGAATGCAGATGACCGGTTTCAGGATCACGATACACGCCGCCGAAGTAAGGAAAGTTCCCTTTGCGCTTACCCAGGGTGGCCGGCATTCTGCTGACCGGAACCGGCAGACCGAAAAAGTCTACGAACACCCCGCCGTCACGCACCCGGGTATTCTGGTCGATCAATGATCCCAGCCCGTAGCCTTCTTTCATCGCTTTCATCACTTCCCTGACCGCACCTTTAGAGTAGATGACTTTATTTCCGGTTTCGCGGCAACCGTTAACCAGCTTATTATAGAAGGGATTACCAATCGGCTTGGCGATAACGACAAAACGCATCCGGGTATAGTGAGTCATCAGCAAACCGGCGATTTCCCAATTCCCGAAATGCGGCGTCACGAATAAAATACTTTCTTTGCGGTCAGCATGGTAATTTATCTCTTCGGAATGATGCATATGAGCATATTTTTCAATTCTATTCATATCATCAACCATCCAGAAGAACTCCGCAAAACCAAGAACCAGATTCCCCAGACTCCGTCGGGCGATCCCGCGACATTCCGCCGGTTTTTTATGAGGGAATGCCGCCGCCACATTAGCTGTGGTCAAACGTCCGATCGTCGGAATAAAATAAACGATGGACCCAATTGAACGAGCCAGACAACCCAAAGCTTTAAATGGCAGCAAACGCAAAACCTTTATCAGAATGAAGGCTGGAATATATTCAATTATATAACGAATTTGTTTAAGGAATTTCACGACGAATTTTTCTTTTTCTGGGAGCAGTGGTTAAACCGAAGCGATCACCGCCAATATGTCTTATCCCGTTGGCGTGCATAAAGTCATGCAGATCAGATTCGGCAATCTTTTGAATCAGATGAAGTCTGGCTTTTTCCATGCAGGCGATAATATCCGGTTTGCGAACGACCTCAACCGACAAATCGTTTTTCCAGTATATCAACCCCCAACCGTCCGCGATCTCATCAGGAGAAACGGTCCCGTCCGGCACTGCCAGATAAAGCAGATTAGCCACTCCGCTGCGACGAATCATTTCAAAGCGGCTGCCATTGTAAAGCGCCTTTTCAGTTTCCCTGATCTGTTTCATGCAGCGATGATAACTGCGGTTACCGCTTAATTCATAATCCCAATCAACATATTCGTCGAAGAGGTTATCATCGCGCCGCAACTCCGGTTCCTGTTCTCGAATTATAGCTCGAAGCTGCTCTCTTTTCTCTTTCAGGGAACGTAATGTCGGCAGCAGCTTATCCTGATGCGAACACTCAGGCCAACACTCTTCGCGTCCCCGCCTGATCTCAATGATCGCAGTCCGCTCAGGCGTGAGATATCGACCTTTTTGAATAGACCAGAACGCGGCAATATCCGCCTGAAATTTGGAAACCCGGGTCGGAACTTTGAAGCCGATTCCCGTTGGTTCGCGTTTCAAAACCCATGCTGCCAGCGCCTGCCTGATTTCGCGGTTGGACAGATCATCTTCCTGATGAATCGTTACTTCTTCCTCATCGGTGGAACTCTCAGTAGAGTCAATTATTTCTGGAGTCTCTTGCGGTTCCTGTTTAACCCCCATATCTTCGAAAAAATCGAAACTCAACTGACTTTTTTCATCCGTCATCCGGGCTATCCTTCTACAATTGTGCATTTATCCTTTAATCTAGCACAAAAAAACTGAAATTGCATTACAAAAAAAAAGAAAAATGCCGGAAAAATCCGGCATTTTTCAAATATATCAGTTTTCAAGTACTGAATATAAGCAGCTTATTTTTCTTCGCCGCCGATATCCAGACCGTCCAAACCATCCAGCTCGTCCATGGACTCACCAAAAACGGCGCCCATGTCAACCATTTCTTTGCCAGGCATAAGCTGGGTGAATTCTTCTTCAGCCGCCTTGAGGTCCTCTTCAGAGAAGTCCTCAGTAACCGCCTTGATAGAGAGACCGATACGACGTTCCTGCTCATCAATCTTGATGACGCGGGCTTCGATATCCTGACCGATATTCAGAACATCTTTGACCTTTTCAACGCGATCTTTGCTGATCTGGGAAATATGGACCAGACCGTCAATCTTGTTGCTGAGTTCGACAAAGGCGCCGAAAGCAGTGATCTTGTTGACTTTACCGGTAACGATGTCACCAAGCTTGTAGAGTTCCTGGATATTGCTCCACGGATCGCCTTCAAGCTGTTTCAGGCCGAGAGAGATGCGCTGCTGTTCCGGATTGATGTCCAGAATGATGGCTTCGACTTCTTCGCCGGCTTTGAGAACTTCGTTCGGATTGTTGATCTTGCGAGTCCAGCTCATATCTGAAACGTGGATCATTCCGTCGATATCGTTTTCGATTTCGATGAATGCGCCATAGCTGGTCATATTGCGGACTTTGCCCTTGATCTTGCAGCCCGGAGGATATTTTTCCGCCAGAACTTCCCACGGATTGCGTTCTTTCTGACGCAGACCGAGAGAGATCTTCTTGCTGTCTTTGGAGATGTCGAGAACAACCGCTTCGACTTCTTCACCAACGCTGACGACATCGCCGGCTTTAGTGATACGTTTGGTCCAGGACATTTCTGAAACGTGGATCAAACCTTCAACGCCCTGTTCCAGTTCAACAAACGCGCCGTAAGGCATGATGTTGACAACCCGGCCCTTGACAACCGCGCCAACCGGATATCTTTCTTCAACCCGATTCCACGGATTTTCGCTTTTCTGCTTGAGACCCAGTGAAACGCGTTCTTTATCATAATCGATATCAAGAATAGTAACTTCGATTTCCTGACCGATCTCAACCATTTCAGACGGATGAGAAATACGGCCCCAGCTCATATCGGTGATATGCAGCAGACCATCAATGCCGCCGAGGTCAATGAAAGCACCGAAATCGGTGATGTTTTTGACCACGCCGGGACGGACCTGACCCGCTTCCATATCTTCGAGCAGCTGAGAGCGTTTACCTTTACGGTCCTCTTCCAGCAGTTCACGACGTGATACGACGATATTGCGACGATCGGTATTGATCTTGAGAATCTTGAATTCAAATTCCTGGCCGATGAAATCGTCCAGATTGCGAACCGGACCAATATCAACCTGAGAACCAGGCAGAAAAGCTTCAACCCCGTTAAGGTCGACAATAACGCCGCCTTTAACGCGATGACGCATGATACCGGTAATAATATTACCTTCCTCATGTTCGGAAGTAATGCGATTCCAGGCCTTGATTGATTCCGCTTTCTGCAGACTCAGGCCGGGCATGCTGTTTTCATTTTCAATTTCTTCGAGATAAACATCAATTTTATCTCCGGGTTTGGCTTCTTCCCAGTTACGGAACTCTTCGGCAGAGACAAAACCTTCCGCCTTGTAGCCAATGTCAATCAGGGCGCCGTCATTGCGCTTTTCAACAATCTTACCGGAGATGATTGATCCTTCGGTAAACTCGTTCTTCTCTTCCTGCGCGAGCAGGTCGTCCATTGAAGGCATGTCGCTTAAATCAAGAAAGCTGACCTCTTCAACGGGGTTAATTGTTTCGTTACTCATGTTTGTTCTCTTGCTACCGTCACTCCGACGGCAACACCTTCGGGTTGCTTTTTATTATTTATGACTTTCTGTACTTCAAAAAGCCAACGGAACAAATAATATATCATATTCCACAGCAAAATGCAACTTTTTTAGCACGAAAAACAGCGATTTATGACAACTTAACTTGTTTTTTTCAGGAAACTTACAATATTATTGGTATGATTCACCCAATCCAAGGAGAAAAGCAATGAACAAAGTTACGGTTGAAGAACTCACAATGGAAGCATTCGCACCTTTCGGCTATTTTGACGGATTTATCGATCCGAAGGTTGAAAAGTTCGGAAACCCGCCGATTGAATTCTTTCGGGACCAGCTCCAAATCCACCTGCCGCCGCGCAACAGCGTTTCATACTCAACCTGCCGCGTGGAACCCAGGCCGTATGTAATCGACGTCACCGAATACCATTCGTCAACCGGCGAAGGCAATCTGCCGCTTGACAACGACATCCTGATCCACGTTGCCCCGGCCGTTCCCGGCGGCGATCCGTTCCCTTCCGACCGCGTCCGGGTTTTCCGGGTGCCTCAAGGCACATTGGTCTACCTAAAACCCGGCGTCTGGCACCACGCCCCATTCACCGCCAACTCAAAACCGGCCAATACCCTGATCATCCTGCCGGAACGCACCTATGCCGACGACTGCATCGTCGAAGAGCTGCGCAACCCAATAGAAATTGTGTTTTAACACAACATCTGAAGCTGATATTATATATCCCTGAATTCAGATCGGGGATATGTAATATTGCTTTGAAACCCCCTCGATATCATAATAAAAGAAAAAGGCATTGGCATCCACTTTTTCTATGATCCTGATCACGTCAGGTAATTCTTCCTGGGTAACGATTGCCCGCAGGATCTTTACACTGTCTTCTGAAAAACCACCAACCCCATCTTCCCGGGTAAAAGTTCGATGCGGAAGCTCCGCTCTGATATCAAGCCCGATCCGCTCCGGATTTCTTGTAATTATGTTGACCACGACCAACTTGAATTTGCGATAGAAATTGTTCAAGGTCTCAGAACTCATGAAAATGTAAATCGTCGTATACATCAACGTGTTAATGACCGGTTCCAGTCGATGGGTCTTGAGAAACGCCAGCAACAGTCCAAATACAGTAGAGAAGACCGCCGCAATAACCGCGATGTTTCCAACCGGTTTCAGGTATTTCATAGACAGGAACGCGGCTGGAATATCTTCGTCACCTGTCGACGCTCCTCGCTTGAAAGCAATTGCTTTAGCCAGCCCGGCGAGTATCCCCCCAAAGATTACTAACATTATCCGTTCATTCTGCGGTTCGGGATTAGCAAACTCATATTCAGGTAAAACAGCCAATACCCCTACTACGGTTCCTATGACCAGCAGCGTTCTGAACGCAAAACGAAATCCCAGACGACGAAATGCAAAAATCAGTAATCCGGTCTGAAAAATCAGATAGAGTACAATGAACAGGGTCTGGTTATTGAAAAAATAGGCCGTGGCAATTGATATTCCTTCCGTTCCAGTCATTATCACCTTGGACGGAAAGATGAAATATTTAATAGCAATTGCATAAATCGCTCCGGCAAAGACACAGAAGAAATAAGCACTGGCTTTTTTTAATATATTTTGATTCATATATTTCATAACTGCATTGATTCATTTCATTATTTATTGGATTATGAATCCATTTAACGGTTAAGGACAAATATAATTCTACTGGAGAATTATTCATCTTTCTTAATAATCAGACTTGGATGTTGTTATATGAACTACCGGATCATCTCCTTTTTCAGTGACTTCCGGAATTCTTTGAATATAACTTGTAGAGTTCACGCTTGGATTCAGATATCTTATCGCGAATGTTGTCAATAAGCTTGTCGGCGACCTCCTCGCCGACTTCACCCTTCATAGACAATTCCTGCAGGGTTTCAATTTCAGTTCCGTAAAAGGCATGCCTGATAGCGGTATTTTCAATCGCCTCCAGCACTTTATGGTTTTCGAGTTCAAGTTCTTTCAAGTTAGCGGCGGCGGCAAACTCAAACTGCCGGTAACTTTGCCGACACTGTTCGATGTACTGCGCCTGCTTCGGATACAAATCTTTCAGCGGCAGCAAAGCGTGATCAACATCGTGTACGGCAATAATGACCGCAATTGCCATCATATAATCCTCAATCGCGTCATTCACCCGACGCTGAAATAAGTATCGACTGTTTGGAAACAGCTTTTTCAGATACATATTGAGCTTGCGGGACAATTTCATTTCAAGCGGAAAGTCATTCATATTAAAAGTAATTGTCTCACGTTCATTACACTGATCCCGACGCTGGTTCGCGTGAAACTCAAGTTGCTGGAAAACTTTTTCACCAATAAATCCCTGCTCAAAAAGCTTATAATAAGTTCGCATCTCCACTTTTATAGCTTCATTCATTATGAAAAAACTCATCAATTTCCCTGTAAATTCCGGATCTTGACGCAATTGGGCCAGCAGGCGTTCATCCTCCTCGATCTTTTGTTGATATTCCGCCTCAAAATCAGCAAACAAAACCTCCGGAAGCCTGCCGTCTTTATGGAGGTTTGTAATACTTTCAATCCCGGCCCTGCGGGCTGTAATCATTGCTTTCACCTCAGCAAACCTGACCATCATGCTCGGACGGTCAAGTTTGAAAAACATCATAAGTTTGCTGATCGTAGTCCCCTGCACCAGCAGAGTAAACATCACAACTCCGAGCGTCACCTGAACAATCAAATCATTATGCGGCAAGGTACTTGGCAAACTGAAAACCAGCGCCAGAGGAACCGCGCCACGCAAACCGCCCCAGAACATGACCATCTGATAACCAAGATCGGTACGATATTCTTTGCGCCACCACCCAAGCAGCGGAATAATCGTAAATATGATAAGCCCCCGCGCAACCTGAATCGCCACAATCGCCCAAAAGACCGCAATCAGTACCGGATTCCATGCTTTGACATCCAACAGGACCGAATCCTCCGTAAATCCCAACAGAAGAAAAATAAAACTGTTGGCTATAAAAGTCATCAGTGACCAGAATTGTTTCATGTAAGACCGCACTTTCGGAGTAAAACGAGTAGCGCCGTAGTGACTGATGACAATCCCGGCGCCCAACACCGACATAACCCCGGAAAACTCGAAAAATCTGTCCGCTATGATAAATGCGGTATAAGCCACAATCGTCGATAACGCTACACCGATCAATGGATCATCACCAGAGAATAAAATAAGATTCATCATCATATATCCGATCAGCGCTCCAAGAATAAGCCCGCCGAAAAAAACCACGCAGAATTCAATGCTTCCAGAAGCCAGCGTCATCATGGAGACCACCGCTCCGGTCATCACAATTTTTGAAATAATCCCGAATACTACAATCGCGGTCGCATCATTGAACAGGCTCTCCCCGTCAACCAGAATCCGCAACCTCAACGGCGCCCCGACAATCTCAAATAGAGAAATTACCGCCACCGGGTCCGTCGCTGAAATCAAAGCCCCGAACATCATTGCCTCCCCCATCGAGAGCGGCGTCAACCAGGCCATAATCAGTCCGACAACTACCGTGGATATGACCAGGCCAGGAGCGGCCAATGCCATTACCGGAAGCAGACTTTTCTTCAGCATTCGCGTATTTATATTGACCGATGCGTCAAAAATCAAGGTCGGTAACAGGATGTAGAGAATCACGTCATGATTCAGCCGCAGCTTTCTGACCCCCTCCAATCCCGGAACCCGGGTACACAACCAGGCAAAGAGAAACCCGATAATCACCAGGCCGATTGTGTACGGGAATTTTACCTTTTTCAATAAAATAGCGGAAACTGTTGCCAGCAGCAACAGCAAAACCAGGCCAAGAACAAATGCCGGAATCGGAATCATTCTGTCTCTCTAAAGTTCTTTTTTGCAATAAATAAACTGATCACATATAACATACCGGCTATCATAACAATAACCGGACCACTTGGCAAATTCATTTTATAACTCAAAAACAAGCCGGATATGGACGAAAGCATACTCAAAAGCGACGCCAGTATCATCATACTCCAGAGCCGCTCAGTAAACCGGCCGGCAGTAGCGGCAGGCAGCGTCAGCAGCGCTATGACCATAATGATGCCGACAACATTAACCATCAGAACCACCGTCAATGAAACCAGACACAGCAGCAATAAATAATAAAAATCTGAATTAACACCCCTCAACCAGGCAAAACGACTGTCAAAACAAACCGCAACAAAATTATTGTAAAACAGAACAGACAACGTTACAACAATTATATCGAGGGCAAGAGTGATAATGAATTCAGTCCTTGAAACCAACAGAATGTTACCAAACAAATAACTTTCCAGATTGACATATCCCGGCGTATTGGCAATAAACAACAAACCTGTCGCCATACCTATCGCCCAAATCGCACCGATAACCGTATCTTCGCGTTGCTTCGCCTTCAAATGAACCAGACCGATAATTATCGCCGCCGTCAACGCCGCTATGGTCGCTCCGATAATAGGGTGACACCAGTGCCAATTCAACTTGGCCCGGAAAAACAATGCCGCGCCGATTCCGCCCAACACACAATGCGCCACCGCTCCGGCCAGTGATGAAATACGTCGGGTCACCACATACGCTCCTGTTACCCCGAAAGCAACACTGCCGATAATCCCGATCAGCAAGGCATACAATAAAAAAGACATTCCAGGGGAAGTGATAGCACTGAAAAAATCACCCATGTGTGTGCCCCCTCTCAGAACAATTATGGTTATGATGAATCAAACTTACATCATAGCCATACATTTCAGAAACCATGTCTCCTGAAAGCTGACTTACGGGATGGACATGCACCGTTTTGTTAACACATGCTACCGTGTTTATATTATTGGAAACAAAACCCAAATCATGTGATACTATTATCAATGTCATTTTCTTATTTAACGTTTCAAGAATATCATAAAATTTTTCTTGAGCCCCTGGATCAACATTTGCGGTCGGTTCATCAAGCAGCAATACCTTGGGATCACCGGCCAAAGCCCGGGCGATCAATACCCGCTGCCGCTGTCCCCCCGACATATCGGCAAAACGTCTTCCGGCTAAATCAGCCACACTCATTTCCTCCAATGCCGCCATCGCTGCAACACGGTCTTTTCTGGAATAACGCCCCCAGAACTTTTCATGCAAACGTCCCATAAGAACGACATCAAGTGCCGATATCGGGAAATCCTGATCCAGATTATAATATTGCGGCATGTAACCAATCAGGTTACGACTGATCCGTGGTTCATAGCCGTTTACCGTAATCGTTCCTTTAGAAGGGCTCAACAGGCCGAGAATCAATTTCAACAAGGTGGTTTTACCACCGCCATTAGGCCCGATCATACAGACGGACTCATATTCATCAATACTTAAATTAACATCTCTAAGTACCGGAACAGTATTACCCGGATAGGCAAAGCTTAAGTTATTGATTTCGATAATAGGGGCAGTCATTTTGCCCGGTCTCCCGCAGTACCTTCAGCAAGCGCTGCGGCAAAACGATGATAAAAATCAACCAGATTATCCGTTAGAGGATCCAGCTCCATAACTTTGGCATCAAGCGCTCTGGCTATAACATCGGCACTGCGTTGGTTGAACTGAGGTTGAACCAGAATAATCCTGACCTTATCTTTACGGGCAGCGGCGATCATTTCGTTCAAATGCTTAGGAGTCGGACTTTTTCCCTCGATCTCCACCGCTTCCTGCTTCATTTTATAAGCGTCGGCAAAATATCCGAACGCGGGATGATATACATAAAAAACCTCGCCTTTATATGGTTCCAGAATTTTTTTCAACCCGGCGTTCAACGCCTTGAATTGCTTCTCAAACTTCTGGTAATCCTGCTGAAAGTAAGCTGCATCGGCAGGATAAAGTTTACTCAATGCGTCAGCGGCATTTTTTGCAATTTTTATATCATTTTCAGGAGATAACCAAATGTGAGGATCAAGATTTTCAGTCGGTTTATCTGCGCCGTGACCATGGTCGTGATCACACTCGCTATTATGTTTATGATGATCATGTTCATGTTCCTGGTCAATTTTCCGGCGGATAATTCCGGTACTTATATTTATTATCCTGGATTTATCGGAACTGAACATCGGTTCAATTACTTGCTTTTCAAATGGCAAACCTATAGTCATATAAGCGCTGCATGATTGCAGTTGAGCTATTTGACGCGGAGCCGGGGTATAGTCGTGAGGAGAATGCCCCTTGGTGATCATCGTTGTAACGATGACTTTATCTCCCGCTATGGCCTTGACGATATATGCCACCGGAGGAATACTGACAAAGATCTCGCGTTTTTTCGTTTCAGCTCCGCTATCATCAGAACAAGAACTGAAAATCAGACCACAAAATAAGCTTAAAACCACAATAACAGCTTTATTTATCATTTTTGGAAGCATCCCTAACCTTATTATAAACAAAACAACAACGATGAATGAATTTAAATAGATAATAATATCATATCCTTACAAAGTCAAGTTTTGTAGACTCTGAAAATAGTCTTTTTATACGATTGAAAAAAACCTCAATCAAGTCTGTAATTTTCGAAAGCAGTAGATCACGGCTCCGGCGGGGCCGAGGCCGCGGCTTAATTGTTTTTTATTGATTCGAGCGGGATTGTCGAATTTTGCGCCCATTTCACGGATGAATAATTTGGAGCCTAATATCGCTCCGTCGCTGAAGTGGCGGGTGCGTCGCAGAAAACGGATCGGCATCGATTCTTTGCGTTTGGCTTGTTCTTGCGCCTCGAATATCTCCTCGCTGGTGGCTCCGCTTTCCGCCGCGACGATTCGCGCCAGTTCACTGCGGAAATAGTTGAATAGATCGTTGTCGGTCCATTCCGAGGTGTCGCGATGCCAGATGTTTTGTTTGAGATGTTTGACGAAATTCGTATGAAAAAGGTGTTTGCCGGTGCCGTTGTAGCGGCCCCAGGTCGTGAAATGGTAGTCGGCCGGATCGGGGGTCAGGCCGGCGCGGACGGGGTTTAATTCTACATATAAAACGCACGCTTCCAAGGAGTTGCGACTGTCGAGGATGACGCTTTTGAATTTATTGGCCCAGAGTTTGCCGATGCGGTCGCGGGATTGGTTGTAGACGACGGTGAAACGTTGTTGGAAGGCGCGCATAAAGTAGCTGATGTCGATCATTTTCAGGCCGGTTTCGCGGCATATTTCCAAGTCGGCCGGGTTGATTTTTGGCATTTGTTTCGGCGCGTAGGTAAATTTATCCAACATGCTGCTATAGTAGGAGTTGTGGCGTTTGGCAATATCCTCGATCGACGGCAATTCATCCGGCCCGGGAGCGTAAACGACCAGATGAAAGTGGTTGCCCATCCAGGCGGCTGAGATGACCTCGATCAGAAAATATTCGCAAAGGTTTTGCAGCAATCGGAAGCCGTACTCCGTATCGACCTGGTGGAACGGGCGTTCGCCTTTGCAGCCGGCGGCCCGGTTCATCAGGTGGTAGTAGCAGCCTTCGCCTGTAACTTTCATGCGCGTTCCGCGGCCTGACATGATTTTTCCTCCTTGGTTGACGAGTTTACAGTTAATATAGTGGGTGGAAACGGGTTTGTCAAATTTAAGCATTATGTGATTTTATAAAAAAAAACATAAAATTTGTAATAAACGACTTACATTAAAATTCATTTAATAGAAAGTTTATAACTCCATCGTCTAAATTGGAATTTATTGTTAGATCTGCTTGGGATAATAATTCTGGAACTGCATTTGCAACTGCTACGGATTTACCAGCAATATTAAACATCGAAATATCATTCAACTGATCTCCAAAAACTACAATATCTACAGCAGGAATAGAAAACATTTCTGATAGTTTCTTTAAAGCATGACCTTTCGTCGCATTAGGATGTTGAACAGTTAGCCAATACCATGGACGGAAATACCATTCCTCAAAAATTTGACATCTGCAAGCTTCCCCAAGCTGTCTTGTTATCTCATCCTTAACCTCAGTGACTAACTCCAGTCTGGCAATAAAAGCACAACTGACAATTTCCATGTCCAGCGCAGACGCGGGATCATCGACTTCTCTTAATCGCTTATCTCCTGCATCACGGCGGGCGTTTAAATAGAACTCATACGCAGGATTGACCGGTGGAGGAACAAACATATGATGCGTCTTTTCATTATATGCGGCAATATTTGGCGGCAAACCAAAACTTTTACCTATATCGATAACCGTAGCGGCAATGTCACAAGGTAATAGTTGCTCGTCATAATGGTTCCCGGTATGATAATCGCTTATAAACGAACCGTTCAATTCGATAATCGGCAGCCGGAATGGCATTTCCCCAATGATCTCCCTGGCGGAATAAAGACTTCTGGCTGTTGCAAATGTAAATGGAAAATCAGCTTCAAGTAAATTAAACAAGTTCCTGCGAGTAAACTCGGAAAGGTCGGGACGATTATCAAACAAAGTCCCATCAAGGTCCGATACATATAATTTTTTATAAATTGTCATCTGGAAGACTCTTCTTTAATATTTCGGGTATAATTCTTAAATGCCTTAACTGACGATGACAAGTCCATCTTAGACTCGCGACCCGGTTGTATATTTGCGTCATTCGGTTCGAGAGTCGTTGAAGAAGTAATAGTCAAAGATAAATTTTTCCCGCTACTAATTTTTTTGACATCTTTCTTCGGCCTGGTATCGGCAGTAAACGATTTTATTGGTTCCTCAAGTTTGCCGGAAGGATTATCGGCAATACTCCTGCGTTGATTTAATCGGGTTACGCGCGATGATCGGGATATTCTTGTGACCGGAATACGAGATGCGGTCTGTGCCCTTTTTGCAGTTCTGTTTGACAGAACAGAACGTTCATAGTAAAGTCCGCCCACTATAATTATACAAGTCAGAAGAATCATCGTTCTGTTAATTTTTTCTTCCGACAACATTAGCATTTATCCTCAAAATTAATAATCAGCCCGTTTCCGCTGCAGTTAAAATCTCTACATTTGAATATAATTGTCCTGCACAAAAAAACAAGTTTGATAACAGGTCAAAGAGAGTTTAGACCGCGAAAATGCAAAGTATTGTAATCTCCGGCCAATTGGGGTCTTGATTAATTATGGTTTTAGTGCTATAATAATACGGTATGCGGTGACAGTAGGCAGTCGCCCCGTTCTACGGGGAGGAAAGTCCGGACTGTACAGAGCAGGAAGTCCTTTTGTTAAAGAAGGATACCGTGAAATAATGTCACGGGAAGGAAAGTGCCACAGAAAATATACCGCCTCATTCGAGGTAAGGGTGAAAAGGTGGAGTAAGAGCCCACCGGGCGTCAGCGAGAGCAGCGCCGCATGGTAAACCCCTTCCGCAGCAAGACCAAATAGGGGGCGATGTTGTTGCTCGCAGCGCTTGAGTCCCGGGTACTGGTCGCTTAGACAGATGATTGCCGTCTCTCTCGGAGAGAACACAGAATCCGGCTTATTCTGTCATCGTATTTTGAGTTTATTGTAGTAAATAATAGATGGTTTGAATCAGGAGAGCCAATGGACGTAATTGAGATTGTTCAAGCAAAAATTCGCAGCATACCGGATTATCCGAAAGCGGGAATTATCTTTAAAGATATTACCCCGGTACTCGGTGATGCGGAAGCGTTTGAAGCAACAATTGATGCGTTGGCGTCAGGACTGGACAAACTTGATATTAATTACATCGCCGGAATCGAGTCAAGGGGATTTATCTTCGGAGCCCCTTTGGCACGAAAGCTCGATTGTGGTTTCATTCCGATTCGCAAGGCCGGCAAACTTCCCTGGAAGACGCTTAAGGCAACTTACGAACTCGAATATGGAACCGCTGAAATAGAAATACATAGTGACTGTGCCGAGCCGGGTTCCCGGGTTGTGCTGGTGGATGATCTGCTGGCGACGGGAGGAACTTCAGCGGCGGCGGCCGGTTTATTGGAACAAGTTGGTGCAAAGGTTGTTGCCATCAGGTTTTTGATGGAGTTGGCCTTTCTTAATGGTCGCAACAAACTTGATAACTGGCAGGTAGACAGCCTGATAGTCGAATCTTAATGCGACATGGAAAGAAAAAAATATGACGAAATATGCGATTCTTAGCGATATTCACGCAAATACCGACGCCCTGAATGTGGTTTTGGAAAAATGCCGTGAATTGGAGGTTGATAAATACGTTTGCCTGGGAGATATTGTCGGGTACAATGCCGAGCCGAAAGAATGTATTCAAATAATCCGCGACTTAAACCCGGTTGCCGTCGTAAAAGGGAATCACGATGATTATGCATCCCGTAACGACGACCGGATGGACGGCTTCAACCCGCATGCCCAGAGAGCGGTAATCTGGACTAAGAATCAGTTAGACGAAGAAGAACAAAATTACCTGGCAAGTCTGCCTTTACGCCGAACAATTCCGGGAACCAATATTACCGCGGTTCACGCTACTTTGGATTCTCCAGACACCTGGGGTTACATTTTCGATTCTCACCATGCGGCCAACAACTTCACCTACCAATTCACGCAACTTTGTTTCTGCGGCCACTCTCACGTTCCATTGGCATTTTGCAAACGTCCCATCACATCGATGATCGAAAAACCGATCGATGAGATTTTGGAATGGGCGTACAATTCCGACGACGGGATGTTCCCGCGCGATCCAACCGTTGCAGACGAGGTGGTCCTTGAGCTTAAAACCGGTTACAAATATTTGCTTAACGTCGGTAGTGTCGGCCAGCCACGCAACCATGACCCGCGTGCTTCTTTCGCCGTTTATGACATGGCTGAAAAAACCGTTACCCGTTATCGGCTGCCTTATGATATCGAATCGGCCCAAGCCAAAATTCTCAGTGCTGAACTGCCGGAGCGTCTGGCTATCCGTTTAAGTAACGGCAACTAAGCACTCGCGTTCGAATTTCAGAACCAACGAAACGTTAATATGCTGGAAATTAGTGGAAACGAACCTGCTATTTTGATTATAAAACCCAGTAGTCTGGGAGATATCTTTCACGTATTTCCGGCAATTGAAATGTTACGGCGTCATTGGCCGGGGGCCAGGATTGACTGGCTGGTTCGTTCTGAATTCATTCCTGCTTTGCAATTTTATCCGCATATTCGCCGGACTATTGAATTTCCCCGCAAACAACTGGGCCTCAAGCTTTCTTTCCCTTCAGCACTGAGGCGGCTCATTAAAGATCTGCGAGCGGAAGAATATGACATGGTCATTGACTTCCAGGGGCTTTTCAGGAGTGCATTTTTCACCAGGTGCGCCAAAACCGGCAATCGAGTCGGATTTGCTTCTCCACGCGAAAAAATTGCCGGTTTATTCTATAATCGTAAACTGGCAATTCCGGCGCATTCGATTCACGCGCTTGAAAAAAATATCCAACTGGTATGCGCCCTGACGGAAGAACCTTTTGAAGTGTTGAAACCGGAACTGATTCCGCCGCCACAAATTAAAAAGAACGTGGATGCCCTATTGGAAGGGTTCAGCGGAAAACCGGAAAATACTTTAGGAATTATTCCCGGAGCGAGATGGCCCAGCAAGCGGTGGGAACCTGAATTTTTCGCCAAGACAGTCGAGAAACTGCATAGAGAATCCCCGGATATGCATTTTCTGATAATCGGCGGAGCTGACGATGCCGAAGCATCTGAGTTCATCTGCCGACATGCACCGGCCAGCCGGATTAAATCTTTAACGGGACAGACCGGAATCGGCGAGCTGGTTGAGGTTATCAATCGCTGCCGGGCATTGTTAAGCGGAGACAGTGGACCAATCCATATTGCCGCGGCTCTGGATCGTAAAGTGTTCGCCCTTTTCGGCCCCACCAATCCTGAGCGAACGGGGCCTTACGGCGGAACCCATACGATATTTCAGTTGCCTCTGGACTGTATTATGTGCTTAAAGCGTGAATGTCCAATCAATACTCTGGATTGCCACAACATTGAACCGGCTAATGTTGCCGCGGCAATCTGTCAAACTTTCAACAACGGAGAAACAAAATGAAAAAGAACGTATCAATATCCGTGTTTGCCTTTATGGTGTTTGTTCTATGCAGTTTTATCAGCCCGTCATCCCATGGACAGGTGGCGATGAAACTGCTGATGAGCAGAAAAAATTATTTACAGTATGAACCGGTTTACGCCAAAATAGTTATGCGCAATGACAGCGGCCGTCCGCTGGCCTTCGGACATGATGAAAAACTGCGCGGCAAACTGCTATTTGAAATAACCCGTCACGACGGGACCGTTGCCAGTCGGATCAGCAAGGATTCCCCATCTGTCATCGGAACGTTGCTGCGGCCGGGAGAAGTCAAGGAATTCGTCGTTCCCGTATCAGATTTTTATGATCTGAACGATCTTGGACGCTACAGGATAGTCGCGTATGTCTCCCATGCCAGTATGAAGAAACAATACCAGTCCAATGAACATGGCTTTACGATAAAACCGGGGGTGCTGCTATGGAGCAGAACAGTTGGAGTACCCTCGTATGTCGCGGGTGACCATCAGGCGAAAAAGATCAAAACGGTTACCTACAAAATTAAATCACTGCATGACGGGCGGCGCAAAGTAATTTATATGAGTGTCGAAGATGATAAAGTTATTTATTCAGTCAAGAAAATCGGTTACGAAATGGCTGACACCATGCCTGCCTGTGAAACTGATTCTTTCAGCCGTCTGCATCTGCTTTTACGTTCAACCCCGAAAGTTTACGGCTATTTCGTTTACAACCTGAAGGGAACGCTTGAACAACGCGCAGTGTATAAGACGACAAATACAATCCCGGTTCTGGTACACAGCGATAAAACAGGGACTGTCATTGTCGCCGGCGGAACCAAAGCCACCAAGGACGTCGACTATAAATCAGGCACCGACAAACCTTTTTAAGGGTTGTCATATAATTTTTCATATTAATATTTCAAGTGTTTGAAATGTAAATCGCAGTCTGTGAATTTGAATCGAAGCATTTAAGCAATATTATAACACGCATAGCAGCATAAGATCATATCTTGAACAGGAGTAAATAATGCTTGACCCGGTCAGCTGGCAATTAAATAATGGTGATATAATCCGAGTCCGTCCGCAATCACCTGCCAACCTGGACGGTTCCCTGCGCCTGATCGACCAGACACTCCTGCCTGAAAAACTGGAATATCTGGTAACCAATGATTTGGACGTCATCTATGATGCTATTAAACAATTGAAAGTCAGAGGCGCTCCGGCTATCGGTTGTGCCGCCGGTTTGGGACTGGCCGCTCATTGTCGCACGCTGCCGGAAGATGATTCCGAACAATTTATTGCCGCGGTAAAAAAGGCCGCGGAGTTTCTGGCCGCCTCCCGGCCCACCGCGGTCAATCTTTTCTGGGCGCTGAACCGGTGCATAAAAGTCCTTGAGAACGCATCGTCATCCTATGTCGCGGAATTGAAGGATATCCTGACGCTTGAAGGTTTGGCAATTCTCGAACAGGACATTGAGTTGTGCCGGTCGATCGGTCAACACGGGGCAACGCTGCTTAAACCGGGAATGGGTATTTTGACTCACTGCAATGCCGGAGCTTTGGCGACCGGTGACTACGGTACCGCGTTATCTCCGGTCTACTGCGCTGCGGAACAAGGGGTTCCCGTGACCGTATACTCTGACGAAACCCGCCCTCTGCTGCAAGGATCACGTTTAACCGCCTGGGAACTGAACCACTCAGGTGTCGACGTCGTAACAATTTGCGACAATATGGCGGCTCAGGTGATGAAAGAGGGAAAAGTCGATATCGTAATTGTCGGCACAGACCGGGTGGCCGCCAATGGCGATGTTGCCAATAAGATCGGAACGTACGGGGTTGCGATTCTGGCCGCATGGCACAAAATTCCATTTTATGTGGCTACGCCTTATTCCACAATCGACCTCGAACTCGAACACGGCGATTTGATTCCTATCGAGCAGCGCGATCCGCAGGAAATCCGTTGCGGCTTCGGCAAAGTAACCGCGCCTGAAAATGTGCGCTTCTATAATCCGGCTTTTGATGTTACCCCGCATGAACTGGTAACCGGTTTCATCACGGACCGCGGTATCATCACCCCGCCATTCAAAGAAAAAATAGCCGAACTGGTAAATTGCGGAGGCAATTAATTATGTCTGAAGGTATCAAGTATTCCGTTGTTGTTCCCACTCTGAACGAAAAAGATAATATCGCCCCGCTGGTTGAAGCTATTGAAGCGGCAGGGCTAAGTGATTATGAAATAGTCATTGTCGACGAAAATTCTCCTGACGGGACTTATGACGAGGCAATGCGAATCGCCGCGGACAAGCCGCATTTGACTCCGATGCTGAATGAAGGCAATCCCGGACTCAGCCCGAGTATCGTCCAAGGTTTCAGCCGCGCTAAAGGCGATTTTCTGTGTTGCATGGACGGCGACCTGCAACATGATATCGCGGCCCTGCCCCGCCTGTTCAAAACGCTCGAGGATGATTATGATATGGTCATCGGTTCGCGCTATGTCGAAGGCGGCGGCTTCAAAGAAAAATGGAGTCTGTCAAGAGTAATCATCAGTCGTACCGCCGCCCTGATGACTAAAATTCTGCTCAGGGTAACAGTAAAGGACCCGATGTCGGGCTATTTTCTGATCCGCAAGGACGTTTTCAATGAGGTGAAAAACAGATTGAATCCCAAAGGGTTCAAAATTATGTTGGAACTGCTGTTCCTGCTGGAAAACTCCGGGAAAAAGTACCGCATAACCGAATCGGGAATTATCTTCGGCTTGCGGGTTCATGGCGAAAGCAAATTGTCATTCAAAGTAATATTCCAGTTCCTGCAACTACTGCTTAACCTGCGCCGCTCCCTGAAAAACAGTTAATTTTCTGTATGCTTTTTGGGCAGTCTTAAGTAAAATGTGGTCCCGTTTTCCTCTGAACTGGTAAAGGAGACTTTGCCTCCAAGGTATTTTTCTCCAAAAAGCTTAATACTGTAAGTACCGATTCCGCGTCCGGCCCCCTTGGTTGAAAAAGAGCGCTGGAACATTTGCAGTTGCAGTTTTTTCGGCATATAACATGAATTATGGACCGAAAACACGACAAAGTCTTCGTCATCCATACACCCTAACGTCACTGTTTCTCCCGGCGAAGATGCCTCAAGCGCATTCTTTACCATATTGCCAATAACCCGGCGTGCAAGCACAACATCGGTTATGAGTTCAAGATTATCGGAAGCCGGATTTATTTTAATAGTCCGCTGATTCGCAACCTCATGTTCAGAATAAGAATTTGCGACGTCCTGCATCAGTCGAAGTGATTCTACCGTATTGATATCAATTTCAACCTCGCCGCGTTCCGCCGCCGCGAGTTGCCGGTGTGATTTCACTTCCTCGATCAAACGATCGGCAGCCCCTTGAATCAGTGAAACAGTCCTGATTGCGTCTTCAGGCTTTTTTCTGCGCATCAGAATCGAAGCCAAACCAGATATTCCGCCGGCTGAATTCATGATATCATGGTAAAACAACCTTTCCAGGCTCTGACGTCGTTTCTGGTCACTAATGTCCACCAGCAGGAAAATTACATAAGTATTCCCTTCAAAGACATACGGAGTAGCCCAGGCCTGCATGGTATAAGCCATATTTTCTTTAGTCAGCAAATGACATTCCTGACTTGACTGCGAACCATCCTGAGCACCGAGAATAGCTCCAACCGCCCCGCAAACCTGGCAGAATTCAGAGGTGCCGCAGCCTGCCGGCATTTTATCGGCGTACTCACAATTGAATAACTCTCCCGGTCGTTGTCCTTTGACCTCTTCTATTGATTTCACGCCCAAAACATCGAGCAATTGTTTATTAGCATAAACAACCTCCCTCTGCCGGTTGAGAACCATCATTAAATTAGGCACCGCGTCACCAAACTCCGCAAGCAGCAATTCATTGTGGAACAAAGAGACTTGACGGTCGAGTTCCACCGAATCAGTTCGTTCCGGAGCGGCAAAATGTGTATCCAGTGTTGCATTGACCATTTTCAATACCCTCCATATAATTTAAAATCAATCATTATCGCTTTATAAAACATAATATGCCCTTGTGAAAAATCAAGGATTACCGCAATTATAGTTGATAGATATCATATTCAGATTATTTTTTATTTAAAAACTTGTAAAGTAAACTTGACATATTGTAAATAAAACATTACTATATGTATAGGACAATTAACATTTTACTATGAAAGGCGAAAAAAATGAACCGTATGCAAAAAATTTCGTGGTTGACCGTAATTTGTCTTGGGACATCACTCATTTTAAGTGTTATCGTCGTAACTGTTCTTTACTTTAATATTGGATTTCCGCGAGCATGGGCCGGCCTGGGCTGTCTTGGACTCGGCGGCATCGCCGGCCTGGGCCCGGCAATTTTCAGGGAAGACAAAAATAAAATCCCGTTTGATGAGCGCGACCGGTATATAAATCAAAAAGCCGCGTTTAACGGGTTTGCCATGTCATATATGGTTTTCGGTATTTTCTGTATGGGAATTTGGTGGTACCTGCGTCTGCATGGCAATGCGGCAATATCCATTAATATTCTCCCGTTGCTGTTCGCGGCAGGCGGGTTTACCTCGTTCTTTGTCCACGCAATGACAATTCTTATCCTGTACAGGCGGGATAACTGCCTTGAGGAAAACGGCAATGACTGAGGAAAGAATAAAAAATAAGATCCGCCGCTGCCGCTTTGACTGTGATCAAATGACCCAGCAGCAATTAGCTGAAAAAGCAGGAGTCACCCGGCAAACTATCATAGCGATCGAACAGGGGCGTTACTCCCCGAGCCTGCCTCTGGCAATCCGCCTCGCCAGAATATTCAACAAACAGGTTGAAGAAATATTTATCCTTGAAGACTGAAAACAACCGGATCCAATAGTCTAAAAAGCATCGAAGCCCCAATCCGGGGCTTCTTGTGTTTTGCTTATTCAGCCTTTCCGTAAACATCCATGCTTATTTTATCGAATTCGTCAAACATGATTCTTTGGGCTTCATCGCTATGACCGGCGCCGACCGGATCGCCATACCACCCGGGAAGAAAACCGCCGGATTTGCCGCCGAGATGTTTAAATAATGCTCTGCAATATGCCCTTATTTCAGCTTCAGAACCGTGACACATTGTCTGCTGAATATCTACCGGACACCAGAATGCGATGCGTCCTCTGAAGCGTTCTCCAAGCAACTCCAGTCCCATATTCTCCTGCTGATCCATCTGGATAACATCAAGTCCCGCATCAATGAGATCATCAAGGATTTCCACAATATAGCCGCAACTGTGCAGGAAAGTCAACATCCCGGCATCATGTGCGGCTTTGTAAACTTTGGCATAAGCCGGTTTCCAAAATTCTCTCCAGGCGTCAGGACTTATCATCAAAGCATTCTGCAAACCCCAGTCATCACAAAACATAAAGCCGTCCGGTTTGTACTGAGCGTAGATATCTATCGCGTCCAGATTCATCTGCGTCAAAATACCGATCAACATTCTCAACTGTTCCGGATTCTCATAGATATCGATCCAGGTTTCTTCCAGGCCGCGTAGAAAGTGTACCCTTTCATACAAAGAAATTCCCCAGCAATGTATAAATTTATCCTGGTCTTCCTTTAAAACTCGTTTTATCTCATCATGATTCCAGCGACATGGAGCTTTAACATCCGGAATATTGAGTTTATCAAAATCATTCCAGTTTTTAAGCGGGAAATCTTTGACTTCACCCAATTTGCATATCCCGATGTTTTCCCAGACCGCCCCCCATTCATCGACAAATTCCCGCTGTCCACCCCCTCCTCTGGCATCGGGACTCGGAGTCATTCCAATCCCGGAATAATCGGTATTTTCTTTTTTACTTGTCGCCAGTCGATCCGGAAATGAAAAATTTATCGTGCGTTTTACAACTTCTTTTGGAGTCATTTTATATATCCTTTTAATTGATTTTATCTAAATTAGCGAATATTATATAATATATGTGTTTTTTAAGATAAATCGTTCAATTTTTCAGGCAGGAGAAATTTATACATGCTGATCAAAAACGGTAAACGAATAGCATTTCAGTCTCAATTTGCCGGGATGCCGCTCATAACCGGTGCAGGTACGGATATCCTGCATAAACCGATCAGCCTGGCACCGCATGTACATACCGGATATGAACTAACTTATCTGACCTCGGGTGAAGTTGTCTGGGAAACCGTCAGTGGAGAAGAGTTGCGCTTAACCGGGGGCACAGCTGCGATAATCCAGCCCGGCGAGAGCCATTGCGGCCGCGGACATGTAATTACACCCGGAACCTTGTATTGGATCGTCTTTGACCCGAAAGTAAAAAATGCCGCAAAAAACTCGGTTTTTTCAAGGCGGGAATTAATTGACATGGATTCTTTTTTTGGAGGTTGCGGCAATGTCACCGTTGATTGCACCCCTCTGCTTGAAACCCTGAAAACGTTCAGACTTCTGCTTGATTATCTTGCTCAGGATAAGTCAAGCATCAGGATAGCGCAATTACGGGCGATTTTATGTCTGATCATCAGCGAATCATATAATCTTTTCAAAGCGGCCCCGACATGCAAAGCCTCCGAAATGGAGCTAGTGACCAGAAAATACATCGAAAAAAATCTGTCATCACCGATTGCCGTAAAAGATCTGGCCGACCAGTTTGGATATTCAATTTCAGTATTCAGTGAACAATTCCGTCGTGAATGCGGCATGACGCCGGGTGATTTTATCAGTCGGATCAAATGCCAGGCCGGAGCCGCCATGCTGCGAAAACCAAGGTTATCGATAACGGACATTGCGTTCAATCTGGGTTTTTCGTCCAGTCAATATTTCGCATCTGTCTTCAAGAAATATCACGGCACCACCCCGTCGCAATGGCGAAAAAACCAACCTTGAAACATTCACCTATTCACCTAAAGACCAATAACTTAAGAAAAAACATTAAACCACATACTGCTTTATTTTATTGGCATTTTTCACCTGTTGAACATTTGTTTGGATCTCTTACTGATGACTTACACATGAATATAAAAGCAAGTTATGCAATTAAATCAGCAAAAAAATATCATATCGTAAAATGCAAAAATACTGTTTTATCAAGCCATTTCGTTGGAAAATTCTGAAACGTCAGCCAGTTTTTCGAGTTCCGGCATAAACGCTTTGGCTTCATCAAGACGCCTCTCTTCAACCAGCCGCCAGAATGTGGACAGCAGTTCATGATGAGCTTCACATGTCAGGAGGTTGCGAATCGGCATCAGCTCAAACAAGCCTTCCGGCGTTTTTGCCTTTTCCTGCCAGTTCTCGGCGCGTTTGTAGAGATCAGCCATAAATTCGCCTCGAGTACCGGCCCAGGCTTCAAAATATTTCTGAACTAAAGCCGGTTGGGACAGCGGTTCTGACAACTTGTTAAGGTAAGCTGCAAATTTTGTTGTACCATCCTCGCTCAACAAGCGAACTCTGGTATTATCCGGAGCAAAAGTATGCGGATGAACCTGCAAACTCGCAGCGCCGTCACGTGAAAATCCGATGGTTACGGAATATCCCAGCGACCAGGCAAGCGGACGTCCATCATACGGGAAATAGAAATTTCCGAGACTATAGACAATCGGAACGCCGTTGTACATTTCAATTCCCTGCGGACAATGGGTGTGAATATTGACAACCGCAGTCGCGCCGGCATCGGCGAACGCACGATATGTGCTGACCATTCTGGGACTTGGAACCGGATTATATTCATTTCCGCCATGAATAATCACAATGACCGCATCCGATTGCGCAGAAGTTTCACGAATCGTTTTGATCAAATGAAACGGCTCAAGAGGCGCGGCTCCCGGCTTGCTTGGACCGGCACTGCCGAATTCATGTTCTGCCGCGTTGATAACTGTGAGTTTAAAACCGTTTTTTTCAATGACTAAAGGTCTATTGGCATCTTCAAGGTCTTTTCCGGCTCCGACCCGGTAAATCCCCGCGTCATCGATTCTCTGTAAAGTTTCCAATAAAGCATCTTCCCCGTGGTCCCCGGTATGATTATTGGCCAGGGTTACCGTGTCATAACCTCCGGCTTTAATCAGGTCGACGCAATTCGGATGCACTTTCAGCGGCGGCCCGGATTTTACGATCGGAGAAGTTTCTTCGGTCAACGGAGCTTCAAACTGAAGAATCGCCACATCTGCGGCGGAGGTCAACGGAGCAATGTCGGATATAATAGAGTCAGCCTTTCCGGCGTTAACCAGTTCTTCGCCGACGCCCAGCGGACAGCAGTCTCCTGAAATCATAACTTTAAATTCCTGTTCAGAACCGGATGAGACACAAACAAAACACTTTGGATCAAGCATTTGATTTTCTTTCATTTATTATTCAGCAACAAAGAAGATATTATCATCAGGATCGGTAACCCGGTGCAGGGTCATCTCTCCCTGTTCAAGCACTTTGGCTTCGGTATTGTAACCGGCCTTGCGTAGTGAGGCAAGCACTTTTTCGGGGTCATCCGGGCGGTACACCCAAGGCATTCGGCGATACCCCTCCAGCATCACCGGAGGAGCCGGCGACGCTTCCACAAACAAGTCGCCGCCGCCAGGCAAAGCATACCTCAACCAGAAATTCGAATCCAGCTCAGGTTCGCCCAACATCAAAATATTACTGAAAAAGAACCTGCTGCGTTGAATATCCGAGGTTCTTATAACGATACCAAAAAGATTTTCCCGATCCATTTAAAACAAGTGCTCGTTTATTAATGCAAAATTACTATCACAAGCAATCTAATCTGTTTCCATGTGAAAAGCAAATCCGGTTGAATATATTTTCCGAAAATATGACACCAGGCTCTTTTACACTAAAAATATCCCCCACTACGTGGGATTTTGAAAAAAAACCAATTTTTTTGCTGTTTTTCTTAATAAAAAAGTTGCAAAATGGGTGGATGAAGTATACTTTAGGGTTAAATAGGGAGAATTAGCATTAAAAAGGGAGAGATAAGAGACGAACAGGGATATTTTGGTTTGTACCGGGAGCCAAAGCCGTTGTCAGGGAAAGTAATATCCGGTAATGATGAGTGAATCGCAGATGGAACAGAGCAGACAAAAACCTTTTTTCTCCAGCGCCTACGAGCGTTCCCTGGATAGCCAATACCGGGTGCCGATGCCCAGTGAATGGCGTCGCCGGAACAAAGATCTGGTGCTGGTACTGGTGCCGGGCATGAATAATGACCTGCTGCTGCTTCCTTTCTATATGATGGATGAATATATGGAGAAACTGAGCCGGGAAGCAATGCTGGACCCGGATTTGCAGCTGGTTATGTCGTGGATCGGTTCATCCACCCGGGAATGTCAGTGCGACAAGCAGGGGCGGATCAAGCTTGACCGTGAACTGCTTGAGAGCATCGGCGTGGAATCAAAGCTGCAGATGATCGGCTCTTTGTCATATATCAGAATATGCGCGCCGGAAAACTGGCCGCAGAAACCAAAAGACATGAAACCGTATCTGGATAAAGTTAAAGAGGCGTGTAAAGGAGATTCGCTTTCTGAAATATTCAGGAATGCTTTGAAAAATAAGAAATGACAGAAAAAAACAACACAACTTCAAATGATAAAAAGGTATTGGATTACTCCCATATTCCGGTCCTTCCGAAAGCAGTGTTGGAATTTCTGAACTGCCGTGAAGGAGCGGTCCGGATAATTGACGGGACTCTCGGTTGCGGCGGACACAGCAGTTTGATTTTACAGGAAAACCAGAAGGCTGAGGTGTTGGGTATCGATCGCGATGGCGACGCATTAATCAGAGCGCGGGAAACTTTGAGCTTCGCTTCCGGCCGCACCCACCTCACGAGAGGCAAGTTTGGAGATCTGGCGGAGCACGCCCACGATATAGGGTGGGACCTCGTCGACGGCGTTCTGCTGGATCTGGGAATATCCTCGCCGCAAATAGACGATGCGGATCGCGGATTTTCTCACCGCCTGAATGGACCGTTGGATATGCGAATGGATAAACGTTCGCCCAACACCGCCAGCCGGCTCTTGAATAACGCGACCGAGGACGAATTGGCCGAGATATTCCGCGACTACGGTGAAATCCCCAAAAGCCGCGCCCTGGCCAGAGCCATTGTCGCCCAACGTGAGACAACGCCCTGGACTGAGACTTCCGAATTGGCGGAACTGTGTGAAAGAGTGCTGGGTAATCCGCGAAAACGCGGATTGCCGGCGGCGACGCTCTGTTTCCAGGCGCTGCGGATCGCGGTCAACGACGAACTCGGAGAACTGAAGAAAGCGCTTGAGACAGCGGTAAACATTTTAAAACCGGGCGGAAGACTGGTGATGATCAGCTTCCATTCACTGGAAGACCGGATCGTCAAACAATTCTTCCGCGACAAAGCAACTGACTGCATTTGCCCGCCGGGATGTCCGGTATGCATCTGCAATCATCACAGTGAAATAAAGATCTTAACCCGCAAGCCGGTAGTGGCCGATGCGGATGAACTTGAAATAAACCGCCGTTCAGCATCTGCGAAACTGCGCGCGGCTGAAAAATTGTAAGGAAAAGAATACTTGAAAATATTTGCAAAAAGGGTGGCAGCATGATTTTAACAGCAGGGACTACCAGTAAAAAAACGGACAGTCGTCGTAATGGCGATTCAAATATCCATGTCGGCTTTCAAGCGCTGACAGCAGTACTTAATGTTGTAATACTGCTGTCGGTGGTCTTTTGCATTGCCAACGCCAGAATCGTCTTAAACAACCGGATCGACAAACTTGATGAAGAAGCCAGACAACTCCAGATCAAGATTGCCCGGATGCGCCTGGAAGCCGAAAACCTCAGGTTACGGCAGGAAAAGCTTTCCAGCTGGCCCGAAGTCAGTAGCCGTATCGTCAAGTTTAATCTGCGGCTCAGAGCTCCGCTCCATACGCAGATCAAGGAATTGGCGATTGTCCCGTACAACCGGCAGGACGCCAAAGATACCGGTACCATCAGCACCGGTTCCCGTCTTACGTTGCGTTAACCGGGAATTTCGTAATAAGTTTTAGATCATAATTATCTATAACAAGATAATCGCGGTATTTGAACACAAATCGAAGTCTGTGATGTTATAGAAAAATAAGCTTGACCGCTTATCAGGCCAGGAGTCAGTACATGCCGTGGAACGAAGATTCGATACGATCAAGAATCGTCATCATCGCATTTGTGCTGCTGCTGGCGTTTCTGTCCCTTGGCGGCTACTTGTATACGGTCCAGATTCTCCGACACGACGAGTTATACGAAAAAGCCAAAAAGAAATATACTTCAACCAGCGAAAGTCACGGTGAACGCGGCGAAATCTACGATTTTAACGGCAATCTTCTGGTCGGGAATCGGCCGGTATACCATATCCAGCTGGACCCCTCGTTATTAAACGATGAAATTGCCGAATATCTGGCCCGGTTGTTCTCCCGGTATCTCGACCTGGACTATCGGAAACTGCGGGAAAGCTTCATCGTCCGGACAAGAGAAGTAGTCAAAGACGGAGAAAAAGAGGTCAAGAAAAATCGTTATGCGCCAGTTCACTCCAAAGTTCCGCTGAACATCGGCGATATGTTGAAAGAAAAGATTCATAAGAAGAATGAAGAAATTAAGGCATATAACAAAAAAGTCGCCAGGGCGAGAGCTAAATTAAAAAAGGCGAAAAAATTAGCCGAAATGGATAAACTGCAATACAAAAAAATCATTCGTGGTATTCAGTTTAAAATAATCCGGGCCCGTTATTATCCGAAAGACAGCATGCTGGCAAATGTGCTGGGCTTCACTTTTATTGATGAGGCGACAAATGAAGAAGCCGCGTTCGGACTTGAAAAATATTTCAACAAATATCTGGCCTCAAAAAACCAGGTTGCCACCTATGAACGCTCCCGCAAGGGACGTCCCTTGCATTACGGCGACCGGAAAGTCAAGACCACGGAAGACAATGTGGCGCTGAATGTCATCATGACGATCCGGGAACCGATCCAGTCGATTGTCGAGGAAGAGCTGGACAAACTGGTTGCGCAGTGGAACCCTAAAGCGGCCTGGGCTATCCTCGCCACTCCTGAAGGCGACATACTGGCGATGGCCCAGCGTCCGACGTTCAATCCCAATGACCGGCGCGGCTTAACTCCGCATCAAACCGCCAACATCATCATGCGCGCCAACTTTGAACCCGGTTCGACCATGAAACCGATAGTCGTTTCCAAGGCTCTCGACCTGGGGATTGTGACTCCTCAAACCATTTTTTATTGTGAAAACGGTTATTGGCCGCAATATAAAATGAAAGATGCCGGTCATCACTACAAGGACTTGAATGTGGCTGAAATAATCCAGAAATCAAGTAATATAGGGACCGCAAAAATAACCCTGGAAATGGGAGAAAAAAATCTCTTTAAGACGCTTCGAGGTTTCGGATTCGGCAAGCGGTCCGGAATTGAAATCGGGTTGGAAAACGTCGGAATGCTGCACCCGATTCGAAATGGAGACGGCATGACTATCGCCCGGTTGCCGATCGGTCAGGCGTTCAACGTTTCACCGTTGCAGTTGGTTCGGGCCTATTGCGCGTTGGCCAACCACGGCAAACTACCCTATATGCGGCTGATCGACCGGTTGGAGAACAAGGAAGCGGGAATAGTCAAGAAGATTGAAAATCCGCCGCCAATTCAATTATACAAGAATCCGTCCACCTGGGCAAAAATCGTTTCCATGATGAAACTGGTAACCAGAGAGGGCGGCACCGCTACCCAGGCGGCGGTAAAAGGCTACTCCGTCGCCGGGAAAACCGGAACCAGCCAGAAACTCGAACCGGTAATGATCGGCGAGAAAAAAAGAATGGTTTATTCCCATACCAAATTCTATGCGTCATTCATCGGCTTCGTGCCGGCGGAAAAACCCGCTTTTGTGTTATTGGTAAGTGCTGATGAACCGAAAAAAAGTCACTACGGCGGTACGGTTTCCGCCCCGACCTTCAAGAATATCGCAATTCGCACCCTGCGCCATATGAACATAAAGCCGACGTTCCCGGAGGAATTGAAAGAGACTCAGTAAAAGATCCGGGAGGAATTGCGTTATGTCATTTACAATTTCGCATGCGGCCGCGGCTTTACCGTTTTATAAAAGCAGATTGTGCTTTCCGGCCCTGGTTGTGGGCTGCATGGTCCCGGATTTTGAATACTTCATCTTTTTCGACTATGTCCGGCGCGGTGCGCATTCCATCGCCGGACTTTTTTATTTCTGCGTCCCGGTGGGCCTGGTCATCCTGTTTCTCTACTACAAAGTCTGGCGCTATCTAATTGCCGACTTGTGCCCGGATTTCATCCGCGACCGTTTATTGACCTTGAACAAAACACAATATGCTTTTTTCCCGGCCAAACGCCTTGGCATAATTATTCTGTCCATTATAATAGGCGCGATCCTGCATGATACCTGGGATTTGCTCTCACACGGCTTCGGCCGCGGCCCTTTAATTTTCCCGTGGCTGCTGCAAAAAGTGCCATTCCTGCGTATTCACTGGTGGGCTTTATTCTATGCGGCCGGGACCGCCATCGGCTTGTTCACGGTTATGGCGGCGCTGCTGGTCCATCTGGCCAATACAAAACCGGTAAAGGAACGGCCTGCAAGAATATTGCCGAATCTTCCTTCGACAATCATCATCGGCCTGACCGGGATTATATTTTCAATTGTTTTCGCGTTGAAAATGCCGCCGTATCACGATTATGAGGCGGCCAGGATTCTGGCTTTTTTCGTGCTGGGCGTAATCTGTTATTCAATCGTCACAATCACAGCGGTTGGATTCTGGCGACAATTCAAAGCGGGGATAACGAGAAAACGAGCCATTCAGGACGCTTTCATTTTCGATTACGATAATACTCCTCAAGACTGAGCAGCGGCTTTTTATTTTCCTTATAATAGACTTGCTGCAATTCCGCCAGGGTCAATTCCGCATCATTCTTCACTTTTTCACTGATAAGCCGGAAAAACCATAATGCGTCTGCCTGTTTGAAATCTAAATACCATTGATGTGTGGCTGCCTCATCAAGCGCAAGACTAATTCCTGCTTCATCATGAACACTTAATCCACCGGAGATCAAGACCGGCTTATCCGTTCCGGGCCGATAAGAAACCATGCATTTCCCTCTCAAATCATCAAATGCGCCGGCACCAATAAAATAAACATCACGTTGGCCAACGGTAGCTCTTTGAATATTGGCAGGCCGTCCATTAATAGAGTCTTTCAGCCAACCTCTTAAAATAGTCCGGTCCCCATCAGAAAGAAAACGTTTTGGAAAAATCCGCCATATCCCCAACGCATCTTGAAACCGGAAAGTCAATTTCGTTTCCTTCCAACGGATATACTCGTTCCAGCGTACAGTGGATTTGCCGTGTGGAGATGCCGCGATCAGCAACTCCGGGGTCAAAACATAATCGGTTTTCTCGCGAAACATTTCATCTTTTTCAAAATCCAGCTGCGCTTTCTTTTTATAAAATACCATTAGATACTGAAATGCGACGAAGGCGAAAATTAGCAAAACCATCTTTAGCGGATCACCGAAAGAACCGGGAGGATGCCCATTGTTCAACTTCAGAACCATCTCGGGAAAATAACGATTACAAAGTTCCATACTTAGCAACAGTAGAAGTAATATGGAAATAATGACAAACAGCACTCGATATATTCGGTAAAAAGGAAACATTCCTTCCGAATACTCCTCATACTCCAACTGGCCGGAGCATCTGATGGCGTCTTTGTACTGTTTTTCATCCTCCACCGAAAAATCAACAGAACCGGAGTCAATTGCTGGCTCTTTGATAATTTTCCTGAGAAATTCAAGCCCGGCATCGTTAAGTACGCGCTTCGGGAGATATCTGCACCGGCTGTCCGATTCGAAAAAAATGAAGAATTCATCGGTCTCTTTTGTGGACGAAAAGTCATTCCAGGGAATCCGGGAAGTTCCGCTGCTATCAGAGAAACCTATATTTTCATCGCATACCACCACGTCAACCAGGTGGTTTCCGGCATCAAAATTCCTTGCGGCCTTTTTCTTGAAATATGAATACAAAAAGATAACCGGCATTACGCATACCATAATTAAACCCAGCATGGCAAACTGGTCATTCCAAAGCAAATGCAGTTTTTCCATATAAGACCCGCCGTCCCGGAATATCAAATAAGTCCTGTATAACCCGAAAATAACTCCGGCAATGATTAATACGCAAGCTCCACCAAGGACCAGGATCAGAGTTTTTACATTACCGGATTTTACCACTTGATCTTGAATCTTCGCGAGATCGGCAGATAACACTTGAAATCTACACTTTATTTCTTCCATCTGTTTTGCCCCCCAATTTTCAATAAAAAGACAAGTTTTAACGTAAAAATAGCTCATAAAGACTAATTTGTCCAGTCCGGTCCTTCGAGCAGAATAAAGTTAAGCAGTTGATTTTTTCGATTATTGCTCTATCTTTATAAAAACCGCATCTCCCGGGAGGAATATAAAATGCGTATTTTAAATTTATTAGCCAATCTCCGATTGGTCGTTGTTGCTCCGTTGTTAATCTTTCTCTGCTCGTGCGCTTCAAGCAACCGGATGATGCGACTGTCGCCATTCCGGGAGAACCGCCACTACAGTTCCTTGAAAGACGGCGGAACAAAAATCAGCCGGAATAGTATCAAAAACTTTAACCGGCCCAAAGACCGTGAAAACTTTGCCGCGCGATTCGAAAACCGGATCAATATCTGGCCATTCGTCTATCGCGAGGGCGATTTCACTTCTCTGATGTGGCCGCTTGCCGACATCGATCCTTACGGTGTCGCAATTCGTCCGTTCTACAATCAGGAAGGCAACGAATATTCGATCATGTTTCCGCTTTCCGCCTGGAATCCGGTCAATAACGATGGCTGGGCCGCGCTTTATTACTGGAACGCCAAGCGCGGATATTACGGCCTCGCTCCATTCCTGCACCTGAAATACCAGCACGACCGTTTACGCAGTTACCTGCTGTTTTGCGGACTGTTGAACCATTACAGTTCAACCGGAAAGGACAATTACAGCTTTTCTCTATTCAATTATTACCAAAGCTGTAAAAATGAGCGCTTCACCAGCAATTTTATCCCTTTTTCATTTTACAAGTCCGACAAGGATTACTGCCGTCTGTTCATCCTGCCTAATTTTTACGCGGAAAAATATCCATCCAAAACCTTGAACACCTGGTTTCCACTGTACTACTACTGTTCTTTACCTGAATACTCTGAAAAAACTTTCTGGCTGATGGGATATCTGCTCGGACACCACCGCCAGATGTCTCAAGAACGTTACTCCATGTCTATTCTGAACTTCTACAAGGATAACGACAATCACGGCCTGGTTCCGCTTTACTGGTATAACAACGATGAAAAACAGCATTTGAACCTGCTTGGGCTATCGGGAATCAAGTATAATAAAAACGGAGAGTTGGACAAATTGTACGCATTGCCGCTATTGTGGTATCAACGTCCGGATTACGGCCCTGTTACTAATTTGTCCAACAAAGGAGTTCTATATATATTCCCATACCTGTCATCTGGCGTGGAATGGGGAATAATCCCTTTGTTTATTTATGACAGGGGGGGGAAAGAACTTTTTATCCCTCCATTATTAAGTAAGTTAAACTTTTCCAGAGAACCGGATGGTCATATCCTATTCCCTTTCGGTCGATACGAAATATCTGATTTAGGTTCAGAGTATTATTTCTGGCCACTGTTTCGCTATAAATCGTCCGATTTCGAACATACTAATATCAAGCCGCTTTTTTTATTTAATTATTTGAATTCAGCAACTCCCAACAAAGCTCGGAAACATTTTGCTTTAACAACTCCCTTTTACGGCTATGAAATCAAGACCTGGAACGACTCCCATGATCACAATAAATTAATATTCAATAATTACAACTGGAACATCTTTCCCTATTACTTGAGTTATAAAACCAAAATAAATGAAAAATCGGATGAATCCTTAATCGAATCCCATTCCGTTGTTTTTCCGGTTGCCTACTGGCGTACTGACCAGAAGTACTGGCACTGGTGGTTTCTGTTGGGCTACGCGGGATGCGACGATCCGGATCGATTCAAACTTTGTCATGATTGGATACAAAGCGATTTTTACCATGGATTTTTTCCGATCTACCTGTACTCTTCAGAAAAAAATAAATCATCCTTGGTATTTCCCGCACTGTTATCTTGGTATAATTCGGAAAAGATCGATCCTGACTGCGGTTTTCCTGAACGCATCTTCGGCAGCGCCATGAAACAATCAGGACTGAAAAGCGGCAAGAAAGCTTCCGCCAACTGGCTGCTGTTCTGTCATACCAGTTCTTCCAGCAAGGACGCGATCCTGCCGATGCCGACCAATTATTCCAATAAGGTTGTGACCAAATCAAGTGAACAGTTTTTCTGGCTTTACAACAACTGGAGTAAGCAATACAAGATGTGGGATTACGAAAAAATCAAACAGCAGCGCATCAAAGAAGTAATGAGCTCCGTTGCCGCACTGGTCGACCTGGATTACTGGAATCTTGAAGAGTTGAATTCGTTTCCTGGCTTCAAAGTCAGCTCCTACAGCCTGGGCTATAAATACCGCCGCAAGAAAATGACGCCGGAAGAACGCAAAAAGCAAGCCATCAAAGCGGCAAAAGAACTGAAAAAGCTCCTGCAAAAGTTCGGCTTTGCCAACATTGACTTGAAAGACCGTACCGCATTGTTCAAAGTCCTGTACGAACTTGACAAACGTTATACCGTCGAAGCCAGGTCCGGCACTACAATCATTCCCCTGCTCTACTACAGAAATTACGACCGGGACAAAGACTACTGGAATATCCTGCTGCTGCTTTCAGATTACAAACGGGAAAAAGATTACAGTAAATTCGCTATCCTCAAATACCTTTTCCGGGTGGAGCAGGACAAACAGCATTATAATTGCGACGTTTTTCCTTTTATCAATTACTCAAGTCGCCAGGATCAATCAAGTTTCTCGTTCATGTGGCGACTTTTCAGGATTGAAAAGCAAAAAGGAAAAATCAGCAAACTGTATCTTGGGTTCATCCCGTTCAAGCTGTAATTAGCCGGCTGTACTCTTATCGGTAATGCGCCATTGCGGTTCGATCCGGAACGGATTTTTAAACTGCCGTTTGAGCAGGTTGTGTTCACTCAAATGAATGAAACATTCCTTCTGGCAGGCTTTGCCGCAAATGCAGGCGGCAACATTGTATCCGACCCCGCCGTAAGACTTCCGGACAATATTTCTGACTTCTTCAGCCTCGTCCGGCGTCAAACGCTTGTTGCCCCGGACCAGTTCGTCCGCATACGGCAGGGACGAAAGCGCGTCCGGCGGCAGAAACGGATTCAATTCTGAACAACAGCCACTGTAATAAGCGCTGCATTGCCATTCGTCCAGCGTCCATGACGGTATTTTCTTACCGTCCCAGTCGCGTTCGCGTATTTCCTTTATAATAGCGTTTCCCGGACAGGCCGCGGCGCATTTACCACACTGATCACACAACGATGCCGCGGCAATTGGATCAGGTTCAAGTTCGGCATCGGTCAGGATAAAAGCAAAGCGCTGCAGCGGCCCGAAATCCGGGGTCAGAAAAAAGCCGCCCATCCCGATCTCGCCAATCCCGCACAAATAAGCAGCCTGGTCAAAATTGATTTGCACATCCGGGGCCGGTTTGCCGGGGGCGACCGGAATCGCGGTATATTTTTGAGTATCCTCACCTTCAGGATTTATCCCCGGTTTGTCAGCGTGGCGGCGGTCCGACTCCGCCATCAGAGTCACACCTTCGTAACCGGCATCTTCAAGAAAACAAGATACCCGGCGCAGCGTATGCGGTGCGATATTGCAATCGATATTGCGAATGCTCATAGCCGGGTACTGGAAAAACTCAGTCCCGGTCTCAATTCCACGCATACTGCCGCGCAAAACCCTGAAACCAAGTCCGATGACCGATTTGGCGGCCGGGGCGATATGCCTCGGGTCCTCGGTCGGCCCGGTTCCTTCAAAACGTTCGATCGGGGCAATACCAACCAGATCGGCTCCGAAAAATTCGGCTTTTTCTTTTATAATAGTACTGTTTATCTGCATTTTACTTCTCCCTGATTTGCCGGTCAAGCTTCCACGGTTTGCCGGTTCTGAAATTATTTTTAAACTTGTTATTCATACAGTCGCGTTTTTCCATGGTATTAACACAGGCCCGCAAGCAGCCGCCGCATTTCGGAGCGTTATATCCCAGCGGATTGGCATAATTATCCCGGATGACTGCGGCATACGAGTTGAATTCATGGGCTGTCACGGAGCCTTTACCTTGAAAGACTTCATCGCCTCCCGGCAGTTGAGAAAACGCGCCTTCCGGCAGAAACGGATTTGATTTACCGCTGGCCCCCTGATAGTACGCGAAACAGTCCCATTCATTCAACTTACCCCATTCGACTTTATTGCCGGCCAGTTCAACCTGAACGGTTTCTTTGGCGGAAATACATTTGCCCGGACAGGCGGCCACGCACGCCATGCAGCGGTTGCAAAGCGGTTCGCCGCCGTAGATCGGGTCCGGTTCCAATTCCGCGTCGGTCAGAATAAATGCCTGCCGGCTACGTGGTCCGAACTGAGGAGTTAACAGCATTTTACTGTAGCCGATCTCCCCGAGTCCGCAAAGATACGCGGCAATCCGGAACTGGAAAAGAATATCCGGTCCCGGATAACCGGCCTTAACCGGATGAGAGTAGTTTACCGAGCGTTTATGATCTTCCGGCGACTCCTGAAATCCGGGGCGCCCGTCCATATCGGAAACCGGGCCGCGTCCGCCGGTGTTACGGAACACCGAAGCCTCATAGCCGTGATCCTCGATCAGACGTCCCACATTATGCAGGACAAACGGCGCAACATTTTCATTGATAGACGCGTAGCCCATTGACGGGTACATGTAAAAGTTCGTACCTTCTTCAACCCCTCTGAGATAACCGCGCGGAATCCTGAAAATAAACCCGATCATGCTTTTCGCCTGCGGGTGGATATAACGCGGGTCCAACTCTTTCGGAGCTCCTTCGAATCGCGACATCGGCGCGATCCCGACCGCATCGGCGCCGTACTCCCTGGCCAGACGCTTGATCTTAGCACTGGTCAATCCGGACGATCCGGAAAATTTGTTACTATCCATACTTCCTCGTTTTGTTGTTAATTTGATAGTTAACGATATCTGATTTACAAGCACGGAAAAACTGAAATACCCTGAAAGTTTTTTCGTTTCTGCTGTTGGACGGGATCGAAAGTCGGCAAGGCCGAATTACCGCGAATTACGCCCTGCGTTCAACGCTTTTGAAAAACTCTGAATCGTTTTTCAAAACCATCACTCCGTGCGAACTGCTTAACACGCAATAAATTGCGTAACTTACTTTCGCCGCAAGCGGCGACCAACGCTCCTGCGTTGGATCCAGTCCGGCAACGTGCCGGTGCGGAATAATTTAAAAATTTTTCTTTCTTTTTTACTTTTGTCGGGGCCGTCCTGTTGCAGAAATTTAAATACCTTTTCCGTGGTATTCTGTGTCTTCCGCGGTTATTGTTTAAATGCAAACCTGCTTATCAGGCTCATTACAATTGCGCTGAAATCATTTCCGCGTGCTTACGCAGAATTTTTACCCGTTCGTTAATATCTATCCTGCCTGCTTCGATGAACAGGGACGGAATCGACTGGGCCAGCGCACCGACAAATTCCCCATGCTTATCATAAACCGGAATTCCCAGCGCGGAAACATCTTCCGAACACTCTCCCATACACAATGCATAGCCGTTTCGTTTGATCTTTTCAATCTCAACTCTCATTTCTCCAACCGTGGTTATCGTATTAGCCGCAATCTTTTCAGGCGGATTAAGTTCCGCAAGTTCGGCAAACCAGTCAATCCCCTTCTCCGCGAGGATCACCTTGCCCGCCCCGGTGCAATGCAGCAGCTTCAACCAGTGCTGTTCCGGTCGCACCACCAGATTGCCTCCGCCCTGGCACAAAGACAAACAAACCAGCGACATATTCGCTTCACAACCGAAGAACGTCGTATCATTCGTCTCTTCCGCCAATTTCCTGACCACCGGCCCCACCGCGTCCCGTACCCGGCTGAAACAATTCAACGCCCCGGTTTGCAGTTGCATGCATTCCACTCCAAGCAGATAGCGGTTGTGCTTATCCTGAGCCAGATACTTTCTCGCGAACAAAGTACGGATGATATTGTGCGCCGTAGCCATTCCCAGACCGGTCGCGGCGGCAATATCTGTCGATCGCATCGGTTCGGAACTGTCTCTAACCGCTTCCAGAATATCCAGGGCACGCATTAATGATTGAATATGTTGTCGTTCTTTTTTCACAGTAAAACACATTATTACAATATTATTGTATTAATTAATAATTTATACAACTATATAATAATACCTGCAATATAATTTGTCAATCTTAATTCTAAATTTTATAACTTTTTTGTAAAATCTTATCGCATAGTATTGACATATTCGAAATAATCATGTATAATGGTAAGGTATGGTAAGGTAAACAAAGAGAGACAGGAATAGCGCACATGTCTGCTGAAGTAATAGATAAAGAATCGATAAAACCGCTATATATGCAGATCAGGGAATGGCTGATGCAGGAAGCGGAGAAAGACCCGGATTTCCGGTTTCCGTCGGAACGTGAACTTTGCCGGCTGTATGGCGTAAGCCGCCCAACCGTGCAAAAAGCGTTGAGCTATTTTATTGAAAATGACCTGATCGTCCGGCGTCCCGGAATCGGAACCATGATTCGCAAAGGACGATCTATTTCCCCGGAAGCAATCACCGCGGTAAAGGTGGTAATCAGGGCGGATTGGATCAAGTGGGAGGACGACCTTTATTTTGCCCGGATACTGGCGGGGATTCTAACTTGTATCAGAAATAATAATCGTCAATTGACAATTCAACAGTATTCAGATAAAGTCCAGCATTTACTGCTGAATTCACCTGAAATATGTTCTCTATGGCTCTCTCCGGAATCCACCGAGATAGATGCCATGAAGACCCTGGCCCAGAACGGCCATAAAGTTATCGCAATCAATCGTGAGGTAGATTACCCGAATATATCCTATGCGACAACCGACCATGAATGCGGCGGGAAAATTGCCGTTGAATATCTTTTAGACAAGGGTCACCGCAACATTCTTTATATCGGGACCATGCTGGACCGGAAGATCAATGACCAAAGATATCTTGGTTATCTGGCCGCGACAAGAAATATCCCGGCCCGCATCACACCGCCTCCGATCAATCTTGAAAAAGTTGATTATGCCGACGAACTCAAAGACAAGTTGAAAGAAGCTCTTGCAGTGCGACCGCGCCCAACCGCTCTTTTTCTGGCAAACGGTCACTTTCAACAACCAGTAATGAATATTCTGTCCGAACTGGGCTTAAACGTCACTGATGATATTTCAGTTATCAGCTTCGATGATATTGAGAACGTATCCGAAAAATACGGCATAACGGTAGTCCGTCAGCCGCTTAATAATCTCAGCCGGCACGCATTTGAGGCAATATCCCAAAGAGAACATATCAAAGAAAAAATCCAACCTGAAATAATTGAAAGAACATCAATAAAAACCATCACCCCGGAGAACTAACATGAAAACATCCAGGCCGCAACCATTCACGCTAATCGAACTTCTTATCGTGATAGCAATTATCGCGATACTCGCTTCCATGCTGCTCCCGGCTCTGAACCAGGCCAGAGATCGGGCCAAACAGATCAGCTGCGCTTCGAATCTGAAACAAATGGGGACTTTTCTGACTATGTACTGTGACGATTACAACCGCTGGCTGCCCCCTGCCACGCAGTGGGGGCATTATCCCCAGGTAGACGGATTGATTGAGGCTACTTTCAATACCGGCTACATCAAAAACAACAAAATCTTTTTCTGTCCGAGCCGTCCGCTTGGAAAACCCGGAACCTACTGGAGCCCAAGCCCCGGCGGAGCCAACAACTGGATCAGCTACCAATATCTGCCTTATCGCTGGGGCATCCTCTTTCCTCATAAAATATCTGATGTCAAATCCCGCTGGCCATTGCTGATGACAGATCTGAACGACTTGACCAATAGAGGGTTCAACCATCCCATGAGCACCACGGACTGGAGCGGATTCAACACCCTGTATATGGACGGACATGTAAGCTGGCGAAAACCGGAACAGTATATCAACAAATACGCCAACGGCAGCTGCACCTATTACTATTAATAATAGCTAAAAACTTACACAATAGAAATTAATCTTATGAAAAATACCTTGTGCCTTGGAATTGCGCTCTTTCAATTTGCCGCCTTTGGCGGCTGGAACTCAAATAAAATTGATCTTGAACCACTCAATGGCGGCCCGCAAATAATTTCCGAAACCTGTTCCCTGGATGGCGTCTGGAAAGTTTCCAATGTTCAGAAAAGTCATCAGCGCCCGGAAGTAAAGCAGGCTATACGAAGCAAAAACTACCTTCCGGCCACCAATACCGCCAGCTGGCACAATATAACCGTCCCGCATTACAACTGGCACAAGCAATTCCCGCACACATTTCCCGACCCGGCAAAGAAATACAAAGGATACAGTTTCACCGATCGCCAGTCCACTTATGCCGACGGCTGGTTCAGTAAACAGTTTAATGTTCCTTCCTCTTTAAAAGGAAAACGCATATATTTAAAATTCGGCGCCATCGCCTGGGAATCGCACATCTGGGTTAACGGTAAAAAGGCCGGAAGCCATCAAGGCAGTTTTACCGGGTTCAAGCTTGATATAACCAGCCTGATTCAGTTTGATAAACCGAATACCCTGAGAATATGGGTTTATAATGATTTTGGCGAACGTCCCGTCAGACATACTTACGGCAAAATGTTTTTCCCCGCATCAAACGTCGGCGGGATATATGGTTCAGTCGAACTTGAGGCCCTGTCCTGGATAAATGTTTCCCGCTGCTTGATCACCCCAAGACTCAAGTCCAATGCGGTTGAATTTGATTTAAAAATAACCAATAAAACTCAAAAAGAACAAAAACTTGCCATATCGGTGGTTCTTGAAGGCTTGCTGTCCGGTAAAAAAGGTAAAATCGTTAAATTCAATGCCGGAAATATTGAACTAAACACATCACAGGACAGCGCTCAGTTCACACTGAAACTTGACAAGCCGGAACTATGGACCCCGGCCCGGCCCTATCTTTATAACGTATATATAGTTTTGCGCAACAAACAGTCAGGCAAGGTTGTTTCCTACTACAAAGACCGGTTCGGATTCCGCGAATTTGTTGCCAAAGGCAATAAGTTCTTCCTGAACGGCAAGCGCATCAGACTCTACTGCGGCAATATCCGCAGTGCCGGAGGCTGGGAGGTTTATGAGCCGGATAACCTGAAAAGCCGTCAGTTTATGCGTCGCCAAATAGCATCCGGAGCGAACACTATCCGTTATCACATAGCCGGAGCCGATTCGCACCGTCTTCTCGCAATGGCTGACGAAGAAGGCTTGCTGATAATCAGCGAGTTCCCGATGTTCCACCGGGTCTTTCACCACCTTGCGTTTAAAAATCCGGCGGACAGAAAAGTATTTATGGAT
The DNA here is from genome assembly GCA_963678305.2 of Victivallales bacterium. Taxonomy (GTDB): domain Bacteria; phylum Verrucomicrobiota; class Lentisphaeria; order Victivallales; family Victivallaceae. The sequence continues at coordinate 90,525 of CAXXVV010000008.1, forward strand.
AATGTCCTCTACGAATGGAAAGAACGACTTTACCGCGACTACAACCATCCGTCCTGCGTGGTTTGGTCCCTGAGCAATGAAGTCTGGACCGATTCCACGGTTGATGAACTTAATGAAATTTATACTGCAATGAAACCCCTGGACAAGCAGAACCGGCCGATGAGCGCCGGGTCCGGCCTGTATTCATTCGGCATTCCTACGTTGAAAGTCAAAACCGATTTCTGGGATGCCCATTTGTATAATCTGGTTTCTCAGATTCCATATACCTGCTCAAAAGCCGACTTTGACCGTTATTTTGCCGGCCTGGTGAAAGTATATGGTAAACTGGATAGGCCAAGCGCGGCATTTGAATGTCTTTTAATCGGGGCCGGCCGCCCCCCGGCCAGAATACCTTATAATAAAGAATTGAAAGTTGATGAGTACCTGAAACTGCTGAATGCGACAAAATCGCAGGACGTGGCATATTTTGGCTTGCGGCATTTTCTCGCCTGGCGGGACGGCGGTTCATGGCTGGCGGACAACATTTCAAAAAAGGCGGTTGAGGAGTTTCGCAAAGAAACCAGAATTCAAGGCTTCCATCCCTGGTGGCCCAACCGTAACCGGATATTTCCGGCATATAAGCTCATCACTTCACCGGTTTTCATTGGTGCCGAACAACTCCCGAAAAACCAGTTTGCCGGTAAAAAGTTCCAGTTTAACGCAGTTCTGATCAAAGATCCTTTACGGGAAATCAAAACATCATGCTCTGCTGAGATAACCGACAAAAGCGGCAAATGTATTGCAAGCAGCAAATTTACTGCGCTTCTTTCAGCAGACAAAGATAAAACCATTGTTCCGGTTTCAATAAATATTCCCGAAAGCGTCAAAACCGGATTCTATAAACTTGATTTAAAGCTGAAAGCAGGAAACATCCAGAAAAATCACAACTACTACTCCATTTATATACTGAACCGGCGAAATCTGCCGCTGCTTAAATCAAAGGAAACCATTGCGATTTATGAAGATTCCCCGGAACTCAGCAATATTCTTAAAAACAACAAACTGAAATACACAGTAATGAACGATCTTAAGGATATAAAAGAATATAAACAACTCGCAGTACATATTACCGGGGCCAAAGCCTGGCACAAGTTCGTCGAAAACGGAAACGCAATCAGACAGTGGGTCAAAAAAGGAAACCGTCTGCTGATCATGGAAATCCCGGTCACCGGTTCCCTTAACTGGATTTTCAACGGCTATGAAATCAATAAAGATGATTCCGGTTTTCAAACTACTTCTATATTAATGGAACCGGTCGTCAGACAGCATCCGGTATTTAAAGGGCTTACGGTAGAAAACTTTGATACCCTGAACGGGGAACGCGGTATAGTCGGGAATGCCCTGCTGTTTCCATTGTCCGACAATCTGCTTGGTGCCGGTTTTGTCGCCAGCAAAGAAAAGGCCGGAGGACTTGTTTTTGAAGCGAAAGTCAGCAAAGGAAGTTGCATTATCTCCCAGGTGAAAGCAATAAACCGCTATAATTCAGATTCCAGTGCGACGTTATATTTGCACAATCTGCTTAATTATTTCAGCAGCGGCAAAAGTCTGGCCGGGCCATTACTGAAAATCAGCGATTTCGGAGTTCGGGCCCTGCTGTCTAAAATCAAAAACTCGGAATGCACCCCCATCGACATATCTAAAGCCGTCAACCGCGGCTTACGTGATGAAACTGCCAAAGACGGCAAAGGCGGCTGGACCGATGCCGGACATTCGGATTTTCGTCAGGCACCGGTAGGCAACAACAAATTTATCCAGATACCGTACAAGATCATCAACCCTGACAAAAACGGCAATCGAGCCGCAATCATCCTAAAAGGCGGTAGAACGCCGGAATTTCCAGTTGAAGTCAAAATAAATAATATAAACCGGAAATACCGCAGGCTTTTCTTCTTCCATACTTCATGGTATATGAAAAGAGACTCAAAAGTTATGGACTATATTATAAACTACGCTGACGGTTCCAAAGCGAAGTTTGAGATCATAGCAGGAAAAGATATCGGCGACTGGTACGCCCCCAGCGACCTGGCCAATGCGGCGGTTGCCTGGAGCGGTAAACATCCCGTCGTCAATGCCCCGTTCGGCTACTATATAACCCCCTGGGATAACCCGTCGCCTGACAAGACGATTGCTGATATTGAAATTGTCAGCAAGGGAGATACTACTCCGATAACCCTTGGCATAACCGGTCAGGCAAATGTCGATTTTGCCTCAAAAATCAAGCATCCATGGAATTTCTCCAACATGGACAATATTGCAAAAGAAATAAGCATTAAGCCAATAAAGCGTCAGGCCGGTCTGTATACCTTCAAACTGACCAACCAGCACGGCTGGCTGGGACTTAACCTTTACGGCAACAAAGTTGACGCAACAAAATGGAAACGTCTGAAATTCGCGTTAAAGGCGGCAAATCCGGTTTTAGTCAAAGTTATCTGCTTCTCTCCAAGCGGCGACAACGCAACCTGCGACAGGATACCTCCGATAAAGAAAGTTGGCAACTGGAGCTATTATGACGTCGATCTGGAAACCATCAAATGGCGCTGGGGAACCAGTCCCGACGCAAAACAATGGGGCGGCAGAGACAAGACAGTAGTAATGTTGGCCCTGGATTTCACATCGAAAAAAGGTTCCGTCATCGATTTAAAACCAGTCTGCCTATACCAGGATTGAGCATTTGCAATCACCTCTTTGGGGCTTGCGAGGGGATTGAGGGGGGATTTCTTGAAATAAGTTTGGCCGGGTTCATGCTGCTGCTGGATAGCGGGTTATGTTACATTTTTGGGTGATCCTGATTACTTTTTTGTAAAATTTATTAGAATTCAGTTTGCAAAATCCCTGCTTGATGGCATATTAAAAGCCGCTAAAGAAAACAGCGTGTTAAATTGATAAATAATCAAAGATCCTGATATGTCCCCGGTCTCAAGTGTTCAAGCTTGAATCCCGGCTTGAAAAAAATCTGAAAAAAATAACGTTTCCGATTTGCAAAAATTCAAGGTTGTGGCATATTATGAGCCGCTGCAGAAAACAGCGTGTTGTAATCAATACATTACTCTTCCACGAAACTGGAAATCATTACTTTAGTCGTCCTGCTTCCGCAAGGAGCGAATGCGACTGAAGTATGAAGCAGAGATTCGTGCTTCTTCGAAAGAAGGAAAAAAATCAAAAAAAGTGATAAACTTGATTTGCATTGTTTAAAGAGTATGATAAATTAAAAATCTGTCGCGCTTACTGTGAGACAGTTTTGAGCGGAGTAAAATCTCCGTGAGATGTTTGAAAATTGAATAGTATGATGTAGGTCAACGAAAACCTTTGAAAATCCGGAAGTCTTAGTCGTCTTCCGGTCTATAAGAATAACATTCTTGTAGTTCCTGATACTAATTCAGCGGAATTAGTATTTTTAATCTTTTAAGCAAGATTAAATTTTCTGAAAAGTATATAAACCGTCTGATCGGTTTAAAATACAATTTTTTTCGGAGAGTTTGATCCTGGCTCAGAACGAACGCTGGCGGCATGGATTAGGCATGCAAGTCGAACGAAAAGCCGGAGCTTGCTCCGGTGGATGAGTGGCGAAAGGGTGAGTAACGCGTGAGCAACCTGCCTCTGAATCGGGAATAACAGTTGGAAACGACTGCTAAAACCGGATGTGAACATTTTATCGCATGTTATTTTGTTTAAAAATTCATTGTTCAGAGATGGGCTCGCGTCCCATTAGCTAGTTGGTGAGGTAACGGCTCACCAAGGCAACGATGGGTAGCTGGTCTGAGAGGATGATCAGCCACACTGGGACTGAGACACTGCCCAGACTCCTGCGGGAGGCTGCAGTCGAGAATCTTCCGCAATGCGCGAAAGCGTGACGGAGCGATGCCGCGTGCATGATGAAGGCCTTCGGGTTGTAAAATGCTGTCACTGGGGACGAAATTTGACGGTACCCAGAGAGGAAGCCACGGCTAACTACGTGCCAGCAGCCGCGGTAATACGTAGGTGGCGAGCGTTGTTCGGATTTATTGGGCGTAAAGGGTCCGTAGGCGGTCTGCTAAGTCTGATGTGAAATCCCGGGGCTCAACCCCGGAACTGCATTGGAAACTGGTGGACTAGAGTATCGGAGAGGTAAGCGGAATACCTGGTGTAGCGGTGGAATGCGTAGATATCAGGTAGAACACCAACAGCGAAGGCAGCTTACTGGACGATTACTGACGCTCAGGGACGAAAGCGTGGGGAGCAAACAGGATTAGATACCCTGGTAGTCCACGCCGTAAACGTTGTGAACTTGATGTGGGTCGGCTCATCCCGATCCGTGTCGAAGCTAACGCGATAAGTTCACCGCCTGGGGACTACGGCCGCAAGGCTAAAACTCAAAGGAATTGACGGGGGCCCGCACAAGCGGTGGAGCATGTGGCTTAATTCGAGGCAACGCGAAGAACCTTACCCGGGCTTGAAATGTTTCGGACCGCCCTGGAAACAGGGCTTCTCTTCGGAGTCGAATCACAGGTGCTGCATGGCTGTCGTCAGCTCGTGCCGTGAGGTGTTCGGTTAAGTCCGGCAACGAGCGCAACCCGTGTCCTTAGTTACCAGCGGATAATGCCGGGGACTCTAAGGAGACTGCCCGTGTCAAGCGGGAGGAAGGCGCGGATGACGTCAAGTCAGTATGGCCCTTATGTCCGGGGCTGCACACGTGCTACAATGGCCGGTACAATGGGCAGCGATATCGCGAGATGGAGCAAATCCCCAAAACCGGTCTTAGTTCGGATTGGAGTCTGCAACTCGACTCCATGAAGTCGGAATCGCTAGTAAAGGCGTATCAGCTACGACGCCTTGAATACGTTCCCGGGCCTTGTACACACCGCCCGTCACATCATGGGAGTTGATTGCACCCGAAGTCGTTGACTCAACCTTTCACGAGGAGAGAGACGCCTAAGGTGTGGTTGATGACTGGGATGAAGTCGTAACAAGGTAGCCGTAGGGGAACCTGCGGCTGGATCACCTCCTTTCTAAGGAGTAATCCTGATCTGGCACTGATCGTTTGCATAATGTAAACGACATTAACCGCCAGTTGTCAGGATACGGATGAGTTCCAACCAGGTCGCAACCAGGTTGGATATGGATGCCGGTAACGGTATCAAGTTAATCTGCATCATACTATTCAGTTTTCAAACGTGTTGTTTGAAGAATTGAAATGAACCCCTTTAGTTGAAGTCTGAAAAGATAGATACCAACGGTAAGGATTTGAACTAAACGGGCGTATAGCTCAGTTGGTTAGAGCGCGTCCCTGATAAGGACGAGGTCCCTGGTTCAAATCCAGGTACGCCCACCAGTCCGTACGACGGACCGCGATGTTTAGTTGAAGGAGTAAATTTTGAGCTGTAATTAATTTACAAATTTACAAATTTACAAATTCTCAATTGAATTTACGGGGCTGTAGCTCAGTTGGCTAGAGCACCTGCTTTGCAAGCAGGATGTCCAGGGTTCGAATCCCTGTAGCTCCACCATTTTTTACGAAGAAGCACGATAAAAACAGTTGTGCTGGAAGTGAAAAATGCAGTTGCAAGGGTTTCAAAGATTTCGATTATACGGCGCAAGCCTTATAATATAAGGAATTCGCTTAGTTATGTTCGAAGGATTAAAAGGAAGTCGTTCCTTTTTGGATCATTCGTAATTCCTAATTCGTAATTCCTGATTCCGCCTAACGGCGGGGTGTTGTTTGATAATTGAAGAAGGTTTTAGAAAATGTCTAATACCGCAAAAAAAAGCAACTTAGTTGAAATAATAAGCCGAATTATATTTTAGCATGAGTTTCAGTTGCTGATTATTGACTTTAATGAATAATTAAGGTCGGAAAAGTAATGGAGAAAATCATGTTTGAAAACATTTTTTGGTGGTTAAGCTACTAAGGGCGCATGATGGATGCCTTGGCGTTGACAGGCGATGAAGGACGTGGTTAACTGCGATAAGCCTCGGGAAGCTGTAAGCGAGCTCTGATCCGAGGATTTCCGAATGGGGCAACCCGGCTGGAGTAATGTCCAGTCATCCGTAACTGAATACATAGGTTACGGAAGTGAACTCAGGGAAGTGAAACATCTCAGTACCTGAAGGAAAAGAAATCAACCGAGATTCCGCTAGTAGTGGCGAGCGAACGCGGATCAGCCTAAACCGGCCAGTTTACTGACCGGGGTTGCGGGACTTCGATATGGCATTGGCTAACTGTTAGCTGAACACTTTTGGAAAATTGGACCAAAGATGGTGAAAGTCCAGTACGCGAAAACAGTTACCAGCCTAGAAGTATCCCAAGTAGGACGGAACACGTGAAACTCCGTCTGAATCCGGGGGGACCACCCTCCAAGGCTAAATACTAGTCAACGACCGATAGCGCATAGTACCGTGAGGGAACGGTGAAAAAGTACCCTTGTTAAGGGAGTGAAAAGAACCTGAAATCATGCGCCTACAAAGTGTGGGAGCGCAAGTGACCGCATGCCTTTTGCATAATGAGCCTGCGACTTACTCTATACAGCAAGGTTAATCTTAGAGAGGAGCCGAAGCGAAAGCGAGTGTGAATAGCGCGTTTAGTTGTATGGAGTAGACCCGAAACTGGGTGATCTATCCATGGCCAGGTTGAACCCTCTGTAACAAGAGGTGGAGGACCGAACCAGTTCATGTTGAAAAATGTTTGGATGAGCTGTGGATAGGGGTGAAAGGCCAATCAAACCCAGTGATAGCTGGTTCTCCTCGAAATAGCTTGAGGGCTAGCCTTATGTAATAGCGCACGGGGGTAGAGCACTGACTGTTCGCGGGCCCTGACCGGGGTACCAACAACTATCAAACTCCGAATACCGTGTTGCCGTATCATAGGAGTCAGACTGCGGGGGATAAGCTCCGTAGTCGAAAGGGAAACAGCCCAGACCGCCGGCTAAGGTCCCTAATCTGGACTTAGTGGTTTGAAGGATGTGGAGTTGCACAGACAGCCAGGATGTTGGCTTAGAGGCAGCCATCATTTAAAGAGTGCGTAATAGCTCACTGGTCGAGTGATTCTGCGCCGAAGATGATCGGGACTGAAGTTCAGAACCGAAGCCGCGGAGTATAATTTATTATATTGGTAGAGGAGCGCTGTATACGGGTTGAAGCCGATGTGGAAACGGAGGTGGACTGTATACAGGTGACCATGCAGGCATGAGTAGCGAAAAACCAAGTGAGAATCTTGGTCACCGAAAGCCCGAGGTTTCCAGGGGTAGGTTCGTCCGCCCTGGGTTAGTCGGACCCTAAGGCGAGGCCGAAAGGCGTAGTCGATGGACAACAGGTTAATATTCCTGTACCACCTTATCTGAGTGATGGAGGGACGCAGTATGCTAAGCGATCCCGGCGATTGAAAGTGCCGGGCTAAGGACGTAGGGTGTGAAATAGGTAAATCCGTTTCACTTATACCTGAGATCTGATGGGGAGTGTCTCCGGACACGAACTCGCTGATGCTTTGCTGACTAGAAAAGCTTCTAAACGTTGAAGATAGGGTGTCCGTACCGTAAACCGACACAGGTAGGCGAGGCGAGAAGCCTAAGGTGCGCGAGAGAAACCACGTTAAGGAACTCGGCAAATTAGCCCCGTAACTTCGGGAGAAGGGGTGCCGTCATTGTGAGCAGACTTGCTCTGCAAAGCATACGACGGTTGCAACAAAGAGGCTGGTGCGACTGTTTAACAAAAACACAGCTCTCTGCTAACTCGCAAGAGGATGTATAGGGAGTGACACGTGACCAATGCCAAAAGGTCAAAGGGAGAGGTTAGCCTTCGGGCGAAGCTTTGAACTGAAGCCCTGGTGAATGTCGGCCGTAACTATAACGGTCCTAAGGTAGCGAAATTCCTTGTCGGGTAAGTTCCGACCTGCACGAATCGTGTAACGATGCCAGCACTGTCTCAACGTGGATCTCGGCGAAGTTGTAATTCCGGTGAAAATGCCGGATACCCGCGGAAGGACGGAAAGACCCCATGAACCTTTACTGTAATCTGATATTGGTATTTGGTATCTCATGTGTAGGATAGGTGGGAGGCTTTGAAACTGCTACGCCAGTACCAGTGGAGCCATTGGTGAAATACCACCCTTGGGTTATTGAATATCTAACCAGGTTCCCGTGAAACCGGGCCTGGAACAGTGTCAGAGGGTCAGTTTGACTGGGGCGGTTTCCTCCCAAATTGTAACGGAGGAGTTCGAAGGTACACTCAACACGGTTGGCAATCGTGTGTAGAGCATAAGGGTATAAGTGTGCCTTACTGTAAGACCGACGGGTCGAGCAGTCGCGAAAGCGGGACCTAGTGATCCAGCGATGGAACGTGGAATCGTCGTTGCTCAACGGATAAAAGGTACTCTGGGGATAACAGGCTGATAGCGCCCAAGCGTCCATAGCGACGGCGCTGTTTGGCACCTCGATGTCGGCTCATCACATCCTGGGGCTGAAGAAGGTCCCAAGGGTTCGGCTGTTCGCCGATTAAAGTGGTACGCGAGCTGGGTTCAGAACGTCGTAAGACAGTTCGGTCCTTATCCTCCGCGGGCGCAGGACATTTGACGGGATCATTCCCTAGTACGAGAGGACCGGGAATGACCAACCTCTGGTGTTCCAATTGTTCCGTCAGGAGCATTGTTGGGTAGCTATGTTGGGAACGGATAAGCGCTGAAAGCATCTAAGCGCCAAGCCCACCCGAAGACTAGATGTCCCACCCACTTAGTGGGTCTGAAGACTGGTTGAAGACTACAACCTCGATAGGCCGGCAGTGTAAGTACAGTAATGTATTCAGCTTACCGGTACTAATCAGTCGTGAGGCTTAACCACCTTTTTTTAGATCGCTTGATCCATTCAAGCTATCTAAAAAATAATAAATGACTTTTATCGGTCAATTTATCTCAGCAAAATAGCTGAATAACGCGGAATTTGACCTTTCTAATCCTTCTTTTAATTATACTCAGATTACAAGTTACCGTGAAAAGTTACCACTTTTTATTAACTGGCAACTGGCAACTGTAAACTGTAAACTGAATTTTTGAATTTTTTGTCCGGTGTCCATAGCGGAGTTGTCACACACGTTCCCTTCCCGAACACGATTGTTAAGGACTCCAGCGGCGATGGTACTGCCTTGCGGGAGAGTAGCACGATGCCGGACTTTTTTCAATTTACCAGCGTTTGTAGATTTGCATCTTCTACAAACGCTTTTTTTTTTTTGGTTCTTACGAAGAACCACGATACTCCGGTTCTTACGAAGAACCACGGTCCTCCGCTTCAAACTCCAGTCGCTAACGCTCCTTACGGAAGCGGTTCTTACAACGGAAAGCGAACCTCCCTGGGAGCGCGGACGTCCCCGTCCGCATCTTCGCAGGCGTCCCGCCTGCAACACGGACACTCACAGACCGACACGGACTAACACAAACATAAACAAGTCCACTATGTCCATTCCCCCCATCTACCTTCCCCACAGTGTCCACCCCGTCCACTTCCTCCTCCCCCCCGCAGGCTTTATTTTTACAAAATTATTTATCGGGTATTGACAAAACAGCATACAGACGCTACTATAAGACCAGATATAACCAGACAAGGCAAAGTCTAATAGTATGTCAACGGAACAAGCATTACATCGAAACCTGGAAACCGGCAGCGCCAAAGGGCGTCCGGCCGTACTTTATAAAAAAGTTTATGACCAATTATGCGAATGGATATTGTCCGGCCGCTGCGGTCCAGGAGATCTGCTGCCAAGTGAGCGTGAGCTGTGTCATATTCTTAATGTGAGCAGAATCACGATACGGCGTGCAATCAGTGAATTGGAAAGCAACGGCTGGATCCGGAATATTTCCCGCAAAGGCAATGTGATTTGTGAACATGCCGGCACTGTTATTCCTCCGGTTTCCATGCTGGTGTTCCAAAAAACTTATGATGATTGCATGAGGCATGGTCAAGTATCCTTTCTCGACCGTTTGAGCGGTGCAATCACTGAATGCCGAAAACAAAACATTCCGTTTAACATCGCTACAATCCAATCTAGTATTGACCTGGATGAATTGCAGAGCAAACGTCAGTCTCTTCTAATTTTCGAATGGAAACTTTTCGAACAGTTGAAAAATTTTCTGATTAGATATCCGGATTATCCCGCCGTCACCTGTCTGCTTTCTTTGGCTGACAACTGGCTTTCCAGTCCCCCTCCGGTCTCAAGTGTAATAAATGACGATGCACCAGGAGTGCGGGAAGCAACAGAATGGTTGATCTCCCTCGGGAAACGCAATATTATTTATCTGGGAAAAGATAATTATAACTTTAACCTTAAATCCCGACAAAACGCCTATATGTCGGTAATGACTAAGCATAACCTGAAACCAAACCTGATAATTGCCAACGCTGAGATCAATTTGCCCGTGTACAAAGGACAAGCGGTCAAACAAGTTTCTAACGCTCGCGCCACAATGCGAAATTTTCTGACTCAAGGAGGTAAAGCTGATGCGGTCATTGGCTCAAATGACGCCTACGCATACGGAGCTTATGACGCATTAAGGGAATTCGGCATAAAGGTCCATGACGAATGTACGGTAGTGGGTTTTGACGACAGCATCATTGCCGGCTTGAGCGATCCGCCGCTTTATTCTATTTACAAACCGCGTTTTGAAGCCGGCTCGGAGGCAATAAGATTATTATTGAACTCGTTTAAGAAGAAAAGTAACACGCATGAAAAAATTGTTTTAAATTCAAGATTTATCGTGGATTAAACCTGATTATTATATTAGAAAGGAATCGGAAAACAATGAGTTATTATCTGAAAAAACTATTTATCGTTCTGGCATGCCTTTCGGCATCGCTCGCCGGGGCCGCGGAAAAAGTCAATTTTCTCTTCGATCAGGAGATTGACGAAAACATCAAGGACCGTAGCGGCAACAACGTTATTCCGTCGACAACGACAACCGAAAGTTCATGGGTGACCAGCAACGGAGAGGATGCGTTGCAGTTCAAGAATAAAACTGATGTAGTAAAAATCCCTTTCAAAGCGTTTCCCGGTCCTCGCGGGACCTTGAAAATAAAAGTCAAATTCGACGTTCTGGACAATGGCTCAAACCAGACTTTGTGGCGCGTCTATGGAAAAAAGGACGGCATTAGCCTGGCAAAACATAAAAACGGCTCACTGCGTTTCAGTTACTATGACCGGGATAAGAAAAAATGGCACACCGCCGCGAGCAGCAGGAAGTTTTTACAGCCCAACCAGTGGTACGAAATTGTCGCCACCTGGGACTGCAGCACTGGCAGTAAATTATACATTGATAACAAACTCCACGGAAAAACCTCCATGAACTTGACGCCGGAGTGGGACGAAAAAACCATTATGCTCCTGGGCAATGATTATAAGGATTCCGGTCCGTTCAAGGGAATGATGCGTTATTTCATTCTGACCGACACGACCGAAATTCCTTCCGCCCCGGCAAAACCGAAAACCGTAACCGTCAAACGTTCCGGCAAAGTTACAGCAATCAAGCTGCCCGGAATCAAGCTGGGCTTCGATGCTGACGACCTGAGCGCGGTATCCTGCATTGACGAACAAACCGGAATCAATCTCTTCTCTTCACGCATACGTCAACCGTTATGGGAAATTATTTTAACCGACAAAGACAATCCGGCAAAACAAATCAAACTGAATGCATTCGGACAGGCACAGCGCAGTACAAAAATTATCAAAAACAAGATGCTCCTGATTTGGAAAAACGTCGAAATACCCGGTGAAAGCACAAAATTTGATGTAACCGCGACAATTACCCCCGGCCCCGGCAAAGGAGACGCGTTCTGGCATATTTCAGCCTCGAAACTGGCTGGCAAATGGCGCTACCATACCGTTTCATTCCCGTGTCTGCCATTTACCATGACCAACCCTGATCCCCAGAAAAATTTTCTGGTCTGGCCCTATCGCTGGGGACGAAAGACCCCTGATCCGTTTCTGGCATCACGCTCCGGCCTGACCAGCGAAAAATATTCAAGCGCAACTCATTATCCCGGCAGCATGCATTTTCAATTCAGTTACCTGTATGGAGAAAACAAACCAGGCTTTTACATGCAGATGCTCGACTCCGTCGGACATTACAAAGAACTGCATTGGGACACCTATCCAACGGCTAAAACCCGGGTCCAGAAACTGTCAATGCCGCCATTGCGCCGGGGAATTTCAGATACTTTTGATCAACCATATCAGGTTTTGACGTCTGTTATGCGCGGCGACTGGTATGACGCGGCCAGAAAATACCGCAAGTGGGCCGTCAAGCAAGTATGGTGTTCCCAGGGTCCGCTCAGTACCAATAAAGATGTACCGGAGTGGTATAAGAAAACCCTGCTGGCAATGAAGTGGAGTACATCCAAGCCGGCGCGCACCATCCCGAACAATCAGAAAAACACAGAATGGATACTCAAAGAATTCGGGCGTCCGGCAATGGGCGTATGGTATCATTATACCGGACACAGGAAATCCAAAGACTCAGCCTGTGTCAAACTCGAATGGTTCGGCTGTGCCTGGAACGCGAGACTCGAGGCAAAACCGTTTCCCGGTGTAAAAGAAGCCATCGCCGCCATGAAAAAACAACAGTGTTATCTGATCGGCTACATCAATTCACGCATTTTCGACCAGAGTCTCGACCCGGATCATCATGCGGATACGATCCTGGCCCGCAAACACACCATGAAAAACCGCGACGGCTCACTTCAGCTCTACAGCAAAGCAATGTATGACGTTTGCCGTTACGACAAATGGTGGCAGGACCGGATTATGAAAGTATGTGTCGAAGGAGTTCGTGATCTCGGATTTTCCGGCATGTATCTGGACAGCTTCGGACGCGGGCAGTATTTTTGTTATGATCCGTCTCATGGACACGTCACCGGCGACAGCGCAATGAGTATAACCGGAATGCGCACTATGGGCAAACGCATCAAAGCCGAGATGCGCAAATACAATCCGGGCGCAATAGTCTCATCCGAGGCCAGCATTGAACAGTTTGTCGATATTATCGACGCCAAACTACTGCATTACAATATCTTCTCGGAATCGTGCCCGGTCTGGCAGGTTATCTATCATGATTACGAACTTACCTACGGGCGTTATTTCTTTCCACAGCCAAAAGAAGATATCATCTGCGGCCGGGTCAGGTTGGCTGCAAACCTCCACACCGGAACCCAGTTAGCACGCTTCAGGCCGGACGGTTCAATGAAAAGCTGGAAAACCGAAACCGGTAAAAAAATGGAGATTTGCTTGAAGGGGATGTCATACCTCCGGGCGGCAACCATTGATTATCTGGCATTAGGCGAAATGCTGCGACCTCCCAAAGTTGCAAACAGTAAAAACATTAAAGTCAAGACATTGAAATTTACGCTTGAAGTGCCGGAAATATTCAGCTCCGCCTGGCGCGCCCCGGATGATTCGGTCGGATTATTCTTCTCAAACATAACAAATCGGACGATCAGTTCAGACTATTCGTTCAACGCGGACGAATACAGAATTAAAGGCAAAAAAGCGCAAATGATTTATGTCGGTTCCGACAATAAAATTATCCGCGCAGCGGCAACTCCGGGAAAAATATCTTTGGAATCCGGCGCGACTATTGGAATAATCTTCAAATAAATAAGTTATAAAAACGCTTTCTACTTATACTTTAAACGTTTGAAATATTAACTTTTTATTGTGCCCTGCCAACGCCGTTTTTGCTATTTACAACTCGATGGTTACCTCTGGTAGCCAAAGAATTGTAAAAATCAATCCGACATTTGGCATAATCACATTAAAAGTTAAATTTCCTGCCGCTCAAAGTATATTTTTTTTGCTAAGCCCGGGATTGACTTTTTGAAAATCCCGGGTTATTATATTTATATGAGGGTTAGAAAATCATTGCCAAGGAGGTTCCCATGAAAGTTATTGTTTTTGGCGGTACCGGCTGGGTAGGACATGAAATCGCCAAGGCATTTGTCCGCGCGGGGTATGATGTAACAATATGTTCCCGTGGACTGAAAGGCCGCTACGGCTCCGCCGTTGCGAATATTCCGGCGATCCGCGGTGATAAAAATGACCCTGAGCAGATGAAAGAAATCTTCGCCGCCGGCCAATATGAGATCGTAACTGATTCAGTTCCAACGGAACAATCGATGGAAAATGTAAAAAAATACGCGAAAAAGCTCAAACATTACATACATTGCAGTTCAACCGGCGGTTACACTCCGCTGCCGTTGCTGCCGGGTGATGAAACAATGCCCTATACCGCCCCGCATGGGTCCGGATGGGCAAAAAAAGCGGTCATCGACGCAAAAGTGATCAAGTGGTATAAGAAAGACGGATTTCCCGGAACCGTGATTCGACCGAGTTACATTGCCGGGGCCGGTTGCCTGCCGCTTGACAACCTGGGGGGGCGCCGCGAAGATTTTATCGCTGATATTCTGGCCGGAAAAGAACTTGAACTGCCGGACAACGGTAAATCCCTCCTGCAACCGGTACTGGTCAGGGATTTGGGAAGATCTTTCCGACTGGCGGCCGAACATCCTGTAAGTATCGGTGAAATATACAATATATGCTTGCGAAAAGCTATCACCCTGACCCGTTACCTCGAGTTAAACGCGAAAGCGGTCCGGCGTAAAGCTAAAATCAAATATGTTCCGGTTGACGAACTGTTGGAAAAATATGGCGACTCTATCAACCCGACCGGCTTGAGATTTCTTAACGACCATATGTGTTTTGATATTTCAAAAGCACAGCAACAGCTTGGATATGAGCCGTCTTTAACGGTTGAGGAAGTCGTAAAAGAAAACGCGATGTGGGTGGTCAAGTTCCAGCATCTCAAACTGAAATAATCCGCCCTGCCCGGTCGGACACCGGCATCTGCTCAAAAGTATCGCCCGTCTCGCGCATCCACTGATCGAGCTTCTGAGAAAGCTCCCCTTTGATATGCTGAAAGTCCGAACGGTCAGCGAGGTTATGGTTTTCCAGCTGGTCGTTAAAATGATCGTAGAGTTCTTCATAGCCGTCGCGGTAACGTACATATTTAAATTGAGCTGTTGCCAGCATCCGGCAGGGATTACACCAGCGCTGTTTGCAGTAATATTCAGAAACGACATATTGACGATGCTCGTTCTTTTCCCCGTCAATAACCTCCTTGAAACTTTTTCCGTCCATTTGCAGTTCGATATTCAACCCGGCATACCCGGCAATCGTCGGCAGCAGATCGATATTATTGATCAGCGCGTCTGAAGTCCGGGGCTGAACCCCCTGATCGGGAAACGCTACAACCAATGGTATATCCACCAGTTCCCGGTACATGAACGGTCCCTTGAAAATCATCCGGTGCGCAGTCTCCAAATCGCCATGATCCGAGGTAAAAATCACCATCGTATCTTTCAACAAATCTTTTTCTCTTAAAGCGTCCAGCATCTCTCCCACCTGGGTATCCACCCGGCGCAGCATATAGCGATAAAATGCACGATACCGTTTCCAGTCAATATCGGGACGTTCGTTGTATTGCGCACCCTGATCTTCTTCCATGAACGGTGTTTTCAGCGGATGGCTTCCATTGTTTTTCCGCAAATCAAGATCATCATGCGGTTCAAGTTCCACATCCGGATACAATTCGTCACCGAACGGATGGTTGCCCGGAACGCTGTAGCAGTCATGCGGATTAATCAGTTCAGAAAACAAAATGAACGGCTTTTCATGTTTTTCTTTGATATATTCGCAACACAGTCTGGTTGTGACCGGATCAACCGTCCCTTTTCCAGGGTGATACTCCTCAAAAACTCCTTCGGTTGCCGCCAAACCCTCATCACAAAAATACCGGTCAAATCCTTGCGCCCACGCTGACTCGCCAAGGTGCCACTTTCCGAAATATGCAGTTTCATAGCCGGCGTCTCTAAAATATTCACCGGCATTTTTGTATCGGGGATGAAGATCGATGCCTTCCGGGAAATCGGTATTTCCACAACCGGCACCAATGTTGGTCACAACTCCGGTCCGATGCGGATACAATCCGGTAAGAATTCCGCCGCGCGACGCGGTACACTGCGGCGTACAGCAGACTGCCTTTGTAAAAGTCACTCCGTTATCGCGTAAAAATGCGATATTGGGCAGCTGACCTAATAATTCCGGATCAATTATGGAATCGGCAGTTTGCTGATCGGTACAGATAAAAAGGATATTCGGTTTATTCATCTTCATAGACATTGTTAAAGTTCAACCAGATCGGACTGGTCCACGCCATGTGACCATCCCGCTGCGTCACTCTGGCGTAAATAAAACGCGACACATTCATATAACCATCCCCGATCAGCCTGGCACCGTCACTTGGAAATTTCCCGCGAAACCAGCGGAATGCCATCTGGTCCAATCTGGCCCGGGGTTTTGTCTTGGTATATACGGTAATCCCGTTTTCCACAATGTCAACTTTTTCAATCGGCGCGGTTCCCTGGACCGCACAACCAATCTCCAGCGGAAACAATTCATCGGCATTTGCCGGAGTAAATTCCACACAAGAGCCCATCGGAATTCCATTAATATGGAAATCGACTTTTATTTTCGCCCCGGTCGTAGCATAGGTGCGACGTTTTTGCAATGCGTTCCACAATGCTTCCACCGTTAGTTCGGATGCGTAAATCCCGGTTATGCCGCTGTCGCCGGGATCGGCGGGATGCCCGTCTCCGCCTCCGACAAACCCCATGCGATAACCTCGCAACAGCGTATCGACGGCAAAGTTCCGGGTGAAACAACGGTCGGTATCCTGCAACGGAGCGCCGTAATATTCGTGATTTCCCCAACCGGAAAATATCTCAAACGCCGCCTCAAGTTCGGCGTCAGTCACACTCAGATCACAAGCCAGTTCACGCGGAGCATGATGCGGGATAGTCAATGCGTCGAGCCGCTTGTCCCGGATCGCCTGCCAGAGTTTTTGCGGGGACTTCTCAGTCAAGGCCGAAAGCAGCGGCGCATCGTAATTCTTATAATAAATATTACGATGCCCATATCTCGGGCTGGCCCATTCGACCGCCGGCCAGGCGATAAATTTGTCCGGCTCAGAAGTGTTTTCAGCTGTCAGCATTGAATCGCGCCATTGCTCTTCAGTCATCCTTTCGGCATGGTCGCAGATGGCCAGAAAGTCATGACCTTTTACGTTTTTCGCGTGCTCGTAACATTCCGGCAGAGAACCGTTCCAGCAGCCGACATTGGCGCATGGACTGAGCGAAGAATGCTTGTGAACATCTCCGAAATAGAGGTTGACCTCCTCCGAATAGTCCTCATTCTCCATCTTTGCTTTGGAATACTTGCGATGCTCAAGTTCAGGAATAGTCCATGAAACATGCCACGGTTTCTGATGAAATTTATCCATAATTTTACTCATAAAAGGTTATGAAAGGGGAAAGCAGCCATTGCTTGTCTAACGCATACCCCAGACCGATATTGAATTCAATCTCTTGCTCATCGCCAATCCTCATCAGTCCGACCGTCATCGTATGCCGGCCGGCTTTCAGCGGCATGAAAATACGCTGGTTGACCGGACAACGGTGGAACGACGGCGCCATCCGGCCGCTTTCCCGTCCGAACATATAATCATCATCAACCCAAACCCAGGAGCTTGACGGGGTGTTGAGCATTACCGCGACTTCCATATCCTCCGAAAGCTCAAATTTGAATCGCAGAACCTTGAGCTGGTCATTGCGGAGGTCTTCCGCCGAAATTTTATTCAGGTAAGAGGTAAAACGCACCGTTTCCACCGGTCCGGCCGGATGCGGCGCGGTTTGGAACTGCAGATTATTATCAAGCGCAATACATGGAGTTATCCAGGATTCAGCATCAAACTGGACCGGGGAAACCACCGGCATTGTCGCGGTACATTCCGGCGGAAGTTTTCCGCCGATACGTTTACCAAGATCAATCACCATATCGGTAAAACCATCAAGAGTCGCAGGGTGTTCGATCCCGACTATCTCCTTGTTGATGACCAGTTTCCGTCCGATCGGTTCAAGCCAGCGGGACTCAATTCCGTCCGGGTTCAAAATTCCCAGAAATGCTCCGGCCGAAGCGGTTGTGCAGTCGGCGTCACGGCCAAAGTTGACCGCCAGACATATTGTCTTACTGAAATCTCCTTTACCATGCAACACACTAAGCAAAAACAACGGTACATTCATCACCGCGTCGGTAAAGTTTTTACTTGCATATTTATCCAGAATCATTTGCCGCACAACAAATGAATCATCATGCTCCGCTGCCCATTTACGAGTATCACAAAGCGCCTGATGCATCCGGCTGTCAGCCGGAATAACCGCCAGTCCAGCGTCGATACAGGCTTCGAGCGAATTATTGACAAACGCCAGACTCTCCATCGCGGCCAGAAACATCTCCGCATAAATCCCGTCACAAGCATGATCGGTGCAGGCGTCCTCGTAGGCATAAGCCGCCGCCAGTTCAGGGTTGCCGGGCGCGATACAGGCCCAGAGTTCACTGCGGATCGCCGCGCCCAGACCGTCGATAAACCAATTATCATGGGAACCGGAAAACGGCGGCATAATGCCGTTGCGCATATTACGAATACACACTCCGTACTCGTCCCACGGAAAATTCACGTGTTCCAGCCAGGCCCGGCCAATTATCTGACGATCAACTACCGGTTCCGCCATTTTATCCAGAACGCAAGCCCACAGCACCTGAAGATCCAGGTCGTCGTTCGGAATCATATCTTCCGGCACCGGGTCATAAAAATCCAGCTCCAACGGCCCGAGGACTCCCTCATAAGGCTGTCCCAGAGTGCCTCCGACCGCTTTGCCAAGCCAGCAGCCCATAATCTTTTCACGCAAAATTTGCTCATTCATGACAGGATTTCCTTGTTAAGTTCAATTAAATAACTGTATATCTTTTTATAGAAAAAATCAACTACACATAAAATAACAGTTATTTACTTTTAAACCATAACAATCAACGCAATCACTAGCACTATTGTATCAGCAGACCTGAAGCCAGTTTCACAAAATAGTTCCCGAAGTTGTTTAACACACGTGAAATTAAAGTACAGTAGTATTGATTTTTATAAAAAAAGAAAAACAGCATTCACCCGGCTAAGCTGGAGGAATGCGGTCCCTTTATAACGTAAAGATGATTGATTACCAGCCCTGTTTCCGCTTCAAATTGCTGAGAAATGACGGCATATCCAGCTTCATGACATTGCCGGCATTATTCAAAGCCAGAGTCGCCGCGGCCATGCCGGCCGCTTCTCCCATCGCCATCGCCACCGGCATCACCCGGACGCTGGCCTGTACCCGTCTTTCACAGGAAATCGAACGGCCGGCTACGAGCAGATTCCTGAAACCTTTCGGCACCAGACAACGATATGGAATTCCATGCGATTCGCCAACCTGGTAACGAATACTTTGGCCGCCTTCGCTGTTGCACTTGGCCTGATGCGCGGTGAAACCCTCATAAGTCTTGCATGACTCGTTACGTTCCCGGCTCTGGTGCAGATCGACAAAATAACAGTTGATGCAAACCTCATCATCAAAATTTCTCCGGGCAATGTAATCATCCAGCGTCAACATATATTCTCCAACGATCCGGCGACTTTCCCTGACGCCCAGCAAATTGGCCGTGGAACAAAGATAACTGCCGGCGTAAGTTTCCGGGCTGACATCCGCCAGGGCGCGTCGCATCTGCCAGGCTTTTTTACGTCCCTGAAGCATGGCTTGAGAAACCTGCTCAGGATCGGTACTGTCAACATCAAAAAGATGATTGGCGTTAAAATCGACCGTCCCCGGCCCGACCCAGTTGCTGCACAAGTGGATCGAATCAAGCAGAGGATATTTGTCGTTATTGATAATCTTCCAGATCGGACTTTCCCGGTTACCGGCAAAGGTGTTACCACCACAATAATACCCATAATCATCCACGTTTGATAACAGGAAACAGAGCGATGACGGCATCAGCGAACCAGTCAACTTATCCCCTTTTTCATACGCGGCACCGGCAAAATAAGCCAGATCGGCATCCCCGGTACAGTCAATAAATATCTTTGCCCGGTAAGCCGTCAACCCTTTCTTGTTGGCTACGATGATTGAATCGATCTCATGATCATTGCGCATTTCCACCCCGGCGACAAAACTGTGGAACAGCACTTCCGCGCCGTTACCGGTCACCAGATCGTCATACAACACTTTGATATGTTCAGGATCAAACGCCAAATGACCATGGATCTGTTCCTGCTTAATACAGGATATTGCTTTTTTCGATTCCTCAAACACATATTCGGAAAGTCCTTTGTAAATAACTTTCTCGCCGTCACTGAACGGACACCAGCAGGCAACCAACCCCGAGGTGGCCATGCCGCCAAGACAGCCGGTTCCTTCGATCAACAACGTTCTGGCGCCTTCCCGTGCGGCCGCAGTCGCCGCAATACTACCGGCCGGTCCGCCGCCGGCAACAATAACATCCCACTCCTGATTTTCTGCTTCACGACATTTAACCATAGCACACATACCTGCCTCCGTCATAGGTTTTTCATAATTATCATTAGCGATACTTGAATATTAACATAAGTTATTTATATTGTCAATATTAATAAATTTTCTATATTTACTGTTTTATTTTCTATTTTTACTATGAGCAGAAATAAAAAACTTACAAACCAGGAGTGGAAGCGCCTTGAAACAACGTTGTTATGGGCGTATAAAAACCCGGTTCCCGCGCAAAGCAGCAATCTGGAAATAAAAAGAGCGGAACACTTCTCGCTGTGGCTGATAATTAAGGGCCAGGTTTCATTCATGCTGCCGGATAAGAGCATTGACAAGGCTGAAGCCGGCAAGCTGGTTGCGACTTCGCCCGGGGTAAAAAGATCTCAACAATTTTCCTCCGGCGCGTATATCCTGTCGATTGCATTCAATGCGCGCTGGCCGGATGGCATAAACCTGTTTCAACAGAAAAAATCGATTATTGCCAATATCAACGATTATCCGGAACTGGAACACGCGGCAATAAACTTACAGGAATTTATCTGCGGCAATTACGACCCGGTCTATACGAAACAGCCGGCGGCAAAAGCAGGCTTTGCAGTCAATACCGGAATGAACATCCGTTTCTGGGAATTTCTACGGCAGTGGCACCAGTTTATGAAACAGCATAAATACGTACCGGTTGTGCCGGAAAAAACTGATCCAAGACTTGATGCGGCAGTAACAATATTACACAAACATCATTTCAACGCGCCCCTGCCCTATGACCGGATCACCCGCGCCACCGGTATCAGCCGCAGTCACTTCGACCGTCTTTTTTCTCAACAATTCAATTTGTCACCACGAAGATACTGCGAAAGAATCTGTCTGGACAAGACATTTGAACTACTATCATCCAGTCATCTGACAATCAAAGAAATTGCCTATGAAACCGGCTTTGTCAACGTATCACATTTCTGTACCTGGTTCAAAAGAAAAACCTCTCAAACCCCGGAAGAATACCGTCGCTATCTGATCTAATCACCCGCCAACCACAGTATTAAAGAAATTAATAATATATCATCAACTGATTTAAAAAAAAATCATAAGCAAGTAAAATACAATTACTTACAAAAAAACAGAATCAAGTATTCAAGAGAGAAAAGCTCTTTAATAGACTACATCCAGAACTTCATTTTTAAGCATCGCTTTGTCCATAGTCAGACAGGCGATGGCAGATTCCAGCCCAATTTCCAAAGGCGTCAACGGCTCAGTTCCTTTGGTTATCACATCGGCCCAGCAATCACTCATTACCGCGTCACCGTTGCCATGACCGTTACCATTTTTATTTAAATTAAATGATTCCGCTTCTTCATTGAATCCAATTTTTTTAACTTCAAGCAGACCTGAAACCAGATCGGCCCTGATCGCCCCGTCGGTTCCAAGCAGAAACATGCGGCGCTCGTTAAAAGCCGCGTTAAGATTGGTATGGAACGTACCGCGAACCCCATTTTCATATTCAAGGATCACAACTTGATTGTCAATTATATCTTTGTCGTTGGTAAACGGGTTTGAATTCCTCGCGGTCGGCAGGGCGCAATAGGCACGATAACCTTCTTTATTACGTTCCAGGGTTTCCAAACGGTCCTGATTTTCCGGCAGAAAAAAATCCAAGCCGCCGAATGACGCGACTTTTTTGATTCTCGAACCAACCATCCAGTTCATCAGGTCAACGTCGTGTGAACATTTTTCCAGAATATGGCAACCGGTAAATTCCCGCTGGCGCCGCCAGCAGGACATGATATGACCGCCATGGTTAAAATTCAAGGTCTCGTTGAATTCAAAGCTGACAATGTTCCCGATCCTCCCGGAATCAATAATCTCTTTGATTTTTCGGTAGTGATCTGAATAACGCAATACAAAACCGACAATCAGACGTCTCCCGGTAGCGTCCCTGACTTGCTTGAGCATCTGACAATCTTCAACGGTAGTGGCGACGGGTTTCTCCAGAAAAACATCTTTTCCGGCATGCATCGCCGCCGCGGCTTGTTTCGCATGGAGATAATTGGGCGTAAATATACCGATCCAGGCAATCTCCGGATCTTTAAAAGCAGACTCCGGTGATTGAATAATCCGGGCTTTCGGAGCATATTCAGCCGCGAACGCGTCAGCTTTCGTCCGGTTAGTATCACAAATATATGTTATTTCAGTACAGGCGCGCAATTTTGGACTGCAACCGAAAACCGCATTCGCTCTTGCACCGGCTCCGATTACCGCAATTTTTGTTCTTTTCATTCGGTTTTCAAACCTTTATCTTTTATATCAATTTTCAGTAAACGTGATTCCCCCGGCTTCAACCCGACTTCAAGTTTCCGGCCGTTTTGCAACAAAGCCCTGTTTGCCATCAGATCGACAACATCAACCTTTTGCGGGAAAGACAGTTTGTTGACATTGCCTTCAACCCCGTGCAAACATACCAGGTCATCGCGATGATAGACGAACATGTCTCCCGGAGTATTGTAAACATGCACTCCCGCAAAACGGGCGATGTTCTGCAGAAAAGACGGTGAGAAACCCGAAGTTATCCCGACATAAATACTGTTCCAGCCTGACATGGCTTTGACGGCGATTGCCGCGGAGCCATCCTGATACGCTGCCAGAGAACAAGCCCAGGCATCCTTAACCGCAAAACGCGGTCCGTACAGATTTATCCCCAGACCGACCAACTTTCCATTCAGTCCATTGAGGAGTGCGTGTTTCCCGCTGAGAAAATGAGCTTTCCCGACATTGCGCCCCTTAAGCTCCAATCCGATCCCGGTGATCTTCTGCATATTTTCAACCGATAAACCTTTGGGGGTTAGATAGCCCGGTGCATAGAGCCAAATCAGGGTCTTACCCTGCTTTTTCAAGCGATTGTCGATAAATTTTCGCTGTTCCGGGGTAATCATCCACGAGTTCATAAAAAAATAGACTTTATAATTATCACGATTATCAGCGATAATGTCGTTAAAATAGATAAAATCATATTTGAGCCCGGAACGCAGAAACGCCCGTTGGCCCAATCGCAATGCATGATAATTCGGGCCATTCCAGACATCGAGCTGCTCGGTGGTCCGGAAAAAATTCTGTTCATCGACTACGAGAGCGATCTCGGCCGGGGAAACTTTAACCGGCTTTGAATACAGTTCAGCGGCTACGCCCGACATTTTTCCGATTAATTTCATGATTTCCGGGTCATTGAACCAGCCAGCGCTCATATCATACCACCAAAGACCGCCGCCGACCGCGATTTGTTTACCAAAGTCCCGCAGGGCCGCGCCTTTTAGGTCGTAAAGATTCCAATACCGGGCCACATGATAATCGTGCTGCATACTTTTATAGGGCGATTTCCAAGTCCGGAAATCAGCTTCCAGCATCGTAATCTTGCGGTGGATTCTGGCGGAATCGTAAACCCACGGCATGAAACAGGTACAACCGTTTTCCCGTTCTCCGTAATAACCGGCCTGTGAACCCATGACATTAAGATCATCGGCCGGAAAAATTTTATCAGTCTGCCCGAAATGCGGATAAACCAGTTGAGCAGCGCCGCGCCCCCACCACATTACGCTCAAAACGGGTTTGCCGGCGGTATTTTTCGCAGTCCGGCAAAGCTGATTGGCAAATCCGGCCATGGAAACATTCAGGAAGCGGATAAAATCAATGTAATCCTGCTGTTTCGCCGGATTCAGGAAGGTCGTTTTAATGCGTTCGGCTTTCACCGGAACGGCGGCGTTTGCAAAAGTGACATCTTTACGGTTCCAGGCTTTTTGCAGCGTCTGTTCCGTGCCGTATTGCTCTTTCAAGTATTTTCTGAATGCCGCGACCGCGGCGGGAGACCGGCCATTCTGGAGCGTCCTGCCGACAGAATTATAATAGAACTGACCGTCTTCATTACCGCACAGAAAAAATCCGGCAATGCAACTGTAGTAGGGTTGCTTTTTCAAAAAACCGACAACTGCGTTGACGTATTCACAAGCCTGCTGCCGATACAGTTCCGACCAGTACGAAGGCGGCGCTTTCCGCCCGTGACGGCCGGTTGTCGGCTTGCCGTTAATATCGACGGCGACATGTCCGGGATACTCATCACTCCACTTCTGATACGGCGATACATCGATTTGAATGATAAAATCACCATAAGGGTTTCTACTGATAGCGTCACGCAGGTATTTGTCGATCTTCCTAAAATCGTATTCTCCTTTGCCTTTCCAGAAAGCCCGCTGCCGATTCAAGCTCAAAACCTGCAAATTGATTCCGGCACTGCGGAATGCCTGAACCTTTGAACGCTTCGGATTAAAGGCGTCGCCCAGATACATTAACGGCGGAACAATTTTACCATTGACCTGAAACGCCGGCACGTCGCCGTATTTGACAACCGACGCTTCCGCCGGTTTCCGCGACTTACAGATTGCCGCCAGCTTTTCCGGCGACACCGCCGGTTCACTGTCACTATAATATTTTGCTTTATCAAAAGCCCTTTTCGGCGGCTGCGGCCCGAAATATACCGAACTGTAATCGACCGTTACCGGGGCGCCGTATTGAATTATTACCACACAGACCTTTTTGACATTGGCCGGAGCGGTATAAGAAGCGGTTCTACGTATCCAGTCTCCGACTTTGCGTCCGATAATCTCAGTTTTTCCCATAGCGATATAATAACCGCCTTTCCGGAAACCGGCGATATAAGCGTCAACCTGATTATACGGCACGATCTCCATTCTGGCAAAAGCCCCGAATTCGGCCTTTCGACAATTATACAGGGCGGTCATCAGGTATTTTTTTCCGGCGTCAACCGGACACGGAGCGGAGATCAAAGCAACAAATCCCCTGTCCTTGGTCCGCTTGACCTGCAAAGCGGGAAAGCCGTCAACTTTAACCACGGAAACACTTGCCCCACCTCTTTGCTTGATGACTTTCCAAAGACCGGTTCCATTCTTGAAACTGCCGTTCTTCAACAGGTTTAATGGCGCCAGTTCGGGTAGAACTTCCCCCGGAATCCGGTGTCCGGACGCAACCGAGGCAAAGCTCGCAGCGAATAGTAATAATATGAATACTTTTTTCATTTTCAGCAATCTTAACAGGGGTTCAGAGGGTCGGATTGAAGCCGGAAGTATCGAGTTTATTCTGCAAACGCAGCCAGGCGTTTTTCTCACTGGTAACATGACCGTCACCCCAGCCGACATTGGCGCTGTCGGAATGACGAATATCAAACCGCGGCCTCAAATAAGTAATATTCGCCACCGGATACATCAGGAGTTCCTGTCCCCTGCGGCTGCCGGTTCCGTCAGGCGTCATATCGATGGAGTCGCCGATCAGCACCGTGACACTGGGATGCCTGGTGTTACTGAACCTGAAGGGGACGCCGCCAATATCATTTGCAGCGTAATACCGGTTCATACCATAGGTTATCCAGTCGTAATAAGCATTCCCGGTGGTCAATGTCGCGGCAAGTATTTTATCGGCATAATCATAGGTTCTGGCCTCGGGACAAACCAGCAGTTTAGCGTTGGGCAAATAGTTCTCCTGATAAACAGTACCGCCCCAGCTGGGTTTACTGTAAGCGACGCTGCCATCGGCAATACTACGCCGGGGCGGAACATAACCGCCGCTATTATCGGCATACATCATCAAAGACGTGGTAAGCTGTTTTACCTGATTGGTGCATGAAATAGCTTTGGCCCTGCTCCTTGCCTGATTAAGCGCGGGCAGGAGCATACTGGCGAGAATCGCAATGATCGCGATCACAACAAGGAGTTCGATAAGGGTGAATCCATACAGTTTTTTTGACGTTTCATTCATTTTTTAACTTCCTTTCAATGAATCTTCCAAAAATCTTTTTCCGTTAAATTTTCCATTATTTTTAAAGTTACAAAGTAATTGCCCAGGGCGCTTAAATGTACTCCGTCGGGCTGAAACAATTCAGCATTGGCCGGATAATTCTCCGTATATTTATAAAGATCGATCAGGATACATTTTTGCTCACGCGCCGCTTCAATCACGGCATCGCGAAATTTTTTCATAATTGCCGGCTGCCCGAACAAATCTATCCGCTTTCCCTTTTGCCGCCATATCGCCTGTGATTTGGCGAAATTGCTTGCCGCCGGAGTGAGCAGGACAATTTTTATTACCGGATTTTTCCGTCGCAGCAACCCTACGGTTGCAAGCAAATCTTTTTTAAATGTTTCGACCGGCACTTTCGGAGAGATAAACTTACTTGAAGCCGTCAGTCGTGAATCATTGTGCCCGCAGAAAATAAAGGCAACGTCCGGCTGGTTTGCGAATATATCATTATAGCGTCTTTTACCCCATACCTGATCGCCTTTGAGCCGCCGGAAAATCCTTGATATATAATCACCGCGAACCCCGTAGTTAAACCAGCGGATATCAGAACCAAACTGCGTTCCGGTCCAGAAGGCCAGCAAATCAACATAGTTCTGCCCCCGGTAAAGATCGGAAAGGCTGTCGCCCAGGACCAGCACGTTCAAATTCCGGGCCGGCCTCACCTGCCGTTTCATAACCTGCTCAACCGCCAGATACTGTGTCCGGGATACTGCATCAAGGTAGACCTGACGTCCTATTCCCGAGGTACGATCGAATAAATCCAGTCTCAACGTTTTTCCGTTTGACTGAACCGGAACGTTGACCGTCAACTCACCGGAATCTTTGTTCAAGCTCACGCATGAAACGGGAAAATTCACCGGTACGACCGCTAAATCAGCCCGGCTTTTATCGTCTTTATATGAAACCGCGACTTTGATCTCGATACGCTGCCCCGGATATACCATATAGTTCCCGGACGGAGCCTTAAAATCTGCTTGGCGTTTCAAAACCTGAACCAGCGTCGCGTCATCCAGTTGGACTTCAGCGCCCTGCCCTTGCAGTTGAATGCGGTAACTGAATTCAAGAACATCGCGCCTGGTAAAGGTATGAGTGAAAACGATCTTCCGCCATTTTTCATCCAGCTTGACCGGCTTTGAACTAACAGATCCAAGTCCTTTCAAGCGCATCGGGGTGCCGCCCAGCATGGCACAGCCCAGCGACAAAGATCCCTGGCCTTTTGCCATCACGCTCAGTTCAAAAGTCTCTCCGGGAACAACCCGGATGCGCGGACATTTATTTTCGATAAACGCGGATTCCTTACCTTTACTCAGCTTGAATGACGCGGCCAGCTTTCCGGAACAAACCTGTCCCGAGCCGGAAACCTGTTTGACGCCGCACCCGGAGGTTTTCCAGTCGTAGACATATCCGACATCTTCAAAACCGGCATTAAAAAGCAAATTTCCGGTCTCGGCTCCTCCGACTGATAAGCTGACAGTCAAAAATCCAATTAGAAATAACAGGTAATTTTTCAAAACAAATCCTTTTATATCGTTGAATATCATCCGCATTTTGCTGTTATTATTATACAACAAAATATTTGTCAACTCAATCATTTTCCATAAATTTCCGTTATAAAACCTATATTCTTATATCTTATTTTTTTTATTAAAAAAACATAATATACTTGAAATTATGCTTATTTGAGTGTATAGATAACCTATATTCTTATATCTTTTAAACAAAGAGTAAATCATGTTCTCAAAACTGGATATTCTGAAAGACATATTGATAAAAGAGATTCATTCAAAGAATCTGCGACCGGGCGACAGTATCCCGTCCCGGAATCGCCTGAAACAAAAATACGGATTTTCGTTGACCACGATCAACAAGGCGATCGCTGATTTAATCGCAACAGGTTATCTCAGTTCAGTCAAAGGCAGTTCAACCAGAGTACT
This sequence comes from Victivallales bacterium, assembly GCA_963678305.2. GTDB lineage: Bacteria > Verrucomicrobiota > Lentisphaeria > Victivallales > Victivallaceae. The sequence goes on from CAXXVV010000008.1 coordinate 118,801, forward strand.
GGCACGCGAACCGGTCACAAGTCCTCAATGCATATATGCGATTTCAGGTTACAACGACAGTAATCTGGAAGCGGTCAGGGAGCCTTTATATTCCTACAACAACATCTCGTGCCAGTTTGTCGGAGTTCGCGAGGAAGATGTCATGCTGAAATTCGACGCTATTTGCAAAGCCGGTTCAGTTGTGATCTGGATATCCCCAAACTTCAAAAGCATTCTCGTGATGGAGCATTTCGAGCGCTACAATATTCCTCAGATCATTATCAACCGTGATTATGAAGGGTTCAATTTCGTCACAACCGACAACCGCAAAAGCATTCAAAAGGGCTTGTCATGGCTGATGATCGAAGCGGGGCGGGACATCGCATTCGTGGCGCCTGAGCCGTCAACAAAAACGTCCTACATCTACCCGCGCATCTACTCCTTTTATGATGCGGCGCTTGAACTTGGGGCAAAACTCTCAGCGTCAATGATATTTTCACATACGCAACAGGATTTTCCGGCGACCGCCAATGAACTCGGGCACAAGTTGTTTTTGGGGTCAGACCGACCAAGGGGCATCTTTGTCTTGAATTCAAAACTGGCGGTTTTGCTGGTTACGTTCGCCAGAGCCCATAACATCATCCCGGGACGGGATTACCATATGCTGGTCTTTGACCACATCGAAGAGCTGGCCAATACACCGGGTATCTGCATGATGCGTCAACAGTTTGACTTGATGTATCAGGAAATTTACCGCTGGCTGGAGAGTTACAAAGACAACCGGAACCAACCGGAAGTGATCCGGAAGTATATCGAAACAAAACTGGTTATTCCACAGGAATAGCTTCTGCAGCAATCGCATCCATTGCAAAAGTTTAAACATTAAATAATCCGCCTCTTTAGTAAATACCAATAATATCTTAACTATTAAAATATTACAACACAAAACCTGCATCAAACATTTGTAGTCGTATTGCCATTATCCTAGCCATTGCCTGTTTCACGATAAATTATTTTTTTTGCATTAAACATATTGACAATTGTATTTTAGTGGTGTATAATTAAACATGAGCAAGCGCTTGCGCAAGTTTTTTTCAATCTTGTTTTAAGCGATACGAGCAAAGAATAAAATGCTTTATCAAGTCATAGGAATAGAACATTGCAAATAACATTAAAAGATTTAGCTAGAGAAGTTGACTGCAGTATATCGACAGTATCTCGAGTTTTAAATAATAAAAGTTACCGTGTCAGCGCAAAGACACGTGACAGGATTTTGTCTGCAACTAAGAAACTAGGATATACCGTGAATAGTAATGCTCAAACTCTGGCTCAAGGAAGAACTTGCAGAATAGGTATTTTGATGCCTAACATTTACGATGATTATATAAAATGGATCGATGCCTATCTGAGCAAGGAAAATTATTCTGTTATTCCTTTTTTGACTTATGATGACCCTCAGAAAGAACGTGAGTGTTTGAATGCGCTGCAGAGCCGCCAGGTCGACGCAATGATATGCCTGCACTATTATCCGGAAAACCTGCCCGTATATAAGTCGCTTAAAAATAAGGGACTGAAGTTAATCTTCCGTGGTGTGGATGTGGATGAACAATTATTTGACTTTGATACTGCGATGATTGACATAGGAAGCGGCTTTTATCATTTGTACAATCACCTCTATGATCGGGGATGTCGCAGGATTGGAGTCGTTGGAGGATACATCGCTGACGAAATAACTTCGTGGAACTTCGGACCGCACTGCGATCACTTCGAACAGGCATTAAAAGAGCATAAGCAACAGCTGACGAGCGACTTGGCTATCTCATGCGGTAATTCCATGAAAAACGCATATAATGCTGTTTATAGTAATTTGAAGGCCGCCCCTGAAAAGTTTGACGGTTTTATTGTTCAAAACAGTTGCATAGTTTTAGGAGTATATAAAGCTTTATATGACCTGGGAATTGATGTCCCGGACCGGGCAAAAATTTGTTCAATAACGGAAATAGAACTTTGCGAGATGCTGCCGGTTCCTGTAACTGTCTGGGCTCAACCAATAAAGGATATCTCAAAAATGTTGGCACAAATGGCTCTGGACTGTTTACAAAAAACCAATGTTGATACTAAAAGAATAAAATTTCACTCCACACTAATACAAAGAAAATCTACAGAAGGATAAGTAAAATGAAAAAGAATAGATATTTTACATTAATAGAATTGCTTGTAGTTATAGCCATCATAGCAATCCTGGCTTCACTATTGTTGCCGGCAGTTGTTTCAGTGCGTAATAAGGCTAAGTCTATTACCTGTATTAACAATCTTAAACAAATGGGATTGGCCACATTCAGCTATTGTGGAGATTACAAAGATTACTTTCCTAACCATGTTCAAGACGGTACCAGCACCACCAGTAAGTGGGGGGTGGCATGGTGGCAGAAACTGATAATTAATAACTATATAGTAACAAATTACCCGCCGGGAACCAGCTCCAATATTAAAGGCTACGCGGTTCCTCATGGTCACGTCATGTACTGTCCCATGAGCATGTACAAAATAGGCTTGATTGGCGGATCCGGAGGTTGGTACGGTCCTGTCGGTTTGGTTCGCGTCGGGTACGCCTTCAATGATTTATGCGTCGGTCCTTACTCCAGCGGTTCATCTATTACAAAATATCGGCGGCTCCCTAATATAACGCGACCGTCGGTTTCGTTGATTACGGCAGACAGAGCCTATACCAGCTCCGGGACCAGGGGAAAAGAAGTGTTCTATGTATTTAGCGGGAATTCTACTGTCGGGCTTGGATATTATCACAAAATGCAGAGCAATATTCTCTTTGCTGATGGGCATACAGGCTCCCACTACTACGCTGATTTAGCATCCAATTACAGAGCTTACCCACTATAACCCTTGAATTACCCCAAAAGGCAAAATCTTATGAAAAAATTATTTTTTATTTCCATTCTGGGCGCTTCAGCCGTTTTGACAAATGCTGAAACCCTGAACTTTAAGCCATGCATCACGGCGACGATAAACAATAAATCAAAAATTCAATGGGATAAACTTGAATCAATTGGGAGACCATATAAAGAATATTCGCGCGGAATCCTTAAGTTTGACCTGAAAAATGTCCCGTATATGAAATATTCCAAGGTTAGACAAGCCTACCTCTCAATGGAAGTGGCAGACTACAAAAATCCGGATTTGTTGTTCACACAATTACATGTGATAAACTATCCGTGGACCAGGGAGAATTTAAGCTGGTCGGGCAAACCGTGGCCTAAACCAAAAGGTATCAGTCGGGGATATATCGACTTGTCGACATCATTTATTCCCAGTCGTGAGTTTATCGGCAAAACCCGGAAAGTATTTAAATATGAAGTAACGGATATTATTAATCAGTGGCTTTATGAGGGCATCCCCAATTACGGTTTCATGTTGAAAACAGGCCCAGACTACCTTGGCGGGAAGCATAATAAGGGAGCCTGGGAAATCAGCTTCAAGAATCCTGCCCTCGAGATTGAGTTCGACACGGCTCCAATCCCAGCCCCGACAACTCAGAGAGAGCGAACCTTGCGCTACTTCCCGGCCGCGTCATTGCCGCCGATTGCTAAACCTTATCACTTTCTCTGGTGCTGCTGGAGCGGTAGAGGTACATATTTCTGGGATAAGTTTGAGTATATGAATATTGAAGGGACCTGGCAGAAAGAGGCATTGCTGCAGCGCGGAGTGTTAAGCTTATGGGGACGCGGAGGCGCACAGTGGAAATGGCTTAAAACCAAAGAAATAGTTGAAAAAGCTTATAATAATCCTGTCGGTATCGCTATTGACGAATGGCAAAGCGGGAAAGTTTTCCGCAGTGAGTCAACCAGACCGGGATCTTCACCTGATATGCAGAGACGGGTTCAGGCGATTGTTGATGGAATAAAAGCGGTACATAAAACCAATCCCAGTGAGTTCATCTGCGTTTACTGGCGCGGCGAGGAAAGTCTCAAACAGCTCGGTAAAATTCCCGACTTAATTGTTTGCGAAGCTTACACCCACACTCCAAAAAATCGCAGATGGGGCTTTGCTGATTTCAAGGATTTTTTTGAAAAGCGCCATGTCGGATGGGCTAAAAAAGACGGTCATTATGATCGCACGATTGCTATGATAGGCGAATTATGTCCGAAAAAATACTATCAAAAATATTACCCGGAAAATCCGATGACGCCGGAGATCATGGAATCACAAATAAAAGCAGTACGGGAACTATGCCCTGAAATGGCCGGCATAGGCTTTTATGCTAGAATGTATAACAATAAAGACCCTGAAGAGATCAAACAGCTTGGCGAACTTGCTGCGACTGCGGATAAACTCTGCTATAAATACTTTGTCAAGCCGGCTCCGGAAGCCGCCATCAGCAACCCTGCATTTGAACAGGAAATAACCAGTCCGCATTTGAGGATTAAGGTTGATGCGAAAGGTAAGGAGGGACGCAGAATCAAACAGTACCGTTATTTTATCGACAACCGTCTGATCGCAGAGAATAATTGCCCGGAGCTGGTATGGGATTGTCGAGGAGTTGAACCGGGACGTCATACGATAACCGTTCATGCGATAGATTCGGCATATAACCGGACTGCGGCGCAGATTCCCGTAAAAATTAAAGTTGGAGGCAATGGCAAATGAGAGGCATGATGAAATATTCCCCCGTTTATATCCTGTTTCTATGCGGATTAGTCAATGCTGAAACAGTGAACTTGCAACCGGCCTTCACTGCCACGGTTAATAATTCATCCAAGGTTAGCCAGGGAGTTTTGAAATCTGTCGGGACCCCCAAAAAAGAATATACCCGGGGCGTGCTCAAATTTGATTTCAGTAAGCTTGCTGCGTTGAAATACGCGAAAGTAAAAAAAGCCAGTTTAAAGTTCAAACTTGGAAAAAACTTTAATCCGGGCAAAGTTCAAACGGAGGTCCGGTTGATTTCCACGCCCTGGAAGCAGCAAAACCTTAGCTGGGCCGGGACTCCATGGCCAAGAATGAAAAAATACAGCCAGGGGTATATCGATCTATGTACGATTCCGATAGATAGAGCCCGGGGAGTTGTAAATGGTGATACAATTACCTTCGATGTTACCGACGGCCTGAATCGCCTTTTATACGAAGGCTGTGAAAATAACGGATTCTTGTTGCGGACCGGTCCGCGGTACCTCGGCGGCAAACATGATAAAGGACGTTGGGAAATAGATTTCACGGAACCTGAGTTTAGCATAGAGTTTTCGGGCAAAGCGCCGGATTGTTCGGACGCATCGGTCAGGGCAAACACTATTCGGTTCTTTCCTTCGGCAATGCTGCCGCCGGTTTCCAATCCCTATTATTTTGCCTGGTGCAACTGGAGCGGTAAGGGAACATTGTATTGGGATGAGTTTAAAAACATGAATGTTGAAGGGACATATCAGCGCAAGAATCTGCTGCAGCGGGGAGTGCTTAGTTTAAAAGGCGTTACTGGCCCTCAGGGGGCCTGGTTTACTACTCCTGAAGCGGTTTTAAAGGTTTATGAAAACAGAATCGGTATTGCTATCGATGAATGGCAGAAGAAAAAGAAACATCCTAATGTCGTTCATGTCCAGGAGGCTATTCGGAAGCTGCATAAAACGAATCCGGAAGAGTTCGTCTGCATATACTCGCTCGGTGAATCGACCCTTGGGGAGATTTCAGCCGCTACGGATCTGAATGTCCTTGAGGGATATACGCATACCGTGGCCAACCCGAAGTGGGGTTTCCCCGCAATGAAACATGTCAAGGTTCGACTGAAGCAAATGAAGGAGCGCGGGATTAGTTCTCCTATAATTGTGATGCTGGGAGAATTGTGTCCACGGAAGTATTATGATAAATTCTATAAAGAGAAGCCATTGACGGTTAAGATACTTGAGGAACAGGTAAAGTATCTCAGGGAAAATTATCCGGAATTTCCCGGCGTCGGCTTCTTTGCCAGGCTACATAAAGATACTCCGCAAAATCGGCAGGAACTGAGAGTCTTAGCCCTGGGCGCGGACAAACTGTGTTATGAGTATTTTGTCAAACCTGCTCCAGAACTGGTAATTACAAAGCCCGCGTTCAACGCCGTAATAACGACTCCGCACAAGAGGATAAAAGTTAATGCATCAGGTCAGAATAAACGAAAAATATCGTTGTATCGTTATTTTATCGACAATCGACTTATCGGCGAGAGTGCCGAGCCTGAATTCCTTTTGGATTGTCGCGGACTTGAAAACGGCAATCACACCGTAACAGTTCACGCGGTAGATTCAGGTTATAACCGAACCGCTAGGCAAATCCCGGTCAGATTACAAAAAGCATGGTTGCAATGACATCGTCCCTGCATTCTTGTCTTTATTAAGAAAGACAAGAACGCAATTTGGGGCAGCAGGAAATTTACCGCTGGCTGGAGAGTTACAAAGACAACCGGAACCAACCGGAAGTGATCCGGAAGTACATCGAAACAAAACTGGTTATTCCACAGGAGTAATCGACCAGCTGGGTCATTGAACCCACCGGCAAGGCAAGCTACTTGGATAACTTTGTTAAATAATCCTGTTTTTTATAATACGCGACACGGTCTCAAGCAATTCATTTTTTTTGAAAGGTTTGGCAATATAATCGTCACACCCGATCAAAAACGCCATCTCCTTTTCCTCGTCGCCGGCATGTGCGGTTTGAACAATTACCGGAATATCCGGACGGAGATTCTTGATCTTTTCTGTAGCCTCAAAGCCGTTCATAACCGGCATTTTGATATCCATCAAGATAAAATCGTAGTCTTTTTCCATAACAAATTGAACGGCTTCCAGCCCATTCGCCGCGTGGTCGATGCACTTAACCTGATTTTTCAAAGCAAGTTCAAGATATTGATAATTTACCGGTTCATCCTCAACAACCAGAACAATGAGTTTGGAAAAATCAATGTAATCTTCAGATTTTGCCTCTTTGGGGCAGGAAGCATCTTCCATTTTCTCGACGCGAACGGTGAAAAAGAATCTGGAGCCTTTGTCCGGTTCTGATTCAACACCTATTTGTCCTCCCATTGCGTTGACCATTTCTTTTGCGATACACAATCCCAGCCCGGTTCCCCTGATAGCCGCCGTCATGGCTTTTTCACCACGATAGAAATTATCAAAAATCAGTTTCTGCTCGTTCTCAGGAATTCCCATTCCGGTGTCTTTCACATAGAACTCCAGCAAGCCGTTCTCCATATTAAAACCGATATCAATTCCGCCTTTTGAAGTATATTTGGCGGAATTTGAAACGAGATTTGTCAGGACCTGTTTTACCTTGTCGGCATCGGCTTTAACCTTCAGATTCCTCAATGACGCGGGAATGCTCACGGAAATATCAAGCCCTTTAGTCAGATCGGACATTGTAAAAATGCGGTAAATATCACTGACCAGTTCGGCCGGGACGAATTCACTTTCGTTCAGAACAAGCGACTCACTTTGCAACCGGGACAGCAGAATTACATCATCAATCAATGTAAGCAATTGTCCGGCACACTTTTGGATAATACAGGCGTATTCCTCCTTTTCTTCGGCACTCGCCTCAACCATCAAACTGGCCAATCCCATTACCCCGTTCATCGGAGTTCGTATTTCATGTGACATATTATTCAGAAAAGCCATTTTGAGACGGTTGACCTCTTCAGCTTCTTCTTTAGCCCGAAGTAATTCCCGCTCCGCACGCTCATGCTGTCTGACCTCCTCTTCAAGTTCGGACGTCCTTTCCGCGACCAGTAAATCAAGTTTGTCACGATGCCGGCGCAGCTCCTCCCGGACATTATCCATTTCAAGAAATAATTTCACTTTTCCAAGAAGGACCTGCGGGTTATACGGCTTAACGATGTAATCAATTCCGCCTGACTCATATCCTTTGAACATTTGCTGGGAGTTATCATCGGCGGCAGTAACAAAGATGATCGGAATTATCTTCGTTCTCTCGTCACCACGCAAATATTCCGCCAGCTCATATCCGTTCATTCCGGGCATCATGACATCAAGAATAGCCACCGCAAAATGATGATCCAAAGTAGCGGCAAGGGCATCGTTGCCGTTCTGAGCTTCGACAATCTCCGCATCGAGATCGCTCAGGGCCTGTTTCAACACAAAAAGATTTTCTTTCCGGTCGTCAACTATCAATATTTTTTGTTTCTCAAACGTTTTCATCTCAACCTCCACATGTAATATCAATTTTGTTTTAAGCTGCCCCAATCCCGAGTAATCGTTTTACGATCTCATCAGCTCTTAACACCTCACAAACCGCCCCGGTATTAATCGCCGCCAAAGGCATAGTCGGGCTCTCCGCCTCATCCGGCGACTGGGCGATGGTCAGCCCCCCGGCTTGTCGAATCGCCATCATTCCCCGAGCTCCGTCAGCATTAGCGCCGGATAGAATTATCCCAACAATATCCTCTCCCCGGGCAACAGCCGCACTTTCAAAAAAAACGTCGATCGAAGGACGCGACCAGTTGACCTTTTCATCGACTGACAGACTTATCAAACCATCCGCCTCCAAAAGCATATGATAGTTGGCCGGCGCCACATAGACCACTCCGGCTTCCATCGGCGTTTTATCACATGGTTCGATTACGGAAAGGGAAGTAAGCATTCCCAGATACTCAGCGAAGCCGCCATTATCATCAGCATGAAGATGATTGACGACAAACACCGGCAGAGAAAAATCATCCGGAAGCCCCCCGAGAATGCAGGCAAGAGGATGCAGTGCTCCTGATGAACCGCCCAACATGACAATCTTAAGCGCACTTTCCTCCGAACAGCCGGAACACGCAGTATCTTTCTGGTTCATATTCATCGGGGTTTGTTCGCCTCTTCCAATTCAAGCTTTCGATATATTTTCGCTTTTTTATCTACTACTTCATATTTATCTTGAGCAGCGGTAAACCGTATATCCTCTTTCGTTCCGAGACATAAGAATCCACCGTGCACCAGACTTTCCGAGAAAAGCTCAAGCACCCGGTTTTGCAATTTCCGGTTAAAATATATCAGAACGTTACGACAAAAAATCAGGTGCATTTCTCCAAATACGCTGTCTGTTGCCAGGTTATGAGTAGAAAACACGATACGTTTCTTCAAAGTGGCATCAATCAATGCCGCGCCGTAACAGGCATGATAATAATCCGAAAACGAGGTTCTGCCGCCGGCCTGCTGATAATTCCTGGTCGCCTCTCGCAATTTACCAATTTCGTACCTGCCTTCGATCCCCTTCTCTATAGCCTCGTCATTAAAGTCCGTGGCATAGATGGTAGCCCGCTCTAAAAGCCCTTCCTCTCGCAGAACGATGGCCAGAGAGTACACCTCTTCCCCGGTTGCACAGCCGGCCACCCATATTTTGACGTGAGGCCAGGTTTTCAGCAACGGTACTACATTATCACGAACCGCCTTGTAAAAAAAGGGATCTCGGAACACTTCCGTTACCGGAATGGACAGGTAGTGGACAAAACGGGCAAAAAAACTCTGGTCGTGAATAATCCGGGGGATCATTGCCGAAATCGAATCACAACCGGCCCCGGCCAGAAACTGATTAATACGACGTCCGACTGACGCCTCGGAGTATGATCTGAAGTCATATCCATAACAGCGGTAGACAGCTTCAAGCAAGAGGTCTTTTTCAATTTTTACTGTTTCATTGTTCATTATGTCCAACCATTCCCGCCCTTACCTGTAAAGCCAAACACGAACCATCGAAATAAACCTTTCTTCATCAACAGGTTTAGGCATATAATCATTAGCTCCAGCCGCCAGACATTTTGCCCGATCCTCCGGCATCGCCTTGGCGGTCAGCGCGATAATCGGCAGATCACTGAATTCCGGACGCTGGCGAATCTGCCTGATCGTTTCATAGCCGTCCATGACCGGCATCATAATATCAGTGAGAACCAAAGCTACGTCCTTGTTTTCATCGAGCAATTTCAACGCGCGCTCACCATTTTCAGCTTTGAGCGGAACCATTCCATGCTCAGAAAGCAGTCTGGAAACCGCAAAGGTAGTACGCATGTCATCATCGACAACAAGTACTTTCTTCCCGAGGAGAAATGAATCGGTATTATGAAGGTTCAGAATAATGTTACGTTTCGTCTCAGGCATTTGCTGGACAACCTGATGTAGAAAAAGCGTCACCTCATCCAGCAATCGTTCCTGAGACCTGACCCCCTTGATCACAATACTTTCAGCATGCTCCCGCAGTGCCTCCTCCTCTTTCGAAGTCAACTCTTTTGCAGTGTGGACAATCACCGGAGGCAGAACTATTCCCTCATTCTTCAAAACTGTCAGGATTTCAAACCCGTTGATATCCGGCAGCCAGATATCAAGGATAACACAATCATAATGGTTGGAACGCAAGGCATTCATCGCCTCTTCCCCGGTGGCAGCTCCATCAACCTGCACATTGTCGCTCTTTATCAAATTAATGGTCTGACGCCTCATCTCCTGATTGTCTTCAACCACCAATACCCGCCTCGGATTTTCGTTTGAAGACTGCTCTAATTTACTTAGTACCAATTCAAGCTGTTCTTCATCAATCGGCTTTTCGGCGTGACCAATCGCACCTTTGGTAAATGCTTTGTTGCTTTTTTCCTCCGCCGATACAATATGAATGGGAATATGCCGGGTGTGAATGTCATTTTTCAAGGACGTCAACACCGACCAGCCGTCAATCCCGGGAAGGTTGATATCAAGAATAATCCCTTGCGGGATATATCTTTTCGCCAATTCAATGCCTGATTCGCCATCCGGGGCAGCCAGGCATTTAAAATCTTTTGAACGACACTTCTCTCTAAGCAGTTTTGAAAAAGTAACATCATCTTCAATAATCAAAACAACTCTGTCAGACTTTTTGATGTCATCACGGTCATCCGAGATATGTTGAGGCACTGAACCTTCCGGCGGGTCTACCGTTTCCGGGTCTTCTCCATTGTCTTTTTCCGGCGGCACATAAATGTCGACTGGGTCGGCTTGAAATTCAACCGGCAAGCAAAAAGTGAATGCCGAACCCTGCCCCTGTTGACTGGAAACCTTAATTTCTCCGCCAAGGAGCCTGGACAGTTCCCGCGAAATCGACAGCCCCAAACCGGTTCCGCCATACTGCCGCGCGGTACCGCCGTCAGCCTGCTGAAAGGCTTCAAAAATTATCTTCTGCTGTTCCGGAGTAATACCGATGCCGGTATCCTCAACCGATATTGCAATACAGTCCGTTACCGCGGCATCCCCTCTCTTCAAAACATAGCCTTCCGGCGGCCGGCCAAACGTAACTTTCACATAACCCTCATCTGTAAATTTGACAGCATTTGATATCAGATTACGAATTATTTGTGTAAGCCGTTTGTTATCACTATAAATTTTTTCCGGCGCGTCATTGCTGACTACCACCTCCAATGATATGCCCTTATCCTTTGCCTGCGGGTCAAAAGAATTGCGGACACTTGCCGCCAAATCGCTGATAAAGACATCTCCGGGAATAATATCCATTCTACCAGCCTCAATCTTGGACAGATCCAGAATTTCATTGATCAGATTCAGCAAATCACTGCCGCTGCCATAGATGATTTTCATTGATTCAAGCTGTTCTTCCGTCAGGTTTCCGTCGTTATTCCGAAGCAGCCCCTGTGCCAGCAGCAGCAAGCTGTTCAACGGCGTCCTCAGTTCATGCGACATATTTGATAAAAATTCTGATTTATATTTACTGGCCAATGCCAGTTGCTGGGCTTTTTCCTCAACAATTTTACGCGATGACTCAAGTTCAAGTTTTTGACTTTGCAAAATCTCGTTTTTCTCTTCAAGTTCTTCATTTGAAACCCTCAGTTCCTCCTGCTGAGACTGTAATTTTTTTTCCGACTCCTGCAGTCGCTTGGTTTGTTCTTCAAGCTCTTCATTGGAGACCCTCAACTCTTCCTGCTGGGTTTGCAATTCCTCCGACTGCTGCTGAGTTTCATTCATCAGTTCTTCCAATTCCTGCTTTGCCAGAGCGGAGCGAATCGCAATACCGACAACCAGAGTAATGCTATTCAGAAATTCCTGCTGAATATCAGTAAAGCCGTTCAATGAAGCCAGTTCAATCACCCCGATCAGCTCGTTCTCAAAAAAATACGGCAGCGCCAGAATATTTTTCGGTTTCTTTTGCCCCAGAGCGGACCCGACCAGAATATAGTCATCCGGAACATCATCCAAAAGCAGCGGCGTTCCCTGAACCGCAGCTTGACCGACCACTCCATCCCCCGGCGCAAACTCTTCCGGGACCCTTTCGTGCTTGCGATATGCATATCGCCCGGTCAAACGCAGATGTCCATCTCTCGTAACAAAAAGAGCGCCCAACGGAGAACCGACGCAGTTACATAAACAAGCAACAATGTCATCGGCCAGATTTATAAACTCTTTATCTCCCTGAATACAGTCTCCCAATTTTACCTGACATTCAAGCATCCACTGTCGCCTGGAAAGACTATCCGCCATCCGGTTAAAAGCTCTGGAAAGCAAACCAAACTCATTTTCTGAGTCATATTTACACCGGACCGCGAAATCCCCGTGGCAGTATTCTTCAGTTATCGCGATCAGTTCATTAAGCGGCTTCTTGATCCCTTTTATCAGAACAAAGCCTTCTGCAATAGAGAAAATTACAATTATACAGATCAAAGTTATTTTCTGATTGTACATCGTACTGTCGTAACGGACAAACTTATTATATAACTCTTTCTCTTTGTTAGTAGCAAACTGGTCAACTTTCTGAATATCCGCCAGTACCTTCTTCGTTTGCAAGCCGCCCACACCGCCTTCCATCGTACGTCTCTCCGCCTCGGCATGTTTATTCCACCGCAGCATCCGATAGGTTTCGTCGCTGATTGTTTTCCACTGGGCCAAATCTTTCTGAATTGCTTCAATATCTGAAATCGGTCCGAGATATCGCTCCAGTAAAACCTGGACTTTACGATTGGCCTGTGTTTCGAAGTTATTGATTTTAAGAATAATTTGCTGCTGTTCCGGAGACGTTTTCGCTCTCAAAAGGTCTTTCATCAAATTATGCATGCTGGAAATATTGATCTTAATATCATCCAAAGCGCGGCGAACCACAAGCGGATGATTATACAGGGTTTCGGTATTCTCCCACATTTTACGCATCGTCAGTAATGTCGTAATGCCCATAGCCACGACCAATACCAATATAAACGCGATACCCAGCCGCAGCTGAGTCCCTACTCCAAGACTCCTTATTTTCATGATCCACCTGCCTTTAGGTCCATTTATGCAAGTTATCCAATAAATAATATATAGCAGCTAATTAAGTATAAATCCATTATCAGACGACCAGCATAATGATCTATTAACTGTATCAATTACCAGGGTAATTTATATATAACTTATAATATATTCTAAAAAAAATAATTCAAGTACTGACAATAACCAATTATTTATTTCTTACATAAATTAGTGATATTACTAACAAATTAGGACAGAAAAACAAAACATTCACCCGGTATTTATACAGGAAAATTTAAAAGCAAATAAAAAGATAAACAGAAAGGAAAGAAAAAGAGAGGAAAGAGTGAAGACTGTTTTTTCTTTAAAGATACAGAAACTCACCAGTTATTCAAAATAAAACAACTGAATATCCTGGCAAAAAATTACCAGGATATTCAGAATGCATAATTGAGCAGATTAAAACAGCCGGAAACAGGTGCCGGCAATTATTTCATGCCCCCAATTAAACGTTTTGCAGCCGCCGTGATCTGCTCAACAGACCATCCAGCCTTGTATACTGCCGAGCCGATCCCGGCGCCAACGGTATATTGCAGATAATCTTTGATGTTATCCGCGCCAACCCCGCCTACAGCTATAAAATCAGCCGGAACCACGGCTTTAAGATCTTTGATATATTCCGGGGCCAAACGCCCCGCCGGAAAAAGCTTGAGGAAATCCGCGCCGTTTTGCAGCGCCGTAAACGCTTCGCTCGGGGTAAATATCCCCGGTAAAGAAAGCAGCCCAAGTTCTTTGGTACGTTTAATGACTTCCGGATTGCAATTCGGGGAAATAATGTATTGCCCCCCGGCTCCGGCCACCGCATCGACTTCCTGAACAGACAATACTGTCCCGGCACCGATATTGACCTTGGAACCGGCAAAATATTCAACCGCAAGCTTTATTGATTTCAGCGCGTCCGGGGAATTCATGGTGATCTCGATCAACAAAATTCCGCCGTCAGCCAACGCCTGACAGATTTCAACCGCATTATCAGGCGTCACTCCACGCAAGATCGCAATAACCGGACACTGCTCAAGGGCTTGAGTCATTTGTGATTTATTCATCGTTTAACCCTCCCGGATGCATCACCGCCCATCAGTGTAACCACTTCCCCGCGGGTGACATAATTAAAATCCCCTTGAATTGAATGTTTCAGGCAACTGGCGGCAACCGCAAAACTGATCGCGTCCTGCGGCGCATTGAAATCGTCACTGGACAAAGCATGAAGCAGTCCGGCGCCAAATGAATCGCCGCCGCCAACCCGGTCGACGATGTCCCGGATTTGATAAGGTACGTAATTACCATCCGCATCGAGCGGAGCAAAGCAGGTCTGGCCGGAGGTGCGATCATAAAGCATTGCCCCCCAGTTGTTATGGCTGGCGGAAACGCTCTCCCGCAGCGTGATCGCCACTTGCGAAACATTGTCGAAACGCGCAATAATCTGTTGCGCCACCGACTCATAACCGGCGGCGTTGATTTTACCACTGGTAATTGAAGTTTCACCGGCTCTGATCCCGAACACGTCAGCCGCGTCCTCTTCGTTGGCAATAACCAGATCAACATACGGCACAATCCGCGCCATGCAATGCTCCGCCAGCGCATGTTTTTTCAATTCAGGATGCCAATTCCAGAGTTTTTTCCGGTAATTCAGATCACAGGAGACTTTTGCGCCGGCAGCTTTGGCAGCTTTAACCAGTCCTAAAGTTGACAAAAAAGCTTTTTCACTCAGCGCCGGAGTTATGCCGGTAATATGCACATGCGCAACATCTTTTAACGCCGCGTCAAAATCATACTCTTCCGGCCCGGCCAGTGATATCGCGGAATACTCCCGATCATAGATGACATTGGATGCACGCTGATTAGCCCCGGCTTCAACGTAATAGATGCCCATGCGAGTATCCGATTTGCGCAAAACATTCGAGACATCCACCCCGACCCCACGCATCTGGGCCAGAAAACTTTCAGCAATGGAATTACCAGGCAGAGCGGTTAGATAGACCGCATCCGAACCAAATATGGAAACAGAAGCGCAAACATTAGCTTCGCCACCACCGAAAGTCGCATCCAAACAACCGGGCAGACACTGTCTGAGACGTTTAAAACCGGGAGGGCACAATCTCAACATTACTTCTCCGAAACCTAAGATTTTATTGCTCATAATTGCTCCTTTACTCCGCCAGTGCGGTTGATTAATTGTTTTAATTTTGATCCATCTGATACAAGTTTTCCAGCTATGATGTCAGCTTCGGTGAATTTAGCGAAAAGAATATCGCCGGCCTTATAGCGCTCGTGATCATAAATAATCAGGATATTACCGTCCTTGTCCTGACAGCCGTCGGGATAGGAAACCGCGACCCGCTCGTCAAGCAGCAGCCCCCCCTGCCAGGTTTGCCCTTCATCGGTTGACAGATACGCGGTCAAATGGCTGCGGGCATATTCTCCTGTTTCCGGGTTTGGAGCATGATTGACCAGCAATAAGTTACCTGACTGCAATCGCCGGATATAAAAACGTGAATTAGGACCGCCCAAACCGGAATCCTGACCTTCAGACCAGTTCAACCCCCGATCATTGGAAAAGCTTTCGCCAATCCCCTTCCTGGTACGGGTCAGACACCAGAGACGGCCATCTTTTAATTCAACAATATGATGTTCATCAAAACAACGGTCTGGAATGTCAGGACCAATTCTCAGCTCATAAGATTTACCCTGATCATGCGACAACGTCATATTTGAAAAACATTCGAGCTGCAATTCTTCAGGCGCGGTAGCGCCGCCAAGGTTGGAGGCCCAGACCGCAGTGGGAAAGGCCCAGTCGCCGCCGGACAACACAACCGGTTTATTCATCATCACCCCGTTGGCAATCCTGATCGGGTCGCCCCATTCCGGGGATGGCGATTCCGCATCGGAGCAAGCGGCAAACCAGACCCCGTCGACTCCATTGGAAATAACACCATCCTCAGGACTGTAAGTTTGAGCCCAGAACCAGCGCAACACTCCGTCCGGCCCGATCCATAAAGTCGGGTCGTAGGCTCTCTCATTGCCCGGCGGGTCCACCACCGCAACCGGTTCGCTCCAGTTTTCTCCACCATCATCGCTGGTTACCAGAACCGCAAAATTCCGCGGTCCTTCGTTTACGCCGCCGGCATACCAGGTAGCCCAGAGTCGACCACCGGGAGATATTTCAATTCCGGGAATCCCCTGAAACTGCCGTGACCCGGTTAAGTGTTTTTTTTCAGGCTTACTGACTCTTACTGCTTGTTGCATAATCCTGTATCCTTTTTATTTATCGCCCTTTCAGGGCTTGTTTTAATTATTAATTCGATGTTCGATGTTGAGCGTTCAATGTTCGATGCTCAAAACGTTTTTATATACTTATAATACAATCTATGATTTGATTTTTAAATATACTTGAATTATTATTTATATGCATATTATTAACTTTGAGATATTTTATGGATAATCGGACAATAATTCTCGGGCAAATATCGAAAGCCAGACAGTTGACGCCGGGCAAGATCTATTTTGTCCTGCCGGATAATCCGCCGCCACCAGGCGGTGAACTCAATAGTTTTCCCCGCCTGATTATTATCACTGAGGGGGAAAAGGAGGCCCTGCTCCCGCTGGAAACCGGCAGACACAATTTGCATTTGCAAACCGGCGACATGCTTTTTTGCCTGTCCGGAACCTGGGAAAAACAGGACTGGCGGGGTAAGTACGGTATGCTCTGCATAGTTCCAAGACACGACTTTCTCCGGGTATCGTTCTATCAGCATTCAGACCTGAACGACGGTCGAAGGCCGGCTCCTCTGGCATTCATGCACACCGGCCTGCCATATTGCGAGGCAATGCGCGGCACGGTCAGTGCGCTAAATTCGGCATCCGGGCTTTCAGATGTATCAATAGTCCATTATCTGGCGAAAGCTCTGCTCGGACTGGCGGAACAGGAATGCCGCCGCACCATAACAAACCGGGGCGGCAGACCGGAAAAACTTTTTAACCGGATACGCAACTGGACCGCGAACAGTTTTCAAGAGGACATCGACCGCGGCCTGGTGGCAAAGGTGTTCAATGTCAGTACCGGATATGTATCACAGCTCTTCACTGATTTTTGCGGCTGCACGTTTCAGGATTATTTGACGCAGTGCCGGATGGACCACGCCCGTGAACTCTTGAAGAAAACCGATTTAACGGTCTACCAGGTCGCCGACCAATGCGGCTTTCGAAATTACGTTCATTTCGTTCGCCGTTTCCGTGAATTGAACGGCATACCTCCCGGAAAATACCGGGAAGTGAGCAATGACTGAAAATTACTCTTCACACTTGTCCTGCGGATTTTTTAATTTGAACGAACCGATCAAAAAGATTATCGCGCAAGCAGTACAAGCTAAAGCGGCATAGCGATAGCTGCCGGTAAAATCAAGTATTTTACTGAAAAACCACGGACCGATGGCGCTGGAGAAAACCATCATGCTCATGATAAAGCCGTTGATCGCCCCCAAATGACTTCGCCCATAGAAACGGGGAAACGGCACATTGGCCAGAATGCCGAACAGACCGCCGCTCAACCCCATCCCGGCAATCAGCGAGGCATAGGCAAAACCAGGAGCCAGGAAGGCAACAGAAATGCTGTTGATTATCAGACCCGACAAAAAAATCATCAACAGATATTTGATATCTATCTTATCGGCAATATAACCGTACAATATACTCATCGGCACACTGATGCACGAACCGTAAAAGAAAATTTTGAGCCCGGTTTCCTTGTCCATTCCTGCCAGTTTAAAAATTGATACGACATGGAAGGGCATGGCAGTCAAATACAATCCGGCCAGCGCCAGAGAAAGCCCGATCAGCCAGAATGGAAACGTCCTTCTGACCTCAGATACCGTGAACTGCCGCATTGCATCATTACTTTTTTGCTGCTTTTCATGTTTTTCCTGAGTAACTCCGTCAGGGAGCAAACCGCATCCTTCCGGGTTGTCACGGAAAAATACCAGCGCAATCAGGCTGAATCCGAAGACTGAGAGCAAACCGAGGACCAGCCAGGCCATTTGCCAGCCCCGGAACTCGATCAGCTTATTAAGTATTACCGGCGTCAAGGAAAAGACCAGAGAAATCATCGGTCCGCTCAAGCCGGTAACCAGCCCGCGTTTACGGTCAAACCACTTCATCAACATGTTGCGACAAGTCAAGGTCAGAACGCCCTGCCCCCAGAAACGCAGCATCAGGAAACCGAAAAACATCATAACAATAATACTGACAACATTCATTCCGGCAGCCAGACGATCAGAGAAGCTCAAGAGAATCAATGCACATCCCATGCCGATGGAAGACGCAATCCCCATCACCCGGGCTCCGGCCCGGTCAAATACTTTTCCGGCATGCGGCAGGATCAGCGAACTGGTCAGGGTGCCGAACATATAAGCCAAAGCCAATTGGGAACGAGTCAGGTTGAGCGACACAATCAAATGTTCGGTAAACGCTGACACCCCCATCGTCTGACCGGGCATGCTCATCAGCGTACCAACCGCGCTGAAGAGCAGAATCACCCAACCGTAAAAGAACGGGCATTTTTTCGGAGCAAACGGAAAATTATTATAATTTTTCCTCACTCAACCTCCGCAAACAGGCATGAACGCGCCGGCAGTTCAACCTCGATGCGACCATTTTCAATTACCACAGGTTCATCGTTCCAGAAATTGACGGCTGAGGTACCGTCAAGACCATGTTCCGCCAAATCGAAAACATGTTTTTCAGACTCATCTTTCCAGTTGATCAGCAATATTCGATGCCTGCCGTTGACCGGCTGCAGCCAGGTTTCCGGCAATTCGCGTTCAAACAGATCAAGCGGGATTGCCACCTCGCCCGGTTCGGCACTGACCGTACGGCGCGCCAGATCAAGGCCCGATTTATTCAACAAGCTCATTTTATCGGAAAGGTTCCGGGCTCCCGCGGCACAAATAACCATACTCAAAAGAATTTCAAGCTCTTTCCGGTTAACATCGACAAGAGGTTTTGTGAAACGCTCGGCATTTTCCATCTCCTCATCTATATAGACCAGGCAAGGAAGCAGACGGGTGATATCCGGATCATCCGACGTATCAAAACCGCGGCACAAAGCAAAATCAGGATCATTGATCCAGAGGCGGTTATGCGTCCAGAAACGAGCGGCCACCGAAGTGGTGTTGGTCTGAATATTGTGCCAGGTCGCGTGAATGTCCGACCCGGTTCTAACGGCATCGACATATTTGTTGCCGCTTTCAAAAAGATAATTGCACCCGAGAATTGCGGCTTTTCCCTTAACGGCCTCGCAAATCGGCTGCATGATCAACTCCTGTATCTTGCTGCGCGGCACGGTCGGATCAGCAAACTTTCGGGCTTTCAGAGTCTGCCAGATGAAATCCAGTTTGAAATATTTATACCCCATATCAGCATAACGCGTAAACAGATCATAGAGAAACTTGCGGGATTTTTCAACCGTCGGATCAAGAACGAACCCGAACCGCTGCATACAGGAATATGACAAACAAGGTTCGCCGGATTCGCCTTTTGCCAGCATATCATAGTCCCACTGGGCAATCCGGCAGTGCGGTTCAACAATTGTCGGAGCGATCCAAATACCCGGCTCGAATCCCAGTTTTGTCAATTCTTCCGCCAAATACTTCATGCCGTGGGGGAAAAGCGGATTGGCCTCCCATTCGCCGTAGCAATACTGCCAGCCGTCATCAACTATGATACGTTTGACATATTTGGACAAAACCGGATCATTGGCGATAAACCGGGCGTTTTCCAGCACTTCCTCCTCGGTAACGGTCCAGCGGTAATAATCCCAGCTGTTCCAGCCGGGAGTCTGGGCATCGGTAAAGTCTTTTTCACATTCGATATTGACGTCGGCGTAATCGGTCATCAGCTTGAACCCGTCATCCGAGGTACGCAGAGTCAGGGTTTCAGTCTCGAATTCCCGGTTGCCGTAATGCAGGATATTTGAGACGGCCTTCAAATCAACAATGTCGTCCCCCTGCACCTTTCCCTTGAAAAGGGTATAAAGCTGATGCTGCAACGGAAATGATAATTGCAAATGCCGGCCGTTATCCGTGATCATCAACTGATAATGCCCGGTAAAATCCGCGTCTTTTCCGGGTCCGGTCAGAATCGAACTGCATCCACCCATTTTCGGTCCCTGAGCTAAAACATGCGACGCGGCCAGTTTCGGTACCTGCAACGGATATAGATTTACTTCCCGATGCCGGCCTTTAGAAGTTCCGGCCAGTTTAACCGCCGCTTCCGAGCCGGACAAACAGAAATCCAGCTTCCAGCTGCCGTATTGATTTTCCGCACTGAACTTTGCGGAAACTTCGTTAGATTCGCTTAGCCTCCATTCCGCGGGCGAACAATCAACGCCGTCAATCTCAATACAGACACGACAGTTATTAAGTTCAAATTCTCCGATTTTAAGATTAAATGATCCTTGCGGAGCAAAATCCAGTTCGACATTATCTTTTTTGATTTGCGTATTCACAATCAGCCCTTTTTTATTGATAAACGAAAGATAGAAAAATACCGCCTCATGCGCTCAATGCAAGATTTTTTGAAAACAATTTTAACATTTTTATGTCCATATTATTTGTTTTTCCCGTTCTCTTATATATTGTTATTGAAGTTGCAACTTCAAAATATGAAGGATTTATACAATGATCGAATATGAAAAACCGTGGCTGCGGCCGGGAGAAACTTTGATTTGTTTCGGCGACAGCATCACCGCGTCGGAAACCGGGTATGTTTCAATGCTTACCAAAGAACTTGCCCAACAGAAAATCAAGGTCGTTAACGCCGGACGCGGCGGCGATAAAACCACCTGGGGGCTGACCCGGTTCCAAACGGATATTATTGATGCCAAACCCGATGCCGTCTCAATTTATCTGGGGGCGAACGACGCCGCAGTCGGGCGCGGCCGCTGGGCCGATGAGCCGATGGTCTCAGTCGAAGCCTATCGTACCAACCTGATCTGGATGATCTATCTTTGCCGTCAAAACGGAATTGCTAAAGTCAGCATCATCACCCCGGTCATGCGCTTCGAGGGCGATACTTTTGCCGAACATGGCGATATTTTGGCAGACTATTGCCTGGCGGCACGGGAAGCGGCGGATCAAATGAAATGTCCGCTGGTTCCGTTGGATACCATGTTCGCAGAGGAATGGGCCAAACATCCCGGTCACACCGGCCTGCTGCTGACCCGCGACGGGACTCACATGACTGAAGAAGGTAATCGCAAGATAACCGCAACAATCCTGAAAACCTGGGGGCTTAAATAATTAATAATTAGGAATTAGGGATTAATAATATTACCATGGAATGGGGCATCTGGATAGTTACATTAGCGGCTTTGCTGATTTCTTTCTGTAAAAACCGGGGGAAGACCAAAGACGCGTTGAAAATGGCCGGCAAGAGATTATGGAAAATAACTCCTGTTTTTCTGCTGGTAATGCTGCTGTTCTCTTTTTTCATAACTGCCGTTCCTAAAAACTTGATTCAGACGGCGATAGGCGCTGACAGCGGCATCTCCGGGTTATTGATCAGCCTCGGAATCGGTTCTGTCGCTTTTATGCCGGGATTTATCGCTTTTCCACTGTGCGCAATGTTAAAAGCCCAGGCTATACCATACTATATTCTGGCGGGATTCAGCCTCGCTTTGATGAACGTCGGCATCCTGTCATTTCCATTGCAAAAACAATACTTGGGCTGGAAAGTAGCGATTATCAGAAACTTGATCGGTTTTGTTACGGCAATCCTGGTCGCAGTTATTATCGGAATTATTTTTAGAGAGATCACGCTATGAAACAAAAAATTATCTGGTGTTTCATCTTACTATCCGTAGTATTCCTCTTGAGTTCGTATTTCATAAAATGCAATTACGGCATTACCACCAGTCAACAGTTTGTTTCCGTATTCTGGAGCATGATAAAAATATTACCCTGTGCATTCATTCTGATCGCGCTGTTTGAAAAATGGTGTCATCGCGACACCGTAGTCAAGCATTTGGGCTCGAATAGCGGCATAAAAGGATATTTCTGGGCGTTACTGCTGGGCAGTATGACCATCGGGGGGCTATTTGTCGCCTTTCCTCTGGCCTATTCGCTGCAACGCAAAGGAGCGTCTTTGAAAGTAATTTTTTCGTTCCTCGGCTTTGCCGGAGTCTGCCGGATTCCCATGACTCTTTTTGAAGCTTCTTTTCTTGGAATTGAATTCACCATAATTCGCCTGTGTACCGCGATCCCGATAATGCTTGCTGCAGGAATCTTGCTGGGACGTTATCTGGAAAAACAAGATTACGTGATACAGGAATAATACCGTGAGTTTTATACTTGCGGGTACCGGGTAACGATGTATAGTATAATTTAAACCTATGAAATTCTGAAAGAATTATTTGATGATCGATAAAAAACTCGCAAACGGATTTTCCATGCCGGTATTCGGAATCGGCACCTGGATGCTGGGCGGAAACGCTCAAGTTGACCCGAATAACGATGACGCGCGGGACATTGCCGCGATCAAAGCCGGACTTGAACATGGCCTCCCCCACATCGACACCGCCGAAATGTACGCAGCCGGACACGCCGAAGAACTGGTGGCGGAGGCAATCAAGGGTTATAACCGCGACCAACTGTTTATCGCCTCCAAAGCCTGGCCCAGTCATTTCACCTGTGATGCAATCCAGATTGCGGCGGAAAGCAGCCTTAAACGCCTGAAAACCGATTACCTCGACCTGTATATGCTCCATAAGCCGAACGACAATATTCCACTGGAAGAAACCATGCGCGGCCTGGATAAACTGGTTGAACGCGGTTTGGTCAGATATATCGGGGTCAGTAATTTCGCCATCGCCAGACTACAAAAGGCTCAGGCCTTATCCGGGAATAAAATAGTCGTCAATCAGGTCCATTACAATTTGATCAGCCGGGAACCGGAAACCAGCGGACTGCTGGAATACTGTCAACAAAATGAGATCATTCTTTCCGCGTGGCGCCCGCTGCAGAAAGGCGGCCTGCTCAATGCCGGGATTTTAACTGAAATGAGTGAAAAATACGGTAAATCTCCGGCTCAGGTCGCAATTAACTGGCTGGTCTCCCAACCCAACTTGGTAACAATGAGTACGATGCGTTCTGTAAAGCATCTTGAGGAAAATCTTGGAGCACTGGACTGGCAAATGGATAAGAACGATATTGAAAAACTACGCCGCGAATTTCCCGGTCAATGCGCCGTCTCGCCGGATGTCCCGTTATCATGATCGACCTGCTGACAAGAATCGCGCCTTTTAAATATGTGTTGTCCGAGGGGGCGGTAATTGAGCGACTGCGGCGGGACTTTGACATTCCATTGCATCCGCGTTTGGAACACGCCATGTTGATTTATGATGAGAAAGGCCGGGCCGCACTGCAGGAAATCTATTTTGATTACATGGACGCAACCGCCCGGGCTCACGTTCCTATCCTGTTATCAACTCCGACCTGGCGGGCTAACCGGGAACGGGTAATCCAGGGCGGAGCTCCCGCCTCCGTCAATCAGGACGCGGCGGAGTTCATGCAATGCCTGTTCCGAAACGGCGTCATCAATTATACTCTTGGTCTGATGAGTTGCAAGAACGATTGCTATAAACCGGAAGAAGCGCTTTCCAGAGACGAAGCGCGCAGATTCCACGCCTGGCAGATCAAATCACTGCTAGCCGGCAATGTTATCTGCGTTCTGGCCGCGACGCTGCCGAACGTGGAGGAAGCCTGCGGCATCGCCCTGGCCATGCAGGACGCCGGATCACCGGGTATCATCAGTTTTGTTATCGACCGCAACGGTTTAATTCTCGACGGCAACACCCTGACCGAAGCAATCAGCAAAATCGACGCGGCCTGCGATAATCCGCCGCTTGGTTATATGCTGAACTGTTCCTATCCGTCCTTTTTTCACGGTGAAAACATTTCAAACGAAATCCTCTCCCGGATTATCGGCTTCGGCGCCAATGCGTCATCACTCGATCATTGTGATCTTGATAACGCTGACAGCATACACACAGACTCAGTCTCAGACTGGGGTGATCATTTGATCAAGTTACATCGCAACTACAACATGAAAATCCTCGGCGGATGCTGCGGCACCGACCGCCGACACCTGGATTACATCGTCGACAACACCTGACCCGCCCCACAAAAAAACAGCCTAACAAGCTTATTACCATAATCTTATATATTTTTATAAAAGCAAGTGATACTTATTTATATATATTTTTATAAAAGCAAGTGATACTTATTTATATATATTTTTATAAAAGCAAGTGATACTTATTTATCTAATCATTGTCGAATATTGCACAATCCAGTTTTTCATTCGATGTTCAATGTTCATTGTGCGATGTTAAACTCCTAATACTGATCTCAAAGTAATCGGTCACGCGGTTGGCCGGCAACTCATGCACGCCGCTAACTTTCGCCTCTGGCGACCAGAGTGAACGGCATGACCGCCGCGCTGGACCACGCCTGCGTACAACGCAGTGCGGTATAACTGCTACGCAGAGTTTTTTATAAATGGACTGCCCGATTACATCCCAAACTTGTAATATTATCTTTTTTTGAAAAAGGTCTTGACTTTTTCGATTTCATCATCTATAATTTTAATACCGCAAATATTTGCGGTAACATTTGCGGAATTTTTTTCATAAGGATTAACATGGCGAGAAAGTACATAGTAAGTCTGAAAGATATTGCTCAGGAAACCGGAGTTTCAATCTCAACGGTATCGCGGGTGATCAAGAAAAAAGGAGAACTATCCCCCGCAACCAGAGACAAAGTCTTGAATGCCGCGAAAAAACTCGGTTATCATTCCAATCTGCTGATCGACGGCATGAAAACCGGCAAGACCCGGACCATCGGCGTTTGTGCCACTATCTCCGACCCATATCTCAACCGGATTGTCTATGGTATCCATAACGAACTTGACAAACACGACTATTCGATGAACCTGGTCTGTCCAACCAGTCAGGACAGTAATGAATTGAAACTGATTCACCGACTAATGCAGCACCGGGTCGAGGGCGTCATAATCAGACCTTCCCGGGATTATGTCAGCAACGACTATTTTCAGGAAGTCATCGACAGCGGCATTCCGCTGGTGACAGTCGACCGCAATCTGCCCAATGCCAGCGTCAACTTTGTCGGTTCTGACGATTTTGAGGGCGCAAGTCTGGCAACGAAATATCTCATAGACAAGGGACACCGGGTCATCGGCCATATTCAGGGACCGCAATACACCAGTACCGGCCGTTTAAGGCAGGAGGCATTTGTTGCAACCGTTTCCAGGCACCGGAATGTCAAGGGCATTTTATCTGAACATGAAACTTTTAACGACGGATCGTATGAAGAGACTGAAAAGTTCATTCTCGACAATCCGGATATGACCGCGATATTCACCGCCAACGACAATGTGGCGATAAGCGTCTATAAGATAGTCGCAAAACTTGGCAAAAGAATTCCACAGGACCTGTCAGTGATTGCGTTCTCAGATGTCTACGCGAACACGATGGTGCCGGAACTGACCGCCATTGAACAAAAACCGGATGAAGTAGGCAAAAGCGCGGTCAAACTTATATTCAAAATTCTCGAAGACGACAACAGAAAGCCGGAAAAAGTCTGTATCAAGCCGGTATTAGTAGAAAGAAATTCAGTAAAAAGCTGTTAACAATACTAATAACACAGGAGTAAGCCAAATGCAAAAAGAACAAAAAAGATTCACCCTGATCGAACTGCTTGTCGTCATAGCAATTATCGCAATCCTGGCCAGTATGCTGTTACCGGCGTTGAATCAGGCCCGGGAAAAAGCCAAGCAGATCAGCTGCACCAATAATTTGAAACAAATGGGTACTTCGTTCGCGATGTATCTGGGAAATTACGAGGATCAGTTCCCGGTGGCGTCGGTCAACAGGGCCGGCGGCGGCAAATATTACTGGGCGGATTACCTGCGGCCGTATATGGGCTCAAAATTTCCGGACGACAGTCTGATAGTCGGAGACGGAACCGCACCGATCCCGAAAAACATGATCTGCCCGTCATTAAATCTTAACGGCCGTAAAGTTTCAAACATGTATACCGGATTTCTCAGCTACGGCTACAACAATTACGGGTTGGCTGACGGTATTTGGGGCGGAACCGTAAAATCGACCCGCATCAAGCGGGCTTCAACAGTTCTGGTCACCGCCGATTGCGGTCAGGTCTTCAACGGAGAGATCAGAGGCGTCAGCACCTTGAATGACGGCAGCAGATTGCGGTATCGCCACAGCAACAATACTGACGAATTTCCAGGTGACGGCATGGCCAATATCCAGTATGCGGACGGTCACGTCGGCAATGTCAAATATCCGACCCTTTACAAACCTAACGGAACCTGGTGGGCCTCTTTTTACAACGTCCAGCCCTGGATGGAAAAAGGGATGAGATAATCTTTCATCGCAAAACAAACACACTTTTTATTCGGCCTTCTTAAAGCCGGAATAGGGATTTCTATACATTAATACCGTTGAAAGGATCGGAAATGAATAAAACTTTGCTGCTTTTCGCACTTGCCGGAATACCGCTGGCGCCAACATGCATGACGATAACCGCCGCTGACAACATCGTGATAGACGACTTCGGCAAGCAATCCGCCGCCGTCTGGAAAATTACCTGCGCGCCTAAATTCACCCCGAACCCTGACTTTGGCGCAACAGCCAAGCTGGGCAATGACAATCAACCGGTTCTCAAACTGGAATTCACGAAAAAAGACTCAAAAGGAAAAATTAAAAACAAGTGGTTTAAAATATCGCGCAGTATTACACCGCGGCCGGAATGGAAAAACGCAACCGGGATCAAAGTTGACCTGGCAGTGAAAAAAACCGGGCAATGGTGGCTGCAACTATCAGTTACTTCCGGCGGCGAACAGTTCAATAAAACATTGATTCCCTACAGTTATACCGGCATGAGCCTCCAGGACCGGACTGCACCATTCAAAAGCTTCAAATCAAAATCCGGAAAAAAGCTTGACCCGACTCAAATAACGGCAATCAATATCACCGGTTCCCTGCCGGAAAACACACTTTACCTGGCTAAACTTTCCCTGATGATGAAATCGCAATTGAAGCATTTTGTCAAATTCACCACCAATGTACCGGACCTCAACATATTTGAACCGGGCCAACAAGTCGAAATGACTTTTTCCGTACTCGGCAATCTGCCGCCAAAAGCCAAATCATTGCGTTATGAAGTCCGCGATTATTTCGACAAGCTGGTCAATTCAGGCAATATTCCGGTAAAGCATGGAGAAAAACGTTACACCACAAAATTCACCCCGGAGCAATCCGGTTATTACGATGTCAAAGCCTACTGGCTTGACGGAAATGGAAAGCGACTTGCCAAAACTTCCTGTATAAAGACTTTCGGCTCGCTGGAACAAGGTCGCGGCACTTTCGCGGTCATGCCAAACACGATCAAACAAAATATCGCCCGAATGAGAAAATACGGCGAATCAGCATTTTTCGGTTTTCACGGCAACTCGTCAAACCTGGTTGACCGGATGGGCATGTCATGGCGGCTGCGCGGCAGAAGATGGAAATGGGACGAACCAAAGGTTAAACCGAAAATGATCAGCGGCACCGCTGAGTGGGCCGCTAAAATAATTGCAAATGCCAAAGTCGATCCTGATTGGCAAAATAATTTCTGCAACCAGGCCATGAATATCGCCAGCAATCTGCCAGAATGGGCCAAGCGGAGTAATCTGGACCCTGCGCCCGGGCTAAAAGACGTCAATGAATATTACCGCTATCTTCGCGATGTTGTCAAAGTGAACAAGCATCAATATCCCGGCATGAAACACCGGGTATACGACATCTTCTGGGAAGTTAATTTAAATCGTCCAAAGGTCGGCATTCACAAACCGACATATTATCCGGAAGACATCATCAAGCAGTATCAGACAGCCGGCAAAGTCATAAAATCAGAAGATCCCAACGCGATCCTGGCCGGACCATGCTGTTCAAGTCCTTTTAAAAACTTTGACTGGAACATCCCGCTGTTTGAACAAGGAATTTGTAAATATATTGACGCCTATAATTGTCACGGCTACCATACCCCGCCGCCGGAAGACGACAATGTGGTGCAGAACCTGCGTCGCTTGCAAAAAATGATCAAACAGTATAATAACGGCAAACCGCTGGATATCTACTGTACTGAACTGGGTTACCGATCCCAGTACGGCAGTCGTGATAAACACAAAGAACATGCGCAGTGGCACGCCAGGATCGCAACGATCCTCAAGGGCGAAGGCATCAGAGTTTATTATCCTTTTTATTCTTATGACTACCGCGGCGCGGATAACAGTTGGGGAATATGCTATAATCTGAATCCTAAACTCGGCTGGGGGCCGAAACACGTATCACCGAAAGCCGCGGTTCCAGCACTGGCAGTCTGCGCCAACGAACTGGAAGGAACGGAGCCGGTCAGTGACCAGCCGTGGTTCGGACGCGATATCTGGTGCTACATTTTCAAAGAGATCGAAAGCGGCAAACCGGTTGTCGTTATCTGGTCCGTCCATAACAAACATAAGTTGAAATTTCCCGCCGGCAACGTGAAAAACCTGCAGGTAACCAACATCATGGGAAACCGTTCAACCATCAAGGTCAATAACGGTTTCGCATCGCTGGACATTTCCCCCTCTTTACTCTATATAAGAGGTGCGGATGCCGCTATTTATGCCGCCCCCGGCAAAATTAAAGACCGGCTGATCGGCAAACTGTATCCGGGTGAAAACGTCAAGCTGAAAGCCTGCGGTAAAACGATCAAAAAACTTGAATATTACGGAGATATTAAGTTGAACGCCGCATCGGACACGGGAAAACTGGAAATATCGGTCCCGGCAACCAGCCGCCCCGGCGCGATACCGGTACTCATTAACGGTAGTATCGTCAAATGGCTGGCAATCCTTGAGCCGTTGAAAGTGGAAAAAACCGCATTGCAGAAACAAAACGGTCAACTGGCAATTGCACTCACATTGAAAAACATGGGAATTGTCCCGCTGCCGACAAAAGTAACCTTCGATCCGGTCGGCTCCAGGGAATTGACGGTTGAAAAAATTATCGGCAAGCAAAGTACGGCCGAATTCCTGATGCCGCTGCGCATATCCGGAAAAATAGATCCTGGCAAACCGCTGGCCTGTAGAATATCCATCAAGTCCGGTTCCCTGGCCGAGACAGTTCTCGATAAACAGTTCAGCCTGTTATCCGCCCATCTCCGTGGTGAAAACGGCAAAGACAAGCTGCCGAATACCATAAGCTGGCAGGGGAAAAGCGCCTCAGGAGGCATTGATAAAGCAACCGCAGCGTTTGAATGGGATAAGAAAAATCTCTATATCCAGGTAAAGGTCAAAGATAAAACATTCCATCAGACCAGAACCGACGGTACGATCTGGAAGATGGACAGCCTGCAAGTCGCGTTTGACACTCATCCGGAACTCAACGACCTTTATGCACCGCTGGCCGGAATATTCACCAAGAAAGTAACCAGTCTCGACTTTGCCATGACCCCGAAAGGCAAACTGGTATGGCGCGACCGGACCCATAATGCCGAAGAGTTGAAACTCAATAACGTAACCGGCAAGGTCGGCTTCGACTTCAAGCGGGATTCGAAGAATGGTATCTTAACCTATAAACTGAGTATTCCGTGGAAAGAAATCGGACTGGACAAGGTAGAAAAAGGCAAACCGATCGGTATCGCCATCCTGGTAAACGATTCAGACGGGGAAAAGACCCGTCGAACTGGACTGGAATTATTCAAAGGCATCATGCGCGGTAAGAACCATCGCCTTTACGGAGTAATAAACCTGAATTAATTCTTCTTCGAAAAAATTCAGTCTCATGTGAAATATCAATTTCACATGAGACTTTTTTGTGCTTAATAAGTAGTATTTCATCTCCGAACTTAAATCCAGTTGAGAGTAATTATTATCCTTTTTCGGCTTTCCCATGGGTATGGATTAAAATGGACTTTTTTGAAAAACAAAGCAATCATTATGCTCACCCGGAACATATCGGTTTTCAAGTGATTTCATAAAATATGAACAATCCACTAAGGCGGGCTTCGCCCCGCAACCGGCTTAAGGTCTGAGAATCCAGGCGTTATGGAAAAACAACCTGAAACAACTTGGTCAACAGAGAGCTAAACAGCCTGATTCCATAAACGATTTTATGCAAGAAGTCCCAATCAAAAACACTAACGAAAAATCAGTAAAATGCACTATAATTTATCCGAGTTGGATTTTTTATTTTATTTTTTTATGTTCAAATATTGACTTTTTTCTTTTAACAACCTATAATATACTTTAGCGGGTTGGTAAATTTAATAAATAAAGAAATTACATGAAAAGACGCAAAGCAACAAGAAAAGATGTGGCGTATGCCGCCGGAGTAAGTGTCACGACCGTCACCCATGCCTTGTCGGAAACACCTGGTTCATGGGTAAAGAAAAGCACCCGGGAACATATTAAGGCCGTAGCGACTAAACTGGGGTACACTCCCAGCTTTGTCGGAAAGTCATTGGCAACCGGGCAGAATTATCTGGTAGGACTGCTCCATCCCTGTCGGAAACACCTTTCTTACGGCTTCTATCAGGAGATAATGATCGGCATGACCAGTGCCATGGAAAAGGATGATTACAACCTGGTAATGCTGTTCGCTTCCCCGGAAAAGCGCTATCTCAAACCAATTTCCCAGCACCGGCTCGACGGGGTAATCGTGCTGCAGAGTGAACCCGGCGACGAGCATATTCGAGAGGTGATGTCAACCAATATCCCGATGGTGGTGGTTAATAAAGACATAGCCGGTTCAGACACAAGCATCGGCTGCGTTCGCTCCGACCATTACGACATGATGGAAAAAGTTATCGATGATTTGCAATCGAAAGGCTGTCGTTCCATGCTGGCGGTACAGGATTTCAACGCCTGCGACGCCAATGTGATAATGCATAAAGCCTATTCGGAAATTCTTGCCCGGAAATCAATGGAGCAACCGGTATTCGGGACAACGATGATTCCCGACCTGGAACATCCGGACCGGATCGCCGCGCAATTTCGTAATTCTTTCGCATCAGGTCAAAAGTGGGACGGAGTGTTCATTGACGGCGTCGAAACAGCCGAAATTTTCATTGAAACAGCATTGGAGTTCAATTTACAAGCGGACCGCGATTACCATCTGGTTATCGCCAGCGTAAAAAGTCCGCCGCACAATTTTACCAGATCACGGGTCGAGATGCGCTGTTATGTACAAAATCCGCAGGCGATGGGCTCTCATGCCTGGGAACAAATGAAAAAACTGATACAAGGAAAACAATTAACTGAAAAAATACTGGTTCCCTATATTGCTCTTGAGCCGTGATTCTGTTTCCCGGTGGAATTAAGTATATAACAGGGCCGGACATAAACCATATAGCTGTTCCGCGGATCGTAAATAATGCGGCATACCGGACCGGCATTTATTTATGGAACATAACAATGTAATTTGACAATGCCTGAGAGCCATCAGTGCAATAATATATGATCTGCTTTGAGAATCTTTAGATAAAAGGACCAACATGAAAAAAGTAATATCATTGATCGGAATCATCTCTTTGTTTTCATTAGTCGGAACGGCGGCAGCGCGAACAGAGACCAAAACCATCAACGCCGCGGAATCAGTTGAAGTTGCCCTGCCGGATGCATCATCCGGCAAACAAGTCATTCTGCAATTAAAATGTCAGCAGCCCCGCCCCAAATACGGCGGCTATCTGCACATGATGAGATTAATGGTTAACGATCGGCCGGTCACGCCAAAGCGCTACGGCAAAATTCCTGTACTGCTCAACAAACAGCCGGAATTTGCCTATATGAATAAGAAGATCCCATTCTTCAAAGACGGAAAATGGCTGGTGTTTTACAATAAAGATTACGGTAAACTGCCGTCATTTGTCAAGTTATCACCGGAACAGGCATATTGTTATACTTTTGACATAAGCTCTTTTCTCAAACCTTCCGGCAACAAGCTGAAAATAATCAATACGTGGACCAGAACCGCGGCTCAGCGTTATAAGAGCAGCATGCCGCTGGAATTTTCACTTGCCGTTAATGAGCAATCCGCTCACCAGGACAAAGATACGACTTTTGAAAAGATATGTGGTAAAACTATCCTGCAGGCGGAAACCAGGAAAGACTGGACATTCATGATTCCGGAGAAAATGGATAAGGACGTGTATCTCCTTCTGGAAACCTGGCAGCCTTATAAAAAATTCGGGGGCTTCAACTTTCCGTTGAAGCTGGCAATCAACGGACAGCCGGTCGATGCCGACCTTGATCGCCTTAACCCGGTTTTGACCAATAAATCCAATAAATTTGTTTACAACGGCAAAACCTATTACTACAACTCCGGGGCAGGCATCTGGCTCTCGATGTATTCTCCCGGTCCGGATTACGCGTTGGGGCGTCACGGGATCAAAGACCCGGAACCTTATACTTATTTATTAAATATCACGTCATTCCTGAAGCCGGGTAAAAACATACTGACCGTGGAAAACGTCTGGACTAAAATGTCCCAGAAGCAATATAAACGCGAATTACCGTTGGCAGTGCGAGCCGGCCTCGCGTTTCTTCCGGCAGATAAAAGCCGCCTCTCTTCCTTGCGGCCGAAACCGGAGTTTACCGGCGCTTTAGTCCTGAAAACGCTGCCCGGCGGCGCATTTGGGATTACAGTTGGAAAACACTTAATCCCGGTATATTCGCAGTTTTCAAAAGACGGCGGCGGCTGGAATTGTCTCACTGGCTCAGTGCCCAACAAAACATCTCCTGACTGGAAAGTTACTACCGGCGGCAACGGTAAAAAACTGGAAATTGCCGCGGAAAGCAATGATTACCGACTACGCCGAACCGTGCAATTAATTAATCGCAGAGTGAAAATCGAAGACCAGCTGATTAATAAAACGGCGAAAGACATAGCAATCCGGCAGCATAACCAAATTAATTTTTCCGGCTTTAATTTACCCGTGTGCCGCATGGGGGGCTTGCCATCCCACAGCACAAATAATTTCATCTGCGCGGCTAACAGTACTATGTTTCTGCCGGCGCAAAAGTCCTCCCTCGGCTGGGTAATGGAAGATGATGTTCTACGTAATCACGGTAAGATGTTCTACCGGGCAAAAGAGAAAACTTTCGGGGTTGCGGATGATTTCTTTGTTCTTGGCGCCGGAAAATCCTATACGGTTAAATGGTCTTTGTATGTCCTCATGTCCGACGATTACTTTGATTTGATCAACCGGGTCAGAAGCGACTGGGGCGCGAATTTTACGATTCCGGGACCGTTCTATTTTGTCAATATGTCGCAGGTTCTGGCCTCATCTCCGGAACAACTAAAGAAACTGATCGCAATAAACCGGGCAAAATACATTTCATTCTGGGAGTTACGGGCAAATAACGTACCGGAAGCGAACGGACGGACAATATACGCTTACGGCAACGCGCTTTGGGTTCCGCAAATGGATAAAACCCGAAAGGAAGCACAAACAGCCATCGCCAAACTGCACGCCCTGAACTCGGGAGTCAAAGCGACCGCTTATATTCATTGTTTTTTCAACGGATTTGAAGCTCCCGGAGACCAGTCATTCAAGGACAGCCGGGTTACCGGCTTTTCGGGCAAGCGAGCACAAAGTGTCTATTCTAAAAAGACAATTTATCCATATCGCACGGTTTATCCCACTTGGAGCAATACATTCGGAAAACTGTTCCTCCGCTCCCTGGATTTCTATTTAAACACCCTTAAAGTTGACTGGCTCTACTGGGACGAAAGCAACGGCCCCGGGGCAACCGCTAAAGATAACAAAGGAGCCTCAAACGTAACATTTAACGCCTGGGACGGACACAGCGCGGTCATTGATCCCAAAACCAACCGGATAGACAAGAAATTCGCCGTACTGCCGCTTATCTCAAGAGACATCTTCAAATTCGCCATCAAGAAAATCTATGCCAAACCGGGCGGGGTGATACTGTTCAATGGTCCGGCAACAACCGCCTGCCGACTTAAAACGCTGTCAATGACCGAATCACAGGACCATATTGTCCGGTGTTATCTTACCCATCTTAATACGCCACTGGCTTATGGTTTCGGCACCCCGAAATTCAGCGCTATTGTGGACCGGCTCAATTACGGCTGCCTTTATGTGCGCACTCACCTCAATTACAGTTCCGACGCTGTTACAAAATTCTACCCGTTCACCCCGCTTGAAATCCATAAAGGCTGGGTAAAAGGCAAAGAAAGAATTATAACCAATAGAGGCGGAAAATTCGGCTGGACAGGGAAGTTCAAAGCCAGAACATGGGCCTATGACAAAAACGGCAGAAAACTTAAGGACGTTCCGGAAGTCAGAAATTATCAGGATTTGGCTGAGATAACGGTCGCGGAAGGAGGTCTGAGCATTCTGGAAAAAATTGAATGACGCTTTGTTGATGATGTATTATAAATGAGTCATGCAAAATGCAAGTATTAACCACGAACAACACGAAAAGTCACGAAAAAGTTTTTCTTATTTTTCAGCTTGAGCTGAAAATTTAAATACTTCTTCATGTTCTTCATGTGTTGCCTTCGCTAGCTCAGGCTCAGACTGCGCTAGTCATGGTGCAAATAATAGTTCCGCATGAGTCAAGATGTATTATAATAGTAAAGGAAACTCTTAAATGCAAGATAAATAGAAATTTGTCATTAGTATTTATATTTAATCAACCAGGGAAAAAGGAAAAATGAAAAAAAGAACAGGAATTTTCACGCTGATCGAACTCCTCGTCGTGATTGCGATAATCGCAATCCTCGCCTCCATGCTGTTGCCGGCCCTTAATCAGGCAAGGGCAAAAGCTCACCAGATTGCCTGTCTCAATAACCAGAAACAGATAGGTTCCTGCATGAATTTTTACAATAGCGATAATGACGATTATTTCGTTCCTTATCGCGGACACGTTTATTCGACCGTCACCGGCTGGTGGGTAACTGGCTTCAAAACGGATTACAAGCTGTCCGAATCGGTTTTTCTCTGTCCTTCCGCGGCCCATAAGCATGCGTATTATGAAAACTTGAAAAAAACACAAAGCGCAGCTTATGCTAACGCATTTACCGATTATGGCTATAATTACCGGCATATCGGCAGCAGCTTAAAACCCACCGGAACCTATATCCCCGCAAAATTGTCGCAAGTAAAACAACCTAGCAAAATCATTTGCACCCTGGATGCGGGACGAAAAAATATCAATTACACGGCTGGAGCCGCCATCGCCGCCGACTATGCCTCCGGTTATGAAGAAGCCGACGCCTTTACTCACGATAAAAAAATCGTCGTTAACTGGGTTGACGGACATACCAGCATGAAAACTATTTTTTATCCTGCTAATGTTTATACCGACAGTGACCTTGGGGTATCCATATACGGTAATTCCCTGTGGAACCGGAATAAGTAAGGACATTTATACCAGTTCCAATAGCAGTGCAAGTTATTTTTTAGGAGGATACACCAAAGCGGTTGAATAGCTTTCAGGAGCAAAATATTTTTTCGCGGCAAGAGCTAAATCCTGCTGGGTAACGGCGGCAAGCTTTTCCGCCAATAATTCCGGGTCGACCCGCAACTGTTTTCGCCGGCCGGTCGCCAGAGCGACACCATAGACATTCTTTGCCAGAACATGGTCCGGATACTTCTGCAGTCCCAGCGCAAAACCATACAACTGGCGGGTAATTGTTTTATCCGCACTCGACAGTGGAGGCGCAAGCGTATCGGCCACGAACCGGCATAATTTTTTTTCAACCGCCGCAGCTTTTTGACCGGCCCCGACCGGTAAATGCACCAACAATGTCTCAGGACGGTCAAGTACGGCATAAACTACCGGGAAAAACTGCTTTGGCGGCTTCAAAGCCTGAGAGTTCATTTGCAACCTGGCCGCGAGAATCAAAAACGCGGGAAAAAGTTTATCATTCACTTGCGGAGCTGCGACTGCCAGCGCCACATGTCCCTGCCGCGACAATGATTGAGAGGGCCATAGCGATATCGAACTTTGCGGCACTTCCGACCGGTAGTGCGCTGATGCAATTTTTCGCCCCGGAGCAATCTTCGTGAAGGTTTTAATAACCATTGCCATATCCTTGTCAACATCGATATCACCGGCAATGATCAAAGTGGCGTTAACCGGTTTGTAATAATCTTTCAACCGGTTTTTTATCTGTGCCAGTTCAATCGTCTTGATTTGTTCGATAAAGCCGCCTTTACGGGAACCGGGGCGATGCGGCACCCGCAATTTAACCGCCTGGTTCTGAGCCGCCAGCATCGGAATCCGTTCATACATGTTTTCAAGTTCAAAGTTCATCCGGGGAATTTCCCGCCGCAGATCACTCTGCTGCGGCTTCAGATCCCCTAATCGGGCCGCGGCTTCAGTCAGTTCAGTTTTGAGTCGCTTCTTGGGAAAGACTGCGGCAACAACGGTGTAATTCCGACCGGTTTGCGCATTCCATCCCATCGGGTATGCGGCCATGAATGCCTGAATACTCCGGGGAGAAAGATCTCCGGCGGCGGCAGTCACGTAAAGATGTTCTATTAAATGCCCCATCCCCGATTTTCCCGGCGGGTCCTGATCTTCTCCAATATCGAAGAGGGTTATCAGCGCGACTTTATCTGCACCGTCAATATGGCGCAAAATGACCGATAACCCGTTTGTCAGCTGAAATTGCACTTCCCCGGTTTTAGTCGGACCGGGACAGCCGACCAGGATCAAAACGCACAAAATTAAAGCTGCCGGCTTTTTCATTTTACATGCAGTAAATTATCAAGTCCGGCAATCATAAAGGTTTTTTTGATTACCGGGTCGACATTTTTGATAGCAAAAGCGCCTTGCGGCATGGTCTGGGCCGCCTCGATACAGACCCGCAGGAACGCTGAAGCGATATAATCCACATCTTTCATGTCGAAAATCAGTTTTTCCGGCATCTGTTTAATCTGACTGCGTAGATCAGCCACCATATCCTGACACGCCAGCGTATCAAGTCGACCACTGAAATCACAAGTCGCGATTCCATCTTTTATGCTTACTTCATACATTACATTTCTCCTCAACTGTTTTTGTGATATTCTTTTTCAAGATCGGTTGAATCCAGAGATTCATCAAGATATTTAGTCACATCAACCTGCATGAACTTATTGTTGATCCGGCGTCGCGCCACCCGCTGAATATTCAGCAGATGCGACGCGGTAACATTGTCTGTGGTTATGTTTTTGCCGCCGCTGCCGCAGCCGAGAGTCATCGAAGGATGGAGCGTGTTGAAGATGCCGCCGACCGCACCCTGGGATGACGGGGTGTTCACAACGATACGTCCGGCATTCATTTGAGATGAGAAATGCATGATCTTCTTCTCGTCGTTCGAATATATACTGGCGGTATGTCCAATGCCGCCGTGATAATTCAGATCGATGCACTTATTGATCGCCGCATTGAAGTCATCCACTATATACATGGCAAGAACCGGGGCCAGAATCTCCGAAGACAACGGCTCATAATGACCGACCGCTTCACGTTCCGCAATCAGCAGCACGGTATTATCCGGAACGCTGACGCCGCCTTTTTCCGCGATCTTCTTCGCGGGCTGTCCGACAATATCCGCCTGCATCAGATGACGTTCCAAATCAAAGACAATCGGTTCGAGAATCTTGCATTCTTCGTCCGTCACAAAATAAGCACCCTGCCTGACGAACTCGGCCTTGACCGCTGCCGCTACCGCTTTTTCCACCACAACCGCCTGTTCACTGGCGCAAATGGTGCCGTTGTCAAAGGTCTTGGAATAGACGACCTGCGACACCGCGAACGGGATATCCGCACTGGCCTCGATACAGACCGGCACGTTCCCCGCCCCTACCCCGATTGCCGGAGTACCGGAACTGTACGCGGCATGGACCAGGCTGCCGCCGCCGGTCGCCAGAATCAACGCCATATCGGGATGCGACATCAACCCGTGAGTTTGTTCGCGGGAAGATTCGGTTATCCATTGGATGCAATGTTCCGGCGCGTCTTCGGCCATCGCCGCGTTGTAACAGATTTTCGCGGCTTCTATGGAACATTCCAGAGCCCGGCGATGCGGGCTGACGATAATCGGGTTACGGGTTTTCAAGGCCAGCAGAATCTTGAAAATCACCGTGGAAGTCGGATTGGTCATCGGGGTAATCGCCAGAATCGGCCCGAGCGGCTGCGCTATTTCAACAATACCTGACGCCTCGTCCTCGCTGATTACCCCAACCGTTTTCAGGTTTTTAATATCCTCGTAAACAAGCTGGGACGCAACGACATTTTTAATGACCTTGTGTTCCATCACCCCGAGCTGAGTTTCCTCAACCGCCATTTTCGCCAGCTTGACGCGATTGTTAAACGCAGCCTGATATACCGCTTTGACAATCCGGTCTGTGTGTTCCTGGTCGAGTTCGGCAAAGACTGCCGACGCCAGTTTCGCGTTACCGAGAAATTCATTAACCCGGTCAGCAACAGGATCATTATCCATAATAACCTCCTTAAGCCTTATTTCATAAGATATCTTATTAATATCTTAATCATTGAATATATATGCTGAAGCAGGTTTCTGCAATATTAATTCAGAGACTTGATAAAATAACCGCGCTATTAGACCTGGCGTTTTCAATCTTGACTTTGCCGTCAGGCCAGATTATTTTGAGCTTGACCGGCCCTGAATAATTACCAAGTCCGAAATGCAGACGAAGGTCATTCTGATTCCCGGCCCCGGTTCCGGCTTCAACCTGGCGGCTGTATTGTTTATCCCCGCAGGTAACGATGACTTTCGTCCCGATAGCCGAAGTATTCGGCGCCCGCCCTTTCAGGGTCACGTTCAGCCAGTTACCGGTTTTTTCCGAAACATTGCGATAAAGCCTGCCGCTGTTGATCAGGTCTATCCGGCCGTCATTGTCAAAATCGGCAAACGCGTTCTGATAGGAACGGGCTGACTTAATGGTCGTCAGCGGCGTAATATCCTTGAACTTCCAGCCGCCGAGATTGTGAAACATCCGACCGGTGTCTCGCGGATAAACCGTTCCGTAAAAGAGATCGACCAGTCCGTCGTTGTCAACGTCGGCGGCAGCGGGAGACGCATAGGACTCCTGCCACGGGATTTTAGCGCTCCGGCTCTTGTCGATAAAATGATATTTCGCGTCCGGACCGCCGTTTTTCAGAAACTGGGGACGATCCTGGTATTTCGGCGGATGCGAAAAGTTGCCGACAAACAGGTCGAAGTAAGTATCATTGTCAAAGTCGGCCCAGAGAGAACCGATGGTGTGACCGGAACTTCCGTACGGGATCTTCAAACTGTTCTTGAATACAGTCTTCTTGCGCTCCGTTCCGGCACAACCATATTCCCGCGCCAGATCCTCGATCACCCAGTGTCCCCGGTTAACCCACAGAAAATTGGGCATCAGACGATAATTGGAAACATAGACGTCCATCAGCCCGTCGTTGTTAAAATCGCACGCGGTCGCGCCGCGGCCCCGCATCAGCTTTTCGTCCGGCGCTTCCCATTGCTTGACCAGCGCACCTTTTTTATTGCGCAGGATGATATCGCGGAAGCCGATCTGTTTTTTCCAGATCTCATAGTTGGCCACATAGACATCGACCCAGCCGTCATTATCCAGATCAACCGCGCAGGCGGCCTGGACCGCGGCGCTATTTTTATATACTTTGCCGGGCTTGAATTTGAAGTCGCCCTGACCGAGATACAGTCTTCCACCCTTTCCAATAAAATAAATATCCTTGATGCCGTTCCCGTCAAAGTCGGCAACGATTGCCGCCCCCCGCAGGGACTCTATCCCGGATTCCGGAGTCACATCGACAAATTTTTCACCTTTAAGATTCTTCCATATCCGGCCGTTTGTAACCAGATCGACCCAGCCGTCGTCATTCAGATCGGCCCATGCCGCTTTTTTGTTGCCGACTTTTACCAGTCCCATCCCTTCCGTTACATCCGCAAATTTGATTTGCGCTTTAACCGGTGGCACCACACTGTCATCGGCGATACATGAGTTAATAAATACCGCGATGGCGACTACTGCTGAAAACCTTAACTTTTTCATATACTCCTGCTTTGGTTATTGCGTCAATGACATTTCTTGAAATTAGTAAACCAATATAAACGTTAATCTCAGGATTACAATATTACCTCTTGACAATCGCTATATGTAAAAATCCGGAAAAAATAAACGCAAGACCTTTGAAAATTCCCGTTGCCTGCTACGTTAATAATAAGCTGTTATGCATAAATAAGTTTTTGATCATAATTATCTATAACAAGATAACCGCAGTATTTAAACATAAATCAAAGTCTGTGATGTTATAGAAAAATGAGCTGGACCGCTTTTGTATGCATGACCGCATACACAACAAAATTGGAGTACTGGTTATGTCTAAGATGGAATTCAAGACAGAGTTGAATGTTAATGACGAGTATGACGTCATCGTGGTCGGCGGCGGCCCTGCCGGTTGTTCGGCGGCCGCGGCGGCGGCGCGCGAAGGCGTCAAAACCCTGTTGATCGAGGCGACCGGAGCGCTTGGCGGCATGGGGACCGCCGGACTGGTCCCGGCCTGGTGTCCGTTTACCGACAAGGAAAGAATTATCTACGGCGGCATCGCGGAAAAGGTCCTCAAGCAATGCATCGCAGGAATGCCGCATGTGGCCGAAGATCGTTTTGACTGGACCCCGATCGATCCGGAACTGCTTAAACGGATCTATGACGAACTGGTTACCGGTAACGGCGCGGAAATCATCTTCAACACCCAACTTGCCGCCGTCAATATGGCGGACAGAAAAATAGACTCGATCATCGTCTCCAATAAAGCCGGCCTGAGCGCATACAAGGCGTCTGTTTACATCGACTGTACCGGCGATGGCGATATGGCCGCGTGGGGGGGAGCCGAATACGAAAAAGGCGATGAAGAGGGCAGCCTCCAGCTTGCCACTTTGTGCTTCGCCCTGGCCAACGTCGATTATTACGCTTTTACAACCGAACCGTCGCTGCACCCGGCCAACAAGGAAAGCAAAATATATAAGATCGTCAAATCAGGTAAATATCCGCTGATTCCCGACTATCACTGCTGTCAGACAACTATCGGCCCCGGAGTCGTCGGGTTTAACGCCGGACACATCTGGGACGTCGATAATACCGATCCGGTCAGCGTCTCAAAAGCGCTGATTACCGGGCGAAAAATGGCGCACCAGTTCCAACTCGCGCTGGCGGAATACGCGCCTAAAGCATTCGGCAACGCGTTTCTGGTCACCACCGGAGCGTTAATGGGTATCCGGGAAACCCGCAGAATAATCGGCGATTATTATCTGACCGCCGACGAACTTATGAATTTTGCGTCTTTCGAGGATGAAATTTGCCGCAACGCGTATTATATAGATGTCCACCGGTCGAAAAAAACAACGGAAAACGAGCAGCAAAAAACTTTCGGCTTCCGTTTTCCGCCCGGTAAAAGCCACGGCATCCCGTTTCGCTGCCTGATACCGAAAGGGCTCGATAACATCCTGATGGCGGGGCGCTCGATATCCACCGATCGGCCGACCCAGGGCAGCACCAGGGTTATGCCGGTATGTCTGGCGATGGGCGAAGCCGCCGGGGTCGCCGCCGGCATGGCCGCCAGTTCCTACACCCCGGAAGTACGTGCTGTCGACACCGCGCAACTGAGAGATAAGTTGATCAGTTATGACGCTTATCTGCCGCCGGTCGAAAAATAAGCAAATTTATTTTTCACTAATGCTAATGCTGTACGAGATGGCGTCGCTATCCGACGCCGTCTCGATGATCAGCTTGTAAACGCAATCGCCCCAGCTTTTTCGCAAAAGATCGTCATCAATACTTATTTTTTCAACCTTGAGCTGGAGCTTGTCTTCAGTATTGACGTCCAACTGCAATACTTTGCCGTTCACCGTTATTTCCGACTGAGACGCCCCCGTGATTCGCGGTTCAGGCAGACAATAGAGCGGCATAACTATATTGTTGCCGGCAGTTGAAAACTCCGCCCGGTCGAAAACTGAAACGGTTTTTCCGGCGCGGTCCAGTACCGTCTTTCGTAATAAAGCAGAGAGCCGGCTTTCCACCGGATAGGCGGAACTTATTTCCAGCGCCATTGCCGTTGCGTCAGCGGTAATGTCATAGCTCACGTCCGCCGCTTTACTTTCCGTTCCCGGCAACTGTTCCTGACCATTGACCAGCGGAACATTGTGTCCACCTGAACCAATGCACCAGATATCATAGCGTTTTGGAGAAAAAGTCTGCCGGGTGTAGGAACCTATCCCGATATCGATAATAACCGGCTCATTGTCGTAGAACAGCTCAAAAACCCCGATATCGTTATGGTTGTGATTCTCCGCGTTATGTCCCCCTTTGGCAGCCAGAATAAAGCCGTCTCCGGAGGCATTTTCCCGGGCAATTAGTATTTCAAGGTCATCAAATATGGTCACAGTTTCATGTTCGAAGCCGGGATGTTTAGCGCCAACGGGCAGCCAGAAAAGCTCCTCAAGGGTGTAAAGCAGCAGATTGCCGCAAAACCTTCTGTCGGTGATTTGCATTTTATCTTCATCCAGTAACTTCATTGCAAACCGCTTCAGTTGCTCACTGCCGGTTTTTTCCCCGAAATGGTAAATCAACGCCGGACGCGGATGACATTTAGGCTTGGCGTCGGCCGGACTCATGAAATAATCCCCGGCCAGATGTACTTTTGAAATGTATTCCCCCATATTTCTGATCAGCGGTTCCTGGTAGATCCCCGCCAGCGCATCGCCGGTCACACTATTCAGGATTTCCAGTTGTTCCAGCAGCTTGCCGCCGGCCACGCCCCAGTATCCCGGACCTTCGTCACAGCCGCCGTCCGGACCGTAAGTAGCGATAAAATTATCGGTCGGCTCCAGCAATTGCATGATCAAATCGACAATTCGTTTTTTATCATCTAATACATAGAGCGCGGTGCCGATGATATTTGACGCGCACCATGGCGTCCAGTTATTAAACCCGCGCATCCAGCCGTGATATTCCGGATGCAGTTCAATCGGCTCGACAATCCTGGTAACAAGATATTGTCTGACCGTTTTACACAAGGCCGGAGAGTGTTTTTCAAGAGCGTCTTCATGCAGCATCATGGTCAGGGAAAGCGTCATGCCGGTAACGGCGGAAAACAGGTCCACCCAGACCTGATCCGGGTCCGGCAGCCGGTCGCCGTCAAGATACTTGCCATGAGCCGGGACGTTCCAGCAGGGTTCGCTGAGAACAGCCCAAATCCCGTTGGCAATCTCTTCAATAAAACGGCCCTGATTTTCCAGACATTCGGCAATGACCAGAATGCCCAGATTATTCCTTAACATGAAATACGGTCTTTCATAATTACTGCGGTTGCCGTTGGTCATGAATTGTGAAAAAAGCG
This sequence comes from Victivallales bacterium, assembly GCA_963678305.2. Taxonomy (GTDB): domain Bacteria; phylum Verrucomicrobiota; class Lentisphaeria; order Victivallales; family Victivallaceae. Next base: position 162,570 of record CAXXVV010000008.1, read on the forward strand.
CGGCTGAAAGCTGCGGCCACGGCTGCCCGATAAATGTCCCGGCGGCGGCAATGATCTCGCTAACCAGTTGTTTTTTGTCCGCTCCGGATGCAATCGTGTCCCATGCCACGCGATCCAAAGCGGCTGGAAACAGATAGCTTTTGCGATTGTCGATTAATCTTTCAACGAAGAATTCCCGGTCAAATCTTTCACACAACATGATGAAAGGCCCTTTTATTTTTTATCAGATCGAACGCCGGACGCAAACCGCCGTTAACGAAAAAACCGGCATCACAGCCGGTTGTTTATAATTTAAACTAAATCCCCAAACTGATTTTGCAACGCCCGTTTCACATTAAATTTCAAACAATTTTCGACATTCTGCCAAAGCTCTCTTGACATATTACCGCCGCCATGTATATTAAGTCTATCATATTAATAGACAAAGGAGCCGTCTGTATGAAATTATCAACGAAAAGCGAATACTCCCTGCTGGCGCTGATCTATTTAGCCAGACATCAGGATCAGGGATTTGTCAAGATCAGTGATATTTGCGACAATTACGGGATATCCAAAAAATATTTGGAACTTCTGTTATCGGTACTCAAACAGAATAAGTATATCAAAGCCAAACGCGGGACCGACGGCGGTTACATGCTGGCGAGGCCGGCAAATACAATATGCCTGGCGGAAATAATCCGTCTGATGGATGGGGCGCTTGCCGCCACCGAATCCGTCAGCAAGTTTTTTTATTCGGAAACGCCTCTGATGCAGGAAACCGGGGTCATCAGCATTTTCAAAGAGATCAGGGATATGATTTCCAATAAACTGGAAAATATCTTCCTGTCCGACCTGGTATAAAGTCGATATGCAAAGATATCATTATTAAAATATTATAAAAAACCTGGG
>CAXXVV010000009.1:0-261605 GCA_963678305.2 Victivallales bacterium
GGCCCAAGATCGATCGGGCCTATATGAACCGGTATGGTGAAGACGTGCGGCGGGATATGCCTTATGATTTTCCCGGCGGGGCATTTACCCCGGTCAAATTCAGTTACGACAAATGTTCAGAAGAGACAAGCGTGGATACTGACGGGACCCGACAGATATCTTATCATACTCCGTATGGAAGTTTGCGCCAGGTCATGGAATATGACCCGGAGTCATGTTCCAGTCATCCGGTTGAATTTCCGGTGAAATCAGCCGAAGACATCAAGTTGATGACGGAGTTTTTCCGTGATCGTAAAACCGTTTTCGATCCCGAAACAAAACGTCCGGGAGTTGATGTAAGTTTATATTGCCCGACTAACGGGATTGGCACATCTCCGGTCATGCTTTGGCTTCAGCATCTGGCCGGAATAGAGAACGGGCATTATCTGCTGCTGGATCATCAGGATTTGGTAGAGGAATTGTTTGCGGTGATGTCAGCCGGGCAGTTGGAGCGGGCGGAGATCATTGCCGAATATACTGATTCCGAACTTGTATATATGGTTGAAAATACTTCCACCACGTTAATTTCGCCCGACCAGTACCGTAAATATTGCAAGCGGCAGTTACGTCAGATAAGTGACGTGCTGCATAAGCACGGCAAGCGGCTGGGGCTGCACATGTGCGGTCATGTGAAAGAGCTGCTTCCGGATATCGAATACGTGCAAGCCAATGCGTTTGAGGCGCTGACGCCGCCGCCAGTGGCTAATACCACATTATCCCAGGCGCGAGCTGTGTGTAATAATACGTGCCTGATCGGTGGAACCGGTGCCGTAACCTGGCTGAAACCGGCTAAAGAGATTATCGCGGAAATCGAAGGTTATCTGGATGAACTTCCGCACCATCGCGGCATCATCCTTTCTTCCGGCGGCGTTCTGCCCCCTGATTGCCATCCTGATACCTTGCAGGAGGTCTTCAACTGGCTGAAAAACTTCAAGCCGAAAATTTAAATGTTTTTTGTCACAAATGTATTGTTTTATCTAGCTTAAAACTATTTTTGCTCAAGCTTTTTTGTTGCATACTTTCAGCCTGCTTCTATTTTGGGCATTTGCCCCACGGCGTTGCAGTAGGCTTTGCTGTTCCAGGCTTACAGACGGGATTTTCTCAAAGAATAAAAAGCTTTGTAGGAGCAAAGCGGTCCATCTCCTGGCAACACCCGAGGAGGGTGATTCCCGCCCTGATCGCAGGCTGTAAGTCTGCAATATACGGCTTTTGATGGTTCACATCCACTAAAATAGCGAAAGAGCGAAAATTTATAAAAAGGGGGGTTGACATTAACTATATTATACAGTATAATATTACATTATATAATTAAAATTTAACGATGGAATGAATAATGAGACGTAACCGGGTAAGCATGGCGCAAATTGCCGAATTGGCGGGAGTATCGAAACCGGTAGTTTATACGGTTTTGAACAAACGCGAAGGCAAGGGCATTCATGTCGGATCGAAAACCCGGGAAAAGATTCTGGCCTTAAGTAAAAAGATGGGCTATGTGGCCCCGAAAAGCGCAAAGGATCTGTTTTCCGGATATTGCAATACCATCGCGGTGCTGGCCCAGAATATATCTCCTCAATCCGCTAAGATGATCGAGCGTTTGCAACAGCGGGCTTTTGAAAATAAACTTGACATTATCCCATTTGTAACGATGGGGAATCCCGAAACCGAGGAAAAGTACCTGAAAATGATGCTGGATGGCCGGGTTGACGGGGTAATCGCTATTTCACTGACCGAAGGCAGCGTCGAACGCTTTAAAAAGTATTCCGGTGCGCCATATAATTTGAAAATAATGTTTATCGATGAATTCCTCGAAGACATCAACTGTATCCAGTTTGACAAGACGCTGGCGGCCGAACTGGCGATCCGGCATTTTCGTGATACCGGCTGCCGCAAAGTGGCTTTTGCCGGAATTTATTTTGATCATCCTCTGGAAAAGCCATTTCTTACCGCGGCTGAAAAATACGGGATGGCAGCGATGAGTATTATTGAGGGGCAAGCCAGTCACCGGGAACGGTCGCACCGGATTGCGGAGCGGGTCGCTGAATTAAAGCCTGATGCGGTCCTTGCCTCGAATGACCAATTAGGGGTCTGCATCATAAATAAACTCGCGACATTCGGGGTCAAAGTTCCGGATGAGGTTTCTGTCATGGGAGTGGGCGATATTGAAGTCGCCGAATATTCGACCCCGGAATTATCGACTATCCATGTCGATTTTGACGTGATTGCCGAAAAAGCGTTTGATATTATGCAGTCGGCCATTAAAGGCCGCAGTTCCGGTATTGTGCATGAACTGGTTTCATGTCGGCTGATCCTGCGTGGATCAACTAAATAATTATAGAAGATAATCTTTATCTTAATTTATATTTAACAAGAGTTGTGCGAAATGCAAATATTAACCACGAAAAGTCACGAAAAGTCACGAAAAAGTTTTTAATTTTTCAGTTGGAGCTGAAAATTTAAATACTTCTTCATGTTCTTCATGTTCTTTATGGTGCAAATAATAGTTTTGCATGAGTTTATATAATTTAACAGTAAAGGAGTGTTTTATGAAAGAGCAGAAGTCGTTTTCGTTAGAGATGTTCACACTGATTGAATTGCTGGTTGTGATCGCAATAATCGCTATTCTTGCCAGTATGCTGTTGCCGGCGTTGAATAAGGCGCGTGATAAAGCCAGGGCAACAACCTGTAAGAATAACCTGAAGCAATTGGGGACCGCCGCTTTGTTTTATACTGATGACTTTACCGGGTTGCTGCCGGGCAGCGGAGCAGGGACCAGTGCCGGGCAATGGGCCTCCCAGCTCCATCCTACTTACACCGGGATGAAGAAAAACACCACCTGGAAAAAAGATGATAAAATGCGGTGCGAAGACTACAGTGACTGGTACTATGAAGCCTATAAAAAATCGGAACCGGGTAATTTGGCGGTCAATTACGCGATCAACAATTATATCCGGGCAAGAAACTGGTTAAGTTCAAAAGTCCGTCAACCGCGGGGATGCTGATCGACGGCTATATATATGTTGGCAGCAACGGCCTGCATTGGGATATGACCAAAGGCGGCGGCGGGGACTTTTATCTCAATATCCATAACGGTTTTCTGAACAGTCTTTTTCTCGACGGTCATGTCGGCGGTTTTGCCAATATGGATGTTCTTAACGCGACAACCCGCAATCAATGGTTCGCCAGATAAAGATGATTATTAACCACTGAACACTTGGAAAATCACGGAAATAAGTTTTTTTCGTTTTTCGGCTTGGCTGAAAATTTAAATACTTCTTGGTTTTACTCCGTGTTCTCCATGGTGTAATTCACATTTCGCAATAGTTTATAATAGTTAGATAAAAAGGAATATTAATGCGTATCATCATTCTGCTGATTTGCCTGTCTCCGGTAATTTGTTTTTCCACACCTGAATACCGGAGTATTATTTTCAGGACCAAAGCCCCGGCGGGGACCGTCAATCCTTGTGCCGTGATCATGAACAACGCTATCCGGATGGCTAAAGAAGGACAGCTGAAAAGGTCTTTTGCCCGCAAGGACTGGCAGGATTACGGTTTGTTCTTCCACTGGGCGGTGTGGGCTTATCTTTCCGGAGACAGCGATTTTCAGGGCGACAAGGAACTGTTGAAGATGATTCGTGTGTGGCTCGACCGGGCGTTTGTCAGGTTGAGTACCAAACCGGCAAAATTGACTGGAAAAAAGGCGGATTCGTGGCAGCCTGATAGAATTTCAAGTTGGAACTTTCAATATTATTCCATTCCGCTGCTGGAAATATCTCAGGATAAGGAAGCGGTTGCCGTGATTGGTAAGGAACGCCTTGATAAGCTGAAATCAATCATTGCTGACAATATGAAAAGTTATACTCTTGAAGTTATGGCTGATCAACTGAAACGGCACGGCAATTATATCAACATGCTTTATCATCCGTTTCCGATGTACCTGAGCTATTATTTGCTCTTCAATAACAAGGAGGCGCTGGAGTTCTGTGAAAAGACTAATCTCCACATGCTGCGTCAACAGTTGCCCAACGGAGCCTATCCATACCGCCGCGAAGTCTATAATGATAAAAAACACCGTGAATCAGACACGATGTATTACCATGCGGTCATTAATCGCGGCCTCTATCTTCAGTGGTGGTATACCGGCAGCAAAAGCGCGGAAAAAATCCTGAAAAATTCCGTGCCGTTTTATCCGCTTATCATGGAGCCGCCTTATCATTTCAGTTCCGGTGCTGATATCTGGTGGAAAGATCAATGGCGGACCTTCTGGTCGCAGCATATCGCGATGGCGGCCGCGGTAGCCGGGGACGGTGAAAATGCCGCGATTGCACGCCGGATGGGGCGTGACCGTAAAAGTCTCGATTACTTTGACGCGGTGGTCGGTGCGCATGCTTTCCGACTGATGGCGGAAAAAAAGATCAAAGATATACCAACCCGTAATAACTATATTGTTAAAGACCCGGACATTCGCGGTATCCGTAGTCGTTGGGGAAACTGGAGTTCGATATTTTCCTCTGGTTCTTACGGATTTACCCGAACCAGCGCTATGTTGACCGACGGTAAGAAGTTTGACGCGCTTCACCTGGCTCGTCCGGTTTTTCGAGCCAGGCAGTATGCCCGCAAATCCTACAAGATAGAACCCGGCGTATTTAATACTATGGGACGGTCCGGCGCCGAATTCTCATCGGTTATTAAAGGCAAAGTCGGGGCGGTCGGTATCAGTTACCATCAGGCCCTGACGTCCAAGACCTGGCGGCCGGAGCAGGACCAGTCGCCGTGGCGCAGCGATGAACTCTGGCTGATAACCCCGAACGGGTTAGTCGGCCTGATTGCCAGCACCCTTGAAAAAGATTGCGAAGGTTATGAGATCATGCACCAGTATCGGTTTATCGACGGTCATGCCGGGAAAAAAGATAAAAGCTGGTCAACCGGTAAAATATCATTCAAAGTCTGGAAGACAAATTTTACAAGCACCATCAAAGAACGTGCTCGCAGATTCATCTACGATTTCCGAAATAAACGGGATTCCCAGTTGACTTTGTCGGATTCTAAACGGTCAACGTTGGAACTTATTCACCAGAAAGATGCGAAAATAATTCTGCCTGAAAAGAAAAAATATTCCAAGGGCGAACACTTCTTCAGTTTGGCTTCAATTTCCCCAAAAGGAAAAGGCCCGGAGAACGTTAAACTTATTTCAAGCAAAGGCAAGTTGGCGTTTGAAGTCATTTATGCCGACGGCAAATACACGATAAGTTATGACCCTCAGTCCGGTCATGTTACCCTGAAAGACTAATGACAACGCATCGTGTATGATGTTAATTTCAACCACGAAAAACACGAAAAAACACGAAAGAAAATTTTTTATCATTTCAGCATAAGCTGAAATGATAAATTCATCATCATCATGGATAGTTTTTGTCTGCTCTATTTGACACTTACGATAGTCAGTCTTAATCTGTCACGGTGAAATCCTGTACTTTCAACTTTCCGCCGCAGACGGTACTCATCACTCCCCACTCGCCACTCCCCACTCCCCACTCCCCACTCGCCACTCCCCACTCATCACTCATTATAAAAAGGTGCGCCCCCGGAAAGGGCCGGGGGCGCGGAGTCGGGAGGCAAACACTTGCATGTTTACTATTTTAAACTGTCATCTTAGTAGACAAACAGCATTTCTCCGTATTTGGGCAGCGGCCACATGTTGTCATCGATTTCCACTTCGAGAGCGTCGATAGCTGTGCGCAATCCGCCCATTGCTACGATGCAAGCGGCTGAATCTTCAGCTTCGATCGCGGCTTCGAGTTTGCCGGCGGCTTTGTAACCGTCAGTCAGCAGATTGCCAACTTTTTCAGCCTGGGCTTTGATGACGCATGAACCGGCTTCGATTCCGGCATCTTTCATCGCCAGGAGGCTTTCGATCAGACTCTTCTGGAACTCTACAGCAACCGGCAGCAGCATGGTTTTGGCCATGCTCAGGGCCAGAGAACTTTCGATTCCGATCTTAGTGGCATATTCTTCGGTGAATACTTCGTAACGTGACTTGACTTCAGTCGGGGTCAGTACGCCGTATTTATCCAGCAGAGTGATATTGGTATCGTCCAGCAGCGGTTTCAGGGCTTCCGGAGTGGTGCGCATATTCGGCAGGCCGCGGCTTTCGGCTTCAGCAGCCCACTCAGCACTGTAGTTGTCTCCATTGAAGATAACGCGTTTGTGTTTCTGGATGATATTTTGCAACAGAGCCTGCAAGGATTCATTGAATGAAGCGGCATCGAAAGTTTCGATTTCAGATGCGATTTCGTCAAGCGCTTCGGCAACTATTGTATTGAGGATGATATTCGGGCCGGCACAGGACATGTTTGAACCCGGGGCGCGGAACTCGAATTTATTGCCGGTGAAGGCAAACGGACTGGTGCGGTTACGGTCGGTTGCGTCACGCGGCAACGGCGGCAGAGCGTCGACGCCAATTTGCAGGACGCCGCCCTTGCGGGAACCGGTGGCACTGCCTTTTTCGATTTGCTCGATAACATCATTGAGCTGATCGCCAAGGAAAATGGAGATGATTGCCGGAGGAGCTTCGTTAGCGCCGAGACGATGGTCGTTGCCGGCGGTGGCGGTGGAAACCCGCAGCAGATCGGCGTGAGTGTCAACCGCTTTGATAACCGCGCAGAGAACGGTCAGGAAGATCGCGTTCTGATGCGGATCATCGCCCGGATCGAGCAGATTCAATTCTTTACAACCGATAGACCAGTTGTTGTGCTTACCGGAGCCGTTGATGCCGGCATACGGTTTTTCGTGCAGCAGACAAACAAAACCGTGACGGTCGGCAACCATTCTCAGGGTTTCCATGACGATCATGTTGTGGTCAACAGCCAAATTCAGTTCTTCAAAAGTCGGGGCGATTTCAAACTGGGCCGGAGCAACTTCGTTATGGCGGGTCTGGGCCGGAATTCCGAGCATCCACAGTTCTTTGTCAACTTCAGCCATGAAAGCCAGTACACGCGGTTTGATTGAACCGAAGTAATGGTCGTCGAGCTGTTGGTGTTTTGAGGGTTCCGCTCCGAAAAGGGTGCGGCCGGTTTGAATCAGGTCGGGACGAGCCAGATAGAGGCTTTTGTCAATCAGGAAATATTCCTGTTCAGCGCCGAGGTTGGCGTGAACTTTGCTATCGACTTCAACTCCGAAGCATTTCAGCAAGCGGGTGGCTTGGGCGGAAACAACTTGCATGGAGCGCAGCAGCGGGGTCTTTTTGTCCAGAGCTTCGCCGGTGTAAGAGCAGAAAGCAGTCGGAATGCAGAGGGTTGAACCTTCTTCGCTGCGTTTGATGAATGCCGGGCTGGTTGGGTCCCAGGCGGTGTAGCCGCGGGCTTCGAAAGTTGCACGCAGGCCGCCGGACGGAAAGCTTGACGCGTCAGGTTCGCCCTGAATCAGGTTTTTGCCGGAGAATTTCAGAGAAACTTCACCGCTGGGTGAAGCGTCGACAAATGAATCATGTTTTTCAGCGGTTGAACCGGTCAGCGGTTGGAACCAGTGAGTATAATGGGTGGCTCCTTTGGAAACAGCCCAACGCTTCATGGCGTTGGCTACTACATCAGCAATACTTGCATCGATTGGTGCGCCTTTGCCAATTGTGGCCATCAACTTATTGAATACTTCTTTCGGCAAGTACTCTTTCATAGTTTTGATGTTAAATACATCGCAACCGTAAATATCTTCGATAGAGAATTCCGGCGGACATGCACATCTTGATGAACCTTTGGCAGCCACCGCGGCTACCGCTTCCTTTCTAAGATCACTACTCATTTTGCTACTCCCGTTTTGTTGTTGAGTGAAATTTGAGTTGTTTTTCTACATACTCTTATGTAAAAATAATATTCTGTTTTTTCTAGCACTTGCTATGCCAGTTTTTTTGTGGATGTGTGTAAATTGTTATTTTTCAATTAAATATATAAATATTAAATCTGGCTGCTTGGTACTTACGTGTGAATTTACACAAATTTATTACAAATCTGTATTACTAAAATGTAATTATAAAGCAAATAGTGACAAAATTGTAATTTAAGCCTGATGTTATACCTTATTTGCTACATAGAGGAGTTAGAGTTCCTATAATGTATGGTAAGAAACAATATACAGGCTGTGGAACGGCTTTTCAATAGTCAATGTGATAAAATAACGGTTCAAAGGTCAACCAGACGCCGGATGCTGCTTCTGATGGCGATGGCTTCGGCTCTAAGCTGAACAGCCGGAGTCATTTCCGGACTGTTATTTTTGATTTCCGTATTGACTATGTCGATTCGCTTGTGCAGTTCACCCCAGTTGTCAAGGAAATATTGACGTTGAACTCCGGTGTAGGACAGAATTTCCGGTTCAAGCACCGGATCTAGATCAGGGTCGGCAGCCCAGTCCAGGCAGATCTGGCGTCCCCAGGCGGTTTTGCGCGCGGCGTCTTTTTCGTTACCCATACAGGCATCCGGCGGCAGCAGGATGGTGCAATTGTTGTTGTCGCCGATGATTTCGCATTGATGCAGATCAAGAATTGCGTCGAATCCGTAAAGTTTGTCCATTGCCAGCAGCAGTTTGAAATATGACGAATCCCGACATCGGTTGGGTTCGCAGTAACGGAATTCTCCGATCTGTTCATAGACTATACCGATCGGGTCGGGGGCGTTGTAATTGCGGATATCCCAATCGCCGATGCGTTCCCACATATGGCCGGGATTGGCCGGATCTTCGCCGCGCATCCAGCACCAGAAGCGTTCATTGTCGCAGTACGAGCCGTCCCAGCAGTCGACCGGGGCACGGTCGCGACCGGACGGGTTGCCGATCGGATTGAAGATCAGGATTGTTTTTTGCAGAACGGTATCCAGATCCAGAGATGTTGTGTTGCCGTAGAGATCTTTGCCGGTCAGCAGTTCTTCGATGACATTGATCATGGCGGCGGTGGTGGCCGGTTCATGAGCATGGGGCTGCGAAAAATAATGAACTTTTTTTCCGGCGTCCGGAACGGAAAAATCAGAGATGGCAATAGCGTATACCTTATATCCGGTATACGTCTCGACGTGATGCAATTTGAATCTTTCCGGCGCGATGTTGGTCCATTGGGTTATTTTCGCTTCAAGTTCTTTATGTCTTACCGGGAACAGGTCCATAGCTTCCTCCGAATTTATATAATTTAAAATTAAGGTTCTCAGCGGTCAAATTTCTCATGGCATGAAAAATACCACGTCTCCCGCAAAAAACAATGGCAAAAGTAAACAAAAAAAATTTCCCGGACATTTACCCGGTCTAATTTGTAAGCGGTGCGGTTTTCTGATATATTACGATCTGATATAAGCAAATGAAAGTTGTCGGTGATGCGTGTTTATAAAAGAATAATCCTGTTGATGCTGTTGATTGCGGCGTTGGGCTATTTTTTTATTTTCCTGTTTCTGCCTGATGATGTTTTCTGGGTCACCGATGCCGGCAATAAATTCATCATCATGAAAAATATCGAATATTACGGTCATGATGAAATTCAATATCCCGCCAGGGATCTGGACCCTGATAAAAAATTTCTGCCGGACAGCGTTTATCATTTGAACAAGACTCCCAAAGGGGTTTTTTCTATTTTTCCATCATATTTTCCGGCGGTCAGTCTGCCGTTTTATTACTTGTTCGATTATGGGGGATTGTATATACTGCCGTTTCTTTCCTCCCTGGTTATCTTTATGTTTATGGTCAGGATCGCTCATCGCGCCAGTTTGCCCTGCTGGCAGGGTGGAATTATTCTGGTTGCGGCGTTTTGTACTCCGCTGATCTTTTATTCGCTGACATTTTGGGAAATGACGCCGGCGATTGCGTTATCCACGATGGCGATATTTTTAATTATCCGGCAGCGCCTCCGCCGTAACCGGCTGCTGCACTATTTCACGGGAGGACTGCTGTTGGGATTAAGCGCGGTTTTGCGTGAAGAGGCATATTTCCTGATTGCGGCGATTGCCGTGTCTTTACTGATCATGAAAGTGCCGCTGCGCCGGATTTTCTATCTGTTGTTCGGGTTTGCCGTGATTATTCTGCCGTTGTGGGGTTTTCAGCTTGCCCGTTACGGACATTTCCTTGGAATGCACGGCGCCGGTTATCATTCGCATAACGTGCCGGGACTCAGCACTCTTGATATAATTCTGCGGCAGCTTGGCGGTTACTGGATATATCTGTTCAAATTCCACTCATGGGATATTGGAACTCAGTGGTATTATTTCCTGCTGGCGGTTCCTTTTATTCTGGTGATTGTTGTCGGAATATTCTGCCGGGAATACCGTATCCGGTTTGATCACGCGCGACAATATATTATCTTTGCGGTCTGCTTTGCAGCGACCGCTTTGACGGCCGGGATTTTTTCACAAAAACATGATGTGCGCAATTGTATTTTCATGGTCGGCTTGTTTCCGGCCATTCCCTTCCTGGTCTATCTGTTTATCAGTTTACGGCCTTTTTTGAAGTGGACGACTCACCGGGCGCGTTTTATGCTGCTGGTTTCACTCATCTATATAGTACTGCTGTGTCCGCTGCTGACCCAGACAGATATGGGACTGATCTGGGGGCCGCGGCATTTTCTGATATTACTGCCGATGCTGATTCCTTTGAGTACCGGCGCGGTGCGGGGAATGACCTGGAACTGCGAACTGTTCGGCTTGCGACAATTTTACCGGGCCGGTTTTTTGTTCCTTTGCCTGCTTGGAATGATTCTGCAGGGGCGCGGCATTTACAATCTGGCTCTTGTCAAGAATAATGTGGCTGAATTGAATGACAGTATTACTAAAAGATCAGATACGGTGGTCGTTTCGGATATTTACTGGATGCCGTTTATGACGCCCGGATTATTCTACGAACGCAAGTTCATGCAGGTTAAAAATAACCGTGAATTTGCCTTGCTTTACAATCTGCTGAGAAAACGAAGAATTGAAAATTTCACATTTATCGTTGCGGTCGACCCAGGATACCGGGCCGTATCGGGTAGAACCATCTGGGCTTTCAAGAATAAGAAGCTGATCCAATTTGGCCCGACGCACCATGTCAAATTACCGGGAACGGAATTTTTTGAAGTGTTGATCGTCCGCTGCCGCATTCCTCTGGAGAACAAATTCAACTTCCTGGATGAAGCGCCGAAAGCGGAGGCGCCGGGAAAAATATTGCTTCCCCAGATTGAGCTGAAGCCTGAAGTGAAAACAAAATAACTCGGTTCGTATAGTATTTGCTGGTTTTCCGGGACCAGCGCTCCCGGGGAAAACAATAAAATCTATTGTGGAGTTGGCTATGTATTGTAAGAAATCGAATCATCTTAGTATAGGGGAATGAGAGTATGCAAAAGCGGCAGATTATTATATTGGCTTGCGTCATGTTTATTATGTTGGCGGGACTACCCGCCTGGTGGTTTTACCGGATCGGCGTTGAGCATGGAAAAAAGTGCGGCTGTTTTAGCAGATTAAAGTCTATCGGGCTGTGTTTGCATCAATATAATATGGATTATAATAATTTCTTTCCGGATGAAGACGGCTGCAGAGGGCTGGAAAAATTACGTTATAACGATTATCTGACCGATTACGGATTTTTTATTTGCCCGTCTGATACGCGTAAGCCGGGAACAAGCGGACCGATTAATAAAAATAATTGCAGTTATATATATTTGGGGGGCTTTGAGTATTCTAAATCAACAGACAAAAATATTCCATTGCTATTTGATGATCCGGGGATTCATGAAAATTTTGTTAATGTTGTGCGGCTTGATTCACGGGTCGAAATGATTTCAGCAACCAGGATCAGCAACTGCAAGGATGTGATCAGGGTTCTCAACAAGAAGTACAAATATGATCCGGCTATTTTGAAAAAACTCATGCAAAAGGCCGATAAGCTGGACAAGCTGTACGGTTTGAAATAATAAATCAGGGGAGATTGCTATGTATTGTAAAAATTGCGAAAAAGAAACCGACAATGATAAGGAATTGTGTTCTTTTCATTTGAGAAGAAAGAAACCATCGAAACTTCAACTAATTATATTTGCTTTACTGGTGATTTTTATTATCCTTCTTCTTTTTCCGCCGCATTCAGGCGGAAGAGAATCCGCACGGAGAATAAGCTGTAACAGTAATCTCCATTCAATAGGATTGTCGCTGTTGCAGTACGGTACTGATTATGGATTCATGCCTGACAAAGACGGTTGTGAGGGACTGGAGCAACTTAGGGCAGATGACTACTTGACTGATTACGCAGTATATACATGTCCGTCTACTTTAACCCAATCGGGCGATTCTGGTGATTTGAAAGAGAATAATTGTGACTATGCCTATCTTGGCGGATACAAAGCGGACGGTTCATCTATGTCTGGTCACTTGCCCGTAATGTTTGACAAACCCGGAAATCACGGAGATTATTTCAATGTTCTTTATAAGGATGGATCGGCAGAGGCGTTTTCTGATGTCAGGATCAGTAATTGTAAAGATATTATTAATGAGTTGAATAAAAAATACAAATACGATCCAGCCGTTTTTAATAAACTCATGCAAAAGGCCGATAAGCTGGACAAGCTGTACGGTTTAAAGTAAAATGTTGTTTGCGGAACATTGCATTGTCATTTTTCCTGCTTTTTTATCGTGTTAACGATTTGTATTGCGGCAATTAAATGCTAGATTTGAGGTTTTCAAAATTTTATGCGTAACGCCGGGTCATGATGTCCCGGCTAATTTTTTTTAAAGGATACAAAAAGTCATGTTCAGGGAATATGAACCCAAGTTGTTATCAATTTTTCGTCGCGGTTATCCGGCGAAGCAATTGATGCCCGATATCACTGCCGGAGTAATAACCGGGATTGTTGCGCTGCCGTTGGCGATCGCGTTTGCCATTGCTTCCGGAGTAAAGCCGGAGCAGGGGCTTTATACCGCGATAATCGCCGGCTTTCTGATTTCGGTATTCAGCGGCAGCAGGGTTCAGATCGGCGGACCGACCGGTGCTTTTATCGTGGTGGTTTACGCGATTGTCCAGAAGCATGGACTTGATGGCCTGATAATTGCCACGATCATGGCGGGTATCCTGCTGGTGGTCATGGGGCTGGCTAAAATGGGGAACGCGATCAAATTCATTCCGTACCCGGTAACGGTCGGCTTTACCGGCGGGATAGCGGTGATCATCGCGGTCAACCAGATACGTGACTTTTTCGGTCTGAACGTGAAGAGTGTTCCATCCGAATTCATCGAGAAGCTCCATGTTTTCTGGACCAGTTTTCACACGATCAATTATTATACGCTGGTACTCGGGGTTGTTTCAATCCTGCTGATTTTACTGTTCCGGAAATATTGTCCTAAGGTTCCCGGATCTCTGGTGGTGATTCTCGTTGGGACTCTGGTGGTTCAATTGTTCAATTTGCCGGTTGAGACAATAGGTTCACGCTTCGGCAGTGTGCCGAGTGGTCTGCCGAAACCGGTTGTCCCGCATTGGGATTTGGCTACGGTGATAAATCTATTTCCGGCGGCATTGACAATTGCGCTGCTGGCCGGGATCGAATCGTTGTTGTCCGCGGTCGTCGCGGACGGGATGATCGGAACCAGGCATCGTTCAAATGCTGAATTGATCGGGCAGGGGATTGCCAATATTATCACTCCGCTTTTTGGTGGGATTCCGGCCACCGGCGCGATTGCCCGGACCGCGACAAACATCAAAAACGGCGGCCGGACCCCGGTTGCCGGAATAGTTCATGCGGTCACACTGTTGCTGATCCTGCTTTTGTTCGGCCGTTGGGCCGCGTTGATTCCGATGGCTTCACTGGCGGCGATTCTACTGGTCGTGGCATACAACATGAGTGAATGGCATCTTTTTGTTAAATTGCGGCGGGGGCCGAAGAGTGATTTTGTCGTTCTGATATGCACGTTTCTTCTTACTGTCCTGATTGATTTGACGGTGGCGATCGAGGTCGGGGTGGTGCTGGCCGCGTTTCTGTTTATGCATCGCATGCAGTCAGTGGCGGAAGTAAAACTGCTGCGCGACCGGACTCTCGATGACGAGGAGGAGGTGGATGACTCATACAGTTTGCGCAACTACAAGTTTTCAAATAAAATTGAGATATTTGAAATCAACGGCCCGTTCTTTTTCGGGGCGGCGACCAAGTTTAAGGACGCGGTAATAGATGAGGAAAAAAATCCGCCGGTGCTGATCCTGCGAATGCGTAATGTTGACGCCATTGACGCCACCGGACTCCAGGCGCTGGAGGAGATTATTTATTCCATGCGCAGGAAACACACGCTGGTGTTGATTTCCGGTATCAGGCCGCAGCCGTTGAAAGCGATTAAAAAGGCCGGTCTGATTGATATTATCGGGCATGAAAACTTTAAGAAGAATATTGAAACCGCCTTGAAAAGAGCGGAGGAAATTGTTCAGAAAAAACAGTGATTATAAACAAAAAAGAAAGCAGGCATAACTCCGCTCTGAAGTTTTAAATAAGGCCTCGCGGCCCCGATGTTTATAATGTTCAGAGATTAACCTGCTCTCTGAAATAAATATACTTCCTGACGGTTGTTTTGTCAAACGATTTTGTCGCCGGAAAATTGTAATATTTTCCGGTTTTTTACTTGCAAAAATACATAATCAGTTCAGATTAAATAACATTTGTAAGAGTTAAAAATTCTAATAAAATTATAAAATTTTTTTAGAGGCAATTTCAAAACTTCGGTTCGAATATGATTTTTAGAGTTTTGGGTGAGCAGATTGTAAGTTTTGTGCGATTGTGCATACCATTGTGGTATGTAAATGAGCTCAAAATAGCAAGATGACAGCCAAAAGCAAAAATCTGTCGAAATAGTTTTTAAATTACCTCTTTAATAAAAACATAATGCGGTAATATCGACTGTTATCGTGTGGAAATGGAGCCTGTTGTGAATATTAAAATTGCCGAAAAAAACTTTGAACCGACCCGTATTTTTTGTATAGGACGCAACTATGCCCTGCATGCGGCCGAACTGGATAACGATGTTCCCGATACCCCCATTGTATTCTGTAAGCCGGTGACGGCTTTGCTGGAGCAGGGAAAACCGATCAGAATTCCGGAATTTTGCCATGATTTTCATCATGAAGTAGAACTGATTGTTCTTATCGGCAAGTCATGCAAGCCGACTTGTGAGGCTGAAGCACTGGACGCGATTACCGGCATCGGTATCGGACTTGATCTGACTCTACGCGATTTGCAGCGCGAGATAATGGCTGACGGCGCGCCGTGGGAAAAATCCAAAGGGTTCGACGGCAGCGCTCCGGTAGCGGGTTTCGTGCCGTTTACCAAAGATACTGATTTAAGCAAGTTGGAAATTAGCTGCAAAGTGGATGGAGAAATACGTCAGCAGGGCTGCACCGGAGACATGATCTTTTCGGTTCCTGAATTACTGATCGACATTGCCAAATACTGGCAGCTTTTGCCCGGCGATTTGCTCTTTACCGGAACCCCGGTCGGAGTCGGGCCGTTGAAGCCTGGTCAAACTATCGAAATCTCCGGCTCGTTTACCGGTTCTTATAAGTGGAACATTGTTTAAGGCTTAAAGCTTAAAGATTAAGGCTTAAAGATAAAAGAATCGCCGTTCGGCAGGGGTATGCACCCCCGTTGAAAAGCCCGGCTCACACTGTATTCAAACCATTCGATGTTCGATATTCGATGTTCGATGTTTTTTGTGGGGGGGAGAGTTTCTCTAGCCGACCGGTTGCGTGGCATGTCCGGCTCAACGGAGTTTCGCCCTCCAAGGATGAATGCCCAGATTAATTTTTTCGTTTTTTATCATTCGATGTTTGATGTTCGATATTCGATGTTCAAAGTGTTATCTTCCCATCATCCGGTCGAGTTCATCCAGGCTGGTCTGAGGCAGTTCCAGCATGGTGTTTTGCGGGAAAGAATGAGCCAGCCAGTTAATTTTCGCGGCGGATTCCAGAACTTCCAGCCGGTCATAAGCCTGCAACAACGACTTTCCGACCGCCAGAGCGCCGTGGTTGCGCATAATGACGCAATCAGCTTTCTTTGTCGCTTCGGCTACAGCGGCCGCCAGTTCCGGGCTGCCGATTTTATAATAAGGAATATATTCAATATTACCGATAATCGCGTAAGTTTCGGATAATAGACGATGATTTATTTCCATTTGGGTTGCGGAATAGAGGCTGCAGAAGACCGGGTGCGCATGAATGACTGCTGAGACGTCTTCGCGGGCGCGGTAGATAGCCAGATGCAGTCCAGTTTCTATTGACGGCTTGAATTTGTGACCGATCATGTTGCCGTCGGGATCGAGTAGTCCGACTTCTTCCGGCAGCATCTTTCCTTTATCGCTGGCGGACGGCGTAACGGCTACGATATTATGTTCTTTAACTGAAATATTGCCGCCGGACGTGGTCGTCAGGCCGCGTTTATAGAGGCGGTGCATAAATTCCGCTACCGCTTTTTTTAGTTCCTCAGAGGTGGCTTGTCTTGTTTTCAAAATTTTCTCCGCGGTTTAATTGAAATTGAATTCACGCAAAGTATATTCTAGTTGCTATTCATGGTTTTTACAATTTGTTTTTAACTTTTTCCACAAAGGATTTTTTGATGATTAAACTTGGGGTGATCGGTGGCAGCGGCCTTTATTCAATAGAGGGTTTGAGCAATATTCATGAAAAGAAGGTTGAAACTCCTTACGGTACTCCTTCAGACGCCTTCATTATCGGAGAGCTGGAAGGGCATGAAATAGTTTTTCTGCCTCGACACGGTCGCGGTCATACGCTGCTGCCGTCGGAACTGAATCACCGGGCAAATATTTGTGCTATGAAGATGCTTGGTGTAACCCATATCCTCAGTATTTCAGCGGTCGGCGGGTTGAAAGAGGAAACCGCTCCCCGTGATGTGGTGATCGTCGATCAGTATTTTGACCGGACCAAAAGACCGGGCACGGATCATACCTTTTTCGGCGAGGGGATTGTCGCCCATATCGCATTCGCCGATCCGACTTGTCCGGCGTTATCCAAATTGGCCGCCGGAGCTGCTGAACTGGCCATTGCGACATCGGACGCGCCTGATCGCAAAGTGCATCATGGTGGAACTTATGTTAATATGGAAGGTCCGGCCTTTTCGACCGTGGCGGAATCAAACTTTTACCGTTCGCTTGGGTTCGACGTGATCGGCATGACCAATCTGGCTGAAGCTAAATTGGCTCGTGAAGCCGAATTGTGCTACTGTACCGCCGCGATGGTTACTGATTATGATTGCTGGCATCCTGAACACGATTCGGTCACGCTGGAACTGATCATCGGTAATCTTAACGCCAACGTCGCGCTGGCTAAAGATATTATTCGTCAAGTTGCTCTGAAACTCGATCTGCTGGCCGCATCCGAATGTCATTGCCGTGACGCCATTGCCTGTGCCATTATTACGTCCCGTGACGCCATGCCGCCGGAAACCGTCAGGAAAATGCAGCCGATAATCGGGAAATACATCAAAGCGTGACTCGTGTAACTGAATATTCAACGCGTTTTTGGGGTGCGATAAAGCGGAATTTTCTCTTTTTTTTAATATAAATTTTTATGCGAAGAAAAATTACGTCATATATTGCCGACATTGGTGTCAGCTGTTTGATTTAATTATATTGTAAAGAAAATTAATGTTTAATTCAATATTATTTAGTATAAATTGTTTTATATATAACAATCATATGGTAGAATTATCTTTTTTGTCAAATCGTATGAATCATTTTATTGTTGATGCAAAAAAATAAACACTTCCTCTATGGATAGTTTTGGTTTAATAGGTGAGAAATAATAAAAAAATGCATGCTTTTTCAAATTTTTTAATTGACACGCGCTACATCTTATTATATATTGATTGAAATATAATTTATTAGAAATTTAAAGAGAAGAAAGGTATTAGTTATGAAAGAGGAAGTCCCGAACATATACACAATTGATATGCTTGCCGAGGAATCAGGTTTGAATCGTCGAACTGTGAGATATTATATTCATCGTGGTCTGCTGCCGCCGCCATGCGGCAAGAAGCGCGGTTCTTATTATACTGATGTCCATTTGAATCGTTTGCTGATCATCAATAAACTGGCCGACCAGGGCGTTCCGCTGGTGAAAATTGCGGCGACTCTTGAAGCAGCCGATCCGGAAGACGATAAAGACGCGGGGATCGACCTGATTACTACTACCACCCGCCGTGAGGCTGAATTATTCGAAGGTATTCGGGTATCATATTTGCCAAACTTGCTGACCAGATCAGAATTGAAGAAATTGAGCGAATATATTGAAGAGATGATGAGGGAAAAGGGGTATGCCAGCAAATCGGAGCGGAGCAAAGCCGGTAAAATCTAAACCCGTCGCTCTACGGCAAATTGACGTCAAGGCCAGGATTCAAGGTGTTTTAGCTGAAACCTGGCTGTCTTTATTTTTTTATAATTCCGAAAAAGTCAATATTGAAGCATCTTTTTGCTTTCCTCTGGCTGCCGGTGCGGTTATTACCGATCTGATCTATGCGGTTGACACCGTAACTTCCAGTGCGAGTGTCGATGATGCCAATACGGCATTTGAGACCTACGACAACGCACTTGAAGAAGGCGAACCTACTTTTCTGCTGGAAAAACTTGAATGTGATATTGCCGCTTTGAGTGTGGGGAATCTCGCACCGGGAAAACAGGCCGAAGTCCGGGTAAAGATTGTCTGTATGTTGCGGGAGGTGGATGACCGGTTCCGTTATGAATTGCCGGTTTTCCTGACTCCGCGCTATGTTCCCGAGGAAATCGATTGGGCTGAACACCACATCCATTGTCCGGTATTTGTTAAAACACCTCCCTATAAATTGACAATTGGAGGAACTGTTTCAGGATTTCCGTTTAAATTGATGCGTTCTCCGACTCATCTGCTGGACGTTATCAGTAAAAATGCGGAAGGCGTTTGTACTTTTGCTGCATCAGGAAGTGAAATATATAACAGTAGCAGCTTTATTCTTGAGCTTGAACCGGCAATAAACATATTGCCGCTTTGTGAGTCCGGTTTACATCCTGACGGGACACGGTCGATGTATTTGATGATGCAGCCGGAGTTTGATTATCCGCCCGATTTCAACGATGCCGTCTCCGAATTGATCTTTATTTTGGATTGCTCTGACTCAATGCAGGGAGATTATTTCAATCTGGCGCGTACATCGCTCGAAACATGCTTAAAGTGGTTGACTCCCGGATGTCGCTTCAATATTTGTCTTTACGGTGACGAGTGTAGAATGCTGGCTGATTCCTCCTTGATTTATAATAGCGAATCTCTTGCCGCCGCGTCGGCAATGCTTGATGATGCAGTTGCTGATATGGGCGGTAGCGAACTCAAGTCCGCCTTACGGAAAATTTTTGCTGATCCTGCTTATGCTTCACGGGAAATTGTGTTGTTTACTGATGGTGACATGTATAACACCAATGACATAATTGAATACGTGAAAACTGCCGGTGCCGGAGTCCGGTTTTATACTTTTGGTATCGGCAGCGACTCTCCTCAACAGTTGGTGCGTGGTCTGGCCCGGGAGACCGGCGGCCTGTGCGAGATTATTGAACCATACGATTTGCTGAAGGAAAAGGCTCTGCGCCAACTCAGTCGCATTTTTCAGCCGCGGGTAACCGGTCTGGCGGTTTCCGCAATCAATGCGGAAGTTGATGATGTTCGAGTCGAGCCTGCAGCGTTGTATGACGGGGATACTTTGAGGGTCCTGGCTGAAGTCAAAAATCTCGGTCAAGATGCCGCGATTGTCGTCAAGGGACTGGTTGATGACCGGGTGTTGCTTTGGAAGCTTCCAATTATGGATCTGGGGACCAATGAGCTTATTCCCGGTCTGGTTTCATCTGGTGTGGTTGACGCCGACAGGTCGCTGGTGGCCGTTGCGCCGGCCGCCGACTCTGAACCGGCTTATTATCCGTCATTCAGACCGGTTCCGATTGTCAATTCCGGCATTTACAACCGGGCCGGAACCAAATCGTTGATCCACGAGGAAACGACCGGGTATGGCGAAAGTCTCGACGACCTTCTGCTCAGGCAACAGGCTGACGGGTCATTCGGCAGTGAAGCTGAAACTGAAACGGTCTTATTGCGTTTGAAACGTTTGGCTGAAGCTAAGAAATATCTGAAAGTCCCAATCGCCAAAGCTACGCGCCATCTTCAAAAGAAGATGGCGGACGATAAGTAAGTATAGAATTTTAATTTATTTAACCTGCCAGCTGGTCGAGGCAGACCATGTCTTGCCTGGCCCCAATGCGGTTTTTCTGAAAACCTGCTCGAAAGTTGAATACTTCTGCTTGCCGCTGTCCCAGAAGACAAAACAGTATAATTTCTCTTTTTCCGCGGTAAACTCCGCTTTCACTTTGATCCATGGGGCAGAGAAAATTACGGACGGGGACCTGGTCAACATTACGCTGTCCATGCGGAATGATTTTTCCAGGTCGGCCTCTTTATCCGGAGCATAGCGGAATAACTTTTGAATAAAGACGCGTTCAAAAACTTTGTCTCCGAGCAGGGCTTTGCCGCGTTTGCCGTTCACCATGCCCATGAAGGCGCTGGTTGAACGGCGGCGATAGGAAAAACGGATATCGCTTTTGGTTGCATTGATTATCGCGGTGGTTACGTTGAATGTACCGTTTGAGTTGAAGTCGTAAGTCTTGCGCAGGACTGAGCCTTGAAGCGCTTTGCTGTCATCAAGCGTCAGTTTGCGTTCCAGTACAACGTTCAATCCGGATGCGGTCTTATTCTGTGAAACGACTTTGTACGGGGTTAGAATTACGGATACGGCAACTGCTGTTCTGGGCCACCAGAACGCGTCGCCGCAAAGTCCGCCTATTTCAGTACCGACAAGTTCGTTACCGGAATTCTTCCAGCTCATAAGCATGCCGCCTTTAGCCGGGGCAAGTACCGCTGTTCCGAGTTTGCCGGAAATTTCCAGAGCCGGGGCATTGTCGAATTTTGTGACCTTGCAGGATACGCCTTTGTTACTGATTGCCTTTAAATTAGAGTAATCGGGCAGGGCATTGGCTTTTGCGGTTGAAGAGTCAAGACTTTTCTGATATTTGGTTTCCCAGACTATTGCTTTTTTGATTGCCGGCAGACTGGCATTCAGATCTTTTTTAATATCGGCTTGACTTATGGCGGTACCGGTGGATTTACCAGTGTAAGGCTCTACGACAAAAAAGGTCCACCTTAACGCTCCCACTTGCAGGAGAATTCCGTCGGCAAGTTCTTTTCCGGTAAAATAGTCTTTTGAGCCGGAGGCGGTGAATCCCAGTTTTTTCACCGGTTGAGATATGCTGTATTTGCCATTTGAATTCAAGCCGGGAATGGTCAATTTAAAGAAACATTCGGCCTTCTGCCAGAAGTTCCCGACCGCAATCAGCTGTTTGCCGCCGAGTTTGAATTCTACCGCGTTAAGTAGTTTTGCCTCGGCCAGGGACGGGATCTTTTGCAGAAAATTCCCGCCTTCACGCCAGAATGTCGGCAGCTTTGATGTGGGAATCGGCGATACCGCTTTTACTTTGGCAGTGTTGAGACGTTGGCCTTTGAAGACAAAATCTTCGTAAGCAGAGATTTTCCGGTTGGCTTCAGTAACGGAGTTCCACCAGCGGGCGTCATAGCCGCGCGGCATGTAATATAGGAATGCTCCTTCCCAGCCGTTGACAAAATAGCAGAGGATCTCAAAACTCAACGCTTCAGGTTCGGTTACCCAGGTGTCGCACTGCAACCCGTGGGGGAAGGCGATAAGTTGGGGACGCTTTTTAGCGTCGGGAACGTATTTTGCTACATACTTTTTAATATTTTTGCCGGCTTCGTAGGTAATCAAATGGATACCCGTATTATAGATGTACGGCCGGGAGAAGTCGAAGAAAATATATGGTCCCCATGGTTCGATGACCGGTAGAGAATCCATATAATCGCGCGGGTCGGTCTGATCGAAATGATCGCGGCCGCCTTCGGTCAGGGAACTCCAGGCAATTTCCGGAATGAAATGCGAATCCTTACCGGCCTCTTTGCCGATTTTGTTTATGGTCTTTTCAAGCGTCTTGACCAGTTGTCCATGCTGCCAGGAGCGGAATTTGATCCATTTGTCACGGTATTTGACCAGAACATCTTTGGGCCATGCTTTATCGACATCCGATGCGGGGAGTTTGCTGTATTTAATGAATTCAGCTTTACAGCGGTTGCAGAAGCAACCTTTGAAGTTGAACATGTAAGGTTCCCAGTTTGACATGACCTGATCGGTCAGATTTTTCGTGACCAGATAGTCGCGAAGCATCGGGATCACGGCTTCTTTGTAATAGGGACCCTGTTGATAGACTTCAACCGGGCAGATCGCCTCGCGCGGCTTGGTGCGGTAAGAGCCGTCCGCCAGCATGAATAAGGCCGATTCCGGCTTTTTCTTTTGCCCGATGCGATAACCGTTGCACAGATAATATATTTGCAGGTAGTGCTCAATCCCGGCTTTTTTCAATGCTTCATTCTGAGTCTTGGGAAATTGTCCGTGAATGCTGTTAAAACCGGAGTCTTTGAGAAATTGTGCAAACTTCGTCGCGGCTTCAGGTGCAGCGAAGGAACCATCGCCACCGAACATCGGAGCTACTTTAAAATGTTTCGGCGCTGTGACTTTTGCCGGAGCCGGAATAACTTTGACTGCGATTTTTTCCCATGGGGTGGCGTAGGCCCCGTCGGTATATTGGTAAAACAATGGCATGACCGTTCCCGGTTTCCGATCTGATTCAAGCATCATAGTAACCATGTTCCAGGTGCCGTAGACATCTTTTTTAATCGCGTTGCGGTACATTCTTAAATCAATTTTATATTGGATATATTTTTTACCTGCCTCAGATATGCTCTTTTTGGAGACTATCGGCAGATAATCCCTGACGCTGATCAATTTAATTTCAGCAGGTATCTTTACATTCAGGAAAGGTTTGGCAATTTTAACTCCGGCCTCATTTTTACCGCAAATGCCAAGCATGGCCGGTTTGCCCTGAGCCAGGCAGAATGTATTATCGAGAAATGCCATAGGGATCGCTTTTACGGTCACACCGGGAATCATTTTGGCCGGACGTAACTGTACATCATCGACAAAAGATTCTCCGCAACCGTAGAGTTTCAGATATATTGTGACGAAATTTGTGCCTTTCGGGGCAAGCAACGGTAAATTAACTTTCCGCCATGCTCCTGTCATGTCAATATGTTTGACCAGTTGTTTTCCCAGTCGTTTGCATTTCCATGGTTTATCGGAGCCGCCGCTGAAAGTGGCCAGCACAACAAACTTATTCAAGCCGGGGATTCCTTTGGCCAGCTTGCCGCGCAGCATAAAACTGAGATTGAATTTACCCGGCACACTGCCTTCAGGGAGTTTGACCGTACAGGCCGAATCCATTAGAGAACATCGGTTGACCGTTTTTTCTTGTCGGAGCGCATTTCGTGAACTTTAGCTGATGTTGAGATAACGGCACAGCGTTTGCCGTCAGACGGGTTGGCGGTTGCAGTAGAAGTTATCGCCAGCGAGTCTCCTTTTTTTTGTAGAGCCAATGCCTGATTTTTTTCATTCGGTAATGAATGAACGTGCCATGAACGGTACCATTCTCCTTTTTTCACGGGATTGCCTTTGGCGTCCACGTTTTCAAAGGAACCGTTTTTCAGTAGATTCGGGCCGGTAGTGACAGCTTGCGGTGGCTTCACTTTGCTAAAGTCGATGCTTACACCGCCTTTATCCAAAGTCGCGGCGGACATACTGCTTCCCAGCAATAATGCTCCCGTTGAGACAATAAGAGTCCTGTTCAACATTTAATGTTTCCTTTGTTTATGGGTTTAATGGTTTATGTGTGATGCTATTGGTTGTATTTTTAATAAATGATCATTGTTTTTCAATGAATCAGAGATGATGGATAATTTATTTATCAGGAAGCCTTGAAACATCAACGTAACTGCGTAATGCGGACTTGCTTTTTAATAATTCCTTTACAATAATCCGGGCGATCAGTTCCGCTCCGGCCAGATTGGTATGGGACGGATCGATTTTTCCATATTTTCCGGTTTTAGGATCAAGGTGAAAACGATACATCTTTCCGGCTTTTTCTTCTCCCATGGTCTCCATTACCTTAGCCTGATTATTGAAAAGCTCCAGGCATGGACAATTCAATTCTTTGGCGACTTCACGTATAGCTTGAGAATACGGGACCCGGTCGCGCCTGAGTACAGTGCCGTTTTTATTGAAAACCGCTTTAGTTTTTGTTTGGTCGTAGCGGAGCGATTGATTAAGGGTTACAAAGATTATTTTAGCGTTTATTTTTTTTGCGTCGGCGGCAAAACGACGAAGATTGTCCCGAAACTCAGTTTTGGGATTGGTCCCTTTGCCTTTTTTGGAGTCGTTTGCCCCCAGTGTCATCATAATGTAATCCGGTTTTGCTTTCAGCAGCGTTGCCCAGTTTCCGCGGTTGATAAATAATTTGGTGCTATAGCCGCTTTTGCCGAAGTTTAATATTTCCACATCCGGTTTGAAATATTTTCCGATAACTTCGCCCCAGCCGAAAATAAGTTTGGGGTCGGTATTTCCGTAGCCTTGACAGGCTGAACTTCCGGCCAGTGCCACTTTTATCCTGGAGGCGCTCACCACATTGACGGCAAGAGAAAACGCTGTTAAAATTATAATGAGATTTTTCATTCCTGTCCTTTTATAATGTAGAATTGTTAAAAACAACATTTTTTTGCCTGAAAGTTGTCTTTCATTTCAGGATTTCATGTTCTATAATCGCACACGGGGTGTTGATTGTTATTTTCAACCTTCTGAATTATTTACCACCGGAACCGAATTTAGTGATTTTTACATTATCATAGTAAGCTTCACCGCAACCGTAGATCTTCAGATAAAGGGACAAAAAGTCCGCTCCATCCGGTGCATTCAGCCGCACGGTGGCGTTTTGCCATTTATCAGACAGGGGAACCTTTGTGGCTTTGGTGGAACCAAGTTTTTTGCACTTCCACGGTTTCTTATCGCCGCCAAGAAAATCCGTTACCACTACAAACTGATTAAAGCCCGGTGACTTGTAAAGTTTGCCCTTGACATCGAATGTGAGAATATAATCGCCACCGCCCTTTATCGCAAAGGTTTGGGCAAAGCCGTTGGAGACCATCGGCTCTCCTTTGGGGTCGCGCAGCTCATTGATGGAAAGAGGCGTCACTATTTTTGCACAAAGATTTTTATCTTTTTCATCGTCCGGGTTTACTTTAACAATCGTTTGGGTTATATATTTGTAGCCTTCTCGCTGCAGTTTCATTGCATTCGGTTTGGTTTTGTCGTGGACATGCCAGGATTTCCACCAGGTCTTTCGTTGCGGACTGCCGTTTGCCTCCGCGTGTTGAAAACCGGCGTTTTTGATTACCATCTGCTTATATTCGCTTTTTTCTTTTTTGTCCTGCTTCTTGTTTTTGTCCGCCGCTGAAACGCATAATCCGACAGAAACTAAAACCGGAAGAATAAATTTGAGCATAGATGCCTCCCTCTTTTTACAGGCTTGACCAGCCCGTGATATATATTTTGTGATTTGAATGTTCAACGAAAAGTATAATCAAATGGTCCGCCAGACGTAACACTGCCGGAAGCCGGCGACATTATCTCCATATATTTTTTAGGTCCGACATGACCGTCCAGAAAACTCATATTAACGCCGAGATTGTGTCGCAACCCGGTGTAACATAAAGAATCCCCGATGATAACATGACCGCAGTTCATATTGATCGCGGGACTGTCGATTTTTCCATCTGCATCAAGAACCGGATCCTCCCAGTCCAGAACGAATGCCTTGGCTGATGGCTGTTTTAAGCGGTTGACCTTGCCGTTCTTGCAGTTGTTGGCATCGGCTGGAGCTTTGTTCGCTAAGCGTATCGGAGGAGCGTAAGATACCGGATACGGAGATGGAAACTTGAACAAATGAACCTGTGACGGACAAGTGAAAGCATTAGGTTTTTTGGGGCGTTCAGCCCAGGTCGGACCGAATTGATAATGGGTATCCATACGCCTGGGAACTCCTAAATAGGGGCCGACACGACAATACCAGGCCGGTAAAGGAAAGCTTGCGTAACCGCTGAATCCGCCGGTCGGGTCGTAACCTGCTGGAATATAATCATTGTTATCCATCATATATTGGACCGCGCCAGTCCCTATTTGTTTTAAATTGCCGGTGCAGTTGATGGCCCGGGCCTTTTCCCGCGCTTTACCGAGCGCCGGCAGCAGCATGCTTGCAAGGATGGCGATGATCGCGATCACAACCAGCAATTCGATTAGCGTAAAAGTCGTTTTTTTCATCAATTCCTCCATTGGAAAACATCTACTTCCCTTACCAGTATTGATCAGGAGCCAGGGGGTTCCAGAACCATACTTTAGTTCGACAGTTTGTCCACCCCGGATAGGTGTCATCTGGGACTTCGCCGTATTTTTTTGCGTCTACATGGCCGTCACAGAACAGGACATTAGCCTGGTTTGCGTTGCCGTGACGGAAGCTGATCCAGTAATCACTTGGCGGCGCGGTTCCCTGGGGACGCGGTTCAGAATATGGTCCGGTCACACTTTGGATGTCCATGATGATGGCGGTTTTTGTAATATGCGGAAAACGTGAAAGTTTTCTGTACCTGGCCATTTCTTCCGGTTTAGCGCTGTCGTAGCGCCCGATAATGATGTTATAACCGTAGGTGTACGTGTCGGTCAGGCTTGGAGCGTAAGAGGGACAACTGATTTTACTTCTGGTTTTAGGAACATTCTGACCAACTTCTCCAATATGGCAGCTTGGGTTGGTCTTCAGCATAGGCAGGTATGGCAGGAGATAACCGGCTCCGTCAACGGTACTGCTCCAGTATACACTGCCGGTTCCGTAAGTTCTGGCCGGAGGCAGACAGCTTTCATTGTCCTCTGCGTAAAGCGCCAGAACTGTTCCGAGCTGCTTAAGGTTGCTGGCACAATTGATGGCTCGGGCTTTTTCCCGCGCTTTACCAAGCGCCGGCAGCAGCATACTTGCGAGGATAGCGATGATCGCGATCACAACCAGCAATTCGATGAGGGTGAACAGTGTTTTTTTCATGACTACTCCCAGCTTGAATTTATGTTTAAAAAATTACCAGCACTGATCCGGAGCCAACGGATTCCAATACCAGCTCTTGGTTCGGCTGTTGGTCCAGCCGGGAACTGTATCATCAGGAACTTCTCCCCACTTTTTCGCGAGGCAATGCCCGTCGGCAAACAACGCACTTGTCTGGTTTTTGTTGCCGTGACGGTAGGCGTGAGCATAGGCTCCCCCCTGGGCGTCCGGACGGATATAGGCGCCGGAAGTTGATTCAACATCGCCGGCAATGCATGTTTCAGTGATTTTAGGGTATCTTGACAGTTTTCGGAAACGGGCAAATTTCAAAGGATCGGCATCTGAATAGTTGCCGATGATCAAATTGTAACCGTATGTGTAGGTCTTGGTAGCTGTTGCGGCAAAAGAAGGACAACTCAACTTACATCTCCGGTCCTTCAAAATATCCCCGCCTACAGCTCCAATATAAGCCCGGGCGTTGCTCAAGAGGATTTTCAGGTATGGGACCAGGTAGCCTGAATCTTCCATTGGTGAACTCCAATAATAATAGGGGCTTGCATAAGTTCTGGCCGGCGGCAGACCGCTTTCATTGTCTTCAGCGTACAGCATGAACGCGGTTCCGAGTTGTTTAAAGTTACTCAAGCAATTAATTGCCCGCGCTTTCTCCCGTGCTTTACCAAGCGCCGGCAGCAGCATGCTTGCGAGGATAGCAATGATCGCTATCACGACCAACAATTCGATCAGAGTGAAATTTCGGTTTTTCATATTAATTGCCCTTACTAGTTATTTTTTAACACTTGAGTTTTGTTTTGTCGCTTTTATGGAATTAATGTCCCTGTTCCTGTTGAATCATAACCATGCGTTAGAGCATAAGCCGAGCCGGACCCCATAGCTCTGAGTTCTTTATATGTTTTGGACCCGACATGACCGTCAATATAAACCAGGTTGCTTTTGCCCGTTGTGTAATCTGCAGTTGCGTCGCCGATTGAAATTGTAACATCTCTTCCTCCCCCTCCATGCCGGAATCCCATATAAGAGACATAGCCAAGCAGGAATGTTTCTATTCTTTTAAAATCAGTGGCGTAGATAACTTCGCTGGGTAATTTTAATTGGCTGGTTTTACGTCGGTATCCATATGACGCGCCACCACCACTGTACCCGCATAGCCTGTTATTCTGCGCATAATGAGTGAAATTAAATTTTTTTTCCGCGCTGGTGCCAAATTGTACCGGTTCACCAGGACAGGCAAAAGTTCCTTTGGTTGATCCAGCTCCGTAGCCATAATAATCGACTCCGTACTTGGGATGAACCTCGCCATAACCAGAAAGGATACCATACCAGAGTCTGGAGTGATATGTCTGACCAATGTCAGCGGTACGCGCGACAACAATCCAATCTTTGTTATCTGAAGAGTACATGTTTGATGCCAGACCAATTTGTTTCAGATTATTAGTACAACCAATAGCCTTTGCTCTATCCCGCGCTTTACCCAGTGCCGGCAGCAGCATACTTGCGAGGATGGCGATAATAGCGATCACGACCAGGAGTTCGATTAATGTGAAATGTTTATATCTTCTCATACCGTGACCTTCATTTTTTGACTTTTATATTTATACTTGTTTTTTTGACCGTTCATCTTTTTTAAACTTGCCCGTTCTCTTAAAACACATTTGTGTTCAAGCTTAATTCCTTCCGGTGGCAGCTTTCCGTCTGCAATCATGGATACCGATTGTTCAGCCAGGTCGGAATAACAGTAATCAATTGAGGTCAGGGGAGGATTGATCAATGCGGCGTCAGGTGAGCCGCAAATTCCCATTACCCCGATATCGCCGGGAATCGACAGCCCGTGCTTTTTTATCGTGTCGTAGACATGGAACGCGAAAAAGTCGGAAAAACAGAGAATCGCTTCAGGCGGTTCTTCAAGCGCAAGCCAGCGTGATACGGCTTCCGAGATGGAACTCTCATCATAAATAGACGCTGTATCGAAGAGAGATAGTGTGGTGTCAAGTCCAAGTTGCCCGGATACTTCACGAACATCCTCCAGACTGTAATTACGAAATGGAGCCGGTTTTTGTTGCCGACCAGTTTCCCCTAATTGGCCAACACGCCGATATCCCAGTTTTTTCAGGTAAATCAGGGCGTCTTTCCAACTTTTCCGGGAAGAGTTGAAGAGTACGGAAAATCCGGTTTTACCATAGTCCTGTTCCTTGGCGTGGGGGAGAATGACCGGACAGTTTGCTGCTTTGAGAATATTTATTATCGGTTCACGTCCGTTGAAATTGTTACCGACCAGGATTATACCGATGGTATTCAATTTTGCGGCGATCTCCGCGAAGTCTTCTGGAGTGGACATCGACAGGTAACGATATTCAAAACTTTCCGCGTGGAGGTTGTGCTCCGCGGCGTATTTGAATGCCGCCGGGACAATGTAGTTTTGCGGCTGATGAATTTCGTTTTTCTGTTCTGATATTACTAATATGGTTTGTTTTTTATTATCGCGCGATGATGCCGGCATGACAAAGGTGCCGCGGCCGTGAAGACGCTGAATGTAGCCTTCGTTTTCCAGGCGCTTTAAAGCAGGGCGAAGCGTGACCCGGGATATTCCGAGTTTGTCTGACAGCTCGATTTCACGCGGCAGTTTACTGCCTTCCGCGAATCTGCCGTTCTCGATATCTTCCCGCAGTTTTTGGTAAACCTGCTCTTTTTTTAAACCGACAACCATACATTAATCCTTGTTTTTTGCCTCAATTTACAAGAGGTATTAAGAGGTCTTATCATGATTATACTGCATTATCGAAAAAAAGTCAATACTTTCAAATGAAAAAAACAGGCAAATTGTTTTTGGAGGTAATTAGTCAGTCTTTTCTCAAGACGAATCAAACCTCATTTACGGAAAACAACCTTTCGGGACAAAATAATCAGGACGAATGTCCATGGAGGGCGAGTGTCCCACGAGCCGCCCGACTGCGCGGCATGTCCGGCTCAATGGAGTTTCGCCTTCCAAAAATAGATGACTAGGCCTAAAGTCCTTTAATAATTTCAATTTCTAGAGATGCAAATGTATATTTACCCAGGGAAAGCAGTGAAGAATTACGAGTGTTATACGACGTCTTTGCTATAGTTTTTTAATTGCACTATTGCATTTTGATTTCCATATTATATTTACCATTTTTCCCGTCATGAATTTGAATATTTTTATATGGCCTGTATATTCGAGCTCTTTCTTCTTGTAAACAGTGACAAAATAAATGGAAAAACCATGAAACAGGTCAACGAGGTATTACGGGGCAGTCTTGACTGCGGAGAACTGGCGCTTCAATTTTCAGTTATCACGGAAGACAAAACGTTGCCGCCCGGCAAGCTTGAATGTATTCCCGCTAGTAACGGAATTGATTTTTCAATTACCTACGATGAAGGTATTATCGACGAAGTAAAACTGCGCCAAGCCGGAAAAGGCGAGATTACGGTTGAACGGGCCGTAAGCAACAAATCTCAGGACAGTTTTAAATTGCGGGAGCTTTGCGTCAGGCTATCCGGGATTGATTTAGGCGGCCCCGGCGCTGATGACTATTTTTACCATGTTGAAAATCCGCGTATCTACAGTATGTTGGCGATGCCGATCGATATGGTGCGTTCAGCCGAAACCGCCGGGGATATGGAATTCGATCAAATCGGCGGCAACCGCTGGGCCGATCCCGGCGTGGCCGGTGAGCGTATCGGCGCTTCTCCTTATCAGCCGTTTCCGGCCATCCTGCTGGGAAATATGCAGTCTTCGCTTGGCATGGTCCACGGTACTCTTTCTCAGCGTGTTTTCTATCACAATTATCTGGTTCGCCACCATGACGGAGCATTGGAGATCGACATCCTCAGTTCCAGTAAAGCTCTGGCTTATCGCACTCTGGCCCCGGGGGAAACTGTACGGGACCACTGGTATCTCGGCACTACCTGTCAGGCCGCAGAATATACCGCGATGTTCAACCGTTACAAAGCACATCTGCGCCAGGTTCTGCCACCGCTTTACGGGGCAACCGATATTAACCGGCACAGTATTGTCTGGGGATCATGGAACGACGGAATCCGCCGGAATATCGACCAGGATCGTTTGCTGCAGGCGGCTGAATTTATCAGCACGAACTTTCCAACCGTCAACTGGATGCAGATCGACGACGGATACGCAACTTTGACGACAACAGAACATGGCGCTCATGGTTTGGGTTGTGTCTATGAAGATAATAATGGTATTGATCCGGCAAAATTTCCGGAAGGCTTGAAGGTATTCTGTGACAAGGTCCGGCGTACCGGCCTGCGTCCGGCGGTCTGGATCGGCGGCAAGGTTCCGGGGATTACCCCGCTCTATGAAGACCATCCGGAATGGTTTGTTGATTACGATTATCGCATTCCCGGTTCGGGAATTCTCGACGTCAGCAAACCGGAAGTCCGGGAATATATGCTGGAAGCGGCGGATTTCTTTTTCAAAGAGAGCGGTTTTGAAGGCATGAAGCACGATTTCTGGAGTTATGCCTTTGAGGACAGTCACGACCTGCTTGCCAATCCGGAACGTTCCGGTTACGAATGGCGTCGCTGGTGGCTGCAGGCGATTCGCGACCGGCTCCCGGCCGACGGCTATTTCCAGACCGGTTGCGATATTGTCATGGCCAACCCGTTTCTGGCTGAACATTTTACTAATTACCGTTACGGTATTGATATCGGCGACGGCAACTGGGAATATATTACGACTACGTTCCAGTGGGGCGCGGCGTGTTTCGCGCTGCAAATCGGTGATTTGTTTGTTCCGAACAGTGATTCGGTCGGGTTGTTTCCTGATTTGTCCGATGATGAAATGCAGCTGGTGGTCAATTACTGTCTGGTATCGGGTTCAATGGTTGAATTGGCCGGCTGGCTCTATTCGACGCCGGACGATCCGCGCATGGCAATGCTGAAAAAAGCCGTATGCTGTCCGAATAACGGCCATGACGTCTACTTCCCGGGATATGATTACCGTGGAGGCCATAATCCGCCGGAAGTCTGGAGTTTCAATTTGCCGCACTTCGCGCTTTTTGCCGATGTCGCCATGCCGTTGCGGACCGTTGCGATGTTTAATCTGGCGGATGAAAACAGGACGTTGGAATGCGCCATCAGCGATTTGGGGCTGGATACGACGGGTGATTACCTGGTGACCGACATCTGGAGCGGAAAAACTGTAGTGGTGAAGGACGTTATTTCACGGGAAATTGTCCGGCACGGAAGTTGCCTGCTGGCTGTGACCAGGCATGACGGATGCCCGAAACTGCTCGACGCCAACATGAAAGTAGCCTGCATCAAAACGGCAGGTGATTCACTTGAAATATGCTTTGCGTATGACGGTGAATATGATTTGATTTTTGATAAATGTCCGACCGGTATTCAAGCCGAAAGTGTCGAAGGCGGCTATCGCGTCAAAGGCACTGCTCTGGAGAACAAAAAAGTATTGTTCAAGTTCTGAGCGTATATGACCGGGCCTTGATCTGGCAAGGCCCGTTTTTCAGCTATCCTTATTTTTCCGCCAGGACGAATATTCTTGTCTGCTGATCGGCCGGCAGCGTCAGCGTGCGGCCTTTGACGCCGTCAAAATCTTTCAGGACGATATTGCGCGGTTTGCCGCCGTGGATAACGATCGGGTCATAAGTGATGACAACATGAGTTTTTCCAAGTTTGACCCGGCGGACTATCGGCAGGATTTTCTTGAACTGGGTGATGGCCGGAACATCGATCATGACTTTGCCGTGCTTGAGTGTGTATTCCAACGGTTTGACCAGAGCCATACCTTCGATCATCGATGATACGGGCTCCGCCCCGACCCGGAGGTGTTTGTTCAATTCGGCGATTGCGGCTTTACATGTTTCTCCGGAGATTTTTTTAGTACTGATGCCGCCGCGGGAATTAATGTTTGGTTTCCAGGCTGGTTGAATAGTTGCGGTTTTGCTTTTTTCATCGATATTCAATATTTTAACCACGTCGAAGCGTTTGAATTCAACCGGCTTGCCGCCTTTTACGGTCTTAGCGGTAAAATTATTCTTGAACATGACGTAATTACTCTTGAAGTAACGTTTATTCGTGGCGACCGGATTTCGGTGATGAGTACCGGTGCCGGACCACGACCAGCAGACAATGCCGTCAACTCCGCTGAAAAATGCCATCGCGACCATCGCCCGCATGTCCGCCAGTGGGATCGGCTGATTGCGCCACCAGCGATCACCGCCACCGCCTCCGTGGAGCAACGGCCAGTAGTAGGGACGCAGCGGTTTGATTTTCGGTTGAGCATTGATGATCCGGGTATTCAGGTCGATATTCGCTAAAGTGTAAGCGACGTTTTGCGGACTCCAATAGAAACTGTAGACCGAATTGTAAACCAGAGAGACACTCTGATATATTTGTTTGCCGAATAATTCCCAGGCCTTGTTATGGCCCGGTTCGTAATAAGCCTTTTCAAGGCCGCCCCAGGTGCGTCCGAATGGCTGCCAGCCGTAGATGCCGACATCTTTCCAGCCCTCTTTCTTTGCTACCTTGACGGGGCCGATATAGGTTTGAGCATAACCGTCGTAATATTTTTTTATAAACGCCGCCTGCTGTTTTTTATCCTTCGGAAACCAGCTTTTTGAACCCAATTTGCCGGGGGATATGACCGCGTGTTCCATGTCGAGCATGATCAGGTCGTGATTTTTATAGACCGGGGGAAGTTCGGCCGGATCGAGCAGCTTGGAACTTTCGGCCATCTTTATCATGTCTGACGCGGAGGCTTTATCGAAGCGTAAACCGGCGTCGGGTACTCCCGCAAGGTGTTTTTTAGCCCAGTTGCGCCAGTTGACGTTGCCCCAGCGCATTATTTTGGTTCCCGCCGGCAAATGGGCGGTTTCGGCGGGTGTCCTGACATACGGGAAGATAATATTGAAGCCGTGGGTCGCGGCATAGTCGGTCATTTTAAAATTATGCCAGCCGCCGTAACTGAATTCGCAATTGAAGTATTTGTATCTGAATGGGGCAATTCCCGGTGCGATGTACGGTCCTTTATCCGCCGGAAACGGGTCTGTCATATTTATTTTGTATCTTGGCGCTTTTCCACGGAGTTTCGGCGGATCCGGGTCAAGTTTGACGCCGCGCAATCGGTCAACCGTTAAAGCTGCATCTGGCGACAATTTGATATTTCCGGCTCCGGACGGCAGGTCGATTACTTTGAACCCCTTGACCAGTGATTTCAAAGTTGCCAGTTCTTTGGAGCTTTCACTGCCAAAGGCGTTTTGACCACTGTCAAGTAAAAACAACGCCACTGCCATACTAAAGCCGCATTGCAGATTGATTCTTCTTTTCATACCGGACCTCCTTGTTTGGTGTATTTATACTTTAAATCATCAGGCTGCATTTTCTCATTTTATTTTTCCCGAATTATCCATCACAATTCCGTTCATCGAACCGTTTGTGATATATGCCCAGTTGAATCGACCGTATTCCGCAGGCAGATTTTTCCCGCGGCTGATATTGACGTTTTCAAGTTTAATATTATCGATATTTCTCAAATTCAGGGACCATGGCAGATTGCCTACGCCCCAGCAATTCACCGGATAGTCCGCAACCTTATCATCCCCGGTGTATTCGTTGGTGATATGTTCCAGATAGATATCCCGCAGCAGAATATCTGAAACGCAGGTATTCCGGCCGACTGAGCCGATAAATACCGTTTCCCGGACGGATGATGCCCTTATATTACTGAAAGTAATGCCTTTGACATATCCTCCATAGGGAATGCCGGTATAGCTCATGCCGGCCCAGACATGGATTGCCCGTCTGACGTCACGCATGACAATATTGCTGAAAATAATGTTCTCGACCGGTGTTCCCCGGGCTATCCGGGTAAAAGCGCATTCCGGTACCAGTGACAGGATATCCAGCCCGGTCCTGGTAGCGTGAATTGTCAGATTGTTGAAAACGCAGTTGCGGATGATCCCGTCTCCTTCATAACCTATTCTGATTCCGGTAGTGGTGGAGGACAAAATACAATTGCTGACGCAGATATTTTCACAAACGGTGTCCCGGCCCAGTCTGGCAGTATCGCTTTTTATGGCGATACAGTCATCTCCGGCTTCGATATTACAGTTGCTGATTACCACATTAGTACAGCAGTCTATATCCAGAACATCGGTATTCGGGCCGAAACGTTGATTCCGGACCAGGACTCCGTTGATCGTGACATCCCGGCAGCCAAGCAGCCAGATGGTATAAGCCGGAGCATCATAAATCGCAATGTTACTGATGGATACATTATGACAGTCGACCAGATGAACAAGCACGATCCGTTGCGGCCTGGCCAGCTTCATTTTTACATTCGGGTCAGGATGAATATCCCAGTAAGCCGGACCATTGCCGTGGATCTCGCCTTCTCCGCACAAGGTGAAGTTGCTGATGTTGCGTCCTTCAAAAAGATAACGGCGCAGGCCGCTGGCCGGGTTTACGCTGTGATCTTCAACATAATCATCGAGGTCAGGGGAGGCGATAAGCACTGCCCCGTTCATCAGTTCAATGGTTATGTTGTCGCGTAATCTGAGCGTCCCGGTCAAATATCTGCCGGGAGGAAAGACGATTGAACCGGGACTGCTGTCAATCGCCCTTTGAATTGCCGCGGTATCATTTTGAATACCGTCGCCGACTGTTCCGAAATCTGTAACAATCATGATCAGGCCCCGTTTTTTCGGGAAATTTTAGAGTTTGAATATAGCGTACGCCCCCGGCTGCATTACCAGTTTTCCGGCGGAACAGGTCACTCCGTTATTCAATATTTCAGTGGAAATGTTAAGTGCTATAGCCGCGTCTCTGGATTGCCCTGATGGATTGACGGCGACAATGTAACTTTCAGTTCCGTCGCTGCGTTCGTAAACGTAGGGCTCGCCATCTTCTCCGGCGTTCAAGGTTTTATAG
This sequence comes from Victivallales bacterium, assembly GCA_963678305.2. GTDB lineage: Bacteria > Verrucomicrobiota > Lentisphaeria > Victivallales > Victivallaceae. The sequence goes on from CAXXVV010000009.1 coordinate 36,068, forward strand.
TTGCCGGCGGATGCCAGGGCAGGGGTCTCGCGCCGCAGTTTGATCATCCGGCGGGTGAAATTAAGCAGGGATGCCGCATCCTGTTCCTGACTTGCAACTGTCGGGCGGTCTGTATTCGGAGCGATCGGCAGATACAGTTGATTTGCGTCAGCGGAGGAAAAACCGGCGTTTGCCGAATCGTCCCACTGCATCGGGGTCCGGGCTCCGGTGCGGTTGTAGCCGCCTTCTTTGGAGACCAGGCCGGTCACGTAATCCATGCCTATTTCGTCGCCGTAGTACAGGAATGGAACGCCCGGCATGGTAAAGATCATTGTATACAGGCATTTGAGTTCGGCAAAAGTCCTGCCCTGGCGGATACGTCCGATATCATGGTTACCGGTTGCCAGTGACACGTAGCCTTTGCCGCTGGTCGCGGCCAGTTGTCCGGTCAGTTCATCGGCGAACAATTTGCAGCCGCCTTTGCCGGATTTGTCGAAATAACTTGTCTCTCCTGCAAAGGGAGAATTCGGCACCCGGTATTTCTCCGACCTGAACATTGAGGTATAGCCGGGCAGGTTGAAGTGGACCATAAAGTCTATATGGAATCCGGCGTTGATCGCTTTGTCCGGGTGGGACCATTCCGCCACCAGAATCGCTTCTGGATACTCGCGGTCCAGCCAGGAGCGGTAGTCATGCCACAATTCCCGGATTCCCGCTTCCGCGTCCTTGCCGCGAATCAGGGACGACGCCATATCAACGCGGAAGCCCGCCGCTCCCATATCCAGCCAGAATTTCATGATGCTGCGCATTTCCTCTCTCACAGCCATGCAGTCCGGATGATCCGGCGGCAACTGCCACGGTTTATCCGGATCGGCCGGAACAAAACCGTAATTCAGTGCCGGCTGGCAGTAGAAAAAGTTGATCATGAAATTGCCTTCGCGTTCGGCATAACCGTTGATAAACTTGTAATCCGGATCGGATTGTGTCCAGCTTTCGGTCCAGATATAGTAGTTGGAGTATTTGTTCTTTTCCGGCTTGCAGGATTCCTTGAACCACGGATGGTCGACCGAAGTATGCCCGGCCACCAGATCGAGCAGAATTTTGATGCCGCGTTTGTCTGCTTCGTCAAAGAGTCGTTTCAGATCGTCATTGTTTCCATATCGCGGCGCAACCTGTTTGAAGTCAGCCACATCGTAACCGGCATCCTGGAACGGGGAGGCGAAGCACGGATTCAGCCAGACGGCGTTTACTCCGAGCGAGGCGATGTAATCAAGTTTTGCAATGATCCCGGGTATGTCTCCAATGCCGTCACCATTAGTATCATAAAAAGTCTGAGGATAAATTTCATAGAACACGGCATTGTCGAGCCAGGCTGGAATTGTCATTGTGAGTCCTTTTTTGTTGGGTTTATTTGGTCAGAAGATTCAAATAATCGATCATAGCGCTCATCGCATGCTGGACATAATCAATCCTGATCTCTCCGACCCTTTCATTATATCTCTTGTTCTTCGGAGTATTGGCAAGCGGGGTCAGGGCGCGTGGCGTACCGCCTTTCAGCAGTCCTTCCTTGTTCTGGGCATTGAGCAGAAAATACATCCCGGCGGCGATACTTTTGATAATGCGGTTTTTCAACAGTTTATCTTTGTCTTTAAATATTTTGTACCCGGCAATGATTCCTTCCATTCTGGTGGCGGTCGGAGAGGTCATATCCGAGTTGTTGAAAGCGCCGTAGGTATACATGTTTTTCTTGCTGAAATTCTGAGTGTTCATGATGGATTCAAGGACTTGTTTTGCGTGATTTTCCAGTAATGCCACCTCGCTTTTCTTCAAAAGTTTATTTCCTGATTCCAGCAGCTTTTGAGTGGCTATTAATGCCCAGTGGTCGGCGGGGACAGACTTTGCCTGCTGCCGGTTGCGGGCCAGGTTAAGCAAATACTGTTTGCCAAAACGGAACCACATCGGGTTTTTATCCACTTCATATAGACTGATCAAGCCGAGGGCGGCCTCACCCGGATAGTAAAGAGATTGGAACTTGCTGAATTTTTTGGTGTATGGATAGTATTTGGAATTTCCGGAACCATCGGGTTTCTGCATGAAAATGAGAAATTGGCCCAATCCCTGTAATTTCTTTTTTGAAATGATGCGTTTATCTATTTTGTAGAGTGGGACCAGGGCGGTCAGCGCCAAACCGGTGCCTCCAAGTTTTGCTACCGGCTGTTTATCGGAAGCCGCTTCTTCCGGTTTTGAAATTACCGCATAGACACCTTTATAACCGGGGATTGGCTTGATATAGTTTCTGATCAAATAGTTGGCGGAAAGTAATATTTTCTCTTTGACCGAAGGCGCGGGGAAGGCTTTGTAATATTCGCCAAGAGCGTATAAAGTTCCGGCGTGCCGGACCACATTGTAGAGATTACCGGAGTATTTAACGTCAGGGTCGAGGTGCTGCCGGTAAATAAAACGTCCGTCTGGTTGGATTTGTGAAAGCAGGTATTCGCCGCTTAATAAAATATGACGGCGGACTTCCAGTTCCGATAAAGAAATATTGGGTCGTTTCCGCAGTTGTTGTGAACGTGATGTGCTTGAGACAAACTTTTTGTTACGAGGCGGATTTTGTTTGTTTTTCGTAGAATTGTTTACGTTTGCGGCCTCCGCCCCGAATGCCGCAATTAATAAGAATAAAATCAAGTTTCGCATCATTATTTCCTTTCATGTTAAGCATTGTTGCATAAATAAACATATTAATTAATCGCGGTCTCTAATCTCAAGTCAAAGCATGTAAAACAATATAAAAATATGCATGACCGCATAATTAAATAATCTAACCTGAAAATCCAACTTCGCAAACAATAAAAAAGAAAATATTTCATATCCTGATAATTTATAGGCGCTTGAAAATTATTATAATTATTAATTTCAGGATTGATAATATTTTTTATTGGTGTATATTTGGTATACATTGAAATATGAACCAGTGTATTATTTGAACATGCAGGAAAAAAAACATGAAAAACATGAAAAAAATCGGATCAATTAAGCTGAAGAACGCTGATGAAATAGATAAATCGCCGTTTTGCATCGGGTGTGAAACCCTCGACCGGGAGTTGTGGAATCCGTCTGAAGTATATCCGTTTCTGGGGGAATTACCGATAAAACATGCCCGGCTGCAGTCTGGCTGGAGTCGTTGTGAAAAAGAAAAAGGCGTGTATGATTTTGGCTGGCTTGATGACAGCATTGATGGTTTGCTTGAGTACGGCATTACTCCATTTTTGAATATTGGTTATGGGAACTCACTCTACGCGCCGATGCGGGAGGACCGGATCGGATCTCACCCGATGTACGATGAAGAATACATGCAGGCCTGGTTGGAATTTGTGGCTGAATTGTGTAAGCGCTACTCTAAAAAGGTATCGGCGTTTGAAATCTGGAACGAACCGAATATTTCCGTGTTCTGGCAGCCTGATAAGGTTGATCCGCAAAAATATGCGAAATTGTTTGAGAAGACTGCGGCGCTGATTCGCGAATTGGCTCCGGAATTGAAGATTGTCGGCGGAGTACTTGCCGGCTTTGACTTTGAGTTTATAACGCCTTTTTTGAAAGCTGATGCCGATTTGAGTAATATGGACGCGTTATCATTTCATCCTTACAGGGTTGATCCGAACCGTTTTTACCGGAAGCAGCTTGGTGCGTTGAAGTCTCTGGCTGAAAAATACGGCCCTCCGGGAATGACGCTGTGGCAGGCGGAATTCGGCTGCCCTTCATCCACCGGCAGTTCCGGTTACGATGGCGGCAATGTGCAATATACGGAAAATATTCAGGCAAAAGTTCTGTTGCGAAAATTGCTGGAGGATTGCGGTGAAGGGTTGGAGTTGAGTGAATGGTTCCTTGCGGTGGATTTGCACGATTACCCGAAAGGCTCCGGCCGGGTTAACACCAAAGGGATTTTGAAAGCCAAACCGGAAGTGGCCCCTAAAGTGGCGTTCAATGCCTTGCGGAATCTTGGATCAGTAATTAATGGCGACATTTCCGCCGCGATCCACACGACTTACTGTGTTGACAGCTCGCTTGAAGTAAACGATGAGCTGCTGTATAAAATTTTTCGGGCATCAGAACCGGAAATGAACGAAGTTTTTGCAGTCGGATTGAAAGTGAACGGCAGCAATATGGTCGCTTACTGGAGTACCGGCAGCCTCGATGACCGGTGCGGGTTTGACGAATTCCATTTGATCCATTTAGAGTGTGAGGGCTATATGTTTTCGGACCCGGTGTTGTGTGACTTGCTGACTGGTGATATTTATGAACTGCCGGGTGATACGTTTAAACGCATGGGCCGGGATTCATGGAACGTCTTTAAGAATATGCCTCTGACGGATTACCCGTTGCTGGTTGTTGAAAGAAATACTGTTTTGTAATTTTCCCGGTAATAGTGACGGTGATTACTGGTCGCTGCGCAATGAGTTTTCCTGTCGGAATTTGTTCGGGGTATGGCCGACCATTTTTGTGAATATTTTGCAAAAGTGATTGCTGTCGCAGAAACCGCATTCCAGCGCAATCTTGCTGATTTGTTTGTCGGAGTTCAGCAGCATTTCCGTTGCACGCTGAACTCTGATATGGCGCAGATATTCATTCGGACTGACACTGAAAACGTTCCGGAAGTGTCTGAAAAGGTTTCTTTCAGACATTTTCGCGGCTCTGGTTAAATCAGCTGTGGTAATTTTTTCCGCGTAGTGGCGGTCCATATAATTGATTACCTCATTGAGGGCAAAATTGAACTTCTTTACCGGACTGACGCTTTTATCGCAGCGTCCAAGGTAAACGATTATCTCCATGAAAATCGCCAGTATCAAGACTTGTTTGCCGGGACGCAAGTGTCTTACTTCGTAATCGAGCTTGCGGGTTAACTCATAGATTGGTTCGATATCTTCATCCGCGATCCTGACTGCCGGCGCCAATGTTTCAGGGCCGGCCGGGAATTTTGCGGGAAACAACTTCAACATCAAAGGCAGTCCGCAGCTTTCAAGCGCGGGCAGGGGCATTCCGGCGTCATAAATAATATTTGTCATTGCCATATCTTCCGCCTGATCGTAGGCGTGACCGTAACCGGGATGGATGATTAGAACGTCTCCGGGTTTTAATGGAAAAGTTTCATTGCCTATGCAATGGATTGCGCTGCCCGAGGTTACGATGGCTATTTCCGAAAATTCATGATCGTGGATATCCATATTGGCGCTGGTTCCGGTCGGCATGAACTTTACGCCGATCGGGAAACCGGATTTATCTCTAAAGTGCGAGTATTTGTAGGTGATCATCTTTAAATCCCTGTTTTTGGCAGAAATATACCATTATTTGGCGGTGTTGTCAAGGTTTTTTGTCGTTTGCCGTGGTAGAATATAAATGTATCGCAAATAATTGATGTTTTTGCTTGGCAGAATAACATTATTTAACAGTCTCTTAATAAATTTTAGTAATCGGTCATTTATAAAAATACTGCGCAGCAGTTATACCGCGCCGCGTCGTACGCGGAAAGTTTACTTAATTCTAATGAAGATCAAAAAAAATACACTTGCTTTTATCGATTTGATGTTGTATAATAAAGTTATGTTAACATGTTACCATAGCTGAGAAATTCAAAATATCATGACAGTTCAGAAAGTAAAAAAAGTAAATATCCGGGAAGTGGCCAGAGTGGCCGGAACTTCTGTCGCGTCTGTTTCCCGCGCGCTGCGGGATACGCCGTCGCCAAACTTGTCGGCCGCGCAGCGGGCGCACATTTTGAAAGTGTGCGAAAAGCTTCAATACTATCCGAACGAGCATACCCGGCGCATGTTTTCCAAGCGTTCCAATACCATTGCACTTTATTTCCCGTCGTTTGGCCCGATGGAGGACTTTTATGAAAGCAATATCATTGACGTCAACTTCGGGGCATGTATGCAGGGGATTCACAAAACACTGACAGATCATTCGATGCAACTGCTGCTTTCCGAGGCATCAGATGCTTTCCTTGCGACCAAGCAGCATTTGAAAATGATTCGCGGCAAGATGGTTGACGGAATAATTATTTGGGGTGTGACGGCCTATGATAATTACGTTCATGAATTGATGAAGGAAAATGTCCCGCTGGTCATGGTCCAGAATGAGAAGGCGGACTGTAAATGCACTAAAGTTATTGCCGATGATTACGGCGGGATGCTGGCGATGATCGATCAAATCGCTGCGGCCGGGCATCGGAATATCTCGGTTACCAGGGCTACAACGACATCGTCCGCCGGGGCGGAACGTATGCGCGGCATAATTGACGGTTTGGCCCGGCACCGGCTTGAGCCGGTTTATATTACGGAACAGAGCGGTTTCGGTCACCGGTTCGGTCTGGCGGCGGCTGAGGAAATACTGACAAAACGACCGGATACCACTTGTATTATAGCTTCCAACGACATGGCGGCCTGGGGGTGTATCGAATACGCGAAAAGCCGCAATCTCAAGGTCCCGGATGATATCTCCATCGCCGGAGCTGACGGTTTGAAGTTCCCGGGGGAAATGGTGGTAAGTTCTTATTTTTCACCTTCATTTGAATTGGGAGAATTGGGGGCGGAATATCTTTTGAAGTTGATCAACGGGGAGAAAGTCGTCGAACGCGTTTGTTTGCCGACAACCCCGATATTCGGTAACACGATAGGAAAAAAACATGGTTAATAAGCATTTCCAACTGTCATACATGGTCAATACGGTCAGTTGGGACGGTAAGGTGATCAGTCAATGTAAAGAGGCTGATATTGAGGCGGATCTGGATTTGTTGAAATCGCTGGGCATTGACCGGGTTATGCTGTCAGGCTACCAGTTGGAGGAACGAGCCGATTTTGATATGGATGCCGGAGCTAAACGGATCGGCGACCTGCTGGCGGCGCGCGGTATGCGGGCGTCCCAGCACCACGGCCTTGCATCGACTTTTTCTCCTGTCGGGGAATCTCAGGCGGAAGTTTGTGAAAAACTGAAACGGTGTGTTGAGCTGACCGCCATGCTTAATGCTGACAACCTGGTCCTTCACGCCGGTAGAATATCCGGTCGGCATGATACCGCCGACAGCGTTTGCGACCGGTATCTGGAGCAGGCCGCGAAACATGGCGTTGACGCGGTTATCGGGGTAAGCGCCGACAATATTCGTTATGCCGGGGAAATCGCGGCAAAATACAATGTCAATATCGCGCTTGAAAATCTGGATAAGTTTGAGCCTTTAAGCAATATGGAACTGTTGCCGAAACTGGTTGATGCAATTGGTTTGGATAACGTCGGCTACTGTCTGGATTCCGGTCATGCGCATGTTTGCGGCGTGAATCCGGTTGACTGGATAAAAATTATGGATAAAAAATTATTTACTACACATTTCCATGATAACCGGGGGTGTCCGGAGTGGGTCACTAAAGCTGAAAGTTTCATCAGGCCGAGCGGAATTGATGAACACATGCCGCCGGGCTTCGGGACTATCAGCTGGCTTGACGTCATTAATGCGTTGCGGGATATCGATTTTGCTCACACTGTTACATTTGAGTCCGGGCCGTGGCCGATGGCCGATCGGAAAAAAGGATTTCTCCATGCCATCAACTACTGGCGCACCGCCGAAGTTCTGGCCTGGGATAAATATGAGGCGAAAACATAACTGAATAAGGGAGTAAAGTAATGAACAGAAAAGTCAGTGGGAGAAGCTTTACATTGATAGAGCTTCTGGTAGTGATCGCGATTATTGCGATTTTAGCTTCGATGTTGCTGCCGGCTTTGAATAAAGCCCGTGATAAAGCAAAAGCTATCAAATGTACGAATAACCTCAAGCAGATATCCCTGGGGATTATTCTGTACACTCAGGCAAGTGATGACTATTTGCCTTCATATGACTACCAGCAGGGCTCTCAGCGCTTCTGGTGGGGGAATGCAGCCAGCATGATCAATTCGGAAATCACTGATTACAGTAAATTTGCAACGATGAAGCCGAAATTCTTCATTTGTCCTTCATTGGTTGATTATGGATGGGGAGCGCAGGACCTGTCTTACGGATACAACACCTATCTGGGGTATTTCCGTTACGTAACCACCGGTATCAATCGAAAATGCAAAGTGACGCAAATCAGGCGGGCCAGTCAGATAATCATGAATGCCGATGGAGATGGAGACCATAAGTTTGACTCATACATCGATTCATCTTATTACATAGTCGGGGATCGTCACGACGGCAGGTCGCCGATTGCGTATGTCGACGGTCATTGTGAGCCTAAAAAGCGTTACGAGGTATGCCGATACGGCGCGTTGCCGGCGGATAACAGCGGGGTGGCTCCCGACTCGACTGCAATACAAAAAATATGGGGTAAGGACAAGTGGCTCACTAACTGAAAATCTTATATCAGCGAACCATAGTCATAATATTAAAGATAAAACCATATAATTCTGCGTGGACTAAGTCGCGCGGAAAAGGGGTTCACAGTCCGGTATCCGGGGAAATAAGTATAAACAATGTTTGAAAAAAAGAAAAAACCATATTCTGAAAAGCTGAATTGCCGCTATCGGGTTGTGACTTTTATTGCAATGGTGATCATGGTTTCAGCGTTGCATGCCGGTGTTAAAATAGCGCATGTTTTTGGCAGTAATGCGATAATCCAGCAGGGCCGTCCGGTCCCGGTCTGGGGATACGGCACACCGGGAGAGAAGGTCAAGGTTACTATTTCAGGAGTGGACGGATGTAAATTGAGCCAGGCAAAAAGCGCGGTTGCCGACGCCCGGGGAAAATGGGTCGTTACGCTTGATCCTTTAAAAGCCGGAGCAAAATTTCATCTTTATGCACAGGGTGAAAAATCAAAAGACGCCAGTTACAATATTCAGGCCGGTGATGTCTGGTTTTATATTGGAAAATACCGTTTCAGGTATTCCCGCCTGCTGCCTGCTGATGTAGTAAAAAACTGGGAGCGGGAAAATAAAGATTTGAATGCGGGGCTGAGAATATACGGGACTAATGCCAAAAGTACCGTTCGGCAGTTGCGGGAAAGCGGTTCCTGGAAAGGGCCGGCTGTGTACAATATTTTCGGTTTCAGTCCCGGGATTGCCGATCATTTCGCGATCGAGCTTTTCCGGTCCCGGAAAATCCCGGTCGGGATTATTCATGTCTCATCGATTTATGGTCATTGGATTGATGAATATCTGCCGGCTGAAGCTTTTGTCAAAGACCCGGTTCTCGGTAAAACTGCCGATGCGAAAAAACTTGCTTACCGGGTAGGGGGAACCGGGGAATGTAAAAAGCTGAATGCCAAGCGCATTGCTTATATGGAAAAATATCTCAAAGACGCGGTGAATAAGAATGCCGCGAACCAAACAGTTCCCCATCCTGGCTTTCCGTCCATACCTGCTCAGGCGGCAACTAAAACCGCGTTGATGTACAACGGCGCAATAGCGCCGCTGCTGCCGCTGGCGGTTAAGGGAGTTATTTTTAACGACCCCAACGGGCCCAGGCCGTTTGATGCCGATAATCATGACCGAAAACTGCAACTGCTGGTCAAATCATGCCGGAAATGGTTTAATGATTCGTTGCTGCCGTTTTTTATTATCCAGGAACCTGCTCGAAGCAATCAGAATACGGTTCGCAGTAATACCCGGTTTGCCGGTCAGCAAAGAATTGGACAGAATGATAAGAATGTGACAGTCGTTCCGACCGGGGATATTGAAGTTTATCGCGCCGCCGGCGATTTGTTTTTGAAGTCTATTCCGGCTAAAGGACATCGCCTGTTTGTGTTGGCCGATGGGAAAGTTTATGGTCGTAAATCCGCCGAAAACGAAATGCCGGAAGTTATCGGCATGAAGCGTGAAAACGACAAATTGAAAATTTCGTTTTCAATGCCGATGCAAACCGTCGACGGTCAGGCACCTGACGGATTCGCGCTCAAGGCTAAAGGGGAAAACATTTATCGTCCGGCAAAAGCTGAAATAAAGAACAATTCGATAATTTTATCAGCTCCCGGCGTAACTGCGCCTGAACACGCCAACTATTGTTATGTCAATAAAGCGATTAAATACAAACCCAATGTCTGCGGAAAGAACAATATGCCGGTTCCGGCGTTTTCAACTGAACTGCTAAACCGGAACGGAGCTGAATGACTATGAAAAGGTTGCTTATCCATATTTTTATCCTGATTTCAGGGATTACGGCCCTGGCGGATGTTCAGCCGGCGGAGATTTTTAATTCGCACATGGTTCTCCAGCGTGACGCGGAGGTGCCGGTTTGGGGGACCGCCGCGCCGGGTGAAAAGATAACAGTAAGTTTTAACGGTCAGAAAGTTTCCGCTGTCGCCGGAAAAGACGGGCATTGGGAAGTCAAGCTGGCACCGATGAAATACGGCGGGCCTTTTAAGCTGGAAGTAAGCGGGCGCAACCGGATAGTATATGATGACGTATTGGTCGGTGATGTCTGGATCTTCAGCGGGCAGTCAAATGCGCCGTGGGGCACCGGGTCGAAAGCCCTCCTGCCGGAAGCCCGAAAACTGATGTCTGAAACGACGACAGTAAGGCACGGCAAGTTGCGTTATTTGAATAAGACCAATGAATATCCTGACATAAAAATGAATGGACGGGTAGTCTGGAGTTGCGGAAATCCGAAGCGTTCCTTCGCTCTGCCGGTATTTTTCCTCTATCCGATAAATCTTGCTACCGGGATTCCTCAGGGCTATGTCTTGACGGCAATGGCCGGCACGTCGATTGAACCGTGGATATCCATGAGAGGGTATGATTCGGTTGACAATTTGAAGGATTTAAAAAGCAAATTAAAACTGATTCGTCCCGGAACTCCGGAATATAAAAAACATGCCGAAAAACAGTTTGCATATATCCGGCAGTGGTTGAAGCATGCAAAGAGTAACGCGGCGGCCAATATTCCGGTTCCGGTATTGGATATTCCGGCCCGGGTTCCGGTCAATCAGCAGCGTCGTTATCCAACGTTCCTGTATAACGGCTGTATCGCGCCGCTGGTACCAATGGCGGTAAAAGGATTTTTCTGGTATCAGGGTGAGAGCAATGTCGGGGATAAACAATACCGGGAAAAACTGGTTGCTTTTAGCAACGGCATCCGCGAGGATTTTCGTAACCCTGATTTGAACTTCTTCATCGTCGAGCCCTGTCCGTGGAAGGGCTACGGCAACAAACGCAATATAGCCGAACTCTGGGAGCAGCAGCAGGCGTTTGCCGACGCCGACGGCAAAAGCTTTGTTACCGTGACTGGTGATATCGGTGATGTTAACGACTTGCATCCGGGCGGGCGCTCTAAAGAGTATATTGCCCGCCGTCTGGCGAATCTGGCGCTGAAATATCTTTATGGAAAAAATAATTTGAAAGCTGATTTTCCGCGTTGCGTCAAGGTGGTTCAAGAAGGCGGCAAACTTATCCTGACGTTCAAGTATGCTGAGAAATTTCACTCAGCAGACGGTAAGCCGGTACGCCACTTTGAATTAGCGGGTTCTGATAAAAAATATTATCCGGCGCAAGCGGATATCTCCGGTAATAAAATAATTTTGAGTTCGGATAAAGTGGTAAAACCGTTATTTGCCCGCTATTGCTGGGGCAATGCCGCGATCCCTAATCTGTATAATGAAGTAAATTTACCCCCAATAAGTTTTAGAACCGCAAAAGAATAAAAAGGATTTTTCAACGCAAAAAAGGAGAAGAGACAAAAATGAAAACAACAAGACAAAAAAAGTTCACACTCATTGAACTCCTGGTAGTGATCGCGATCATCGCGATCCTCGCTTCAATGCTGCTTCCGGCCTTGAACAAAGCCCGGGACAAAGCTAAAGCGATCAAATGCACAAACAATCTGAAACAGGTCGCCTTGGGAATTATTCTCTATACCCAGGCCAGTGATGATTATCTGCCTTCATACGACTATCAGCAGGGGCCGCAGCGGTTCTGGTACGGTAATGCCGCCAGCATGATCAATGCGGAAATTAGCGACTGGGGAAAATTCTCCATTGTCAAGCCCAAGTTCTTTATTTGTCCTTCCCTTGTTGACTATGGTTGGGGGGCTCAGGATTTATCGTATGGATATAATCCAACGCTGGGATATTTCAGATATAATGGTGGTGACGACAAAAAATGTAAAGTTACGCAAATCAGACGGGCCAGCCAGATAATCATGAACGCCGACGGGGATGGAGATAAGAAATACGATTCGTATATCGATTCTTCTTACTACATTGTCGGGGACCGGCACGACGGCAGATCGCCGATTGCTTATGTTGACGGTCACTGTGAGCCTAAAAAACGTTATGAGGTATGCCGATACGGGGCTCTGCCGGCTGATAACAGCGGTGTGGCTCCGGACACGACTGAAATACAAAAAAAGTGGGGCAAGGGCAGTTGGCTGACCCGATAAAGACAATCCCGATTGAAGATTGAACATCGAATGGTTTTAATAACGTGGAAGCTGAACATGATCAAAAATATAAACAGGTAAAACTAATGAAAACTATACAAATAATACGGAGGACTAAATGAAAAAGACAATGATGACCGCTTCGGCATTTCTTATTGCCGCCGCTGCTATCTGCGCTGAAAAAGCAATCGTATCCTCGGATGATTTCAGCGACGCGATAAAGTCGGCGACCCACTGGAAACTGTCCGGGAAGAATGTCGCAGTCAAGGATGGAGTACTGAGTTTTAATCACGGCGGAACCGCTCAGTTCAAAGGAAATGTGCCGGACAATTTTACACTGTCGTTTGACCTGGCGATTCCGGAGCCGGAAAAAGGAAAAAAGGTTCTCGGGTTTTCAGGTCTTGACATCAACGGGATAAAATTTATGATCCGCAATGACGGTTTGTACTGGGGAATCTACCGTTTACCCGGAGAAAAAACAAGTCGCGGTAACGCCGGCAAGATTTTCGGATTTAAATTTGGAAAATTGGACAAGGTTACGGTTGTTAGCAAGAAGATTGAAAAAGGGTTCAAATATACCTGTAAAGTCAATGACAAGCAGATCATTTCTTTTGAATACCCCGGAAACGAAAAACGTAAATTAATTTTTATGGCATACAAAACAAAAGCTGTTTTTGATAACTTTAAACTTAAACCGGAGGAATGAGCCCAAAATATATATGAACATCGAACATCGAACATCGAAGGAAAGAAACACGAAAAAATTCGATCTGATCATTCATCCTTGGAGGGCGAAACTCCGTTGAGCCGGACATGTTGTGCAGACGGGCGGCTCGTGGGACACTCGCCCTCCATAAAACACTTTGAACATCGAATGATTTAACGACTGTAAAAAAAGGAATAAAAATGAGGAAACAATTGTCATATTTAGTATTAATGCTGTTGACGGCGCTGCCGGTTCTCGGAGAAACCGGAGTCCCGATTTTCAGTGATGACTTTAATACAGTGGGTTTATTCGCGGAAAACTGGAAAGCCACAAAAGGGGTTAAGCCGGAAAACGGCAAACTATTTCTGGATAATGGGAAATCAATTCGTTTGAGACGGCAGGTCAAAGGCGATTTCGCTATTTCAGTCGATATTGCCGCGCTCAAAGCAAAAGACCAGAAATTCGGTTTTTGCGGCGTGGATATTGACGGTATCAAGTTTTTGATCCGCATGGACGGTAAAGCCTGGGTTGTCTACCGGTTGCCCGGTGAAAAACACTCCAAGGGCCATATTGCCAACATCGAGCGTTTTGAAACCGGTAAATTCAACAAGATTTATATCAGCCGTCAGCAACTGAGTTCTGCTGTCAAATATGTTTATAAAGTAAACGGTAAACAAGTGGCTTCTTTTGTTGTTTCCAATATGCCGCAAAAGAATGCTATTTTGCTCCACAGTTACCGCATGAATTGTATCGTGGAGGATTTTCAATTATTCGCTTTGCAGGACAAACTGTCTTCTCCCAATCTGGCGGTTAACAGCTCGTTTGAATATTTGCAGGAAGGCGTACCAACTTATTATGACAATTACACCCGGCGTAATTTCAACTTCAAGGGACCGCTTGAGGAGTTCCACAAGACCTGGGTTGTCGACAAGGATGTCAAGCATTCCGGTGACTATGGCCTCAAAATGGAATTCAATAAACTTACCGCCAAAAACGGTTTTTTGACCTTTGATACAGGTATATCCACGGGAACGCCTTTTGTCTTCAGTGTTTATCTGAAAGCGAACAAACCGGACTTCCCGGTCATCCTGGAAATTTGGGAAATGAGAACTAAATGGCATCGGAAAAAAGTATTACTTTCGACAGATTGGAAACGCTATGAATTTCCATTGTTGAAACCGTCGCGCAGCGTGGTCAGGTGCGGCTTAAGGTTTGAACAGCCCGGTATTGTCTGGGCTGATGACGTGCAGATAGAATTTGGCACAAAAGCAACCAAATATCAGGCCAGCTCGCTTGACAAAGACAAGTTTTCAAAAGAAAAAGAGGTTGTCACCCGTCCGGCTGATATCAAGTTGAATAAATTTGCCAAAGCCCCGGTCATTGATGGAAATATTGAAGAAATATGGGCCAAAAACGGAACCAGAATTGATCAGTTCCTGTTTAAAGAAAAGCCGGCACAAGCAAAAACTGTTGCCTGGATCGGATGCGACAAGGATAATTTGTATCTTGCGGTACGCAGTTTCGTCAGCGATATAAGCAAGATAAAAGCCAACAAATATCCTAAAGACAGCGGTCGCCTTTTTGGTGAAGACTGTATTGAGATCTTTCTTGATCCTGCCAGAACCGGCAAAGTCTACTATCAGCTTGGCCTGAACGCCGCCGGGTCCAAGGCCGACGTCGGACTTGGCCGTAACATTGGTTGGAACACCGAATGGCCTACTGCGGTTAAGATCAATCCCAAAACAAAATCTATCGACTATGAAGTACAGATTCCGTTTGCCGCGATTGCCCAGGGAAATATGACCAATAAGTGGGGCTTTAATCTTGGACGCAACAGTTCTGAAACCGGGCAGGCGTCTTCGTTGATTAAATATCCGCAGGTTAATTTCCACAAACCGGAATATTATCCGACGCTGGTTTGTCCGGCGGATGTGGTGGTTAATTACGCGCTGGAACCGGTTAACTTTATTCTTATGGGAAAAACTGTCGGTGGTAATGTAGTCAACAACACCGGTAAACCGTTTAAAGCTCAGGTCCAGTTATTTGACGCTGCCGGCAGTAAGCTGCTGGGACAGGCCGCAGTACAATTGAAAAACGGCCCGAATCACATCCAGATTCCGTTTGCCATGACGTCGAAAAAAGCGGTAAAAGCAACGGTCAAGATCTTGAAGGATGGTGCTGTTCAGGTCTGTTCTCCGGTCAGGATCTCGATTTCCCGGCCGATTGAATTGTATACCCGGTATAATTATTACATGAACGAACCGGATGCGGTTATTGTCGGTACTCTGCAGTTGCCTGGTGCTGACAAGCTCAAAGGATTGCTGACGGTCGGCAAGGTTCGTCTGAATGTGAAACTGGCTAAAAACTTTACCGTCAAAGTTCCTTTGAAAGGCCTGGCGGACGGTACTCATCAGGTAAAGCTTGAAGTGTTCGACGGTTCAAAGAAGGTCCTGGAAGGAGATACCACGCTGATCAAAAAGCCGTATCTCAAAGGCGCGACTCAGATTGATCATCAGCGGCGATGCCTGGTGGTCGACGGCAAACCGATCCTGGTGGTAGCTCCCCTTGCCTCGGTACACTCCAGTTTGAATAAACGGCTTGAAGTTGTGCGTGACAAAGTGGCGCTTTATGCCAGTTACGGCTTCAAGACCCTGATGGTTGTTGCCAATCCGAATGCGGAACCGGCGATTCAGGAGTTCCTGAAAGCGGCAAACGAAAAAGGACTTAAAGTTATATTCTGGATTTCAACCTGGCGTTACAAAGGAAAAATAACTCCGGAGGAAGTTACTAAAAAATATACGAATCCCGCGATAATTGCCTGGCTGGTGATTGACGAACCTGAATTGTATGCGAAATCTCAGGATGTAAAAGAGTTCTTGACCAGATACCGCAAGCTCCTGCCGTATCATCCCACTTTCATGAATAATACCGTGATGGGGATTCCGGCCCGCTTTGCCGATATGAATACCGATATCATGATGCTTGATGATTATTTGACCAACCGGGAAAACCGCGAAGTGGAGGATCTTGTCAAGCAGGCCGATATCATGTGGCAGGTCGGCAAAGACGGTCGCAAACCGTGTTTCTATTTCCTCGTCGGCAACAATATGCATAATCACCGTCGGGAGCCTACTTTCGATGAGCAGATGGCCCAGACCTACGGTTCGATCGCAGCTCATTGTACCGGGATAACTTATTTCCTTGGTCTGCCGAATTATCCCGGCAACTGGAAAGCGGTTAAACAACTGAACAAAGAACTGCTGGGACTCCAGGATGTGATCTTTTCGCTGGAAAAAACATCTCCGGCAATGATTTCCGACAGTTCGATCCGGTTTTTAACTCGTAAACTCGGTAATAAACTCTATATTATCGCGGTAAATATTGCAAACCGCGACACTAATCCGGTCATTACTTTGCCGGCGGAGTTCAAGTATGATACCAAAGGGGCCGTAAAATTTGAAAACCGTTCAGTCAAGGTGGAAAACGGCAGGATTAACGATAAGTTTAAGGCCCTTGAACGTCACGTCTATTGTATTGACATTAAGTGATGAGTTGTGAGTTGAACTGGCAACTGGCGCCTGTAAACTGTAAACTATTATAAATAAACATAAAAGGAACCTGATTCTAATCATGAAAATTTCTCCTGAAACCTATCGCGATAAAGTATACGGATGCTGGGCGGGTAAATGCCTCGGCGGAGCGATCGGCATGCCTTTTGAGGGCGTGCCGTTCCAGCCCGATTTGCGCCGGGAGGATATCAATATTCAGGATGTGCCGAATGACGATCTGGAGCTACAGCTGGTCTGGCTGCTGGCTCTGGAAAAATACGGCCTTGAACTGGATACTGACAAACTGGCGAAAATATGGGTCGAGGACATCCGGCACGGCTGTGATGAATACAGCATGGCGATCCGCAATATCCAGCGTGGCATTATGCCTCCGGCTTCCGGCTGGGATAATAATCTGTTTACCGACGGCATGGGGGCGACGATTCGTTCGGAGATCTGGGCCGCGGTATTTCCGGGACGGCCCGATGCCGCCGGCTACTTTGCCTCATGTGACGCCGTGGTCGATCATTGGGGCGAGGGCGTCTGGAGCGAAGTTTTCCTGGCCAGAGCCGAAAGCCGGCTTTTTGCCGGTGACGAGTTGATAAGTACACTGAAGTCTTCCCTGGCTGAAGTTCCGTCGGAAACCAGGCTGCGCAAAGCGTTGACCTTTATTTTTGAATTATACGAGAACGGTTGTGAGCTTGAAGAAGCAAGATTGATAATTATCCGTAAGTTTTATCATCACAACTTTACCGACTGCGTTATGAACCTGTCGTTTATTCTCTTTGCTCTGCTTTGGGGCGAAGGGGATTTTATCAAGACGATTCTGCTGGCGATCAATTGCGGGCGCGATACCGACTGTACCGCGGCAACTTGCGGCGCAATTATGGGAATATGCCGCGGCAGCAGTGTTATTCCGGCTTTTCTGCTGGACAGCCTTTCTCCTGATATCTGTCTTGGCGAGTTTGTCGGTCAGATCAAAGGAATTGTCCGCACTCTGCCGGAATTGATTGATCGCACGGTGGCGGTTAAGGAACAGGTCGAAAAAGTGTTGCCGGCAACGCTCTATCCGGATTATCAGCCGTTGGAGCCAGGCGAACCGTCCACTTTCGATAGCGGTCGCTGGCTGGTCCTGGACCGGAAAAAACACGATACAGAGACCATCAAAGAGGAATTGCTGCGAACCGGCAAATGTCCGGAAGCGTTATCCGGCAATATCCTGACGACAATCGGTCTGGATCTCGATTTGTCTCCGTATGCCGACCGTGCCAATTCCCTCGATCTGTTTACTTTCCTGGACGTCGGGAATAAAGATGTCAAGCCTGGTGATGTAACCATTTCGGCCACGGCTGATGTCGGTATGACGATGTGGTTTGACCGTGACCGGTTGTTCAATCATCATACCAGAATGCTGGCGCTGCCTTCATTCCATCGTCCCGAAGGCGGAATCGCCTTCAATTATCCGCTGCGACACGGTGACCGGAAACTCGTTCATATCCGGCTTTATTCGTGTCTGCCGCCGTTGCGGTGCATTTTGATGTTCGGCAATAATTTTAATGATCACCTTGAAGGTTTTAAACTGAGTATTTAAGATGAAATTTGATTCAATAAATTATTTCTTTGTCGATATCGATGGTACGATCACCGATTATAAACCGGGCGCGATGGCGTCGGTCAATCTGCTGGCCGGAAATTTTCTGTTCCCGATTATCCGGGATATGATGGTTGAATCCGGCTGGGACCGGGAAAAAGCTGAAGCGGCGATGATCGACGAGATCCACCATAATATCTTTTGGGACTACATTGATCTGGTGGTCAAATTCAAGCTCAGCCGGTCCGAGGCATTTAACCGGATGCGGCAGTGGCACCGTGATAATTTACGATGCTATGTGGATATGGTGGAAACCGTGAAAGAACTCGCCGGGCGCGGCAAACAGTTGTTCATAATCAGTAACAATCCCTATTGGGGCTGCCTGTTCAAACTGGAATTTGCCGGTCTGGCCGATATGCAGGGCGCGCCGTTGTTCGATCATATTTTCGCGACTAATATTGTCAACGGCTGCAAGAGTTCCACCGAAGTTTGGCAGCGTGCTCTGAACCGGTTGGATATCGACCCGGCAGAGATAGCGACAATCGGAGATAACCGCGATGAGGACGGCGCGATACCGCAAAGTCTCGGAATTGGCCGCTCGTTCATTCTTGACCGGGCTTCGGAATATCCAGTCCGTTGCGACGGCAGCTTTGTTTTCCTTAACGACGCCAGGCATATACTGTCAGGCAAGTGCGGCTGTTGCGAATTTCCAGCGGAAAAATCCATTTAACAAGAGTTGTCCAATATGAAACCCAAAGAGATTGTAACCAGAGTTGGTAAACATCTGGGCGGTATGTCAATGTTTATTGATGACGAGGTCCAGCCGTTTACATTTTTCAAGATCACTGAAACCCCTGATTCTCAAGCTATGCTTGACGCTGCCGGAATCGAGATTCCAGCAATGGCGAAAAACGGCATAAATTTGTGCTGGGTGCCGCTGTTCCTGAAATGGACCGGGGCAGGGGAATACGATTTTACCGATTTTGACCATCGCGTCCGCAAAGTGCTGGAGCTTTATGATGCGAATACCCCGGCCGATATGCCGAAAGCGTATTTCGGCGTCCGTCTGCAGGCCGCGGTTTTTCATCCGCAGTGGTATATTGACGAGTATCTTGACGCGAATGGGAATCCGACCAACCTGATCGAATTCCGCAATCCGTGGGGCAGGGCGGATGGCGGCGATAATACCACTGCCATTTCTCCCGGCGATGAGTTCTGGGATACCCATGCCGTTGACTGTTTAAAAGCTATTGTCGCTCATGTCCGGGGCAGTGATTACGCTCACCGGGTTTTCGGGTGGCTGCCCTGCGCTTTCAATTCCAATGAGTGGTTCATCAGAACGTTTGTGCCGGAAGCGGTATGCGATTTCAGCCAACCGTCACAGCAGGCTTTCAAGTCTTATCTTGAACAGCAGGGGATATCGTGTTTCGGGCAACCGGTGCCGTCCCCATTGGCCTGTCAGTCGCCCGGCTATGGCGAATTTCTGGCTACCGACGGCGAAGGCGGGATTGTTGAAGAATTCTCCAAATGGCTGAATCATCGCATGGCGGATATCATCCTGAATTTTGCCGGTACTATCAAGGCCCTTTACAAAGACAGTCCTAAAATTGTCGGTTTCTTTTACGGCTACTCGACCGAACTGAGTTTTTTCCAGAACTTGTCGCAATCCGGTCATCTGGGTTTGCGTAAGATCCTTGACAGTGACCTGGTTGATTTTATTTGCAGTCCGTGCCAGTACCGTTTTCGTCGGGACGAAGGCGCATTTACCTATAATATGACGCTTGGGCCGTTTGCGGATTCCGGTGCTCACCGGGGGAAACTTGTTTTTGCCGAAGATGATCATTTCCCGGTTTTCGCCAGAACTACCAATACTGACTGTTCCACCCGTGACAAATGGCACGATGAAATGTTTTTCCGGCGCAATTTTGCTCAAGTAATGGCTTCAGGACAGCAGATGTGGTGGTACAGCCTCGGGGCTTCGTGGTTCAAAGAGCCGTATCGCAATGAAATTATCGGCGGCCTGCATCGAGTCGGTCTGGATGCATTGCAGACGGATCGTGCCCCGGTCGGTGAAGTAGCCGTGGTGGTTGATGAACGCAGTGTTCAGACCATGCGGTTGAACGCGCCGTTTCAAAGTCGTTTGATTCTGGAAAGTATGGCCGGATTCTCCCCGACCGGCGCTCCGGTGGAGTGTCACGAACTTAATTCGTTCCTTGATTACGCCGATCATTCGCGTTATAAAGTTGTGGTATTCCTCAATCTTTTCCTGACCGATCAGGCTATCCGGACCAAAGTTGACAAACTGAAATCGGACAACCGGACACTGATGTTCTTTTTCGCTCCCGGTCTGCTTGAAGGCGATACCCGGGACCGGAAATTTTCACTGGAAACTGCCGGTCGTCTTGTCGGGATGAATCTGTTCGAGGTCAAAGACGACATGCCCCTGTCCATCTGGATGGACCCGGACCGGGTGGATCTGATGGCGGATGAAGATATTCGCTTCGGCTGGCTGAATCCTGAAATCCCGATTAAACCGATCATCGGTATCTCAGACCCTGACGCAACTGCGCTGGGCTTTTTGCATACGGATATTCCCGGATTTGCGCTGAAAAGGCATCCCGGCTGGACATCGATTTTTTCCGCCGTTCCGAATTTGCCGTCCCGGGTTCTGAGATCCCTGCTGAAAAATGCCGGAGTTCACCTGTACACCGATTCGGAAGATGTGATTTACGCCAATCGCTCGATGATCGCTTATGTGGCGTGTTCCCGCGGCGAAAAGGAATTGATAATGCGAAACGCTGAGCGGCTTGAGGATGCGATCAGCGGAGAGCAAATCCAACTTGAAAACGGCAGATGCCGTATGTTTATGAAACGACACGAAACCAGAATATTCCGGATAAAGTAATGAGTAAATATCAATATGTAAAAGTTGGCGGCATGAGCGAGTCTGGTTACGGTACGGCTACGCTTGAAGTTATGCGGGAAGAAAAACTCGGGAATTACACGGTTCTGTTCGTCGGTCCCTGGGATAATGAAAAGTTGTCGCAAGTGGCCGGGTTCTGTCGGGAACATGACTGCAAATTCGTCATGGACGAAATGATCAATCGCCTTACCGGCGAATTGACCGATAAATATCGCAAGGTGGAGCGGGCTGAACACGCGAAAATCGTTGCGGAATACCGGGATTGTTTCGACGGCTCCCTGATCATGTGCGAGTACGGTGGCCTGATGTTGTACTGGCCCCGGGAATATGTCAAAGACAGTTGCATGCCGTTGAGTGCGACAGAGGATTTTGCCCTGGCGGAAAAGGAGTTGATCGAACGTCTGCGGGGAGTCCTGCGATATGCCGGACAGGAAAAAATTTCTTCGCCGCTGATCTGTATCGAAGCCTCAGGCGGAGTTGCCAAACACCTCTATAAAGCCGGGATAGACCGCGTTGACCTGGAAGTGACCTATAATCCGAACAATGAATTTTTCTACTCGGCGGTTAAAGGCGCGACTCAGGCTTTTGACAAGGACCGGTTCGGGGTCGATATGGCAATGGTCTGGTATGGCGGCAATCAGCATGACGACCTCTGGTTCAAACGCTGGAAAAATTCACTGTTGCATGCTTTTATTCGCGGGGCCGACCCGATTTATGCTGAACATGGTTTGATGGACTACAAAGCCCTCGGCAAAAAATATGACACCGATCACCCTAAAGTAAAACAATTCAGGGACGCGGTTGGAGATCTGGCGCGGCTCGCGCAGGCTCATCCGCGCCCGGCCGGATTCCCGAAAGCGAAAATGGCGGTAATCCACGGTAATCTCGACAGCTTCGCCGCACTCGGTCAGACCCATGTCTGGGGCCAGCGTGACAATGACGCGATGAAAAACGGTTCTGCCGAGGCATCGTGGGAGTTGTTCAACACATTCTATCAACGCCTGCCGTGGGAGTTCCGCTACAAGTGCGGCGCTGGCGATTTTTCCGGCAATCCGCCTTACGGTCAGCTCGATGTTATTCCGGCTGAATGTTCCCTTGCTCAAATGCGGCAGTATGACTGTCTGCTGTTCCTGGGCTGGAACAGTATGACTGACGAATTAATGAATAAACTGAAAGGCTTTGTCGCCGGTGGCGGACATCTGTTGGCAACAGTCGCCCATTTGAACAGTGCTACCGGACGTAATCAGCCATTCACCCTGACCAGTGTGGATGACGTACGCGAACTATTCGGGGTTACGGTCGATCCGGCGACGGGGCGTGATCTGCCGCTTGGAGTAAAATTCAAGCAGAATCCGTCGCGCGGCAATTATCTGTTTCCGCTCTGGTCACCGAACTGTGATCCTAAATATTGCGATGGCTCATTTCCGATGGCGGCAATTGATATCGATACAGCGGAAGTGCTGGCGATCGGTTCGGAAAAATTTGTCGACCGGGATTGGCACGATCAGGACGTTGTTCTGACCGCTAATCAATACGGCGAAGGTATGGCGTTTCTGGTTAATTCGCTCGAGTTTCCCGGACATCCCGGTTTGAAAAACTTCTATCGTGATCTGCTGCAGCACTTCAATGCCGCCTGGCAGGGAGGCTTGACAGTCGAGGCGTCGGACCGGGTCCGGTATGCGGTTTACGAGGAAAAAAATTACCAGATTCTATACCTGCTGAACACTGAGGAAAACCTTAGCCAGTCGGCTCTGGTCAGCTACGGGACGAATCAAAATATTTCCGTTGCCCTGCAACCCGGAGAACTCAAAGCGGTGTACTGTTCAGACTCGATTATGGCGATTCCCGAGAACATTCTTGACCGGGTCGTCGAACTATCTGTCGAAAACGACAAAATAAATTGTCAAACCCTGAATCAGCGTCAAGCCGCCATCATATTTTATCAAAACGGCGAACCAACCCTGAAAGCTTGAAATACCCTTATTCCCCCGGGAGCGGGGCCATATTATTATCAAGCGTCCCCCCTGGGAGCGCGGACGTCCCGTCCGCATCAAGGACACGTCTCGTGTCCGTTTTAAAGCCGGGATATGTTGAACGCGATTTTACTGGAGTGTGTAGAACCTGACTGCTGTGACTTTCTTGCAGGCGGTGACGCCTGCATGCGTCCGCGTTCCCGGGGGAGTTAATTCTCTGTGAGTATCGGGAAGTTATTTAGTAATTCCGATGTATAATTTCGAGAGGGCCTGGGAAAGCTCGTTAAGGTGTTTGATGATGACGTAACGGCCGCGAGGAAACATGATGTCCAGGTCTTCCATTTTGTTTTCTTCGGTCGAGATACAGAACGAATCGATACCGAGAAGCTGGTTTTCCTCGTTGGATTTCCGGACATCATGTTGGGCGTAACGGGTGGCGGCGTCATAACCCGAATCCATCGGTTTGCCGTCGGTGATGACGATCAGGATCTTTTTCCGGGCCGGGCATTCGGACAATTTACGTCCGGCGTGCCTGACCGCCACGCCCATTCTGGTCGAACTGCCGGGATGGGCGCCGTATAAAACCTGCTTGGTCTCGTTGTTCCACTCGTCGTCGAACTCCTTGAAAATATAAAATTCGGAATTCTGCCGGCCGTTGCCGGTGAAGCCGTACAACGCGAAACGGTCGCCGACCACCGACAGACCTTCGCCCAGAATCAGGGCCGAACGTTTTTCGATATCCAGAATTGTTTCATCGCCGTCGCATTTCTCCGCCGTTGAGCCGCTGACGTCGATCAGGATGCCGACGGCTATATCCCGTTTTTTAATGTAGGGCTTTTCATAAAAATTGACTTCCGGCAGTCTTTTCGCCTTGCGTTCGCTCAGGAAATCCATCAGCAGATTCATATTGATATTGTCTCCGGAACTGAGATATTTTTCTTTCCTGACGATATCCGGTTTCATGGCCTCAAATATTTTCCTGACATGGTCCACGTACATAAGAAAGTCATTGTCAAAGGAAATGGCGTTATTGCTTTTGGGCTTCTTTTCCCTTAAAATGCACCATTTGTCGTAGTATTCATTATCAAGAAAATTCCATTCGTCATAAAAAAAGCCGACCTTCAATTCATCCCTGGCTTTATCTTTTTCCGATGGCTGACTGTCGCCGGAGTCCGGTTCCTCGATTGGGTTTTCCTCGTCGTCATCCGGGGTTTTACGTGATTCGGGATCGTCCTGACTGCCGAGGTCAACCGCATCCGGTTCAGGAGAGGATATTTCAGCCGGATAAAGCATGTCCGAAAAGAACGGCAGGGGGGCCAGATGGGCATCAAAACCGGCTTCGATAAATTTTGCGTCGGTGCTTTCATTGACAAGCTGGATGATTGCGTTGGCGGTATCGTCAAATGAGTTGGAGGATTCAATAATGGAAGCAATAATTTTTTCCGCCCGGACGACCGGTTCCGGCACCGATTCTTCTACACCGATATACTTGAGTAAAATGTTTTTCAGCACCATGTCCGGGAAAGTAGCCATATCGCTGCGCATCGAGGTTTCAAGCTTGATGATCCGTCGGGCCAGTGGTCGCAGGCCCTTGAAAAACAGCAGGCAGTTTTTAACGACCCGGCAGGTTTCGACGATTACGAACAGGTTGCACATTGGAGTATGGAACGAGGATTTACCGGTTGCGATATAGGACATGGCGCTTTCGGCTCCGGGCGAACCGTGAACCGCCGGAAAACTTTTGAAGAATATCGCTCCGGCATTGATCGCGGCGGCGAACATGTACCAGTCCCGGTTTTCCGCCGCGGTTTCATAAAGCGAAGCTTTGCCAGGGAAATGAAACGAACTGTTGAATGCGACCACGGTAGAACCGCGCAGAATCAGGTCGTCCGAGTCCAGTTGACTCAGATCCTGAATATCGATGTTGTGAGCGCAAATCGAGGTGACCAGCAGTTTAAGGCGTGAACGGACGTCGTCAAGTCTGGCCTCGCAGGAGATCATTTTCAGATAGTGTTTCGAGGTTTTAGTCTTGAGGGAAAGAAATTCGATGGCTTTCTTCTTGTTGCGATGGTGAATTTTCAGGGCCGATTCGATAAAGATGTCGATTCCCCGGAAATCAAGGTGCCGGTGCAACTGCTCGAATGTTTCGAGAAAAGTCAGGCTCAGTTTCATGTTGAGGCTGTTCAGGAAACGCGCCTTGTCAATGGTGTAGGATACTTCTTCGGGTGTTTGTCCGAAACCGGACTTGTTCCAGATCTCAAAGTATTTCATCCCGTAACCGATGTTGCTTTGCGCAAAATCCGCGCCCAGCGAACACCAGTCGCTGAACAACGATGGAATGCGCATAATCCAGTTGGTTTCCGGCGACAGCGCTTCAAGGAATTTGATCAGGACGTGGTCAAAAATATTATTGAACCCCGCCTGTGACATCATAGAGAAAAAGGCGTCGGTAGCCTCCCGGTTGTCGTCGCCCAGCAGCTTGTCATCGTAGAGCTGATCGATAAAATCGAGAAATTTATCCCGGTAGCCCCAGGTGACGGACTTCAGGTCAAAGCCGTGTTTAAGCAGTTCTTCATTCGTTTTCATCGGGGCCGAAGAATAGATTGATAATGTCCATTACCGATTGAATCATTCCGGGGTCGTCGGTCAGGGATTGGGCGATCGCGATCCTGGCGGCTTCGACCGGTTCGACTCCGGCCTTGATCAGACGTCCGGCGTAGACCAGTAACCGGCTGGATACGCCTTCGGTAAGGCCGTAGCCTTTCAGGTTCCTGATCTTTTCGCCCATGGCGGCAAGCATTCTCGCGGTAGAGTTGTCAACGCCGCTTTCGCTGGTGATTATCCGGGTTTCGGTTTCGATGTCGGGGTGATCGAAGATCAGCGACATAAAACGTTGCCGGGTGCTCTGCTTCAGGTCTTTCATGACATTCTGGTAACCGGGATTGTAGGACATGATCATCATGAAATCAGGATGCGCCCGGACTACTTCCTGACGCTTGTCAATATAAAGCATTCTGCGGTCGTCGGTCAGTGAATGAATGACGACTGTGGTGTCATTGCGGGCCTCGACCACTTCGTCAAGATAACAGATGCCGCCGTAGCGGACTGCCAGAGTCAGAGGACCGTCCTCCCACACGGTTTCATCGCCGACAAAGATATAACGTCCGATCAAGTCGCTCGCGGTCAGGTCCTCATGGCACGATACCGTGATCAGCGGTTTGTCCAAAGCCCAGGCCATATATTCGATAAACCGGGTTTTTCCGCATCCGGTAGGGCCTTTGAGGATTACCGGAACATGTTCGTTAAAAGCGAAACGAAACAGGTTTTCTTCATCGGCATGTGCTATATAGTTCGGTTCAAAACGCAATTTGAACTGATCGATCAACCGTTCTGGATTTTTTTGCTTCTTAGACATTTTCATCTCTTCATTTTCGGGCATGGCAGGCAGTTGGTTGCCTGTGAAGCTCAGGAATTAGTTATTAATGGCATATGCTATTAATACTGCCTGAAACTGATTTTGTCAAGTAGCGACCGTTCAAAAACGAATAATTATGTCGAGATTGAAAATAAAACAAAAACGATGATCCTTGTGCCGTCAGTGATATTATTTCATTTTTTCCGGCAAGTCGGTCAATCCGGCAAAATCAATTATCGCCGGATTCAGAACCGTTTTCAAGACCAATGTGTCCACGTAGCAAACAATTTTGGCATAGTTTACATTCAGATTTGTGTCATTCGGCAAAGATCCTTTGCAAAGCCAAACCATCGGCAAAGGTCGCGGTTGGAGTGATCTCCGGATTGATGATCGAATCGAGAAAGCGGCTGAACACTCGCTTGTTTAATTCGGCGGCGTTGAAACTTCCGTCAAAAATCTCGCCTGACGGATAAACCTGCAATTCGGTTCCGGTGATCCGGGCATAACCGGAGGTTCCGGTAACTTCAAGCGTGATGTCTTCGTTGGGAATCCGGTAGGGCAGGCGGCCGACACAGACGTTTCCCGCAGCACCGTTGGCGAACTTCAGGTTGTATACGGCGTAATCATCCGCGTCGGCGTTGCGGTATTCCGCATAAAAATTATTCTTCCTGAGACAGAAAGAGTCAGCGACCGGAGTTCCTGCCAGTTTCATCGCCGTTAATAAAGCGTGTGAGCCGATGGTAACCGATTCGCCGCCCGGGATTTCCCCGCGCCAGCGTTTGGTCGGTTTAAAACCGGGGTAGATGCCGCCGGTAAAATTCAAGCGGACGGATACGGCCTTGATCTCGCCGAATTTACCGGATTGGATCATTCCGATAAGTTTTGCCGCGGCGGGACGGGTATGATAACCGCAAAGCATAAAGCCGTGTGCCTGCGATTTATTTTCCGCTTCGCAAACCGCTTCAACTTCTGCCACTGACATTCCCAGAGGCTTGTCAGTGACCGCATATTTGTTGTTTTCAAGCGCTTTGATCAGGTATTCGGACTTAAAGGCCGGGGCGGTCATAACCGAAACAATATCAATCTCCGGATCGTTGAATATTTCAGCCGGACTCTCAACATATTCGGCGTCAAATTCCCTTGCGTAGTCCTGGGCGGCCGCGACAGCATCCTCATTCTGCCCCGCGCCGAAAGAATCATTGCCGCACACGCTTTTGATTACGCAGCGTCCGGTATTCAACAGTTCACGTTCCAGGCTGTGGCATCCCCATACTCCGACGCCGATTACTCCGATATTATATATTTTCTTATTCATCTTCAGCCTCCAGACCGGCAAATAACAATTCAAAGAGATCAAGGGTATCATTCAGAAACGGCGCGCGTTCGACGCCGTCGATAATTTCCCGTGCGAAATCGTCTATCCCTAGCTGAAACGCTTTAACTGCCGCTGCCGCTCCATCAAGTTCACTATCCAGTAAAGACAGTTTTTGCGGTGCGGTTTCTCCCTTTTTAATAAGCATCAGGTCACCTGAACCGTATTCCTGCCGGATTTCGCCTTCGGTGCCGATAATCACGCGCTGCATACCGCCGGGCATCCCGTCCTGCATCAGCATAGTATTGTACTCAAACAGACATGACGCTTTTCCCATCGGGAATACCGCGGTCCAGTAATTCGGGCCTTCGCCAAGCATTTCCGGCGGTCCGTCATCGTTTCTGGCGGTAAATATCTGACATGATTCCGGCAGAACGCCGGAATAGAAAAAGGCTTCGTCGAGCCAGTGCAGTGCGTTATGCAGCCAGACCCCGCCGGATTCTTTTTTCAGATAAAAGCTGTTTGGATTGTCAATCGGAAAACGGTGGCCGCGATACCGGATGATGATTTCGCGCACCTCACCGACCAGACCGTTTTCAATGTGCTGCCGGATACTCCGTGACAACGGGGAGCGGCGCTGACTGAGGATGATTTTCAGTTTCCCTTTTGATTGCGCTGCGGCGTTGCGCAGTTGACGCAGCTCGTCACGGGAAATACACGGCGGTTTCTGCAGCAGGACATGTTTTCCCGCTTCCAGGGCCATCAAGGCGTGTTCACTGTGAAACTGGTCCGGGGTGCAAACCTGAACCATGTCGATATCCTCAGCACTCAGCATGTCCGGATAATCATTGAAGGCTTTGACTCCGGCCTCGCGGGCGAAGTCGTTGACTGATTCGAGCCGGTCGCATAACGCGACCAGTTCAACCAGCTCGGATTGCAAACTTGCCGGCAAATGCTGGTCGGTAGCGATATTTTTCCGTCCCGCTCCCAGGATCGCGGTTTTTACTTTGGGTTTCATCTTCATTCCATAACTTTAATTTCTTTGATTGAAAAGTTTTTAAACAAGGTTACTGCTCCTTGCAGAACTCTGAGTCCGGCTCCGCCTTTCGAGAGTTTTCCGGACATTTCGCTGATTACCAGTTTGTCATCCAGATAACATTTTATTTCCTCTTCAACAACGACTACTTTGACTTTATGCCAGGCGGTGGTGTCGATTTTTTTATCCAGAGTGACGTATTTCAATTTACGCCATACCGGGTCGACCATCTGTAGTTTCACTTTGTCAGGCAGGACCGTAAAGATAAATCCGGTCCAATAAATTTTATTTCTTGTTCCCGGGGGCATGAAATGAAACAGAAAACCGGCATTCATATTTTTCGAGTCTTTATTGAATTTGAATTCCGACGTTAATTCATAATTCGACCAATTTTCGTTCTCTATTGCCGCTACCCCCGCGTGTTTGAGATATGCTTTGCCTTTCAATACGCCATTTTCCACGGTCCAGGTTGCCCGCGACGCATTTCTGACTTTGATATTCCACAGCGATTTCAATTTTGTTCCGCTGAAATCATCTTTGAATAAAGTTGTTTCAGCTCCGGCTGTGATGGTCGACAGGATTACACCTCCTATAATACTGAGGATTGCGCTTTTCATTTTTTGTCTCCGGATCATTGGATTTTATATACGCGGACGGCATATTTGCCGTACACGTCCTGAAAGGATGATTTATTAACTTTTATATTCTTTTTTTCAAATAGTGACTCTGCCGATCGCATACCCGGTACAGTGATCTTGACCTGGATTTTATCCGGATACGGGTTAACCGAGAACAGATAACGGACGGAGTCGAATTGCTTGAGGATGCATAAAGGTTTTTGATTCCCGGCTTCGACCTTGAAGTTTTGCTTTACCGGGGACGATGTCAAAACCGGTTCCAGCGATTTCAGTTCACCGGTAAGCTTCAAAACCTCCTTGAACAATTCCGGAGCCTGTTGTTTAAGAGTTCCTTTCATTTCCGGAGCCCACCAGGTAAACCAGAGGATGCCTTTTACATCATGAGCTATGGACATATAAGTCATACAACGCAGTTCGAGTGGCGTCGGAGCCCGCCGTCCCGCGGCAAAATTGCCGTATGCCTGTAAGACTGCCCAAACCGGTTTTTTATATTTAACGGTTTTTCCGGCTAAAGCGAGCGCGTCTGAGAGAGCCGTCAGTGGTTTGAGCGGGACCGGGTACACATCTATGGCAAAAATATCGCATGCACCGGCATAGGAACCATACAGTTTCGGTTCGCTGTGTACTATGAATACAGGGTGTCCGGGATCGGCTTTTTTAACGACCTGATACAAGTCTTCAGCGTTTTCCGGGGTTATTCCGTAGTTCTGCGGTTCGTCTGCCAGATACCAGGCCCACAGCGCCGGATGGTCTTTGTATTTTTTGACAATCTTTTTCAACTTCGAACGCAGGAAACGTTTACCGGAAAAGTCGTCGTGACACATCATCCCGATACCGGCTTGTCCGGCGGCATTCAAACGTTCCTTGAATAATTTAGGGTCCTTCGCGTAGTTGGTCACCTCGGCACAGTTGAATCCGTATTTTTTCATTTCCGAGTAAGTAGATGGCGGTTGCCGGTAGAAGATCAATGGAAATACCTTTTTGCCATTTACCACCATAACTTTATTGTCATCAATATATACCGGATAACCGGATTTTTTTCCGGTTGCAATCGGGAGCGCCTCTATTTTCAAGTTGATGTCCCTGGAACAGGTAAAAACTATCCGCTTACCGTTCCTCAGACTGCTTGTCAGTAAGCATTGTTCAGATTTCGGAAGGATATACTCAAGTTTATACTCTTGTGTACTCCGGGGAGGAATTGTTACAGGTGTTTCATTTTTTGAAAAAACTTTGCCGTTTGCGGTTATTTCATTGACCAAAAAAGTTTTTTGTTTGTTTTCTGAATGATTCTCAAGTACCACAGTCAGGAGGTTTTTTCCAGAGACACGATTGCCCACCGATTTGATTTTCAATGAACACGGATACCGGTCACGATCAATGTCGTTCGTAAATAAAAGGAACTGTTCAGGTCGATGAAATCCTTCTTTCATTCCGGCCGCGCTGCTGTATTCGACCGGATTTTGCTTGCTGCGGGACAGATTTATACCCCATTCTTTGCCGATGTTCTTGAAATTCATCAGCGGAACCGACATTTCAACCGTCCAGAATCCGTTTCCTTGTCCGGTGGCGATCTTGAGGCCTGCCGCGTTCCAATCCCGGTGCGCGCCTACTTCGCCCGGCAGACATAACTGGTCATAGACATAACCAGCCTGGTTAATTATGAAATGATAGTAATCCGTTTTGTTGCGGTTTATATCGAGAAATAATTCCACCGAATCATCCATCCAGATATTTCCATCCCGGCGTTTATTTTCGGTTCTGACAGTTTCCGGGCGCGGTTCATAGCATTTGAACGCGACGTAAATCCGATTATCATCATATCCGAACCAGGCTTCGGAGCGCTCTCGCGGAACCCGTTTGCCTTTGTCTGTTGGAATGAAATTATTGAAATATCTGGCGCTGTCCCACTCAGTTCCGGTCAGCTTCCCATCAATGACCGGCGGTGAGGATATTTTTCCGGCGGCGCCTGCGATAGCCATAAAGCCGATAAATATTAGACTTGTAATTTTTCCGGTCATTTACTTACCTTGTATTTTATCAGGCAAAGATTTTGCGTCTTTTGCCATTATTATATTACGGTTGCGGATTAGTTCAAAATACCCTTCCACAGGTGATTTTACCGCCACTTGAGCATTGGATTTTTCCATCCACATATTTCCGGAAAACCGCAAGTTCCGGGCCGGTGCCCAAATCGTAATGATGGCGTTTTGCTTGTTTGTTTTACCATTAACGACATTATTGATTATTTCGACTCCGTCGCAGCCGTGAGCTATTGAAACAAAGTTTCCCTTGTAGTTCCCGTGCGTGCCGTTGATGATAAACTTGTTGCCCATGACGGTCACGTTCTTACCGACGTTCGGCGTTGGTTTCCAGGGCCGGCCCACGCATACTTCACCATTCATCGGAGTGTCGGTGCTGCGGCAGTTATTGACGAAAAGATTTCCCTTTACCAGAATTCTGTCACAACCGTTCTTTAGCTGGGCGCTGTATCCGATCAGCAGGCCCCATGCCGCCGAATTTTCAATCACATTGCCCTGGACCAGAACATTTGAACAGCCTACAACATCTATGCCGGAACCGTTTGTTGTACCACGCGAGATATTGTTAGCTATAATAATGTTATTACATCGTCCATTGGCCAGGTATGGTGCATCGTGACTGTTGGTCGCAGTGTTATTCATGATTATCGAATCATGGCTGGCGGAAAAGCCGGCGCCGGAAGAGTCTTTGAAGATATTGTTGGCAATCAACGCCTGATTCTGGAATTGCATCCCGACCGCCTGACCGCCGCCTTCGACAATATTACAATTGACTACCCGGTTTCCGGTGTGGACGGTCTTATGGTCCCCGGTTCCGAGCGCGGAAACTCCTTCCCAGCGGAGATTTGCCTGTTTTGATATCCAGCCGCGATATGTTCCCGTGCCGTTTCCTGAAAAATTGAGTCCGTCAACCGTACAGTAATTTGCCCGGATAAGCACAACCGACCAATACCATTCATCTCCTTTCTTCATGCCTTTTTTGTAGTCCGGTCCTTTGATTATTTTTATTTGACCGGCACAGGTTACCTTGCTGTGATCCCTTCGCAGCCAGATCAGGCACTTGCGTCTCAATATTCCGGGAGCCAGTTTTCTCATAGGTGTTTTCAAAGGATTAACCATGAAGATTCCGGCCGGGATATGGATATTAACCGGACCTTCGCTCCGGCCGATGGCCTCATTCAGTTTATTAAAAGCTTCTGTATCGTCAGTCTTTCCGTCGCCCTTTGCTCCGAAGTCAAGCGGATTGAGAAGTGTTTTTTGTTGTGAAAAGGCATGATGCGGGAACAACAGGAAGAGTCCCAGACATAAAAGTAATTGCAAATTTTTCATACTGTGTTTTTAATTTTTAATTTAATTGTTTTCTTCGTACACGTAGTAGTAGCGTCTTTGCCCGTCCGGTCTTGAATTGAAAGCAATCGGGTCATTGAGTAACTGAGTAATGGTAAAAGGTTCAACTCTGCCGTCGCCCATCAAACAATTGGCTCTCTTGTTGTGCAGGGCGTAAACCGCGTTTATCCCGGTGAAATTAGGGACGCTGGTGGTATAAAGATAGGCGGAAGGTTTCAGGGCGGTTGGAGATTGGACTGAGTCGGACAGGATAATTTTATTGACCGGTTTGGCGTCGTAGCTTCCGAATATTCGGTCAATGTGGTCGGCGTCTCCCGGGGCAATGCCGCGGGTTCTGGAACCGTATGCGATTACGCTGCTGTCAGGATTGTCAACTTCATGTACCATGGCGGGACACCAGGTAATCTTACGCTGAGTGATATAGTTGTTTTCTTTCAAGTAAACAAACCACGGTTTGGCTCCGCCGGTCCCGGCGTTCGGCATTAAAATTCCTTTGTGGTCATCCAAATACATATTAATACTGACCCCGAGTTGCTTTAAATTGCTGACACAGGCAATTGCTTTAGCTTTGTCACGGGCCTTATTGAGAGCGGGAAGAAGCATGCTCGCAAGAATGGCTATAATTGCGATTACAACCAGCAATTCGATCAGCGTGAAGGCTTGTCTTCTGTTTTTCATTTTCTGTCTCCTTTTCTATAATAATGTTTCAACGGGTTAATTTCAAACTCATAATCTGTTTGGGACGAATATCCAGCGTTATACCTGGACTGTTTATCGCGATTTCATCAATTTTTTGTTCCTCCATGTTAATAATTTCACATTTACCGGGTGATATAGAAAAATTTAATTTTGCTTTTTGCGTTGTGTCCTCAAGGTTGAACAGCCGGATTATCATTTCATTGGATTTGCCGGTTTCAGCCGGTTTGATAATCGACATGCACACGGCGTCAGAGTCTAAACTCAGGAGGCTTTCATCCGGCAGTGAATATTCAGTATTGCGATGCGCCGTATAATTCAGCCGCGGAGCCCGGTAGATTTGACCGGCCCGGTGAATTTTTCCTTCGCAGTCTTCTGCGTCCGCCAGATAGAATCCGTAATCCCAGGCAATTTGTCCCGGCAACTGACAGCGCCCTTCGCCGTTTGTCGCCACGGTCCGGCGGAATGCGCGCAGAAACGTTATGTACATGTCGCCACTGACATTATCGACCGCTCCGACCTCGTGCAGCCCTGCCCGTGAGAAAAACATAATGCCGCCCCGGGAATCCCTTTTGCCGACAATATCGCTGAAGTTTTTTTCGATCTGCTCCGGTTCTTTCCAGTCTGACGTATCAGTTGAACGCCCGGGCCGGCGTTCCAGACAACAGAATGCCTGATGCGCCACGTAAGCTCCGGGAATACCGGTCGGCATCAGCATTCTCAAGCGGTAATCTTTTATATTGTTATCAATCTCTGTACGTAATTTTATGAGCGGCGAATCCGCGTCCAGAATAATCCGGGTAGCAAGCTTCAGGATAGCGGATTTTTCGCTCTGCCTGATACCTGAATAGTTTTCATTCAAGTTACCGGAGTAGTTGACTTCTTGCGGCAGTTCAACTTCCTGAGTTATTTCGAATACGGTTCTCACTGGTCCGTCTTCGAGCAATTTTACCCCGGCATTTTTTCCGGTTGAATAACTGGCGGCCGCGCCGACTGGGCATACATGATTCCAGCCGTCCCCGATTTCCGCGTCAGTGACAAAGACGTTCATTGGTCCATAGATTCTGTCGTTGCGTTTGTCGGTAAGGATGAATGTCCCGTCCCGTTCAATCTGAAGTCTTATTATCGTTGTTTCTGCCGTCATCGGCCCAGTCAGTTGGGTGTCTAAATATCTGACCGGTTTTCCTGCCGGAACTGCTGTCAGCATCGTCCAGCCGAACGGCTTAAGCGAAACTTTCGCCGTGACATTGTAACAATTGTATTGCCTTGAATCATAGCGATAGAGCCGTTTGGTGTGATTGCGTTTGATTGAGGTGATACGATACGGCAGCACTTCGCCTGCTTCGTTTTTCAAGAAAAACGCGTTGATCGTCTCATAGCCGAACGGTTCCGCGAAGGTTGAGTCATATTCCACCGGAAAAACGATTTCAAAATTGATAACCTCTTCGCAGGGGTAGGGCAGTGGATTGAAAAAACGTATTGCCAATTCCCCGTTCTCTCCGTTTGGCACGACCCGGGTGACGCCGCTCGAAATATGATAGCATTCGTCTCTCAGGTCCGATTCAGTGTATCGGTTACGGTCGCGGCAGATAAATTCATTTGCTACCGCGTCGGCAATCTCTTTGACCTGGTCGAAGCGATATTCCATATCTTTATGAACCTGGTCGATGGAACAGCCGCAAATTGAGTCATGCGCCTGATTCTGGATCAGGTATTTCCAGGCCTTTTTGAGATACTCATAATCCTGGCCAGCCGCAGCGACCAATGGTGAAGTCAAGAGTTCGAGAACGTTCCGGCATTCGTCATTTGCCTGTTTCAGCGGATAGTATGACGACAGCGTATGAGTGATCAGGTGCATAAATCCATCGGGCCGCCGGGTGGTGTATGCCAGTTCCCCGGATATCGTTTTCATCCCGGAAATCGAGGTTTTCACAACTTTCAACAGATCCAGTAAATCCGAGAAGCATACTTCAGAGTCCGGGTAAAGCTCCCGCAGCCATTCAATATATTGCGGAACCGCGGCGTGAACCGGAGCATGGTCCACTCCGTCCATCAGTAGAACCGGAGCGTTGCCGTTTTCACGGATGATGTTATCGATATAACGGCGGGCATTTTCTTTAAATTCCGCTTCGGGTAACGGTTTATTCCAGAAACCGGCAACCTGTCCGGCAAAATCCCCGTAACCTTGAAATTCCGGTAGTTTTACCGTGGTAATCTCGGAACCGTCGGGAGCCCGCCAAATAAAATAAGATCCGGTATTTTCCGGCAGTCCGCGCCAGACCACCGCGTTATCGATACCGAAACCACGCAGAATTTGCGGCATCTGTGCAATGTGTCCGAAGATATCGCACAGATAACCGACTTTCCACGGCGTGCCGTTAAATTCCCGGGCCGTTTCATGGCCGATCAGTAAATTATGGATCAGCGCTTCCCCGGAAACCAGAAATTCATCAGGCTGAACATACCACGGTCCAATATTCATTCGGCCGGATTCGATCATTCCGCTGAAACGCGCCCGGTATTCCGGCCTGATTTCCAGAATATCCTCGATTACAATTGACTGTCCGTCAAAGTTGAATATTTTGAAATCAGGATCGTTTTCCAGGCATTCTAATAATTCTTTACCTGTATCAACCAGATAATAACGGAATTGCTGAAAGGTCTGATACCATTCACGATCCCAATGACTGGAGGCGAAATAATAGATTTTTAAACTCATAATTTTACTCTTGTCTCAACATTGTTGTATAAATACTCATTTTAAGTAATCGCGGCTGCATGCTCGAATCTGAGCCTGCAACGCAATATAAAATATGCATGACCGCACGGCTGAATTAAGTTTTTAAAAACTTGTTTTTTGCTAATAACTTTTTATAGTTCTTTTTATGTAAATAATATTTCATTATGCGATGCCGGCAATATTGATAGTTCTGCTTTCGGTGATTGATAGTTCAGCCGCGATGGGAATAAGCAGTGAATTACGGCCGATTTCAACGTTACAGAACGGTTTCTTTCCTTGTTCGACGCAATCCGCGAAGCTTACTACTTCATTGACGTTGCCGCTGTGTCCCAGATTGCTGCCGTGAATAGACTGCGGGGATATTACACAATCCCGGAATTCTGATTCGTAGTCGACATAAAATTCCATTTTATCGCTTCGTTCATGATTTCTAGGATAAAATGTAATAAGATCGCGGCGCGGCCTTTCGCTTCCGTCCATTTGTGCTTCAAGCGTTCCCTTTGTCCCGATGAATCCGAACTTTAAGCCGCAATATTTTGAAAACATACATAAAGCCAGACTGGCCCGTACTCCATTGACATATTCAATATTAACGAATGCGTTGTCAATAATCTCCCGGTCGTGATAATAATTACGTCCGCCGAAAGCGTTGACTATTTGAGGAGATACCGCATCTTTCAGCGCCCAGTTGAATATATCGAAATGATGGCAGTTTTTTTCGACCAGCGCGCCGCCGCTCAGGCTCTGATTGCAACGCCATTCAGGTTGCCATATCCAATCCACAAATTCATGACACCACATCATCTGGATGTCCCCGATCAGCCCGGCATGGAGTAGTTCCATGCATTTAGTGAAAAAGGGGGAATAGCGATAAACAAGTCCCACCTGGCACAAGCAGTTGTTGGAGTTTACCGCTTTGACTATTCTGTCCGCTTCGGCAAGATTGGCTCCGATCGGCTTTTCCAGAAATACCGGCTTGCGCAGAGGTGCGCAAAATTCAACTTGACCGGCATGGATATAGTTTGGAGAGCCGATAATCAAGACATCGACATTATCATCCAGTGCCATTGCTTCGAAGGAATCATGAATCATGATCTTATTACCAAGCTCGGCTCTGACAGTTGCGGGAGCTACTTTACTATGATCGGGATCATATACGGCGGTAATGACGCCGCGTCCTTTTTTCTCGAGTCGCAAACCATGATCTACGCCTACACCCAAACCGGAAATACCGATCTTTATTCTACTATTCAAACCGTAACCGCCTCTCTGTTCGGAAGATAAATTCCGCAGCTGTTTCTGGTTATCATTTGGGTTTTGAGGTTCAGCACCCGTTCAGTCGTCAAACTGCCGTTGATCCGGTCAACCAGAATGGCAGCGGCTGAACTGCCGATTTCTTTTACCGGCTGGGCCATCGTTGTCAGCGGCACGTCCATGCAGGAGGAATAATCAATATTGTCAAATCCCATCAGCGATATATCGTCGGGAACAGTGAGACCTACCTCTTTCAGCGCCCGGTAAGCTCCTACCGCCAGTGAGTCGAACAGCAGGAATACCGCGCTCGGCCGGTCCGGCAGCGACAACAGATTCTTCATCGGGCCGTAACCGAGATAATTCAGGTTGATTTTACTCATTTCCGTGTGGACGCTTACTTCATCCAGCTCCTGGATATATTGAGTATTTAATTCAAGACCGGCTTCATTCAGCGCTTTGCAATAACCGTCGAACCGGTTTCTGATCGAAGAAATATTGCGCAAACTGGCATGGGAAGTTATATGACCGATTTTGCGATGACCAAGTGAGATCAGATATTTTACCGCGCGATACGCCGCGTCAAAATTATCGCAGGTTACAACGCTGGTTTTGACGTCGTCGAAATATTTGTCGATCATTACCAGTGGAATATTTTTCCTTTTAACCTCTTCAACAACGTCGCTGTTGATCGGTGGAAAACAGGGGCTCAGGATAATGCCCGATACACCGGCATCAACCACATTCTTAAGGTGACTGGCTTCCAGGGTCACGTCAAGTTCTGAATTGCAGACAAGCAATTGATAGCCGTGTTCCCTGGCTTTTTTCTCAACCCCCTCCAGAACATTGTTCGAAAACTGATTGCGCAAATCTGAAATTATTAGTGCTATCATTTTGCTATTATTTACTGATCTGGACGACGGTTTGCTATTTACAAAGGTTCCTTTGCGGGGTTCCCGGTAAAGCAGGCCTTCCTTGACTAAATCGTCAACTGCCCGCCTCACAGTCATGTAACCTATACCATATTCTTCGGCCAGCTTGCGTTCCGATAAAATAGCCTCGCCCGGGCTTAGTTCCCCACTTTTTATCTGGGAGATAATATCATTTTTGAACTTGTCTCCGGCAAAGTTGCTGCTTAATTTCATCTTGTTTCTCTTCTTGCTATATTAATGCTTGAATCTGCTATCGTTTTGCTTTTATTATACAGTGTTGCATTCAAGTTGTCAACCCCCTTTTTAATTTATTTTCTTAAAAAATCATATTAATAGTAATCGGTCAGTTGATTTATTAAAAAAAGAAATTTCTGCAAAGCAGTATGATCGTTCCGCGTCGTACGCGGGCGTGGTCCAGCGAAGAATCGCTGGTCGCCGCAGGCGAAAGTGAGCGTCGCGCATTTGTCATGCAAAGCATGACGCAGAGACTTCCATTCGACTGGAGCGATCTCTTTATTATTAAGCGCGAAGCTGCTTTAATAAAGAGGTTGAGCGTAAGTTGCCGAATGCCGAATACTCGACTGACCGATTACCATTAATAAGCCGGATATGGAGTTGCTGGAAGATTCAAGATATTTTTTCTAGAAAAAAGAGTCAATTAGAAACAAAATTTGTTATTTTGTGCGTTGACAAAATTAAGCCTCCGGTTACAGTACAATACATCCGGCATAGTTTGGCTGATTATGGTCTGTGGTATACTTGCCGTTGTCGCTTTTCAGGAAATCTGATAATGAAATAATGGAATAAAATGAGTTCATCTATTTTTAAACGCAGACCGCGTTCTGCTGATGAGGTGTACAAACCGGACTGGGAGAATCCGGAAGTTTTCGGTATTAATAAACTGCTGCCGCGGGCAACTTCATGGCCGGCTTCGCACATTGATATTCCGGCTGATTCGCTGCTGTACGATATTGACGACTGGCGCATTTGTTTGAATGGTTCATGGCGCTATCGCCGTCAGCCACGGCCATTATCTTCTCCGGATGATTTTTTCAGGCCGGATTTTGATGTTTCAAACTGGGGCAGGGTGGAGATACCGGGAAATTTTGAAGTTCAGGGTCATGGCACCCCGATATACACTAATTCGGTTTATCCTTTTGCGGTGCATCCTCCGTATGTAATGGACGAGCCGCCTGCGGATTGGATTATGTTCAAAGACCGAAATCCGGTTCATGCCTGTCGGAGAACATTCAATATTCCGGAAGCATGGTCAGGACGCAAAATTATTATCCATTTTGCCGGAGTTCAATCCGCGATGTATTTATGGGTGAATGGATGTGAAGTCGGTTACAGTCAGGATTCCATGAGCCCGGCTGAATTTGATATCAGTGAATTTGTCGAGGTAGGCGAAAATCTGCTTGCGGTTGAAGTTTATACTTTGTGTGACGGCTCATATTTGGAGGACCAGGATTTCTGGCGCTTGTCCGGAATATTCCGGGACGTTTTTCTTTATTCCATTCCGCAAACTCATTTTCACGATATCGCGATAAGTGCTTCTGATAGTTTCAAGGCCCGGATCAGACTGGTTAATCAAATCTGCAAAATGTTCTCGTGCGAGGTTTTGATTTATCATGAAGAATCAACGAAAATGGTGGAATGTTTTTCCACTGTCGTGCCGCTTAAAGTTGAAAGTTTCGGCTTTGAGGCGCAAGTCCCGGGGCACGAAAAATGGACTCATGAAACTCCGCATTTGTATCGTGCCGTCTTTATTTTAAAAGATGGAGAAGACATTCTTGATATTCGTCATTTCAGATTCGGCTTTCGTTCTGTCGAAGTCAGGGACCGCCAGTTGTTTTTGAATGGAACAAGTATAAAGCTCTATGGCGTCAATCGTCATGAACATAATCCGGAATACGGCAGATATGTCCCTCTGGGCGACATGGAAACCGATGTCAGGATGATGAAAGAAAATAATATAAACTCCGTTCGTACCAGTCATTATCCCAATGACCCCCGTTGGTATGAACTTTGCGATCGCTTCGGTTTGCTGGTCATGGATGAAGCAAATGTTGAATCTCACGGACTTTCATATCATGCATGCGTCCTGCCTGGAGATTTACCGGAATGGCGCGGCGCAGTGGTTGACCGGGCTGCCCGCATGGTCATTCGGGACCGCAATCATGCCTGTGTAATTATCTGGTCGCTGGGAAACGAGGCCGGATACGGTTCGGCTTATGAGGCGATGCGGGAAGCGATAAGAAGCCTTGATCCCGATAAACGACCTATTCATTACGCGGATATGAATCTCGTTGCTGAATTTGACAGCCAGACATATCCCCCGCCGTCCTGGCTGGAAGAGTATGTTGCCGGAACCGCGGTCAGAAATGGTGAACAGGGACAGATCAGTCATGAAAAACAGCATGGCGTTCAACCGACCAATAAACCATTTGTTATGAATGAATATGCCCATGTCATGGGCAACAGCGGCGGTAACCTTATCGATTACTGGGAAATCATCGAGAATAATGATTGTCTTATCGGCGGCTATATCTGGGAATGGTGCGAACACGGATTATGGAAAACTGATGAATGCGGGAAACGGTATTATGCCTATGGCGGCGACTTCGGAGATAAGCCTAACTACGGCAATTTCTGTCTCGACGGACTGGTCAAGGCTGATCGGGTTCCCAACCCGTCGCTGATGGAAGTAAAAAAGATTTATCAGCCTTTTGCCGTATCTCTGATTGATGGCGGTTTAAAGATAACCAACAAATACTTTTTTACCGATTTTGCTGAATGTGATTTTACATGGGAATTGCTTGAAGACGGATATGTGTTGAAAACAGGTAAATTCAACTTGAATGCTCTGCCGCGTTCTACAGTCGATATGCCGTTACCGTGTGATGTTCCGGCTGCGGAACATGAATATATCCTGCGTCTGTATCTTAACGATGAAGTTGCGGTGGAGGAAATATTATTGCAGGAAAAGCCATTGTTAAAAACGGTATTTCCCGCCAAAAACAGATTATATTCTGAAGCGGCAATTAAACCTACTTCGTCGAATAAGTTTGTTGTTTCCGAGGTAGCCGGCAGGCCGTATATTGTTTGCGACGGAGATAATATTCCGATTGATTTCTGTTTCTGGCGGGTTCCGGTTGATAATGATCTCGGGAACAAAATGCCGGAACGCTGTGCTTTCTGGAAAAACTTGCCGGACAAACTGATTTTGAAGAAACTCTGCAATGAAGACGGATTGATCAAAATGGTTCATGTTTATAATGATGTGCTCATTGAGTCGGAATTCACAATAACTGGCAATTGTATGGTTATTAAAGTATGCTTGGATGCCGCTGTTTCTTTGCCGGAAATACCGCGAGTCGGCCTGAAGATTGTTTTGCCTGAATCGTTTGATCTGGCTGAGTGGTATGGGCGTGGTCCGCATGAAAATTATTGTGACCGCCGGAGCGGAGCGTTGATCAGCAGGTATGAATTATCTGCCGGCGAATTGTCCTGGAATTATTCGTTTCCGCAAGGCAACGGCTTGAGAACCGACGTCAGGACGCTGAAGATCGGGCC
Organism: Victivallales bacterium; assembly: GCA_963678305.2. Classification (GTDB taxonomy): domain Bacteria; phylum Verrucomicrobiota; class Lentisphaeria; order Victivallales; family Victivallaceae. Next base: position 78,164 of record CAXXVV010000009.1, read on the forward strand.
ATTATTAGTAACGTCGCCGGATTTATTCTCTTTTGCGTTGCATCCCTATTCAGCCAAGTTGCTGGAAAATGCCTGCCATACTTGTGATATGCATGAGGATGAAAATATCCGCGAACTCTACCTTGATTATCTGCACATGGGGATTGGCGGCAATACCAGTTGGGGAGCTTTGCCTTTGCCACACTATATGATTCCATCGGGCAGGCACAAGTTTACTTTCCGACTGGAACTTGGATAATTCTATAAAATTATGATCAGCAGATTCCGTATAGTAGAGGGGTGGTAAAATCAAGTCTGGAGTTTTCTGAAGCAGTAGATCACGGCTCCGGCGGGGCTGAGGCCGCGGCTTAGTTGTTTTTTGTGGATTCGATTCGGATTGTCGAATTTTGCGCCCATTTCACGGATGAATAATTTGGAGCCTAATATCGCTCCGTCGCTGAAGTGGCGGGTGCGGCGCAGAAAACGGATCGGCATCGATTCTTTGCGTTTGGCTCGTTCCTGCGCCTCAAATATCTCTTCACTCGAGGCTCCGCTTTCCGCCGCGACGATTCGCGCCAGTTCACTGCGGAAATAGTTGAATAGATCGTTGTCGGTCCATTCCGAGGTGTCGCGATGCCAGATGTTTTGTTTGAGATGTTTGACGAAATTCGTATGAAAAAGGTGTTTGCCGGTGCCGTTGTAGCGGCCCCAGGTCGTGAAATGGTAGTCGGCCGGATCGGGGGTCAGGCCGGCGCGGACGGGGTTTAATTCTACATATAAAACGCACGCTTCCAAGGAGTTGCGACTGTCGAGGATGACGCTTTTGAATTTGTTGGCCCAGAGTTTGCCGATGCGGTCGCGGGACTGGTTGTAGACGACGGTGAAACGTTGTTGGAAGGCGCGCATAAAGTAGCTGATGTCGATCATTTTCAGGCCGGTTTCGCGGCATATTTCCAAGTCGGCCGGGTTGATTTTCGGCATCTGTTTCGGTGCATACGTAAATTTATCCAACATGTTGCTATAGTATGAGTTGTGGCGTTTGGCGATGTCCTCGATCGACGGCAATTCATCCGGCCCGGGAGCGTAAACGACCAGATGAAAGTGGTTGCCCATCCAGGCGGCTGAGATGACCTCGATCAGAAAATATTCGCAAAGGTTTTGGAGCAATCGGAAGCCGTACTCCGTATCGACCTGGTTGAACGGTTTTTCGCCTTTGCAGCCGGCGGCTCGGTTCATCAGGTGGTAGTAGCAGCCTTCGCCTGTAACTTTCATGCGCGTTCCGCGGCCTGACATGATTTTTCCTCCTTGGTTGACGAGTTTACAGTTAATATAGTGGGTGGAAACGGGTTTGTCAAATTTAAGTATTATGTACTTTTATAAAGTTATGTAATATTTTAATTTAAAACAAGATAAGTTTTTTTATGTGCTAGAGCATTTTACGCTGTCGCGGAAAATCATGCTGTAGGGTAAAATAGAACGTTGTGACGATGAGGGCCGGTCCAGATGTGATTCGATAATGTCTGAAGCAAGTTCAGCCAGACCGATATGATCCTGGGTGATTGTTGTTTGCGGTGGCGTGGCATAACGCGAAAACAATTTATGTTCTGAAGTGACCAGTGAAATATCTTCAGGTATCATCTGATTGAACAGCGACAGGGCATAAGCAGTGACAATTCCGGCGTTGCCGCCGGGACAGAAGAGTCCGTCAATATCCAGTTTTAACAGTTTACCGATGGTTTCGACATATTCACTATCATCGCAAAGGTGAATCAGGTTGTCTCCAGACGGCAGGTCATGAGATGTCAGAGCGTTGGCAACGGCCGTATAACGAACGTCGGCGTTACCGCTTCCGGCTCCGCTGTGGATAATACAGCCGATCCGGCGGCAACCGCGTTCATGCAGATGAGAGATGGCTAGTTCCATTCCTTGAGCTTCGTCCGAACGAACCGAATAGACATTCCGGGAATGCGGTGGTGCATCGCGGTCAACCAGAACCAACGGCGCGGAAAAGCGGTCGGCCCATCGGTTGAAATCATCCGGTTCTGCTCCGATTGCCACCGCTCCGCAAAACTGAATGCTGTCGAGCCGTTCAATGTTATCCTGCGGCAGAACTTCGATCCGGAAGCCGCGTTTTGGCAGGACGAATGTCAGGGCCATCATGACCATTTCCAGGCAATTCCTGATCGGATAAATTTCATCACCCGGCAAAATCAGTACAACATTGCGCTGTTTGGTCGACAGGCGTGGATGATAGTTGTGCTTTCTGGCAATCGCGAAAACGTGTTCCCGTAATTCGGGTCGGATATTCGGATGGTGACTGAAAACACGGGATACGGTTGCCGGGGATACTCCCGCCAGTTTTGCTATTTCCTGTAGTTTCATGAAATATTTCCTTTTTGTTGATTCATTTTCAATATATCATATTTTTTTCTGAAATTCAATGTTTATTACATTAAGCTTTTCAGGAATAGCTGAAAAACAGGGTTGCTGAATAGAGATTTCAAGGTTATACTCATATTACACAAAAAACAGGAGGTATGCATGACCGGATATTATATATTTTTTGAATCGATTGGCCGGGCAGTTTTAAAAGAGTTTGAGGTTCCTGAACTGAAAACGGATGAAGTACTGCTGGAGAGCGATTACAGTGCGGTCAGCGCTGGAACCGAAGTCGCCAACCTTCTGCAGCGTCCTAATACAGGAACTGCGGAACGTGGTTTTCCTTTTACACCTGGTTACAGCGCGTCCGGGCGGGTTGTCGCAAAGGGAAAAGATGTAACGAATCTTGAAATCGGCGATCGGGTGATAATCACCTGGGGGGGGCACCGCTCTCATACGATTAAGAAAGCGGATTCGGTTTTGAAGATCGATGATGAGGCGATTGATCTGCTTGACGCGGCTTTTACACATATCGCATCGTTTGCTTTTCTCGGAGTCCGTAAACTGCGGATCGAGCTGGGGGAATCAGCGATGATTGCCGGAATGGGGATACTCGGCGCTTTCGCGGTGCAGATTGCCGGGTTGTCCGGCGCGATCCCGGTATTGGTTTCGGACCTTGATCCGGTGCGGCGCGACTTGGCGCTGCGGCTTGGAGCAGACGCGGCATTCGCACCGGATGAAGAAAACTTTGTGGAAAAAGTCAAGTCCGCGACTGGTGGGGCAGGGCCGAATGCGGTGGTTGAAGTTACCGGTTCCGCTGCCGCCCTGCAGCAGGCGTTGGAATATATTGCCTGGGAAGGGCGCATTTCCTTGCTGGGATGTACCAGAATTTCAGATGTGCCGATTGATTTTTACAAATACGTGCATCGTCGCGGCATTTCCTTGATCGGCGCGCACACGTTTACCCGGGCCAAACAGGAATCTGCTCCCGGTCGCTGGACGGAGCATGATGATTACCGTAGCTTTCTGAAACTGGTTTCAGCAGGAAAACTGCAAGTTCGACCGCTTATTTCGGAAATCGTTTCACCTGAAGCTGCATCGGACGTTTACGGAAGGCTTGCGGAAATGAAGCAACCTCCTTTAGGCATTGTTTTTGACTGGACTAAAACTCGCTAATAAAATAGGAAAGACACATTATGAGCTGTAATGAATTAAATTCAAATGGACGCAAAGTGTTGTTACTCGGAGGTACCGGGGCAATGGGAGTATATCTGGTTCCGGAGCTTGCGGCTAGAGGTTATGAGGTCAAAGTAATTTCATTGGATGATATTGTGTCGGACAATCCGCGTGTCGCTTACGTCAAGGCGGATGGTAAGGATATCGAGTTTTTGAAAGAGTTGTTGAAAGAAAAATTTGATGCGATCGTCGACTTTATGATGTATCCGGGCAATCAGTTCAATGAAAGGTACGAGTTGTTTCTGGAAAATACCGGTCACTACTTCTATCTGTCGACCTATCGCGTGTATGACGGGGTTGAAGTACCGATTACAGAAAATTCTCCACGACTGCTTGATAACTCGGAAGACCAGGACTTTCTGGCTACCGATGATTACTCACTGTTCAAAGCGCGCGGCGAAGATGTCCTGCGGAATTCACAATATAAGAACTGGACGATTGTCAGGCCGGCAATAACCTATTCAAAACGTCGTTTCCAACTGGTAACGCTGGAAGCGCATATTTGCGTGGCAAGAGCTTTGCAAGGACTGCCGGTAGTGATTCCTAAGGCAGCCCTTTCTGTTCAGGCCACCATGAGTTGGGCTGGAGATGTCGCGAAGATGTTCGCCGGGCTGATCCTTAATCCGGCGGCATACTGCGAAGCCTTTACCCTGGCGACCGCAGAGCATCGCACCTGGGGCGAGATTGCGGAATATTACAAAGAGATCATCGGGCTGGAATATCTTGCGGTCGATACCGAAGACTATCTGAAAATAATGGGAGGTTCTCAAGGAGCGCGCTATCAGCTTGATTACGACAGGTTGTTCGAGCGGATTGTTGACAACTCCAAAGTTCTGCGGGTAGCCGGGTTGAAACAGGAGGACTTCATGCCGCTCCGGCTCGGGTTGGAGAAAGAGTTGTCCGCGCTGCCGGAAAATCAGAAATGGCCTGATGCGAGCGCGATTTGGGAAAGAATGGATTCCTACGCAAAGCAACATAAAGTCTAAGGAGCAAAAGAAATGTTGGAAGGTAAAGTAGCAGTGGTTACCGGCGGGGCTGATGGCATTGGCCGGAAAACGGCTTTGGAGTTGGCCGGCGCCGGTGCGAAAATTGCGATTATGGATATCAATTTGGACAAAGCCAAACAGACTGTTGAAGAGATAGAACAATCCGGCGGTATGGCGATTGCGGTCAAGGTTGACATTACTAAAAGTGAAGAGGTTGATGCGGGTTTCCAACAGATTATTGTGGAACTGGGACAGATTGATATTCTGGTTAACAATGCCGGGATTTTTAGGTTGTTCGATGAATTTAAGAATTTACAGGAGCATGAATGGGCCAATATGTTTAACATTAATTTGTATGGGACATTGCGTTGCTGCAGTGCAGTGCTGCCGCATATGGAGTTGCGTCAATCCGGTAAAATTATCAATATAGCGTCAGTTGCCGGGGTTGCGGGAATCGCCAAAATGGCGGTTTACTCAGCTTCAAAAGGCGCGATCATTTCCTTCAGCAAGGCATTGGCGATGGAGGTGGGTAAGCATAATATCACAGTCAATTGCATTTCTCCCGGACAACTGAAATCCTATGAAGATGACCCCGGTCGTGGAACTTTCTTGAAACGTTCCGGCGACCTTGGAAACGAAACTGCGCATATGGTTCGTTTTCTTGCCTCCAGTGATGGCGATTTTATCACTGGAGTAAATTATATTATTGACGGCGGCAGGGTGCTGGGCGCGAGAAAGGCATAAGTATGAAAAAAATCAAAATCGGTCAGATAGGGGTGTGTCATGAGCATGCGTCGGGCAAGATCAATACTCTGCGCAAAATGCCGGATATTTTTGAAATAGTCGGGGTGGTTGACGACCGTGATTCGGTTACTCCCAGGTTTGCCGGTTCCAATCTGGAACCGTATGATGGATTAAAGTTCATGACAGAAGAGGAGCTTTTCAATACACCTGGCCTGCAAGCGGTAGCGGTTGAAGTCCCTAATCTTGATCTGGTTCCGACCGCTTTGCGCTGCGTGGAGCGTAATCTGGCGATGCACATGGATAAACCCGGCGGTGACGACCTCGAGCTTTTCGGTCGGTTGCGTAAAGGTTGTGAAGAACGTAAACTGCCGTTCCAGATGGGATACATGTTCCGCGGCAATCCAGCCATGCAGTGGTGCATCAAAGCTATTCACGAAGGCTGGTTCGGAGAAATTTTTGAGATTCAGGCTGATATGAGCCATAATTACGGCGGCGATGCATATCAGGAATATATTGGCAAATTTCCCGGCGGCATAATGTTTAATCTGGGTTGCCACCTTATCGATCTGGTCGCGGCAATGCTGGGCCGACCGGAAAAAATCACCCCGTTTCTCAAGTCGGCTCCCGGTTGGCCGGAGACGATTAAGAATAATTGCGTGACCATTATGGAGTATCCACATGCCACTGTAACCTTGAGATCCTGCAGTCTGGAAGTAGGCGGACATTCCCGCCGCCGTCTGAAAATATGCGGTACTAATGGAACCGTTGAACTGTCGCCGCTGGAAAGGTTTGACGGTAAACCGCTGTTAATGGATTTGGCGCTGAAAGAAGATATTCCCGGTTATGCAGCCGGGGAGCACATTGTCGATTTCGGAATTGTCCGGGACCGTTATGAATCGCAGCTGCTTGAGCTGGCAAAGATTATCAACGGTGAAATGGCTGATCCGACTACATATGAACACGATTATCTGGTTCAGGAAATTGTCCTGGCGGCATCCGGATACACAACATGGAGAAAATAAAACATGTACGCAATGACCCTTGACGAAAATTTAAACTTTGACTGGAAACAAGTACCCGATCCGATCAGAAAAGCTGATGAGGTATTGATCAAAGTCCATGCGGCTGCGGTCAACCGGGCCGACCTGATGCAGAAAGACGGTTGTTACGCTTCTCCCGAAGGCTGGCCGCAATGGTGCGGTCTTGAAGCATCCGGCGAGGTATTGGAAGCCCCTGCTGATGCCGCGGTAAAACCGGGCGATAAAGTTTGCGCTCTGCTCGGCGGCGGCGGCTATTCGGAGCTGGTTACAGCTCCCGCCGGCATGGTTATCCCGATTCCGGAAGGACTGTCGATGATCGAAGCCGCTTCCCTGCCGGAGGTATGGAGTACGGTGTACTTGAATCTGCAGATGGAGGCCGGCGGTATGAACCCCGGCGATGTTTTCTACATGCAGGCCGGAGCCAGTGGGGTGGGACTGGCTGCTATCCAGTATGCAAAACAGTTGGGCGCCGAAGTTATTACGACCATTGATTCGCCGGAAAAGGCTGAGTTCGTCCGTAATCTGGGGGCAGATTATGTTTTGGACTACCGGAAAGAAGATGTCCGTCCGGTTATCGAAGCGCATCCGCCTACGGTAGCTCTTGACTGCATCGGCGGCCCCATGATGGGGGAATGTTTCCGTAATATGGTTTTCGGCGGACGCTGGATCATGATCGCCACCATGGGCGGCAGCGAATGTATGATCAATCTGGAAACCGTCTGGCGCAAACGTATCCGCCTGATCGGCAGTACCCTGCGCAGCCGTACCCCGGAAGAAAAAAGCGCGATTCTCAAAGCGCTTCAGGAGAAAATGTGGCCGCTTTTCACCGCGGGGAAACTCATTACCAATATCCACGCAGTTTTTCCGATAGAAGAGGTGGAGGAAGCCCACGGCGTGCTGCGCCGTTGTGAAAACATCGGTAAAGTAGTGCTGACATTTGACGCATGTGAAAGATAAGGAGTCATTCAAAAATAACTGAAACTTTTTACTGGCGTCTCAGGGGAAAGTTCCATTTATTTCTTCACAACTCCTAAGGATAAAGAATATAATAATAAATGGGAAAAATATTATGAGATTTTCATTCTTCGATCAACCGTCTCCGGTAATTACCGCAATAATGGCTGGTGAAACGCCGCAGGAATTCATTGCTGAAGCCAGGAATGCCGAGTTTGACGGCGCCGGCGCTATCTGCGCTGAACTGAACTATCTGAAACCTGAATTCCGCAACTATGATTCACTGAAAGGCATGATCGACGCGATCGATCTGCCGTTTATGTTTGTTTTTTACCGTAACGATAAATGGGGGGAATCAAATGACGAACAGCGGCAGGAAGTACTGCTGACTGCCGCCGAAGCAGGAGCGTCTATGATCGACGTAATGGGCGATCTGTATGACCCATCCCCGATGGAACTGACTCTCAATCCGCAGGCAATCGATAAACAGAAACGCCTGATCGACAAAATCCACAGTAAAGGCGCTCATGTTGTTATCTCCTCGCATATGCCATGCGCCAGAACCACCGAACAGGTTCTGGAACATATGCAGGAAGTTTCCTCGCGAGGTCCGGACGTGGTCAAGATTGTGACTACCGCCAATACCGAAGACGAGCTGGCCGAAGCCCTGAAAACAACACTGACGCTGAAACGCGAACTGAAACTGCCTTTTATTCATCTCTGCAACGGTAAGTTCAGCCGTCCGCACCGCTTCATGGGGCCGGTTCTCGGGATATCGATTATGTTCACGGTACACCGGTATCGGGCGAAGTACGGTTATAATCAACCGACTATCAAGTCAATGAAAGCCGTGCTTGAAAATACCCATTGGGATATCAACAAAGTTATGTCATGAAGCTGTACCTGTTTCAGTGCGGCACGCTTAGAACGAAAAAGCATTTGCTGACAGCGGGAGTCGATTTCGAGTGTGAAATCGAGGTGCCGGTTCCATTTTATCTGATAATGCATCCGGCCGGAAATCTGTTGTTTGATACCGGACTGCCGCTGGCGGCGGTGGAAGAGACGTCATCCGGGAACTATTTTCCGGTAATGAGCAAGGCTGACTATATCGCCGCCCAACTGAAAAGAGCAGGATTGGAAACAACCGGTATAACGCATATCGTACTGTCGCATTTGCATACGGACCATGCCGGAGGCCTGGAGGCATTCAGGAATGTGTCATGCTTTATTCAAACAAGTGAGTTGCAATGTTCCGGTTCCAACATTATTTTGGAACGGGAGGATTTACAGTTGAATTTTTTAGATGGAAACTATGATGTTTTTGGTGACGGTCTGGTTCGTATCATCGTGACGCCGGGACATAGTCCGGGGCATCAGTCGTTGTTGTTAAAGCTTGACAACTTCGGAGAGGTTTTTTTAGCGTCTGACAGTGTTTATCTGGATGAAATTCTTGACCGGAATATCATGCCGGGAGTATTTTATAACCGGGAAGCGACAAGACAAACAATTAATTCGATTAAAGAAATGCGGCAACGCGGGATAAAGATAATCAGCGGACACGATCCGCAAGCCTGGTCAGGTTTGAGAAAGTTTCCAGATTACTATGATTAATGAATACTCTGAACGTCGAACATTGAACATCGAATGAATATAATACAGTGGGAGCCGGGCTCCGACCGGCGAATGCTAACATAGTACAGGGCGAATTTACAAATTCTTAATTTAAAGAAAAGGGGTGCGGTATGAGATTTAAAGACAAAGTTGCAATTATTACCGGTGCGGCTTCCGGAATGGGACTGCTTTCCGCTCAACTGCTAGCGGAAGAAGGCGCGAAAGTTGTTTTGACCGATGTTAATTCAGCTGCGGTCGAAGATGCTGTTGAAGGCGTTCGCAAAAATGGCGGAGAGGTAACCGGTGTTCAGGTGGATGTGCGTGATTATGACCAGGTGCGGGCGGCGGCTGAACTTGCGAAAGAACAGTATGGAGGGATAGATATTCTGCTGAATTATGCAGGCGGGGCTGAAACACGGGTTCTGAACCGGCGGGAGCCGTTCCACGAACTGCCGGTCGAAGTAATAGACTGGGGATTGGACGTCAATCTGAAAGGGGCGGTTTACTGCTGTCACGCTGTACTTGGTAAGATGATTGAGCAGAAAAGCGGAGTTATTATCAATTTAGGGTCAGTGACCGGGATTGAAGGTTCCGCCGGAGCGGTCAACTACAGCGCCGCGAAAAGCGGGATTATCGGTCTGACCAAAGCGCTGGCTTTGTATGGCGCGCCGCATAATGTCAGGGTTTGTTGTGTTTCACCCGGGCCGGTCCTGACGCGTCCCGGCATGGCTAATATGAAAACCCGCCTGGGACGTGCCGCCGACCCGCGTGAAGTGGTTGACCTGATTCTTTATCTTTGTTCGGACAAAGCGGCATTTATCACGGGATCGAATTACCTGATCGACGGCGGCCGCACCTGCGGCGGCATGGGTTGACAATAGCGCAGGTCTTTTACGTTTAAAGACAAAGATCGCGATTAAACGGTCTTTGATTCCTCAATCGGTGATTGCCGACCCTTTTTCAGAATGAAAGCATTATCCCGCCTTTGCCCCTGCAATTGGAGAGGTCCCTGTCGGCTCGGAAGAACCGCCTTGAACCATTCCAGATGACCGGGCAGGGGATGAATCGACATTTCAGTCGATCCGAGCGCTTGCGGTCTGGCGCCGATAATCGACGCATAATAATGATAAAGCGGGTGCGCGCCCCAGGCATGACAGTCGGAACGGGTCGGCAACGGGGTTTCATAGGTAGTTTTGAATCCCATTTCAGGCAGGATAAACCAGTCCTGTTTCAAACGCGCAAAAATAATTTCCGGAATTTTCAGCATATAGGCCGCTTCAAACAGATAATGCGAAAAGTAGATGGTTGTTTTGGCGGTTTCAGACGAACTCCAGGCGTTAAGTAGGATTTTCCTTGCTTGATCAGGCGCGAGTTGTCCGCTTAAAACAGCAAGGCTCTGAGTGTGTTCGGAAAAGTGCTGTTTGTCTGTATCATCCGCGAACATTGCATGGGATTCCGACCAGAAATGTTTTCTTATTGCATCTGCAACTTTCCCGGCCTTGGTTCTTAATCTGTTTGCCGCATCAATTTCGTCGAGCCACGCTTCCAGTTGCGCGGCTAAATTCAAAATATAAACAAAGAGCCAGTTCAAACTGCCACAGGTTCCGTCTTTGGTAACTGGCGGTACGCCGTGCGGCCAGGCTGGAACCCAATCCATGAAATTCCAGCCGGATGGGGTTTGCAATAGATTGCGGTCGTCCAGGTTTTGAAGAAAACATTCAATCGTCATGCGGACTCCCGGCATTAAGCCGGTGATAAAATCCTTATCATTACACCATAAGGCGTTGTCATATACCATTGCCACCCAGATCAAGTCGAAACCGGGAATCAGTTGCCTGACCTTTGAAGGAAAGCGGGACGCTATTCTTCCATTGGCGTCCCTTGAATTATTCAGGCAGGTTATGGCCTTGCGGGGCAGGAGGGGGTCATTGGTTGAGGTGTAAATAGTCAAAAGTTCCAGCCGGGTATCGCCGGAATACATCATCTGTTCATAATACGGACAGTCCATCAGGGTTTCATGACTGCACATTTGCAAGCCCCGGAACATTATCGGGATGATCCGGTTGAGCTCGGGATCGGAAAAGTTGATTTCCGCTGCTTGTTCCAGTGGATAGCCGGTTTCGATAACATGAAGCGATTCAATGATCAGAGCCTGCGCACCGGTCTTGATCCGGACTTTCAGATACCGGCCGGCATGCCACCACAACCCGTCGTAACGCCGTTTTGATGACCCGTCAAAAATAAATTTGTTGCCTTCACCGATAAAGAGTTTACGGTTGATTTGGTCCCGGTTTCCTTTGTATTGGTTATCTTCGAAAAATGATTCAGCCCAGAGCAGGGAAACCATACCGTCTTTGCCGCCGGAAACGGTAATGCCGTTATATGCGCACAGGTAGTTGTCAAAGTCGATAACTATATCCAGCGCGCTTTCCGGCGGAATGACCACCGGCTTATCCGCCGTCAGCAGTTTATCCCATTCCCCGGCCATAAAGGAGTCATGCTGCGACATATCCAGCCGGGTTGACTGGCTGACGCCGGCATAACGTATCCGGGCCTGATTCTGCTTGACCATTTTCATGGCCGGGAGCATGGCCGGGCGCAGGCGGCGGCAGTTAACGTCGTATTCGCTGGCCGGACTTTCATTTAATGCCTGCTCCTGCACTAATGGTTTGCGCCACACCTCTCCCTGAGCATTTTCAGCTTCCCAGTTTATTTCGCGCCCATTGAGTTCAAAGAAAAATCCTCTGCCCCAGCATATTTTTGCCGGAACAAAGTGATAACCACTCTGGACCATTACCCGCCAGTCTGCGATCCCGGTTGCAAGATTTAATTCTGAATCCTCTGTCGCCAGCAGGAAACCCGGAGACTTGGACAATTGCGCGAAAGGACTCAGTGTTTCCCCGGCGGCCCATACCTTGGCGAGAATCGTATTTTTCCCCGCCTGAAGCTCAATTTGATAAGTTTCAAAAAACCAGTAATTGACAGAGCCGCGTTCGCTCCCGCGTCCTTCTTCCCGACCGTTTACCGATAAAATATAACGTTCGTCAGCGGATACATGAATCAATAGTGACCGTGGTTCAGTTGATTCGACAACCAGTTTGAACAACATAACGACCGGCCCCTGCCGCACGCCGGGAGCAGTGATCCAGTTTGCCGGCCAGAAGCCTTTTTTCACGACGGATGTGGAGTTATTTTCAAAAGGAGGATTTGTAATTAGTTTTTTCATGTTGGAGCCTTTTATCTGGAGCAGGGGGGAATGAGGAACGGGGACAATTCCCTGGACATACGACAATAACCGGCGAAAGTCAAATGGGTTCCGTCTTCACGCGCGTATTTGGCCGCTAACTGGCCGGAGTCGTCTTTCATCGCAGTATGGTAATCAATGAAGTCGGCGGAATTGGTTTTGGCCCATTGTTTTAATTTCAGATTGTCATTGACAATTTTATCCTGAAATTTGAAACGGTCCCATTGGTCCGGATAACGTAACGGCAGGATGCTGCATAAAACAACTTTTATTCCGTGTTCCTGAATGATTCGTGCCAGTTCCAGGATTTTAACCGCCGAGTCCGGATCTTCAATCCGATTAATGCCGATCGAAATAAAAACCTGTTTGGGAGCGTAATCTAAGACATCATCTTGCAACCGGTAATACAGCCCGTCTACATTATCCCCGCCGATTCCTCGATTGAGGATACAGTGACCGGGAAAAAATTCATGCAGGGGCCACACCTCGATAATCGAGTCCCCGAAGAAAAGGTTGTTAATGCCGGTGACCTGGTCCCGGATTTTCCGGAATTCCAGAATCTGGAGCCAACGTTCCCGCGTTTTATAAAACTTCACGGTCGTATTAATTATTTCCTGACTAAAAATTGGGTTCATAGATTTACAGTCCTGTCAATTTTCAATTTATTTATCTATCAGAAGAACCAACGGCCATAAATCCGGCCGGTTGTTCGGCATACCTTTGCGAGAGGTATTGGTCAATCTGGATGCCGGCTCCTGTTCCGCTGGATCGTCGGAATCATTGAGCAGTAATCCCAAACCGATGGTATTGCCTGCCCGCAACTGGAACGGCATCAGACTGTCGGCGGAAAAAGCCAGCTCGTAAACATAGCCGTTATCGGTTTTGCGGAATGCCCCTTGAACATCATCGGCCACGGTTCCCGGTTTAGCGCCAAGAGTGCCACGGGTCAACTGGACATCCGGGGTCCGGTAACGATACACGTCGAGTTGCGGCGACTTGTCTTTGATGAAAATACCGTATTCCCAGTCATCCGGTCCGCAACGGTTTTCCTCTGCGTCGTGGCCGTCTGCGAAAGGATCAAAAAAGAGTTGCAGAGAATCGTTTTTCCAGCCCTGGCGGAGCATGCGTTTGCGATATCCGAGTTTATTATCTTTTACTTCAACGGCAAGATAAAGTTTGTCCTTTGTCCAGCAGACCCGGTAGCCGGCACTGAAATCATTGTTGTCCGGAAATTTACCGGTCATAATCATTTTCTTGCCGCGAATCCTCCGGTTTACCGGAATGTCCGGAATGCCGCGCCAGTCATCGAGTTTGCCATCGACGGTGATGTTGCCCGATGCCTTTTTCGCAGACATAGAGCTGAAGATACGGGGATATGTGAATGTTTTTTGTTCCGGGGACTGCATTTTCAGGATGAAATCCATATTCAATAATTGCAGTGCTGAAGTCGATAACCGGACCGGTAGATTGAATTTGAAATCAGTCGTTGAACCTGGCGGTACCGCGCAAATTTTCTGGTCCGACCCGCAACTCAATTTTCCTTTCAGGACGGATGGAAACGGATTATTCAACGCCGCTTTTAATGCAGTGGAATCGATCAGACGGATACGCAACGCCGGCCGGATTGGGATCAGGGATTTGAAACGTCCCGCGGTTAACATGGCTCTGAACTGGTTTATGGTTCCCGGCTCCCCGCGCAGGAATACCGGAAACGGCGATAACGGCAGCCGGAATAACCCGTTTTTACCGCGAAAGATAGAGTGTTCAGCCTCCATCAAGTCAAATAACTGCAGTTTGCCGACTGGCTTGAAATAAAATTCCGGGGCTTTGAATTTGCCGCGATCAAAATCTTCAGCGCAGGCCCATAACGCCGCGACCGGACGCTTTTTTTCATCTTCAAATATGAAACACCTGGTATCGGGAAACAATCTCAAATCAGCTTTGAAAGCGGCATTGCCAAGTAGATGGCCTAAAGTATTCGGTATCTTTTGAAACGCATACGGAGTTAACATCGCATCCATTGCAAAGAGGCCGTAATTTCCAGCGCTCATCTCTTTGACCCGGTCTTGCAATTTCAACCCGACCAACCACGTTCTGGCACGTAAGGCGGAGCCGAGTTTTTCGCCGTAACTTAAATCATAGGTATAAGGCAGCAGTCCGGGAAGTTTTGCCTGCAGCGCATAATCCTGAACAAAAGGAGAACCGTAGCAGCGTACCGGAAGCCAGTGCATGCCTTCCGGACAGAGGAGCGGAGTTTTATCATAGCCGTATTTTGCCATTATCTTAAAGACCCTGGCAAAGTCTCCCTCCAGACCGTTATCGCCCGGGTACTCCGGCGCAGGACGGTAAATATGCGCGGCGATGCAATCATAACGAAGACCACGTTTAGACGTTTCTTTCAGCAACGAGTCCAAATACATCATCCGGTCGTTTCGGCTGATGTTGGCGGGAATGCTGTTGGCCAGCATGGTTTTGGGGTTACCTTTTTTTACGCCGCGTCCGACCGCGCATTCCAGTTTGACAAAGTCCATAAAATTCTCTGCTTTGGCGTAGGCCGGGTGAGCGAGGTCCGGCATTATCCCTTCCGGTTCCACCAGATTTGTCCATACTTTGATATCCGGGGAAGTCGCGGTAATATGTGCCGCTGCGCCTTCGACTTTTTTCAAATATTCATCTGTGACGTGCGGAGTTTTCAACCGCCAGTCGTCAACCAGCAACGCTCCTTTTGAAGTCATTCCGGGAATTAAATACCACTCTATGTTATCCAGATAATGAATCTTGCGCCCCGGTACGTTTTTGCGGCCGTACGGATTGCCGATTCGACAGATTGAGCTTCTTACACCATAGCGGTCTGCTTCTTGCGACAGTAACGGCGCCCGGTTGACAAAGCCGGAGCGGGCGCCAATCCCGATTTTTTTATAGCGTTCCAGCACTTCCGGGTAAATCTGCTGGGTTCCTAGCGGGTCGACATAAGTATCCACAAACAGGTTTTTGTGTTTATGCGTATTGTCAAGGAAACTCATGATTGCAAAACGCTGAATCTCGTAGCGTTTGACCTTACCTGGCAATTCATAATCAGTTTCGACGATGAAAATACCGCGCGGTAGATCATTCAACGGCAGTTTTATCCTTGCATGTCCGGTCGAGTCCGCATTGAAAGTAAAGGTACGTGATAATTTTAACGCATCAAAAAAATCACGTACTTTCACTTTCACTTTCACTTTTCCGGTTAAACCCGGTGAGGTGATAATATCAAGTTCAGCATTGGGCTTTTTCCCATATTCAACCAGATTGTCGGAAGCCGACGTCCGCAACACTCCTTCGATGACTGGAGGTTTGTATTCCGTCGCAGTCGCGCTTTTTTCCAGTTGTATGCCGTCAACATAACATAATGCTTTGCAATTCGACTCCGCGGAAAATACAATTGCCGTCGCATTGCTCGACTTAATTGTTTTAGATAAACTGTAGCGTTTCCATTCGCTGGTCAAATCGCAGGTCATGCCGGGCCATTTTGACCGGTTGTAAGCGTTGCAAGGGTCTAAAAAGGCAACTTGCAGTTTCTGGCGTCCGGGCTGGTTTGTTTTTGCATGTAGGCTGAGCGTATAAGTCCCCGGAGTCAGAATGACGGAATGAGTGGTTATCACCTGTTTGAGATTGTGTTCAGGAGAATCACTGAGAATACACAGGCTTTTTTGTCCGAATTTTGCTTCTTTGGAACTTATTGTTACGGGTTTAGAGCGCCATATCTCCGGCGTCAAACGACCACGCTGAAACGGACGAAATGTCAGATAGCGCATTCCCTGCTCAAAAGAACTGTTTTGAAGCAGGTTTTTGCCGCGGTTATCCGGCAGGTAATAGCGGTCATAACCCCAAAAATCAACCGGACCACCTTTGGTTACACGTTCTTTCGGTGCCGGGTCGATGCCGGAATTAACCGGGCCCGGATAAATAATAAATTCCAGCGAATTGCCTGTTTGTTCCGGCTGGAGGCTCAGATCAATACTTTTCGCTTTAAAGAAGCAGCCAATTTTAACTTTGATCTTGGATGTTGTTTTGATTGAGAATCCGCCAGTTGTAGAATTTGCCAGCAAAGAGATATTTGAAACAGGGCCGTTGTATAGTCTGGCATAACTGTGTTTTATTTTTCCGGTAAACGCCGGAACCATGATCTTTTTATCGTCGATTTTCATTGCGGAGCCACCGATAAAGTTGCCTTTCATTGGAATATGAAATTCAACCTTGGCTGCTTTCGGGAAAGAGGCTTTTACCGCAACGCCGCCGTCGGCGGTAAGCTGCATGGTCATTTTTCCCTTATTAGGAAACTCGTAGCGAATAATGTTTTTTATTTCTGACCGGGTTCCTTTTTGCGCCTTTCCGTCCGCGAGAATTGAAAATCCGCCGATCCTTTCTCCGCGCCGGACCGATTCCAGTTGCGGAGTACCCCGGGAATAACAGATCAACTTGATAACCGGACCGGTAATTTGAGTAACTGTCTTTCCTTTTATTATTCTTGTGTTACACCGCAGAACGGTTCCGCCATCAGGGAAAACAGGTTTGGATTCGGTTAACGGCGGCAGTTTTTCGGCCGCAACGGCCAGGAATGTTTGTGATACCAGGAACGATATGCTGGTTAATAATCTCATAATATTTGTCTCTTGAATACTTTGTTTAAATATTGTCTTTTTATTATCCTGACGAAAACTTACAACTTACAAACTGAAGCCGTTTTTCAATGCCATGGTTGATGAAGAATAACCGACTTCGAAAATGAGTTCGTCGGCTTTTTTGTCCTCTACGTGCCCATCCACATACACGACATTGCCTCTTCCGGTTCCGTACGAAGAACTGTCGTTCAGGAGGTTGGTGCCGCCGTGGCGAAACGCGATTCTTGTCAGATAATCCAGGTTCGCTTCGGATGTCCTCTCGTTATCTGCGGCGAAAATTGCTTTTGTCGGTTTTGACACCGCCGACAATTTATGCGGAGCATAAGCCCAGCCGCTTGCATTCTGGTATCCCAGAAGCCATGCATTAAAACAATAATGCGTAAATTCAAATTTTCCTGCTGAATTAAGGCCGAAGCCGATCGGCTCTCCGGGGCAAGCGAAAGTCCCTTTTGTATTGTCGCGCCCGAAATATGAGACCCCGTAATTGATTGCCCCGTCCAGTTTGCCGCCGCTTATTTTTACTCCGGATAAAATTTCAAAGGCCATGTAATTGAATTGCCAACGGGAACAGCACGGAATCAGCCAGTCCTGAAAGTCGGTTGAATACATCGCTTGCGCTGTCCCGATCTGTTTCAGGTTATTCGCACAGGCGATAGCTTTTGCTTTATCCCGGGCCTGGTTCAGTGCCGGCAGCAGCATACTGGCGAGGATCGCGATGATCGCTATCACCACCAGGAGTTCAATGAGGGTGAACCGGCAGAGGTAATTACTGCGGTTGAGTACTTTTTCTTTTAAGGCAGTCATGGCAGAATTCTCCTGTTTCAAGGTTATTTTTTTATTGAGGATCGAATTTGCTAAAAAACTAATCATCAAGCAGATCTTTTACTCCTTTCTTGAATTTTATCGTTCTTGTTTTCCTATTTTATATATTACTGATATGTTATTAATTTTATTTGGAATATATTATGTCACAGTCTATGCCGTTTGCCGTAAACAGCCAGGTCCCGTCGGTTTGCCGCCGGCTTAAACCATATCTTGAATAAAATTTCTTACCGGACGGCAATTTGATCCTGACGGAACTTTTTCCGGGCGAGAATGCGACAATTGGAATTGCCAGATTTCCGGCCGCTGTTTTCATTATGCGGCATCTTATTTTACCTTGTCTGTTTTCGAGTTTCAACGCGGGCGCTTCAGTGATACTCAGAATGAATGGTTCCAGCTCCCGCAGCATCTTTACCGCTGATACGACTTTCGGCCAGAATTCTGCCGGATGTTCCGGTTCGAATTTTGATCCTTTGGCAAAGACTTCATGATAGGAATAGAAAAGAAACCCTTTAGCTCCATGAATTGCCGCCAGCAATGGAACGGCACGAACCGCCCCTTCTCCCGGATCAGGTTTTACAGCTTTCTTTTTGTTAAGTATTCGCCAAAGACATCCTTGAGCACAAAACCAGATAGGAGTTCTCAATCCGGCCAGGGCTTGCAGATTGCTATCCGTTCCGGCTACTTCATTCACTCGCGGCAGCGGGTAGTTGTCATGACACAATACATCACCGGTTGGCACGAAAAACGGAAAATTATCCGGCCGGTCTGTCAAGGTTACCGTGAAATGCCAGGGATCGGTTTTGCTGACCAGTTCCCGGAGCTGTTGCACTTGCTGCAGCTCGCTCCGCTGATTTTCATCGGAAAGATAATAGGCCAGAAATGCCGGATTGTTTCTGACCGCTTTGACCAGTGCGGTCACTAATTCATCCCGGCTTTTAAAACCGTCGAAGTCGGGTTCATATTTTTTCCGGAGATGTTCTTTGGCGGGTATCATCAGCGTCAATTGCAGCATGGCTTTCAGGTTGAATTTCTTCAGCCCGTCCAGCATCTTTGCCATCTCCCGGGTGGAATTACTGTTTTTCCCCTGCAAATTCAACGCACGACATCCGAAAGAAATAAAATCAAATCCGGCGTCCCTGACCCGTTTCAGGTCTTCTTCACGCATTCGCTGATAGGTGAAAGTACCGATCGGCAGAATCGGGTTGCCATTGCACAGGGTTCTGCCGTATTTATCAATGCCGGTGGCTCCGTCCGGAGCGGTTGTTTGTGGTCCGAACAGTTGATAATCATGTTCCGCTAGAATTGTTTTATTCTTTAAATCCAGCAATTTTGCCTTTACCTTTACCGTTCCTTTAAAACGACCGAATTTTCCGCGATAAACGCCGTTTTCAGGCCGTAACAGCCGTTTTTTGTTGTTAAGACTGACCAGCATCGCAAGATTATTATCCTTTTTACCATCACCTGAAAAGACTTTAAGCGCAACATCGCCATCACTGTCCAGCGCCAGATTTGACGGAACGACCGGTAAAATGACATTGGCTGTGCCGTTGTTTTTCAGCGTTATATTGTCGAACCAGATTTTACCGGTGTGCCACCAGTCAAAAACCAGATTCAGTCTGGCGTCTGCAACTGCATTGCCGGGAATCGTGACAGAACTGCAAAAACTTTGCCAGCCTTTGGTGAATTTTGAATTGACCCAGAAATTCTGGCCTTTAAGTTTTTTACCGTTTTTATCATAAGCCTGGATATAGCCCAATATGAAATGCGGACGACGTCTTCCCCGTGGTTTGATGTCGCTGGCCCGATACTGGATTGATACTTGACAAACAGACCCTGGAATTACTTTGATCGGCAATGACGCTGAACCGAGATATTTTCCTTTTACGGCCGGGGCAGGGCAGTCGGCAAAGAGCGCGTTGCTGCCGATAACGCCGGCTTTGCTTTTTAATTCAAAGCCTTTACCCAGCTTCCAGGCACCCGGGCCTGAATTAAAATTCTCATCACAAATAATTCCGCCTCCCGGATTCTTTTTAAAAGTGGAAATATCTATTGTTTCGTCCGAGCTTACGCATAAAGCCCGGGACGCAATCACCAAAACGCAGACCAGTTTCATCGCAGGGTTCATGTAATTTAACTTTCCTTTCAGTTATGATATTTTGTCATTATGATTTGAAAATCTTAAAAAGCGTCGTATCCGGCGTGGCGAATTCCCAATAAAAAGTATCGGTCTTTTTCGCCGCTATCCGGCCGCTGAAAAGCTCTACCACCTGTTCGCACGCGACCGGCAGACGGATTTCCTGTCTTCCGCCGGTCGCGGTATGCACAGCGCATAATTCGCCGGACGCAAAGACCGGCTGCTCCTCCCGGCAGTAAATATGAACACCGGCGTCCGCCGCCAGTTTTTTTAGCATTTGCGGCGATAATTCCACCGGATTATGCAAATATGCCGCGGTCCAGTTTTGCATTGGAGTCAGTTGTAAGCCGCCGGTTCCGTACTCCACTCCGGCCCACTGACGCACCCGTTTAACATCAAGGCTTCGACCGTCGCTGAGTCCCGGAGCATACAACCATAGAACAATCCGGTTATTATTCAAGACGTATGTATTTAATATTTCAGCTTTTGCCGGGGTTATTTCCAAAGGAACGGAGAAAATGATAAACTTGTAGCGGTCAAAGTCTGGAATTTTCGGAACATCATTCAGAGAATAGGTGTCGAAAGGGGCTCCAAGGCGATTTAACTGTTTGCGGGCATTCAGGGTGAAATCGCCCTGACGCGGAGAAGTTTGAGAAAAATAATATAAGCTGTCGGGATCGACAATCAACGCAACTTCGTCAACCGCCTTATATGTGGTATCAGAAAAGTCATTCCACAGATGCTTCATAGATGAAAGATTATCAAAGATTTCCGGCTCTTTATAGAATCCGCCCCACATGTCGAACCACCACAAGGAGTTGCCGTTGATCAGACTCAATGCGAACTCACGTTTCATTCCGGCAATATCCGATTGAGTGTCGGGCCAGAACGGTGTTTCAAGTTTGACAAAATCACTCAGATTGCGATTGTAGGTATGAGTTCGCTGATCGCATTCGTGCATGTGTCTTTTTCCGGCAAGGCGTTCTGAACCCGATATAGTCAGAAAGCCGCTGCCTCCGCCTATTTCGCGATCTTTATAGGTGCCAGGGGATATGAGAAAATCAATCTCGCTACAATCCAGCAATGGCTCGTAATCCGCATGGCCGCTGGTAACCGGTCCTATCCTATCTGTCACATAACCGTAGAAAGCCCCCAACTCCACTTCCCGGCGGATCGTTTTGCGGGCTTCCGCCGCGAATTCGGAAATAGTCCGGCTGACGGTTTCGTTGGTGAAGCGCCAATATTCAAGGATTCCGGTTGCGGTTGCCGGATCATGCACCAAATTATCAAAGGCGACTTCATTCAGTCGGTCAGCGGCAGGAACATCCGCGGGCGGCAGTCCTTGTTCCGTCCGCCAGCAACGATACGCTTCGGCCTTGGCCGGCCCGGCGGAGCCGGCGCTATGGTCGAGCCACTCGTCCGTATGTCCGCAAGCCAGGATATAGCTGAGAATGACATCGGAAAAGTTTTCTTCGCAGTATTTCAAAAAGTCATTTAAGTATTTTTTTACCGTTATGCGCCAGTCGGAATTACATAATGCCTGAGTTAATTCGGTGAAACTATCGCCCGGATTGTGTCCAAGGCTGAGTTGTCTGGATAACCAGACGGGAGAATTCAAGTCAACCATGCACAGGAATTTGGTCTTTGGATTAACTTCGAGGATATCATTGAATTGCCGGGCGACTGCCGCGAAGTCGTATTTGTCGAACCAGTGCCAATTTGCCGGATATTTGTTGTAAGGCTCTCCCAGTGAGTTTAACGTGTTGGCGGGAAAGACCACTACCGTGTCAATCCCGGATTCGGCAAACCTTTTTACTGTTTGCAGTTCGGGCCAGAACGAACGGTATGCGAAATATTGTCGACCGGACATTAACCAATTCCTTGTTTCTTAAGTTTATGTAATTATTGTATCACATTTTTTTATACTAAACCTTGATAACTGTGCCAATGTATTGTATAATAGTGCCAAAAGAATAAACACAGGGATTGATTGTGAATAATTTTTATATAGCTGATATTTTTCGATATATCAAGCATGAAGACCTCCCTTTGTGGGTGGAATATGTTGAGAGGGGAGGGCACATTGAGCGCTTGTTTCATGATCATGAGTTTTCTGAAATAGCGATTGTTTTGCATGGAAGTGCCATTCATCTTGCTGATGGGAAAGCTGAGAAAATAAGCGCTGGCGATGTCCTGCTGCTGCATCCGGGCGCCTCACATGCTTATGATAAAACCGGCGACATGGAACTTATCAATATCGTCTACGACTGGAAAAAACTGGCTATTCCGTTTCTTGACGGTTATTCGCTGCCGATGTTCTACACTTTTTTCCCGGTAGCCGGCAAATCAGCGAAATGGAATTACGCCGCCCCGGTTATGACGTTATCCCTTGACGATATGGCCGAAGTTTTGCAGATGATAAAGCGTCTGGAAAACGAGTTGAAAAATTTTAAACCCGGAACCTTTTTCCTCAGTCTGGCGATGTTTATGGAAATAGTGGTAATGCTGGCCCGGCATGATGCCATTAAAACCTCAAAGCATCAATTTCGTTTCCAGATTGGCGAGACCCTGGAATACATAAACCGGAATTATCGGCGGAATATCGAAGTCAATGAACTTGTCGCGGTGTCTAAAATGTCGCGACGCAACCTTTTCCGCAAGTTTAAAGAGTCAACCGGCTATACCCCGATTGAATATTTACTGCAAATCAGACTGCAAAGAGCGATGGAGTTGTTGCGAAGCTCATCGATGAATGTAAATGAGATAGCTGAAGAATGCGGTTTTTGCGACAGCAACTATTTGTGCAAGCTGTTCCGTAAGCATCTCAACATAAGCCCGCGCACGTTCCGCCTGTCAAATTCCTCACAAAAGAACAACCAGAATATTCCTGATCAAGCAAATTGATTCATTTTATACATATGGTCTGGAATTCCGTGGTTCTTATTAAAGAGATGGCTTTATGTTTCAGATAAAAAAATGGAGCCAGGTGTCAGAGTCGAACTGACGACCGGCTGATTACAAATCAGCTGCTCTACCACTGAGCTAACCTGGCTTGGAAGAATCATAATATAGTTGTATAATATAAAAAATCAACCCCCGATCAATGGTTGACACGGGGGTTTTTTCGTTTTTTTTCAAAAAAATAATATCAAATGCGGTTATTCCGTCAATGCGGCGATGTCTGATTCAATTTTTTGTTTGACTGAATCATCAATTTTTTTGATCTTGCCAAGCAGTTTTACCGCTGCCCGGGCCGTTTCGCGACGGAATTCCATCCCGGCTTTCAGCGAATTGATGTTGAGCAGCGCTTCGATCGCGTCTTTCAAATCGATGACTGAAAATTCCCGGTTGTAGGAGATTTCAGGCATTTTGACCGAATCGTCCCAGGCCCGCATCAGTTTCCAGGCTTGCATTTCCGTTTGCTCCATCAAGTCGGCCCGGGAGGCCAGGAACTGGGTAACGTTCAGGTGATCCCAGGCTTTGGATTCCGCGGTTTGATCTGTTTGAGAATCCTTTTGGACTGCCAGGCCGATAACTTCATAGAGTTCTTTCTTAAGATTGATTATCTCGGAGCGGATTTGCGCGGTTTCGGTTCCGGATGGGGCGATATAACGGCTTATGCCTTTTTCTTCCGGCATTTCCCATAATGCCGCGGAACGGGCCAGAACATGGCTGAAACGAATTTCCGTATCGGAGGCGTCGCTGGTAAAATCTCCATTACGGAAACTTTCCGAGACTACCAGCAGGCCGAACATCTGTTTGATGATATTCATCTGCGCTTCAGATTCCGCATTGAGAATCGCATCGGAAATTCTGACAACGTCTTCAAACCAGTGATTGGCGCCCATGCCGAAAC
Source organism: Victivallales bacterium (assembly GCA_963678305.2). GTDB lineage: Bacteria > Verrucomicrobiota > Lentisphaeria > Victivallales > Victivallaceae. Next base: position 101,816 of record CAXXVV010000009.1, read on the forward strand.
CGTCGGCCTCTTCGCACATAACCAGCGGGACCTGGCCTAAGTGATGTTCCTGTTGATCGATGATTCTTATCGCTCCCGATTCATCACGGGAGAACAGGGTCCAGCGATCGCGTTCCCAGAGGCGGCGTTTGACGAAGCGGGCAGGGGGCGTCAATGGATTTGAAGCGTCGTGACCGCTTTCCTCAACAATGGCCCATAAAAGTTTGCCGTCGTTACCAAAATGCCAGTCGGTGACGGCAAGAGGTTTCAATGCCCGGGCATACGGCCTGATTCGCTGCTGCTTCTTTGTCGCCAGGTCGATATTGCCGTTGAATGCCGGCATATCGACAATGATCCAGGCGAGGCCAAAGCAGTTCAGGTAGGTTGAAACTTGACGCATGACCTCGTTTACCCGTAAGCCGTCGCGAGAGAAGTCTTCGACCAGATCCGGATCGGTATTGAGGCGTTGTGGCTCTTCAGACAAGACGAACTGCGAAATCAATCTGGCGGTACGGCGTGGATAATTGAAGTAGCAGGCGCGGTGACGGCGTTCCGCAAATTCCGGTTCTACCTCAGATACATGCCGGATCAAAGCCTGTTCAAGGTAAACTTTTCCGCCGCTGTAGGCGGCTTCCGCCCGCATCCAGAAATCTTTTTGACGGGCATGTTTTTCGTGTTCTCTTCGGAAAATGATTTCATAATCATTCATTTTTTTTTACTCCTGTTAGTTTATTATTCTTGGAATGACTGCCTTATATAAGATAAAAGTGTCAACCGGCCAAAGGTTATTCCGTATGCAGTGTTAATTTTTTCGCAAAAAAAGTTGCTTTGGGACTTGCAAAAATGTCATTCCTGGTATATAATAATAACAGAGGATAACTGAGAGAGAGCAGTTATCGGGGACGCGGACTGACATAACATTGCGGACCCACTTGAAAATGCCCCTCCCCTCCTTATTTCCGACCTCGCGGGTCTAACCCGCGAGGTCACTTTTTTTATGGATTGATTTAAATATTCGGTCAAAGTCACGGTTTCAGAGAGCTAAACTGTTGAAAAAAATAAGAAAAAGGATTGTAAAAAGGGTAAATATGATTTATGGTTATATCCGTTATATTTTCGAGAATTTGATTTCATTAAGGATATTATATGTCGCAGGATTCAAACGGCAGTTGCAGTCATCTCGAGCAACTGGGTGATTACCGGATCATCAAACTGTTAAAAACTGGCGGAATGGGGGAAATTTATCTGGCTGAACAGATGTCAATGCGGCGCATTGTCGCATTGAAGGTGTTGCAGCCGGCTCTCGCGAAAAATGAAGTGCACCTTGAAAGGTTCTTCAGGGAGGTCAAAAATCTGGCGAAACTGCGGCATCCGGCGGTGGTTCAGGCAATCGAAGCAGGGGTTGAGAACGGCATCTGTTACTTTTCCATGAGTTATGTTAACGGCACTGACTTGAAACGGGTCATAATGCATGAGGCGATGGATGAGGACCGGGTGCTTAAAGTTGCGCGTGATACAGCGGATGCTTTGAGTCAGGTTTGGCGTAAACACGGGATGATTCATCGTGATATAAAACCGTCCAACCTGATGTTGACTGCTGAGGGTGAATTGAAGATACTTGACTTTGGCATATCCAAGCAGACTATTGCCGATGAAGACGATGCCGAGTTGACTCGGGCCGGCGCTTTGATCGGTTCTCCTTACTATATGAGTCCTGAGCAGGCCAGGGGAGGAAAGCTTGACCTTAGAGCTGACGTTTATTCCCTTGGGGCGACAATGTATCATTTGCTGACCAGGCAGGTTCCTTATGAGGGGGAAAGTTCGATAGAAGTGGTCAGTCTGCATATCAGTGCGCCGGAACCTGACCCGCGAAAAATAAACCCGAAAATATCATGTAAAACCGCCGCCTTGATTAAACGAATGATGGCAAAAAATCCGGATAAACGTTTTCTTTCGTGGGATAAAGTGGTTGAAGAGATTGACGCGATCTTTGAGTCTAAGGAATCGGTGGAGGAGACTGAAGACAAAAAACGCCGGCACTTTCGCCGCTGTATATTGATCGGCAGTTCTCTGATGCTGATCGTGATTCTTGCCTCAATGGGACCGGGTATTTTTAAGCATAAGGCGAAAAAAGTAAAGACGCCGCCGGTAAAAAAAGTCGTTGAGCAGCCGAAAATTGAAGATCCGCAGCAGGCTCTTCTTGAAAAACAACAGAAAGACCAAGTCAGGGTTCAGCAGGCTTTACGGATTATCGAACGCGAGACAATCAAATTGGAGGAACAGAAGAAATATCAGCAGGCTCTTGAGCTTTGGAAGTATTATATTAAAAACGGTAATTGGAAAGATCATCCGCTCTTCAAGACTGAAGCAAACAGGGCGGTGACATATTATAAGGAAAAAATCAAACGTCAGAAGAAAGGGTTGTTGCATGAATAAACAGGAAATAATGGCAATTGAAAAACCGCATATCAATTTGCTGTATCTTTATCTGATCAGGTCGTTATTGCTGCTGCCGCTTTTTTTGATTGTTTTTCCACCGTTGCTGGTGCGATACCTGACGTTGCGTTATACTTTTGACGAAAACAGCATCACTATGCGCTGGGGATTTCTTTTCCGGCGTGAAGTCCATATAACCTATTCAAGAATTCAGGATCTGCATATCAACTGCGGGCTGCTTCAACGCTGGCTTGGCCTGGCCGACATTCTGATCCAGACTGCCAGCGGAAATTCCTCTGCTGAAGTACAGATCGAGGGCTTGATGGAATATGACGCAGTGCGTGATTTTCTTTATTCCAAAATGCGCGGGACCGAGACTGAAGAGCAGGTCGGCGAGGAGATTTCACCAGAGGATCAAGTTTTGGAACTGTTGGGGGGGATACTTAATGAAATGAAAGGTATCAAGTCCGTAATGCAGCATTTGGCTGGAGATAACCCGGAAACGGAAACGGAAACAGTTGGGGAAGCCGTCATGCCGGAACCGGAAAAAAAGATGCCGCCGCCATTGCAGGTTGACAACTTTGCTCCGGAATCCTCTGTACCAAATACGAACCTTTCTGCAGGGGAAGATGAAAATGCTTAAAGTAATAAAGCGTTTTTTCTGCTTTTTACTGCAAATCCCGGATAAGCCGTCGCCGCCGATCGGGACGGTCGGGACTTTGAAAGTTTTCCGGGCCGCCCCGAACTTTCTTAAATATCGTTATTTGAAATTTTTCGGTATCGGTTTTCTGAACAATCTGATCATTGTTATATATATTGCCGCCGACGTTAGTTCGTCTTTTTCCGGACCTCCCAGTAAAACCGCGTTGATTGTTTTATTTGTCATTCTTGGGTTTTATTTGTTTACGCTCTTTGTATCTTGTATAGTCGGGGTGTTCACTATCATGCTTGATTACGACTTCCGCTGGTATCAGGTTACGGACCGCAGTTTGAGGATACGCGAGGGCGTGATAAAGGTAAAAGAGATGACTGTGACATTTGACAATGTGCAGGAGGTGTCGGTCGAGCAGGGGCCGATACAGCGGATTTTCGGGATTGCCGATGTGATTGTCCGGACCGCCGGCGGTAAAAATCCGCTCCAAAACGCACAAAACAAAAATCAGCCGCAATCAACAGACTTTCACAAAGCCGTGTTCCGTGGTGTTGGTAACGCCCCGGAAATAAGAGACTTGATCCAGAAAAGGGTCCGAAGTATTAAAACCATGGGAATTGGTGAAAGTCCGGCACTGATACAGAAACCGAAAAAAACAGTAAAAGGTCTTCTTTCCGCTCCGGCATGCCGTTCCGCTCTGGCGGTGATTCGTGCTGAGTCGAGCGAACTGAGAACATATTTTGAATCCGTTAAAAGATAAGAATTCGGGAGAAATAATGAAAAAACGTCGTTATGTAGTTTGCGGAGTAAGTAACCGCGCGATCCACATGTTTATCAAACCGATGTTTGGTAAATTTGCTCATTGTGCTGAGTTGGTTGGTTTGTTGGATTGTGATCCTTTGCGTTTTGAGGTTTGTAAATCAACCGTTCCTGAAGCAGCTGAGGTTTCCGGCTACCTCGAAGAAGATTTTGACCGGATGATTGCTGAAACGAAACCTGATGTGGTTCTGGTAGCGGGGCGTGACGATACCCATGCCCGGTACATTCTGAAAGGGCTTGAACGGGACCTTGACGTGGTTTCGGAAAAACCCATGGTAACGACCAGTGAGGATTGCCGTCGTGTGCTGGCCGCCGAGCAAGCCAGTAAGGGGTCGGTTATCTGTACTTTCAACTGTCGCTACCCAGGTCCGCACCGGAAGATTCGTGAAATGATTCTTGAGGGTAAAATCGGTCGGATCACGTCAATTGACCTGAACTGGTATATCGATATATATCATGGCGCCAGTTATTTTAAACGCTGGAACCGGACACGTGAGGTTTCCGGCGGACTTTCAATTCACAAAGGGACCCATCATTTTGATCTGGTCAACTGGCTGATCGGACAACGAGCCAGAAAAGTCCATGCTTTCGGAGCCAGGAATTATTTTGGACCGGACGGCGAGTTTAATCCCTCGCGTAAAGATGGCCGGGTCTGTGAAACCTGTGAAGAGAAAAGTCAGTGTAAATACTTTATGCGCTGGTCTTCGCGGACCGAGACCAATCTGCCGCCTGATGACCATTTGAACATTCTGGGTGTGCCGAACCGCGCCAAACAGTATTCAAATTATCGCCCGGATCATTGTATTTTTGATTCTGAAATAAATATTGAAGATACCTATGTGGTCAATATTCTTTATAATCAGGGTGCGATGCTGAGTTACTCCGAACATTTTTCAGCGCCGTATGAGGGATATCGTCTGGCGATAAACGGAACCCTGGGCAGGATTGAGACTCAGGAGTGGCACGCGCCGCCGCGGACTCCTTTTCCGACGCCGGAAAATCAGACAATCGACTATTTTCCGATTTTCGGCAGCAAGGAAACGATATATACGGTTCCGAGTGTCGGTGGACATGGCGGCGGCGATCCGTTGATTCTTGAAGATATTTTTCTGGGACCGGACCCGCAGCGCGGCTATGATATTCAGGCCGGGGCGCTCGATGCGGCGTATGCCGTCTGCATAGGTGAGGCAGTTTGGAAATCGGCGGAAACCGGTGACGTAATCGACCTGGAAGATTTGCTGGGTGAATATAAATAATTAGAGCGAAGTGTAAATGTTAACCACGAAAATTCACGAAAAATAAAATACTTCTTCATGATTTTTATGGTGCAAATAATAGTAATAAATAATTAGAGAAAGGTTTTATATAATATGAAAATCTTGTTTCAAGGCGACTCGATTACTGACTGCGGACGCAATCGCGATGTGACCTGGCCTAATGACGGTCTGGGGCAGGGGTATGCCAATCTTGCGGCATCGCGTCTGCTGGCGGATTTCCCGGCAAAAGGTTTGGAATTTTTTAACCGCGGCATCAGCGGCAACCGGGTAGTGGATTTGTATGCGCGCTGGAAGGTTGACGCATTGAACCTGCGTCCGGATGTCATCAGTATTTTGATCGGAGTTAATGATACCTGGCATGAATACGGCAGCCAAAACGGAGTGGAGCCTGCCCGATATGCCGATATTTACCGCATGCTGCTGCAATGGACCCGCAAAGAGTTGCCTCAAGTTGAACTGGTCTTGATGGAGCCTTTCTGTCTTGTAACCGGGGAAGCGGTAACGGACGCCTGGCTGGAGGAAATGGCCGAACGCGGTAAAATAGTCAGTGCGCTGGCTGATGAATTCGGCGCGATATTCGTTCCCCTGCAGGATAAACTGAATGCCGCAACTGAAAAAGCTCCGGTTCGATACTGGCTGCGTGACGGGGTTCATCCGGCTCCGGCCGGCTGTGCTTTGATCGCCGACGCCTGGGTTGACGTGGTAAAACCATTACTCTGATACTCAGAATATCCGCGAGATTTTTATTTGATGCAAAGCGGCAGTATAGTTTTATATGCTGCCGCTTTTGTATTTATTTTTTACAAACAGAACCTCTATATTATCGGATTATTGGATGATGGCGGACTTGCTATTTGTCGTCTAAGTTATATATTACTTACCTTCAACATTAATCAGGAAATATTATGGAAAAGATCACTATTGACGGGATTGAATTTAACGGCGTTGCCGTGCCTACCGAAAATGCCACATTGCTGGTCATCACCGCTCCGCACGGAATGCTTGCTTGCGGTTATGTAAAAATTGAGACCGCTAATAAACTGCTTGAACATGTCGCTATCGTTACTGGAGTAAAGACATTTGACGATATGCTGGAAGCTCAGGTTGTCCAGGTCAGTGACCCGGCCTCTGCGATCGGCATCAAACGCGGGATGACGGGGCGTCAGGCTTTGTTGAAAATGACTTGAGGCTGTTTATGAAGATTGTTGCTGATAATAAAATACCTTTTTTGCGCGGCGTTTTTGAACCGTTTTGCCAGGTCGAATATTATCCGGGGGCCGAAATATCCCCGGAACATGTCAAAGACGCGGATGCCCTTATCGTCAGGACCCGGACCAGGTGTAATGCTGCTCTGCTTGCCGGCTCCAATGTAAAAATAGTGGCTACCGCAACCATCGGGTTCGATCATCTGGATACTGAATTTCTGGATGCTGCCGGTATAAAATGGACTAATGCCCCCGGTTGTAACTCATCCAGTGTGGCGCAATATATAACTTCCGCATTGCTTAATCTGGCGGTGAAGTATGATTTTTCTCTTGAGGGTAAAACGCTCGGAGTGATCGGCGTGGGAAAAGTCGGGCGTAAAGTTGCCGGGGTTGGCAGAGCGTTGAATATGAAGGTGCTTCTGAACGACCCGCCCCGTGCCAGAATTGAAGGTTCTGAGGCTTTCATCGAGCTTGAAGAATTACTTGAAAAGGCTGATATTGTGACCTGCCATGTGCCGTTGAACAAGTCAGGCGAAGATATGACGCTGCATCTGGCTGACCGGGCATTTTTCAATAAAATGAAGCAGGGGGCTTTTTTCATCAACTCGTCGCGCGGCCCCGTTTGTGATAATAATATTCTGAAAGAGGTACTGCGGGAGAAGCGCATCGAGGGGGCGGTGCTGGATGTCTGGGAGGGCGAACCGGATTTCGATGTCGAACTTCACAGTTTGCTGGAATACGGGACTCCGCATATAGCCGGGTATTCCTATGACGGTAAAGCGAATGGAACATCTATGAGCGTACATGCGGTCAGCCGTGAACTGGGTATCGACTTGATGAACTGGCAGCCGGATGATGTGCCTTTACCGGAAAATACGGCAATCCTTCTGGATGGTTCGGGGTCAATTGATAAGATTCTCCTGCGGGCAATTAATAACTCTTATGACATAAGCAACGATGACCGGCGTTTACGCAATTCTCCTGAGACGTTCGAGAAGCAGCGCGGCGACTATCCTTTACGTCGGGAATTTCATCTTTTTGATTTTTGGGCCGGGGAGTCTTCCCCTGAAATGACTTCTGCGTTATCGGCGCTGGAACAACTCAGCAAGGTTACGGCATTTCAATATGAAAATAATTAATCAAAGTCAAAACCTGATCCGGTCAACCCTTGAATTGATCCTGGATCGTTCAGATAAGATTATAAATACCAAGTTGAGCGTCATTACCGGTAAAGATTTCACTGGAGATCCCGAACCGTATAAACAGGCTGATGTTATCTATTCATGGATTCAGGGACGCGGCCTTGAGGCTTTGGCTGGACATGCTGAATTATACGCTGACGACAGTGACTTGCGCGTCAGGGTCAGGAGACTTGCGCTGGAGACAATGGGACGGATGGAAGCGATTCGTTCGCTGAATGACGGCCGCATGTTTTTCAGCTTTAATCAACATGGAACACCGACCGGGAAAATTTTACCGGAGAGTAATTTCAGCGATCTGTTTTATTCAAAAGGATTGCTCTGTGTCTCATCTTTTTATAAGTTGAGCGATGTTGTCAAGGAGGCTGAAGCATATTTTCTCCGTACGATTGAGGATATCGGCAAGGATTACTTCCTTAGCGACCAGCAGGCATTCGATCCGAAAAACCCGGTCACACCGGTTCCGGGTAAATTGTTGCAGGGGCCGCGAATGATCGCTCTCGGCGGCCTGGCTTCGGCTTACGAGCATACTGGTAATACTGATTATCTGCTGACGGCACAGAAGTTTATTAATCATATTATAAAATATCACACTAAGGACAATGGAGACTTCTGGGAAGCGGTAGATATGGACCGCAAGCCGTGGTTTGACGATGGCAAGTTGCTGAGTGATCCGGGGCATGCGCTGGAATTTGTCGGTTTGTCTTTGAAATGTTTGCTGCGAATGCTTGATTGCGGCGTCCCGGCACTGGCTGAATACGCATCATCGTTCCGGTCGTTTTATCCGGTTTTGCTAAAACGCAACTTTGCCAACGGATTCAACCACGAGGCGGGCGGGATCTGTAAATCATTTGACCTGATATCCCGGCAGACGATGAATTCGGACATGCCGTGGTGGAGTCTGCCGGAAACTATGCGGGCGGCGGCTCTGACTTTGGAATTCTGCGGAGAGGACCCCGAGGTGTCAGAAATACTTGAACTGTGCGCGGACGCGTTCTTTGCCAATTACGTCAATCCCCAGGCGGGTGACCTGCAATATCAAACCCGGGCCGCAGACGGCTCAATTGTCGATACGATTCCGGCGGTTCCGGATGTTGACCCCGGTTATCATACCAACCTTAGTTTAATTGATATGATCGGCAGTCTCAACGCTTGTTCGCGAGGTCGTCGATCGCGGTAAAGATTTCCAGCGGTTCGACCATGCGTCCGGTTCCTTTAGCCTCGCCGCAGGCCACCCGGCCTCTGCCTGGGCCAATTACATGAACCTGTCGGGAGCGCAATTTTTTCACATTGTCTTTAACGGCCGGATGCTGCCACATTCTTGGATTCATTGCCGGAGCGATAAGGACCGGCCCCGCATGTGACAGGGCGTAAGTAGTCAAGGCGTCATCAGCAATTCCGTTGGCGTATTTTCCGATGAAATTCGCGGAGCAGGGGGCAACCGCCAGAATATCGGCGCGTTCGGACAATTCGATGTGTCCCGGCTGCCATTGCGGCATTTCCCATAGATCGGTGATAACCGGGTTCCGGGATAAGGTCAGAAAAGTGTGTTCGCCGATCAGTTTCAGGGCAGATCCGGTCATGATGACATGCACGTCAAAATCCGCTTTGACCAGGCGGCTGCATAATTCCGCCGCTTTATACGCGGCAATTGAACCAGTGATTCCAAGTACAATAACTTTCTTATTTTTCATCGAAAAGACCCTCCGGCTGTCTTGATGTTTTTGCATGTGAAGCTTCAATTATCGCGACGAATTCTTTGACGGCGCGATCCAGATCATCGTTGATTATCGTGTAGTCATATTGATTCCATTTGCTGAGTTCTTTTTTGGCTTCGCCGAGACGTCTGGTAAGTTGTCCCTCGTCTTCGGTTCCGCGTCCGCGCAGTCGTTTTTCCAGAATTTCCACCGACGGCGGCGCGATAAAAATGAACTCGCAGCAACGCTGTAAAGTATAATCATTTTTTGTGTGTTCTTGGATCTGGAGCGCGCCCTGAACATCGATGTCAAGGAAAACGTCTTTGCCGTTGACGGCTCGGTCTATGACTTCCGAACGCAGCGTTCCGTAATAATTGCCGAAAACATCCGCGTGTTCAATAAATTGATTTTCCGCGATAAGACGTTCAAAATCCTCTCTTGAAATAAAATTGTAATGGACTTTATCCTGTTCTCCCTCTCTTGGCTGTCGGGTGGTGCATGAAACCGAAAAGGTCAGACCGGGAAAAAATTCCCTGACTTTTCCGAGGATTGTCGATTTTCCAACTCCGCTGGGCCCCGACACAATTAAAATAGTTCCAAGCCGGATATTTTTTTTGCTTTCATTCATATCATATATTTCCAGTCAACAGTTTTTATAAGTAATATAGCACCTCAAAAAATGAATATCCACTCTTGTTGTAATGAAATGCTTTTGCCGATATTTGGAAAAAATCAGTGAAAAATGTTTTTTCAGGGTGAAAAATTCCTTATCTGAGCTATGTTATTGAACAATATTATGATTAGTTTATAAACTTCAAGAAAGAGAATATCGACATGTGTGAGTATATTGAAAATATTGTGGTCCTTGACTTTGGATCGCAATATAGCCAGTTGATTGCCAGACGTATACGTGAATGTAATGTCTACAGTAAAATCCTGCCGTTCAACAGTCCGGCTGAAAAAGTCCGGGCCGAAAAGCCGTCCGGTATTATCCTCAGTGGCGGTCCGGCCAGTGTTTATGCCGAGAATTCGCCGAAATGTGACCCGGAACTTTTTAACCTTGGGATTCCCGTGCTGGGAATCTGCTATGGTCTGCAATTGACGATTCATACCCTGGGCGGCAAAGTAGCCCCCGGCAAGGCCCGTGAATACGGTAAAGCGATGATGACGGTGCGTGAAAATCACGAGTTGTTTGATGGCTTTGCGATAGAAGAGGAGATCCAGGTCTGGATGTCGCACGGCGATAAAGTACTGGAAATGCCGGAAGGCGGCTACAAGTTGTTGGCTGATACTGAAAACAGTGAATATGCGGCAATTTGTTTCCCGGAAAGAAATATTTACGGAATTCAATTCCATCCCGAAGTGGTCCATACTCCCCGTGGAAAAGAGATCATCAGTAATTTCTGCCACCGGATTTGCGGTTGTTCCGGCAGTTGGAACATGGAATCTTTTATTGAACGTTCCACGCGTGAAATTCGCGAGACAGTGGGTGATCAGCATGTGATCCTCGGTCTCAGCGGAGGAGTTGATTCTTCTGTTGCCGCGGCGTTGATCCATAAAGCTATCGGTAAACAACTGACCTGTATTTTTGTCAATAATGCCCTGCTGCGTAAAAATGAGGCGGAACGGGTACAGGAATTGTTTGCCGGAAACTTCCACATGCAATTGGTTTATGTTGATGCTACCGACCGTTTTATGGCTAAACTGGCAGGAGTGGAAGAGCCGGAGCAGAAACGAAAAGTCATAGGTCACGAATTTGTTGAAGTTTTTGACGACGCGGCCAAGGGGATAAAAGACGCGGCGTTCCTGGCCCAGGGCACTACCTATCCCGATGTAATTGAAAGTGTGCCGATCGACGGCAATCCGGCGGCGATGATCAAGAGTCATCATAATGTCGGCGGCCTGCCGGAAGATATGAAGCTGAAACTGCTTGAACCGTTGCGGGCATTGTTCAAAGATGAGGTACGGGAAGTCGGTCGTCAGCTTGGACTGCCGCAGGATGTAGTCATGCGCCAGCCGTTTCCCGGTCCCGGACTTGGCGTCAGGCATCTTGGCTCGGTGACTAAAGAGACTTTGGATATTCTGCGTAATGCGGATGAGATCGTGGTGGATGAGATTAAAAAAGCCGGACTCTATTACAAGACATGGCAGGCTTTTGCGGTATTCCTGCCGGTCCGGACCGTCGGTGTAATGGGCGACGAGCGTACTTATGATTATGTCATCGCTCTGCGCGTGGTCGAAAGTACCGACGGTATGACGGCTGACTGGGTTAAACTTCCCTATGAATTGCTCGAGGTGATTTCCAACCGGATTATCAATGAAGTTCGCGGCGTGAACCGGGTAGTTTACGATATAACCAGCAAGCCTCCCGGCACCATCGAATGGGAATAAACTGATATGCGGATCATTTCAGGCCTTGCCGGAGGAATTAATTTATCTGTCCCGAGGGGCATGGCGGTGCGGCCGACTTCCGGACGAGCCCGTAAAGGGCTTTTTGACAGTCTTCGTGATTTCGACGGCAGGACGGTTGTTGATCTTTTTGCCGGGGCCGGATCTCTCGGCCTGGAGGCTGCCAGCCGCGGCGCCGCCAAAGTTGTGCTGGTCGAGAATAACTCACGCCATATCAAGGTTTTGAACGGTAATATGGAGAAGGTCCTCAAATCCGGGGTGAATTGTGAAATCAAACTTATCCGGGCGGATGTTTTATCATTTGGTGCCTGGGGTATGAGTGTTGTTTCTCCCGACTATATTTTTGCGGACCCGCCGTATGCCGAGTCCGGAGCTTATTTCAGAAAACTTACGTCCAGTGAGTCCATGCGAAAGCTGTTTGCGAACGGTAAACTTATCTGGGAACTGCCTGAACGGGATGACGAAGGCGACTTTCTGGCGGCGGATGGCTGGACTTTGACGCGGCGGCGGTTTGGCGGCGGCGATTTTATAATTGCGGAAATCGACAGTAAAGGAGAGTGACGTGATGGAAAAGAAATTTGAAGATTTAAAAGGACTTGGCTGGCGTGATAAGTTTTTTGATTCCGGTTCCGGTAACTGGAAACAAAAATGGCTGCTGGACGGAAAACGCGCGGATATCCGTAATACCTCCCACGGCATGATATTTTCCGCCGGACCGGTTGTCAACGATCACGCGTCTCATGCGGTTTTATGGACCAAGGATTCGTTTGAGGGCGATATCAAGATTGAATGGGATTTCACCCGGCTGGATACGATCTGCCGTTATGTTAATATAATTTATATTCAGGCGACCGGAAAAGAAGAAGGACCGTATACGAAAGATATTGCGGAATGGGCCGATCTGCGTCAAATTCCTTATATGAATTCATATTTTGACACGATGAACCTTTTGCATATCAGTTACGCGGCCTTTGGCAATCAAAACGACGATCCCGACGATTATGTCAGGGCTAGACGTTATCCGACGCGGCCGGATCGTCCGTTCAATGAAACTGACCTGGAGCCTGATAATTTTGAGACTGGACTTTTTCAACCTGGAATTGAATATCATTTTACCTTCATCAAAACCGCTGAAGATTTGTTTTTTGAAGTTAAAAACGATGACGTTTGCAAATTGTTTCGCTGGCCACTGGATAAAGTTGAGCCGGTGACCGAGGGCCGGGTGGGAATCAGGCACATGTTCACCCGCTGTTCACGCTATAAAAACATTAAAATATCTACATTGACCGAATGACAAAAAAACAATTAATCTTTCTGTTGGGCGGCGTTTTCGCCGCCTATTTTGCTTTACACGTATACGGCTGGTCCTTCAGTAATTATCTGGAGACCGTACACAAAATCTCGCCTGGAGCGCGGGGATGGCTGGAATTCCCCCGCGAATTGCCGGGGATTATCGCCCTTTTCGCGGTCGGGCTGCTCTACTTCCTGCGGGAAAACCGGATCGCGGCATTATCGGTGCTGCTGTGTTCAATCGGAATGGCGGCTTTAGCTATTCCGGCGTTGTCATCCTTGCTGGTATTGGCGGTTGTCTGGATCGTGGTAATAAGTCTTGGTGAACACATGTTGATGGTTGTACTTGACGCGGCGGTTATTCATAATTCTAAACCGGAAAACCGCAGTGTCAGGATGGGACAGATGCGGGCTTTTGTAACAGCCTCCGGACTGGCCGGGTCACTTTATTTGTGGTTGGGGTGGTATAACTCTGAGTCGGCTTTTTCAACCGTGTTCGGAGTCGCTGCGGTGGCATGTTTCCTGGCGACGCTGCTGCTGTTTTGGATGAAAGGGGACAGTTACCCCGAACATCTCAGTATCCGTGACCGGTTCATTTTTAAAAAGCGGTATGGTAAATATTATCTGCTGGAAGTTTTTTTCGGAGCTCGCAAGCAGATCTTCATAACTTTCGGATTTTGGGTGCTGGTATATATTTTAGGTAAATCGCCCGAATATATCGGCAAAATAATGATCGTGGCCGGGATTGGCGGGGTATTCTTTAAACCGTTTGTCGGAAAACTGGTCCAGATATTTGGCGAGAGAATTGTTTTGAGCGTAGACGCGGTGATATTGGTTGCGGTCTGTGTCATGTATGCGTTTTCATTGAGCTGGTTTGATCGCGATACCGCGACGCTGGTTATTTCAGGATGCTTTGTTGTCGACAGCATGCTGTTCGCTTTCGGGGTGGCTCGTTCGAACTACATTGCCCGGATTGCGGAAAAAAAGGAACATATCACGCCTTCACTGTATACCGGAATGGCAATCAATCACGTTACCTCGATTATCGGGGGAGTCGGGGGCGGACTGCTCTGGACCGCGACCGGAACATATATCTGGACGTTCCTGGCTGCCGCTGTTTTCGGAATTTGTTCCGGAATCACCGCCCTGACAATCAAGGATTAGTGTTCAGTTTTAGATAATATTTAAGCCGGAATTTTTGGGCGATTTTAAAATAAAGTGCGGCATAGCAACGCTATGTGAATTTTATTTTATGAAGAAAAGCCACAAAATAACCAGACTTGGTATTAAATTTATCATGAAACTGGACTCTTGTTACCAGAGCGGCGCTCCGTGGATTCTTTTGGTTGAGATCTGGCCGAAAATATGTTTTTCGATCGGCATTGAACGGTTGTCGCCGATCACATATATTTTATTCTTTTCGACGACGCGTGGTCGCAGAAACCATTGCCCGCCGCGTTTTTTGACATATGGTTCATCCAGTTTCTTATCGTTTATATAAACAATCCCGTCACGAATTTCAATGGTTTCGCCGGGCAGGGCGATAACCCGTTTCAGTAGTAACTTTTTTGCCGCGTATTTCAGAATTATTATATCGCCGCGTTTCGGCAGGCTGTTGCGATACGCCAGACGATTGCAGAAAGTAAATCCGACGGCGGGATAGGTTGGCTCCATGCTGCGTCCCTTGATTATGCAGGGTTCAAGAATATATGAGAAAAGCACAAAACATACAAGGATGATCAGACCGAGTCTCAGAAAAAAGCGACAGTTCATTTTAGGAATGAAGAAGTCGGCGATAGTCCAGTTTTCCTTTGAATCATCCTTGAGGCATTTTGTCATAAATTGTAATATATGTTTTATCATTGGTGTCTATTTAGACGGCACGGCCAAAAGTCGCGCCGCGCCTTTTGTCTCCTTGCCGGCAGCTGTTTTCTTCAGCTTCATTTAAAGACCGTTGCGGGTATTCGCATAAAGCTGAAATAAAAAATCTTCTCGGCAAATACCGACAAAATTCGTCGTCGGGATTTTTGGCGGCTCCGTCTATTTACTAATTTACATTTAATATGGTAAAATAAATTGTCTTTTCTCAATTTGCATATTATATTGGGAAAAGTCAAGCCAATATTGTTTTTTTGTAGAAAACGGAGTGAAAGAATTAATGATCGAAGATAGTAAATATCGGCGTATTCTCCTGAAAATAAGCGGAGAAGCTCTGAAAGGAAATCAGGAACACGGTTATTGTCCCGACGCGGTGAATACCATTGTTGAACGGATAAAACCGGTGATAGACTCCGGGGTCGAAGTGGCTCTGGTCATCGGAGCCGGCAATGTTTTCCGCGGCGTCAACGCTGCCGAGTGGAGCATTGAACGGGTTACGGCCGATTATATGGGGATGCTGGCAACGATAATGAACGGATTATGTGTCCGGGATGCGTTTGAAGCCGCCGGTATCGCGACTGTTTTGCAGACCGCTATCTCCATGAAACCGGTCGCGGAGCCATTTGACCGTACAGCCGCAGTCAAAGCGTTGGAAGCGGGGAAACTGGTTATTTTTTCCGGCGGAACCGGCAGTCCTTTTTTTACGACCGACACGACTGCTGTTCTGCGAGCGCTTGAAACGGACTGTGAGGCGGTACTGAAAGCCACAAAAGTTGACGGCGTATACACTGACGACCCCTTCAAAAATCCAAATGCCCGACGTTATGAGACGATTGAATTTGAAGAAGCTTTGAGTCGGGAACTTAAGATTATGGATTCCACCGCGTTCTCCATGTGTCGTGATAACGGTCTGCCGATTATTGTTTTTAATTTTTCAGAGCCGGACAGTTTGTCCAGAGTTATAGCGGGAGATACTTCGGTCGGAACGGTGGTTGGTTCTGTATCATGAGTAACAAAATCCACTCAACCGCTATTATAGATTCTGACGCGCGCCTGGGAGATAATGTTACAGTTGGGCCTTATACGGTGATTGAAGGCGGAGTCGAGATCGGCGACAATGTCTTTATCGACGCTCATGTTAAAATAGCTCGTTATACGAAGATCGGGGCGCGAACCAGAGTTTATTACGGTGCGCTTATCGGCGAGGAACCGCAGGACCATCGGTGCTGTCCGGGAATAATTGCTCCTACCTTGATCGGCAGCGACACGGTGATTCGTGAATATGTAACCATTCACCGGTCGCCTTTCGAGGGCGCTCCGACCTCGGTTGGAGACAATACATTATTGATGGCATTTGTTCATCTGGGGCACGATGCCAGGATTGGCAACCGGGTTACTATTGCTAACCACACGGCTGTTTCCGGTCATGTGCATATAGAGGATGGAGCTGTAATAAGCGGGTATGTTAAGATGCATCAGTTCTGTCGGATAGGTGCTATTGCCATGATTGGCGCCGACACCATAATAACTCAGGATGTTCCTCCCTACTGTATGATGCCTGAAAATAATTTTATATGCGGTCCGAATACGATCGGATTGCGTCGCAACGGTTTGGATAGTGATGCTCGTGCGGCCATCCGTCGTGCGGTAAAATGTTTTTTCTTCAAAGGCCTCAACGCCAGGAACGCGGTGCGCGAAATAAAGAAGGAAAAGTTGACCCCGGAAGTAGAGCATTTTATTGAATTCGTCACTTCCACTGAACGCGGGATTATGTCCGGCGACCCGAAACTTGTTAGCCTGGGTGGTTGACGCAAACGACAGGAGAAGATTATTATGAGCAGAAAAGCTGAAGTAAAAAGAAAAACTAAAGAAACTGATATTTTTGTAAAGCTTGATCTTGATGGTTCGGGTATTTATGATGTGGATACGGGAATCCCTTTTATCGACCACATGCTGGAATTATTTACCAAGCATGGTTTTTTTGATTTGGAAGTGAAAGCACAGGGGGATATTGATATTGATTTCCATCATACAATGGAAGATTTGGGCTTAACTCTCGGCATGGCGCTGCTCGAAGCCCTCGGGGATAAAGCCGGAATACGTCGTTACGGTTCCTGTTTGTTGCCGATGGATGAGACTTTAGCCAGGGTTGTGCTTGATCTTTCCGGCCGGCCTTATCTGGTGTACGCGGTTGAACCGCCTGCTGATAACGTTAAAAACATTGACAGTCGGTTGTTTTATGAATTTTTCCAGGCCCTTACGGTAAAAAGCGGAATGAATTTACATATCGATTTACTGCGGGGAGCTGAAGTACATCATGCATTTGAGGCTGTTTTTAAGGCTTTTGCCAAGGCGTTGGATCAGGCTGTATCAATTGATTCCAGACTGAACGGAGTATTATCAACAAAAGGAGTTCTCTGAATATCTGTGATGGAGAGTGAGAGTAGGAATTAATACGATTATACATGTTAAATAGAAAAAATGTTGTTAAAAAACGAAAAAAAAAA
Source organism: Victivallales bacterium (assembly GCA_963678305.2). GTDB lineage: Bacteria > Verrucomicrobiota > Lentisphaeria > Victivallales > Victivallaceae. The sequence goes on from CAXXVV010000009.1 coordinate 119,164, forward strand.
GCTTTTTTTACGTTTTTTTTTCTAATTTTTACGAATTTGACTTGCAAATCAACTTTTTTTTTGCTAAACTATAGACAACGAAAGGTAAAATCTTTCAAGAATCAACCAAAAACCAAGCAACCAACCCAAAGAAAGGACGTAAGTATGAAAACTCGCAAAGATCGTGGGTTCACCCTTATCGAACTCCTGGTCGTGATCGCTATCATCGCGATTCTCGCTGGCATGCTTCTCCCCGCGCTGAACAGTGCTCGTGAAAAAGCCCGCCGTATCTCCTGTACCTCTAACCTGAAACAGATTGGTCTGTCTCTGAAACAGTATGCTATGGATTATAGTGACTGCTTCCCGGAACAACCGGGTCCTGATGGCCTGGAAGAACTCCGTTTGAACGACTATCTGACTGATTATGGCGTGTACACATGTCCGTCAACCACTACCCCGGCCGGTGAAGGCACAGTCAAGCTTAGTGATTCCAATTGTGACTACACTTTGGCTCCTGGAATGATGGAAGGTTCATCAAACCAGTTTGGTAACGCTGACTCCGCTCTTTCTTCAGACCGTATCGTTAACCATACCGATTTTGGTAATATCCTGTTCCAGGATGGTCACGTACAAGGTTTTGCAGGAAAACAGTGGTACAATGAACGTGGTGGATGTTATCTGCCGTCAAACCTATTCGCTCCCGTTATCTAATAGAGTTGTTTGGTTGATCTATAAAGGAGGCTTCGGCCTCCTTTTTTTTGCTTGAATATGTTGAATTTTATGAAGAGCTTAAAACCTTTCCTTTTTAAAACAAAGCGATATATCTTTCCTTTGCTTTTTTTTATTGCATTGGCTGCAGTTTACCCCTTGCAGTGGCTGAGGATAGTTTATCAAGTTCCTCATTATGAAATCCTCCAGTTGTTTACAAAAGCCACTTTGGCGATGACAGCTTTGGCCTTTTGTTTTTTCAAAGTTGATCGTCTGTGTTCTTTCCTTGGCTCAAAAAAACATTTTTTTATCGTAGTTCTTTGTCTTCTGAGTATTTATCATTTACTGGTTCTTCCGACTTATAATATTGAATCTTTTTTCGCGGAAAGCCTTTGGTGGACTATTCCTTTGTTCGCTGCTGTTTATCATCGTGAGATGATCAGGTTCCTGCCTTGGGGATTTCTTTTTATATGGTTTTTTAATTTGTTGATTGCATTCAGAGAGGTTGCCGGAATGATTTTGTTCCGTGGGTTGCCCGGCAACTGGAACTGGCATTCATGCCTGATGTTTATGACGGTTCCGGTTATCACGGCTGCAATATGGAGACGTAATAACTGGTTGCGGCAGATTCTTGTCGTGCTGATTGTTATATGGTCTATATTGCTGATGTATATGTCTGAATTTTCAACCGGTGCAATTATATCACTCATCGCAAGCCTGGGCATTATTTCGTTGATATTGATACGGAAAAAGTTGCCGAATTGGGTTATTCCGGCATGCTTCTCCGCAACTGCCGGTGGGGTGATCATTTTTTTGTGTCTTTATTATTCCAATATGATCAATTTACCTACCGGTGGAATTCGCGGATGTCTTTGGCGGGCTGGTTTTTCCCTGATCGGAGACTCTCCTGTTACCGGGATTGGAACGGGAGCATTTGCTAATACTTACAAATTGTATATTCCGCCTGATTATTATTTGATGAATTTTGCCGCCCCGCATCATGACCATCCGCATAATAATTTTATTTATATATGGAGTTGTTTTGGCTTTATAGGCGTTATCGCCTGGATTAGCATGTTGGCGGTTCCCATTTTCCGGGAACTCAAGCGCGGTTGCCGGCATCCCCACTGGCTGGTTGTGACACTGCTGTTCGGATTACTGGTTGTGCTGTTTCACTCCATGGTCGATTTAACTATGTTTGTCTGGCCGACCAACATTCTCGGATTACTTATTCTGGGAGTGATGTTGGGGCGTATTCCGCATGGCCGGGTTCCGGTGATTCCTTCTCGGATAAAAATAATTTCCAGCGCCGTTGCTGTGTTTATTCTCGTCTTCGCTGGTTTTATGCTTGCAAGTGAATTTAAGTCTACGGCCGCCTGCCGTAACGGCAAAGTTTATTTGGACATGCACAGGCCTGCAGATGCCTATGTTTCATTTGTGCGCTCCTATCAGATTAAGCCGAACGTTGAAGCTGCATACCGATTGGCAAGAATATCTTTTTATGACTTCAAACAACCGGAACTGGCCTTAAAGTATCTCGGATTACTTCCACGTCTTGGAGCCGATAACTATCTGCATTATAATGAAATGGTTGGTAAAATATTTTTCATGAAACAGGATTATGAGAGAGCAAAAATATTCTTTATTCGTGAGGTGAAGAATTATCCGTTGTCTGTTCGCGGTTGGCATTACCTGATGTTGACCGAAGAGCAGTTACAAGATGCGCCAGGGGCGCAGAAAGCTCGTGAGATGCTTGATCTTGTTTTAAAACAAAAGAACTTGACTCCTGAATTTATTCCACTATTGTTAACAAATGAATATTGGGATTTGAATCCCAGGAAAATTCCACGTGATGTATTGGGTAAATATAATCTTAAAAGGCCTTGATCGTGAAATATCAGGATTTTCTTACGTCTCTTGACTTAGGCCCCGCCGTCGCTTTGCTTGCGGTTGCTGTTATTACTCTGGCCGGACTTGCGCTCGGCTTGGTTGTCCTGGATGTTTTAAAACTTAAATTTCGTCATCCAGCTTATCGTTTGGGAGCAGCATGTGCGCCGGGTTTCGCGGTCATGGCTTTACTGTCACTTGTCATGGGAACGTTTTGCGGCTACCATTCGTGGCTCATTTGGATTATTTTCACTATTGTTGCAGTAGCGGGAATGATTCGGTATCACCGGGTAATCAGCGGTGCTGCTTCTGCATCATACCGATATAATTCATGGGGGATTATCATGCTGGCGGTAATGATGGTCTATTTCATGGGGTCGGCTTTTCTTTTTCCCGGATCATGGGATGAGGCAACCTATCAAGTGACATTACCTTTACGCTGGTCTCAGTGCGGAAACGCTGCCGTTTTTCCTGATCTTCCTTATTCCGGTTTTCCGGCAGCCCCGCAATTGATTGATACGATGCTGATGTCTATCGGTGGCATCTTAACCGCCAGACTGATGCAATGGGTGATTTATTTATTGCTTTTCTGGTCTTTGATTATCCTGGTCAGGAAGTGCGGTAAACTACCGGCACTGGCGTTGTCGGCATGTTTTGTTCTGGCTCCGGTTAATCTGGCCATGATCAAGGCTGTTTATTCTGAACCGTGGATGCTTATGATTCTGTTTTCCGGAATTATGCTGATAAAAGGAAACAAAGGCAAAGGGATGACTAAATATATAGTCCTGGGAGTTTGCTCAGGTTTCGTTTTGGCGGTCAAACTGACCGGGGCGGCAATTGCGCTTGTATTATTAATTATTGCGAGTAAAATCTCATGGACGGAACGTAAAGAGTTTGTTTTGTCCGCTTTGACTTTTGGGGGGATTGCCGGAATATATGCCCTTTTATTTTATTTGCGCCCGTGGATATTGACCGGGAATCCGCTTTATCCTTACTTCGGTTGGATTTTTGGCAATGCAGCCGATGCCCAGACTGCATATTATCATCACGCAATGGGCAGCTATAAATTCGGATTGAAAAACTTTTACGGTTTTTTTACCTTACCGATATTTGTGGCTTTTAAAGGCGGTGCAATGTTTGACGGAATTATTTTCGGCGCACAGTTTGTAGTGCTTTTTGGTCTGTCAATCATCGCTGCGGTCGGGGGCTGGCGACAAAGAAATAGTGCTGGAATCAGACTTATAGCCGCAGCAACCGCGTTCTATCTTTTCTGGTTTTTCACTTCGCAACAGTCACGCTTTTTAACTCCTCTATATATTCTGTTGATTTTGATTGCCGGTGATTTTATTCGTTCGTTGCCGGAGCGAAAATTAAAAGATCTGGCCGGTCTTGTACTGATTGTCGCCGTCGCTTTTGGTCTCAGGCAGGATTATCATTCTCTGTTCCACTACAAGACGGCATGGAAAATCATTTTTTCCGGCAGAGAAAAAATGCGTCCGAAATATCTGGCGGTTATCATGCGGGAATATGGTTACATTCAATCTATGGAAGCTTTGAACCGGTTGCCGGAAAACGCAAAAGTTATGCTGATATTCGAACGGCGTGGTCTCTACGTTCCAAGAAAATATGTAATTGGAACACCTTATTTCCAGTCGTGTTTCTTTACTCCTATCCCCGAGAGCGAGGATGACGTCCTCAAGGTATTGCAAAAAAACAATATTTCCTATGTACTTATGGGACCGTCCCAGCATAACCCGGATCATTTGAAAGAGTATAATGAACTCAACTTTGCTTTTTCAAGATTCTTTGCCAGATTGCTTAAAGCTAAGAAAATTCGCTACCTGTGGGGGAGGAATGACGGGTACAATCTACTGCTGATTCCCCCTGCAACCGCTCCCGGGGCAAGGTAAATATTATTTCCGGTTGACATTCCTGCTTATTAAAAAAAGGATGTCAATTATGGATGAAAAATTTAAAAAAACCCAGGATCAGACCCTTGCGATCCAGTTGCTTGGAGGGCCGCCCCGGCATGTTCTGCTTTTTGGCGGCAGCCGTTCCGGCAAGACTTTTATTTTGCTCTACGCATTGGTTTTGCGCGCACTAAAGGCTCCCCGCAGTCGCCATGCGGTGCTGCGTTTTCGTTTCAATTCCGCGAAACAGGCAATATGGCTGGATACCCTTCCGAAAGTATTGGAACTTTGTTTTTCAGGAATCAAACTGCAGGAAAACCGGACTGACTGGTTCCTGAAATTTCGGAACGGTTCGGAAATCTGGCTTTGCGGTCTTGATGATGATGCCAGAGTGGAAAAAATCCTGGGTAAGGAATTTGCAACAGTCTATTTCAATGAATGTTCCGAAATAAGCTATCATGCGGTAACAATTGCGCTCAGTCGCCTTGCCCAGAAAACCGGATTGATAAACCGGGCTTATTATGATTGCAATCCGGTCGGCAAGTCGCATTGGAGTTATCGGCTGTTTGTTGAGAAGATCGACCCTGAGACCAATACTCCTTTGCCGCTGCCGCAACTCTATGATTCAATGGTTATGAATCCAACCGGAAATCGTGAAAATCTTCCGGACGGATACATTGAGGAAACTCTGGCCGGACTACCCGAGCGTAAGCGCCGTCGTTTTCTTTTGGGGGAATGGATGAATGATTTGGAAGGTGCGCTTTGGAACCTTGAGATAATCAACAAGAGCCGGGTCGTTAATGTACCCGAATTACGCCGCATCGTTGTCGGAGTGGATCCTGCAGTGACCTCCAATGCCGCTTCCGACGCTACGGGTATTGTTGTGGCCGGGCAGGGAGGGGATGGTGAATTTTATATACTCGATGATGCTTCATGCGAAAAAGCGTCGCCGTATGAATGGGCGCGGACCGTTATAGACAAGTATCGGGAATATCAGGCTGACCGGGTTATCGGAGAGGTCAACAACGGCGGCGATTTGATCGAGATGAATTTACGTAATGTTGACCGTACCGTCAGTTTTCGTGCGGTCCGGGCTTCTCGCGGTAAATTTACCCGGGCCGAACCGGTTGCCTCACTCTATGAGCAGGGCAGGGTCCATCATGCCGGTACGTTTCAAAAACTTGAAGATGAAATGTGTTCATATAACCCGGCAACCGCGTTGAAAAGTCCTGATCGGATGGACGCGCTGGTGTGGGCGATAACGGAATTGTCACGTTCCGGGCGAGCTGGCAGGAATGTTCTCGCTTAAGGCTGTTGCATTGGCGGGGGCACCGCCTCTTCGACTATTTTTTCCGCGACCGCATGTTTTTCAGAAACCGGTAAATCGCCGAGGATCAACGATGGATTGATGCCTTCTTTGGTTAAAATGACTTTCGCGTTGTTTTTCAAGGATTCTTCAGTTACTTCAAGTTTTTTCAAGTCTTTCGCATTGCCGATAAAGAATTTTTCAGCCGCGTTGTTGACCAGTTCAATTGCTCGTGCTTTACCTTCGGCTACCTTGATCTCTGCTTCCCGTTTGCCTTCGGCTATTTGAATCGCGGCCATCTTATCCTGTTCGGCCGCTTCATGACGGCCGGTCGCCAACAGTTTCATGGCCCGGCGTTCCTGTTCAGCGGTCTTCTGCTTGTGCATGGCTTTCTTGATGTCAGCCGGAGGGTCAATCAATTTGATTTCGACCTTAGTGACTTTCAAGCCCCATTCGTCGGTAGTCCTGTCCAGTGATACCTGAAGGTTGTGATTGATCTTTTCCCTGGCGACCAGGCTTTCGTCAAGGGTTAAATGACCGAATTCCTGTCGCAAATTGGTTTGAGCCAATTGCATAACGGCAACCGGCCAGCAGTCGATATTGTAGAATGTCCGTTTGATCTCTTCTTCGTCATATCCAGGCCGGACCCAGATGATACCGTCAACTTTGATCTCGACATTATCTTTGGTAATGACCTCCTGCGGCATAATATCCATGGTATGTTCGCGCACATCGCGCAAACGGGTTACCTCGATAAAAGGCAACTGGAAATGCAGTCCCGGGCCGATAAACTTACGGTATTTTCCAAAAAATTCAACAATTCCGCGTTCATATTGTTTGACTACGAAAACGGGACCCAGTTTTATTCTCATCTTTTCCTCCCTTGAGTATTATTTGATTGCAGTTGTTGGATTTTTACCAGTCACTCTCGAGTGATTCCATTTCATCCCAGGTTGACACTTCCCGGTCGTTACCTGAAGGTATGTAGATGTTCATCAGGAATGTCCACGGCAGCCAGCCGTCCTTGTTCACATTAACAAGCCCCAGTTGGAAATTGGCGCGTTTGGCATGGTTGTAAATCCCGATTTGAGAAAGAACATGTCGGGATTTATTGACCGGGGCAAGCTGGAAACCGGCAGTGTGTGCCCAGTTCAGTATTCCGCACATTTGCACATTTGGCATTCTGGAATAGTTCCAGATTACCCCTAACTGATAATCGATGCTGCGGTCGGCATAATTGGATATTACTCCGCCCAGCTGGATATTCCCCCGGTTTGTCCAGTTCATTATACAACCTATCTGCAAGGTACTGTCATCTGCAATATTGAATAGTCCGCAGATCTGGGTTCCTGATGCGTGGGCCCAGTTCCAAAGTGCGTTAAGCTGAAAATAATTATGTCTGGTCACATTGAAAATCGCACTCATCTGAACCGCACTGGAACGCCAGGCTATATTATAAAGAGTACACATTTGCAGATAAGAAGTTTTGCTCTGATTAGCAAACAAGGTCATTTGCACCGGAACGTCTTCACTGCCTTCTATTGCCACCATCGCCATTCCGGTCGGAGACTGGCAGCCGGTTGAAAAAAACATTATGGCATTAACCGTCAATAACAATGCGATGATTTTTTTATGGTAAAATAATTTCTCGATAAAAGAACCGGAAACCGCATCCTTATTCATATTTTGCTCCAGCTGATGTTGGAAAAATTTTTACTTTTTCAGTATAAAGCATGAACCTTCCTTTTTCAAGCCTGAATACGGAAAAATAGATAAGTCTGTGTATGGATAAAAAATCTTATAAGATGATAGATATGTTGGGAAGATAAGCAATGTAGTAATGATTCGCAACATGTGAGGACAAGCTTTTTTAAATCCTTTTGGAATTTTGTTGCGAACGAGCAAGTGGTGGAAAAGCTAAATAGTGGATAGTGTGCGGCATCAGATTCCTCTGTCCGGAAAAACAGGACAGAGGACTGTTGGAGGTCAATTATTTCATCTTAAAATCTCCAAGACCATCGATCAGTAACAGCGGATTGCAATCCATGGCCAGACCATATTTGTGCGCTGTATTCACGCTGCGAATCCCCTTTCGCGCCTGCATGGATACCGCGGCGCGGCTGATTCCCAGTTTTTCCGCCAGTTCGACCTGTTTCATGTTTCGGGCTTTGATCATGCGTTTTAATGCCGTCATCTTTTTTCTCCTTACTTTTTGGGTTTAAGTTTTAACGATTAAAACGGTTCGGTTATCATTACTATTTTTTTTGAAATTAATTATCTGTCGAATTCGCAATTAATTTCATTTATTAAATAGCAATATTGTCAACCATTAAGCTCAATTTTTTGTTTTTCAGGTTGTTTATTAATATAATCACAATAGTTTTTCTATTGATTTTTTTAATTTTTTACTTAAAAAAATTAATTAAATTATTAAAAAAATAAATCTATTTATTAAAAAATCAAATTGTTTTATTAAAAAAATTAATAAAAATGTAAAAAATAGTTGACGAACGATGAAATATGTATTATTATATAGGTATCTGAAGTTTAGAGTCAGCTTAATGATAAGGAGAAGATTAGTGTCAGCATCAGTTAACGGATGGAGTTTAATCTCAAAATGGCTTGGGATCAGACAGAAGAGGCAAAAGTATTTAGCGGAGATTCTGGGGGTCAGTAATTCAGCAGTATCCCAGTATAAGAAAGGTAATTTTCTTTTGAATGCTGAACAGATGCAGGTGATTATTGATGCTCTGAACTTCAGTCAAGGCGACATTGACGATTTTTATGCCGAAGTGTCAAATGCCCGCTTTGCTAACGGGCGGATTAAAAGCAACGTGAGCTACAATAATATAGATTATGGAGAGGCAGCGCAATATAAACCGCCGGTGATAAAGGAGGACCCGGGTGAGTATTTTACAATTCCACGGAACTCCGCTGCGGCCTGCCAGGGACGGCCTTATGATTTTATCACTCAGCGTAATCTGGCGAAATTTGATCCGAAGCAGGAAGAGTTGGATGTTTTCGCAAAAGGGATCTCAAAGAAAAAGATTTTTCTTCCGGTTTCACTTGAGGGCGGAGTGGCTTTGCAGCTTGACGCCAGAGCCCTCACACCCGGGATTTTGCCTGATTCGATTTTTTTGCTCGATTGTCACAGCCTGCCGACTCCGAGCGACATTGCCGCGTATCAGTTGAATAATGGAAAAGTCGGCGTGCTGCATTACCATAAAAATGGTGAAGACTATAATATGGTTTCAGACGTTGATGGAAAAATAATGTTTATATGGACTAGAGAAGAGGCGGTTAAAGCGGTTAAATGGATGTATCCGGTACGTGCGGTTTTTTCTTCATTGCTGCCGCTAAATGATAAGCCTTAATGCCTGAAATATCTACTTTGCTCCATCATCTTTAGCATTTTATTGATGCATCCGCTCCGGTCATCAATGAATAATATTATATGTTGTAGTTATAATCAAAAATTAAGTAGAATGTTAAATATTCTTTAATTAAAAATTTTAATTATCACAATAAACTTTGATATCTCATTTTATAAATGACATCCATATTTTTTACCATATATAGTTTGTGGGCAATAAAAGCTTTTATCAAGCATTTGACATTTCTTCATAAGATATTCAAGATCAGATAAAATTAAAAAATTTTACTTTAAGCTACAGGTTGATTTTCAGGTATTTCAAGTATACTTGAATGTCAATAAAGGTCATTGGAAATATGCTGCCATTGAGCATGTTTGAGCCGTTGGTTCATTATGCTGACATGTCGTGCTTCTCGCCATCCATCTGACACGAGAGGTCAATATCCGCAAATGATTTGTGAATTTGCCTCTATAAAAGACTTGGGGCTTTTCCGAAAGTGGTGAAAAATATTAAAAAAAATAATTTCACAGGGTTAATACTTGCTTATTCTATGCTATATTGTTGAGCTGATTCGAGAATAATGTTTATAAAGGATTAAGTAATGTCTGAATATGAGCGTCCGGTTTTTCACAAATACTCAATTGATGAGTTAATGGAAGTGATTGACGTTTTCAAGGTAAGCTCAGATGGACAGAAGAAGATCCGGGCGATACTGGAGAATGAGCCGTCTGTTCCAGATGCCGGCAAGCTCTTTCGTTATTATAATCCTGAAAGCAAGGTTCCGCTTTTTGAATCCGAGTTGTCCGCGATAACTGGCGCGAGGCATTGTCTGGCGGTGAATTCAGGAACCAGCGCGTTGATTGCCGCGCTAGTAGCAGCCGGGATTGGACCGGGGGACGAGGTTATTGTTCCGGCCTATACTTTTTTTGCCAGTGTCTCAGCCATTGTTGTGGCAAAAGCCATTCCTGTTATAACTGAAATTAATGAATCCCTGACTCTCGACCCGGCAGCGGTTGAAAAAAATATTACATCGAGAACTAAAGCTATAATGCCGGTACACATGATCGGGCATCAGGCCGACATGGATAAGATTTGCGCAATAGCCGATAAACATAAATTGCGGGTGATTGAAGATGCGGCCCAGGCTTTCGGAGGCTTTTACAAGGGGCAGTACTTGGGGACTATGGGCGACCTTGGGTGTTTCAGTTTTGACGCCAACAAGCTGATTGGAGTCGGGGAGGGCGGCGCGATTCTAACTGATGACGACTGGTTATTTACCCGGGCGCAGAGCTACCACGATACCGCAGCCTGCTGGCGACCGGACCGCTACGCCAGAGAGCGTCAACAGGGCGAGCTTTTTTGTGGGGAAAACTATCGTATTTCCGAACTTAGTGCCGCGGTCGGACTGGCTCAGTTAAGGAAAGTCAAACTGATAATCGAGCGTTGTCGAGCCGGATACAGACAACTGCGGGAAAAAATAAAACTTCCTTCATTCGTCAAGTGGGTCGAACCTAATGATCCCGATGGCGTCAGCGGATACGCGCTTGCGATGCTTTTTGACAATCCTGACATTGCCATGCGGGCGATGAAAGCACGATTCGGGATCGGCGGATTGGCGATAAATGCAACCAACGGCGCCAGGGACTGGCATGTTTACTGGAACTGGGAACATATTCTTGACCAGAAAACCGCTACCGCAGAAGGCTGTCCGTTCAAGTGTCCGCATGTTGTTGATCTGCCGGATTATTCTCCGGATATGTGTCCAGTCACGACCGATATTATGCTTCGTCTGGGAATAATCGGAGTTTCCCCCGCAGATACTCCGGACTCCATTTCCCGGTTGGCTGATGATATTAACCTGGGGTTAAGCTCTTTAAAGAATGGTGAGTAAGAAATGCAGTGTGATTATCTGCTTGATTAATAACAATAAAACCAAGAGGACAAGAATGAAAAAAACTGTAATTGCATCCGTGGCCGGCGCCATAATTTCAGTCAATCTGGCGGCCGCTCCGGCAATCTGGTTGATCGGTGATTCCACCGTGGCAAGTTATCCCAAGAACCTAGAACCTTTGACCGGTTGGGGGCAGGTACTCAATGTTTATTGCAAACCGGGTGTTGAGGTCTTTAATCATGCCAAGAGCGGCCGCAGTACCAAAAGTTTTATTGCCGAAAAAAGATGGGATAAAGTTATTGCCGGAGTAAAGAAAGGTGATTTCCTGTTGATTCAGTTTGGTCACAATGACCAGAAGAAAAATAAACCGGCAGTTTCCGCTCCGGCGAATGGACTCTACAAAGAGTTGTTGAAAAAGTTCATTGCCGAGGCTAAAGCCAAAGGAGTAAACACCGTATTGGTTACCCCGGTAATGCGGCGAACTTACAGGAAGGACGGAACATTATATAATTCACTTGGCGGGTACCCGATCGCGATGCGGGAAGTCGCGAAGGATACAGGAACTCCGCTGATTGACCTCAATCAGATCATGTTTGAGAAGATGAAACCCATGACTGAAGATGAGACAAAGAAACTTTATAACCATTGTCCTCCGGGAAAATATAAAAAATGGATAAAAGGCCGGGCTGATAATTCGCATTTCAATACCTACGGAGCTAAAACCGTCTCCGGTTGGTTGGTTGACGATGCTAAAAAGCAGAAACTGGCTCTTGCCGAATTGTTTAAATAAATGACTGAGATAGAGAGGAACCTCGGGGAGCAGCCTGTAACCGCGATTATGGCTCAGCGTGGATTATCCGCCCATGACCTGGTCGCGGCATCCACTGAACAGATAACCCACAAAATGGTCAGCCGCGCTTGCAAAGGCAGAAGACTTACGGTTAATGTTCAAGTCAAGATATGTAACGCCCTGAATAAAGCAAGTGGCGGCAGTTACCGGAAAGATGACCTCTTTAACTACTGAAATATGCCCTTTATGCGGTGCCGGTTTCCCGCGTTTGTATCATACCGATGCAACGCGGGAGTATCTGGCATGCCAGCGATGCGCCCTTGTTTATGTGCCGGCTCATTTTCATCTGCCTCCGGAACGGGAGAAGGCTGAATACGATTTACATCAGAATGATCCGGATGATTTCGGTTACCGGACTTTTCTTTCCAGATTATACGAACCGATGTTGCAATATTTGGACCTGCCTGGCTCCGGGCTTGATTTTGGCTGCGGGCCGGGACCGGCTTTGGCGGAAATGTTCAAAGAAGCCGGATTTACGATGAATCTTTATGATCGGTATTATTTTCCTGATAGATCTGTACTGACCGAGAAATATGATTTTATTACCTGCACTGAAGTTTTGGAACACCTGGCCGAACCGGCTAAAGAAATACATCGTCTCTTGGCCATGCTGCGATGCGGCGGAATGCTGGGAATAATGACAAAACTGGTTCTGGACCGGGACGCTTTCAAAAACTGGCACTACATCCATGATCCCACTCACATCGCTTTTTATTCGAAAACTACATTCGAGTGGATTGCGTCACGCTATCATGTCGATCTGGATTTTGTCGGCAGTGATGTGATTCTGATGTGGAAGCGCCAACTTCCGTTCAGGGGTTAATGCGAGCCGAACGGGTGTTTGTTTCGACCGGGCAGGGGAATATATTGAGCTGCAATCAGGTCCAGCATAGTTTTGCGCAGTTCATGGATTTTTGCCTGGTATTCATGAACTCCGGCCAGATTATTGGTCTCGTCCGGATCGTTTTCCACATCGTACAACATTTCAAAGCCGTTCCCGTAACGAGTGTAACGGTATTGGCCGTTGGCAACAGTCCTTGCGCGTTTTTCCGGAGTCGAGTCGCCATATGACCCGTAAGTTTCAATGAGTACTGCATCAATTCGTTCATGCCAATTCTCTGAAGTCAAATTTTCCCCTTCAACCGGAATGTTGTGATCTACTCCGGCCATAGCGGTTACGGTCGGGAAAATATCAAGGTTGCTTATTGCTCTTGACTCTGTGTTACCGGTTGTCTGTCCCGGCAGGTGGAGCAGGAACGGAACCCGGATGCAGGCGTCATAGTGCCATGACCCTTTAGTCGGGAAGCCGTGGTCTCCCATCATATCGCCGTGGTCGGCGGTAAATATTATCGCGGTATTATCGGAAAGACCAGTTTTCTCCAGATAATCCATGATGCGCCCGATTTGCTCATCGACAAATGCGATACTGGCAAAATAGTGATGGCGAACTTCTTTCCACTGATCATTGGTCAACTGTTTATTTTTTACAAAAGGAATTTCTCCGAGGAGTCCCATCGCCTCCGCTCCTGACACTGGATCGGGTATTAAATCCTTATCTATCAGGTCCAGAAAACGGGCCGGCGGGTCATAGAGATCGTGCGGGTCCACATAGGACACTTTCAGATAGAAAGGTTTGTCTTTGTCCCGTTCACTCATAAAGTCCAGAGCCCGACTGGTGATCCAGGTGGTCTGGCAAACTTCTTCCGGGACTTTCGAGGGATGCCGTAACGCATCAAGCGGTTTTTCCGGAACGAATTTACTTCGAGCTTCCATAATGTCTTCAACCAGGTCAATCTGGTCCGGGCCGTATTTGTGCAGTCCTTCCATCGGCCAGCAGGTGGCCAGAGCGTTATCGTAGCTTTCCGGGTGGTTTTCGCCAACCCAGTCGAGCCAGTCGCCGGCTCGGATATCCTCGGTTGTTTCCGCCCGGTCAAAGCCGTATTTTAATACGTCGAGATGAGCGCCGTTGGCGTGGCATTCCAGATGGAATTTGCCGACGCCGAAAGTCTGAACTCCGTTTTGCTGTAAAACCTGGGGAAAAGTCGGGTGGTCGGGAGTAAGCTCCCAACCGTTGTATAGAACACCGTGGTGCTGGCAGCTGCGCCCGGTCATGGTTGAAGCCCGGCTGGGCATGCAGACCGGATTATTGGCGAAGCAGTTGATAAATTTTGTACTGTGCCGGGCCAGCTTATCCAGATTTGGAGTATGGGCGGCCGGATTGCCGTAGCAGCCAAGCCATTTGGCTGATAATTGATCGGTTTCTATCAGGATAACATTCATGATGAAGGAGGTCTTACCGGGATATTTTTTGATTTTAAATATTCTTTGCACTGCGGTACGGTATAGGTTCCGAAATGGAAGATGCTGGCAGCCAGTACTGCGTCGGCTTTGCCTTTTTCAAGTACCTCGACCAGATGATCCAGCGTACCGGCGCCGCCGGAGGCGATAACCGGGACTGAAACAGCTTCCGAGATGGCCCGGGTCAGTTCAATGTCGTAACCGTCTTTAGTGCCGTCGCAATCCATACTGGTCAGGAGGATTTCCCCGGCTCCGAGTTCCACGCCACGTACCGCCCACTCGACCGCGTCGAGTTCAACCGGTCGGCGGCCGCCGTGGGTGTAGACCTGCCAGCGATTTTCGCCGGGAACCCGTTTGGCGTCGATTGCCAGTACGATACATTGACTGCCGAAACGTTCAGCTCCGGCCCGGATCAGGTCGGGATTTTTGACCGCGGCACTGTTGACGGAAGTTTTATCAGCGCCGGAATTGAGCATTAAGCGCATGTCATCGACAGTTCTGATACCGCCACCGACAGTCAGCGGAATAAATACCTTTTCCGCGGTCCGGCTGATAACGTCGACCATGGTGGAACGATTGTCGCTGGTTGCGGTAATATCGAGAAAAACAACTTCGTCCGCGCCCTGATGGTCGTATTCGATGGCGCATTCGACCGGATCGCCGGCGTCGATCAAATCGACGAAGTTAACGCCTTTGACAACTCGACCATCCGTCACGTCGAGACAGGGGATTATTCTTTTAGCCAGCATGGTTTTCCTTATTACGTTTTCTGATTTCTTTCAAGAGTTCAAGTTTGCCGGCGTAGAATGCGTTGATGTTCATTTTCACAACATCCGATTTGTCTTCAAAGCGGTCGATGATCGCTTCTTCAAATACCCGGTCAAAATCTTTTTTATCGTCACCCTCAAGGAAATGGGTCCGCATGATCGCCGCCAGCGCCCCCAGCATAACAGAGTTGGCGCATTTGACGTTACCGATCGACACGGCGATATCCGATGCCGGGAGTCCGAAAAACAGCGGACTGCTTGTTTCCGGCGCATTGACGGTGGATGAGTCGTAGATGAGAACGCCGTTTTCGATCAGTTCAGGCAGGAACTTGTCCAGAGACGGCTGATTCATCGCGATCAGCAGGTTACAGTCTTTTTCGATGACTGGCGAGCCGACTACGTCACGACTGGTTACGACTGAACAGTTCGCGGTGCCGCCGCGCATTTCAGGCCCGTATGACGGCAGCCAGCTTACGTTGAAGTTACGCAGCTTGCCCATGGTCGCGATCATCAGCCCCAGACTTAGTACGCCTTGACCGCCGAACCCGGCTATCTTAATCCGGCGTTCCCGTTCGAAGATGCGTGATTCGTTGCGGAAATCTGCGGTGACTCCGTCCTGGAGTTTGGGCTGATAGAGTACGGTCTTGACCTTGTCCGCGCTGTAGATGCCGCGTGAACGTTTGATCGGGTCCCGGCTTTCCGCGGCGTCCTTCAAACACCCCAGCGGGAAATATCTGGTCATGGTCGAATCGATAAAATCGTTCATGTCCCGGGCGTTCATTTTCATATTGATCGGGCATCCGGACAAAAATTCAACCATTGAAAACCCTTTTTTCTCGAGGTTGTATTTAAGTGCTTTCCGGACCGCTTTCCGGGCTTTTAAAATATTGCTGTAGGTACTGAGGGCTACCCGCTCCACATATACCGGGGCTTCGAGGCCGGCGGTAAGTTCGGCAATCCGCATCGGGGAACCTTCGTTCAATACGGAACGGCCATAGGGGGAAGTCTGGGTTTTTTGCCCCGGCAGCGAGGTCGGAGCCATCTGGCCGCCGGTCATGCCGTAAATCGCGTTGTTGACAAAAAATACAGAGATATTTTCGCCGCGATTGGCCGCCTGAATATAGTTGTTGAATCCGATTGCGCCAAGGTCGCCGTCTCCCTGATACGAAATAACGCAGTTGCGTTCGTTGGCGCGGGAAAGCCCAGTCGCAACCGAACAGGCGCGGCCATGCGGTACGGAAATGCCGCCGCAATCAAAATAATAGTAGGCAAATACGGAACAGCCGACCGGTGATATCAGGATGGTATCGTCTTTCATGCCGAGATCGGAGATAGCTTCCGCAATAAGTTTATGGAGTATGCCGTGACCGCAGCCCGGGCAATAATGCATATTGTCTTTTATCGATCCGGGGCGGCGTTCAAATGTACCAAAAAATCCGTCGGATCTGGAGAATTTTACTTTTTTTGTCATAATGAAACGACCTCCTTTCCGGCCAGAATGTTTCTCACGGCGTTTTTAACTTCTTCAACCGAAGGAATGTTGCCGCCCATGCGATTAAGCAGATGGACCGGTTTGGAGCAATCAATCGCCAGTTTGACGTCATCGATCATCTGACCGCAGCTCATTTCCACGCAGAGCAGATTATCGACTTTTTCCGCTGCCGCCACAATAGAGTCTTTGGGGAAGGGGAACAGGGTGATAGGCCGGATCATCCCGACTTTCAATCCCTCTTCACGCAATTCCTTGATTGCGTTCTGGACAATCCGGCTGACAATCCCGTAACCGACAATTATCAATTCAGCGTCATCAACCATGGTTAGTTCGGATTGTTGTTCGGTCGCTTCAATTTCGCGGTATTTCTTCTGCAGCTTGATATTCAGTTCTTCAAGGTCGTCATGTTCAAGAAAGATCGAGGTCAGCATATTATCCCGCGGGTTGACTCTGCCGTCGAGAGCCCAGGCGGGGACCGGACGCTGTTCCTGCGGTTCCGGCAGTGATAGTGATTCGAGCATCTGACCGACCACGCCGTCGGTGCAGACATAGACCGGAGTCAGGTATTTATCCGCCAGATCAAATGCCTTGATCGTGAAATCGCACATCTCCTGAGCGGAGTTTGGCGCCAGCACGATGCAGCGGTAACTGCCGTGTCCGCCGCCTTTGACGACCTGGTTGTAGTCGGCCTGTTCCGGGCCGATGTTGCCGAGCCCGGGGCCGCCGCGCATAATATCCAGAATTACGCAGGGCAGTTCCATCGCGGCCATGTATGATACCGCCTCCTGTTTCAAACTGATTCCCAGTCCGGATGACGCGGTCATTACCCGGCGTCCCGCGGCGGAAGAGCCCATGACCATATTGATGGCGGCTATTTCCGATTCCGCCTGCAGAAAAACGCGGCCCAGGCGGGGAAACAGGGCCGCGGCGGTATGGGCGATCTCGCTGGCCGGGGTGATCGGGTAGCCGTAAAAGCAGTCGCACCCGGCCAGTAACGCCCCGTAAACCGCGGCTTCGTTACCTTTCAGCAGCAGTCTGTTGGTGTATTCCATGGTTTTTACCTTATGTTAGAGAATTAATCTTCTTCACCGTCTTCAGTGATTTCATAAACCGTTATCGCGCCGGGTTCCGGACAGGTATAGAAACACGCGCCGCAGCCGATGCAGCCGCTGCCTTCGTAGACCGCATATTGCAGCCCCATCCGATTGAACTCGTTTCCGATCGTCAATACCGAACGCGGGCAGGCGTTGACGCAGCGTTCGCATCCCTTGCACTGGTCCGGTTTTATTGTTACGGAAAATGTTTTCTTATTTGTATTTGTCATTGCAATACCTTTTATTTTTCCGGAATTATTTCAATCCAGTAACCGTCCGGGTCTTCTATAAAATATATACCCATTGTTTCATTTTCAAAGCAGACACAGCCCATTTCTTTATGTTTCTTTAACGCCGCGTCAAAATCGTTGACGCTTAAAGCCAAATGGCTCTCGTTGTCGCCCAGATTGTACGGCCGGTCCATATCCCGCAGCCAGGTCAGTTCCAGGCGGTGTGTCCCGACGCCGTCGCCAAGGTAAACCAGGATAAATTCGCCGTGTTCCGGTTCGTAACGCCGAACCTCCTGCAGGCCCAGTGCTTCTTTGTAAAAAGCGACGCTTTTTCCGAGATCAAAAACATTTATATTGTTGTGATTAAATTTAAATTTCATAATCAAATCTCCTCGACTATTCGTCTCTCATATTCTCATAACGCCGGGTAACTATTTTTTCAAATTTACATATATCATAACGCGAGCATTGCGCAGGGCAAATTTACAAATTCTTCTCAACTAAGCAACTGTTCTCCGAAATAGGGCAGGGCAAACGCGGCTCTATGATGCTCGTTCGAGTAATACTTCAATTTTGCCTGCGTTGCGGCGTCAGGCTTTCTGACCGGATCTTTTATCTCCGGGCCCAGCGAACCGACGCAAACCCCGATAAGTCCGGAGGGATAGGTCGGTACCAGGATCGTTGCGTAGCCGCATTTGTCAAACAGATTTTTAGTGATAGTTGTCAACCTTGTAATGATCTCCGGGTGCAGGAACAGCGATTCTGATTGCGAGGCGATAATCCCGCTTTCCCGCAGGGCCGAACGCATGCCACTGTAAAACTGTTCATTGAACAATGATTCGCCCGGACCGATAGGATCGGTTGAATCGACGATTATCACGTCATAATAATTCTGCCGGTTCTTGACGAATTCACTGCCGTCGGCCACATGAATGTCGACCCTCGGGTCCTCGTAACCGACCGCCAGGGACGGGACATATTTCCGGGCCGCGTCAATTACTTCACCGTCTATTTCACAGATGTCGATATGTTCAACGCAGTCATGTTTGGCTATTTCACGCAAAACGCCGCCGTCGCCGCCGCCGATCACCAGAACATGGCGCGGATCGGGATGGGCGAACATCGGAACGTGAGTCATCATTTCCTGATACGCGAATTCGTCAAATTCCGTAAATTGAATATGACCGTCCAGCACCAGCATTTTACCCAGATTCGTCGTCTGGTAAATATCGATTTGCTGGAATTCGCTTTTCCTGCTGAATAAATGCTTTTCAACTTCTATCGTGATGCCGATACCGCCGCCGCGTTCAATAAACCAGTTGTCAACCAGTTTGCCGCCTTCAAAATCCATATCTGTCTCTTTTTCCTTCTTGTCTGGACTTATGCAAAAATATTATTTCACCATAACCAGCTTAGCCGGAGCGTAACACATGAATAAAGTATTTAAGTTTTCAGCTGAAGTTGAAAAATAAAAAACTTGTTTCAGTGATTTTCCGTGGTGTCCGTGGTTAATATTTATTTTTCGCACGACTCTTATATAACTAAAGCAATATAGCCCCGTTTTAGCTATAAATCCAGTTAATTCACCCATAAATCTTTCGATAAAAAAATACGGATTTCCAAAAGCCGAAAATCAGCTTCGACAAGGGATACTTACAGCTTTTGGGGGGCAGCCGTGAATCACACAAATAACGAATTGTTTTGCTCGCTTTTTGGAATGCGGTTAGACTTAACCGCTTTGACACAATAGCATGTCAAATCACCATAGATGTTCCGCAACTTTGTTGCGGCCACTGATGTCAACCTGTACAGCCATGGCAAAATCTTGCCATAGACAAACTTTTATGACCGTCAAACCCGATCCCCAAGCGGTTAAATCTAACCGCACTCCAAAAAGAACACCTCGACCAATATATATTTTTAATAAAAAGCAACTTAAAAAAATCAACTTGCAGCTTAAAAAAATTAATCTGTAGCTTAAAGTAAAATTTTTTAATAATTTACTTAAATTTTTTAACTTAATCCGATCTTGAATATTCTTTACAGGAATGTTAAATGGTTGATTAACATTTTGACCGTTCGTAAAACTTATATAGTAATAATATTTAGATATTATTTTAAAATATGATATCTTCATTTTTATACATTAATTTAATATTTTGATTAAAATATTTTATATGTAGATTAATAAATATCGATAAAAATATATATCATATAATAGTATATAGTCGGCCGCGAATCGCACGAATAACACGAATTGTTTTATTGTATGGGAGCGCGTAGCTCCAATGAGAAAGCATCGTATTGCCCTCAAAGCTGTTTATTTGGTTGACAACGGTTTTGCCTAATATGGATAAGGAAGATCAATCTTTTTTTTGCGGCTCTGGAGCGTCGCGCTTCCAGGATTTCGCCGGTCGGCAGGGGTATGCACCCCCGTTAAAAAGTCCGGCTCCCACAGTAAATTCTTTGCGCAGCAGGAGCTACGCGCTCCCGGAATACATATAATCAATTCGTGTTATTCGTGTAATTCGTGGCTTCCCCATGCGCAGCAGGAGCTACGCGCTCCCGGAATACATATAATCAATTCGTGTTATTCGTGTAATTCGTGGCTTCCCCATGCGCAGCAGGAGCTATGCGCTCCCAATTAATTGCCGCTGCGTTCTAATTAAAACGAAGGAAAGAAAAATTGATATTGTGTACTTGTAAATTTGACATTGATTTTTATGGCACTTATATTAGTTGCGAACTCATTATGCTGCACAAATTGAATAAGGATTTATTGTTATGAAACACAAGTTTATGTTCTCGCTTCTCTTTTTGATGATTGCTTTTTCCGCTTTTGCCCGGTTGGGCGATACTTTCCCGGATTCGACCAGACGTTTCGGCAAACCGTTGCATCATACCAAGGATAAGTATGCGGAGTACGCGCTTTTTGAATATAAGGGTTTTGTGATTTTTGTGCGATATCGCAACGGGAGGTCTTTTTCCGAATCTTACGTTGTCCTGGCTCCCGGCGTAAAAGACAAACTGGTTAAAATGAAATTCGTCACTTCCATGATGCCGTTGCTTAATGAACCGAAAAACCTGGCTTCCATGACTGAAAAACAGCGTACTATGCTGAGAAAAGCCAACCTTAAAGCTCCATGGAAAATGGAAAAAATCAAAGGCAACGGCATCGAGGAAATGTCTGCCACCCTCGGTCAGCGTAAAGTGACCGGAGATTATTATATCCAGAGAAAAGTTCTGGTTATAACTGAAACACCCGAGCCGTCCGCTCCCCAGGCTCCGATCTCTGAGGTTAAGCAGGCCAAGGCTATGTGTCTGCCGCCAGGTGCCGGGTTTAAACAATTTGTGAAGAAGTACGGGGTGCCTTTTAGAATTAGTAGATCCCAATGGGCGGGGTTTCAAGACGGGAACAATGTGACTGCAGTGTATTTCAATAATAAACCAGTTGAGAATGATATTCAGACAGGCAGGAAGCACAAAACATATAAATATATTTTGGGTTCAATGAATAATGCGATATCATGTAAAATCCAATATATGACACCTTCTACTAAAGCGTTAAAAAAACTTGAACCACTTATTCAGAAAGATAAAGACTTAATCAGGAAAACAGCAGACAAGAATAAATTGACCGAAGCTGAAGCGGAATATTTCTCGTTTTCAGATGTGATTGATATTTTAATGTATAACAGTCTAGACAGTCTCTGCTCTTCTCTACTTAATGCTTATCTTGAAGGAACCAGCGGAACGAAGTGGCAATCGATTCATCCGGAATCAATTGAAGAATTGCGGTTTGAAACCTGGAAGGATGGTCGCCGGATGTACGGCTCTTATGACATTGTCAAGAAAAGACTTTCCATTGAGTACGGCATTCATCCTGACGATTATAAGCCGGAGGTCATTAAAAAACTCAAGGCGAAAAAAGAAGCCGCAACCATGAGTGCGTTTTAACGTTCTTCAAATTGATAACTCCCGCACGTCTAAGATGTCGCGGGAGTTTTTTATTTATGCTTTGTCTAGCCACGAATAACACGAATAACACGAATTGTTTTGTTGTATGGGAGAGCGTAGCTCCAGCTGCGCATGAGAAAGCATCGTATTGCCCTCAAAGCTGTTTATTTGGTTGACAACGGTTTTGCCTAATATGGATAAGGAAGATCAATCTTTTTTTGCGTCGCAGGAGCTACGCGCTTCCAGGATTTCGCCGGTCGGCAGGGGTATGCACCCCCGTTAAAAAGTCCGGCTCCCACAGTAAATTCTTTGCGCAGCAGGAGCTACGCGCTCCCGGAATACATATAATCAATTCGTGTTATTCGTGTTATTCGTGGCTTCCCCATGCGCAGCAGGAGCTACGCGCTCCCAATTAATTGCCGCAGCGATTCAGTGTGTCGCAATTATCAAAAGCCTTCAAGTTCCTTTGCTTCTTTTTTCGCCTTGAGCTTCTTTATTACATCAGGTTTGAAATCGTCAGGGGCGTTTCCAAGTTTTAATGTTAAAATCCTCATTACAATTTCATAGGAAGCATGGATGCGTCTGCCTGCTTTCCAGGTGTAATAGTGTAGTTTGCACATACTGCGTTGGTTTTTGGTCCATTTTGTTTGAGTCGTGTTTTCAAGAAAACAGTTGATCAACTCTTGATTCAAACTGTAACTATCATTAATATTAGAATACAACTGTATGTCGTATTCATCTAAACGTTTAACCTCATCCTCTTTTAATGAGCTTCGATCCTGGAAAAGATTATTTAGATTTTGAATTATACGTAATTTCAAAGCATACTTTTTTATTGCATCAGGGGTTAAAAAAACATATTCAAGATTGCATGATACGGAACCTTGCAGTCCTTTAATAAGGCGATTAATTGTTGAGTCATTTGATGAATTTTCTGATTCATTCTTCCTATTAATAGGTTTTAAAAAAAGTCTAGTGACAATGTTGTATTTTATGAACCGGCATGTAAAAGGAGAATTAATTTCAAAAGGAGTTCCAAGTTTTTCATAATATTCTCTAAAATGTGATCCCAGGGGCAGGCAGACATCTTTGATATTTTTTTTGTATACAGGGCTTATTGGCACGTCTGCGGTTTTGACTTTTTTTGCAACAATCAGCAATTTGGTCCCCGGAATATATTGTGCTTTCAGTTCTTTTGTACTGAAATCAATAGCTTGTTTAGCGTCCTTTAAGTTGCCTGGATATGAAGCGTTTATCCGGTTTGCCTTCAAGAGCAGTAAAAGATGCCTTTTGGACATTGATGCTAAATTTTCAGGATTACTCACCAGCTCTGATCTGTCATAATAAGAAATATCATCTCCGTTGCGCAGTTTTTCTTTTACTCCGGGAGCAAGTGATGCATAAATCTCCTCCTCCGCGACCCCCGTTGCTGTAATTGACAAAAATAGCGAAATTCGCTTTTTCAAACAAGCCAAATTCAGCGTATTTGTCCTGTAAATATATTAGCGGTTCCCCGAAGCGCTTTGACTGATTGCGAATAGGTATCGCCCAAACGGGCCATAAGTATTGATTGCGGTAATTCCAAATATAGCGAGAATAAATATTTTGCGCATTATTTTTATTTCCTTATTGAGAGTTAAGGCATAGTAATATATATGACACATTATGTAATGCAAATAAGATGTTTGTTTTTCCTGTTTTTTTCTCATTTATCATTACCGCTTTGTTCCCGCCCCGCTTATGGGATAAGCCACAAATTGTTTAGTTGCATGTCGGGAGCGCACGATTAATAATTAAAAATTAAAAATGAAAAATGATGGGAGCGCGTAGCTCCTGCTGCGCATGGTGAAGCCACGAATTACGAATTGATTTGCCGACTTTTTGGAGTGCGGCTTGATTAAGCCGCTTTGGCACAGCAGTATGTCAAATCACTATAGATGTTCCGCAACTTTGTTGCGGCTACTGATGTCAACCTGTAAAGCCATGGCAAAATCTTGCCATAGATTAACATTTATGACCGTCAAGGCCCGATACCCAAAGCGGTTAAATCTAACCGCACTCCAAAAAAAATCGCTTCGTTTTAATTTTAAATTTTTTATCACGCGCTCCCATCATTCCTAATTCCTAATTCCTAATTCGTAATTACAAGTGGTTGACACTTTTTCCTTTTGCATAACGTGTTTTTAAAATTAAACAACATAAAAGAAATGAAATGAAAAATCCGTTAAGCACGATTACTGAATCCCTCAAGCAGGGAGCCGAAGCCTTGAAGAAAAAACTCGATGACACCGCGAAAAACTTTAAACAGAAATTCGAACAGGCGGTCGATAAGATCACCTCGTCCATGGAATGGGCGAAAAAGGAGTTTGAGACGGCGGTAAATAAGATTACCGCTGCTCTGACTTGGGCCAGGGACGAATTGCAGAAAGCCGGAGCCGATCTGAAGAAGTCATTGACCGAATTGAGTGTGGTCGCCAGCCTGAACAAAGCGGGCGATAAACTGGTCGGGGCTATCCAGGGAATAGCTGACCGGGTGCGTCAGGCGGGGAAAGGCATTAAATCGTCAGACAAGGGCGCCAGGACGGCTCCGGTAACGGGGAAGACCGGTGGGGAATCGTCGGGAAAGACTACAGCCCCGGTGAAAAATACAAAAAAAGATTCGCCATCGACTGCCGGTAAAAAAAGCGATACAATAACCGTATCCGCAAGTCCGAAACCAAAAAGCGGTTACCAGATAAATAAAAACGCCAATAAAAATGTTTCTGTAGACACTAAATATAAACCGGAACCCAAACCAAAACCGCAGCCAAAACAAAACCGCCCGAAGCGTCGTAAAGAAGAACCGAAAAACAACAACAAAACGCAAAAAACAAGAAGGCGCGGTGGACGTAAGGGCAAAGCGTTCTTCCGTGGAGCAGGTGTTAGTAGTACGATGAGCAAACTAGATGCTTTTTCCCAGATGGCTACAAATATAGGTAATATCCAGGGAAGTGTTTCAAATATTCTATCGGGGGTTGATGAAGCCGCAAAAAGTGGAGATTTTCAACCTTTAATACAAGAATTATCCAATATGCCAGGTGCAATTGGACAGAGTTTCGGAGTTGCGCTCAAAGGATTTCAACTCGGAAAACAGATTAACAAAATGGTAATGGATCACGGTGGTCAAGAATGGCTTTACAACAAAACTGTTCAAGAAACAAAAGCTATGGACAACGCCAGGACCGGAGCAAAAGAATACACTAATCTACAAGAAGCTAACAAAGTTAAGCGGCGTATTAATGCCTTGGTGGAAAATAATGTAATTTCTCAGGAAGAAGGAGATAAATTACGAATAAATTACTTTAAGGAAAGATATATAGGCAAAAAAGATGCTTTTATGGAAGTTCAAAAGAAGTATTTCACAATGGAGGAAGATAAAGCCAATGAGAAACGAGTTGGTTCTAAAAAACTCAAGGAGATGGATGATAAGGAGGCGCAATATAAGGAATGGCGCAAGAACCGCCAAAAGTTGATTCATGATGCCGTCATCAGTGGCAAGGTCAAAAAAGACAGCTACGAGTACTTCAAAATGGTTCAGGACATGGAAGACGAAACCTTGAAAAAGCTTATCAAGCTCAAGAACGAGTTTAAAAGTCTTGGCATGAAAACTAAAACCAAACAGATGGAAGAAGCCATCAGAAATACAAAGAGTACCAGGAAAAAGTTGTCGGGCCAAGCCCATGCAGCGATTACAAATCAAAGTTATGCTCAAATGGGAACCAAGGAAGGCCAGACCATCCAGAACCAGATTAAAAATTTAGAGCAAAAACGAGAACAGTATTTGCGTGATGCAAATAGTACAGAAGATAATAACAAGAAGAAAAATCTAAGAAAACAAGCTCAAGCCGCAAAGGTAGAAATAGATAATTTAAAGGTGGAACTGGCAAAGCAGGAAAAAGCTAAAGCAGAGCAAACAAAAGTTGCGATAAATTCTGGCGGTATGCAGGGGGATCAATGTTACGAAAAAACTTGAGGAGATCCGTAAATTACTGGAGAAATCTGTGGCGGATGGTAAGTCCGGGCAACCGGCTCAAGCCAAAGCGCAGGATACCGGGGGAAGCTCGAAAAAGAAAGAACTTGCCTCCAGCGATGATTCCATGGGCTTTGGCGGTGATGTTGCGGAAACAACAGGCGACAACAAGAAATTCCAGTCAACTTTACCGGTAAAGACCAGCCAGGTAAAAGCGGCGGCTGTTTCCGCGCAAAACGGTTCATTAACGGGTGCTGCCAATATTGGCGGCGGCACCAAACACAAAATAGGCAGTAAATATCGTCTCCGGGATATCCCGGCCTTTAATTCCGGTCCCGCCCTGGCAATGGCGCTGGGAGACGAAAAAACTTTACCGGCACTGAAGGCGGCGGAGATCAGCAATAAAACCAAACTGGCTACCAGTATGGGGACCAATGAGTCCAACAGTCAACAGGCTTTTGCAGAGATTAAACGTATCTTGAAGCACATCGACGAAACAATCAACCGGCGTCTTCCCGGCGACAATTTCTAATCTGTGTAAGAGAAGCGCGACACTCTAGCGTTGCTTATGGGGATTAGCCACGAATCACACAAATAACACGAATAGTTTATCCGAAAATTAAAAGGGGGCTTCGGCCCCCTTTTTACGTTTAACGCTCATTAACTAAGGGCTTCCCTGGTTGTTTTACTGGTAACTGGCAACTGGCAACTGGCAACTAAAAAATCAAAACCCCTCCAACGCCTCAGTCGCTTTTTTCTCTTTCAGTTTTTTGATAACTTCAGGCTTGAAATCATCGTAGGCAATGCCATATTCAATAGTCAAGCTCTTGTATACGATATTATAAGTTCCGTATAAACGACGCCCGTTTTTCCACGTTGAATAAATTTCCTCTTCAATTTTTGTTCTGGGCATAGAAACCCACTTTGTATTTGAATATACAGAGAATAATTCATGTATAAGGTTTTCAGGAAAACTAATTAATTCATTATAATCTATAACCTCTGAAGCAATAAGCATCTCCGTTTGTTGATCCAAATTGAGCCTTTTGTGTTTTCGATACTTTAATAATACTTGTCTTGCTTTCTCTGCTTTTTGCGATAGAGAATTTAGTGAGTTATTTGTAGTAAGTTCAAATGTCATTCCTTTTATTACCCCACCATACATATTATTCATATTGTTTGGATAGACTTTTTCAGATTGTCCTTTCTCAAACATTTCATTCTTAAAATAAATTTTTAAGATACAAATCCCATACTGAAAATTACTCCATTTGGGAGCTTTGATTTCAAAAGGTAGTTTATATTTTTGAACACATTGCTTAAAACTTTTTCCAAACGGCATATACGCATTTTTTATGCTTTCAATTTCTTGTGTTGTTGCTTTTGGCTGTGGCATATTTTTTTCAGCAATGACAAGCACTTTTCGAGACAGATAATAATCACCGGTTACTTTTCTTTTTCCAAGAACGGCGGATTTTTCTTCAATTCCATTTAATTTTATATCACCGAATTTCCAGGTTGCTTTCAGGTTGGCGGATCTTAACATGTTCCTTTGTTTTCCTGTCAACGCTTCCAGGTTTTTTGGTTCATTTAATATGTTAAAATAGTCTTCCCAATACTCTTCTTTATGCAGTTTATCTTTGACCCCGGGGGCCAGATAGGCATAGGTTTCCTCGAACGACTTATTATAGCGGTAGCGGACGAATACGGCATAGTTTTTGTATTCGAACAACGCCGCTTCGGCGTATTTGTCCTTAATGTGCGCCAATGGCTTCCCGAACCGGGTGATACTTTGTTTGAACGAATCCCCGAGCCGGGCCTGGACGGTGGCGGCCAGACAGATCAGGGCAAAGGTTGACAACATTTTACGCTTCATGGAAAAAGCCCCCTTTTTGTTAATTAGAAATTAGTAATTAGAAATTAGTAATGAAAATACCCTATCAATTAGAAATTAGTAATGATTGTACAAAATGCAAATATTAACCACTGAACACACTGAAAATCACTGAAACAAGTTTTTTATATTTCAGCTTAGGCTGAAAATTTAAACACTTCTCCGTGTGCCTCCGTATTCTCTGTGGTGCAATAATCCAAAAACCTTTTTCGTGTCCTTTCGTGGATTTCGTGGTTAGTAATTAACATTTAATATATGTGAAATAAAGCCGTTGTCAAATCACCGGATAAACTTTTTCAGCCACAAACCGCCCAAATAATTTTATATTAAGATTAAATAATTTAATATATTTATTAATTTATTTAAGTTTTTAATAAACTTTAAATAGTAATTAAATATATTATATAATAGTATTAATAATTCATTAGCCACGAATTTATTTGTTGTATGGGAGCGCGTAGCTCCAGCTGCGCATGAGAAAGCACCGCATTGCCATCCGTTTATTGTTATGGTTGACAATTATTTTGTCAACCGGGACCGGCGCTCCCGGGGGGACACATTAATAAAAAAAATCAACTTACAGCTTAAAGAAATTAACCTGTAGATTAAAGTAAATTTTTTTAATAATTTACTTAATTTTTTTAACTTAAGCCGATCTTGAATATTCTTCACAGAAATGTTAAATGGTTGATTAACATTTTGATCGTTCATAAAATATGTATATTAATAAATCTTAGATATTTTAAAAAATATGATATCTTCATTTTTATGCATTAATTTAATATTTTAATTAATTTATTTTATATATAAATTAATAAATATTGGTAAAAATATATACTATATAATAGTATTAATGATTAGCCAGCCACGAATCGCACGAATAACACGAATTGTTTAGCAACTTTTTGGAGTGCGGTTAAATCTAACCGCACTCCAAAAGAATACCGCGGCCAGGATATATTCGGATGAATTCCTTGGGTAACACTTCGACGAAATAATCAACTAAAGACAAATTTTATTTCTATTTAGTTTACGTTCTATCATTTCATTGTCGCTACGCTCTGGCTTTCAGCCGGTCTCTACGGCTTCTCCGGTAATCTGATACTCACTCATACGCAGCAGGAGCTGCGCTCCCAATTAATTGCCGTATTGCTCCATAGTATCTGATTTTCCATCATTTCTCCCTCATTACTCATTACTCTTTGCTCCTTACTCATTACTTCCCGGTTGACACTTTTTCTATAGACATAAGCGCGTTATTCCGGGCGGTTCCGGTAATAACGCATGGTAAGCTGTCGGGCGGGGATGGGCCCCAACCGACAATAACTCAAAACCTTAAAAGAAAGGGAAAAAACATGAGTACACCAGTATTGGGACTGACCACCAGCGGAACCTGGGGAATCTTCCAGAGCGTGAACCACAACGACAGCGCGGAAGTCGCTGAAGCACGTGGGGCTGACGGTAAAGTAATCGAACAGAAAGCTTATTCGGTTACGAACGAGAAACAATTCGAAGCGCTGATTGACAGTGAAGTAGCAACTTTGCCGGGAATCGGTGAAGCGTTGACTGTCGGCACCTGGGAAGGTATTATTACTTCAGTATCTCTTACTGAGTCAAATACCGAGTATCAGAAGCTTTCGGTCACCGCTCAGAAGAAAGATTCGGCCACCATTGTCGGATTTCCTGTCTCCGGAGAATGATGATGCTTAATCCGTCACGTTTTATGAACGATGGCCGATTTCAGCAGATGCTCGCAAGCGATGAGGAGCTGTACCGTTTTTTGCACGAAGGGGCGGTTGAACTGCCCCGGAAAGACGCTGAACTCCTTGTCGCTTCAAGCGGCATAGTCCTGATAGCGGGGAAGCAATTCCCCGCTCCTTCCGCCGCCACGTTCTGTCTGCTTGAAATCATCGGGTCGCCCTTTATTGCAAATGAAGAATCGGGCATCGATGCCATTGATATCTACAAGGCTCTGTTTATACTGGATCACGGTAGAAATGCGTCTCCGTTCATTCTGGCAATAAACAATCAGCAATATGCTCTGGAAATACTTCAAAAAAATAAAGAATCCGGGCGGGAAAATGTTCTCGAATGGATTGAGATCACGAAGTCCGGCTTGTCGGAAGTGAAAGAAAGGTTTGATGAACTGGCGC
This sequence comes from Victivallales bacterium, assembly GCA_963678305.2. Taxonomy (GTDB): domain Bacteria; phylum Verrucomicrobiota; class Lentisphaeria; order Victivallales; family Victivallaceae. The sequence continues at coordinate 148,963 of CAXXVV010000009.1, forward strand.
TGAGCTATGCCCGGGATAATCTGGAAAACCTTGATCTAAGCGGAGCGGACAGCGAGATCAATATGTATCTGGGGATGGCCGGCGGTTATGATATGTTGCCGGATTACGCGATGAGTACTGACGGCAAATCGCGCAAGCAACGCAATTTTGACGCCGATTGGCTGACACATATAATCACAATGGTCACTGAGGTGTCAAACGCAACTCCTGAGCAGATTATGTGGGATATGCCGATGGCAATGGCCAGTTATCTGGTGATGCAGACCATGCGCAAAGCCGGCGTCAAAGGTATTGGAGAAAAGAAGAAATACGGCGAAGCTATTGCCCGGGTCAAGGAACTTATGCAAATAAGAAAAGATCAACGCTCCAACCGCAACAAGCAATGAGTCGTGCGAAATACCAATATTAACAACAAACAATGAAATGAGCGAGAGCATTGTGCAGGCCGCGAATATTTTTTTCTAAATATTCGCGGCCTTAATTGTTTATATATCATTCGAGACGGTTTAATGTTCGTTATAGAGGATGGCGAAAGATGAAATGAGACGGAATGGCTTAAAAATGAAGCGAATACGCCATCGTTTATTTTTTAATTTTCCATGACTTTTGGGGCCTGGCTGAAAATCACTGGTTGACACTTTTTCCTTTTGCATAACGAGTTTTTTAACCAAATAACAAAAAGGAAATCAATCATGAATGATCCATTGAAACAACAACTCGAAGTCATTGTCAGGGCAATCACCAACGCCGCGAACGCTTTTACCGAGCAATCAGCCAAAGCAACAGAGAAGTACGTTAAAATGCGTGATAAGGCGCAGGACGAACTTAAAAAGGCCTACAAAGAGGTTAAAAAGGCATTCGGGGATATTAAAGAAGCAATAGGCATGGTCAGCGGCAGCCTGAGAAAAGTGGCGCAAACCGTACTGAAAGAGGGGGGAGAACTGTCCAGGAGTTTGAAGGACATCAGAGCTGGCTTGCCGGCAGATTCGGATACGTCTTTGCCGACTGATTCAAAACAACCCGGTGAAAGTAAAGCGGCAAATGCCGACAATTCAACTCGGATAGACTCTAGAACTGATAATGATAGCCGGCAATCAAAAGCCGGGCCCGGCAGAAGTAAAAATAAACGTGACGGCAAACGTAAACAAACCGGCAGCAACCCAAACAGCGGACGCCCTAACAATTCCCGCAAAAACTCCAGGCGAAAGCAGACTAGTGCTAATAAAATTGTGGCTACTCCTGCCGGAGTCAGTAATACCGGAGCCGGGGGGAAAGCCTCCGTTGGCGGTGGACTTGGCGGTGCGATGGGCAAACTTGACGCCTTTTCTCAAATGGCATCAAGTATAAGCAGCATGCAGGGAAATGTTTCAAATATTCTCACCGGGGTTGAAAAAGCCGCTAAGAGTGGAGATTTTACGCCTCTCATGCAGGAATTGTCCAAAATGCCGGGGGCAATCGGTCAGGGCTTTGAAGTCGCGCTCCAAGGGTTTCAACTTGGAAAACAGATCAACAAAATGATAATGGATCACGGTGGTCAGAAGCTGCTTGACAAAGCAAGTGTCGAAGGCTCCAAGGATATGAACAATTCATGGTCTGCCGGAGATAAAAGATCTCAGCAGAACATTGATAATACGTTTAAAATGCGTCTAAAAGAGTTGGTCAAAGCAGGATGGTTGACAAATGAGGAGGCGGACCAGAAAAAGAGTGATTATCGAAACGAGAAAAAAGAGAACAGCAAAAAAACATATACTGAAATGTATAATTTACATAGAAACATGAAGGCCTATAGTGAGCTGGGAAAAAAATATGGCGCGGAAAAAGTTGCTGAAGTCAAAAAGAAAGAGGAGGATTATGTTTCGTGGTATGAGGGAGGCAAAAAAGAGATCGATAAAAGGGTTGACGATGGAGAAATCAAGCGTGGCGGGGAGGAGTATTGGGAATTAATGAATAAGCTGCTGTTCGACGCCATGAGCAAGCTGAAGGAAATGGTTGAGTACTTTAAAAAGCTTGAAATGAAACCACAGACCGAAAAATACGAGGAAAAAGCCAGGGAGGCTAAAAGCAATTTTGATGCTACGCTAAAGCTGACACGCAGTGCGGCCGACTCAAACGCCCGTGATCAGCGGTTGAGCGAATCAGGCCGCACCCGGGAAGACAAGGTTAAGGCCCTTAGAAAAGAAAGGGATAGAACAATAAGGGAAGCTGATGCAATTGATATGAATCCAGCAGTTGAGAACGCGGACAAGAAAAAGGATGAACTATCATGGGAAGCTCAGAAACTTAAGAATGAAATTGATAAACTTGAAAAAGGAGGCGGGGGCTCTTTTGATGGCCCTGGAGAGAACAGCAATGGCGGCAACAGTTGTTGTGAACCAGTGGAGGGACTGTTGAAGTCAATCGCTAAAAATGTAGGTGATATTGCGGGAAAAGTGACTGCACCGGGTGTGAGAGTCGATAATCATCCGGGTGCCGAAACTGTCGGCTCAACAAATGCTTCAGTCGAAAACGATGCCGGATTGAGGTTTATGGGCGGTGATGCTCGAGTTTCTCGTGTTAAAAATGCTTTGCCGGATTTACCGGCCGTTCCTGCCGTAAGCGGCTTACCCTCTCTGCCTGGACCATCATCAAGTCCTGCGGTATTTGCTTCGAAAGCCAGAGTCCCAATGAGTATGCAGAGTACGGTAAATGTTACTCAAGAGTCGAACAAAGCGATTCATCAGACGCTTAAGCAAATGAAAGATCTGATAGAGCGTCGCCTTCCTGGAGATGCTTTTTAAAACTTGTTTTGCAGAGGATAACCCAATGAATTATTGTCTTCAATAATAAATTGGGTTATCTGTGCTTGCCGTTGTTTGCATTTGCCTTTATGACACTTATATTAAAAAATAATTATTATTGAGCAAGACAAATGCCTGAACTCAAATAAAAGTATATTCATGTTACTGGAGAATAAGCTTGACCGCTTTGTTCATTCAATCTGATAAATGGAGATATGTGATGAAATATAAAACTTGGCTGATATATGGAATGCTAGGTACGACGATGAGTTTATATGCCAGATTAGGGGATACTCCTCAGGAAAGCGTTATTCGTTTTGGCAATCCGTTAGAGACTCTCAAAGATAAATATGCCGAAGCGGGGCTCTATGAACGTCAGCATTATGTGGTGTTTGTCATATACCGCGATGGCCGTGCCGTTAGGGAAACTTATGCTTTGATATCTCCGAAGACCAGAAAGGAATTGTGTAAAGAACATAGATTTTACGGTCTGTTTAAGATTTTAAATGATCCATCGAAATTGGTTCCCTTGTCAGAGAAACAAATTGCTTATCTGAGGAAAGTCAATTTGCCGGCTAACTGGAAGTCTTATGATACCGGAGATAAGGACATTGACGGTCAGTATGCGGAGTTGGGGCGGCGGAAAGTGCGTGGAGACTATTATGCCAAGCGTCATGTTCTGGTGATAACCGAAGAAAGTGCCCCGGCTGCACCGAAGGCCGCGCCTGCGGAAATCAAACAGGCCAAAGCAAGTGGGGGGATTCCGGCAGGTTCATATTTCAAGCGGTATATGGATAAATACGGATCGCCATTTAAAGTTTCAGGAGGTTGGGGTGTTTTTCAACAGCACAATATAGTTCTCTATGTAAACTTTAACAATTGTAATGAAATAGATTTCAGTCACAGGAAAAGAGATATTACATATAGTCATTTGATCCGTTCAGTTACGGGCAAGAAGTCATGCTCTGTTGACTATAAATTGATGCAGGCTCGGCTTCAGCGTAAGTATGACAATACTTTTACGGAATTGAAACAATTGAATTATAAATATCGCAATGAGGAAAAGATCGATGTATCTGACTATCAGGAGATATGGAACAGGGAAGCGAAAGTTTCATATCAACTTACACTTACTGAGAATCTCCAAAGTATCAGGCCGGATATTGTCGATGCATTGCTTGAGGGAATGACCGAAACAAAATGGCGGAAAATTAGGCCTCGCACAATCAACGGGGAATGGTATTCGACCTGGAAAGACGGTAGGCGTCTTTATGCGATCTATGATATTGCGCTCAAATATCTTCATGTTGAACTTGGCATGAAATCGAAAGATTATGACCAGGACGCAATAAAAAAAGCTGGTAAAAAAAATAATGTTGAAGCATTGAAGATGTTTTAAACCCTATAACGGACGTTGCAAGATATGCGCTTTTGCTTTCGTAATGATATGCCATAAAGGGGGGAGTTAGAAGGTTTTCAAGATTTCCTCGGCGCTTTTCTTTGCCTTGATTTTCTTGATTTCTTCCTGATTGTAATCATTTTTACCAGTACCGTAGTAAATATTCAACTTTTTTGTAATAATATCATAACTGCCCCAAATCCGACGACCTTTGTCCCAAGTAAAGAAGGTAATATAGCCAATGATATTTGGTTCGAGTCGATTCCATTCCGTATTAACGGTTCCCTTTAGAATAACTTTAATGATTCCCCGTCTTAAACTATCCAGGTTATAGGGAGATGAAAGATAATACAATTTTGTTGAGAGAACATCATAAGTTTTTTGGTCTTGTGGTGATAGTTTTTTTTGCTGCATGAGTATTTCATTGTTTTTTTTGCATAACATGAAATCATCTTTGTGCTTTGTCCAGATATTGTTGATAAAAGAACAATAAGTAACATTTTGAGAACTCAGATTTTTGAAAATTTCATGATAAACGTTATTTTTCATTGCGACTTGCTTATCATGATAAACTTTTCCTTTTGTGATAGATGGAGTATTAAATTCAACATTTATAGCCCAGGAGTCATGAACAAAATAGCATGATGAAGAATTCCAGTAGTAGGGAGCCCCATATTTTTTATAATAATCTTTAAATGAGGAACCCAGAGGAAGGCACTGAGATCTGATTTGAATCATTTCTTTTAAAAGGGTTTTCGGAGCTAGGGAATTCATATCAGTAATGACAAGAGCTTTATTAGGAAAAGCATAATTCCCATATATTCTGATATTTCCTTTGACAAGCTCCATTGCTTCCACTTCATGAGTACTTTTTCTTTTTTTCCACATGCCACGATAATTGGCGCTTCGCAACGCATCTCTTTCTGCACTTTCCAATGGTAATAATCTGCGTGGCTCAGTTAAAATATATAGAATTAACATTTCCAGTGAATCTTTTGCTTTGGCAAATTCCTTTTGTCCGGTTTTGTTTAATTTTAGATAGATTTCTTCAAAAGAAACATTGTTGCGGTATCTGACAAATATTGTAAAAGCTTTGAATTGAAACAGTGCAGCCTGGGCATATTGGTCCTTGAACTCTCCAACCGGTTTGCCGTATCGTTTGACCGTTTGTATATAAGTTTCGCCTACCTTACCATGAATTGTTCCGCATGATAAAGCAAGTAACGTTATGATCGGAAAAAAGTACTTCATTATTCACTCCTTTGAGGAAATGGTTTCGATAACTGGACTTTATCGCTAATATAAACGACACTAAAAGTAAATACAAGTTTCCGAGCTGGTGAATTAGCCGGAATGTTGCTAACCTAAGTAATGTGTGAAAAAGTGTGATTTTGTGAAGCTCTTGCACGGGTTAAGGAACTTATGCAGATAAGAAAAGATCAACGCTCCAACCGCAACAAGCATTGAGTCGGGGCTTTAACCACGAAAGGTCACGGCCCCCACCTGGGAGCGCGGACGTCTCGTCCGCACGCAGGCGTCCTCGCCTGCAAAAAGAGGTTGGAGTCAAGCAAACCAAATCTAACATACGGCGCCACGCGCCGGTAGAGATATACGATAAAGCAAACTCCTGAAACGGGTACGAGACGTACCCTTGATGCGGACGAGACGTCCGCGCTCCCAGGGTAAATACATGCGGACGAGACGTCCGCGCTCCCAGAGAAATACATGCGGACGGGACGTCCGCGTTCCCAGGGATTTCCTTACTTGCTGCCTTCGATCATCCTGACGATCGGCGCTTTTGCTTTGGCGATGGTTTCCGGATCAAGAATGATCTCGGTTTCCATCTTTTCCAAAGAACGCAGAACATCGTGCAATTCGATAAGTTTCATGTTGGGGCAAACGGCCTGTTCGGAAATGGCGATAAACTGTTTATCGGGATTTTCTTTACGGAGGCGGTGGATAATACCGAGTTCGGTGCCGACAATGATCTGTTTCGCGTCGGTTTCTTTGGCAAATTTAAGCATGCCGCCGGTACTCAGGGCGGCATCGGATATTTCCACCACTTCCGGCAGGCATTCCGGATGGGTGATGACCAGGGCATCGGGATATTCGGCTTTTTTCTGTTTGATCATTTCCGGGGTGATCCGCATATGAGTAGGGCAGAATCCCGGCCACAACAGCATTTTACGGTTGAGTTCGCGTGACACGTTCGCGCCAAGATTGCGGTCTGGCAGAAAGATGATTTCTTTATCCTCGGGAATGGCCCGGACAATGTCGACCGCGTTAGCCGAAGTACAGCAGACATCGACTTCGGTTTTGACTTCGGCGGTGCTGTTGACATAACAGACGGCGACCGCGCCGGGGTGTTCGGCCTTGAGCTTGCGGAGTTGTTCGGCGGTTGCCATATCGGCCATCGGGCAGCCGGAAGCCGGGACCGGATGCAAAACTATTTTATCAGGTGACAGGATCTTGGCGGTTTCCGCCATAAACTTGACGCCGCAGAAAACGATGACATCGCAATCGGTTTTTTCCGCCTGGATGCTTAAGCCGAGGGAATCGCCGACATAATCGGCGACATCCTGAACTTCCCCCAGGACGTAGTTATGGGCCAGAATGACCGCGTTGCGCTCTTTTTTAAGTTGCTTGATCTTAGCGACGATCTTGTTTTGATTTATTTCTGTCATGATTATCCTTAAAAAATATTTATTGCCCCGTACGACGGACGGTGTTAGTACCACTTCAAACTCCAGTCGCTAAGGCTTCTTACGGAAGCGGTCCGTACGACGGACGGCGTAGTAATCGGGTTTAATACCCCGCCTCCTGGGGCGGTCTTGAAAAATAATATTTTTGCTAAGCTTTTTTAAAGCGTTTCCAATACCTCGTATGCTTGCATCATAAAATAAACATTATAATATAACTCTCAAACCGGGCGATTGCAAAAGCCGCTGTGGGCAAATTTATGGAATACCGGATGCATGAAGTAATGTGACGGGACCGACAGGAGTCGGCAATGCCGAATTGCTGCGAATTACGCCCTGCGTTCAACGCTTTTGAAAAACTCTGAATTGTTTTTCAAAACCATCACTCCGAGCGAGCTGAACTGATTAACACGCAATAAATTGCGTAACTTACTTTCGCCGCAAGCGGCGACCAATGCTCCTGCGTTGGATCCAGTCCGCGTACGACGCAGGCGATTATACTGCTTCGCAGATTTTTCTTTTTTGAGCATGAGAAAAAAGTGAACGATTACATGAATGAAAACGAGAACAATCAGTCAATCGCCAGAATCTCAGTCTTGTCGCCGGTAGACGCTAATTCTTCCAGAACTTCGGTCAACATCTCCACGGCAAAGTCAATTTCCTCTTTGGTGGTATTGATCCCGACTGAAAAACGCAATGCGCCGTAGAGCTCAAGCGGGGGCAGGGACATGGCGCTGAGTACTCTCGATACCGAATCCCGGGTACTGCAGGCCGCTCCGGTTGACACCGCGACGCCGCGCGAGTCGAGCAGGTCCGATAGAGTCGCCGCATAGTGACCGGGAAAACTGATGTTTGTGGTATTGCAGATCCGTCCGGCGGAGTTGCCGTTGATTTTGGTTTCAAAGGGCAGGGCCATTATTTTTTGTTCGAGGTAGTCCCGTATTTCACGACAATGTTCCATGTTGAGTTGCAGGTTGTCGGTGGCAAGTTTACAGGCTTGTCCGAAGCCGGCTATGGCCGGATGATCGTGAGTGCAGGGGCGCAGCTTCGGACCGCCGCCGAACTGGATCGGTTCGATGTCGGTGCCGGGACGGACGTATAACGCGCCGACGCCTTTAGGACCGTAGATTTTATGGGCCGAGATCGACAGCAGATCGACGCCAAGTTCGTCAACGTCCAAAGGCATTTTGCCGAGAGCCTGAACCGCGTCATAATGCAGAGAAATATTAGCCATTTTTACAATTCGCTTTATCGCAGCGAAATCTTGAACGGTCCCGGTTTCGTTATTTGCCAGAATAAGAGACACTAATGCGGTGTTTTCGTCAAGCGACATCGCCAGTTGATCAAGGTCGATCATACCGCGTGAATCAACGTTCAGAAAGATAACGTCATAGCCGCTTTCCGCCAAATGCTGACAGGGCGCATAGCCGGCGCTGTGTTCCACCGCTGAAGTGATGATCCGTTTTTTACCTTTTTTGAACGCATGGGCGGCAGTTCCAAGGATGGCAATATTATCGGCCTCGGTCCCGCCGCCGGTGAAGACAAGCTCATTCGGGATTGCGTTCACGGCATTCGCGACCAGTTTTGCTCCCCGCATCCTGGCGACCTCGGCGGAGCGGCCGGGTTTATGGGGGCTGGCCGCATTGGCGAATGTCTCGCTGAAAAAAGGGAACATCGTTGCAACGACCTCCGGATGAACCGGAGTCGTCGCATTATAATCCAGATAGACCTGCATCTTGCTGACTCAAGTTTTGCGGGCTGCAAATATCAACTTGCAGCCCGGATGATTTATTGTTGACTGGCTTGAAGCGCCTGGTCGAAGTCCGCACAGATATCTTCAATATCCTCGATGCCGACTGAAACCCGGATAAACTCTTCATTGATGCCGGCGGCTTTTTTCGCCTCGTCGGACATCTGCTGATGGGTCGTTGTCCAGGGATTGATGACCAGGGTTTTAGCGTCACCGACATTTGCCAGGTGGATCGCCAGTTTAACCGAGTCGATGAATTTGGCCGCGGCTTTCGCGCCGCCTTTAATGCCGAAGCCCATAACCGAACCGTAACCGACTTTCAGGTACTTATCGGCAACCGCGTGCGATTCATGGTGTTCCAAGCCAAGGTAATTTACCCATTCCACCAACGGGTGGGCTTCCAAATATTGCGCCAGTTTCAGTGCGTTGTCACAATGCTGTTTCATGCGCAGAGGCAGCGTTTCCAGTCCCTGAAGCAGCAGGAAGCTGTTGAAAGGACTGGGACAGAATCCCATATTTCTCATGCCCTGAACTCTCGCTTTAACAATATAGGCAATATTGCCCGCGCCGGGGACATCGCCCAGGGCGTCATGGAATACGACGCCGTGATAGCTTTCATCCGGTTCGGTGAATTCCGGGAAACGACCGCTTGACCAGTCGAAATTGCCGCTGTCTATGACCGCGCCGCCAATGCTGGTGCCGTGACCGCCGATCCATTTGGTGCAGGAGTAGACGATTATATCCACTCCGAACTCAAACGGACGACAGATGCCTGGGGCAAAGGTGTTGTCGATAATAACCGGCAGACCATGTGCGTGAGCTTCCGCGGTGATCGGAGTGAAGTCCGGAACGTCGCCCTTGGGATTGCCGATCGTTTCGCCGTAGACCAGTTTGGTGTTTTCCCTGACGTTTGCCCGGATCTCTTCCGGGGTTAACTCTTCAATGAAAGTCACTTCAATCCCGAATCGGGGCAGGGTATACAAAAACAGAGTCTGAGTGCCGCCATATAGTGAGGCCGCGCTTATAATATGATCTCCGGCCTGAGCCAGATTGGTTACGGCCAGGAAAATCGCGGCCATCCCGCTGGAAGTGGCAAGCGCGCCGGTGCCGCCTTCAAGCGCGGCCAGACGTTTTTCAAAGACGTCGGAGGTCGGGTTCATTAACCGGGTATAGATATTGCCGAACTCTTCAAGCGCAAAGAGTCTTGCGGCGTGATCGGTTGAATTGAACGCGTAGGCGCTGGTCTGATAGATCGGCACTGCGCAAGCTCCGGTCGTCGGGTCCGGGGTTTGTCCGCCGTGGACAGATATAGTTGACGTACCCAATTTGCTCATAATTTGATTCCTTATTTATTTAAATTTTCTCTGAAATGTTTCAGTTTCCTGCTTTAATTACCTCATAAACAGGCTGGTTGACAAATAACGTTCCCCCGTGTCAGGCAGCACTGTGACGATATTTCCGCCCATCCTCGAGGCGATTTCCGCCGCAGCAAATGCGTTGGCTCCACCGCTGATCCCGCAAAGGATGCCCTCATCGGTCGCGAGTTTCCGGGCCATTTCACAAGCATCTTTATCTGAAACAGTAATGATGTCGTCAACCAGTGACATGTCCATTATTTCCGGGATAAATCCGGACCCGATGCCCTGAATGCCGTGGCGTCCCGGCGCACAGCCGGACATCACGGAGGAACAGTCGGGTTCCACTGCTATTATTTTAACATGCGGATTGCATGATTTCAAGTAGGAACCAACCCCCATCAGGGTACCGCCGGTGCCGACACCGGCTACAAAGGCGTCAACCTGGCCGTCGGTCGCATCCCATATTTCAGGTCCGGTGTGCTCGACATGGGCCTGAACGTTTGCCGGATTATTGAATTGCTGCGGCATGAACGCGTTCGGATTCTCCCGAATGATTTCTTCCGCTTTCTGAATCGCGCCGCACATGCCAAGATGGTCGGGCGTGATAATTATTTCCGCGCCAAGGTACTGCATCAGAGTCCGGCGTTCGATTGACATGCCTTCCGGCATCGTGATGATCAGACGGTACTTCCTGGCGGCAGCGACCATTGCCAGACCGAGGCCGGTGTTGCCGCTGGTCGGTTCAACGATGATGCCGCCGGGCTTTAGTTTGCCTTCGCGTTCGGCCGCGTCGATCATCGAAACCGCGATACGGTCCTTAATGCTTGAAGTCGGGTTGAAAAACTCAAGTTTAGCCAGAACGACCGCATCCTTATTTGACGAAATACCGTTTATCTGAACCAGTGGCGTGTTGCCAACGATTTCAGTTATATTTTTAAACCAACTCATATTACATACTCCTGTTTGTTTTTATTCAAACCGATAATTTCTTTCAGAGTCAAACGACTTGCCTCGATTGTGAACTGTCCGGCCAGGCTGTGCCATGCCGCGATCGTACTGGCGTAAACCGAGCCGGCGATGCGGCCTTCCTCAGCTTCCGGATCGGAGAAGTCGACTTTGCCTTCAAATGCTTCAATCACGTCCAGCATGCTTATCTCTTCCGGCGGGGAATTCAGAATGTAACCGCCGTTGCAGCCGCGAGTCGCTTTTACCAGTTTGTGTTTGCGCAAAACCAGCATAAGCTGCTGGAGATAGACTTCCGAGATATTCTGCCGTTTGGCGATAGACCAGCCTTTAACGGCTTTACCGTTGGTGCCTTCGATTGCCAACTGCAAAAGTATCCTCAAACCACAACGTGTTTTTGATGGAATGTTCATAATACGCCTTTCTCGTTAAAGAGCATTGGCGGCCACGCTTTCCTCTACCATTGCTCTGATTTTTGCCGGGATTTCCGCTGTCGGCAGAAATACTTCATCGGTTGTGCCGAGCGGCTCGGCAGTTTGCCGGGTATATATTGTCCCGACTTCCTCTAGTTTATCATTCAACTTCTTTTTACTGCCCTGGACCCCGATTTTCGCGGCCGGATGAGCCGCGCAGGAATTTGGACAACCGGAGATGCGCAGAGCTTCGACGATTCGGGGGAATGATTCCGCCTGCTTTTCCGGTTCCTCTTTGAACAAGTCGTCAAGTTCAGCGGCGACATTGTTCGCGATGTCGGGAGCATCGAGAATGCCTATTTTGCACACGGTACAACCGACGCATGACACGATATGCCCTTTGAAGGAGATTCCGGTTAAATCAATATCCTGAAGCTCCTGACGCAGGATGCGGTAAATTTCCGGCAGCGCCGCTTTTCGTACCTTTGGAATCAGGATATCCTGGGTCCGGGTCAATCTGAAACATGGCGCGGCCCCGCATTTTGTCAAAGCCGCCAATTGACGCAGATGCTGAGAGCTCAGGTTGCCGCCCGGTACATAAAGGCATACCGAGACGATATCGTTGCCCGGCGATGTCGGGGTAACTGCCTTTTTTACCCATAATGAGAAGCCTGATTCTTCCTCGGTGCAGCCGGTATATTCAGCGATTTCCAGGACTGTGGTATCCGGAATGCATTTCGGGGCTGTCTGCGCAGCTTCTTCATAATAATTCAGGAACAGCTTGCGAAACTCTTCAGGGCCGAATCTCTTGACGATAAACCTGATTCTCGCCTGATTACGGTTGCCGCGGTCGCCGTGATCAAAAAACAGATTGGTCATGGCAAGGGAACAGCGGATGACCTGATCCAGTGGAATAAAATCAAACAGCTTTACTGCGACCGCGCTCTCGCGCCCCATACCGCCGCCGCCGTAGACCCGGAACCCTGGTTCACCTGATTCATTGCGGATCGCGACAAATCCGAGATCCTGAACTTGAGCCATCAGGTCGTCATATTCACCGGAGGCAAAACCGATTTTCAGTTTCCGGGGGAGGCTGTAGGCCGGTTCATAGTTGAACATGTGTTTCCACAGGGCGTCGGCATAGGGTTGGACATCGAAACATTCTTCCTGGTTGACGCCGGAGGTTTCAGATACCAGAATATTACGGATAGTGTTGCCGCCGCCGCCTTTGAACGGCAGGCCGATTTCCGCCGATCTTGACGTTACATTGCAGATATGCCCGGCGTCAATGCCGTGGATCTGGATGTCCTGGCGCGTCGTCAGATGGGCAAAGCCGGCGTCAACTTCATCCATGATATCAGCAATGCCGCAAAGTTTTTCAGCGGTGATAAAGCCGCCGTTCACTCTGATGCGGGTCATGAAAAGATCATCCCGCTGCGGATAAATACCCAACGGTGCGGTTTCGTGCTTGAGCGTGTTCTGGTTGATTTGTCCGGTTATATAGTCGGCGATGCTGGTGCGAAGCGCCAATTCCTGCTGAGCCGCTTTATTGCTTACTTGATTCACTTTGAAAACCTTTCTTGAGACGGTTGAAATTCGATCGATAACAATAACTTATTTTATAATTAAGGATTGTCAAATCGTCAAATGCAATAATCCGGAATAACTTTCTTGCTCGACAGTTCTTTCAGGATTGCCTTCAGGCTGTCTTCCGCGTTCGGGTTTTCCGTCAGTTCAACATCAGGATGATGCTTTTTCAAGGTCGATTCCCCGACTGATACAATCAGCAGCTCGTTCGGATAATTCAAAATCCTCAACTGCTCAAGGTCATAATCATTGATGTCGTCAACCGCTGAAATAAAAATCATTCCCGCATCGGTAAGGATTCGCGCCAGTTCTCCCAGCCGGCGAATATGTTCACCATGTTCCAGAAAGCTGTTTCCAAGATCGGCGTCCAGTCCGCCAAGCAGATTTGATGCGCCCAGATAATAAGCATTCATGTTGATTCTGAACAGTTCCCGTTCCAGGTGTTTGGCTATATCCCGTTGATTAGAACCGTTTTTGCCGGTGACGATAATTGCTTTACCGCGATGCCGGTTGCGAACAATCCGGTCCAAGGGCGAAACCAGACCGGTATCCCATTCGTGTTCCCTTTTTTCGACATGTTCCTGCAACAGGTTGCTGTGCCGTTCCCGGGAATTGTCAGAGCTAATATCATCCGACAGTCCGTCGACGATCATGCCGGCGCCGACTGTGACGTTTGAAACGGGATCAATCAGTATGAAACTGCCGGTATTCCGGTTTCTGGAGTACGGATCATAGAATATCGGCAAGGTCGTGGCAATAGTCAATTGTCCGATCTCATTCAGGGCCAGCTCTCCGGATTCGCTTTGCTCCAGAGTGTTTACGTCGATCTTATACTCTATCGAATCAACGACCGCTTTAACTTGGTGCGAGCAATGACGGATGACATACCGGCCCCCGGTTACAGCGGATTTTTCACTCATCCAGATGACCAGAGCCTGGAAACGGTTGTGGACCCGGGGCAGATTATCCGAATGAACGATCATGTCGCCGCTGCTGATGTCGATCTCATCTTTCAGAGTCAGGGTGACTGCCTGGGGTGAGAATGCCTCATCCAGGTCGCCATCCGCGGTTACGATCCTTTTAACGGTTGACTGTCGTCGTGAAGGCAGTGCGGTGATCCTGTCGCCTTTACGGATTACGCCGGATATAACTGTTCCGGCAAAGCCGCGAAAATCAAGGTTCGGACGGTTGACATATTGAACCGGGAATCTGAAATCAGCGAAGTTGCGGTCGGTGGTAACATCAACATCTTCGAGGACCTGCAGCAATGGTTTGCCATTATACCACGGGGTTTTATCAGGCTTGTCCACGACATTGTCGCCTTTAAGGGCGGAAACCGGAATGAATTTGATGTCAGGGAAATTCATGCCGGAAACGAATTCCGAGAAATCGCTCCTGATGGTTTCAAAAACTTCCTGGGAAAAATCAACCAGGTCCATTTTGTTGACCGCAACAACCAGATGTTTGATTCCGAGCAGGGAAACAATAAACGCGTGACGTCGAGTCTGGGTGATGACTCCGTAACGGGCGTCGATCAGGATGATCGCCAGATCGGCGGTCGAGGCTCCGGTGGCCATGTTCCGGGTGTACTGTTCGTGTCCGGGCGTATCGGCAATGATGAATTTGCGCTTCGGGGTTGAAAAGTAACGGTAGGCCACGTCGATGGTTATGCCTTGTTCTCTTTCGGCCTTCAATCCGTCAAGGAGCATCGAGTAATCAATTTCCTCTTCACCGGTGTTGCCGCTGTTTTTGCTGTCTTTCTTGAGGGCTCCAAGCTGGTCCTCAAAAATCAACTTCGAATCATAGAGCATTCTGCCGATCAAAGTAGACTTGCCGTCGTCCACCGAGCCGCAAGTAAGGAACCTGAGCAGGTCCTTGTTCTCGTGTTCATTTAAGTATTTGTTAATATCCATTATTTGTTTTTTCCTGTATATTTTTTTTAATCTATCCGTGGTGGATCTTTCTTAGAAATAACCTTCGCGTTTCTTTTGTTCCATTGATGAGTCGCCATCGTGGTCGATTACCCGGGTGGAGCGTTCACTGACCCGGCTCTGGAGCATTTCCGCTACTATTTCTTCGACGGTGGAGGCTGATGATTCAATCGCGCCGGTCAGCGGATAACAGCCAAGAGTCCGGAACCTGACCATTTTCATTTGCGGTTTTTCGCCCGGATTAAGGCGCATGCGGTCGTCATCCACCATGATCCACTGTCCGTCGCGTTCCACGACCGGCCGTTTTTTGGCAAAGTATAGCGGGACGATCGGAATGTTTTCCAGTCTGATATACTGCCAGATATCGGTTTCGGTCCAGTTTGACAACGGGAAAACTCTGACGCTTTCCCCTGAATTAATGCGTCCGTTGAACAGGGTCCAGAGTTCCGGCCGCTGATTCTTGGGGTCCCATTGATGATGCCGGTCACGGAACGAGAAAACCCGTTCTTTGGCGCGGGATTTCTCTTCGTCGCGCCGGGCGCCGCCGAACGCCAGGTCGAACCTGTGCTTATCCAGTGCGGCCAGCAATGCCTGAGTTTTCATAATATCGGTATATTTGCGGCTGCCGTAATCGAAAGGATTGACTCCCGCCGCTTTGCCTTCGATATTATGATGTACGATCAGGTCCAGATTGTTGTCGCTGCAGAACTGATCCCGGAATTCGATCATCTCACGGAATTTCCAGGTCGAATCGATATGCAGCAGCTTAAAGGGCAGGCGACCCGGGTAAAACGCTTTTATCGCCAGTCGCACCAGGACGGATGAGTCCTTGCCGATTGAGTACAGCAGGATCGGGTTGTCCACCTGTGAAACTGCTTCACGAAATATATTGATACTTTCAGCTTCAAGCTGTTTTAGTTGGCTTAATTGATATTTGTTCATTATGGTCCTCTATATTTAAATCTTTTGTTCTGATAAATTTGCCGTTAATTAAATGCAGTCCGCATTCTTTTTGCTCAGGTTCCTCCCACCACCAGCGTCCGGCCCGGATGTCTTCGCCCGGTTTGACGGCTCTGGTACAGCAGGCGCAGGCCGATACTGGGAAATCCCCGGTCGTGCAGCTTGTTGTATGGAACATCATGTTTTTTGATATAGTTCCAGACATCCTCTTCCGTCCAGTCGACCAGCGGATTGAACTTCGGCATTCGATGCGTCCCGTCCCAGTCAACCTCGGTAATGTCTTCACGGGTGACTGATTGTTCACGGCGCAGGCCGGCAAATCCAGGCTGAATAATCCGCCAGCGCTCTTTTCAGAGGCTCAAGCTTGCGCACTTGACAACATCGTTTGCGTAATTCCACGCTTTTGCGGAACAGGTTGACGCCGTTTTCATTAACCATTTCTTCTACTTCTTTCCGGTCTGGCGTGTAAATCTTTATTTTTATACCGTATTTTTTTTCGGTTTCGTTAATCAGTTCATAACTTTCGTTGTAGAGACGGCCGGTGTCCAGGGTGAAGATCGGGATGTCCAGTTTTAAACTGACGATCAGGTCGGTTATTACTTGATCCTCGGCTCCCAATGAACTGGCAAAAACAACCCGTCCCGGAAAATTGTTGACGGCGGTTCTCAGAATCGTCTCCGCACTTTTGTCTTTTAAGCGTTTTTGCAATTCTAATGTTTCTGTATATGCACTCACTTTTCTTTTCCTTTGTCTGCTTGGGATTTGATAAATATTATTTTTATCGTCAGGTATAATATACAATATAATACTTAATTTGTAAAGTATTAGTTTTAAAATAATTTAAAAATAGTTTTAATGTGTTTGTTATTAGTTTTTTATGTATCAAAAATAATATATTATTCTAATGGTAATAATTAAATAAAAAATGCTTTCCGGGGTTGCGTAAACAGGAATGAGTCAGTATTATAATATAAAGGAGTTAAATAGAAAAAGGACTGTAAAAATGGTTAAACGGATAGTCATAATCCTGTTTACAGTCTATGGTTTACAAAATACGATAATCCGGAGTGGAGAGATCATGCATAAATATACAAATCATCTGGTTAAGGAGAAAAGTCCTTATTTGCAGCAGCACGCGCACAACCCGGTCGACTGGTATCCCTGGGGAAAAGTTGCTTTCGAGAAAGCCCAAAAGGAGGATAAACCGATTTTCCTGTCGATTGGATATGCGACGTGTCACTGGTGCCATGTCATGGAACGGGAATCGTTTGAAAATGAAGACGTGGCAAAACTGATGAATAAAGTTTTTGTCAATATCAAAGTGGACCGGGAGGAACATCCCGATATTGACGCGGTTTATATGAAAGTCTGCATGATGCTGATCGAGAACGGTGGCTGGCCGTTGACAATTATCATGACGCCGGACCAGAAACCTTTTTACGCGGCTACTTATATTCCGCGTGAAGGCCGTTTCGGGCGTATGGGAATGCTGGAGTTGATTCCCCGGATTGCGCAGGTCTGGAAAAATAACCGGGCACAACTGGAGCACTCCGCCGAAGAAATTGCAAAGGCGCTGCAAAATGATTCGACTAAATCTGTCAGTTCAGGCTTAGCTATGAATTCTCTTGCGCAAAAGGCTTATCATGCTATGAACGGCGCATTTGATCCGGTCAATGGCAGTTTCGGAGGCGCGCCCAAGTTTCCGAGTCCGCCGAAAATGAGTTTCCTGTTGCGCTACTGGCGGCGAACCGGAGATGAAAAAGCGTTGCGTATGGTTGAATTCACGTTGCGCAAGATCAGGCAGGGCGGAATTTACGACCATGTCGGTTTCGGTGTCCATCGTTATGCGACCGATACGGCATGGCTGTTGCCGCACTTTGAAAAAATGCTCTATAACCAGGCTATGCTGGCTGAAACTTACGTTGAGGCATATCAAGCCACCCGCAGGGACGAATACCAAACAGTCGCGCGTGAAATATACACCTACGTTTTGCGCGATATGACCTCGCCGGACGGTGTTTTTTATGCGGCGGAGGATGCCGACAGCGAAGGCGAGGAAGGCAAGTTTTACGTATGGAGTTTCGCCGAACTCGAACAGCTGCTTGACAAGCGTGAAATTACTTTGGTCGAACAGGTTTATAACGTCAAGGCCGCCGGTAATTTTCATGATGAGTCGACCCGGGAATTGACCGGGAAAAATATTCCGCATTTAAATAAGCCGCTGGATCAGATTGCCGCCGAACTAAATATCGGTCTGTCGGAACTGCGAAGCCGGCTGGAACAGATTCGGGAAAAATTATTCAAGGCCCGTGAAAAACGGATTCATCCCTTAAAAGATACCAAAGTTCTCACCGATTGGAACGGCATGATGATTGGTTCACTGGCTTATGCAGCCCGGGTGTTTGAGTCAACCGGATATTTGCAAGCAGCCGAACGAGCGGCTGATTTTATTCTGAAACATCTGGTTGACCGCCATGGCAGGCTTTATCACCGGTGGATGGATGGCGAAGCGGCGATTGACGGTAAACTGGAGGATTACGCCCAGATGATTCAAGGACTGCTGGCTTTATATGAAGCCTCATTCAAAGTTAAATACCTTGAAGCGGCCTTGAACTTGAACTCTGTTGTTATCAAGCATTTTGCAGATAAGAAGCATGGCGGTTTCTTTATGACTCCGGATTTCGGACACAAGTTGCTGGTCAGGCCCAAAACAATATACGGCGGCGCGATACCGTCAGGCAATGCGGTTATGGTCATGAATCTGATTAAACTCGGGCGATTAACCGGAAATCCGGAATACGAGCAGGTTGCTGACGGCATAATCAAAGCCAACGGCAGTATGATCGCCGGGAATCCGGCTGAATTTGCGGAAGTTATGAATGCGTTGTTGTTTATCGAGGGACCGGCCTATGAAATTGTGATTTCCGGCAATCCGGAAAAAGATGAAACCGGAAAAGTCATTCAGGCGGTCAATCAACTTTATTTGCCGGAAAAAGTAGTGGTTTTACGGCCGGAACATGATTACCAGGCAATTGTAAAAATCGCGCCCTATGTCAGCTCGCAAATAATGATCGATGGGAAAACGACGGTTTATATCTGCCGCAATACGGCTTGCGAAAAACCTCTGGTTGGAATCGGCAATTTAAAAAATCATCCTCTTTTAAAGAAAGTCGAGATAAGAAAGTAAATATTACCCACTGAAGCGCAAAAAGAAACAGATTTTTTATTATTTTTCAGTGTTCTTTGTACTTCATATGGAATTATTTTGTCGCTTAACATTGATATATCCGTTTGATGTGGTCTATTAGTTTATGCGGCATGTGGGTATGCAACTAACAATAAGGAGAACACCATGGTTAGAAAAAGTAAAGTGCCAGAAAGTATATACGATGTTCCTGAAAACGGTTTACAGTTGGCCCAGGTATTCAGTTTGAAATGTCTGGTGGACTATTCTCCGGGGGCGGTTGTCAGCAGGATAATCCAGGAAACAGAAGGTGGCAATATTACAGTTTTTGCTTTTGCCGATGGACAGGGGTTGAGCGAACACTCCGCTCCTTATGATGCGGTTGTTCAAATACTGGACGGAACAGCCGAGGTCACGATTGACGGTGTTCCGCATGAATTGTCGAAAGGCAGGATTATAATTATGCCGGCTAATGTCCCGCACGCACTAAGGGCGGTCACCAGATTCAAGATGATGCTGACAATGATCCGTAAAGGATAAATGCATGTAATTAATGTTTACTGCCGGGGCTTTTCTTCAACCGCAGGTACTGAGTTTTGATATATTCTTCCGGCGACGCAGTTTGTTATTCTGCTGTTTGATGGCCATTACCAACTGAAATGAGCAGGACTTTTTCGATTTATGAATATTTTTGCTGATATTTTTCATTTTTATTTCTTTCCTTGATTTTTTCATCTTAATAACGAATGTCTAAGGGTATTATACATAAAGGAATGTGAATTGTCACCCCTGTAAATTGATAACTGACCGACTCCTAATGAAGCGCTAACACAAGGGCATGGACGGTAAAGCAGGGTTTTATAAAAGAAAAACTCCCAACGATGCATTTTTCTCTTGAAATGCTTCGTCAGGCGTCTTCACCCCCGGATTTTATCCGGGTTTCTTCAACCCCCGAACTATTCGGGTTCCTTCTATGTTAATCAATATAATGCTTGAAAACGAACTGTCAACCCCTCTAATGCCAATCTAACATAATCCTGATGATGTGCAAATGGGCAGGTATGGAAAAAACGCGACAAAATTCAGTTCCGGGTTTGTCAAAAGCTCAAACGGTATGTATAATTTACTTATACGGAAGTTTTGATTTCAGAAACAAAAACAAGGATCGTGAAAATGATTTTTGATCACACCTCCAACTGGATGTATTATTTGTTTCAACATTCTGAATTGTGGGTTGCCGCGTTTAAGTATGTTGAGACCCTGACGCCTGATACTCCTGATGGTCAATACCAGATCATGGGGGATGACGTTTACGCGCTGGTCGGCAGCGGCGAAACCAGAATGCTGGATGAAAATACCATGCTCGAACTGCACTGGAAATACTGTGACCTGCATATTCCGCTGGCCGGAATGGAGCACATAGTGACCAGTCCGATCGATACTTTGGAAACTATCACTTCCTATGCGGAAAATGAGGACAACGCGGTTTATCATTTGAACGATTACGAGCGTTCCGATTTCGCTTTGACTCCCGGTCATTTTCTCTTGATTATGGCGGGTGAGGGACATGCTCCCAGACTTCATGTCAGGGGTAAGCCGCGTCCGATCAAGAAAGCGGTTATCAAAATCAACCATGAAAAACTGCTTGGCTGATTTATTAATGTTTTTTAACTGACCTTTATATTATAACAATAAGGAATAAGCACTGAATGCGCACACTTATTAAGAATGCACTTGTCGTGTCACCGGATTTTGAGATGTCCGGGGCTGCCGTCATGATCGAGAACGAGTACATTACCGGAGTATATTCCGCGGATGAAACTTTGCCGCAGGCCGATAAAATAATCGATGCCGGAGGCAATATGCTGATGCCGGGATTTATTGACGTCCACTGCCACGGCAACTCCGGTTACGATTTTGCCGATGCCGATCAGGAAGGCATGAACACAATGGGAAAAGCCAAGCTCAAAGAGGGAGTAACCTCCTGGTTGCCGACTACTTTGACTTTGCCGGAAGAAGAAATTGCCGCTGCCTTAAAAACCGCGGCGGTGTATATTGAAAGCGGCGTCAAGGGCTGTCGCGTTCCGGGGATTCATCTCGAAGGTCCGTTTATCAATGTCAGTCAGATCGGAGCGCAAAATCCCGCTTATGTCCGGAAACCGGATATTGAGGAAGTAAAGCGGCTCAACCAGATATGTAAAGTATTGAAAGTTTCCTATGCGGTGGAGATTGAAGGCGGAGCTGCATTTGCCCGTGATCTCCGGGCAATGGGAATCACTCCGTCATGTGTACACAGTGAAGCTACTCATGCCGACTTTGAAGCCGGAATGCGGTGCGGATTACGGAATATCAGTCATTTCTGCAACCAGGTGACCAAACTGCACCACCGGGAAATCGGGGTTGTCGGCGCCGGGTTACTGCATGACGATGTCTTTATCGAATTCATCTGTGACAAGCTGCATATTTGTCCGGACATGATTAAACTGGTCTTTAAATTAAAAAATTCCGAACGCATCATGCTGATAACCGACGCGATGCGCGCGGCCGGAATGCCGGACGGACAATACACCCTCGGCGGCCTGGATGTTCTGGTAAGCGGCGGATGTGCCAGACTCAAATCCAACGGCGCGCTGGCCGGCAGTACGCTGGCACTTTGTGACGCGTTGAAGAACGTCAAAGAAATTACCAGCATATCATTGACCGAGCTGGTCAAGGCTACTTCATTCAATCAGGCCCAGTCACTCGGACTTCAGAAACTGGGCAAGATCGAGCCCGGGTTTATTGCCGATATTGTTATCCTTGATGATGATTTCGTTCCGGTGAAAGTTCTGGTTGATGGTGAAGTCAGGCTGGAAAAATGAGCATTGATAAACTCTTGGCGGAGGTTCTCCGGTCGGGAACGGCCGGAGATATATCGGGCAAAGACACTTGGAGCATCAGTACTGTAGGGGATACCGCTTTGCGGCCTGACGCGGCGGCGCTGTTCGCCCGGGTCGGCGGTGAAGAATTTTGTTGTGCATGGACCGATTCGGTCCGGGCCGACATCTCTATCTGTAATCTCGAAACCGGTTTTGTTCCGAATATCGACTCCTTTCAGGAGCGCGGCATAACTTCGCCGATTGACCTTTTTACGGAGTTCCACAAATACGCCCCGTTTACTCATTATGCGATGGCCAACAATCACATCGCGGATGCCGGAAGCGAGGCGCTGATCGGGGCGATGGATAAATTCGATGCAATCGGCGTCAATTATTTCGGGGCCGGACGCAATTTGGATGAAGCGCTCAAACCTGTCTTTGTCAAAGTCAACGGGACATCGGTTGGTCTGCTGGCGTTTGCTCAGGATGAAAACCAGATTGCCGGTGACAGTTCCCCCGGCGCCGCACCGCTGGAACACGATACGGTCATTGCTGCGGCTGAAGAGCTTGTTATGGATTGCGACGTCGCGGTTGCAGTACTGCATGAAGGGTTTGAGTTTTCCCGCTATCCGCGCACCGAATTCCGGACGCTGTGCCGGGAACTGGTGGAATGCGGGGTGAAACTGGTCATCGGCGGTCATCCGCATGTGCCGCAGGGCATGGAGGCGGTCGGGGATGGCTTGATCGTTTACAGTCAGGGCAACTTCCTGTTCTCAGCTCCTTATCACCGGAAATACCATTGGGGGACGAGAACCTTCGGATTCAGGATGCATTTTCAAAATACCCATCCGGTCGGAATGGAAATTATCGGGTTTCATAATACCCCCGCTAATGTTTTTCCGGTCACGGGTGCTCCGGCGACGGAGATAATCGATTTTGTCCGTGAATGCTCCTCTCACTGGGATGATCCTGATTTTATCAAAGCGGATCAACAGCGTTTTTTCAGGGAGACTTTTCTGCCGGAGTTCCTGGGTTATATCAGTTCTGTAAAAGAGCGCGACGGCAGTCTTGATACGGTCATCAATCAATTTTGCGGGCATCAGGTTACCCGGAAAGGGCTGGCCGATATTCTCAGTTTGTTTGCCGGAGATTCCGGGCTTGAGAAAAAAGTTTATACGAATAGTGTATGATAATAGTTGGGAGTGGTGAGTTGGGAGTGGTGAGTTGGGAGTGGTGAGTTGGGAGTGGTTGTTACGTTTGATAAGTGGAAAGAGCTTTAAAACTGATTGTTTTGACTTCAAATAAGGAGAGTGTTTGCATGAGAAGGTTTATTTTTGCGCTGGTATTGCCGGTTATTGTTTTAGTGGGATGTCGCTCTACCGTTGAGTTAAAACCCGATGCGACCACTTTTTCAGTAAACCCGATGTTTGGTTCCGATATGGTTCTGCAGCGTGAAATGGTGGTGCCGGTTTGGGGCAGGGGCTTGCCGGGTGAAGTTATTGGCCTGGAAATCAACAGGAAAAAGTATGCCGTCAAAGTTAACCGCAAGGGTAGATGGATTTTGCGTTTACAGCCGATCCCGGTCGGCGGGCCGTATACTATGAAAATTACCGGCAAGGTAAACACTATTACCTTTACTAATGTTATGAGTGGCGATGTCTGGATTTGCTCCGGCCAGTCGAATATGCAATGGCCGGTATCCAGAGCTCTGAATTCTGATAAAGAGATTGACGCGGCCAAATATCCGAATATCAGGTTGTTCAGCGTCAAACGCAAGGTAAGTCCGAAACTGCTTGATAAACTGGAAGGCAAATGGGTTGAGTGTTCGCCGGAAACGGTTGGAAGTTTTTCTGCGGTCGGCTACTTTTTCGGCCGGGACCTCTATAAAGCTCTGAAAAATGTGCCGATCGGGCTGATCCACTCATCCTGGGGCGGTACTCCGGCCGAGGCGTGGACGCGGAAAAATTATCTCAATGCCAACCCGATGTTCCATGCGATTCTCCAACGGCACGATGAGAAGATCAAAGCCTATCCGGAAAACTTGAAGATATACAAACAGGCTTTAGCCGAACAGAAAAAGAGCGGGAAAAAGTACAGTCCTTATCATAATGATACAGGAACGAGAGGCTTGACCGGCGGCTGGGAGGATAAAGATTACTGTGACCGGAAATGGCCGACAATGGATCTGCCGCGGCTTTGGGAAGATGTGATGAATATCGACGGCGTGGTCTGGTTTCGCAAAACAATTGATATTCCAAAGGACTGGACCGGTAAAAAACTGACCCTGAAACTGGCGATGATCGATGATTTCGACCGGACCTATTTTAACGGCACGCTTGTCGGAAGAACCGGATCTGAAAATCCGAACGCCTGGGAGACGCCGCGAATCTATACCGTTCCGGCAAAACTGGTTAAGCCGGGGAAGGCGGTTGTTGCCGTCAGAGTGTTTGACCGTTACGGCGGCGGCGGTATTTACGGTTACGGTATGAAGATGAGCCTGATGCCGGCTGGTGCCGAATCCGGCATTGATCTGACTGGAAAATGGAAGTATCAAGTTTCGCTTAAACTTATCCCGAAAACGTCTGGCCGGCTACGCCAGCCATATAATAATCTCGACCCGCATCGTCCGTCAGGGCTTTATAACGCGATGATCAATCCGATTATCCCTTATGCGGTCAAAGGGGCGATCTGGTATCAGGGCGAATCCAATGCAGGCAGAGCGTACCAGTATCGTTATCTGATGCCGGCAATGATCCAATGCTGGCGGCATAACTGGGGACAGGGAGATTTCCCGTTCCTGATCGTTGAATTGGCCAATTTCAAAAAGGCGATTGATCATCCCGTCCAGTCTACCTGGGCTGAATTGCGGGAAGCGCAGAATATGACTGTAGATAAACTTGACGCGGTCGGCGTCGCGTCTGCCATCGATATAGGCGAGGCCGGGAATATTCATCCCAAAAATAAACAGGATGTTGGAAAACGTCTTTGTCTTGCCGCTTTGAAAATTGCTTATGGTAAAGACATCGTTCATGCCGGACCGAAATATGATTCCATGGAAATAGACGATCATAAAATCATCGTCAAATTCAAAAATCTCGGCGGCGGCCTGGTCGCCAAAGGCGGCCCGTTGAAACGTTTTGCGGTTGCCGGGAAGAATCAGAAGTTCTACTGGGCCAATGCGGTGATCGAGGGAGACACAGTTCAAGTCAGCAGTTCGGAGGTGAGAAATCCGGTCGCTGTGCGTTATGCCTGGAGCGATAACCCGGCCGGCTGCAATCTGTACAATAAAGCGGGCTTGCCGGCGACCCCGTTCCGGACCGATGATTGGCCCGGCATCACCTATGACAGACGTTGAACATCCAGTATTTAGATGTGAATTGTAATATGCCTGTTATTCTTAAATAACAGGCGTTTTTCTTTATTGTAATTATTTTTTGGCATATTATTATAAATAAAATGCACTAATCAAATATAGAGGTATATCATGAGAACCGTCTTTCTGCTGTTATTTGCCGCAATCGGACTGCAAGCGAAAACTGTAACTATTCCGCAAAGTTTCTGGGATAAACCGGTGGCGGTTGATGATTACACGGTCCTGACTGCCGGTTTCAATTCAAAGAAACTGCCGATCGTTGCCGATTATGCTTTGGGGGCTAAAGGCATTGGCGGCGGCCAGTATAAAGCCGGGGAGCAGGGGCGCTTCGGCCTGGCGGTTGCTACGACCAAACTCGGCGGGTTCCTGCGTTTCGCCGGCGGCAGCAACCTGAGTCCGGCCGCGGCGACTGTGCGACTGTTCGTCAAGGGCAAATTCCTGGTTGGTAAAAAGCCAAAGACCTTTTTCTCCGCTCTCGGACCGGATTACAGTGTCGGGGTAATCAAATATCAGGATAGCCTGGCACTTGAGTTGCGCAAGCTGCTTTATCATCCGTCTCAAGGGAAACGCGTTATTTGTGCAGTCAAAATGCCAATAGCAAAACTTGCCGGAGACAAATGGTATAGTGTTGTTGCCAGCTGGGACCGGAGCAAACGGCAGGGGGCGATATTTCTTGACGGCAAAGGCGTGAGCGGCAAATTGACTTTTCCCGAAAACACCAGAGAGTTTCTCTGCTTTAATATTGCCTCTGGAGCCAAAGCAAAGAACTTTTCCGACGGTCTGAGTATGCCGGGATCGATGTTCGACGAATTACAGGTCTATAACGGCTGGTATGAAGATATCCTGAAACCGGTTAAGAAACTTTCAGGCGCCGACGAGAAGAAACTCCAGGCGATGCTCCAGGCGGTTCGCAATTATGGTCATGTCGCGGAAAAACTGCAACGCTGGGGCGGGTGGGAAGTCCTGTACACCTGGCCAAATATGTTCGGCTCGGAAGCCCAGGGCAGGGGACTTATTCAGTATCCGGAATGCATCAGTAATGATAAATCACATTCGACCGCGTTGATCGCTGCCCGTCTGCTTTACGCCTGGCAGGTTATGGGGGATTACCGTTTCTATGATTTGGCAAAACGTACCTGTGACTTTTTCCTTGCCGCGCAGAGCAAACAGGGATACTGGGTTAACGGCTATAGAATGACCGTAAACGGGATTGAACCGAAACACGATATTAAATTCAAATTTCAGGACAGTGTTCAGAGCCATCCGATCTTCCTCCTGGGGTATTTCTACCGGATCAGCGGCGAGAAAAAATATCTTGCCGCGGCGAAAAAAGCCGGTGAATTATATTTGAAATACCAGAACCCCGACGGCAGTTGGTCCCATCATGGTGATTCGGTCAAAAAGATTGGTGAAACCGCCAGAGGTCTGCCGCAGGGCGGCGAAATCAACGACCTGGCTTGTAATGACTCGATCGATGTTATGGTCTTTATGTACCATTTGACCGGGGAAGGCAAATATATCAAGGCGATCAAGCGGCTTGGCGACTGGATGATCAAAGCGGAACTGAAAGGCACCAAAGTACGTGGCTGGGCTCAGCAATATGACAATAAGATGAAACCGACTGACGCGCGCCATTTTGAGCCGCCGGCCATGTCAGCCGCTGGTACCGGCGAATCCATTATGGCATTGGTTGAACTTTATCGTCTGTCCAAAGATCGCAAATACCTGAAAGTAATCGAAGAATGCCGCGACTGGTTCAAAAAGCAGTTTCCGAATGGAATGTATCAGTATTACGAGTACGAATCAGGACGTCCGGTCGCTTATTGGAACCGGAAAATTTATTATCTGGACGACCCGAAACAACTGGCGTTCATCAAGACGGTCCCGATAAATATGACAAATATCAGGCTGAATAAACTGCCGTCCTTTGATTATGTTTTGAAGACGGCCGATGATTACAAATTCCCGCAGAAATATACTGAAAAAGAGATGCGGGAAATGCAAAAATACATCAATAAAAATGCCACAATGGGCTTAAATACCATCAGCAAGGACGGGGTTTGGCTGCGACCGTGGGTGTCCAACTTTCCCGCATCGCTGGGCGAGGGTTTTACGCTTTCCCAGGGACGCCTGTTGTGGATGATCAACTGGATCGAGGCCACCCGCATGTTGAAAGGCGAGATTCCGCCGGTTCAGCGCGGCGGCACTTTCCGTCCGGGAACGATCGAGATCAAGCGTCTGGCCTGGCCCGGCAACTGGTATGACGTTGACTGGAACAAGCACTAACCGTTTGTTCGTTTTATCAGCTGCTTTAAAACAAAGCCTGTAGTACCCGCCCGGGGCCTGCAGGTTTTGTTTTCACCTTGCTATATCTTCTTGAATTCTCCTGAGTTGGTGATATTATACAACCATATATCATGGGGACTGTCCTTCATGTTGAAATCGGCTTTGGGTAAATCATGCCAACTTAATAAACGGGTCAGAAAATGATAGAGATCACTAATTTGCGTCAGGGAGCTGTATTGAACCATAATCACGGCATTGAAACGGAAGAATGCCTGAAAATTAAAATTCACGGGTTTTCCGCAAGCGGTCAGCCGGTAAAAGTCAATGGTCAGCCGGCCGAAATGGATGGTCGGAACTTTTCCGCGTCAGCAGAAATAGCTTGTAAGCTAAACAAGATCACCGCCGCGGTGACAACTCCATACGGGACATTTTCTCAGGAAATCATAGTTGTCTGGGATAAAAAATCCTTTCGACGATGTGACTTTTATATAGATGACAATATTTTTGTTTTTACGGATCTTGCCAAACAGCGTCCTGCTCGCGCTTTCGATCATTTTTATCTAGCCGGATTGAAAAATATCCATGACAAATATGGACTGAAATTAACCCTTAACTGTTTTTACCACAATGACCATCATGATTTTGAATTGAAAGATATGCCGGACGCCTGGAAGTCAGAGTTTGTTGACAATTCCGATTGGCTGCGTCTCTCGTTCCATTCCTACGGGGAATTTCCGGATCGTCCTTATATCGAGTCAACCGCGGAAGAGTTCGGACGAGATTATGATCTGGTCAAAAATGAAATTATTCGCTTTGCCGGGGAAAAGACCTGGATTCCTCCGGAAGTCATTCATTGGGCCAACATCCATCCTGCTGTTGCCCGGGAATTAGTGAATCGCGGAACCCGTTGCTATTCAAATTCATTCCGGCCCCGGGTGATGGGCGGACCGAGTCTGACAGAGCGTCAGAATGGGGGAAATATGGATAAAGTCGAAGAGCGCTCGGTTTCTGGAGTCGATAAAAATGCCGGAACGGAGGGACTCGGAATGCACTATGACCATCCGGAAGAAAAAACTTACCTGAACAATCATTGCGCCTATTTTGATCCGGCTATCGGAATCTTTTTTTCCGGTAACGGCTGCTGTTGCAATCTGCTTTCCAGAAAAGATATCCTGAAACGTTATACTGAGATTTTTGAAGCCAGCAAACGCTACGGAAATGAAATTTTCCGCGGAGCCAGCCACGAACAATACACTTTTCCATATTATCCTAATTACATTCCCGACCACCTTGAACGAATTGAAGAAGCCGCACGTTGTCTGATTGAAATCGGGGAATGTAAACCGGTATTTTTCAACGAGGGTCTATTAGGCAATATGGCTTGGGAAAATTAAGTTGTCAGGCTTTAACTTTTTGTATAATATTTCCGGTGGCTGAAAAACATTAATCTCCTGCGATAACCATTTTTCGTATCTGGTTTGTATTTAACATTAAAAACAATATCGGAAATAAAACTGTTTTCTTTCGTATTATTTTCGTGTTATTTCGTGGTAAAAAAATACCCCGGCCAGTTATGACCGGGGAATATGTTTTTTCTTCTCTGCTTCCGCAGCACAACGTGCGATGTTTGAAGCAGAAGATCGCACCGGGATGTTGCCGGTGCCATCCGTAGTACGGATTTATTTGAATTCCGGCAGCATGTCGCCGTGAGCTTCAATCAATTCGTCGCACATATCGCGGATTTCATCAAGAGTCAGTTCAGCGCTGGTATGCGGATCGAGCATCGCGGCATGATAGATGGCATCCTTGTTGCCGGTAACCGCGGCTTCAATCGTCAGCAGATGGACGTTGATGTGATTGCGGTTCAGGGCCGCCAGCTGCTCGGGCAGGGCGCCGACCGCACAACCCTGGACTCCCGCTGCATCAACCAGACACGGCACTTCGACAACCGCTTCGTCCGGCAGATTCGAGATAAGGCCGTAATTCAGGACGTTGCCGCCGATCTTAATCGGAACATTGGTCGTAATCGCGTCCATGATCTCTGAACCGTACTCATGGGTCCGTTCGTGGGTCAGACACGGGTTATCGACCAGTTCTTTGCTCTGCTTCGACCATTTGGCAATCTGGTTGACGCAACGACGCGGGTATTCGTCCAGCGGAATGTTGAATTCATCGATCAGGTGCGGATACTGTTTCTTGATCCAGTAGGGGAAGTATTCTGCGCTGTGTTCGCTGGATTCGGTCAAATAGTAGCCGAAATAATCCATCAATGCCAGACGGATAATATTACCGGATTTCTCTTCTTTCGGAGCTTTACGCCATTCGGCTACTTTCTGCTTGGCCAGTTCGCGTACTTCCGGATAGATGTCTTTGCCGTCTTTGGTGATTTCCAGCAGCCAGCCCATATGGTTGATACCGGCAATGTAATCGCGAACAGAGTCATCGTATTCCATTCCGAGGGTTTCCAGCAGGGATTTTGAGCAGACCTGGACCGAGTGGCAGAGACCGACCGTATTGACGTCGGTGTAACGCTGCATTGCGCCGGTCAGCATGCTCATCGGGTTGGTATAGTTAAGGAACCAGGTGTCGGGACATACTTCTTCCATATCGTCGGCAAATTCGAACATCACCGGGATGGTTCGCAAGGCGCGGAAAATTCCGCCGATACCGATGGTGTCGGCAATAGTTTGTTGTAAACCGTATTTCTTGGGGATTTCAAAGTCGATAACGGTTGAAGGCTCATAGCCGCCAACCTGGATGGCGTTAACGACAAAGTTGGCGTCGCGCAGCGCGTCTTTGCGGTTGTCAGATCCAAGATGAGCGGTAACCGTCGCACGGTTGTCATTAATGTTGGCGTTCAGAATATCGATCATTTTTTTCGATTCATTCAGACGGGCGCCGTCGATGTCATACAACGCGATCTGTGAATCCTTCAGTGACTCGCGGGTCATGCAGTCACCCAGAACGTTTTTTGCGAAAACCGTACTGCCGGCTCCCATAAAAGTGATTTTAGGCATTTTTCTTTTCCTTGGTTTATTAACGAAAAATTGTTTATAGTAATTGCGTTTGCTAATAATATGCTGTATATTTATAATAAATCAAGTTTGGTTTAAGTATAAAATAATGCTTTGAATGGTAAAATCATGCTGTTGGATATTAGTTCTCTACCAATAAAAAGTGAAGGATTTTTCTTTCCCGAGCGAATAACCCCGCTCCATGCCATGCTGACCAATTGCGGACATAATATCGAGTATTCCACCAGCTATCGCTGGGACGGGATGATGCGCGGACCGAAGAGCCTGGCGATCTGGCAATACACGGTGGCCGGGGAGGGGGCATTGCTTTACAAAGGGCAGGAATATCGCCTGCCCGCCGGACATGCCATGATGGTTGAAGTCCCTCAGAAGAGTACTTATTTTTTCCCGCCGGATTCTGAAAGCTGGGAGTTTCTGTTTGTCAGTCTTAACGGCAGTGAGGTAATGCGTCTCTGGCGCGACGCGGTAAAACAGAATGGTCCGGTGGTTAATCTTGGTGATAATTCCGAACCGGTCATGAAGGCGCTGAAACTGATCAGGAACGGTTTTGCCGGTCATATCAACAATCCGTATATCGCTTCCGCTTTTGCTTATGAATTTGTTCTTAGTCTGGTTGCCTATATTCTGCCGCAGGGGAATCGCGGACAGGAAAGACCGGAGTTTCTGAATGATGTCATTTCGCATTGTCTGGAACACCCCGACGGCGATCTTTCGGTTGACGCGCTGGCTGAAGTCGCCGGCTACAGCCGCTATCATTTCAGTCGGGAGTTCCATCGATTTCAGGGCATGCCGCCGGCAGAGTTTGTCAATCAGCTGCGGATCAAACTGGCGGTCCGCCTGTTACAAACTGAAAAATTCTCGATAAAAGAGATTGCTGACCGCTGCGGTTTCAACAGTGCCAGCTATTTCAGTAAGGTTTTCCGCAAATATCAGGGGATAGCGCCGGGAGATTTCCGTTCAAGCCGGTGAGGTTTTCAGTTTACTGGCTGCCCCGGCGCAGATAAGTGGTAAAGAATTCGGCGGCCAGAGGCGCACAGGTTTTGCCACCGCTGCTGCCCTTTTCGATCAGGATCGCAATTGCGTAATTGGTGCCGTCATGTTTGCCGAAGCCGATAAACCAGGTGTTCTTGTGCCGGTTGCTGCGGCTGCCGACTTCCGCGGTTCCGGTTTTTCCGGACAGGGTTATGGCCGGATTCAGGGCGTTTCTGCCGCTGCCGTGAGGTGCGTTTACTACTCTGAACATACCTTCTTTGACAATTGCCAGGTTCTTTGCTGACGCCGGGAGGCGACCGACTGTCTCAGGTTTTGAACTGTAAAGACGGTTGCCGTAGTGATCGCGGATTTCTTTCAGCAGCATCGGTCTCATGATTTTGCCGTCATTGGCATAAGCGGAGGCCAGGACCGCCGCCTGTAAAGGAGTTATCAGGATCATACCCTGGCCGATTGAGGTCAAAGCGGTATCGAACGCGGTCCAGCGTCTTCCGGTCAGATGGTATTTGGCCATTCGGTCGGGTAAAAGTCCTTGCTTTTCCGGCAGGACAAACCCGGTCTTCCGGCCGATTCCGGCATCTTTCAGAAAACTGCTGATCTTTTCAATACCCAGAGTGAGGCCGTTTTCAACGAAAAAATCATTGCATGAGACCTGTAAGGCTGAAACCACGTCCATTTTCCCGTGATGCCCGGTGCAGTGAATTCTGGCATTGCCGATTTCAGTATGGCCGTTGCAGGTTACGGTGCTGTATCTGGACATCCCGTTTTCCAACAGCGCCATCCCGATAAGTGGTTTGACAATCGATCCCGGCGCGTAAGTTCCCATTATTGCCCGGTTCAGCATGCAAGAGTCTTGCGAGGTGATCAGCTTGCCGATTTGTGACGGCGTGGTCTGGTCCATTGAATAGGCGGGCGATGAGGCCATGGCGAGTATGGCACCGGTGTCGGCGTTCATCACGACAATTGCGCCTTTATGACCTTTCAGCAACTCTTCTACAATATTCTGAGCCCGGAAATTGATGGTCAGCACAATATCATTTCCATTTTCCGCCGCGATGTCCTCGCCCAGGGGTTCATATACGAAACCCAGATTATCCACTCTGACCAGACTTATGCCGGGAAGTCCGCGAAGCCCGCGAATTCTGGAAGAAATATGATCCGCCGAGTCGAATGCTTTTTCCAGACCGGTTTTGCCGATGTGGTCCGGACGGTAAAAATTGATTGAAAAATCGTCCAGATCCTCGGCTTTGGTCGGGTCGGCTTTTCGGGTATAGCCGAGCAGGTGGCAGGTGCTGATCCCGTGCGGGTAAAATCGTTTTGCCCGGCTTTCCAGGGACAAACCTTGAATTCCCGGCCGGTGTTCGTATAAAATGCCGCGTTCCTGTTCGGAAAGGTCGCGGAAGATACACATTGGCAGACCGGGTTTTTTTCGCAGTATTTTCTCTTTGGTAAGACTGGGTTTGCGTCCTATCAGTTTTGCCAGTTCCTGTTCTTTTTCCAGAATGTGCTTGATCGTTTTGTCGCGCCGGCCCGGACGGCGCATTTCCTCAAGATAGAAATAAGCGTCAAATGCCGGTTTGTTGGCTGCCAGCGGCACATTGTCGCTGGTGAATATCCGTCCGCGAATGGAGGGGCGTCTGATGCGGCGGATTGATTGTCCTGAGATTCGCCGGCGATATTGTTCGCCGCGATAAAGCTGTTCTCGCCAAAGTTTGATTTCCAGTACTATAAAAGCCACGAAAATAATAATGCCGATAATCAGCAATCTGGTAACCGGAACCGGTATTTTTGAATTTATCGGCATTTTATCGCTCCCGGTTGAGGATTCTGGTCCTGGCATCCTGATAGCGGAAAAGTCCGCAACGAACCGCTATCCAGTCAAAAAAGCCGACTGTAACCGGCATCAGGATCGCTCCGGCAACCGCACTGACCGCCAGGGATGACAGGATAAGCACCCACTGATGATGAATATCAATAACTGATAACTGAGCCAGCAGTGATAATGCGGCCATAACCAGAATGCCGGGCAGACTGCTCAGGATAGGATGCTGAACTTCTGTTTTATACGGCCACCATGCTCCGAATCCGGCGACTCCCGGTAAACTCAGCAGGGCCAGGAAGTCTGTTGTGCCGCAAAGACCGACCAGACAGATCGCCGTGAGAAATGAGCAAATTATTCCCACTCTCGGCCCGTAAGTCACGGATATATAAAAAATAGTCAGTGCCGCTGCTGGAATATAAAGCCCAAGTATCCGGAACAACATCTGAGTCAGGATGCCGGTAAACAGCGTCAGAAAACAGAATGCCGCCGGACTCATTTTTTCTCCCTCGTCATAACCAGAACAAAGTAAATGGCCTGTAAATCAACCGCCGGACGCAGTTTTGCGCTTAAATAAAGGCGTTGCCCGAGTTCCAGTTCACCATGACTCGGCAGGTCGAGTTTGCCGACATAGAGGTTAGAGGGTATGGCGGCATCGAAACCGGCAGTATAAACCGGGGCGTCCTGACGGTATTTTAAGCCTTTCGGCAGGAATTCCGCTTTAGCGAAAAAGCCGTTGCTGTCATGGCCGCCGCCGGAGAGTCCGGCCGAAGTGCCGACGCCGCTGACGATGATCGATATACGGCAGTCCGGGTTGACCAGGGTCGCGATATTGGCGGTATCACCGGTTACGCTGACGACCCGGCCGAGGACTGCCGGAATGATCCGGGTACGGTGAAAATACGGAACTACAACGATCGAGCCGACTTTGATCCCGCTTTTTGAGCCGCGATCAATAGTCAGTCCGCCGGCCCAGTCGAGCGGGTCACGCATCAACGGGCGGGCATAAACATATTGAAAACCGGTCCGGGGCGATATTTTGAGGAGACGCCGCAGTTCTTCGTTTTCCAGTTCCAGCGGGGCGGCTTGCGCCACCTGGGTGGAAAGCCGGATATTTTCCTGCATCAGGCGTTCCATCTCCATGGCCAGCTCCGGCTTGGAACGCAGCAGCAGGGATTTGTTGGAAACCGATACCCTGGCTTTTTCCGGCAGAACCAGGAACGGGGCGAAAAACGACCGGGTGATTCGTGAAGTATATTGCCTGGCCGCGGGAAAACACAGAATTATCAATAACAGCAACCCGGTTACTGCGATCGCGTAATCAGGCGCTTTTCTGTTTTTTCTGCGTGAACGCGGCATTTAGACCACTCGTAAATCAGTTTATCATTTTCGATACTCGATCAATTTCGGCAGACGCATCTCCGATAAGTTCTTTTATCAGATCGTTTACCGGGATTATTTTGTCAACCAGGCCGACCGACTGCCCGGCCATCAAAGACCCGAAATCAATATCGCCGTCAATCGCGGCACGACGCAATGCCCCCATCCAGTATTCTTCAACTTTTATCTGGGCATCTTCGCGATGGATTGTTCCGGCTTTCAGCTTTTCCAGCAGTTCCATCTGCAGGGCACCGAAGTTGTCCATTCCTTTGTTACGCAGCGCACGAACGGCTACTACCGGCAGTTTTGAGTCGTATTGCGGGGTGCTGATTGCGTCACGGGCATTGGAGCGCTTGAACACGTCTTTGAACTTGTCATGTACGTGACACTCGTCGGTCATAACGAAACGGGTTCCCATCTGGACTCCGGTCGCGCCCATCATCATGACATGGGCCAGCATTTTGCCGTTGGCGATACCGCCGGCAACAAAGATCGGAATGTCGTCACGTTCTTCCATCAGGATCTGCTGCAACAGGACCATGGCCGAAACATGACCGATGTGGCCGCCGGCTTCACTGCCTTCCAGAATGATGGCGTCCGCTCCGAAGCGCATCATGCGCTTGGCGATTGACAACGTTGAAGCAAAGCACATTACTTTCGCACCGCTGTCCTTGGCAATTTTCACTTCATGGTCGCGCGGAAAGCTGCCGGCGAAAATTACATAGTCAAGGTTAAGCTCGGGCAGCATTTTCAAATGCTCATGATAAATCGGCGCAACCGTTATCAAGTTTACTCCGAACGGTTTATCGGTCAGTTTCCGGGTTTCCGCGATCTGCTGCCGGAGAATATCCGGCGGGGTGTTCCCCCCGGCCAGACAGGCGAAAGCCCCGGCGTTACAAACAGCGGCAA
This sequence comes from Victivallales bacterium, assembly GCA_963678305.2. Taxonomy (GTDB): domain Bacteria; phylum Verrucomicrobiota; class Lentisphaeria; order Victivallales; family Victivallaceae. The sequence goes on from CAXXVV010000009.1 coordinate 184,634, forward strand.
CCAGGCCGGGTTCGGATACCCAGGTCATAGCGCCGCAGATAATCGGATATTCGCAATTCAGAAAATTGCGGCCGCGTTCCATCATTTTTTCGAGTGATTTATGCATTAATTAAATACTCCTGATAATCATTTTTACATTATTGGGAAGAGCTGATTTGACGCTCTATTAAACCGTGAACCGGGTGTTCACACACAAGCCTTTTAATATACCTCGAAAACTGAAAAAATCAAACAGTGTAAAGGCTTTGATCACAGTTGCTGAAAAAAGTTGTGTCCTTATGTTACAGACCTTGACTTTTTGATTTATTTCATGTAAAATATTAGAAAGAGGTTAAATAATGAGGGATTAAAGTTATTATGTCTATTTTCGATATATTCAAACCCCGCTGGAAACGCAGCAGCCGTAAAGTGCGTAAGAATGCGGTCGTCAACCTGGACAATACGATGATTCTTGGTCAGGTTGCGCTTCAGGAAGTCGACTATGAAATTCGCCGACTTGCTCTTGAAGCCATTCACAATGAAGATGTTAAAGTTGAAGTCGCACTTAAGGACTCCGATTCCCGGATCCGTAAACTGGCGGTGGAAAGAATTACCAGCCAGTTTTCGTTGTTCAAGGTTATTTGCGAGTCAACCGATTTAACCGTCAGGTGTGTCGCTGTAGACAATCTTGAGGACCCGACTTTGTTGGGAAAAGTCATTTCCAATGACAAAAACCCTTTTAGTCTCCGACTTGACGCCGTGGAACGCTTAAACAACCGGCAGGAAATTTTACAGCTTTTGCAGCAAAAAATGGACAGCAAGGTCAGAAAAGCCCTGCAGGCAAAATTCAAGACGTTCGAATCGGCTGGGAAAGCCGGTTAATCTTTTCTTGAAATAACTATTTCGCGATTTCTTTCTCCAATCGGCATTTCCGCCACGTAGAGACCGTTGCCTGATGTTTTGAACCCAAGGCCGGGAGATACCGGCTCTCCATGCTCGAGCCATACGGCCAATGGCCCCGTTTCACGCATTACCAGTTTAAGCTGATCTTGACTTATTTCCTCTACTTCCACCGTAGCCGGTCCCAGGAATTTATCAAACCTGCCAAGTACGCTCCAGCCCTGATTAATTGGCGACAGGATCAACAGCCGGTCATCCAGTGGCTGGAGTTCAAAACTGTAAAGATTATAAAGTTTGAAGACGATCCGATCATACCAGTCCCACACCGTCAAGCCTTCGGTCGGAATATTTTTGAGTTCAGGGTCACGCGTCATAATGTCACGGAAACTATAGTCGCCAGTACTTATTTCAGCTTCGATCATCTTTTCTGTTCCCGCCAGATGATATACGGCAATAGCGGCCGCGTCATTCGCCAAAGGCGCGATGACCCGGTAAGGTTGGATATTGCCATCAAGAGACACATCCTGAACCGCGGCGGTGGGATATTCCAATTTAAGGCTGTCCGGCAGCGGCGCCGCCGGAGCCAGAGGACGTACCAGCTCCCCGTCTTCATAGCACAACGGCATGATGTTTTCAGGCGCGAAGTCTTCCGGGGCGTCGGACAGATAAACCGGACCGCCTGAAAGCGCTTTCGAAACCGCCATCATCCGGGCGCAGAGGGCGTCGCTGGAATGGAACATATCATGGTCGCACCAGGTGAATTGACCTTGCCACGGGATATTGGCGTATGACTGAAAAAGATGTTCCCGCGCCTTGTCCGCTTTGCCTTTGTGATAATCGCAACTGCAACGGGAAACATTGCTGAAAGAGGCGTTGAAAAAATTGAAAGAATCCTGCGCGTTGCAGTTCAACAGTTGTAATTGGTGCCTGGTCAGTTGTGCTTCCAGAGCCCGGTTCATGCGCCAGGAGGCGCGATGAGGATTCATTATTGGCGTACGCTCCCTGTTCTTCAGCGCGTTCTGCCATTCCTTTGTTCCAGAATAATATGCCAGGGGGAAGGACATGAAGTCCACTTTGATAAAATCAAATCCATTTGCTCCGCCAAGCAGTCCATCCATAAAGCGGTCCGCTGAGTTCTGATCGTCTTCCGGCATCGCACCGCCGGTCGGCAGCGTCAACAAACTATCGGTGAAGCCGTCAAAATCATTGTCTTCAGGATTGAGGCCGATCATTCCGCCCATAAACGGGAACCATAATCCGAACCATTTTATTCCGGTATCGCCGGCTTTATCCAACAATGGTCCATAGCCGGCCGGGAACTTGTCCGGGTCGGGAGAGTAACTCCTCAGCCGCCGCATGAAATATTCGTCGGTCGGGTCATAGTTCTGGTGTCCGTCGTCAACCAGCATGAAGCGTACCGGGGCAGGGGAAGCGTTTATCTTGTCTACGGTTTCGCGCAATAGTTTTTCATTGATATCCAGGTGATATTCTTCCCATGAACACCAGCCAAGATACTTGAACATTTCGCCGTATTCCTTGGTTTCCCGCAGTTTGAATGAAGGAATTACTTCTGAAGCCAGTTTAAAAGTTTCCGCGTATACCTGATATGGATTATTGGCTTTAGCCCAGACGCATAAATTTTTTTCACCTTTGATTTCATCCCGCCCCAATGTGCCGGCCCGGAGGTTCATGCCGCCGTTCTCCGGCTGTAGCCAGCAGAAACTTTCTTCGTCCGCCAATGGTAAAACGCCCAGATAGCCCGCAGAAGTTTCAAGCAGTAGTAAACACCCGCCTTCGAACAAAGTGTTGAGATCATTTGTCACAAAGGGATGGATTCGACAGCAGGCCACCGGCCAGTGGGTTTCCGGGGCGCAGTAATATATTGCTGACTCAAAATCCGGCAGGTCAAGCTTAAAAGCGGCGTTAATCCCGCGCTGATCATCAACTACAGAAGTTATTTTACGTGAAATTATTCCTGACGATCCGTCTATATTTCTTAAATCAATCATAGTTATTCCCTGCCTTTTTTGTTTTAACCTTATCCGGATTATACCATGTAATAAGTAATCTGCAAGTGCGCTTTATATGTTTTTAAACTTAATTTGCGGGATTATTTTATTGGAGGTGCAGCCGGATATTTGGATTTCCAAATCAGCGTTGGCGCATAAAAAAAGCAGCTGAAAGTAGCGCAGAAGAAATCCGGGCATAATATTTTATTTAATGTTTGCATTATTAATAAAAAAGCGGCATATTGCATTTAGGGAATATTGTTCTTTCGGGAAGTTTTTAATAAAGGGTGTACTTGAATCAGCTTGATTACAAGCATCGTAAATCTATGATGAATCAAAAAATCCAGTTAAATGCCACAATCAGGAAATGTGATCGTAAATTACTAAGATATGGGATATTATACTACTCATGGGTAAAGTCTCATAAGCATAATTGTTATTATCTGCTTCCTCGAAAACGGCAAGAACGATTAAAGAGAAAAGCAGGGACAATTATTGTTTTTATTGCTACATTAATTATTTCCATGTTGTATTTCTATCAGAACGGTGGTTTGTTCGCAGTTCTTTTTATGGGAATTATTTTTAATTTGACAATTTGCTTTATTGAATGGTTATATTATCAAAGCTGCTGCAGGATAATCAATCAATTACCGAACCTGCCGATCGCCATCGTGAATATTGATAATGGTTATTTGAAAGTGCGGAATCTTTATAAAATGCCATTTGTTCAAATTCCTGGAAAACACTGGAAAATAGATATTGCCAATCTTAAGTATCTTCGCGTGTTTTCGGCGTATAGGATATATAATGGTAATCAGGTGGAGTGGGATTTAGTTGGATATGTTCCATCCTGGACTTCTTTGTCTTTGTGCTATGAGGTAACAGGGGAAGTTGTCATGCAATTATTGTTTGTTGGAGCAAAACTCCCTGATGATTTATTAGAATTTTTTACTGCGGCTCTATCTATGAAAATTGAGCGGGAGGAAAACTATTCAAGGTTTGAATCATAGAAGCAAGATATTACAGACATGTGTTTTCGGATATTCTGCGGGTAAACAATAAATTGTCTCGATAGAAGAGTTGAGATAGCTGCTAATATAAAATCATATCCAAATATCAGCAATGGCATTTTGCCACAGGCAGATTTTTTCGCAGGGCTTCGTATAATTGTTCGCTTTGGAAAGGTTTTAGGATATATTCCCGGAAACATGAAGTGTCGATGTTGTCCAGTTTAGGCATGGCCGCGGACATGGCAATCACCGGAATCTCCGCCAGGGCAGGGTCTTCATGTATTTTCAAAGTTGCGGTCTGACCGTCCATTCTGGGCATTTTTATATCCATCAGGATTATGTCCGGAACGATTTTCTTGGCGGTCAATACCGCCGCCATGCCGTCAATCGCCTCATGAATCTCAAAATCGAATTTCTTGAGCAATGATTTGATCAGGGATCGGTTATACGCGATATCATCGACAATCAGTATTTTTCCGGTCATGTTCGGAGGCTTTTGAGCATTCGCCGTAAAGTCGGAATCAGATTGACTGTAAACGGCGGCGAAGTGCAGCGGCAGTTCGACTGTAAACGTGGTACCGTACTTCGGTTCGCTGAAAATCTCGATATTGCCGTCCATCAACTGTACCAGTTGGTTGGTAATGGTCAGTCCGAGGCCGGTTCCGCCGTATTTGACCACATCCTGTCCGTCGCATTGGGTAAAAGCCTGGAAGATGCGTTTCTGCTGATCTTTCGGAATGCCGATTCCGGTATCTTCGACCGCAAAGAACAGTTTATTGTCCCTGGCGTAACTTTTGATCTTGATATAGCCTTTTTCTGTGAACTTGATCGCGTTGCCGACCAGATTGATCAGGATTTGCCGCACCCGCAAACTGTCTGTCATTATGGTCCGGTTCAGATTGGTGCTGAGTTCGGTTATTATATCCAGATTTTTACTCTGCGCTTTCCATTGGAACATGTTGTAAGTCTCGTCAAGGATTTTTGAGATGTCGGTTTCCTCGTATTTGATCTCAAGTTTGCCGGCGTCGATCTGGGATAAGTCCAGAATATCGTTGATCAACCGGAGCAGGACGTTGCCGCCGTTTTTGATATATGAGACGTATTTACGCATTTCCGGATCTGCCAGTTCCATGTCAAGAATCTCGGAGAACCCGATTACCGCGTTGAGCGGAGTTCTGATCTCATGGCTCATGTTGGCAAGAAATACGCTTTTACTGCGGTTCGCCAGTTCGGCCTGTTCCTTATGGTGAATAAGCTCCTGCTGAAAATTCTCGAGCAGATCGCAAATAGGGACAGTGCCGATAAAATCGCCGTTTTGGGATGTAACAATAACCGGATCGTATTGAGTGTCATGGGATCGTTGCATGGCGTTTTTTGCCACTTCGCTTATGACCGCGTTTTCTTTGACAGTTAAAAACGGCTTGGTCGGCAGGACATCAACCATTTTATCGGCAAACAGCGCAAATCCAAACGCGCCTCCGGTTTTATCGTAAAAAAAGTTTTTGGTAATCATGTTCTCCGGCTTGTAATCATTGTTTAATGTAACCAGATGGGTTACCATCGCGCTTTTCCTGAAAATCTTATCCACCTGCTTGCATGAGATTGTATTTGAGATAAATGTGGGCGGTCGTTGCGCAAGGTCGCCGATGGTGATCTCATTACTTCTTTCGCTGTTTTTCATTTTTCAATTCTTTTCATATTCTTCTGCAGTATGTTAATATTTTACAAGCCGGACCGGGGAAAAACAATCACCTTAATACATAACTAACATTATCCTATCATTAAGAGAGTGGTGAGTTGGGGGTGGTGAGTTGGGGGTGGTGAGTTGGGGGTGGTGAGTTGGGGGTGGTGAGTTGGGGGTGGTGAGTTGGGGGTGGTGAGTTGGGGGTGGTGAGTTGGGGGTGGTGAGTTGGGGGTGGTGAGTTGGGGGTGGTGAGTTGGGGGCAAGCATTGTGCAGGGCAACTGATACTGGTAACTAACTGCTGAAATTCTTGGATTAATATTTTAAAAAACAGTTTTTTTGTGCTATATTACACTTTTGCCAAGTATTTTAATTCAGATAAACAGGAGTGTTCCAATATGAGCAAAGCAGAAATGCCCAAAGCCTATGAACCGGCTGAGGTCGAGGCCAGGTGGTATCCCGAGTGGGAGAATCGCGGTCTTTTTCACGGTACCCCGAATCCGGATAAAAAACCTTATTCGATCGTTATTCCGCCCCCGAACGTGACGGGTATTCTGCACTTGGGACATGTTCTTAACAACACACTGCAGGATATTTTATGCCGCTGGCGCAAGATGCAGGGGTATGAAGTATGCTGGTTTCCCGGTACCGACCATGCCGGCATCGCCACTGAAAGCAAAGTTGACAGCGTGCTGCGTAAAGAAGGCAAGTGCCGCGATGATTTCGGCCGCGAGGAATTTATTGAAAAGGTCTGGGACTGGCGTGAGGAGTACGGCGGTACGATCATCAAGCAGTTGCGTCGCCTCGGTTCGTCCTGCGACTGGGAACGTGAACGTTTTACGATGGACGAGGGCTTGAGTCATGCCGTCCGCAAGGTTTTTGTCGATCTCTACGAGAAAGGCTATATTTATCGTGGCAGCCGCATGATCAACTGGTGTCCGGTCGCCAAAACCGCGCTTTCGGACGAAGAAGTTATCTATCGTGACGTTCAGGGTAAATTTTATCATTACAAATATCCGCTGTCAGACGGCTCCGGCGCTTTGGTTATTGCCACAACCCGGCCCGAAACAATGTTCGGCGATACCGCCGTTGCGGTTCATCCCGACGATGAACGTTATAAAGACTTGATCGGCAAGACTGTTGATTTGCCGTTGACCGACCGTAAGATTCCAATTGTCGCGGACCAGCATGCCGACCCGGAAAAAGGAACCGGCTGCGTTAAGATCACTCCGGCACACGACCCGAACGACTTTGAAGTCGGGCAGCGTCACAACCTGCAAATGCTCAAGGTTATGAACGATGATGCGTCAATGAACGAGAATGCCGGTGAAAAATATGCCGGCCTGGACCGTTTCGAGTGCCGCAAGCAGGTTATCAAGGATCTTGAAGAACTCGGCCTGATGGTCCGGATCGAGGATATTACCCACGCGGTCGGCTATTCCGAGCGCGGCGATGTACCGATCGAGACGATTGTCAGCGCCCAGTGGTTCTGCAATATGAAAGAACTGGCCAAACCGGCGATCGCCGCGGTCGAGGAAGGCAAGATCAAATTCTATCCGGAACGCTGGACCAAGACCTATTATCACTGGATGGAGAACATTCAGGACTGGTGCATCAGCCGCCAGATCTGGTGGGGACACCGTATTCCGGCCTGGTACAACGATACCACCGGCGAAGTATATGTCGGCATGGAAGACCCGACCGATGGCGGTCCGTGGCGTCAGGAGGAAGACGTTCTCGATACCTGGTTCAGTTCGTGGTTGTGGCCGTTCTCGGTTATGGGCTGGCCGGAAGAAACTCCGGAACTGGATTATTTCTATCCGACCTGCGACCTTGTCACCGGACCCGATATCATCTTCTTCTGGGTTGCCCGGATGATTATGGCCGGTTACGAGTTCAAAGGCGACCTGCCGTTCCGTAATGTCTACTTCACCAGTATCATCCGGGACGACAAAGGGCGCAAGCTTTCAAAATCACTTGGTAACTCACCCGACCCGCTGGATGTTATCGACACCTACGGAACCGACGCGATGCGTTTTTCGATCATCTATATCGCTCCGGTCGGCATGGATATCCGTTACAGCAATGAAAAATGCGAACTTGGCCGTAATTTTGCCAATAAATTATGGAACGCCTGTCGTTTCCGCAAGATGCAGGGGCCGGTTTCTCCCAACTTCCGCGACCTGGCCGGAATCGATTACGATTCGCTTGCCGCGGATGAAAAGTGGATGATCTCCTGGATCAACGAAACGATCAAGCAGATGAACAGTTCGCTGGAGGAATTCCGTTTCCACATGGCCGCGCATGAAATTTATGAACTGGTCTGGAACTCGTTCTGCGACTGGTTCATCGAAGCCAGCAAAGTTCGCTTGTACGGCGACGATACCACCAAGACCAAAACATTGGCGGTTCTGGACTTTGTATTGTTCAAGATTCTGCGTCTGCTGCATCCGTTCATGCCGTTCATCACCGAGGAACTGGCCCATCAGCTTGATTTTCTGAATGACGACGAAAGCATTATGAACGAAGAGTTCCCGAAAGAACTGCATAATAAAGCTATTCCCGACCTGATGGAACGCGATCCGGATATTCTGGACCTGGTTGAAGCCAAATTCCAGTTGATCCGGGCAGGGCGCAGCCTGAAAGCGGACTATGAAATTCCGCCGGCCAAGAAGGTTAAATACTATATTCAGGCGGTAGACGAAAAGAACGCGGAATTCCTGCAACAGGAATCCGAGTGTCTGATCCGCATGATGAATGCCGAAGACGTTGAAATCGGTTTGACCGAACATGACGCTTCCGAAGGTCTGGCTCCGTCCAAAATGGCCAATGCCGGGACGATCTACCTGCCGCTGGCCGGTCTGATCGATATTGAAGCGGAAATGCAGAAACTTGACAAACAGAAAAAGCAGATCGTCGGTTGGATCAAAGGTTCCGAAGCCAAGTTGTCGAACGAAAAATTCGTAGCCAACGCCCCGGAGCAGGTTGTCGCCGACGCCAGAACCCACCTGGAAGAATTAAAAGACAAACTCTCCCGCGTGGATGAATTGATCGCCTCCCTCAAAGGCTGATGTTTTTTCAGGTGTCTAAAGGCTGAATGTTTTTTTAGCAACTATTGAGTTTGACGGCAATGAATTGGCTTTTCTCCAATTCATTGTCGTTTTTTATCCTATTCGTACGGAAAGCTTTAATTAGATGTGGGTGCAAATTGGTTTCATAATGCAATCATACGGTACACAGCATTGCGGGCCGGGAGTTACATCCGGCGGTTCATCGGCTGCACAAACCCGGCGTATTTCATGAATGTTTTGTGTTAGATCCAAACTGAAAGGCGTCAGGCGGGGGGTTACATCTTCTTTGTGGAATATGATTTCCGGCGGAGTTGATTCTTTCACCCAAACGCCTTTTTTGATATGCATTATGAAGCAGCGGTTGATCTTTAAACCGGATTGCTCCAGACAGAATTTTTGCCAGGCCGCGTCACGGATGTTAACTTCGTGAACAGAGTTGTTGCATTTGACTTCCAATAAATCCCATGAGTCATGAGCAACCGGCTGGATGATATCTACCCGGCAATAGCAGTTATCCGCCATATATCCACCTTCAAAGATCGGGCGGTACTCTTTCAGGGCCTGTTGTGATTGATTAATGTGGTCCGAAAAGGAGTTGCTTTCTTCGCTTAAATCAATGCCATTGGGGAAAAGTTGCCGGGCTTTGGCTCCCACAAGGTGGCCGTATTCAAAAACTTTTCTGGTTTCTTCGTTCCATTGCGGCATTTTGTCGCGAGCATTGACGACATACCAGATTAATTTTTTGCACTTCACGCCGTCAAGGTAGCGGCACTTACTGAGAAAACAATTTTTCTTCATAAAACACTCCGTGGTTATTGTTTAGATAAAACATATTCCGCGGAACCGGACATCTTATGTCCTTTGCATGTAAAATTGTAAAAAATCCTTAAAAACATCTATCAAAGGGTATTAAGGAAACCTCTAAAAATTGGAATTTCCGGCAAAACCGCTTATTTGCACCGAGCGGTCTTGCGTTGAAAAAACGCTTCATCGCGCTACTATGCGCAAACTTAAAACGCGTCACTGCTACGGGTAACTAAACAATTTTTCGTTTCGGAACCAATGCTTGTAGGTTTCCTTATTTTTTTAAATTATACTTGCCTGGATCAAAAGACCAGGCCATATATTTGTCCGTATCATGTACAACTTGATAAGCGAATTTCAGTAAATCACACAGTTCCTTTATCATTTCCTGATTATTGGCTACATCCGCTAAAGAACAAGTTCCGGCTTTGCCGTACATTGCCTGGCTTAAAAGAGACTTTTCAAGTTCAAAATAATCATTGTCCGGCGGGGATTTGAAATTCATCTTATTTTTAATGATATGATGTTCCGTTTCACGATTTTTCCAAACAGAGGGCTGTATTGAAAAATTGCCATTGTTATTGATTTTAAAAGGGTACACATTAGTTCCATTAACATCGCACCACATAATCGGGCCATCCAGCATCATGGTGTTCGGATCAGTCGGATCAGGACAGTCGGCTCCGTCAAGATTTCTCCATTCTTTTAAAATCTTGTCGATTAACTTTTCCATATCTCCCTTATTCTTTTCGTTTTTTGACGCCTTTTTAAGAAACATTGCATAGGTAAGCAAATTACGGTCCTGTTTTGAGTCTTCGCTCTGGTAAGGTTGATAATGGTCCCGGGTGAATTCGATAAAATCCTTGACAAAAGGGATGTCGTACTCATCCAGCATCTCACAGATTTCCCCCCATGTAAAAAAAGGATTATTCGCACTTCTGGTCCCGTCAGGCAGAATACAAACCGGAATTATTTTTATGATGTTTTCAAGTTTGTTGATTTTTTTGATTATAGAGTTATCCTCAATTTCGCTGACGTAATTTGCAACCTGAGTGTCAACTTCTCCGACCGAACAGCTTAATATTTTATTTTCCACTACCAGCAGTATATCATCAAGTTTAATAAGAATATCAATTCTGCCTTTTGATGACGAATCCGGCTTGGCTTCCAACTGGACCTGATAAGAAGCGTTTGACTTAAAAGCTTCAGCAGAGAGAATTGTCGTACGGTAATTTTGATCAGCGAAGTTTTTATTGTCGATATCTTTCAGGTATTCGACTATAGCTGCTTTTGAGCTTTCAGGTAATTTTACCAGTAATTGATTGAGAAATTTTTTTAAAAATTTATTATCAATTCCGTGCGGCATATGGGGCGATAATAAGAAAGCCAGGATTTGTGATGCGTGTTCTTCTTTAAATACTCTCCAACCTGAAAATACTGTTCTGAATATGTTGATTTTATTATTCATTATTACCTTTCACCGTTTATGTAGATTTCAATTTCACAAATTTGCTGTTTAATCAATCGCCAGTCAACGCCGTGTAATTTATTATTCAGGTTACGGTCGTCAATGTAAATATCCGCGTAAACCTTGCGGGAAGAACCGGGATCAGTCAACCATGACGTTTTAATTGATTCATTAATCGCGTCCGGTTTGAAGTCCCGTTTTTGCAGCCATTGTACCGCTTCGGTTAAATGCCGGTCGCTGCGGCAGGTCCACAAAATGATCTTATGGCCTGCTGCTTGCAAATTTTTCAGAACGGAAACGGCTTCGGGCAGTTCCGGGCCGATTCCCGGAAAAGCGTGTTCAACGATCGTTCCGTCAAAATCCACTGCTATTATCATATCGTCTCCCGTATCGTATGTCGCATAATGCAAAGAAAATGTCTTTACTTGTAACTTTTATATGAAAACGAGTCATTTTTATTGTCCGTATATCTATATTGACAACTTTTGCCGCTAGCCTCCATCAACCATAACAACAAAGTGGTTAGCGATAATATAATTATTGTAGTTCCGCCGTAGAGCAGGGGGGCTAATCCTTTGACCATTAAAGATAATATGCACTGAAAAAAAAGACCGAACGCCAGAATGAGTCCAGCGTAGAGCAGGGGCGATTTTACGGGAATATTTTCGAGCATTTCGAGCAGCTGAGTTCCTCCTGTTTCAAAATTATCGTTTTTTCGATCAAGCTCATTGACGTAAGAATCCACTATTTTAAAAATGGATTTTCTTGTAATAATTAAAATATGACAGACTGCCGCAATTAAAACCAGGTATATGAAAAATGATATTTTCAAATGAGCAAGAATAAAAACGAAAAAGTAAATATAGCCGGGAATAATTCCCAGCATCAACCCGCAAATAGAAATCCCCAAACGTTTTCCGGGAAAGATGAAGTGATAAATCGGCCGGTCATTGAGAATCGCAAAGTCTAACGCGAACAGGTATGAATAACCGCTTAACAAAGGCATCCATAGTATAAAGTTGTTTATGCTTGAGTCTTTTATCGCGGAAATACTGTTTTTGTGCAGTAAAAACAGTGATAACGCAACGATTACAGATGAGATTACAACGCTGCACTCATAAACGGTTGAAATTTTTTTGCATACTAAATTGTATTTGTTTTGAGTTTTCTCCCCTGACAAGCCGAACCCTGATGTATATTGCAATATCCTTGCAGTCTTCTGCCAGTTTTCCGATCCGTCGGAAGAGTCGGTTCCTTTTAATAATTTATTTTCCAACGAAGTATATAAACCATCTCCCTTTTCTTCACAAACCATTTCGTTATCGACTGTTGCCGCGAACCAGGTTTCTTTTATTTGGGATGAATCGGCGGTTCTGGTGTTTTTTAACTTATATCTATAGTTAAGAAAACGGCGAAGCCCGATCCTGATATTCTGCCTTTTAATCATATAATTTATACTTAATTCAGCATATAATTGAATCAACTTGAGAGTTATATCTCCCCAGATGTCTCCACTGAAGTGCTTTAGACTCGGCAATTCACCGCTATCGAACGTCCAATTTGCCAGGTTCCGCTCATAAATCTCATTACGTTCCAATTTTTCAATCAAAGGAGAGTTATCCTTATCGTGGAGATACTCATCTGATAAACTTGCCTGTACTTCTTTTTGCTCCAACACTACAAAATACAGGAGTTCTTTCATACCTTTGCATTTAAAGCATGGCGTTCTCCCCTGTCCTTGACAATTGGAGCATGGCTTGAAGCCGTTTCCGTTGCAATTAGGGCAAATAGCCTCATTTCCATCGTCTCTTACCTGTAACAAAGATCTGTCTTTGACCACTCCTTTGCCGCTACATTGAAAACATTTTATCCTGCCGGTACCGGAGCACTTGTCACAGGATAGATCGCCCCTGCCGCGGCAGACGTCGCAGAAGCCCACGTAACGAGAGTCAGGCAGTTCTTTTTTCCATATTCCATCTTCATCCATTGATATTGCATGCCATACATCGACATCCTCCATTTTTAGGGGATTTTCAGGTAGAACGTCGTTATGATATATTCTGTTATCAAGATATGTCGAACGGGTTAAGGCAACAACATCCATATACAGATAATATTTGCAATACATTACCATGTCGACGAATTCAACATCAGAGCTCCAGTGTTTTATTGGAGAAAACGGGTTTTTACTCATGTTATCTCTTAAAAAAGACTCCATGGTTTTTCGTTTTTCACTGTTGCTGATATCAATTTTATCCTCGAAAGTTATGATTTCCGCTTGTGCAATATTATAAACTTTCCCGCAGCCGCATTTATTTTCAGCCACGGGTTCTTTTAATTCATGGCTTTGTCCGCATTCCGGGCAGATCGAGAAAAAGTAACTGTCGTCTGCAACAAAACAACTGGAATCAATTTTGTCCGTTGTCTCTGCCGGTTTGGTCGCGACAAAAGAATTATTACATTTTGTGCAGGTAAATTCCCGCCCTATATCTTCTTCTATCGCATCGAAAGACTGGCCGCAATTGTTACAGTGACATTTAAATTTGCTCATTTCGTTCTATCTCTTTTCAGCTTACTTTTTATTGATAATATAAAAGTAAGAGCCGGACATTTTACGTCCGACTGTTTATCAGATGTATTGTTTTTGCATATCTATTGTTTTTTCAGCTTTCTTTGTAATCTCGGAAGCCAGATTCTGGTTGTTGATTATCGCCGCGTTCCCGCCTTCGCTCAAAATCCAGCGTATAAGCTCAAATTTGGATATAGCTGGTATATGGAGAATCAACGAACCGTTTTCACCCGGGGTGATGGTTTCATTCAATACGGCGTATTGCTCCTTTACATAACCGGCAATTTCACTACTGCACCAAACGTCGATATCCTGAACTTGTTCAAAACTGAAAATTCCATTTTTTCAACTTCTTCAATTAGCTTTGTATCCGGCTCGAATACTGTATCAAGCACTTCCGCTTCAGTAATGCGATGCAGGGCCAGCAGCGAATACACTGTATTATCGAACTTTATTCCGTCAGATTCAAGTTGCTCGCCTTTTGTGTACCAGTGGCCGCCGTGCATAACCAGAACGTGCGGATCATAGCGTTTTACAGAAGTTGCTCCATCGCTTTTTCGATACTTCAGTTTCAGGGTGTGGTGCGAAGACCAGGCTTCAAATATTGTCGCGAAAATATCCTCTGAAATCTTGCTGCGCAAAGGAACAGCCGCCATCAGTGAGCGGATATGAACGTGCTCATCCATTCCTTTCTCATTATGCATCAACATTGAATCAACCGCATCGCGTATTGTTCGTCGCAACGGTTCAGGCATCATTATTTCGGCCAGACGCGCTCCTAAAACAGCGCCGCGTAATTCATCGTCGTCATACAGCCATGCTTCACAACTCCAACCCGGATCATTTAGACGATATCCGTGGTTTTTCGAACAATACTCAATGGGGGCGCCATATTCTTCGCGCAGCAACTTGATATCACGCTGGATGGTTTTCTGTGATATTTTGTATTCCCCGGTAAGATCGTCTTTCTGCAATGCTTTTTCAAGAATACGATGGTTGGGATAACGGTTTTCTTTCATCATTGCGACCATTTTTTTTAAACGGTTGCTTTGCCTTTTGTTCAGTGGCATGATTATTCCCCTTGGGTTGAACGATATATTAGTATAATATCACAGAATATTTTTAATGTCCAACCAGATAATTATTTTTAATGTAAATATGCTTTCGATTACAATATGGGGATAAGATACTTTATCCGAATGCAAGCAACGATTCACAAACTGACGCGCGATCTCCGGTTAATGATTTTTTTGCGTAATAAATAATAATGCATCAAACGGCGGTGATGTCGAGGGTGTAGTTCGTGTTGTACTTGCCTTTGCCTTTGTCGGTGGACAGGACCTCAACGTAATATAAGCCGGCATCGAGATTCAGGCCGTCTATATCGGCGGCCCCGAATTTCATGCTGCTGTTGGCGACTTTCTTAAGCCTTTCATTTGCTTCATCCACTGGTAGATGGTTAGTTTGGCGTTTCTGTCTTCTCCTGCCAGGTCGAAGTCAAAGGAGGTAAGGCTGTCCACCTCGAACTTGTAACAGTCGCAGGCATCGCCAAAGCCGACAAATCCTTCGATTGAAACGTCCGGATCTACCAGTTCGGCGTTTTCCCAGGTATTGTCCGCGGTCGGTTCAGGGAAATAGTCGCCTTCGATTTCAAGCGTGTAATCAGTATTGCATTTGCCTTTTCCCTTGTCGCCGGAAAGAACTTCCAGATAATAGGTTCCCGATTCAAGCAGGATATTATTAAATGACGCGATGTTTTCCCCGGTAACTTTATCCGTCTTCGCGGAAGCGTTTCTGATTCTCTGGTATCTGTCACGTTCCGCGTCATACCAATACAGGCATAGCGAGGCTTTTGCTTCGAGATCAGTCAACGCAAAGTCGAATTCCCCTGCGGAGTCAACTTCAAACTGGTAGACGTCCTGCGGATCGCCGAAACCGACCCAGCCGGAAGTTGAAGAATCAGCCTGCGGATTCAGGTCCATAGTTTCCGGCGCTCCGGCTCCGCCTTTAAAGTCGAACTCATCAACGGATGCGGACGGGAAATAATCCGGGGTGATTTCCAGACTGTAATCAGTATTACATTTGCCTTTGCCCTTGTCGCCGGACATTACTTCAAGATAGTAGGCGCCGGCATCCAGCAGCAGATCGTCCAGTGACGCAGAAGTTTCGCCAGTGGTTTTATCTGTTTTCGCTGAAACGCTTTTTACCTTTTTATAGCTGTCTTTGGCCAGATCATATTCATACAGGCATAACATGGTTTTTGCTTCAAGACCAGTCAGGGTCAAGTTGAATTCACCGGCTTCGGCGACTTCAAAACAATACATGTCACAGGCATCACCGAGGCCGACATATTCATCATTATTATGTGTTGCGGTAACATCAAATCCTCTCGCTTCGGCAAAACTGTTGCCGGCGGTGTCGCCGGTATCGAAACTGTTAAGGGCGGACCAGTCGCTCTGGTTGCCGGCGCCGTCTACAGCGGCAACCCGCCACAGCCAGGTTCCGTAGGCCAGCCCGTTCAGATCCAATTGGCTGTCGGCTGTATTCAGAGAATAGACATCTGTCGTGAAGCCCGGTGTTTGAGTATATTCAACCACATAGCCGGAAACGCCGAAAAGGTTGTCGGTCGCGTTATTCCAGTCCAGTGAAATATTACCGCCATTCCCGTCGGAATACAAGCCGGTCGGAACCGACGGCGCTGTCGCGTCCACGGCAAACATAGAACCGTTGGTCCAGGCCGATTCATTATTATTATTGTCAATCGCTTTTACCCGGATATAATAATTGCCGTCGGCCAGATCATCGAGGGTGAAAATGCTTTCAGCTACAACAGTGCTTAACGCGTTGGAGAAATCAGACAGCGTGGCTAATTCAACCACGTATTCTTTGACTCCGGTGACGTTGTCACTTGAATCGGCCCAGTCATAAGTCAAGTCGTTGCCATTGGTCTGCAATGACAAACCGGTCGGAACGTCCGGGGCGGTGGTGTCGATAACGATCATGTCGCCTTCGACCCAGGTCGATTCGTTATCTTTGTTATCGACCGCCTTGACGTGCCAGTAGTAATTACCGTCGGCAAGGCTGGTCAGATCAAGCTCACTGACGGCCGCGGTTTGACTGGTGGCACTGGTGAATTGCGCATTGTTCGCATACTCTATGACATATTCTTTAACTCCGGAAATATCATCGGTAGAATCGTCCCAGTCAAGCTCAACGGAATTGCCGGTTATGTCAATAGTCAGGTTTTCCGGATCGGTCGGGGCGGTAATATCGAGCGGAATTATTTCAACCGTCTGTGACATAATGTTATTTAATTCGCCATCGCCCTCGTTTTCGGTATTTGCCGGGTCGACGATTATGCCGATATAACAGTCATCACTCAGAACAAAGCTTTCCGGAATTGCCGCCTCAATGCTTTTTACAACATCACCTCCGGCATCAAGGGATGCGATATTGACTGTCGCCAGAATGGTATCAGCGGCGCTGATCTGCGCGTTGTTCGACAACACTACCAGGCAGGTCGTGGCCGAAGATGCGACGTCGCCGAGGTTTGACACGGTCCACTCTATCGTGATTGAATCGCCAATCATGACAGAGGGTACAGAAAGCGTCAGGTCATCTGCGAACAGATCGGCTTTATTACCGGAAATGGCGGCGACGCTGGTGTATTCGCTCAACACCGGGGTGTGATCAGGATCGGAGACTGCTAGATAGAAGTAGTAGTCGCCTTTTGGCAGGTCATCTTCCGCTATCCAGGTGTAATGACCGTCCGCACTTTCAGCAATATCAGCTGTGATCATCACACCGTCGTAACCCGACGCGTCATCATCATAGTAGAGGGCTATTTCAAGATCAAAGGCATCGGAGTCGGCCTGATAATTTAATTCCACCGTTCTGCCGTCAACCATTGACACTGAGATGACAGGCTGTTCGAGCGGATCATAAAGAGAGGTAGCGGTATAGACGGTTTGTTCGGACAGATCGACCGCGCTGCCGACCTCAAGTTCCCAAATCCCGGCGGCCGGGGTTTCGACTGAAATCACCAGGCTGTGGTCGCCGGACAGTTCGGATACAATATGCATATCGCTGGCGGCGGCAATGTCATCGAGGGAATATACCGTGCCATCCGGGCTGAAAGGGTTATGGTGACATCTTCAAATTCGTCGCCCCAATCGATGCTGAACAGGACAGTCCCTTCGCCCTCTCCGATATTCCATGATTCAGAGTCATGATAGGCAAGGGGAGCCGCCGCCGCAAAATACAGCGGCGGGGAATAAGATTCCGGGGCGGCAAGACTTTCAATTTCCTGGCCGCCGATCATGGTCCAGCCGTTGTGCCCGGTCGTGCCGTTAAAATAATATTTGACCCCGAAGCCGCTATCGTTGATGATGACCCAGGCGGCGATGTAGTCATTGGAATTGTCTCCGTCATTACTGATCACGCAATATGACTGACCCGAGAAACTCATGGTCATGGAGAAATCCGGATCGTCGATCGTCACATCGACCACCGCGTCGGAACGGAACGAGAGGTTGCCGCTCGCATCTACTTTCATTTCGGTCGGAGAAGTTATAATCGCACCCTCGCAGAAGTTAAAACCGGTATCAAGCGTCAGGATGCCGATATTCCAGTCCAGGTCGATATCCCCGGTTCCGGTTGCCACGCCCTCAAGCAGTGAAATTTCACTTTCTCCGGCGCAGTTGAATATCCCGATATCGGCGTCCAGATCAAGTTCCAGTAAATTAGCGCCATTGTATTCAAAACCGTGATAGAGCGAAACATTGCCGTTGTAATTCACCGAATCACCGCTCAGGTCTGAAGCCTCCGCATTGATGTTATGCAGGTACATGCCGGTAACCCCGACCTGAATATCCACCGCTTCATGAGTCGCGGTGACAGTATTAATGGTACTGTTTACAATATCGGCCGAAACTCCCAGGTCCAGTGACATAATATTGGCGGTAGCGTTAAATTCATATATATTGTTCGCGGTGTCAATGTTGATCGATACTGCGGTGAGATCCCGCGAGCCGACTGTCAGGCTGTCCGCGGTGAATTTGCAGTCAAGGTTCCTGGCGATGATATTGTTTTCCGTATCGAGGATGAATTCCAGGCAGCTCTCTTCCGGTATTGTGACACTCAGGTCAAAAACATTGGTTGTCAACTTAAAGTCTCCAGCCAGATACAGTTGATTTTCATCCGGGGAACAGAGATATTTCAACTCAAATTCATTTGAAGTAAAACTAACCTTGCCGACCTCAATCGTAACTCCGGAAGTCGGGAACGCGGTTAGCTGAGTCCAGTCCTGATACATTTCGGAGTTCAGGGATGCCTGGAGTATCAGGTCTTCCAAGCTCGAGACCAGGACATAAGTTCCGGTTTCACTGGCGTGACCGGTTGTACCGTTGTCATACACCGCTTCGACGGTAAAATAGCCGCGACCGGCAGACGGAGACTCAAAATCAAAGTTATTACCGATTACATCGTAAGTCGTTCCTTCGGTCAAATCGGCATTGTTGCTCATGGTTACCCGATAGTGATCGATATGAGAGGTATTCTCAGGTTGGTTCCAAGCCAGATATGCATACGCGCCATTGACATCGACCGGTAAAACATCCGGTATGGTGTCTACCGTAAAGTTTTCGGTTAAACTCCAGTCACTGACGTTGTCAGCATTATCGATAACTTTGACGCGCCAGTACCAGACGCCTTCCGCCAAATCAATGGTCGCGACAGAAGTTTCACTGCCTGCTATGTAGTTAAAGCTGGAGAAGCCGGCATCCTGTGAATATTGAACAATGTATTCACAGACGCCCGATTTATTATCGGTTGACGGCGACCATGAGAAAGCCGCCCCGGTTCCGATAACCTCATCGGTCAATCCGGACGGAACGGACGGCGCTTGAGCATCGGGCAGGTCAATAGAGAAGATAAGCGCATCCGTTCCCCACGCACTTCCGTTGCCGTAATAATCAACCGCTTTGACATGCCAGTACCATGTTGTCATATCCGGCAGGTCAAGCAGTTCAAAAGTAGTTCCGTAGACAATCTGTGATACTGGATTGACGAAACCGGAATTATCGGCATATTCAACAATATAATGGCTGATGCCGGAGTAGTCCTGCGCGCCATACCAGCTGAAGTAGACGTCATCGCCGGAAATAGAGTCGATTTGCGCAATCGGCTCCGATGGCGGAGTGTTGTCGCTGATTTCAAAATCATCCCCGTTGAAAGCCGCAGATTCATTCCCTGCTGCATCGATAGCGGTTACATTCCAGGAATAGGTATTTACCGGCAGATCATCGATTGCCAGGAGACTTTCAGTTGTGTAGTAATATACCGGATCGCTTTGTGAACCGGTAGTCAGTGCGACTTCATATTGAATCGTGCCGGGTTTGTTATCAGTTGAGTCGGCCCAGTCAAGAGTAACAACGTGATTAACCGCATCCACGTCAATAGTCGTCCATACAGGAGTGGAGGGCGCTTCAACGTCAGTGACATCCACGGTAAACGAATTAGCCGCTGTCCAGGCTGACTCATTATCGGCATTGTCGACGGCCATGACCCGCCAGTACCAGGTGCCGTCGGTAAAATTGTCGACACCCACCGTATTGGTTAAGACATCAAGAGATGTTGCTTCTGCAAATGCCTGGTTGTCAGCATATTGAATAATATACCCGGCGACCCCGGATTTATTGTCGGTTGACTCGGTCCAGAAGAAAGAAACACTGTCATTGTCAACGTCACAGGCAAGCCCGGATGGAATTCCCGGAGCTTCGGTATCCGGCAGATCAATAACAAAACTGCCGGCCTGGCTCCATTCGCTGACGTTTCCGGCATTGTCGATGGCCTTGACCTGCCAGTACCAGACGCCGTCAGTCAAGCCGGAGAGAGCGGCGTTGCTCTCCGTCAGGTTTCCGCGCCAGGATGAACCGGAGAAATCGGTATTTTGCGAATATCTGACGGTATAAACTTTAATTCCTGATTTATCATCGCTGGAGTCGGCCCAGTCGAGTGAAGCATAGGCGCCATCGACAAACTGGTTTAACTGTCCGGGAGCAGTTGGAGCCCGGGTATCCGGCAAGTCGATATAGAAATAGTCCGTTACACTCCAATCAGAGACGTTGCCGTTGTTATCTATAGCCGCCACATGCCAGTAATATGTGGTCAAGTCGGCCAGGCTGGAAAGATTGAGCGTTGTATTTTCTGAAATAACCGTGGTCGCGTTACTGAAGTCGTTCAAGACGGAATACTCGATCATGTACTCACTGATCCCGGAATCATTGTCGGTAGCCGGCGACCAGGTCAATGAGGCCGTGTCAGCGTTGACAAAGTCGGACAAACCACCCGGATTTTCCGGTGCGACGAAATCCAGAATTTCGTTCAGGTCATAAAGATAGGTGCTTCCGGCATTGTAATTGCCGTCGTCATCCCCGTAAGCGCCGACGACCAGCATATCGTTATCTATATCGACTGAAAATCCGAACAGATTGGAAACCGCTCCGTCAAAGGCGGTGATTTTTGTCTCATACCAGTTGCTGCCGTTCCAGCGATAAACGTATACGCTGCCGGAGTTGCCCCCGTTATCGTCGTCACCGCGTGAACCGACAACGACATAATCCCCTGCAACGGCTACCGACCAGCCGAAAGCGTCGCCTTCTGCTCCATCGGACGCGGTGATTTGGGTTTCGAGCCAGGTCGAACCGTCCCAGCGGTAAATGTAAGCGCTGCCGGAATCCAGGCCATTGCCATCGTCCCCATAGGCCCCGACGACAACAGTATTCCCATCGGTGGCTATCGCCCCGCCAAAGAAGTCGCCTGCGGTTCCGTCCGACGCGAGCAGTTTGGTTTCCTGCCAGCCGCTGCCGTTCCAACCGTATATATAAGCGCTGCCGGAAGACGCGCCAAGATCATCGTCCCCCATAGCTCCGACGGCAATCAGGTCATCGACAACTGCCACTGAACGTCCGAAGGAGTCGCCTTCTGAGCCGTCAGAGGCGGTAAGTTTTGTTTCGAGCCAGTCGCTGCCGTTCCATTGGTAGATATAGGCGGCGCCTTTTGATTCATTTAAATGAGCTCCGACGACAATTTGTCCGTCATCGGTGCTGACTGCCCAGCCGAACTGATCCGCGTCGCCATCAGATGCGGTAAGGATTGTTTCCTGCCAGTAGCTGCCGTCCCAGAGATAAGCGTGAACCTGGTTGGCGATGCGATCACCCGTAACCATAGTGTTTCCCGCTATATCGAGACTGCGGCCCCAGCCGCCAATTATATCCGATACGTGTATTTTTGATTCAATCCAGCGGTCGGTTTCCCAACGGTAGACATAAGCATCGATGGAATAATTTCCCTGACCGTCGTTCATTTGCGCCCGGACCGCGACGGTATTGCCGTCAATTGCAACGGTCTGACCAAAGAAATTGCCGTATACCATGTCGGAAGCAATAAATTTATATTGTCCTTCCGGCATAACGGAGAAGATGTTGTTGGCCCATTCAGATTCGTTGCCGGCGAAATCAACTGTCTTGACCCGCCAGTACCAGGTATCCATATCCAGATTTTCGAGAATCAGTTCACTGGAAGTTACTGTTTCCGTGATAACACTTGAAAAGGATCTATATCTGGAATATTCCACGACATATTGCATGACACCGGATTTATTGTCTGAAGCATCGGCCCAGTCAAGCGCAACATTGGAGGCGTTAATCGCCTGACTCAAATCGGTTGGAACTTCCGGGGGCAGGGTGTCCGCGACGTCAATACTAAAACTGTCAGCCGTGCTCCATTCAGAAATGTTTCCATTGGCGTCGACCGCCGCGACGCGCCAATAATAAGTTCTCGTATCATTCAAGTTTGAGAGAGCCAGGTCGGAGCTTGTTGAGAAAATTACTACGCTGTCACTGAAATCATTGTAGAGTGAATACTCGACATAGTATTCTTTTATACCGGTGTTTTCGTCAGTCGCATCATCCCAATCAAGGGATACACTATATTCATCAACCACTGCGGATAAATTACCTGGTGTTGTCGGGGCGATTGAATCGAGAATCGTGTCCAGCGAGAAGACATACGCGCCGCCGGCATTTTCCGCCGCATCATCATCGCCGTAAGCTCCGACCACCAGCATCCCGTCTTTCAGATCAATCGAACTGCCGAAATAATCGCCGGCGCCGCCGTTGGGGGCGGTGATTTTCGTTTCGTACCAGTCGTATCCGTTCCAATGGTAAATGTAGACACTGCCCGAATCGGTTCCGCTATCATCATCGCCCCGGGAGCCGACCGCGATATAGTCGCCGTCGATATCCACGGCCCAGCCGAAAGCGTCGCCTTCTGCTCCATCCGAGGCTGTGATTTTTGTTTCAACCCAGGAAACATCGTTCCATCGGTAAACGTATACGCTGCCGGAATTTTCGCCGTTATCGTCATCGCCTCTGGCGCCGACTACCACGGTGTCACCGTCGGCGGCTACTGCCCAGCCGAAATAATCGCTGCCTGAGCCGTCAGTCGCGAGCAGCTTTGTTTCCAGCCAGCTGCCTTCACTCAATTGATAAACGTAAGCGCTGCCGGAATCATCCCCGACATCGTCATCAAGATACGCCCCGATGACGACAGTATTCCCGGAGACGGCGGTTGACCAGCCGTATGAATCGGTTGGAGAACCGGCTTCCGGGGCGTCCGACGCGGTCAATTTTGTTTCCAGCCATTCGCTGCCGTTCCACTGGTAGATATAGGCGGAGCCGAGCATCGCGTCAAAACGGGAAGAGGTGACAATAATGTCGCCATCGACCGAGGCCGACCAGCCGAATTGCGCTTTTACGCCGTCCGACGCAGTCAGGATAGTTTCCTGCCATTCACTGCCGTCCCAGCGAAAAACGCAGACCCGGTTCTGAATCCGGTCGCCGACAACTAATAAGTCATTGTCAAGATTGATATAATCGCTCCAGCCGGCGATAGTGTCGGAAATGTGGAGTTTAGTCTCCTGCCATTCCGCTCCGAGCCATTTGTAAACATAGATATCATTGGTGCCGCCATGTGTGCCGATCACGACCGTATCGGCATCAATACTGACGTCCCAGCCGAAATATTCGTAATCCTGCGCGTCTGACGCGGTTAGATACGCTTGCAGCATCGAGGAGATCGAGAACTCATCTTCAACCCATTCGGACAGGTTGCAGTTATAGTCTTCCGCCGCGACCCTCCAGTAGTAGTTTCCGTAAGTCAAATTCTGAATGACCAGTTCGCTGTTGACGGTGGTGAATGATTCGGCCCCGATAAATTCGGAATTATCGGAAAATTCGATGACATAGCGTTTGAAGCCGGAACCATCGGCTTCATCGATCGAATCGCTCCAGTCAAGCGTTACGCTTTCAGGTAATATGTTCTCAGTCAGATCAGACGGGGCGACTGGCGCGACAATATCGATTATTTCACTAAGGTCATAATAATAGACGCTGCCCGATTTGTCGCCGTTATCATCGTCGTCACGAGCCCCGACCATGACTTGAGCACCATCGACAGCGACGGAATAGCCGAACAGATCGCCTTCAGCGCCGTCGGAAGCGAGTAGTTTGGTTTCGCTCCAGGTCTCACCGTTCCATTGATAGACATAGGCACAGCCGGACATATTGCCATTATCATCGTCGCCGAACGCCCCGACCAGAATTGTGCCGCCGTCGACAGCAACTGAACTGCCGAAATAATCGCCACTGGCGCCGTCCGCCGCGGTAATCTTTGTTTCAAGCCAGTCCACTCCGTTCCACTGGTAAACATAGACGGCGCCGGTTACAATATTATCTTCATTTCTGGCATAAGACGCACCGATAACAATGATGTCATTATCCATCGCCACGGAAGTGCCGTAACGATTGCCTTCAACCTCATCAGACGCTGTAAAAACGGTATCACTCCAGGTTTCACCGTTCAACTCGAAAAGATGGGCCTGATCCGCCCCGTCTTCTCCGATTAAAATCATGTCTTCGTCGATGTCGACGGTGTTTGAATACATCATCAAATCGGAAACAAGTAACAGTCCGGTACTTTCCCATCCCGTGCCGTTCCAATGGGAAATAAATGCCCCGGTCGAAGCATTGAACACTACATTGTCGCCGTCAATATCCGCGGCGCGGGTGCCAACTGTCGAATCGACCCGGCCAGTAACAGTCCAGGTTCCATCGACCAATTCGTAAATATAATTTCCCAGTAAGGCTTTCTCCCCATCTGTAGCCGCATAGAGGCCCGGTGCGGGCAGTACTGTTTGATTCAAGGTTTCGCCGTCCCATTCATAGATGCAGCTGAAACCGCCAATCGAACTTATCGCGAAGACGCCGTTTTCCGCCGAGATGGATTTCCCGAACATCGCGCCGTCAGAACCGGCGGCGGCGAGGATTTTGGTTGTTTCCGTTGTATATATATTGTAATTAAAACTGTTGATCTCGCTCCATTCCGATTCATTGCCGGCGTTGTCCACTGTTTTTACCCGCCAATAGTAGGTGTCGATAGCGAGGCCGCTTAGTTCGAGTTCGCTGATCAGCACTGTCTGACTGACCGCATCGTTGAACAAGTCGTTATCCGCGTATTCAATTATATATTCCCTGATTCCCGACTTATCATCTGTGGCGTCATCCCAGTCCAGAGCGGCGTTGTCGCTGATTGTAACCACGGTCATACCGGTTGGTACGTCCGGTGCAATCGTGTCAGGCGTTGTAATGGTGAAAGTATCCGTACTGCTCCAGTCCGATTCCTGGTCCAGATTGTCGACCGCCTTGATATGCCAGTAGTAGATTCCATCGGCCAATTCCAGCAGGTTCAGTTCGCTGTCCGTCACAGTTTGACAAGAGGCGTCGGTAAATAATTCGTTATCTGCGAATTCCACGATATATTCTTTCACTCCGAACAGGTTGTCCGCGACATCGGACCAATCCAGTACCGCGCTGTCAAAATCAACCGCACCACTCAGGTCAATCGGGATTTCAAGTACGGAGATGTCGAAGACGTAAGCGCTGCCGGAAGCGTCGCCATTGTCATCGTCGTATTTAGCTCCGACAACAACACTGTCAACGGAAATACCTACGGAGCCGCCTAAGTTGTCGCCGGCTGCTCCGTCCGGAGCGTTGAGTTTAAACCCGGTATACGCAGTGCCGTTCCAATGGTATATATATATGCTGCCGGAAGAATTGCCGTTATCACTGTTCCCGTAAGCCCCGACAACGATATTGTCACCGCAGATTCCGACCGAGCTGCCGAAGTGATCATTGACCGCACCGTCTGACGCCGTCAAAATGAACTCATCATAGGAAACGCCGTTCCAGCGGTAGACATAAGTTTTTTCGGTAGTAAAGGTTCCGACCGCCACATTGTCGCCGTCGATCGCGACGGAGTAGCCAAAATTGTCTCCTGCTTCAGCGTCCGATGCCGTGAGCTTGTATTCCTGATAAGCGCTTTCCTCCCATCTGTAAACATAAGCGCTGCCGGAGTTTGAGCCGTTGTCATCATCGTAATGAGCTCCAATTACCGCATTGTCACCGGATATCGCGACTGAATAACCGAAATAGTCAAAGCCTATGCTGTCGGAAGCGGTGAATTTATACTCTTCGTATGATGCTCCGTTCCAGTGATAGAGATAGGCGCTGCCGGCATCGGGACCGGAACTGTTGCTTAAGTATGCCCCGACAATTATATTGTTGCCGGACACGCCGATTGAATTACCGAAATAGTCATACGCAGCACCGTCGGAAGCGGTCAGTTTGTATTCGTCATAGCCGGAGCCGTTCCAGCGGTAGGCATAGGCGCTGCCGGAGTTTGTTCCCAGCTCATCTTCCTGTATGGCCCCGACCGCTATTACATCACCGGAGATTGCGACCGCACCGCCGAACTGGTCTGTTTCTGAACCATCTGATGCGGTCAGTTTATATTCGTCGTAAGAATTTCCGTTCCAACGGTAAACATAAGCGCTGCCGGAACCATCACCCATATCGTCGTCCAATATGGCTCCAACCACAACGTTATCCTCCGCTATCCCGACTGATTTTCCATACCAGTCATTTTTTGTGCCGTCAGATGCGGTTACTTTGACGGGATTCATACTAAACAGGAAATGGCTTTCACTCCAATCAGACTCATTTCCGGCGTTGTCCACTGCTTTTACCCGCCAGTAACATGTTTCGCCATAGAGTCCGGTCAGATTGAATTCACTGGAGGTAACGGTTTGACTTACCGCTTCGAAGAATTGGCTGTTGCTCGCATACTCGATTACATATCCACTGACCCCGGATCTATCGTCAGTTGAAATATTCCAGTCGAGAATCGCGGTCCCACCGTTGACTGTCGTATTCAAGCCGTCCGGAGTACTCGGTGAGAGAATATCCTCGCCGTCCGCTGCGATTTCAACGGTCAATATACCTGACTCATTCACGCTCAACGTACAGGTAATATCGCCGTTCAGCAACGGGTTATCAAAGCTCAATTCACCCAGGTCGGTACCGAGGTTGAATACAGTGACCGACCCGGTAAAAGCCGAGGCGTTGGCAGCAAGTTGATAACTGCCGTTGATATTTGCGGAACTGTCGATAGTCAGATGAAAATTCGATGCGGTAATCGTGGTTAGATCATTCAGCATTACTGTTTCGTTGGGGGCGGCAATTTCGCTGATATTGAAATTTAAGGCTCCGTCGCTGCTGATTGAAATGCTGCCGACGCTATTGTTTATCCCGTAAATATTTACCCCGGCACCGCCGGTCAAGGTAAATGAGGCGTTGTACAGGCCGGCATCATCAAGCAAATTGATTCGTTCCCAGCCGTTGATAATGTCGATGTTATGCTCAGTCACTACAGTACCGCCGTCAATATTTATGATACCGCCAAAATAACCGCCTGATTCAACATTTACCCGCCCGCCTGAGTTGATATTAGCGTTTCGGGCCGATCCTCCTGATGTGATTTGCATCAGACCGCTCTCATTTACACTGGCCCATATTGCGACTCCGCCGACTGCGGCCGTTAACTCACCTCCGTTGATTATCGAAGATACAGCGCTTCCGCCTGAAATTTCGAGGGTGCCACCGGTATTGACGACGGCGCTGTTTGCTATTCCGCCTGAAGTCAGCAACAGGTATCCATTTGAATTAATGACTGTACCGGAAGCAGTTCCGCCAGAGTCAATAATTTGACTGCCGCTGGAATTAATAATTGTTCCATCTGCAACTCCGCCGCTTGAGACAAGTTGAGAGCCGCCGGAATTGACTTCCGTCCCGGATGCCGTACCGCTTGAGAATACGGTTTGCAGACCATCGGAATTAACAATTGTGTTTATTGCCGTGCCGTTGTCGTAAACTGACTGGGAGCCGCCGTTTAAAATTGATTCATTTGATAGCCCGTTTGAATAGACTTGCTGCAAGCCGCCAGAATTCAATATATTTGCAATAGCGGAGCCGTAAATGCTTTGACTGCCTCCATAATTTACAAGCGCTTCTATTACGCTGCCGCCGCCTGAAACTTGCTGTGACCCGCCGGAGTTTATTTCTGTTCCTGAAGCCGTACCGCCGAATACTCCCTGATAGCCGTTGTGATTTATGGTATCGTTAATTGCCGTACCGCCGGAGGAAATGAATTGGGAGCCGTTATTTAAGGTAGTTTCACTGGAAATTCCATCAGAGAAAACATATTGCAAGCCGTTTGAATCAAGGATTGTTCCAACCGCCAGGCCTCCTGAAGAAATATGCTGAGAACCGTAAGTATTGACAATTGTCCCGGAGGCGGTCCCGCCTGAGAGAATGTTCTGAAAAGCGTTGTCGTTAACGACGGCATGATCCGCGCTCCCTCCGGAAAGCAGACTTTGAGTTCCGCCGGCATTTATTATCGCTCCGGAAGCATAACCGTTCTTGATGGACTGCATCCCGCCGTTTGCTATCGTGTCATTTGCGACACCGCCGGAATAAACGACCTGGAAGCCGCCGTTTGAAACAATTGTGCCTGCCGCCAGTCCACCGGAAGAGATGAATTGACGACCATCGAATAAAACTGTTGTATCAATCGCGCTGCCTCCCGATGACACCATTTGCCAGCCGGAAGAGGCAATTGTGTTACTGGTGGTTGTCCCGCCATCCAGGACAACCTGAGTACCGTCAGAGACGATTTCATCACTTACTGATAATCCGGAACTGACGACCGGCGTGAACGGCAAATCAATAATAAAGCTGTCCGTGGTACTCCATTCGGATATGTTACCATTATTGTCAACCGTTCTGACCCGCCAGTAATAAGTACCGCTGATATTCAATCCGTTGAGATTTATTCCTCTTGAAATCGTGAAAAGAATTATCGAGTTGGAAAATTCAGCATTGTCCGCGTATTCGATTTCATACCGGTTGAATCCGACGCCGTCGAGGTTGTCATAAGCATCCCCCCAATCAAGAGTCGCATTGTCATCGACAATAGTGCTGCTCAGGTTTTCAGGCGTATCAGGCGCTACTATATCGATGATTGTATCCAGCTCATAAAAATAGGCGGCTCCGGTGTCGACAGCTCCGTCTGTCGAGTCATCATCGCCGGCACCGACGATCAGAGAATTTCCGTCAATCGCGACGGAAGCCCCGAAATGGTCCATTGCCTCGCCATCCACTGCCGTAATCTTATTTTCATACCAGCTGACGCCGTTCCAGCGATAGATATAAACCCCGCCGGCTCCGTCATTGTTTCCTTTAGCCCCGATCGCAACGGTATCACCGTCAATCGCGACTGACCAGCCGAATGCACCACCGATTCCGTCTGACGCAGTCAGTTTGGTTTCCTGCCAAGAGACACCGTTCCAGCGGTAGATATACGCGCTGCCGGAATAGAAGTCTCCATCAACATCGCCATATGCGCCGACGACCGCGACATCTCCGTCGATTGCGACGGAATAACCGTAAAAATCGTTAGCACTTCCGTCCGAAGCTGTCAGTTTGGTTTCCTGCCAGGAGGCACCGTTCCATTGATATATATAAGCACTGCCGGAGCTTTCGCCGTTGTCATCATCCAGCATAGACCCGACAATTACGGTCTGACCGTCAACCGCGACCGCTTTTCCGAAGGTGTCATTATCTGAGCCGTCTGAAGCGGTGAGTTTAGTTTCCTGCCAGGAGCCTTCAACCTGCTGATAGACGTATACTGCTCCTTTTCCCATATTAAAAACCGCACCTGCCGCAATTATCCCGGTGTCAACGGCGGCGGCCCAGCCGAACTGATCGGAACCGCTGCCGTCGGAAGCGGTCAGAATCGTTTCGATCCAATCGCTGCCGTTCCACTGATAGACATGAGCTGTATTGGATACCCGGTCCCCAACAACAACAATGTCCCCGTTGATATCGACGTTTCTACCCCAACCGGCCATATTTTCCGATATGTGTATTTTAGTTTCAACCCACTGGTCTTCGCTCCATCTGTAGATATAAGCGTCATTGGAGGCAGTATTGCGTACTCCGACCACAACCGTATCGCCATCAACCCCTACGGACCAGCCAAAGTAATTGTTTTCAACTTCATCAAATGCGGTGAATTTATATTGTCCTTCCGGCATGGAATAGAATATTCCGGATGACCAGTCGGACATATCGCCGGTATTATTGACGGCGCGGACCCGCCAGTAATAACTGCCTACCGCAACATTTTCAAGTGTAATATCACTGGAATACGTAATAAGAGAGGTGGCATACGCAAAGGTGCTGTCAATGGCGTATTCGACCTGATATGCCTGGGCTCCGATGCTGTCAGCCCAATCGAGCGTCAAGTTTGCCGTATGATATATTTCCGTCAGTTCAGCCGGAGTCTCCGGAATAACTGAATTGATTATGCTGTCCAGATCGAAGACATAAGCGCTGCCGGAATTATCCGGAACCTCGTCACTCATTGAACCGACAATAATCTTATCATCATTGATGTCGACAGAGAAGCCGAAAGCGGAGCCGTCGCAAAGGTCGGCGGCGTAAAATTCATATTCAATCCATTCCGAACCGCTCCATTTGTAAACATAGGCGCTGCCGCTTGAATCGCCGTATATCGTGTCATTACCCTGGGCGCCAACAACAATATAGCCGTTGTCAATTGCCACAGAGCGTCCGAACCCGTCTCCCTCTGCGGCATCGGCGGCGGTGATAATGGTTTCCTGCCATGCGCTGCCGTCCCACTGGTAAACATAAACGCTGCCGCTTGAATCGCCGTCGTCATCGTTACCACTTGCTCCGACTACAATAGTATTGTTGTCAATAGCGACGGACATTCCGAAATTATCGCCGGTTGCGCCGTCTGAAGCGGTTAATTTTGTTTCGTCCCACTCGGCTCCGTTCCACTGATACACATAAACACTGCCGGAATTGTCGCCGTTATCGTCATTACCATAGGCCCCGACGACAATTGTTCCGTCGTTAACCGCAAGTGTGCTGCCGAAATAGTCTCCTTCCGCGGCATCGGATGCGGTTATAATGCATTCCTGCCATTCACTGCCATTCCAGTTGAAAACATCTACCGAGCCCTGTGAATTATTAGTTCTTGATCCGACCGCGACAATATCTTCGCCAACGGCAACGCTCCAGCCATATTGATCCCCGGTGACTGCCCCGGTAGCGGACAGGGTGGTTTCCTGCCATGCGCTGCCATCCCATTGATACAATGTTGCCTGATTGGTCCAGCGTTCGCCGACAACAATAGTGTTGTCACAGGTATCGATGTAGTCGCTCCAACTGAATGGGAATTCCGAAACAGTAATAACCGTTTCATTCCAGTTTGATCCATCACGCATAAAAATATGAATATCCGAGGATGTCTCACCGTCATTATTCATTCTCGATGTTGTTGCAAAAAAATCATCTCCCATGGCAACAACCTGGCCGAACATATCAAACGCGGTTTGTATGCCTGGAACAATTTTTTCCTGACCGTTGCCCGCCACGTAAAAATTATCGGCTTCCCAGTCGGACTTATTCGCGCTGTTGTCTTCGGCCCGGACCCGCCAGTAATAAGTACCGCCGGCGGTCACCCCATTCAAAACCAGTTCATTGTTGATCGTTGTTACTGTTGTCGAGTTATTGAAATCAGAATTATCGGCATACTCGACTATATAGCGCCAAATACCGTTTCCACCCTCATTGTCAACCGCATTGGTCCATGACAGAGTCACTGATCCGTTCAGATTGAGATCTGATAGGCCGGTCGGAGAGCCGGGAGCCACAAGGTCAAGATACGCACTCAGGTCATAAGTATATACGCTGCCTGAGTTGTCTCCATTGTCGTCATCACCAATCGAACCGACAATAGCGGTTGCTCCGTCGATGTCGACCGAAAAACCAAATTTGTCGAAGTCCTCCCGGTCGGATGCGATCAGTTTTATTTCATCCCAGATTTCTCCATTCCATTGATAGACATAGGCACAGCCTTCAGAGTCGCCGCCAGGGTCGTCCTCGCCGTAGGCTCCGACAATGATCGTTCTGCCGTCAACCGCCACGGAACTGCCGAAGAAGTCACCGCCGCCGGCATCCGATGCGGTTATTTTAGTTTCGTCCCAGGTCGCCCCGTTCCATTGATAAACATATACGCAGCCGGTCGGGAGGGCGCTGTCATCTTGACCGTAAGAGGCTCCCACAACGATCATATCCTCACCGATTGCGACTGACGACCCAAACCTGATACCTTCAACTGAATCTGATGCGGTAAACAGTGTGTCATCCCACGTCCCGCCGTTCCACTGGTAGAGATGGGCGGCATTCGCTCCATCCTCTCCGACCATGATGCAATCCCCTTCGATGTCGATGGTATTGCCGAAGCCAAGAAGGGCAGGGGCCGCCAATAGCGTGGTTTGTTCCCAGTCAGTTCCGCTCCATTCAGCAACCAGGGCGCCGGATGTTCCATTATAGACAATTCTGTCCCCGTCGATATCCAGATACCGTGTTCCCCCTTCAAAAATATCGACGATGGTTCTTTCCCAGACATCGTCGACTGACTCGAAAAGAGCATTGCCGAAAAAGACTTGATTACCATCCGTTGCCGCATAAGAGGGAACGCTATGCAGAATAGTTTCATTCCAGGTACTTCCATTCCACTCATAAATGTATCCGGTATTATAAAGAGAGCCGACCGCCAGGCAGTCATTCTCAATACTGAGAGTTCTGCTGAACATTTTACCTTCCGTTCCATCGGAGGCAAGCAACTTGGAGGTTTCGGTCAGGATAGGCAATCCGTCCTCGGCGATATTGAAGAATAGAGAACCATCGGAAACGCTTAAAGTACAATAGAAATCATCGACAGCCAAAGCATTAGCCAGGGTTAATTCTCCAATTGAAGTTCCGGAATCATAGACATTGATGGATACTGAAGCCGGCAATTCAATGCCGCCGGCCAGCTCATACGACCCGAGGGTGTTTGTCGAACTGTCGATAGTCAGATTAATGGTTGACGTCGTAATATCATACAGGTTGTTGAGCATGGCGTTTTCGTTCGGTAGCGTTAACCCGCTGATATCGAAAATCAACGCTCCGCCGTCGCTGATAGAGATATTGCCCGCTTCATTGTTTTCGCCCTGAACAACCACATCACCGCCGCCGGCAAGAATAAAGGTCGCGCTGCTTAAATCGGCGTTTCCAAGAAGATTGATCCCATCATCTGATCCGGACATGACGGTTTGTTCCGAAGCAACAACCTGTCCACCGTCAACATTTAATTCACCAGCAACCTGTCCACCTGATGAAATGACCATTATACCGCCTGAATTAATGGAGGTGTCTGTTGTTGCTCCAAATAGAAACAGACTTCCACCGGAATTGATCGTTGTGCGAATCACGTTTCCAAAGCTTCCGACGGTCATTCCCCGGAGGACGGTTGTGTCAATGGCGGTGTTGGTTGAACGAACATCAACTTTTCCGATAATATTTGAGGCGATACCATTGCTGATGTAAAATGTCCCGTTTGCATTTGACCCGTTAAGGACAGTAGCAAAGGTATCGCCGAGAAACGCGGCTCCATCCTCCTGAATAATGCCGGAGACCGAGGTTTCCTCCATAACCCGCATGTATCCCCCGGAAGATATTGTATTGTTATTTGCCGTTCCGCCGCTGAAAACCGTAATATATCCTCCGGTACTGACAGTGGTGTTGTCAACGATTCCTCCTCCGGAAACAAAAACATATCCACCGGAGTAGACTGTTGCCCCGGATGCGGCTCCCCCGGATGAAACAGTTTGAGTTCCGCCGGAACTGATTATTGTATCATTCGCACTGCCGCCGCTGAAAACGCTTTGGATTCCTCCTGTATTCAGCACCGTGCCGCTGGCGGAGCCGCCATCAAAAATATTCTGAAGGCCGCCGTTGAGTATTGTATAATCCGCTTCACCGCCGAGATAGATATCCTGGACGCCGCCGGCGTTTATCGTGGTGCTGTTCGCCGTTCCGCCTGAAGAAACATATTGTTGTCCCGACGAATTGATGATTGTAATATTCGCGGTTCCGCCAAAATAGACATATTGCTCGTCTTCCGCTCCCAGTATAGAACTGGTGACAACTTCGCCGGAACTTATTATTGTAATACTCATTATACCCCTCGCTTAAGTCAATCCGGATAATTAACTTGTGTGATC
The DNA here is from genome assembly GCA_963678305.2 of Victivallales bacterium. GTDB lineage: Bacteria > Verrucomicrobiota > Lentisphaeria > Victivallales > Victivallaceae. The sequence goes on from CAXXVV010000009.1 coordinate 218,722, forward strand.
CTTAAATGCCGGAATTTTCTTTATGGTGTTGATAACATGGTCGACGCTGATCAACCGGCTGCATTCAAACTGACGCTCGGTATTTTTATGACGCGGACACCATAAAAAATCGAAATGGTCGAAATCGCAACGCATATCGTTCCAGCAACTGTGACAGGCGTGATAGTTGATAACCCGGTACGGGGTTTCAAATTCATTGGTCGGATGAGTGAAGCCGCTGATCATCACTACCGGGACCTTGCAGCACCAGGCAATCCAGGCCAGTCCGCTGGACAATCCGATAAAGAAATCGGCGTCTTTGATCAGGTTTACCCGCTCCTGCAGCGGAATATCCCCGGTGAAATCCTCGGCTCCGTTAGGAATTTGATTCCAGTTGATACCGGCTCCGTTAACCGGAGCCTTATCTATGCAGAGTACGCGATAGCCGCTCCTTTTAAGGAATTTGACCGTTTCCAGCCAGCCGACCGGGTTGTTCCAGTATTTAGCCTGAGTGCTGCTCTGAACCGCAATGCAGACATAAGGTTCCTTGATTTTGCGCGGTGCCGACAAATCGAAGCGCGGCGGCAGGTCGGACGGATCGACTCCGAGAATATACCCCGCAGTGCGATGCAGCCCGATGTACCTGAAGTCAATCGGCTGATTGTCCACATTGCCTTGAAAGAACAGTCCCATGTAATAACAGGCATACGGTGAATAGTTCAGGGTGTCTTCCTTGTTGATAAAGGTGATATCCGGATACTGGTCGCGAACCAGATCGGCAATCCAGGGAGTCATGACACAAATAACCTTGCACTCATGTTTCTGCTGGAACCGTTCAACGTATGAAAACCAGCCGATTGAATCACCAATGGTGCCGACCGGCAACTGGATCATTACCTCCTTGCCTTTAGCGTCATATTCATGCTCAAAAATCGGTTCTGCGCCGCCTTTGCGGAATATCTGAAGCCGGAATTTGATAAAAAACTTCTTGACGCTGGAAACCATTGCTTCCTGGTCAACGTCGGCATTGTATAGAATAGTTCCGGTTTCAATGTCAATAAAGCAGATGCGGTAGCCGCCTTTGGGAAATTTTACGCGGATACCTTCGTTGAAATCAAATCTGATCCCTTCTACTGCTTCCATTGTGGGAATTTCGGGAACGTGTCCGTATACCGGCGGTTGGGCCGGAGCTTGCGGCAGGGCTGCTTCAGGGGCGTTTTCAGGTCCGACATTGATTTGTTCAGGGGTTACGGAAATAGTATCATTTTTCAACGAATCGGGCGTTACATAAATATTATTAGTCTCCACGGTTCTCCTCTCAAGCCATTAAGGCGCATATAATTAAATTGTCAATTTACAATTTCAAGAAATTAAATCAATAATGCCACAATACTTATTGTACGTTAAAACCAGACTATTTCAAGCAAAATATTTTCAATTTAAATAATTTTTTATCAGCAACTTCCCAGTTTTTTTGTACAGATAAGTTGTTATAAAATTCAGTATCAGTTAGTATTCCGGTATTCTTGTGGAGATATGCCGGAATGTTTTGTAAATGTTCCTGTAAAAGAAAACGGCAGCACATAACCGCATTGCAAAGCAATGATATTGATGGGGTAATCAGTACGGATATATTTCCTGAGGCGACTTTAACAGAAAGTACCCGGACATTTGGAAGAAGCTGTACTGTGAATTCGGCGCATGGAATTCCGCGACAGCATTAAAGAATTTATTAAAATGGAAAGAATTAAATATTGCGAAGACAAGTTAATTTTTCAGCAATTTGACTGGCCAGGCAATGTTTGCTGATGTATTGGCGATTGTAATTGCAGATTTGGATACATCGACGCGGGGATTCAATTAGATCAATGATGCACTGAGCAAAATATTCGGGATTTAAACTATCCGTTATGTATCCCATCTCAGGATCTTTGAATATATATTTCAGTCCACCAACCTTACGAGTGACCACTGGTAGACCATAGGCCATTGCTTCAAGAACGGCACAAGGCATGCCTTCAGTATAACTGGGCATAAAAAAACAATGTGAGTTTTTGAGCAACTGATCTTTCCGCTTATTATCAATATATCCCGGGAAAGAAACATCAGTCAAATTCATGTTTTCCGCGTATTTCCGCCAATGGAACATTTCGTTGCCTGCTCCGGCGCACACCAATGTGACAAATGGATACTTCTGTTTTACAATTTTATATGAAAGCAGGATTTCTTCAATTCCTTTGGCTTTTTCAATGCGCCCCAAAAAAATAATATTGAACTTTTCGCGCTTCATGTCCTGAGAATCTCGTGTGATTGGTTCATTCAATATATCGTCATCAACGCAAGTACTTATGTTGATGACATTTTTATCATAGCCCCAGCCATGAAGTTTTTTCTTGAATTCTGGAGATAAAACATAAAAAGCATCGGCTTTGAAATAAGTATTTTTAAAAATATTGTGGTATTTGTCAACCAGTTTTCTCTCATAATCAACATTCCAGCCATGCATAAACACAACGACTCTGCGACCAAAAATCTTTGCTATTTTTAAGAATATTCCATCCCGGACCAGGGCGGTTGATCCCATGGACGGATTTAAAATGATCATATCATATCCGGACAACAATAACTTCATACCAAAGATAAAATACTTCAATATAAGCATGATGGGGAATGTTATGCGTTTGTCGCTGGATGCACAATAAAAATATTGTATATTGTAAGATAAATACTTACGTAATGTTTTATAGAAAGAAGACACGCCTCCCTGGCGCGATTCAGCCGGTACTACTATTAAAACCTTATTCATAAAAATCTTATTAAAAATCAAGTGTTGATTTGAATGTCATTACAATCTTTTGCATTACTTGGCTCTATTGGTTCAATCAGGATTTGACGATAATGGGGAGAAAGTAGAAGCGCCATCATGAAGAAATAGATGACCGAAAAAGAAGAGTCCACAGAAAAACAGTTGAAATAGTAAAAATTTATCACAATAAAAGTAAAGAAAAACATCAAATTACCAAAATATATGCTTTTTAATAAAGGAGACATTTCATTAAACCGACAAGTTACAAACATCCTGAAAAGTGGATAAGAAAAGAGTAACAGCACCAGTAGCGAGCCGGGAACTCCAATACAGAGAATATCATCTATCCAACCAGGAATACCATAGCCGAAGCCATACTTTTGCTGCATCTCATAATTATACTTACGGGTACATGAGTTAGGACCGCCTCCAAGAAAAAATTCATCGTATTCACCGTTCGACAAAAGAGAAATCATGTGCATATTATTTGACCCGCGCCCAAACCTTTGTCCTCTGGAATTCTCCCTGAAACTATATTCTTCAGCGACGTCATAAATATAAGAGAACTTATCGAAAATGCTGTCCATGGTGTTTAGTTCCTCAAATCTTTTAGACTGTCCGAGGAAGAACACAAAAGCAAGCAAGAGCGGAATTATGATAATTGAATAAAATAATATACTGCGAGCGATATCCTTAATTGACCGCGATATCGACATGAAAACAATTTGGCCGACAAGTAATAGCGCCGGAATAAAAAAGAAAATAGCACGTTTTCCTGATGCAAAGCCGACAATGATGAAAGAGAGGGTTAAAAAGTAAACACGGAAACTGCGGTTTTTAAAATAGAAAATACCAAGACCATATGAAATAGCAACCATCGGTAATACGGTCCCGTATCCGCCGGCGCCGAAAAACATTGTCCCGACCCGGTATTCATCTCGAAGATTAAAGATAAATATTTCAATGAGAGACGCAATGATCTGGAGGAAAAACAATCCGGCAATGAGCTTCAGAATTTTTTTCACTTGCGGCTTCGAAAATTCCGCAACATATACGATGTTGAAAAAGATAAAGTTATAGAATAAATATCTTGAATAGGTAAAAAAATCAACAAACGGCAAGTCATTATACAGAGTTGAGATAAAACTCCAGGCAAGATACAATACGATAAAAGTAATCCCCGGCACAATGAAGGTGGACCGCAAAAGAATTAGAACCGCCATCAATGAAAAGATGGCGCCTTCTGCTGTTTGGATAATGAAACCGGGAACATGAAAAAATTCAGAAAGAGAACCTTTCAGAAAAAGAAACAACAATGATATAACAACCAATATATAGGCCTGATTTGTTCCGTTTTTATACTTCACGCCAATACTTTCTTTAAAGTATTATTGACAATATTGCTCCAGGAGAAATCCTTTAAAGACGCGGAAATATTGCCAGAGTCAAATGTTTCACGTTTTTCCGCGACAGTCGCAAGCGCTTCAGAAAATGCCTCTGGAGTGCTGTCGCAAATAATTCCATTTTGAGTTGAAATACAGCGTTTATTTTCAAAGGTCCCGGTTGCAATGCAAAACATACCGGACAGAATATATTCATAAGTCTTGGTTGGCGGCTGGCAATCAAAAAAAGGAGTAACGGGAACATAAGAAACTCCGATATTGCATTTTTCCAGAAACGGCAGAAGTTCATCGTGATTTTTCCTGCCATGAAAAACAACCACGTTTCGCAGTCCCAGCTCATCAATTACATTATTAAGCCTGGCTTCTTCGTCTGCGGTGCCGTATCCTACAATATCGTAACTGATCTCGCTAGTGTCCTTGTATTGGCGGTAGAACCTCGAAAAACCTTGAACCGTCTGATCAATATTACGCGTGTTCAAAGTCCCCAAATAAAAGAGCTTCATTGCATCGTATGACCGGTCCACCTGAAACAACTCGGCTCCCAGCGGTAAAATAGTCGTTTTTGTCTCAGGCAGTTTTAACAGTTTTCTCAAGGATTCTGAAAGTATTGTAACTTTATTGAAGAATATAGTGTTAAAGCGGATAAATAAATTATTGAATTTTCTGACGAGGGGTTGTCTATTGATGGCTCCGGTTCTAATATCCAATACTATATTTGAAAAAGGACACAATGCTTTTACGAGCCAGGCTAATTTATGGTAAACCATGAAAACGGAATGATATTTATTGGAGTACAGTTCTTTTAAAACGCAAAGAACAAAATATATAAGTCGAAGATATCTTAACCGGGGCATGGATAAATAACGGATATCAACATTGTCCATTTTTACACGAGGCATTTTGTGGTCAAAGCAGATAAAGCGAATGCTGAAATCATCTTTCAGGTATTTAGCGTAGTAATGATAGCCGGCAACGTAGCCGAATTGTTTTGTATTAATTATTAAAAGTGTTTTTTCCATAGTGCAAACATTAATATTGAGTAAAGTTTTGATCCGTGGTCGGCTTTCCCCGCACGGTGTTCCACCAGTAGTTTTTTCACGCTTCCGGTGTCTATATACGGCTCAGCCTGGTCCGCTAGCCCAGCCAGCCAATCCCCCAATTCCCCGCGCATCCACGAAGCCAAAGGGATACTGAATCCCTGCTTGCGTTCAAGCAGCAGTTGTCGCGGCAACAATTTTTCGGCCAGGCGCTTGGGCAGATATTTTTTCCGGCTCTGACGGATCTTCCAGGGTGACGGCAGACTGAACGCAAATTCGACTAACCGGTGATCCAGCCAGGGAACCCTAGCTTCAAGCGACACCGCCATGCTTGCCCGGTCCACCTTTGTCAGAATATCATCTGCCAAATAACAATTAAAATCCATTCGGCTTATCTTTTGGAGTAAATCACCTTCAAAAGAATTCAGTTTCGCTTCAAATTTGTCAAGGAAGACCGGGTCGGATGTTATCGACAGTTCATTCGGCTTGAAGAAGCCGATCCGGTTAATAAACTGACTGACTGGTGAAAGTCCAAGCTGCGACAGGAAGTTCCTGCCTTTAAAGTTAAAAGGCGCTATTTGACTGAATACTCGGATTGGGGTATTTACCGGCGGGAATTTGTTTTGAGCATGATTGAGCGACAACATCCAACTGTACCAATTATATCCGCCGAACAACTCATCTCCGCCATCGCCGGAAAGGACAACGGTCACATGCTCCTTCGCGACTTTTGAAACGAAAAAAGTGGGTATCATTGATGAATCGGCGAAAGGTTCATCAAAGTTGTTGACCAGGTGATTGAGCGCCTCGATAGCATCAAGCTTGACCGTATGTTCGAAATGTTCCGATCCAATACTGTCGGCGACAATTTTTGCATAGGCGCTCTCATTATATTTATCTTCAGTAAAACCGATATTGAAAGTTTTAACAGGAACGGAACTATTTCCTGCCATAAGGGCGGAACATAAACTGGAATCAACCCCACCGGAAAGGAAGCATCCTATCGGAACATCACTGACCATGCGCATTGCTACTGCATCGTTAAGCAAGTATTCTAATTTTTCCAGTAATTCATCCTCCCGGTACTCTTTGTAGTCAACATTGGGCAGTTGCCAGTATCTTGCGGTTTCATAAGAATTGGCTTTGAGGTCATAATACAGATAATGGCCAGGCATAAGTTTGCTGCAATTATCGAAAATAGTCATGCTGAACGGAATGTAACCAAGGGTAAAAAACGCGTTAACGGCGACCGGGTCAAGGCTGCCGGAAAGCAAGCCGGAGGCGATTAGTGGCTTCAATTCCGATCCAAAGACCATCCCCTTGTCCGTAGCGGAATAATAAAGCGGCTTAATTCCAACCCGGTCCCTGGCCAGAAAGAGCTTCTCATTACGTTCGTCATAGATAGCGAACGCGAACATGCCGTTTAGTTTATCAAGCATGTCGAGTCCATGTTCAATATACATGTAAAGCAGCACTTCGGAATCACTGCTGCTTTTGAAAGAGTAACCTTTTTGAACCAGTTCCTGACGCAACCTGAGGAAATTATAGATTTCCCCGTTGAAAACTATATGGACTTTCCCGGAGACATCGCTCATAGGTTGGTTCGCCGCCACAGAAAGGTCAATAATCGACAACCGATTATGGACCAGTCCTACTTTTCCGTTTCCGGACATATAAAAGCCGATATTATCGGGGCCGCGATGTTGAGTAGACTCTCCCATTTGCTGCAGGAGAGACATTTCAATGTTTTTGTTTTTCAGTATTAAGCCGGAAATTCCACACATAACATTCTACCAGACTGAGAGGATTACTGATTTATTGTTTTTTCGTATATGGCGAGTTCTTTATTCAGGCGTGCTTCCAGGCTGAAATTATCAACCACGTGTTGCCGGTTGAACATACCTTTCTGACGCCTGATATCCGGGGCCAGGAGTTTTTCCAGACAGGAAATAAACTCTCCGTCATCATCATAAGAAATCATAAAGCCGGATTTTTCAGGAATAACAAGGCCGCGGTTCGGCGGTATATCAGTAACCATTACCGGACGTTCGACCGCCATTGCCTCCAATATAGAGTTACTCATTCCCTCGGATTCAGACGACAAACAGAAGATGTCAAGAGCGGAATAAAAGCTGACTAAATTGTCCTTCTGACCCAGAAAGAAAATATTGAAATTCTTATGATTAGCCGCAATTTTTTTCAAACAAGTCATCTCAGGGCCGTCACCGGCAATCACCAGTTTTAATTTAATGCCTGATTCAACCGCCTCCGAGCAGCGTTCAATCAGACGATCAATACGCTTTACCGGTACCAGACGACAGCAAACACCAAGTACCAGATCATCATCCTTGAACCCCAGTTCACTGCGTACAGTTGCTCGATCGAATTCTGAAAACTGATATTTTTCAACATTGCACCCTCCATCTCCAAGAGCCGTTTTTTCAGGCTTTACCCCGGCTTTGATGAACGATTGTCTCACCGCTTCCGAGCGGCAAATAATGCTTTTCACAAAGAAAGATAAAAAACGATGACGGATTCTCAGCTTCAAGGGGACTTTATAATTATCAAAATCCTTTCCCGCCGGTATTACATATGGCATATTGGCGGCAGACCTGACCAGCTTTGAAAAGCCGGTCAGCTTCAGGTAAATAGCCACCCGATGACATGTCGGGGTAAAGTAGTTATGGACAACATCAATGTCATATTGCTTGATAATTCTACTCAAGCGCCGGTAACAGGCGATATCTAAAACATGCTCGAGTTTATCCTCCAACAGAATTCCTCCGGTTTTCTCAAAATCACGGATAAATTCTTCGCTGACCGGATGATTTTCATAAATAACGACGAAAGTCCCGCCATCAGAAACGATTCTCTTCGATTTTTCAACCAGATAGCGCTCCATCGAGGCATACTGATTGGAGGTACACCCCATCACTTTCAAAATATTCATATATCCCTTACCATAACATAGTCAACAGCGTCAGTAAAAGCCTTCGCCATTTTTTCGTAATTATTAAATTCATGATAAATCTCGCGGCTTCGCTGCCCCATGATCTTCATCTTTGCATCATCTTCAAAAAGCCCGACAATCGCTTCGGCCAGTTTTTCCGGATCGCCCGCATCGACCACAATTCCGTTATATCCGTCTTTGACTAAATCTTCGACGGCTCCGGCATATTCAGTGCAAATAACCGGCAGTCCCATACTAAGAGCCTCGTTAAAAACAATCCCCCACGCATCTGAATACGGGTCCCCGGTGTTTGCGATAACAAATGCGTCAGCGAGTTGCCAATACGGATATAGATCCTCATAAGGGATGGCCCCGACAAATTCTATATTTTGCAGTTTCAAGTCGTCAATAAGGTTGCGGCATTCGTCCGCGCATGGTCCGTCGCCGATTATGACGAGACGAAGGTTTTCTAGCTTGCCTTCCACCCTGGCAAAAGCTTTTATAACAAGGGTTGCCCCTTTAAATTTCATGAGGCGTCCGGAAAACAGTAATATTTTTTCAGAACTTTCTTTGGGTCGGATATGGATATTTTTCGCCTCGCAAAATGGAGGAGGAGACGCGCTTTGATTCGCAATAAATATTTTTTCCGGCTTGACGCCTGATTGAATATGAAATTCTTTTGCGCTTGTTCCAGGCACGAGCAATGCACTGGACCTGCGGACAATAAACCTATATAGAAGATTTTTAAGCCAATACACGGGAGCCGGCTTGTTTTTGGCCGGATCGCCAAATTTTCGCCATGTCTCCGACCATAAAATCAGAGGCTTGCGCCTTATAAACGTCGCTATGAGGGCAAGAATTGATGGCAGGGAGATTGGCAACGTCGCGATAATGCAATCGTAATCACTTTTCATTTGGACATGGAAAAGTTGTTTTCGCCATCCCTTGTTATTGTCGGTATCAAGAACTGTTGTCCCGGGAAAAGAGTCTGACACTTTAGCGGCCGGATACAACGTATTTTCCCGGTTTAAGATCAATTTAATCTCGATATCAGGGCTCTTGTAAAGCAGCCTGAATAACTCGGCCCGGTAATGAGCAATCGCCGGGTGTTGAAATATTATTTTATATTTTTTCATTCACTTATATATTGTTTCGCTATAACTTTTTTAAATAAATCCTCGTATTTTGCGCCATTTGCATTAATGCTATGGTTATTTATGGCGTAATCTCTGGCGCGCAGCCCCATTTCTGACAGCACTTCCGGATGTGTAAGCAGATACTGTACTTTTTCAACCAATTCGTCTGTTGTGTTTACTTTATACCCCAAATCATGGGAAACAACCACGTTATCCCGGTCTACTGTTGTTACAATCGGCACCAGCCTCATCCAGCCCTGGATGTTACTGTTTCCAAAGCCCTCGCTGCGGCTGGTTAAAACATTGATCGAGGATGTTTCCAGCAATTGGTTCACTTCATCGAAAGATATCGCTCCAAGATACCGCAAATTAGATGTTGAGTTGATTAAATCCATCATTTCTTTACCGTATTCTCCGGCCCCGGGAGCTCCTGCCATAATGAACTCCGCATCCATACTTGCACATCGGAGAGCCAGCTCAATAAACATTTCAGGGCGCTTGATCGGTTTCAGATTATTTATCCAGACTACCCGGTGATGTTCGACGTTTTTCCTTTCGATATCCGGGACAGTATGCATATTATATATCGATGTGGTTTTGACTTTTAAAAAGTCGGCAAGGGCTCCGGCATCCTCTTTACACAAGGCCATCAGGCAAGCCGCTTTTTGAATATACATAGGGCTCAGTATCGCGTTCAAGGCGTTGAATTTAAACTTCCTGATATTGTTTATCATTGATTTAAATGAAAAAATATCATGGCTGAATGCGAATGGAAGTTGATATACGAAAGGCAAGCCGGTTTTCTTCGATACCATATTCGCAATGTAAGTAGTCCGCAAGCACCTGGCATACATGATATCCGGTTTTTCCTCTTCAATAATTTTCAAAATTATTTTTTGATGCTTATACGGCATAAGGGGAGATGGACCAATCGCATTATTACGATATATTTTATAACCGGAAATGCATTCTACAGGCTGTTGTTCCCGCCCCAGGTTCATGGTATAGAAAATAACCTGATGTCCATTCCGCATTAAATACTGAGCAATGTGGTCAAGCTGTATTTCCGAGCCGCCGATATTATCAAAAACAGTGGCTCCATGTATCATCAAAACTTTCATTGTGGTCTTGTATTCCTTTTGACCAGAGCGTTTTTCAAAATAAATCTTCCGAGCGGACCGCAAAAGGTCAATACGAGCCCCGGGGCCGCAGGCCATTTTCCCCGGAAAAGTGCAGCGGTAAAGCATTTTGCGCTACGGATATAACAGCCTGATTCCAAGGCGGCTATACCCCAGGAAAACCATGCTTTTTTCCATAACTCTTTTTGTTTAGCCACTGGAACCGGGTATTTTTCAAATATTTTTGTCAAGATTTTTCTATGATTATCCATTCTTAGCAAAGTATATCCGGCAGAATAATCATTATTGACATATCGGACGACCAGAGGCTCTTTGATGCATCCCACTGGCGATTCCGCCGCAATGCGCAGAGTCCATTCCCAGTCTTCTAATGAGTTCTTTAAATCGACGTCAAACAGCCCGACTTTTTCAATAACGCGACTTCTGACCATAACTGATTGAGTTGAGCAATAGATTCTGCGTTCCAATAAATCAATGAGTATATTCCCCTCAACCATTTGGTCATTCCGATACCGAAGAAATCGTGAGGCGCCTTCGGAGTCACACATTAGCTGATTGGAGTAGACCATGCTGAATTCAGGATGAGTCTCAAGATATTCAATTTGTTTTTTGAGTTTGTCGGACAACCATTCATCGTCTGAATCGAGAAATGCTGTAAATTCCCCTCTTGAATGCTTAATACCATTGTTTCTGGCGGCGGCCTGCCTCGCGTTTTCCTGGTAAATATATTTGACTCTCGAATCCTTTAGCATGTATTCCTCAACAACTTCACGGGTATTATCTGTTGAGCCATCATCGACGATCAGCAGTTCAAGATCGGAAAATGTCTGGGTTAAAACACTGTCTATTGCCCGAGGCAGCGTTTTGTCACGGTTATAGGATGGTATTATTACTGAGATTGCTGGTGGTTTATCGGACATGGATATTAATCGGTTGAGACTGTTTCATCTTTAAAAAGAAAATCACGGTGTGATAACTGATCTATTAAAGAATATTTATTGGAATTTAAAAATCGAGTCAATTTATCTTGCATTTCCTGGTTTAAGGCTTCAACCAGGATAAAAGCGGGACGATGTCTGGTAAAATCAAGTCCTTTCAATACTTCCAGTTCGAAACCTTCCACATCGAGCGAGAAAAAATCGATATTGGAAATCCCGGTTCGATCAAGGATATCGCTAAGCTTTTCCGCTTTCACTTTTACACACTCCCCGTCTTGTTCCTTAATAATGGAAGACGCGGAGTCTTTGATATCAAGATGCAGGAAAGGGGTGGCGTCTGAATCCGCTGTCAGGGCACAATTAAAAACCCGGGATCGTTTTCTTATTTTTCGGCATTTCTCATAATATTCGGGAACGGGTTCAATCAAGATCCCGGTCCAATGTTTTATTTTTTCCAGATAATATGTATTGCTTGCGTAAATACCGTCAAATCCTCCGGCTTCAATAAAAACACCTTTGTCCGGTAAATATGCGGCTAATTGGGTATCCATATTATTCTTTCCCATGCGTGAATATTTCCCGCATCCAAAGAATTCGAATATGTGTCTAATTTTGTTTTTGAGGTTTGCTTTGTTCATATATAATCCAATATTATTTTTAAACTCTGGAAAGAATATAATTATATTTACCCGATTCGCCCGGTGGGATTTCCGAATCGGTAAAGGTCCATTTGATATTACATGATTTGCCAAATATAGATTGCATTATCTGTTCTATCGGATCAAGTTCATCCTGCGGGATTTTCTGATTGGAATAAACAATGAATTCCAGATCGTCAAAAGTATGCTGGATTAACTGAAATTGTTTTACCTTATCCAATTGATTAAGAATTGTTGTCAAGTAGGTGCCGTCAACCAGACTGCCGTCCTTACATTTGAAAAAACTTGCGGTCCTGCCAATGAGTTTTTTCATTTTGATATACCGGCAGCCGCAAGAGCAAATATCTTCCGGGTCTCCGGCAACAGCCATATCTCCGATACTATATCTGATAAGCGGCATCGCCCGGTCATATAAATTGGTAATCAAAAGCTCCCCGGTTTCTCCCGGCGCAACCGGCTTTCCCCGGGCATTTACGACCTCGACATAATTATTGTCCATCAGGATGTGAAGACCGGAGCACGCAACGCACTCGACAGCTATCGGACCGACTTCCCGACTCCCGTAAAAATCATATACATCGCATTTGAAAACATCTTTTATGTTCTGTCTTATCTCATCAGACAAACATGTTGCTGTCGTAACAACGACATTCTGAGGCCGGACTTCAAGACCTTCCCGCTTAGCAAACTCCGCCAATTTATTCAGGCTTTCAGCATAACCTCTTATATAGTCGAATTTAATTTTTTTCATATAAAGAAGAATTTGCCTCATTTCATCCGGAGTCATCAAGCAGGAATTTAACACAATGCCATTTTTACAAGCGGCCTTAAACATGGTATCGGGAATTGTCGGTTTTCCGATATCACCGGTTGCTGCCCAGAGCAGTAAAAATTTATTCCAAAACGGTTTGACGCCCATCAAGCGGCGTCCGAACCAGGCATTCACGGTTGTCCCATAGCCAAAATCCTCATCCTGCAAAAAGATTGCTTTTTCTCCGGTCGATCCGCCTGAAGTATTTGAATACCAGCCCAGTTCATCTTTTTCATCCGACCATAATTTACATCCTTCTTTATGCATTATTTCTTTAGTCAAAACAGGGAGTTGCTGCAGCTCGCTAAGTTTCTTTAGTTCAATGACATCATCCCTGCTTTCAACCAGCCCGATTCTTTTGAAGACATCATGGTAATACACCGTGTGTTTGTTCGCATAGTTAAGCAGTTGATTAACTTTACGCAATTGAATCAATTCCAGTTTATTCAAAGGCAGACTGGACTCATTTTTCAACTGTCTGTAACATGAATATTTTCTCCTGTTCTTTTTCTTTAAAAGAATTCCGCAAATGAATTTTGCCCGGTTCAATGCGCATTGCATCATATTTAATAGATTTATTATCATATATAATCCTGGTGCTTTCAGTGGAATAGTTATTTCAATAATTTTTTAAGGACCGCAACAAGGATATCACGGTGGCTTTCACAACGAATTAAATTTAACAATCGCAGAAAATAGAGACGCGGGATTAAACGGTAAAATAAGCCTGTTCTCATTAATATTCCCGTAAAACTTTTTCTCCACGGGAATAGCGCATAAACGAATGATTTTTCCTTGTTTAATGCAAACTTGCGCCACAGGTCCAGCAACTTATCCGGTTCCGTAACAGTATTTGACAATATGTTAAATTGCTCAATAAAAGTATTTTTTTCGTTTTCCGGCATTAATGATATGAAGCCGTTGCTTCCGCATTGGTCATAAGGAATTATTTCCGCCCTGCATTTGTTTTCGCAATCAACGCTCAAAGAAACCATTAATCCCTGGTGATGTTCCTTAACGGCGGCTTTGCCGGGAAAGATAAAATTACCCAGACTGTAATATATTGGAACGCCATGATAAACTTCACATCCCTGCACACAATGCGGGTGGTGCCCGATTACCGCGTCGGCTCCGTTGTCCGCCAGAAAACGGTATAGCTTCACTGTGCGCGGACTTGGATATTGAAAATATTCATGTCCGCCATGAGCAATTACAATGACAAGATCAGCTTGTCGTCCAGCCTCCCGCAATTGATTATACAGGTCGATTATATCCAAAGGATTACTGCCGCCATGATTATCAGAGGCGGTATTGAATTCATTTTCCGCAAAGTTGATAAAAGCGACATTACGATCTTTAATTTTCGTATAATAAGTTTTCTGAGCATCCTGAAGCGTGAGTCCCGCGCCCACAGTTGCAATATTATGCTCCCGGCAAATCCGCAGAGTTGACGATATGCCGTTATCCCCGTGATCAAAAATATGATTATTGGCCAATGTAACTAAATCAAAGCGTCCCTTTTTAAGCAGCTGAGCAGTTTCAGGGGCCGCATTCAGTAATGGACCTGATTTTTCAGTCGGTGATTGGCCTTGCAGGAAAGGGCACTCCAAATTGACGACTCGATAATCGGCCGAGTTCAGTACGTCTTTAATATCCGACCAAATTTTTCCAGGTGCATTCGCTCCATCCATAACAAACTTTTCAACATTACCAGTGGGACAAAAGTCTCCCGCGAATAAAATATTAATGGAGTTTAATTTATCTTTATTCATGTAAGCCACTCAAACCTTTTGCCGAATTTGCGGGTATATTTATTTATCAAAGGAATATTTAATGAATATGCATATATATCCTTCAGAACATCCAATCTTAGAACCCATGCCCCGATCGCATATATAATCCCCCCAAACACAGGGAGCAGCAATAACTGCATTAGATTTGAATCCAGGAAATCTTTTAAAATATATAATACGGTAAACATTATCAAAGCATTTGCAAGATAGGGCAATAAACTGACATGAAAACTCTTAAGTTTAAGACCTATTAAACCTTTCACGCAATAGCAACATAATAAATATGCAATCAGACTTTGAACAACCAGCCCGTATATCATCATCAAAACGCCATACCGAAACGTGGCAGAGACAATGATAACCAGCAGTATCTTTCGGGTCAGCTCTATTCCGAGAAATAAGCCGCCCCGCCTTTTGGCCTTCAATATACCGACAAATAAAGATGACAATGGAGCGATAATTGACACAATGCACAATATTTTTATATAGTCCACTGCCGGCAGCCATTTCGCGGTCAGCAGAACTTCTACTAAAGAATGTGAAACAAGGAACATTCCGAGCATGACCGGGAGCAGTATGAACAATAAATATTTAGTATATTTCAATAATGATTTTTGCATGGCGGAATTATTATCCTGCAATTTTGAAAAAACGGGAATCGATGTCTGCACAAGTGGTTTTGAACATGAATTCTGGAAAATCACACATAATGAGTTAGCCCGCAGGTAATATCCCAGGTTAACCGGGTTGTAGCATTTGCCGATAACCACTGAATATATGTTTTTAAACACAGCGTCGATTACCTCTGCCATCAAAATCTTACTCCCGAAAGATAAAAGATACATAATCCGACTATAACTAAACCGGAAATGCGGATACCAGGACGCCTTGAACCAGCACATAAGCAAACAGGTTGCTTCAACTGCAATCTGCTGCCATACCAAACTCCATACACCAAATCCGCTCAGAGCCATGGATAATCCGACAACCGAAGAGACAAGAGCGCCGCCAACATTGATAACCGCCAATTTCTTGAATTGTAAATTTTTAAAAAGAATTATTCTTTGAACTTGACTGAAGCTGCCAATAATCAGTTTCAGGGCCAATACATGTAGAATGACTGTAAGTAAAGGCGCGCTGTAAAAGTCTGCAATAAACGGAGCCGATAAATATATTATCCCATACAATAAAAACGCGGTCAGGAGATTGAAAAAAAATACGGATGAGTAATCGAGTGAATCCGCATCTTTTTTCTGAACAAGGGCCGACATTAACCCGCTCTGGATAAAGACTTCCGAAATTGCGATGAAGATTATCACCATTCCGACAAGCCCATAATCTTTGGGTCCCAATATCCTGGCGATGTATATTGAAATTCCAAACTGAATCGCAAGCAAACAGAATTGCTGCAAGGTTGTCCATAAAACGCCTGAAGCTGCTTTGTGTTTAATATTGTTATCAATCATGGAAAAATAATCAGCGTTGTTTGGTTTCTCTTTTTAAACAGGATATTAAATATGAAGACAAAGCGTTTTTACCTTTACGGTTCAGTCTTAAAGAATTGCCCATATATCCATTCCCGGGATCTATCAATATATTTGTCGGCAGGATCTCGATCAGGTCTTGTTTGCTGTATTTCGCAAGAATATGCTTAACGATACGTTTATTGGCCTGATGATAATCCCATCGTTGAACTCCACAGCCGTATTTTTCGCCAAAATAGTCCTGAGATACTCCTGACGCCCACGGCAAACATATCGCCAGTCTTGCCTTGGGAAAACTTTTTCTGAGGATCGCGATGTTTGAGTCGATTAATTTTAACTCTTTCTCTATGGTATAATTGCTCGCGAAAACCAACAGGCGTTGAGAAAAAGTCAAAAATATAAGTTCCGGATCATTTTTTTGTCCATCCTTAAGGCTCAGATAAATACAACTGCAGTCGGGGCCAAAAGATTTACCTTCCTTTTCTTCTGATTTATACTGATGACCTGACAAATTGATTAATTCTTCAATAAAACCAGGTTTTCCTTTTAATGATACAACAAGCACTTTAACGGGTAATTGTTTCCCTGGCTTATTAATATTTACTTTAGAAATAAAACGTCCGAGGTGCCATCCTGCATTATCCTTGATTATTATTTCAACGGGAAAACTCGATGGTTTATCATCCGGTTGCGGAGTATAGCTCCAACATTTTGCCAGCTGTTTGCCTCTGGGACTATTTACTTCAACCACACAATTATCAGAACTTCGTCCGTACATGATGTTTTCATAAAATATTTGAATGGTGTTCCCTGTTGTCACATTTATTTGGGGAACCGAAAGCACATCTAAAGGATTTTTTTCTTTTGTCCCAATCTGTACGGTTGTTTTATCTGTTGATACAGAAAAATCATATTCGCAAAGAACAAAGTTTTCCCGTTTGAATTTCCAGGAACCAAGTCTTCTCAATATTCTTTCGGCTCCGGACGGAACATATTTATCCATGAAGCTTTTCAGTCTTTTTTCTGTTAATGTCAGAAATATACGATTGTAATTTAATCGCCCCTTTTGGAGCATCAGAAACAACGCGTGGTTCCGCCAGGTGTCCGAATCTCCTCCACATAAATACGTATCAAAAGAAAAGTTTGTGTACGATTTCAAACGTGGGTCTTTCCAGTAGTCAATCAACAGTACTTTGGCATCCGGAGTCATGCTGACGCTTTTTTCCAATATCCGCGCAGCTCCTTTTAAATATTCCCTTTTCCCACGTGGAGATATGCCTTTGGCAATACTCGTTAATATGACCAGGGCGAATAAAACGTAAAAGATATTTATATAGCGGAATTTGAATTTTCGGATGAGTAGGAACTTAAGATTGATTGCTGCAAACCCCAATCCGAGAAGGACCGGAATCACAAGGAAATACGCTGGATATAATTCATAGCGTTTGCTTGGGGCCAATATAAATAAACGCCAAACCATGGCAAACAAACCCGTGGTCACCAGAAAAACAACTGACGCTGAAAACTTAATTTTCCTGATTTTAACAAAGCCAATGAGAAAGCAAATCCCCATTGGAATAAAAAATATATTAAAGAAATTAATAAAATAGTCTAAAAAGTGCATTTCAAAATCTCATAATAAGACCGGCATACCTGCTAAATAAATCAATATGCGGCATACCGTAGTTTCGCGCGATAAAATCAATTACAACGGTTATTACTGCAAAAGCTGCAATCCAAAGGCCCAGGGCCAGTAACATATAATTTGCATCATGCAGCTTTCGTTTAAATAAATATACAACAGAATTAACCGTTAACCAGCCAATGCATATTGCTGCTGCCTCAATCCATTCAAAGCGCATTGCCGCCGCCAAACCGGTGAAGCATCCACACACGCTCCACATATAAATTTTTTTCTTTTCAATTCCATACATCGCAGCGCACAAAGAAGAAACCGAGAAAAAGATGTATGGAATATCCCGCAGGGCACAAGTGCTGTATCTTATATAGTATGGGATTGTCGCTGTTATCAATGCTATACATAAACCCTTGGAATTGGATTTGAATACCGATTTACCTATAATGAAAGATGGAACAACCAGCAAACTGCCGCATAAAATATTAAAACATATCCCGGCTACATAGGCGCTAAACCCCAATTGGGCGCCCCAAACCATAATCAAAATCAATAACGGCGGTTTTTTTTCAGCCGGAGGGTGATAAACCCGCGGTTGAATGAAGTCGGCGGCATTATGGAATACAATGGTTATTCCAGTCTGGTCCTTTGAAATTTTATTTTGATATATATCTTCGGCCAAGCGGGAATAAGCTAACTCGTCGGTCGTCAACCTGTGCTTATATTCAAGTCGAATTATGCGTATGACCGAAGCAAATACTACTATTAATGACAAAGTAATATATATATGACAATTGAAAAATGAAATTATTCTGGATAATATGTTTTGATCTTTATTCATGCAGTATTACTATACGTCCTGAATGCCAGTGACTTACATTGCTTTATTTTATCTATTGTAATATTCCAGGTACCATTCCACATAATTTCGAACCCCGCTCTCCATCGGTGTAGACGGACAATAGTTGAAATCATTTTCCAAATCACGAGTATCAGCCCAGGTTTTATGAACATCCCCGGGCTGCAAGGGTTTAAAGTTTATTTTTGCTTTTTTCCCGGTTGCATTTTCAATAGCCCTGATAAAATCCATCAGAGAAACTGGTTTTCCATTACCGATGTTATAAATCCGATATGGAGCTGATGAGTCAGGTGTTTCGATCTTGTCTTTTTTATCTAACTGACTGTAAAATACCCGGCATACTCCCTCTATAATGTCATCTACATAAGTAAAGTCCCGCTCCATATCGCCGTTATTGTAAACATCAACAGTATCCCCGTTCAAGATAGATTTTGTAAATTTGAATAACGCCATATCAGGCCGTCCCCACGGGCCGTATACGGTAAAAAAGCGCAACCCCGTTATAGGTAGATTATATAAATAGCTGTAGCAGTGAGCCATCAATTCATTGCTTTTTTTTGTCGCGGCATAAAAGCTGATCGGATGATCGACGTTGTCATGAACGCTGAACGGAACTTTACTATTCAACCCGTAAACACTTGAACTAGATGCAAAGATAAGGTGTTTTATTTGTTCATGTCGACATGATTCTATAATATTCAGAAAACCCGTGATATTACTATCCATATATGCATACGGGTTTTTTATGCTGTAGCGAACTCCCGGCTGAGCTCCAAGATGGATGACGTAATCAAACTTCTCTTCTTCAAAAAGATCGCAAATACTTTTTCGATCTTCCAAGTTCAATTTTATAAAACGGTTTCCTTTTTCATTACATATAGATTCCCCGTCGCGAATTTCTTCCGGCAGAAAACCGCATTCATGTAAGCGTCCATATTTCAAGGTTACATCATAGTAACTGTTAATGTTGTCTAAACCAACGAGTTCATAACCATCCGCTTCAAGCCGTTTAAAGAGATGCATTCCAATGAACCCGGCGATGCCGGTTATCAATATCTTCATAACTATTGCCTTTTACTTCCTTTCAATTTGATGAATAATATGACAAATTTATTTTAAAGTGCCTCATCCAAACTCCATTTTATCTGATAAAATGCTCTGTTTCCATTGCACGCTCCGCCCCGTCACTTGCCATCACAAGTAACTAAAGAGTAATCAAATTATCAGTTCACCCTGTTAAAACAGAGTATGTTCACCGCAATTGATGAACCTTCTACAATCTAATAAGATTTCAATAATTTTTCCATATTGCATCGTTGACAAAAATAACATGAACGAAAAAAAATATTTATATAAATAAAACAACTTTGCTCTTACACGTTAAAATATCATTCATGCACTTTTAACTGCAGTTGCAAAAAGTCTTTTTCAGAATGTTTAACCTTCGTTAAAAGAATAGCATTCTTTTGACTGAAATCCTCCAACAATTTTCTTTTTACAGGATCATTCAATTCTGTTGTCAACACTATTTTTTCGAAGGGCGTTTTACGGTATACATTCTCAAGGTCGATCAGGCCTCCGAGGACGGGAACCCCATACACAAAAGCACCCTTCAAAGTGGGCTCATCATCCAGTATTCCAACAATCTTAAGTGGTGTTTCATGGATTGTGCTATACTGATATTTTATGAACCACGCCGCGTTAATGCCTCCGCCGTAAATCAATGTTTTTACACTTTTTTTATGAAGCTTTGAATTATATACATGCTTGATCAAGGTAAATAACAGCCAATTCAGAATACATCTTTGTCCCACAATTCCCGCACCTGCAACCAGACCGGTTACAGTGCATAACCGGAATAACAGTTTATTATCCAGATCGGATAAGAAGCAGTTAATCCCATAAACGACAATATAACTGATCGCGATGTTTCTAATTAAATATATATAATCGCTGATTTCAGTCCGGAACCAGAAGGTTTTATACGTATGTGACAAAGACAGAATCACAATAACCGGCATAACAAAAAATACAAAATTACGTCCATTTTCCGGATTGGCTCCAACCAGATACATCCCGATATATATGGCAAACACGACAATCAAAAGATCACTCAGCGGAATCAGCATATTTAAAATAATAATTTTCCTAGGTGATCGAAAACGCTTGACCATCAATCTCGTCGAATACCATATTTCAATGATCGCAAATTTTTTGAGGACAATATAAAATGTTATTAACATCACGGCCAAAGTAACTCCCGGAACAAATTTATGGAAGATTGAAATCGAAACACTGCCGATTCCCAAAATCAGAGCAATCACATAAAACACCACGGTGGTCTTACTTTGAGACTGATAATAATCCAGAAAGCGATGGTGTAAATGGTCCCGGTCCGCCGTCATAATTCCCCTGCGCTCGGAACGTTCACTCAGGAATCTTAAAGCAATCCGTCTCCAGCAGGCCAGGAACGCATCAATAAGCGGAATACCGCAGGCCAATATCGATACTGCAAACATAGATACAAAAGCATTTTTGGTTGAAGAAATAATTGTAATGACCGCAAACATATATCCCAGGAACATACTGCCGGTATCGCCCATAAATATTTTGGCCGGGTAGAAATTATACTTTAAAAACCCAAGACAGCTTGCTCCAAGGCATAGCATTATCAGGGCACAGCAGTAGATGTTATTAAATAACATCACCACAGCCAGACAAACTGCTGATACAATGCTTATTCCGGCGGCTAACCCATCCAAGCCGTCTATGAGGTTAAAAGCATTGACAAAGCCGACAATCCAACAGGTCGTAACAATTAAACTCAGACTTTCCGGCAGTGATAAAAACAGGATACTATCCAACCTTATTCCACCCCACCAGCAAAGTATCCCTGTCAACACCTGTAACAGAAGCTTATATCTGGCCCGCATTCCGCGCATGTCATCGATTATTCCGGTGGGAATAAGAATTGTTAACGGCAGCAATATTTTGAAAAATGAATGGTCATAAAGACATTTGACCTTAAGGCAAATACCCGACAGGACAAAATTGACATAAAAATATAAAATTGTCATTGCAATAATCATTGCAATAATCATTGCGATGCCCCCCATAGTAGGGATTATTCCGTTATGGACATGCCTTTCTCCCAGAACAGCCACTATTTTGAAGCGACGCAATATTGGAATGGATAACCTGGTCAGATACAGAGCTGTCAGACCGGTAATCACTGGTAGTAAAAAATATATTATAGGAATATCAATAAGGGGATAATTAATCATTTCACAATCAAATGTTCTTTTTCTGTACTATTAACAATCTTGTCGGGACTCGGGTATTACGCAACAATGAGACAGTAGTGGAATTAAAAATCACTAATATAATGACATTATGACGCAGATCAAACTTTGCATTTTATATAAACTTTCTCAAGATTTTTTTCAAAATATTTTTTTTTCTTCTTCCAATGATGCTCAATGGAACTTTATTATCCAGTAAGCGCATGGGATTTTCATCAAAAATAACTGATGCCATTCCTGCCCCGTACTTTTTTTCAATCATTTTTCTTGACTCAGCCAGGTGATTTCTACGTTGCTTTGTCCCGTGGGCATCCGATGCAATATAATGGCAAAGCCCTCTTTGCAAGAGCTCGTCCGCAAACTTTTGTGCATCGCGACCATTCCGGCCTGTGATACTTGACGCATTAACCTGGTAATAGATATCTTCGCTGTTTAATTTTTCAATTCTAGAAAGGTCTTTCAGTCTAAAAAGCCTTTCCGGATGTGCCAGGATTACCTTATACCCTTTTAATGCCAAGTCAAAAAACGTGTTCCCGGCAATAGCCGGGATAGTCGGCAGACATATGTCAATCAACAAAAAACTGCTGTCTGCAAGCGTAATGAATTGCCGAATATCTGGCAGCATTGATAAATCATACTCGCATCCGCGCAATATGGAGACTCCGTATTCCATACCCGTTTTTCGGGTTTCAGCCAAAGCGGCGTTATATTCATCCGCAAACTTTTCATTATAATGCGATGTCGCTATAATAGTTGTGATTCCGTTATCTATTGCATCTTTCAACATCTTTCCGGTCTTTTCCATATTGGCGGGACCATCATCAATTCCTGGAAGAATATGGTTGTGAATATCTATCATAAATACGTGTATAATTACCAATTCTTCAATTATGAGTTGTCTACCACAAGGCACTCGGTTTCAGCCGCTTTACCATAATGATGATGATAATTATATGCATAATAACTGTCCCCGCTTCCCTTGGATGAAAACCTGTTCAAAACTATTCCCGTAACATTAATTCCGATCTGTTTCAGCTGGCTGATTGATCGTTTGATGAAATCTTCCCTTGTCCTGTTCGCCGTTATTGTGAACAAAAGCCGGTCTGCCAGGCGCCCCAGGATTGCCGCATCAGCCATATAAAGACATGGAGGTGTATCGAGAAATACATAATCATACTCAGCGGTAGCCTGTTTGAGTAGATTTTTAAATTTATCAGACATGAGCAACTCTGTCGGGTTTGGCGGTATCGGTCCACTCATCATTAAATCAAGCGATGATCCCATCGTATTTTTAAGGATTACATCTTCATAAGTCGCGTCACCTGCAAGATAATTGACCAGACCCGGTGTTCTTGGGGTATTGAATATCCTGTGTTGAACCGGCTTACGCAAATCGCAGTCAATTAGCAATACTTTTTTATTTGAGTCAGCCATGACCACGGCCAGATTAGATACAACCATCGATTTACCTTCAGAAGGGGTAGAGCTTGTCACCATAAATATCCTGGCATCCGCACCGTCAGTGATTGAATAATGTAAATTAGTCCGAAGCATTCTGAACGATTCCGAGTTTTGCGAGCGGTCATCCTTCAAAACAACAATACCGATTCTATCATTTGCCTTTATTTTTTTAGATTTTTTATCCTGTCCCATATTGGCAATAACCCCGAAAACCGGCAATTGAAGTTTTTCGGTCACTTCGTCAGGATTTTTTATCGTGCGATCAAAAAATTCTCTTAAAGAAGTCAGTGCAAAAGCCAATAGAAACGCCAGAAATGCTCCTCCGGCGACATAGTTGCGTTTTAGTGGTTTGATATATTTTCTTGGCAGAGACGCACGGTCAATAACCTGTACATTCTTCAGTTTCATAATTTCCTTGGCCATGGAAATAAAAACTTTCGCGGTGATATTAGCTACTACTTCCGCTGTTTTGGGAGAAGTGCTGTTTACACTGATAACGACCACTCTGGTATTTCTTTTTAACAATACATTGGCTTTGTATTCAGGTTCCATCTCGAGTAATTTCTTCGTTCTTATCTCGTCGGAAACCATACGTTCTATCCGTTTACTGGTAATCAATTCCTTGTAATCATTTACCAGTTGACTGCCCAATAATATACCACTGTAAACGTCTTTCATATTACTGCGGTTGTCTTCTGTATTCAGTCCGACAAATAAACTTGTCTTGGCTTGATATACCGGCCTGATAAGGTATTTGCTTACAATAAATCCAATACATGCGCCGGCTACCACTGAGGCTAACAGGTGGTACCGGTATTTCAAGACAATTTTTAAGAAATAGCGGATGTTCGAATCAAATAAATCTTTTTCTCTCATTAATATTCCATATTTATTATAATAAAATTTACAGCAGTGAAATCTACACCAGGCTAGCTTATATGTCAATTGATTGATGGCGTTTCACAAGCTTTTAATTCAAGTTTGTTTGAGAAAAAATACCTTAAACTCAAACAACAGGAAAACAAATGTAAATACCAAGCCTAATTTAGAGCGATAGCCTTTGACTGGCTGTTGACACTATTCCTAATACCTCCTGTAGGATTCAGCGTATATATTTTTAAAAACAAATAATAACATCTTGTTTAACAATCCAACGCATTCTGTACTAAAGCTGCAACAATCCGTGATGCGGTATGTCCGTCCCAGAGTTCCGGTCTTTTCGGCTTTCGAACAGCAGTTAGAGACTTATGATATTGTTCACGAATATTCAAAATATCGTTGCCGACAAGAACAGAAGCACCGCCATGTTCACGTAAAGTGACGGGACGTTCTGTATTCCAACGTAAAGTCAAACATGGAGTGCCTAACACACAGCACTCCTCCTGGATCCCTCCGCTGTCAGTCAGCATGATTTTCGCCCCCATATTCAATCTCAGCATATTGTGGTACCTTAATGGCGATAACAATAGCAAGTTCTCGCATTCAACAACCTGCTTCCATAAGCCGAAAAATTCTAATTTCTGGCGAGTCCGTGGATGGAGGGGCCAGATGACGGGCATGCCTGTAGCGACTTCCCCCGTTAGAAAATCTATTATCGGTTTAAATACTTCAATTTCATCAACATTAGAAGGGCGATGCATAGTAACAACCGCATATTGGTCATCATTAATTCGGGGCGGATAAGCAACATAACCCGGTAATAACTCGGATGCGGTCATGTGATTAATGTCAATCTTTGCCGCTTTTTCCCTCTGTGCCTCAAGCGTATCGATCATAATGTTTCCGACACACTTGATTTTTTTCTCCGGGACCCCCTCAGCTAGGAGATTTTCAGTTGAGATGCGGTCCGGAGTCAGCAGTAAATCAGCAAGGCGATCAGTTACCAGTCGATTAATTTCTTCTGGCATATCCATATCAAAAGAGCGTAATCCGGCTTCTATATGAGCGCATTTCACATGCTCTTTTTTCGCAGTAATGGAACAGGCGCAAGTAGCATTTACATCTCCCACCAGTACCACCCAGTCAGGTCGGTATTCTTTGATGACCTTTTCAAACGCAATCATTGTCCGACCAACCTGCTCAGCATGTGTTCCGGAACCCATCTCAAGGTCAATATTTGCCCGGGGAATATTCAAATCATCAAAAAAAGCCTTTGACATTTTATAATCGTAATGCTGACCGGTGTGGACCAGCAGATGCTCCAAATATTCCCCGCCCGACTTATTATGATCTTCAATTGCCTGGCAAAAAGGAGCTATTTTCATAAAATTCGGGCGAGCTCCAACCACACTGATAATTTTCATCTTGTTCCTTGTAATTTTTCGAGTAATACTTCTATGACAAAATATAGCAACCGGACCTGACGCCTTGCCCTGGATGGCTGCTTCAATAAACGGTAGAACCACTCAAGGCCGAGATTTTGGAAAAAATCAGGAGCACGCTTAACGTGTCCGACAATAGTATCAAGAGTTCCGCCTATTCCCTGACACAACTTTACGGTTGTCAGCTGGTTTATGTTGTCGTAAATCCACTTTTCCTGCCTCGGGCTTCCCATTGCGATGAATAATATCTCGGCGTTGCTGGCATTAATGTCCTCGATCAACTGTGCGTTTTCTTCCGGCTTGACATAACCGTTCGAGCGGCCCACTATATCAATACCGGGATGCCGCCTTCTCAATTCATCGACTGCGCGCTTGTTTACTTCTTCAGATGACCCGAAGATATAAATCCTGTATTTCTTTTCCGGTGCCGCTGCACATATATTCTGCATCAAATCTGCTCCGGGCACTCTTGAAACTCTGACTTTGTGAATAAAACGCAATGCTTTTACAAGGCCAATTCCATCGGGGACAAGCAAGGTTGCGTTGTTAAAAAATTGTCTCAGGAAATCATTTTCTCTAAGCACATATATCTTTTCCGGGTTTACCGCGAGGATATATCCGGGCTTGCTCGAGTTCTTTACATAATCATCAACAAATTCAAGCGCATCGTCCATATCCACCCCATCAACCGGGGTATTTAAAATTCTATATCTGTTCATCGTTATTCAATGTGTTGAGTTTTTGTGTTATAATAATATTCGGTCAATGCTCGCCAGCCCCAGGCCTCGGACCAGCGCATGTATGGGATTTTGACCGTAAACAAAGAATGTTTTCTAAAATAAAAATAACCTCCCTTATTATTCCACATATTATTCATCATCCAGTGGTAAATTTTTTCGGTTAAATCCCTGTATCGATCTCCTTCGCCGGAGAAAAAACATATTGCCTCAGTTGCAGCATGAATATCAATCGGCCGCTCCTTGTTGCAATAGTACTTTGGGGTGCCGTCATCAAGAAAAAATTTGTCGGCATAGTATTCCACCGCGTTGTTATAGTTCGCCTGATATTCATTTGCCTCCTGTAATTTCAGGAACCAGCGCAAGGATTCAAGATTAAACCCGGTATGAAACGAGTCTATCCAATGCTGAATACTCTCTTCCGCATAAAACCATCCCCCGTCTCTATGTTGATATTTCATACTGTACGCCAAACTTGCCAGGGCCGGCTCCCGCAGGGATGAATCGCCTGTTATTTTTGACAGGCGGATCAATAAAGATGCTCCGAGCATATTTGCATTATGAACATAGTTGTTATCTAGCGGAGTGTAGCTGAAACATAAGGTTTCGCCTTCAGTTTTGCGATTTAAGTTCTGTAAAATAAAATCCTTTATTGATGCGGCTGTATCCAATGCTTCTTGAATACCGGTTGTTTCATATACATCCAGCAACGCATGTCCGATAAAAGAAGAATTCACTATTGTTGGAGTATATTTAGGTACAAATGCGGCTCTTGATTGCCAGTCAAAGTTATATCCCCAACAGTTGCCGGCATAACCGGAACTTCTGGCTTCTTGTAGCAAGTTTAATAAATTATGGATTCGTGTTAAGCATGATGCATTTTTGTCTGCGGCATAAAGCTTTGCGTAGCCGCCTAGAAACAATCCGAGCCCCTTAGGGTTTTGTTGCCGCGGAACCATTAAAAATAAGCGTAAATTAATCGGAAAACGACGCATAAACTGTGTCCAGCCGATTTTTCCGTATTTGGATTTTAGACTCAATATACGGAGCAATGGACTATTCATTGCGTCATAAGGGTCCCAGCCAGAAAAATTATTTTTCTCTATATAATTTTGTATTAATAAAATGTTGTTTTTCAAATTAACCATCATCAGACTTCAATAGGGAATTGCTTCAAAAAAAATTGTTGCATCAATTGCAGGGAAGTATAAAGTTCAAAAAATTCAAGGGTTTCCAGAATAACTAAAACTTGATTCCTCAAGCAATAAACTATTGCATTGCCTGCACTTGTCTAGTCTCAGGCAAAGTTTTTTTATTGTTGTTTCCCGGGTTATAGTTATACTTCCGTAAACTGGAGTTGCTGAATTGTAAAAAGTTGTTTATAAAGGACATTTTCGTGTTAAAAATACTGTTATCATCTCTCTAAAAATCAAAAATAACTAAATGTAAAGTAAATCTAATACCATTTTCAAGTTTTGTCCAGTCAAATTAATCGTTCTTTTGATAAA
The DNA here is from genome assembly GCA_963678305.2 of Victivallales bacterium. Taxonomy (GTDB): domain Bacteria; phylum Verrucomicrobiota; class Lentisphaeria; order Victivallales; family Victivallaceae. Next base: position 246,681 of record CAXXVV010000009.1, read on the forward strand.
ATTGTGAATAATAGCGATGTCCGATCATGTTTGATTATAACGCCAGTATTCTTTTAACGATTGGCTTTTACCATCAATTATCGTTCAACTATAGGCTTTGTCGTAGTTGTTTTCCCGTGAATGGTCGTAAAAAGAACTCATTATCCCTGGACTTTTCCATCGGTAGTTGTATGCATATAGAATATAACAATACCTTGGAGCGAACTATCCAGTTATAGAATAGAAGAAGATTGTTGAGAGAAAGTGTAGATAATTTATTATCAAGGGGTGTATGTATCTATAGATTGTTCACATCATATAGATAAGGGGTATACACCCCTTGATAAACAGGTTGTATTATACGTACATTATCGAACCAGAACTGAGGCCTGACCTCCAAAGACAGCATTTACGCCGATTCCATCTGTTGCTGTATATATTCCTTTAACAACAAATGAACTGATATTTCCTTTTATTTTTACATCTTTGGACAATTTGAAATTACTGATTTTAGCATTAAGTTTCTTTTGCTCCTGTATAATTTTTTTAGAGTAATCCCAATGCAACTCATTTTGAATCCTTCTTACAAAAGGTTCATGCAGTAACCAGTCAGCTGAAGTCACTAAGAGGTTTTTGGTATTCAAGTCGTAATCAAAATTTGTCACAGATAGAACATTTTTACCGGGGTTGTAGACTGGAGTTCCTACTAAAAATACCCAACCAGTAGTATCAAAAATTTGTCCAGGTACATCGGCTGAAAAATCAACTTTAACAACAACCTTTTTCCCGTTTCCATATATGTTTACGTCTTTTATATTAATTTTGACGTTATCTTTAACTGTGAACATTGTGTTAGCAAGGTGCTTATGTAAAATCGTTCTTGCGTCTCTGTAGTTAGCATATACAGGCAAAGCAATATTCAAACCTTTTTTCCCTGTGGCAGAAGACAAATTGGGCAAAGGAGCAGGAGTTGGTTTTCCTGGGTTTGCTCCAACTATTCCCTGAAAATAAGTATCAAGACCAATATTTACTAACAAATCTCCTTTATGCACTTTTATTCCCGAGAACTGTAATTTATAAGGCTTTATTTGGAGATAAGCGTCCGCTATATCATTATTTAATGGAATTGTTGTAGAAATATCTTTCCAGGCTTTCGACACAGGCTTTCGAAGGTCCACTTGAGCTAGTTTTGAATCAACATCTCTCACAATTTCATTTAGTTTGGGGCGTAACTCCTGGTCGAGTTTCCCTCTAATACTGATTGTAAAACCGACATCATGGTGTTTATAACGAAATCCAACTGGTATTTCAGCCTTGCGGATTTGTAGAATCGGAGAAGTTGAACTTTTTATTTTGTAATTAGGCATCAATTTTATCTTGGAGTTTACGCCTAAGGTCAAAGAGGTGTCTATGTGGGCGCTACCCTTAACGGTATCCCAGCGAGCGTTCATACGACCATTGCAAAGAGTATCAATTTTTATGGTGTCTTGACTCAGTGAAATATGCAATGGATTTCTATCTATTTTATAATCATACCAATAATGGACTACATGTCTAAATAAATGTGCGTCTATAGTATAATCACCAGTTCCACTTCCTTGAATGGTTTTTGGGATATTTTTTTCTAATATTTCTTGAATTTTTTCTTTTTTAACAATAATTGGGATTGATATTCTCGATGGAACTTTGACCATGGATATTGGGATCGGTGCTTTGGGTGGCGGGGTCGGTTCAACACTATGACAACCTGTTAATATGGCGATTACAAGAGCCGGAAAACTCAGATAAATTTTCATTTTATAACTCCCTTTTCACTAATTCAACTTTTGCTCCATTATAAATTGCTTGTTTGAATTCATTGTTATTGTTGGACTCATTTTCTTCCAACGTTCCCCCCTTTCTATGTAATGTTTTATATTGTAACACTCAATCTGCTTGTGATCTGAATAATCAAGCGAACAAATATCAGTTATATATTGATCACCAATTATGCATGGAAACTTGCGTGATTGCATATCTTTTGGGCTTGGGGGCAAAATCCTTATTCAGTTTTTATTTTACAGTCTCTTTTTATTTTTTGCAACTCTGTTCTTTTAATTTATCGCACTATTTTACTCAATAAACGCCTGTGCAGCCGCCAAATCCCCCAGCCCCCTTAATATGCCAGAATATTGAAGGCTGATGGTGACCGGTCTGGGGCGATTATAAAGGCTGATGAGTCCCATGGCTCATATTCTTCAGAGTCTCGCAATATTTCTTTTGCTAGTTTTACAAATTTTAATTATTGTCAAAGATTGTAACTTGAATTGATGATTTCTGCATGAGCTTTCGCTTTGCATTCTTTTTTAATCTACACAAACGTTCTCCTGCCATTTAGCTACGGATACAATCAATTTTCGTTTGTCAGGAGTAACTATTATTTTACATCCATCGAAACTGATTAAGAAATGGGCTGCCATTATATATTTTGAAAAGTTGGGCTCAAATAATTACTCATATATTTGAACTCAGAATCATTAATACAGGTTACCGGAAAATGTGTAGTTTAAGGAATTTGAAAACATATAAAAATGCATAGAGAAGCACAATTTATATTTTCAGTTTGATTTGAGGGAAAAAAATGGTACCCGGGAGAGGAATTGAACCTCCGACCAAAAGTTTAGGAAACTTCTGCTCTATCCACTGAGCTACCCAGGCACTTGCAGTTTGCAGTTGATAATATGATGCGTTTTCAGGAATTTTCAAATTGTTTTGGTCGAAAAATGCTCAGATACGCGGATTGATGTAGGCCGGATGAGGTTTGTGTCTTTTCAATTTCATGATCTGTTTGAACAGGCGGCAGTCCTCCAGCGCGGTTTCCTTCATTTGCGGCAGCATGATTGACGCCGCCAGTGAATCCGGCCAGAGCATCAGGGACAGGTCATTGCGCCAATAAACGATTGTGCCGTGGCCGTCAGGCTTCAACTTGACCCTGCTGTTCATAAAGATCATTCCCATTTCGTCCGGATTGAGCAGCAGTATCTCGATAACCAGATTTTTGACGTCAATATTGATTTGCGTTCTCAACCATTTTGACAGTTGCGGATTTTTGGCTTCATAGACGATTTTTTCCGGACTTCGCGAAATAATCTTCGATTCTGTTATTGTGCCGGAAGTGCCGGTCAGGTTGTCAAACCTGGTTTTCTGTTTCCACACTTCAGAATAGGGTGCTTCCAGCCGGTAGACACATTGAATTGAACAACCGCCTTCCTTGCCGGGTTTGATTCTTGATGCGTAAATTTTGCCTAATCTGAGTTCGGTCAATGAAACGGGGATTTCTTTCGGGTAGTCTTTGTCAGAAGAACCGCTGATGCAGCCGGATAACAGGCTCAAAACCATCATGCCTGATATAACTGCCGGTCCCATTTTCATCGGATAGGTTCTCCCAGGTTGGCCCGGTGCAGTAAGCGCGGCTGACGCATGGAGAGATCAAGGTTGTAAATGCTGACCGTGTTCAGGATTACATCCGGGGATTGAAGTTGAAACGCAAGCAGGTCACGTGTGTTTTTTTCCGAAATATTACCGCGCAGTTTCACCGTGCAATGAGGCTCAAAAGGGAAGGGGGAAGGTTGAAAATGAATTGAGCTGGCGGCAAACTTGTGATGTAAATCACAAATTTCGTCCAGAGGGGAAACTTCAAGAAAAAAGATGTTGGTATCAGGAAAGGACCGCATTGGGCCGAACTTGACTTTTATTGGTGAGCTTTCAGCGACAATCCGGTCGAAAATGTCAAAAACCGCATCAGGAGACTGATCCGGCATCAGGACTCCGAGTCCGTTTGAGCCAGTCAAAGTAACTTCCACCGGCATTTCCGAGCGTTCCGGATCAAATCGGCGACGCAGGGCTTTGACTGCCTGGGCGATCGGGGCAGGGGCGTTCAGGACAATATATGTCGGTTGTTCAAACGGGTTTGCTGTCATCAGGAAACTCCCGGTTGATCTGGGCGATGAAAGGGCCGGATCGGGCAACTGCTGCAGCCGTTTTCTCCCGTCAAACGCTTTTCAAGGATTTCCCGGCAGTCCTGCATGGTAAAAAGCATGGTATGTGCAAAGCCGATCTTGTCGTTGATGATTTTTCCGGCCCATTCCATATCCGCGATGTATTCGCCACTGTCGGTATGCGGACACGGGGCGTTGCGCCATACCCAACTGGGATATTGGGTTATTTCACCGTTCGGCATTTTGACTGGCAGGGTTTCCGGCCCGTCAGCAGTACAGAAGCAGCCCGAAGTGGTTTCGACCACATGATGAAAGGTATTTGCTCCGGGGCAGTCGATCAGCATTACCTTGCCGAAGTCCTGTTCCAGCTTGTGGAGCGGGGAGCCGTCGCCCATGGTATGAACCAGATTGTGGTTTTCCGCATAGTAAGCCGCTTTATCACCCCAGACCGCAACAGGATGGGACGGATCGAGTGAACGGATGACGTCCGGCATTTTCCAGAAACAGTTTGGAATAGCGCCGTTGACGCATGCGGTCTTCTCCGGGTCATACAGTTTGTCGTGTTCAGGGTCGTACTTGGTCACATTATGGAAATTGAAGGAAGGCATCATGATCGTGCCTGCTTCTCCGACTGCCCGCATAAGCGCCCGGCAAACGGTTTCCGGTCCGCCTTCAACCGGTCCGACTGAACTGAGAGTTGAATGAACCATAACCCGGTCACCTGACTTGATACCGATCTTTTTCAGATCATGGTATATGTCGTCTTCGGTAAATTTTCTGGTATAATGAAGTTTTAAATAACCGTAACGTTCAAGAAAACGCAGAAAACGCAATTGTTTTAAAAGTTCGGTATCTGATATGCTGGCGGAACTTTCAAGTTCGTATCGTTCCAGAGCTTCCAGAAAATTTCGCTTACCGTCACACCAGTTCAGCAATTCGGGATGCAGAAATCCGGCACATATTCTCTTGTCAACCGGAACTTTGGCCTGACTGAAAGGGAATCCCGTGGTCAGCCGTTCCACGGTCATATTGGCGGCTAATTCCCGTTTGGGGGTCATCAAAGGGGTAGGCGGAGGCAGTACAGAGGTCAACTCTGTTTTCGTTTGTAAAATTTTATCCCGCAATCCGGCTGGCGCCGGACAATTAAAATATTGCTCATAATTGGCAATTCTGCGTTCAATCGTTTCTGCGGAGAAATTAATTTTTGCGGTGGAAGCGGTTTTGGCCGCTTCATATAGTTCTCCAATGGCGTTGACGGTAAAGAGATTATCCAGTTGGATAGAATGGCTGGAACATAAAACGGCAGTATAGGCGGCGATGATTTCCGTCAGTTGTCTTCCCAGTTCCCAGTCAACCATTTTATCAAAACTGTCGATCGCGTTATGTTGATGAGGCTGAGGGCGGCTGTAAAGCCACATTGAGGGAATGCCGATTGTATGGTCCGACATGAAATTGTCGTCGGAAATGCTGTTGTGTTCGTATTGCAGCGGATATCCGGACAGGTGTTTAACGGTTAATTCGTTCAGCAGAAAATCTCCCCAGAACGGAACTGCTTTCGCAGATGGGCGCAGATAGACGCTTTGCCCGACCTGCCGTACTGCAAAGTTCAGATTGTCCAGATTCATCGCATAGCGGGCATTCTTGGCGTTTTCCGGTTTTTCAAAGAAAGCGGAAAAGCCGTAAAGTTCCATCCCCAGCATAAAACGGATGGTTTTTTGCGGTTTGGGCATATCTCCGGCTGAAATCAGTTTGTTGAGAATTCTTGCGGTTTCGATGACCGCGGAGGCTCCGCTTGCGTCATCGGTGATAAATGGTTCATAGAGATGAGCAAGGAGGATTATTTCTTCGTTTGACTCGCCCGGAATGGTTCCGGAGACAGTATAAATCTCACCGTCATAGATACGACTGTCAACTCTGGCGTGAACTTTCGGAATTCCGCCCACGGCGAAGATATCTATAAAACATCTCGCCCTGGCCGGCGAAAGCATGAAACATTGCATCTTCCGGTCGTCAGCGGTATGATACCAGCCGGGGCCGCACCAGCCGTTGCACCACCAGGAATACTGTTGCAGATCATAGTTCTGGGTCCAGTCACAGATCAATCCGGCTGCGCCGCGTTTGGCCGCTTCCTCCCGGACAAACATCGGAAACACGGCATGAGCAAACACGTATTTGCCGGTAACCGGGGTCCCCTTCATCATGGCATGGTAGTCGACCACTTCAACCGTTACGCCGTCAGGCGCAGTGGGAGCGCAGCGGTTGGCGACGCAGAATACATCGTCTTTTAAACTTGTCAGAAGTTCTCTGGTTCCGTCCGGGTTTATCAGGAACAGTTCCGCCTCCGTAGCATCCCAGGCTTCCGGCATGACGCAGTCCATAAAAGCGGTTTTGCCGTCAGCCGGCAGACTGGTAATCTCAGCGTCGGCAATTCCGGATTCAAAAAGACGCCGTTGACAGTATTCCGCTGAACGTTTAAAATCAGAATACTGAAAACGGCGTTCTATATTATATATTTCAAGGCAGTCCGAACGCACCTGCTCCTGATTGTAGGCCCGGTTGATTTTTTGCAATATATTACGGTACATCGTGACTCCCTGTCGATAATTTGGAACAAAAGTATAAACTTATTTTCAGTATTTTTCCAGTTCAAAGAATATTTTTATTCAACAATTTTTAAAAAGAGGGGGTTGACAAAAATAGTGGGATATGGTATGTTTATGGTATGTTTGATAAAATAAAGCAGGGAAATGCTAAAATGTTAAGTCCGGTTACAACTGAACCTTTATATGAAAAGGTAAAAAAACAACTGCTTGATTATATTGAGGAAACCAAGCCTGGGGTACTCCCGTGTGAAAAGGATTTGATCAAGCTGTTCAAAGTATCACGAAATACTGTGCGTCGCGCGGTTCAGGATCTGACCTGGAGCGGGGTCTTGAAGCCGGTCCAGGGCAGGGGAACGATCGTCATGAAACATGCCGAGGAAAAAGCCCGGGATATCGGCGTAATCTGCACTGACGCCCTTGATATAACCAGTCCATGGATATCCAGTATGCTGCAGACCTTGCAGAAAACGGCTCACAGTGATAATTATCATTTGAATTTGTTCCTCTGTCATGATTATACCATAGACCCGTTAAATAATTCCGCTTACAGTTACCTTGTCAACTCCGGCAAGCTGGCGGGATTGATTTTGCTGTCCGCGCTGAAAAACGATGATATCAATCATATCAGAAAAGTGGGTTTGCCGTTTGTCACGGTTGATTTTCAGTACCGTGAATTCACCCATCCTTTTGCTGCTCCGGACATTATCACCGTCATTTCTAAAATAATTGATAATTATACCGCTTCCGGCTATACCAGGTTCGGGATGCTGGCCAAGTCAACGGAAGTACTGGAAAAGACTGAATGTCGAGGACAGAACGATTATATTATTGATGAATGGGAAGACTTGTTGAAAGCAAAAAATCTTCCGGTTATTGAATATGACTTTACACTGGAGATCGAGAAGCAGTTTGTAAAGTTGTATTCTTTACCGCCTGAACAGCGTCCCCAAATTCTTTTTACACCTTTTATTCCTTACGCTGAGATTGTAACCGGAATGCTGACAAAATTCAATGACTGGAAACCGATCCATGTAAGAAATACGATAAAAGGCTCTCAGTTTGAGGCTCCGTGCATAATTTCCAATCCGGCGATTCAAGCTCAAAAAGCTTTTTCAATTTTGAGTAGAATAATATCTGCTAAACAACCTTCCAATCCGGAAGGCTGCAAGGTGGGTTTAGAATATAAACTTTAACATTAAACATAAATAGCAAGGAGACTTCGTCCAATGAAACGTAATGTATTTACATTGATTGAATTGCTTGTGGTAATTGCAATTATTGCAATTCTCGCCAGTATGTTACTACCGGCTTTAAACAGAGCCAGGGATACCGCCAAGCAGATCAAATGTGCCAGCACTCTTAAGCAATTCGGTACAGCCACAATTATGTACGCCGGAGACAACAGGCAGTCATTTCCAAGATATTGGGATGACGGGACAACTATGGAGAAAAAATTGTGGGACTTTCAGTTGGCTGACTATCTGGGATACAATTATTCCAAAGGCCCGGCGGTTTATGACTGCGCGGCAATGAAGACAATTGCCAGTACTTACGCTCCATATCTGGGCAACCGGAATTACTGGCGGGGATACATGGTAAGTGAGATGATCTACAAAAACGTACATGAGATGGCCCAGATAAACAAACTCAAACATCCTTCCAGAATAGCCTGGACGATCGAAGTAGCCGCTCCAAATGAACCTTTTAAAGGTTATTTTACCCCCTTCAATAAATATAATGTTTATACCTTTAACAGCATACCTACCCGTGGTACGTATTATGGCTGGCGGCATGGAAATCAGCGTAGTATGAACGTATTGTTTGTCGACGGACATGTCGACAATCGCAAGCAGACCGCGCCGTATCCGAACGGCGCCCCGGAAGGCGTTATCAATTATTTTGCGCAAACCACCCACAAACATTATCTCTTAGACGGAACGGCGATTGATTAATGAAAAGAACACTCTTATCCCTGTCGGCAGGTCTTCTTATAGCCTGTGGTTACACTTCAGCTTCAGAACGTGAAGTTGTTGTCTTTGAAGCCGGAAAAACTCCTCTTAAAAACAGGATGTACTGCTCGAACTGCGGCTGGATAAAGGGCAGTGATTATCGCCCGGTTCCTAAACTTATTGAATTCCAGGGCGGAAAATGGCTGAAATTTGATTATGTCGGGACCGGCGGTACCGGACGTGCCGTTACCCTGCTTAAGGATTTACTTAAAAAACTGCCGGAAGATGTAACTCCACGCGGGATTGAATTGAAAATTTACTGCAAGGACAACGACTTCAGAAAGTTACCGGTATCGCTCCATTTTTCTGATGGCAACAGTGTCGGCAAACATTTACCGTTGGAAAAGGGATTAAAAGATTACTATTTTGAAACGGGGTGGAGCCGGCGTAAAATCAACCCGAAAGACTGGCGCGGTTTGAACTCCATAGCAATTACTCTGCCGTCAAAAAAGACGCCGGATTTTTTATTGCAAAAAATAACAATAAAGCTGCATGAACGCAAAACCACGGTTCAAAAAATAAAGATACTTAAAGAGCGGAAAGTCCAGGAAATTCTACCGGGCAGGGGAGCGACGCAACTGACTTTTAATTCAGGTTCCCCGTTGCAGGTCAGGGTCGGTTACGATGCTAAGAATCTTTACATTGATACTGCAGCCGGGTTTCCCGCCAAACCGATTTCAACTTTCAAAACGGGGGATAGGGTTGGTTCTGTATGGGGCGATGAATTGACCGAATTTTTCTTTGACGGCTGGAACGATAATCGTTGCTATGTTCAATTTGTGACCAACCTGAACGGGGCTGTCTGGGATTCTAAAACCGCGTTTGACAAAACCGCCGCAACGGTGATCCGGATGTTCAAGGACTGGAGCTTGCCGCACACTAAAAAGATCAGTTTTATAAATAACACCTGGAAAATTGCCGGAGTTTTCGCCCTGAAAGACTTCGAGGTCGATTTGAAACGGCAGTTTATGGCGTTTCAGGTTGCTCAAGGATATGAGAAAAAGCGCGGCGGAGCTTTCAAAACGACGGCATGGGCTCCTTGTGAACGATTCCCTTATCCGAAAAACTTCGGGCTGCTCGTCTTCAATAAAAGCCGGTTCGGGGCTGGCCGGATCAAGGTTGATAATGCTTCCGTCAAAAAAGATATAGCCACGGGAAACGCCGATTTCGTTCTGAACGGCAGTTTATCCGATTTTCCGGCTGGAGAATATTTATTGAGAAAATATGCGGCAGCTCCCGATAATACCTTCAAAGAACTTGACCAATGCAGAATATCGCTGACTTCGGGCCAGTCAAACCGGAATATAGTTTTTCCGCGGCTCAAAAGCCTGGATGGGCTTTATACTTTATATTTCGGACTGGTCAACAAGTCCGGGAATATGAAGTTGTGTGCGGTTAATGTGGAAAACATTGTGCCGCTGCAAAACAAGTTCGGACAACGGGTATTCTGTCCTGATCCCAAGCAGATAAAATGGGGTAAAGGCGCTTTTCTTGTGGGCCGACATAAAGTTATATCCGTTCCGGCAAATGCCGGGGACAGGACTTTGTTGACGGCTCAGATATTGCGGGATAAGCTTTTGGGCTTTACAGGAGTAAAATACCGGATTGTCAAAGGCGGTGACAAGGGCATAATGCTGGCGGTAAATAATGCTGTAGTTCCAGCCGGGGTAAAGAAAAAGCTGCGTGCCGACGGCTATAAACTTGAGGTGACCGCAAATAAAGTTAAGATTAGCGGCGGCGGCGAAGCCGGTCTTTATTACGGCTGTCAGACCTTGCTGCAGATGGTGAAACAGCCAATGAAACGCACTGTTGAGTCCCCGGTTCCCGCGGTGACTATTGTTGACTATCCGGATTTGCCGGTTCGTTTTGTCAATTTGCTGCATCCCTGGCAGTTTTTCGGCGGGAAATTTAAAGAGCTTCGCTCTATAGATTATTTGATTGACTGGGTGGACCGTTATGTTGCGGGTTCAAAAATGAATGTGTTTATCTGTAATATTGATTCAATAATTAAATACAAGCGGCATCCGGAATTTAATTCATCCAACTGTCTTTATTCGCTTGACGACCTTGCAAAACTGGCAAAATATTGCCGGGATAATTTCATCGAATTTGTTCCGCGCTGGCAAATTGGCGGTCACGCGTCATGGTGGCTGCTCAGGGTCCATCCTGAACTCAGGGAACCGGGCTATCTGCATCAGGCCGATGTTTCTCATCCCAAACACAATAAATTGGTGTTCGATTGTTTCCTTGATGTGATTGAGGCGACAAAATGCAAATATATCAATGTCGGCGGTGACGAATGGTGGCATTCTCCTGACAAAGGCGTTAAACCCTCTGAGTTTCTCCCTGGCGGTAAAACCAGGTCGGAAGCATTCCTTGAGTTTTTCCGGGAAGCGGCGAAATTCGGTCGTAAACATCATGTCAAAATCCTTACTCATGAGGATATGATCAACCCGTACCACAACGGAACCAGATATGATAATTACAAAATAGTCGACAAGTTGCCGAAACAGGATATAATAATTCTGCCGTGGGCCTGCAAAGATCAGGGGATTAAATATTTCAACAAGAAAGGTTTTACCCAGTGGGCTAATCCTACCGGTGTCTGGTTTCCGGAAAAAACGGTTTCGATGCTTGATGGCTTCGGCCTCAGCGTTTATACCTTTTTTTATTCGCTGCCAATAACCGGTCCCAAAGTTGTAGTCGGTTATATCGCCAACTTGCTGCGCGGGGCCGAATATGCCTGGAATGCCAATACAGACAAGGGCGAGACTCTTACCGTTGCCATCAGTTCAGGCAAGCTGCCGGCTTTGGTGAACCTGTATTCACTCAATCCCAATCCCGCAGCTTCACCAGTAGTGCGGCCGTTAAGCATCGACAAGGCATTTAATTGCAATTTCAATATCTTGTGCGGCAAAGTTATTCCGGGAACAGAAATTACCGGTTTGAAAGACGGTATTTCAGAGATCGGAAATATTCCGATGACTCTAAAAGAAAAAGATAATAATTGTGTTTTGATCCGGCAAAATGCCAATATAAAAATTCAGGTTAACGGAAAATATTCCTCATTAATATTTCTGCACACGGTATTAACCACTGATGAGTTTTTGAAGACCAACCGGCTGAAACTGCTTTGGCGGTACTGGATTTACGGTCGCCCGGCCGGAGATTATTATGCGGTCTATCAGGATGGAACCAGGGCCATATTGCCGCTCAGGATGCATGACAATATCTGGAAGGCCGCGGTAAATCCTCTTTTCAGAATGAGTATCGGGTGTCGTTACGTGATGCCGTTGAAGACCAAAGACGGAAATAATCTGTTTCTCTACCAATGGGAATGGATAAATCCCCATCCGGAAAAAGTAATTACCGGCATTGAACTCACACAAGCAATCGTTGACTTTAACCTGATCCTGTTCGCGGTTTCCGGCCGTAACCTTGAGGTAAAGTAAAATGAACGCCCCGAAGGTAACCATGGCGATCGATTATTTCGATCTGATCAACAGTTCAGATGAGTTATTCGGCAAGGAACATATAAATCGTTTTCTAGGAGAATGTGCTGAACACGGGGTTGATACCGTGCAATGGCGGTTGTCGGCCTGTGGGCAGTTACTTTATCATACCCGAACTGGCGATATGTTTACAGATCAGCCGTTCCCGGCTGACCTTCCAGGTCGCTACAGTCAGGTTAGACGAGCAATCTATGAGAAATGTAAAGCGATCCTTAAACTCTTTGACCCGCTGGAAACCGCGACTGTTTTAGCCGGAAAACACGGGCTGAAAATGATTCCGTGGCTGACGCTGTACGATGACTGGGGCGAACTTGGCACTAACTCGAGTTCTTTTGCACGGGCAAACCCGGAAATGTGTTGGAAAAGTATCGACGGCAAAGAGCGAATGGACGGGTTTATTTCCTACGCCTATCCGGAAGCGATTGAATTCAGAATGCGGCAGATCAGGGAAATCCTGGAGTTCGGCGACGGTATTTATTTATCCAATCGTTCTCATTGCCGCCCGATGGTATTCAACCAGACCAAGATGCAGTTTCTCCGGGAAAACCCGGAATGTCTTGTCGGGGACTGGTTACGGCTCAATTCAGAATACGCTTCTCAACTCAGAAAAGACTGTATCGGGCGTTTTACCGAACCGGGAAATCATTTTATGGAATTACTGACTGAAGCGGCTTTTGCGGCAGGTCAAAAAGATAAAACAGTGAGTTTCGGTTTAAGATATTTTTCCGGCTCCGAGGATTTCCTTTTCGGAGATAATTATTTTGACTGGGAGTCATTGGTCAACGACGGACTGATCAGTGAATTACATTACCTTTTTCCTGAGACAGATCAGGATGCGATGGAACTTTTCCCCGAGCTGTGTTCAGCCAGATGCGATTGCTTCGGCTGGCTCTGGCTGGGAATGGCTGATATGGATGCGATGGAAAAAATAAAAATCGAGCCGTTGCGACCATCGCTCGAAAAGGGATTGATTAACGGGATAACGTTATTCGAGGCGTTCCGCTTTCTGGAAAATCCGCAATTGTGGAATTTTATTAATAGAATTTAAGTCTTGTCATTGTTTGTATGACTTGAACTATGCAAGTAAGTAAAAGGTTTATATGAAAACAGGGTTCATCGGCTGCGGCGGTTTCGCCGGGGGAACTCATATTCCCAACGTAATGAAAAATCCAAATGTCGAAGTTAAATGGTTTTGCGACCTCAACCAGGCGCTGCTGGCTGATCTGCGGCAAAAATATCCGGACGTAAAAGTCACCTCGGATATGTTGGAGGTGTTTGAGGATCAGGAAATAGAATCTGTAATATGCTCGACCAAACCGGACTGTCGTATACCGATCATGGAAGCGGCGGCCAAGTATGGCAAACATCTTTTTGTCGAGAAGCCGTTGTGTTATGACGATGATGATATTGCAAAAATGACAGCGCTGATCAGTGAGTCTGATATTAAATTCATGGTCGGCTTCAACCGGCCCTACAGCCCGATGATGCGGGACGCTAAAGAACTGTATAAACAACATAAAAAAGGCAATACCAACATCATTTACCGCATTATCGGGGAAGGGGTGAGATTGTGGCCGTTTCATCATTACGACTCCGTTATCAATCGTGGCGAATCGACGATTGTCCATGAGGCCACCCATATTTTCGATCTGCTTAACTGGTTGACCGACTCGGTCCCGGTCAGTGTCTACACCATTGGCGGCGGTAACGTTGACAATATTATCTCACTGGAATATCCGGGCAATGTTACGGCGGTAGTCATTTCAGGCGACAATGCCAGTTCCGGCGTTCCCAAAGAGTATCTGGAGGTCAATACAAACTGCGGCGTTATCAGAGGCTTTGACTTTATTGAACTTGACGCGTTCGGATTTGATGACAATATTTATTTCAACCGGACCTATGATTACACTATTGCCGGAAAAATATATAATACCTCAATCAAAGAGGCCGAAGAAAAAATGCGCCAATGGCGCAAGATCCTGACGCCGGAACAAATCAAAGTCGGTTACTATTATGATACCATGGTGAAGGAGGATAAAGGTCATTACAATGAACTTGAGTTCTTTCGTCGTGCCGTAGCTGGTGAAGTGGAGATTGAGACCGGAGTCATTGCCGGTGCGGTTGCTCAACTCACCGCTTCGGCCGCCATCAAATCATGGCACGACAAACTTCCGGTCAAACTGGTATTCTGAACTGAAACATATATGTCCCATCGGTCTTGTAATTCCTATGGGATTCTATATTTATAATCTTTTTTCCTTTCAAATATGGATGTGATTTTTAATATCACTTTACATGGGGATATTGTATTTGCGGCAAGCAAGGATTATATTATTATTCGGACAGACAATTATTGTGATTGCCTGCCTGATAGTTACATCAGTCGAATATTGAGAAAATTGCTTCAAACTCTTTTCTTAATTCAGGCCGGGAAAAAATGCATGATATATTGCGAAAAATTTATGACTTCAACGAATCGGAAAATGCTTTTATCATAAAGCTCTCCCCCGATTCGTACCTGGATATTTTCAATAAGCTCGATCATAATCCGATCCGCAAAAAAGATTTGAATCAGAATGTCATAAACTACATTGAAGATTGCTCCGACGATATTCCTTTGGATAAAGACATTATCCTGGAAATTAAGATCAAAAAAGACTTTTATTCCAAAGATCTGGAAACCAGAGCAAGAAAAGGGCTGGTCAACTATTTCGAATATATGGTCGAGTATTACCGGCTGAAGATGAAGGCACAGCGATCGACGTCGTTGTTTTTCGCGGCCTTGTTTATCATACTCGCAACATTTTCGTTGACGATTACGCCGCTTGCGCTGGACTCTAAAAAT